>NZ_CP150300.1:0-2400000 GCF_037991315.1 Paenibacillus sp. FSL H8-0079
GTGGACAGCCATACTTCTGATTTATGGCAGCAAATTTTATCAATCATACAAAACAAACTCAGCAAACCCAGCTTTGACACCTGGTTCAAAGCAACCAAAGCCACAAAGCTGAATGACCGTTCAATCGTCATTTCCGCACCAACTACGTTTGCCGTCGAATGGCTGGAGAGCCGTTACACCAAATTGGTTGGCTCGACGGTATACGAGCTGCTTGGCAAACAAGTCGATGTGAAATTTGTCATTGAAGAGAACAAGCCTGCTGAACCGGACCCGCAACTACCGGCGCCAACGCCTACAGTTGTACAGGAAGAAGCGGTACTCAGCATGCTGAATCCGAAATATACGTTCGATACATTTGTCATCGGGCCGGGCAACCGTTTTGCCCACGCCGCATCGCTGGCGGTCGCTGAAGCGCCCGCCAAAGCTTACAATCCTCTCTTTCTGTATGGAGGAGTAGGTCTCGGTAAAACTCACTTGATGCATGCGATCGGACATTACGTTCTGGAGCATGATCCGGGCAGCAAAGTCGTTTATTTGTCGTCTGAGAAATTCACGAACGAATTCATTAATTCGATCCGTGACAACCGCGGGGAGAGCTTCCGTAACAAATACCGGAGCGTCGACATTCTGCTCATTGATGATATTCAGTTCTTGGCGGGAAAAGAATCGACACAAGAGGAATTTTTCCATACGTTTAATGCGCTGCATGAGGAACGGAAGCAGATCATCATCTCCAGCGACAGACCACCGAAGGAAATTCCGACACTGGAAGAACGACTTCGTTCTCGCTTTGAATGGGGATTAATTACGGATATCCAGCCTCCAGATTTGGAGACAAGAATCGCTATTTTGCGTAAGAAAGCACGTGCAGAAAACCTGGATATTCCGAATGAAGCGATGATGTATATCGCCAACCAGATTGACACCAACATCCGTGAACTGGAAGGCGCACTGATTCGCGTTGTTGCTTATTCTTCGCTGACTAATCAAGATGTAACCACTCATCTGGCAGCTGAAGCACTGAAGGATATAATTCCTTCGAGTCGTCCCAAAATGATCACTATTCATGACATCCAACAAAAGGTCGGCGAGTACTATAGCCTTAAGCTTGAAGATTTCAAAGCACGGAAACGGACCAAGGCAGTTGCTTTCCCAAGACAGATTGCCATGTATCTCTCTCGTGAACTGACAGACTTTTCTCTGCCCAAAATTGGGGAAGCATTCGGAGGACGAGATCATACCACTGTCATACACGCTCACGAAAAAATCTCCCAAGCCATAAAAATCGATCAGGATCTCTATAAAGTTATCAACAACTTAACCGAAAAAATTAAGAATCCAACCTGAACAAGTCCCAAGCCTATGCACAACGTATACACATGTGGATAGGCTTGGGTGTACGGGTTTATACCCACTTATCCACATATTCAGTGCCCCTATTACTATTATTACTAAAAAGATCTTAAAGATATCATCTCCAAAATAGCCATTTCGGAGCTTAGCCTTCGGCCTTTGAAAAACACCTTTTAACACCCCATCACCCAAAAAATCAGCTAGGAGTGAAACCATGAAAATCAGCATAATGAAAAACTACTTAAACGATTCCATACAGCAAGTATCCAAAGCGATCTCGAGCCGTACAACGATTCCAATTCTGAGCGGTATCAAATTCGACGTGAATCATCAAGGTGTAACGTTGACAGCAAGCGACACCGATATATCTATTCAATCCTTCATCCCGCTCGAAGATGGAGATAAAAGCGTGGTTCAGGTAGAACAACCCGGCAGTGTAGTTTTGCCAGCTAAGTTTTTCGTGGAGATCATCAAGAAGCTGCCATCCCAAGAAGTACACATGGAAGTCAAAGAGAACTTCAACACCTTTATCTCTGCAGGTGCGACTGAGATTCAACTCGTAGGTCTTGATCCGGAAGAATTCCCGGTACTGCCAAGCATTGAAGAAAACCAAACCGTCTCCATTCCAGGAGATTTGCTGAAAAATATGATCAAACAAACCGTCTTCTCCATTTCCACACATGAGACAACACCAATCCTTACAGGCGTACTCTGGAGTTTGGGTGACAACGAATTGAAATTTGTGGCAACAGACCGTCACCGTCTTGCTACTCGATCTGCAATGCTGGATAATGCAGAAGGTATTCGCTTTAACAACGTGGTCATTTCCGGTAAAACGCTGAACGAACTCAGCAAAATCGTTCCGGATCAAAATACCCTTGTGGATATCGTTGTTGCAGATAACCAGGTCCTGTTCAAAATTGACCGTGTATTGTTCTACTCACGTATTCTGGACGGAACATATCCCGATACTTCTAGAATTATTCCAACGTCATACAAAACAGAACTCGTTTTAGATACAAAAAAATTAAGTGAATCCATTGACCGGGCTTATTTGCTGTCGCGTGAAGAGAAAACAAACATTGTGCGTATGCAAACCATGGATTCGGGATCAGTCGAAATTTCCTCAAGCTCTTCCGAGCTAGGTAAAGTAAGAGAAGAAATCGAACCTGCCGAGTTTACAGGAGAACCGTTAAAAATCTCATTCAACTCCAAATACATGCTGGATGTGTTGAAAGTCGTTGAAAGTGAGCAGCTGATGATCGCTTTTACCGGCGTCATGAGTCCAATCATCTTGAAACCGCTGGATGACAGTCACAGCCTTTACGTCATATTGCCATATCGGACGACCAACTAACGAAAGGAAGATCACAGTGAACCAAGTTACGATTCGAACGGAATATATTAAGCTTGACCAATTTTTGAAACTGGCTGATTGCATCCCAACCGGAGGTATGGCCAAAGCTTTGCTGCAGGAGGGACTTGTACGTGTGAATAAAGAGCCCGAGGAACGTCGGGGACGTAAGTTATACCCTGGGGATATCGTTGAAGTGGACGGAGAAGGCACATTCGAAGTTGCCGCAGAATAAGAAGACCAGTTCGATCCTGCTGCCTCCTGACGGACGGGATAAAAGGGAGGTTACCGCGTGTTTGTGAACAGCATTGATCTGCAGAATTTCCGCAATTATGAACATCTGAGACTGGACTCTTTTGGTCCTGTAAACTTGTTGATCGGACAAAATGCTCAAGGAAAGACCAATCTTGCAGAGGCGATTTTTGTACTTGCACTCACCAAGAGCCACCGTACATCCCGTGACAAGGAGTTAATCCGTTTTGGTGAGGAACGTGCCAGACTTGCAGCAGAAGTCGACAAAAAGTACGGATCGGTCAAGCTTGAACTGTCTTTGTCACAACAAGGCAAAAAAGCGAAGATTAACGGCCTGGAGCAGCGCAAGTTAAGTGATTTTGTCGGAGCGCTTAATGTCGTGATGTTTGCACCGGAAGATCTGGAGATTGTAAAAGGCACACCGGGGGTCCGCCGCCGGTTTCTTGACATGGAGATTGGACAGGTTGCACCAGGTTACCTGTATCATCTGCAGCAATATCAAAAAGTGCTGGTCCAACGAAACAATTTACTTAAGCAGCTATGGGGACAAGGGGCGTCGGCCCAGACCATGCTTGAGGTGTGGAACGAACAACTGGTTGAGCATGGTGTTAAAATCGTCAAAAAAAGGAAACAATTCATAAAGAAACTGCAAAAGTGGGCAGAAACGATTCATCAAGGGATCACCGGAGGCGGAGAAGTCTTGCGGCTGGCCTACCTTCCTTCCTTCAGCGAAGCCGCTGAAGAAGATGAAGCTGTCTTAATGGACCAATTTATGATAAAATTATCACAAATGAAAGAGCAGGAGATTCGCCGAGGCACAACCCTTAGTGGGCCGCATCGGGATGACCTGTCCTTTTTCATTAACGATCGGGAAGTACAAACATATGGCTCGCAGGGGCAGCAGCGCACAACGGCGTTGTCCCTTAAACTTGCGGAAATTGAACTGATTCACGAAGAAATCGGAGAATATCCGGTCCTACTGCTCGACGACGTCCTGTCCGAACTGGATCCTTTTCGCCAGACACAGCTGATCGAAACGTTCCAGAGTAAGGTGCAAACCTTTATTACGGCTACGGGGATCGAGAGCCTGAACGTTGACAAGCTCAAAGATGCCAGTATTTATCACGTTCATGCCGGACAGGTTGAACGCTAAGGAGTGAGGGCTTATGTACATTCATCTGGGCGGTGAGAAGATTATCCGTTCTTCCGAATTGGTCGCTATTTTTGATATATCGATTGAAAAATCCTCAAAGATCTCCAAGCAGTATGTCACGCATGCCGAGCAGGAAAAAACAGTGGAACACATCGGCGAAGAGGAAGCCAAGTCCATTGTGGTGACCAAAAACATTGTGTACTATTCGCCTATTTCCTCAGCCACGCTGAAGAAGCGGGCTCACATTTTTCCTGATCTCTAGCGTTGGTGTCGCATAAAAGGTGTGTCTTTTGCTGCTTGTCCTTATGTGGACAGCTGGCTGAAATGAAGGACGTTGCCTATTTCAGCAAACATTCTTAGTTAACGCATATTTACGATATTGAATCTATAGAAGTAGGTGAAAGGCATGTCTATGAATCAACCGTCATATGATGCGAATGAAATTCAGGTCCTTGAAGGATTGGAAGCCGTACGGAAGCGTCCGGGAATGTATATCGGTTCCACCAGTTCCAAGGGCCTGCATCATCTGGTCTGGGAAGTAGTGGACAACAGTATCGACGAAGCGCTTGCAGGTTACTGTGACCACATCGAGGTCAGTATCCATGAAGATAACAGCGTAACTGTAGTCGATAACGGACGGGGTATTCCTGTCGGCGAACATGCCAAAATGAAACGTCCTGCACTTGAGGTAGTTATGACTGTCCTCCACGCAGGGGGGAAATTTGGTGGCGGCGGATATAAAGTATCCGGTGGTTTGCATGGTGTTGGTGTGTCCGTTGTAAATGCTCTCTCTGAAAAAGTGGTTGTAACGGTTAAACGCGAAGGACATATCTACCAACAGGAATATCGCCGTGGAGCTCCACAGTATGACCTGAAAGTGATCGGTACGACCGACGAAACAGGAACTACGGTTAGGTTCCATCCGGACCCTGAAATTTTCACGGAAACGAGAGTTTATGAATATGACATCTTGCTTGCCCGTATTCGTGAGCTGGCGTTCCTGAACAAGGGTATTGGTCTTACACTGACGGATGAGCGTACAGGTGCAACCAACTCGTTCCTGTACGAAGGCGGTATTATCGAATACGTCTCCTTCCTCAACCAGAAGCGCGAAGTATTGCATGAAAATCCAATTTACGTCGAAGGTTCCAGAGATAACATTCAGGTGGAAGTTGCACTGCAATACAATGACAACTACACCGAGAATATCTATTCCTTCGCGAACAATATCAACACGCATGAGGGCGGAACGCATGAATCAGGTTTCAAGAGTGCCCTTACACGGATCATCAATGACTACGCTCGTAAGGCGGGGGTAATCAAGGACAGCACTGGTAACCTTTCAGGCGATGACGTGCGTGAAGGTTTGACGGCTATTATTTCGGTCAAGATTCCGGAACCACAGTTTGAAGGACAGACGAAGACCAAGCTTGGTAACAGTGAAGTGCGTGGTATTGTCGAATCCTTGTTTGCTGAGAAGCTGCAGGAATTCCTGGAAGAGAATCCTTCCGTATCCCGTCGTATTTTGGAAAAAGGACTGCAAGCAGCACGTGCGCGTGAAGCGGCCCGTAAAGCACGGGAACTGACACGTCGTAAAGGAGCACTTGAAGTAAGCTCTCTTCCAGGTAAATTGGCCGACTGTTCATCCAAGGATGCTTCAATCAGCGAATTGTACATCGTCGAAGGTGACTCTGCCGGCGGATCAGCGAAGCAAGGTCGGGATCGTCATTTCCAAGCCATTTTGCCGCTCCGTGGTAAGATTCTGAACGTGGAAAAAGCTCGTCTGGATCGGATCTTGGGTAATGCGGAGATTAGAGCGATTATTACGGCGATGGGTACAGGTATTGGTGATGACTTTGATATTGCCAAAGCCCGCTATCACAAAATCATTTTAATGACAGATGCCGACGTCGATGGCGCTCATATCCGAACACTGCTTCTGACATTCCTGTATCGGTATATGCGCAAGATCATTGAGGCTGGCTATGTATACATTGCGCAGCCGCCATTGTTCAAGATTGAGCGTAACAAAGTGATTCGCTACGCTGGTTCCGAGAAAGAGCGTGATGAAATTATTGCAACGCTCGGCGAAAATGCGAAGTTCAACGTTCAGCGTTACAAAGGTCTCGGTGAGATGAATGCCGGACAATTGTGGGAAACAACGATGGATCCGGAGAGCCGGACTATGATGCAAGTATCGATCAACGATGCCATCCTTGCCGATACCATGTTCGACACCCTCATGGGGGATAACGTTGAACCGCGTCGTGACTTTATTCAGGAAAATGCTAAATACGTGAAAAACCTCGACATTTAACGATATTCGAAGAGGCGCCTGCGAGGGCGCCTTTTTATATTATTGGAATCATTGAAGAGAGAAGCTAATAGACCTCCGTATTCAATTGTTACCGACGTACACGTTTTTTAGCAGACGAGGCCTGTGCTTTAGGGGATGGACGAGAGGTTTTACCCTTTTTGGAGGGCAGACGACCGTATGCAATCGCATATCGTTTGATCTTTCGGTATGTCTCCTTGTCCGGCAGTAAGCCAAAAGCATAAATGCCTGGCAGTGTATTGACTTCAAGAATCCAGGGGCGCCCTTCTTCGTCTAGCGCAATATCAATCCCAATCTCTTTGAGCCTTGGAAATGATGTTTGCAATTGCACGGCGGTGTGAATGCCTAATCGGTATAGCTCATGGCGAAGCTTCTTGAAGCCATCCTGATGAAGATGGGGAAGTACGAGTTCTTCAAACGTGGCCAATCGTCCACCACCATGAATGTTGGTGATGATTTTGCCCGGTGCGGCGACCCGACCCAGCACACCAGTTGTTTCCCAGTTGTGTTGCAGATTTTTCTGGGTCAACACGCGCAAGTCAAAAGGCAAACCCTGATGCTTCATCAGCGGGATTCCTTGTTGAATGATATAGTCACGTCTTTGAATGCGATCATTCAGTGCCCGTTCGAGATCATCCAAGGAGTGAAATGACCTCTCCTCTGTTCCGTATTGGAGTTGATACGTTGTTGTGAGGTGGGTAGCTCTGGAGGTAACAGAGGTCGCCAAGGTTTCGTCAGTTAGGCTTCGATCATTGGGTTCTTCAGTAACCTCTGCATCTGTGGTGGAATCTTCGGAATAAAATACAGGTTGGTACATTCGGGTGGTTTTCACCCGCATGACGCCATTGCCATAAGTACCACGGTCCGGTTTGATATAGTTCGACTCAAATAATTCAGTCATTCGTTCCAGGGTTTGACGGCTATATTTTCGGGTCACAGGGATATATTCATTCACATTGCGACTGCGTTGTAACACAGCTGTTTTGGCCCATTTGCTGGAGACACGCTGGATACCCAAGATTCATCAGTCCTTTCATGTTTTGCTCAGTTCTCAAGAGGGGAAGACACGGAGAAATCGAAGGACAAGAGACGATTTCAGTGGTATAATAGAGAAATATGGCGTTTTGTGCGATGAGCTGCACAATTTGCAGTTTGATCGTAGAACGGGAACGGCTTTAGCCTCGGTAGGCACAGTACACATGCCGCTTTTTCTAGCATTGTATGTGCAATTGGAGAGGAAGGCAGGGCGAATCCCCAGAGACGCAGAAGTTCCCGGAAGAAAGGCTATTGCCCAGCGGACGTTTAATTGTGTAACTTTTGTGAAAGTAATATAATAAAGAGTAGCGTTCTTGCGCGGTTTTAGCCTTGTTAGGCTTTTCACATATAATCAATTTTTTTGCATGACGGAATGGAACGTTTGTTGAAGGACAAGAAGGAGGTCCAGCATGGCGGAAGAAATGAACTCTCAGATTACAGATCGGGATATAGGCGTCGAGATGCGTGAATCGTTTATGGATTATGCGATGAGCATCATCGTTAGCCGTGCCTTACCTGACGTGCGTGATGGATTGAAGCCGGTTCACCGGCGTATTCTGTACGCTATGTCAGAGCTCGGCATGACACCCGATAAACCACATAAAAAATCAGCCAGAATCGTCGGCGAAGTTATCGGTAAGTATCACCCGCACGGTGACTCTGCTGTTTACGAGACGATGGTACGGATGGCACAGGATTTCTCCCTGCGTTATATGCACGTAGATGGACATGGTAACTTTGGATCGGTCGATGGCGATATGGCAGCAGCGATGCGTTATACCGAAGCTCGTCTCTCCAAGATTGCAATGGAAATGCTCAGAGATATCAACAAGGATACGATTGACTTCCAGCCGAACTATGACGGTGAAGAACATGAACCAATCGTACTGCCTGCTCGTTTCCCTAACTTGCTTGTCAATGGGGTCGGCGGGATCGCGGTAGGTATGGCCACCAATATTCCTCCTCATAATCTGGGAGAGGTCATTGACGGTGTACAGGCCATGATTCAAAATCCGGATATTACATCCATGGAACTGATGGATTACATTCAAGGGCCAGACTTCCCAACGTCCGGTTACATTTTGGGACGCTCAGGCATTCGTCAAGCGTATCAGACCGGACGTGGTTCAGTAACGATGCGGGCCAAAACCAACATCGAAGAGAATAACAATAAAGCGAGAATTATCGTTACAGAGCTCCCTTATCAGGTGAACAAGGCGAGACTCGTTGAGAAAATCGCCGAGTTGGTACGTGATAAAAAAATTGATGGCATTACAGACCTTCGTGATGAGTCTGACCGTAATGGTATGCGGGTTGTAATTGAGCTCCGCAGAGACGTGAATCCGGGGGTTGTTCTGAACAACTTGTACAAACACACATCGATGCAATCCACTTTCGGAATTAACATGCTTGCGATTGTAAATAAAGAGCCTAAAATCCTGAACTTGCGTGAAGTGTTGTATCACTATCTGCAGCATCAGATTGAGGTTATTCGCAGACGTACGCAGTTTGAACTGAAGAAGGCTGAAGCTCGTGCACATATTCTGGAAGGCTTGCGCATTGCGCTGGATCATATCGATGAGATTATTACATTGATTCGTTCATCAAGTAATGCAGATGCAGCCAGAGAAGGTTTGATTGAGCGCTTCTCACTCAGTCATGATCAGGCTCAAGCGATTCTTGATATGCGTTTGCAACGCCTCACAGGTCTGGAACGCGAACGTATTGAGAACGAATATAACGAACTGATGGTTAAAATCAGGGAGTACCGTGAAATCTTGGCCAATGAGCATCTGGTGCTTGAGATTATCAGTACGGAGCTGCAAGAGATTCGTGACCGCTTTAGCGATGATCGTCGTACAGAGATCACTGTAGGCGAAGAGAGTATTCTGGATGAGGACCTGATTCCACGTGAAGAGGTTATTATCACGATTACCCATACAGGCTACGTGAAACGTCTGCCGGTATCCACATACCGCAGCCAGAAACGTGGTGGACGTGGGGTTGTAGGGATGGACACCAAAGATACCGACTTTGTTGAGCATCTATTTGTGACCAACTCTCACAATTACCTCATGTTCTTCACTGATAAAGGTAAAGTGTATCGTCTCAAAGCTTATGAGATTCCAGAGCTTGGACGTACTGCACGGGGAACACCAATTATCAACCTGATTCAGATCGAGCAGGGCGAATCGGTTAATGCCGTGATTCCAGTTCAGGAATTTGAAAGTGACAGATACTTGTTCTTTGCTACCCGTCAAGGGGTTGTGAAGAAGACGCCACTTGAGGATTACACCAATATTCGCAAAGGCGGCCTGATCGGTATTTCCTTGCGTGATGATGATATCCTGATCGATGTTAAGCTGACCGATGGACAGCAAGAGATCATTATGGGTACAGCTCATGGGATGTCTATCCGATTCTCGGAAGGTAATGTACGTTCCATGGGACGTAGTGCTACCGGGGTTAAAGGGATCACATTGGATGAACAGGATGCCGTTATTGGCATGGATGTAGTCGATAAAGAGCTTGATGTTCTGATCGTTACAGCCAAAGGTTACGGTAAACGTACACCTGTCAGTGATTATCGGATGCAGACTCGTGGCGGTAAAGGGATCAAAACCATTAACGTCACAGAGAAGAATGGCTCAGTAGTCAGCCTCAAGATGGTTAAAACCGAAGAGGATCTGATGATTATCACGTCTAGCGGTACTTTGATCCGGATGAGCATGGAAGGCATATCCACCATGGGTCGATACACGCAAGGTGTGAAGCTGATTCATACTCGTGATGAGGATTCGGTAGCAACAGTTAGCCGAATTGACAAAAATGAAGAAGAACCAGACGATGAGTCACTTGAAGGCTTCGAAGAAGGCGGGGAGACCCAAGCTCCGGCAGTAAGCCTGGAAGAAGAAACCGTTTCTGACGCGGAAGCTGAAGTTGAGGGCGACGATTCTGGTTCGGAAGCATAAGAATAAAATTACTGAAAACCAATCTCTTGGAGATTGGAATAATATTAAGAGGGCTCCCATTGGGGGCCCTTTTGTTGCATCAAGGAACCATCACTTTGATTAATCAGAATCTGGGATGTACAGCCTGATTTTTGAGTAATATAATGGGAAATATCATGAAAAAACCGGGACTATGGTCTTGTTTTGTTATTAACATAGAAGAACGATGAGTGAGGGGAATAAACATGGGATTAATTACCCTGTCAGAAGTCAAACCAGGACTCAAACTTGGAAGTGATGTGCAAACGCTTCGCGGCAACGTCCTGCTTCAGAAGGGCAAAGTCATTTTACCCAAGGATATGGAAGTGCTCAGAGCCTTTATGATTCACCAGGTAGATATTGAACAAGAAAGAATGGTATCAGGCAGTACAGGAACCAAAGGTGCATCTGGGCCGACAGGAAGTACAGCAAATGAGAAGAATGGTGAACGGGCAGGAAAGACGGGGAACCTCGTCACAGCTCCTGCAGTAACGTCTCTACAGGATGAGTATGAGAAGATGGTCGGATTAACCAAAAATGCATTCCTGTCCTCTCTAGCGGCTGAATTGCCTGTATATGAGTTGCGTACACAGTTGGAGGCTTTATTTGTACATCTCAAACAATATAATGTGCTTACCTTTAGCCCACGAGTAATACAAGAACATGATTATGTGTATCACCATGCCGTACTGAGTGCGATCACATCGTATCAATTGGCTCAATGGACGGATCTCCCCTCCAAGGATTGGATGCAAGTTGCTTTTGCAGGCCTGTTCCATGATATTGGTAACAACAAGGTAGATCCTCAGATTCTCCATAAACCATCTACGTTGACGGCTACAGAGCAGGAAGAAATTCGTCAGCATACTAAATATGGTTATCAGATTCTTAAACAGGCAAAAGCCATTAATGAGGGTGCCAGACTTGCAGCCTTGCAGCATCATGAAAAAGTGGATGGATCGGGCTATCCATTGCAGCTTAGTGGAACACAGATTCATATCTACGCCAAAATTGTAGCTATCGCTGATATTTTCCATGCTATGACGCTGGAGAAGATCTACCGTAAGGCACAATCACCTTATCTGGTGCTGGAACAGATCCAGAGTGAAGCGTTCGGGAAATTAGATCCTGCAATCGTAAGTGTATTTGTTCAACGGTCGACCCAGATTCATAATGGCATTCGAGTAAAACTAAGCAATAATCAAATTGGAGAGATCGTATTCTCTGATCGAGATCATCCTACAAGGCCTATGGTGTCAGTAGAAGGAACCATCATTAACCTAATGCAGCAACGGCAGCTTCACATTCAAGAGGTTATCGGTTAACTATAGATAATTAGAGCAACTTGATGAGAGGGTCTTTCTTTTATAGAGAGGCCTCTTTATGTGAAACAAGCGTGGTAATGTAGATATACTACGAAGATTATAAAAAGATTTATAATTAATCAAAAAAAGACTTGCAAACAAAAACTGTACATGGTATATTCTAATTCCGGCCAAGAAAACACGGTTTACACGGTGCGGCAAGCAAATGAAATAAGCTTCGAAAGAAACTTAAAAAAAGAGCTTGCAAAGTTGGTTCGGATGTGATAAGATATAAAAGTTGCTGAAGAGAACAACGTTCGGCAGCGAAACAAGTTTGATCTTTGAAAACTGAACAACGAGTGAGTAAACATTCTGCTTGCAGAATGAACGCAAAAGTTTGAGACAAGCCTTGGCTTGGATCGACTGGAGCACAAATGAGATTTTTAATCTCGTCAGATTCAAAATGAGCATATCGCTCTTTTCAATACTTTATTGGAGAGTTTGATCCTGGCTCAGGACGAACGCTGGCGGCATGCCTAATACATGCAAGTCGAGCGGACTTGAAGAGAAGCTTGCTTCTCTGATGGTTAGCGGCGGACGGGTGAGTAACACGTAGGCAACCTGCCCTCAAGTTTGGGACAACTACCGGAAACGGTAGCTAATACCGAATAATTGTTTTCTTCGCCTGAAGAGAACTGGAAAGACGGAGCAATCTGTCACTTGGGGATGGGCCTGCGGCGCATTAGCTAGTTGGTGAGGTAACGGCTCACCAAGGCGACGATGCGTAGCCGACCTGAGAGGGTGATCGGCCACACTGGGACTGAGACACGGCCCAGACTCCTACGGGAGGCAGCAGTAGGGAATCTTCCGCAATGGGCGAAAGCCTGACGGAGCAATGCCGCGTGAGTGATGAAGGTTTTCGGATCGTAAAGCTCTGTTGCCAGGGAAGAACGCTTGGGAGAGTAACTGCTCTCAAGGTGACGGTACCTGAGAAGAAAGCCCCGGCTAACTACGTGCCAGCAGCCGCGGTAATACGTAGGGGGCAAGCGTTGTCCGGAATTATTGGGCGTAAAGCGCGCGCAGGCGGTCATTTAAGTCTGGTGTTTAATCCCGGGGCTCAACCCCGGATCGCACTGGAAACTGGGTGACTTGAGTGCAGAAGAGGAGAGTGGAATTCCACGTGTAGCGGTGAAATGCGTAGATATGTGGAGGAACACCAGTGGCGAAGGCGACTCTCTGGGCTGTAACTGACGCTGAGGCGCGAAAGCGTGGGGAGCAAACAGGATTAGATACCCTGGTAGTCCACGCCGTAAACGATGAGTGCTAGGTGTTAGGGGTTTCGATACCCTTGGTGCCGAAGTTAACACATTAAGCACTCCGCCTGGGGAGTACGGTCGCAAGACTGAAACTCAAAGGAATTGACGGGGACCCGCACAAGCAGTGGAGTATGTGGTTTAATTCGAAGCAACGCGAAGAACCTTACCAGGTCTTGACATCTGAATGACCGGTGCAGAGATGTACCTTTTCTTCGGAACATTCAAGACAGGTGGTGCATGGTTGTCGTCAGCTCGTGTCGTGAGATGTTGGGTTAAGTCCCGCAACGAGCGCAACCCTTATATTTAGTTGCCAGCATTTCGGATGGGCACTCTAGATAGACTGCCGGTGACAAACCGGAGGAAGGTGGGGATGACGTCAAATCATCATGCCCCTTATGACCTGGGCTACACACGTACTACAATGGCCGGTACAACGGGCTGCGAAATCGCGAGATGGAGCCAATCCCAACAAAGCCGGTCTCAGTTCGGATTGCAGGCTGCAACTCGCCTGCATGAAGTCGGAATTGCTAGTAATCGCGGATCAGCATGCCGCGGTGAATACGTTCCCGGGTCTTGTACACACCGCCCGTCACACCACGAGAGTTTATAACACCCGAAGTCGGTGGGGTAACCGCAAGGAGCCAGCCGCCGAAGGTGGGATAGATGATTGGGGTGAAGTCGTAACAAGGTAGCCGTATCGGAAGGTGCGGCTGGATCACCTCCTTTCTATGGAGAATCGTTTCCTGCAACGGAAACATTCAAAACCGCAGCTTAGCTGCAAAACACTCACTCGTTGCTCAGTTTTGAGAGCTCAAACTCTCAAACAGCTTGCTTTTGCATGGAGCTTGTTCTTTGAAAACTAGATATCGAAACGAAACAAACGCGAATTAGAACATTCCTTTAAGCTGATCTTGTGTAAACAAGTGAAGTGTTTTTATAAGGTAGATTGCATGAGCGAGTGATCGAAATGGAACGACTTTTGGATTTGCGCAAGCAAACCAAGCGGAGTGACAGCTCGAACACGAGCGATATGGTTAAGCTACTAAGAGCACACGGAGGATGCCTAGGCGCTAGGAGCCGATGAAGGACGTGGCGAACAACGAAACTGCCTCGGGGAGCTGTAAGCAAGCTTTGATCCGGGGGTGTCCGAATGGGGAAACCCAGCTGGGGTAATTTCCAGTTACTCATAACTGAATACATAGGTTATGCAGAGGCATACCAGGGGAACTGAAACATCTAAGTACCCTGAGGAAGAGAAAACAATAGTGATTCCGTCAGTAGCGGCGAGCGAACGCGGAGAAGCCCAAACCAGAGAGCTTGCTCTTTGGGGTTGTGGGACGTCTCACATGGAGTTACAAAGGAACCGGTTAAGCGAAGAGGTCTGGAAAGGCCCGCCAAAGAAGGTAAAAGCCCTGTAGTTGAAAGTTGGTTCCCTCCGAGACGGATCCCGAGTAGTGCGGGGCACGTGAAACCCCGTATGAATCCGGCAGGACCATCTGCCAAGGCTAAATACTTCCTAGCGACCGATAGTGAAGCAGTACCGTGAGGGAAAGGTGAAAAGCACCCCGGAAGGGGAGTGAAATAGAACCTGAAACCGTGTGCTTACAAAAAGTCAGAGCCCGTTTTAGGGGTGATGGCGTGCCTTTTGTAGAATGAACCGGCGAGTTACGTTCCCGTGCAAGGTTAAGGTGAAGAGCCGGAGCCGCAGCGAAAGCGAGTCTGAATAGGGCGACTTAGTACGTGGACGTAGACCCGAAACCGGGTGATCTACCCCTGTCCAGGGTGAAGGTGCGGTAACACGCACTGGAGGCCCGAACCCACGCATGTTGAAAAATGCGGGGATGAGGTGGGGGTAGCGGAGAAATTCCAATCGAACTCGGAGATAGCTGGTTCTCCCCGAAATAGCTTTAGGGCTAGCCTCGGAAAACAGAGTCGTGGAGGTAGAGCACTGATTGGGTGCGGGGCCCGCAAGGGTTACCAAGCTCAGTCAAACTCCGAATGCCATAGACTTACTTCCGGGAGTCAGACAGTGAGTGCTAAGATCCATTGTCAAAAGGGAAACAGCCCAGACCATCAGCTAAGGTCCCCAAGTGTGTGTTAAGTGGAAAAGGATGTGGAGTTGCACAGACAACCAGGATGTTGGCTTAGAAGCAGCCACCATTGAAAGAGTGCGTAATAGCTCACTGGTCGAGTGACTCTGCGCCGAAAATGTAACGGGGCTAAACACACCACCGAAGCTATGGCTTGATGCTTTGCATCAGGGGTAGGGGAGCGTTGTATAAGGGTTGAAGGTGTACCGTAAGGAGCGCTGGACATTATACAAGTGAGAATGCCGGTATGAGTAACGAAAAGATCAGTGAGAATCTGATCCGCCGAAAGCCTAAGGGTTCCTGAGGAAGGCTCGTCCGCTCAGGGTAAGTCGGGACCTAAGGCGAGGCCGAAAGGCGTAGTCGAAGGACAACAGGTCGAAATTCCTGTACCACCGTAAGCCGTTATGAGCAATGGGGGGACGCAGTAGGGTAGTGACGCGGACTGATGGATGTCCGTCTAAGCAGTAAGGCTGATGTGTAGGCAAATCCGCACATTGTAAGGCTGAGCTGTGATGGGGAGCGAAAATTGTAGTAGCGAAGGTCATGATCTCACACTGCCAAGAAAAGCCTCTAGCCAGGTGATGGTGCCCGTACCGCAAACCGACACAGGTAGGCGAGAAGAGTATTCTAAGGCGCGCGGAAGAACTCTCGTTAAGGAACTCGGCAAAATGACCCCGTAACTTCGGGAGAAGGGGTGCCCCGGTAGTGTGAATAGCACGAGGGGGCCGCAGTGAAAAGGCCCAAGCGACTGTTTAGCAAAAACACAGGTCTGTGCGAAGCCGTAAGGCGAAGTATACGGGCTGACGCCTGCCCGGTGCTGGAAGGTTAAGGGGAGTGGTTAGGAGCAATCCGAAGCTGTGAACCGAAGCCCCAGTAAACGGCGGCCGTAACTATAACGGTCCTAAGGTAGCGAAATTCCTTGTCAGGTAAATTCTGACCCGCACGAATGGCGTAACGACTTGGGCGCTGTCTCAACGAGAGATCCGGTGAAATTTTAATACCTGTGAAGATGCAGGTTACCCGCGACAAGACGGAAAGACCCCATGGAGCTTTACTGCAGCTTGATATTGAATTTGGGTACGATCTGTACAGGATAGGTGGGAGCCTTTGAAGCATGAGCGCCAGCTTGTGTGGAGGCAACGTTGGGATACCACCCTGATCGTATCTAGGTTCTAACCTGGTACCGTAATCCGGTACGGGGACAGTGTCAGGTGGGCAGTTTGACTGGGGCGGTCGCCTCCTAAAGAGTAACGGAGGCGCCCAAAGGTTCCCTCAGAATGGTTGGAAATCATTCGAAGAGTGCAAAGGCATAAGGGAGCTTGACTGCGAGACCTACAAGTCGAGCAGGGACGAAAGTCGGGCTTAGTGATCCGGTGGTACCGCATGGAAGGGCCATCGCTCAACGGATAAAAGCTACCCTGGGGATAACAGGCTTATCTCCCCCAAGAGTCCACATCGACGGGGAGGTTTGGCACCTCGATGTCGGCTCATCGCATCCTGGGGCTGAAGTAGGTCCCAAGGGTTGGGCTGTTCGCCCATTAAAGCGGTACGCGAGCTGGGTTCAGAACGTCGTGAGACAGTTCGGTCCCTATCTGTCGTGGGCGTAGGAAATTTGAGAGGAGCTGTCCTTAGTACGAGAGGACCGGGATGGACGTACCGCTGGTGTACCAGTTGTTCCGCCAGGAGCACCGCTGGGTAGCTATGTACGGACGGGATAAACGCTGAAAGCATCTAAGCGTGAAGCCCCCCTCAAGATGAGATTTCCCAGTATGTAAGACCCCTTGAAGACGACGAGGTAGATAGGCTGGGGGTGGAAGTGCAGCAATGCATGGAGCTGACCAGTACTAATCGGTCGAGGGCTTATCCAATAGCAAGTTCTAAATCGCATGTTTCGTTTCGAATCTAGTTTTCAGAGAACAACACTCTGAAATGTAAGCACCGCGTTTGGTGGCGATGGCGGAGGGGTTCCACACGTACCCATCCCGAACACGACCGTTAAGCCCTCTAGCGCCGATGGTACTTGGACCGCAGGGTCCTGGGAGAGTAGGACGCCGCCAAGCAATTAACCACTGCCGATGTAATTCGGTAGTGGTTTTTATTTGTTTATATGGATTAAATATGGTAAGCGTAAGCTTTAACATGATCGTCAATTGAAGGTAACATTTTTGTTACGGATAACAGCGGCAAAACCAGTATAATAGGACTATGTTAAATATGCTAAAAGTGCCTGACCACAGAGCTGGAATGTGCAGCTGTGAAAAGGAGGGTGTGTGTGTTAAGTTGGCGGAGACTTGGACTACAATCATTTCTGTTGCTTTGTCTGACTGTTGTTCTGGCAGGATGCGGTGAAGCTTCAGGAGCTGTATGGACTTCATATGAAGGTGCGGTTAACGAGAAGAGTTTTCCGGTACCTAAAGTAGCGAATAAATCTGACCAGTCCGAAAACAATTCGGATATGGATTATGTACGATATACGCTGTCTGGTATTAGTGAAAGTACTAGCTTGCCTGAGGTATATCTAGACGAGATTAAAAGCTGGGGTTGGACAGAGAGGCAAGCCAAGGGTACATCCAATGAATCCAGTACCTTGCGTGTATTTGCAAAGGAAGGACATACTGTGCATTTAGCAGTACATGATGGTTCCTTTACACTAATGGTTCCTAGAAATGATGCTACTCAAACGACAGTTAAATCATTGGCTGAAGACGATTGAGCTGTTGCGGGTAAGGTTGAATATGATTAATTAACGCTGTGATGTTCCTTATATAGTAAAGCTCCCATGTAATTGATCGGGGGCTTTTTTGTTATTTCGTGAAGTAGGCTGTATTAGTGATAGGAGAAATGATCGCTCGAGTAAAGCACAGTAGAGGGCATAAGAGGTACAAAGGGAATAGAGCGAATGGAGTAGACCTTCTCGTACACGGATAGACGGTATGTGTGCTTGAACTATCGGGGATTGCTGAGCTTTATATGTAGGGGTGTAGAAGAGTTTCTATAAAAGCATTGTGAGGTGATGAATGACTGGTGGAAATGGCTTAACGAGAGAAAAGGGTATAGAGATGAGACTGAGTCAGAGATCGCTCAAGGCGTAAGTTCTACGAAACAAATGGGGTTATGAGATATGTAACAACAGGCGAAAAAGAGGAGAAGAATGGAGACTGGCGTGGGGATAACTCATTTAACTGTACCCATACTGTGGATAATGGATGAGAAGGGAACAACAAATAAAGGTTATCCACAGTGGATAACCTTTATTTGAGGAAGTGAGGCTGAGTCAATTGGGCAATACGACGATCCTGTTTTGTATCAGAATATCCGAAGGGGCTCAGCCATTATGTATTACAGGTAAGTGATGTACATGTACTATTGAATGAATGAAGGGCAGTTATTGCAGATAGTATGAGACATCTTGTTCATTCAATTTGATGAGTCCATCTTTGCGCTCGCGGGAGAGGACCATTACAACATATAAGCGAGGACCCAGCAACCACAGATGCCAGAAGATCAGCGAGAGGGTGAAGGACAAGGGCGACCATATTAAACATACTGTAATGATACATAGTCCAATCCAGCTCATGTTTAGGTGTACCCGGACAAACATACGGAAGCTGAAATGCTGATCAGGGATATAACCTAACCAGGGCATACGCAGATTCCAGCGCCAGCGTTTGGCATAAGAGGTGCGGACCAGAAGTAATATGGTTCTGGCGATGACATAATGAATCCAGATGGTGATCGGACCTGCCAGTACAAAAAAGAAGAGGCCAGTCCAGGAGAATGCAAGTAGATTGAATAAGAGCATGATGACCGGCAGACACAGATAGCTATAAATGACACTACGGGCGATAGCCTTTTTTTTCAGAAGCCGGTATTGATAAAATGTTGCCTTATTCTCCGGTTCGGCGATCATACGATTATATATCCTCCTTCGGATTCACGTTTGTGCGTGGTAGGTATTCGGTTCTTACACGTGTAAAAGGGAATGAATCATGTATGTATATATGAACCTTGTATCTTACGCCATGACGATTGTACAAGATATTGAGATTCGACGGAGCTTATCTCAGTATACTCCCGAATGTACGGACTGTCAGGCTTTGATATCGTTATCATGTATTATATATCGGCTGAGATTCCAAGTTTTTTTAAGGAAATTAAATATAAGTTTGAGTCAGACCAAGGAATACGTGATTTAGAGGGCAATGCGATGGAATGCAGGGTAATTGTGTAGACATAAGCAGGTGAATGCTCTTGTAGGAAGAATGAATGTATTTTTCGGTACAGACACCCAAGAGGGGGTGGGCGAATATATATATTTTATAGAAAGAAAGCACTATGAAAATGTTTAAAATAATAGAAACTGTGCAATACTGATAGTAAACGTAAAACAAGGTGGGATGGTTCATGGAAGAACATGCCGAACACACATGTATTATCTGCGAGCAAAGAAAAAGAGAAGGCATTTTTATTGTATCTGAATTCATATGTGACACTTGTGAAGCAGAAATGGTTCATACCGATGCGCAGGATGCCAAGTACAATTATTTTATCAATCAGATGAAACAGATTTGGGTACAAAAGAACGCATAATCAATGTTGCTATAGAAGTAGAAGCTAAACATCGCATTGCAACGATGCTGATGTGTATAGAGGCCCAATGGGCCTTTTTCTGTTTTTAAGAGGAGAGATTGTCTTGTCTGCCATGCAAGGAAGGCGTATGCTGATATAATGATATAGGAAATTTGCAGTAACGCGTGTGAAGATGGGGAAGAAGGGCGTTGCATAGATTAGGATGCATTTTGGAACGCATCGGGAGCACATAATATATGTACAGGATGGTTACTTCATGGATCATAAAAATAAAGCAAGTAGAGCCCCTTTATATGAAGCGTTGCTTACGTATCGTGATTCGAAGCAGCGTTCTTTTCATGTGCCTGGGCATAAGAATGGACAAGCTTACCGACAGTTGGTGGAAGAAGCAGAAGCGGAACAATCTCCTGTTAAGGATAACGTTAATGAGGAATACCAGCAAAACGGAGAGACTCAGAGGGATGCAGGAAAAAATGCTACCCATAGGGTAGAGCGTTTCAGTTCGGTGGATGAACATGGGACTGATCTGGAGAGCGGGAAACGTTTTGGTCACGATGAGGATCTTTCGGAAATAGAACTGGTACCGGTACGTTCATTTCTCGAAATGATGGAGATGGATGTTACGGAGATTACGGGCACCGACGATTTGCATCATCCTGAAGGTGTGATCCAGGAAGCGCAGGAGCTTGCGGCAGATTGTTTTGGTGCTGAGGAGAGTTTCTTTCTTGTGGGAGGCAGTACGGCGGGTAATCTTTCTCTATTGCTAACCGTGTGCGCTGAGCCGAACAGTATTGTACTGGTACAGCGGAATGTACACAAATCCGTTATTCACGGTTTAATGCTAGCAGGCGCAAGAGCTGTATTTCTGGAGCCGTGGATTGATCCTAAGTCTGGACTTGCGGTCATGCCGTCGGTGGAGACGGTTCAGACTGCTGTCCAGTCCTATCCTGAGGCAAAGGGTGTACTAGTTACTTTGCCTAATTATTACGGCATGGGCGCAGATCTGAAGCCCATAGCCGAGGTATGCCACCACGCTGGCATGCCATTGCTCGTGGATGAAGCGCATGGCGCGCATTTTGGGCAGCATCCGGAGCTGCCTGTCTCTGCACTGTCATGCGGAGCAGACGGTGTCGTGCAGTCGACGCATAAGATGCTGACGGCCTTCACCATGGGTGCCATGCTACACATTCAGGGACCACGGTTAAACCGGTCCCTGTTAAGGCAGCGTCTGGCCATGGTGCAAAGCTCAAGCCCATCATACCCTGTGATGGCTTCGCTCGATCTGGCGCGCCGCCTGCTGCATGTGCAGGGCGCGAACACATTCACGGCGGGGCTCGCCGCCGTGAATGCCTTTAAGCGCGGCCTCGCGGAGCTGCCGCGCTTTCAGTTGCTGCAGCCTGCACAGCCGCTGCAGCAAGAACCGCCAGCCGGAACAGCGAAGCCGGCTGGCATACCCGTGTCCGCTGCGCAGCAGACACGGGAGGATCTGACCGCGGCGGCGATGCCATCTGCCGCGGGGTATACCGCTCAGGACCCATTCAAGGCCGTCATCTATGACGGCGCAGGGGTGCTGAGCGGTTATGGGCTACAGCAGCAGCTGGAAGCATGCGGCTGTGTGCCTGAGATGAGCGACGAACGGTACGTCGTCTTGCTCTTCAGCCTGGGCTCAACGGTGCAAGATGCTCAGCACCTGTTGCAGGCTTTACACCACATCAGCTCTGCCAATGGGCATGAGCTGATTCAATCCAATGCAGAGCCATCGCAACAGATTGCGAAAGTTTCCGCCCATTATATTTCCACGTGGAACAATTTACAAGAAATCACTCGCTACTCGGAACCGATCTCCTTTACACTGCAACCGATTGCGGAGACGGATACGATCAATGTCCCGATAGAAGGAAGTGCGGGCAGACAATCAGCCGAGATGGTAGTTCCGTATCCTCCAGGGATTCCGCTTGTATATCCTGGTGAACGCCTAAGTTCATCGATGGTGGCTCGTATACAACTCCTGCGGGATGAAGGAGCAAAGTTTCATGGGGTATCAGATGCATCTCTACAGTCATTAAAGGTCATGAAGGATTAAAAGATACACATGAAAATCTGAATTGCATTCGCCAATAGGTATTCTATATAACCAATACGGATAGCAATACCTGACCCTACATATGTGAGGGTCTCTTGGTCATTAATCCACTTGCTAAGTTCACTTATATAGATAGACATAAGAAAGAAGGGAACACTTTGGGTATTCCGCTAAAAAAATATACAGGAATAGTCCTGCAAGTTTTGTTGATGTACGGTTTTTATTGGATAGGAAACTTGATTCAAGGTCTATTAAATTTGCCGTTAACAGGTAGTATTGTGGGCATGCTGATATTGTTTATTGCCATTCAACTGGGATGGATCAAAATGAGCTGGGGAGAAGATGGGTCAACGTGGCTTCAATCACATCTGCAATTATTGTTCATCCCACCGACTGTGGGTATTATTAATCATTTTGATTTTTTTAGAGCCAACACCTTGTTATTGGTCC
Source organism: Paenibacillus sp. FSL H8-0079 (assembly GCF_037991315.1). Classification (NCBI taxonomy): domain Bacteria; kingdom Bacillati; phylum Bacillota; class Bacilli; order Caryophanales; family Paenibacillaceae; genus Paenibacillus; species Paenibacillus sp. FSL H8-0079. The sequence goes on from NZ_CP150300.1 coordinate 22,306, forward strand.
TGGGTTTGATCATTAGCACATTAATAACATGTCTGATATCTGCCAAATTGAGTGAGTGGCTCATGACATGGAGATCGTCTCATGCAGGTAAAAAGGAGGCGATCACTTGTCAGCATTCATCCTCGGAATTGGAATGATCGCGTTAACCATCGCTGTATATATTCCAGCCACTCGTCTATATAAAAGACTGAAATGGCCGATACTTATGCCTGTACTCACAACGACTGCCATACTGATCCTGATCTTGGTGCTTTCCGGTATAAAGCTGGATACCTACATGCTAGGTGGAAAATGGATACAGGAGCTTTTGGGCCCAGCAGTCGTATCGCTCGCTTTTCCCTTGTCCAGACATCTACATGTGCTGAAGCAAAATATCATTCCAATTGTGGGCGGAACGATCGGAGGCAGTATTACAGGTATCGCCACAGGGGCTTTAATCGCCATTCTGCTAGGGTATCCTAAAGAGATGGTCATCGCTTTATTGCCAAAATCCGTGACAACTCCTGTAGCTATTCAAATTGCAGATCAGGTCGGAGGGAATGCCTCATTTACATCGCTGTTTGTGATGATTGCAGGTTTCTCAGGGATATTACTAGGGCCGATGCTGTTGAAATGGGCCAAGGTTCGTAGTGAACATGCCTATGGAATCGGACTGGGTTCAGCATCTCATGCCCTCGGCATGGCAAGGTCTTTCGAATATGGAGAGAATGCGGTAGCCCTCAGCTCGGTATCCATGATTGTCAGTGCCATTGCTGGATCCATCATGCTTCCGTTATGGGTATGGATCATCTACGGTTGAACGTTTACTTTGTTGTTCACCTTGGAGTAACTGCCGACCTATAGTATTATAGAAAGAAAACAAGCATGTATTATTTTTGTATTATTAATACGTACTGGTGTAGCTGTTGCTATACACCTCTGGGCGGGGGATATCATATCCTGTAGCAAGAGGGTCTAAACATATGTGTTACGGTAGCAATAGATGCAATTATCGACATAGAAAGCAGGGAAGCATATGCAGGGCAGAGGTAAATTCATTACGCTGGAAGGGGGAGAGGGTTCCGGTAAAACAACGATGATCGGTAGAGTAGGTTCTTATTTTGAAGAACGGGGTATACCTTACGTAGTTACGCGAGAGCCTGGCGGAATTGAGATTGCGGAAAAAATACGTTCCATTATCCTGGACCCTCTTCATACGGCAATGGATGCTCGAACCGAAGCGCTATTGTATGCAGCCGCACGTAGTCAGCATCTGGCGGAGAAGGTAGAGCCTGCACTGAAAGCTGGAAAAGCAGTCATCTGTGACCGATTTGTCGATAGCAGTCTGGTCTATCAAGGATACGCCCGTGGACTCGGGATAGAGAATGTATGGACCATTAATCGCTTTGCAATTGGTGATCTCATGCCGGATGTGACCTTATATCTGGACATCGAGCCCGAAGTGGGGCTTGCCCGGATTGACGCTCATGATGGCCGCGAAGTGAACCGTCTGGATCTGGAAAATCTGGAGTTTCATCGTAAAGTGCGAGAGGGTTACTTCCTATTAAAAGAGCAGTTCCCGGAACGAATCAGAGTTATCGATGCTTCCATGAAGCAGGAGGCTGTCTTGGCAGCAATGATTTTGTCGCTGGAGACAGGGATTTTGAAGGATTTTGACGAGTAATTGTCTAATATATAGACAGGGCATTTGATAAAGGTGCTTATTCTGAAGGAGGTTATGCAGGATGAAACTGATTGTTGCGATTATACAGGATAAAGACAGCAACCGATTATCCAGTGCATTGGTCAAAGCAAACTTTCGGGCAACCAAGTTGGCCAGTACGGGTGGATTTTTGAAGGCAGGCAACACGACGTTTATGATCGGTGTCGATGATGGTCAAGTCGAGTCCGTAATGAACGTCATTCGCAGCAGCTGTAAGGTTCGTGAACAGCTCGTGACTCCGGTCACACCGATGAGTGGAACAACCGACTCTTACCTGCCGCTACCTGTTGAAGTTCAAGTAGGTGGAGCTACTGTATTTGTTCTCCCGGTAGATCGCTTCGAACATTTTTAATTAAACCTTTTGCATGGATCCCATGAGGGTCTTTAATTATCGATAGCATGTTGGAAACGATGAATGCAAGAAGATTTATACAGAGTTCGTACGTGATGCTGATGGAACGCCTTTCTTGATCAGAAGAATTGGCACACTTTTCCCGGATGAACATTTCCTAGCTGGGGAATGCTCATCCGGAAAGAAGTTGACTACAAACAAAAAAGACCTTGATGGTGATGTGTATCTACCATTATATATAGAGTGTGACCAGCATATATAAAAGCCTCATCCTCACGCACAGGCGCAACGCGCACTGTGCTGATGGGCGATTGGCCAACTATGATAGAAAGCGGGCGTATCCATGAAAATCAATCCTGGATTCAGACCGATTCAGAGCGGGATCAGTTCTACTGATTCAGGTTCCAAACCGGTTCAATCCAAAAATTTCTCTGATATGATGAACCACCAGGGGGAACGAGCCTCACAAGCTGAACTGAATCGCCGGTTTAGTGAAATCCAGCTTCAGGGCGATCGCTTGGCACGTTCCATGACGATTCGTGAACTGAAGGCGTATAAGCAACTTGTTAAAAGGTTCCTGGAAGAGACCGTTCGTCGCGGTGTATCCATGAAAGAGACAAGGGGTTGGGATCGTCGTGGCAGAGGCAAGCGGTACAAGCTGATTGATGAAATTGACTCCGCTCTGTTATCCATGGCTGATGAACTGCTGGATACAGAAGAAGGAAAAATCTCTCTATTACAACAAGTAGGCGAAATTCGGGGGATGCTTATTAATTTAAGCTTCTGAGGAGGAAGTATGTCCTTTCAACAAATTATGGGTCAACAAGCGGCCAAGCAAATGTTACAGAGCAGTTTGAGACGTCAGGCCATAAGCCATGCGTATTTGTTTAGCGGGCCATCCGGAAGCGGGCAACGGAAGACAGCAATTACCTTTGCCAAAGCAATATTCTGTACAGAGCTTGAAGATGACGCGTGCGGGCAGTGTCTTGAATGTCGTAAGGTGGAACATGGTAATCATCCGGATCTAACCATGCTTGCACCAGATGGAAACAACATTAAAATAGATCAAATCCGGGATCTGCAGCGTATCTTTTCATATCGATCTGAGGCAGGCCATCCCAAAGTATATATTATAGAACAAGCCGAGAAAATGACGGTGCAGGCAGCGAACAGTCTGCTGAAATTTCTGGAGGAACCGCAGGTTCCTGCAGTCGGCATCCTGATTACTGATAATGGACAGGCTATGTTGCCTACGATTCGTTCACGCTCCCAATTGGTGCCGTTCAGTGCACTGAATCCGGAGGAGATGTTACAATCTCTGATTGAGGAAGGGCACCCTGCCAATCTGGCTCGCTCTGCCGTCCATTTAGCGTCAGGATTGGAAGCATGTAGAGAAATTCTCCAGCAGAATTGGTTTGCAGAAATTAGAAACGTAATGTTACAATTAGGGAAGGAGTCCCTGGGTAGAGGAAGTACATCATTGATCTCTGCACAGCAGAAGCTTTTTAAAACCGGACTCTCTGAACACCTGGACATGCTACTCAGTTTGTTCCATCTATGGTTTAGGGACATGCTGTATGTTCAGTACGATAGGCATGAACATATCGTTTTTATAGATCAGTTAGACATGCTATCTCAGTTGGCACATACCCGCAGCACAGAGCAGTGGGTCTCCTATATGGATATGGCCGCAGCATGCAGAAAAAAATTGCGTTTCAACGTCAATGGCCAGCTTTGTCTGGAGCAATTTTTGATCGGTTTGGCATAAGACTGGGAGAGGGCAGCGTTAGCTCCAATCATATGCAAACGGTTATAACTTCGGCCGGGTTCCCTAAGAAGACAGGGCTTCAGACGAAGTGGGGTTGGCTTACAAGGGGGTTAATTTTTTGTACAGTGTAGTGGGTGTCCGTTTCAAAAAAGCGGGCAAAATTTATTACTTCGATCCCCTGGACCTTCCCATTGAGAAAGAAAACTGCGTTATCGTGGAGACAGCGCGGGGGGTTGAGTACGGTAAGGTTGTCGTAGGTAAGAAGGAAGTGGGCGAGTCCGATGTGGTGTTGCCGCTGAAGAAAGTCATCCGCGTTGCGGGCGAGACAGATGCCCGTGTGGTTGATGAGAACAAGCGTGCAGCCAAAGAAGCATTCGGTACTTGTTTAAATAAAATCAAAGACCATGGCCTCAAAATGAAGCTGGTCGATGTGGAATTTACGTTTGATCGCAATAAAATCATATTTTATTTTACAGCTGAAGGAAGAGTTGATTTCCGGGAGCTGGTCAAGGATCTGGCAAGTATTTTCCGGACACGAATCGAGCTGAGACAGATTGGTGTACGTGATGAAGCGAAGATGCTTGGCGGAATCGGACCTTGCGGCCGTGTGTTGTGTTGTTCTTCCTGGCTGGGAGACTTTGAGCCGGTATCAATCAAGATGGCTAAAGATCAGAGCCTGTCACTGAATCCGACGAAAATTTCAGGGTTGTGCGGAAGACTCATGTGCTGTCTGAAATTTGAGCATGATAACTATGAAAGTGTGAGAGAAGAACTTCCGGCTGTAGGCAAATTGGTCGTCACCTCATTGGGTGAAGGAAAAGTTGTCGGAATTAATGCCGGTAGCCGCACAGTCCATGTTCAACTGTTCGACATCAGTAAAGTCAAAGAACTTCCGCTGGATGACGTCGTTATCAAGTAAACCATAAAGGTTGCTTCGGGGTGGAAACTTGGAAAAGAAAAATCTGTTTACGCACATTCATGAAATGGAAACCCAATTGGGTCAGTTGCACGGTGATTTAGGAGAGTTAAAAATGATTGTGAAGGAGCTGCTTGAGGATAATCAGCGGCTTACCATCGAGAATGAGCAGTTACGCAAGCTGCTTAAGCGTGAAGCTCCGGCAGATCTGCCGATCTCCTCAGCACTCGCTCCCGTAGCAAGACCAGCAGGTCCGGCTACAGGTGAAGATGTTGTGGGTGAAGGGTATGATAACCTGGCCCGGTTGTATCACGAAGGCTTCCATATCTGCAACGTCTATTATGGACATCTGCGGACGGAAGGCGATTGTCTGTTCTGCCTGTCTTTTTTGAATAAATGAAGTGACCGTAGGGATCCCCTACGGTTTTTTTTCAAGGTTACAAACCTAAACTTAACGAACATGAGATATAGAGTACCGGAGGATGAGCGTAACATATGAAAGCAAATGAAGTAGTGTTACATGAGTCAGAGCGGATTGATGATCTGCTCTCTCATGATCTGAGAATCATTCAAAGTGATGAAGTATTCAGTTTTTCAATGGATGCGGTATTGTTGGCTCGGTTTGCTTCCGTACCCAAACGGGGTCGTGTACTTGATTTGTGTACAGGTAATGGGGTCGTTCCCATTCTACTTACAACGCGTACGCAGGCTAGTCTGGAAGGGATCGAGATTCAGCCGCGTTTGGCTGATATGGCGCGTCGCAGTGTGCAATTAAATGAACTGGATGAGTCGATTATGATTCGTGAAGGTGATTTGCGAGAACTGGTGAAAGAAACGGGTCACGCTGTCTATGATGCAATAACGGTTAATCCCCCATACATGCCTCTGAATGGCAGTGATCTCAAGATGAATACACATCAGGCCATGGCACGTCATGAGATTGGATGTACCTTGGAAGAAGTGATCCAGGCTTGCAGTCGACTTGTACGTAATGGCGGTAAAGTATCGATGGTTCATCGTCCGCAGCGTCTTGCAGAGATTATCTCGCTCATGCGCGAATATAAGTTGGAGCCCAAACGGATTCGGATGGTACATCCCCGCGCTCATCTGGAAGCCAACATGGTATTAATTGAAGGAATGAAAGATGGTAAACCCGAAGTAAGGATGCTTCCTCCACTCATTGTCTACAATGAAGAGGGGAAATACTGCGAAGAGATTATGGATATTTACTATGGTCAGCAACATGCTGAGCGCACAACGAAGGGAGGACTTTAGATGACTTTGCATATTCAGAAAAGTTATGCGGAGCAGCCTGAAGGCTCGGGCAAGCTGTATCTGGTTGGAACACCCATTGGTAATCTGGAGGACATGACCTTCCGGGCCATCAAGACTTTGCAGAGCTGTGACATCATTGCAGCAGAAGATACACGCCAGACCCGAAAGCTGCTTACCCATTTTGAAATTACACCGTCGATGTTGTTTAGTTATCACGAGCATAACAAGGGAGCAAGTGGCCCTGAACTGATACGCTATATAATAGAAGGAAAAAATTTGGCACTGGTCAGTGATGCCGGTCTGCCAGCCATTTCGGACCCAGGTTCCGACCTTGTACAGCTTGCGCTGGAAGCCGGAATAACGGTCATTCCCATCCCTGGACCCAATGCTGCGTTGTCTGCTCTGATCGTGTCCGGATTACCGACGGAGCGCTTTACATTCGGCGGTTTTTTGCCGCGGGAGAAAAAGGACATGCGAAAAGTGCTGGAGGCTTTTGACGAATCCAACGGGACTTTGTTATTTTATGAATCACCTCATCGTATTCGAAAAACATTAGTCCATCTCGAAGAAATTCTGGGTGACCGCTCGATTGTCCTGGCCCGTGAACTAACCAAGCGTCATGAGGAATTCGCAAGGGGCACTGTGAAGGAATGCATAGACTGGCTTGAAGAGCATCCACCTCTTGGCGAGTACTGTTTGCTGGTAGAAGGCATTAAGGAAGAAGAGCGTAAGGCTGAGCGCGAAGCATGGTGGCAGCTTATGTCGCTTGCGGATCATGTCAACCACTATGAGGGTGAAGGACATAATCGCAAAGATGCGATGAAAAAAACGGCAACCGATCGTGGTCTTACGAAGCGGGATGTATATAATGCGTTAATCGAGTAGCTAATCGAACCAATTATCATCTGTCATGGGGAACATAACCTGAAAAGAACCTTATACCCAACCTTAGTGGAATCTTAAAAAAGCAGAGCGGTTCAAAAAAATTCCAAATAAAATTTACCGCTCTCTCCCGGTTGTGGTGTGACAGACCCATTTTGGGTAATGGAACCCATAACAGGGCAAAAAAATACCTTCCACGGTGGGGTTCACACCGGGAAGGCCATTAAGGAATATTAAAAAGGTTGGAAATAACAATTTAGATAAGTCCAGTATACCTAGTTTTTCTTATTTTGTCACAGGTGCAGGGATTTCGGAAATACATTCGTTACAAACAATTTTACCTTTGAAGTAAGTAACGTTCTCTGCATTACCACAGAAGATACAAGCAGGCTCGTATTTTTTCAACATGATGCGCTCGCCGTCAACATAGATTTCCAGAGCATCTTTTTCACCAATACCGAGCGTACGGCGCAATTCGATTGGAATAACTACCCGTCCTAGTTCGTCCACTTTTCTTACAATACCTGTTGATTTCATCATTATAATCAGTGCTCCTCTCAGCTAACTATCATTGTCATTATTCGACATTATTTTATGTTTTATGATACTCATCATACCAACGATTCCCAAAACAGTCAACCTTAAAATTAGCTTAAAATTAAGGCTGTTTTTCACAAGGTTACTGGTGGTAAGGGATTGAAAGCCGTTTTTCGTATTTAAACATCAATGTCAGCTTTGTCGATTTGGAAAACGACAAAACTACGTTATTCGACAAAGTTCGTCATGCTGTGTCGAATCTTTGATGAATTGTAGAGATCAAAGCGTTAATATAAGAGAAATTAAAGGAGTGAGTCGATATGGAACAACGTTTAACGGAAGAGAAAGTGTTTAAAGATCCGGTACATAATTACATCCACGTGCAAGATCCAGTTATATGGGAGTTAATCAACACTCCCGAATTTCAGCGTTTACGCCGGATTCGTCAGTTGGGGACTTCGTACCTTACCTTTCACGGGGCAGAGCATAGTCGTTTCTCACATTCACTGGGTGTTTATGAAATTACGCGCAAGATCATCTCTCAATTTGAAAGAAGTCATTATTCGGATTGGCCGAAAGAAGAAAAGATTGTAGCTCTGTGCGCAGCTTTACTTCATGATCTTGGGCATGGGCCATTCTCTCACTCCATCGAGGAAGCTTTTGACATGAATCACGAAGATTGGACTTGTCGCATCATTACAGGTGATACCGAAGTAGGGGCAATCTTAAGACGGTATGCTCCTGATTTTCCTGAGAAAGTGGCTTCTGTAATTCAAAAAACGTATGAGCAGCCGATTGTGGTCAATCTGGTGACCAGCCCTCTTGATGCGGACCGAATGGATTATTTGCTCAGGGATGCTTATTTTACAGGAGTAAACTACGGAACAATCGACCTTGATCGTATCCTTCGCATGCTGCGCCCTTATCATGGACGGATTGTAGTCAAAGACTCAGGCATGCATGCTGTTGAGGATTACTTAATGTCTCGGTATCAGATGTATTGGCAGATTTACTTCCATCCGGTAACCCGGAGTTCCGAAATTATATTGCGGCAAATATTCAAGCGAGCGAAAACACTTATACAGGAAAATTTTCAATTCCGCTTCATGATCGATCCACTACCTCAATTATTTGAAGGAGAACTATCGGTAGAGGAATATTTGCAGTTGGATGAAGCTTTGATTCAGACGGCATTTACGCAGTGGCGCAAGGAGGACGATACTGTTCTAAGTGAGTTATGCGAACGTTTTATGGATCGCAAGTTATATAAGTATGTAGAACTTGAACAGACCGACTTGATAATGATGGAAGAGATTCGGGAAGCATTTGTTCAGGCAGGTCTTAATCCCGAATATGATCTTGAAATTGATTTTCCATCGGATAATCCGTATGATGTGTTTCGTCCGGATGAATCCACGGATAAGCAGATTCTTCTGCTCGATCGACAGGACAAGTTACATGAGTTGTCAGAAGTATCCGACATTGTCCGTTCCATCAGTGGGCTACATCGGGGAAAACATCATTTGTATTACCCGCAAAACAAGGTGGATGCGATTATTCACGAATTACCGTCCCATATACGCCCCTATTTCTTGTAATGATGAGTGTACAACTTGGTGAAAAATTTCGAGTTCAAAAGACTTTCTAAAAGAGCTATTTTTCATGATACAGTAATCTGCTTTAATGGGGAGTATATGTAGATCGACATAATTTTGTAAAATAAAGTAGTTAGAGTCATCGTCGTTAGCAATATATAGATCCGAGTATCCGTATATCTTCTATATATTGTAGTTTGTGAAGAAAAGAGTGTAATGACGGAAATCCAAGGGTTTTTAAAATTTTCTTTATGAAACATTAAATTATTGGATTTTATAAATTAAATTACCAAAAAGAAGATAGTCGTTAGTTCGACATGAAGGGAGATTCAAACATGATGCTGTTCGACACACATACACATCTGGATGCACCACAATTCGACGAGGACCGCGAGGAAATGATTCAACGTGCCGTGGATGCGGGGGTTGGTCGCATGATCAACATTGGTTTTAACCGGGAGACGATTCCAACCACAATGAAACTCGCCGAAACGTATGACTTTATATATGCAGCTGTAGGGTGGCATCCCGTAGATGCGATCACAATGCAGGAGGGCGATTTGGAGTGGATTGCATCTTTATGCAGGCATGAAAAAGTGGTTGCGATCGGTGAGATTGGATTGGATTATCACTGGGATACTTCGCCGAAGGAAGTGCAACATCGCGTATTACGACAACAAATTGCTTTGGCGCGTGAAGTGAACATGCCAATTGTCATCCATAATCGGGATGCGCACGAGGATATTGTAAGAATTTTGCGTGAAGAGAAGGCTGGCGAGGTTGGTGGTGTGATGCACTCGTTCTCGGGTAGCTGGGAAACGGCGAAAAGTTGTCTCGATATGGGCTTCCATCTGTCCTTCGGAGGTCCAATCACATTCAAAAATGCAAAGCAACCAAAAGAGGTTCTGGAGAAGGTTCCTATGGACCGGTTTTTCATTGAAACAGATGCTCCATATCTGACACCTCATCCGTACCGTGGAAAACGAAATGAGACAGCGCATGTACGTCTGGTTGCAGAGGCAGCTGCGGAAATTAAAGGCATTTCGGTAGAGGAAATTGCTGCAATAACAACCAAAAATGCCATGGAACGATTTGGTATTCGTTAAAAAAACGAGTAAATCAGGTGAAATAGAGAGTTAAGCGGAGTTAATTTGCTCTTTGATCCAAATAAATCAAGAATATTACAATATTTTAACCAAATATTCAGAAAAACGTACTTGATCAACGCTTTACAACATGCATCAAAACAGGATATCATCTTTTCAGTGAATTGTTGTGCGGAAAATTGGACAGATGTTCGGGGGATGAACAAAGGGACACTTTCCGATGAAACAACAATACTTTCATGAATCAGTCTCGCTGAGTCTCCGTTAACGGAGAGCGGGGGAACCAATAGGGCTTAAACATCGGTGTATTTGGCCGATGCGCATCGTTCGCTGACCCAAAAGCAGCGAGAGGATCTGCGAAGCCATATTTGATTTCTTCTTTGGGTCTCGGGGTGAATTCAAAGGCGTCCGCCATGAGCGGGTGACCTAAGATAGGGCGGCTCTCTTTCGCCCGAACCCGACAGCTAACCTCGCAAGCGGAAAAAGAGAGGCAACCTCGTGCATGAATTTCCGATATTCAGAATCATTCGGAAGCCACGAAAGAGTTCCTCTTACACTCTTTCTTTGGCTTTTTTTGTTTTTGAATAAAAGAAATGTTGTCATCATACGGTAGGTATTCAGGAGGATGACATCATGTTGCGAAGATTGATTCATGGTGCAGAACCGGTCATTTGGTCCGATCTGTGTTCTGTAGAAAAATTGGTATAGTCACGTCAAAGACATCATGCATTACTTTAGACGACGAGGCTATGAAGGAGGACGGAGAAGTGGGCACATTCCAACCAGAAGAGACCCATGAGTCACGATCATCCAGTAAGTCTTTCGCGTTGCGGTGGAAGCATGAGAACATGCGTCAAATGGCATTGATCGCGATTTTCTCAATTGCGCTTACAATCATGATCTTGTTAGTCGTTTACGGTCAGGCCGGGAAACAAATTTCACTGGTTATTGATGGCAAAGCTCAGGTGGTAGAGACTCGTACAGGAATGCTTCAGGAAATGCTGGAGGAGCAGTCAATCACAGTCAGCCCTCACGATAAGGTATCCATGTCCATGAACGGGGCGATTACAGATGGAGACCGAATTGTTATTGAGCGGGCCGTTCCAGTTAACATTACGGCAGACGGAGACACCAAGACTCTGTATACAACCGATTCATCGGTACAAGAGGCAATTCAAAAATCAGGTATTCAGGTTGCAAGTAATGATAAAGTGTATCCGGCGCTTGGAACTGCAGTCAAAGCGGATATGAAAATTCGTGTAGTGCGGGTAACAAAGCGTACAGTGGATGTAGAACAACCGATCGCTTATAAAGTGATCAAAACGGCTGACCCTAGCTTGTACAAAGGGGATAACCGTGTCGTTGTAAGCGGCAAAGAAGGCACACTTGTACAGCATATCGAAAAGGTATTTCAGGATGGAGAATTGGTCTCCAAAAAAATGGTCGGCAAATCCGTCGCGAATAATCGTGTAGATAAAGTGATCGCTGTCGGTACCAAAGCAAAACCGGTTGTAAAAGAGCCTGAGGTTCAAACCGTATCGGCTCAGACTTCAACAACGAAACAGGCAACAACAACGAACTCGAAGAAAACTGCTGCCTCGGGCAGCAAAGTGATTACCGTATCCGGGACTTCTTTTAAATACTCCAAAGTACTTAAGAATGTATCCATGACTGCCTACTCTTCCGAAGAGCCTGGCATTGGTACTAAAACAGCTTCCGGTACTCGTGTAACGGAAGGGCGCACCATTGCGGTTGATCCCAAAGTCATTCCAATTGGCTGGTGGGTATATATCGAAGGTCTGGGCTTCCGTCGTGCGGAAGATACAGGCGGTGCCATTAAAGGCAACAAAATTGATGTATATTATGACAGTGTGAAGCATGCCCTGAATTTTGGACGCAAGAAAGGCAAGACGGTCTACGTGATCGGTCCGGTGAAGCCGGAAGCGAACTAAAATCGTTTTACTTTGAAATGGGAATGCTATAAAATAGTTGCATGAATGATTCATGCGGAATATGCGGCGGAGGGGTCTGAATTCAGTCTCCCCCGCCGTTTGGCAGAGAAGAGGATATTCCTCTTCTTTTTGCGTTAGAAAGGAAGAAATGGAACATGATAAAAGAAGTCATTGTGGTGGAAGGCCGTGACGATACGGTAGCCATCCGTCGGGCCGTAGAAGCCGATACGATAGAAACGGGTGGATCAGCCATCAACCAACGCATTCTGAAGCGAATAGCGCTTGCTCAGGAGAGACGGGGAGTCATCGTACTGACAGATCCGGATCATGCTGGCGAACGCATTCGTAAAATTATTGCGAATAAGGTCCCTGGTTGCAAGCATGCCTTCATTCCAGAAGCGGATGCGACGCGCAAAGGGGACATTGGGGTGGAGAACGCCTCACCGGAGGCGATTCGGCACGCGCTGGAACGCGTACATACTTCATACGAAGGTGCTCCGAGTCTGATCGATTGGGAGGACCTGATCGCGGCAGGGCTTATCGTGCATCCGCAGGCTGCTGCACGTCGCATGGAGATGGGCAATCTGCTGGGTATTGGATATTGTAACGGGAAGCAGTTCCACAAACGTCTCAGTGTATTTCAGATTACACGGGAAGAGTTCTCTACAGCATTAGCGCAAATTGAACGTGAAGGATTGTGAGCATATGAAGGACATAGAAGAGACGATAGAAATTGCAACGCCCAAGCGAACCAAAGAGATTATTCAAAGACACGGATTCTCATTCAAGAAAAGTCTAGGTCAGAACTTTCTGATCGATCAAAATATACTAAACAAAATCGTTAATGCAGCCGATTTGGACGAGTCCAAGGGCGCGCTCGAGATCGGGCCAGGTATTGGGGCCCTTACGGAACGATTGGCTCGGGTAGCTGGTCCTGTCACAGCCGTAGAGATTGATCAGCGCTTAATCCCAATCCTGGGAGAAGTGATGCAGCCTTATTCAAATGTACGTGTTCATCATGGGGATGTGCTGAAGCTTGATCTGGCTGAGTTGTTTAATACGGATTTTGCATCCGTAGACAAAGTTAGTGTCGTGGCTAACCTGCCTTACTATGTAACGACCCCGATCATGATGAAACTGCTGGAAGAGAAACTGCCGGTAGACAGCATCGTTGTCATGATTCAAAAAGAAGTGGCTGAACGCATGGCTGCTGCACCTGGATCAAAAGACTACGGTAGTCTGAGCATCGCAGTTCAGTACTACAGTATGCCGGAGCTTGTGTGTATTGTGCCTCCTACGGTCTTCATCCCGCAACCTAACGTGGAATCGGCTGTCATTAAGCTGAAGGTGCGTGAGCAACCGCCCGTGGAGATTCCGGATGAAGCACATTACTTCGAAGTGGTACAGGCTTCTTTTGCCCAGCGGAGAAAAACAATCTCGAACAACCTGAAGGCACGCTTCTTCACGAAGGAGAACCGGGAACAGGCAGACATTCTGCTGGAGCAGGCAGGTATTCAACCGTCCCGACGCGGAGAGACGTTAAGCCTGCAGGAGTATGCTACACTCAGCACCGTGATGTGGGAAGCAGGGGTACGCGCCGCGCTGTAAAATTTGAATGAACCAAACCGGGTCTCTGCCCATACGATGGGGTAGAGGTGATTACGTTGATGAATATCGGAGACTTGGTCGTTCGGAAGTCATACGGCGGCGATGTGACTTTTCGGGTGGAAGGCCTCCAGTTGGATGCTGCGGTCATTAAAGGGACTGAGTTCCGGCTGATTGCCGATTCCCCGGTGGACGATTTGATACAGGTTCCCTACGAACCGCAAAGCGCCAAGACCAGACAGGCGCATATTAAAGCACATCAGACCCTGTCCCGCCTGCAGCAGAATCGAATGGAACAGGCTGAGCGGAATCGTGAAGGTCTGGTGCAGGATTGGTCTGCACAGCAGGAACCGGCTTATTTTGAGATGCCTGGTAAGGTGCTTCATCTGGATGGAGATCCGAATTATTTGAAAAAAAGTATGGATCTCTATGAGCAACTTCGTGTTCCCGCAGAGGGACAATATGTCCATGAATCGGCAATGGCAGATACCTTATACCGTTTATTACCCAAAGTACGTCCGGATATCGTGGTCATTACGGGTCATGATGGGGTACTTAAGACACGACAGCCTTATGACTTATATAGTCTTGGTAGCTACAAGAACTCACAAAATTTTGTGTCGGCCATTCAGGTGGCCAGACAATACGAACGCCACCTGGATGCACTCACCATTGTAGCAGGGGCCTGTCAGTCCCATTTTGAGGCACTGCTGCGCGCTGGAGCGAACTTTGCCAGTTCTCCGGGCCGAATTCTCATTCATGCACTTGATCCGGTCTATGTCGCAGCCAAGGCCTCCTTCACGTCTGTTCGGGATACCGTCAACATGAGTGATGTCTTGCACAATACCATCAGTGGTAGCCAGGGTGTGGGTGGTGTGGAGACACGAGGAAGTTACCGGGTAGGTCTGCCGGGATTGAATGATTTGTCCACGCTAAAAGTGAACCCATCGGCAGTCTGATGTAGGCCATTTAAAGTCCCAATTTGGGGCTTTTTTTGTTTGCAAAAAAATTCATTGACAACAACTTTTTGATGCTGATATAATAATTAGTTTTGATTTGACAATGACTGTAAAATCCGGTATAATGGACAAGAAAAGAGGTGGTCGTCGACAATGGCTAAAAACACGCTGTTGGATATCAAACGCAATCTCGACGCACATATAGGTCAGAAAATTATGTTGCGGGCTAATGGTGGCCGCCGTAAGACCATTGAGCGTACGGGTGTATTGGAAGAAACGTACCCTTCTGTTTTTATCGTTAAGCTTGATGAAGAGCAAGAAACCTTCAAGCGAGTATCTTATAGTTATGCGGATATACTTACGGAATCGGTGGAAGTCATGGTTTTTGACCCGGGCAGCCAGACGCATAGCTCCTACATGGAGACGTAAGTATCGTTTTACAGGCGATTCGCCCCACTGGGCGGATCGCTTTTTTGTTTTTTACTAAATCACCAATTCGTCTCTAAAGGTAAAGCATACATACTCAGGAATGAGCGATGAATGGTCGCGGCATACTATTTGGACAGGTGAAGAAACAGTTTCCTAAGCAAATGCAGGAACTGAACTTGGCCTGATGGTAAAATGTCCAAAACGTGAACGAACTCATCACATCATGAAGGATACTTTGGAGGAGGATGGTTCATGAGTCGGAGAAGAAGAAGTGTCATGTCAGAGGATCTGAAGAATGAGCTGGCGAAAGACCTGGGTTTCTACGATACGGTGCAACAGGAAGGCTGGGGCGGAATTAAAGCCAAGGATGCAGGAAACATGGTAAAACGTGCAATTCAACTTGCTGAACAGGCTGCGCGCAAATCTTAATCCGTTTCAAGCAGACTGAAAAGCGGGGAAATCCGTCAGGAATAACCCCGCTTTTTCCCCTTAGATGCGGAATACAAATGACTTGACAGCCCCATTTTGATATAATATGTTAAGTTGTCTTAGGGAAAAGGTGAGGACGGGTGAACGCCTTGAAAATTTACGAAAAAGCGCCTGCTAAAATTAATTTGATGCTGGACGTTTTACATAAAAGAAGCGATGGATTCCATGAAGTTGAAATGATCATGACCATGGTCGATCTGGCTGATCGGCTGGAAATGTCGGAGCTGCCGCGAGATACCATTTTCATCTCCAGTCAGGCGGGATATATCCCGCTGGATGAGAAGAATCTGGCTTTCCAGGCAGCCAGACTCATTAAGGAGCGGTATAACGTACGCACCGGCGTCCATATTCATCTGGATAAAAAGATTCCAGTTGCAGCCGGACTTGCAGGGGGTAGCAGTGATGCAGCAGCAGCACTGCGTGGATTAAACCGTCTGTGGCGGCTGAATATACCGGATCACGAACTTCAGGAGCTTGGAGCTGAACTCGGTTCGGATGTCCCATTCTGTATCACAGGAGGGACTGCACTCGCTACAGGACGTGGTGAGAAATTGACTCCCATACCTAATCCGCCGCAATGCTGGGTGATTCTGGCCAAGCCTCCAATCAACGTCTCTACAGCCGATGTGTACGGACGGTTCCGTAGTGACAAGATCGTTCGTCATCCGAGTGCGGCCAAAATGGAGCAGGCTATTCGTAACCAATCATTTACGGAAGTATGTGACCAGATGGGCAATGTACTTGAAGATGTAACATTGAAGCTGTATCCGGAAGTTCAGCATCTGAAGGATGCTATGATTCGACTGGGAGCAGACGGTGTGTTAATGTCCGGTAGCGGCCCAACGGTATTCGGTCTAGTCTCCAAAGAATCCAAGGTTGCCCGGATATACAATGGTCTGCGCGGCTTCTGCAAAGAAGTCTACGCTGTACGTATGTTGACTTAAAATTCGCTTTTATAATGTACAAACACGTATAAAGGTGGTATATTTTTAAATAATTATTCGGATTTAGATGTTTCCGTGATCGTGAGGATGGATCTCTGTGAAGAAGTTAAAACGAAGCGCAAGGCTGGTTGAAATGACGCAATACTTATTGTCCAGACCGCATACGGTTATACCCTTGACCACATTTGCCGAACGCTATGGAGCCGCGAAGTCTTCGATTAGTGAAGATTTGGCGATTATCAAGGAAGTGTTCGAAGAAGGTGGGTCAGGAGAACTGCATACACTGGCTGGAGCAGCCGGGGGAGTAAGATGGATTCCGAAGGTATCTCGAGAACTGGCACTGGCATTCGCGGAGCGACTGTCGACCCAGCTCGCGCAGCCTGATCGGATCTTGCCTGGAGAATACCTGTACATGTCTGATTTGCTTGGACAACCCGCATTGATGAATGAAGCCGGCAAGATATTTGCAACGGCCTTTGGCAATATGAATATTGATGTGGTTATGACGGTAGAAACCAAGGGAATCCCACTGGCTTATGCGACCGGAGCCCAGCTCAACCTGCCTGTCGTGCTCGTACGCAGGGACCATCAGGCTACAGAAGGATCGGCCGTAAGTATCAATTATGTATCTGGGTCCCATAAAAGTCTGCATACCATGTCCCTGTCCCGCAGGGCGATGCGTGAGCATTCCAGAGTACTCATTGTGGATGACTTCATGAAGGCCGGGGGTACGGTGCAAGGAATGATTGATCTTTTGGCCGAGTTTAATGCTACGGTAGCCGGGGTAGGGGTACTGGTTGAATCTGGTTCTGTAGATTCAGAGGAACGCCTGCTAACGGATTACGTCTCTCTGGCGAAGCTGACAGCGGTTGATGCCAAGAGCAGACACATTTCCGTCAAGCCTGGTAACTATTTCGACCTGTAGAAAGATGACGAATTTTGTGTCGGTAAAGGTTCTTTTCCATCGACCTGGCACTAACGTTGTCGAATTGTGTATTAAATAAAAAAATTCCTGAAATTAGGAAATTTTTGTGGTTATAAAAAGAAGGAGTTCGTATAGGCTGTGTGGAATTATACACCAAGTTCTGATGGAAAAAGGTGGTGAACACACACATGCAAATTACGGATGTCAGACTCCGCCGTGTCAACTCGGAGGGGAGAATGAAGGCTATCGCATCCATTACCATCGATAACGAATTCGTCGTTCATGACATTCGTGTCATTGATGGTAACAACGGAATGTTTGTTGCTATGCCGAGCAAACGTACTCCGGACGGAGAGTTCCGTGATATCGCCCACCCGATCTCTTCCGGTACTCGTGAGAAGATTCAGGCAGCAGTTTTGACTGAATACGATCGCGCAGCAACTGAGGAAGAAGTCATTGAAGAAGGTGCCTGAGAACATTATTGGGGTTCGAAGGAAAAGAGAGCCATGTCTTATGGCTCTCTTTTCTTTTTGACCGGAATAAGATATATTCAGTATTGAGTTTATTAGCAGAGAACAAAAAGCGCATCGTGCGCTTGGTGGCAGGGCGGCATCTTAGGAATCATTGGGATTCGGTTAAGCTCGCAGGTACACGGCGTATACATATAGGTCACGATTCGTTGGTGTCCGCGTTGTTACGTGTGATTACAGAGACAGCAGGCGATGAACAGGACCGGCTTGAAGCCGGCTGAACGATACTCATTGGATATAGATCAGCAATGCATTTCAATGGGATTTTCAGAACAGGAGGTCGTTAATTTTGAAACGAATGGCAATCGTTCTTGCCGCAGGGCAAGGGAAACGAATGAAATCAAAATTGTACAAAGTACTGCATCCCGTATGCGGCAAACCTATGGTTGGACACGTGCTGGATGCAGCACTCAGCGCAGGCATTGAACGCAGTGTGGTTGTAGTCGGTCATGGTGCCGAAGCGGTGCAGTCATTTTTGGGTTCCAGAGCGGAGTATGCACTTCAGGCGGAACAACTGGGTACAGGTCATGCTGTGAAGCAGGTTAAATCCTTGCTTGGCGGTGAAACTGGCTCTACGATTGTGGTCTGTGGAGATACACCACTTGTGACCAGTGAGACGTTGGAAGGTCTGATGAAGCTGCATGAGAGCAGCGGAGCAGCAGCTACAGTTCTTACGGCTCAGTTGGACAATCCCAAAGGCTATGGCCGCGTCATTCGCGGAGAAGATGGGTCTGTACAACGGATTGTGGAACAAAAGGATTGCACAGAGCAGGAAGATGCTGTGAATGAGATTAACACGGGCACATACTGTTTTGATAATGCAAAATTGTTCGCAGCCCTGGAAAAAGTGACGAACCAGAACGCGCAGGGAGAGTACTATCTCACAGACGTGGTTGGCATTTTCCGCAATGATGGAGAAGTGGTTGAAGCTTACATGTCAGATGATATCGCAGAATCCATCGGGGTTAACGATCGACTCGCACTTTCGCAAGCCGAAGCCTTCATGCGTGAACGTCTTGCTGTACGCCATATGTTGAACGGTGTTACGATCATTGATCCGTCATCGACATATATCGGAGCGGATGTTACGATTGGAGCAGATACGGTATTGTATCCGGGGACGATCCTCAAAGGCACAACTTCCATTGGTGAAGCATGCCATATTGGTCCTCAGGCGGATGTGGAAGACAGTGTTATTCAGGACGGAGTTACGATCAAACATTCGGTGTTGTCCAATGCCGAAGTTGGTTCTGATGCAACGGTAGGCCCATTTGCTAATTTGCGTCCAGGGACTAAACTGGGTCGCAACGTAAAAATTGGTAACTTTGTTGAAGTGAAAAATGCTACAATTGACGAAGGTTCCAAAGTATCTCATCTCAGCTATATTGGGGATGCCAAAGTAGGGAAAAACGTAAATGTTGGATGTGGGGCAATAACTGTCAATTATGATGGTTATAATAAAGCTGTGACAACGATTGAAGATGATGCTTTTGTAGGCAGCAACGTCAATCTGATTGCACCGATTACGGTAGGAAAAGGCGCTTATGTGGTTGCTGGCTCCACCGTTACCCATTCCGTTCCCGAGAATGACCTGGCCATTGCTCGTCCACGTCAGGAGAATAAACCTGGTTATGCGGAGAAGATTCGCGGACGTGCCAAAGCCAAGAAACAAAATGCCAAACCCCAATAAGGGGTTTTGATAACAAGATTGCCTCCCGAAGACCGGGAGGTGCCGACATGTCGCAGACGCTTATTGATTCCAATGAACCAGCACGGAGGGTTTTTATTTTATGACTTATTTTGATTCGAAATTAAAAATATTTACTTGCAATTCTAACCCCAAGCTCGCCCATCAAATTGCTGATTATATCGGGATTCCTATGGGTGAATCTCACACAACCAGCTTCAGCGATGGCGAGATTCAAGTGAAACTCTCCGAGAGTGTTCGGGGTTGTCACGTCTACATCGTGCAGTCCACTTGCTTGCCGGTTAATGACAACCTGATGGAAATGCTCGTTATGATTGATGCACTTAAACGGGCATCTGCCAAGACGATTAACGTCGTTATTCCTTACTATGGCTATGCAAGACAGGATCGCAAGGCACGTTCGCGTGACCCAATTACTGCGAAACTGGTTGCCAACCTGATCGAAAAAGCGGGTGCAACCCGTGTTATCGCGATGGACTTGCATGCAATGCAGATTCAGGGATTCTTCGACATTCCGGTCGACCATTTGCTCGGCGTGCCGATTCTGGCTCAATATTTCCGGTCGAAACAGATCGAAAATCCAGTTGTTGTGTCACCTGACCACGGTGGCGTAGTCCGCGCACGTAAACTGGCTGATTTCCTGAATGCACCTCTTGCGATTATCGACAAACGTCGTCCTGAGCCGAATGTGAGCGAAGTGATGAACATTATCGGTAACATCGAGGGTAAAACAGCCATTCTGATCGATGACATTATTGACACGGCGGGAACGATTGTACTGGGAGCGAATGCTCTGATGGAAGGCGGCGTGAAAGAAGTATACGCGTGCTGTACTCACCCGGTATTGTCGGGACCTGCGATGGAACGTTTGGAGAATGCACCATTGAAGGAAGTCATCGTAACGGATACGATTCCAATTACGCATGCGAATCCGACAAGCAAACTCAAAGTGTTGTCTGTAGCGCCTTTGCTCGGAGAAGCAATTATCCGGGTTCATGAGGAATTGTCAATCAGCAAGCTGTTTGAAATTGAATAAGGATGTCTGCATAAAGTAGTAGAGGGGTTACGTTTTCCGGTTCAATGGAAAATGTAACCCCTGTCGGCGTGCCGTTTTATTAAAAGTGAAACAGACGCTGGTCAGTTAATACCCGGGGCGGGAGATAAATCGGAAACGACGCCGATGAAAAAGCGTGTCGGCAATCTCGACGAATTGGTTATCGAAACGAGTGATGAGACCAATCTCAATATGGGTGTCGCGGTCGTATACCTGTACAGGTACGTGATATTCGAGATGATAGATAAAATCGCTATGTTGAGTCAGTTGTCCGTTGTCTTCGCGCAAAACCCGCTCACCTTCCTGGGTTGATAAAATAATAACTGTGAATACTACAGTAAATTCGGATCTTTACTTTCCTGATATTATATGAAATATAACATTCGAAGTCTATGCCTCACCTCAGGCTAATCCGAAGGAGGGAACAAGATGAAGTGGATTGTCGGACTTGGAAATCCAGGCTCGAATTATGCCAAAACCCGTCATAATATCGGTTTTATGGCTCTGGATCGGTTGGCTGATCGTTATAGTATCTCCATTACTCAGAGTAAATGTAAGGCGCTGATTGGAGAAGGCAACATTGGCGGTGTGAAAACAGTACTGATCAAACCCATGACCTTTATGAATTTATCTGGTGAATCGGTTCGAGCGTATATGGACTTTTATAAAGTTAGTCTTGAAGATCTGATTGTTGTGTACGACGACATGGATACAGAGATTGGCAAAGTCAGATTGCGTTACCAAGGCAGTGCAGGCGGACATAATGGGATCAAATCCATTATTCAGCATACCGGTACACAGCAGTTTAACCGGGTACGCATGGGAATATCCCGGCCTGAACCAGGACATGCCATTGTCGATTATGTACTGTCGACATTTATGAAGAAAGAAAAAGAAGCCCTTGATCAGACCATTGAGCAAACATGTGATGCCCTGGAGCATAGCTTGACTCATACGTTCGAACAAACAATGGCGAAGTTTAACGGTTAATTCTGTAAGACATACTGGTAAAATGATCAAAAAAGACGGGTTCGATTCAGCCATACTGGACATACTGGACGTATAAACCATGTTCAGGAGGCATAAACATGTCAGTGAATTACGTATGTCGGCATTGCCGTACCTTTATTGGACGAATCGATTCTGCCCGGATAACGGAAGTAGAACTCGGCTTTCATTTCTTGACCCCCGACGAGCGGAGGGATATAATAGCGTATAATTCCGGTGGTGACATTACCGTTCGGATTACATGTGATTACTGTAAGGAAGCCCTGGAGCACAATCCAGAGCTTAGTCTGCTCGCGAGTCCGCTTCAGTAGACATCGCCTGTAACAGGATCGAATGACAGTTGAGGGCGGTTGCGTAATAACGCTCCACCTTTTATAGCCTTGGCAGCCTGCTGAGGCTTCTTTTCAGTTGGAATGAAAGCCAGCGCTATCTCCAAATCAGGCTCAGCCACATCAACAGATGTGGCAATGTTGCGAGTAATCCTTTATGATGAAACAGGACAAAAAGGAATTTGTATCCATTTTAATAGTGATGCTACGCGTATGCGTGAGATAATCAAGTAAGTTATAAGAGAGGTGCCCCTTTTGTTACAAGCACTTATACAGGCTTTTTCCAAAGATCCGGACTTCGGGTCCATTACAGCCGGAATCAAGTCCGGCATGAAAGAGCAATTGGTTTCCGGTTTGTCCGGATCGGCGCGTCAGATTATGCTGGCTGCTCTGCATCAGGAAATGAACCGACCATTGCTCGTAGTAACACATAATATGTTTGCTGCTCAAAAAATTGCAGAAGATTTACAGGAAGCGCTTTCACATGATCAGGTGTTAATCTATCCTGCCAACGAACTTGTCGCTGCTGAAGCTGCTGTTTCCAGTCCGGAAACATTGGGTCAGCGTATTGATGTGTTGGTCCGCTGCGCCCAGGGATTCAGGGGCGTTGTTGTTATTCCCTTTTCCGGCGTAAGACGTTATGTCCCGCTTCCAGAAGTGATGGCCAATGCTCGAATTTTGATTAAACAGGGCAGCACACTTCAACTGGATTCCTTCCTGCTGGAGATGGTAAAGCTCGGATATGAGCGTGTGGAGCGCGTAGAATCGCGTGGGGAGATGAGTGTACGCGGAGGTATCATCGACTTCTATCCAGTTACTTCATCGATCGCGTATCGGGTGGAGTTATTTGATGATGAGATCGACTCCATTCGGACGTTTGACCCCGCGGATCAGCGTTCAATTGAACGGATTGAAGAAATTACGGTTCTGCCATGCAAGGAGTTAATCGCAGACCGTGAACGGATGGAAAAAGCTGCGGATGCAGCTGCTCTTTTGCTCGAGCAACAGCTGGAGAAAATGACCGACCGGCAGGCGAAGCTGCGTCTTCGTGAAGAAATTCACCGGGAGATCGAGCTTTTGCGGGAACACGTGTATTTCTCCGAAATGTACAAATATATTTCTCCGCTCTATCCGGAGAATAAAACGATCTACGACTATATGCCAGAAGATACCCTGCTAGTTCTTGATGAGCCTGCCAGACTCTCGGAGACATCGAAACAGCTCGACCGTGATGAATCGGAGTGGAATCTGCATTTGATGCAAAATGGAAAAACACTTCCGGATCTTCCATTATCCGCAGACGGTGATGAACTGTTGTATGAGCGTCCATTCCAGACGTTGTTTATGTCGATCTTTTTGCGTCAGGTTCCACACACCCAACCACAGAACATTCTGAACTTCATCAGTCGTGGCATGCAGGATTTCCATGGACAGATGAACTTACTGAAGGCAGAGATGGAGCGTTGGCAGAAGGCCGGAGTTCAAGTGCTCATGCTGGCGAACGGTGAGGAACGATTAGATCGGATGCGCCGCGTTCTGATGGACTATGATATTCCGGAGCCGGAGATGCTGATCGGTAACTTGCAGACCGGATTTGAAATGCCGTCCATTCATTTGGCTGTTGTGACTGAGGGTGAGATGTTCTCGCAAAAACAGCGTAAAGTACGCAAACCGATTCGGAATGTAGACAATGCGGAACGGATCAAATCTTATAGTGAGCTAAAAGTGGGCGATTATGTCGTTCACCAGAACCACGGGATTGGTAAGTACCTCGGGATCGGCACCCTAGAGGTTGGCGGTATTCATAAGGACTACATGCATATTCTCTATGCGGGTGGAGACAAACTGTCTGTACCTATTGAACAGATCGATCTGATTCAGAAATACGTTGGTTCGGAAGAGAAAGAACCTAAAATATACAAGCTGGGCGGTAATGAGTGGACACGGGTTAAAAATAAAGTCCGCACATCCGTACAGGATATTGCCGATGATCTGATCAAGCTGTATGCAGAGCGTCAGACGTCCAAAGGGTTTGGATTCGACAAGGATTCTGCGGAACAGCAGGAGTTTGAGGACATGTTCCCTTACGATGAGACACGTGATCAGGTGCGTGCGATCGAAGAAATCAAGAAGGATATGGAACAAAACCGTCCAATGGACCGTTTATTGTGTGGGGATGTTGGTTACGGCAAAACCGAGGTGGCTATTCGTGCTGCGTTCAAAGCAGCAATTGAAGGCAAACAGGTGGCTGTACTCGTTCCGACAACGATTTTGGCACAGCAACATTTTGAAACGTTCCGTGAGCGGTTCTCCGGGTATCCTTTCAACATTCATGTGCTTAGCCGTTTCCGCTCGCGTAAAGAGCAGAATGAAACAGCCAAAGGCATCAAGGCAGGCACCGTGGATATTGTCATCGGGACGCATCGACTGCTGTCGCAGGATCTGGTGTTCAAGGACCTGGGACTGCTCATTGTCGATGAAGAACAGCGCTTTGGAGTAACTCATAAGGAAAAACTGAAGAAGCTGAAAACCAATGTGGACGTGCTGACGCTGACGGCAACACCGATTCCGCGTACGCTTCATATGTCCATGCTGGGTGTGCGAGATCTATCCGTTATCGAGACTCCACCAGAGAATCGTTTCCCGGTGCAGACTTATGTGGTTGAACACAGTCAGGCGCTTGTCCGTGAAGCGATTGAGCGTGAGCTTGCCCGTGGTGGTCAGGTGTATTACCTCTATAACCGTGTTCAAGGAATTCAGGAGATGGCAGCCGAAATTTCTGAACTTGTGCCCGAAGCCAAGGTTGGTGTGGGTCATGGTCAGATGTCGGAAACTGAGCTGGAGAAGACGATTCTGGACTTCCTGGATGGTGAATATGACGTGCTTGTGAGCACAAGTATCATTGAGACGGGTGTAGATATTCCGAACGTAAACACACTGATCGTACATGATGCGGATAAAATGGGGCTCTCCCAGCTGTATCAGCTGCGCGGGCGGGTGGGTCGTTCCAACCGTATTGCGTATGCCTATTTTACGTACCAACGGGATAAAGTGCTTACTGAAGTTGCCGAAAAACGTCTGCAATCGATCAAAGAATTCACCGAACTGGGCTCGGGATTCAAAATCGCCATGCGTGACTTGTCGATTCGTGGGGCGGGAAATCTGCTAGGAGCAGAGCAGCATGGCTTCATCGCTTCCGTCGGATTCGATCTGTATTCCCAGATGCTCGCGGAGGAGATCAACAAACGCAAAGTTACGATGCTTGGCGAGGAGCCGGTACCTTCCGACCAGTGGAACACAACCCTGGATCTCAGTATTGATGCTTACTTGCCGTCCGATTATATCTATGACAGTATTCAGAAGATTGAGATCTACAAAAAAGTGGCGGTTATTGCATCCTTCGACGATGCGATGGAGCTGGAAGACGAATTGGTTGACCGGTTCGGTGATCTTCCAGAGGCCGTCATCAACTTGCTGGCTGTTGCACGGATGAAGGTATACGGCAAAATCTACGGTATTGAATCCATTTCCCAACGTGGTGAGGACATTACTGTGAAGTTCTATGAAGGGCGCGAACAGGCCTTTGAACTCTCGAAAATCGCGCACATTGGAAATCAGTTCGAAAGACGTGTACAATTTGAACAAGGACCCCATATGCTGATTCACGCTAAAGGCAAGGGGCTTGGGGATAAGCAACTGATGGAGCTGGTAGAGAAAATTCTGGAGTCCATGAAGACTGCTTTTAAATCAAAGGGGGAACTAAAAGATGTTACCAAAGTATAAAAAAGTAGGAAAAGTACTGTCTGTGAGCATGGTCGCAGTACTATCCTTATCATTGCTTGCTGCTTGCGGCAAGAAGGAAGAAGCGAAAGCACCGGAATCGACAGATACAAGTGCTGTAGTCGCTACGTATGATGGTGGTACCATTACAGCCAATGAATTCGATATGGAACAGCGCGTTATGAAATTCCTTTATCCGGAATATGCACAAATGATGGATATGGACGATTTCAAGGAGTACCTGGTGAAACAGGAAGTTGCTTATGAATATCTGAGCGGCAAAGCAAGTGAAGAAGCGAAAACAGCGGGTGCCAAAACAGCAACCGAGCAATTCGATAAAATGAAAGCTTCTGTTCAGGCAGATCAATGGACTGAAATGCTGAAAGCTCAGAACCTGACTGACCAGAACATTAAAGATTATATGACTCGCATCATGACGGTAATCAAAGACAAGGAAACTGGCGTTACGGAAGATGCGATTAAGGCTGAGTTTGAGAAAAACAAAGATCAGTTCACAACGGCTTCTGTTCGTCACGTGCTGATTAACTTCACAGATCCAAAAACGCAAAAAGAACGTAAAAAAGAAGATGCACTGAAAATTGCAAAAGAAGTAAAAACCAAATTGGATGGCGGAGCTGATTTTGCTGAAATTGCAAAAGAATACTCCGAAGATCCAGGTTCTGCTGAAAAAGGCGGACTGTATGAAGAAACACCTGTAGGCAGCTGGGTAGATGCTTTTAAAGAAGCTGCAAAAACGTTGCCACTGAACAAAATCAGTGATCCAGTTGAAACGGAGTACGGTTACCACATCATGAAAGTGGAAGCTCGTACAGAAGCTGACTTCACGAAATTGACGGCTGAGCAAAAAGAAAGTCTGAAGAGCCAATTGGCAGCTGCTGAGATCGATACGTTCATGCAAAATGAATTGGACAAAATCGTAAAAGAAGTGAACCTGCCAAAAACAGAAAAAGCTGAAGAAGGTACGACTGAAGGCACAACAGGTACAGGAACTGAAGGAGAGCAAACAACCGAACCAAAAACGGATGACTCCACAGGTACGGATACCAAGACTGACCAAGGTACGACTGGAACAGATAAAGATGCAACGACAGACGAAGGTACAAGCAGTAAGTAATATGGCTGTGTTAGCATACGTTCAGGGGTAAATCCGCCCGAATGAATGCCTTGTACAATAGTAAATATGGACAACCATACAGAGAAGCAAGGGGAGGACTTAGGACCTCCTTCTTGCTTCTTCTTGTATATATTTAAGCCGTATGGGTATATGGTCGCCTTCTTCGAAAGTTACACAACTATATTCTCCAATGTATGTATAAGGAAATGGGAACAGATGAATACTATGGTCAAGATATCACACTAAACGTTCTGGGACTTTCCTCTACCCATTAAGGAACAGTAGTTGAAAAATCTTCTCGAGAAAGTGGGGCAACATGTGAAATGAAAGCTACTGGTATTGTCCGCCGTATAGATGACCTTGGTCGTGTGGTCATTCCAAAAGAAATCCGCCGTACGTTACGTATTCGTGAAGGTGATCCATTGGAAATTTTCGTGGATCGTGATGGAGAAGTTATCCTTAAAAAATATTCGCCAATTGGCGAGCTTGGTGATTTTGCCAAAGAATATGCAGAATCCCTGTATGAGAGTACAGGACATGTAACCATGATCTCCGACCGGGACACCATTATCACGGTGGCAGGGGGCTCCAAGAAAGAGTATTTGGACAAGCAGGTAGGTCAACTGTTAGAGGGCTGTATGGAAAACAGAAAGACCATTTTGGAAACTAACAACGGTTCTTATGAGCTTAGCAAAGATCATGACGAGACGTTATCTTCTTTTGTTATTGCGCCGATTATCTCGGGTGGTGACCCCATCGGAACGGTTATCCTTTTCAATAAGGATGAATCGGTGAAGATGTCTCAGATGGAAGTGAAGATGTCTGAGACGGCTGCTGGTTTCCTTGGCAAGCAAATGGAACAATAGACAGCAGATCAACTCCTGGTGCCCTGATTTGGGCATACGGGAGTTTTTTGCTTTTTAAGGGGCAAGGAGTTGATCCGGGATGATTGTCATGGGGGAGGGTTAGTCTGTGCGCCTTCAGGCAGGTATAATAGCAAGGTATGCTTAATTGAACGCAGGGACATACGCAGGAGGGAATTATGAAACAGCCGTCTACAGGCTCAAGGCTGCTACAGGGTGCATTTGTACTTGGGCTTGCCGCCATTATCTCTAAAATCATTGGTGCTTTTCAGAAGATTCCGCTGCAGAATCTGGGGGGAGACGGTGTGTTTGGCATTTACAATACGGTGTATCCGTTATATATGCTCATTATCACGCTTGCTGCTGCAGGACTGCCGCTGGCCGTATCCAAATTCGTAGCAGAGCAGAATGCACTGGGAAGACCAGACGAGAGCAGAAGAATTATTCGACTATCTTCCGTGCTGCTCGGGGGAATTGGAATTATAATGGCGCTCTTGATGTATGCAGGTGCGCCGCTGATCGCTGACATGATTGGCAACCGCCATGTCGTTCCATCGATTCGTGCAGCTTCATGGGCGTTGTTGTTTGTACCGGTGATGACAGGGCTGCGTGGATATTTTCAGGGATTACAGCAGATGGTCCCAACAGCGGTATCACAAGTGGTGGAGCAGACGATACGTGTCACCGTCATGATTGTTTTGCTTCTCTGGTTGATGAGGCGGGATGCTTCGCTTGAAACTATCGCTGCTGGTGCCATGATGGGCTCCGTTGCCGGCGGAATGGTTGGGCTACTAGTCATGTTAGGGTACATGGTCCGACATCGGCGGAAAGACAGGGAAGTGGTCACCGGACAATTGAACTCGGAATGGAGCAGTAAAGGCGGAGAGGCTGGAACAGACAGGCATGAGCATAGCCCAATTACGTCGCATAAGAAAACGGTGAGTGCTATTAATCCCGTTCTGGGAGAACGGTCACGATCCAACGGGGAATGGATCAGGACGTTGCTCATGTATGCCATTCCTGTCTGTCTCGGGTCGCTGGCCGTACCGCTGATGAATCTGGTGGATACCTTCACTGTGCCCCGGCTGCTGCGGGGAGAAGGACTGGATGAGCTCCAGTCGATGGTTTCCTTCGGCATCTACAACCGTGGATTGCCGCTGGTTCAACTGGTGACGATGCTGGCCACGTCACTATCTGTGCTGTTTATTCCGGCGATGGCGGAAGCCCGGTTAAAGGGCGGGCCAGAAGCCGTCCGGCAGCAAGCAGGCCTCGCGCTGCGCTGGTTCTGGTTGATCGGCCTGGCGGCATCCGCGGGTCTCGCGGTGCTGGCGGAGCCGATTAACCGCATGCTGTACGGAGATGCCGCAGGCACCGAAGCACTGCGGTACATGGCGCTGACGGCTGCGGGCAGCACCGTCAGCATTATTGCGGCGGCGCTGCTGCAAGGCCTCGGCGCCGTGCGCGCACCCGCGTTCAGCATGCTGGCCGCCGCAGGAGTCAAGGCGCTGCTGAACGTCATGCTTGTGCCGACGCTGGGCATCAGCGGCGCGGCTCTGGCAGGCGCAGTCGCCTACATGCTGGCGGCTGGCCTGAATGTGGCGCTGCTGGCGCGACTTGTCGCCCTGCGCCCTGCCCCTGGCGCCGTCCTGGCGAAGCCGGCGCTGGTGATCGCCGCCATGAGTCTGGCGGCGGTAGGCACGGCCTGGGCCGCCGAAGCCGTGCTCGGCGGCATGGGTATCGCGGCCGATCGCAGACTGGCCGCGATGGGCGTGAGCCTGCTGGGCATTGCCGCAGGCTCGGCCGTGTTCTTGCTGGCGGCGGGCCGGACAGGGCTACTGACCGCCGCGGAGCTGGCGGCTGTGCCCAAGTTGGGGCCTCGCCTTGCCAAGCTGCTGCGCAGACTGCGTGTGCTGCGCTAGCTTCATGCTCACGGTGCTTCTGCATCCGGCACCCCGAATATGCAATTATAGGATATCGAATGATTCTGGTATAATACGTGTAATTAGTCCTGTTCAGACACGATGATTGTGAGCCTGGACAGGATAGTCCGGATGGAGGTTTACGTAATGAGCGCAGCTTTAACCGTAGTGGGTCTAGGATCTGGAGATGCAGACCAACTGACCGTAGGTATTATCAAAAAAATGAAACATGCAGCTACGCTGTATGTACGTACCCTGGATCATCCTGTATTAAATGATCTGAAACAAGAGGGGCTGGAGATGACCTCATTTGATGCCATCTATGAGGCGAAGTCCTCCTTCCCTGAAGTGTATGATGAGATCGCAAACCAACTGATAGATGCCGCTCGCAAGGGGGAGGCCGGAACCGAGATTGTGTATGCTGTTCCGGGTCATCCCATGGTGGCAGAAGCAAGTGTGCGCCTGCTCAAAGAACGTTGCCCGCAGATGGGTATCTCATTGCGTGTCATGGGCGGGGAGAGCTTCCTGGATGAAGCTTTTATACGACTTGGATTCGATCCAATCGAAGGCTTTCAACTCCTGGATGCCAGCAGCCTGAACACGGAACTGGTACAACCACAGCTACATACGTTGATTGGACAAGTCTACGATGTGTTCACTGCTTCGGATGTGAAGCTATGCCTGATGGAGGTTTACCCGGACGATTATCCCGTATTTGTGGGTCATGCACTGGGTGTACAGGGTCAGGAAGTTATTCACAAGATTCCGCTACACGAACTGGACCGAATCGAAGGGTACGGCAATCTGTCACTGATCTATGTACCGAAGAACACCGATGATGCCTTGCGTCGTCGATCCTTTGCACGTTTGCATGAGATTGTGAACATTCTTCGCAGTCCAGGTGGCTGTCCATGGGACCAGGAGCAGACGCATCAGTCCATTCGTAAAAACCTGATTGAAGAGACCTATGAAGTTATTGAGACGATTGATGAGGATGACCCCGACCATATGAAAGAAGAGCTGGGTGATCTGCTGCTGCAGATTTTATTGCATTCCCAGATGGAAGAAGAAGTTGGTACCTTCAATGTGTATGATGTCATCGAAGGTTTGAATGATAAGCTTATTTTCCGTCATCCACATGTTTTTGGCGATAATAAGGCAGAAGACGCGAATGAAGCTCTTCAGAACTGGGAACAGATGAAGGCAGAGGAGAAGAAGCGCAAGGGCCAGGATCAGGAGAAAGTTTCCGTGCTGGATGGCATACCGCGTGACTTGCCTGCATTGATGAAGGGATATAAGCTACAGAAGAAAGCAGCCAAGGTGGGCTTTGACTGGGATGATGTTGAAGGTGTGTTTGCCAAGATCGAGGAAGAACTGGCGGAGTTGAAAGAAGCTGTGCAACAAGGCCAGTCTGCGGAAGAACGGAAGCTCGAACTGGGTGATTTATTATTCGCAGCCGCGAATGTTGCAAGATTCATCGATACGGACCCGGAAGAGGCGCTCGCTGCGACCAACCGCAAGTTCGTTGGGCGGTTCCAGTACATCGAAGAGCGTCTGCGCGAACAGGGAAGAACACCAGCAGATAGCAATGTAGAAGAGATGGAGCAATTCTGGCAGGCTGCGAAGAAGGCAGGATTATAACGAGTTCAATTTTCTGGGAAATACCGATAAACCTTATTCCATCATGCTATGCAGTGTGTTATGATATACGAACATGTGTTCATCTGTGTAAACTGGAGTTGGTGTTTAGCGACGGGTGGTTTCGGGTACTGGTCTTAGACTGTCCCCTGCGGACCATCGACAAAAAGCTAAAAAAGTCGCGGACCAAGGCAGGATTTCAGATGCCAAGCCAGAATACATGTGTAGTAACCTAACGCGAAACCAGCGGCAATCACCTATTGCTCAGGCTCGCAGATACTTTTTTTTCAATTTGGGAGGCTTTTAAAAATGAACAAAACAGATCTGATTAACAACATTTCAACCAAAAGTGGTTTGACTAAAAAAGACGTTGAGTCCGTATTGAACGGCTTTTTGGGAGAAATTACAGATGCACTTGCCAGCGGAGACAAAGTACAATTGATCGGCTTTGGCACTTTTGAGACCCGCAAACGTTCCGGTCGTACCGGACGTAACCCACAAACAGGGAATGAAATTGTGATTCCTGAGTCCACTGTTCCTGCATTCAAAGCAGGCAACAAACTTAAAGAAGCCGTAAAATAATGCGTCTTGATAAATTCCTGAAGGTCTCCCGGTTAATCAAACGCCGTACTGTGGCCAAGGACGTCTCTGAACAGGGACGTGTTCTGGTGAACGGACGTGAAGCGAAGCCCAGCGCCGCTGTTAAAGTGGGCGATGAGCTGACGGTTCAGTTCGGTCAGAAACTGGTCACGGTGAAGGTGGAACGAATTGCCGAGAGCACGAAGAAGGATGAGGCGAGTAGCCTCTATACCTTGGTTAAGGAAGAGCCGATCGCCAAGGATAACGGGATGAACTGGTAACAGTACACCTGATATGATTGAATATTCATTCAATGCAAGTTGAATCGAAACGTCCTCCTGTAACCGGGAAGGGCGTTTTTTGTTTTATTAGATGCAGGGTTATTTGTTCAACAATGTTTGTTCTATTCCAACCTCCTCATCCATAAGCTAGGTGTAAGAAGGAGGGGTACATGCCATGGTTGAGCACGGTAAGGCCAAACAGCATCATCTGAGCATGCAGAATCGGAAACTGCTGGATCTGACAGGTGTCTCCAACGTGGAGAGCTTCGACAGTGAGGAATTTTTGCTGCAGACTGAACTTGGGCATCTGACCATCCGAGGGCACAATTTACATATCAAAAACCTGAGCCTGGAGGAAGGTCTGTTATCCATTGAAGGAACAGTCAGTTCGCTCCAATATCTGGACCCCGGTTCCCAGTCCAAAAACAGTAAAGGCCTGTTTGGCAAGATGTTCCGATGAGTCCGGATACTCAATGGATCACATTGATGTGGATGCTTACTTCGGGGGTCGTGATGGGAATGGCCTACGACAGTTACCGGGTACTGTCCGGACAGCTGCGGTTTCCGAGATGGAGCATCCACACACTCGATCTGTTGTACTGGGTTGCTTCCGCGCTGTTCGTTTTTCGGATGCTATACGCCGGAAACCACGGACAGCTGCGGTTTTATGTCTTTTTGGGGCTGATTATAGGGGTTTGCTTCTATTTTTGGCTTTTAAGTGTTACAACCCAGCGTTTTGTGGTAATGTTAATTAAACTCGCAAGAACGCTGATTCATTGGTGTGGACATATCCTTAACATCCTGATCGTTATGCCGGCTAAGGGGATTTATAAGTTAATTCGCGTATTATTCGGTTTTGTAATTGCGATACTATTATTCCTGGGCAGGCTGGTGCTGCAATGTTTGGTACCTTTCGGCAAGTTGTTCCGCTGGATGTTTAGGCCGCTCCTGAAATATTGGGTAACGCCGCATTGGATGATCCGTGTGGGTACAAGAATTGCAGCGATGTGGAAACGCTGGTTTTAAGGAGGTCCGTAATGGGTAAAACACCTGTGGGCAGATCAAAGGCTCCAACTAACCAAGGAAAATCTGCCGGTGCACGAAGGCGCCTCATGCTTTGGATGACGTTTATGATTGTATTTGTAATATGGGCAGGATATACATTCCTTGTGCAGACTGCACAAATTTCGGACAAGAGTTCTCATCTGGCTACTCAGCAAGCTTCAAAGGAAGATACGTTGAAGAAGCTGGAACAGTTGAAGTACGAAGTCAGCCGGTTGAATGACCCCGAATACATAGGACAGCTGGCACGGAAAAAAGGATATTATCTTCCTGAGGAAACGCCGATCCAGGTTGAAGAGTCAGGGAACTGATGGAATTCGGTCCATTACCGAGCTAGGTTTGTTATCCGTGTGTCTGAAGCTGTTAAACCGGAAAAAATAGGCTCTCTGATGGGGTAGTGTTCAGTTGACCTTGGTTTACGGCATAAGGTATAATTACATTAGCGCAGCATTGATTTTGGCATTCAAAAAATCGGGTTGTATATTTTTAAGGGAGGATCATTTTATTCTATGGCAATTGAAGTGGGCACCAAGTTAGAGGGCAAGGTGACAGGAATCACGCATTTTGGAGCATTTGTGGATCTGTCAGGAGGTGTCACGGGTCTCGTTCACATCTCGGAAATCGCCGACAATTACGTCAAAGATGTCAACGACCACCTGAAGCTGAATGACCTCGTTACAGTGAAGGTTATCAACGTTGACAAGGATGGCAAGATCGGACTTTCCATTAAGCAAGCTGTTGACAAACCGGTTGAGCAACAAACACAATCCAGACCCCCGAGAGCTCCTAGACCGGAACGCAGTGGAGGAGATCGCGAACGATTCAGCGGCGGAGGCCCAAGTGGTGGCCAAGGTCGTGGTGGCGGCGGCGGTGGATTTAACCGTGGTGACCGCGGAGGCCGTTCTTTCAAGCCCGCAGCAGGCAAACCTTCATTTGAGGATAAAATGTCACGCTTCCTGAAAGATAGTGAAGAGCGGATCTCTTCGCTTAAGAAGAACACAGAAGGCAAACGCGGAGGCCGCGGAGCTAAGCGTGTGTAATCTGTCTCAACCTGATCTAAACATATAAGAAAAACCGTTAGCCCATGGGCTAACGGTTTTTTTGCGTTTACTTTCATCTTTCACAGATAAGTAGTTGAATAGCTTTTTTTGTAAGGTGAAGCTCCATATCCCCAGTTTTTCTGCACGGCAAATTGGAACCATAAGAACATTTGTCGTCTACCATTTTTTACCGACAGGTTTCCGTGGCATTCCACAGCTATCCTGCTCAAATGATGGCGAGGCCAAACCAACTCCGGTTCAAAATCAGACATTTCCCTTGTCGGAAACAAGTAGGAGAGTGAATGAAACCACAATAAGGCCGGGGGTTTCGCACCACCGCGCCAAGCTCGTTTCTTTTGTCGTAAACTTTTTGAACCCTGCCCACCTATTCTGACAAACTACGTCTTCTAATCTATCTATAATCAGAACCATCGAGAACGAAACACGAAAATTCAAATTAATCGAATGGGGTGCCTTGAGGATGATGGAAAAGTGGAATGTCATTCAATTTCCGGGAATGAAAGCAGGTAAAGGAGGTACGGAAGCTCGGGAGGAGCTGTCGGTACGTCTGAAACAATGGCTTGGCTCCCGCAAGGCTGTCCAAATGGTTGCTTCCCGCAAATGGGTACTGCTGCTTACGTTTATGGGGTTCCTGCTCGGAAAGGCGATGATTCTGAATGAGTTATCACCCTTTGCCATTGCTTACTTCGCCGTGATTGCATTCATGCGCAGGGATTATATCATTCCGGTAGGTGCCGCGCTACTCGCAGGTAGTCTCTTTGCACCGTTTCCGGTACCACTCATTGTTGCATCGGAGATCGCCATCTTCTATCTGCTTTTCCGTGGACTGGAGTCATATGATCGTGCTGAATTATCATATGCACCAACGATGGTGTTTACCACTACATTTATGGTCAAGTTATTCGCGGTCGTGATTGGACCATCTTTCAGCTGGTACGCCATGCTGATGCTCACGATGGATTCGGTACTAAGCTTCGTGCTCACCCTTGTTTTTATACAAGCCATACCGATCTTCACCTATCGCAAAAAAAAGTTCAACCTAAAGAACGAGGAGATCCTCTGCCTGATCATATTGCTCGCTTCCGTCATGACGGGAGCTGTAGGTTGGACCATTCAGTCCTTGTCCGTCGAGCATATGCTCTCCCGTTATCTCATTCTAATCTTTGCACTGGTGGGCGGAGCCCCCCTGGGAGCCTCAGTTGGGGTCATTACCGGCTTGATTCTGAGTCTGGCTGACATGTCAGCGGTGTATCAGATGAGTCTGCTTGCTTTTGCCGGGATGCTGGCGGGTATGCTTCGAGAGGGTAAACGTGCGGCGGTTGCACTGGGCATGCTGCTGGGTTCGTCCATTCTTTCGATATATCTGGGCGGACCAGGCGATGTGATGAACTCATTATGGGAGACATGTGCAGCTATCGTTCTGTTTATGTTGACACCTAAGAGCTTGCTGACGGCGATATCCAAATATGTACCGGGTACGCAGGATCATACGAAGTCCCAGCATGAGTATGCCAAACGGATACGGGATATCACAGCAGAGCGTGTGACCCGGTTCTCGCAGGTATTCCGTCAATTGTCACGCAGCTTCGATCAGATGTCCGGTGCGGGGGAGCCGGTACAGAAAGAAGGTGGAATGGATCATTTCATGAATGCGGTTGCCGAGGGCACGTGTGCAAGCTGCTTCAAGCGTACGCAATGCTGGGATGCAAAGTTTATTCAAACCTACAAATATATGACGGATGTGATGAGCACAATTGAAGGGAACCCGGAGATTTCAGGCAAGCAGATTCCAGTGGATTGGAACAGGGTGTGTGCGAAACCGGAAGAGGTCCTTGAAGTCATGCGTGCCCAGTATGGGTTGCATCAACACAACATGCAATGGAAGCGTCAGATTATCGATAGCCGGCAGCTGGTTGCAGAGCAATTGTCTGGTGTATCTCAGGTCATGGAGGACCTTGCCAAAGAAATTCAGCGGGAAAGCGAGGAGATGGTGCAACAGGAGGAGCAGATTCGGGACGCACTGGAGTCACTGGGGCTGTCCATTCACTCTATCGAGATAATCAATCTGGAAGCGGGCAATGTAGAAATTGAGATTGTACATGCATATACACGGGGGTTCGATGAGTGCCGGAAAATGATTGCTCCGCTGATCTCGGATGTGTTGGACGAGCATATTGCCGTCTTGCATGAGACCATGACCGACCCTCGTCAGGGACTGGCGACTGTTACGTTTGGTTCAGCCAAAACGTTCGAGGTAACCACCGGTGTTGCTGCTGCTGCCAAAGGGGGAGATGTGATGTCAGGCGATAGCTTCAGTACGGTTGAGTTAGGTAACGGTACATTCGCGGTGGCGCTCAGTGATGGAATGGGCAATGGAGAACGGGCGCGCATGGAGAGCAGTGCAGCTCTGAATATTCTGGAACAGTTGCTACAGTCGGGCATGGACGAGAAACTGGCGATCAAATCGGTGAACTCCGTTCTGATGTTGCGCTCACCTGAAGAGATGTATGCCACAGTTGATATGGCACTGATTGATGAATATACGGCGGAGACCACGTTTATGAAAATCGGATCAACACCAAGTTTTATCAAACGTGGACAGGAGGTTATTCAAGTCTCAGCCAGCAATTTGCCGATCGGTATTATTAAGGATATTGAAGTGGATTTGGTAACGGTACAGCTTCAGCCGGGGGATATCCTCATTATGATGACGGATGGCATCTATGATGCACCGGGGTATGCGGTGAACAAAGAGCTATGGATGAAACGACTCATTCAAGAGATTGATACAGATGATCCGCAAGATTTGGCCGATTGCCTGCTTGAGAGTGTCATAAGATATCAGCAGCATGAAATTTTGGATGATATGACCGTCGTTGTTGGAAAAGTAGAGCATTTCCGCCCTGAATGGGCCACACTACGTGTGCCTGGCATCAACCGGATGGAGCGTCCACGGACCGTCAGTTAATTGCATATTCTTCTGTTTGAAGTCTCTTCATTCTGGCAATGCTAGTCATAGAGTTGGAGAGTAACGAATAACGGAGGGATATCGGATGAAGCAAATCTTGTTGATCACCGACGGTTGTTCCAATGTAGGACCAAGTCCGGTGCTGGCAGCGGCCGAAGCGCAGGAAGAGGGGATTACGGTTAATGTGGTTGGTGTGATTGATTATGGAACCATTGGTGAGCTGGGCAGTCGGGAGATTGAGGATATTGCCAGAGCTGGAGGTGGAATCAGCCAAATTGTAGGTACACGGCAGCTTGCCCATACCATGCAGATGATGACAAGGAAAACGGTGGTTCAGACCATTCAGCAGGCGGTTAATAGAGAGTTAACACAAATTTTGGGAGAGAAGGAGCCCAAAACGGTAACGGATCTGGAGCCTGCACAACGCGCCCGGGTCGTGGAAGTGATGGATGATATGGCTGAGACTACAGCGTTGCAGGTGATATTGCTGATTGATGTCAGTGCCAGCATGAAGCCCAAACTGGCTGCGGTAGAAGAAGGCATTCGCGATTTAATGTTAAGTTTGCAGGCGCGTATGGGTCAGAGCAAGCTTTCCGTATTTCATTTTCCTGGGCGACACAGTGGAGAAGATGCGGTAATGGATATTGACTGGACAACGGATCCAGGCCGGGTTCGGTCCCTGTTTGGACGTTTGCAGATGAAGGGTGCAACGCCGACAGGTCCTGCAATTCAGAAGGTGATTGATTTTTACCGTTATGGTACACTGGAGGAACAGCAGGAAATAGAAGGGAACTATCGCATTGAAAGAGAAGGGATGCTCGGTGACAACGTTGTCTGACGCCTCTTTCCCGCCAGGAACCGTGGTTACAGGGAAATGGAATCGCAGTCGTTACACGATTCGGAAGCTACTGGGCAAAGGAGCCAATGGCATCGTTTTTCTTGTCCAACGGGGTGAAAATGGCAAACACTACGCGCTTAAAATGGGATTTGACCCGGTAGATCTGCAATCGGAAGTCAATGTGCTCAAATCTTTTCAACTACAGCGTAATCATGAGGCCCTTCGGCAGAGCGGCATTCCTTCCTATCTTAAAGATGTGGATGATTATGCCGTTCGTGGCCGGGATATTCCTTTTTATGTGATGCGTTACGTTCGAGGTGAAGCTCTTCATCACTTCATTCGGCGTCAGGGGACAGACTGGACACTTCTGGTTGGACTTAGACTCTTGCAGAAGCTGGCACAATTGCATCAGGCGGGATGGGTGTTTGGTGAT
Organism: Paenibacillus sp. FSL H8-0079; assembly: GCF_037991315.1. NCBI lineage: Bacteria > Bacillati > Bacillota > Bacilli > Caryophanales > Paenibacillaceae > Paenibacillus > Paenibacillus sp. FSL H8-0079. The sequence goes on from NZ_CP150300.1 coordinate 60,928, forward strand.
CTCAAACCTCAGAATGTGCTGGTATCCGATTATGGGCAGGTGGAATTAATCGACTACGGCGGAGTTACGTCGATTGGTCGAAGCGTCAAGCAGTTCACCGAATGGTATGATCGGGGTTTCTGGAATGCAGGTAGTCGAACAGCAGATGGTACCTATGATGTATTTGCTTTTGCATTATTGTTGATTCATGTACTTGAAGCAGACGCGCTCAAGGCACTTGCAACCGAAGGTTTGCCGCAACTGCGAAGTGTGAATCAGCTCGTAGCGCTGGTGGAGCGCAGTGAACGACTGGGTCCTTTTCGCAATTGGACGATACAAGCCTTACGAGGTCAGTTTCGTGATGCAGGCCATGCGGCACAAGGATGGAAGGAAATGATGGCACGCCCTACGCCTCTTCGTCGTCGTTCCAAAAGTACAACACCGCGCTGGCTTAAGAACGCATTTGCTGTATCTGTGATATTACTTATTGGGGTGCTCATCTATGCACTACGTTTCTGATCTGTGAGGGTGCATATACATAACGCAAGGAATGAGGAACAGGTATGGAGGCTTTACGCTGGAACATGCTGGTGAATAACGTGCTGGATGCAGCGGAAGAGCATCAGTTATGGGTTCCCGGGGATCGGATTGTCGTCGCAGTATCGGGCGGGCCGGACTCGGTGGCTTTTTTGCATATCATGCACGAGATCAGCAAGCGACATGTGCCACTTGAATTGATCTGTGCCCACGTGCATCATGGCTTCCGGAGTGAATCTGATGATGAAGCGGAGAAAATGATGGAACTGGCAAAGCAGCTTGGTATTGCTTTTGAATGGACCAAGGCCGATGTTCCTTCATATATGGAGCTTACGGGTCAAGGACCACAGGAAGCGGCCCGCAACAAGCGATATGCCTTTCTGCACGAAGTGGCTTCCAAATATAATGCGGCAAGCATCGCTTTGGCACATCATGCGGATGATCAGGCAGAGACGGTCATGCTTCATTTGCTTCGTGGAACCGGCTTGTCGGGACTCGCAGGAATGAAGTTTAAAAGGCGAGAAAAAAATGTGGAACTTATTCGTCCATGCCTTCGTATAAACAAGACAGACCTTGTAGAAGCTTGTAATACCCAGGGTTTTATGTATTTCAATGATGAGAGCAACTCCCTGCGTAAATATCGGCGTAATGCCATTCGCTTGGATGTGCTTCCTTTTTTGGGGCAGTATAATGGACAACTCACGCCGTCATTGAATCGGCTTGCCGAAATTGTGGGTGATGAAGACGATTTCATGGAGCAGAGTGCATATGACACATACAGGTGTCTAGTGCAGGTGAACGGCGGAAGGCAAACCTTTGAGGTGCCTTCCTTCTTGAAGTTACATGTCGCTTTACAACGAAGGTTGATTAAACTAATATTGAATTATCTGCCTTTGGACAGTGATTTTGTCGACTTTACCCGTATAGAAACCATTCGTCGCAAGGTCATGGAGACCCATGTGACGACCTGGAGCCTGGATATAGGACAGACACTCGCCTGCACTCGGGAGTATAATCTGATTTCTTTTGGCATACGGACGGACGTACAGGATCAATCTTACGAGTATCGTCTTGCGCAATGGAGTGGAACTTATGAGCTTTCACTCACCGAGATTAACCGATATATTCGGTTGATGCCGGTGAGTCCCGAGGACTATCATGTACCAGAATCGGCGGATCAAGCCGCGTTTGATGCGGATCAACTGCTTATGCCGCTGGTTGTGCGTTCACGGTTACCTGGAGATACCATGAAAGTGATGGGATTAAACGGAAGCAAAAAGGTGAAAAATATTTTCATCGATGAGAAAATCCCCCCATCTGTTCGTCCACGTATTCCTGTGGTATGTGATGGAGCAGGTCATATCATCTGGTTACCGGGTGTTCGACGGTCCAATGTGGCTCCTGTCAGGGAGGGCACTTCCGCAATCCTGTACATGACTGTAGGCGATTCAGCGATTCAGGGGTAGTGGTTATGGTTCAGGTAAGGCTTTCATAGTATAACTTAGGAGGTTCGCACAGTTGCAGAACGACATTCAGGAAGTATTGATCAGTGAAGAAGAAATTCAGATTAAAGTCAAGGAATTAGGCGCAACACTAAGTGCCGAATATGCAAACCGCAATCCTTTGGTCATTTGTGTGCTCAAGGGTGCGTTTATATTTATGGCTGATTTGGTTAAAAACATAACGGTACCTGTTGAAATGGATTTCATGGCGGTATCCAGTTATGGCGCTTCCACCAAGTCATCAGGTGTTGTCAAAATCATTAAGGATCTGGATGTATCCGTTGAAGGACGGGAAGTCCTGATTGTCGAAGATATTATCGACAGCGGACTTACACTCAGCTATCTGATTGAACTGCTAGAGAACCGCGGTGCCGAATCGGTGCGTGTGGTTACGCTGTTCGACAAGCCTTCAGGCCGTAAAGTTGAGTTGGAAGCTCATTACACAGGCTTTGACATTCCTGACGCGTTCATCGTTGGTTACGGTTTGGATTTTGCCGAGAAGTACCGGAACCTGCCCTATATCGGGATTTTGAAGCCGGAAGTCTACAGTAGCTAATATCCTGCCCGACCCAAGCCTTGAGCTGTTCTTGGCTTCTGTTGAGAAGCCATGTCGGGCTATGTTAAAATAATTAAAGTGTCTCGAGAGGAGGTAGGGGATGAATCGGTTCATCCGGAATTCTGGTTTTTATTTGATTCTTTTTTTAGTTGTGGTGGGGATAGTCCAGTTCGTCAGCAATGGCGGCGAAGCCACCGATAATCCTAGATATGATCAGTTGCGTACAGCGATCAAAGCCAACAATGTCTCTGAATTGACGGTTCAATTCAACGGTCAAACGTACCTCGTGACCGGTCAATACAAGAAGGCACCTGATGGCGCCAAATCAGAAAATTTCTCAACGTATATTCCTCCTACAGATGAGGCAATTAGTGAACTTGTAGCTGCAAGTGAAACTAACAATTTCCAATATCATCAGGAGCCAATGAAAGGTGACAGCATCTGGTTGACGTTGCTGACTTCCTTTATTCCTTTGATCATTATGTTCCTGCTGTTCTTCTTCCTGTTTAATCAGGCTCAAGGCGGCGGCGGTAAAGTAATGAACTTTGGTAAAAGCCGTGCTCGTCTCTATAACGAAGAGAAGAAGCGGGTTACATTTGAAGATGTTGCGGGTGCTGACGAAGAGAAACAGGAACTTGTTGAGGTTGTAGACTTCCTCAAGGATCCTCGGAAATTCGCAGCAGTAGGTGCACGGATTCCTAAGGGCGTATTGCTTGTAGGGCCTCCAGGTACCGGTAAAACATTGCTCGCTCGTGCCGTAGCCGGTGAAGCGGGTGTACCATTCTTCACTATTTCAGGTTCCGACTTCGTGGAAATGTTTGTCGGTGTCGGTGCATCACGTGTACGTGATTTGTTTGAAAATGCGAAGAAAAATGCCCCATGTATCATCTTTATCGATGAGATTGATGCTGTAGGACGTCAGCGTGGTGCTGGTCTTGGTGGTGGTCACGATGAACGTGAACAAACACTCAACCAGTTGCTCGTTGAGATGGACGGATTCGGAGTTAACGAAGGTATTATCATCATAGCCGCAACGAACCGTGCAGATATTTTGGACCCTGCCTTGCTGCGTCCAGGACGTTTTGACCGTCAAATTACGGTTGACCGCCCTGATGTAAGAGGCCGTGAAGCTGTCCTGAAAGTACATTCCCGTAATAAACCACTGACCAAAGATGTGAAGATGGATATTATCGCGAAACGTACAACAGGCTTCTCTGGTGCGGATTTGGAAAACCTCTTGAACGAAGCGGCATTGCTTGCAGCACGTCGTAACCGTAAAGATATTTCCATGAAAGAAGTTGACGAAGCGATTGACCGTGTCATCGTTGGTACGGAGAAGAAAAGCCGTGTCATCAGTGATCGCGAGAAACGAATCGTTGCTTATCACGAAGCAGGTCATACCATTGTAGGATACTTCCTCGAACATGCTGATATGGTACATAAAGTGACCATTATTCCGCGCGGACGTGCGGGTGGATATGTAATCATGTTGCCAAAAGAAGACCGTATGCTGGTTACCAAGCAGGAACTGCTTGATAAAGTAACCGGACTCCTCGGAGGTCGTGTAGCTGAAGAATTGTTCATCGGAGAAATTGGTACTGGTGCATACAGTGACTTCCAGCAAGCGACAGGTATTGTTCGCAGCATGGTTATGGAATACGGTATGAGTGAGAAATTGGGACCTATGCAATTCGGAAGTTCACAAGGACAGGTATTCCTTGGTCGGGATATCGGTCATGAACAGAATTACTCAGATTCCATTGCTTACGAGATTGATCAGGAAATGCAACGCTTTATCAATGAATGTTATGAGAAATGTAAGGACTTGCTTGTTAAACATTCAAAAGAGATGCATCTGATCGCTCAAACTTTGCTTGAGGTTGAGACTTTGGAAATGGATCAGATCAAGCAATTGATCGAGACAGGTTCTTTGACTCCAAAAGCAGAGAACGACAATGATGGTGAAGGTACGCCAACTGAGGGCGGAGAGCCTATCATCGACAACATCGGTGATGTGCGTGTCCGCATTCAAGGTAAAGATGAAACGCCTGAGCCACCAGCCGGAGATATTCCGAACGAAGCTCCGAATCTGGAAAAGGGTAATAATAATAACCCGGATGATGGCGGAACGAAGCCAACGTCTTAATGTATAATACATCTGGCTAGGACAGCAGGTGAGATCAGGAGAGCCCTCGGGCTCTCTTTTTTTGTCCATTATTTTAAAAGAGGATAGATAAAGATAAACGGGAGTTAGATGGCGAACCAGTTAGCAAACGGGTGGTTACAGCGCTGTTCTGGACCTTTTTCATTTATTGACAGAGTCATGAACGTTGTGTAAATTAGTTGTTAAACCGCTTGTGATTCGTTTCTCAAGCGAAGATAACGACTTAGGTTAGCCCTACGAAACAGCGCATGACGCTGTCCCGATAAAGGAGAGGATCACAGGTGGAAGCTCTGGCTTTAGAGCGCAAGGCTGAGATGAACCGCGAGCTGCGTGAGCGGCTTATGGAGTTGAAGAAGGAACGTAATGCCATTATTCTTGCCCATTATTACCAGCGTGACGAGGTACAGGAGGTTGCTGACTTCCGTGGAGATTCGTTTCTATTAGCCCAGAAGGCAGCACAAACAGATGCAGATGTGATCGTATTCTGTGGTGTTCACTTTATGGGTGAAAGCGCTAAAATTCTGGCGCCGAACAAAACAGTTATTATTCCGGATGAGCGTGCGGGTTGTCCGATGGCAGATATGGTGAATGTGGATGGACTACGCAAATTGAAAGCACAACACCCTAATGCCAAGGTGGTTACGTATATCAATTCCTCGGCTGAGATCAAAGCAGAGACTGACATCTGTTGTACATCAGCGAATGCAGTTCGAGTTATTCAATCGGTGGATTCCGACGAAATTATCTGGGTACCAGATAAAAACCTGGGACATTATGTGCAGCAGCATACAGACAAGAAAATGATTATCTGGGAAGGCTACTGCAACACGCATGATATGCTCACAGTCAAAGATGTGGTGGAGATGAGAGCCAAGCATCCGAATGCAGAGTTTGTTGTCCATCCAGAGTGTCGTCCTGAGGTTGTAGAGATGGGTGATTTTGTAGGCAGTACAACAGCCATTCTGGAGTATTGCAAAAATTCATCAGCGAAGGAATTTATCGTAGGTACCGAAGATGGTACCGGATACCAGCTTCGTCTGGATAGTCCGGATAAACAGTTTCATTTTGCGACCAAGTTCCTCGTATGTCCTAACATGAAGGTCAACAACTTGAAGAAACTGGTGAAATGCCTGGAAACGATGAAGCCGCAAATCTATGTGCCACCGGCCGTTGCCGACAAAGCCAGAGAATCACTAGAGCGCATGTTATTGGTGAAGTAGAATGCGCTACTCTTGCTCCAAGACAGGTGAATAACATGATACCGCAATATTTAGTTGATTTTGATCTGTCTGCGCTACCCATGGTAGAGACGGATGTACTGGTTATAGGCTCAGGGATTGCTGGTCTGTTCACCGCCATTAAGGCAAGTGAGCAACAACGTGTATTAATGATCACGAAGAAGTCGTTACTAGAAAGTAACACCAGGTATGCGCAGGGAGGAATCGCTGCGGTTATTGCTGAAGATGATTCACCTGCTTACCACTTACAGGACACACTTGTTGCAGGAGCGGGCTTATGCCGCTCCGAGGCGGTAGAGGTATTGGTGAATGAGGGTCCGGACGGAGTGAAGGAACTGATTCGTCTGGGTACGTTGTTTGACCTGGAGAACGGCGAGTTGGCGTTGACGCAGGAAGGTGCGCATAGCCACCGCCGTATTTTGCATGCCAACGGGGATGCAACGGGATATGAGATTGTACGTGCGCTTGCGGTCGAAGTGAATGAACATCCTGGAATTGAAGTATGGGATGAGCACTTTGTGATTGACCTGATTACGGATCGAGATCGAGGGGAATGCATCGGTGCTCTGATTCAGAAGGAAGATGGATCGCAAGTGTTCGTGAAGGCACAGGCAACCGTTCTCTGCTCTGGTGGGGCGGGACAACTGTACCGATACACGACGAATCCGGATGTAGCTACTGCCGATGGTGTAGCCATGGCCTACCGGGCTGGGGCTGTCGTTCGTGACATGGAATTTATCCAATTCCACCCCACCTCTCTTTGTTATCCGGGGGCACCACGTTTCCTTGTGTCAGAAGCCGTACGTGGTGAGGGAGCATATTTACGTAATGTGAAGGGCGAACGCTTCATGGATCGATATCATGCCCAGCTCGAACTGGCACCGCGTGATATCGTGGCACGAGCGATTGTTAGTGAGATGGAGTCTACCAACAGCACCTTTGTGTATCTGGACATTACACATGAACAGCCGGAGATGATAAAGCATCGTTTCCCTACCATATATGAGACTTGTATGCGTTATGGATTGGATATGACAACGGACTGGATTCCCGTTGCACCTGCTGCCCATTACATGATGGGCGGAGTGAAAACGGATCTTAGTGGAGAGAGCAGCATCTCCCGGTTATTCGCGTGTGGTGAGGTATCTTCTACAGGAGTGCATGGAGCTAACCGTCTGGCAAGCAACTCCTTGTCAGAAGCGATTGTATTTGGCCGGAGAATTGTTGATCGTATTCAATCACTTTCCCTGCTCGGTTCACTACAAGTAAGAGGAACTTCGACCGCATCTGTGGACATGAATAGCAAGATCATGAAAGAGCAAAAACCTATATCCGAAAGACGCTTGCGACTACAGAAAATGATGGTTCGTCAGGTCGGCTTGCGCCGGAACGGTGAGAACCTGCATAAGGCCATGGACAAGCTGCAACAGGAATTGCAATTTTTTGATCAGACACTTACCCAAAAGGAAGAACTGGAGTATGCCAACCTTCTGACTTGTGCCTGGTTAGTTACTAGCGGAGCATTACACCGCGAGGAGAGTCGGGGAGCTCACTATCGTGAGGATTTCCCGGCACGTGATGATGTCGTGTGGCAGAAGCATAGTCTGCAGCAGCGAGAACAAGCGATTGTGGAGGAATTGATGTCATGATACTGAACGGATATAATGATGGACTTATCGAATCGATTAAAAACTGGCTTCGTGAAGATGTTGGCGCAGGTGACGTTACAACAAGTGTGACGATCCCAGCAGGCAACCAATCCAAGGCCATCATACATGCTAAAGATAATGGTATTATTGCAGGCATGACCGTAGCCGAACTCGTATTTCAGGTCGTTGATCCTGATCTTGTATTTACACCGAAGGTAAAAGACGGAGACAAGGTCACGCATGGAACGATTTTGGCCGAGGTAGAGGGAAGTACACATTCACTGCTTACGGGGGAACGACTGGCACTTAACTTGCTGCAACGTATGTCCGGAATAGCTACGCGTACGCGTGCCTACGTGGATGTGCTGGATGGTCTTGAGACCAGGCTCGTGGATACACGTAAGACAACGCCGGGCCACCGATTACTTGAGAAATATGCGGTGCGCGTGGGTGGCGGAGCGAATCATCGATTTGGACTGTACGACGCCGTTATGATTAAAGATAACCACATTAAGGGTGCAGGCGGAATTACCGAAGCGGTACAGCGAGCACGAACCGTTATTCCGCACACGATGACGATTGAAGTGGAGACTGAGAATCTGGAGCAGGTGAGAGAAGCCTTGCAAGCCGGGGCAGATATCATTATGCTGGATAACATGCATCCAGATCGGATGCGTGAAGCGGTTGAACTCATTCGTGAGCAGGCTCCACATGTGAAGGTTGAAGCATCCGGTAACGTCTCTCTCCAGACCATTCGTGGAATTGCAGAGAGCGGTGTGGATGTAATTTCGGTTGGCAGGTTAACCTATTCTTTTGAGAGCCTGGATATCAGCCTGGATTTAAATGAAAAGAAAGAGGGGTGAACCTCTTTGATTCTAGTTGTAGACGTGGGGAACAGCAATATGGTGCTCGGCGTATATCAAGGCCGGGAGTTGCTGCACCACTTTCGTCTGAGTACATCACGTCAGTCAACAGTGGATGAATACGGCGTATTGATTTATAATTTATTTCATATGTCCGGCATCAGGGCAAGCGACATCGAAGGTATAATCATCTCATCGGTGGTTCCGCCACTGGTGAATGTAATCGAAGCGATGTGTGAGAAATATGTAGGCAAAAAACCATTACTCGTGGGGCCTGGTATCAAAACCGGCCTGAACCTGCGATACGAGAATCCACGTGAAGTGGGTGCAGATCGTATTGTTAATGCAGTGGCAGCCGTTGAGAAGTATGGCGGCCCTCTCGTCGTGGTCGATTTTGGTACTGCAACGACCTTTGACTGTATTGACGAGAAAGGTCATTACCTGGGGGGAGCTATTGTACCTGGTATTCACATTGCTACCGAAGCGCTCTATGAGCGGGCATCCAAGCTGCCTCGTATTGAGCTGGAGAAACCCAAGAAGGTCATTGGACGTAATACTATTCATGCGATGCAAGCCGGCATTATCTATGGCTATGCAGGACAAGTAGATGGTATTGTGGAGCGTATTCGTGAAGAAATGGGAGCTAAACCCAGAGTCATTGCAACGGGTGGTCTTGCTACACTAATTGCGGAAGAAACCCGTAGTATAGAGGAAGTTGATCCGCTGCTTACGCTTGAAGGGCTGCGTATTATATATGAGCGGAACCGGGAAAGGTGAGCATAGAGACGGCATACAGCGGGCTGAGATTACAGCTTAAGTGTTGTGCCGTTTTTTCTGTGTTACTACTATAAATGGCGATACGCCAAAGGAGGCTGAATGACTTGGAAAACAACAACAAGCATGACCGGTTAATTCGTGGTACAGCAATGAATGGAAAGGTAAGAGCCTTTGCTATCCAGACGACACAACTGGTTGAGGAACTACGCAGAAGACATGATACGTTTCCCACGGCTACAGCTGCCATGGGGCGTACAGTTACAACAGCAGCTATTATGGGTGCGATGCTCAAGGGTGAAGAGAAGTTAACGATACAAGTCAACGGTGATGGCCCCATTGGACAGATCGTAGCTGATGCTAATGCGAAAGGCGAGGTGCGGGGTTATGTTTCTAATCCGCATGTACATCTGCCAAGCAATAGTGTGGGAAAACTGGACGTTGCAGGCGCAGTTGGAACCGAAGGCTTCATCAACATAACGAAGGATTTGGGACTGAAAGAACCATACCGTGGCAGTGTGCCTATTATTTCAGGAGAACTGGGCGAAGACTTTACGTACTATTTTGCCCAATCGGAGCAGACTCCTTCTGCTGTAGGCGTTGGTGTGCTCGTCGATACGGATAATTCCGTTATTGTCGCAGGTGGATTCATTATGCAGCTGTTACCGGGATTGACAGATCAAGAGATCACAGCGATCGAAAATGCCATAGGTACGTTGCCACCGGTGACAACATTGCTGGATCAGGGACTTGAACTGGAAGAGTTGCTTCGTCGGTTACTGCCGGATGTACAGGTGATGGAAGGATTGGATATTCAATTCAGCTGTGAGTGTTCACGTGAGCGGGTAGAGAAGACGCTGATCAGCCTGGGCCAAACGGAGATGGAGCAATTAATTGAAGAAGAGGGCCAGGCTGAAGTCGTCTGCCAATTCTGTAATGAAGCCTATGACTTTAACAAAGAACAACTTGAGACCATCCTAGAGCAAGCCAAGAACTGATCTATGCGGGGACGGGATGCGGAATGACAAGACAGGAAAAAGGGTTGTGGACGGCTGTAATTGTCTTGACGCTGGGCATGCTGGTTATGGGAACGGTGATGGCTATGCATGGTCTCAGACAGGGCAAAGACGAGGCAGATGCCTCCCATGATGCCAATACGGAAGAAGGAAGCACCGTAGCGACGATCAACGGAGAAGTCATCACGGACAAAGAGTGGAGCGATGCGCTGAAACGACGTTACGGCAGTGAGTTATTACTCCAGATGCTAAACCGTAAAGCAGTATATGCCGAAGCAATTGAACGTAAGCTGATTGTCACTCCCCAAGAGATTGCAAGAGAACTTGCGGCCGCGATGGATGGGTACGATTCAGAGAAATCGTATTTTGACGAAATGAAGTCGCAGTTGGGTCTGTCGAAACAGGAGCTTGAATTGGAAGCCGGCTATAGGCTGCTGCTTGAGAAAATTGCAACGATTGGCATACAGATCAAGGATGCAGATATTGAGCGTTACTGGACTGAACACCGTGAGGATTACGTTTCCCCCGAAAAGTATGACTTGTCCATCATCGTAGTGAAGGAAGAGGAGGAAGCCGATTCCTTACTGGATGCGTTGGAGAAGGGGGAGGACTTTGAAGAAGCTGCTCGGAGGCAATCGACAGACAGCTTCTCTCGTGATGCTGGTGGCAGGCTGGGATGGATTGAGCGGAATGATCCATTCCAGCCAGAAGAAATCCTTCAACTCGCCGCCGGGCTGGATGTGGGCGATATTGCTGGTTCAGTTCGAGTGGAAGAGGGCTATGCTATTATCAGACTTAATGATAAAGAAGAACGCCAGGTGCAGTCTGCCGAAGAGGTCCATGAGGAGATTCGAATGCAACTGGCTCTGAGTCAGGCCAATCCGTTGCCGCAGGTAGAGCAAATGCTGCGCAACAAGTATGAAGCCGTGATCCTGTCCGAAATTCCTGCCTCCTGAATTCAATGGAGAAGATTGTCTCGTGCTGCTACATCTTGATAAAAATACTCTGTCTGCGGTCTTAGGGCCGAAGGCAGAGTATTTTTTTGAGTACTCATATTGACAATAAGGGTTAACGTTGATAAGATGAAAATAATAAATACCTACTCGTTTACTCGGATATAAAAGCTTTATTTTATGAACAAAGAAACTTTCGGAAACCTCCACCCTGTCTAGAAATCTTAGCAGCAAGGGATAGGATCAACAGGATTTCCGCAGTTCTTCTATAACATCCAGAGGCTACCGGCCGCACAGTATAGGTTAACAGGACTCAAGTTTTATTCATCCACTAAGGAGGGCATTCATATGGCTAAAGTAGTTAATAACGTAACAGAACTCATCGGAGGTACTCCGCTTGTTCGTCTGAACCGTATCGTACCTGAAGGCAGTGCTGAAGTATTCGTGAAGCTGGAGTACCAGAATCCAGGTTCAAGTGTGAAAGACCGTATCGCAATTAGCATTGTGGAAGAAGCGGAAAAAGAAGGCAAGCTGAAACCAGGCGATACCATTATTGAAGCAACAAGTGGTAACACGGGAATCGGACTCGCGATGGTGGCTGCAGCCAAAGGCTACAAGTCCGTTATTGTAATGCCTGAGACAATGAGCTTGGAGCGTCGCAACTTGCTTCGTGCGTATGGTGCTGAGCTTGTGCTTACACCTGGAGCGGAAGGTATGAATGGTGCTGTTAAAAAAGCCGAAGAACTGCTGAAAGAAAACCCATCCTATTTCATGGCTGAGCAATTTAAAAATAAAGCCAACGTGAAGATCCACCGTGAAACGACTGGCCCTGAGATTGTGGACGCGATCCAATCTGTGGGTGGTACGTTGGATGCTTTCGTTGCGGGAATTGGTACAGGCGGAACAATTACAGGTACAGGTGAAGTGCTCAAAGAAGCTTTCGCTGGTATTAAAATTGTTGCGGTTGAGCCAGCAGCTTCGCCAATTCTGGCAGGCGGCAAACCAGGACCACATAAGATCCAAGGGATTGGTGCCAACTTTATCCCTGAGATTCTGGATCAGGAAATCTATGATGAGATCATTCACATTGAGAATGATGATGCATTCGAGACGGCTCGTCAGGTAGCGAAGGAAGAGGGCATTCTGTCCGGTATTTCTTCCGGTGCGGCGATCCGTGCAGGTCTTCAGGTTGCGAAACAGTTGGGTGAAGGCAAGCGCGTTGTCGTGATTGTGCCAAGTAACGGCGAACGTTACCTCAGCACACCGCTTTACAACTTCGAAGGCTAAGTCTACAAATGACAAAACCAATCCTCCTTGCCCGTATGACGGGTATGGAGGATTTTTGGCGTAATACTTTTAAAAGGGGCGGCGCTTTAGTATACTATCAGACAATAGAACTAGCGACAGATGGAGGGCGGCACACCGCAATGACACACCTGATGACAACATACGCCGACTGGACGGAGTGGGCTGGACAAGGCTGGACCATGATGCCCTATATCACGAAGTCGGATGAGGGACCGTATCATGGCGGTTTACCGTTATCGTGGGAGGCAGCCTGGGAGCAGGCGTCACCATACGCAATTGTGCTGGAGAATGGCAAAGGCGGGAGATATACATTTCTGGGGTTAGACCCCGTATCCGTTATTTCCGGTAAAGGTCAAGAAGCGATTATTCATGATGTGACGCAAGGAACCACCTCGACAGACAGCGGCAAGCCGCTTGATGTATTGAAGAGATGGACTGCGCCGTATAGCGCACCCAAGGTTAATGGGGCTCCAGACTTTGGGGGTGGATACGCAGGTTATCTCAGCTACGATGTAGCAAGATCGTTGGAGAAGCTTCCAGTTATGTCTGAAGATAACCCGGCTTTGCCGGATTATTGGTGGATGCGCTTTGAAGAAATATGGGCGTATGACCATGAGCAGCAGGCACTTTTCTGCATGGTTCATCTGGCTATAGAGCCTAACCGGAACGAAACGGATATCCTTAGCCTATATTCAGCGGCAGAAACACGAGCGACAGCGATGCAGAAACGTTGGCTTCATATTATGGGGGCTGCACAGGCCGAGGAACAACAGCAGGCACTGGAACGCCGCAACAAGCAGGTCAATCGTACACCGCAGCCTGAAGATGCGGAAAGGGAATCGGAAGGATGGGAAACCTCCTTTCCCCAGGAGGACTTTGAACAAGCTGTGCGTACGGTACAGGAATATATCAGGCAGGGCGATGTGTTCCAGGTGAATCTGTCCTTAAGACAGGAGAAGCGGCTTCATTCGAGCGCTGAGCATATTTATGAATGGCTGCGCCTTGTGAATCCATCACCGTATATGGGTATGCTGCGTAGTCCAGAGTTTCAACTGGTAAGTGGATCTCCCGAACTTCTGGTCAAAGTGGAGAATGGCAAAGTCAGTGCACGTCCCATCGCAGGGACCCGAAGAAGGGGCCGTGATGAAGCAGAGGATAAAGCTATGGCGGATGAACTGCTCAGCAGTGAGAAGGAACGGGCGGAGCATATTATGCTCGTCGATCTGGAACGTAATGATATCGGACGTATTGCGGCCTACGGTTCGGTTCATGTGCCGGAATTGATGACCATCGAGAAGTATTCCCATGTCATGCATCTCGTTTCCCAAGTGGAAGGCAGGCTGGCAGAAGGATTATCGGCATTTGATGTGATCGCTGCGACATTCCCGGGTGGAACGATTACAGGAGCGCCCAAAGTGCGCACCATGGAGATTATCGAGGAGCTTGAGCCTGTGCGGCGTGGACCATATACGGGTTCCATCGGGTGGATGGATTACAGTGGAAATATGGAATTGAACATCGTCATTCGTACGCTTGCCATCAAGGATGGCATTGGCTATGTACAAGCCGGTGCAGGTATTGTTATTGATTCCGATCCATATCGGGAATACAAGGAATGCCGCAATAAGGCAAGAGCGATGATGAGAGCTGTGAACTACAGCGAAGAGGCGGAAGCGGATAGAGCTGTCGAACAAGAACAAGCGAAACGAACGGAAGCTGTTAAACTAAACTAAAATAAAACGAAGCAACCGTCACTTGTGTTGACGGAAGATGAGGAGGAGCAGGCATATGATACTGGTTATCGATAATTACGATTCCTTCACGTACAACCTGGTTCAATATCTGGGTGAACTGTGTGAGACGGTGGAAGTTCGCCGCAACGATGAGATTGATTTGGCAGGCATAGAGGCACTGGCACCTGATCATATTCTGATCTCTCCGGGTCCTTGTACACCGAACGAAGCGGGCATTAGCTTGGCAGTCATCGATCATTTCAAGGGAAGCATCCCGATCTTTGGTGTGTGCCTAGGGCATCAGTCTATTGGACAAGCGTTTGGCGGTAATGTCATTCGTGCGGAGCGCATGATGCACGGCAAAACATCTGAGATGCACCATAATGGAACATCGGTATTTGCCGGATTGCCATCTCCATTCACAGCTACCCGGTATCACTCCCTGATTGTGGAGCGCAGCAGCTTGCCTGACTGTCTAGAGATTACAGCGGAGACAGCTGAAGGTGAGATTATGGGTCTGCGCCACAAAGAATATGCAATTGAAGGGGTTCAATTCCACCCGGAATCCATTATTACAGACCACGGTCACCAGATGCTTCGCAACTTCCTGTCCCAACAAGTGAAGGTATAACATGCAATATGCCGCGATAAACGGAGAGTTGGTTCATATGGCGGCAGCCGTGGTTCCTGTAACGGATCACGGCTTTTTGTACGGACTGGGACTGTTCGAGACGTTTCGGACATATCAGGGGGCCCCTTATCTTCTGGAACGGCATCTGGAGCGGATGGCTTCGGGGTGTGAGGAACTGGGCATTCCTTTTACAACGACTGCGGCAGAGGTGACAGATTGGATTCTACGCTTGATGGATGCAAACGGACTTCAGGATGCGTATGTTCGTTATACGGTATCAGCGGGTGAAGCACCGCTAGGCCTACCTGCTGGTGATTATTCGAAGCCGAATCATATTGTACTGGCAAAAGCATTACCTGAGTCCTCTCCCTCTGTATATGAGAGCGGCAAAATGCTTCAACGTCTTTCTACACCTCGCAACACGCCTGAAGGAGACGTGCGTTTCAAGTCGCTGCATTACATGAACAGCATTCTGGCGAAACGAGAGCTGAACCGCTACGGGCAGTATGTACAGGGTGCAGAAGGGCTACAATTAACTCGTGATGGTCATGTAGCTGAGGGCATTGTCAGCAATGTGTTCTGGGTACGGGAAAATGTGCTCTACACGCCAGCGCTCTCAACCGGCATTCTGCCGGGCATCACGAGAGCTGTGGTACTTGAAATCGCTACGCAGCGAGGAATCCCCTGCATAGAAACACTAGCGGCTTGGGAGGTTTTACTGCAAGCAGATGAAATATTTCTAACCGGCTCAGTGGCAGAGCTGGTTCCGGTGACAACTCTGCGGGATCAGGGTGGAACCGAAACGATAATTAGCAACGGACATATTGGCCCGGTTACAGCAGTCCTTCTGGGTATGTACCGGCAGAAAGCGGGGTATACTTCATGACACTTACACCTGTCATCTATGAACGGAACTATGCATGGGGGCCAGCTGAGTTGAAGCTGGGGTCAAGAACACAGATCATGGGCATTCTTAACGTCACGCCTGACTCGTTCTCGGATGGTGGACGTTATACCAATGTGGAGCGGGCGGTTGCCCATGCCAAGCAGATGATGGAGGACGGCGCGGACCTGATTGATATCGGTGGGGAGTCCACCAGACCTGGTTCAGCGGTCGTTAATGCCGATGAAGAGCTCAGCAGGATCATTCCGGTTATTGAAGCATTACATCAGCAAGCCCCGCACATTCCAATATCGGTGGACACGTATAAGGCTGATGTTGCACGTCAGGCTATTCTAGCGGGTGCCCATATCATTAATGATGTGTGGGGTGCCAAGGCAGACCCGGATATGGCCCGCACGGCAGCAGAGCTGGGGTGTCCCATCATTCTGATGCATAATCGGCAGGAGAGAGATTATACCGATTATCTGAGTGATGTCGTGAGCGATTTGCAGGAGAGCATACAGATTGCGTTAACAGCCGGAGTGAAAGCAGATCAGATTATCCTGGACCCCGGCATTGGTTTTGTGAAGGATCTGAAGGAGAATCTGGCGCTCATGTCATCGCTCGGTTTGCTCAATGAAATGGGATATCCCGTGCTGCTAGCCACCTCACGCAAAAGATTCATCCAGAACACCCTGGATGTTGGTGCGGATGATGCGCTGGAAGGAACGGCTGCGACTGTTGCATTTGGCATTGCCCAAGGCTGCCAGATGGTTCGGGTTCATGATGTGAAGCCGATTCGGCGGACGGCAGACATGTGTGATGCCATGTTATATGCTTCTCCGGGTCTACGGAGGAAATAATGCTGGCGGGTCCGAGTGACCCGTCCAGTGGAAGCGCAGCGTTTTTCAAAGGCAAAGCAAAGGGATGACTTCAAAATAGAACTATTTCAATATATATAGAGGGCAGGCGGATCGTATGGATAGAATGGTATTGCACCGTATGGAGTATTACGGATATCATGGCGTTTTTGCAGAAGAACGGAAGCTTGGGCAGCGGTACTATATTGATCTGGAGATTGACATGGACCTGAGTGAGGCTGGACGTAACGATGATCTGACCAAAACGATCAATTATGCTGAGATCCATGAGCTGGTAAAACAGATTGTTGAGAATAAATCATTCCAGTTAATTGAAGCTTTGGGCGAACATATTGCATCTTCTTTACTAGACACTTATACTATTATCAATGCATTGACAGTCAAGGTGACGAAGCCACATCCGCCATTCGATATTCATTTTGAGGGCGTAACGGTAGAGCTTCGCCGCACAAGAAAGTGAGAACCGATCATGATTGCACATTCGACCTCTGAATCTTCAGAGGCTTATATTGCTTTAGGGGCCAATTTGGGCGACCGGGAACAGACACTGCTTGAAGCATTGTCCTTGCTGGATGAACACCCTCATATATCCGTTCTGCGCTGTTCTGCGCTATATGAGACGGAGCCTGTAGGATATGTAGATCAGCCAGCTTTTCTGAATATGGCAGTCGCCGTACAGGCGATGCTGACACCGGAGCAGTTGCTTACGGAATTATTGGATATCGAGAACCGACTCGGTCGTGTTCGTGATATTCGCTGGGGACCGCGCACCGTTGATCTGGATCTGCTCTGGATGCATGGTGAGACGCGAAATACCGAATTGCTTCAATTGCCACATCCCCGTATGGGCGAACGGGCTTTTGTGCTGGTACCGTTGTCGGATATCGTACCGGAGGGCGAGGAATCAGGTCTATATACCTTTGTACACTCATCGTTGTCTGTACTGGATGGAAAGGATGGAATACAGCTTTGGAAAACATGCAATTGGCCAATCGAATCCGGGCATTTCGGAAGCTGAAAGGTTTAACACAACATGAACTTGCTGCCGAGACCGGCATCTCGCTGGCCATTCTGGGAACTATTGAGCGGGGGAACCGTAAGGTAACACAGCAAGAGCTGGATCGAATTTCCGGAGTGCTGTCGATCAGTATCGAGGAGTTGCAGGGCAAGTAGGACCGTTTTGTTTTCGTCATGCTATATCAACAAAGACATTGATCGATCATTATATCTTGATATATACAGAATTAAAAAAGGAGTGGAACGACTACCGTGCTTAACATTGGTGGCATTGAAATGAAAAATCAGGTCGTACTTGCGCCGATGGCTGGCGTATGTAATCCGGCTTTTCGTTTGATCGCAAAAGAATTCGGAACAGGTCTCGTATGCGCGGAGATGGTGAGTGGCAAAGCCATCGTCCATGGTAACCAGCGTACACGCGAGATGTTGTTTGTAGATGAGCGGGAGAAACCGCTGAGCCTTCAGATTTTTGGGGGAGATCGTGATTCCCTCGTAGAAGCAGCCAAAATTGTGGACAAAGAAACCAATGCAGACATCATCGACATTAACATGGGATGCCCCGTGCCAAAAGTGACGAAATGTGATGCAGGCGCACGTTGGTTGCTTGATCCTAACAAAATCTACGAGATGGTATCTGCTGTTGTGGACGCGGTTGAGAAGCCGGTGACAGTCAAAATGCGTATCGGCTGGGATAACGAGCATATCTTCGCAGTTGAGAATGCGCTCGCGGTTGAACGTGCTGGTGGGCAGGCGGTAAGTGTACACGGTCGTACGCGTGAGCAACTCTATACAGGCACAGCTGACTGGTCACACATCAAAGATGTAAAAGAGGCTGTCTCTATTCCGGTGATCGGAAATGGTGATGTCCATACTCCAGAAGATGCCCGTCGCATGCTGGATGAAACGGGTTGTGACGGAGTTATGATTGGTCGTGCCGCCCTGGGTAACCCATGGATGCTGTATCGCACCATTCAATACTTAAGCACGGGTAAATTGCTTCCTGACCCAAATGGCGAAGAGAAGATCCGTGTTGCCATCCTGCATATGGATCGCCTGATCGCACTGAAGAACGAAACGGTTGCCGTACGCGAGATGCGTAAACATCTGGCTTGGTATTTGAAAGGCTTGAAAGGATCTGCCCGCATCAAGGACGTTATTATGGAAGGAACCAAGCGGGATGAGATGGTACAGATTCTGGAGAACTTTGTGGATCAGCTAAAAAGCGAAGGTAATTTGGAGTCAGAACCGGTAATGGCCGGAAATGCATCTTAATCGTAAACGTAGCTGTAAAACGTTTACAGCTATAGGGGACGTAACATTGACTTTTCGAGATCGTTCCCCTATAATTTCTCAGTATAAAATTCGCCATGTGCGTTAATAAGGCTATAGCATCAGGAGGAATATTCTATTTCTCTGGAGAACTTCATATAGTTTTGAAGATGTATGCGAGCGGAGCTCTGTAACAAGCACTGATTCCGTTGCCGTACAATCAAATTATTCCCATGACAGGAGAATCGGTTGAGATGAGCGACAAGGAAGTTATCCTTACACCAGAAGGACTCAAGAAGCTGGAAGAAGAATTGGAAACATTGAAATCAGTGAAGCGCCGCGAAGTGGCTGAACGGATTAAGGTAGCCATCGGGTATGGAGATATCAGTGAAAACTCTGAATACGAAGACGCGAAGAATGAGCAAGCTTTCATTGAAGGACGTGTAATCACGTTGGAGAAATTGCTTCGTAACGCGCGGATTATCAACAGCGATGAGATCGATACCGATGCTGTAAGCGTGGGTGCAACCGTCACTGTAGAAGATCTGGAGTTTGGCGACATCACAGAATATACGATTGTAGGTACTGCGGAGGCAGATCCGCTTCAGAACAAGATATCGAATGAGAGCCCTGTAGGTAAAGCGATTCTCGGCAAGAAAAAAGGTACAGTTGTTGATGTAAGTGTGCCTGCTGGCGTAATTCAATATAAAATTATAGACATTAAAAAGCTATAGCAACGAAGCAGTTGGGCACGGTAAACAAAAGCTTCCTTAGGGAAGCTTTTTCAACATTTGAGGAAGAGCGTCCTCTCGCGATGCCTGCAATGTAAATAAGGAGATGAATACAGATCATGACGGATGAAGTCTTGAATCAGGAAACCGAACTTAGCGAGCTTTTACAAATTCGCCGTGACAAATTGGACGAGCTCCGCAAATTGGGGATCGACCCTTTTGGCCAAAAATACGTACGTACCGAAGAAGCCGGCTCCATTCTGAAGAAGTATGAAGAACTGACCAAGGAAGAGCTGGAAGAGAAGCACATCGAAGTCAGTATTGCCGGACGGATTATGGCGAAGCGGGGAATGGGTAAAGCAAGCTTTGCGCATATTCAGGACCTGAGCGGCAGAATCCAGATCTATGTTCGTCAGGATACCGTGCCTGAAGATAAGTATGCGGCATTCAGCCTGCTGGACCTTGGCGATATTGTTGGGGTAACAGGCGTGATCTTTAAAACCAAAACAGGAGAAACTTCTGTTAAAGTGAAAGATCTTGAAGTGCTGTCGAAATCGCTCTATCCGCTTCCGGATAAATTCCATGGCCTCACGGACGTTGAACTGCGTTACCGCCAGCGTTACGTTGATCTGATTATGAGCCCGGACGTACAACAAACGTTCATCACACGTTCCAAAATCATTCAATCGATGCGTCGTTACCTGGATTCCCTTGGATATCTGGAAGTGGAAACACCTACGTTGCATACTATCGCTGGGGGAGCCGCAGCACGTCCGTTCATCACGCATCACAATGCGCTGGATATGGAACTGTACATGCGGATCGCGATTGAGCTTCACCTGAAACGTCTGATTGTTGGCGGACTGGAGAAGGTATATGAGATCGGCCGTGTATATCGGAACGAAGGGATGTCCACACGTCATAATCCGGAGTTCACGATGATTGAATTGTATGAGGCATATGCCGACTACAAAGATATCATGCATTTGACTGAAAATCTGGTTGCTCATATCGCACAGGAAGTACTGGGTACGCAAGTGATCCAGTATGGCGATTATGAAGTGGATCTTAAGCCGCAGTGGCGCCGTGTTACGATGGTGGATGCAGTTAAGGAAGTTGTGGGCGTAGACTTCTCTGTACACATGACGGATGAGGAAGCACACAGCTTGGCGAAGGAGCATAAGGTTCCGGTTGAGAAGCATATGACATTCGGTCACATTCTGAATGCATTCTTCGAAGAGTTTGTAGAAGAAACGTTGATTCAACCAACATTCATTATGGGACATCCTCTTGAAATTTCACCGCTGGCGAAGAAAAACGATGTGGATCCACGCTTCACGGATCGCTTCGAGTTGTTCATCGTTGGACGCGAGCATGCCAATGCCTTCACAGAGCTGAATGATCCAATCGATCAGCGTCAGCGCTTTGAAGCACAGATGCTGGAGAAAGAACATGGGAACGACGAAGCTCATGAGATGGATGACGACTTCATCCGTGCGCTCGAATATGGTATGCCACCAACAGGCGGACTGGGAATCGGTATCGATCGTCTGATCATGCTGCTTACCAACTCCCCGTCGATTCGTGACGTACTGCTCTTCCCGCACATGCGTCCTCGTACGCAAGATTAAATAAGGAACGTATTATACGTTCATAATAGAAGAGGAACCTGCCGTTCAGTATCATGCTGGGGCAAGTTCCTCTTTAGGTTTACATAGGCGGATTTATTAAGTTTAACCTGTTCGTATTTTGTTAAAAGAGGTGCCCTTCATGAAGTTCAGGCTTCACTTTGCCAAATTCCTATCCCCTCCGTTAATCTTGGTCGGTGGCTTTCTGCTTATTATTGCGATTGGAACGGTGCTTCTCATGTTGCCCATCTCCAACCAAAGCGGTGAGCATTTGGCGTTTATTGATGCTCTCTTTACATCAACCTCTGCCGCATGTGTGACTGGACTAGTCGTTGTGGATGTTGGGACGACGTTTAATTTGTTTGGTCAGATCGTCATTATGGTATTAATGCAGCTCGGTGGACTGGGCTTCATGACCATGGCTACCCTTTTTGCGCTAGTATTGGGCAAGCGAATCTCGCTCAAGGACAGGCTTTTGCTCAAAGAAGCCATTAATGCAGACAGTATGGAAGGGATCGTACGCATTATCCGTAAGGTGTTGATTTTCTCCTTTACCATTGAAGGGGTGGCTGCTGTCATACTGGCGCTGCGCTGGGCAACGGAGATGCCGTTTGGTCAGGCCGTATACTATGGAATATTCCACTCTGTTTCATTGTTTAATAATGGCGGCTTTGATTTGTTCGGCAACAGCTTTCAATACTACACCGGAGACTGGATATTCAATCTGACCGCTTCTGTACTTGTTGTCTCTGGTGGACTCGGCTTTGTTGTATTGAATGACCTGTTTGAGTATCGCAAACGCCGTCGCCTTTCCCTACAGTCCAAACTGGTGCTGTCTGTGTCGGGAGCATTGATTGGGATAGGAGCGATTGTACTGTTTGTTTTTGAATTCACCAATGGACACACACTGGCTTCACTCACCTGGAGCGAGAAGATCTATGCGTCCTTCTTCCAGTCTGTCTCTACACGTTCGTCTGGAACAAGTACCATCGATATCACGGAGATGAGGCAGGCTACCCAATTCTTCTTCATCCTGCTGATGTTTATTGGGGCATCCCCGGGATCGACTGGGGGCGGAATCAAGACGACTACATTCCTGATCATGATCGGTGCGGTGTATGCCATGATTCGGGGGAATAAGGATATCGTGTTTTTCCGCCAACGTGTTCCGAAGGAACTGCTTATGAGGGCATTGACCATTATTATGGTTTCGCTGATCATATTCATGATTGTGGTGATGCTTCTGCTTACGACAGAGGATGCGCCATTCCTTTCACTGATGTTTGAAGCTGCATCCGCAATCGGTACGGTGGGGCTTTCCGTGGGAGTAACCGATGAGTTGACCAATTGGGGAAAAATCATTATCACCTTTACGATGTTTGTAGGTCGGATTGGGCCATTAACCATCGCGTATGCTCTTCGTCCGCGCAAAGAGAAGAAACTGTATCGTCATCCGGAGGGCCGGATCATTATCGGATAAAAAGAAAAACCGTCAGACATTCAGAACTAACTCCTGTGATCGTAACAGGCTTTAGTCACAACGAATGTACTGCGGTTTTTTTGTTTAACGACACAAGGAAGCAAGATGCAAGGTGAGAACATCGTCCATGAGCTTGGCATTCATCTGATCGGGTCTAAGCACGGTATGTATACCCAAGCCATCCACCAGTGCATACAATCTCTCGATCTCCAGTTCTTTGTTCAGATCAGGTATGGAGAGATCAAGTTTAATCAGGTAAGTGATAACAGAGCCTACAGCTTGTCGGAGTTCATCATACACTGTATCGGCAAGTTCCTTGAGCGTGGGGTCAGTTTTGGATCTGGCTGTAAAAGCGTACCACACCTCCATTTCGGCCAGTTTTTCTTCCGTGTTTGGTAAGAACTCAAGCAATAGGCATTTCATATTGTCCATGGGAGAGCCAGTGAAGGACATTTGTTGGACCCGACGGGATACCCGTTCGGATACCAGATTCATGGCATATAGTAGTAGTTCCGACTGAGTGGAAAAGTAGTGACGCATTGAACCGACCGAAATTCCTGCTTCTTCAGCGATATTCCGAACAGAGGCCTGTTCCATGCCATCTCTTCGTATAATACGCCAAGCTGCCTCGGCCACGAGCACACGTTGTTTATCGTGATCAACAATTTTTGGCATAGGCGTAGTATAACATCGTTGATTATTATGATACAAATGTGCTAAATTGTATTTAATACAAACGTACTATTAAAAGGAGAGGCTGAAATGATTGGTTATTTCATTATAGGTTGTGAGATTGCCTTTTGGGTGTTTGTGTTTGCTGGTCTGAGTGTCAGGTATATCCTTGGCATGAAGCGGTTAGGCATCGGTTTGTTAATGGCAACACCGATTGTGGATCTGTTATTGCTAGTAGCTACAATTATAGATCTTCAGCGCGGAGCTACAGCAGGCGTGATTCATGGTATTGCTGCAGTGTATATAGGGGTAAGCGTTGCTTATGGTCATCAGATGATCGCTTGGGCAGATCGATACTTCCTATATTGGTTCAAAGGCGGGGAGAATCCTCGTAGCAGCAAATTATATGGCAGAGAACATGCAAGTCGTGAGCGCAGGGGATGGGTTAGACATCTTTTGGCTTGGTCTATAGGCAGCGTATTTCTATTCACCATGATATGGTGGATTGGTGATGCTGAGCGGACAGCCGTCTTCTATAATCTGATTAAAGTGTGGGGAATGATACTGGGTATCGATTTTCTGATAAGCTTTAGCTATAGTTTATGGCCACGAAAGGTTCCAGTCCGGAATGCTAAACGATAAAAAAACAAATGGACGTGCATAGAAACAAGCCAAGTTGGGAGAATACCACATGTACGTCCAATTGGGATCAAATAGATCGATAATTTAAGTTCAAAAAAAGACTTGCAATCAAAATCTGTACATGGTATATTCTAATTCCGGCCAAGAAAACACGGTTTACACGGTGCGGCAAGCAAATGAAATAAGCTTCGAAAGAAACTTAAAAAAAGAGCTTGCAAAGTTGGTTCGGATGTGATAAGATATAAAAGTTGCTGAAGAGAACAACGTTCGGCAGCGAAACAAGTTTGATCTTTGAAAACTGAACAACGAGTGAGTAAACATTCTGCTTGCAGAATGAACGCGAAAGTTTGAGACAAGCCTTGGCTTGGATCGACTGGAGTACAAATGAGATTTTTAATCTCGTCAGATTCAAAATGAGCTTATCGCTCTTTTCAATACTTTATTGGAGAGTTTGATCCTGGCTCAGGACGAACGCTGGCGGCATGCCTAATACATGCAAGTCGAGCGGACTTGAAGAGAAGCTTGCTTCTCTGATGGTTAGCGGCGGACGGGTGAGTAACACGTAGGCAACCTGCCCTCAAGTTTGGGACAACTACCGGAAACGGTAGCTAATACCGAATAATTGTTTTCTTCGCCTGAAGAGAACTGGAAAGACGGAGCAATCTGTCACTTGGGGATGGGCCTGCGGCGCATTAGCTAGTTGGTGAGGTAACGGCTCACCAAGGCGACGATGCGTAGCCGACCTGAGAGGGTGATCGGCCACACTGGGACTGAGACACGGCCCAGACTCCTACGGGAGGCAGCAGTAGGGAATCTTCCGCAATGGGCGAAAGCCTGACGGAGCAATGCCGCGTGAGTGATGAAGGTTTTCGGATCGTAAAGCTCTGTTGCCAGGGAAGAACGCTTGGGAGAGTAACTGCTCTCAAGGTGACGGTACCTGAGAAGAAAGCCCCGGCTAACTACGTGCCAGCAGCCGCGGTAATACGTAGGGGGCAAGCGTTGTCCGGAATTATTGGGCGTAAAGCGCGCGCAGGCGGTCATTTAAGTCTGGTGTTTAATCCCGGGGCTCAACCCCGGATCGCACTGGAAACTGGGTGACTTGAGTGCAGAAGAGGAGAGTGGAATTCCACGTGTAGCGGTGAAATGCGTAGATATGTGGAGGAACACCAGTGGCGAAGGCGACTCTCTGGGCTGTAACTGACGCTGAGGCGCGAAAGCGTGGGGAGCAAACAGGATTAGATACCCTGGTAGTCCACGCCGTAAACGATGAGTGCTAGGTGTTAGGGGTTTCGATACCCTTGGTGCCGAAGTTAACACATTAAGCACTCCGCCTGGGGAGTACGGTCGCAAGACTGAAACTCAAAGGAATTGACGGGGACCCGCACAAGCAGTGGAGTATGTGGTTTAATTCGAAGCAACGCGAAGAACCTTACCAGGTCTTGACATCTGAATGACCGGTGCAGAGATGTACCTTTTCTTCGGAACATTCAAGACAGGTGGTGCATGGTTGTCGTCAGCTCGTGTCGTGAGATGTTGGGTTAAGTCCCGCAACGAGCGCAACCCTTATATTTAGTTGCCAGCATTTCGGATGGGCACTCTAGATAGACTGCCGGTGACAAACCGGAGGAAGGTGGGGATGACGTCAAATCATCATGCCCCTTATGACCTGGGCTACACACGTACTACAATGGCCGGTACAACGGGCTGCGAAATCGCGAGATGGAGCCAATCCCAACAAAGCCGGTCTCAGTTCGGATTGCAGGCTGCAACTCGCCTGCATGAAGTCGGAATTGCTAGTAATCGCGGATCAGCATGCCGCGGTGAATACGTTCCCGGGTCTTGTACACACCGCCCGTCACACCACGAGAGTTTATAACACCCGAAGTCGGTGGGGTAACCGCAAGGAGCCAGCCGCCGAAGGTGGGATAGATGATTGGGGTGAAGTCGTAACAAGGTAGCCGTATCGGAAGGTGCGGCTGGATCACCTCCTTTCTATGGAGAATCGTTTCCTGCAACGGAAACATTCAAATATGTAGCTAAGCTACAAAACACTCACTCGTTGCTCAGTTTTGAGAGCTCAAACTCTCAAAACAGCTTGCTTTTGCATGGAGCTTGTTCTTTGAAAACTAGATATCGAAACGAAACAAACGCGAATTAGAACATTCCTTTTTAGCTGAACTTGTGCAAACAAGTTTCAATAAAAACGGTAGTTAAATTGCTTTTGCGATGGTATTGAATGGGAGTGACTTTTGGCTTTGCGCAAGCAAACCAAGGGAAGCGAGCAGTCAAAACCGGAGCAATATGGTTAAGCTACTAAGAGCACACGGAGGATGCCTAGGCGCTAGGAGCCGATGAAGGACGTGGCGAACAACGAAACTGCCTCGGGGAGCTGTAAGCAAGCTTTGATCCGGGGGTGTCCGAATGGGGAAACCCAGCTGGGGTAATTTCCAGTTACTCATAACTGAATACATAGGTTATGCAGAGGCATACCAGGGGAACTGAAACATCTAAGTACCCTGAGGAAGAGAAAACAATAGTGATTCCGTCAGTAGCGGCGAGCGAACGCGGAGAAGCCCAAACCAGAGAGCTTGCTCTTTGGGGTTGTGGGACGTCTCACATGGAGTTACAAAGGAACCGGTTAAGCGAAGAGGTCTGGAAAGGCCCGCCAAAGAAGGTAAAAGCCCTGTAGTTGAAAGTCTGTTCCCTCCGAGACGGATCCCGAGTAGTGCGGGGCACGTGAAACCCCGTATGAATCCGGCAGGACCATCTGCCAAGGCTAAATACTTCCTAGCGACCGATAGTGAAGCAGTACCGTGAGGGAAAGGTGAAAAGCACCCCGGAAGGGGAGTGAAATAGAACCTGAAACCGTGTGCTTACAAAAAGTCAGAGCCCGTTTTAGGGGTGATGGCGTGCCTTTTGTAGAATGAACCGGCGAGTTACGTTCCCGTGCAAGGTTAAGGTGAAGAGCCGGAGCCGCAGCGAAAGCGAGTCTGAATAGGGCGACTTAGTACGTGGACGTAGACCCGAAACCGGGTGATCTACCCCTGTCCAGGGTGAAGGTGCGGTAACACGCACTGGAGGCCCGAACCCACGCATGTTGAAAAATGCGGGGATGAGGTGGGGGTAGCGGAGAAATTCCAATCGAACTCGGAGATAGCTGGTTCTCCCCGAAATAGCTTTAGGGCTAGCCTCGGAAAACAGAGTCGTGGAGGTAGAGCACTGATTGGGTGCGGGGCCCGCAAGGGTTACCAAGCTCAGTCAAACTCCGAATGCCATAGACTTACTTCCGGGAGTCAGACAGTGAGTGCTAAGATCCATTGTCAAAAGGGAAACAGCCCAGACCATCAGCTAAGGTCCCCAAGTGTGTGTTAAGTGGAAAAGGATGTGGAGTTGCACAGACAACCAGGATGTTGGCTTAGAAGCAGCCACCATTGAAAGAGTGCGTAATAGCTCACTGGTCGAGTGACTCTGCGCCGAAAATGTAACGGGGCTAAACACACCACCGAAGCTATGGCTTGATGCTTTGCATCAGGGGTAGGGGAGCGTTGTATAAGGGTTGAAGGTGTACCGTAAGGAGCGCTGGACATTATACAAGTGAGAATGCCGGTATGAGTAACGAAAAGATCAGTGAGAATCTGATCCGCCGAAAGCCTAAGGGTTCCTGAGGAAGGCTCGTCCGCTCAGGGTAAGTCGGGACCTAAGGCGAGGCCGAAAGGCGTAGTCGAAGGACAACAGGTCGAAATTCCTGTACCACCGTAAGCCGTTATGAGCAATGGGGGGACGCAGTAGGGTAGTGACGCGGACTGATGGATGTCCGTCTAAGCAGTAAGGCTGATGTGTAGGCAAATCCGCACATTGTAAGGCTGAGCTGTGATGGGGAGCGAAAATTGTAGTAGCGAAGGTCATGATCTCACACTGCCAAGAAAAGCCTCTAGCCAGGTGATGGTGCCCGTACCGCAAACCGACACAGGTAGGCGAGAAGAGTATTCTAAGGCGCGCGGAAGAACTCTCGTTAAGGAACTCGGCAAAATGACCCCGTAACTTCGGGAGAAGGGGTGCCCCGGTAGTGTGAATAGCACGAGGGGGCCGCAGTGAAAAGGCCCAAGCGACTGTTTAGCAAAAACACAGGTCTGTGCGAAGCCGTAAGGCGAAGTATACGGGCTGACGCCTGCCCGGTGCTGGAAGGTTAAGGGGAGTGGTTAGGAGCAATCCGAAGCTGTGAACCGAAGCCCCAGTAAACGGCGGCCGTAACTATAACGGTCCTAAGGTAGCGAAATTCCTTGTCAGGTAAATTCTGACCCGCACGAATGGCGTAACGACTTGGGCGCTGTCTCAACGAGAGATCCGGTGAAATTTTAATACCTGTGAAGATGCAGGTTACCCGCGACAAGACGGAAAGACCCCATGGAGCTTTACTGCAGCTTGATATTGAATTTGGGTACGATCTGTACAGGATAGGTGGGAGCCTTTGAAGCATGAGCGCCAGCTTGTGTGGAGGCAACGTTGGGATACCACCCTGATCGTATCTAGGTTCTAACCTGGTACCGTAATCCGGTACGGGGACAGTGTCAGGTGGGCAGTTTGACTGGGGCGGTCGCCTCCTAAAGAGTAACGGAGGCGCCCAAAGGTTCCCTCAGAATGGTTGGAAATCATTCGAAGAGTGCAAAGGCATAAGGGAGCTTGACTGCGAGACCTACAAGTCGAGCAGGGACGAAAGTCGGGCTTAGTGATCCGGTGGTACCGCATGGAAGGGCCATCGCTCAACGGATAAAAGCTACCCTGGGGATAACAGGCTTATCTCCCCCAAGAGTCCACATCGACGGGGAGGTTTGGCACCTCGATGTCGGCTCATCGCATCCTGGGGCTGAAGTAGGTCCCAAGGGTTGGGCTGTTCGCCCATTAAAGCGGTACGCGAGCTGGGTTCAGAACGTCGTGAGACAGTTCGGTCCCTATCTGTCGTGGGCGTAGGAAATTTGAGAGGAGCTGTCCTTAGTACGAGAGGACCGGGATGGACGTACCGCTGGTGTACCAGTTGTTCCGCCAGGAGCACCGCTGGGTAGCTATGTACGGACGGGATAAACGCTGAAAGCATCTAAGCGTGAAGCCCCCCTCAAGATGAGATTTCCCAGTATGTAAGACCCCTTGAAGACGACGAGGTAGATAGGCTGGGGGTGGAAGTGCAGCAATGCATGGAGCTGACCAGTACTAATCGGTCGAGGGCTTATCCAATAGCAAGTTCTAAATCGCATGTTTCGTTTCGAATCTAGTTTTCAGAGAACAACACTCTGAAATGTAAGCACCGCGTTTGGTGGCGATGGCGGAGGGGTTCCACACGTACCCATCCCGAACACGACCGTTAAGCCCTCTAGCGCCGATGGTACTTGGACCGCAGGGTCCTGGGAGAGTAGGACGCCGCCAAGCAATTAACCACTGCCGATGTAATTCGGTGGTGGTTTTTATTTGTTTATAAATGGATAGATAGAGTTCAATGAATAGTTAGGAAACAGGAGGTTTTATAGCCTATTTGCATCAAACGTCCACGTGAATAACCTGGTTTCTATGTATATAGAAGATAAACGTCACTCGATATGAGTAGGCGCTTTTTTGTTATATTAATCAGACTTGTCCGCACGTGATAAACAGTTGTATTCATGAGACAACACACCTGATATAACCAAGTACTTTTCCTTGACAGTCTAAATATCGCTTTGCTAAGATGGCAATAATAAATTTTTCAGAAAACGTATTTTCGGCGTAAAATACAGCCTGGAATCTTCGGGTTTTGGACCGTAAAGCTGAGCAAACATAAGGAGGAACACCTGCGTGTGGGAAGATAAATTTGGTAAAGAAGGCTTCACCTTTGATGATGTATTGCTAGTGCCACGGAAATCCGAGACACTGCCTAAAGAAGTAGACGTTTCCGTTCGCCTGAGCGATAGCGTAAAATTGAATATTCCTTTGATTAGTGCAGGTATGGATACTGTCACTGAAGCAACACTTGCCATTGCCATTGCCCGTGAAGGTGGTATTGGAGTTATCCATAAAAACATGTCTGTTGAGCAGCAAGCGGAAGAAGTGGACCGTGTTAAGCGTTCGGAGAGCGGCGTAATCACTAATCCATTTTCACTGACAGCAGATCATTTGGTGTCTGATGCAGAAGAGGTTATGGCGAAATATCGGATCTCTGGTGTACCAATTATTGAAGGAGATCAGAAGCTGGTTGGTATTTTGACGAACCGTGATTTGCGTTTTATCCACGATTACGGCATCAAAATTAGCGAAGTTATGACTCGTGAGAATCTGGTTACAGCTCCTGTAGGCACTACACTGCAAGAAGCTGAGGGTATCCTTCAGAAACACAAGATTGAAAAACTTCCATTGGTTGATGAGACGAACACACTGAAAGGTCTTATTACCATTAAAGATATTGAAAAAGCGATTCAATTCCCGAAAGCAGCCAAAGATGCACAAGGTCGTCTGTTGGTTGGTGCGGCAATTGGTATCTCCAAAGATACATTCGAACGTGCAGATGCTTTAGTTCAAGCCGGTGTAGACCTTATTACTGTAGACTCGGCTCATGGACACCACATTAACATTATCGAGGCGGTTCGTCAGCTTCGTGAACGTTTCCCTAGCTTGACGATCGTTGCAGGTAACGTGGCTACAGGTGAAGCAACTCGTGACCTGATCGAAGCAGGAGCTTCTGTAGTCAAAGTGGGTATTGGTCCAGGTTCAATCTGTACAACTCGTGTCATTGCAGGTATTGGTGTTCCTCAAGTTACAGCTGTATACGATTGTGCTACTGTAGCTCGTGAGTATGGTGTGCCAATCATTGCTGACGGCGGTATTAAATACTCTGGTGAGATCACGAAGGCAATTGCAGCAGGCGCTCATGCGGTCATGTTGGGAAGCTTGTTTGCAGGTACAGAAGAGAGCCCAGGTGAATCCGAGATTTATCAAGGTCGTCGTTTTAAAGTATACCGTGGTATGGGTTCCCTTAGTGCGATGAAACAAGGTAGTAAAGACCGCTATTTCCAGGATGATGACAAGAAACTGGTTCCGGAAGGAATCGAGGGTCGTGTCGCTTATAAAGGTCCATTGTCTGATACGATCCACCAATTGATTGGTGGTCTGCGTTCAGGTATGGGATACTGTGGTACGAGCAACCTGGAGCAGCTTCGGAACGACACTGGCTTTATTCGCATTACAGGTGCGGGTCTGCGTGAAAGTCATCCGCATGATGTACAGATTACGAAAGAAGCACCTAACTACTCGTTGTAATCTGAAGAGAGTTAATCATTTCCAGGACAGGCTCGGTGATTTTCACCGGGTCTGTCTTTTTTTGCAGATACCCCTGTGATAGAATAGAACAAGCGGTGACGATCCAAGGTTGGATTAAGGCGTTGCGGCGGTTATTTGACGTGAATCTATGAATATTGTTTTGAAAAGCAAATGCAGTGCCAGAAATGGTTGCCAGCTAAACAGAAGCGCGGACGTCCTTCTACATAAGCATTCGCAAAATGCGGACTAAGTGACAATCGATAACGAACTTTAGGAGCAATAATATTGCTCGTTCGATATAGCGCATATACCACACATCTCATACATCATTGCACAGGTTAGGGAACAAGAAAATCGCAGCATAAGCTGCACTGAAGCAATTAACAATGCTTTGGATCGAAGGGAGTATTCATCATTGAAAGCCAAACACATGAATAAAAAGAAACGCCAAATGCTCAAAAAGAGCGTAGCCTCGGTAATGCTAATTAACATGCTTTGTATGTCTGCAGTCATGCCGGTCATGGCTGCTGCGGATAACTCCGGTCAGGTTCTGACTGCTGCAGCAACAACAACGAAGACAGAGAAAGCCGTGCAAGTTCCTGGGGCGGACTCACTTGGGCTTGAGGTTAGATCTGCAGTGCTGATGGAGGCTTCAACAGGACAGGTTCTGCTCAATGTGGATGCGGATAAAGCTATGCCGCCTGCAAGTATGACCAAAATGATGACAGAGTACATTGTCGCTGAACAAGTCAAACAAGGGAAATTTGGCTGGGACGATGTTGTAACTGTCAAAAAGAATGCTGCACAAAGTGTCGGATCACGTATCTTTCTGGCGGAAGGGGACCAGCACACAGTTAGGGATCTTTATATCGCTATGGCTGTTGGCTCTGCCAATGATGCTACGGTTGCTTTGGCTGAACATGTTGCAGGTTCGGAAGAAGCTTTTGTGAAAATGATGAATGATGAAGCGAAGCGTATGGGCATGAAGGATACGTTCTTCATCAACTCTTCCGGTCTGGACCGAGCAGATATGCCTGCTGACTTCCGCCCAGCTGAAGACAAGGAAACAGTGATGTCCGCTCTGGATGCTGCAATTCTGTGCCGATACATCATTATGGATCACCCGGACTACACAGAATTCACAACGATTCAATCCTACAAGTTCCGTCCCAATGATAAAGCTCCAATTATCAACTACAACTGGATGCTGGAAGCGAATAAAAATATAACCAACTTCAAAAGCTATGCCTATGAAGGTCTGGACGGAATGAAAACAGGCCATACAACGAACGCAGGTAATAACTTTACAGGTACAGCGGAACGTAACGGTATGCGTCTCATCAGTGTCGTTATGGGCACAGATTCAGAATCTGCACGTTTCAGAGAAACGAAAAAAGTACTGGACTTTGGATTTAACAACTTTGAAGTAAAACAGGCTGTCGCAGGCAAGACCAAAGTAACGGGCTGGGAAGCTGTACCTTTGAAAAAAGGTAAAGAAACGACCGTTCCTGTCGTAACAGATAATGCGGTAAGTTTCGTTGTTCCCAAAGGTACTCAAAACCTGGATGTGACGTTCAAAGCCAACGTAACTGAGGCTGACCAGCTGGTAGCACCAATCAAGGCAGGTACAAAGGTTGGTACGGTAACGTACACGTATAAAGCAGAGGGAATTGAGCCTCAGGAAAAAACAGTGAACTTGATCACTGCCGAAGAGGCCGATAAAGGCGGATGGTTCCGTCTGTTCTTCCGTGCTGTAAAAGATTTCTTCGTGGATCTCTTTGACGGAATCAAAAACCTGTTCTAACCCTTAGCATACTTCATGAAAAGAGCATGATCATGACTTTGATGTTTATGTGATCAAATCAATGACAAAATCCAAGTTATTCCGACCGGATGGATTGTATATTTACAATTTTTCCGGTAAAATATCAAGTTAGAATTCACGTATGATGAAGCGAAAAAGCCCAATGTTCGTTAACCATATGCAAGATCGTGGCTGGTCAGGAGAAGGGGAATGGACATATGAAGATCGGTGTTTTAGCACTTCAAGGAGCTGTCACAGAGCATATTCGGAGCATTGAACTTGCTGGAGCAGAAGGTGTAGCTATCAAACAGGTTCAGCAATTGGAGGACTTGGATGGTCTTATCCTTCCTGGCGGCGAAAGCACGACGATCGGTAAACTGATGCGCAAGTATGGGTTTATGGATGCCATTCGAGCGTTCGCTGATGAGGGCAAACCAGTATTTGGTACCTGTGCGGGTTTGATCGTTATGGCCAAACACATTGCAGGGCAAGAAGAAGCTCATTTGGAGCTAATGGATATGACGGTATCCCGAAATGCTTTTGGACGGCAGAGAGAAAGCTTTGAGACAGACTTGCCGGTCAAAGGCATTGAGGAAAAGGTAAGGGCTGTGTTTATCCGGGCGCCCTTGATCGAGAGCGTCGGAGAACAGGTGGAGGTTCTCTCCACATACAAGGATGAGATTGTAACTGCTCGTCAGGGGCATTTGCTGGCTTGCTCCTACCATCCGGAGTTGACGGATGACTATCGTCTACATACTTATTTTGTAGACATGGCCAGATCTTATAAACACACGGTAGACTCTAAATAATGCATGATGTACAACCTATGATCTCCCGGTCATCGGATCACTCCCCCAGAAGCCTTGTAAGGCCGCAGGTTGGCAGTTGCATCTGAACGGATGCCTGATGTTGCCTGTATCTGCTTCAGAGCGGGAATCGCAGCGGAGGATGACACCGGGGGCATAGGTTGTTTTTTAGGTTACAGGATCCGATAAGTATATAGTAAGGTATATACATTAGAGTTTTGAGAATGGATTTAACATAAACATAAGGCTTCACTTTGTGAGGTTATTTAGGAGGGTTATATCGTGCTTGATGTGAAAATATTGCGGAATGAGTATGCACGTGTAGAAGAAGCATTGACTAAACGTGGAAAATCGCTGGATCTTATCGCTGGATTTACTGAGATGGATGCCAAGCGTCGGGAATTGCTTCAAGAGAGTGAAACACTGAAGAGCCGTCGGAATACGGTCTCCGCAGAAGTTGCTAGACTGAAGAAGAATCGCGAGAATGCTGATGATCTGATTGTGGAGATGCGTGAAGTCTCTGATCGAATCAAAGCCATGGATGAAGAAGTTCGTGAATTGGAAGTGAAGATCAATGATCTCACAATGGCGATTCCGAACATTCCTAACGAGAGCGTACCTATTGGAGCTTCCGAAGAGGACAATGTTGAGATTCGTCGTTGGGAAGAGCCTAAGTCATTTACTTTTGCACCAAAAGCACACTGGGAAATTGCACAGGATCTCGATATCCTTGATTTTGAAGCTGCTGCCAAAGTAACAGGTTCCCGTTTTACCTTTTATAAAGGATTAGGTGCACGTTTGGAACGTGCATTGATTAACTTCATGATGGATCTGCACAGCGATCAACATGGATATGAAGAGATTTTGCCTCCATACATCGTTAATCGGGATAGCTTGTTTGGAACAGGTCAACTGCCTAAATTCGAAGAAGATCTGTTCAAGTTGAAAGATACTGAATATTATCTGATTCCTACTGCTGAAGTTCCGGTAACGAACTACCATCGCGAAGAGATTCTGAATGTAGATCAATTGCCTAAGCATTTTGTGGCATACAGCTCTTGTTTCCGTTCTGAAGCCGGTTCGGCTGGACGGGATACACGCGGATTGATTCGTCAGCACCAGTTTAACAAAGTAGAGCTGCTCAAGCTCTCTACTCCGGAAACTTCCTATGAAGAGTTGGAGCAAATGACTCAAAATGCGGAGCGTGTACTTCAATTGTTGGGCTTGCCGTATCGCGTACTGACATTGTGTACGGCAGATATGGGCTTCACTTCAGCTAAAACGTATGATATTGAAGTATGGTTGCCTGAGAGCAATACGTATCGTGAGATTTCTTCGTGCTCCAACTGTGAGGACTTTCAGGCACGTCGTGCCAATATTCGTTTCCGTAGAGAGCCAAAAGCCAAACCCGAATTTGTTCATACATTGAACGGGTCAGGATTGGCTGTTGGACGGACGGTAGCTGCTATCCTGGAGAACTATCAACAGGAAGATGGTACGGTTGTCATTCCTGAAGCATTGCGTCCTTATATGGGTGGCGCCAGTGTGATTGCACGTCGCTCATAGAGTTAGTTATTGGGCTTATATAAATGAATAAAAAACCGTCTCCTGACAAATGGAAGTTTAGAACTTGCCATTTAACATGGAGACGGTTTTTTATTGTCTGATGTTATGAGTGTACTTTAGTCCTTATTATACTGCTTTAATTCATGTATTTAACGGAACGCAACGCACGGGTTAAGAGCGTAAGTGCTTCGTCAGTAGTTACTGCTTTTTTCGGTTCGAAGGAAGTACCGGATGGAACTTGAAGCAAACCGAGTGATGTCAGAGCCTGAACTTGGGTTGTTGCCCATGGAGAGATAGCGTCTTGGTCCTGATAGAACATCGTATCAGCGACAGCGGCCGAATCTCCGCCTGCAAATTGAATTGCCCGATAGATGATGCTAGCCAGTTCTTGTCGGGTGACTTCACGTTCGGCACGGAATGTTCCATCAGCATAGCCGTTAACAAGCCCAAGATGTGCAGCGGTAGCCGCATACGATTGTTTCTCAGTCACATCTTTGAATGATGTGTCTGTAGCTGAGATGCCTGTGGCCCCCAGAGCAGAAACTAACAGCTCAGCAATTTCTCCGCGGGTGATGACTTCACCAGCTTTGAATTGCTGTAGAGCAAGTAAATTTTTAGCCTGCAGGTATTGGATATCGCCTACGGCCGAATTAATGTCTGTAGTATTCATTTGTTCGTTTGAAGCGATAACATAAGTACTGTAATACATGTCTTTCAGACTTACACTCCACTCTCCATTTTCTTGGACAAAATAGGCTGGCACGTAAGTATAGGTCCGCGTCTTTTCATTGAAGCCGAGAACACTTGCTGTTTGTGGGTTAATATCTGTAGAACCAAGGTGGATTATCCGAGTTACATTTTTTAATTCTTCTTGATCCAACTTGATTGTTTGGTCACCAGCTGCCCACTGTACATTGAAACGTAAAGGCTGTACCAACAATGTTAGACCTGTCGGTAAAGATTGCTTCAGATTGGACAACTCATCATCAGATAGGGCATCAATGTTTATCTGGAGATCGAGTTGTTCCTTGGGAACATTTAGTAGAGATGCTGCACGTTCAATATTTAATTTATCCAAGGCTAATGCAATGTTAGACTGTTGGCTATACAGAGTAAACGAAGATGCTTTATCCAGCGAGTGTAGGAAGGAAAGAACTTCCTTAGGCAGAGTCATTTGAACATGCGAAGCACGTGGCAATACGGTTACAGACAAATTATCCAGACGATCGAGGACAGATAACTTACTTACGACGCTGGTATCCACGGATACGGAAACAGTACCATTCTCCATTTTCCCGTGTACCCATTGGTTTAGGCTGTTGGCCGCAGAACCGATGGATGCGGAGGCATCAATAATCGAGATGTTAGTGGTAGAGCCGGATGTGGAGAAACTACTGCTTCCTCCAGTCTGTGGTATCACACCGCCACCAGACCCAGGCTCACCGCCGCCGGACCCAGGCTCACCGCCGCCGGACCCAGGCTCACCGCCACCAGACTCAGGCTCACCGCCACCAGACCCAGGCTCACCGCCGCCAGACTCGGGCTCACCGCCGCCAGACTCGGGCTCACCGCCGCCAGACTCAGGTGCACTGTTCCCTTCATTCTCTTCCTCAGGCGTAGCTGAAGCTTTCTCTACTCCGAAGAAATGCTGGAAATAGCTAATGGAATCACCCTTATATACATCATCAGCTTTATAATCAATGGCGTTACCTGCCAAGACTTGTGTCATTAACCCGGCTGCCAGTACGGTCGTCTTAACAGCACGTTTCCTAGCATTTCCGGCTTTAAGCATTTGCTGGTGTACATTCTTATTTTTCTTTTTCATCTATCTCACTCCTTATATTTTGTAGAATTAACGCAAAGAAAGAGCAAACGGAACGATATGTTGTGCCACTTCAAACTCTCTATGCGTTGATCCGATTTTGTTCATATTAGCTTCGAAAATCCAAATCTCACCCAACGAATTAATCCCCACATCAATGCCTAACTCGCATATTCGTTCTTTCACATGTGCTGCAATATGATTAGCTGTTGTAATAGCCAAGCGCTCCAGCCTTGCTAACATGATATCCTCCTTCTGAGGAAACTCATGCCGAGACAGCCAGTCCCATGTCGTAAATGCACGAAGTGAACCCGCGTGGTTAACTACTTTATGCTCGCTTTGGGTAGAGAGAAAAGGAAACGCTGAAATAAAAGACCACTCCCCGCGTCCGTTTCGGACAAGATGT
Organism: Paenibacillus sp. FSL H8-0079; assembly: GCF_037991315.1. NCBI lineage: Bacteria > Bacillati > Bacillota > Bacilli > Caryophanales > Paenibacillaceae > Paenibacillus > Paenibacillus sp. FSL H8-0079. The sequence continues at coordinate 98,719 of NZ_CP150300.1, forward strand.
AATCTGATATGGTAAGGAAGTCCGTTACGGGTTTCGCTTCGAATGAACTTTTGAATAACAAATCCTTTTTTCGCCGCAAGCATGGAGAGGAGTTGTGCGAAATCCTCAGCGTTCATTTTATGGATATTCTCATGATCCTTTACGACAAAACCTTCCTCTTCACGTTGAACAACAATAATCCCGTTACCGAACGAACCTATAGATGGTTTGATGATGGAAGTCTCGTGATTATCGATAAAAGCCAAAATCTCATGAACATTTTCGACGGCAGTATAAGGGATCAAATGTGCAGCAAGCTCAGCATTTTTTTGAAGGATTTCATATATTTTTTTCTTGCTAAAGGAACCCCCATTTCGTTCATCGGTAAAAGGTACATGCCCTAAATCTGTGTATACACTACTGTATTGCGCATTCCCACGCGCTTTTAATCGATCGTAGATCACATCGGGAAAGGGGCAGTAGCGGGCTTGCCACTCCCCATCTTCCAAAACATATCCTTTGATATAGCCTAATTCCTTATGGACATCGGTGTGACTAAAATAATAAAAGGCTGCGTTACTCCACTTGGCTGAATACGCACAGGCAGCTGCCAACGGCTTATCACTGGAGTCACTGCTGAGCATGGCAATCACAGGATGGTTCACTTTTTGCCCAGCTTTCGCCACATATTGTGCATATTCGATAGTACGTGATGCACGTGCCTGTTCATGGAAACGTGTTTGAGGGCTGATATTGGCTTCCAAAAACTTGATCTGGCCTGTGGGTGTCACAATAAAATCCATACCAAGCTCATCAATAAGAAAGGAGTAAGAACGATTAATTGTCTCTGCCATACAAATAGCGAGTCGTTCCATCTCATGTTTAATCTGATTTCCTTCAACTGGGAAAGAACGATCGAGCACATTAGTGGCATCCTCATTACGGCCGCCTTTACTTATATTGCTGATGATGGAATCCGTCATACCAATACGTGAATACATTTTGGTTAGAACCCAACGCCCAGTACCATCGCGCTGAATATGTACTCGAAAATCAACAACTTCGCCCCGATCGGTCAGGGAAGGAAGGTAAGGCTGAACAATAAAAGAGCCCTGTGCCAGAGCGTCACGTAAATATTCCTGTAAATCAGAACAATCAAGCCGGATCTCTTCGTTTTGCTTGCGGCATACATAGTGTTCATTTTCTCTTTTGACTGTAAAGATGGCATTGCCTCGACGACCTTGATCCGGCTTAACCAAAACTTCTCCGTGCACATTCAAAAAAGCGAGAAATTGATCCAAATCCTGTAGCCACTCCGTTGGAATGAGGTGATCATTGAAATGAGGTACCAGTTTCTTCTGGATGACGTATTTTCCGTGAATCAGAAATGTTGTAAAGGGAGTTCTTCTGCGCAGCCAGTTCTCGCACTCTGGTCTGACTTTAACAGGTTCAGGTGCTTCATTAAGCACTACGTCTGGTAGGGGCATTTTCTTTTGCACCCAGGAGTTTCCTAACTGGAAAGTAGCATTAATCAATTCCCGCTCCATATCAATACTGCTTGCATCAAAGAAGAAAACTTCTGCACCCTTTTTCATTCCTTCCGAGATTAACTGGTTGATTCGCTCCTCAGGCAACGTGTTCAAAGGATCATTTTTACGATAAACACCTATAAACAATCAAACACCTCATTATGAAAAAGTCTACTTCAATTATATAGGGCAACTCTGAACCGATTCTGAACATGAATTTTATTACTTATAAAAAAGGTTGCATTATGATATTAAGATGTGGTATGATACTTTTCGTGGCAAGTTTATAAAAGTTGATTTCCCTGGAGAGGTACCGAAGCGGTCATAACGGGGCGGTCTTGAAAACCGTTAGGGGGCAACTCCACGTGGGTTCGAATCCCACCCTCTCCGCCATACTACACTTATAACAAGGATTCGAGCGTTCTCGCTCGGGTCCTTTTTTGCGTTTATGCGTGCGACAAGTCTGAACTTACAGGTTAGTGGCCGATGTGTATGCGTTGCTCAGTACAATGTTATATTTCAACAAAGACTGTTATGAATAAAAACATCTTCATCGCCGCACTTTATAGGAGTGGAGGTGGTAAGATGAACCGCGAGTTAAACATCGATCAGACAGAGCTTGTAGGGGCCTGGCAAGAACGTTTGCCCGAAGTCCTCAATGTTGGCGACCAGGCTCAAGTGATGGCTGATGAAGCTGATCAGCAGGCTATTCGGATACACATTGCGACAGCAGGTCACGAGATGTACTCTTTTGATTTCAAATGTGCGTATGTCGATTCCCGTGAAGTTAGCGTACAGCTGATTGATGTGGAACGGGATGGGCGAACGACGGATGAGCGTACAGAACCGATTCAGGAACTGGCTCACGATTATACAAGGCACATTCACGAATGCGCCCAGTCGTTACAGTCCCAGACGAGACATTAGCTTGAATTCTGAAGGAGTGAACTTCAATTGACGAAGGCCAAAGCGGGAGTAGACAAAAACCTGCAAAATGTAGTTGATGATCTGGAGCACCCAGCCGTAAACAGTCATCATGCCCAGCAAACTCAGCAAGATATTAATGATCGCCGTCATCAGGATGCACTGAATCATGACAAAACGGAAGATAGGGATCCATCCCATTCCTAACAATGATGAGGGGGCAACACTATGAGCAAACCAAAAACAATTCCCGTACCGGAAGCGCAAGCATCCGAACAGCATCGTCATTCATCCAAACGCTCCTCCATGCAGGAACCATTATCAGGTTCAAAAAAAGTGAAAAATCAAAATCATGTGGATCATCTGAATCCCCAAGGTTAATAGAAGAAGCAGATTCACGCAAAAGTCCCTTGTTACCTAACAGGGGGCTTTTGCGTATTCATACATATATAAAGACAGGCACATGCTTATTCCCAAACCTCACATAGGTCTTTGTAGCCATTTTAAAGAGGAAAGATCACATTTTTCCCAAATTAGGTTTCGGTATCTGGTGATATGGTATATCATTAAGATTGAATTATTTTTTTGGGGTTATCACGAGAGGAGAGAAACAAATGACTAAACGTATGGGGGCGCTTCTTCTTACGTTGCTGTTGACCGTATCTATGGCCTTGACAGCATGTAGCAGCAAGCAGGAACCAAAAGAGGCATTGAAGACGGCTGCGGCAAATGCTTCCAAACTGACTTCGTATGAAATGAGTTCCAACTTCACTATTAATGAATTGAGCTATAAACCTGGAGATGCTTCGCAAACTGATCCGACCATGGCTCAATTTATGAGCATGTTGAAGGACGCTCAGTTGAATGTAACAGGTGTATACCAAAGTGAGCCAATGCAGACAGAGATGACTCTTGGTATTGAACTTAAAGGCGACATGGGTATGACCTTTAACATTCCAATGGTGATGACGGCTGAGAAACTCTATGTGAAAGTGCCGAATATTCCGTTCTTCCCGATTCCGGAGAACATTGTTGGCAAGTTCTTGGAACTTGACCTGAAAGAACTGGCTGAGCAAGAAGGTACTGAATGGAACCCTGATGCTATGGACGCAGCCAAAACGCAAAAGCTGAGCAACGAAGTAATGGACGCAGTGCTGAGCGAATACGATCAAGCTAAATTCTTCAAAAACCTAGACACCAAAGATGCACAACTTCCTGAAGGTGTAGATGCGAAGCAGGTTGTACAATTCTCGGTGAATAATGACAATGTTAAAGAAGCAGTTACTGTACTGGTAACAAAAGCTATGCCTAAAGTATTGGATATTCTGTCCAAAGAGGAATATCGTGAATTGCTGCAAATGGATCAGGCTGATATCGATAAAGCTAAAGAAGATTTGAAAATCACTGAGGCAGATCAGGCTGAAATGGCTAAAGACTTGGACAAATTGAAAGATGTTCTGACAATTAACCAATTCAACATCGATTTCGCATTGGATAAAAACGACTTCCCGGTATATCAAAAAATGGTCGCTGATGTGCTGATCAAGCCAGAAGATACGAAAGACGAAGTGAAACTGGCATTTACCGGTTCTAATACGTATACCAAGATTAATGAAAAAGCAGCATTCAAAATCAACATCCCTACGGGCGATGACGTAATTACCATGCAAGAGTTCGAAGAATTGATGAACGCTTCGTACGGATACTAATCTCGTCGAGTTAGTCCAAAGATAAACCGTTTGTTATTCAAGTGAAGGATGATCTCCTTCCGCTTGGATACAGGCGGTTTTTTTTGTATGAAAATAGAGTCTATACAATGAATCGGACGGAGGATAAACTATTTATAAATGACAGGGGATCAGGGGGAGTGCTCAATGATAACACCGGATGAAGAACAGCTTGCTTATGAATTCATTGAGCATCCTGTTCATGTATGTGGTATTTATCGCACTGTATTGCGTGCAAACATGATTTACGATGGGCACCGGGAGAAACGAACAGAAAAAAGTGCTTTGCTGCTGGTGTTACAAGGACAAGCAGCGTTTCATTTTACGAATACGGATGGTACGAAATATCTTTATCATATGCAACCAGGCAAGGCCTTTATCGGGGGTAAAAATATGCACCTGGAGATCCATGTCGGAGACAGGGACTTTGAGTATGTATTAGTTCATTACTTGCCAGCAATACAAAAGGAGAAGGGGCTTCACTCGTCTCATACGGATCAAGTCTATGAGCTGCAGATGAGCTTGAATGATTCAGAGTCTGGATTTCAAGGGGAATTGATGCTGGCTCTCCTTAACGTTGCTCTTAATCCGGGGTATATGAACCAACTGGAGAAACAGACCCTATTTTATCAACTGCTCATCTCTGTGTTACGTGGAGCGAGAAGCTCGAGGAATACATCAAGTGGTACATGGGTAGATTCAGCTCAGGAATTCATTCAACGTCAGTATGCCGAACCACTGACGCTTGAAGGTGTTGCTGCTCAATTTGATATGAAACCGAAATACTTTTCACATATGTTTCAAAAATACACGGGGATGGGTCCGATGCGTTATCTGATGCAGTATCGTCTGAATCGTGCACAGGAGCTGCTGGAGATCGGAAGTTACACCGTGAAAGAGGTATCTGCAAAGGTAGGTTATGCGGACCCCTACTACTTCAGTCGGGTGTATAAATTGCATAAGGGCTGCGCCCCGTCTGAAGTAAGAAAGATTATGGGACATGGAAAGAATCCATCCTGAATCGGACAGTGTCCATTGTACAGGCGGATATCACTGATATAATTGATAATGATAATTGTTATCATAAATTCGCTGAAGTAATTGGAGGAGCACTAGAGATGCATAGAACAAGATATAAGGGTTGGGTCATGCTTATTGCAGTATTGAGTTTGGTTTTACTATTGGCTGCCTGCGCGTCGGGTGAAAAAAAATCGGAGCAAACGACAAGTCAGACGGAGCAAAGTGCTACCAGTACAGGGGAGAGTTCCGGCTCATCATCTGAATCCGCAGATGGATCATCTGACAACTACCCACGTACGGTACAGACTGCTCGGGGAGACATGGAAATCAAACAACAACCCCAAAAGATAGCTTTGGCTCATTGGGGATTGAGTGATGATCTACTCGTATTTGATCTGGATTCCGTGGCCATCACGCTTCCTTTTACAGAAGATCAATCGTTATTGAAAAGTGACTTTTACAAACCTTATGTTGAAAACAAAAACACGATTGATATCGTGGGTGAGAATACACAAGTGAATCTGGAAGCATTACTCGCTTATGAACCGGATTTGATTATTGCCGGCAATGAGACGAACAAGGACATTTTGGAGCAACTCGATCAGATCGCACCAACTGTTGTACTAGATGAGACCAAGCAGGATGTATTCAAAGAATGGCGTAAAGTCATTACAGATCTGGGGCAGATTTTGGGACAGGAAGAAACGGCTGTACAGTATATTAATGATTTTGATCAAAAACTTGCAGATGGTAAAAGCGGGCTTCAATCCATCGAAGGAACGGTTGCATTCATGCAGGTTCGTGAGAAACAGGCCTATCTTCAGGGTGCCGACTATATCTCGGAATATTATGAAGGTCTAGGACTAACGCCTCCGTCCACAGAGGCTGGAGAGCTTACATTGGAAGGGATTGCGAAGCTTGACCCGGATTATCTATTTTTGGGGTACTTCAATATGGAAGATCCATCTCTGTCTGCTGTAACGGATGAATGGGAGAAAAGCGCTGTCTGGAAAGGACTCAAGGCAGTGAAAAATGGGCATGTTTATAAGATAAATGGACAGGTCGCCTTTGGTTTTGGGCCGGTTAGTAAGTCTTACGGTGTAGAGCAAATAACGAATAGTTTGAAAGCCCAATAAAAAAGTGCTATACAAATAAAACCGCACTCTTCCTACATAACTAGGGTAGTGCGGTTTTGTATATTGATTTTGTATATTGCTGAATTGGAAATACAGACGGTTGTGAGGGTGAGTTTTTTCTTAATTAGTTTGCAAGTTCGTCCAAGTCTTCAGCAAGTACAGCATAGATCTGATGATCCTGATATTTACCGTTAATCTTGAGATATTTGCGAGCAGTACCTTCAACCTGGAATCCGTTCTTTTCGAGTACTCTCTGCGAACCCTTGTTGGAGGGCAATACTGCAGCCTGAATCCGATTTAACTTCAGTGCACGGAAGCCATAAGCTACAGCTAGTTTAACCGCTGCTGTCATTCGTCCACCGCCCTTATAATCCGGATGGATAAAGTAACCCATATCCGCATAATTGGCAACGCCCAATACGACATTGTTGATACTTACTTGTCCAATCAGCAGGCTGTCTTTAATAGTATAGATTCCAAATTGATATCCTGTACCATCTTCTGCAGCCTTGACCCGATCCTCAATCCGCCGAGTCTGAGCATCCAGTGTATAAAAATCATTCTCTCGCACGGGTTCTACAGCTTGATAGGGGACACGTGTAACCTGAATCAGGTCCAGATAGGATTGTATATCCTGAGATGTGAGCAACCGAAGGCTTATGCCATTGGCTGTATCATAGAGTGTTAGTGCCATTGCAGCAGACTTCCTTTCCATTTGAAATGTTGATATTAGATGATTATGGTTATTTTTTGCGCAACCGTCTGAAAAATTGAGTTAGCATCGTGGAGCATTCAGGCTGAAGAATATCTGCAATAACCTCGGTACGATGGTTAAAACGAGGCTCTTGCAGCAGATTCATCAGTGTACCTGCACAGCCTGCCTTGGGATCAGCCGTACCATAGATGACGCGGGGAACTCTGGATTGTACAATTGCACCTGCACACATCGGACAAGGTTCCAGTGTGACGTACAGAGAACAATCCAATAAACGCCAAGCTCCAATGGTCTCGCTGGCCTGACGGATAGCCACCATTTCTGCATGGGCGGTGGAATCCAGCGTAGTTTCACGCAGATTGTATCCTCGACCAATGATTTGGTTGTTTTGTACGATTACAGCTCCAATCGGAACTTCCCCAAGAGCCTCAGCTTTGTAGGCCTCGGCAATGGCCTCCCGCATCCAGTGCTCATGCTGAGCTTCCTCAGATAAATGCGCAAGATTGGTCTGGAGAAAATGGTCAGTCATTACTATATAACTCCTTCCAAAATCGTTTATTCAGCGAACAAGCATTCGGGTTGTTAACATGTTGTGTATAGAATTGTGGATAACCATGTAGTTGCTCACAAAGTTATAAACAAACTATCCACAAGCCTGTGGATTTGTGGATAAATATAGTGATTAATTTCATTGTAGAGTTCAAAATGGCAAGAAACAACGAATTTCGAGCTTTTTAGCCAATCGGTAACTTTTGGACACAGGTCAATTATCCTTTTCAAAAAGTCATACAAGCGTTATGATGGATATAGGTTTTGCCATATATCGCCAGAGGGTACAAGCCGAGAGGTGAACAAAAAAACTTGTCTATTAAAACGAAATTATCCATGATTATGTCGTGCTCAGTGCTCGTTATTTTAGTGTTGAATATCGCACTGAGTTATTATACTACAGAAGAGAATCTGAGGCAGGACAGTGAAACCAAGATGGTGCTCACTGCGAAGCAGATTGCAATTGCTGTCGAACAGAATCAATACAGTTCGGATTATGTAAAAAGACAGATTGGAAATAATCTGTGGCTTGCTGCCGTCATGGCGGCGGAAGAATTGGACCCAGATATTAATAATATCACAAATGAAGAACTTGTACGCTTGAGCCAAAAGGTCGGCGTTTCGCATATTTCGTTAATGGAGCAGACGGATGATGATATTGTGGTTAGCCGCTCCTCAGATCCGAGAGAGCTTGGGCTGTCCACCAAATCCATGACCTATTGGTATCAGGCATTTAAGCAGTTGTTTGAAAAACAACAGGTGACGATTCCCCAAGGGCAGAAGTTGGAACATTTCTGGTCAGATGGATTCGAGTATTCGACGTCCAGTCCTTCGGATATTGATATCTGGGGTTACTACCATGATGGAAAGAGAAACTACATAATCAATCCCTTCTATAATAATACGGAAGTTGATGACTATGTGAAAATCTCTAGTCCGGATGAGATTTTGAATAAAATTCGTGAGGTCAATCCCTCCATTCTGGAGATTACAGGCATCAATCCGTTAACTTTCGGTAGCCCGAACATGGGTGATGACGGAAGAGATTCGAACTTTAGCAAGTTGAATAACAGACCGATTCGTTTCGGCACATACCAATATGGTTCTACGGAAGAGGACCACCGTGCTGTGGTGCGCGCCATTCGAACAGGGCAGAATGTATCTTTTGTCAGCGAAACACACGAACAGAAGGTGCTGAAGAGTTTTATTCCCATTTTCACACCCAATCAGTCTTCCTATGTCATCAGTATTGTCATGGACTATAAGCAAATATCCTCCATGGTATCTGAGCAGCTGGTGAGCCATGCCTCCATATCTTTGGTTTTGCTGGAGATCGTGATTTTTGGTAGCTATTTGCTCGCAGGGTATATTACGCGCCCGATCCAATCCATACTGGGCAAAGTGAATGATGTAGCCGATGGACACTTTGACTTCCGTCTGAAAGTCCGGAGGAAGGATGAACTTGGCCAACTGGCCAATCGGATTAATGCCATGATTCGCAATCTGGGCCATTATACGAGCCGTCTGAAACAGATGTATGAAGAGAATCGAGCAGTGAAAGAGCATCTGGAGTCCATTATCAACCAGACAGCTGATGCCATTCATATTACGGATCTTGAAGGGAAAGTGCTGCGGGTTAACCGGGCATTTGAACAATTATATGGCTTTCGAAGTCGTGAGGTGGAAGGTCGTAATCTGAAGATCATCCCGCCAGAGGCAGAAGAAGAAATGAAACGCCAGCATGCCCAACTCGTTGAGGGTATGTCTATTACGTCTGAAACCACCTGGATGAAGAAAGACGGGACTCGGGTAGAGGTCAGTGTCAGTACGGCTCCTGTACGAGACGAGGCTGGAGAGATTACCGCGCTCATTAGTGTCTCCAGGGATATTACAAGTCGTAATCGGATGGAAGAGCTACTCAGACGCTCTGAGAAGCTTACAACCGTGGGGCAGCTTGCAGCAGGTGTGGCACATGAAATCCGTAATCCGCTGACCACGCTGCGCGGGTTCTTGCAGTTACAGCAAGAGAGCAACAAGCTGAATCATCGTCATCTGGATCTGATGTTATCGGAGCTGGATCGTATCAACCTTATTGTCGGTGAATTTCTGATTCTCGCCAAACCGCAGGCGGTTCATTTTCAGAATCGGGATATTCGTTTTATTCTCGGCGATGTCATCTCGTTACTGGATAGTCAGGCGCATCTGCATGGTGTAGAATTTGTACTGCGTGCCTCATCCGATTCGGCTATGGTACACTGTGAAGAGAACCAGTTGAAGCAGGTATTCATCAATTTGCTGAAAAATGGTATGGAAGCCATGCCCAATGGAGGTAGCATCCATATCAAGCTCAAGCACGACGAACAGCTGAACCTGGTCAGAATTGAGATCAAGGATGAAGGGATCGGTATCCCGGAAGAGATGATGCCCAAACTCGGGGAGCCTTTCTTTACGAACAAAGAGTCTGGAACAGGGCTTGGCCTGATGGTCAGTCAGCGCATTATTCAATCACATAAGGGCATGATGGATATTAAAAGCGTCATGAACAAGGGAACAACGGTTATTATTGAACTGCCTGCATCCGAGCAACAACCGGAAGTTATTGAGGCAGATCAGGTAACGGATGAGCCACTTACAGATGAAGAGAAATAGATGAGGTGAGATTACCTTTTGCGTATTAATAAATTTATTAGTGAAACAGGTTACTGCTCCCGGCGTGAAGCCGACAAGTTGGTGGATAGCGGTCAGGTCACGATTAATGGAATTAAGGCTGAGCTAGGCAGTCAGGCAGAAGAAGGCGACGATGTACGAATCAATGGCAAGCCGATCAAGGAAAAGAGAAAACACGTATATATCGCGCTGAATAAACCGATCGGGATCACAAGCACAACCGAGCAGCATATTCAGGGCAATATCGTTGATTTTGTCGGGCACGATGAACGTATCTTTCCTATTGGACGTCTGGATAAGGACTCTGAAGGTTTGATCCTGATGACCAATGATGGTGATATCGTTAACCGGATTCTCAGAGCAGAAGGGCGCCATGAGAAAGAGTATATCGTCACTGTTGATCGATCCGTAACCCCGAGTTTCCTTAGAGGCATGAGTACAGGAGTCAAGATTCTGGGTGAAATGACACTGCCATGTACAGTGACCCGGATGACGGATCGTGTATTCCGAATTATCCTGACCGAAGGAAAGAACCGCCAGATTCGGCGGATGTGTAGTGCTTTTGGCTATGAGGTTCGTAAGCTGAAGCGGGTTCGAATCATGAATATCCATCTTGGAGAAATGGCAACAGGTGCATGGAGAGAGCTTACCGCCGCCGAAAAAGCGGAACTGGGCGGTCTACTCGACTATTCACTGGAATAGTCGAGTAGACTTTGACTAATTCATCCGAAATAATGTGAAAATATATAGGATAAACCAAGCGCCAGCCATATATAAACCCAAAAGACCGTTCTCCTTGTATCTGGAGAACGGTCTTTTGGTTAATGAATCGCTGCAGGCTTCTAGTTTCCTTCGCCAACGGCTTTTACATTCGTATTGTTACTTTGATACTTCCGAATGATGGATACCTCTACGCGGCGATTCTGTGCTCGTCCAGCGTTGGTGTCGTTGCTGGCGATGGGATGATACTCTCCATAACCACTTGGTGTGAATTTGGAAGGGTCCAGTTGCGTGTTCAGCAACAGGATTTTCAGGAAGTTGAGCGCACGATCTGCGCTTAGATCCCAGTTATCCTTATATTGGTTGTTCGAAATGGGAATATTATCGGTATGACCGGATACAACCACTTCGTATTCAGGGAACTCCTGCAGCATACTTGATATCGCTTTGGCCAGGGAGCGGGATTCAGTCTTTACATCCGCTCGTCCTGAGGAGAACAGGGCATTATCACTGATGGTGATCTTCAATTCAGACTGATTCAGCTTGGTGTTCAGCTGGTCCGAGAGCCCGTTCTTCGAGATATATTTGTCGAGTCGCTCTTTGAGTTTCTCCAGGTCTTCTTGTTCTTTCTTAGCCATCTGTGCATCTGTAATCTGAGCTGGTGTTTTCTTGGTGATTTCTGTAGGTTCTTGTTTGTTCTTACCCAAATCAGCACCTGGCGTATCCGGATTCATGGACGAATGGTCCAGAATTCCGGAACCTCCATTTAATGCACTGTTTAGTGCGGAAGCCATCTGTTCGAACTTAGCTGCATCGATTGAACTCATGCCGAACAATACAATAAACAGAGCGAGCAACAAGGTCATCAAGTCGGAATAGGGAAGCAACCAACTCTCGTCTATATGTTCTTCATGTGGTTCGTGCTTCTTAGCCTTTTTCACCTGATGAGTCCCCCTTCTCATCCAGTTGTTTACGTTCGGAAGGTGTCAGGAATACAGATAATTTCTGATTGATGGCAACGGTGGAAACACCGGATTGAATCGAGAGCAGACCCTCAACCATCATCAACTTGATTTCCATCTCTTGCTTGGACATACGCTTCAACTTGTTGGACATTGGATGCCACAGTACATAACCTGTGAAGATACCCAAGAGGGTAGCGATGAATGCTGCCGCAATGGCTTGAGAGAGCTTATCCATATCGCTAAGGTCCGCAAGGGCTGCGATCAAACCAACTACGGCTCCGAGAACGCCAAGTGTTGGAGCATACATACCTGCTTGGGCGAAGAGTAGCGCACCACTGCGGTGGCGTTCTTCTGCGGTATGAATATCTTCCATTAGGACATCACTTACAAATTCCTGATCGTTACCATCGATAATCATTCGCATACCGCTACGAAGGAACTGATCGTCGATATCTTCTACTTTTGATTCCAGTGCAAGCAAACCTTCACGACGGGTAGTGGAAGCCCAGTCCATAAACGTGCCGATCAGGGATACGCGATCGATCAATTTTTGCTGTTTGAACAAAATCCCGAAAAGCTTCGGAATTCTCTTAACTTCTGACATGGGGAATGCCATAAAAATACTTCCTGCGGTACCAACAAATATAATCATGTAGGCTGCTGGGTTGTTGACCAGATTAATTAGGGGAGCATGCTTCAACATCATACCGAGTACAAGTGAAGCGAGTCCCAAAACAAGTCCAATAATTGTTGAAATGTTCATTATACACCTCATCCATGAGATAAAATTGAATCCTTTCAAGCGGCTATATCCGGGCTTCCAGACGAACATTGTGCCGCAATCCGTTACATGTTCGGCATCCCTTGTGGCTGCATAAACAGTTAGAACGGTCATATATAGTATTTATCGACCAGAAGGCCTTTTTTTTTAAGTGTTATTTTCAGGTATAATAAGATCAAATCCGCTCCTTAGGGGCCGAATAGGAGTGAAAAGCCAATGGGCGTAAAGCATGGACGGGATTATGAAGGAATTTTGACAGATTTGACAACGGCAATCGGACGCATACCGGATCGATATGTTTTCTTTGAAATGGATGCGGAAGAGTGGGAGAGACTCGGGGCACCTGAGCAACTTGAAGTGGATGAGGCGTTAGCGGAGGATCTGTTCTATGCGCTAGGTGAGGAGTCTATCATTCCGGTTGGAAGTGGAGTGGTCATCCATGATAAGGAACAGCACCGCATTCATATTTTGATTGGGGAAGAAGAGTTGACGTTTGTGCCGTTAATTTAGTATGTGTACATGCTATTTTCGGGGGCATGAATGGAGAAGGGATTCTCCTCAAAGCCTTACGGTTATTGGTTCTATGCCATGTAGTTGATTGGATTTTGAAGCTTGTCCGTGGTAAGATGTTAGTCGTGAAATGGGCTAACCGCATGGCGGTGAGCCTGGCCTTTGAGGTTGCTATGAATCGCGCCGAAGGTGTCGGTGGTTATACAGACGCACGTTGTCTGTAAGGTACCATCCTATGGGGAGGAAGATAACGCATGGTTTTTTCGCAAGAGGAAGTCGAAGCTCATCTGGGGAGGCTGGAAGGCTGGGAACTGGAAGAGGGACGGTGGATTGTACGTAAATTTATGTTTTCCAACTACATGAAAGGGATTGCATTTGTGGATGAGGTCGCTGCGATCTCGGAAGCATTCAATCATCATCCTTTTATTACGATTGACTATACAACGGTTACGCTGCGTCTCACGTCATGGGATGCGGGTGGTATTACATCTGTAGATATCAAGGAAGCAGGACAATATAACGAAGCTTATGACAAAATGAGGTCCGAATAACGAGATCGGTTATTATCGCGCGGCCGGAAGTGAGTGAACCATACATGTCAGACTATAATCAGAAACAACCTCTTATTGCTGTCGTAGGCAGTCTCAATATGGATCTCGTGGTAAAGACGGATACGATTCCGGAAGAGGGAGAGACGGTGAGCGGTGAGGAGCTGCATTATCTCGCTGGTGGCAAAGGGGCAAACCAGGCTGTTGCCGCTGCGCGTCTGGGTGGACAGACTACGATGATTGGTGCGGTGGGATCGGACGGTTTTGGCGAACGTCTGCTGCACAGTCTGACGGAAAGTGGTGCAGATGCCTCGCAGGTTCGCATATTGGAAGACACGGTTACAGGGACGGCTTCCATCTGGCTTTCTCGGGGAGACAACCGGATTATCGTTATTCCTGGTGCGAATGGACAAGTTGTGCCTGAGATGCTGGAAGAGGCGGATACGGTAAAAAGCCTGACTGCAGCCGCAGCGGTGCTGCTGCAGCTGGAGATTCCGCTGCCAGCAGTCACCCGCGCCGCCCAACTGGCGGCTGAAGGCAGCGCACTGGTGGTGCTCAACCCGGCTCCCGCGGTGCCGGGTCTGCCCCAGGAGCTCCTGCGGTGCATCGACGTTGTCACGCCGAACCGCAGCGAGCTTGCCGTGCTTACCGGCCGGGATCATCTCCGGCCGGAAGACCTGGATGCGGCGGTCGCAGAGCTCGCCGCATCCCTCGGGGCCGCTGTCGTCACGACGCTCGGCCCCGAGGGGGCTGTGTACGCGGCGGCGCCTGGCGGCCGCGTACAAGCAGGGCGTGCCGGCGCGTGCCGTGCGCCCGGCTACGCCGTAAGCGCCGTCGATACGACCGGCGCTGGCGATTGCTTCAACGGCGCGCTGGCGGTAGCCCTCGCGCGCGGTGAGACTTTGGACGCGGCCGTAGGCTTCGCCATGGGTGCGGCCGCGTTATCCGTGACGAAGCTCGGCGCCCAGTCCGGGATGCCGTCCGCACGTGAAGTCGAGGCCTTTCTGGCGGAGCACGCGTCAGAAGCCCAATAAATGATACAACAAAGAGGCTCTTATTCTCCCAACAGGGGATTAAGGGCCTCTTTGTTGTGCGTGTGCAAAGATTATTTCTTCTCTGCCAACCACATAGCGATATTTGCAATCTCTTCATCCTGCAGCCTGCCTTTGAAGGCAGGCATGCCACCTTTACCTTTGACAATCGTGGAATAGATCTTCTCCAGATCATCCTGGCTACCGATGTTCGCCAGAGCAGGCCCTACGCCACCCTGAAGCTGATCTCCGTGACAGGAAATACAATTGGCTTTGACCAGTGCTTCAGCCTGTCCGGCATCCAGTGCTACTTCTGGCATGGTTGGTTTGGCTTCTTCAGCCACTTCCTCTTTCCCTGGAAGCGTAAACATTAAAACAATAGCTAAAGCGCATGCTGCAAAAAATACCCCGCTCATGATCCATTTGTGCATCCCTTATGTCCCCTCCAGAATGAAAGATCATCTAACCTGAAACTATCCATATCATTATAACGGAACCTGTAGTGACATCATAGCATTTTGTGGTAATTTTTTGAACTAATCACATAACAAGGGGCAGATTGGGTTGTTTTGCAATGGATTCTAATCGCGATGCCCTTCATAGACCATGCAGTGAAAGGGCATTAAGCCGCTTGGTGTCTGTCGTTCGTATGTATCCTGAGTGACAAATCCATTCTTCAGATAGACTTGAATGGCACGGGCATTCCAGGTGAGCACTTCAAGATCAATCTCATTCGTCCGGTTCCGGCGAATGGCTTCCTGCACAATGGCGGTGACAAAAGCTTTCCCTTGACCCTGACCACACAGCTCTGGATGCATGCCGAGGCCAATCCGGGTTACTCCCTGAAGTGGGAAGTATTGAGCAAATCCGCAGATGCGATCATGCTGATCAAGAACAATCGCATATTGTTCCTGCCGCAGCTGCGCATCCCCAAATTCAACTTCCAGTGCTTTCATCTGCTCCCAGGGTAGCCAGCTATAGATATTGTAAGGCGGGTCATACTGCCAACTGCAGATAAGCTCCGCATGTTCTTCTTGCATGGGTACAACGTGAAACGTTACAGGGGCTTCATTCATACATCTGCACGCTCCTCTCAGTCATTACCAAACTCTCTGTCCACTCTACAAAAGAGCCGTTCATTTAGCAAGTCTCCCTTTCCAGGAAAAAAATGAAACAAAAGTTCCGGTAATTCCGTTTATATTATAACGGGATGGGTAAAAACATCATAAGGGCACGGACGAGCGAACGCAAAATGAACCTGTTGATGTCGCAGGATATACCTCATGTGTAACTTGCAACGTAAACAGGGAATGAAGCACAAAAAAACCGCCGGATACATTCCTGCGGAGAATGTATCCGGCGGTTCTGTTATGCTTCTTGCTTCGTTCCAGTATGGTTAATGGTTACAGCATCATGTTGCTCAGCTTGTCCCTAGTCAAGGGCCAGTGATTCATATGCGTCCGTGCTCATAATCCGTTTAGCGCCAACATAACGATTGGCCCAATAGTTTTCACTCAATGCACTGATCGTAACACCTTTGGAAGAAGAGGAGTGTGCGAACTTTCCATCCCCTACAAAGATTCCTACATGAGATACGCCTTTACCTGTTGTATTGAAGAATACCAGATCGCCAGCTCTCATCTCCATGCGGGATACGGAATCACCCATGTCGAATTGGGAACTGGATTGGCGTGCCAAATCAATACCCAACTTGTCGAATACATACCGTGTAAATCCGGAGCAGTCAAAGCCGTTAAGCGTTGTTCCCCCACTTTTGTATGTAGTTCCCATTGCTGAATCAATTACTTTGTCCATCTTTGAATCTGCGAATGCGCTGCCTGCACCAAGCGATAATGCGAATGTGAGGCTAAGTACAGCTGCGGTTATTTTCTTCTTGAACAAGAGATATACCCCTTCCAACGCCTGCGAGGTTAGCTTAAGGATTCGGTTGAAGGTCCCCTATGATCCCTCTGTAGCAAGATCAATTCACCCATAACTGGTTCCCCCGCTTCCCAGGTGCCAGGAATTTGGCTATGCTAGTTATGCACCTGCGAAATCAAGAAATGACGATTTAATTTTAAGTAGTTACAAATATGAATGTAAAGATTACAAAGTTGTTACTAAAAACTCACTGCGATTATTGTAACAGAGGAGTACCGGTTTGGCAACGTTTAACAACAAAATTAGCAAAAAAACCTCGACCTTTGACGGGGAAAGGTTGAGGTTTGCCTATTTATAAGTACATATTAGGCCATAAGTTTAACATGTGATGGTAACAATTTTTAAACTATCTGCTCTAACCTTTGGATGTTTTGGACTGCCATAATCGGAAATGGGCGCATATTTTCCATAGGCTCAATAGACATCTGGCAAGTGGATACGTCTGTTGTAGTATAAGTCCGGTGAGTCCTGTTAGTAACCATGAGGCTGAAGTGAATGCCCCGAAGACAAGCAGGTGAGCTCCCCCCAGCAGCAGTGCAATGCCGATCACGGTGATGAGATGGCGCATTGTAATCCAGAGCGCTTTGAGTGTGCCGTGAGCGCCACCTTCCCCTTCCGGTGCGGAAACACCAAACTGCATGTAGAGCAGGGTATGGTGGATGATCCAGCCATATACGATCCAGGCGGCAACATAGGGTATGCCTGGCAAGAGTAATTGAAGGGAATGAAATCCATCCATTAGAATGGAATACAGCTTCGGCACGAGCCAGTAGCCGGGCAAAAGCATCAATAATGTACGAATGGTATGGAGCAGCAGCATCGGTTTCCATAGATTTTTAATCCCGCGGACGAATGGAATTCGCTCTTCTGTACTATTATAGTGCTGAAGCGAATAGAGCAGTCCTGCCTGAATGAGGGGGCTAATCAACATGCGAAGCAGCAGCATGGCCCCCAGAATCCACAGATAACGATGAACCTCCGGATGGGTAGACAGGTTAAGTTGGCTTTCCATTTTGAACAAAAGCGTACTTAGCTCCCCGGCATCGGGATCCGGATAACGCAGGAGTAGTGGGACGACAGCCGATTGTATCATTCGATAGAGGAAATATCCCCATATAAGTTGATAAAGAAATAAAAGTGCTGCAATGAACATATGCTGACGGACGAGAAACCAGCCTTCACGTATTTTCGCTTTCACCGTTTCCACCTCACCATGACAGACTTCCGAATATGGCTTCTATTAGTTTGGTTACACTCATGCTCCAGCGGGACTTCGCCCGCTCATCCAGTCCGGCATTCAGGAAATTGTTCATATGGCGGTTCTCCAGCACGATCGTGTACAGGGGATCGGTCATGGCCCAGGACACGGGAGATGTGTGAATTAATTTATAGGTGATGCGATCTTCTTTGCCATCCCATTGCTTGGTGAGGATATGTCCGTCTTCAAAAACAATGCGAACAGGAACGGCGCTGTAGTCGCTGCCTTTTTTCGCGATCGTCACAGATGACTCGTACCATGTTTGGCCGTCTTTCTGCACGGGTGTAACACGGATCTTCTCTACAGCAAAGTCAGCCATTCCGTTACCATAGACATATTGGTTAAAATAATCAGACCAGGAAGTACGGGTCACTTGTTCCACAACTTTTTGAAAATCAGCCGAAGTGGGATGTTTGAAGCGGTACTTCTTCACATAGGTAGAGAGAATACGTTCCATCTTTTTCACACCAACTTGATGTTCAATACCGAGTAATACAAGCTTGCCACGTGTGTAGACATTGGCTGCATACTCATTCTGTGAATCGAACTTCCAGGATTCTTGTGTTAAAGATGAAGGAGACGTAATCAGTCCCGATTGTACCGGCAGGTTCGGGATCAGTCCGTATTCCTGCTCCATCAGTTTGTCTTCTGCATAAGAGGTGAATCCTTCATCTAGCCAAGCTTCCTCAAATTCGTTGCTGGCAACCATGCCGTAGAAGTATTGATGTCCAATCTCGTGGACTACGGTTCGTTCCAGGTCATAACCTGGCGTGGTATCATCGGCTCCAAAGGCTGTGATTAGCGTGGGATATTCCATGCCTCCGGCACCGTTCCCCGTTTTGGGTGGAACAACGATGGATAAAGTGGCGTAAGGATATGGACCAAACCATTTGCTATAATTGGCTAGAGCGGCCTTCGCGGCGTAGAAATAACGTTCTTTCAGATCCTGATGAGCAGGGTCCAGATATAACTTGATTCGTACACCAGGTACATTGGGTGCAGAGAAAGGCTCCTCGGCATACACAAAATCGGGTGAGGCTGCCCAGGCGAAGTCATGCACATCATCAGCATAGAATTGATAGACTTTTTCTCCATTCTTCACCACGGCTTGCTGCGTCGGAAATCCGGTAGCAGCCACCTTGTATGTTTCAGGCACCCGAATACGTACACTATATATACCGAAGTCGGCGTAAAATTCCGAATTGCCGTGGTATTGGTGCAGATTCCAGCCTTCCGTTGTTCGTCCGCGCCTGCCCACAGGTTCATAGGCACTTAGTTTGGGAAACCATTGACCTGCCATGACAAAATTATCAGCAGTTCCCATCCTTGCAAAAATCTTGGGCAGATTCACTTCGAATCGGGTGTGGAGTGTGATGCTTTCCCCGCCTTTGACGGGTTTGGGCAAACGTACTTTAATGAGGGTGGTGTCCTTGATATTTCCGTCATCTGGCTGCACATACTGCATCCGGTGCAGAAGAGAGAGCCCGTCCTCCGTTTTCATTTCGGTAATATGCATGGAACCATAGCCATTGGTAGGCATGACATCACCCCGAAGCTTTCCGCCGGATTCCTTCATAAAGGTGGTGTCAGCAGAAGAGAAGGCATTAGGGTACATATGAAAATAAAGCTCATTGACGGTTTTTTTACCTGGATGTGTCCATGTAATCGTCTGAGTTCCTTCTAATACGTTCCCTTCTGCCAGCTTTACATCCATGTGATATTCCACAATGCGGTCGCTGTACACTTCGGCGGTAGGGGTCTGTACACTTTCTGGAGGTGCTGGGGTTGGAGCTATTGCCTTGGGCTTGCCCGATTCGGGGGCGAGTACTGGCAATTCGGAATGAGTTGAGCGAGTGTAACCCAGAGTGATCCATATCCCTCCGGCCAGCACACACAGGGCCAGGGATGCGGTGAGCCAGCTCTTGGCGCGTCGTGGAATCATCGTTAAATACCTCCCGTTGACAAGCATCTACAGCATGTATATGTTTGCAATGGGCCAATTATTAGTTAAAATATTTGTATCAACCCTTGGAGGCTATAAACATGGACCAAAACGAGCAAAACGGCAAAAAACAGATTGCCTTGAATATCGTTAGTGCAAAAAGCAAGCATAAAGGCTTCGGTGCGGGCTCCATTGAACTGAATAACCTTTCCCCGGTCATTATTGATAATGGCGAAGCCAAAATCGATATTGGTGCGATGCATGCGAAGAGTAAAGTGGAACGCAATATCAAGTTCTCTACCAATCGTGAGGATGTGCCCAACGGACGCCAGGTATGGCTGGTATGGGTAGCTGTCGATCGCACGGAGGAAGGCCAACTGTATGGTGGAGCAACGGCATGTGAGATGTGGATTGATACGGAAGCAAGACGTGGATGGAAACTGCTGGCCGAACATGTGAATCGCATGGATTATGCCTTGAAGCGTCGCTTCATGCTGGATGAGCTTGGACCCGAAGCTCGAGCTGCACTTAAGACACTGTTGATCTCACACAACGAAGACTGGTGGAATGCTTCTCCGGATGTATTGAAGGAAGCACTTGCCTAAGTTAGATCATTCAACACAGTATAAAAGAAAAAAAGCAAAAGGCCCTTTAACCGGAAAATTCGGTTGGGGCCTTTTTGCTTGTTCATTAACAGTATTCATCGATCTGAATAATTATGAGTTTTCATCCGAAGTGAATTTCCAAATGATCAATATAACCAGGGGTCGAAGGTGACGTAACTAAGTCATCGCGCATTTGCGTCATTCTACCCACCAACGTTTGAAATCTCCCCACCAGGAATGTTTCTCTTCCTGTATGCCTTGTTGATTCTGTACCTGACGGGTCTTCTCATCTTCTCCAGAATCCGAATCATCCGCCGTACCATGACATACCTCTGTCGGTTCAGTGCCATCAATAAAAACTTCCAATCGCTTCTCTTCACAGCCGTTGCCTGCCAGTTTGCCGGATTCGGGGTCGATATAGACACTTACAACACGATCAGGTACGGTAAAGATTTTGGGTGGTACGCTCGCAAGGGCCTGCTCTGTGAACTGGGCAAAGATCGGCGCCGCCCGTCGGCCATCCGAAGTCGAGATGGCTTTGCCTTGATCGTAACCAACCCATACCGCGGTGGAGAGCTCCGGTGTGAATCCGACCAGCCAAGCATCCGTATTGGTCGTTCCTGTCTTTCCGGCTACTGGACGTTTGATCGCAGCAGACACCCGGTTACCCGTTCCCCCATTTTCGAAGACACTTTCCATTAAACGAGTCAGTACATAAGCTGCCGCAGGTTCCACCACGGTCTCAGCCTTCGTCTGGGGCGATTCATAGAGCACACGTCCTGCGGCATCCGTCACTTGCAAAATGGCTACAGGTGGCGTCCGTTGTCCACTAGCCGCGATGACAGAAAAGGCCGACGCCATCTCTAGCGGACTGACAGGTGAGGTTCCCAGTGCAAGAGAGGGCACGGCGCTCAGGTTGCTTGTAATGCCGAGGCTTTTGGCCATGCTCACAACTTGCTCAGGACCAATCTGCATAATGGTGTTCACCGCATAGATATTGTCTGAAGCGGCGATCGCCTGTCTTAGATCAATCTCACCCAGATACTTGTCTCCAAAGTTGCCGGGTTTATAGGTTTTGCGGTCGTTGTCATAATGAAACAGGGTAGGTTCACTGTTAAACATGGATGCACTGGTGAGTTGCTTGGATTCCAGGGCTGCCAGATACATAATGGGTTTAAACGCCGAACCTGGCTGGCGTGTGGTCGCCAGTACATGGTTAATCTGATTGGTGCGGTAATTCTTGCCGCCTACCATGGCTTTGATATAGCCCGTTCGAGGGTCAATGGACACGAGGGCCGTCTCCAGCTCGCTTTTGGCATCCATACCTTTCGCTATGGCGTCTTCAGCTGCTTTTTGTACACGCAGATCCAGTGTAGTGTAGATGTTCAAACCCCCGTGATCCAGCATCGCTTCACTGATTCCCAGTTCTTTGATGGCCAGACTCCGAATATAGTCACGGAAAAACGGTGCGCTTTCCACTGTTTTACGCTCACTTTCCGGTTTGAACGAAAGCATTTTCTCATAGGCTTTATCCGCTTCGGCCTGGTTGATCTTGCCGATATCGGCCATGGCATTCAGCACAATCTTCTGTCGGTCTTTGGCATTCTTCATATGGTTATAGGGTGAATAGTAGGTGGGCCCTTTCGGGATTCCTGCCAGCATGGCGCTCTCTGCGAGATCCAGCTGTTTGGCTGATTTGCCAAAATACATCCGCGAAGCCGCTTCGATTCCGTACGCTCCATGCCCATAATAGATTTCATTCAGATACATCTGCAAAATTTCATCCTTACTGTATTTCATCTCCAATTGCGCCGTGTACATGGCTTCCTTGGCTTTACGAGTCCATGTTTTCTCATGAGATAGATACAGGTTACGCGCCAGCTGTTGAGTCAAGGTACTCGCACCCTGCGACATCTGCATATGTTCGAGGTTAACGAGCACAGCCCGTCCCATCCCTTGCACGTCGAACCCGTAGTGATTATAGAATTTTCGGTCTTCTACAGCCAGAGTGGCATTGACCAGATCTGGCGCGATATCTTCCAGTTGAACAGGTACAGAATCTTTGCCACCTGCGGAGAAGGTAGCGATGACTTCACCTTGACTGTCCAGCAATCTGGAATTCCGGTCCGAGTCTGCGAGAGGCAGGCTGGTTGCGTATAGATACACTAGTCCCGCCGCGGTAGCAAGCATGGCGAGCACGGCGAGCAGAGACAGGTTTTTAATGAATTTTCGTACACGGAACCCGCGTTTGCGGGTCTTTTGATTTGGCTTGGTCATGGAACGGGCTCCTCTCTTTTCTTCCAGTATGGGACTTGATTGGCAGGGATATTCAATCGGGTGCATAAGCGAACAAAATGTAGCATTTTCGCCGGAAAAACCGTTTTGCAGTATAAACGTCAATCGCGTATAATGCAAAAGGGTAATGAAAAGGTAAGATTCGGCACAAGATACTAAAGCGCGTAAGGACGAACAGACGAATGGTCATTGATTCATTGATTAGTCAGACGCTCTGCACGCTCTGGTCAAATTTAATCTATATAATGAAGTGAACCGCGGACCTTTCCCGCAGGCCAGCAATCATAACGCGATATGGCGCCGAACGCTGGACGTGCTTGGGCGAACCGATTATAGTGCATAGCGCTTGGTCGGATATGGCTGATCATTAACTTTACGGAAAGAAGGTAGAGATTATGGAATTGTGGTTTACGGAGAAGCAGACCCCGGTATTCGGGATCACCGCGAAGATTAAGCAGACCTATGTTACAGAGAAAACCGATTTTCAAGATTTGGCCATGGTAGAAACCGAGGAATTCGGTAACATGTTGCTCCTTGATGGCATGGTGATGACTACCGTAAAAGACGAATTCGTATATCACGAAATGGCGGCACACCCTGCGCTGAACACTCACCCGAATCCCAAAAAAGTTCTGGTTGTTGGTGGCGGCGATGGCGGAGTCATTCGTGAAGTCATTAAGCATGCTGCTGTAGAAAAAGCAGTTCTCGTCGAAATCGACGGTAAAGTCATTGAGTACTCTAAAAAATATTTGCCTGAAATCGCCGGCAAGTTGGACGAGCCTAATGTTGAAGTGCTCGTAAACGACGGCTACATGCATATTATTGAACATAAAAATGAATACGATGTGATTATCGTAGACTCCACGGAGCCTGTAGGCCCGGCTGCGCCACTGTTTGAGCGTGGTTTCTACCAAGGTATCTACGAAGCACTCAAAGAAGACGGAATCTTCGTTGCCCAAACGGACAACCCTTGGTTCAAGGCGGATCTGATCCAGAAGGTGAACAAAGACGTCAAAGAAATCTTCCCGATCGTACATGTGTACGGCTGTAATATTCCAACATATCCAAGTGGTTTGTGGACATTCACCATGGGTAGCAAGAAACATGACCCGCTCGAAGTGGATGAGACTCAAATCCCGGAGATGGATACCAAGTATTACTCTCCGCGTCTGCACAAAGCAGCATTTGTACTTCCTAAATTCGTGGAAGATTTAACGAAATAAAGGGGAAATCATTAATGAAACTGGATCAAGCTTATTCAGGAAACGTATTTATTTGCAGCTCTGAGGATTATGAGAACTCGAAAGCAGTTATCTATGGAATGCCGATGGATTATACCGTCAGCTTCCGTCCGGGTTCCCGTTTTGGCCCATCTCATATCCGTCAAGCATCGGTTGGACTTGAAGAGTACAGCCCGTACCTCGACAAAAGCATTGTAGACATGACGTACTTTGACGCTGGAGACTTGCTCTTGCCTTTCGGTAACGCGGGACGCAGCCTTGAAGTAATTCATGAATACATTGGTAGCCTATTGGCTGACGACAAATTCCCAGTTGGTCTCGGTGGCGAGCATCTGGTTACTTGGCCGGTCATCCAACAAATGTACAAGAAATACCCGGATCTTATCTTGATTCATATTGATGCACACGCAGATCTTCGTGAAAACTATGAAGGCGAGCCACTGTCACACTCCACACCAGTACGTAAAGCAGCTGAGTTGATGGGTGGCAAAAACATCTATCAGTTCGGTATTCGTTCTGGCTCCCGTGAGGAGTTCCAGTATGGTCGCGAGAACATTAACTTCTATCCATTTGAAGTGGCAGCTCCGATGAAGGAAGCTCTTCCGAAGATGGGCAATCGTCCGGTATACGTAACCATCGACATCGATGTACTTGATCCGTCAGCAGCACCAGGAACAGGTACAGCAGAAGCGGGCGGTATTACGTCCAAGGAACTTCTGGAAGCCATCCACATGATCGCTGGATCTGATGTAAATGTAGTTGGTTGTGATCTGGTTGAGGTTGCACCAATCTATGATTCAACACAACAGACACAGATTGTAGCTGCGAAGCTGATCCGTGAAATGCTGCTTGGATTCGTGAAATAATCACAGAATAATCGATAAGCAAGTATAATGCTCTCTGTCTGCGCGGGTTCAAATCTGCGTAGGGGAGGGCATTTTTTTATTACTAACGTTACCGCGTGTCTTCAACTATTCCAGCTTAAGGAACCGGCTGCATGATAGATCCGAAACTATTCTGCCAAGCGAAATAACGAGGTTGAATTCAATTAACTTAATTTAACTTCTGTCTGGAGCTATGTTATACTGGCTACATCAGTATTCAGTAGTATATGAGTTTATATATTACACTCGTGAAGTATATGGTGATCGGGTTCGACCATATACTAAAAAAAGAGCCTTTACCGCGCCAACGGCAAAGACTCTTAGGACCTGAAAGGCTGTGGATTGCCACGGCGTGCATGAATTAAATACTGTTATTCAAGCGAAAACCCACCGTCAGGCGTCCAACCTTATGAGGTGGGTTTTCGCTTGCTACGAAACTTTTTGCGTAACCAACGGTAAAGCTTTCGTCCGCTCAGTACAATACTGAGGATCGCAGCAATCCATCGGATCACATCAAGCAACGCCACAAGTTTGACCATCGACGTCACCCCCTCTCGGGAAGCTACGCCGTGATCCGAAAACATCCACCGTTATTCAAAAGTCCATAACATTAATTATAGCACGTACGTTCCTATGACTCTACCATTTATTGCATGTGTTAGTATAGGCTCGTTTATGCAGATATCCTGCTGTGGGATGATTCTATGTTAGTATTTATGTATAATATGGAAATAGAGGAAGGTGAACGTGTATGCGTGTGATTCGATCTCAATTGAGTATGTATCCCAAGTGGCTAACTGCAGTTTTTATAGTGTTTGTCATAAATTTTGTATTAGCAGTGACGGTATTTCTCAACTTCACATTGATGGTGGCTAACCTCGTGATGCTTTTTGCTGCATATAGTATTCGGGTATATAAATACAACAAAATATATTTTAGTTTATGCCTTTTCTTAAGTGTCAGTTTTGTTATCATTGGTATCAGGACATTTCCCATTTAACTTAGAGTACACAACGTTTAGTAATCAACCACCCTTTCCTACATGATCCAATCATGGGTAAAGGTGGTTTTTTTCTTGCGAAATTGTCATCGGAGTTCATCGGATTGTTACGTTAAAAGCATCCAATTTGGGTAAAACCATAGAAGGAGGTGTTACGATGACAACCAAGAGAACGATGACATGGAAACGGATTGGTGCGCTGGCATTATCGTTAACGCTGGCTTGGGGGATGGGACCGGTACATACGCTATCAGGTGCTAACGCTGCATCCTCACAGGCATGTGGAAAGGGAGACCATGGACTATCTGCTATTTTGAAAAAGGGTAGTGGTGTGGAAGAGCAACACCTGCAATTTACTGATATTGATTTTCTTAATGATACAACTGGACGAGCCGGGGGCGAGGGGTTTCTAATCGGTACATCGAACTCAGGCTGTACATGGCAGTCCATATATACCGGGCAGTGGCAATTCACACAGCTTGATTTTCCGAATAATGTGAACGGTTATGCGCTGGCACGAGTGAAGGATTCACCTGCAACCTATCTGATCCGTACCAATGATGGAGGATCTCACTGGACGCGGCTCGATACACCGGGTATTCAATTCAAACGCATTGATTTCCGCAATAAAGATGTAGGTTATGGTTACACCTATAATGGTGCATATCAGACGAAGGATGGTGGCGTAACCTGGAGCAAAATGAACACTCCTGTCAACACGCGTGCAGCTACCTTCGCGACAGAGAAGCAAGGGTATGCTGTCGTGGTTGTACCCGGATTGGGATATCAATTAAAGCAAACGAGTGATGGTGGCAAGAACTGGACCACTTCTCTCCGGGTTACATCGGATACATGGAGCGGAGCGGATCTGTATGCACATGGTCAGCAAGTATGGGCCCTTCTGTATGGTGATGCAGGCATGTCCCAACAATCCTACTCCCTCTATGCGAGCGGTAACCAAGGGAAGGATTGGACACAAGTATTTGCGCAATCCACAGCAGGGGGAGGGCCTGCACCGGGTGCGAACAGTACGGCTAAAGGAACTGGACCTGCCAATCCTGGCGGTCATCCAGGCAACATGGCGCTGATCGGTAATCAGACGGCTTATCTGTCCGCAGGGTCGCCTGCAGCTGGTAAAGTGGGGATTGGGCGTTCATATGATACAGGTTCCACGTGGAAAAACGTTGACCTGAAAGATCCGGGATATAGTTCCCGTATCTCGTTCCCATCTGCGAAGACAGGCTGGCTGGTAGTGACAAGTGATAACTCACCTGCGATTTATCAGACTACAGATGGTGGAACGACCTGGACACAAAAAATCTTGTTACCTTCAGAGCAGGATTAAATAGCCTGTTATTCTGAAATAACAACCAAGCAAATCCAAATTAGAAATGAATGAAAATCAATTTGGTATGTCTCTGCATGAATTTCTATAACAAACAAGTCTCTTCCTGATCAATTACACAGGAAGAGGCTTGTTTGTGTAGAAATAAAAACGGTTGAAACCTACTCCGAAACGAGTTATTGTAAGCGATAACAATACATTTTATGGAGGTTGAAATCATGGTCGATGTTATTTTAAAGGCGGATTCAGATCAAGGATTAATAAACCGCAACATATATGGTCACTTTTCTGAACACTTGGGGCGTTGTATATATGAGGGGTTGTGGGTAGGAGAGGATTCACCTATTCCGAATACGGATGGCATTCGAAATGATGTGTTAACGGCCTTGCAGAAGCTTAATATTCCAGTGCTTCGCTGGCCAGGAGGTTGTTTTGCCGATGAGTATCACTGGAAAGATGGTGTAGGTCCGAAGAGTGAGCGTGCTCGTATGATCAATACACACTGGGGCGGTGTGGAAGAGAACAATCACTTTGGTACACATGAGTTCTTGAGATTATGTGAGCTGCTCGGCACGGAGCCATATATTAGTGGCAATCTGGGTAGCGGTACAGTGCAGGAGATGCAGGAATGGGTGGAATACATCACGTTTGATGGCGAATCCCCGATGGCGAACTGGCGTAAGAGTAATGGTAGGGAAGAACCGTGGAAAATGAAGTATTTTGGCGTGGGAAATGAGAACTGGGGATGCGGCGGAAACATGCGTCCTGAATATTATGCGGATGAATATCGCCGGTATGCTACATATGTACGTAACTATTCCGGTAACGAGATTTATAAAATCGCTTGTGGGCCCAACGAAGGCAACTATGAATGGATGGAAGTCCTGATGCGGGAGGCTGCTCGCTTTATGGATGGAATCAGTCTTCATTATTACACCATCCCTACAGGAGAGTGGAATGATAAAGGTGCAGCAACAGGATTCGGCGAGGCTGAATGGTTCACCACCTTGAAGAAGACGCTATATATGGAAGAGTTGCTGGTGAAGCACTCCGAGATTATGGATAAATATGATCCAGAAGGCAGAGTCGGCATTATTGTGGACGAATGGGGTACATGGTACAACGTTGAGCCGGGCACCAATCCAGGGTTCCTGTATCAACAGAATACAATGCGGGACGCTGTGCTTGCAGGCGTTAACCTGAATATTTTCAACCAACATAATAAACGGGTACACATGGCAAATCTTGCGCAGATCGTCAATGTGCTTCAATCGCTTGTGCTCACGGAAGGGGACAAAATGCTCCTGACCCCTACGTATCATGTATTTGATATGTATCAGGTTCATATGGATGCGCAGCGACTGGACTTGAATTATGAAAGCCCTGGATACACCTTCGGAGAAGACACCATTCCTCAGCTCAGCTTGTCAGCCTCCCGTAACAAGGATGGGGTCATTCATGTGACAGCTTGTAATCTGAGTCACACGGATGAGTTAGAAGTCGTGTGTCAACTGGAAGCGACTCAAGCGGCTAAAGTATCCGGGCAGATTCTGCATCATGCTGATTTTGGTGCATTCAATACGTTTGAACAGCCGAATCACGTTCAGCCTGTGACGTGGGATGGAATCACACTTGAGAATAATACCTTGCGTTTTGTCCTTCCACCAGCATCGGTTGGGGTCATCGCTGTAGAGGGTTAATAAATGAAGAGGCAGGAACCTTGCAAGGGCTGTAATGATCAGTATGATGTGAAGATTAGTGATGCCAAAATGGCCAGACTTATTGAGATTGCCTCACGCTCACGATCGACGGTACAGGATGAGGAATATGAGCGTAGACTCTCCATCTGCTCGACATGTCCGGGATTGCAATATGACACAACCTGTCGGCATTGTGGTTGTCTCGTACAGGTGCGAGCGAAGCTGAGCGAGTCGACATGTCCTTTTCCTTATGAATCGCAATGGGCCTGATCGGATGAACGAATCTTATTATAATGAAGCAAAAGGGGGTTGCACTTTACAGGTGCGGCTCTTCTTTTTTGGCTTGATGAGGAAAAAACTCTGAATTTGGATTTGAATTGAGCGAGGGAACTGGATATAGTTATACAGTAGAGTGTAGGATAGCGAGCTATCCGGGAATATGAGCGCGTATAGCGACACAACAATACAGGAAGGGCTGTTCTCACCGGCCGTGCCTGATTTTGCGTCGCCTCGAATATAATGGAGGTTAACATTCATGTCGAACATGCGACCGGTACACATCCGGCTGCACAGCCGTTATGAAGGTGAAGATGTGCTGCAGGAAATGAAGGGTGAAGCCGTGGTGAAAGGGTCTGTTCTTTATGTTCGTTATGAAGAACCACAGGTTGGACCCGAGGGAGGCACAACCCGCACCACATTGAAGCTGGGCGGACAATCCATCAAGATTATACGTCATGGTGAGGTTGAATCGGAGCAGACTTTTGAATTGAATCGGAAGCTTCCTGGTTTCTACCGATCGCCATACATGTCGTTTGCCCTGTCCACGCATACACAGAAGCTGGAACTTTCCATTCAGGGATTGAGCGCACGCGCAGCGTGGAGCTACGACTTTTACCGCTTTGATGAAGAATCCGGACATTTCGCGATTAGTTTGCATATACAGGAGGAACCAATTTCATGACACGTAATCCACTAGATACGATTAACGAACGGGTAAGCACAGCCATCGGTAACGCCATTGTGGCGGCCGGGATTGTTACGCAGGACGAATTGCCAGCTATCACATTGGAAGTGCCGCGTGAGAAGACACACGGGGACTTGGCGACCAATGCTGCCATGCAGCTTACCAAGATTGCCAAGCGCAATCCGCGTCAGATTGCTGAAGAGATCATTGCTAATCTGAATCTGGCTGAAGCTGGAATCGAGAAGGCTGAAATTGCTGGTCCAGGGTTCATTAACTTCAAGTTGGACAAGAGTTACCTTTACCCAGTACTTGCGCTTGTGCAGGACCAGGGTGAAGATTACGGAAGAATTAACATCGGAGAAGGGCGAAAAGTCGAGATGGAGTTCGTTAGTGCCAACCCGACAGGTAGTTTGCATCTGGGTCATGCCCGTGGAGCAGCTGTAGGTGATGCACTATGTAACATCCTTGACTACGCAGGATATGATGTAACTCGTGAGTACTACATTAATGATGCAGGTAATCAGGTGTTTAATCTGGCTCGTTCCATTGAAGCTCGTTATCTGCAAGAGCTGGGTCAGGATGCTGAGATGCCTGAAGATGGTTATCACGGTGAAGATATTAAAGGATTCGCCAAGCAGCTTGTTGCTGAAAAGGGCGAAGAATTGCTGTCCATGCACCCGGGTGACCGTGCGGCTTATTTCCGTGACTTTGGCCTGGAGAAGGAACTGGACAAGATCAAACGTGACTTGAATCGCTTCCGTGTTAACTTTGATATCTGGTTTAGCGAAACTTCCCTGTATGACAACGGAGAAGTGCTGCGCGTACTGGATGAATTGCGTGACCGCAATGAGATCTATGAGCAAGACGGGGCAACTTGGCTGAAAACGATGCAGTATGGCGACGACAAAGAACGTGTATTGATCAAGAACGATGGCACGTATACTTACCTGACGCCGGACATTGCTTATCACCGTGACAAATATGCGCGTGGATACGACACGATGATCAACATCTGGGGTGCAGATCACCACGGATATATTCCACGGATGAAAGCCGCGATGCAAGCACTGGGCAATGACCCTGAGAAATTGGTGGTCTTGATTGCACAGATGGTAAGCTTGTTCCAGAACGGTGAAAAAGTGAAAATGTCCAAACGTACAGGTAAAGCTGTAACGATGGAAGACCTGATGGATGAAGTCGGCATTGATGCCATCCGTTACTTCTTCACAATGCGCAGCATGGACTCCCATCTGGACTTTGACATGGACCTTGCGATTTCGACATCTAATGAGAATCCGGTATTCTACGTACAATATGCGCATGCCCGTGTATGCAGCGTATATCGTCAGGCTGAAGAACAGGGTATTGAGCTGCTGCCACTGGCACAGATTGACCTGTCCAAGCTGACAACAGAGCATGAGTATGACCTTCTCCGCAAAATGGGAGAGCTGCCTGAGGAGATCTCGGCAGCGGCAACAGGATATGCACCTCATCGTATCATCCGTTATGTATACGAGCTGGCATCCCTGTTCCACAGCTACTACCGTGCAGAACGTGTTATTACGGAAGACGCGCAGCAAACTCAAGCACGTCTGGCACTGATCGGTGCTGTGCGCACCGTTATCGCCACAGCGCTTCGTCTGGTAGGCGTAACCGCTCCAGACAAAATGTAAAATCCAGGCTCGCGACACATCGCCGCTCTGCCTAAGGAAAAAAGTCTCCATGCCCACGTTGTGTCATCAACGGGGTACATGGAGACTTTTTTTGTTGTGTACCCAGGGCTACAGAAACCGGCCTATCCACTGGATACACAAGCCCGCCCTGCTCTGTCATCACAGCGGGCGCCAGCTAAAGGCTCTGCCGCTACGCCATGCTCTCTTTGCGCGTACGGTGCCGGGTGAACTACTGTGTTTCACCGCCAAGCTTCAATTGAGTCCTGCTGACCGCTGGCAGAGCCGGATCACTCCCCGCACTCTTGCATTAGCCGCAGGGCGTCAATCTCGCCACCGCGTACCTTGCTTTTGGCGGTGGTGGTCTTGCGAGCGCGCAGCGGGATCGTAGCACGCTTGACGAGTGCCTTGATTTCACTAGGGGATAACCCCGGATGTTTTGCGAGCAGCAAAGCGATAGCGCCACTCACATGTGACGTCGCCATGGATGTGCCGCTCATCTCGTGATGCTTGCCCTGTACCCAGGAGGAGACGATCTTATCGCCAGGAGCATACACATCCACGTATGCGCCGCGATTGCTGAAGGACGCAATACGCCTGTTTTTGTCGGTTGCCCCAACCGATATGGTCTGCGGATACCGTGCCGGATAATCAATACTGCGGCGTTTGCCGTCATTTCCTGACGAAGCAACAATGACGATTCCAGCATGGTATGCACGATTGACAACGTCAAGAAGCGCCTTGCTGCGTGTTTTCATGCCAAAGCTCATATTGATGATATCGACCTTGTTGCGTACACACCAGTCGATGCCAAGCACAATGTCGGATACATAAGCCGATCCATTGTGGTCAAATGCTTTCACCGGATAGATTAGGGAGCGTGGAGCTACACCGATCATACCTGCGGTGCTGTTGGCTGCGGCGATGGTCCCTGCAATGTGGGTACCGTGTCCATTATCATCATGGGGAAGCAGGCTGCGGTTTAACAGATTGATTCCGCGTGCCAGAGAGTAACGAAGATCTGGGTGATGGTAGTCAGCACCCGTATCAATCACACCGATTTTAATCCGGTGTCCTGTAGACACAGACCATACTTTGGGTGCCCGAATCTGCTTCACTCCCCAGGGTATGCCTTGAGCATTGCTTGGTTTGCTGTGGAGTGCGGTGGCGTGAAGTGAGATGGGCACGTCTGCTTCAATCGTAATCTCATCCCCATAGCGGTACAGATCCTCCGGGCGTTGCACTGGAGCGATAATGGAACGAGCGAGTCGCGAGGAGCGAACAGCCCCAAGGTCGGTGAATTCATTCCGCATTCGGGACAATTCCAGGAGACAGGCTTCGTACTGCTGCGGTTTGGCAAATCGGATCAAATATCGCCCTCCCTGTTCTGGTTCAGGGCGTCGCATTCCGTCAATCAATTGATGCAATAAACCAGTATAGTCCATAATGGGCAGCCCCCTTCGGGATGAACATGCTGAGGTATTCTATGAATGCGCTCATCCCGCCGCATGGGGAACTTGCCCTTTTTTTACAAAAACACATTCTCTTCGTGTCAAAACGGGCGCAGGGACATATGATGGATGGAGAGCTAGAGGGCTCTTGCGGGGAACCTGGTGAGGAGCAATCCTTCAAGGGTATACAGTCAGAAGGCGGAGGGGACTCCGTCTTTTTTATTATGGAGTTGTCTTTTTTGCAAATGAGGATAATTCTAGGAGTTCGATGTTACTTTGCGTTGAATATATGGACATATTGTTGCTGCTATCCGCATTTGCGTCACATCCGTACATAAAAACTTGCTTTTTAACGCTAAATAGGTTTTACTTAGGTTTGTTAATGGATATGTTATACGTAACAGTCCAGTTCGTAGGGGTTAAAAAGTGAATTTTGTGTGAGAGGAAGTGTCTGCAGTGAGTACCTCGCTCAATTTGAAAATTGATAAAGAAAAGGTAAAAGAGATCCCTTTGGTGGACCTTGCCTTTATGGTGCTGAAAGCGGCTAATACGCCGTATTACTATCGTGACTTGATGAATGAGGTAGCGAAGCAGCGCGGAATGACTGATGAAGAAATCAACGAGTTTATCGCCCAGCTATATACCGAGATTAATATCGATGGTCGTTTTGCTTGCGTCGGTACGAGTCT
The DNA here is from genome assembly GCF_037991315.1 of Paenibacillus sp. FSL H8-0079. Classification (NCBI taxonomy): domain Bacteria; kingdom Bacillati; phylum Bacillota; class Bacilli; order Caryophanales; family Paenibacillaceae; genus Paenibacillus; species Paenibacillus sp. FSL H8-0079. The sequence goes on from NZ_CP150300.1 coordinate 132,505, forward strand.
GTGGGGCTTGAAGCGCTGGTATCCGGTAGCTGGAACAGAAGATTCCATGACGGGTGCGAAACGTCCGCGTATCATCAACGATGAAGACGATGATCTGGAAGATGAAGACTTCGGTGAAGAAGACAGCTATAACAGCGACGAAGACTTCGACAGCACGAATAAAGACGAAGATGAAGACGAAGAAGATGAAGACGAAGACGACATCTTTGATGAAGAAGACAGCGAAGAAGAAGAAGTGCTGGTCGAAGATGACGATCTGGAAGATGAAGACCTCGAAGAAGACGAAGAAGAGTCCGAAAACGAGGATGAATTTGACGACGATTCTGATAATCGGTAGTCATTTTTGACGTCTATAATTTACCCGTTTCCCCGGAATAGTCAGCCTTGACAGCAGACGGGGTAACGGGTAAACTATTGCATGGGCTTATGAATGAGCGATAATATATTTATGTTTTTTATAGAAGGTGCCCCGTCCTGCGGGAGTACTTTTTTTTGTATTTTTAGAGGCATAATTTTGCAAAATGTTTTCATTTCCGCATGCTCCTGGCCAACATTTCGTGGCCCGTTTTTGTATATCAAAAACACCAAATGAAATGAAGGCTACCGGAATGTTTGCACCATTTTTTTGCTGTAGAACAACGTGTATTTAAACCGTCTTCGCAGAAAGAGCAGTTCGCAGATGCAGGGAATTTCTGCCATTGCTCTTTTTAACGATGATTACCTGGGAAACAGGTTACGATAACACCATATATCGCCTGAATTTCTGTACTTATATTAGGAGGGTAATAACAGTGACAAAGTATATTTTCGTGACGGGCGGAGTTGTGTCCTCCCTGGGCAAAGGAATTACGGCTGCTTCGCTGGGCAGATTGCTGAAAAACAGAGGGCTTAAGGTAACGATTCAGAAATTTGATCCATACATCAACATCGACCCAGGGACAATGAGTCCTTATCAGCACGGCGAGGTTTTTGTTACGGATGATGGCGCGGAAACGGATCTGGACCTTGGCCACTATGAACGTTTTATTGATATCAATCTCTCCAAAAACAGCAACGTCACGACTGGTAAAGTATACTCTTCCGTCATCAGCAAAGAGCGACGCGGGGAATATCTGGGCGGAACGGTACAAGTTATTCCACACATTACGAACGAGATCAAAGAGCGTGTATTCCGCGCTGGACGTGAAGCTGGTTCGGATGTGGTTATTACGGAAATTGGCGGAACAGTGGGCGACATCGAGAGCTTGCCTTTCCTGGAAGCTATTCGTCAAATCAAGAGTGATGTAGGTCGCGACAATGTAATGTACATCCACGTAACCCTTATTCCTTATATCAAAGCAGCTGGTGAAGTGAAAACAAAACCAACGCAGCACAGTGTTAAGGAATTGCGTAGCATCGGTATTCAACCGAATGTGATTGTATGCCGTACCGAGTATGAATTGTCTGACGACATGAAAGCTAAAATTGCTCTCTTCTGCGATATTGATGAGAATGCTGTAGTTGAATGTCGTGATGCAGACACGTTGTATCAAGTACCTCTGAACTTGCGTGAAGAAGGCTTGGATGAGATTGTGGTAAACCACCTCAAACTGACTACTCCTGCACCGGATATGAGCGAGTGGGAAGGGTTGGTTGACCGGATCAACAAGTTGGAGCATACGGTTGAGATCGCTATTGTTGGTAAATATGTAGCGCTGCACGATGCATATCTGAGTGTTGTTGAGTCCTTGTCTCATGCAGGATTTGCATCCAACGCTGATGTGAAAATTCGCTGGGTTCCTTCTGAAGATATTACGGATGAGAATGTAGGCGACTTGTTACATGGTATTGGCGGTATCCTTGTTCCTGGTGGATTTGGAGATCGTGGTATTGAAGGTAAAGTATCGGCAATCCGTTATGCTCGTGAGAAACAAATTCCGTTCTTCGGTATTTGCCTGGGTATGCAGGTTTCCGTTATTGAGTATGCACGTTCCATCGTTGGCTTGAATGGTGCAAACAGCTCCGAGATTAATCCGGCTACGGAATTCCCTGTGATCGATCTGTTGCCTGAGCAAAAAGATATCGAGAATCTGGGTGGCACGATGCGTCTGGGTCTGTATCCTTGTAAGCTTCAGGAAGGTTCTTTGGCGATGGCTTGTTATGATGACGAGCTGGTGTATGAGAGACACCGTCACCGGTATGAGTTCAACAATGAATACCGTGAAACGATCGAAAAAGCAGGACTGGTTATCTCGGGTACATCCCCGGATGGACGTCTGGTTGAGATCGTGGAACTTCCAGGACACCCATGGTTCTTGGCAGTACAATTCCACCCGGAATTCACTTCCCGTCCGAACCGTCCGCAACCATTGTTCCGTGAGTTTGTAAAAGCTTCTCTGGAGAATGCACAGAAATAATACATGGTTTTAGTGTTAACGTAATAGATATCGGGGATGTTCCTGGCAACCATTTAGCGGATGCCGGAACATCCCTTTTTTTATGTAAAAAGTAGGTCGAAATGCTTTTTGTCATTTTGTGAAGGTAGCAGGATTTTAATGGAAGAGGTAGAATACTTATCATGACGACTATGGGATAGTTATCCAGATTCGAAGACGTACATGCTTTCCTAATTCTAGGAGGTTACAGAGTGGAAGATAAAAAAGTTTTGATTGTTGATGACCAGAATGGTATTCGAATCCTGTTAATGGAAGTGTTCAGCAGTGAAGGATATAACACGTTTCAAGCACCCAACGGCAAGGTTGCCCTGGAGATTGTGAATAATGACAAGCCTGATCTGGTATTGCTCGATATGAAGATTCCTGGGATGGACGGTCTGGAAATCCTGAAGCATATTAAAGAAATTGATCCGGATATCAAGGTCATCATGATGACCGCTTATGGTGAATTGGACATGATCAAGGAAGCCACGGATCTCGGAGCGCTCATGCATTTTACAAAACCGTTTGATATCGATGAGATGCGAGTGGCTGTGAATATGCAACTTCGCAATAGTGCCGCCAATAAATGCAGCTGAATCCTGTAGATACAGGATTTTTTTGCGTGTGAAGAACATAGATGGTACTTGGTGGAACAATGGGGTATTTCGCTCCTTCATCCGGGGAATATTGGAAATGGGGAAGTCATAAAGCGGTGTCTATGAAAACTGTGCTGCAAAGCACAGCATTTTTGCAAATGCTTGTTTAGTATTTGACATGGGATGTGGTATAATAAGCCCGTATGTGATTTCGGCTAAAAACCATAGACACAACCCAAACCCCTAGGAGGATTGAAACCATGCCATTAGTATCTATGACAGACATGTTGAACAAAGCACTCGAAGGAAAATATGCAGTTGGTCAATACAACATCAATAACCTTGAGTGGACTCAAGCGATTCTTGGTGCTGCTGAAGAAGAGAAATCCCCAGTAATCCTGGGTGTATCCGAAGGCGCAGCACGTCACATTGGTGGCTTCTACACTGTAGTTAAAATGGTAGAAGGACTTATCCACGACATGAAAATCACTGTTCCAGTTGCAATTCACCTGGACCACGGTTCAAGCTTCGACAAGTGTAAAGAAGCGATCGATGCTGGATTCACATCCGTTATGATCGACGGTTCCCACCACTCCATCGATGAGAACATCGAAATGACTAAAAAAGTTGTTGAATATGCACACGCTAAAGGCGTTTCTGTAGAAGCTGAAGTAGGTACTGTAGGCGGACAAGAAGACGACGTTATCGGTGGTATCATGTACGCTGACCTGAACGAGTGTATCCGTATCGTTAAAGAAACAGGTATCGACACATTGGCACCAGCTCTTGGTTCCGTACACGGTCCTTACCATGGCGAGCCTAACTTGGGCTTCAAAGAGATGGAAGAAGTTCGTGACGCGGTACAAGTTCCACTCGTATTGCACGGTGGTACTGGTATTCCTAAACACGACATCGACAAAGCCATTTCCCTGGGTACATCTAAAATCAACGTAAACACAGAGAACCAAATCTCTTTCGCAAGAGTAGTTCGTGAAGTGCTTGCAGCTAAACCAGATGCTTACGATCCACGTACATTCATCGTACCAGGCCGTGACGCAATCAAAGAAACAGTTAAAGGTAAAATCCGTGAGTTTGGTTCCAACAACAAAGCGTAATTTATCTTTACCAGTTCCATACTGTGAAATGGAAGAACACCGCCTAGCCGGTGTCTTTCCATTTTCACACCTTATTTCTACATCGGAAGCCAACATCACGTATTGCCGTTCATCGGCTGCAAAACACGTAGGGGGACATTAAGCTTTATGGAAAAATTGATGATTAGTGGCGGACGTCCGTTACAGGGAACTGTAACTATAAGCGGCGCCAAGAACAGCGCCATTGCGCTTATTCCTGCAGCATTGCTTGCCGAGTCAGAAGTCGTGTTGGACAACCTGCCACTTTTGAGTGATGTGGCGGTTTATGCAGAAATTTTGGAGGAACTCGGAGCACATGTGACTTGGGAAGGCAGTCAGATGAAGATTGATCCTTCTGACATCAAATCCATTCCTATGCCGAATGGTCCCGTGAAGAAGCTTCGCGCTTCGTATTATATGATGGGTGCATTGCTAGGGCGCTTTAAAGAAGCGACCATAGGTTTACCAGGGGGCTGTAATTTTGAGCCTCGTCCAATTGATCAACATATCAAAGGGTTTGAAGCGCTTGGCGCAACCGTAACAAACGAACACGGCTCCATTCATTTGCATGCTAAAGAGCTGCGCGGAGCAAAGATTTATCTTGATGTAAGCAGTGTCGGTGCAACCATTAACATTATGCTGGCGGCTACTCGTGCCAAAGGCTCTACAATTATCGAAAACGCGGCTAAAGAGCCTGAGATTATAGATGTAGCAACACTTCTGAATTCCATGGGTGCCAGCATCAAGGGTGCAGGTACCGAAACGATCCGTATTGAAGGAGTTTCGGAGCTTAAAGGCTGTCGTCATTCTATCATTCCGGACCGTATCCAAGCAGGTACGTATATGATCGCTGCAGCGGCAACGCGCGGAGATGTTCTGATTGACAATGTGATTCCCAAACATCTGGAGGCTTTAACGGCAAAGCTGCTGGAGATGGGTGTTGGCATTGAGGAATTGGATGAAAGTATACGTGTCATGGGTAAACCGAATTATAACCATGTTGACGTGAAGGCACTTGTATATCCTGGTTTCCCAACAGATCTACAGTCACCGATGACCAGTGTTTTGACACAGGCAACCGGCGTGAGTGTCCTGAGCGACTTTGTATATAGTAATCGATTCAAGCATGTGCCTGAGCTGGTGCGGATGGGCGCAAAGATTCGGGTAGAAGGACGGTCAGCGATTATTGAAGGCAGTGCATTGAACGCGGCCAAAGTAAAAGCATCCGATCTTCGCGCTGGAGCGGCGCTGGTGATTGCAGGTCTCACCGTCAGTGAAGGTGTGACTGAAGTAACGGGGGTCGAATATATCGACCGTGGTTACGATCATCTGGTGACCAATCTGCGCCTGCTTGGTGCAGATGTATGGCGGGAAACCGATTAATATGGCAGTATCATGCATGATTCAGTCATACACATGTTTATTTTAGCTGAACTGCATATCCTTTCAGTAATTGGGTAAACCTGTTTTAATAGAGTTCTCAGTCTCTCCGGATAAAACGAAATGTTTCTGTTTCCTTTACCGGAGGGTCTTTTTTTGAATCAAACTTCATATGGCTGTAAGAACATCATTTCTCTTCCCCAACCCCCGGTTTTGTTTGAACTGCGCTCCATAGCCGGTCTATCCGGATTGATCGCCTCAATGCATCGTGTTCACTCATTAGCGGATCTTGCCGAATATTGGCCATCCCACCCGGAAACTTACACTCAAAGACAAGTATTTGCATTATAACGGTTACATTCCGTACAATGGACAGAAGAGATTGTGGCAGATGCTGCGCTCTATAGCCGGAACATCTAGCGAAACTATCCATTTCACACGGACTTATTAATTGAATAGGTGGTTATTATATGGATCTACAAATTTCCGATTTGGAAGAAATGAAACTAACGGACCTCTACAAGCTGGCCAAAAAATATCAGATACCTTACTATGGTACGTTAAAAAAGAAAGAATTAATCTTTGCTATATTACGCGCACAAGCTGAACAGAGCGGTCTGATGTTCATGCAAGGCGTACTCGAGATTCTACCTGAAGGTTACGGATTCTTAAGACCCATTAACTACTTGCCAAGTACGGAAGACATCTACATCTCAGCTTCTCAGATTCGCAAGTTCGACTTAAGAACAGGTGACCTCGTATCAGGTAAGTGTAGAACGCCTAAGGAAAACGAGAGATACTTCGGTTTGTTGCAAGTCAACGCTGTAAATGGTGAGAATCCATCGGCGGCTGCAGAGCGACTTCACTTCCCGGCACTAACCCCACTGTATCCGCAGAAAAAACTGGTTCTCGAAACATCCCCCAACCATTTGTCCACACGCATTATGGATGTGCTCGCCCCGGTAGGATTGGGACAGCGCGGATTGATCGTAGCACCTCCCAAAGCGGGTAAAACGCTTCTCCTCAAAGAAATTGCCAACAGCATCTCAACTAACAATCCTGAAATTGAACTATTTGTCCTGTTGATTGATGAACGTCCAGAGGAAGTAACGGATATGTCGCGTTCGGTAAAAGGGGAAGTTGTGGCTTCTACATTTGATGAACTGCCTGAGAACCATATCAAGGTGGCGGAATTGGTGCTTGAACGTGCACTTCGTCTGGTTGAGGCGAAAAAGGATGTCGTTATCCTGCTGGATAGCATTACGCGTCTTGCCCGTGCATATAACCTGGTTATTCCACCATCCGGTCGTACACTTAGTGGTGGTATTGACCCAGCTGCATTCCATCGTCCAAAACGTTTCTTCGGTTCTGCCCGGAATGTGGAAGAAGGCGGAAGCCTGACCATCCTGGCAACGGCATTAATTGATACCGGATCACGTATGGATGACGTCATTTATGAAGAGTTTAAGGGTACGGGTAATATGGAGCTGCATCTGGACCGTCGTCTGGCTGAGCGTCGTATATTCCCGGCGATCGACATTCGTCGTTCTGGTACGCGTCGTGAAGAGGTATTGCTCAGCAAGGAAGAGCTGGATACGATCTGGACGATTCGTAAGAACATGAATGATTCACATGACTTTGTCGAAGGTTTCCTGAAGAAACTTCGTAACAGCAAGACGAATGCAGAGTTTTTGGCGGCATTTGATTCAGCTGGTAATGGTCCAACAAGCAATTCGGGGACAACAACAACCCGTCGCTCACCGAGACAGACAGCTACGTCAGGTACATCGACTTAAGTGTCGTTCGACCAATAACATGCTTTTACAGCGTTGCTGGAATTTAAAATACACTCGTCGTTAGGTTTAACCCATTAGATGTGAGGAGAACATCATGTATTTAGTATACGCGGATGAAAAAGGTAATGTATTTGATCACCCTTCCCTGTACGGGCTTGCCCGCAGTGGAGATATGATCGTTGAGATTATGGAGGATGAGTTGATTCCTCTGCCAGAAGGTGCAACGTTGGTTGGACTCCCGAGTACCCGGCCCATTGGTATGGACCCGGACACCGGTGAGATGCTGCCAATGCCAACAGACACACAGGCTGTAGGTGCATTGCTTCCACAGGGATTCACTCGTTTGTGTCTCCCTGGTTATGTGAAGACGGATAAGGAATATAAGTTGCCGTTGTTCGGTTATTCCGCAGTAGTTTGGAAAGATGGCGGGTTCTATGTCACAGCTTCGAAGTCGGATAGTCCTGACCAATGGAATCCGCTGAACTGTGATCGTGATGATGTGCGTTCGGGGGTTAAACGGTTGACGGAGCAATATCCCGAGAACCGTCTATATACCCATCTGTCCAACTGTGCGCTCGGATATGAATGTCTAACTTCGTCGAACACGTTCCTGAATCGTTGGGAAGGCGGAGTGCCGGTATCCTATTCCTGTAATGCGGGCTGTTTCGGATGTATCTCCGAGCAACCGGATGACAGTGGCTTTGTTTCACCGCAGACACGTATGAACTTCCGTCCGCGTGTGGATGAGATTGTCCAGGTCATGATGGAACACCTGAAAACACCAGAATCCATCATTAGTTTTGGACAAGGTTGTGAAGGGGAGCCTTCCACGCAGGCCAAGCTGATTATTGAAGCGATTCGTGAAGTACGTTCTGTAACGGATATGGGGTATATCAACATTAATACCAATGCCGGTCTGAATGATCACATTAGAGGTATTGTAGACGCTGGATTGGATCTGATGCGCGTAAGTACAATTAGTGCACTGGATGACCACTATAACGCATACTATAAGCCGCGTGGTTATACCTTGGCTAATGTCGAGAAGTCGATGAAATACGCGGCGCAGCAAGGTGTATACACGTCCATTAACTATTTGATTTTCCCTGGCGTAACAGATCGTGAAGAAGAGATTGAGGCGATGATTGAGTTTGCACGAAGAACGGATCTACGTTTGATTCAGATGCGTAATCTCAATATTGATCCCGAGAGCTATCTGGGGTTAATTCCTCCAGCTCAAGGTGATATCCTGGGCATGAAGCAGATGATTGAGATTTTTGAAGACGAGCTGCCTGATGTGGTGATCGGATCGTATACCCACGTTCCACCAGCTGGAATGGCGCGTCCTAAACGGTTGATTACCTCTTAACAATAATGGATTGCAACAGGCAATAGGCCGTGTTATAATCTCAGAGTTGTGCCATTTACTCTGGGTCCGCTTGAGGCTCAGGGCGGAAAGAGGTGAAAGGTAATGAAAGAAGCAATTCATCCTAATTACACGATTGGTCAAGTATCTTGCGCTTGCGGGAATACTTTTGAGACAGGTTCGGTTAAAGACGGACTTCGTGTAGAGATTTGCTCCGCGTGCCACCCGTTCTTCACAGGTAAACAGAAGTTTATCGATGCTGGCGGCCGTGTTGATCGTTTCAAGAAGAAATACGGAATCTAATAGGACAATTCTTGGAGTTGTCTGCTAATTGCATTCAACATACCCCTGCTGATCTGGCGGGGGTTTTTATATTTTTTATGCATGCCTAGTTGCCTCCAAGTTCCTTCTGGTTGCAATTTGGATAACCTTACGTTATACTATTTCTTACCGTGCTAGATGGGGAGGTAGCGGTGCCCTGTAACTCGCAATCCGCTATAGCGAGGTTGAATTCCTGCTAGAGGTTTTGTCGATGTGAGGTTTGGTCCCTGAACGTGGTGTTGACGGTTGGGTCCTCCGCAATGAGTGCTCATGAACCTGGTCAGGTCCGGAAGGAAGCAGCCATAAGTGAGATTACTCTTGTGCCGGAGGGTCGCCTAGCCCGAGCTATTGTTCAGGGGTGCCACTTGGATCGCAAATATCGATAGCAGGTGCACGGCTTACCATTTAAATGTAGAGACCTTTGCAGTTGTATGTATGCAGAGGTCTTTTTGATATGTCTTAAAAAACCACGCATGAATGAGTCAGATAAAGTTTGGATTCACCCCGGAATATAGTATAATAGGGGAACGACAAAGGACTCGAATGCGAAGTGGAAGGAAGGTAACGCATCATGGAGCATATCGCGTTATACCGGGCTTGGCGTCCCCAGTCGTTTCAAGATATGGTGGGACAACAGCATATTATTCAGACCTTGCAGAACGCGATTCGTGAACAGCGGACTTCCCACGCCTACTTATTTAGCGGGCCCAGAGGAACGGGAAAGACAAGTGCCGCCAAGATTTTGGCCAAAGCTGTGAACTGCGAACGTGGGCCTGCGCCTGAACCTTGTAACGAGTGTGAAGCTTGCCGCAGGATTACGACTGGCGCTGTGATGGATGTACAGGAGATTGATGCTGCATCCAATCGTGGTGTTGAGGAAATCCGTGATCTTCGGGAAAAGGTTAAATATGCGCCAACCGAAGTCCGGCAGAAAGTCTATATTATTGATGAAGTGCACATGCTGACGACGGAGGCATTCAATGCTTTGCTCAAAACATTGGAGGAGCCACCGCCACATGTGATGTTTATTTTGGCAACAACGGAACCACATCGCCTTCCGGCTACCATTATATCGCGTTGTCAGCGATTTGATTTTCGCCGGGTTTCCTTGGAAGAGCAGACAGCAAGGCTTACACTGATCTGTGAACAGGAAGGTATGGAAGCTGACCAGGATGCACTCCAATACATTGCCCGTTTATCGGACGGTGGAATGAGGGATGCACTTAGTGTGCTGGATCAGATCTCTTCATTTACGGATGGACGAGTAACGTACCAGCAGGTTATGGATATGACCGGCGGAATTGCTTCGGAGCAATTTGCCAAACTTGCTGCTTCACTGCTTAAAGGTGATGTTGGTCAAATTTTGCAGATGATTGAAGGCTTTATGCATGAAGGAAAGAGTGCAGACAAGTGCATGGAGAATCTGCTTTATTATTTCCGTGATTTGCTTATGATTAAGATGGTACCTGATGCAGATAAACTGACGGACCGGGTACTTAATCCGGAATCTTTCCGTGATATGGCGGAGTCGTTTACCAAGGAGCAACTGTTCCACATGATCGACACCCTTAATCGGTATCAGAGTGAGATGAAATATGCGGTACAGCCACAGACATTATTTGAAGTTGCGTTGCTTAAACTGTGTAGTATTCCAGCACAAGGAGAGGTCTCTGTTCAAGTTGGAGCTTCATCACATGCGGCACCTGCTGATGGGGGAGAGATCAACCGCTTGAAGCAGCAACTTGCTGAGCTGGAGAAGAAGTTGGATCGTGCACTTAAGAGCGGGTTGTCTGGTGGAGAGGGTGCATCAAGCGCTCCATCGCGACCGGCAACGAGAGCCCCTGTATCGAGAGGGAACTCGCCTGCGAAGCTTCCTGCACAGTTGGATCAGTATGTTGCCCGCAAGGGAGCCCCTGAGTTCGCAGATCTCAGCAAAAAATGGAGTCAGATCCTGCAACGAGTGAAGGAAGAAAGGGTTACCGTTCATGCCTGGTTTGTGGATGGTGAGCCAGTATCATTGCTTGAAGACAATGTTCTGGTTGCTTTTAAAAACAATATTCACCGCGAAACGACGGAGAAGCAGGCTAACCGTGAAGTCATTGAGCGGGTGTTGTCCGAACAACTTGGGCGTCCAGCACGATTGGTGACGATGATGCTCAAAGATTGGACCGGGGCAATGGAAGGGGCTTCTGAAGCGCCAAAGGAGGACTTTAAGCTTGAACCTGAGCATGAAGACGGCGGTTCAGGCAACAAACAGCCTTGGATTGATGAAGCTATCCAGCTCTTTGGTGAGGACCTTGTAGTGATCAAAGAATAATGCGCACAGCGCGATAACTATAACAAAGGAGATGAACAATTATGAACAACATGAACCAAATGATGAAACAAGTGAAGAAAATGCAGGAGCAAATGCTGAAAGCACAAGAGGAACTGGCGGACAAGACAGTCCAAGGTACTTCGGGTGGCGGCGTTGTGACGGCTGAAGTTAACGGACACAAGAAATTGCTTGCTATCACGATCAAACCGGAAGCGGTAGATCCGGAAGATGTTGAAATGTTGCAGGATCTCGTTATGACGGCTGTTAATGATGCAATGGCCAAAGCTGATGAGATTGCCAACAAGGATATGGGCAAGTTCACAGGCGGCATGAATATTCCGGGATTATTTTAATTAAAAATTGATCCTGTCAAAGGAGACACAATCGATTGTATTATCCCGAACCAATAGCAAAGCTGATTGATGCCTTCACCCGGTTGCCGGGTGTGGGTCCCAAGACGGCAGCGCGTTTAGCTTTTCATGTGCTTAACATGAAGGAAGATGACGTTATCGACTTTGCCAAAGCACTCGTGAGTGTGAAGCGTAACCTTCATTACTGCTCTGTGTGTTGTAATATCACCGATACGGATCCGTGTCGCATCTGTCAGGATAAGTCCAGAGATGTCTCTGTAATCTGTGTAGTTCAGGATTCGAAAGATCTGGTGGCGATGGAGCGCACCAAGGAATTCGATGGGTACTATCATGTGTTACAGGGTGCAATTTCACCTATGGAGGGAATTGGCCCAGACGATATCCGTTTGAAGGAACTCCTGATTCGATTAAGTGATGAACGGATAAAAGAGATCATTCTGGCGACGAACCCCAATATTGAGGGCGAGGCTACAGCAATGTACATCTCCCGCTTGGTGCGTCCGTTTGAAATCAGTGTGACCCGGATTGCCCATGGATTGCCTGTAGGTGGCGATCTGGAGTATGCGGATGAAGTGACCCTTTCCAAAGCGTTGGAAGGGCGCAGGGAGATGCGTTAGTGTGTTTGAATTGGTTTAGCACAGCGTGCTTCCTTAGAAACTTCGGAGGCTGAATATGTTTGGATGTGCAAAGAGAGCCTTGGGGCTCTCTTTTTTTTTTTTTTTTGTGGTGAAAATGAAACGTCCAAGTTCTAAGTTTGTCCTTTCCCTGATATGTATGAGAATATGCTGTGCTGATCAGGAGGGGGAGAGTTTATGTTTATGTGGCGAAATGCACGGAACTCGGTAGAGAAACACAACAGAATGTTGAAGGAGCTTGAGGCAAATCAGATTTATGCGGATATTCAGACGGCAAAGCAGGAGTGGGAACGGGCGATGAGGCAGTTTGAAGATGCTCAGGGGCAGGATGAGATTGATTATGCCATCTATGTATTGGAGGCAGCAGAGCGGAAGTATCAGATCCATTTGAAGAGAGCCAAGCGTGCCAGAGCTAATAATGAGGTTGAAACACAGCGAGGGATTAGTATGTAGATTCAGGTTTGCACTATACATGGAGGTGTTGGATATGAAGAGTATCATACTGGGATCTGTATTGGTTATATCATTACTGGGGCTTATCGTTATTTTATTTAGGAAGAGGATGGGGTTATCGTTTTTCACATCATTTGGAATTCATTTGGTGCTGGCTGCAGTTGGGATATACATCGTTAATTATTCCGGCTGGTTAACTGGAACCTACATCCCTCTGAACCCTGCAACCATAGGAACTGTGACTGTTTTAGGGTTGCCAGGTGTGGGGCTATTATTGGGGTTGAAAATTTCTTTGTTTGGATAGTTGACTTCTGGAATATTTATATGGTACATTATATCTCGTTGCTTTGCTTGCTTGGTTACATGATTTTGATGAAATGAAGAAGTGCATTACGAGCTTCGAAAAAGAATTTCAAAAAAACACTTGACCAAAACAAACGAAGTATGATATATTATAAAAGTCGCCGCTGAGAGAAAATGGTGACGAAAAAACAAGTTTGATCTTTGAAAACTGAACAACGAGTGAGTAAACATTCTGCTTGCAGAATGAACGCAAAAGTTTGAGACAAGCCTTGGCTTGAATCGACTGGAGCACAAATGAGATTTTTAATCTCGTCAGATTCAAAATGAGCATATCGCTCTTTTCAATACTTTATTGGAGAGTTTGATCCTGGCTCAGGACGAACGCTGGCGGCATGCCTAATACATGCAAGTCGAGCGGACTTGATGAGAAGCTTGCTTCTCTGATAGTTAGCGGCGGACGGGTGAGTAACACGTAGGCAACCTGCCCTCAAGTTTGGGACAACTACCGGAAACGGTAGCTAATACCGAATAGTTGTTTTCTTCGCCTGAAGAGAACTGGAAAGACGGAGCAATCTGTCACTTGGGGATGGGCCTGCGGCGCATTAGCTAGTTGGTGAGGTAACGGCTCACCAAGGCGACGATGCGTAGCCGACCTGAGAGGGTGATCGGCCACACTGGGACTGAGACACGGCCCAGACTCCTACGGGAGGCAGCAGTAGGGAATCTTCCGCAATGGGCGAAAGCCTGACGGAGCAATGCCGCGTGAGTGATGAAGGTTTTCGGATCGTAAAGCTCTGTTGCCAGGGAAGAACGCTTGGGAGAGTAACTGCTCTCAAGGTGACGGTACCTGAGAAGAAAGCCCCGGCTAACTACGTGCCAGCAGCCGCGGTAATACGTAGGGGGCAAGCGTTGTCCGGAATTATTGGGCGTAAAGCGCGCGCAGGCGGTCATTTAAGTCTGGTGTTTAATCCCGGGGCTCAACCCCGGATCGCACTGGAAACTGGGTGACTTGAGTGCAGAAGAGGAGAGTGGAATTCCACGTGTAGCGGTGAAATGCGTAGATATGTGGAGGAACACCAGTGGCGAAGGCGACTCTCTGGGCTGTAACTGACGCTGAGGCGCGAAAGCGTGGGGAGCAAACAGGATTAGATACCCTGGTAGTCCACGCCGTAAACGATGAGTGCTAGGTGTTAGGGGTTTCGATACCCTTGGTGCCGAAGTTAACACATTAAGCACTCCGCCTGGGGAGTACGGTCGCAAGACTGAAACTCAAAGGAATTGACGGGGACCCGCACAAGCAGTGGAGTATGTGGTTTAATTCGAAGCAACGCGAAGAACCTTACCAGGTCTTGACATCAGCATGACCGGGCTAGAGATAGTCCTTTCCTTCGGGACATGCTAGACAGGTGGTGCATGGTTGTCGTCAGCTCGTGTCGTGAGATGTTGGGTTAAGTCCCGCAACGAGCGCAACCCTTATATTTAGTTGCCAGCACTTCGGGTGGGCACTCTAGATAGACTGCCGGTGACAAACCGGAGGAAGGTGGGGATGACGTCAAATCATCATGCCCCTTATGACCTGGGCTACACACGTACTACAATGGCCGGTACAACGGGCTGCGAAATCGCGAGATGGAGCCAATCCCAACAAAGCCGGTCTCAGTTCGGATTGCAGGCTGCAACTCGCCTGCATGAAGTCGGAATTGCTAGTAATCGCGGATCAGCATGCCGCGGTGAATACGTTCCCGGGTCTTGTACACACCGCCCGTCACACCACGAGAGTTTATAACACCCGAAGTCGGTGGGGTAACCGCAAGGAGCCAGCCGCCGAAGGTGGGATAGATGATTGGGGTGAAGTCGTAACAAGGTAGCCGTATCGGAAGGTGCGGCTGGATCACCTCCTTTCTATGGAGAATCGTTTCCTGCAACGGAAACATTCAAATAAGCAGGTTCTAAGAACCTGCGACAGCAATTCATTTCGGTTCATTACTTCGGTGTGGATGAAATGAAGAGCACAAGCAACTCACTCGTTGCTCAGTTTTGAGAGCTCAAACTCTCAAACGTTTGGTGGCGATAGCGAAGGGGTTCCACACGTTCCCATCCCGAACACGACCGTTAAGCCCTTCAGCGTCAATGGTACTTGGACCGCAGGGTCCTGGGAGAGTAGAACGTCGCCAAGCGTAACCCATTTTGGGTTCAAATAGTATAAATAATGTGGGCCCTTAGCTCAGTTGGTTAGAGCGCACCTCTGATAAGGGTGAGGCCGGTGGTTCGAGTCCACCAGGGCCCACCATCTATACCTTTAAACTTTATACGGGGCCATAGCTCAGCTGGGAGAGCGCCTGCCTTGCAAGCAGGAGGTCAGCGGTTCGATCCCGCTTGGCTCCACCAAAAATGATTTACAAGTTTGTTCTTTGAAAACTAGATATCGAAACGAAACAAACGCGAATTAGAACATTCCTTTTTAGCTGAACTTGTGCAAACAAGTTTCAATAAAAACGGTAGTTAAATTGCTTTTGCGATGGTATTGAATGGGAGCGACTTTTGGCTTTGCGCAAGCAAACCAAGGGAAGCGAGCAGTCAAAACCGGAGCAATATGGTTAAGCTACTAAGAGCACACGGAGGATGCCTAGGCGCTAGGAGCCGATGAAGGACGTGGCGAACAACGAAACTGCCTCGGGGAGCTGTAAGCAAGCTTTGATCCGGGGGTGTCCGAATGGGGAAACCCAGCTGGGGTAATTTCCAGTTACACCTAACTGAATACATAGGTTAGTGTGAGGCATACCAGGGGAACTGAAACATCTAAGTACCCTGAGGAAGAGAAAACAATAGTGATTCCGTCAGTAGCGGCGAGCGAACGCGGAGAAGCCCAAACCAGAGAGCTTGCTCTTTGGGGTTGTGGGACGTCTCACATGGAGTTACAAAGGAACCGGTTAAGCGAAGAGGTCTGGAAAGGCCCGCCAAAGAAGGTAAAAGCCCTGTAGTTGAAAGTTGGTTCCCTCCGAGACGGATCCCGAGTAGTGCGGGGCACGTGAAACCCCGTATGAATCCGGCAGGACCATCTGCCAAGGCTAAATACTTCCTAGCGACCGATAGTGAAGCAGTACCGTGAGGGAAAGGTGAAAAGCACCCCGGAAGGGGAGTGAAATAGAACCTGAAACCGTGTGCTTACAAAAAGTCAGAGCCCGTTTTAGGGGTGATGGCGTGCCTTTTGTAGAATGAACCGGCGAGTTACGTTCCCGTGCAAGGTTAAGGTGAAGAGCCGGAGCCGCAGCGAAAGCGAGTCTGAATAGGGCGAATTAGTACGTGGACGTAGACCCGAAACCGGGTGATCTACCCCTGTCCAGGGTGAAGGTGCGGTAACACGCACTGGAGGCCCGAACCCACGCATGTTGAAAAATGCGGGGATGAGGTGGGGGTAGCGGAGAAATTCCAATCGAACTCGGAGATAGCTGGTTCTCCCCGAAATAGCTTTAGGGCTAGCCTCGGAAAACAGAGTCGTGGAGGTAGAGCACTGATTGGGTGCGGGGCCCGCAAGGGTTACCAAGCTCAGTCAAACTCCGAATGCCATAGACTTACTTCCGGGAGTCAGACAGTGAGTGCTAAGATCCATTGTCAAAAGGGAAACAGCCCAGACCATCAGCTAAGGTCCCCAAGTGTGTGTTAAGTGGAAAAGGATGTGGAGTTGCACAGACAACCAGGATGTTGGCTTAGAAGCAGCCACCATTGAAAGAGTGCGTAATAGCTCACTGGTCGAGTGACTCTGCGCCGAAAATGTAACGGGGCTAAACACACCACCGAAGCTATGGCTTGATGCTTTGCATCAGGGGTAGGGGAGCGTTGTATAAGGGTTGAAGGTGTACCGTAAGGAGCGCTGGACATTATACAAGTGAGAATGCCGGTATGAGTAACGAAAAGATCAGTGAGAATCTGATCCGCCGAAAGCCTAAGGGTTCCTGAGGAAGGCTCGTCCGCTCAGGGTAAGTCGGGACCTAAGGCGAGGCCGAAAGGCGTAGTCGAAGGACAACAGGTCGAAATTCCTGTACCACCGTAAGCCGTTATGAGCAATGGGGGGACGCAGTAGGGTAGTGACGCGGACTGATGGATGTCCGTCTAAGCAGTGAGGCTGATGTGTAGGCAAATCCGCACATCATTAAGGCTAAGCTGTGATGGGGAGCGAAAATTGTAGTAGCGAAGGTCATGATCTCACACTGCCAAGAAAAGCCTCTAGCCAGGTGATGGTGCCCGTACCGCAAACCGACACAGGTAGGCGAGAAGAGTATTCTAAGGCGCGCGGAAGAACTCTCGTTAAGGAACTCGGCAAAATGACCCCGTAACTTCGGGAGAAGGGGTGCCCCGGTAGTGTGAATAGCACGAGGGGGCCGCAGTGAAAAGGCCCAAGCGACTGTTTAGCAAAAACACAGGTCTGTGCGAAGCCGTAAGGCGAAGTATACGGGCTGACGCCTGCCCGGTGCTGGAAGGTTAAGGGGAGTGGTTAGGAGCAATCCGAAGCTGTGAACCGAAGCCCCAGTAAACGGCGGCCGTAACTATAACGGTCCTAAGGTAGCGAAATTCCTTGTCAGGTAAATTCTGACCCGCACGAATGGCGTAACGACTTGGGCGCTGTCTCAACGAGAGATCCGGTGAAATTTTAATACCTGTGAAGATGCAGGTTACCCGCGACAAGACGGAAAGACCCCATGGAGCTTTACTGCAGCTTGATATTGAATTTGGGTACGATCTGTACAGGATAGGTGGGAGCCTTTGAAGTGTGAGCGCCAGCTTGCATGGAGGCAACGTTGGGATACCACCCTGATCGTATCTAGGTTCTAACCTAGTACCGTAATCCGGTACGGGGACAGTGTCAGGTGGGCAGTTTGACTGGGGCGGTCGCCTCCTAAAGAGTAACGGAGGCGCCCAAAGGTTCCCTCAGAATGGTTGGAAATCATTCGAAGAGTGCAAAGGCATAAGGGAGCTTGACTGCGAGACCTACAAGTCGAGCAGGGACGAAAGTCGGGCTTAGTGATCCGGTGGTACCGCATGGAAGGGCCATCGCTCAACGGATAAAAGCTACCCTGGGGATAACAGGCTTATCTCCCCCAAGAGTCCACATCGACGGGGAGGTTTGGCACCTCGATGTCGGCTCATCGCATCCTGGGGCTGAAGTAGGTCCCAAGGGTTGGGCTGTTCGCCCATTAAAGCGGTACGCGAGCTGGGTTCAGAACGTCGTGAGACAGTTCGGTCCCTATCTGTCGTGGGCGTAGGAAATTTGAGAGGAGCTGTCCTTAGTACGAGAGGACCGGGATGGACGTACCGCTGGTGTACCAGTTGTTCCGCCAGGAGCACCGCTGGGTAGCTATGTACGGACGGGATAAACGCTGAAAGCATCTAAGCGTGAAGCCCCCCTCAAGATGAGATTTCCCAGTATGTAAGACCCCTTGAAGACGACGAGGTAGATAGGCTGGGGGTGGAAGTGCAGCAATGCATGGAGCTGACCAGTACTAATCGGTCGAGGGCTTATCCAATAGCAAGTTGTAATTCGCGTGTTTCGTTTCGAATCTAGTTTTCAGGGAGCAATCCTTGAATGTTGTTGAAGATTGTTACTCGGAGAGATACCCAAGTGGCTATAAGGGGACCCTCTGCTAAGGGGTTAGACTGCGTAAGCGGTGCGAGGGTTCGAATCCCTCTCTCTCCGCCATCTTTACCTAAAGATGGACAAGCAATCAAGACACAATTAATATGGCGGTGTAGCTCAGCTGGCTAGAGCGTACGGTTCATACCCGTAAGGTCGGGGGTTCGATCCCCTCCGCCGCTACCATATTACCCAGGAGGCTTAGCTCAGCTGGGAGAGCATCTGCCTTACAAGCAGAGGGTCGGGGGTTCGATCCCCTCAGCCTCCACCATATACGCCGGTGTAGCTCAACTGGTAGAGCAACTGACTTGTAATCAGTAGGTTGGGGGTTCAAGTCCTCTCGCCGGCACCATTAATGCCTGGAACCGTGGTGTAGTTGGCCTAACATGCCTGCCTGTCACGCAGGAGATCGCGGGTTCGAATCCCGTCGGTTCCGCCATTAATCCTAAAAATTAAATATGGCTCGGTAGCTCAGTCGGTAGAGCAGAGGACTGAAAATCCTCGTGTCGGCGGTTCGATTCCGTCCCGAGCCACCTTTAATCCTTGGAGGATTAGCGAAGTGGCCAAACGCATCAGACTGTAAATCTGCTCCCGTACGGGTTCGGTGGTTCGAATCCATCATCCTCCACCAGTTTTATGAGTCATTAGCTCAGTTGGTAGAGCACCTGACTTTTAATCAGGGTGTCGAAGGTTCGAGCCCTTCATGACTCATCTTTAAGAAAAGAGTGATTAATCATTAATTTGATTATTCGCTCTTTTTTGTTATGTAATTTTAGCTGAATATGGATATTTATTAATGCTGTGCAAGATATGATAAAATAGTAGAAAACAAGCAGAGTGGTGGCGTTCATTATATGAAGCTCATACCTGATCTAAAACAGCAAATTGAAGTCATTATAGGCACAACTTTGGACGAATATGAAATCACAATACAAGAATGGACGCAATCCGTGGCAAATTTGGTTGGTCTTCATGGGAATTCAGAGACCAGTGGTGACGAAGGTGAGATTCAGGGGATACCTAATCAATTTATATCCCGAAGTACATTATCCGATGTGATCAGTTTGAATACGGGAGAGCGTATATTTTTTAAAGTTCGGATGAATGAGAAAGAAGAGACCGTCGTATGTTGGGGATGCGCTGCTAGATCTATTACCGTGGAAACACGTCGATTGATTGAGCTTTTGATCCGTACTAACATGGGACTACCTGATGAGATACAGCCTGTTGTATATGAGAATGATAGAGAGCAATATCTGACTGAATTGGGTCTCTGGCTTAAAGAGCAGATCGAACAACCAATCAAGCGGGAATCTGAAAGTGTTCCTGATCGCTTTGTTGTGGCTGCAGGGTTGAATGCTGAGAAAATTCTGTTCTTGCTACAAGGGGATACCCCTGATGCACATCGTTTACGATCCAAAGAACTGAACAAGTTGCTTGAGAGTTACTTTGGCGAGGAGATTGTATTAATTCCTTTAGGGGAGCAAGAATGGATCTTTATGGGTGATAAAGAGATTGTTACAGAAGAAGCCGAGGAAGATACAACGGAAGCCAAAAAAGATTCACTGAACGCTTTTTGTCTGGGATTACATGAACTGGTCGCCAGTGAGTGGGCAGGTGTATTCCATCTCTCTGCATCATTACCATGCATTCCCGCACAACAACTAGTATCGGTCACTGCCCTACTTAAAGAAAGTATTCACTTGGGCAGAGCATTCCATGTTACGCAGCACATTCATCTCCCATGGGATCTGCATCTGGAGCGATTAGTAGCAAGCATTCCAGATGAACAACGTATACGCTTTATACAGGAAACAGGCAAAGACACGTTAATCTTCAATGACAGTGAAACGCTTGCTACGCTGGAAACCTTTTTTAGCTTGGATTGTAATGTTAGTGAGACAGCCAAACGACTTTTCATTCATCGTAATACGCTTGTGTACCGTCTGGACAAAATAAAACAAGAGATTGGTTACGATGTAAGGCACTTCGAAAGTGCTGTTCTAGTGCAGTTTTTACTGCTTATGTACAAAGTGACGAAAAAGCATTGATATTTTTGTGCAGTTTGCGAATAGTCAGATCTCATGCAGATAGGGTATTATAAAAATACAAATTGTATTCGATTACAAAATGATCTCTGAGGAGGCAACAATCATGGCTGGAGTACGTTTAGAGCATATTTTCAAAAAATACCCGGGTTCTGATAAAGCAACTGTAGTTGATATTAACCTGGACATTAAAGATAAAGAATTTCTGGTACTGGTAGGCCCGTCCGGTTGTGGTAAATCAACAACACTGCGTATGATCGCAGGCCTTGAGGAAATTTCTGAAGGTAAACTCTATATCGGTGACCGTGTCGTTAATGATGTTGCACCTAAAGACCGCGATATCGCGATGGTATTCCAATCCTATGCCTTGTATCCGCATATGAGCGTATATCAAAACATGGCGTTTGGTTTGAAATTGCGTAAGGTTAAAAAAGATGAGATCGACAAACGTGTACGTGAAGCAGCTAAAATCTTGGATATCGAGCATTTGCTTGAGCGTAAACCTAAAGCATTGTCCGGTGGTCAACGTCAACGTGTCGCTTTGGGACGTGCGATTGTCCGTGATCCACAAGTGTTCTTGATGGATGAGCCTCTCTCCAACTTGGATGCCAAACTGCGTGGTCAAATGCGTGCAGAGATCACTAAACTTGCGAAACGTTTGGAAACAACAGTTATCTACGTAACGCATGACCAGATCGAAGCAATGACGATGGGTGATCGGATTGTTGTTATGAAGGATGGTATCATCCAACAAGCAGCTTCTCCGGAAGAGTTGTATAACCTGCCTGCTAACCTGTTCGTAGCTGGTTTCATCGGTTCCCCGACAATGAACTTTATCTCGGGTAAACTGGCTGAGCAAGGTGCTAACTTACACTTCGTAGCTCCAGGCGTGGACGTTGAAATCCCGCAAGGTAAAGCACAAGTGTTGAAATCTAGAGGATACATTGGCAAAGAAGTGATTCTGGGTGTTCGTCCAGAAGATATTCATGAAGAGCCAGTATTCCTGGAAGCATCCCCGAACTCCGTATTCTCTACACACGTAGATGTTACAGAGAACCTGGGTCACGAAATGCTCCTCTACTTGAGCGGTGTTGGTAACGATACAACGATCGCACGTGTAGACGGACGTTCTAACACTCGTGATGGTTCCACAGTTAAAATGGCCATTGACATGAACAAGGTTCATATCTTTGACAAAGAGACTGAAGTGAACGTACTTCTTCAAGACTAATATAACTGAGATTCCTCGTTGACGATGGAACCTGACAGTTAACGCAATTATACATTGTAATGAGAGCCCCTTCCGTTATTGCTGGAAGGGGCTTTTTTTAAGATTATAATTTATAAGTTTTCAGCCGGGCTAAAGGATTTGATAACCGTAATAAAAGCAACCGCTAAAACACGAATGTAGCATCGTCGATAGTGTTCGATGAGAGGTTTTTTTTACCAATGGTTGTGGGAGGCCGCGATTGCATTCAGCCCGGAATTCATTTAAGATTATTTGAAGGTCTGTCTTCTTATCATTAAGAGAATGGGCTGTTGGAAGGGCATGCATTTGTACCCAATGTTGTGAATGCGCTAATAATGGAAAGAACTGATACACGATCTGATGTACATAGAGGCACAGCGAATGCTGAAAGGAAGAGACAAATGGCGAAAAAAGTGAAAGTATCCGAATTGGTGCAGCAGTTTCAGTTAGAGGTTGTTTCTGGATCTCATGGACTGAAAAGAGTCATTACGGTAGATGATCTGAACCGTCCTGGTCTGGAAATGGCCGGTTATTTTGAATACCATCCACAAGAACGGGTACAGCTGCTTGGAAGAACGGAGTTAGCCTTTTTTGCAATGTTACCCGAGCAAGAGCGGCGCGATCGCATGCAACGT
This sequence comes from Paenibacillus sp. FSL H8-0079, assembly GCF_037991315.1. Taxonomy (NCBI): domain Bacteria; kingdom Bacillati; phylum Bacillota; class Bacilli; order Caryophanales; family Paenibacillaceae; genus Paenibacillus; species Paenibacillus sp. FSL H8-0079. The sequence continues at coordinate 155,154 of NZ_CP150300.1, forward strand.
CTATGCACGGAAGAGACGCCTTGTATCGTTGTAACGCGTGGACTGGAAGTTCCACAAGAGCTGATTGATATCAGTGAAGAACAGAATCTGGCGGTACTTCGCAGCAACATGGCGACAACGATTCTATCCAGCCGGATTACCGGTTTCCTGGAGAAGAAACTGGCACCAACAGCAACCATCCATGGTGTACTTTGTGACGTCTATGGCGTAGGTATGCTGATCACGGGTAGTAGCGGTATTGGTAAGAGTGAAACAGCCCTTGAACTGGTTAAACGTGGACACCGACTGATTGCCGATGATGCGGTAGAGATCCGTCAAACGTCAGATTTTCAGCTGCACGGTACAGCACCTGAATTGATCCGCCATTTACTCGAAATTCGTGGTGTCGGCATTATCAACGTCATGACATTGTTCGGAGCCGGTGCGGTTCGGAATAACAAGCGGATTACCTTGGTTGTACGTCTGGAAGCTTGGCAGCAAGATAAACAATATGATCGTCTGGGTCTGGATGAAGAGACTACACGTATCATTGATACCGATGTGCCTCTGGTTACGATCCCTGTTCGTCCGGGACGGAACTTGGCCGTTATTATTGAAGTGGCCGGCATGAACTATCGTCTGAAACAAATGGGTCTGAATGCTGCACTGCAATTCACGAACAAGCTGACAGCAACCATTTCGGAAGATATGGAAGACATGGATTAAGAAACGTTTTATACAAGGAAAAGAAGACAGATGGTTGACATGTACTGCTTTTCTTAAGGCGCAGTGCATGCCAACCATTCGTCATGCGTGCGATTGAGCGAATTTATAGGAGTGTGAATGAATGGATACATTATTACTGTTGAACCCGATTGCGTTCTCTATTGGAGCGTTAAAGGTTCACTGGTACGGGCTTATTCTTGGTGCCGCGGCACTTATAGGATTACTGCTCGTGATCCGGGAGGGCAAACGCTACAATATCCCGCAGGAAGTGTTCATGGACATGGTTCTGTTGGGTGTGCCATCTGCCATCATCGGTGCCCGCATCTACTACGTCGCATTTAAGTGGGAAGATTATAAGGATAATTTCTGGGATGTCTTTAAAATATGGAATGGCGGTATCGCCATCTACGGTGCGCTTATAGGTGCAATCATCTGTGCAGTTATTTTCTTCCGTCGTAAAGGGTATAACTTCTGGCGTATGGCCGATATTTGTGCGCCTGGACTGCTCGTTGGACAGTTGATCGGACGCTGGGGAAACTTTGTAAATCAGGAAGCCTACGGCGGTCCTGTGGAAGAAGCATTTTTGAGAGACAAGCTTCATCTTCCGGACTTTATTGTGAATCAAATGAACGTGGATGGCGTATTCCACCATCCTGCATTTTTGTATGAATCGATGTGGAGTCTCGTTGGTCTGGTCTTGTTGCTGGTTCTGCGTCGTCAGAAGTTTCTCCGTTCAGGTGAACTGTTCATGTCTTATTTCATCTGGTACTCTATCGGCCGCTTCTTCATTGAAGCTCTACGTACGGACAGTCTGGGCTTCCAGGCTCCGCAGTGGGTTGCTTCATTAGTGAACGGGCTGTGGTCTCCAATGACTGCAATGGGCTTTGAACAAGGATATCTGGATCCTGCTTACGGTAACGTACGAATCTCGCAACTGCTCGCGATTGGCATCATTATTGTTGCTGTTGTATTCATTGTGGTGAGAAGAGTGACAGGCAAAGCGGACGTTCGTTACAGTGATCCAATTGTATCGTCCAAAGTTCCTTCAGATGATATGGAGCATACGGGAACGGTTGCTGGCAAAGAGAACAAGGTAACCCCTCCAACCAAAGATGAATCCAAGCAAGTTGATGATAAAAAGGAGTAATGCAACATGATTGACACGGTATTGTTCGATCTGGATGGAACGATTATTGATACCAATGAGCTGATTATCAGCTCATTCCAGCACGTCATGGGGGGATGGGAACATTCAGCTCCATGGACACGGGAACAGATTATTCCGCATATGGGTGGCACACTGGAGCAGCAAATGCGCACCTTCTCTGGCCAGGAGGAAGTCTCCGAGTACGTGAAAGGTTACCGTGCCTATAATGATATACATCATGAAGCGATGGTTAGACCTTTTCCACATGTTATTGAGGTAGTAAAAGCTCTACATCAGGCTGGTATTGTGATGGGTGTGGTCACAACCAAAATTCGTCCATCTACATTAAAGGTGCTGGAGCGATTTGATCTACTGAAGTACATGAAGACGATTGTAACAGTGACCGACGTGACGAATCCGAAGCCGCACGCTGAACCGGTACTGAAAGCGATGACGGAACTGGGGGCAGATCCTGCCAAAACGTTAATGGTGGGTGACAGTCCGGTGGATATCCAATCGGCACAGAATGCGGGCGCTCTCTCAGCGGGAGTTGCATGGTCTCTTAAAGGAGAAACGATCCTGAATGGATATGGCCCGGATCACATGTTGCATGATATGAGAGACTTGTTGAAACTCATCCGGGTTGAAACGGGACGTTCATGAGAAAAGTAACCCGCTATCCGGTAGAGGACCAGAATGCACTTTGGCATATCTACAAGACAGTGAGTCCGTGGAAGGGCGTGCGTAATTTTATCTGGATTCAGTTGTCACGCTACTGTCCGATTCTCTCGGTGAAGAACTGGATTTACCGCCGAATGCTCGGTATGAAGGTGGGAAAACATACGGCCTTCGGCTTGATGGTGATGGTGGATGTGTTTTTTCCGGAGAAAATATCGGTCGGTGAAAACTCGGTTATCGGTTACAACACAACGATTCTCGCTCATGAGTATCTCATTAAGGAGTACAGGCTCGGTGAGGTGATTATCGGGGAAAATGTACTGATTGGTGCCAATACAACGATTCTGCCCGGGGTAACGATCGGGGATGGAGCCGTTGTGGCTGCGGGAGCAGTCGTACATAAGGATGTTGCTCCAGGAGCTTTTGTTGGAGGCAATCCACTGCGTGATTTATCCCGTTCAGCAGCTTCCACGGAAGAGACTGTCTTTTACACGGATGATTCTTCTCAGGGGAGTGTGCATTAAATCAATAAAGTGATGAATGAAGAGGAATTAATGAAGATGGATTGAAGTAAAAAGCTGCTGATGGCAGCTTTTTTCGTATATAAATACCGATTGGTGAGGGTAGCGGTGTGTGTATAAAACATTATGTCCATCCAAGGGTGATCAAGCTTCGGTATTGTTGACTGTGGTGAGGATTTCATGTTATCATATCCCATATCCTTTAGTTTGTTAGCACTTTACCATGTGAAAGTATTTCGAGAGAATTTAACGTGATAAAGGTTGAACTAAACCAATAGTTGAAGATTTTTGCAGCAAAACGGTGATTCAGGGTTACAAGATAGAATGGGGATTTACACTACATAAATCCTGTTGAAATAGAACGAGCGCCACTCTTAAATTACTGACTCGGGGTGAATAATACCAATGTCCAAACCAAAAGGCTTTGAAAAACCGACCGGATTTCGTGACTACACACCACATGTAGTATCCAAGCTACGGACGATTGAGCGGAATGTACTGGAATGTATGGAACGCTGGGGTTACCGTCAGATCATCACACCAACAATTGAATACTACGACACGGTAGGTGTAGCAAGCTCTACATCTGATCGCAAATTGTTTAAATTACTGAACAGTCGGGGAACCACGCTGGTGCTGAGATCGGATCTAACGGCTCCGATTGCACGCGTCGTTTCATCCATGCTCAAAGATGAGCAGTTACCGCTGCGTCTGTCCTACCATGCGAACGTATTTCGTTCCATTGAAGAGGAAGCCGGACGTGAGGCTGAATTCTTCCAAACTGGCGTGGAGCTAGTAGGGGACGACTCACCTGAGGCGGATGCAGAAGTTGTTGCGCTTGCGATTGCCTCTTTGCAGGCAGCGGGCGTGTCTTCTTTTAAAATAGCCATGGGCCACATGGGATTCCTGAACGGATTACTGGAAGAAGTGATTCCAGGCCAGACCGCTGAGCAGGAGCAATTGAAGGAAGGGTTGCTTGGACGTGATTATGTCGGATATCGCCAGTCGATTGAAGCATTGAATCTGGAGCCGAAGCTGAAAGAACAGCTTGAAGCGATCCTGCGTTTGCGCGGAGGTAAGGAAGTATGCACACATGCGGCAGAGCTAAGTTCAAGTGCTGAAGCAGCCCAGTCGATTGCACATCTATGTGCAGTATTCGAAGTGTTGGAAGCTTACGGTGTATCCGAACATGTGCTGATTGATCTGACGATGATCGGTGATTTCTCCTATTATACGGGCATGACGTTTGAAGGGTATGCAGCAGAACTGGGCTCACCGGTATGTAGCGGCGGACGGTATGATAATCTGTTACAACAGTTTGGGCGCTCGTTGCCAGCTACAGGATTTGCACTGAAAACCAACCGGATTATTGATGGCGTTCACGGCATCATCATTGAAGAGAAAAAACCAATACTTATCCAATATAGCCCGAAAAGTCGGGCCGAGGCACTAACAGAAGCGGCAAGATTACGTAGTATGGGACAAAATGTAGTCACGCTCCTCCTTTCTGAAGCCGGAGCTGAGGCAAATGCTGTATCAAATGGAGCAACAACCGTTCAAGCGGAGCAGGTTATTACTTACGGATCTGAAGAAGGAGGACGCTGAGATGTCGGATATTCTGAAGGTGGCCATGCCGAAGGGCCGAATCTATAAAAAAGCCTCCAAACTGTTCCGTGAAGCGGGGCTGGATATTCCAGAAGACGTGGACGATACACGCAGATTGGTCATTGAAGTACCGGAAGCGGGAATGGAATTCATTATGGCGAAGCCAGTAGATGTTCCAACGTATGTGGAGTACGGTGTTGCTGATATCGGAATTGTCGGTAAAGACGTGCTGCTGGAGGAAAATCGGGACGTGTACGAACTGTTGAATCTGGGAATCGCTCAGTGCCGTATGTCTGTAATCGGACTTCCCGACTGGAAGCCCGGCATCCAGCAACGTGTCGCAACGAAGTATCCGAGGATTGCTTCGCAGTATTTCCGGGAGCAGGGACAACAGGTCGAGGTGATCAAGCTGAATGGTTCCATTGAGCTTGCACCTTTGATTGGTCTAGCAGACCGGATTGTCGATCTGGTGGAGACAGGTCAGACGCTACGCGAGAACGGATTGGTGGAGATGACAGGCATTCTGGACATCACCAGCCGTCTTATCGCCAATCGGGTAAGTTATCGGATGAAAAATGCACGAATCCAGGCTTTATGTGATGCGCTTCAGCAGGTCATTCCGGCATCGAATGAGATTTCGACGGGAAGCCTTCGGGGATAAATTAATGTTTTGGAAACATAGATGAGAAACATACAAAGCAGAAGCAAAAGTAAGAGTATGAGTAAGAGTAAGAGACACAACAAAGAAACGAATCGGCCATAATTAGGCAGGCATTACAGGGGATAAGGAGGTTGTACGCATGAAAATTGTACCTGCACGGGAGTTTGATCTGAAGCGGGAAGTAGAGTATGGTACGCCGGAGCAAAATGAAACGGTACGGCGCATTGTCAGCGACATTCGCCGTGAAGGGGATGCGGCACTGCTGCGTTACACAGAGCAGCTGGACCGCACGAAGCTGACGGCCGCGGATTTGCGCGTGCCGCAGGAAGAGCTGCAGGCGGCTTATGCAGCCGTGGAGCCATCCTTTGTGACGGCGATTCGGCAAGCCGCCGCCAACATTCGTGCGTTTCACGAGAAACAGAAACGCAACTCGTGGATGGATTGGCAGCCGGACGGCAGCCTGCTGGGCCAGGTCATCCGACCGCTGAAGCGGGTCGGCGTCTATGTACCTGGTGGCAAAGCAGCGTATCCATCGTCTGTGCTGATGAATGTGATTCCGGCACAGGTGGCAGGCGTGCCGGAGATTGTTCTTGTGACGCCGCCGTCAACGAACGGTGGCGAAGGTATTAACCCGTACATTCTCGTTGCTGCTGCGGAAGCAGGCGTGAGCGAGATGTACCGGGTTGGCGGCGCTCAAGCTATCGCCGCCCTGGCTTACGGCACGGAGAGTATTGCCCCGGTCGACAAGATCTGTGGACCGGGCAATATTTACGTGGCGCTCGCGAAGCGCGAGGTGTACGGTGCGGTCGATATCGACAGTATCGCCGGGCCGAGTGAGATTGTGGTGCTCGCCGATGATACGGCGAATCCAGTGTACGTCGCCGCCGACCTGTTGTCGCAGGCGGAACATGACGAGATGGCATCGGCCATTCTCGTCACGAATTCGACCACGCTGGCGGAAGCCGTGCAGGGCGAAGTGCAGCGGCAGCTTGAAGTGCTGCCGCGTCGTGATATCGCTGCTGCTTCCGTGGAGCAGTATGGCGCGATTATTGTGGTCGATTCCATCGATGAAGGGATCGACGTGGTGAACCGGCTCGCACCGGAGCATCTGGAGATCATGGTGCAGGAGCCGATGGCTTACGCTGGCCGGATCGAGAATGCTGGCGCGATCTTCCTCGGCCCATACAGCTCGGAGCCGGTAGGGGATTACTTTGCCGGACCGAATCATATTATTCCAACCAATGGAACCGCGCGGTTCAGTTCACCGGTGGATGTGGATGATTTTATCAAGAAGTCGAGTCTGATCTATTATAGTAAAGAAGCGCTGCTGCAGAACGGAGCGGCTATTATAGAGTTGGCCCGCCATGAGGGTCTTGAAGGGCATGCCCGTGCAATCGCTGTACGGTTAGAACAGGAAGGAAAGGCGGAATTGGACAATGGATAAGCAAAATAATGGTGTGGAACTTGAAAACAAAGGTGCAGTGCGCCAAGCAGAGGTTGACCGCAAAACAAACGAGACCAATATCCAGTTGGCTTTTACTGTAGATGGAACTGGACAATCCACGATTGAAACGGATGTACCTTTCCTGAACCATATGCTGGATCTGTTCACGAAGCACGGACAATTCGACCTGAACGTGCAGGCTCGCGGAGATATTGATATCGACGATCATCACACGGTTGAAGACATCGGAATCTGTCTGGGACAGACGTTGCGAGAAGCGTTGGGTGACAAACGCGGTATTAAGCGTTATGCCAGTGTTTTTGTACCGATGGACGAGGCGTTAGCTCAGGTCATTATTGATGTGAGTAATCGACCTCACTTTGAATACCGTGCAGAATACCCTTCCCAACAGGTTGGCAGCTTCTCCACAGAGCTGGTACATGAATTCCTGTGGAAATTGGCATTGGAAGCTCGGATCACGTTGCATGTCATTGTGCACTATGGTCAGAACACGCACCACATGATTGAAGCGATCTTTAAGGCGTTAGGACGTGCACTGGATGAAGCAACGATGATTGATCCACGTGTAACGGGTGTACCTTCCACGAAGGGAGTGCTGTAGACGATGGCGATTGCAATTGTCGATTACGGTATGGGGAACCTGCACAGCGTCGGCAAAGCGGTCGAACGTCTTGGCTACGAAGCGCTGGTCACGGGTGACCGGGAAGAGATTCTTGGCGCAGATGGTGTCATTCTGCCAGGCGTAGGTGCTTTTGGTGATGCGATGGTTCATCTGAAGGAGAGTGGACTGGATACGGTGGTGAAGGAAGCCGCTGCCGGGTCCAAACCACTGCTCGGTATCTGTCTGGGCATGCAATTGTTGTTCAGCTCAAGTGAAGAGCATGGAGATAATGAGGGACTGGATATTTTGCCAGGTAAAGTGGTGCGATTCGCACCAGGAGAACTGAAGGTTCCTCACATGGGTTGGAACCGTTTGGAATTCCTGCAAGCCGAAAACCCGCTATTTACGGGTCTTGAGGCAGGTCATGTCTATTTTGTCCATTCTTATCATGCACTTACTGAAAACAGGGACGATCTGCTGGCAGTGACGGATTACGGACATCCAGTTACAGCCATTGTAGGCAGAGGATCGAACTTCGGTATGCAATTCCACCCGGAAAAAAGCGGCGAGCTTGGTATGAAGCTACTCGGCAACTTTCTGGCTCTGACAGGATCGGTTGTACAAAGGTAAAACATCATCTCTTTTTAACTACAGAAAGCGTACAAATCTAATCAATATTCAGGAGGCCTTGTATGTCATCTTTTATCCTATATCCGGCGATTGATATCCGGGACGGCAAATGTGTAAGACTGGTGCAGGGAGATTATAATCAGGAGACCGTGTATAACGATGACCCGGTTCAAGTGGCTTTATCCTGGGAGAAGCAAGGCGGTACATACGTCCATCTGGTGGATCTGGATGGTGCCAAAGCAGGACATCCTGTTAACGATGAGCTGATCGGACGGATTGCCTCGGCGGTAAACGTACCCGTTCAGGTTGGTGGCGGACTTCGTACGGTAGCGGATGTAGAGCGTTTGCTGGGTCTGGGTGTTAGCCGGCTCATCATTGGAACAGCAGCGATTGAAGATCGTGCTTTTACAGAGGAAGTACTGGGACGTTACGGCGACAAAGTGGCAATTGGTATCGACGCTCGAAATGGTTACGTAGCAACTCGCGGATGGCTTGAAACATCGGAAGTACAGGCAGAGGTGCTCGCGAAGGAACTGGCGGCATATGGCGCAGAAACGTTTATCTTTACGGATATATCCCGTGATGGCATGATGCAGGGTCCTAACGTAGAAGCGATTGTATCTCTTGCCAAGGCGAGCGGACGGACGGTTATTGCTTCCGGTGGTGTAAGTGTGATGGATGATCTACTTCGTCTGAGTCGTCATGCAGATGATGGTGTTGGTGGAGCGATCGTGGGTAAAGCGCTGTATACTGGGAGTATCGATCTGTCTGAAGCAGTACGTGCGGTAAACAAGTAAAGGATATTCGGGTAGAGAGGAAGAGGTAGCATGCTGGCAAAAAGAATCATCCCCTGTCTGGACGTGAAGGACGGCCGGGTCGTCAAAGGCGTCAACTTCGTTAATCTCCGCGATGCGGGTGATCCGGTAGAGCTGGCGGCGCTATATGACCGCGAGGGCGCGGACGAATTGGTCTTTCTCGATATCTCCGCTTCAGTGGAAGGTCGCGAAACGATGGAAGAAGTCGTGCGGCAGACAGCAGGCGAGATCGCTATTCCCTTTACGGTAGGTGGTGGCATCTCGAAGGTGGAGGACATGAAGCGTATTCTCCGTGCAGGAGCGGATAAAATCGCAGTGAATACAGCCGCGGTACTTAATCCGCAGTTGATTGCAGATGGTGCACGTCGCTTTGGCTCGCAGTGTATCGTCGTAGCGATCGATGCCAAGTATAATGAAGCTTGGGGCGAGTGGGAGGTCTACACGCATGGTGGACGAAAACCCTCTGGGATCAAGGCATTGGAATGGGTTAAACAGGCAGAGAGCTTGGGCGCGGGAGAAATTCTGCTGACAAGTATGGATGCAGACGGAACGAAAGACGGCTTCGATCTGAAGCTGACGGCAGCGGTATCCGAATCTGTGCGTATTCCGGTCATCGCATCGGGCGGTGCGGGCAAGGAATCTCATTTCTATGATGTATTCACCACAGGCAAAGCGGATGCAGGTCTGGCCGCAACAATTTTCCATTACAAAGAAATCGCCGTACCGGCGCTAAAACAACATTTGAGAGAACAAGGGGTGGAGATCCGTGACTAAAGTGAGCGATGAAATCAAGGAACAGCTGTCCTTGGAGCAGGTTGTGGAACACATTCGTTGGAGTGATGGTTTGGTTCCTGCCATTGTGCAGGATGTGAATACTCGTGAAGTTTTAATGATGGCTTATATGAATCGTGAATCCCTGAAGTTGTCGCTGGAATCCGGTGAGACCTGGTTCTGGTCACGTTCTCGTCAGGAGTTGTGGCATAAAGGGGCAACATCCGGCAACGTGCAGACGATTACTTCCCTGAAATATGATTGTGACGGCGATACCTTATTGGTTGAGGTCAAACCAAATGGTCCTGCTTGCCATACAGGTGCGGTAACTTGTTTCCATAATGAAATTATTGGTTTGCCAGAGAAATCAGGAGACGAGACTTCAGATGGAGCGGATGCCGTTGCTGCAAATTCAAGTTCCGAAAGCCGCTTCGAGGTATTGGCTGAGCTTGAATCCGTTATTGCAGAGCGTGAACGTGAGCGCCCTGAGGGTGCATATACAACGTATTTGTTCGATAAAGGTGTAGATAAAATACTGAAAAAAATCGGTGAAGAAGCGTCCGAGACGATTATCGCCGCCAAAAATAAAGATAATGACGAGCTTCGTCTGGAAGTCAGTGACCTAATGTATCACCTGCTCGTCCTGTTACAAGAGCGCAAGTTGCCGCTGGACGACATTATGTCAGAGCTGAGCCGCCGTCATGAACGGCCTCGCCGCGATTAGGAGGCGAGTTACGTGCGTATAGACTATCATACACACCATGAGCGGTGTGGACATGCCGTTGGCAAACTGGAAGAGTACGTGCAGCGTGGTGTGGAGATCGGACTATCCCAGATTGGATTGTCCGATCACATGCCCTTGTTGCATGTGGATCCAGCTCAATATTATCCGGAAATGGCGATGCCTATGGATGAACTGCCGCGTTACGTGGAGGAGTGTTTCTCTCTGAAAGAACGTTACCGTGGGCAGATTGACGTACGTGTTGGTCTAGAAGGTGACTATATTGAAGGCTGGGAAACAGAAATCCGTGCAATCATTGAGCGTTATCCATGGGATTATGTGATTGGCTCCGTTCATTTCCTTGGTGAATGGGATATTACAGACTTCCGCCAGACCCATCACTGGGAGGGCAAAGACGTCCTTGAAGTATATCGTCAGTACTATGATGCCGTAAGCAAGGCAGCAGCAACGGGCATGTACGATATTATGGGACATGCAGATGTTATTAAACGGTTTGGATTTGTTCCTTCAGCGGAGCAGACAGAAGAACGTATCACATTGGAGAACGCAGCTCTGCAGGCTATTGCCAAAAGCGGCTGCGCCATGGAGCTGAATGCTTCCGGATTGTCCAAGCCTTGTGCCGAGATGTTCCCGAGTCGCAGAATGCTGACAGAAGCTATTCGCTTGGGTATTCCGTTAACCATGGGTTCTGATGCACATGACCCAATGAAACTGGGCGATTATTTGCCCGAAGCTGAAGCACTTTTACGTGAGTTGGGCTGTACAGAAGTCGCTGTTTTTGAAGGCCGTCATCGTTCTTTCATTCCTTTAAATGTATAAGCCAGTGGAGTATAATGAGGGTAGGAAATAACCTTTTAAAGGTAGTTCAAAAAGTCCGCTTTTGATTACGTAGGATGCCTAATGGCATCATCAGCATCGAAGCTGGAATTCAGCCGAAATGGGTGGATGCTTACGAAGTATGTTTCCTCTGGAAACATTGTAGTTGCTCACGTAGTTTTGCCTACGCTCCGCTACTCCATTTCTAGCTTTATCCCATCTTCTCGGTACTGAAAACCGGTCTTTTTGAACACTCACTTTTAAATAAGGGATTATATAGGGATTTCAACCCTCGGGAGGGCATTATGCAGCATTCGTTACGTATTTTTTCCGGTTCATCGAACCCTAAGCTGGCAGAACAAGTATGTGACAAGCTGGGAGTACAACTGGGCAAGATCAAGCTGTCCCGGTTCAAGAGCGGAGAAATTTACGTTCATTATGAAGAAACGATCCGTAATTGTGATGTGTTTCTGGTACAGTCGTTGTCTCATCCGATCAATGAGCTGTTTGTTGAGTTGCTTGTGATGATTGATGCCGCCAAGAGGGCTTCAGCGCGCACTGTGAACATCATTGTTCCGTATTACGGCTATGCTCGTCAAGAGCGTAAATCCGCTCCTCGGGAGCCGATCTCGGCCAAGATGGTAGCAGATGTATTAACGACAGCTGGCGCCAATCGGGTCGTAACGATCGATCTGCATGCAGCGGCCATACAGGGATTCTTCAACATTCCGGTTGACCATATGACATCGCTGGATCTGATTAGTGACTATCTGTTAAGCAAAGGCATTGAGAACCCTGTCGTGGTCTCCCCGGATGCGGGACGAGCATCGATGGCAGAGAAGCTGGCGAATCGTCTGGATTCTCCATTTGCCATTATGATCAAGAAACGTCCAAGCCATAATGAGTCGGTGATTACCCATGTCATTGGTGATGTAGAGGGCCGGACACCCATTATTATTGAGGATCTGATCGACACCGGAACAACGATTCTGAATGTCGTGGAAGGCTTGAAGGAACGTGGGTCCAAAAATGTATATGTGTGTGCAACACACGGATTGTTCTCGGATGGGGCAGTGAGTAAATTGAATCACCCGTCTATTGAAGAGGTGGTGGTTACGGACTCGATCGCACTGCCCGATGACCATCCTGAATGCTTCAAAGTGTTACCTGTTGCGCCCATGCTGGCCCGCGCCGTACGCATTATTGTGGATGGTGGCTCCATGGCCACATTGTTTAAGGATTCCGGAATTTAGAGCATCGAGGATTTAACGGTACTGCCAGATTAACTGATCCGTGTCTGAGTTGATATCTGCTCAGCACGGTTTTTTGCTTTTGACTCTGTGAATTCAATTCTTGCTTTGCTGCTCGGAGGCTTGTGCTATAATAACATAAAATCAGTTATGATAGCGTTATCATATAGTATTCAGCCCTGAGGTGAGATGGATGCTGAACAGTAGAACCACGGCTGAGAACATTGGCATCGTGGAGTGAGGAGTGGGGTCTATTGTCTCGTAATTGGTACTACCGGTTACTGTTCTCGTATTTCCCGATTTTTTTTCTTACGGTGACCATACTCATTTTCATCGCGTTTGTCTTCATTAATGACATCTCCAAGGAGGAAACGAAAAAAGCAGACCGGATCTCCTCCAGTTATATGTTAGACACGGTGGATCGTACAATCAGAGATATTGAACTATCTATCCTTGAAACGGCACAGAGTCAGCAGGCCTACAAACTCTATTTTAATAACACAAACCAGACCAGCTCAGACACGGTATATGCGATTGCGCAGAGTTTACGTGAGCTAACCAATTCGTCCTCATGGATTCAATCCATCTATCTGTATGACAAGCGAAATAAACATGTACTGACCGTAAGTGGTTCCAGAGAAGTGGAAAGTTTCTCGGATAAGGCATGGATCGATAAGATGGTTACCGGGTCTATCAGTTCGGGCTGGCAGCCGGTCCGGGAATTCGATGCGGACTCTGGTCAGCGTACCCCGATTCGTGTATTAACCGTGAACAAGGATATGCCTTTGCCTTTTGGCTCTCAGGGTACATTGGTCATTAATATCAAGATGAGCAGCATTGAACAGAGCGTAGACAGTATGGTTAATGGTCAGCTCTCGTTCCTGACAATTACGGATCGGGACGGTAAGGTTGTGTACAATGCACACTCGGACCAAGAAGGCTCGATAGACGGTCAGGAACTGAATACGCTACCGCTAGAAAGACTGGGCTGGACAATATCCAGTGGAATTAAAGCCGGCAACTTATTTGGCTGGGTATCTGTCGTGTCTTATGTATGGGTAATCATTGCGATTGTGACTGTCATCTGTGCGATTGTTTATATCGTATACATTACTCGCCGTAACTATAAACCTATTCAGATCATCATGAACCGGATTGAGTCACATCAGATTCGGGCGTTTGAACACACGGGTGCTCGCACGGATGAGATGAAGATGATTGATGGTGTGCTTGAGAATCTGATTAATCATATGATGGATTATGACAAGAAAAGCAGGGAAAATGTACTCATGCAGCGCAGCAAGTTGTTCAATGCCCTGTTGCATGGGGAACATATCGAAAATACTGCAGAGCAATTAAAAGAGCTTTCTCCACTGAATGATGTGCATGATTCGTCGCGCTTTGTCGTTGTTGTTGGAGAGATTAACCGTTATGAGAAGGGTTTTCAGGAGAGGTACACGAGAGGTGAACAAAATACGCTGAAGTTTGCCTTGATGAACGTTTTGCAAGAGCTGTCACGTAATACTGGAGTACAATGCTGGACGGAATGGATTAGTGTAGATCGAATTGCGATCCTTTTTGTGTTTAAAGAACAGAGTGATAACAACTTGGACATGTCTGGGCAGATTCGTATTTTAGCTGAGGAATGCAAATCCTGGGTAGAACAAAATCTACGCATTTCCTTAAGTTTTGCTATTGGACCTATCGCTCAGGGAATCGGTACAATACGAGACTCCTATGCGGCCGCAGAAGGAGTAATGCATCGCAAACTGTTGATGAATGGAGATGTCGGCCAAGCCGACTGCGGCGAACCACAGCATCCTTTGCTGGATACCTATACTTATCTACAGATGATTGCGGACTTTGTGAAGCGGTTCCGGATGTCGAGTGGACAGTGGCGGGAACAGCTGGAGGAGATCTTTACAGCATTTGAAAAGAACAAACTGCCAGATGACGAGATTCGTTCTCTGATTCAAGCCATGTTACAGATGCTCAGCCGAGAAGTGGCTATGATGTCGGAAGGGCTTCAGGAAGAGCTGTCCGAAGAAAACATCAACAGATGGTTGAGTGCTGTGGAAGAGGCAGAGACGCTTACGGATGTGAAAAATCTTTTGTTCGATGGTCTGACAGACTTGTTTAGAACATACGTGGCGGTAACGGAAACCAAGAGTTACAAAGCAATGGTCAACGAAATGAAAAATTATATTGAAGAACAGTTTGCGAATCCCGATCTTTCATTGCAACATCTGAGCGACCGATTCCAGATTACGGGCAAACATGCGAGTTATTTGTTCAAGACAGAATTCAACATGAAGTTTGTTGATTTTGTTACAGAGCTTCGAATGAAGGAGACAGAGCAGCTTCTGCTCAATACTGATTACTCTTTGCAGGATATTGCCCTGAAGGTTGGGTATGCAAATGGAATTACGTTGGGACGTGTATTTAAACGGGTAACGGGCATTACACCAGGAGATTATCGTCGTTTGAAACGTGAACATCGAGAACCCGAAGAGTAACGCAAAAGTGATCATATTCTGAGATCTGTACATCAGGATAGCACAGGGTGAATTTCATGCAGTCACTTTCCACCAGGAGAGCAGGCTTGCAGAGGTTCGCCCTGTTTTCGTTGAACAGTTCTCTGCTGCCTGAGATCGAGGCAACTGTTTTCGCAGGATAGCAAGCTGGTATTCCTGTTTTTTCCCCGTTTACGAAAATAGGCAGTGTGTGAAAATGGTTTATCCGAATGGGGACAGGAAGTTCCGAGTCGTGAGGCGTTGAGAGCC
Organism: Paenibacillus sp. FSL H8-0079; assembly: GCF_037991315.1. Classification (NCBI taxonomy): domain Bacteria; kingdom Bacillati; phylum Bacillota; class Bacilli; order Caryophanales; family Paenibacillaceae; genus Paenibacillus; species Paenibacillus sp. FSL H8-0079. The sequence goes on from NZ_CP150300.1 coordinate 170,344, forward strand.
ATCACAGCCTAGGGCAGTGCAACTTTGGGAAAATAATCAGTCTGCGAAAAGGGGCTTAACACATAAACTAAATTCCTTTTGTAAGCGCTTCCGAAATTGGTTTATTGCTAGAGTTCGGAAAGATGTGGAATACTCGGAGCAAGCCTTAAACATTCACGCAAAGTAAAAGGGGATGACAAAATGATTGGAAAAGCAACCAAGGGGAGTAAGAAGAAATGGATGGGTCTGGCACTTACGTTAGTAATGGGAGTGTCCTTACTTGCGGGGTGCTCGTCTGCATCAGAAAAAGAATCAGCAGAAGGCGGGGCAACAACTAAAGGTGAGCGTGTTACTTTGAAAGTGGAGGTTTTCGATCGTGGTAACAGTCCTTCTCCACATACGATCACGAACAACTACTTAACTAAATTTGTTCAAGAGAAATTCGGCGATCCGAATAACATTGATGTGCAATTCGTACCTGTTCAACGTTCAGAAGAAACAACCAAGCTCAACGTGTTAATGGCCAGCGCTAGCGACGTTCCGGACATTGTATTTGTATATGACTCAAGTGTGTTCTACCGCTATGCCCAGCAGGGGGGACTTACTGACGTAGGTGAGCTTATTAATGAACATGCACCTAATCTAAAAGAATATCTGGGTGAAGACTTGTTGAAATTTGGTCAGCTTGAAGGTCAGCAATTCGCTATTCCGGGTAAACGTGCCATTACGGCTCGTTACAACTCATATATCCGCCAGGATTGGCTAGATAAAGTCGGCATGAATGCTCCAACAACAACGGATGAGCTTTACGCAACACTGAAAGCATTCAAAGAGAAAGATCCGGGCAATCTGGGCAGCAAAAACATCCCAATGGGTATGGCACTTGCTCCAGCGCAGTACGAAACATTGATTTACTCCTTTATTAAACCCGTACAAGATGGGCTTACGTACAGTCAGCGATACGAGCTACCATTGCATGATGGCTTCAAAGATGCGATGCAGTTCCTTAACAAGCTTTACAATGAAGGTCTGATCAGCAAAGACTTCAGTCTTGATGAAGAAAAAACGCAATTGGTCAAAGACTTCCAGAACGGTAATATTGGCTACATGTCTGAGGACGTAGGTCAGATTCTATATGCAGATGGTATGCTTGATAATTTGTACAAAAATGTACCGGATAGCAAAGTTGTAGCAGTTGACGCTTACACCAACCTGAATGTGGACAACAAACACATCAAATCACGTTATGGCAGCAACGGTATGTACATCATGATTCCAAAAAGCAGCAAACGTTCGGTTGAAGCAGTGAAATACCTAGACTGGATGGCTTCTGGAACGAACTTGCTGGAGATGAACACCGGTGTCGAAGGTGAAAATTACGATATGGTTGATGGTGTTCCAGTTGTTAAAGATGATGCACCACAGGATGTCAAAGATCGTCTCTACAACGGTGGTGATATGGCCATTATTGCCAACGGTAAAGTAGTTGGAGATCAGGCAGCCAATGAAGCCGCATGGATTGCAGGCTTCCCAGAACGTAACCATGAGCTGATGAGACAGTCTATTGATATCGCTAATACGGATACGATCGGCCCGGTTATCTTCAGCAAACCAATCGAAGCAGAATCTAAATATGGTACAGCGCTAAATGATAAGTTAAAAGTGCTTATCGTAAAAACAGCCATGGCTAAGCCGGCTGAATTCGATGCGGTATATGAAAAGGAAATAGCTGATTTCATGTCATTGGGTGGTACAGAACTGAAGAAAGAGCTTGAAGAAGCACTTCAGTAACTTGCTACAAAGTAAATAAACGTTACATTTCTCACCTCATGATTTGAAGACAGATGTTCGTTTAATCGCATAACTTTGAAGGGACGTGTGCCGCCGGACTTAAGCGGCACAGCCGTTTCTTTGTTGATAGGAGGAAACCGACTTGACCATCACATACTTGAAAAGGTATTGGCAATTGTACGCACTGATTTCCCTGCCACTCATCTACTTTTTGATCTTTCGTTACGGACCAATGTACGGTGTACAGATTGCCTTTAAGGACTTTAACCTGTTTCAGGGAATCAACGGCAGTGAGTGGATCGGTTTCGATGCTTTTCGCGAGGTATTTGGAATGCGGGACTTCTACACCACATTGCGAAACACCTTCATGCTAAATTTCCTCGACCTGCTTGTTTCGTTCCCTGCTCCAATTATATTGGCCATCATGCTCTATGAAGTTCGATTCAAATGGTTCAAAAAAATATCGCAAACGATTCTGTACATTCCTCACTTTATCTCCTGGGTTATCATCGGGGGAATTGTATACCAATTGTTCGGTAATCAATCCGGTATGGTTAACGGTGTGTTGGAGAGTATGGGCTTGAATTCAATACCATTTTTGACAGAGAAAAATCCATGGCTTGTGACATACCTGTTCACAGGTGTCTGGCAGAGTGCAGGATGGGGAACCATTCTTTATTTGGCGGCATTAACCGGTGTGAACAAGGAATTGTTTGAGGCTGCCGAGATTGATGGAGCTTCAAGGCTGAAGAGAATCTGGCATATTACATTGCCAAGTATTAAACCAACTATTGTGACCTTGCTCATTCTTAATCTCGGACATATGGTCAGCATCGGTTTTGATCGGCCTTATATTATCGGTAACACAGCCGTACGTGAATATTCAGATGTACTTAGTACCTTTGTTTACAGGGTCGGCCTTGAATCAGGACAATACACACTTGCAACTGTCGTAGGACTATTCCAGGCCGTTGTGGGACTAATCTTTGTACTCGGTTCTAACTATATTTCGAAGAAAGCAACCGGCGAAGGCATTTTATAAGTTGTCAAAGCATGAAAGATACGCCAATCGGCTTGTATGTATAGACCATCAGTAAAGGAGTTGTGCGCATATGAGTGAACGCACCTCAAATCGGATTTTTGATATCGTTAATATCTCCTTTATCAGTTTGTTTGTTATATTCTGTCTGGCTCCATTTTTGCATACCATTGCGATATCTCTAAGCTCTAACCGCGCGATTACTTCGGGAGAAGTGACCATATTTCCTAAAGAATTTAACTGGGATGCGTATATCCAGGTATTCTCTGATCAATCCATGCTCTACTCACTGGGCTTTACGACTGTTCTGACAGTGGCAACCACAGTGTTGTGCATGTTATTCACACTTGCTGCTGCATATCCGCTAACCAAGAAAAAAATGAAAGGGCGCAAGCTCTTCATGTATGTCATCATCATTACGATGTTCTTCAGTGGCGGGATGATTCCAGAATACTTGCTCATTCGTGATCTCAATATGCTTAACTCAGTCTGGGCACTGATCTTACCGGGACTGGTGAGTCCATTTAACCTGATTATCCTGATTTCCTTCTTCAGAGGCATTCCTGAAAGTCTGGAAGAATCAGCAGAAATTGACGGCAGTTCACATGTGCACACGCTATTCAAAATCATACTTCCATTATCCATGCCTGTAATTGCGACATTAGCGCTTTTCTATGCGGTTGGCCGCTGGAATGGATTCCAGGATTCACTGTTGTATATTAATGATCCGAAGTTGTATCCACTACAACTGAAGCTCTTCCAAATGGTTCAAAACAACATGGTAAGCGAACTTACATTGATGGAAGGTGCTAACCGCACACCACTAACTCCGGAAAGTCTCAAAGCAGCTACAGTTGTATTCGCAACGGTACCCATTCTGCTTGTCTATCCGTGGCTGCAAAAGTATTTTGTCAGCGGTGCCATGCTTGGCGCGGTAAAAGGTTGATATAAAACTGCTGGGCAAGCTCTAGCTGTTGGGGAGGAGAAGGAAATCAGATGCAGCAAAAAGATAAAGGTATATATTCATTTTCGACGTGCTGGAATATCCGAAAACATGATGTCGGGGAAGACATGATACGGGAGATTGCGGATCTCGGCTTTCGCCGAGTGGAGCTCAACTATAATGTCACGAAGGAAATGCTCAAGACGATTGAGCCCATGATTGAACGCGGAGACATCGGCGTCTCCAGTGTTCATAACACGTTTCCACATGACCCTGACCCCGATTATGGTACGGATTCCATCTTGCTTGGCTTCGAAGATGAAGTGAAACGTAAGCGGGCGATCGAGTTGCTGGTAGAGTCGGCTGAATATGCCCAGCGTTATGGTGGAGAAGCTGTTGTTGTACATCCCGGAGAGGTGCCTTTTCCTCAGGATATCAGCAAAGATCTTGGAAAGCTCTATAACGAGGAAGGTCCAGATTCACCGAAGTATCGCAGCAAATGGGCGGAACTGATGGAGCGGCGAGAGGCACTCAGTTCTGGCTATGTGGAGAAAATTATCGCCAGTCTGGATGAGGTGTGTAATCGAGCGGCAGCTAAAGGTCTGAATGTTCGTTTTGGAATCGAGACGAGATCCAGACCACAACAGATTCCTACCCTTGCCGAGGCCAAGACCATCATCACGGCCCTCAAAGGAGCCCCGGTTGGTATCTGGTACGATACGGGTCATGCCATCATGATGGACCGAATGGGTCTCTATGATAGTGTGGGAGAAATGCAGGGGCTGATGGATGATATCGTGGGTGTTCATATCCATGAGACACTGGGTCTCTCTGATCATTGGTGCCCTTATGTACACAGTAAGGACATGAATTTCTATGACGCCTACCTGCCGATGATACGCCGGGCACAGGTGAAGGTGTATGAGTTGAAGTCTGCCTGTAAGCCAGAAGAGATCCACGAGAGTCATGACTTGCTTATGAAGAAGCTTGGAGTGGCAGAGTAGCAGAATGGAGTCGTGACATTAGGAACAGTTTGCGTGTTCAAAGCGTGCGTTGAATGGCTGTTTCCCTGGTGATGAAGACCACACAAAAATGTGGTGAAACAAGAACGGTTTTTCTAGCGACTTTTGTCGGTATATGGTATATACTGACGAGAAAAAATGAACTCACCTAAGGGCGGTATGAGTAAGCTTCCAGTCTAAACTCAAGGGGCTGAAGCAACATACTTCGCACATCGGGAGAATGCATTGGTATGGAGGGGACTGCACATGTACAAACAACTGGTAGACAGTAATGACAGAGCGGTAGAAAGAGGCATATCCCGGCAGATGCTTGACCCGGAAAGCCGTTACTATGGAGGAACAATCGATCCCTTCACAGGTGTTGCCTGGGTAAACCACACGACTGGAACGCCCACGGATATGTGTTACTGGGGAGCTGCGATCTCTCATCCCGATTCTATCTATTACCGGGATGAGGCGTTGTTAAATCGACTGCTGTTAGCTACGGAATATGTACTTCGCTTCCAGCATGAAGATGGTTCAATATCGCCTGGCTGGACCAATTACCATTCCCCTCCCGATACCGCATTTGTCGTAGTAGGGTATTCACAGTTGTATCAGCTTCTTCAGCAGCAGGAATGGGAGCCACTGCAACCTGTACTGAACAATATGAGGCTGTTTCTGGAACGTACAATCCCAACTATGCTTACGGGAGGCTGTCATACGCCTAATCATCGCTGGGTGCTATGCGCGGCGCTCGGTTTCTTGCATGAGCTATTTGATCTGGAGGAAGCTGTGCAGCGCGCAGAGCAGTGGATGGATGAAGGGATGGATATCACACCCGATGGGGAGTGGACAGAACGGAGCAATGGGATATATAGCGCAGTTAGCGACATCATGTTAATTCATGCCGCGCGTCTGCTCAATCGTCCTGAACTGCTGGAACCGGTGAGGCTTAATCTCCGCATGATGGTGTACCTTGTGCATCCTACCGGTGAAATTGTTACGGATTATTCAGGTCGACAGGATCTGGGCAGTGTTCATGATCTGTCACCTTATTATCTGCCTTATGCCATTTTGGCCCGGCTCGACGGTGATCCACTCTTTGCAGGCATGGCAGCGTGGGCGGGAGATACATTAACAGATCCGGGAGTATGCTCAGTGAATACGCTCATTCGTTTGATGCTTGAGCCTGAGCTTCAGCAGGCGGTTGAGGCGCGTGATGCATTACCGGAACAGTATGAGGTCATGCTGAATGAGCATTTTGTACGCGACGAATATCTGGAGCAGATGGACGCAGTAGGGCATCACGGACGTATCTCACACAGTCGGATGCATACGGACTTTGGTGCTCCCGTAGCCCGAATTCGGGATGGTGCTACTAGCGTGACGGTGATGACAGAGGTTCCTTCCTTCTTCGCTCTTCGTCATGGCAAGGTGCGTCTGCTGGCGGTACAACTGGCCTCTTACTTTAATCCAGGGTATATACCTATGCAGCAAATGACGAGGCTTTCCGAGGGATATCAACTGACTGGTGAGCAGAAAAAAGGCTATTACAGCCCAGTTCCTGCGAATCTACTGCCGGAATCGGCCGCATCGGCTATCAGTCCATGGTACTTGTTACCTCATCAGAGCCGTCAGCTCACTCATGAGCAGACCTTCCGTGTAGGGGCAGAAGTGCGACCAACGGAAAACGGATGGACCATGCATCTGTCAGGGCAGGAACCGGAAGACATTATGATGCAGCTGTCCTTTGTATTCGGAAGCGAAGGGGAGCTAACCTGCGAGGACGCGATTGAAACGAATGAAGGCCACTACTTGTGGAAAGGCGGTACAGTGCGCTATACCTGCGGAGATGACTGGCTGGAGATCACCGGGGGCGAACTGGGGCATCTGGCAGCATCGGTGCGGGAGGCGAAACTGCCCGATAAGTGCAAGGTTGTGCTGGTCAATTTCATGACGCCATTTGATAAAACCATTCAAATTTCACTTTCTCCTTCGATGGCATTGAAGCTTTAAATCCATGGAGTCTTTATAGGGATTTTGAAATTACGACTGTGCTTTCGTTTTAAGTCATAACTGTAGAAGACCGAGCCAAAAGGCTCGGTCTTCTTATCATTCCAGTTGCTCTAATGCAGTTTCAATTGGTGTAGTTAACAGAGGATTCTCTTTGGTCTTACTCCAGTAAACGATAAGAATATTTGCTTTCTCATATAGGAAAGGAAGCGTTGTAAAATGGGCACCTTCCATGTTCTTATTGAATTCTTTATTCCCCTTTATACGATCCTTTGCAGAATTGAAAATATAAATATGTATAAATTCAGGGTTATCCGGTTCTTCTTCCACGGGGACTCCAGTGGAATACACCTCAGGTATAACATTATTTAATTTCATTGGATATCCGGTTATGCCAAAGGATATTAAATTCAGATTTTGAGATTCAAGCGCTGTTACTACATCATCTAGTGTGAGATTATTTTCTTCATTTTCTATATCTTCTGAACATCCACTCAAGGCAAACAAACATATTAAGATAAATAGAAGTGGTTTTATTTTTGAGATAATCAATATACCCTCTCCTTAAAAATGATAATGATGCTACCTTGTAATATGAAGTGACACCGTAGTTGAAGAATAAATAAATGGCACATGGCTGATTCGTAAACAATGCAATTATGAAAAATATTCAGATGGAGCATCAAATCAAGAGCTACATTTATCTTACCATCTTACCGTAGTCGAAAGAAGCCAGTTGAGCGTCCTTAACCGACAAGGATGGAAGGTCATCTTTATTTGCATTTTTTTCATAAACGACATGAAACTACATATTGAGAAGTGGGCCATAAGATGTGGTATACTGAAGAGTATGAATGAAATGCAAAGAGGAGGTGCCTTGGAGATGAAGGGCAAGCTAGTGCGGGCTGAGGGACACCTTGCCAATATTATACCGATTCACTTGGATGCTTCTTTCTTTTTTGAAAGAGCTGTCCGCTCGCTGGACCGTAATCATGTCGACAAGGCATTAAAATATTTTCGCAAAGCTGTTGAATACGAACCGGAAAATCCGGTGAATCATTGTAATATGGCGGGTATATTATCGGAGAAGGGCGATTACGAAGCGTCCAATGCTATTCTGGCTAACGTGCTGGAAGTGGTAGATCCGTCGATGACGGAATGTTATTTTTACATGGCGAACAATTATGCAAATATGGACCGGTTTGAGGAAGCCGAGCAAGCACTTGTTACCTACTTGGAGGAGGACACCCAGGGTCAGTTCATGACAGAAGCTGAAGAGATGATGGAGCTTCTGTACTATGAGCTGGATCGTCCGGCCAAACTGAATCGAATTAAATCACGTAAAGGTGTAGTGGAGCACGATCAGGCACGGGAACTGTTGGAAGAAGGGAAATTCGCACAGGCTGCTGAGCTGCTCGAAGGCATGTCATCGGATTATCCTGACTACTTGGCTGCCCGTAACAATCTGGCACTTGCCTACTATTATATGGGGCTGTTTCCCAAAGCCAAAGAGACCATTGCCGAAGTGCTTGAACAGGAGCCCGGTAATCTGCATGCACTCTGTAATCTGGCCATTTTCCATCAAAATGAGAACCGGGCTGATCAAGTGCTGCTTCTGATAAAAAAATTGCGTGTTATCGTGCCATTCCAGCACGAACAAGTCTACAAGCTGGCTACAACGATGGGAATTCTGGGTCAACACGATACGGCTTATGTTCACTTCCGTCGTTTGCTTAAGGACGAAGAGACAGCAGCAGATCCGGCACTTGCTCACTATGCAGCAGTGGCAGCTTATAATACAGAGCGTTATGACGCTGCTGAGCGTCTATGGCATCATGTGTCTAAGCTTGATCCGGGTTCCGAAGTATCTCGGTACTATCTGTCAGGTCTTGAGGCTGTACGGCAAGGCGAGCAAGAGCCGGAGAAGCTGAGTTATCACTATCATCTGCCGTTTGACGAGCAGTTCAGACAGTGGGAGAACTATGGTAACGGCATACCTGAAGAAATGAAGAATGATCCACTAATTCGTTCATCGTTCTTCTGGGCTTTGCGACATGGTGATCGGGCAACGAAGCTGCAGGTTATTCATGCGCTTGGAATGATCGGTGATTATGAGGTGCAGCAGGCGCTGCAATCCTTTATTGAGGAACCGGGAGAAGAACAGGATCTGCTTGAGGCAGCACAAGCTGTGCTGGATGGATTGAAATCGGCTGAACAAGAGGAGCAGAATACACAGGTGGTTCGACCCTTTTCTCCTGTAGCTTTGAAGTCCATCGGGAAGGCTCAATCCACATCAGAGCAATCGCAGACTCACTCAACCTCCCATTGGCAGGCTGTTGTTGACCGTGCGCTCCAGATGTCTGAGGCGAAGGCTGAGTTGCAGCAAGAGATGGAACGGCTCTGGACGGATTATGTATCCCGGGTACATCCCGAGGTTCCGGGAACGAAGCAGATTGAAGGCTGGGCTGCGGGACTTGAATATTTGGCTGCCAAGAATCACAGTCGACCTGTTACCTATCAAAGCGTAGCTGAGCGGTATGGGATATCGGCATCAACGGTTAGCAAGTATGCTAAACAGATCCATCGGGTTTGTAACAGCACCCCACCACTTGTATAGAAAGAAAGTTCGCTTCAACTCGTTTTCAGAAAGACATCATAAGGTGAAGGATACAACAACCGGGAAAACGGGTAAACTTAACGAATGGGCCTCGTAAACGCCTGTAGGATATCATCTTGCAAGTTCATCGCTAGTACAACACACTCTCACCTTATTAAGGAGGCTGTATCTATATGTCTAAATACAGAACGATTGTGATCGGAACGGGACCTGCGGGTCTGACAGCAGCGATATATCTGGCTCGTGCTAATCTGAACCCACTGGTTATCGAAGGTCTTCAGCCGGGTGGTCAATTGACGACGACAACGGAAGTTGAGAATTTCCCTGGTTTTCCGCAAGGTATCATGGGTCCAGAACTGATGGACAACATGCGTAAGCAAGCAGAACGTTTTGGAGCCGAATTCAAAAATGGTTGGGTAGAAGAGGTGGATTTCAGCAAACCTCCCTTCAAGGTCAAAGTTGGAGGGATGGGTGAACTGGAAGCTGAATCGATCATCATCTCCACAGGTGCTTCTGCTCGTTATCTGGGTATTCCGGGCGAGCAGGAGAATGTGGGACGTGGTGTAAGTACATGTGCGACATGTGATGGCTTCTTCTTCCGCGGTAAAAAAATCGTGGTCGTGGGCGGTGGTGACTCCGCCATGGAGGAAGCAAGCTTCTTGACTCGTTTTGCAACGGATGTCACATTGGTTCACCGCCGGGATGAGTTGCGTGCATCCAAGATCATGCAAGATCGGGCTCGCAGCAATGAGAAGGTAAAGTGGGCACTGAACCGTACTCCTCTTGAGGTCGTACCTGAAGCGCTGGGTGTCAAAGGGCTGAAGGTGCGTAACAACGAGACGGGGCAGGAAGAGTTACTTGAAGCGGATGGCGTATTCGTTGCCATTGGTCACACACCGAATACCGGATTCCTGGGTAATGCGATCTCACTGGACGAACATGGCTATGTTGTCGTTAAACCGGGAACAACGGAGACCAATATTCCGGGTGTATTTGCCTGTGGTGATGTTCAGGATACGAAGTATCGTCAAGCCATTACGGCAGCCGGATCAGGTTGTATGGCCGCGATGGATTGCGAGAAATTCCTTGAAGGAAGCATTGTGCATGATTGGAGCGAAACGTTGGATAAGTAAGCATGACATGCGTGAGGGTAGTCATATGCTAGGAATAAGAGACAACGGGAAGTCTCATGAAATGAGAGAAGCCGGAAGGCTTCTCTTTTTTTGAAACTACAGTGGGCATGAGTTCGTATACATATGGGGCATATTAGCTGTGAGGTGAAGATTTTGGGGGAAATGATAAAAGATTGGTTACAGAATGCAACAGTGAGACGGTTTTTGATTCTGCTCTTGTTCTGTTTAATTTTGTTCAGTATGGGGAGTATGCTGCACATGATTCTGCTGTTGTTCCTGGTGACGTATGTCATGAACAGGTTACAGCACTTCATTACAGGTGGTTTGAATCGGTTATTTAAGATCAATTATAAAGTCGTGGTCATCCTGCTCTATATGATCGTTATCGCAGTGATTGTGCTGGGTATCTCCAGATATTCACCACGGATCGTGGATCAGGTTGTGCAGCTGACGAACGAGATTATGAAGTTTCTGGACAGTGCAGACGGTGATAATTTTGCTTCCAAGATTGCCGGTTACCTCCAATCCTTCGATATCAAAAACTATACCAATGATGCATTGAAATATATTTTCGCTTTGAGCAAATGGTTGGAGTTTATTCTGCTCGTTATCATTCTGAGTCTGTTCTTCTTGTTGCAGAAGCAGGAGATATCCAAATTCACGTCCAAGTTCAAAACAAGCAAAATCGGCTGGTTTTATACTGAAGTAGCTTACTTGGGCGACAAGTTCGTTTCTTCTTTTGGTAAAGTTATTGAAGCGCAATTGCTGATTGCCGTATTTAATACGGTGCTGACGATGCTGGGGCTCTGGATTCTGGGCTATCCGTATTTGTTCGCGCTGACCATTCTCGTATTTATGTTAAGTTTGGTGCCAGTGGCAGGGGTGATTATCTCTCTGGTGCCGCTCTGTCTGATTGGGTATCAGATGGGTGGACTGAAACTGAGTATTATCGTGATCATCATGATTATTATCATTCATGCATTGGAAACCTACTTCCTGAATCCGAAGCTGATGGCACACAAGACCAAATTGCCGATGTTCTACACCTTTATCGTACTGATTCTGTCGCAACACTTCCTGGGGATCTGGGGACTGATCATTGGTATTCCAATCTTCGTCTTCCTGCTCGATATTCTGGATGTAAACAAGATGGAGAAGACAGAAGAGCCGGTGCGTGTGGAAACGAAGTTATAATGTAAGAAGATTAACTGAGTTCAATCAATTGAACAACTTCAGTTTTTTTGAAAAAGTAAGGGCGCCTTCCATCTGCGGAAGGCGCTTTTGTGTTGACTGTCCTGTCATTCGATAGCTCTCTGCATGAGAATGACTGGTGGTGGGTTGAGTGAGATGGGTCACCACGATGAGGTGACGATGATCATCTTTTATGAATGGAACGAGTGGTGATGCAATATCATGAGTTGAGGCTTCCTCTGTTATAGAGGAAGGAATGAAGCATGCGTTTATAAATGAAGGTAATGAGGATGTATACGTATTCAAAAACGGTGTGTGATGTGGTTCACAACCCCGGCGGAGCAGGAGGTACTAGAGGTCTTCTCGTCTTGACCCAGGCGTATCCTTCAATTATAGTTGGTACGTAGGACTTAAACTATTTTAGATAGATAAAGGTGGCTTGCAGCATGTCTGAGAAAATCTACGTTGGGGTCGATCTCGGCGGAACAGCAATCAAGGTCGGTATATGCGATGAACAAGGTCAGCTAATGCATACGTTTGAAGGACCGACAGAAGTAGATAAGGGCGTAGACACGGTCATCGCCAACATCGAGAAGTATGTCCGACATATCGTAGCCGAATCACCTTACAGTTGGGAACAACTTGAGGGTGTAGGTGCTGGAGTGGCCGGTTTCACGAATGTACGTGAGGGAATTATCGTTCATGCCCCTAACATTGGATTTCGGAATGTAGCCATTCGTTCGATTCTGGAAGAACGTCTGGGCAAGCCAATCAAAATAGATAATGATGCCAATGTTGCTGCACTGGGTGAAGTATGGGCAGGTGCTGGCAAAGGCGTAGACAATTGCGTATGTTATACCCTTGGTACGGGCGTTGGCGGAGGCTTGATCCTGAATGGTAACATCTATCAAGGATTCTCCGGTATGGCGGGAGAGCTGGGTCATATCAGTGTTGTCCCTGATCTGGAAGCCATCAAGTGCGGCTGTGGTAAAATGGGATGTGTTGAGACGGTATCGTCTGCAACAGGTATTATCCGGATGGCAAAAGATGCAGTAGAACGCGGTGATCATACGTCACTGGCACTCGTTGACAAGATTGCAGCCAAAGAAGTATTTGATGCTGCCAAGGCAGGCGATGAAGTGGCACAGCGTATTGTAAACCGTGCGGCCTTCTACTTGGGCAAGTCCATGGCTACTGTAGCAGCTGTCATTAACCCGGAGATGTTCATCATCGGTGGTGGCGTATCCAAAGCGGGCAATTTCCTGTTCGATGAAATACGTACCGTATTTGCTAAGTTGACACCGGAACCGTTGCAAGATGGGGTTCAGATTCTGGAAGCTACCCTTGGTAATAATGCAGGTATTGTGGGTGCAGCAGGTCTTCTCTTGCGTTCCTAGTAACCTCGTAACAATATATGAAGACAGCAATATGATAAGGAGGGGACATTTATGCTTGAAGGTGAAGGCTCACCAGGCACAGGCGCCACGCTCATTATCATTACGGGCATGTCCGGGGCAGGTAAAACCATTGCAGTACAAAGCCTGGAGGATCTGGGTTTCTTCTGTGTGGATAATCTGCCACCGGTATTGATTCCAAAATTTGCGGAACTGATTGAACAGTCAAACGGCAAGATCGGTAAGGTTGCATTGGTTATCGATCTGCGCGGGCGTGAATTCTTTACGGCTCTGTCCGAGTCTTTGAACTATATTAAAGATCATTTTACCATTCATTGCGAAATTTTATTCCTGGATGCTACAGATTCTGTACTTGTTCAGCGTTACAAAGAAAGTAGGCGCAGACATCCATTGGCTCCTGAGGGTATGCCGCTGGACGGCATCAGGCTGGAGCGCAAGATGTTGGAGGAACTCAAAAACTCCGCGACTCAGGTACTGAATACAAGTACAATGAAGCCTGCTCAATTGAAAGAACGCATCATATCCCGCTTTTCTCATCTGGAAAGCCAAATGTTGTCGGTGAATATTACGTCGTTCGGATTCAAGTATGGCATTCCGATCGATGCCGATCTGGTATTTGATGTACGTTTTTTACCGAATCCGCATTATATTGATCATTTGCGTCCAAATACGGGACAGAATAGTGATGTGTATGAATATGTTATGAAATGGACAGAGACACAGGCGTTTCTGACGAAGCTGCTGGATATGCTGCATTTCCTGATTCCGCAATACCGGAAGGAAGGCAAAAGCCAGGTTATTATTGGAATCGGCTGTACCGGAGGCAAGCATCGTTCGGTAGCAATATCGGAATATTTGGGCAAGATGTTGGGAAGCAGCGAGACTGAAGCTGTCACCGTGAGCCATCGCGACGCTGACCGGGACCGTCATTGAAGAGGGTGAAGGGATGAAAGAGGCCGGACCACGAAGAGAACGTCCGAGAATAGTTGTAATGGGCGGCGGAACCGGATTATCCGTGATGTTGCGCGGTTTAAAAGAAAAACCGCTGGATATCACGGCCATCGTCACAGTTGCAGATGATGGTGGAAGTTCAGGCATCCTGCGCAATGAGCTACAAATGCCGCCTCCGGGCGACATTCGCAACGTGCTTACGGCACTGGCTGATGTAGAACCATTGCTTTCAGATATGTTGAAGTACCGTTTCAATACAGGCGCGGGGCTTGCAGGCCACAGCTTGGGGAATTTGATTTTGGCTGCAATGACGGATATTTCGGGCGACTTTGTGACCGCGGTGCGGGAACTTAGCCGCGTGTTTGCCGTTCGAGGTGAGGTATTACCAGCCGCCGGTCAGGCCGTTGTGTTGCATGCCGAGATGGAAGATGGGACAATTATTACAGGTGAGTCCAAGATCCCGGAGGCAGGCGGACGCATCAAACGCGTTTTCCTTGAACCGGATCACGTGGAGCCGTTGCCAGAAGCGGTAGAGGCTATTCGTCAAGCTGACGCCATTCTGATCGGACCAGGCAGCCTTTATACAAGCATCCTTCCTAATCTGCTCGTACCGAAGCTCGCAGAGGCTGTGGTAGAGGCTGATGCGGTGAAGATGTTTATCTGTAATGTCATGACACAGCCGGGAGAAACAGATAACTATACGGTAAGTGACCACCTTAAGGCGGTACACGAGCATATAGGTCATCAGCTCTTCGACTATGTTATCGTAAATAATGGTGATATTCCGCTGCAAGTACAGAATAAGTATGCGGAAAAAGGAGCAAAACCGGTTGTACTGGACATGAATGTACTCGAAAGTGCCGGCTATCAGGTGGTTGCAGATACCCTTGTTCTGTTCAAAACCTATCTGCGTCATGATGCCGACAAGTTAAGTCATCACATCTACCAACTGGTACAAAATTGGATGTTACGGAAGAGGTGAAGTCCCATGTCGTTTGCAGCACAGACCAAAAAAGAATTAACCATGATCGAGAGCGAACCGTGCTGCGAAAAGGCGGAACTTTCAGCCCTCATCCGTATGCTTGGTGCAGTGCAGTTATCGAATAAAAAAGTGATCTTGGATATTTCGACGGAGAATGCTGCGATTGCAAGACGGGCATACTCTCTGCTTAAAAAGCATTTTCAAGTGCATACGGAATTACTGGTCCGCAAAAAAATGCGGCTGAAAAAGAACAATGTATATATTGTTCGTATTCCAACCATGGTACAGGAGATTCTCAATAGTCTTCATATTGTATCTGAGGGCTTTCTGTTTACGCCAGGGATTAGTACGGAGTTGTTTCAGCAAAACTGTTGTAAACGGGCCTATCTTCGCGGTGCATTTCTCGCAGGTGGATCGGTTAATAATCCGGAAGGTTCTTCATACCATCTGGAGATTGCGTCCATGTATGAGGAGCACTGTCAGGCACTGGTCGATCTGGCGAATGAATTTCATCTGAATGCCCGGTGTATAGAACGGAAAAAAGGATTCATCCTATATATCAAGGAAGGCGAGAAAATCATTGAACTGCTTAGCATCATTGGTGCTCATCAGGCCTTGTTCAAGTTTGAAGACGTACGGATTATGCGCGACATGCGTAACTCCGTTAACCGGATTGTCAATTGTGAGACCGCCAACCTGAATAAGACCATCGGAGCGGCGGTAAGGCAAATTGATAATATCCGTTTGTTGCAAAAGGAAGTTGGTCTGGAATCGCTACCTGAGAAGCTTCGCGAAGTGGCGGAAGTTCGGCTCGCTCATCCGGATATCAACTTGAAGGAAGTGGGCGAACTTCTTAAAGGTACAGTCAGCAAGTCGGGAGTGAACCATCGGCTTCGCAAAATTGATGAGCTGGCTGAGAAAGTGCGCACAGAACGTTATGGTTAAGACGGAGTAGGGTAAAGTAACAAGGTCGGCTGTTTCTGTTGAACAAAACGTAGCAGGCAAGCCTGATGTTAAGGAGCCAGAAGAGTCACTCAGGCAGCTTGGTGCCATGTGAAATGGTGATGAAAAGGGGCATGATAATGCCTTCCAAAGCACCCTGAGTTTTTTCTTCTAGTGTCCGGCACAGGTTAATGTTATAATGTTGTATAAATATAATTGTGTATTTAATGTCCAGATTTCATAATAGGGGGTAAGTTTCCATGACAAAGCACCCGGTAGTTGTCCGTTTGAAAACGGGTCTCCATGCCAGACCTGCGGCACTGTTCGTTCAAGAAGCGAATAAGTACTCATCTGAAGTGTTCGTCGAGAAGGACGACAAAAAAGTTAATGCAAAAAGTATCATGGGGATCATGAGCCTTGCGATCAGCACAGGTACGGAAATCCAGATTAGTGCAGAAGGCGCGGATGCCGAACAGGCTGTAAACGCTTTAGTTAGTCTGGTAAGTAAGGAAGAGCTCGAAAACCAATAAGATATGATTCATTTCAATGAAGAAGTCCCGAAAGGGGCTTTTTTGCGTTTTTATTGTTT
This sequence comes from Paenibacillus sp. FSL H8-0079, assembly GCF_037991315.1. NCBI lineage: Bacteria > Bacillati > Bacillota > Bacilli > Caryophanales > Paenibacillaceae > Paenibacillus > Paenibacillus sp. FSL H8-0079. The sequence goes on from NZ_CP150300.1 coordinate 186,933, forward strand.
TCGCCATCGTCAAGTGCAACATTATGGAATTTGTCCCGTCTGTTAAGGTATCAAATGCTTTAAAGTTTGAGATGTTAACACATAAGGGGGCTATCGTGATGGGTAAACAATGGATGAAACCGTTTGGTGCGGTGCTGGTGGCAAGTACGTTGCTTGTTGGAGGAACAGCATGGGTTGCACCAGGTAACTATGCTTACGCTGCAGAGGTTCAGGGCGTACAACAGAATGTGATTAATGTCGTGGGTAAAGGTGAGATTCAGGTGAAACCTGATATTGCTTATCTGTCCATTGGTGTGAACAGCACTGCAGAGACAGCTGCATCTGCCCAAAAAGCGAATGCTGCCAAAGTTCAAAAGGTATCCAATTTGCTAAAAAATACGTGGAAGATCAGTGCAGACGACATTCAAACGAGTCAGTTCTCTGTACAACCCAACTACACGTATAGCGAAAAAGACGGACAACAAATTAAAGGATACACAGCGCATCATACGCTGACGGTCACATATCGTGAGATGGACAAAATCGGCGAGCTGCTCGACGCTGCTTCACAAGCAGGTGCCAACAACATTGAAAACGTGCGCTTTACTGTAGAAAATCCGGAAAGTTATGAGTCCCAAGTGATTGAGAAAGCTGTTGCCAATGCAGATGTGAAAGCTGGAGCTATTGCAAAAGCAGTTAAACGTCAACTGGGTGCTGTTCTTTCCGTGAGCCAAGGCGATGCCAATGTGCCTGTATTCTATGCAAGTGAGGCTTTGATGTCCAAAGCAGCAGATACAGCAGGTGGCACTGAGATTGAAACAGGCCAGGTTAAAGTAAGCACAATCTTGAATATCACGTATGAAATGAAATAAACAAGATTGAATTAGGATTGTAAGCTAGAGTAACCTTTTAAGTGTCATTCGAAAGAGTGCAACGAAATAATGACAAAGACTTTGTCCTCAGGACAGGGTCTTTTTTGTTGCAAAATCAGACTTTGATGAAGTTAGAAGAGAGGGCACCCTTTTGAAGCTGATTGAAATGCTGTCTTTAGGTGTCTTTTTTGTATAGTTGTTCGTGACAAAAAGGTCATATCCCGTTATATTTTCCCTCTGATATTCATCAACATTGTAACTCCAGCTGTAAACCTTTCCGAAATCGGGTTAATTATAATAGAGAGGTGAGCGTATGAGATATGCGATCAGTTCAGGATTACATACGCAATGATCCCTAATTGTAAATTCAGAGAGGAGTTTTATATATGACATCATGGAAAAAATGGACAAGTGCGTTGCTGGCAGCAGGAATTATTGTGGGGAGCGGTGCAGTGTGGCAAGATAGTTCGGTACAAGCGGCTTCTGTATCCTCCAAAGTAACAACCCCGGCTGAGGTGACCCTGAAATCAGGTGGGAAAACACTGACTCAAAAAGGACTTCTACAAGGAGGCTCAACCTGGGTATCGCTTACGGCAGTCAAAGATGTAGCAGGTGGAACCTTGAAATATGATGCGAAAACCAAAGAGTATGCTCTGACAGCAGCGAATAACACGATGACCATCAGCCTTTTGGACGGCCAGCCGAGTGTTCGGATCAACAACTATTATCCTCAAGTGGACGCGAAGCTGATCAACGGCAGATTATATATTCCATTCTCAGCGATGAGAGATTATCTGGGTGTACAGGGGAACTGGGATGGCAAAACCAAAACGTTGACGCTCAGTAAGGTAAAACAAAATAGTGTGAAAGTTAAAGCGGCGACAGTCAAAGTTACTGTGAAAAATGCTGAAGTGGATGTTCAGTACCCGCAAGTGAGTGGACTTGCAAGCAAAGAAGCTGAAGCAGCGATCAACAAAGTGCTGAAGGACGAAGTGGATGCATATGTAGCTGACTTCAAGAAACAGACTTCTGAGTTCGGTGGCGCAACCGCCAACCGCCCGTATGCATTTGAGAGCTCTTATGTGGTGACCTACAATGAAAGTGGCGTACTGGGACTCATTACACAACGATACGAGGATTATGCTGGCGCTCACGGTATGACATTCCGCACGGGCCACACCTTTGCACTGGACACAGGCAAGGAGCTTACTTTAGATGATGTGCTGCAAAATAACAAAACGATGCGCGAGACGTTGGGTAAAAAAGTCGGCGAACAGCTGAAAGCTCGCGGTGGATACCTTGAAGGCTACAAAGGGTTAAATAAAGATCAGGATTTCTATGTGACACCAACGGGTGTGGTCGTGTTCTTCCAGCTGTATGAGTATACGGCGTACGCAGAGGGATTCCCTGAAATGCCATTTACGTATAAAGAGATTCTCCCTAAAGGCACAGAACCTTTTAGTGACGTAACGGGAACGAAATAACGGATCATTATTGTGCACTCATACGTTATTTTTCTTAATAAATAAAAAGAAGAAGCCCCCATCATGTGTTCATGATGGGGGCTTCTTCTCGTATAGACAACACAATGATGTGTTGCTGATTACGTTGGTTGTTGATTATGTTAACGCGTAGACCGTAGTCTACGTCACACTTAGATGCCTTGGGAACCTACGTTTTCGATAACTTTATCAATGATACCGTAATCGGCAGCTTCAGCAGCACTCATGAAGTAGTCACGATCCGTGTCTTTCTCGATCTTCTCCAACGGTTGACCTGAACGCTCAGAGATGATGCGGTTCAAGGTATCACGCATTTTCAGGATGCGGCGAGCACGAATTTCGATGTCGGTAGCTTGACCTTGAGCACCACCAAGTGGTTGGTGAATCATGATTTCACTGTTAGGCAACGCAAAACGTTTCCCTTTCGCACCGGCATTCAGCAAGAATGCACCCATGGAAGCCGCCATACCTACACAGATGGTAGATACATCCGGTTTGATGAATTGCATTGTATCGTAAATGGCCATACCAGCTGTAATGGATCCGCCTGGGCTGTTGATGTATAAGTGAATGTCTTTCTCCGGATCTTCCGCAGCTAGGAACAACATCTGCGCCATGATGGCATTTGCCACAACGTCATTAACGTCGCTACCAAGGAAAATAATACGATCCTTCAGCAATCTGGAATAGATGTCATAGGCGCGCTCACCCCGGTTGCTCTGTTCAACGACCATAGGAATAAAACTCACGTGAAAAACCTCCTCGGAAATGTAAATGTTATTGGTGTTTATACTTAAACTGTTACCGTATTACCCACATAATAAACAATTCCAAACAAAAAGTCAAAGAAAGTCAAACTAACTTGCAAAAAAAAGAAACCTTTCCGGTTTCATTGGTTAAAAGGGTTATGAGCTGTTAAATAAAAAATGGCGCGCCCGCCAAGAATCGAACTTGGATCTCAGGCTTCGGAGGCCTACGTCATATCCATTGGACCACGGGCGCACATTATGTGACAGCAATACTGATTATAGCTCATGGAATATTTAATTGCAAGCAGTTCGTTTTGTATGTTGGTTTGGATTGAGCTAAAAATGATCATGATGAAGAAGAGTGGATAAAGAGTGCATTTAAGTAAATGCTATTAGAGGTTTTGGACATGCCGTATGAAATGTGATTCTGAGCGATATGTAGACGAGAATAATTTGTTTCTTCTATATATGGTATGCGTGAGGCAGTCCTAGATCATGGAAGTCTAGGATTGTGAAAATAGGCGCGTACAAACGCTGAAAGCGTGTCGAAATAACACGTTGAAACACTTGCATGTCACGTCAGTTTTAGGTAGAATAGACGTGGGACTTAAAAAGTTAACCCGGGACGTTTTAGGGCCACGAAAGAGAGCTTGGAACGAGAACTTGCGGGAGTGGAAAGCATGCGAACGATTTTAGAAATACAAAAGCAGCTTCTGCCTGATCTCATGGATATCTTGAAAAAGAGGTATACGATTCTGCAACAGATCATGTTATCGGATGTGATCGGACGGAGAACGTTAGCTAATTCCATGCAGATGACCGAGCGGGTTCTGAGGGCTGAGACCGATCTGTTAAAGGCTCAGGGACTTATTGAAATTGACAGTGCAGGAATGAAGATCAGCGAGGCAGGGTATGATTTGCTGCAGCAGTTAGAGCCCGTTGCTAAAGAGTTGTTCGGATTATCCGAGCTGGAAGAGCGCATCAAGCAAGCCTACGGTCTGCAAAAGGTAGTTGTGGTTCCTGGCGATTCGGATGTTTCTCCATTTGCCAAAAGGGAACTGGGCAGAGCCGGAGCGAAGGCTCTCGGCAATATCATGAGTGACAACGACGTTGTCGCCGTTACTGGCGGATCAACAACGGCCGAAGTCGCAGAGCAACTTAATCCACCAACATCGCTCAAAGGTGTCTGGTTCGTACCGGCACGCGGTGGACTTGGAGAAAGTCTTGAAATTCAGGCGAATACGATCGCATCCACAATGGCAAAACGGGTAGGAGCGCAATACAAACTCCTGCATGTACCGGATTTGCTTAGTGATCATGCCTATGAATCATTAATCCAGGACCCGAGTGTTCAGGAGATTCTGCAGCTGATCAGGCAATCGCGGATTGTTATTCATGGAATTGGTGATGCCGTGGAGATGGCAACGAGACGCAAACTTGCGACGGAGATTGTAGATGAACTCCAGGAGCAAGGGGCCGTATCTGAATCTTTCGGTTATTACTTTAATGATCAGGGTGAGGTGGTACATACCATGCTTACACTGGGAATGCGACTTCAGGATATTGAACGAACCGATGTCGTGATCGGAATTGCAGGTGGCAAAAGTAAAGCTGCTGCCATACACTCCGTGCTGCGATTTGGTCAGGAAGATATTCTGATTATTGATGAGGCAGCTGCCGAAGTCATCGTAGCCGAAATGGAATAAGAATTTACTTTTCATCACAACCATTGTTGTCTTGACGGACTTCACCGTCTGTCTTGAATATATAAGTTTCATAAAAAAAATTAATCAAAACTTGGGAGGAACTTACTCATGATTAAAGTAGGTATTAACGGTTTTGGACGTATTGGACGCTTGGCATTCCGCCGTATTCAAAATGTAGCAGGCATCGAGGTAGTAGCAATCAACGACTTGACTGACGCTAAAATGCTGGCTCATTTGCTCAAATATGATACAACTCAAGGTCGCTTCGATGGCGATGTTGAAGTACACGATGGCTTCTTCAAAGTGAACGGCAAAGAAGTTAAAGTATTGGCTAACCGTAACCCAGAAGAACTTCCTTGGGGCGACCTGGGCGTAGATATCGTTCTGGAATGTACTGGTTTCTTCACAACTAAAGAAGCAGCTGAGAAACACTTGAAAGGCGGAGCTAAGAAAGTTGTTATTTCCGCACCAGCTACTGGCGACATGAAAACCATCGTTTACAATGTAAACCATGAAATCCTCGACGGTACTGAAACTGTAATCTCCGGCGCATCTTGCACAACAAACTGCCTGGCACCTATGGCAAAAACACTGCAAGACAAATTCGGAATCGTTCAAGGTTTGATGACTACAATTCACGCTTACACTGGCGACCAAAACACGTTGGATGCTCCACACCCTAAAGGTGACTTCCGTCGTGCTCGCGCAGCAGCTGAAAACATCATCCCTAACACAACTGGTGCTGCTAAAGCAATCGGTCTGGTAATCCCAGAACTGCAAGGCATCCTTGATGGTGCAGCTCAACGTGTACCAGTAGCTACTGGTTCCCTGACTGAGCTCGTAACTGTTCTGAACAAAAAAGTAACGGCTGAAGAAGTTAATGCAGCTATGCAAGAAGCTTCCGATCCAGAAACTTTCGGATACACAGAAGACGAAATCGTATCTTCCGATATCCAAGGAATCACTTTCGGTTCCCTGTTTGATGCAACTCAAACTAAAGTTCTGACTGTTGGCGACCAACAATTGGTTAAAACTGTAGCTTGGTATGACAATGAAATGTCCTACACTGCACAATTGGTTCGCACTTTGGAGCACTTTGCAAAAATGATTAAGTAATATCTGCAATAACATAGAGCGGAAACAGATGCTATTGTTTCCGCTCTTTATATATCTACATTTTGCAAATTTCTCAAAAACACCAGGATTGACAAGGGATTTTAGCTCTTGATTGGTCCACCAAATACATGGGTGCGGAGGAAATACAGATGAACAAAAAAAGTGTACGCGATATCGAATTGACAGGAAAACGGGCTTTTGTCCGTGTAGATTTCAATGTGCCGCTCGAAGATGGTAAAATTACAGATGACAAACGTATTCGTGCAACGCTTCCTACAATCAACTTCTTGATTGAAAAAGGCGCTAAAGTCATTTTGGCAAGCCACATGGGTCGTCCTAACGGCGAAGTGGTTGACTCCTTGCGTTTGACTCCAGCAGCTGAGCGTTTGTCTGAATTGCTTGGTAAAACAGTGGTTAAAGCTGACGGTTCTGTTGGCGACGCTGTTAAAGCTCAAATCGCTGAACTGAACAACGGCGACGTATTGTTGCTTGAGAACGTTCGTTTCCACGCAGGCGAAGAGAAAAATGATCCAGAACTCGCAAAACAATTTGCTGAACTGGCTGACGTTTTCGTTAACGATGCGTTTGGCGCGGCTCACAGAGCACATGCTTCGACTGAAGGAATCGCTCACTTGCTTCCAGCAGTGTCCGGTTTGTTGATGGAGAAAGAACTTGAAGTGTTGGGTAAAGCAATCTCCAACCCTGAGCGTCCTTTCACAGCTATCATTGGCGGATCCAAAGTTAAGGACAAAATCGATGTGATTGACAACCTGCTGAACATTGCAGACAACGTAATCATCGGTGGCGGTCTGACTTACACGTTCTTCAAAGCACAAGGACATGAAATTGGACAATCCTTGCTGGATGATTCCAAACTTGATGTAGCTCTCGGTTTCATCGAAAAAGCGAAAAAACTGGGCAAAAACTTCTACCTGCCGGTAGATATCGTAGTGTCTGACGATTTCAGTGCGAAAGCTAACACACAAATCGTTGACATCGATGGTATCCCAGCAGATTGGGAAGGCATCGACATCGGTCCTAAAACACGTGAGATCTATGCTGACGTAATCAAAAACTCCAAATTGGTTGTATGGAACGGACCAATGGGCGTATTTGAAATCGAGCCATTCTCCCACGGTACTCGTGCAGTAGCAGAAGCTTGCGCTGAGACAGAAGCTTACACTGTAATTGGTGGCGGCGACTCTGCAGCAGCAGCTGAGAAGTTCAAATTGGCTGACAAAATGAACCACATCTCTACAGGTGGCGGTGCATCGCTCGAGTTCATGGAAGGCAAAGTGCTTCCAGGCGTAGTGGCATTGAACGACAAGTAAGTTTTAGTCTATAGCATGAAGGAGTTGAAACCCATGAGAACACCGATTATCGCAGGTAACTGGAAAATGTTTAAAACGGTTTCCGAATCCAATGACTTCATTCAGGAAGTTAAAGGAAAAGCGGAAGTTGAAGGCGTAGAGACTGTAATCTGCGCACCGTTTACAAATCTGCCATCCCTGGTAGAAGCCGTTAAAGGCACAAACATCAAAATTGGTGCACAAAATCTTCACTTTGAAGACAATGGTGCATTCACAGGTGAAATCAGCGGCGTAATGCTGAAAGACCTTGGTGTGGATTACGTTATTATTGGTCACTCGGAGCGCCGTCAATATTTTGCGGAAACCGATGAGACTGTCAATAAAAAGTTGCATGCAGCATTCCGTCACGGATTGACTCCAATCTTCTGTCTTGGTGAGACGCTCGAAGAGCGCGAAGCGAACCAAACAAAAGACGTATGCAAAGTACAAACGGTGGCTGCTTTTGAAGGTCTGTCCGCAGAGCAAGCTGCACAAGTCGTTATCGCTTATGAGCCAATCTGGGCGATTGGTACAGGCAAATCCTCCACTTCCCAAGATGCGAATGAAGTTATTGCTTACATCCGTACGCTGGTGAAGGATCTGTACAACGAGACGGTTGCGAATGCAGTTCGTATTCAATACGGCGGCAGTGTTAAACCAGAGAACGTAACAGAATACCTCGGACAAAGCGACATCGACGGCGCACTTGTTGGCGGTGCCAGCTTGCAGCCGGCTTCGTTCATCGCGCTTGTTGAGGGGGCGAAGTAAGATGACAGCTCCAAAACCTGTAGCACTGATCATCATGGATGGCTTTGGTCTGCGTAACACGGTGGAAGGCAATGCGGTAGCGCAAGCCAAGAAACCGAACTACGACCGTTTCATGAGCCAATTCCCACATACAACACTCACTGCTTGCGGTGAAGCTGTAGGTTTGCCAGAAGGGCAAATGGGAAATTCCGAGGTAGGTCACCTGAACATTGGTGCCGGCCGGATCGTATACCAGGATTTGACCCGTATCTCCAAATCCATTCGTGACGGCGAGTTCTACGACAATGAAACACTTGTCAAAGCTGTTCGCGAAGCGAAACAAAGCGGCAAAAAGCTTCATCTCTACGGCTTGTTGTCCGATGGCGGCGTACATAGTCACATCGACCACCTGTTTGCTATGCTGGATCTCGCCAAAAAAGAAGGAATGAATGATGTATATATTCATGCTTTCATGGATGGCCGTGATGTTATGCCAGACAGTGGTAAAGACTTCATGCAGAAACTGATCGCTAAGATTGAAGAAGTCGGTGTAGGTAAAATCGCAACGGTTCAAGGTCGCTATTACGCGATGGACCGTGACAAACGTTGGGAACGGGTTGAGAAATCATACCGCGCCATCGTTTATGGAGATGGACCGAAATACACTGACCCACTCAAAGCGGTTGAAGAATCGTATGAGAAATCCGTATTTGATGAATTCGTTGAACCAACGGTTATTGTCAAAGCGGATGGTGAGCCGGTAGGTTTGGTAGAGAGCGGCGATTCCGTTATCTTCCTCAACTTCCGTCCTGACCGTGCGATCCAGTTGTCGCAAGTATTCACGAACCAGGATTTCCGCGGTTTCGATCGTGGACCGAAGTTCCCTGTGGGCTTGCACTTTGTTTGCTTGACTTTGTTCAGCGAGACAGTTGAAGGTTATGTGGCTTATTCGCCGAAGAACCTCGACAACACGCTGGGTGAAGTTCTGGTACAAAACAATAAAAAACAACTGCGTATTGCAGAAACGGAGAAATACCCGCACGTTACCTTCTTCTTCAGCGGCGGTCGTGATGTGGAGCTTCCGGGCGAAACTCGCGTACTGATCAACTCACCAAAAGTTGCAACGTATGACCTGCAACCGGAGATGAGCGCGTATGAAGTGGCTGATGCATGTGTTCGCGAGATCGAAGCAGACAAACATGACGCCATCATTCTGAACTTTGCTAACCCTGATATGGTTGGACACTCCGGCATGCTGGAACCTACCATCAAAGCGGTTGAAGTAACAGACGAGTGCATGGGCCGTGTTGTGGATGCAGTACTTGCCAAAGGCGGCGTTGTACTGATCACGGCGGATCATGGTAACGCGGATATGGTGTTCGATGAGCGAGGACGTCCGTTCACAGCTCATACAACGAACCCAGTTCCATTTATCGTTACCGATGCAAATGTAACCCTGCGTGAAGGTGCAATCCTGGCGGATATCGCGCCAACGATCCTTGACCTGATGCAATTGCCTAAACCGGCTGAAATGACAGGTACATCCGTCATCGCTACCCGCAAATAAGTTACGTAACAACATATATGAAATTGGGAAGTTTGGAGTTTACCCCTGAACGAAGGAAGCAGAAATTGTCTGAAGAAGCGTTAGCGTTCGCCTTTATCACATGATTCCAACTTATGAAAATAAGTTCAAAGGAATCAGGGGATAACAGCGATCAGAGGACAATTCTGCTAACGTAGTGGAAAAGGGAAAACACAAGTGGTCCTAATTTATAATAAATTTAAATTTAAAGGAGATTATCACAAATGACTATTATTTCTGACGTGTACGCTCGCGAAGTCCTCGACTCCCGCGGTAACCCTACAGTAGAAGTTGAAGTATACCTGGAGTCCGGCGCAATCGGACGCGCAATCGTTCCATCCGGTGCATCCACTGGTGCCCACGAAGCAGTTGAGCTTCGCGATGGCGACAAATCCCGTTACCTCGGTAAAGGCGTTCTGCAAGCTGTTAAAAACGTAAACGAAACAATTGCTCCAGAAGTTATCGGTATGGACGCATTGGATCAACTGGGTATCGACAAATTGATGATCGCTTTGGATGGTACGCCAAACAAAGCTAAATTGGGTGCTAACGCAATCCTGGCTGTATCCATGGCAGTAGCTCGCGCAGCTGCTGACGCTCTGGACCTGCCATTGTACGTTTACCTGGGCGGATTCAACGCTAAAGCACTGCCAGTTCCAATGATGAACATCATCAACGGTGGTGAGCATGCTGACAACAACATCGACGTTCAAGAGTTCATGGTTCTTCCAGTTGGAGCACCAAGCTTCAAAGAAGCTCTTCGTGTAGGTGCGGAAATCTTCCACAACCTGAAATCCGTATTGAGCTCCAAAGGCTTGAACACAGCTGTAGGTGACGAAGGTGGTTTTGCACCGAACCTTGGTTCGAACGAAGAAGCAATCACTACAATCATCGAAGCTATTGAAAAAGCAGGTTACAAACCAGGCGTTGACGTATTCCTGGGTATGGACGTTGCTTCCACTGAGTTCTACAAAGATGGTAAGTACACACTTGCTGGCGAAGGTAAATCTTACACTTCCGCTGAGTATGTTGACCTTCTGGCTTCATGGGTTGAGAAATACCCAATCATCACAATCGAAGACGGTATGTCCGAAGATGACTGGGATGGTTGGAAATTGCTCACAGAAAAACTGGGAGACAAAGTACAACTCGTTGGTGACGACTTGTTCGTAACGAACACTGAGCGTCTGGGTAAAGGTATCGACCAAGGTATCGGTAACTCCATCCTGATCAAAGTTAACCAAATCGGTACATTGACTGAAACATTCGATGCAATCGAAATGGCTAAACGTGCAGGATACACAGCTGTAATCTCCCACCGTTCCGGTGAGTCCGAAGACAGCACAATCGCTGACATCGCTGTTGCAACTAACGCTGGTCAAATCAAAACGGGTGCTCCTTCCCGTACAGACCGTATTGCGAAATACAACCAATTGCTTCGCATTGAAGATCAACTGGGTGAATTGGCTCAATACAATGGTCTTAAAGGATTCTACAACCTTAAAAAATAAGCTGGATATCCAGCTTTTACGGGCAAGCCGGGTAACCGGCTTGTCTTTTTTATTGAAACGTAATAATGGTATGCCTTACGGATTAAGTAGATGGTGAAATTTAGGGCATTCTATGAACTGTACTACTTGTAGTACAACAATAGCTATGTTACAATTAAAGTAACTGTTTTTATGGTGAGATGTTATGCCCACATGGGTAGGAGGTGGAAAGAATGGATATTGCTTTGAAATTGCTGCTCGTTGTCTTCTCGATCGGTCTAATCACTGTAGTATTGCTGCAGCACGGGAAAAGCGCTGGTTTGGCGGGTGCCATCTCCGGTGGTGCGGAACATCTTTTCGGTAAAACGAAAGCGCGCGGATTGGATCTCTTCCTGCAACGTGCAACGGTGGTACTGGGTGCAGGATTTATGATTTTGTCTATTGTTGTTACGGTTGTTTCCAAGTAAGACTTGGAACTGCTGAGCAATGAATAGCTTAAGCTAATGGCTTAATTGATGAACCTTCGTTTCGTGGAGAAACGGGGGTTTTTTAATAAATTCTTACGCGTCCAAAGTTTTCCAACGATATATAGACTCCATGATTTCGGTCTTCTTCTCACTTCTGTTCGGTTTTCCTTCCTTAGTGTGCAACACACCCCTATCATGTATGGTATGTCCCTCGCTTATTCGTTACGCGAACTTACTCCTTATAATGAATGTCATGTGTACAGAAAATTCTCGGATATAGTCTTTTTCCAGATGCGTACAGCACTTGTATCGCATAAAATGTCTGTAGAGATACGTGAAAGCGTGATTATAGAGGAGCGCCCCGCAACTGTGGTTTTTTTGCGAGGTACGGATGGGCCGGATTGAATTCGTGTATACTAGGGTATGAGATAGTAGGGATGCACTACTACACTCTTCACGACAGTGACATGGTATTGCATGAAAATGGTAAGTATTCCGATACATAAAGAGATGAGACTTGATTACACTTTTATGTTTCCCGAGGTGAATATATTAATGATAACAGAACAACAATTGCTCGACTTCATGCGGGAAACCGCTTATAAACCGATGACTTATCAGGAGTTGGAACAGCACTTCGCGATCGAAGATGCAGCTGATTTCAAAGCCTTTTTGATTATGCTTAATACGCTAGAGGAATCCGGCAAGGTTTTGCTGACCCGTAACAATCGCTATGGCATGCCAGAGCGCATGGATTTGGTACGCGGACGTTTACAAGCTCACGCCAAAGGGTTTGCTTTCCTCATTCCTGAGGATCGGGAGCACCCAGATGTGTACATTCATGCCAATGATATGAAGAGTGCGATGAATGGTGACACGGTATTCGTTAAAGTAACATCGCAAGGACCTTCTGGCGGTCGCTTGGAGGGTGAGATCGTTCGTATTGTTACTCGTGCTGTAACACAGGTTGTTGGTGTGTTCCAAAGTCATGAGGTGTACGGCTTCGTCATTCCGGATGATAAACGGATTAATCGCGATATTTTCATCCCACGTACCAACTTTGCAGGGGCTGTTGATGGACAGAAGGTCGTAGCAAAGATCGTCAGCTACCCAGAGGGTCGTGCTGCAGCTGAAGGTGAAGTGATCGAGATTCTCGGTCATAAGGATGAGCCGGGTATTGATATTTTGTCCGTTATTCGCAAGCATCAGCTGCCTGAAGCTTTCCCGGATGAAGTGGTAGAAGAGGCTGAGAAAGCACCAGACTCCATCACCGATGAAGAGATTGTACAACAGGGTCGCCGTGATCTGCGCGGACTTAACATTGTTACGATTGATGGCGAAGATGCCAAGGATCTGGATGATGCTGTAAATGTAGAGAAGCTGCCTAACGGTAACTATCGTCTGGGTGTTCATATTGCCGATGTTGGCTATTATGTGCAGGAAAATTCCAAGCTGGATCAGGAAGCCTACAACCGTGGATGCAGTGTGTATCTGGTGGACCGGGTTATTCCGATGTTGCCACAGCGTCTGTCCAACGGGATCTGTAGTTTGAACCCGCAGGTAGACCGCTTGACTTTGTCTTGTGAGATGGAGTTTAACGACCAGATGAAGGTTGTGAAACATGACATTTTCACGAGTGTAATCAAAACCAAAGAGCGGATGACGTATTCCAACGTTCGCAAAATCCTTGAAGGTGAAGAGCCGGAATTGCTCGAGCGTTATAAGGATCTGGTGGATGATTTCCATTTGATGAAAGAGATCGCCTTGAAGCTGCGTGCCATGCGTATGCGCCGTGGTGCGGTTGACTTTGACTTTGAAGAATCCAAAATCATTGTGGACGCAGAATGTAAACCGGTAGATATCGTGAAACGGGAGCGTTCTATAGCGGAGCAAATCATTGAGGAGTTCATGTTGGCAGCGAACGAGACAGTGGCAGAGCATTTCCATTGGTTGAAGGTTCCGTTCATTTATCGTGTGCACGAAGACCCGGATCAGGAAAAACTGCAAAATTTCCTCGCCTTTGCGGCGAATTTCGGACACCAAGTCAAAGGACGTGGCAACGCAATTCATCCACGTGCACTGCAATCGTTGCTTGAGGATATTAGCGGTACGAAGGAACAGACCGTGATCAGTACGATGATGCTGCGTTCCATGAAACAGGCGAAGTATGATTCCGAAATGTCAGGTCACTTTGGCCTGGCGGCAGAATTCTATAGTCACTTTACGTCTCCAATTCGTCGTTATCCCGATCTTGTGATTCACCGGGTGATTCGCGAAGTGATCGAGAACAAAGGCGCTTTACCGGAGAACCGTCAGGAGTACCTGGCTGGACGCATGGCCGATATTGCGCAGCAGTCTTCGGAACGTGAGCGTGTTGCGGTAGAAGCTGAACGGGATACAGAGAAGATGAAGAAAGCTGAGTACATGTTAGATAAAGTAGGCGAAGAGTTCGAAGGCATGATCAGCAGTGTGACCAGCTTCGGTATGTTCATTGAACTGGAAAACACGGTTGAAGGTCTGATTCGCTTGAGCGCGCTCACGGACGACTATTACCATTTTGACGATCAGCATATGGCTCTGATTGGTGAACGTACCTCAAAAGTCTTCCGCATCGGTGATGAAGTGAAGATCCGTGTGGCACGTGTAAGCATGGAAGAGTATACGATTGATTTTGAAATGGTGGATATGAAACCTCGCGGTGAACGTCCTGGCGGCGGCTTCGGTGGCGGACGTGGCGGTAAAGGTGGACGCCCAGCAAGCGGGGGCGGACGCGGTGGTGCCAAGGGTGGACCAGGTGGATTCAGTGGTTCGCGTGGCGGCAAAGGCGGCTCAGCTGGTGCTGGAGCCAACCGTGGTGGTAGATCACCGGAAGAGAGCAGCAAAGGTAGCCGTGGCGGTCGTAGTGGAGCTGCGAGTGCAGGTGCGGGCGCAGGCTCATCCGGTGGCTATGCAGGTAAAGGCGGGGGCAAACCAAAAGGCGAGCGTCGTGCTGGTGAAGCTAGCGGATCGACTGGCCGTGGCAAAGGCGCGGTAAGCTTTGGTTTTGGTTCAGGTAAAGGCGGTTATAGCTCTACATCGGGTGGACCGGATAGTGGTTCAACGAGTGGACAAGGAAGTGGCCTGAACAGCGGCAGCGGTCGCGGTGAGGGAAGCTTCAAGTCCGGCAAGGGCGGCGGTAAAGGTGGCAAAGGCGGAAGTGGACGCAAGAACACTTCACCGAGCGGCGTATTTATCGGAGAAGCAGCAACACCTGGTGGCGCTCAGGAAGGCGGAGCACCACGTCGTAAGCGGAAGAAGAATAAAGATTCTTCTGGCAACGGCACAGCGGCTTTTGTACGTAAAAAGAAAAAATAATAACGTTAAAGCTACTTGGAGAACTGGATTGCAATTAGTTCCTCCAAGTTAAGCGTTAGTGAGATAGTCACTTCAGTTGTGTGTTGTTTCGCACAGTCTGAAAGTGGTGTAATGAGGAGGGGCGGCAGAGGTCGCCTCTTTCTTGATTTTAACAGCCGTACTTGCTACAATTAAGGTCTGGCACGTGGTACCTGGGTACAACATTGGGTGCGCTGCTATACAGCATGGTACCGGCTTATTTTACGGAGAAGGAGTGAGGACATGGGCAAGAATGATGGACAGAGTAAAGTGCTCGCACAGAATAAAAAGGCTTCCCATGACTACTTCATTGAAGATACTTATGAAGCGGGCATGGTGCTTACCGGAACGGAGATCAAATCTCTTCGTAACGGCCGTGCGAATATTGGTGATGCATTTGCCACGATTCGGAACGGTGAGATTCATATTCACAATATGCATATTAGTCCTTTTGAACAAGGAAACCGAAATAATCCACTTGATCCAACACGTACGCGCAAGTTGTTGATGCATAAAGTGCAAATTCACAAGCTGCTCGGGCTGTCAAAACAGGACGGATACAGCATTGTGCCGCTGAAGATCTATATCCGCAACGGTTATGCGAAGCTGCTGCTCGGACTGGGTAAAGGTAAGAAACAGTTCGACAAACGCGAGACTGCAGCCAAGCGGGATGCACAACGTGATATTCAACGGGCAATGCGCGAGAAACAGAAGGTTGCACGTTAAGTGGATCGCTGGGCGTGGAAAGCATTATTTTAGGTGTAAGTTAGTTTTCGTGATGGAGCTAGAAGTGTGATACGAGTTAAGGAGTCTCAAGGTTTGTCCTGTAATGGACAAGATTGAGGCTTTTTTTATTTGTAGTGGGATAGGTAATGTGATGTGAAATGCTGAAGTGTACTGTGATTTTTGTTGATATGGATACATGGAAGACCCTGGGAGTATAAGCTTTATGCGGTGCTGAAATGTAAATCATGAGAATGTTGCGTAGTTTGTCTGGAACGTGGGTAAGATACTTAGGTGCCGATGTTCGTGATCTGATCTGGGTAAACTTTACTTCCGATTGGTGACGCGGTATAATATGTAGACGATTGAGCATGTTGTATTGGATAACCTTGCAAACGTGCTCAGCCTGCTGGAATGTCTTCCAGCAATCTGTACTATATCGGTGATGTGTCCTATGTTATGATTACTCATGTAGCAGACAGGAATGCCGAGTTTGAAAGAAGCATCTTTTTACCTTGGAGGAAAAAGATGTGCAGCACCTTTGCTCCGTATTCACGGATTAATCCTGGAGCCCTTCTTCATTGAGGGGGCGTTTATGGATTCGACGGGGATAGTTCGAGCATGGGTAGCGGGTAGTGGGGACGCGTCCGCTTCATCAACGCTAAAGCCTATTAAACGGCAAACAACAAACAAACTACGCTTTCGCAGCCTAAGAAACTGTGTGCGTGCTTCTAACCTGCATCGCCCATGTGACAGGATTAGGGGCTAACAAGTAGTGGGATACGCTGTCACATCTCCGCCTGGGGTGTGCTGAAGAAGACAATCAGGCTGACCCAACGTATAGCCGGTTACGGGGCGATACTCGGGTGACATCAAAACTGTGACTACACCCGTAGAAGCTTATGTGTCGTTATCTTCGGACAGGGGTTCGACTCCCCTCGCCTCCATTAGAGTCAAAAAACCATCAACCAGCGTTCTGGGTTGGTGGTTTTTTAGTTTATGATATAATAAACAGAAATTTAGATTGGGGGACTCCAGATGTTTGAAAATCGAGAACAGCTCCAAGAAATTTTAAAAAAAGCAAATCAACATGCATGGAAACAAGCTAAAGAATCAGGTGCCTCTATTTATTATATAAAGAATAACAAACGCGTTCGTGAGGATGCTGAAGGCAATAAATTTGAAATTATTTTTGATGCTACTGGGAAACGGCATGAGTTGGAATATAATGAATAGTGGCAAAAGATACTGTTGGCATAACGCTGGCAGTACCTTTTTTTGTTTATATGGTCTCATTAAGTAGCATTCATTAATAGTCTATATGTATGGTCGTTATTGAAAACCAAGAATAATCGCGCTTCTTATCCATTAAAATCTAAAAATATAAAGTCATGACTACAATGTAGTTGGGTAATGACAAGTGTCTACCATTATATAGGATGTATTACTGCCAATTTTGCTTACCACCCTAATCTACTTTATAATAATAGGCTAAACTAGACTGCGTTAGGAGGAAACAATGGACTTTATTAGAAATCAACTAGAGGGAATGGGCATGAGTGAGCCATCCATTGGATATCTTTCGAATATAATTATGGTTATTTTTATAGCGGTGATCTCGGTGGTGGCGAATTTTATAGCCAAAAAGATTGTGCTGAAGACGATTAACCACATCGTTAACAACAATCGGTACAAGTGGGGCAACATCATTGTGGAGAAAAAATTATTCCATAAGCTGTCGCATCTCGTGCCGGCGCTTATCATCTATTATTCTGCTTATATTTTTCCACCCTATCAGGCCCTGATTGAAAAGGCTGCGATGACTTACATGATCGTTATCATGATTACGGTACTCAACGCACTACTGAATGTGTTTGATGATATCTATCGTTCCTATGAAGTCTCCAAGATTCGACCAATTAAGAGTTACATTCAGGTCGCTAAAATCTTCCTGTTCATTATAGGTGGGATTATCGTCATCTCGAACATGATCGGACAGAATCCGTTGATCATTCTAAGTGGACTTGGTGCGTTGTCGGCCGTATTGATGCTGGTTTTCAAGGATTCCATATTGGGTCTGGTGGCGGGCGTCCAACTATCCTCGAATGATATGGTGCGCGTAGGCGACTGGATTGAAATGCCCAAATATAATGCAGACGGCGACGTCATCGATATTACATTGAACACGGTAAAAGTGATGAATTTTGATAAAACGATTACGATGATTCCAAGTTACGCCCTTATTTCGGACTCGTTCCGGAACTGGAGAGGCATGCAGGTCTCTGGTGGCAGACGGATTAAGCGAAGTGTCTATATCGATATCAGCAGTATTCGTTTTTGTACCGAGGAAATGGTCGCGGAATTTGAGAAGATTCATTATTTGAACGATTATATCTCAGCCAAATTGAAGGAAATTCAAGCATACAACATGGAGCACGAGGTGAATACGGAAAGCAATGTGAATGGAAGACAGCTCACCAATGTGGGAGTATTCCGAGAATATATCCATCAGTATTTGAGAAATCATCCGAAAATCAATAAAGATATGACGATGATTGTGAGACAACTAGCACCGGAAGATCGCGGACTACCCCTTGAAATCTACGCATTCAGCAATGATATTAACTGGGGTGTGTATGAGAATGTGCAAGCAGATATCTTTGACCACATTTTTGCGGTTGCGCAAACCTTTGGGCTGCGTGCATTCCAGAATCCAACCGGGCATGATATTGTGCAACTGAAAGAGGATAAACAATTTGCACGAGAGTATTAGGATTTTTTTCGAAAATGGATGCGATAAAACTATTTCATAGTAATCCATTACGATAGATATGACATCATAACAGCTCTGCCTTTTCGAATATATCGTTTCAAATCATAAGCCGTTAACCCATCTGGGTTGATGGCTTTTTGTCTGTGATATAATAGGCATATTTTAAGAACGAAGAAGTAGGGGGAACGTATATGGATTGGGAAGCGCATATCGAACGGTGGAGCCGAACTGCCGTTAGATTGCTGGATATTCGGCATTATCGTGCGGAGCATGGAACGGTTCCTGATCACTATGTGGCGCATACGAACTTTTTCTTGATCACTACTCATGGAGAGGCTAGGGTGAGCATATCGGGCAAGGCCTACCAGACCCGTTCATCTTACATATTACATGGGGGAGCAGATGCTGAGCTGAGTATTGTGCCGCTGGGTCAGGACTTTGCCTGCTATCTAATTTTATATACAGCGGAGTGTGCATCCCTGGAAGATCGGGAGAGCTTCCAGGTGACGTATGGGTTTGCTCCGTATGCAGTGCTCCCTGTTCAGGAAAAGTGTAAAGCCATGAACCGTCTGTGGCAAGAGCCCACTCCTATAGACAAGCTACAGGCGCAGTCGGTCTTTCTTCCATTGGTGTACGAGATCATGCAGCAACAGATCCAGACATCGGCCAAAAAGGAAAGTGGCAGGCCCAACATCGTCACTGAGGCAATCCACTATATTCACGATCACTATAGCGAGCCGATTACAGCCGAGGAACTAGCCAAGAGATACCATTGCAGCGCCAGCTATTTATCCCGTTTGTTCAAAAACCAGATTGGACTAGGACCCATTGAATATCTCATTCATGTGCGCGTTCACAGATCAAAGCAGTACCTTCTAAAGTCCGAGGCCCGTATCCAGGAAATTGCGAGCAACGTAGGTTATGCAGATGTGTATTATTTCAGTCGCTTGTTCAAAAAGCATACCGGCTTATCGCCACTTCAGTTTCGTGCGGAACATCGGCAAAAGATTCAGGTTCAGTATAATCCATTGCGCGGGTTAGAATCGTCTATTGTAACCCTTAACTCCGGTTCTCATAATGAGAATGAGACTTATTATCAACGGATTGGGGAAGGGGACACATCTATGTTTAGATTTTCACGACCAGCCTTTGGAGCGATGATGTTATTATGTACATCCTTGCTTCTAAGTGCATGCCAGACAAGCAGTACTCCAGGAGCAGCGGCTTCCCAGCCAGCTTCATCAGATACGAATACTGCTGTAACTACAGATAGCGCAGCTGCGGAAACGCGGATGTATAAACATTTGAAAGGCGAAACCGAGATCCCTGTGAATCCACAGCGAATCGTCAGCTTCTATCACATGGGTGAGATGATGGCGCTTGGGGTGAAGCCGGTTGGCACAACGACATTTATTTTAAATAATCCACTCATAAGTGATACTTCCGGTATTTCAGATGTGGGTGTTCCGCCAGATGCCGAGAAAATTCTGTCACTGGAGCCAGATCTGATCGTGACAACGGCAGCATTTGCGGAGGCTGTGGAAGGCGGATATGATGCACTGAGTCAGATCGCTCCAACCATTGTTGTCGAGCAGTACAACGACCCGATTAAAGATGTGGAGATGTTTGGTGATATTCTTGGGAAGCAAGAAGAAGCGCGGTTATGGAACGAGAAATTCAAGGCCAAAATCACGGAGTACAAAGAGAAAATTAGCCCTTATGTAGGTGTCGATGAGACGTTCTCCATACTAAACGTGCGTCCAGATGCACTTTTTGTATACGGGGATACCAATATGGGAGGCAATATCATCTACAAGTATCTCGGGTTGAAGCCAACCGCCAAGGTAGAGACAGACGTGATCAAAGGTGAGACGTGGGAAATTTCTTCTGAGGTGATTCCCGACTTTATTGGTGACCGGTTATTCCTTGCTGTGAATGACGGGGCGGAGGATAAACTCAAGGATGTACAGAAACTGATTGAACAATCGCCAGCAGGGAAAGCGAATAAGGTCTACAATATTGATTTTGACGAGTTTCTGCTCAGTGACCCCATTTCGGTAGAGCAACAGCTGGACATCATTGTTGATATACTGGTCGGAAATAACGAATAGAACGTCCAACACCTTGTGGTGCCTCATATGCCAAATTGATTCAAGCCCACTGGGAGGGGTAGAATAACGAGAGGACGATCAATTTCTAACAGTCTAATCTCGGAACGAAAATCTAACCTTTTGGCAAAGGAGAGTTCTCACATGAATCATCACATTCCGGAATATACATTGAACGATGGCTTGAAAGTACCCGCAATTGGATTCGGTACTTATAGTTTAAAAGGTGAAGATGGCGTTAAATCGATAGCATCCGCGATGGATGCGGGCTATCGGTTAATTGATACGGCATACAACTATGAGAATGAGGCAACAGTCGGTAAAGCAATCAAGCAGAGCTCTGTCGCCAGAGAAGAACTACTGATTTCCTCGAAGCTACCAGGGCGCTATCACGCTCATGATAAAGCAATCGTGGCAATCCAGGAATCCCTGTATAGAGCCGACCTGGATTATTATGACCTCTACCTGATCCACTGGCCCAATCCCAAAAAGGATGTGTATGTGGAAGCATGGCAGGCTCTAATTGAAGCGAAAAAACGCGGATATATCCGTTCCATCGGAGTGAGCAATTTCCTGCCCGAGCACAATGAACGCCTGATTAAGGAGACGGGGGTAGCACCGAGTCTGAATCAGATTGAGCTGCATCCGTTCTTTGACCAAGCCGATCAGCGCGAACAGGATAAGAAACATGGCATTGTGAACGAGTCCTGGAGTCCAATCGGACGTGGCAATGATGCCGTGCAGGATATCGTCAAAGACGAAAAAA
Organism: Paenibacillus sp. FSL H8-0079; assembly: GCF_037991315.1. Lineage (NCBI taxonomy): Bacteria > Bacillati > Bacillota > Bacilli > Caryophanales > Paenibacillaceae > Paenibacillus > Paenibacillus sp. FSL H8-0079. The sequence goes on from NZ_CP150300.1 coordinate 208,237, forward strand.
TTCTCCGCATCGCGGAAGCTCATGGCAAAACGCCTACCCAAATTATCTTGCGCTGGCATATCCAGCTAGGCTCTATTCCGATTCCGAAAGCCAGCTCGCTTCAGCATCAGCAAGAAAATATCGATATTTTCGACTTTGAGCTGAATGCGCAGGAGATGGAGGTTTTCTCTTCATTCAGCCGTCCAGATGGACGATTGTGGGATCAGGACCCGAGTGAGTACGAAGAATTTTAAGAACAACGTATCCGATGGCTAAGTTGGTTGCTGTATAATCTACCATCTGTGATCAGAAACCCCTGTGAATAAACATGGTAAAGCCTGCTGGCTCTACCGATGTTATTCCGGGGGTGTTTTGTATTTCTAGGGAAAGAGGATATATTAGTTTAATTAATGATTTACACGGTAACGGAGAGGACAGAAAAATCCTGAAAAAGCGAAGCGTGCGCCTTTATCCCCAGATTCCCCCTAGAGAAATAATCAAAAAATCTGGGGGTAACAGCGATTGGAAGGATGTTCTGTCATCGTAGTATCAGTGTGAATAATTTTTAGTTGAACTTATATAGTCACAAAGAAAAAGAGTGCCCTTGTCAGTAATGACAAGAAGCACTCATAATATGAACGGTTATGGCTACATAACTTACCCGTAAATGTGCCCGCTACGCTCTCGGAATCCGGAAGGTTAGAATCTCATACGGTTTGATATCAAAAGAAATTCTGCCGTTGTCCACGGCGCATTCTGCCTCGTTATTTTCCAACAGATCACAGGCATATGCCACGGAGCCTGATCCTTCAGGCAACTGAAGGGAAGCCCGACAGCGGCGGCCATGTGCTTCGTAGACCCGGATGATCATATCATCGTTGTTCTCGGCTTTTTTGATAACCTCCAGCACGACATTATCCTGATCAACCGATGCGAGTGACCACACCCCAGGTAACGTGCCGGTTTGCGATGCAATCTCACGGGCAACCAACGGACGGTTGAGATCGTAAGCAGCTTGGATGACACGTCCCTCACGGAAATCCCCTTTGTGCGGGTAGAGGGAGTATGTGAATACGTGCTGCTCTTTGTCGGCATTTTCATTCGGGTACGTTGCGCTCTTGATCAGCGACAGTCGCATCACCGAGTTATGAATATCATATCCGTACTTGCAGTCGTTCAGCAGAGCAGCGCCGTACCCGTTCTCTGCCAGATCGGCCCACTTCTGTCCGCATACTTCGAATCGTGCCTGATCCCAGCTCGTATTACGGTGGGTAGCACGCTCAACGTTGCCGTACTGGATTTCATAGACCGCTTTTTCACTCCAGATATCCAGCGGGAAAGCGGTTTTCAACAACAGATGCTCCTGCTTCCAATCTACGAATGTGCGGAAATCAATCCGGCGCGTGTGCGCATAAAAGATGATCGTTTGCTCAATGACAGAGTCTAAGAACTGTCGCTTCACTTGCAGCACGGAACGCACTGGCCCGCTTTCAACCCACTCCAGCGACTGCAGGTCGTTAATCTCCCACATATGCTGTTCATAGTAATCGTCAATGTTCCACGCTTCGTATTCCGCAGGTCGATCCTCGAACACTTGCAGCACGTTACCGCGCTTGCCAGACTGAAGCAGCTCACGGCCCTCTAATTTGTCCCAGACCGATACGAACTCGGCAGATTCATTCAGGTGAATATCATACCAAGGCGTCTGAATGTGGCGTTGTTCCGATTCCCACTGTGCAACCGACACGCCAGCACCCAGTTCAGCGGCTACATCCGGCGTGATCCGGAAGGTTTTATATCCCGATGCCGGTACATTTTCAGCCAGAAATACCAATCCACCATCCGGTGTACGCTGGCTCGCTACAGGCCGATCACCATCATAGACCGTTACTTTTCTCGCAAAAGAAGGCAGTTCAACCACATCCGTCCGCTCGAAGCCGGTCGTATTGAATACAACAATGGCTTCGCCGTCAGACGTAATGCTGCTCGCAATGCCGTTCAGCGCGCTGTCTTTTAGCTCATCCGTGACACGCAGAACTTCTTCATATTGCTCTTTTGAATCCACATAGACCTGTTCAATGGAGCTACCCGGAAGAATGTCATGGAACTGGTTCAGCATCGTCAGCTTCCATGCGTGCTCCAGTGCATCGGTCGGGTAGACCGCTTGTGCATTCGCTTCACGATGAATCATGGAATACAGCTCGGCATCGGCCAGCGCAAATTCACTATGGCGATTATATCGTTTGTTACGAGCCATCGATGTGTAAGTCCCCCGGTGGTATTCCAGATATAGCTCTCCGGACCAGCGTGGAACGGAACGAACATCGTCCAGATTCTGTTCCAGCTTCTCGAAAAACTCGCGTACAAAAGTACGTTTCACGTCCGGCACGCCTGGTAATCCTTTTTCAAGCCGTCTGCCATGCTCCAGCATTTCCTCCGTTGGACCGCCGCCTCCGTCGCCGAAGCCGTAGCACTGTAACACATCTGCATTGATGTTTTTGTTCTGGTATCGCTGCCATGTGCCTTTGACTTGGGATGCATTGAATCTTCCATTGTAGGTCGTTTCGAACCGGCGCTGCCTGAAATCGGGGTGCTTGTCATAGTCTGTCGCTGTGATGAAATGCGTTAATACCTCAGAGCCGTCGATTCCTCTCCAGTACATCGTGTCGTTCGGAATCTGGTTCGTATCGTTCCAGGCAATTTTGGTTGTCATAAAATAATCTATCCCGCTCTTGCGCATAATCTGCGGCATCGCTGCACTATAACCAAATACATCCGGCAGCCAGAGAACACGGTTCTCCACGCCAAACTCTTCCTTGAAGAATCGCTTTCCGTAGATAATCTGACGGATCATGGATTCGCCCGAAATCAGGTTGCAGTCGGCTTCCAGCCACATCGAACCTTCCGCCTCCCAGCGGCCTTCGGCTACCTTTTCCTTGATTTTCTCATAGAGAGACGGGTAGTCTGCTTTCAGGTACGCATATAACTGGGGTTGCGAGGACATGAAAGTATACTCCGGGAACTTGTCCATCAGATACAATACACTCGCGAAGCTCCGGATGACCTTTTCCCGCGTCTGATCCAGTGTCCATAGCCACGCCACATCAATATGAGTATGACCGATGCAGTGAACGGTAGGGATGTGATCACCCGCAGGGCGAGTTTCACCGTAGATATGATTTTGCATATAAAGGCGGGCTTCCAGAACCGATGCATGAAAAGCAGTACTATTTTCCTGACGCAAATCCAGTAGATTTACCGCCTGATTCAGATGTTCGATCAGCTTCAGCCGCTCCAGATCATCCTCACGCAGTAGATCAGCGGCATCCAGCGCAGCCTTAAGATCGTAATATAAATCCGTGACAGGCTGATGATGCTCAGCGATATATACATTGAGAAAGACATCCGCTGCCGAAGTACTACAGTACGCATATAGTGCCAGTTCGAATTCTTCACCTTTTACCGCAGCGGGTGTCAGGTCGATTTCCGTATGGTTCACGTCCAGACCGCAGATCAGTTCCCCATTGAGGAATGCCAGAAATTGCGGGTTATCATAGTTCCAGATGTCATCAGCACCGGTGACAATGGTACAAACGACTTTTTTTCCTTCCATATGATCCGGGATGCGAATCTTGGTTTTGAAGCAGCTGTGTACATCCTTACCGCCCCAGCCATCACCTTTACGGAATACGTTCCAGGAGGAAGGGTCCTCATGAACCAGTTCCCAGGAGTGGTAACCACTCTCTTTATGATAAAGCTCTGGTATATATGTCTTTGAGGTCAGTCGTGCACGTTCCAAGTGTTTCACAATGGTATGGATCCGAGTATACAAGGAATTCATTTTCATGTTGGTTTCCCACCTTGGTTTGTAGTAAGTACAGGCTGTAGTCGTTGTTGGAGCGAGAATTCTGCAAGCGCTAACATATCAACTTTATCATACCAAAAGAGAAATGGGCGAAACTATGTATTGTATGCTGAAAATAACGTCTTTTTATTGCATTTCATGCTAAAATAAACTCATTAGAATCGGGATAGGGGGCATGTCCATGACACCATCGTTTTTGGCATACGAGCAGGGATATGCGATCCATGTGAACGAACCTGGAGATTCACTTTTTTACCATCTGGATTATGATGAACGCTCTCATGAACTGAATATGGAGTTTCAGCATTTTCATGATTTCTATGAAATCTGTATTCTTCTGGATCGCACGGCTGCACATATCATTGAAGGCAGTTTGTACGAGATTCAGCCGAATGATATCGTTCTGCTGAGACCCTCTTTACTGCACAAAACGCAATATCCCAAGGGAGTGCCACCCAAACGCTTAATGATTACCTTTGCCATGCCGCGCAATACACCCGGTCTTGAGAACGGTTACACAGAACTGTTTTCGATCTTTGATGAACCAATCCCGATATTCCGATTTACAGAAGAGCGGCGCCAGGCGGTAATGGCTCCTTTAAACGAAATCTTTGCTCTATCGCAGAATCCCTCCGTACTTCATTCGGTTGCAATTCATAGCAAATTCGTTGAGTTTCTCTGTACAATCCATCGATACTCAGCGGAGAATAGCTACGTTCGTGAAGAGACAGGTTCGTCTATGTCGCAGCGGATGTATGCCATTGCATCGTATATTCACAGCCATTATCAGAATGAGCTGTCACTTGAAGAGATCTCCAAACGGTTTTTCGTGAGTGCCCATCATCTATCCCGTCAGTTCAACAGAGTCACAGGCTTTACGTTCACCGAGTATATTCAGATGACCCGAATTCGCAACGCCCAACAAATGCTCCTGAACTCTACCAAAAAAATTACCGATATTGCGGCACAGTGCGGCTTCGCCAGCTTTTCGCAATTCAATCGCATCTTCAATAAACTCAATGGCATGTCACCGAGTACCTATCGCCGAAGCAGACAATGGCAGAGCGAGCGTGAAGTGATATCCTTGGGTAGACCTGAGCGCTGACTGAAGACAAAGATGATATGGAGATATCCGTATAGTAAAGATGTGCTGCATGAATGGCGACTGCCAAATAAAATGGAAGATATAAAAAAAGGCAAACCCTCTGAGTTACAAAGGGAATGCCTTGTTCCTTCTATATAAAGATACGTCTACCTGGAGATGGTCCTCCTGGCCAGACTCACACACTCTCTCATGTGCCTGTATGACGGCTACTCTTATACTTGACCCTTCGGCGCCAGCTCAATAGCGGAGCGGATGGCAGCCAGCATACTTTTATCATCGGCGATGTTTTTGCCAGCGATATCGAAGGCTGTACCGTGGTCGACAGACGTACGGATGATACCGCCTTTCAGGCCAACGGTGATGTTTACGCCTTCCTCGATGCCCATCACTTTGATCGGCGCATGGCCTTGGTCGTGATAGCAGGCTACGACGATATCGAAGTCACCGCGACCAGCGCGGAAGAAGAGTGTGTCCGCCGGGAGTGGACCAACGACGTTAATGCCTTCCTTCTGCGCACGATCAATGCCGGGCTGCAGCTTCTCTTCTTCTTCTCCGTTGCCGAACAAACCGTTCTCTCCGGCATGAGGATTGATTCCGCATACGGCAATGCGCGGATTCTCAAAGCCTGCTTTTTTCAGCGTATCATGAGCAAGCTTCACGACGGTGTAGGTTCTTTCCGGATTAATACTCGCAATGGCATCGATCAGACCCATGTGTGTTGTCAGGTGAATGACTCTCAGATTAGGCGTTGTCAGCATCATTGAGAAGTCCTGCGTATCCGTCAGGTCAGCCAGAATTTCGGTATGCCCCGGATACAGGTGTCCTCCTTGATGCAAAGCTTCTTTGTTCAAAGGCGCGGTACAGATGGAGTGAATTTGCTGCTTTTTGGCAAGGTCAATGGCTTTGGCGAGAAACTGAAATGCTGCATCTCCAGCCACGGCAGATACTTTACCGTATTCCAGATCGGCAGGAACAAGATTCAGATCAATCACATCCACAGTACCGAATTCATACTTGGCTTCGGAAGGCTCTTGAATAGCGTTGACGTTCAGACTTGAGCCGATGACTGGCAACACACGCTCCAGAATCTTCGCATCACCGATAACGAGTGGGTTGCACTGATCGTACATCTCTTGATGACCCAGTGCTTTCATAATAATCTCCGGTCCAATACCTGCTGCGTCGCCCATTGTAATTCCAATTGTAGGTTTCATACGAGAATACCCCCTTTTAATTTTTGAATCGCATGGATAAAGACATCGGGTTTGCCGAATCCGCCTGCTTTGGTAATCACATGCAGATCATCAATCCCTATAAACTTGGAGATCGGCACACCGATTTCAAGCTCATCCAGCAGCTCGAAGCCGCTAATATTCCATTTCAGACAGATTTGTTTTGCCGTATCGCCACCAGTCATAGACACCCCCTTGAAAAGTCCCTCTTCCAGCAGTCTGGCACAGATCTCACCCATCGCGAGTACGATTTCATTGCTGACTTCCGTGTGATTGAGACCGCGAATTTCGCCCGTTGCCCGTGCCAGTTCGATATCCACCTGTTCAGCGGTGGAGTAGAGGACAACATCTTGTCCTTCCAGCGCTTTGGATCTTACCTCTGCATACACACGTTCCATTTCCTCAGCTCGGTCTGCTGATGCAGACACAGCCTTGAAGGAGTGGAAAGAAACGGATGCAATCTTAGATTGGCGCAGCAAGCGATACAACTGCTCGCGGGAGTTTTTATTTACGCTGCCAACCACCGTTAGAATCGGACCGGGATTCTCCGGTATCGTGAGTTCGGCGGACTTGGATTCAAGCTCGTAGTGAGCAGGGAGGTAGTTGGCAATGCCAGCAGACCCCGCCCAGGCAAAGGTATAATCCAGCCCGCGAGTCATCTGCAAGATCATCTCCAGTTGCCGTTCTTCTGTGGAATCTACGAGTACATATGGAATGTTATTTTGCTTAAACTGTTCTAGTTTCAATTGAATATGGTCTTGGCTAACCTCCAGATCAGCAACCGTAATTTCGCCCACCTCATAATTCGTCTGCTGTTTCAGCAGGTCCGGAAGGTAGGAAAGAGTTACGGGGGTCTTCGGATCATTCGCAATCTCGGTTTCCGCGAGCGGAATGCCGTTAAGATAATGAACACCCTTTAGAATGGTACGGTTATTCTTCGGATAGCCCGGAGCGATCATCATAAAGTCCGGTTTTACGACATCATATACAGCATCAATCTCGATACCGATATTTCCACGCATGGTGGAGTCCATTTTTTTGAAAATCGTCTCAAATCCATTGTTCTTCAGCAATTCAGCAGCACGATATACACGGTCATACGCTTCCTGCGGGGATATGGAACGACTATCTGTATCAAAGACGACGGCATCGTAACGCGTAAGAGGCTCCTCATCCATATTAAAAAGAACACTGGTCTTCAAGCCATGACGGGCAAGCTGCACCCCGCTGTCATTGGCACCGGTCAAATCATCTGCAATAATGGCTAATTTCATGCAGTCATCCCTCCTTTGTAAGCACAATTTAGTAAAAGTCCGTTCAGATCATCCATTAAGCATAGATTGAGCACATTAAATCAGGTGAAAACCATTTATATGGTTGGTCGTTGATTGTATTTCTCGACTCCGCCTGATTTCTCCAATCGTTTGGAGAGGAACCCGATGAAGATCGGTAGCAGGATGGCCGTAGTAACAACACTCGCGGCAATCTGTACTGTTGCAATCTCAGCAATAGGTCCAAATGAAGCATTAGCAGCCACGATGGCAGCAGGTGTACCTACGGCATTTCCGGCTGTTGAACCTTCGGAGGCACCAACGATGGGATTCCAGCCGATGGCTTTAAAGAGCAGGAAACCGATTCCGCCTGTGAGAAGCACGGTCAGAACACCAAGCATGATTCCACCAAGTCCACCTTGGATAATCGATGAGAAGTTAATTCCCATACCCAGTGAGAATGCGAAGAACGGAACAAGTTTGTCACTGCCTTTGTGCAGCCACTCCGCCAGATTGCGGTCCAGATTACCAATAATGACACCAACGATGAGCGGAAGCAATACAGCAACGAATGCCATAGGAGAGAACATGCCATTGGCGAAGCCCATCGCACCGAAGATGGAGAGCGCTACCATGGTTAGGAATGGACCATCGCTAAGCGCGAGGAACGGATAGGCTGCTTTGTCATCTTCTTTACCGTATTGACCAGCGAGTGCAATGTACAAACCGCCGTTGGAGTTGGTCATTGCAGCAATAATGGCAAGTGGGGCCAGACCCAGGAATAACCCGCTTGAGTCGGCAAACAAAATGGCAACGAGACCAAGTGCTGCACCGATCGCCCACTTGACGACAAGCAAGGTAACACCCTTGCCGACGGATGAACCTGCTGTTTTGAACGTAATCTGTGTACCCGCAATCAACAGGAACAGTGCAATCAACGTACTGGAACTGTTAACGAAGAGAGCTTCCGTGAATCCGCCAATGCGCAGGGCATTTGGGAAGAATGTATTAATGGTAGCACCAAGTAGCAGGGGAACGACCATCATACCGCCAGGGATGCGATCTAAAGTTGCTTTAATGTTCATAGTAGTAGCTCCTTATGAAGTAATCGTTTTTATGAAGCGCTTGCAGGGAATATGTTATCCCATATCGTTTAATATAGCAACAATAAATTATTGTAAATTTTAAATTCATACTTAACTGTTTAAAAATGCAACACATAAAGGCGATAAAAAAAGACGCAAACTTAAAGTTAATCTTTAAGTTTACGCCATAATGTGGCCCGGTTAATCCCCAGACGCTCTGCAGCCTTCGATTGATTATTATTTTCCTCCTGAAGCACGAACTGAATAACTTCCTTTTCGATGTCCTTCAGAGTTCCATTCAACTTCATTTGGCTTGAAACAGGTTGCTGATCCAGCAAGCGGGACAAGGTAGCCGTGGTAATTACATAATCCTGTTCATTAAGTGCAGCCTGCTTGATCAAATGCTTCAACTGGTTGACGTTCATATGTGTGATCTGATCCCGGATCAGCTGTAGTGCATCTTCTTTTATCCTCACCGCAGTAGTTCCGTATTTCTGGTAGTAACCCGTTAGGAAATGCTGCATCAGTGGAGCCAGATCCTCTGGTCTATCCGCAAGATTTGGCATCATGATCGTATTAAGCTTCAGGTCGAGAGACCACTGTGGGTTCAAGGTCTGTTCCCCGAGTATAAACACCCCAATCTGGTTTTGAAGGCAGCTCTGGATAAAGGCGAGCAACTCAGGATCTTCCATACGTGTTTCCATGTGGTTAATCTCTACATTTCTAACCTTGGCGAGTGGTATCTTGTGCAAATGACCGGGCGGAACTTGCGAGAGATCCATCTGTAATAAGAGTCCGCCACCGGAGTACATCTGATGAATATGTTTGACCAGAAAAGATTTACCGGAATCTGCTTCGCCCCGCAGATAGATCGGTTCATGATTCTCGTAAAGTGCTCGAATGTTCTGTAATACCGCCTGCATGGCAGGGGATTCGGCAACGATAGGCTCCATCGATGCGTCCGTAAACGTTGTTATGCCGAATTGTGCAAAGGCATAGGGTTGTCCTTTTTCCAGCATATATACCTTGTATTTCTTGTTGTCCAGAGTCGTTTCATAGGCATTAACCGTGAGCTGGTAATCGTCCACCATGAACACATTCTGGATCTGGGATTGATGGAACTCCAGACTGGTGTTGGTCAGATATATGTGATTATCGGTCAGTGGATTTTGCTCAAAATCGGTCAGGTTCTCGAATACGACTTCATTCCGTTCATTTAAAATAAGAAAATTCGGATGTTCCCGTGTAACCAGGTCATTCAGTATGATCGATATCGCATGATTTTTGCTCAAATAACGGTAGACCAGCTGCGCATCCTCCAACGCTCTAAGGATGGATTCCTGGCCGGATTGGATCAACAATCCCTCCAGACCATAGGTCTTCGCGGTGTTGACGGTGATCACATCTCCGACAATCTGTCGGTACCCGGAAGCTTTCAACTCCAAGAGTAATCGTGCCACATCTTCCGAGCTATGTATGGTATAGACCTTGAGGGGCAGATCCATCAGATCAATAATCGATTGTGCACCAGAGGTGATGTTGGAGAAGCCAACAATGGCTGTTTGGCCGTTAAATTGGCTTGCCAGTGTAAGTGAACGAATCATATCATAGCCCGATAACTGCACATCAATGACGGGAATGGTCACTGCTTTTTTAATGAGTTGGGCCGTTCCGCCGCGGCTAATGATAATCTCTGCACCGTTTTTCTCAGCTCGAGTTGCTAATTCCACACCGTTTGCCAAGTCTCCCACGTCCGTCTGAATGGTTAACTGGGGAAAGCGAGGAATGCACTCTTGTATAATAGGAATCATCGATTCGTAGGGAGCGATAAAGTGAACTCGTGTACGCATAATTTTCCTGCCTTTTATAGAAATCATTGATCCCCTTATTATAGCCAACTTGCGGAGGAATGGCACCTTTAAGGGGAACCAACACGGTCATGTCTGCAAAATGCCTAATTGGTATGTCGCCATAACTCATTGAGTTGAATGTGATGAAGTGCACTGAATCGAACCGTTATCTATTTCAAAATTAATGGATAATTGCACACGATAAGTGCGGAGAAATGAGGAGATTTCATATGGGAGACATTCATAAAGTAGCTGAGCCGGATCACATCATTAAGGATGTTGTCGGAAAGTTCCCGTGCAGGGTGCTGTGGAGTGAAGGCCGTCCATGTCTGGAGTATCAGAGGGAAGAGGATGTGGCGTTAATAACCGAATATGTCCTTAAAACGTATAACGTTGAATTATTGGATGTATTTTTCACAGCGGTGGAGAGTCTTCCGGTTGAGCCGTAGATCAGGTAATGATTTATTAGAGCGCGATGAGAAAAGGATTAGATCTCATATAACTTCCAAAGTACATGGTAAAATAAATAAAAGTGTATTTCATGTTGGAGGAGAACCAATGAGAATTGTGTTAAAGAGATTGGGATATGGTGCCTTGGCAATATTGGGTGTCATAATATTGTTCATTGTAATTAGTTTCACGAATCATACGATTAAACTCAAAAGTGAGTTGAGTATTCTGTCGCCGCCAGGTGCGATGGTTAACGTGAATAATCACCAAATGCATGTCTATACAGAAGGTTCAGGGTCACAGACGCTAGTCTTTCTGTCAGGTGGGGGTACATCCGCTCCTGTATTGGATTTCAAGGCACTTTACTCCAGATTGTCTGAACAATACAAAATTGCTGTAGTTGAGAAGGCAGGTTACGGCTTCAGTGAAACGGCCAAGGTGTCACGAGATATCGATACGATATTGGAAGAAACCAGAGCAGCTCTGACTTTGGCAGGCCAGAATCCACCGTATGTGTTGTTTCCACATTCCATGTCAGGCATTGAAGCATTATATTGGGCACAACAGTATCCAACCGAAGTGAAGGCAATCATTGGATTGGACCCTACTATTCCAGAGGTATATGAAGCATATCCTTTGCCCTCGGGAGGCATGATGAGTCTGACAGGTTTGGGAGCACGAATAGGGATTACACGCTTTTTCCCCGGGATTGTGGATTCATCCGCTGCGATTAAGGAGAATCACCTGTCTCCGCAGGAAGAGGAACTTTACCGGGCGCTATTCTACAAGAATACGCAGACATCGAATATGAATGATGAAGTCAACATAATTAAACAGAATGCAGCAAAAGTTGCCACACAGGGAATTCCGGATGTGCCGATGTATTTTTTCATATCTAATGGTGAAGAGTTACCGCTTGAGAATTGGCAAACGTACCTAATACGTTATATCGAGTCTGTGAAGAAGGGACAATATCAGGTTTTAAATGGTGGTCATTACTTACATAATACGGATCCAGATCGGATTGCAGAGGAAAGTGCGCTATTCATCAAAGGACTGTGATCTAGGAAGAAAGATACTCAGAATTAGGAGAGGATTTTTGGATTATGAGGTGACACTATAAGTGCTCGTCTTTTCTTATATTGCGTTGTTATAGTATGGATTTGGATCGTAATAACTCCACTTGCAATCGTGAAATGTGAAACGTATGTCGCCGTATTCATGTATTATAGTATACATATGAACTTTTCGGAGGAGGAACAAGTCATGGGAATCTTATCGAGGTTTAGAGACGTGATGAAGGCCAATGTGAACCACATGCTGTCGCGGGCGGAAGACCCGGAGAAGAGTGTGAATGAGTATATGCGCAGCCTGAGCAGTGATCTGGGTCAGGTAAAAGCGGAGACGGCAGCGGTGCTGTCAGATGAGAGCCGGGCGAAGCGAGCATTGGATGAGTGTAGTGCCGAGGTCAAAAAGTTACAGCGGTATGCGGAGAAATCAGCGGAGTCGGGAGACGAAGACAAGGCACGTGGTTTTCTGGAGAAGAAAGTGAAGCTGGCTGACAAATTGAACGAATTGCAGGCTGCTTATGAACGGGCTTCCGCCAAAGCCAAGATGATGAAGCATATGAATGATAAACTGGTTGCCGATCTGGGGCAACTGGAAGCGCGGCATACAGAACTGAAAGGTCGAATGGCAGATGCGAGAGCGCAGCAACAGGCCAATGAACGGAAAGCATCTACGGGCAGAGCTGATGCCGCATTGAAGGCCATGGAAGATAAGGCGAACCAGGCGCTGAACGAAGCAGAGGCTTTGGCGGAACTACGCGCTGGAGCACAGGAAGATGATTTGGACGAATTAATTGCCCAGTTGGAGAGAGACATGAACGCGGATGCGGGTAATAATGAGAGTACGTCGCCAAGTGCGGAGGAAGAACTCGCAGCGATCCAGGAGAAGCTGAAGAATAAGTAATACGTTATACCATTTCGTTAACATTGAGGTGAGCAGATGCCGGTAATCGAATATAAATGTCCGAACTGCGGCAGTGGCATGATCTTTGACAGTGTGTCAGGTGCATTATCCTGTCCCAGCTGCGGCCGCCAAGACAACATAGAGCAGATCCCAGATCCGTTGAAGAGACAAGTGTTCACGGAAAATGAGGTCAAGGAATACCACTGTAATAGCTGCGGAGCTGACATTGTGACAGAGCCGGAGACCAGTGCGACGACATGCAGTTTCTGCGGTGCAGCGGTTGTACTCAGTGATCGGCTGACGGGCAATCTGGCCCCTGCGATGGTGATTCCCTTTTCCATTAACAAGGATCAAGCCAAGCAGGCTTTCAAAAAGTGGTGCAAAAACGGCCTCTTAACGCCAAGTGGATTCATGTCCGCCGATCGGATTCAGAGCATTACCGGCATGTACGTGCCGTTCTGGTTGTACGAGTTACATAACAAAATCGAAGTGCATGGTCGTGGCACCAAGGTCAGATCCTATACCCAGGGTGACTACCATTACACGGAAACACAGCATTTCGATATATACCGCCGAATTCGGCTGAATTACGTGAATCTGCCCATTGATGCATCGGAGAAAATGAAGGATGAACTGATGGATAAGCTCGAGCCTTTTCCATATAATCAGTTGAAATTGTTCAAGACCCCGTATCTGGCGGGGTATATTGCGGAAAAATACAGTTATACAGACGAGGAACTTTTTCCACGGGCCAAGGATAAAACGAGATCGTACATTGATTCTTATATTGCTTCAACCGTATCCGGTTATAGCAGCGTGAGCTACACGGACAAACAGATTGATACCACGCTCAAACATGCGGACTATGTGCTGCTCCCGGTGTGGATGGTCAACTATGACTATAATCGTGCACAGTATACCTTTGCCATGAATGGTCAGACAGGTAAAGTGGTCGGCAAACCACCGATCAGCAAAGCCAAAGTGGCCGGATGGTTCGCAGGAGTCTCTGCGGTCTCGTTGCTGTCACTGAAGCTGGTTTCCTGGATGATGGGAGGTGGATTCTTATGAGAAAAAGAACCCCTTTGGCCGTGATGGCTACGCTCATTTTACTTATGATCACCCTTGTTGCTCCGTTGATTCCCATGTCATCGGCATCCGCAGCGGAGAGCAAAAATCTCATCTACGATGAGGCCAACCTGCTGAGTGAGCAGGAGATAAGTGAACTGAATCTACTTGCGAATCAGTATGGCGCGGAACGGCAGACGGACTTTGTTATCTATACAACGAATAATGTTGAGAATAAGGATGTTATGCTCCTAACTGAGGATTTTTATGATGAGCAGGGGTTAGGATACGATAAGAAATTTGGTAATGCTGTCATATTGACGATGGATATGAATAATCGCGAAGTGTATCTGGCTGGATTTTATAAGGCAAAAGAATATCTGAATGATCAGCGGCTTGATGCTATCCGTACCCGAATTACCTCTGAATTGTCCAGTGGAGATTATAAACTCGCATTTGAGAAATACATTGAGCTCTCTTACAAATATATGGGGTATGAACCCGGTGTGAATCCGAACAATATTTTGTTCAACGGCTGGTTTCAGTTAGGAGTATCTGTGGTTCTTGGCGGTATTGTTGTTGGTATGATGACCTATCGTTCCGGTGGGCGTGTCACGGTCAATCGTGCGACTTATGAGGATTCAAGCAATTCCAGTGTAATTGATCGTCAGGATCGTTACATCCGTACAACCGTAACCAAGCGCAAAATCGAGAAGAACAATAACAATGGTGGCGGAGGCGGCGGTGGAGGTACCTCACGAGGCGGTCATTCACACAGTGGAAGTAGAGGGTCGTTTTAGTAACGGAGTATGCGGATTACGTTAAATAGAAGGGATGCGAACGAGTATGGGATTTTTCAGAAATCAATTTTCGAATGTGGTGGAATGGGAAGAGTTCAGAGATGACATGATATTTTGGAAATGGAGTAACCGGGAGATTAAGAAGGGGAGTAAACTCATTATCCGTTCCGGTCAGGACGCCATTTTCCTGAATAACGGTAAAGTGGAAGGCATTTTCGAGGACGAAGGATCATTCAATATCGATTCGGAGATCATTCCGTTTCTTTCTACCTTAAAAGGATTCAAATTTGGATTCAACAGCGGCATGCGGGTCGAAGTACTATTTGTAAATACGAAAGAGTTCACCGTGCGCTGGGGCACGCAAAGCCCTGTATTGATTCCAACACCACAACTCCCGGGTGGGATGCCGATTCGGGCCAACGGAACATTTAATTTCAAAGTAAGTGACTATGTGACCCTGATCGATAAGATTGCAGGCATCAAGCAGAGTTATCTGGTGGAGGATGTCAAAATCCGAATCACTTCCGTGCTGGATCAGCTTCTAATGAAGTGGATTAGCCGCGAAGGGAAGGATATGTTCAATCTGCAGGCCAATGCATCGGATATTGCCAAAGGTATTCAGGAAGATCTGGATATGCAGATGATGGATATCGGCATTGGGATTACCGGTTTCCAGGTGATGAGCTTCAATTATCCGAAAGAGATTCAAGATATGATTACAAAGACCGCTTCGCATGAGATGATTGGTAATCTGCAAAAGTATCAGCAGGTCAGCATGACAGACGGCATCTCATCCGGTAAAGTGCAGGGCGGCGGCGCGGCCTCGGATATGGCTGGTATGATGATGGGTATGAACATGGCCAATGAAATGATGAAAAACATGAACCAGAACCAAGGCCAGAATCAGAACAACAATGCCAATTCGTCTTCGAATCAAAATAACGACCAGAAGCCAGCGGGAAATAGCAACGGTGATTCAGGTAACTCAGAAGGCAACAAGAAGCCAAACTTCTGCCCGAACTGTGGAGCCAAAAATGAAGGAGCCAACTTCTGTCCAAATTGTGGTCAAAAGCTGGGCTAATCAAATAAATACATGTAGGGCTAGGTTCGTAGTAAGTGAAATTACTGCGGAGCTAGCCCTTTTTTTTGTGGAGTGCATAGTTGAAGCAATATGACACAGAGCGGGAAGCAAGTTCATTTAATTTAGTTTAGATAAAAGAGTTGACAACCGATCACAAATCATTTATCTTTAACTTAAGATATTTAATTTAAATATAAATAACAGCCAAGAACAAATATCTTTAATCCATTATATGAGGAGAGATCAAGATGATGATCCCAACATTGACCAGAATAAATGAACTTTCAAGAAAAGCCAAAGAGGGCGGATTGACGGAGATGGAGAAAGAGGAACAGGCTCGTCTTCGCAAGGAATATCTGCAAACTTTTCGCGGTTCGGTCAACGACATTCTGCTGAATGCAACCATCTATGATCCAAACGGCGATGACGTGACTCCTGATAAATTGAAACAAGAACAGGCCAATCAAAATAACGACTAGCATATTATTCGCTAGACCATATATCTTAATTTAAAGATAATACAAACTAACTATAAATCAACTAACTAACTCAAATATCTCTAACACCTAATTAATTTAAAACATGCTTACCAAACCAAGGAGGAATTAATCATGACTATTCAAACAGCAGGTATTCACCATATTACAGCTTTCGCAGGCGATCCACAGGCCAACGTTGATTTTTATGCCGGAGTTCTGGGACTTCGTCTCGTGAAAAAAACAATCAACTTCGATGCACCTGATGTATATCATCTGTATTTTGGCGATGAACACGGAAGCCCAGGTACCATCATTACCTTCTTCCCATCGGCTGGATCACCACGGGGCAAAATTGGCGGAGGTCAGGTCGGCATCACTTCCTATGTCATTCCTCCTGGGTCGATTGGCTTCTGGCAGAACCGGTTGGAACAGTATAACATTGAGGTAACCAAAACAAGTCGCTTCAATGAAGAGCTGCTTCAATTCGAAGATAGCGAAGGCCTGCGGCTTGAGCTTGTTGAACGGGAAGAAGGAGCAACCAGCACTTGGGCGCATGAAGGAATTCCAACCGATAAAGCGATCAAAGGCTTCGGCGGCGCTGTCCTGTTCAGTGTTAATCCGCAAAGAACGATGGATGCTCTTGAGAAAATCATGGGATTTGTCAGAGTGAGTGAAAATGAAGAGTATGCTCGTTTCCGGTCCAGCGGGGATATCGGTAATGTCGTAGATGTTCCAGTGACCCGTATACCTCTGGGTATGGGCGGCGCAGGAACCGTGCACCATATTGCATGGCGCGCAAAAGATGATGAGGAGCATGCACAGTGGAGCGAAGCTGTACGTGATTACGGGTACCAACCGACTCCAGTCCGGGATCGTCAGTACTTTAACGCAATTTACTTCAGAGAAGCTGGTGGCATTCTGTTCGAAATTGCTACAGATCCTCCGGGCTTTGCCAAAGATGAACCTGCTGATTCGCTTGGACAAAAACTGATGCTGCCTGAGTGGTTTGAGAAATACCGTCCACAAATTGAGGACAATCTGCAACCGATTGTTGTAAGAACGCTCGTACCTGCTACAGCTGCGAATTAATAAGAGTTCTATTACTATATAGGTTGAACTATCTATTTGCACAATAACGGAGAGGACAGAAAAAACCTGAAAAAGCGAAGCGTTCGCCTTTATCCCCGGATTTTCCCTTAGGAAAAGGGAATCAAAACAATCTGGGGATAACAGCGATTGGAGGGTTATTCTGTCATCGGAGTGTATGTGTGAATCATCTTTAGTTCAACTTATATAGCTGACGTTAGATTATGAGAATAACCAAAGGAGCATTGAAGGATGATGGAGAAAAAGGTTACCTGGCTGGAGCTGTTCTACGATCTGCTCTTTGTAGCAGCGGTCTCCAAAGCGGGCCATGTCTTGTTGCATGCCGAACACGGAGTAATTACGTTTGAATATTTAATGAAATTTGTGCTTATCTTTATCCCTGTTTGGTGGGCATGGGTCGGTCAGACCTTGTTTATTAACCGCTATGGTCAGGACATCCTGATCCATCGAATATTCCTCATCCTTCAGCTTCTGTCCGTGATGGTCATGACGGCTAGCCTCTCTACCCATTTTGACCAATACTACCTGTCCTTCTTCATCGGGTATATCGGTTCACGGGCATTTACGGCGATTCAGTATCTGACGGCTCACAAGTCAAAAGGCGAGCATCAACAGCAAGCCGCTCGTTATTTGGGCATCTGTTTCCTTATTGGGATATTAATCTCATCAGGTTCACTGTTTTTCGATTCATGGTTACGCTACTTGATTCTGTATGTGGGGATTGCGGTAGACATTGTGCTTCCGCTGATCGGTCGGAAAAATCTGGTGAAAGTACCGGTTCAGACCCATCACTTGTTGGAACGCTTCGCACTCTTTACACTTATCCTGCTGGGTGAATCGGTGGTAAGCATTATCGCTGTGCTGCAAGCCGATCATTGGGATATGAAATCGATTTTGTTTGCCGCCTTTACGTCCATATTTGTCATTGCGATGTGGTGGCAGTACTTCGACAACGTGGAGAAAAAGGTCAGTAAAGAGATTCAGACTGCCGGGCAAGCGATCATATACGGCCATCTATTCATCTACATCTCCATGAGTATGATCGCCGCGTCCATTCAGCTGTTGTATCAGAATCAGTTGAACTATGTGTTCATGATAGGGTTTGTATTTGGATCAGCGCTACTGTATTTCTTGTCAACCTCACTTGTGTTCCATCGTTACAGACACGCACATCTACGACTCGGCCCGCGTCATCTGGCGGTGATGGTAGGACTACTGGTGGCATTTGTACTGGTGGATCTGGTCTATCGAGTTCCAAGCTATGTCATCATGGGCGAAGACATGTTGTTCTTCCTGGTGTATGCGAAACTTACGACTTGATATATCAAAGGAATTCTATAACCTTCTAGGTAGCAAAACAAACTAAATAAACGTTTTCCAGTAGTATACCGGAGAACGTTTATTTAGTTTATACCTGAAATCGATCCCAGATGAGCCACCATTAATAGTTATCTGATGATTCAGTGATGGTGATAGCAGTAGAGGCTGTTACTTGTGTATCGGGTCTTAAGGTTTTTAAAGTCTTAACAATGGGTATGGGTCCTTTTTGACCATCAATGAAAGTAGTGCCCGAATTTTTTTGTGTTATCGGTTCGATAAGAAACGTTCTTGCTACATATGTTCCTTCCACTATTTTATCTATTCCAAGATGGATATAGGCATTGTGATAGACATCAAATATCAATAGGGCACAATTAATATTATTAACAGGTTGAGTGTAGTAAACGACTTGTGTTGAAGACATAAGTAGCTTGGGAATGAGATGGAAATTAACTAATTTACTTTTTACACTATTGAATCCACCCTTGTTTTTCTTCTTTAAATCTTCAAACGTAATTATACCGTTCATTACACCATTGAAACCTGGCATGCCCCTATATTTTGAAGCTGCGCGTTCCTTCAAAGTTTTATTGACAATACTTTGTAAGCCTACAAGGTGACAGAAGTTTTCTTTGTTAAAATCTAAGTGAAGTATGGAGCCATCTTCCAAATGGTATGTAAATCGATAAGGTAATAGATAGCTGATGTAGTAGTCGAGAAGCAATTTTAGGTTAATCTGATCTATTCTTGGTTTTACATCTAGTGAGTGTAAGTCCTGGACATGTGATATCCTTTCGAGCATATAGGTTCCCTCACAATTTCTATTTACAAACTAAAAAAGACGCTAGGTAGATAGAACCCGCGCCTTCACAATTACAATATGGTGGCGACTAAAAGCTCTGTTCCGCGTCTTATTTAAAGTCCACCGCGGAGTGGAACTAGGGGTCGCCTTCCCCAGTGACCCTAAGGGTCCAAATATAGTATATTCCGTATTACCATGTGTTATGCAACTAACTACTCTGTTCCGCATCTTATTTAAAGTCCACTGCGGAGTGGAACCAAGAGTTGCAGCCCTGGTGAGCGTATTGCGCTCCTAATTTGTATATATCACTAGTATACCACAATAGCCTTGTAGTTCAACGAAATAGGAGGCTTTATCCATACGTTTATCAAATTTAATTTTTTATATTATGCTTAAATTATTGTATTCTCAACGAATAATTGTTTGAATGAGCGTATTCTTATATCATGGAACCGCGTAATTGTGTCTACAACTTTTTACGTCAGGGTAATTTCTTCTCAAAAGCACAAATCTAATTTAATTTCTCCGATAGAATCTGTTAATATGAGACTATGTACAAGTGAATCTACCAGATCATAGAATATCTTTTTTTATAAAATGAGTGTACGTTTTGTTAGTTCATTTTATATATAGCCATTCGTAGATATGGGGATGACAATCAGGAGGGAAATCATTGAGCACACATCAAATCGGAGTTCCATTGGAAGGGTTTGCAGAGTTTAGTCGTACGGTTGCCGCAGAAGGAGCCGTTTTACTCAGAAATGAAGGCCAAGTGCTTCCACTTCGCGAAAACGAAAACGTTTCAGTTTTTGGACGAATTCAAGTCAATTATTATCGCAGTGGTACGGGTTCAGGCGGTAGTGTCCATGTGGCCTACACAACAAATCTGCTGGATGGTCTTCGCAGCAAAAAGAATATTACTGTTAATGAAGAGCTTGCAGCTGTCTATGAGAAGTGGATTGAGGAAAATCCATTTGATGATGGCGGAAAAGTATGGGCGGCCGAGCCATGGAATCAGAAAGAAATGCCTTTGACGGATGAACTGGTTGCACAGGCCAGAAGTAAGTCTAGCAAAGCCATTATCGTGATTGGACGTACAGCGGGGGAAGATCAGGATAATGCGGATGCGGCAGGAAGTTACCAACTGACAGAAGATGAGAAAGCGATGTTGAAGCAAGTTACTTCGCAATTTGAACACACAATTGTTGTGCTGAATGTCTCGAATATCATCGACATGAGCTGGTTAAACGAAACGTATCTACATCCGATCCAAGGCGTAATTTACTCCTGGCATGGCGGTATGGAGGGTGGTAACGCGATTGCTGATGTGCTGGCGGGCGACGTTACACCAAGCGGTAAACTGACAGATACGATTGCATATTCCATTGAAGATTACCCTTCGACAAGCAACTACGGCAATGAGTTCAAGAACCTGTATCAGGAAGATATCTATGTAGGTTATCGTTATTTCGAAACGTTTCGACCTGAGCGTGTTCAGTTTGAATTCGGTTACGGCCTGTCTTATACGACGTTTTTGGCTCAGCACGAAGAAGCAAAATCAGTAACCAAAGATGGCGAAACCTACATCGAAGTTCGTGTCAATGTGACCAACTCCGGTACAACATATGCGGGCAAAGAGGTTGTGCAAGTCTATTATGAAGCACCACAAGGCAAACTGGGACAACCGGTGAAGGTTTTAGTGGATTTTGGAAAAACAGGATTGTTGCAGCCGGGCGAGTCAGAACTTTTGACGATCAGCTTCCCGATCCATGCCATGGCATCTTACGATGATGCAGGTGTTACAGGTCTTGCTTCCGCATACGTATTGGAAGAAGGCACATACCGACTGCATGTAGGAACGAGTGTGAAACAAGTGCAGCATATCAGCATTGATGGCCAGGATGGATATGTGATTGAATCCCTTCAATTGGTGGAGCAATTGCAAGAAGCGATGGCCCCAACTGAAGATTTTACACGTATGAAACCAGGTACGCGCAAGGAAGATGGATCGTATGAACTGACTTATGCAGAAGTACCGAAACGTAAGATATCCATGGCAAACCGGATCGAGCAGAATCTCCCGCAAACGCTGGAGCAGACAGGTAACCAGGGCCACAAGCTGAGTGACGTTAAGGCTGGAAAAGTGAGTCTGGAAGCCTTCATCGCTCAACTGAGCGATCAGGATCTGGCGGCAATTATCCGTGGCGAAGGCATGAGCAGCCCGCTCGTTACTTCGGGAACGGCATCTGCATTTGGTGGTGTCAGCGACAGCCTGTTTAACTACGGTATTCCGGTAGCATGTACGGCAGATGGCCCGTCCGGTATTCGTATGGATAGTGGCGAAAAGGCAACACAGGTATCCATTGGTACGTTGCTTGCGGCGACATGGAACAAGGATCTTGTTGAAGAGTTGTATGTGATGGAAGGACAGGAATTGCTAAGAAATCAGGTGGATACCCTGCTCGGACCTGGACTCAATATCCGCCGGAGCCCGCTTAATGGCCGGAACTTTGAGTACTTCTCCGAAGATCCACTGATCTCGGGTGTATTTGCCGCAGCATGTACGAAAGGTATCATGAAGGGTGGTTCCAATGCCACACTGAAACACTTTGCCTGCAACAACCAGGAGAAACACCGCAGTAAAGTAGATGCTGTTGTGTCCGAACGTGCACTGCGTGAAATTTACCTGAAAGGGTTCGAAATCGCTGTAAAAGAAGGCGGAGCAAACTCCATCATGACCTCCTACAACCCGGTTAACGGACACTGGGCAGCATCAAACTACGACCTGAACACCACGATTTTGCGTGGCGAATGGAATTTCGAGGGAATCGTAATGACCGACTGGTGGGCGATTATGAATGATGTGACCGAAGGTGGAGAAGCTGATCGCAAATACACCAACTGGATGATTCGTGCGCAGAATGATCTCTACATGGTTGTACCGAACTACGGCGCAGAGATTAATGGCTGGGACGATAACACGATTGAATCCTTGGAAAATGGAACACTCACGCGCGGAGAGCTGCAACGCTCGGCGATCAACATCTGCAAGTTCATCATGAATGCACCGGTGTCCGGCAGAAAACACGAGATAGTGGAGAACGTCGCTTCGTTCCAAGCGAATGCATCCCTATCTGTTGCACAAGCTCAGGCACTGGTTGAGAACGCACAGGTGAAACCTGAAGTAGCTGAACCCGTCTACATGAAAGTGGACGAGGCCGGCCATTATCGGATTATCGTACAGATCATGTCCCCTGAGCCGGAACTCGCTCAAAGTGCATGTAACCTGCTCCTGAATGACCAGTTGGTAACCACCATTCAAACGAATGGTACGGAAGGTAAATGGATCAGACAGAAACTTGTTAAAGTAGATCTTGAAGCAGGACTGTATGAATTGAAACTGGACTTCACGAAACCAGGCCTCCAGATTGACTGGATCGAATTCAAGCAGGTGTAGAAGATAATAGGAAATATCAGGTGGTAAGAGCAATCGAAAGGTTGTTCTGTCATCCAAAGCAGAATACGTGGGTATATGACAAAGGACACTGTACGCAGGTGTCCTTTGTTGTAACACAGAATAGCTACTGTTATGATAGTGTTATGAGATTCGTAGTTCTGAACAATGGGGTCAGGGGTGTTGCGAGGAATGAGAAATTATAATTTTTTGAGTCCAATTCTGCTGGTTGTGGTGGCGCTGATTGTAAGAGGCCTGGTGACTAACCTGGGAGTTCTTTTCGGACTATCACAAGAAGTGGCGAGTAATATTGCCATGATAGCCATGATTATTGCTGCACTGATTATGTTTAATCGAATGACGAAGGCTCGGCGTAGAAAATAGAAAAAGCTCGGATAACCAGAAGGTTATCCAAGACACGAAGACATCCTCCGGGTGTCTTTTTTGTATTGACGTTATGATCCTAACGTTTTAGACTATTGCTAATAAATGATAACATTATAAATAACAAAAATAACAAAATTAAAAACAGGTAAGGTATTGATGTTCGTTGCACTCTCTATTTGCCAGCCTCCCCCATTCCGATCCCAAAGGAGAACCCATTCATGAAGATCATTGCCCACAAACAATATATCTTTCAGGAAGGTCAGCCTATTCGGATTGCGTTCCGGGAAGCTGACCGTCGCCCATAATGATGAAGAAGGACCGCAGGAGCGCTGATGAAGCGTTCAGTCGGTCCTTTATGTCATGGATCAAGCTGTGTGCAGTTCGAGAGATGTGTATCGATACGGGTTAACGGTTCTGGAATAATCTACGATGAAGTGAAGGGAGCGACCTTATGGAAAGACAGCCTGTATTGGAAGTCATTGCTGTGAATGTGGAAGATGCCAGAGCAGCTGAGGAGGGAGGGGCTGATCGGATTGAGCTGGTGTCTGCGATGTCTGAAGGAGGACTTACCCCCAGTTATGGCGTCATGGAGCATGTGGTGTCCCAGGTATCCATTCCGGTGTATGTCATGATCCGTCCCCATAGCCGCTCGTTCCGCTATAGCGCAGATGACATCCACGCCATGACCAGGGATGTACGCGTGGCGAGGGAACTTGGAGCCGCTGGCATCGTGATCGGCGCTCTTACAGGAGCTGGTGAAGTCGACCTCATATCCTTGCAATTATGTATGGCCGAAGCTCAGGGTTTGGGCGTTACGTTTCATCGTGCAATTGATGTGAGCACAAGCTTGACTGAGGCGCTCAAGGCTATTAACACATTGGGCAACGTGGAGCGTGTTCTTACATCGGGAGGGAAACAGACAGCGCCTGAAGCCATACTGGAACTGAAACAACTTCAGCAATTGGGGCAAACCTTGAACATCGCTGTCATGGCAGGGTCGGGGGTCACCATAGAGGGAATTCAAACGCTAGTGAGTCAGACGGGTATCACGGAAATCCATATGGGATCAGGCGTGAGGTACAAAGGCAGCTTTAATTATCCCATTGATCCACATTTGGTTGAAGAAGCCCAGCAGCAGTTATTGCTTGCATCACAGCCATTCATGGACAGTAGTGAACTGAGTAGCGGTCCAAGCAAGGGTGGTCCAATGATATAGGGATGCGCTAAATAAAAGGAGTGATACGCCATGAATTATGAACTGCAATCAGCCGAATGGATTAAGTCCGCAGCACAGGTCAGCCCATCCGAACGCCAGCTGAGATGGCAGGAGATGGAGTTCTACGCGTTTATTCATTTTACGGTAAATACATTTACGGATCAGGAATGGGGCACTGGGGAGGAAGACCCGGCGATTTTCAATCCTTCTGAACTGAGCGCAACGCAATGGGTGCAGGCGTGCAAGGTTGCGGGGATGAAGGGGCTGATTCTGACATGTAAGCATCATGATGGATTTTGTTTGTGGCCAAGTCAGTTTACACCGCATACGGTCGCGGCTAGTCCGTGGAGGAATGGTACGGGGGATTTGGTTCAGGAAGTCGCCGATGCCTGCCGTGAGGGCGGGTTGAAGTTTGGCGTGTACCTGTCTCCTTGGGATCGGCATGAAGCCTCCTACGGGGATTCCGAGAGGTATAACGAGTTTTTCCTCCAACAGTTGCGCGAGCTGCTTACGAACTATGGCGACATCTTCTGTGTATGGTTTGATGGTGCGTGTGGTGAGGGTCCGAATGGCAAAAGGCAGGTTTATGACTGGGATGCCTATTATGCGCTTATTCGTGAACTCCAGCCCGAAGCTGTCATCTCGGTATGCGGCCCGGATGTTCGCTGGTGCGGTAATGAGGCGGGGCATACGCGGGATTCGGAATGGAGCGTCGTGCCAGCGCATATGCAGGATAATGAGAAGATTCAGGAGCAATCGCAACAGGTGGATGATGGTGAGTTTGCCACAAGGATCAATACGCAGGACAGTGATTTGGGAAGCCGAGAGGTCATTCGTTCCCAAGGTGAGCAACTGATCTGGTACCCTGCCGAGGTGAATACCTCAATTCGCCCGGGATGGTTCTATCATGCCAGTGAAGATGATCAGGTCAAAACATTGGAAGAACTGCTCGCCGTCTATTACGGCGCAGTTGGGGGCAATGCCACCTTTTTACTCAATCTGCCACCGGATACGCGTGGTCTCATTCACGAAACGGATGTACAGCGACTACAGGAACTGGGAGATTCGCTACGTACCATTTTCCGGGAAAATTTCGCCTTGCAGGCGCTGGTAAAAGCATCAGAGACGATGGATGAACAACATGCCGTATCGGAGGTGCTGATAGAACGCCGGGCTACGTATTGGTGCCCCCTTGAAGGAACGGAGCAGGCTTGGATTGAGCTGGATTTGCAGGAAGAAAGATCATTTGACCGAGTGGTGCTGATGGAACATATCCAGACAGGCCAACGCATTGAGCGTTTTACACTGGAGTCACAGAGGGAAGATGGTGGTTGGGAAGCATTCTACACGGGGACGGTGGTGGGCTACAAGCGAATTTGCTGTTTCCCACAGGTCACATCCAGAAGGATGCGATTAACCATTCATGAATCCAGATGGTACCCTACGTTGTCCGGGTTAGGCATATATATGAGTGAACGGGGAGGGCTGTTACATGCCGGTACTGACGTATAAAGGTTCACAATTCATCTATGGTGACGAGCCCATTCGGATTTTATCGGGTGCCATCCATTATTTCAGAGTGGTCCCCGACTATTGGGAGGATCGGTTACTCAAGTTGAAAGCCTGCGGTTTCAATACGGTGGAAACGTATGTGCCGTGGAATGTTCATGAGCCGCAGCCGGGGCAGTATTGTTTTGAAGGCATAGCTGATCTGGAACGTTTTATTCGCATTGCGGGAGATGTGGGTCTGCATGTGATTGTTCGCCCAAGTCCTTATATATGTGCCGAGTGGGAGTTTGGCGGATTACCTGCCTGGCTGCTTGCTGATGATGAGATTCGTCTGCGGTGTAATGACGCAAAATTTCTGGCGAATGTGGATCGTTATTATGATGTGCTTTTGCCCAAATTAAAACCCCTTCTTAGTACCCAAGGCGGGCCGATCATTGCAATGCAGATTGAAAATGAGTACGGCAGCTTCGGGAACGACGCGAGTTACCTGCAATATTTACGTGATGGCATGGTGGAGCGCGGTGTGGATGTGTTGTTATTTACCTCGGACGGACCGACAGACCACATGCTGCAAGCGGGATCAGTGACAGGGCATCTGGCTACAGTCAATTTTGGTTCAGGGACGGAAGGAGCGTTCGCCAAACTGCGTGAATATCAGACGGACGAACCTTTGATGTGCATGGAGTACTGGAACGGCTGGTTCGACCACTGGGGAGAGTCACATCATACCCGAGAAGCCGCAGATGTGGCTGGTGTGTTTGAAGAGATGCTTCGAGCGGGAGCTTCAGTTAACTTTTATATGTTCCACGGTGGAACAAACTTCGGGTTTTACAACGGGGCGAACTGTCAGCAGAAGGATCAATATGAACCGACGATTACAAGTTACGACTACGATTCACTGCTTAGTGAATCTGGGGAGCCGACAGCAAAATTCCATGCCGTACGTGATCTTATTGCTCGGTATAGCAATGAAGATCTGGGTGAGCTTGTGCTACCTAAATCGAAGGGGACTATCGCCTATGGGCGAGTGGAGTTGAACCAGCAGGCGCCATTACTGGCGCAGTTGGACCGGATATCAGCCCCGGTGCAGCGTACGAATCCGGAACCGATGGAGAAGCTGGGTCAAGATTATGGCTTTATTTGTTATCAGACCCGGATATCCGGGCCCAGGGAGCGACAGGAACTAGTGGTTCAGGAGGTGCGTGACCGTGCGCTTGTGTTTGTGGATGGGCAATTTCAGGGCGTTCTGGAACGGGGGAATACAGCAGTGTCGATTTCCTTTGAAGTGCCGCCAGGGGGCGTAGATCTATTGATCCTTGTTGAAAATATGGGGCGAATCAACTATGGCCCGTACCTGAGAGATCCGAAGGGCATTACGGAGGGGGTGCGACATGGCTTTCAATTTTTATATGATTGGACGATTCATTGTCTGCCGTTAACTGATCTGTCGGGTTTACAATTCAGCGATGCAATTAGCGAAGCACAGGGGCCTGCTTTTTATCGGGGGAATTTTCAGATCACGGATGTAAGAGATACTTTTCTGCGATTGGATAACTGGACTAAGGGAGTTGTATTTGTAAACGGATTCAATCTGGGGCGCTACTGGGATAAAGGACCGCAAAAAACATTGTATGTACCTGCCCCGCTCCTTCGTGAAGGTGAGAATGAAATTGTGATATTCGAGCTTCATCAGACGACTGATCTGGCCGTAACGTTTGTAGATATACCGGATTTGGGCTAGGAAAAGGAAAATAGGTGAGCCAAACGATTATTGAGAATTGTCGTGTCCGCCGGAAAAAGGTATACGTTGGGTATGGACATTGACTAGGGCGTGTCTGAAAACTCCGAAGGACGCAGCAGGGGGCGAAAAGGTGGTAAAAGATGCACTTCAGTGAGTTTTGAGACACGTCCTAAAGGAGAGGATGAGGAAAAATGAAAGTTGGACTCAGCACCTACAGTCTGCAACAAGCACTAGATCGCAAAGAATTGACCGTACCGGATGCCATTCGTTGGATCGCCGATCAGGGTGGGGAACATGTGGAGATTGTGCCGATGGGGTTCAGTCTGATCGATAACCCGGAGTTGATTGATGAGATTAAAGCTGTGGCAAAAGAGGTAGGGATCGACATTTCTAATTATGCCATTGGGGCTAACTTTGCTGTGCAGGAAGACGCCGAAGCGTTGGAGCAAGAGATCCAGAATTTGATGCGACATGTGGATGTGGCTGCAGCGCTCGGTGTGAAGTTAATGCGTCATGACGTGGCTTTCCGCCCTGCACCAGAAGGAACCGTAACACAGTTCGAGATCGACCTACCGGTACTGGTGAAAGCCTGTCAGCGGATAGCCGATTATGCAGCGGGTTTTGGAATTACAACAAGCGTCGAGAACCATGGGTACTATGTGCAGTCGAGTGAGCGAATTCAGCGTGTGTTACACGAAACATCGCGAAGTAACTTCAAGACCACGCTGGATGTCGGTAATTTCCTCTGTGTGGATGAAGATCCAGTGAGTGCCGTGAAAAATAACATTCCGTACGCGTCGATCGTGCACGCCAAAGACTTCTACTGGAGACCTTCGTACCGAAATCCCGGTGAAGGCTGGTTCCAAACCTCGCATGGCAATTACCTCCGCGGTGCCATTGTGGGCCATGGCGATATCGACATGCCTGAGGTATTCCGTGTGTTGAAACAATCCGGGTATGACGGATATATCTCGGTTGAATTTGAAGGCATGGAGGATTGTAAAACGGCCTCACGCATTGCCATGGATAACGTCCGCCGCCTATGGGAAGAGGCATAGGGCTGAGTACTTGTTTTAAATGAATAAAATTGAATCCAATTCTAAAGAAGGCGTGAGTAACAGAGGGGGAGCTTGGAACTGTAGGAGCGTTAGCGACCGCCTTTTTCTGCGGATTTCAACCGCTAGAGCGGTCAATAAAAGAAATTTGCAGACAACAGCGGCCGAAAGTCCAAGCATTCACCGTCGTTACGTTAAGCCGAATATTATAATTTCTTGAGTCAATTCATATGAAAACGATGGAGGAATCAGCACTATGTCCAAATTGAAAGTCGCCGTCATCGGTGCCGGATCCATATCCGATTGCCATTTGCAAGCCTACGCCAGTAACCCGGACGTTGAAATATATGCCATCTGTGACCTGAATGCAGAACGTGCCGCAGAAGTCGCGAAGCAATATAATGCACCTCATGTGTTTACCGATTACAAAGAATTGCTCGTACTGCCCGAGATCCATTCCGTCAGCATCTGTACATGGAACGACTCCCATGCGGAGATCAGCATTGCTGCTCTGGACGCGGGCAAAAACGTGTTATGTGAGAAACCACTCTGCCAAACGGTGGAGGATGCTCTCGAAGTAGAGAAGGCAGTTCATCGCAGCGGAAAGCTGCTGCAAGTGGGTTTTGTTCGCCGCTATAGCGACAATGCACAGATTCTGAAGAAGTTTATCGACGAGGGTGAACTGGGCGAGATCTATTATGCTAAGGCCTCCAGTCTGCGTCGTCTGGGCAATCCGGGTGGCTGGTTCTCGGATATCAACCGTTCCGGTGGTGGTCCGCTGATCGATATCGGGGTGCATGTAATCGACATTTGCTGGTATCTGATGGGCAGACCAAAGGTTAAATCCGTCTCCGCTAACGTATCCAATCGATTAGGGAACCGCTCGAACATTAACAATCTGTCGTTCTACAAAGCAGCGGACTATGATGCGGAACAGAACACCGTTGAAGACATGGCAAATGCCCTGATTCGTTTCGAGAACGGTGCGAGCCTACTCGTGGATGTCAGCTTCACGCTCCATGCCAAAGCGGATGAGACTTCGGTCAAACTATATGGGGACAAAGGCGGTGCCGAGCTGGAGCCGGAAATTTCGATCATAGGTGAGAAATTCAACACCATTTTGAACATGACCCCACAGGTGGATTTCAAATCCTTCGATTTTATGGGATCGTTCCGCAATGAAATCAACCATTTTATCGATAGCACACAGGGCCGCAAAGAAACACTTAGCCCCGTCGAAGACGGCGTCGAGGTAATGAAAATGCTCTGCGCCATCTACGAATCAGCCCGCCAGGGACGCGAAATCACGCTGTAAAGGGCATTGCAATAAGGGAATATTCTACGTTGATACTTTACTACTCCCGTGGCATTGAAAGTTATGAGTACTTCGCTCCCTTTCAATGAAAAGCTCCGCTCCGGGCGGGTATGGATTCGTCCTCTCCGCTCATGGTTGGAGCAGAGCATGGAGCGAGCGCTAACGAATCTGAGGCGTCTTATTAAGGGTTTGGAGCGCTAGCCGAAATCTAAGGAAATTGACACACGCTATGTCAGAACAAACAGCCGATTACAGCGTTTTTGGTAGGAGATTTTTGGGAATAACGTGTCTGATGTTCCTTACAATTTAAAAGAGAACTATAAGGCTAAATAAGACGCCCTCAGTTCCTTAGAAAATTTTCTACCTATTCGCTAGGATCAGCCAGCTTGGATTTCAAAACGTTATAAACGCGCTGACATCCATCATCGTATATCTTCCCTGAACTAAAGTTGAAGACACACCCTATAGAAGACTTACCGTTTACGCTACAACAGAGAGTGCAGAACCAATCCAAAACAACGAATCGCACTCTCTCT
The DNA here is from genome assembly GCF_037991315.1 of Paenibacillus sp. FSL H8-0079. Lineage (NCBI taxonomy): Bacteria > Bacillati > Bacillota > Bacilli > Caryophanales > Paenibacillaceae > Paenibacillus > Paenibacillus sp. FSL H8-0079. Next base: position 238,912 of record NZ_CP150300.1, read on the forward strand.
GATCTTGTATTCCCTATAGAAACGAGGGAAATAAGGGGTCCATAGTGATTGGAGAGGGCACCGCACTCAAAATAACAGAGTTACTAAGCCCCTTAATAGTCACACTAAAAATGACAGGATTTACGATGTCCTTCTTAGTTGAATTAAACGTTTTACACGATAACGGAGAGGGCAGAAGAAATCTGAAGAAGCGAAGCGCTCGCCTTTATCCCCGGATTTCCCCTCTAGGGAAATAATCAAAAAAATCTGGGGATAACAGCGATCGGAAGATTATTCTGACCGCGCAGTGGCCGAGTGTAAACCTATGTGTTCAGCGTTTGACATTGAAATCTAGAGGAGATGAAACAGAATGAGCGAAACCAATGAAACCGTACTGGAGCAGGAAGAGCAGATCGTCGAAGCCGGCGTGCACAATTTTAGCAAAGAGGACGAATGGATCAAACCGGAAGATCCGCTGCTGAATGAGCGGCTGGAGTGGTTCAAAGACCAGAAGCTGGGGCTGATGATGCACTGGGGACCCTATTCCCAGCTTGGTCTCGTGGAATCCTGGGCGCTGAGCGACGAGGATGGCGATTGGTCGCGCGATGACATCGACTGGACGGATGACATGGAAGACTTCAAGCGGGAATATTTCGATCTGAATAAAACCTTCAATCCGATTCGTTTCCAACCCGAGGAATGGGCACAGATGGCGGTAGATAACGGGTTCAAATACTTCCTGTTCACCACCAAGCACCATGACGGTTTCTGCATGTGGGATACCAAGACGACGGATTACCGGATTACGGGTAAGGACACGCCTTTTCATACCCATAAGTATGCGGACATCTGTCGAGCACTGTTTGACGCTTTTCGGGCGAAAGGACTCGGCATCTCAGCGTATTTCTCCAAAGCGGACTGGCATACCCCGTATTACTGGGCACCGGGCATGGAGCGTGGACGTCATATGTGGCGCGGCCCTTCGTATGATCCCCATAAGTATCCATGGCTGTGGGAGAAATTCGTGGAGTTCACACATGAGCAGATCATGGAGTTGCTGACGAATTACGGGCGAATCGAATGTCTGTGGCTGGATGCCGGCTGGGTGCGCGAAGGTCGCCATGGTCAGGATATCAGGCTGGGAGAAGTCGTGGAACGGGCGCGTCAGACCACACAACCTTGGCTTCTGTCCGCAGATCGCACCGTGGGTGGGCCGTATGAGAATATTGTTACCCCCGAGCAAACCATACCGGAACATCCGATGAACATTCCATGGGAAAGTTGTATTACCGTGGGGAACTCCTTTGCTTTTGGATTTGATGATCAGTATAAAACGGGAAGACAGCTGGCACATATTCTACTCGAAGTCGTGTCCAAGGGTGGTAACCTGGCACTGAATGTAGGACCGCAACCCGATGGGCGTCTGCCAAAAGGGGCTATTCGAGGCATCAAGGGCCTCGGTGAATGGTTGGGTACTCATGGAGAAGGCGTCTATGGAACCCGGATCTGCGGGCCATATTTTACGAAAGATTGGGCTTTCACCCAGAAGGAAGAGATCAACACCGTATATGCCTTCCGGTTATACCGTAACGGGAATGAGACCGTACAACCACAGTTAATCATTCCTTATCTGGAAAAGGTAGAGCGGATCGAACTCATCGGTAGCGATGACGTACTTTCGTATCAGCATACGGAAGACGGGCTGCTCGTGGAACTGCCACAATCCGCTGCAACGAGTGAAGCGCCGATCACACATACGTTCAGATTGATCACAAGCACATAGAACGCCATGTCAATTCCGGGGTAGATATCACAACCTCCGGGATTTTTTTATTCATACATAAGGGACATAATTTCCGACAGAAACGGCTCGTAATCGCTTGTCACACAAGGATTTATGGAATAAAGAGAAGTGGGAGAAAATTGCGAATTGATGAAAGTTTACTGTTCGAGGTACTATCAAATCAAGAAAGCGCTACCTGGTATGAATGTTTACATCGTTTGTGTTTAACAAAGAAACGAGAACAGAAAAAAGGATGTTTAAGGGATGTAAATGTAATGTATTATTACACTTGAGGTGTAGAAGGAGTGACGCAAATGAGTCGAGCTACGGAAAGCATACCCGCCAAGATGGAACTCCAACAGAGGAAGCATGTGGAGCCCAAGCGGCAGCATCCATTCATCAAAAGCCTCAAGAAACACTGGGAACTCTACCTGCTCGTGTTGCCCCCGGTATTGTATCTGTTGATCTTCAAGTACATCCCTATGGTGGGTGTCCAAATCGCCTTCAAGGACTTCAGTGTAGTCAAAGGAATCTGGGGAAGCCCGTGGGTCGGATTCAAACACTTTGAAGCCTTCTTCCAATCTCCAAACTTCTGGCTGTTAATCAAAAACACGATAGGCATCAGCTTCTATTCCTTAATTGCCGGTTTCCCAATCCCCATCTTGCTGGCGCTGGCGCTGAATGAGATTCGAACGGGTTACTTCAAGAAGACCGTGCAGATGGTCACTTACGCTCCGCATTTTATCTCAACGGTTGTTATGGTATCCATTATCATTCTGATGCTCTCCCCGCATGTCGGCGTGGTAGACAAGCTGTTCACACTGCTCGGCTTCCCGATGACGAACTTCATGGGTATTCCGGAATACTTCAAATCGATCTATGTCTGGTCAGGTGTGTGGCAGGGCATGGGATATTCATCAATTATATATATCGCAGCTCTTGCTGGTGTTGATCCATCTCTCTATGAAGCAGCAAAGATGGACGGCGCATCAAGGCTTCGGAAAATATGGCACATCGACCTCCCGTCGCTCGTTCCAGTCACCGTTATCATGCTGATTCTGAGTCTGGGCAGCATTATGGGCGTGGGCTTTGAGAAAATATACCTGATGCAGAATCCACTCAACACAAGCGCTTCGGAGGTCATCTCCACGTATGTGTACAAGGTGGGTCTGATCGGAGCGAATTTCAGCTTCTCCTCGGCAGTAGGATTCTTCAACTCCATTATCAACCTGATCCTGCTGGTTATCGTCAACGGCATATCGCGCAAAGTATCCCAGAACAGCTTGTGGTAAAGGAGGAGTTTATCCATGTTCAACCTGATTAATCGTAACCGGATCAAGGACCCGCTCGGTGACCGCATTTTCATGACATTCAACTATATCTTTCTGTTCGCCATACTGCTAACAGTGTTTTATCCGCTTTTGTATATCATCAGTTCTTCGTTCAGCTCTTCACGAGCCGTGACATCCGGTCAGGTGTGGCTGTTCCCGGTAGACTTTAACATCAAGGCGTACATCTCCATTTTCAAAAGCCAACAGCTTATGCTCGGTTTCTATAACACGATCATCTACACCGTGGTGGGCACGTTCATTAACGTGGTGCTGACCGTCATGCTGGCGTATCCTTTGTCACGAAAATCGTTTTATGGACGAGGGGCCATCATTATTTTCATGATGATCACGATGTTCTTTGATGGCGGTCTGATTCCCACCTACCTCTTGATGAAGGATTTGCACCTGCTCGATACACGTTGGGCGATGTGGCTGCCGGGGGCGCTCGCAGTATTCCAGGTCATCGTGGCAAGGACTTTCTTCCAATCTTCCATCCCGGAAGAACTCGGGGAGGCCGCGGAAATGGACGGTTGCCGGGATATCCGGTATCTGATCAGCGTAGTTCTTCCCTTATCAAAGCCCATTCTGGCGGTCATGACACTCATGTATGCCGTAGGTCACTGGAATGCGTACTTTGATGCACTGATATACCTGCGTTCCGAGAAATTGTTTCCTCTACAATACGTGCTTCGCAATCTGCTTATCCTGAACGCGGCTGATCCGGCGATGCTCGCCAATACCAGCCAACAGATGCGGGACCAAGGGTTCGAGCAGGTGTTGAAATATGCACTGATCGTTGTGGCGAGTATTCCAATTCTGATCATGTATCCATTTGTACAGAAGCATTTTGTTAAAGGAGTCATGGTTGGTTCCCTCAAAGGTTAATCCTAGTGAGTTAAGCCCGGTTGCCTCTTGAAAGGAGGTGCAAGGAACACGCCGGCTTCCGGGGTCGATTTTATACACGTGCAGTACAAGTCAATAATTTGCCGTTATGAACAAAAAGGAGGAGTCAGATTGAGAAAATCTTGGATTTCGATGTTGTTTCTGGTCTTTGCTTCGATGGCTTTGTTGTCCGCATGCAGTTCATCCGAGGAATCGGGTGGAAGTAGCGACGGTAGCGGGGAGAGCGGCGGTCCTGTAACCATGACCCTCTTTGCTCCGCAAGGCAAAGCGTCCATGGAAGAGAATGAATTTACCCAATTTATCGAAGACAAGTTCGACGTTACCCTAAAATGGGATCTGGCCCCAACGGACGCTTTGCAGGATCGCAGACAATTGCTGCTGGCTAGTGGTGATTATCCGGAAGTATTTCTTCACGGCAAGTTCACCACCTCAGACCTTCAAACCTATGGAAAACAGGGCGTGTTCCTTCCGCTACAAGATCTGATTCAGAAGTATGGTCCGAACCTGACCAAGATTATAGAAGAGAAGCCATACTTCAAAGAAGCCATTACGGCACCGGACGGCAACATCTATGCGCTGCCTATCTTCAATGAATGTTACCACTGTACGTATGCACAGAAATACTGGATCAACACGGAATGGCTCGATAATTTGGGCCTGAAAATGCCAACCACAACTGATGAACTGTATACCGTTCTGAAGGCGTTTAAGACACAAGATCCAAACGGTAACGGGAAAGCGGACGAGATTCCACTTACAGGCGCACCGAACAAGTATGTATGGAATGGCAACATTGATGCCTACCTGATGAATAGCTTTATATACAATGACAACGACAAATATCTGATCGTGAACGATGGCAAGGTGAGTTTTGCCGCCAATCAGGAAGGCTGGAAGAAAGGGCTGGAGTACATGAACAAGCTCTATGCAGATGGCCTGATTGATCCGGCTTCCTTTACACAGAATGATCAGGCGATTGGACAGCTGGGGAACAAGGAAGGCGATGAAGTGGTCGGCTCCATTACAACGGCGCTGGTCAGTTATCTCGTGAATACTTATGACAAAGATATCACCCGTCACCAGCACTGGGAGATCGTTCCTCCATTGAAAGGACCAGATGGAGTGCAGACGACAGGCGCCACGCAGAGCGTAGGTGAGTTTGAGTTTGCCATCACGAACAAAGCGACAGAAGCACAGCAGATTGCCGCCATCAAAATTGTAGACTACATGTTCAGTGAAGAAGGTGCTCTGTACGCGGAGTATGGACCAACTGAAGGCAAGGGCTGGAAGAAGGCAGATGCCGATGAGAAAAACATCAATGGCGAGCCGGCCAAATACAGCTACTACAACCTGCCTGAGCGTGATCCAAACGTTGTTGTGAACGAGAGTTGGTCACAGATCGGAGCACATGACTTGTCCAACACGTTCCGTAATCTGTTTGCGGAAGGACAGAATCCTTTAGAAGCAGAGGGTTATGGTACACGTCTGGCTCAAGCTACCAATGTGTATGAACCTTATGCACCCAAAGAAGTATACCCTGCGAACGTGTTTATCCGTCCGGAGGATACGGAATCAGCTGCACAACTGACTACGGCCATCAAGGATTATGTGCAGACGAATATGGCACAGTTCATTATTGGCAGCAAGAGCATTGATAAGGAATGGGATTCGTATGTCAAAGGCTTTGATGGTCTCGGACTGAGTAATTACCTTGAGATCTACCAGCGTGCCATTGAGAAGAATCAATAATTGAAGGATTCAATATAGAGGCTGTCCCGTCTGTCACCCGTGACCGGGACGGTCTTCTCCTATGACAACCCCACGTCATCCGATATAATGTACTGAATATTTATGGAAAATTAGCGATCAGCACAGATGTTTGTCGTCATTCAGCATGAACAGTAATGGTGGGGGGATCTCGGAGATGAACAACAATTGGTTTAGGCGTTTGCTGTTATCGTATCTGCCTGTTTTCTTTATTGTGACGACCATTCTATTCTTTATTTTCTTTCAAGTATTCAATGAACAGAACCGTAGAGAAGCGCTCAAGGCCAATGAATTTCTGGCCTCTCAGGTCACGCAATATTTGGACAACTCCCTGCGTTCCATCGACTTCAAGGTACTGCGTGAGATTTTGACCAACCCTAACTTGAAGAATTATTTCTCGGTATCTGGCAGCGATGATGTGTATGCCGGCATTCAGGCGGTCCAGGTGGTTGATGAATTGAAAATAGAGTATCCGCTGATTGATTCAATTTATCTCGTTCGATACGGGGATGGCACGGTCTTCAGTAACGGGAAGGCTGTTCCGATTGAAGAGTTCCCGGATGCAGACTTTATTGCAGATAGCCGGTCAAGGGATGAACAGAAGTGGGCAGGGGCACGAGCGTTCCGAGCTTTTCCTTCGCAAGCGACGGAGCAGGTGATTACGATTGTGCGAAGTGTAGGAAACGGCAAAGGACTTGTGGTGACAAATGTGGACCTGAGTACCCTGAGGAAATCCATTATGCAGATGTATGATCCGGAATTTACGTTTGTGAACATCTTCAACCGTTCGGGCGGCAACCTGTGGGATAGTAGCATGTCAGAAGGGGTTACAGCTTCTACGAAAACCACGTCGGGAGAAGTCTTCTCCGAATTTACGTCGAGTTATAGTGGTTGGAAGGTGCAGACAGGTCTCAACAATGGAAAAATCGTCAAATGGACGCTGCAATTTTATAATATCTGGTTTGCCTTTGCTGTAGTGGTTGTGTTGATTGGTGTGGTGTGGGTGATCTATGTTACCCGCAGAAACTACAAGCCGATTCAGCAAATTGTCACGTTAATTCAGACCGTCTCTTCGCAGAAGCAATCGGGGCTGAACTATGGCAAAGAGAATGAGTTCCGATTCATCCATACCACGCTGGAACGCATGATTGATCAGACGAGACAATATCAGGAGGAGCATGAAGAGAATCTGATTTTGCAGAAAAAAATGTTCTTTCAGGAGTTGCTTGAGGGCACGCGAGACTTTACGAGCAGCGAGGTGACAGCAGAGATGAAGAAGTTCAAACTACCTGAGCTGGAGCATCGTTGGGCCGTCATGGTAGTTGAAATGGATCGGTATGATGCATTTGTGACGGAGTATCATGATCAGGACCAATCCCTCTTGAAATTTGTGTTATCCAGTATCCTGCAGGAGAGTGCACGTCATGAAGGAACGGAAGTATGGGCTGAATGGATCTCCGATCAGCGTCTGTACGCCATCCTCTGGATTCCGGAAATGGAACAGGCCGAGGAGACTGAGCATCGATTGCTCGCTGGTTATCTGGACAGAATCGATCAGTATCTGAACTTCACCGTGACCATCGGTGTTGGTCGGGTTGCTGTTGATATTCGGGGACTGAGAGCTTCATTAAAAGAAGCTGTGCACGCGCTGGAGTATAAGGCTGTACTGGGCATGAATCGCATCATTCCGTGTAGCGATGTACCGAATTCGACCAATGATGTGTATGAGTTCCTGAAGACCATCTCACTGCTTGTGCAGGCGATGCGCTTGTCGGACGATGTCTGGGAAAAACATTTTGAAAGACTGTTTGAACAGATTAGTAAGTCCGTTCTGTCCCGTCAGGAGATTATGAATACGATCCAATTGTTATTTCAACATTACAATCGGGAATTCGCCGAACTTCCACGGGAGTACCAGGAGTCATGGGCTGCTATATTCACTCCACTGCTTCCGAGGCTTGAGGGCTGGGAGACGTTAAATGACCTGCGTGAGCTGTGCTGGGAAGGGTTCAGAGAACTGGCGCTGCAGATGCAGACGCTGCATTGTTCCCGAAAACACAGATCAAATATTCTGGAGATTCGCAAATACATCGAAGAGCATTACAACAATCCAGATCTGTCACTGAACTACCTTAGTGATCTATTCGATATTAATCCGAAGTATCTGAGCAAGCTTTTCAAGGATGAGATTGGGGAGAAGTTCGTGGATCTGCTCATTAGTCATCGTATCGAAAAAGCCAAGCTGCTCATGCAGGAGACAGATAAGGCTATTCAGGAGATCAGTGAGGAAGTGGGATACACGAACTATAATTCCTTCAACCGGGCTTTCAAGAACGTGGTGGGTGTGGCACCAAGTGACTACCGCAAAGCCATGTGATGTAAGTGCACGCGCCTAACTAATTCCGAACGCATAAGGAGAATGTGCATATGGACTATAAAGATGCTTCGCTTCCCATTCATGAACGGGTTCAGGATCTAATCGGACGAATGACAACGGCAGAGAAGATCGGACAACTCATTCAGCCGATGGGCTGGATGACGTATGATAAAGCAGCTGATGGTACAGTACGGGTGACGGAAGAGTTCAAAGCGGACATGGAACAGGGCGGTGTCGGTTCTCTGTACGGTGTGCTTCGGGCCGATCCATGGACTGAAGTGACGCTGGAAACGGGGCTTACCCCACGGCAGGGAGCCGTTGCCACGAATGTCATTCAGCAATATGCCATGGAGCATTCTCGGCTGGGCATTCCCATTTTGTTCGGAGAAGAGTGCTCCCACGGGCACATGGCGATTGGAGCGACAGTATTTCCCGTACCGTTAACGGTGGGCAGCACGTGGAATATGGAGTTATACCGCAGGATGTGTGAAGCCATCGCTGTGGAAACCCGGAGCCAGGGGGGAGCGGCAACGTATTCCCCGGTGCTTGATGTCGTACGTGACCCAAGATGGGGACGGACAGAAGAATGTTTTGCCGAAGATCCTTACTTAATTGGTGAATTTGCAGTAGAAGCCGTGAAGGGACTACAGGGTGAACGCCTCGATTCCAACCAGACGATTGTCGCTACACTTAAGCATTTTGCGGCTTATGGCAGCTCGGAGGGTGGGCGTAATGCAGCTCCAGTGCATATGGGCTTACGTGAATTACATGAAATAGATCTGTTGCCGTTCAAAAAGGCAGTGGAAGCCGGGGCTTGCTCCGTGATGACCGCTTATAACGAGATTGATGGCGTACCTTGCACGTCCAGTACGTATCTGCTGAATGACCTTCTGCGCGAGCAGTGGGGTTTTGATGGGTTTGTGATTACTGATTTTGGCGCCATTCAGATGCTGGTCCATGGGCATAACACCGCCGAGAACGGGGAGCAGGCCGTGGCACAGTCACTTCAGGCAGGTGTGGACATGGAGATGTCCGGGTACATGTATCGCAAACATCTCGGTCAGGCGTTAGAGCAGGGACTGATCGAAGAGAAGGATCTGGACTTGGCTGTGTGGCGGGTGCTGGAGATGAAATTCAGACTTGGTCTGTTTGAACAACCTTTCGTAGATCCTGACTTTGCAGAACAGGTCATCGGATGTGAGGACCATATTCAGGTGGCGAGGGAAGTCGCACAGGAGGGGATTGTTTTACTGAAAAATGAAGGAAATACTCTTCCGCTTGCCAAAACAGGTCCAAAGCTAGCTGTCATTGGTCCGAACGCAAACCATATCTATAACCAGCTTGGGGACTATACCTCGCCACAACCGAGAGAGCAGATCGTCACCGTACTGGATGGCATTACGCGCAAGCTTGGCGCGGATTCGGGTCAGGTGCTGTACGCGCCTGGCTGCCGGATTAAAGGCGACTCCAGAGAGGGCTTTGCGCAAGCGCTGGCTTGTGCGGAACAGGCAGGTGCCATCGTGATGGTGATGGGCGGGTCCAGCGCCCGCGATTTTGGTGAAGGTACGATCGACTTGCGGACAGGTGCGTCTGTGGTGACCGATGATCCATGGAACGATATGGAGTGCGGTGAGGGCATTGACCGGGCGTCTTTGAATCTCATGGGTGTTCAATTGGAGCTGGTTCAGGAGGTACATAAGCTGGGGAAACCCGTTATTGTGGTGTATATTAACGGCCGCCCCATTGCTGAACCTTGGATTGATGAGCATGTCCATGCCATTGTGGAAGCGTGGTACCCCGGACAGGAAGGTGGTAACGCGATTGCGGATATTCTGTTTGGCGACGTGAATCCATCTGGTCGTCTTACCGTCTCCATTCCCAAGCATGTTGGGCAACTTCCGGTCTACTATCATGCCAAACGCACTCGTGGCAAACGGTATCTGGAGATGGATCTGGCGCCGCAGTACCCGTTTGGATATGGACTGAGCTACACCGAATTCAAATACGAGAATGTAAGAGTAATGCCAGAAATCATCGGCCCGGACGATGAAGCTCAGGTGATGGTTGAAGTCACGAATACCGGAGCGGTTGCGGGAAGCGAGGTTGTGCAGTTGTACATCACCGATGTGTCGGCTTCGGTTACGCGGGCTGAAATGTCACTTAAGGGTTTTCGTAAAATTCATCTGAAGCCAGGACAGACCCAGACCGTTACATTCCCTGTGCAAAAAGAACACCTCGCACTGATCGACTCTCGTCTCCAGTCCGTCGTAGAACCGGGTGAATTCAGGCTCATGGTTGGTCGGAATTCTATGGATTGGACCGCCTGCAGTCTGCACATTCAGAAGGTGGGGGTGGAGGTATGATTCGAATTCAGCGATTCATCGAAGATCTGAAACAGCGGCAATGGCTGGATACGATCGAGCTTCCGGCGTGGGAGATGCAGAGGGCCAGATACATTCGGCCAGGGGAATACGAGTACGAGCAGGGATTTGAAAATGAAGATGAGCAGGCAGAAAAGGCCATGCAAAGCTTGAATCCGCTGAACAGCGTACATGGAACGACGTATTTTCTGAGCAAAAGTGTGGAGATTCCTGCGGAATGGCAAGATCAGGCTGTTGGGCTGATCTTCGAGGCTGGAGGAGAAGGGCTGCTGAAGGTGAATGGTATGCCTTATCACGGGCTGGATCGAAATCACGGATTCGTACCTCTTCCGAGAAGTCGGGTTGGCAATACGCCGCAGTTGGAGATTGAACTCTACGATCCAATTCCAGAGCCACATGATCCACTCAACAGACAAGCTGTTATTCAGCCGCCTATTCAGGGCATTCGGGCAGCATTGGTTCATGTTAATCAGCCACTGCAGAGCCTGATGTACAGCGTTACGGTACTCGCCGAGTCGCTCCGGGCATATAACGAGAAGGAGCCCAAGCGGATGGCACTTGTTCAGGCCATTCATCAGGTGATGGATGACATGTACAATGACCCGAATCGCTGGAGTGATGCAGCCTGGATACAGAACTTCGAACATGGATTAGTACAGTCGGTACAGCAGGAAGATCCGGAGGAGTATCGAAGTGGCTTCATGCATCTGGTTGGACAATCCCACATTGATATTGCCTGGCTGTGGCCTGTACGTGAGACGGTTCGCAAGTCCAGTCGCACGTTCTCGACCATGTGTACGTTGATGGACACATACCCGGATTTTGTGTATTCCCAGAGCCAGCCGCAGTTGTATGCCTTCGTGAAGGATCATTACCCGGAGCTGTACGAGCGAGTTAAAGCGCGCATTGCCGAAGGACGCTGGGAATTGGTTGGAGGCATGTGGGTGGAGCCGGATCTGAATATTCCGAGTGGAGAATCGTTGGTTCGGCAGATTCTGTATGGACAGAACTTCTACCAGGCGGAATTTGGCAAGCGCTCCAACATCGAGTGGCTACCGGATACCTTTGGTTACTGTGCTTCTTTGCCGCAGATGCTGAAGCTCGCGAATATCCCTTATTTTATGACCACCAAGCTGAATTGGAATGATACCAATGCGTTTCCGTATGACCTCTTCGACTGGGTAGGCATTGACGGAACTTCCGTGCTGGCGTATCTGAATCATGGCGTGAATGAACATACGCGTCCCAAAGATGTGGATGAACATTGGCAATCATTTAAACAAAAGGATGTGCACCCTGAGCAAATGTTGCTTTACGGACATGGCGATGGTGGTGGCGGCGTGACAAATGAAATGGTGGAGTTTGCGGAGCGATCCCATTTGATGGTTGGACAGCCAATCAGCAAATTCAGCACAGCTGGCGCTTTTTTTGAAGACATATCATTAAATAATCCGACGTTGCCAAAGTGGCACGGGGACTTGTATCTGGAACTGCACCGCGGAACCTATACGACCCATGCAAGGAACAAACGTAGCAACCGTAAGGCAGAGGTATTGTACCGGGAAGCGGAGATCTGGGGGCAATTTGCCGGAGCTTGCGCCGCACACACGAAGAATGATCTGGATGAAGGCTGGAAGTTGATTATGCTAAACCAATTCCATGACATTATTCCGGGAACGTCGATTCCAGAAGTTTACGTAACGTCCACCGAGGAGTACATGAAAGTATTTGCATTAGGTACATCCGCACTGCGGGAAACGCTGGATACCCTTGCGGAGAACATTGCAACAGATGAAGTCGATGGTCTCCCCTATATTATATTCAACAGCCTCGGCTGGAAACGCGGAGAAAATATCACCATTACAGGGGATGCTCACCTCGCCAGGATGGCTGCATTTGATCGTCAAGGAAACCGTCTGGCCTGTGATCTTGAACAAAAGGAAGACAAGTATACGTTGCTCGTGCATGTTCCGTCGATTCCTGCTTTTGGGTATACAACCATATGGCTGCGCGAAGCATCGGATGTTATCCTTCCAGTAAGGGAAGAAGAACAATTCCCTTCCATATGGGAAACCGAATTTTACACCCTTGAGTTCAATGACGTGGGAGAGATCACCCGATGGTATGACAAAACGGTAGGACGCGACTGGCTGAAGCCCGGTGATCGGGCGAATGAGTGGCAGTTTTTCCACGACAAACCGACGTACTGGGATGCATGGGATATCGATCCACGATTTGAATCCCAGCGAGCAGGTGCCGTGCAGTTGATCTCCAGAGAGATTGTACAGCGCGGGGCTACGCGAGATGTACTGCGTTTTGTCTGGAAGCTGAATCAATCGGAGATCAGCCAGGATATCATTTTACATCGCCACCAGCGGCGTGTTGATTTCCATACGAAAGTGAACTGGAAGGAGAGCCATAAGCTGCTCAAGGTGGCCTTTCCGGTGGATCTGTTGGCAGCCAAAGCAGCCTATGAGATTCCATTTGGAGCGTTGGAGCGTCCAACTCATAACAACACCAGTTGGGAACAGGCGCAGTTCGAGGTCTGTGGACATCGTTGGGCGGATATCTCGGAGGGCAATAGCGGTGTGAGTTTGCTGAATGATTGCAAGTACGGATACGACATCAAGGATCGGACGATCCGCCTGTCCCTGCTTCGTGCCCCGAAATGGCCGGATGAACATGCCGATCAGGGCGATCATGAATTCACGTACTCGATCCTGCCCCACCAGGGCGATTGGCGACAAGCCGCCGTGGTTCGCCGGGCGATGGAGCTTAATTATCCGGTGGAGGTTGTTGCATCGAGTCAGTCTTCCGGTCACTTGCCAGCTGAACATGCTTGGGTTCAGTTCCACAGTGAGCATGTCATTCTGGATGCCATTAAGGCTGCGGAAGACGGCTCTGGAACGGTGCTGCGTTTCTACGAATCCTCAGGAGGTCGGGAAACGGTGCAGCTTCAGTGGGCTGAAAAGGAAATCAAAGCGTCCATCATTAATCTGCTGGAGGATGAGATCCATCCGTTGGCTTGTCCGAACGGCACATTCGAACTGACATTCAAACCGTATGAGATTAAGTCGGTGAAACTTGTTGATATCAGTAATGAGTCGAACCTTACATTTACATGAGAACGTAGAGTTCCTCACTCAATCACAGGAGGTATGACATGAAATTAACAAATAAGATCGGTGTCATCGTGGATAGCTTTGGCGTAGGTGTACGGGAAGGGTTGAACAAGGCCAAAGACGTGGGTGCAGAAGGTGTACAGATCTATGCCGTCAAGGGAGAGATGGACCCTGAAAATTTGTCACCTGCGGCGCGTAAGGAGTTGAAGAGTTACATCGATTCGTTGGGTCTCGACATTTCAGCATTGGTTGGTGATTTGGGTGGACATGGGTTCCAGGTCAAGGAAGATAATCCGTGGAAAGTAGAGAAGTCGAAGCGGATCGTGGATCTGGCCCTCGATCTGGGCACCAACATCGTCACAACACATATCGGCATTGTTCCACATGATCCTTCATCGGAAGTCTACGCTACGCTGCATGCTGCTTGTGAGGAATTGGGCCAATACGCCAAAAGTGTTGGCGCATACTTTGCCATTGAGACAGGACCGGAAACGGCTGCTGACTTAAAAGGATTCCTGGATACGCTGTCGACCAACGGAGTATCGGTGAATTTTGACCCGGCGAATATGGTGATGGTGACCGGAGATGATCCGGCGCGGGGCGTTCATCTGCTTAAGGATTACATCGTACATACCCATGTGAAGGATGGTGTGCGGCTGAAGGAAGTTGACCCACGAGACGTATACGGAGCGGTCGGTTATGCCCCTATGGATCACGATAAGATTGCCGAGATGGTCTCATCCGGAACGTTCTTCCGTGAGGTGCCGCTGGGCGAGGGTGGCGTTGATTTTGACGGATACTTTGCAGCGCTTCAGGAGATTGGTTACACCGGTTATCTGACGATTGAACGTGAGGTTGGGCATCAGCCGGAGCAGGACATTCGCAAGGCGGTTCAATTTATCCAACAATATCGATAGGGAGCTGAGCAGATGAAAGTGGGCCTGAGCACGTATAGTTTGTTGAACGATTTGAATTCGGGTGAGATGACGGTGCTGGATGTGATCGACTGGATTGCGGCGAACGGCGGCGAGCATATGGAGATGGTACCTTACGGTTATACCGTGGAGGATAATCACGATCTGGCGGATGCGATTCGGGAACGGGCAGCGTCTGCGGGTATTGAACTGTCCAACTACTCGATGCCAGCGAACTTCGTGCAGGAGACGGAAGAGGCGTTTGAAGAAGAGATGGCTCGGGTCAAAAGGCATGTGGATGTCGTACACCGGATGGGTGTAAAACATCTGCGTCATGACGTCACGGCGTTTACCCTGCCGAAGGAGAAGATGACCATTGCCTGGTTCGAGGAACATCTGCCTCTGATGGTGCGGGGAAGCCAGATCATTGCGGACTATGCTGCGCAGTTTGGCATCACCACAACCATTGAGAATCACGGCTTCAGCGTGCAGGCGAGTGACCGGGTGCAGCGTGTTCTGCATGCTGTAGATCGTCCGAACTTCAAAACAACACTCGATATTGGCAATTTCATGTGTGTGGATGAGAACCCGATCATTGGTGTCATGAAAAATCTGCCGTACGCTTCTCTGGTCCACTTTAAAGATTTTTACTTCCGTCCTTATGATGAGCATCCGGGTGAGGGTGAATGGTTTACGACAGCCTACGGTAACTTCCTGCGAGGAGCGATCGTTGGGCAAGGGGACATTCCAATCCGCAAAATTGTAAAGCTGATCAAAGACTCCGGCTATGATGGCAACATTACGGTGGAGTTCGAAGGCATGGAGGAATGTAAATCCGCATCCAAGATTGCCATGGATAACCTGCGTCGCTTCTGGGAAGAAGCGTAATAATATCATGGAGATACTATCAAGGGCCACGTTCAGAAGTGGCTCTTTTTGTCATGCAGCAACAGTCGAATAAGCCTAACAGAATATGGTTCTGTGCAAGGATTAAGCTATAAGTAGCACAAGTATGGTATAATAGATACATTCAGCCTGATAATAACTGGCTATGGATAGGAGAGGTCGCTGATCTATGCAGGTATTCGAGGACTGGAATCAGAAGGTAAAGAAGACGTTTAATGCTACGAACCCAGAGGTAGTATTGACGGTATCGGAAGCTGGAAGTTTGCTCGGTTTGACCAAAGACCAGATGAAACTGTACGTGGACAAGAACAAACTAACGAAGGTCCCGATCATGAGAAGTGTTCACCGATACCTCTTATTGAAAAGTGAAATAGATAGCATCGTTCAAACGCGATAACTTCATAGGATTGAACACAACCATTTTACCGATAGGATTCGGGAGAGTGGTCTTTTTTTTATCGGAAAGGGGACAGAATGTGCTGAATAAAGTGTCCAATTGGTTCTATCAACGAGTAAATTGGAAATGGCTTGTAGCTGCGGTTGTTGTATTTGCCTGTTTTATTGCATTCATTTTGCCCTGGCAGGCGGCGAAGTCGGAGGAGGCCACAGGTGGTGGGCAGTCCCCGGATTCATCGTTTCTGTACACGGCGGATGATCTATATCAGATGGCTGAGCAATATGGGGAAGCAGGGCGGAGCGCCTATATTCAGGCAAGGTTCACATTTGATCTGATCTGGCCGCTGGCCTATCTGTTCCTCTTGGTTGTTCTGTTATCAGTACTATATCGCGTACTTCCGGTAAAGAGTCGCTGGTGCTGGATAAATCTGATTCCGGTCTTAGGTTGGGCTATGGATATGCTTGAAAATATAGGTGCGTCCCTGATCATGTCTCGTTATCCCGAACGTACGCCTGTGCTTGCTGAACTCACTCCGATATTTACCTTATTGAAATGGTGTCTGATCTATGCCAGTTTTGCGGCACTGGTTCCGGGTGTTCTGATCACGGTTCTCTACTATATACGCAAGCGCAAGAAGTAGTGGAGAGAGGGATGGATTAAGAATATGTTGGTAACCCTAATCGTGTAAAGGTCCGCAGAGATGAGTGCAGAAATATACGCTTGTCAAAGGACAACCTGTTCATATATACTCATGTCGCAAGTGGCGTGAATCGTATAATTACAAGAGCCCAAGGAGATGAAGAACGCATGTCGATCAGCTTGAATGTGTATCTGGTAACAGACGGTAATGGGCGCGAAGCGGTAGATTTTTATCAAAAGGCATTTGGGGCCGAAGTGCTCGCGCTTCAAACATTTGGCGATGGTCCATCTGACCCGAATCACCCCATCCCGCCAGAAGCGAAAGACCGTATTATGCATGCTTCTCTGCAGATTGGCAGCTCGGTATTAATGTTGTCCGACACGTTTCCAGGTATGCCGTACACTGTAGGTAATCATGTTACGGTTACAGTGAATACGGATACAGCGGATGAAGCCAAAGCAATTTTTAACCAACTGCAAGATGGCGGCGAAGTGAAAATGCCGATACAAGAGACGTTCTGGAGTCCAGCCTACGGCTCGGTTGTTGACAAGTTCGGCGTACAGTTTCAGATCAGTGCTACACCGGGACAAGCTTAAGAGCGTACTCTTCGCTAATATAACCCTCAAAAGGGAAAAAACCTCCGCGGTCTGCTTTGAGCAGCTGTAGAGGTTTTTTGCTTTTTTTGTAATGAATCGTGATTAGTCTTCCTTCTGAATCTTGGAAGGGTTGTTGATTTTATAGGGAACCGGGTTACGTGTGAGCTTCTTCTTGATAATTTTCGCCTCAAACGTGATAACGTCTCCCACTTCCAGTTCCTGTTTCTTAACGGTGGCACTGTGGCTCGACCAGGCTTCCCCAACATCGATGACGTCTGGCTCCGTGATGGTAACTGCTTCATAGATGATGACTTCATCGTCATTGTCCGAGAAGTGATTCGGTACGGTGGTGAACTCTTTGACAACGGCACTCATCTTCACTTTACCTTCTGGCAGATCAATCTTGACGGTCTTGTTTTTGCTCGCTGTTTTGGCTTTGGGTTTGGCTTCACCGGCTACCCCGGTTTGAGGTCCAACATACTCTTCCACCAGCCCATCCGGATCACCCTTCAGCCCCGAGGAGAATTCATCTGTGTCCGTGTCGTCGGAATCATCCAGATCCGCCGGAATTTCATCTGGGTTAGCCAGAGCATCGGGAGTTAGCGTAACATCAGCAGGGGTATCTGGTGCGACTGTATCCGAAGTTGAGGGTTCTGTGCTTCGATCTGATCCTGCTGTTCCTATGCTTCGTGCGTTGTAACTGGACGCTTGCATTTCCTTCAGATAAGAAGGGTGAATGCAATGCTTTTGTCCATTATCCAGTTGAATAACAGCTGCCATGTGATCGACATATCCAATGATGGTGCACGGCATGTTCAGACCATTTCCTTTATAATAGAACGTTTTGAGTTTGGTCGCTTTACCGGAAAGCAGGCCCCACTCCTGACATTTCTCAATTAGCTCATCTTCGTTATCCAGCGCAATAAAATCCTGCGGTTCAATCATAAACGCGTATGTCATATGGAATTTCCGCCCTTCCAATCCATTCTTCATGTTCATCGTTTCCAAATTACAACCAGTGTATCACAAATGAGCATTTTGCATAAATCCAATCACTGAAATCTGTACCCGGAGACGAAGATTATCAAGGCCTACCCGCAGAAGCCTATGCTATAATTTGATCAGAATATAAGTTGGGAAGATATAGCCCTGATATACATATTTCATGAAGGGAAGATCTGCATGAAGAAAAAGGTAAATCATCAAGCCGTATGGCTTGCTATAGGAACGGCCATGGGAGTCGGCATTGGTACGGCTACGCAGCAGCTTGGACTCGGGATTGCTTTTGGCGTGGCGCTTGGCATTGTGATTGATTCGATGGTTAGCAAACGTGTGGGATCAGACTCGGAACATATGCTCAGCGAGCATGTTCGTGAATTGCACAAATCGGGTGACTGGGAAGAGGCACTTCAGCGTTCGCAGGATCACCCGGTGCTCATCCTGAAGCACAGCACGACTTGTCCGAAGAGTGCGAGAGCGTACAGAGAGTTTATGGGGTTTGTAGGCACCAATGCATCAGATCCCAAACAACCCATGGACTACCGCATTGTCAAAGTGATTGAAAATCGCTCCTTGTCCCGCCATATTGCGGAAGAGACAGAGGTTCATCATGAGTCACCACAGGTACTTCTTCTCGATCAGGGAAAAGTCGTCAATCATACCTCTCATGGCAAAATTACAAAAAAAAGATTATTGCAGTGGGCAGAGAATCCGTTTGGATAAAGGCTATTGAATTTCGTTTCACTTTAAAAATAACAAAAAAAATCATATCCTTGCATGCGAATTTCGATTAAAATATAACTTGCCTTCATATTTCTGAATCGGAGTGATCCATATGGAACAATATAAGTTCAAGTCGGAACATAGTCAGATGATTGTTGATGCTATTGTTGAAGGATACCATGACTATATTGAGCACCGTAAAGATCGGAAAGCGAACATGAAGATTAGTTCAGCCTTTGCTTGGACAAAGGGTAATTTTATCGAGAGCAAAATCGCAGATTATTGCGTTGAACGCGGTGAACAAGGATTCACTCACAAAAAATCAAAAGCAGGTTTAACGTGGGATTATCTTCAGTTCACACACGAAGATTCAAAAGTTCTGTTCCTGATTAAGAATGCTGCCTATTTTAACGAAAATAGCTTTTCCAGAGCCAAGATACCTATGGGTGATGATAACAAGGGTGCGTTCCGTACGTATCTACATGATCTCTCCAAGATTAATAAAGACTTAAAATTCTCCTTAAGCCAACCATTCCATAGTGGACAAGGTAAGGTCGAGAGAGTGGAGCAACTGTCTTTTCCCCTCTCAGAGAGTCAGGTCAGTCGTGTGAAAGAAGAACTTGAACATTTTGCATCTACGTATAATGAATTTCATATACTCACTTATGCTATTGATGATGCATACCAAATTTCGAAGGTTCAGCATTATCTGCCCAATCCGCATGATAATATCGCTTATTTTATAGAAGATTTGTCGGATCTGATCTCAGGTGCTGAGTTAAATGAAAGTGACCGTGAGGTACTTGCACCAGATATGGAAGATATCGTTGATCCGGCGGCTTATGATATTGAAATTTTGGAAGAGGAACAGCGGGGTTAATTCCCTGGTTCTTCGCAGTCCAGTAAGGAGGGAGCAGCATGTTCGTTGGTGAAAATTTGACCAATTTACGGATCATGCATGGATATTCAAGAAAGCAGCTCTCCGAACAATTAGGTGTGACAGAACAAGCAGTCTGGCAATATGAAAATGCGTATACCTCTCCCAAAGTGCCAATCGTGAACGAGATGAAACGCATTTTCAGTGTGAAAAGTAAGTATTTTTATGCGAAAGATATGTTAGCGCAGCAAATGAATACTGCCAATATTGATGTCATGAACATCGCCTATCGTTCAAAGGTGTTGAATGTAATCTCAAAGACACAGACAGAAGCAAAACACGTAGAATATTTGGATACGTTCATTAATTATATTACCGCCCAGATTAGCCTCCCCACGCTGAACATTATCAAGTTGCGGGAAGAGGCCATTGAATATATGAATCATTCAGATGATGATCGTGCTACTCAGATCCGTTATGTTGCCCATCTTGCGAGACAACGGCTGAATCTGGAGCCATCCACGAATGAGAACCTGATGTTCCGGATCGAAAAAAGCGGTGTGTACGTCTTTGAGAAAGCAATTGGTGAAGAAATTGATGCGTACAGTCTTTGGACGCGGAATGATCGTCCGTTTATCATCCTGGGCAACATCAAACGTTCTGCGGTTCGTAGGAATTTCGATATTGCACATGAGCTTGGTCATTTGTTGCTTCATTATCGTCTGGAATTTGTCAATCTGGACCGAAAAGAACACAAATTGATTGAAAATGAAGCTAATCTGTTTGCGGGTGCATTTTTATTGCCCGAAGAAGAGTTTTCATCGGACATGAATGATATCACTTATAAGACGAATCCCGATCAATATCTTGATTTGAAAAATAAATGGAAGACTTCCCTACAAGTGCTGGGATACAGAGCAGCACATCTAGGAATGATGGAAGCTAAGGATCATCGTAATTTCTATGCGGCGATGCACCGAAGAGGATATCTGGAAAAGGAGCCTTTCGACAGGGAGATTCCACTTCAAAAGCCGATGCGAATTAAAACCATTATTGACCTGCTTTCCAATAAAGGTCTTGTGGATATCCGTTATATGATTGAGGAAGATTGGAAAGTGGAGGCTTCCTTCTTTCATCATATGACAGGAATAAACACGGATTTTTTTAATAAATACATGACGAACAAGCCACAAACTAGTATTCAAAATGTTAGGAAAATGCCTACACGCAGTTCTTGAAATGGACTATATGTGATGAACCAGATAGAGTGGCGCACTTGTTTTCAATAGATCATATGTAGTTGTTAATTTTTTGAGCAAATTGGAATAAACACATTTTATAATGAATTCAACAATTAAAGTACAAAGCACCGTCCCCTTTAGCTACAAAGGAAACGGTGCTTTTATATTATGACGTGTATTTTGGCAACCAGTCGCCGTGAGCCTCAATCAACTCATCACACATCGCTACGATATCATCGATAGACAGCTCCGCAGCCGTGTGTGGATCAAGCATAGCGGCGTGATAGATATGTTCTTTTTTGCCGGTAATTGCCGCTTCAATCGTCAGCAGCTGCGTGTTGATGTTGGTCCGGTTCAATGCCGCGAGTTGTGGGGGCAGGTCACCAATGAACGTAGGGCTGATCCCTGATCCATCCACCAGACAAGGTACCTCGACACATGCCTCGCGCGGCAGGTTCGTAATCAATCCGTTGTTCATGACGTTGCCGCCAATTTTGTAAGGTTGGTTCGTCTCCATAGCCTCCATAATATGCGATGCGTATTCCCGGCTACGGGTATGTTCAATATTTTCGCTGGCAAACAGCTTGGTACGCATCTCTTTCCAGCCTTCAATCTGGTTCACACACCGGCGTGGATACTCATCCAGTGGAATGTTGAAGCGTTCGATTAGTTCCGGGTAGTTCCGCTTGATGAAGTAAGGGTGGTACTCGGCATTGTGTTCGGAGGATTCCGTTACATAATAGCCAAAACGCTGCATCAGCTCAAAACGAACCATGTCGTCATGCTGTTCCTTCTGTTTTTCCTTCGCCAGGCGTTTAATCTCGGGGTACAGATCCTGCCCATCTTTTGTAACTTCGAGCAGCCACGCCATGTGGTTGATGCCTGCAATTTTGGCCACGACACCTGTCTGATCGATCCCCAGTGCATCGAACATATGCGGCACACATACCTGCACACTATGACACAATCCTACCGTTTTGATCCCACCATGCACGTTCATGACGTTGGTAAGCACGGCCATCGGGTTGGTGTAGTTCAGGAACCATGCATCCGGACATACTTCCTGCATATCCCGGGCAAAATCCAGCATGACCGGAATCGTACGCAAGTTACGGAAAATTCCGCCGATGCCGAGTGTATCTGCAATCGTTTGACGTAGTCCGTATTTCTTCGGAATCTCGAAGTCCGTAATGGTACATGGATCATATCCACCGACTTGAATGGCGTTGATGACATATTTGGCTCCGCGCAGCGCTTCTTTGCGGTCATGATATACGTTAATGACACAACGACTTCCAATCGAACGGGCCAGACTGGTCAGCAATCGCTCTGAGTCGCTCAAACGTTCAGCATCGATATCAAACAATGCCAACTCAAAATCCTGCAGTGCTTCGGTCATCATGACATCACCCAATACATTTTTAACAAAGACGGTGCTTCCTGCACCGAGAAACGTAATTTTGTTCATCTTAAGTTCAGCCTCCTGAAAAATGTTGTACCCCAACTATAGGCCGATCCGGCGCATATAACTATGGCTCAACTCCTCTCAAACATGGCATAATCCCATTTTTGTTTTCGCTTTCAGCTGATATTTATCCACTTTAGCTGTTATAATTTTATTAGGTGTATAGATAGTGATCATCGAAAGGAAGTAAGGAGGGAGGGCGTAGAATGAGTCCGATCGAGATGAATGTGGTTCCCATGGGCTGGACACAGATGGAGCTGGTCTTGCTGTTTTTCGGGTGGGAGGCTTGTGACCCAGCCCATTATTGGGGACCGGGTGTACGTGATTCCTACGTTGTACATTACATCCATGAAGGACGGGGCACTGTGTATATGGGGGACCAAGAATACAAGTTGACCCAGGGGCAGGGTTTTGTCATTCTCCCGGACACACTTATTCATTATGAGGCAGATCCGCAGGAGCCATGGACGTATTCGTGGTTTGGATTCAAAGGTGTTCAAGCCAAGGCATTCATGCAACGTGCCCGATTGAGCCCGGAGCATCCAGTGTATGATGCGCGTGATACGAATACGATGGATCAGTTGTATACGGAGATGGTTCAGGCTTCCACGCGTCCGGGAGGCGATGTGATGAACCAGAGTCTCTTGTACCGCCTGATAGCGGAGTTGATCTCATCGTCACCGGTAGAGGAAGAGGAGGGACAGCTTCTTTCGAACAAAGAAGAGTACATCAGGCAAGCAGTTCAGTTTATGGAGAACAGGTACAGCCAGCGAACCTCCATTCTGGATATTGCTCACGCCGTGGGGCTAGATCGCACGTATCTATCGGGATTGTTCAAAGAGCGATATGGCATGTCGCTACAGTCTTTTTTTCTGGAGTACCGTATGAATCGTGCTGCCGAACTTCTTCAGAACCCGGGACTTTCTGTTAGTGAAGTAGCCCACTCGGTAGGTTATACGGACCCATTATTATTTTCAAAGATGTTTAAGCGTGTGACGGGTATATCCCCAAAGGGTTCGAGAATTCGTGATTAGATGCACCTATTGCTTCAAATTTAAAAGAAAAGTTTTGATCATTATTCGTCGTCCCGCTAAACTGATACAGAAGTGTAATTGAATATGTGGAACTTGGTGCTTGCCCGTCAGGGTGGAAGCTTAATAGGGAAGTCCGATGTAATACTGGCGCGGTCCCGCCACTGTAACAGAGGAGTCAGGTAGCGATAATCCAATGGTTTAAGCCGGGAAGGAGCTGCAAGTGACGATGATTCTGGAGCCAGAAGACCTGCCAGGTTTAACAAACACAGTAGTACCCTACGGGAGATAGGAAGGTGTTTAGAGAACATGATTTTTTCTGAAAATCTGTTTGTTTAAGGCGTCTCATTCAGTAATACGGAGAGGGACGCTTTTTTTATGGACGAAGAACATCATGGCACATACATAAAGTTGTGGGGAAGGGCGTTAGAGCACTTGAACAGATATATCGTTAAACGATTATTACAACTGGTCGCCGTATTGTTCGGCATCACGTTCCTGCTAACCTACCTGTCTCCTGGAGAAAGTCTGTCAGGATAATACTGATGTGCGGGTTTTCTTTATAGTCTAAGTAAGGTTATGAAAAGAGAATGATACAAGAAGGGTTACCTCAGAAGTCCATAGATGACTTTCAGATAACCCTTTTGTTGTATAACAGGCATGTTGTGTGTAGTTGGGATGTGACACTGGAATCACTTGTGAATGCTTTATCGTATGTGGTTCAGTACACCTATGTCATTCAGTACACCATAATTTTGCGTAGGCTGTATAGTACTTAGTCTGACACTTCATAGCTTTACATCTTACATTTATATTGCTTCATTGGTTGCTTAACGCTCTACGGATATTCAGTCTATTTTGGAGAGGTACTCTGCATAAGACTCTTCTGTCCACATGTAGTTGTCTACATCTGCTTGGTCAGTTGTATGGACTTCGGTGATTAAGTACTAGTGTGGTACTTGGGATTGGAAGTCGTTTCGGCTGGACTGATCAGCATGATAAAAGACAATATCACCATCCTTCAGCGGCCAGGTTCTGCCTTGGCTGTCAGTTGGCGTGTTGTTGAAACCTTCCATCTGCCATTGATTCATCAGCGGCGCATGAATATATTGCAGATGGGCTGCCTCTGTATTTCCATTCCGCAGGCTTTCCATGTTGAAGTTGACTACGATATAACCATTCTTTAGAAAAATCTTCGATTTCTCATCTAGCTGATTTTGTCGGGCAAGGGGTTCGAGATCCTTCCCTTTTGGTACAGCATATACATCGGCGGGCAAGCTGTACTCCCCGTACCAACGTTGGATTGCTGCATGGGCCCGGTCCACGTTGACCCCGGAAGGAATGTCCGTTTTGGGCCCGATGAGTGTCCGAATCGGAGCGGACAGGATCATCCAGTCATAACGACCTACCCACGTTTTTTGATGAGAAGTCTGATCGACCAGGCGAACCATATGTTCTGCCAACGTACGCTGGCTGCGTTCTTCCGCTGTCAGTTCATAAGTATACTGATAACGCGCTGTATCGCCTAACTCTGTGCCGGGTACATTTCGAAGCCGTGAGTTCAGCACAACAAAGCGTTTCTCCATATCCTGTGCCGATCCGATACGGATCAGGCGTTCCTGACCGCGATGGTAGTACAGATCGACTTCTTGCCGGGAGGACCCATCTTTACTCACAAAAGCAAAAGTGGGTGTAATTCGAATACCATCCTGTTTGCCAAACATATTGCCCTTGGTCTTCAGATCGAACTTGAAATGGTATCCTGTCTTCACAGTCGCGTTAGCGAATCCCTGCACCGGATGGCTTCCTGGTCGAATAGGCAATACAAATGGAGCCAGGTTACCTCGCGGATCACCATCAATGCTATTCATCCCTGTCCAGTAGCTATAGCCCGTTGGTTCGGGACTACCCAACCGCTTGCGAAATACACTTTCCCAGTTGTAATCAGAGATATCAGTGACGTGAAAATCATATAACCTTCCGATAACATCTACCGGCACGGTGTCTGCTGCAACATGATGTGCCAGATTGGTATTGGCATCCTGTTGCTCGGTAAAGTTTGCAGGTGCATTCTCTGCAATATTGCGGAATGCAATGTGATACTTGCCTTCATCTACCCATACGGGAAGATAGAATGTGGTGTCTAGTTGATT
This sequence comes from Paenibacillus sp. FSL H8-0079, assembly GCF_037991315.1. Classification (NCBI taxonomy): domain Bacteria; kingdom Bacillati; phylum Bacillota; class Bacilli; order Caryophanales; family Paenibacillaceae; genus Paenibacillus; species Paenibacillus sp. FSL H8-0079. Next base: position 264,497 of record NZ_CP150300.1, read on the forward strand.
GACCGGAATATCCACCCATGTCTTGGACGAGATAAACTGACTCCGATCAGCGTTATAGACATCAAACGGGAATTGCACCTGTTTGATCCGAAAATATTTGGCATAGTCCCGATTTCCATAACCGGGATAACTCGCTGCGTCCAAGTGCTGTCCCGATGTAGGGATTCGCACAATGAACGGGCGTTCCAGAATGAGTGCAGCGCTGGTGGGATCCGGTACGGTTTTCTGATTATGCGGCTGATCATCCGACACCCAGGCATAGTTGACGACAGGAGTGTGCACTGTGACGGTGTTGATGCCGTTAATCGGCAATATTTTGTTGGCGCCGCCATTCACGTTACCCGGTAACAAATCATAATAGATCTCACCCGAGCTTGTGGTGTTCGCTTTATTCAGCAGGGAATTGCTGATCATGTTGCCTGGTTTGTACAGCACATCACGCCCGATCGTCGTTGGATTAGGAATGTTGGATGGCGTGGGGCCATCTTTGGTTGCTTCCACATCATTCATAATGGTTGTGTTGTTGAATTTGACCAAATCATTGTTCACTTTACTTTGAGGTGTGTTGGATTCAGCCATCCCTTTTAGCCTTGATGTATCATCAGGCACACTGGGAGGTTGGTTCAAACCACCTGTTAATTTGGGTGGAGTATATGTGATTGAAGTGGTTTGTCCTGGTCGTACATGGCTTTCTACGGATTCATCATTTCTAGATTCCAGTGTTGGTGGTGTGTATCCTGTTGGATTCATCGTAACGGTCTCTCCGGGCAAAGCGTAACTGTTCATGGTTGCTTTAGCGATCTTATATACTTCCAGATTGTTAATTTTCCAGTAGGAGTAGTCTCTTGTGATTTGGAAGGTGTATGGCTTGGATACCGTGTCATTCGCGGGTACAAGCGGCCCTGGCGTACAACCATCATCATCACATATTTCTGGTCCAGGTACTGTCCATTCTCTGTCGTAAGAGATTGTGATATTGCAGTTGTATGTAACTTTACCGCTCATTTTCGCCCAGGCTTGTTTAAACAGGTAATTGTCAGCAAAGGCATTCGTGTAGAGTGATTCAGAAGTAGGGATTCCTTTCAATACATTGAATGTCTCATTATCTCTGTTATCTGACTTAATAACACCGTTGGCACTTGGATCGAGATCATTCATGCTCATGATGGTTCCAGCAGAAGGTGGACCAATTGTTGGCGTGCAACCTCCACCACCGCCTCCGTTACCGTCGCCCCCGCCAGTACCTGGGTTCTCTTCAACACCAATGTTTGTTGTGGTAGTTAACTCAAATCCATCTTTCTTCCACAGTACGGTTATGGTTGTAGTTCCCCTACTGACAGCTTGGACTAATCCAGAATTACTAACGGTAGCGACACCAGGATTGGATGATTCCCATGTAGTTGTACCACCGCTGCCGGTGTTTACATTGGTCTCGGCTCCAAAGTTTCCATCTCCAGTTTTCGTCTTGACTGTTGCATTAAGTTGTTTGGACTGGTTCAAGCTAAGTTGCCCACCAGCAGTGAGGTTGATCTCTTTGGTTATTTCGGCTTGGCCTTCCCAGTATAGATCTGTGTTAAATAGATAATCTGCAGAATATTTGGGTAACTCATAGGGTCTGTATTCAGTAGGCTCAATAGCTGCACCAATTTGCACAGAAAATTTTGTCTTTTTCTCAGTAAATGATTCTACATTTAACAAGATAGGTAGTCCAGGCCGATAGTATGCTGTGTTATCCATATAGATAGGAGAAATGGAAGTAGAAGTAATCTCAGTTCTTGGATGCGGATTACCTTGTTTATCTAAATACTCTAAAGGCTGATAACTAGGGGATTCTAAAGACAAATTAACACATATTATCGAAGAATTTGGCTTATTGGTAGCAGGATTATTACCTAACTCTTGTCCGTTACATTCTCCAACTACTTTCCATTTCATATTATCTAGTTGAAAGATATAAATCCCGATATTAGTAGTTCCCTTACCTTGAAGAGGTATTATTTTTTTCTGTGATTTTGAGGGAGTAGAAGGTTCTATTCTGGAAGATTGCAAAATGGGTTTGTCCCCAGGACCACCTCCTGCAAAAACAGCAGGAGGTGAAATGAAGACTACACTTAATGCGAGACTTGCGAGAAGTATTTTTTTCAATAGTTTAAGCAAATACACATTATTTCACCCTTATCATTAATTATTAATTAGGTCTTACTCTGAAAACCGTTCCATTTTTTAGAGTGAGTAAAACTTCTGGATTGAGTTCTTTGTCGAAATGTAATAAACCTTCTGCCCAATAAATAGGATTCTTAACATTAAATACTCCCTTTGTACCAAGTAAATTACTGATACGAGGCGCGCTGTAACTAAAAATTGCTTCGCTATTAGGTGATTTAAGAGGGTTAATAGTAGGAGAGTTAATTAGACTTCCCCCTTGTAATTGATTCATAGTGTTCTTTATTCCAAGATCGAATTCAACAAATGAATAATATGCACCTCTTACCAGTTTGTCTTTCTCATCTACAAAGACAGGGTAGTAAATGCTTCTATCGTTACCTGTAACATAGGGGTTAACAACAATCCAATTTCTCACCTTGAGATCAGCGTAATTAGTTTTGGTAACTATTTCTTGATTGCGAATTTTGGAGAAGTCCCCAGTTACCTTGCTGTAGTCGTAAGGATAATTGTTCTCGGAAATCACCTGATACTTAGGCGCAATAACACTCAAATTCGTCCCCGTCAAACCCACTGCTCGCAGTTCATTCAGACCCTGAAAATCGGCAGGTTTTGTCTTGGCAACTGCTGCATAACGAGCAATTAACACAGCAACCTCCGCCCGAGTGGTAGTACGATCCACACCAAATGTTTTATCGTTTGCTACACTCATCAGTCCCGTTCCCAGGGCAACGGCTACTGCATTTTTTTGAGCGCTCGCGAGTTTACCTGTGAAATATTCCTTTGCAGGCACAACAGTGTTTGTCACATCAGAGAGTGCTTGTTTGTACTCAGGATCAACTACGGTTAATCCTTGCGTCAGCCACGTAGCCATTTCGCCTCGTTGAAGAGCACCTTGTGCATCCAGTTTCCCATTGTAATTAGAAGGGCTGATGAAACCTTTTGCTATAGCAATAGAGACACCGCTTTTTGCCCACTCGGGTATGTCCGTGAAATTGTTTTGTTCTTGTGTTGATGCAGTAGGCTGGTTGGATAAACGTCCCAGGATACTTGCCATTTCAGCTTTGGTGACAGGGGAGCTTGGTTTAAATGTTCCATCGGCATACCCTTTGAAATAACCTTGTTCCACGGCCTTATTAATCGCTGAGGATGCCCAATGTGTAGCCGGAACGTCCTTGAACTTAATGGTAGCTTGTGCGGCTTCTACAGAACTCCCAACGCCTCCGAAACCTACGATACCCCCTGTTAATAAAGCCAATGCCGTTACGCCGGAAATCATCATTTTTTTCATGAATCTTACTCCTCTCAATTGTGATTTTCTCTCCTTGATATGTACTGTTCAGGCTACTAGATACTAAATTTGTAATAATAATCAATATTCTACCATGTAGAACTAGGCAGTTGGTATGATTTATCAATAAAAATCCTCCTCTGTATAGAACTCTTACTAATCCTCCAGACCTATATTTCCTCCGAAAAACACAAAAAAAGGCCACGAATCCGCAGATTCATAGCCTTATGCTTTAAGGTCTCCAACATATGTAGTTCCATCAATAGTCAATTCAATAATCAATACATCAAGAATACTCGATTTCCAAACATTTGAAAAGCCCATATTCTTCTTAATCAAAAATAAAATCAGGCTATCGGTGTTCCATTAGGCAATGGATTATCCGGTGTGAGCAAGACAACATCGCCTTCACCAGGCACGCCGCCAAGCACAAGTACTTCAGAGACAAAACCGGCAATCCGCCGGGGTGGGAAATTAACTACAGCAACGACCTGTTTGCCGATCATCATGTCAGGCGTGTAGCGCTGGGTAATCTGAGCACTGGAATGTTTCAGGCCAAGTGGACCGAAGTCGATCGTCATTTTAATAGCGGGAATGCGAGCCTTGGGAAAGGGTTCGGCTTCCACGACTGTACCAACCCGGATGTCATGTTGCATGAACTCTTCAAAAGTAGCCATAGGGGTGAATCTCCTTTCAACTATTGGGGACTATTATAAATGAAAAATCAACAAAAAATCCAGATTACGCTGTATCGTAACCTGGATTTCTGTTGTGTTGCTTTGCAACAAATTAAGAGCCGTTCCAATTCTCTCCGGTAAGGTATTTCTCGGTGAGGATGGATAACATCTGAATGCCTACTTCATTATGTCCGCCTTCTGGAATAATGATATCGGCATACTTCTTGGATGGCTCGATAAACGCATCGTGCATCGGTTTTACCGTTTCGAGATATTGTTTGTACACCGATTGGATCGTGCGTCCGCGTTCCTCAATATCCCGCAGTACTCTCCGCAAAATCCGCACATCAGAATCAGTATCAACAAATACTTTGATGTCCAGCAAACTGCGAAGATGTTCGTCGATTAGCACGTGCAATCCTTCTACAATGACAATATGGTTCGGTGCCAGTTCAACCGTCTCATTGGCAGCACGGTTATCTATGGTGAAGTCATATACGGGAGCATAAGCCGCTTGGCCTTTTTTCAACAGGGTGAGATGCTCAATCAACAGATCATTATCGAATGCAAACGGGTGATCGTAATTGGTGAGTCGGCGTTGTTCAGGTGTGAGCTGCGACTGGTCTTTGTAATAATTGTCTTGGGATATAAATGTGACCTTACCTGATCCCAGACGGTCTATGACGGAGCGAGCTACCGTCGTTTTACCGGAGCCGGTTCCTCCGGCGATACCAATAATGAGCATGGTTGTTCCATAAGCCTCCCTAGAATGGCAGCATAATCATGGATAAAGAGCGCTGATCCAGAATCAATTCAGCACCTTCATTCACTTGTCTGTCTGTGAATACACAATTCCTTCATTGTACCATAGCGCATTACTTTTTTCATCTGCTTTGCAGAGGCATGTATTCCCTGACAAAGAAGGATTGACATTCTTGTGAACAGGCCTATAATAATACTTATATTCATAACACGGACTGTTACTGGGCGAACCAGGCATGACCGAATTCGATTATTTAACTGTAATCGCTTTCGGTCTTTTTTTATTTTCATCGGGGGGTGAGGACATTGAAGGTTATTAAGAAAGTGAATAACAACGTGGCGATTGCCATTAATGATAACAATGAAGAAGTATTTGTCGTAGGTAAAGGGGTAGGATTTCTGAGAACGCCTTATGAGCTGACAGAGACGGACTTGGTGGAGAAAATTTTCGTAGCACCGAAAAATATCCGTATGTATGACCTCCTGAACAGCATTCCAATTGAGGATATTTATCTCGCTGAGGAAGTCATTAAGCTGGGCAGTCAGATTCTGAATAAAACATTTAACCCGAACCTGCTCCTCACCCTGTCCGACCATATCAGTTTTGCATTAACTCGCACCAGAGAAGGCATCAGTATCAAAAATCCGCTGGAATGGGAAGTGCGGACACTCTATCCGGACGAGACCCGGGTGGGGGAGGCTGCGCTGAAGCTGATTCAGGAAAAAATGGATATTACTCTGCCGACAGCCGAAACAACACTGATTGCTCTGCATTTTGTTAATGCACAGGTTGGCTCCGGAGAGATGACGGATACCACTAAGGTGACCACAGTTACGGGCGAGATTCTGTCCGTGATCAAATATGCGCTCAAAATTGACTTTCAGGAGGATTCCATCCATTTCATGCGCTTTGCCACACATATCCGGTATTTCATTCTGAGGCAGATGAGCGGTAAGTCCCTCAAGGATGAGAATGAATCGCTGTTCCTGATGGTGAAGGAGAAGTTTCCGAAAGAACTGGCTTGTGTGGAGAAGATTGCTGATTTCCTGAAAAATAATTACTGCTGGACCTGTTCGGATGATGAAAAATTATATCTGATCTTGCATATTCAACGATTGATCTCAAATGAACCAACGGAATGAACTAACCGAATAATCCATATTGGACTGTTACTGATTCGATCAGGCATGACCAAGCGTAGGGAATGACGATTCCCCGGCTTGGTCATTTTTTATATAAACATTTCAGTTGATGTAGAGGAGAAGGGTCATGAACAACAAAGACTTGGCTAAAAACGTACTTGATCTTGTTGGCGGCGAGCAAAATATATCGGGTCTGACACACTGTGCAACCCGTTTGAGATTCGTATTGAAGGATGATAACAAAGCAGACCTCAAGGCGCTAGATCAGCTTGAAGGCGTGCTCAAGGCACAAAATTCCGGTGGACAGATTCAGGTTGTTATCGGTGCCAAAGTAGACGCGGTATACAGTGAACTGAAGAATCTAACTTCTGACCATATTGGCGAGCTTACGGAGTCTACAGACAGTGGACCAAAAAAGAGACGTAACCCTGTCAACGTAGTGCTTGAAACCATCGCAGGTATATTCACGCCTGTTCTGCCAGCACTTGTTGGTTGCGGGATGATCAAATGTTTGGCTACCGTTATAACCGCAATGGGTTACCTGGAAGGCTCCGGCTTCCTGACGATCATTAACATGATCGGGGACTGTATTTTCTACTTCATGCCGTTCTTCCTGGCTGTTAGTGCAGCAAACCGTTTCAAAACCAATCCCTATTTGGCGGTAGCTCTTGCTGCGGGATTAATGCATCCAACCATTTTGAACGCTGCGGCTCAGATTGCTGAGACGGGTGTAAACAGTATTGATTTTCTCGGCATGCCGATTCTGTTGATGAAATATTCCTCTTCCGTCATTCCAATCATTCTGGCGGTATGGATTATGAGTTATGTGTATCCGATCGTCAATCGGGTGATTCCCAAGTTTCTACAGGTCCTGCTTACCCCAATGATTGTTTTGTTCATTATGATTCCAGTGGAACTGATTGTGCTTGGCCCAGTAGGATCATATATCGGTGACTGGTTGACCAATGGTATTAACTCATTGTTCTCAACCGCAGGTGTGCTTGCTGGTGCGATTCTTGGATTTTTCAAACCGATCATGGTCATGTTCGGTATGCACTATGCCATCATGCCGATTCAGGTTCAACAAGTGGCTACACTGGGTGCAACCGTACTTTTGCCAACGGCACTAGCGGCGAATTTGGCTCAGGCTGGAGCAGCCTTCGGTGTGTTTGTCCTAACGAAAAGCAAAACGATGAAATCAGCGGCTGCTTCAAGTGGATTCACCGCGTTGTTCGGGATCACCGAGCCGGCGATCTATGGTGTAACGCTGAAATACAAACGTCCCTTTTTCGCAGGTTGCCTGGCAGGTGGATTAGTCGGTGGATTCTACAGCTTGGTGCATACAACAGCGAATGCAATTTCACTTCCAGGTGTATTGGCAATTGGCACGTATACATCTGATCGTTACATGTATGTCGTTATTGGTTGTATTGCCGCAGTTGTGCTCGGCTTTGTGTTCACGCTGTTGGCGGGCATCAAGGAAGATACAGATGGAAATAAATCGAAGCAGCAAGCTACGAATAAAGTAAATAGCAATCAGACAGTCGTTGCCACAGAGGTAACTCCAGCGTCCGTATCATCACAGACATCCACATCTTCTGACATGCTTATCGTTAGTCCAATGACAGGGGAGATCAAACCGATCTCTGAAGTGGAGGATCAAGCGTTTGCCCAAGAGTTAATGGGTAAAGGCATTGCAATCGTACCGACAGATGGCAAGGTATACGCTCCATTTGACGGGGTAGTCGAAGCACTTTATCGCACCAAACACGCCATCGGATTGAAAGCTACGAATGGTGTCGAGATTCTGATTCATATCGGGGTGGATACCGTCAGTCTGAAAGGGAAATATTTTAACGCCCATATCGAACAGGGACAGACAATCAAGGCCGGCGATTTGTTGGTGGAGTTTGATCCAGAAGGCATTACGTCAGCAGGATATAACACCATTACATCCATCGTGGTAACCAACCTGCAACAGTATGGAGATGTGCTGACTACAGCGACCAGCGGCCCGATCCGGGAGAGCGAAGCGCTAATGAAGCTGATCCCATAAACCCTGAAATAAGACTTTAATAACACGTAATAACAGGAGGAAACTAAAATGACAAATTCCAATTTTCCAAAAGATTTTTTGTGGGGCGGTGCACTGTCTGCCTGTCAGGCAGAGGGAGCTTATAATGTAGATGGTAAGAGCCTGACCATTCCAGAAGTGATGAAATTTAACGAGAAGAACGACCGTAAAGTGACCAAGCAGATTAGAGTGAATTGGGAGATGATTGAAGAGGCTAGGAATGATCCGGATACCGTGAAATATCCGAAGCGCCGGGGGATCGATTTTTATCATAACTTCCGTGAGGATATCGCCTTGTTCGCCGAGATGGGCTTCAAAGTCTTTCGTTATTCCATTTCATGGGCCAGAGTATTTCCAGGTGGCGACGATGCCGCTCCGAACGAAAAGGCACTAGAGTTCTATGACCAGGTGATTGATGAATGTCTTAAACAGGGTATGGAGCCCTTGATCACCATCAGTCACTTTGATACGCCGATTGTACTGATGGACAAGTTCGGAGGATGGTATAACCGCAAATTGATTGATCTGTATGTGAACTATTGTGATGTGCTGTTCAATCGCTACAAGGGCAAAGTGAAATATTGGGTTACATTCAATGAGATCAACATGAGTGTGAAAGCATCGGCCAAAACGCTAGGAATCATTGATTATGATGCTCCGAATTATGAGGAAATGTTGTTCCAGGGGTTGCATCATCAATTTGTAGCTGCGTCCAGAGCAACCAAGATGGCCCATGAGATTGATCCAAATAATCAGATCGGAAGTATGGTGGCTTATTTTACAACGTATCCTTACACTTGCAAGCCGGAGGACGCACTCCAGATGCAACAGGATGATCAGATGAAAAATCAATTCTACTTGGATGTGCTTAATAAAGGCGAATACCCTTACTATAGTAAAACGTATTTCAAAAACAAGGAGATCCAGCTGAATATCGAGGACGGCGATCTGGATAGCATTAGTGCACACACGGCTGATTTCGTGGGGATGTCGTATTATAACTCGATGATTTCCAGCAGTGATACGGAGCAGCTCGAACTAACGGCAGGTAATGTACACAGCGTATATAAAAACCCGCATCTGCCCGCTAACGAGTGGGGTTGGCAGATTGATCCGATTGGCCTGCGGTATACGCTTAATCTCGTCTATGATCGGTATCAAAAGCCTGTCTTCATTCTGGAGAATAGCTCAGGTTTCTACGATAAACTGAATGAAGATGGAACGATCAACGATCCTTACCGGATTGATTTTCTGAGCAAACATATCGAACAGATGGGACTCGCCATTGCCGATGGGGTCGAGGTGTTGGGATACACGATGTGGGGACCAATCGACATGATCAGTTCAGGGACCTCCGAGATGAGCAAACGGTACGGATTTATCTACGTCGATCAGGACGACTATGGCAATGGTACGCTCGAAAGATATCGTAAGGATTCCTTCTTTTGGTATCAGAATGTGATCCGTACCAACGGAGCAGAACTGTAACGCACCATGAACATTTTGGGTCGTATCAAAAAAATACCCGGCGGCTTGCTGATTGTTCCTATGCTGGCCGCCGCGGTCATCAACACGGTGTTTCCATCGTTTTTTCAGATCGGGGATCCAACGACAGCGCTGTTCACTTCGAAAGGTACCATGGTGCTGATCGGCATGATTTTACTGATATCAGGAACACAGCTTAACTTGTCACAGCTTCTGGTGACCTTGAAGAGAGCAGGGGTGCTCTGTATCTCGCGTATCCTCATCAGCTGTCTGTTCGGCTGGGCGTTTGTACACTTTTTTGGCATAAGTGGGGTCGGGGGAGTTTCTGCGGTAGCCTTCATTGCTGTTCTGACCAGCTGTAATCCGGGATTATATCTGGCCTTGATGAACACGTATGGAGATGATGTGGATCGTGCTGCGTTTGGCATTCTGAATCTGATCGCCGTACCGGTTATTCCGGTCATGATATTGAATTCGGCAAGCAGTGTCGGTATCGATTATCTCAGTGTACTTGCTACGCTAGTACCTTTCTTCATCGGCATACTGCTTGGTAATCTGGACAGTAATATACAGAAGATGTTCGCTCCGGGAACACTGGTTCTGCTGCCTTTCCTGGGTACAAGCTTTGGGTCCAATATTGATCTGCGTACTGCATTTCAGTCCAGTTTGTCCGGCTTGCTGGTCACCGTGTTGTTTTTGCTGATCTGCATGTTGCCGCTCATTGGAATCGATCGCACGATATTAAGACGACCCGGTTACGCAGCGGCTGCGACATGTTCGGTTGCTGGATTGTCCATGGTGGTGCCTTCGATGGCTGCCGAGTTCAATCCGGCGTATGCGCCATATGTAGACACAGCTATCGCTCAGATTGCGTTTGCCGTGATCTTGACGTCGGTGATCGTGCCTTATATCGTGAAGCGTTTGGCTGGAGGAACAGCGATGGAAGCTCTTATACGGGAAAATCACTAGCAAAAACAGCACGTGCTCTGTCAGGTCATGACGGATCACGTGCTGTTTTGCTTTGTACATCTATATGATCTCCTGGGGGAGGAGAGGGATCGATCGGTTTATTTTACAGACCCAGCAGTTGTTTAACACTTTCAGCTACAGCTTTGCTGGATTGCGGATTCTGTCCTGTGACCACGCGGCCATCTGTTGTGACATAGGAGCTGAAGGCAGCAGCTTTATCGTATTGTGCAGCGCGTTCTCTCAATGCATCTTCCAACAGGAAAGGAACATACTCGGTTTGTTGAGCCAATGTTTCTTCTTCATTCGTGAAGCCGGAAACCGTTTTGTCGTTGATCAAAAGCAAGCCGTTGGACAGCTTCACATTCAACAGTGCTGTAACCCCGTGGCACACGCCGGATACAACGCCACCTTTTTCATAGATATCACGAGAAAGCTCTTGAAGTTCGGCATTGTCTGGGAAATCCCACATCGTACCGTGCCCCCCTGTGAAGTAGATTGCATCGTAGTCACTCGCGTTTACTTCGCCAGGTTTCAACGTATATTTCAATTGTTTCATGAACGTTTCGTTCTCGAAATAGGCTTTGGTGCTCTCATCCAGAGAATCGCCGAGACTTTTCGGATCAAGAGGTACATTCCCACCTTTAGGGCTAACCAGATCGATCTGAACATTCTCGTTGTGATCAAACTCTTCAATAAAGTGAGTTGCTTCGCTTAGCCACAAGCCGGTAGGCTCGTCCTTCGTTGCGTACTTATCTACATTTGTGAGAACAACTAGTATCTTTTTCATATAAAAAAACCTCCCGTAAAGTATATAACATTCATTTATATTAAATATCACAAAATTAAATTGTGTAAAATCTATTACTAAATATAACATAACCATTTTCTAAAGTAAAATCATGAGCGTATCCGCGATCTCCAATGTGACTTTCAAGCGTAGGAGTAAAGAACAATCTAGTCGTAGTAAATATGCCCGTAAGAATATACTTTTACTTAGTATGCCCTGCTTAATTTACTCAAATTGTAAGCGGAGGTAGGCGGGTGTAAGGGAAATCGAGATTAATTCAAATTTGAAGTTATTTTGATTGAACAACTAGTTCTTTTGATTTAGAATGGCGGAAGATGCCAACAAAAAACTGGTACAAATTACATATATACTTGGAGGAACATTCATGAAACGTTCAGGCAAACTTTTCGCTTCAACAGTAGTTGCTGCTGTTGCTGCAGTATCCATCGTCTCTTCAGCTTCAGCGAGCACAGTTTCCGTCTCCAATATCTCTGGCGTAACACCTATCAACATTAGCGGTATGGATATCGAAACAGCTTTGATGATGGTCCAACAAGAACGTACCAAATTACTGGATGCACAATTGCAAACGCAAATCCAGGAGGTACAGAACCGTAATCAACAGATCGCGGATTTGAACGCTAAATTGCAGATAGCCCAGCAAAATGGGGATGAAGCAGCTGTTCAAAAGCTGAAAGGTCAAATTGATGCTGCGAGCAACTCCCAACAGATGGACATGCTTCGTCTGCAGTCCATGTCCAACAAGCGCAATGAAGCGTTTGATGTCATGACAAACTTTGTCAAAAAAATGCAGGATTCAAGATCATCCATCATCGGTAACATGCGTTAAGAACGGATAATTAACTGCAACAACACAAAAAGAGCGAAGCCGGAATTTACTTTCCGAAACTTCGCTCTTTTTGTATTTCTCTTTTTTATGATATATCTCATCTAATCCAAGTTAGCCCGACCAGTCTCGACGCCGAGTGAACAGATCCTGCAACTCATCCGTCGACAATTCGGTAATCCAGTTCTCGGAGCTTGTGATGATGTTATCGCTAAGCTGTTGTTTGCTCTCCAACATCTCGTCGATCCGTTCCTCCAATGTGCCAAGAGAGATGAACTTATGCACCTGAACATCCTTGGTCTGACCCATACGATAAGCTCTGTCGGTGGCTTGATTCTCTACAGCAGGGTTCCACCAGCGGTCAAAATGGAAGACATGATTGGCTGCGGTCAGATTCAATCCCACACCGCCAGCCTTGATGGACAGAATGAAGACGGACGGTTGCTTGTCCTCAGGCAATGTACGGGATTGGAATTCCTCAATCATACGATCCCGTCCCGTTTTGGACGTACCCCCGTGCAGATATAGCACAGGTTCCTGCAACTCCTGACGCAATACCTGTTGCAGCATCTGACCCATACCGATGTATTGGGTGAAAATCAGGCATCGCTCGCCCTCGTCCCGTAATTCGCGGACAAGTTCCATCAGTCGTTCCAGCTTCGCGGAGCGACTAATCAGCATCGCCATATCCTGCGGGCTGTACACGTCATAAGCAGATGTCAATGTGCCGTCTTCGGGCAGTTCCTCTGGCAAGGCTTCTTTGGTCAGCAGAAGTGGGTGATCACACAGTTGCTTGAGTTGGGTTAAAGCTGATAGAATTGCGCCTTTGCGCTTAATACCTTCCAGTTCTTTCATTTTATCCATCAGAGCCTGCACGGACTGGTCATACAATGCACTTTGTTCGCCCGTAAGGTGAATGTAAGTCTTCATCTCGTTTTTGTCCGGCAGATCAAGCTGGATATTGGGATCTTTTTTCTTGCGGCGCAGCATGAATGGTTTCACCAATTGCTGTAGATCCTGCATCCGCTGCTCATCTTTGTCTTTCTCTATGGCACTGATGAAGCGAGTCTGGAATGCCCGGCCGTTGCCCAGATATCCTGGATTGATAAAGTCATAGATTGACCACAGCTCGGATAACCGATTCTCGATCGGCGTACCTGTCATGGCAATGCGGTGTTTCGCAGGGAAGCTGCGGACAGCCAGCGACTGTTTGGTCTGAGCATTCTTGATATTCTGTGCTTCATCGAGACAGATGCATGACCACGTATAGTTTTGTAACATCTCCTGATCCAGTGTAGCCGTAGCAAAGGACGTGATAATAATATCCACCTGCTCGGTCTGCTCCCGGAATTCTTCTCCACTTAATCGGCGTGCGCCATAATGCAGACTGACATTAATGGAGGGCGCGAAGCGGCTAATCTCCTTTTGCCAGTTGCCAAGTACGGAAGTTGGGCAGATCAGAAGTGCCGGAGCTTGTCCCGGCTTACGTGGTTCATGTTCTTTGATGTGTAACAGATACGTGATGAATTGAATGGTTTTCCCGAGACCCATATCATCGGCAAGACATGCCCCAAGGCCGAATCTGCGCAGGAAACCAAGCCATGCAAAACCTTCCTTCTGATACGATCGCAGCTCGGCATGGAGTCCTGTAGGAATGGGAAGAGAAGGCGCGCCACCTTGTCCGCCCCCGAGTTGTGCAATAACCCGGTTCAGGTGCTCATTCAGTTCTACTTCCAGCCGAATGTTCTGGTCATCCTGTGGTTGCTGCTCTTCCTCGGTTTGTTGTCCTTCCTTCCATTTCTGGTTGCGATATTCCCGTTGCTCATTGTGCAGCAGATGCAGGTGCAGAATATCCTGGAATGAGAGTCCCTGTTCCCGATCTACACCGCCCATGGCACGACGTATCTGTTCCAGCAGGTCGGGGTCAAGAGGAACCCATTCTCCACGGAAGCGAACCAGTCGTTCATTACGGGCAACAAGGTCGGCGAATTCATCTTCGCTGAGATCCGTGTCACCAATCGCAATTCGCCAGTCAAAATGAATAATCGAGTCCAGTCCGAAGAACGATTGGCCCCGCTCACTACCTTCCTCCGGCTGTACCTTAGCACGCAACTTTGGTTTCTTCTTACGGGCTGCTTCCCACCAACCAGGCAGCAGAACTTGCCAGCCCGCTGCGAGCAACCGCCCGCTATCCTGCGTCAGAAACTGCCAGGCTTCCTGATCTCCCAAAGGATCACTCAGCACATCCCGCCTGCCGCTAATGGAGCTTCCAAGACGCGGCAGATGTGCACGCAGCTGATCCAGCCATCCGGCGGAGCGATCCAGAATGAACGGTGTCCATAACTCGGGCCATTCGCCTTCAAGTCTGCCCCGTGAATCCAGCATGACGGGCACCAATACAGCGGCATCCAGCTTGTTCTGCAACACCAATCGCAGCCGCCAAGATGGCTCATCCTCGTCCGGTTCCTGCAACTGCAGCATGGGTCTGAATGGTGCGGCATCTGCTTTCCAGCCAATAGATACGAGCCAGGACTGGGCGTCCATTCCGGCTGTCTTAGGGAGAGTGCCGCGCTCTGGGAACAACTGCGGAAATTCACGCCTCAGATCCGTTGCAGCTTCTTCCGAACTGTACCAGCGTTGGAATACGAAGGCGGAATAGGCCGCCCCGAGTCCTTCGGCATAACTCTCGTCCGTTTGCTGAATCGCTTTGGTAAGCGAAGATCGATCCTGCTTTTTCAAGCTATCCGGGTCCCAGGTCCACTGAAGCTGTCCTGCACGGTAGGCCTCGAAGCTAGGTACGTATTTTCGTTTCTCTATGGAGGATGCCAGTGCTGGAGCTAGTCGAATCAGATGTTCCGCTTGCTCGTCCCACTTCCATTCAATATGAAGCAGCGTATGCATCTCGGCAAAAAAGGGAATCACTTCTTCCGCAGGCAGAACAACCAGCTCAATCTCCTCAATCTGCCGAACTTCCAGTTCGGTACCGTAGAAGGAAGGGGCATGCCAAGCGAATAATCGATGCTTAAGCGACTGTCCCGGTACAAAGTGGTGTGTGTTGAGTGCTCCGTAAAACAAAGCATCGCCATATCCGGTTAAAGCGACATGAACCTCAATCGTTTCAGTGTAAGGATGAATTAAGCTCATGAGATCAGTTTACCTTTCCGAAGCTCTTCCTGCAGGGCGCGCAGCCGACTGTTACGAACAGCGAGTGTGGTGATGAATTGCTCCCAGTGCGCTTCTTGCTTCATTTTTTTATAAATTTTGGACAGACGTTTCAGCAGCTTTACCGCTGCTTTGTATCCGTCCCTGTTCTTGTGTCCGATATAACGCTCTACCGCTTGATGATAGAAGGGGAGCAGCAACTCAGGTGCATCTTTTTCGATTGGTTGCAGCATCGCTACGCGGAATTCGAGAGGTTCCGTTCCCGTACTCAGCTGAAAATCAATCCACCTGCGCCACTGTCCACGCGAATGCATGGCATCCTCGTAGGCTGGGCGGGAGTGGGGAAGCATACTGACAAGCGTGTCCCACATGCGGTTCTCTGCATCGGGCAGATGTTGAATGGCCGAATCCCACAGATGCATGTAATCATTCAAAGGTGTGTTGCGCCGATTCGCCAGAAGGGGTCCAAGTTGTACCAACCAATCCCCAAGCCGCTTCCATTCAGCCGAATCTGCGAGTACATGAAGAAAATGCAACAGCTGTTCTGGCGGGAAACCGTAGGCCGAGCTTCCATGGATGAGTCGCTGCCATGCCTGATCATCTTGTCCCAGATGGAAGTGCATCCAGCTCTGCGCGAGTAACAGCGGCAGGGGAAGTGTTACGGTTTTGCTCGGTCCCTCACTACTACTTCCATTACTTTGAGTGCTACCCAAGACACTTCCACCTGACTGGTGAGGTGTCGAAGCGGCGGTTATACCACGCTCTATATCATTTAAGATAGCCTGTTCCGATGATAGCATGTCCCGTGGCCCTTGAAGCTCAGGCACAATCCAGTTCAACCACAGTTGACGATAGATCGGAGTGAAGAACATCATGCTGGCTGTCTCCGACATCATCTGTTTACGTAAATAAGCCGATGTTTCGGCCAGTCTGTTCCAATGTTGCTCAAGCTTGTTTCCCTTTAGACCTGACAGGTCTAACGCATGGTTAAAGATCCGTTCAATGTCTTTCTGAAGTGCATCCACCGCGAGCTGGGCAGGGTAGCTCAAGTACACGGGGGTATGCGTGATGGAGTTACGAGCCGGAGGCACGCAGAATCGGATGAGGTACAGCTGTACATGAAGTTCAAAAAGTTGGTCCATTGCAGCGGACAGCCTTGGTTTAATGGCATATAGCTCGTCCGTTGCTTCCTGTACGTAGGATGTGCTTGCTGTGCCAGTACCCAGCCGTCTCAGACAGGAGTGGAATAGTTCGTGCCATTCCGAGATTTCGAGATCGGCAAGTTCTGTTGCACGTTCCTTGACCTGGCTGTATTGGTTATCCGGAATGTCCATATCCTGTTGTTCATCGGATTTTGTATAGCTGGATAGTCCTGCTGACATGGCTCCGACGGGTTTAGTCGTTTGTTTGAGCGCAGTACTGGAGTGCGCATTCACAATCGCATGCACAGGTCGCTCCAGTTGCTCGGCATAACTCATCAATACAGCAGTCATATGTTTGCATAGGGAACTCACCGGACAGGTACAATGACTGGTAGACAGAGATTGCATGCTCAGGGTGACCTCATATTCTTCCGATCCTTGTACAATGGCCGAGATCCCTTGTTGTTCGGAATAGGTTAATGGTCCGACACGTTTTTGTTTATAATATTGGAATCCGCGCATGATCGTCAGGTTATTAAAATGCTCCGCAATCTGCCTGATCCACTGTTGCCACTGCGCATCATCCATCCTCATGTTATTCGGTATGTTCATCATTCCATCTCCTGGGGTAAACATAGGTTCAGTAATCACCACGTTTATAACGTGATGTTGTGAATTTGT
Organism: Paenibacillus sp. FSL H8-0079; assembly: GCF_037991315.1. Lineage (NCBI taxonomy): Bacteria > Bacillati > Bacillota > Bacilli > Caryophanales > Paenibacillaceae > Paenibacillus > Paenibacillus sp. FSL H8-0079. Next base: position 281,680 of record NZ_CP150300.1, read on the forward strand.
TGTATCCATCATATCAGTTATGAGTCAATCCGTGCATGGGTTATGAAGAATTTGAAGTTATTTTAGACCAACAGGAGTCAGGATGAACACGTCGGTTCTGCTGGCGGACGACATGCAAGAATGCACCATATTGTGTATGCTTATGGTATGTATTCCTTTCAGGAACGATGCAGGCCGAGGAAAAGGCCATACTACAAACAACAGGAGAGAGCATATGAAAATACTTACGTTAAACACACACGCCTGGGCGGAAGAGGATCAACTGAACAAGATCAGTCAACTGGCTGATTTTATTAATACACATCAATTTGATGTGATCTCCATGCAGGAGGTCAACCAATCCATGCAGGAAGCGGCGCTTTCTGAAGAAGAGCTGAAGATGTATTATGCCACTGAATCCGACGCTGTGATTAAAAAAGATAACTATGCCTACGTCCTGCTTCAGCAGCTGACAGAGCAATATTACTGGACGTGGATACCCGCCCATGTCGGGTTCCAAAAATACGATGAAGGACTGGCGATCCTTAGCCGGACGCCGATTAAGCAGGCTTTTGGGGAATACGTGTCCCACATGCGAGATTATAACAACTATCGTACACGCAAGATTGTGGGAATTCAGACGGTCGTCCAAGGTGAAGCAACCTGGTTTGTGAACGGACATTATAACTGGTGGGATGATGCGCAGGAACCCTTCAAGGGACAGTGGGAGTTGACGGAGAGCAAGCTTGCCCCCTACATGGACCAGCCGTTATATATAATGGGTGATTTCAATAATGTCGCGGAAGTGCGTGGTGAAGGCTATGATTATATGATGAATAAAGGCTGGAATGACCTGTACACCACAGCATTGCAAAAGGATGAAGGAGCAACCGTGGTGAAGGCCATTGCCGGCTGGGCAGATAACAAACGCGATCTTCGGATCGACTATATTTTCTCCAATCGTCCGATTCAGGCTAAATCTTCTACCGTGGTCTTGAACGGTAAAAACGGGCCGGTAGTGTCTGACCATTTTGGCGTCGCTGTAGAGATATAACAGCCGTGTGAGCATAAACAGTAAAGGTGATATCACCGCAAATACGAAACAAAGCCTCCGCTGACTTCCTGTAAAGGGAAGTGGCCGGAGGCTTTTTACATTCAAACATAATTTCCTATGTACATGTAATATGGTTTGTTCTTCTTGGTGCTGCGGAACTGGACTACTATTCGAGCGCCAGCATCTGATGTACAAACTTTTTCAGATTCGCGCTTGTCTCACTAAGCTGTTCGATACTTTCCATGAACTCGGTAACAAGCTTGGCCTGATCCACTGTTGCGGTTGTAATCTGACTGATCTCCTGCTCCATATGTTTCATGGAATCTTGCACGCTGCCTAGGGATGATTCGATATCAGCAGCTGCTTGTTTCGTATGATCCGACAACTTGCGTACTTCACTGGCTACCACTCCGAAGCCAGCTCCCTGATCACCAACACGGGCTGCCTCAATCATGGCGTTCAGTCCAAGCAGATTGGTTTGTTCGGATACTTCACGAATAACGTTCGTTACTTTAGATACACTGACCGAGTTCTCTGAAGCTTTCTTGGAGTTACGAAGAATCTCTTCTGAGGTCGCGGTAAGTTCCTCCGAATGTGCTGCGATCTGCTGGATGCCACCGACTAGCGCATTGATGGTCGTTTCATTTTCGCGGATCAGCGTTTCCAGTGTCATGTGACTATCCAGTGCGTAGTTCACACCCAATATACCCACGACCTGATCGTTCTCTTTAATAGGGATTAGAATGGCATCAAAAGGTCTGCCCTGCAGATCACCAGGCATGCGTGCCACGGTACGGGAATCTCTGTTAGTCAGCATTTTGAAATGTTTATAATCATCATGTAGCTCATCCCCAACCTTCACGCCAATCTCCAGACTTTTTGCTTCGGAAAAATACAATACTTTCTCATGATCATTAATGGATATGGATATGTCGTCACGGAACATTTGGCTAACAAAAGGCATAGCATTTACCAGAGATTCAAGAGTATTCAATGTGCATCTTTCCTTCCCGATACAAAAAGTGGAATTTTTTAATCTAGTATTTATATCGGTAACGTTTTCTCGTTTTTAAACCATTGTTCAAATTTAAGTTAATCTGAAGAGACCAGGCGACTAAATCGAATATAATTGTAAGCGTAATCAAAAATCTGTAGCCACCACCGAACATGTCAGTTATACTGGGATTATTATTCGGATATTCAGAAGATAACCAAGAGACATACCTATTTCCCGGTAAGGGGATTATCCACCTAGGTTAAGCGCTATACTTTATTGCTGTATATCAGTTTGGTGCTCCAGTGTGGATGGTATGAATGCAATGATATAAGACTTTATTTCAACGGGAGAGGGATGTGTGCCATCGATGACGACCTATTTCAGTGAACCGCAGAGCATGTATTACCGATTTGGAGAAGATCAGGATCAGGTGCTGAAGGTACTGGCCGAGAGATATATTGGAGCTAATGCACAGGCTGATTTTGTATATCGGGTATTCCAGAAGTCTGGTATTTTGCAAAATGAAAAAGGGCTTTATGATCTGAACCTAGGTAAACGCTTTCCTGATGCGCCAAAAGACCATATTTCCTATGCAGCTGCGCTGGTATGGGGGGATGAGGACCGAAATCTGGATGTGCTGGTCCGCTGTTATGGGCCTGTTCGGTTCTATTTCAATGAGCAGCTGATTTATCGCTCTACGGTAATGGATGAGATTAGTCCTGATGCAACGGTGAAGCTCAGCATCGACATCAAGCCCGGTTGGAACACCATTTGGCTGGAAATGAAAAACACGCCTGCCGGCTTTGGCTGCCAGTTTGGATCAGATGAAGGAAAAGTGCGCATTTTGAATGTATTTGCTCCGTTCCAGGAGAGACAGGGACAAGCCGGATGGGTGTTCTCCCAACCGAACCGAACCGCGAGTAAACAACCGGACCTATTGGGAAAAGAAGCAGATTACAGTTTGAAGTGGCTGCCTGAGACAGGCTGGTCTGATGAGGATGAGACCAAGCCAGCTCTGGAAAGAATATACGGGCATCTTCCTGGACGGCACGCTTATGCTTGGACTCACCTGAACAATACCGATTCAACGGGAAGTCCGGTGCGACTGTCAGGTCAATCTTCCGGTTCTCTGAGTATATGGATTAGCGGCAAGTCTGTGGCGCAAGTGAAGGAAGCGGGTCCGTTCGAGGTGGATGTACCAGCCTCTTTTTGGCGGAGTGACCTGCTTGTCCGAAGTGAATGCAATGATACGGCGGCGGGACCTTGGCATTTTAATTTGAATGCAACCGTGTCGGGCAAGCCGCTCTCACTGGAACTTCCTCAGCGTGTGCATGGTGCTAATGGAGAGTCTTGGTTATATGTTGGACCTTTTGAATCGGTGGTTGAACCGGACTTGGCGGATCTGACTCGAACGGACCGAGTGTACCAAACGGGGCTAGAACAGACGTACTGGCGCTTAGATCGACCGGATGCTTGGATCAGACCTTATTATGAAAATGCCATGTTAAGCAACAAATGGACCGTGGGCAGTGTAACCAATTATGGTCGCTGGGATTATCCATTGGGTGTCACTGTATATGGTCTATTACGGACGGGGCGTTATCTGCAGAGACCAGATATTACGCGTTATGCGGCTGAGCATGTGCAGGCATGTACCCAGATGTATGAGTACTCATTATGGGATCGGGAGCAGTATGGTTTCCCGGCAGTCAATCAACAATTGGTCATGCTGAAAATGCTGGATAACTGCGGTTCTTTTGGTTCAGCCATGATGGAAGCGTATTCAGAGTGTCATGAACCGACGTTTCTTCCGATTGCTGAACGGATTGCGGATTTCATGCTTTCCCGCCTGGAGCGGCAGGAGGATGGTGCGTTTTATCGCACATGCGTAGGGGAGTATGCCGAGAATACCATGTGGGCCGACGACCTCTATATGAGCACGCCGTTTCTTGTTCGTTATGCCCGGGTGACCGGAAACTCATCCGCACTGGATGAAGCCGCCAGACAATTTTTATTGTATCGAAAATATCTGTTCATTCCTGAGTTCAAGATTATGTCTCACGTATATGATTTCAAATACGGACAGGCAACGCAAATTCCATGGGGACGGGGGAACGGCTGGACACTGTTTTCCTTGACAGAGGTATTGGAAGCTTTACCTAAGGAGCATCCTGAGCGCCCGGCTTTAATTAATTTCTTCAACGAGCTGTGTGAAGGGTACGCGGCACTTCAAGGGGAAAGTGGGTTGTGGCATCAGGTGTTGAATGCTCCGCAGACGTATGAAGAAGCCTCCTGCACAGCGATGTTTGCCTATGGTTTTGCGAGAGGTGTACGCTTTGGCTGGTTCAAAGACCCTGAAGTTTACGTCACGGCTGCCCAGCGAGCTTGGAAGGGACTTATCTGCAAAGCGATTGATCGTCAAGGGAACGTTCATGGGGTGTGCAGCGGATCGCGATATGCGTTTACGGCAGAGTATTATGATCAGGACTTGCGTACCGTCACCAATGACAATCACGGAATTGGCATTATGATGTTGGCAGGAACTGAGGTAGCCAAAATGAAGAATCATTTGGCTGATCACCAGGTGACTTCACCTGCCGTCACACATTCCTGACAGACCATAACTATATGAAACACAACGGTGATGACGGCTGATCGTCGCGCTTCTTCGAACGAGTCTGAGGCCGTAAAAGAGCTGTAATGGAATGATTTCCATACTATCTTTTCCATACCAACCCGTTAACTTCTGCTTAATTAATGCACTAGGCTTGTATCCCCGTAATCATATCTGATACGGGAACATCACCGCCGGGAATGTTATTCCCGGTGGTTTTTGATTCCTGTAACTCCTTACTTTTTTGACAGGAAAGCTTACTTTTGTTTATGTCATGTGCAGCAATGGACCGATACAATAGGTTTTGTAAGCGATTCCATAAATGCAAGAAGGGGAGGAAATTCATTTATGATGATCACGAAAAAGTGGGTAACCCTGTTCTGCCTGTCCCTGTTATTGTTCGCTACAGCCTGTTCTGGAGGGGCCACCGATACACCATCTTCTTCTGGTGAAGCAAGTGGAAGTGAGGGGAATTCATCAGGTAAGGTTGAACTGCGCATGACCTGGTGGGGATCACAGACTAGACATGATCTGACAACCAAAGTGATCCAATTGTTTGAAGAGAAACATCCGGGAATCACCATTAAGCCTGAATACTCCGGTTGGGACGGTTATTTTGACAAGTTGACTACACAGGTAGCTGGTTCGAATGCACCGGATATCATCCAGATGGATTACGCCTTTCTGACTGACTTTGCCCGGCGTGGTGCCTTGCTTGACCTGACTCCGTTTGCAGAGAGCAAAGAGCTGCGGACAGAGGATCATGATCAGAGTATGATTACAGCCGGTTCGATTGACGATAAATTATATGCAATTACCCTCGGAGTTAACGCACCAGGTGTCATTTATGACGCCACCGTATTTCAGGAATTAGGTATTGAAGAACCACAAGAGAGCTGGACATGGAAGGATTTTGGAGATATTGCGACCAAGATCGCCGTAGCCAAAGGTGAGGGGTTCTATGGATCGGCAGACATCTCAGGTACAACCAACATGTTTGAAGTGTTTATCCGGCAATCCGGGAAAGGATTGTTCGACGGTGGCACGATGACCGCTACCAGCGAGGAGCTTCAACAATGGTTCGATATGTGGGGTGTACTTCGTGAGAATGGTGGAGTCACCACAGCGGAGATAACGGCATCCACAACGAATGCGCTGGAGACACGCCCGATCTCACTTGGAACAGCTGCCATGGATTTTGCGTGGTCTAATCAATTGCTGACATTCCAGCAGGTGAATAAAAACCAGGATCATAAGCTTGGCATACAAGTGCTTCCGCATGGTGTAGATGAGAAACAGATCGGGGAATATCTGAAACCAAGTCAGTTCATCTCCGGTTATGGCAAAACAAAGCATGCCAAAGAAGTGGCCATGTTCATTGACTTTATGGTCAATGATCCAGAAGCTACTGCCATTCTCGGCTCTGAACGTGGGGTGCCAGTCAATTCCAGCATTCGTGAACAGCTGCAGCCTACATTACCGGAAGCAGAGCAAGCCATTTTCCAATTTATCGATATTGTATCGAAGAACTCCAGCGAGATTGACCCGCCATACCCGCAAGGATTTGCTGAAGTGGACACGAGTTTCAAGAGCGCAAGCGAGCAGATTGCCTTCGGTCAAGGTAATACTCCGGATGTGATTGCACAGTTTATTGAAGGAGCTAAGGCTACGCTTGGATCGAGTCAATAAACCGTTGAAACCGTTCCAGACTTCTAATTCTGCGGGGAGGTTGCGAAAATGACTACATCTCAGGTCAGTCAAGCCCGAATCGAGAGTGTAGCTACCCGGCGGGTAAAACGGAGATATGCGCATAATGGAGCCGCGCTTCTGTTCCTCGCCCCATGGCTTGTCGGGTTGTTATTTCTCACTTTGGGTCCCATGTTGGTATCGTTATACATTTCGTTCACCGATTACAGTATCCTGGCCGCCCCTTCCTGGGTCGGTCTGGATAACTACACGACCATGTTTACGTCCGATAAACTGTTCACCAAATCACTCCAGGTAACGTTCACATATGTCGCTGTATCCGTACCGGTCAAATTGATCTTCGCACTGCTTGTAGCGATGTTGCTCAACAAAGGGATTCGAGGGCTCGGTATTTACCGGACGGTGTATTACATCCCGACATTACTTGGAGGTAGCGTGGCGATTGCGATGTTGTGGCGTAAAATGCTGGGTGGGGACGGGCTGCTCAATAGTGTTCTTGCCATGGTAGGAATTAAGGCGCCCGATTGGGTTGCCAATCCGAAGTATGCGCTGTACTCCATTGTGCTGTTATCCGTGTGGCAGTTTGGATCATCGATGATTATTTTCCTGGCAGGCCTGAAGCAGATTCCACCCGAGTATGATGAGGCCTCGGCGGTAGATGGTGCAGGTCCTCTGCGGAGATTCTTCTATATAACGTTGCCGATTCTGTCACCCGTCATCTTCTTCAATCTCGTCATGCAGCTGATTACGTCCTTTCAATCGTTCACGCAGGCTTTCGTCATCAGTAACGGCAGCGGAGGGCCAGTGAATTCAACCTTAATGTACTCTCTGTATCTGTACAAAAAAGGATTCTCATTCTTTCAGATGGGCTATGCTTCCGCGATGGCCTGGGTGCTGGTGATCCTGATTGGCGTATTTACATTGCTCGTATTCCGCAGTAGCAAGCTGTGGGTGCACTATGAGGATGGTGGAAAATCATGATTGGACAACGAAACTCCACAGCATGGGTCGTCGGCAAACATGTGCTGATCTCTGGCATCGCCTTTGTCATGCTCTATCCGATTCTCTGGATGCTCGGAAGCTCGTTCAAACCGGGACATATGATCTTTACAGAGACCTGGTTCTGGCCGCAGGAATGGAATTGGAAAAATTACATGAATGGCTGGTCGGGAATTCAGGGTAATCCGTTCTCCCGTTTCCTGACCAACTCTGTCGTACTGTCGCTCGGCGCCGTGCTGGGCAATGTCATTTCCTGCTCTATGGCGGCGTATGCCTTCGCCCGACTGAATTTTCGTTTCAAAGCCATCTGCTTTGGTCTGATGCTCATGACGATCATGCTGCCACATCATGTGACGCTGATCCCACAGTATATCCTTTTCAACCACCTGGAGTGGGTGAATACGTATCTGCCCCTCGTCGTGCCGAAATGGCTAGCGACCGACGCATTCTTCATTTTTCTCATGGTGCAGTTCTTCCGAGGGTTGCCCAAAGAGCTGGATGAAGCGGCCACTATTGATGGATGCGGTCCTGTGAAAATATACACCAAAATCATCATTCCACTGGCTTTCCCAGCATTAGTCACTACGATGATCTTTACGTTCTTGTGGACATGGGACGACTTCTTCAGTCAGTTGATCTACCTGAGTGATGTGAGCAAATATACAGTGCCGTTAGGTCTACGCCTGTTCCTTGATTCCAGCTCTCAATCCGATTGGGGTCCGATGTTTGCGATGTCGGTGTTGTCGCTAGTGCCATGTTTTATCGTATTTATCGTGTGTCAAAAGTACTTCGTGGAAGGAATCGCAACCTCTGGGCTCAAAGGGTAATTCCAAGACGAAACGAGTTGATTTTCGCATGCGGAAAGGAAGATGGTCTTCATATATTAATCAAAAGCTGCAACAAAGCAAGCTCTCCACATTGATGGTGACTTGCTTTATTGCGTTTAACCTGCTGCTCGTCTCGGTGATCGTCTGGCTGTCATATCAGTCCTTCTCAGCGGTCACCTTTGCCGAGATTAGCAAAGCACGCCTGGCTCTTCTGAACGAGAGCACACGTCGGGGATTCGATTTCATCACAGGGGTAACCGGAACAGCCTATGCTTTGGCAAGCAATCGGGAACTGTCCAATCTGCTCGAAACGATGGAGACTGGAAGACTTTCGCAGATTCATCAACGGCGGGAAGTTTCCCGTATATTGGATCATACGCTGGTCGTCAGTGAAGGCATTACTTCTATAGAGTTGTACACGGATGCATTTAACGGTGTAGCTGTTACCATGCCTGATCGCATATTCCCGGTAGGCACAATATCCGGTGATTCCTGGTTCGATGCACTGGAACAGGCAGATGCAGCATGGGTACCTTTACGCGAGAATGAATCTGGTCAATCGTTAATTGGATACTCCCAGCGAATCTTTGACAGCCGAGGGGGTACGGTTGCCTATGTGCTTATCCGGCTGAGTCGCGCAGATATTGTACGCAGGTTTGCGGATATGCCTATGGTATTGGATGGCAAGGTACTGCTGGTGGATACGGCTGGCAATGTCGTCATGCAAATGGGTGAAGCTGATCCCATCGAGGGATCTAAGTGGCCAGATGACCCCGCTACAAGTGGTGAGGGTGAATACTCTTCTTCTATTATAGATAGTGCATGGATTCAGCAACACGTCCAGCGTGGAGAGGACGGGTTCGAAGTGGTCTCCGGTAAACCCGGGGGCTCTCAGCTTGTTCTATATTCCAGACCAGCGATGCTTCAGTGGCGTCTGGTGCAGACTATTCCTGTTTATATGCTGTTATCCCCTGTCAGACACGCAGGGTGGCAGATTCTTGGCATTGCAGTGCTGGGGTTGTTATGCTCGGCAATACTTGCGTATTTGTTCGTGCGGCGGATTATTCGTCCTCTACGTCAATTGATTAAACGAATGAGACAATTGGAGAAAGGGGACTTCGATACTCGGGTGCAACTTTCGTTTACGGAAGAATACGCCCATTTGGCGTATGGTTTCAATCATATGGCTTCACAGCTCACAACGCTGATGGAACAGGTGAAGGATGAGAGCCGTGCTAAGCGGGAAGCCCAGACGGGCTTGCTTGAGGCCCAGATCAAACCCCATTTTCTATACAACACCCTCGACATGATCCACTGGCGCGCGCTTGATTACGAAGCTAAGGATATCAGTCGTATGATTGTACAACTCAGTAAGCTGTTACGGATCGGACTGAGTGGGGGGAGATTATTTATTCGGGTACGGGATGAGTTGGAGCATGCGCGTTGCTACGTCAGCATTCAGTCAGAGCGTCTACCCTTCTCTATTCAATATCAGGAACATATCGATCCGCGTATTCGCGGTTGTTACATCCCCAAGATCATTTTGCAGCCCTTTATTGAAAATGCTGTTATGCACGCACATCCCGAAGAAGGCACACTTCGAATTCAGGTCCACATGCACGAAGCGGAAAGCACCCACGCGGATATCGTCATTCGTATCACGGATAATGGGCAAGGTTTGCCGGAGGGGTGGAAACTCGAAGAGACGTGTGGCATCGGTGTACGGAATGTACATCAGCGTATTAAGCTGTATTGCGGAAAAAGATATGGCGTTCAACTAAGCGATGGAGAGTTGGGCGGCGTGGAAGTGACCATTACGCTGCCGCGCATAGAGACAGACGAGCAATTAAATCTGTGGCTGGACGGTGAAAAAGGATGAAGACCATTATGCTTGTAGATGATGATCCGCATATTGTTAAGGCACTAACTGAACATATTGATTGGCCTTCCCTGGGCCTCAGCATTGCAGGTACTGCTTCGAATGGCTTGGATGCAATTGATCTTTTTCAACGCATGCATCCCGATCTTGTTATGACGGATGTCTATCTGCCGGGGATGACCGGGCTTGAGATTACGCAGACGTTACGACGTGATCATCCCCATCTGCCGATCATCATCCTCAGTGGATATGACGAATTCGAGAACGCCCGGGCAGCTATGCGCTGGGGGGTAAATCACTTTTTGCTAAAGCCGGCGGAGGTGGAGGAGATTGAGTCTGTGCTGAGGGAGGTATTGCTGGAACAAGATGTGCGAGAGCGGCATGAGCGACTGGAGCAGACGTACAAGCAGGAGGTTGGACGGGTACTTCCGTATTTGCGCAAACAATTTCTTCACGAACTGCTGACTACGCGATATCGGGCAGACGAGCTGCCTAAAGAACGCATGGACTATATAGGCATTCATATGTCCTCCCAGACACGCGCCATTAGTCTGCAACTGAATCGCCCCGTATTTTTGACAAGGATGAAAGAACGAGACTGGCAGCTTCTCCGCTATGGGGCGGCCGATATTATTCTGGAGACAGTGAAAGAGCATACGGCGCGCATGAATGGTCAGGTAGAGATTGTTGATTATTCGGATCAGGTATTTGTGTTGCTTCTATTAGGAGACCAAGAGGATGAGGATCAGCTGGAGGAGGTTTTGCCACTCGTGGAGAGGATGATCGATCAGATCTTTACGTATCTTAAAATCGAAGTAAGTGCTGGAATAGGAAGATCCAAAAGTCACCCATGTGAGGTGATAGATTCTTATCTGGAGAGCCGGGAAGCGGTGGAAACAGCAGAGTTTCAAGGTGGAAGTCGTATCTACCACTATGAAGCTTCAGAGGATACAGAACCAAGTGTGACCGATTATTCGTTAATGCTTCGTCAATGGAATGAGGCTTGGACGGATATCAGACCTGATCTGGCGGAAGAGGTATGGCATCATATTCGCCTTCTGCTGAAAGAGGGTAACTGTGTTGGGATACAGGATGTACAGGTGGTGGCCGTCAGTCTGTTTGACACGTTGATTCATAGTTGGAACCGACTTCACCCTATGTTACCCCAGCCAATGGCGATGAGTGATTTTCTGCGTGAAATTCAATCGAAATATGCTTTGCATGATCTGGTAAGCTGGATGGATCGTATTATCTGCAACTGGCTCGAACAGATACGCAAAGAGATGGGCGAGAAGAAAACCAATAAACTGATAGAGCAGGTGAAACAGTATGTGGAGCTGCATTACGCTGAAGAGATCAGTTTTGAAGCGATAGCCAAGGGATTATTTGTACATCCGAAGTATCTGAGTCAACTGTTCAAAAGGGTGACCGGTGAGAATTTTGTGAGTTATTTGAACGGGTACCGAATTCAGCGAGCGTTGGAACTGTTGCAGTCGGGACATTACATGGTATATGAGGTGAGCGAGATGACCGGGTTCCGTAATGCGACGTATTTCAGTCAGGTGTTCAAAATGCTTACGGGCAAGAGTCCGTCTGAGGTGGGGTAGAGCGGTAGGGAGTATAGAATATTTAATTAAAGTGGAATAGGCGGAATGGTTCTTATGATTATCGAACAGCAGGATTATTTCATTAAAGGAGTATCTTACTCGATTAGATCGGCACAGGAAAAGGATGCTGAAACCCTGTCTTCACTTCGTGTACAACTGGACGGGGAAACTGTGAACATGGATCGTGAAGAGGGCGAGGTGTATATCGACCCAGCCGGGTTTAGGCGTATCATCCAGTTGGACACCGAGAAGTCGCGGAATCTGTTCCTCGTTGCTGAAGTAGCGGGCGAGATTGTGGGGTACTCCCGATGTGAAGGTACGGAGTTGAAGCGATTTAGCCATAAGGTTGAGTTCGGGGTGTGTGTAGCCAGAGAGTTCTGGGGACATGGGATTGGGAAGAACCTGTTGGAACAGTCAATAGAATGGGCGGATCAGACTGCTGTGGAGAAAATGACGTTGAACGTGCTAGCATCCAACAAAAAGGCAATTGAGCTATATCAAAAGAGTGGGTTCGAGATCGAAGGCATTTTGAAAAGGGATCGTAGACATGCGGATAGACAGTATTACGACACGATAGTGATGGGCAGGTTCAAAGAGTAACAAGTATAGAAGTGAAGTCCATAACTTATCAAGCTCACAGAAGAGTGAGTTCAATTACTATATTCGATATCTATAAAATAGATAGCATTATTCTCCCGTATGATATTGTGGTTCTTATTATATAGAACGTAATGATGCTGATCGGTTCTATTCGTAACCTGTATTGAGACAGAATAGACTGGCGAGTGTATGTAGGGTATAGTAAGAGGATATTGCCATCGAGAAGAATAGTTTGAAAAGAGATTATTTCAAATAAACGCGAAGTTCAAAGATGGGATATTTTACAAGTAGTAATTATGTTGTGCATATGGTATATTCTATTTCCGGCCAAAAAAACACGAGAAACATAGTGCCGCAAGCAAAACAAATAAGCTTCGAAAGAAACTTTAAAAAAAGAGCTTGCTAAGTTGGTTCGGAAGTGTTATGATATAAAAGTTGCTGAGGAGAACAACGCCCGGTAACAAAAACAAGTTTGATCTTTGAAAACTGAACAACGAGTGAGTAAACATTCTGCTTGCAGAATGAACGCAAAAGTTTGATTCAAGCCTTGGCTTGAATCAACTAGAGCACAAATGAGATTTTTAATCTCGTCAGATTCAAAATGAGCATATCGCTCTTTTCAATACTTTATTGGAGAGTTTGATCCTGGCTCAGGACGAACGCTGGCGGCATGCCTAATACATGCAAGTCGAGCGGACTTGAAGAGAAGCTTGCTTCTCTGATGGTTAGCGGCGGACGGGTGAGTAACACGTAGGCAACCTGCCCTCAAGTTTGGGACAACTACCGGAAACGGTAGCTAATACCGAATAGTTGTTTTCTTCGCCTGAAGAGAACTGGAAAGACGGAGCAATCTGTCACTTGGGGATGGGCCTGCGGCGCATTAGCTAGTTGGTGAGGTAACGGCTCACCAAGGCGACGATGCGTAGCCGACCTGAGAGGGTGATCGGCCACACTGGGACTGAGACACGGCCCAGACTCCTACGGGAGGCAGCAGTAGGGAATCTTCCGCAATGGGCGAAAGCCTGACGGAGCAATGCCGCGTGAGTGATGAAGGTTTTCGGATCGTAAAGCTCTGTTGCCAGGGAAGAACGCTTGGGAGAGTAACTGCTCTCAAGGTGACGGTACCTGAGAAGAAAGCCCCGGCTAACTACGTGCCAGCAGCCGCGGTAATACGTAGGGGGCAAGCGTTGTCCGGAATTATTGGGCGTAAAGCGCGCGCAGGCGGTCATTTAAGTCTGGTGTTTAATCCCGGGGCTCAACCCCGGATCGCACTGGAAACTGGGTGACTTGAGTGCAGAAGAGGAGAGTGGAATTCCACGTGTAGCGGTGAAATGCGTAGATATGTGGAGGAACACCAGTGGCGAAGGCGACTCTCTGGGCTGTAACTGACGCTGAGGCGCGAAAGCGTGGGGAGCAAACAGGATTAGATACCCTGGTAGTCCACGCCGTAAACGATGAGTGCTAGGTGTTAGGGGTTTCGATACCCTTGGTGCCGAAGTTAACACATTAAGCACTCCGCCTGGGGAGTACGGTCGCAAGACTGAAACTCAAAGGAATTGACGGGGACCCGCACAAGCAGTGGAGTATGTGGTTTAATTCGAAGCAACGCGAAGAACCTTACCAGGTCTTGACATCCCTCTGATCGATGCAGAGATGTATCTTTCCTTCGGGACAGAGGAGACAGGTGGTGCATGGTTGTCGTCAGCTCGTGTCGTGAGATGTTGGGTTAAGTCCCGCAACGAGCGCAACCCTTATATTTAGTTGCCAGCACTTCGGGTGGGCACTCTAGATAGACTGCCGGTGACAAACCGGAGGAAGGTGGGGATGACGTCAAATCATCATGCCCCTTATGACCTGGGCTACACACGTACTACAATGGCCGGTACAACGGGCTGCGAAATCGCGAGATGGAGCCAATCCCAACAAAGCCGGTCTCAGTTCGGATTGCAGGCTGCAACTCGCCTGCATGAAGTCGGAATTGCTAGTAATCGCGGATCAGCATGCCGCGGTGAATACGTTCCCGGGTCTTGTACACACCGCCCGTCACACCACGAGAGTTTATAACACCCGAAGTCGGTGGGGTAACCGCAAGGAGCCAGCCGCCGAAGGTGGGATAGATGATTGGGGTGAAGTCGTAACAAGGTAGCCGTATCGGAAGGTGCGGCTGGATCACCTCCTTTCTATGGAGAATCGTTTCCTGCAACGGAAACATTCAAAACCGCAGCTTAGCTGCAAAACACTCACTCGTTGCTCAGTTTTGAGAGCTCAAACTCTCAAACAGCTTGCTTTTGCATGGAGCTTGTTCTTTGAAAACTAGATATCGAAACGAAACAAACGCGAATTAGAACATTCCTTTAAGCTGATCTTGTGTAAACAAGTGAAGTGTTTTTATAAGGTAGATTGCACGTACGATGGTATCGAATGGGAGCGACTTTTGGCTTTGCGCAAGCAAAACAAGGGAAGCGAGCAGTCGAAACCGGAGCACGAGGTTAAGCTACTAAGAGCACACGGAGGATGCCTAGGCGCTAGGAGCCGATGAAGGACGTGGCGAACAACGAAACTGCCTCGGGGAGCTGTAAGCAAGCTTTGATCCGGGGGTGTCCGAATGGGGAAACCCAGCTGGGGTAATTTCCAGTTACTCATAACTGAATACATAGGTTATGCAGAGGCATACCAGGGGAACTGAAACATCTAAGTACCCTGAGGAAGAGAAAACAATAGTGATTCCGTCAGTAGCGGCGAGCGAACGCGGAGAAGCCCAAACCAAAGAGCTTGCTCTTTGGGGTTGTGGGACGTCTCACATGGAGTTACAAAGGAACCGGTTAAGCGAAGAGGTCTGGAAAGGCCCGCCAAAGAAGGTAAAAGCCCTGTAGTTGAAAGTCTGTTCCCTCCGAGACGGATCCCGAGTAGTGCGGGGCACGTGAAACCCCGTATGAATCCGGCAGGACCATCTGCCAAGGCTAAATACTTCCTAGCGACCGATAGTGAAGCAGTACCGTGAGGGAAAGGTGAAAAGCACCCCGGAAGGGGAGTGAAATAGAACCTGAAACCGTGTGCTTACAAAAAGTCAGAGCCCGTTTTAGGGGTGATGGCGTGCCTTTTGTAGAATGAACCGGCGAGTTACGTTCCCGTGCAAGGTTAAGGTGAAGAGCCGGAGCCGCAGCGAAAGCGAGTCTGAATAGGGCGATTTAGTACGTGGACGTAGACCCGAAACCGGGTGATCTACCCCTGTCCAGGGTGAAGGTGCGGTAACACGCACTGGAGGCCCGAACCCACGCATGTTGAAAAATGCGGGGATGAGGTGGGGGTAGCGGAGAAATTCCAATCGAACTCGGAGATAGCTGGTTCTCCCCGAAATAGCTTTAGGGCTAGCCTCGGAAAACAGAGTCGTGGAGGTAGAGCACTGATTGGGTGCGGGGCCCGCAAGGGTTACCAAGCTCAGTCAAACTCCGAATGCCATAGACTTACTTCCGGGAGTCAGACAGTGAGTGCTAAGATCCATTGTCAAAAGGGAAACAGCCCAGACCATCAGCTAAGGTCCCCAAGTGTGTGTTAAGTGGAAAAGGATGTGGAGTTGCACAGACAACCAGGATGTTGGCTTAGAAGCAGCCACCATTGAAAGAGTGCGTAATAGCTCACTGGTCGAGTGACTCTGCGCCGAAAATGTAACGGGGCTAAACACACCACCGAAGCTATGGCTTGATGCTTTGCATCAGGGGTAGGGGAGCGTTGTATAAGGGTTGAAGGTGTACCGTAAGGAGCGCTGGACATTATACAAGTGAGAATGCCGGTATGAGTAACGAAAAGATCAGTGAGAATCTGATCCGCCGAAAGCCTAAGGGTTCCTGAGGAAGGCTCGTCCGCTCAGGGTAAGTCGGGACCTAAGGCGAGGCCGAAAGGCGTAGTCGAAGGACAACAGGTCGAAATTCCTGTACCACCGTAAGCCGTTATGAGCAATGGGGGGACGCAGTAGGGTAGTGACGCGGACTGATGGATGTCCGTCTAAGCAGTGAGGCTGATGTGTAGGCAAATCCGCACATCATTAAGGCTGAGCTGTGATGGGGAGCGAAAATTGTAGTAGCGAAGGTCATGATCTCACACTGCCAAGAAAAGCCTCTAGCCAGGTGATGGTGCCCGTACCGCAAACCGACACAGGTAGGCGAGAAGAGTATTCTAAGGCGCGCGGAAGAACTCTCGTTAAGGAACTCGGCAAAATGACCCCGTAACTTCGGGAGAAGGGGTGCCCCGGTAGTGTGAATAGCACGAGGGGGCCGCAGTGAAAAGGCCCAAGCGACTGTTTAGCAAAAACACAGGTCTGTGCGAAGCCGTAAGGCGAAGTATACGGGCTGACGCCTGCCCGGTGCTGGAAGGTTAAGGGGAGTGGTTAGGAGCAATCCGAAGCTGTGAACCGAAGCCCCAGTAAACGGCGGCCGTAACTATAACGGTCCTAAGGTAGCGAAATTCCTTGTCAGGTAAATTCTGACCCGCACGAATGGCGTAACGACTTGGGCGCTGTCTCAACGAGAGATCCGGTGAAATTTTAATACCTGTGAAGATGCAGGTTACCCGCGACAAGACGGAAAGACCCCATGGAGCTTTACTGCAGCTTGATATTGAATTTGGGTACGATCTGTACAGGATAGGTGGGAGCCTTTGAAGTGTGAGCGCCAGCTTGCATGGAGGCAATGTTGGGATACCACCCTGATCGTATCTAGGTTCTAACCTAGTACCGTAATCCGGTGCGGGGACAGTGTCAGGTGGGCAGTTTGACTGGGGCGGTCGCCTCCTAAAGAGTAACGGAGGCGCCCAAAGGTTCCCTCAGAATGGTTGGAAATCATTCGAAGAGTGCAAAGGCATAAGGGAGCTTGACTGCGAGACCTACAAGTCGAGCAGGGACGAAAGTCGGGCTTAGTGATCCGGTGGTACCGCATGGAAGGGCCATCGCTCAACGGATAAAAGCTACCCTGGGGATAACAGGCTTATCTCCCCCAAGAGTCCACATCGACGGGGAGGTTTGGCACCTCGATGTCGGCTCATCGCATCCTGGGGCTGAAGTAGGTCCCAAGGGTTGGGCTGTTCGCCCATTAAAGCGGTACGCGAGCTGGGTTCAGAACGTCGTGAGACAGTTCGGTCCCTATCTGTCGTGGGCGTAGGAAATTTGAGAGGAGCTGTCCTTAGTACGAGAGGACCGGGATGGACGTACCGCTGGTGTACCAGTTGTTCCGCCAGGAGCACCGCTGGGTAGCTATGTACGGACGGGATAAACGCTGAAAGCATCTAAGCGTGAAGCCCCCCTCAAGATGAGATTTCCCAGTATGTAAGACCCCTTGAAGACGACGAGGTAGATAGGCTGGGGGTGGAAGTGCAGCAATGCATGGAGCTGACCAGTACTAATCGGTCGAGGGCTTATCCAATAGCAAGTTGTAATTCGCGTGTTTCGTTTCGAATCTAGTTTTCAGAGAACAACAACTCTGAAATGTAAGCTACGCGTTTGGTGGCGATAGCGGAGGGGTTCCACACGTACCCATCCCGAACACGACCGTTAAGCCCTCTAGCGCCGATGGTACTTGGACCGCAGGGTCCTGGGAGAGTAGGACGTCGCCAAGCGAAACCCCTTTGGGGGTATTTTTTTTCGAGAATTGATAAGGGCCCTTAGCTCAGTTGGTTAGAGCGCACCTCTGATAAGGGTGAGGCCGGTGGTTCGAGTCCACCAGGGCCCATAGTAAGACCACAACAAGAAATACACCAGTGTATGGGGCCATAGCTCAGCTGGGAGAGCGCCTGCCTTGCAAGCAGGAGGTCAGCGGTTCGATCCCGCTTGGCTCCACCATTCCCTGATAGCTCAGTTGGTAGAGCACTCGACTGTTAATCGAGTTGTCACAGGTTCGAGCCCTGTTCGGGGAGCCAGTAAGGCCCGTTGGTCAAGGGGTTAAGACACCTCCCTTTCACGGAGGTAACAGGGGTTCGAATCCCCTACGGGTCATAATATGGAGGCTTAGCTCAGCTGGGAGAGCATCTGCCTTACAAGCAGAGGGTCGGGGGTTCGATCCCCTCAGCCTCCACCATATAAACTTTATAACGACGCGGGGTGGAGCAGCCCGGTAGCTCGTCGGGCTCATAACCCGAAGGCCGCAGGTTCAAATCCTGCCCCCGCAATTAACTTTCCTTGAGAAAGTGATCTGGAACCGTGGTGTAGTTGGCCTAACATGCCTGCCTGTCACGCAGGAGATCGCGGGTTCGAATCCCGTCGGTTCCGCCATTTTTTTAATGTAGTAAGGCTCGGTAGCTCAGTCGGTAGAGCAGAGGACTGAAAATCCTCGTGTCGGCGGTTCGATTCCGTCCCGAGCCACCATATATAACACCTGTAATACGCCGGTGTAGCTCAACTGGTAGAGCAACTGACTTGTAATCAGTAGGTTGGGGGTTCAAGTCCTCTCGCCGGCACCATGTAATCCTGGAGGATTAGCGAAGCGGCCAAACGCATCAGACTGTAAATCTGCTCCCGTACGGGTTCGGTGGTTCGAATCCATCATCCTCCACCAGTTTTCTATGAGTCATTAGCTCAGTTGGTAGAGCACCTGACTTTTAATCAGGGTGTCGAAGGTTCGAGCCCTTCATGACTCACCATTATATGCGCGTGTGGCGGAATTGGCAGACGCACTAGACTTAGGATCTAGCGTCTTTGACGTGGGGGTTCAAGTCCCTCCACGCGCATCCCTTATTTGCGGAAGTGGCTCAGCGGTAGAGCATCGCCTTGCCAAGGCGAGGGTCGCGGGTTCGATTCCCGTCTTCCGCTCCAATATTTTGCGCCCTTAGCTCAGCTGGATAGAGCGTTTGACTACGAATCAAAAGGCCGGGAGTTCGAATCTCTCAGGGCGCGCCATTATAACTTCATATTTTGCCGGCGTGGCGGAATGGCAGACGCGCTCGACTCAAAATCGAGTGGGAAACCGTGGAGGTTCGAGTCCTCTCGCCGGTATAGATAACGGGATGTAGCTCAGCTTGGTAGAGCACCTGGTTTGGGACCAGGGGGTCGCATGTTCAAATCGTGTCATCCCGATTGTTGTTATGCGGGTGTAGTTCAATGGTAGAACTTTAGCCTTCCAAGCTAATAGCGTGGGTTCGATTCCCATCACCCGCTTATATATTGAAAAAGAAAGAGATGGTACTAACCGTCTCTTTCTTTTTTTGCGTTCACAGGTATAATGGCAATTTAGTGCGTGGTGCTCTCAAAGAGTATATGGATCATTATCCTGTATCAGGATGTATCCCATGCTTTCATAAATTTCCTCACCTTAAATTTGTCCTTGATAATGGTGGGCGCTGTTCAAATGAAACAGGTCTAACGCATCGTATAACGCCTGGATATACTCTTCTTTATCATATTTTATAAAAACGCTTACAAAAATAGCTTGCGTAAATCATCAGCCTGTAATACCATATCAATTAAGCGCTTAACCTTTAGGGGTAAGGCGCTTAAACTTAACTTAGATTAAGCGCTTAACCCGTAGAGGAAAGGAAGGCGATCTATTCATGACAACAATTCGATTGACGATGGCTCAAGCACTGCTTCGATACCTGGATCAGCAATATATCTCGGTTGACGGGGTGGAAACCAAGTTTGTGAAGGGCATCATCGGTATTTTTGGACATGGCAACGTAACAGGCATTGGAGAAGCGCTGGAGCGTAGTCCCGGAAGCCTGACGTATATGCAAGGGAAGAACGAACAAGGTATGGTGCATACGGCAGCAGCCTATGCGAAGCAGAAGAACCGCAGACAGATCTATGCATGTACAACATCCATTGGACCTGGTGCTTTGAATATGATTACGGCGGCAGCTACCGCAACGGTGAACCGGATTCCGGTTTTATTGCTTCCTGGAGATAACTTTGCTACACGGGAACCGGACCCGGTACTTCAGCAGTTGGAAGTGAGCAGTGATTATACAATCTCAGCCACTGACCCATTCAAAGCAGTTAGTAAATACTGGGATCGTATCGTTCGTCCCGAACAGTTGATGATTGCTGTTACACAGGCCATGCGTGTACTAACCGATCCAGCAGAGACAGGAGCGGTAACGCTCGCACTACCACAGGACGTGCAGGCAGAAGCGTACGATTACCCGGAATCGTTCTTTGCCCGCAAAGTACATTATCTGGACCGTCGGCCCCCTGTACAAGCAGCCATTGAACGGGCAACGCAGCAGATTGCCCTTGGCAGAAAGCCGCTGCTCGTTGCAGGCGGCGGTGTATTGTACTCTGAGGCATCCGCCGAGCTCGTGGAATTCGCCGAGGCATTTGGCATTCCGATCGCCG
This sequence comes from Paenibacillus sp. FSL H8-0079, assembly GCF_037991315.1. Classification (NCBI taxonomy): domain Bacteria; kingdom Bacillati; phylum Bacillota; class Bacilli; order Caryophanales; family Paenibacillaceae; genus Paenibacillus; species Paenibacillus sp. FSL H8-0079. Next base: position 302,260 of record NZ_CP150300.1, read on the forward strand.
AGACGCAGGCGGGTAAGAGTGCAGTCTCTTGGGACCACCCATTGAATGTGGGGGCCATCGGGGTTACCGGCTCTCTGGCAGCCAACAGGCTGGCGAGAGAAGCGGATGTGGTGATCGGCGTCGGTACCCGTTTCTCGGATTTCACGACGGCGTCCCGCTCTGCTTTTCAGCATCCAGAAGCATCATTCATTAACATCAACCTGAACGGCATGGATGCCGCCAAGCTAGGAGGGGAAGCCATTCTGGCCGATGCACGTGAAGGGTTGCAGGCTTTGCAAAAGGAATTGCAGCAAAGACAATACCGCAGTGCATATGGCGCATCCGAAGTCGCTGATCTCCGCACTGAATGGAATGCAGAAGTGGATCGGCTGTATGCAGCACAACATGAATCTGGACTGGCGCAGACCACAGCAGTCGGCGTTGTTAACCGGACGATTGATCCATCCTCCGTCATTGTGTGTGCGGCAGGTAGTCTGCCAGGCGATCTACATCGTTTGTGGCGTGCGGCTGAACCAAAGACGTATCACATGGAGTATGGATTCTCCTGTATGGGGTACGAGGTAAGTGGAGCGTTCGGAGCAGCACTTGCCGAGCCGGATCGTGAAGTGTACGCGATGGTAGGGGATGGCAGTTATCTGATGCTGCATTCGGAGTTTGTGACCAGCATGCAGGAACAGAAGAAGATGACTATTTTATTATTCAACAACAATGGATTCCAGTGTATTCATAATCTGCAGCGGGAACATGGTAGTGATGGGTTCGGCAATGAGTTCCGTTATCGGGAGTCAGAGAGCGGACGATTGACCGGGGATTACATGCCAATGGACTTCGCAGCTCACGCCCGAAGCATGGGAGCCAAATCCTATAGAGCAGAAACGGCAGAACAGTTGGAACAAGCAATCCGAGATGCGAAGAACGAAACGGTGAGTACGCTGATTGAGATTCCGGTTGTGCCTGGAACCAACGCAGGTGGATACGAGTCGTGGTGGAATGTAGGTGTACCAGAAGTATCTGCCGAGGAAAAGGTAGTGCATGCTCATCATACGATGCAAGCCAACCGTGCCAAAGCAAGACCTTTTTAATCCGGTTTTGAGCACTGCATTCCGAGTGAACCACAATGTTGAACGACAAAGGAGACGTGGAGCAATGAGCAAGCTGCCATTCCAGCTTGGGATTCATCCGATCAATTGGGTCGGTGAGGATGTGAAGGAGCATGGTGATGCGACAACGTGTGCACAGATTCTGGATGACATTCAGCGTCTTGGGCTGACAGGCACAGAGATGGGACGCAAATATCCAACCGATCCTGCTATATTGCGTGAGGAATTGAGTAAAAGAAATATCAATCTGGTCTCCCAGTGGAAATCGGTACTGTTCTCCGATCCGGCGTATCGTCAGTCGGAGTTGGACGGTTATCGCAGACATGCGGAATTCCTGCAATCCATGGGCAGTAAGGTGATTAGTACGGCGGAGGTAGGTGGGTCACTTCATTTTGATCCAAGACGGACACCGAATGAAAAAGAAGTGCTCAGACTCAACGAATCTGAATGGCATATCCTCGCTGAAGGGTTGAACGAAGCAGGAGCTATTGCTCGCGAACATGGGTTGAAGCTTACGTACCATCATCATGGAGGTACAGTGGTAGAGCAACCGGATGAGATTGATCGACTGATGGAGCTGACAGACCCTTCTCTCGTGTACCTGCTCTATGATACTGGTCATGCCTATTATGGCGGAGCCGATCCACTTGAACTGCTACGCAAACATTATGATAGGATCGCCTATATCCATCTGAAAGATATCCGCCCGCATGTGCTGGATGAAGCACGCGCGGAGCAGTCTGACTTTGTCGGTTGTATTCGTAGAGGAGTGTTCACCGTACCAGGAGATGGATGCATTGATTTTGCACCAATTCTGCAAGAACTGATCACACGAGGGTACGATGGCTGGGCGATGCTTGAAGGAGAGCAGGACCCTGCAATTCATAACCCGTATGAGTATGCGAAACGTTCTTTGAACTATATGGAGTCCTTATATCATCACAGCTGATTTGTTCAGCATTGCTGCAGTCAGAGGCCATACTCATGAAGTGAAAAAGGAAGAAGGCCAGCAAGAGTATAACGTTACGATTGGAAATTAAACTGACCTATTCTAGCCGTTTACTAATCCTCACGAGGAATGAATATACAGTCTAGATATCCATATACAACATGTAAAATCCCACCACAGAAAGGGGCTCACATGCAATGACTTACGTATCCTTTCCCGTATCCAGGAAGAAGGATTTCACCGCGATTGGCCGACTGTGTATTGACTTGAATGCCAATGAGATCAATCGCCCGATGGAAGAGACGATGACGTTCACGAAATATGTAGGTGGCTCTCCCGCCAATATTACGATTGGCATGTCCAGACTGGGTATGGAGACGGCTTTTATCGGTAAGATCGCCAACGACCAAATGGGCAGATTCATCCATAGCTACTTGGAGAAGAACGGCATCGACACATCGAATGTGGTAACGGACGACACCGGAGCGGTGACTGGGCTTGCTTTTACCGAAATCAAGAGCCCAACCGATTGCAGTATCCTGATGTACCGGGACAATGTAGCTGATCTGTTATTACAGGCACAAGAGGTACAGGAGCAGTTAATTGCTGACTCCAAAGTGCTGCTAATCTCAGGCACAGCCCTTGCACAGAGCCCATCCCGTGAAGCCGTATTACAGGCACTAACGTATGCGAAAAAGCATGGCACGGTTATTGTGTTTGATCTGGACTATCGCCCATACACATGGACATCGGATGAAGAGACAGCGGTTTATTACAACCTCGCAGCCGAGAAATGCGATATCATCCTGGGCACACGTGAAGAGTTCGACATGATGGAAACATTCGACCACAATCCGGATCATAGCGATCAGGTGACTGCACAGAAATGGTTTGATTTCTCAGCGAACATCGTTGTAATCAAACACGGCAAGGAAGGGTCCATTGCTTATACGCGTGAAGGGCTTTCCCACCGTGCGGACAGCTATCCGGCAAAAGTAGTCAAAACGTTCGGCGCAGGCGACTCTTACGCGGCTGGGTTCCTGTATGGATTGATGCAGGGCTGGACAATTGAGCGCAGTATGGCGTATGGCAGTGGCGCAGCAAGTATCGTTATTTCAAGCCACAGCTGTTCGGATGCAATGCCAACGGTCGAACAGGTAAATGACTACATTGAACGTTGCAATCGGGGCGAGATTACCGTGTCCTGAAGCACGTTGCAATACTTTGAATAACGCACTCATGCAGATCTATAACAATGAAACAGTTGAATATAAGGGATCACACATAAGCGAAGGGAGACAGGGCTATGGGAAAAGGGATTTCTGAAGCGTCTGCAACAGCGACAATGGTACAAAACTGGATCGGAGGTGCCTGGGTAACCCCGGTGGCAACTCGTACGGAGCCGGTTGTGAATCCGGCTACAGAAGAAGTTATTGCACACGTGCCACTGTCTGAACAAGCAGACGTGGATCTGGCCGTACAGACGGCACGGGAAGCGTTCAAGTCCTGGAGCAGCACACCGGTTCCACGCCGTGCCCGTATTCTGTTCCGCTACCAGCAGTTGCTGGTTGAACATTGGGAAGAGCTCGCTCGCCTGGTGACACTGGAAAACGGTAAAAGTTATGCCGAAGCGTACGGCGAGGTATTGCGTGGCATTGAATGCGTCGAGTTCGCGGCTGGTGCCCCGAATCTGATGATGGGCAAACAACTGCCTGACATCGCTACAGGACTGGAGTCGGGCATGTACCGCTACCCAATCGGTGTTATTGGGGGAATTACCCCTTTCAACTTCCCGATGATGGTGCCGTGCTGGATGTTCCCGCTGGCTATTGCGTGCGGTAACACCTTTGTCCTGAAGCCGTCCGAGCGTACACCGCTGCTGGCAGGCCGCCTGGCAGAGCTGTTTAAGGAAGCAGGGCTTCCGGACGGCGTGCTCAACATCGTACACGGTGCACATGATGTCGTGAACGGGTTGCTGGAACATAAGGATGTTCAAGCGATCTCCTTTGTCGGATCACAACCTGTGGCTGAATACGTCTACACTACTGCATCCAAGCATGGCAAACGGGTACAGGCACTCGCAGGTGCCAAAAACCACTCCATCGTTATGCCGGACGCCGATCTGGATCTAACCGTGAAAGAGATTACCAGTGCAGCTTTTGGCTCAGCAGGGGAACGTTGCATGGCATGTGCGGTGGTTGTAGCTGTGGGTGATGTGGCTGACGAACTGGTACAAAAGCTGGTGGAAGCAGCAGACCGCATTACCATTGGTAACGGGATGGATGAGGGCGTGTTCCTCGGTCCAGTAATCCGTGGACCACATAAAGAGCGCACACTCAGTTACATTGAAGCTGGAGAGCAGGAAGGCGCGGCCTTGATCCGGGATGGACGTAAGGATCAGGCGACAAGTGAATCTGGTTATTTTGTGGGACCAACGGTATTCGACCAAGTTGAGAGCAATATGAAAATCTGGCAGGATGAGATCTTTGCTCCAGTACTCTCGGTGGCAAGAGTATCTACGCTAGAGGAAGCTGTGGAGCTTGCGAACCGTTCCGACTTTGCCAACGGGGCGTGTCTGTTCACTCGCAGCGGGGCGAGTATGCGTCAATTCCGTGAAACGATTGATGCGGGCATGTTGGGTATTAACCTTGGTGTACCTGCGCCAATGGCATTCTTCCCGTTTTCCGGGTGGAAGAAATCCTTCTACGGTGATCTGCATGCCAATGGCACGGATGGTGTTGAATTCTACACTCGCAAGAAGATGGTAACGGCGCGCTGGTAACAACCAGAGCATCACTCGGGCTAAGGGGAACGCTCAGCCCATATGGACGCACATAGGGAGGATAACGGAATGGGCAAGGACAAAGTGAGAATTGGTATCATCGGTGCTGGACGGATTGGTAAAATTCATGCAGACAATCTCCTGCGCAACCCGCATGCCGAGATTGTGGGAATCAGTGATTTGTTCGCGGGTCCTGAATTGGAGGCTTGGGCCTCCAGACGTGGTATTCCTGTTGTAACGACGGACAGCAACCAGTTGATCTCGATGCCTAATGTAGACGCGGTGCTGATCTGTTCTTCCACAGATACACATGTGCCGCTGATCGAACAGGCCGCCAAGGCAGGTAAACATATCTTCTGCGAGAAGCCGGTGAGCATGGATCTGGCACAGACCCAAGCAGCGGTAGCAGCGGTAGAGAAGGCTGGCGTGAAACTGCAAATCGGATTTAACCGCCGATTCGATCACAACTTCAGACGGGTACGTGCACATGTGCAGGATGGTACGATTGGTGATCCGCATATTATCAAAATTACGTCTCGTGACCCGAGTCCGCCGCCTGCGGAATACATCCGGGTGTCTGGTGGGATCTTCATGGACATGATGATTCACGATTTTGACATGGCTCGGTATCTGTCCGGCAGTGAAGTGGAAGAAGTGTATGCTCAGGGCAATGTGCTGATCAATCCGGTCTTTGCAGAACATGGCGATGTGGATACGGCGATTGTAACGATGACGTTTGCCAATGGAGCGATTGGTGTTATTGATAACAGCCGTCAGGCAGTGTACGGGTATGACCAGCGTGTTGAAGTATTCGGTTCGATGGGCAGCGCCGCAGCGGCGAATGATCATCCGAATACGGCTGAGATCAGTACAGCGACCGGGCTCATGCGCGACAAACCGTTACACTTTTTCCTGGAACGCTACAATGAAGCGTATGTGCAGGAGACAGCCCTCTTTATCGATGCAATCATCCATGATACACCAGTTATCGTAGATGGCCACGATGCAGTACAGGCAGAACGAATTGCGCTGGCAGCAAAACTGTCCATGGAGCAGGGAAGACCTGTGAAGCTGAGTGAAGTCCCTGGGGTGTCGCTGGAATCGCAAACGGCAACGCCATAGGTGGATTAATGAATAGAGATATTTTTTCCTCATAGTTATAGCTCTTATTTTTATAAGTATCAGATTGTTAAGGACGACTACAGAAAGGAGTGGATGACAAGATGTCAGAACGTATTGTGAAACCCGTGGTCAACCCGGAGGGGGACGGTACGCTTATAAACGTAACACCGGAGTCAGCTGGGTGGGAATATGTTGGTTTTCAGGTAGCGAAGTTGGCAGAAGGGGAGACGTTAACCCGTGAGAGCGGTGATCAGGAACTCTGTGTGGTGCTTCTCAGCGGTTTCGCCAATGTAAGTACCCGGGAGAACACATGGGATAATATCGGGAAAAGAATGAGTGTTTTCGAGAAAATTCCGCCGTATTCGGTCTACGTCTCAACTTCCGATCAAGTACAGATCACAGCACGTACCGAACTGGAAGTCGCTATATGTGTTGCACCCGGTAAAGGCACGTACCCTGCTCGTCTCATTGCACCCGAGGATGTAGGGGTAGAGGCGAGAGGATATGGCAATCTGGAACGCCAGATTCACAACATTTTGCCGGAACAAAAGGAAGCGGACAGTTTGCTCGTTGTTGAGGTATTCACGCCAGATGGGCATTGGTCTAGTTACCCGCCACATAAGCATGATCGGGACGCACTCCCGGATGAATCTTTGCTGGAAGAAACGTATTATTTCCGTGTGCAGCCTGAGCAGGGGTTTGCCATTCAGCGGATATACACGGATGATCGTTCTGTGGACGAGACGCTTGCAGTGAAGAACGGTGAAGTGGTGCTTGTTCCGGACGGGTATCATCCGGTAGGTGCTCCTCCGGGGTATGAGGTGTACTACTTGAACGTAATGGCTGGACCAACCCGGACTTGGAAATTCCATAACGACCCTGACCATGAGTGGTTGATGAAAAAGTAAAACAGTTCATGCTACGCGCATTGTGCTGGCTTCAAGTTGCGTATGCAGACTTCCCCCTGCATAATGAGAAGAGAACAATTATCTATGTATAACGAAACTTATATATAGCACAAATGGGGAACAACAATGAAAGCAACCATATACGATATCGCACGCGAGGCAGGTGTATCCATTGCAACCGTCTCGCAGGTCATTAATGGAAAAGGCAAGATCAGTGAAAAGCGGCGCGCCGAGATTATGGAGATCATGGAACGCCTCCACTATCAACCCAGCGCGATTGCAGCCGCACTTACAGGTAAGCAGACGTATACATTAGGACTGCTTGTACCGGACATATCCAACCCGTATTTTGCAGAACTCGCGAGAGCGGTAGAGGATCGAAGCCGTCAATTGGGCTACAGCGTAGTCATCTGCAGTACGGATAATAAGGACGAGCGGGTAGAGCGTTACCTGAATCTGCTCCAGCAAAAAAGGGTAGATGGCATGATGATCGGAACCGGAATCGATAATGCCGAAATTTTGTCACCTCTTTTGCAGCAGTCCATACCTGTGGCCTTGATTGCCCGACATATGCCATCCCTATCCGTGCATACAGTCACCATTGATGACATTCTCGGTGGAAGACTCGCAGCGGAACATCTACTTGAACTTGGCCACACCCGTGTAGCGGTGCTGTCTGAACCGTCCAAAGTCAGCAGCAGTCAGGAACGTGTACATGGATTCCGTGAAACACTGATTAAGGCTGGCTATACGCTGGAACCAAATCAGATCCGAGAATCGGCAGCTGATCTGAGCTCGGCCAAAAAAGAGGCGCTACTGCTGCTCGGTGAGATCGATCATCCCACAGGCTTGTTCTGCTGTAATGACATTCAGGCTATTGGCGCACTTCAGGCAGCCAAAGAGCTGGGGCTACGCGTGCCAGAGGATGTGTCCATTATCGGATTCGATAACACCATTCTGGCCTCGGTAACCAGTCCACCGCTTACGACTGTTGCTCAGCCGATTGAAGATCTGGGACATCGCGCTGTAGATCTGTTAATTGAAGAGTTGAAGGATGAGCGTAAAGAACCGCAGAAGATTGTGCTGAAGCCGGAACTCGTTATCCGTGATTCAGCAGGCCGTGTATTGGGCTGAAAATAATGAGGTTTCCAGCATACGCTAACCAGCCGTGAGGCCAAGCTTAATTGAGTCATATCTTTTATTCGGATACGGGTGCCGTTTCATCTCTCATTTTGAATATGTAACATAACAACGTAACAAACAAGCCGCGTTCCCCCAATGGGAGAACGCGGCTTGTTGATTTAAATCTTGAACTTTTTCACTTCTTCAGCGAGCGTATTGGCTTGTTGAGCCAGTTCATTGGAGCGCTCCGAGATACTTGTAATGTAATTGAACTGTTCCTGCGTAGAAGAAGCAACCTCTTCTGTGGAAGCGGCGCTCTGTTCCGACATGGCCGCTACACTGGAGATCACTTCAGCGATCTTGCCAGAGCTGTTATCCAGTTCAGTTGTTGCGGATGATACTTGCAGCAGCTGATTGTCGATGCCTTCAATGGATTGCTTGATTCGCATAAACGAGTTGCGCATCTCATGCACCGCAGCCACCTGCTGCTCAATACCATGTTCAGCAGAATCGACTTCACTCACACTTTGGCGGCTAGCTGCCTGGATTTCATTCAACAATACGATGATGTCCTGAGCAGAGCCTGCAGATTGTTCAGCCAGTTTGCGTACTTCCTCGGCAACCACTGCGAACCCACGTCCATGTTCACCCGCTCTGGCCGCTTCAATGGAAGCGTTCAGGGCAAGCAGGTTGGTCTGGGAGGCGATACCTTGAATCATGCTGACGATGCTTTCAATCTTCTGTGACTTATCTGCGAGTAGGGAGATCGATTCACCTACACGGTCAATCGATTGGCGGTTGCCATCCGAAAGTTCGACCTGGTGATCCACCGCCTGTAGTCCAACCAACATGGCTTCTCCTGCCTCACGCATCATCGTTACGGACTGTTCTACACTGCGATTAATACCGCCCACACTATTGCTCATCTCCGACAGACGGCTTGAGCCATCATACACGGATTCAGCCTGTGTACTGGAGCCTCGGGCGAGTTCATCGGTGGCAATGGAGATCTGCTCCGCGATGCGCTTGGTGTTGTCCGTATGCTCATGCATCTCACCCGAGATACTTTGTACGCGATCAGCAGAGGCCGTTACTTGTCTGAACAGCGTGCTAAGCTGATCTGACATCTGATTGAATGCCATGCCGAGCTCAGCGAACTCATCTTTGCCTTTGATCTGAACCCGTCCTGTAAAATCACCACTCGACATCTGGCGGGACGTTCCATGCAGACTTTTCAGCGGCTTGATGAAGAGTGTTGCGATCCAATAGGCACCTGCCAGCACAACAAGCAACGTAATACCGATAATCAGAATGTAGTTGTTGCGCAATTCATAATACTCAGCGTAGGCCAGCTTCTCGGAGATGATGGAGCCTACAGCCCAGCCAGTGCTTGGAATCTGATGATAGAACAACAGATATTTCTCATCATTGTATTGGAAGGGCTTCTGACCTGACGGATTCGCCTGCATGTCTGCCAGCAGCGGGTTTAACTCCGTATTATCAGCGGCTGAGGTATTCACGAGTTTATCGTCAGGGTGAGCCAAAAGCAGCCCATTTTTATCGATTAAAAAGCTATAGCCCAACCCATCCAGGTTTATTTTCCCCACGGTATCGGTAAGTGTAGAGAGCAACAAGTCGCCTGCGACAACCCCTTGCATTGTGCCTTCTTTGTTTTGAACCGGCATGGCAATCGATACCGCATATTGCTCCGACATCATATCCAGATAAGGATCAGAGTATGTCAACTGATTGGTTTGCTTCGCTTCTTGGTACCATGGACGCTGTCTTGGGTCATAATCTGCATCGGGAGTCCAGTCTGAACCATTCATGAAGCTGCCGTCCTGCTCTGAACCGTAATACAGATCCGACAGACTCTCTTGGTTACTGCCTAGCTTCATAATGTTAAAGTATTCTTCCGTGAGTTCCCCTTCAGGCACGCCTTCCTGGATGACAAAACCCAACGTTTCGATGACTTTGGCATTGCTACTGATCCAGCCATCCAACTGATTTGCCGAAGAGGCCATTAAGCCATTTAATTTGGAGTCAACATTACGTGTGGCTTGTTTTTCGGTTTGAACCAAACCAAGGGAGGCCAGTGGCAGTGCAGTAATCAACACAGCGGCCAGAAACATAATCATTAATTTCGGTTTGAGCTTCATTCCAATTCCCCCTAGCATTTTACAATTACATGCCTATACTTCTTCAAATAACATATTATCGTGTGTGGCGAGTATGATGTTCCAAGCTGATTTGTTGATCATGCTCACGTGTTGAAACAAGCCGAGTATTGCTTAGGGATGTCATGGATGTGTAAGAATGAATGGAGCTTATGAAGTATATCGTCATTTTTAGTTCAAATTTTAGCTAATCGAACAAGTTAGTTAGCGAGTATAGAATTATATTTTGTCCACCAACATTGAAAGCGTATTTATAAAATGCAGTTCTTCTATAATTGTTTATATGCACTTTGTGTTGCCGTTCAAGCATTATCAATAATTATAGTTTAGACAAAAACGTTATCGAAATAGAAGGAAAGGAACTGGAAATGAGATTGGAACAGAAAGATTGAGATGATATACTAAGAAGTATCATTAATTACCATTTCATATATGTTTTGTAGTGTGTGGAGGAGAGAGGTATGATTAAAAATATTAAAATCATTATGGGTATCGCCACGATTATTGTTGTTGTAGCTTTTGCAGTGCGTATGTATACCTCGGGTCAATATACTATGTATATCCCCAGCAAACATACGACGTTTAGAGCAGAGGTTACAGATCATATGAGTATGCTGGATAGATTGGATCGACTGACAATTAGGAAAATTTCAAGTGCAGATCCGTATAATGAAGAAGATGCAGTGACGATTACAGATCCCACAGAGATTAGAGATATGCTGGAGCTATTGAAGGATGTTGAACTTAAAAGAGTACGGGAATTCGACGTTTCCGAAAGGAGTCCATATTACTATGAATGGCGACTTACCATTAATAAGGAAGGTCGATTTACCGATGGATTCGGATTAACATTCTATAATGAGCATGCCGTTTCAATCTATAGTGGGTACAAGACACGAGACCGATCTCAAGATTACGAAATTACTAATGAGCTTAATATAAATGAGATGGAGCGCCTTTTTGAAAAACTGAAGGAGGAGCAAACGTGACCAAGACCAACTATTATGTACGCCCGATTGAGGAACAGGATATCCCCTTTCTGTGGGAGATGTTATACGCGTCCCTGCACACACGAGAAGGTGATGAACCTATCCAACTCGAAAGTGTACATACTCCTGAGCTATCCAAATATGTTGAAGACTGGGGAAGAGAAGGGGATTTTGGGTATGTTGCGGTAGACCAGCATGGTAAGAAATCAGGTTCAATAACATTACGATTCTATACGGATCAGAATGCGGGTTACGGTTATGTGAATGCAGCTACGCCAGAGATGGGGATGGCTGTAATTGAAGATGCACGTGGAAAAGGCGTAGGCACCTTACTGCTTCAGACTGCACTGGATGAAGCCAAACGGCGGGGAATTGAAGCAGTCTCGCTCAGTGTAGACCCGGATAACGAAGCGATTCGCTTATATAGGCGGTTAGGGTTCGTGGAGGAAAGCTTCTGTGGTACATCGGTAACGATGGTACGTGTAAGTAGTCTGGAATCTTATATGGTCTGCGATCTTTCTACGGAGTATGAAAAACGGAATAAGTAAAAGCATTACTGAATAAGAAAAAGGCGCTCCCTCATGGGAAACGCCTCTTTCTTTTGCCACGTATAGCACATACAATATTATATTTAAACTTACGCTGTACTATCTCGTTTTATTTCAACAAAAATGCCAAAGCCTCATCATACGTTTCCCATTGGAATTCAGTCTGATGAGCCGATTCTTTGGAAATCCGATTCAATTGCATTTTGGCGATTGCACCCCCTACGGCTACACTGGCCCGCTTCATACCCCACGCTGTCAGTAATTTCTGATGCTCTACAATTTTTTCTTTTGTATCCTGAGGGAATGCCTTCATGCTTCGCATATCGACTAGCACATCAAACGAATTTCCCAATTGCTCCGCTAATCTCTGGATTTCTGTATTCGCTTGTTCGACATGTTCAGGGGAGACAATACCTTCCCAAGTAATTTCAATAATAGATTTAGTTGAATCCAAACGTCTAACAGACATGTAGGCAACTCCTCGATAATAAAATGATATGTATGATATGAGACTATAAGCCTATTAATTATACCTTTTTATAGCACGAATGAAAACTTAAATCCTAATTAATTGGTTCTTATGAACTACTTCTTCCTAGTGAAGTTAAATTCAGGGATTGCTTCCATATCGTCAATTGAAAGGAAGTTGAATAGCTAAAAAGCCGCCCCGAGTATGAACTCCAGACGGCTTCTACAAAGGTGACACGATAAAGTTAAGATAACTACGTAAGCTAGAATCCAATCTTCAAACTGTTACCTTCCGTCGCTACACCTTTGGAAAGGGAAATGCTCAGCTTTTGTTCTGCCGAGAAACCAAGTGTTTCCCCGTCATGCAGCGTGACGTCGTTTTCAACCACATACGTTGTGGTCATGAACATCATCTCAAATACATCGCTTAAGGACTCCGACGATTGCATAATCTCCATCTCTTCTTTGCCAAAGTTACGTAGTCCGTAAGTGTAAGCTGAAGCGCCTTCGACATTCTGATATAATCCGATGAAAATCCAGAGCGAGACGGGTAACTCATCATGCTTGATTCCACGGCTGGTCTCCACATATTGACTGGCTTCGACAACAAGCGGGGCCATGTATATTGCCAGCGCGTGATCCAACTGTAATAAGGCACTCGCTGTCTGAGTGAACAGAACATGTCCCTCAATAGCATTTGTTGCGTTCAGAACAGAGACAATAATCTGTGACTGGTGCCGTGAGGTAACTTGCTCCGCTTCTCGCCAAAGGATGTTGAGTTTGGCATTCTCCTCAACTTCACGGTCAGGCACAGGGGCGGCAATGTGAGCACATACCACCTGCATCCCATTCACTTCAAAAAAGAGATTGCCCTCCTCCGGGCGTTCTTCAATCTCGACATCCCATTCGTTCTTCATGTTCCTGATGAAGAGGTCAAAATCACAATCGTCACGCTCCAGCAGGACAAAACCCACGATGGTTTCATTGTAATTCGTCGATTCGACAGCACCACCTGCAGGTACCTTCTCCTTTTTGCGCCGCCGAAGCTTGTCAAACAATCCCATGACATGTTCTCCTTTCAATTCCAGAACGATTCTGGTCATTGTACACTGCTATCTATTCACTACCTTACCATAAAGGAGTTAACATGAATCGATGCAATGCACCATTCGACAGAAATTACAGGAACAGAACTAGCAACAATGCAATGATCGCAGGTAATCCTTGCTTAATAATGATGGAACGTGAAGAAGTAGCCCCTCCATAGAGAGCCGCGATAATCACACACGCGAGGAAGAAAATCTGAATATGCTGTCCGACGGCAGCATCCGGATATACGAGTCCCCAGATCAGACCTGCCGCAAGAAATCCATTGTAAAGACCTTGATTGGCCGCGAGAGATTTGGTGGATTTGGCGAATTCCGGCGTGAGATTAAAGGTTTTCATTGTGCGTGGACGAGTCCACATAAACATCTCCATCACCATGATATAGATGTGTTCGACAGCTACAAGAGCTACAAAAATGATACTAATCAAAGGAAACACCTTACTTTCTGATATGTAATTTATTTACTTGTCTATCTTAGTATAGATGTTTGCGACGAGAACGGAAAGAGTAAAAATAATTTGTAACAATTTAATTGTGTATTATTTAAATGATTTATCATTTTCCAAGTGCGTTATGATGTTGAAAATAAAAAAATGGATACAAAGGTAAGCATACGCCGATTGTCGAAAATCCATTCATTGGGTAATAATGAACAATAAAGAAGCAATATTGCTAAGGAAAGAGAGGCGATTACTATGGGAACTGTTCAATTCGTCTTGTTGGCTGATGATCCATCCACATTTGTGACACGAGTTATCCCTTTTATCGACATCGAGCTTGCGGGAATTCCGGGTGACCGTCACTATGGTTTGCTCCGTCCGGCGGACTCCCGTCAGAAGGTCTACAAGCGTGGCACACCGATTGCGAATCGCCGCCAGATCAGTATTGTGTCTGAGGAAGAATGTGCTCTTATTGCTGAGAAAATGAACATTCCTGAAGTGCGTCCAGAGTGGCTTGGTGCCAATATGCTGATCCGTGGCATTGATCGATTGACTGAATTGCCTGCTGGAACGCGGCTTCTATTTCCGAACGGTACGGGGTTAATATGCGAAGGAGAGAATCTTCCTTGTGTGCATCCGCGAAAAATGATTGAGCAATTCTACGAACAGGACGGTTTGCGCAAAAAGTTCGTGCCAGCCGCTCGCAAAAAACGTGGAATCGTCTGCTCGGTTGAACGGGAAGGTGTAATCCACACGGGGGATACCATCGAAGTCATTCGCCTGTCCTGATTTTCAGGACAGGTTTTTTAATTCATCAGCCCATAGCGCTCGCCATTCGGTTGTTTAGAGTGTATATACTACTCTGGTGTGCTGCTGATTTCACTTTATTTAGGCTCTCTGAACAACAATGCCCGCACAGCAAAACGGGGTAAAATGAGTTGCCTGCGCCATCTCGAAGGTTGACTGAGGAGGCGATAGAGCCATTCCAGGTTAAGCTTCTGCCACATCGCAGGAGCACGTTTGGTTTTCCCCGCCAGAATATCGAGACTACCTCCTACTCCCATGGCTACACGAGCGTTCAACTGATGGCGATACTTGTTAATCCAGTGTTCTGCATGGGGGGCGCCAAGAGCTACGATAAGAAAGTCCGGTTGAGCAGTACAAATCTCTTTTACAATCTGTTGTTCCTCATCTGCCTGAAAAAAACCATGGTGTCTGCCTTTGACGACAACTCCCGGATAACGTTGCGCAATAACTTTCACGGCCTGTTCACTGACACTTTCCTCTGCTCCCAGCATGTAGAATGACCATTGTTTTCGATCGCCTTCCTCCAATAAACGAAATAGCAGATCACAACCGGTTACCCTTTCAGTCAATTGTCCCCCCCGCAAACGGGATACCATCACAATGCCAGCACCGTCAGCGGTAACCAACCCGGCTCGATCGACGACTTGGCGAAGAGAGGCACTCTTTTGACAGGACATGACGATCTCGGGATTGCCTGTGATGACATGGAACAGTTCAGTGCTTTCCTGATCTACGACTTCACCAAGGATCGCAACGGTTTGATCCATCGTGACATTGGGAAAAGGGATACCCATAATATTTGTTGATTGGCTCATGTCTCATTTCCTTTCCGATTCCGTCCCATGAGTGAATGGGGGACAAGCTTATGCGTGTGAAGTTCATGTATCATACTGTCAATCAGATTATCGAATGCATGTACGTTTGGATCATAATCGTGTAACAGATACAGTTTGCCTGAACGGCCAATGGCTGTGACTGCGGAATAGTAGTATCCGGTTAATCCTAGACAATAACAATCTTCATTAGCGTAGTTTAAGATCGAATGCATCTCTGCGGAACAACGTAGCTTCTCTGTAGCATCCGGAATAAAATGAAATTCATATTCATGCCAAGGGCTTTCAGCAGGCGGTTCCCCGGAGATGTGGCTATAGTATTTAAAATATATAAGTTCATCTATTCCCCAAAACTCTTCAAGAAACGATCGGGCAGCCGGAAATAAATCAGCGGATGTAGAGCACTGTTCTATGTATGCCGAGATATCAACGCATCGCTTCTCATACCAGCCCGCCTTCTGTAGCAACTGAATCATTTGTTGATAGGGTAACAATGAGGATTGTGACGTTTCAGTCATATTGAACAACTCCTGTTATTTCATTCCAGTTTAGTATATCTGATCTTCTGGAAAAGGACTATATAACCTGATGTCGCGTTTTTACAATACGACCTTTGGGGTATAACGATAGGATAGGAGTGCGAGGTTGGCAGATCGCATATCCAATACATAAAGGGAGTGAGTCCATGGAACTCAAATATGAGTTTTATATCAATGCAGGGCTGGAAGATGTGTGGAATGCCCTCATTTCACCAGATGGTACACGGAACAGCTTTTTCGGCAGTGAACTTCGTACGAATTTTCAGCCAGGTCAGCCGTTTGCTTATGTAGGGCCAGGCAATGATGGTGCGGAGACTGTCCATGTGTATGGGGATATATTAGAATTCGAACCGTTGTCCAGACTCAGCTATCAAGAGCATCCCGGGCCGTCATACCATGCGAATCATGCAGAGCTTCAATCCAGAGTGGCCTTCCAGTTGGAGACTGTGGGGGAGTGTACGAAGCTGACGCTGATCAATGATCAATTTACAGATAACCATCCTTCCTTTGCCAATGCACAGAGCAGTTGGTGGATGATTTTGAGCAGCATCAAAACTTGGGTGGAGACGGGGAAATCGCTGAATTTTGGCGGGTAGTTAGCTGGTAAGAGGCAGTCATCAATGATGGATTATAATCATAAAAAAATCTATATAACACATGAACCAGTGCTAATTCAGCGCTGGTTCATTTTCTTTATACAAATTAAGACTATAGCTCTACATTTAATGTCTAATGATGTCGAAATATATATCATATGACCTAAGAGGAGAAATGGATATGTTTCGTAAAAGCACTGAATCTACCAAACAACTTCGTATAGATGCGCATCAAAAATTACTAGAGTATAGTCGTAAACTGGTTGCAAACGCAGAAAAGGGCGACTATGGTACAGGGGTCGAAGATGGCATTGAATTTCAGGATAACGATGAAATAGCCAGTAACATCAAAAAAGCAGTACATATGATGAAAGCACAAAACGAAGCCGTGGAGATGCGTCTTAGAATGCTAAATCAGGCGATGAATGTGGGATTATGGGAATCTGAAATTGTTGCCGGTGATCCGCTGGATAACAATAATATCATTGCATTTTCGAATGAATTCCGCCAAATGTTAGGCTTCCATAATGCCAAGGATTATCCCAATACGTTTGCAAGCTGGGCTAAATCCATATATCCGGATGACAGACCTCAACTGGTGCAGGAGATTATGAAACATGTGAATGACGCTGGAGCAACGAATGCGTATAACATAATCAGTCGTATGATTACAAAAAGTGGAGAAGTCCGCTGGTTCCGATGTCTTGGACAAGTCGTCCGAAATCAGGCTGGCGTTCCGATCAAACTTCTGGGTATCATGTTTGATATTCATGAGGAGAAGAGTAAGTCGGATGAGCTGGAAGCACTCGTCACCCGATATGATCTTGTTAACCGCGCCTTGGTCGAGGCTCCATGGGATATGACCGTTGTGGCTGGAGACGTGGTTAATCCGAATAATGAATTTTGGTGGTCACCCCAGTTCCGCAGAGAATTAGGGTTCAAAGACGAGCAGGATTTCCCGAATGTGTTCAGCAGCTGGAGCAGCCGACTGCATCCGGAAGACCATGATCGGACGATCAACGAATTTGCCAGACATATGAATGATTACAGTGGTCGTACGCCGTACGATCTGGATTATCGTCTGCAACGTAAAGACGGGGAGTATCGGTGGTATCACGCGGGTGGGGAGACCATTCGGGATCATGATGGAGTACCGCTCCGCGTAGCTGGAACCATTCGAGATGTAACCCATGAGAAGAACAAGGAACAGATCGTAGAAGCCATGAATCTGAAAACCAAACAATTGTCGGAGTCCATTGGCGAGATGGTACGTGGAATCAACTCAATTACCGATCAGGCACAGGACTTGGTGACGGCACAGGAATTATCTGCCGATGCAGCCATTCAAGTGAAAAGCAGTGCAGATGATACGAAGAATATCACCGTGTTTATACGAGAGATAGCCAGTCAGACCAATCTGCTCGGGTTGAATGCAGCCATTGAAGCGGCGCGAGCGGGAGAGCTGAGACTGGGGTTTGGCGTCGTTGCCGGTGAAGTGCGTAAACTGGCTGATCATAGTTCAGAGGCCACAGTAAATATCGAAGACAGCATGCAAAAGATGAAAACGCTGATTGATCAGATTCTTGAGCACATCGGTAACATGTCTACGTTAACGCAAAATCAGGCTGCCCTGACACAGCAGGTAAATGCTTCAATGGATGAGATCAACACCATGTCACAGGATCTGGTTAATTACTCGCGGAATCTATAATCTCGAACCCGTTTGTTGTAACATCACGATCATTGGCATACATCATCGACAAAAAATCCACCGGGGGTATTTCTGCTCCCGGTGGATTTTTGTATTTCTATTGATAGCTAAGATGTATAGCTACAGTTTCAGCTAATGAATTATACTTGTTGAACTTTGATCAGGTTTGTATTACCGGATTGACCGATTGGAACACCAGCGGACAATACAATGATGTCACCTTTTTCAATGTAACCTGTTTTGATTGCGTTACGTGTAGCCGATTCGAACATTTCATCCGTAGTGGTTACTTTGTCGCCCATAACCGGAATAACACCGGAGAGCAGGCAGATTTTCGCCAATACTTCTTCATGTTGTGTAACTGCGATAATTGGTGCTTTTGGACGATACTTGGAGATCATGCGTGCTGTGAATCCACTCTCAGTCGAAGTGATGATTGCTTTTGCATTCAGTACGAGGGAAGAACTTACAGCGCCCTGACTGATAACTTCAGTAATATCAGCGATCTGTTGAGCCGATTTTTGTGCGAATTGCTCTTTGTAATCAATCATCGTTTCAGCACGGCGAGCAACAGCAGCCATCGTGCGTACGGATTGTACCGGATATTTACCAGCAGCTGATTCACCAGACAACATCACAACGTCAGCACCTTGAAGTACAGCGTTCGCCACGTCACTAACTTCGGAACGAGTAGGGCGTGGGTTCACTTGCATGGACTCCAGCATGTGTGTAGCTACGATAACCGGTTTACCAGCGCGGTTACATTTATCGATCATTTCTTTTTGCATCATTGGTACGTCTTCGATCGGTACTTCAACTCCGAGATCTCCACGAGCTACCATGATACCGTCAGAAGCCAAGATGATGTCGTCCAGATTAGTCATACCCTCTTGATTCTCGATTTTGGAGATGATCTGTACGTGCTCTACACCGCGTTCTTTCAGAATGCTGCGGATTTCACGGATATCGTCGCCTTTACGAACAAAGGATGCTGCGATAATTTCGATATCGTTTTCGATCCCGAATCCGATGTGCATAACGTCACGCTCAGTTACACCTGGCAGTGTCGTTTTGATTCCTGGCAAGTTAACCCCTTTGCGTGGTTTCAGAATGCCGCCGCTGATGATTTTACAATGGATATCGGATCCTTCCACGGACAGTACAGTCAGATCCACAAGGCCATCATCGATGAGAATACGATCGCCAGGTTTTACAACGAGGTTCAGTTCTGGATAGTTTACCGAGATACGCTCAGCGTCACCGAGAATTTCTTCAGTAGTCAGAATCAGTTCTTTACCTGCTTGCAGGTGGCAGGATGCTTCTTTCAGTTTGCCGATACGCACTTCCGGCCCTTTGATGTCCATCATGATCGGTATATAAGTGTTCAGTTCGGAAGCTGCTTTACGGATATTGTTGATCCGTGTCACGTGATCTTCCAGTTCGCCATGAGCCATGTTCAGACGGGCAACGGTCATACCTTCCTGAATCATTACTTTCAACAATTCGATTGAGTCACAAGCAGGTCCCATGGTACAAATAATTTTTGTTTTTAACATGCTAATTTCCTCCTCATATTTTAAGCTTATATGTGTATTGTAGCGTTTTCTGTCGAAACAGGGTATGAACTATAGTACAATGATTAGAGTATAGTCCACTAATGAGGTGTGTTATGGTCACTCCACTTGAAGTACGACACATTAATGGTGTTGGTTGGTACGAAGAAGCTGTGCAATCTCAAGAGACTTGGCGGCTTAGTTTGGTTACTTATGGAAAATGTGTATATTGGGTGAACGGTGATAAACAGATCATGGAAAAGGGTGAATTGCTACTCATTCCAGGTGGTGTACCGTATTACGGCAAGAGTATTCCTACGGTAACGCACACACAGATTGTGATTCAACTGCAACGTGATCATACGGAAGGTCTTCCTGCACTTGAACGGTATGAGGCTTTGCGTCATAAACCTGGTTGTTATGAACTGATTCATCAACGCATGAGCGCTATTTATCAACAATGGCAGGAGCGTCCGTCTTATTATGTCATGATGAGCCAAGCCTTATTGATGGAAGTGTTGATTTATATGAACAGGGAGCTGGATCGGGGAGTTATTCCTCCGGAGAGACATGTTCATGTGGAACGGATGAAGCGATACATTGAGCGGCATTATCGGGAGAGAGTGACGAAGGAAGAACTCGGAGACGAGATTAACAAGACGCCCAATTATGCTGCAGCATTATTCAAAAGCATGACAAATCAGACCATCAGTCAGTATGTCCATGATCAACGGATGAAAAGAGCCATATATCTGCTCACTGAGTCACAACTTTCAATTCAGGAAATTGCCGAATTTCTCGGCTACCGGGACCTGTCTTATTTTTACCGCATATTCAAGCGTATAACGGGAAGTCCACCATCCGATCTGCTCCATGAGCGCCCACCTATAGCATGAAACGCGTAGTCCAACCCAAATAAGTTCTTCTATATAATAGGTTCAATTAAATGAGTACAAAAAAAGAGGGCCTAGGCCCTCTTTTACTTTTATGGCAGGATCATCATCCTACCTCTTACAATATATATGTGCCACTATACATGACTGCTTGGATTAGAAGCTGTGAGTGGTTGCTTGCCTTTTTTTCGTGCCTGCCCAAGACGAACGGCAAAGACATGTACAGTCCAATACGCGGCCTCTGCAAACAAAATGCCTCCGGCGATGTCCAGCAAGGAATGCTGTTTTACAAATACCGTCGAAGCAATAATCAACCACAACCATACCGACCAGGAGATCCGGGCTAATGGCTTAAAGTTCAAGTGTCTGTTGATGATAATAAATAACAAGTAGCTGGTCAGGACGTGAACACTCGGGAAACAGTTGAAGGGCGCATCATTCGTATAGATAAACTGAACTAACACGCTGCTCAGATCGGTTCCGCCGACCTCCGGGCGGGGTACATGGGTAGGGAACACCGCAAAACAGACATTGGCTGCCATGACACCAACATTATAGGTGATCAGCGTACGCCAGAATAGCGACTTGTTCGTCAGACCCAAATAGAGAAATCCTAGATACAGAATGGGCATCCAGCTGATGTATGGATAAATAAATTCTTTGAGAAAAGGAATCTGTGTATCAATCCAGGCATAATTGTAGAATACATCACTTCCGGTGTTGCTGCCTAGAAATACGTAAATGGAGCCTTGGAGCGGTATGCACAGAATAGCCAGTAAATGCCCCCAGCGCTGAAAGAATGCTTTCATAGTATCCCCCTGATTTCATTATGCATTGTGAAACTATCGTTATGTGTACTTCATAGATATATGACGTTGGAGAGTCGCCGCACCCCTGCAGCATTGGACTCTTGTAATACTATAATGGACAGATCAAGGTATAAGCCATACCTGATTTTAGGGGAAAAGCAGTCAGGATAAGTCTCTTTTTTGTTACTTTTATAGTTTTATCCATATTAGGGATATTCAATATACGGATGATGTGATACAACTATATTGGCATATAAGTTCATATGACAACGAAAAAAAGTAAATGAAACGAGGTAGGCAAATGTATGATTAATCCGCAATCCAAGCCAAAACATTCCTTTTCCGAGCGCAAACCTGTGCTCACCGTCGTGATTATTGAGCTACTTCTCTTGTTAGCCGTATTTGCAGCAGGGGCCATTGCGACGATAAAGCAACTGGACTACACTTCCCCTGTACTCATCTCTTTTACACCCATAGCCATTGTGCTGATAATCTATTTGACGTTAAGACGCAAGTGGGGAGAGACTGGATTCCGTAACTTGCGAAGTATTCCGGCTGGCCACGCAAAGTATTATATTCCACTACTCCTTGTACTGGGTACACTTGCTCTGAAAGGATTTGGCGAACTGAGCTTGTCCCGGGTAGCCTTTTTCATCTTTTTCACCTTGCTCGTGGCGTTTGTTGAGGAAACGATCTATCGTGGGCTAATTTTCAAGACCTTGCTTCAAAAGAGTGCAGTGGCCGCAGTCGTGACTTCCAGCATCTTGTTTTCAATTACACATCTCCTGAATGCATTGTCTGGTCAAAATCTGACAGATACGATCATGCAATTGGTCTATGCGCTGCTTCTGGGAGCGGCACTCGCGTTATTGATGCTGAAGAACGGAAATATTGTACCGCTTATTTTGTTTCATTTCATACATAATCTGATTCAATTTCTCGGGAATGACCTAGAGGACACAGGAACACTTCCCTACGATCTGTTTATACTGGGGGTAATGATCGCATACTGCGCATGGTTAGTTTGGAGCCATCGAACGAATTCACCCATTCCTTCCAAAGAAAGTGAGCAGGCCAATACGGTTGTTCATTAAGGTTATTGCTTGGAAGTAGTTATCATACAGTTTCCCGTCAGCAGTTGGATCATGGTATACTTCAGTCTGGCGGGAAGACAGGGTATGTTCATGATACGAGGTCTGCCTATCCGTACATTAGATTCAGACAGTAGGTGATATTGTGGAAAAGACAGCACTAGAAGTAGCAGAATGGATGGTTCAAGAAATTAAATTCACAGGAACACTTCATCAGGAAGCTGCCATAGAATATGTGAAGACCCATTTTGGCGAAGAGTTTGTTTTTGTGAACGAGAACGGCAATACGTCATTGTCCAAGGAAGTGAAGAAAGCTTTCCGGAAGCTTCACCGTGGGCAGATCGCCTGGGATCGGGATGCATTTATGTGGGCATGGACATAGTGTGTTAAACTATAGTAAGATGATTCTTTGGTTGTGTTGGATATGCATGTCAGAAATATATATATAAAATGTATAAGTTGGATTAGATCTGCATATCCTTTCATAAGACCGCACACGAGCGACCGGGCACATAAGTGGGATAAACCCTGTTCCCATGCTAGTTAATAACATGTATTTCCAAAGCTGTTTGAAAAGAAAATACAAAGATTTGCTTTTTGGCTGAATTGGAGTTATAATAAAAACAAGTTGTAGAGAGTGGAAAACCTAATTCATATATTGTAAAGGGCGATCACTTATAGGTTTATGACTGGTACCTTTTTCAATGTGTGAATTTTTATTTGCTTGCTGCAAAGAACAAAGGAACATGTTAATCTTTATTTGGAGGTGTAATTCACATGCAAAACGGAACAGTAAAATGGTTCAACGCTGATAAAGGCTTCGGTTTCATCGAAGTTGAAGGCGGAGAAGATGTATTCGTACACTTCAGCGCTATTACAGGCGAAGGCTTCAAAACGCTGGACGAAGGTCAACGCGTGCAATTTAAAATTGTACAAGGAAACCGTGGTCCTCAAGCAGAAGAAGTTGTAAAACTGTAATTAAAGCATAGCTGCCTTTAACATGTTAAAATGGTAAAGGCAGCTTCTTTTTTTTGATCAGTTATATGTATGAAAGTCGGCCCAATAGTTGTCGAGGCAGAAGTTCAGTGGGACGTAAGACTTCCGCTAAGTAGTGTCTTCTGTGAAATAACGTCGGTTAGATGTTTTTCCATAACAAAGGGGGTAGAAGTCATGTATAATCGCAAAAAACCGTTGGAAGAGATTCCACAAGCTGATGCGGCAATCTGGGAATGTACGAGTGATACGTGCAAAGGATGGATGCGGGACAATTTTGCGTTTGATAACGTACCTACTTGTCCGATATGTGCTTCTGAGATGGTTAGCACGACTAGGATGCTACCATTGCTTGAGAATTCGAATAGTAATCTGAAAACGATGCCTAAAGGAAATCGGATTTAACATAGCTTACCCGCCTCTAACGAGGTGTTTTTTTTTAAGATCAAACAGACACCCTGTGCGAAGGTAAGGGTATTAAATATGAAGTTCCCGGCATTCGTTTTGACGAATGCCTTTTTTTGTATCATTTTTAACAGAAAATACATTGCAATTGATTGGTATCGTATGAAAAATACAAAGACCCTTTTCGCTATATGCAAAAAGGGTCTTTGTTATGACTATAATTTTAGATCACTCTCATATTCGAGTTTAGATGAACAGGAATGGCAGCAGAAACAATGTGGCGACCAGAGCCAGATCGATCCCCGCTCCATAGCCGTAACCCCCACCGTATCCTCCGTAACCATATGGACCGTAGGCCGAAGATTTGACTTTCTTTGTTGCAACAGTGTTTTTCTTGCTGCTTTTTACCAGCTGCTGTTTGGATTTGACGGAACACAGCCGTGGTCCTTCGAAACACCCGTTCAAATAAACTTTGCCATCCCGACATTGACTAAGCGTACCATACATATGCTTACCGTCGTTCATAACGAGACAAACGGAACGTCCAACGTGTGGAGAAACCGTTTCTTCACATACCCGATTAATTCTGTACATGCAAATCCTCCTCATTAGGTGCGGTTGCCGCTTGAATTCAACGGTTTGTATATCATAGTAAAAAGAAGAGCAATTGGTATGGACGAGTACCCGGGAAATCGAATAGGGAGGAGCCGTTTTTGAATCTGCTCCATACACTGGGAGGAGTGAGGAGGGGATGTCAATGGATTATCATGACATGCTGGCTCGGTTAGGGGAGGGAAGTGCCCATCCCGGAGGGTTTTTGGCAACCATGAAGTTGCTGGATGGCTTATCTCTGCCTGAGGGTAGTCATATTCTTGAGATAGGATGTGGCACCGGGAGGACCGCGTGTTACCTGGCTAAAAGTGGGTATCGGGTAACTGCGATTGATCTTCATCGCAATATGCTGGATAAGGCAGTTCGGCGAGCGAGACGAGAACGAGTGGATGTTCGATTTGTTCAGGCGGATGTAGCAGCGTTGCCTTTTCCAGAAAATCATTTTGATGTGGTATTTGTAGAATCGGTTACGATATTCACCCCATGGCGGAGTGCGCTTGCTGAATATAGAAGGGTGTTGAAGCCGGCGGGACTTTTGGTGGATCGAGAGATGGTTCTATCAGGCAGAAAGACCGAATTGATGTGCCGCAGATTGAAGAAATTTTACGGTATACGAACTCTGGCAACGGTGACAGCATGGAGAAAACGCCTCAAACAGAGTGGTTTCACCAAGGTTGAAGTCAAAGAGCAATCGCGATCCATGGGAAAATGGGGCGTGGATCATGATCCACATCGGGAGATGGATATGAATTGGTTTGAGGATGAGCGTATGCAGCGTATGAGTCTTACCAATGACCGTTTACTCGCTAAATACGGCAAAAAATTGGGATATGCGGTTTTTGCGGCAAGGGCACCGTTGGAAGTCAAAAAGGAAAGATAGGAAAAAGGCAACTCACAATAGCGTGGGTTGCCTTTGGTTTGTTTTGACAGAACGTACTACAGCATATCGTTGTCGATAATCCGCCAGTGGTGTTTGAGCAGGGCTTCCAGTTGATTTTTATCCTTGGCTCGAAAAGCGCTTAAAATTTGACGATGCTCTTCATTAACTTCGAGTAGTACCTCAGATAGCTTCGGTTTATTATCACTAACATAGGACTGCCGGATGAAGCTGTTCTTCAATGTGTTTAACATCTCAATCACTGTGGCGTTACCACATCGCTGGATGTACAGGTTATGGAACTGATATTGGTTCTTGTTGTAGGCAGCAAGATCAAGCTGGCTGATATCTTCTTCCATTCGGACAACCAGAGTTTCCATCTCCAGTAGTTCAGATGGTCTGAGATGGTCTGCTGCAAGTGTGGCAGCAAGTGCCTCCAGCACACCGATCGCTTGGGAGAACTCCAGTTTTTTGCCTGCATCAAAAGGAGTGACAATAAATCCCCTGCGTGGGATGTATTGCAGCAGATTGTCTGAAGCCAGCTGGAAAAGTGCCTCCCGAGTAGGAGTACGACTGATGTCCAGCTTTTTGCATATCTCGGCCTCGTTGATCTTCTGGTTGGGAAGCAAGGTCCCGTCCTGAATCTTCTGGGCAATGTAATCGTATACGTGATCTTTCAAGGACCGGTATTTAGGTACCTCCATACCGAATCCTCCTTTCTATGTATAGTGATGATTGGATAAGTGTGGGGCCGTGCTGCGTGCGCCGTTCAGGAGTTTCAAGTTTTTATCATCTTAACACCGAGGGGGAAGTTGGGCAAGCAAACTTCATGTTTCAGCTGATGTAAGTGATGTGTTATATATAGTACATTTTATGGAATTAGAGCGTATAAATGTTTAAATAATGATTGTGATAAACCGAATTGTTTGTTAGTATTACTTACATATAAGTCCATATAATGTCTTATGTATATTGTATACAAATTATTATGCTACTCATTCAAAAAAAGAATAGGGGTATGATGTGTGAAAAAAGTGCTTTTGCCAATGATGCTGTTGTTAGTGGTTGTAATCATGTCTGCTTGTGGGCAGGAAAAAACGACAGGAACCGGATCGGACGCTGCTTCGTCTTCGGGAAGTAGCTCTGCTGAAAAGAAAGTAATTGTACTTGGAACCAGTGCTGACTATGCACCTTATGAATTTCATAAGAAAATCGATGGTAAAGATACCATTGTAGGTTTTGACATCGAGATTGCCAAAGCAATTGCGGCTGATTTGGGAGCCGAGCTGAAGATTGAGGACATGGACTTTGACGGCCTTCTTATGGCCCTTGGTACAGATAAGGTTGATTTTGTAATATCGGGCTTGACCCCTACCGAGGAACGAAAGAAGAACGTTGATTTTACGGATATCTACTATTACGCAGAGCAGGCTGTACTTGTTAGAGAAGGCGAAGATGTGGCATTGAAGTCTATTGATGATCTATCGGGCAAGCAGGTTGGCGTACAAAAGAGTTCCATTCAGGAAGGGATCGCTCAGGAAATAGAGGGAGCAAAGCTCACTTCTCTACCTAAAATACCTGAACTGATCCTGGAGTTGCAGACAGGGCGCGTGGACGCACTCATTCTGGAGAAGCCGGTGGCTGAACAGTATGTGAAGAACCAAGAGGGGCTGGTTGTTGCGGGTGTAGAGATTGAACAGGCTGAAGATGAGGGTGGTTCGGCCATTGCGGTGAAGAAAGGTAATCAGGAGCTGCTCGATCAGATCAACACTACATTGGAAAAGCTCAAAACGAACGGAGATATTGAACGTTTCGTCGTTGAAGCGAATGAGATGCTCGGCGAATAAACCGGACGAGTGAGGGATATGCCGTGAATTTAGATTTTTCCTTTCTATCAGAGCATTGGCAGGATTATGCACAAAGTGCGTGGGTTACGCTTGAGCTTTCCTTCTTCGGCGTATTGTTTGGTACGTTGCTTGGTGTGATCATGGCGCTAATGCGAATATCCCGAATATGGCCAATTAAATTTGTGGCATTGGCGTATATTGAACTCATTCGAGGAACACCGATGCTCGTACAGATTCTTATTATTCATTATGGTCTGACGGTTATAGGTGTGAACTTGCCGGCATTTATGTCGGGGGTGGTAGCTCTGACTATGAATAGCTCCGCTTATATGGCGGAGGTGTTCAGGGCCGGGATTCAAGCGATTGATAAAGGACAGACGGAGGCTTCGCGCTCCCTTGGTATGACACATGGTATGACACTTCGCTACATTATACTGCCGCAGGCTTTTCGTAACATGCTTCCAGCCATCGGCAATGAATTCATTATTATCATTAAAGATTCTTCGCTTGTTTCCATGATTGGTATAGCCGAGATTATATACACGGCCAGAACGGTTCAGGGGGTTACGTTCCAACCACTTGCTCCGCTCCTTGTTGCCGCAGGTCTCTACTTTATCATCACATTTACACTGGCTAATTTACTTTCCTGGCTGGAACGTAAACTGTCTACTTCTCGATAACTATGGATAAAGGATTTGATTCGAAGAGGAGCTAGGAGTAGGCTGCTGTGGAAATAGTGGGATGTAGTCGTAATTGGCGGTGGTATCGCATACATTGATATTGTATTTTGTATACAATATTTTGGAAAGGTGTTGGGCGTGTATGTCAGATTCCAAAATGTTAATTGATTGGTCGGAGCGTTATGCTGCACCTAATTATCATCCGCTCCCTATTGTGATTGAACAGGCGGAAGGGGTATGGGTGCAAGATCCTGAAGGCCGTCGTTATATGGATATGTTAAGTGCATACTCTGCATTGAATCATGGTCACAGACATCCTGTAATTATACAGGCGCTCAAGGACCAGGCAGACCAGGTTACGCTGACATCACGGGCATTCCACAGCAGCTCCGCTTCTCTTTTTTATCAGAAACTCTCACAATTCACGGGAAAATCAAAGATTCTTGCCATGAATACAGGAGCGGAAGCAGTGGAGACGGCGATAAAGGCAGTACGCAGATGGGCTTATCGTTGCAAAGGTGTACCGGAGAATCAAGCCGAAATCATCGTATGCTCTGGTAACTTTCATGGAAGAACTCTGACGGTTACGTCCTTTTCTTCTTCAGCGGATTATAAAAAAGATTTTGGACCGTTCACACCTGGGTTCCGGATTATGCCCTATGGAGACATTGAAGCACTGAAGCGAGCCATTACACCGAATACGGCTGGTTTTCTTGTAGAGCCTATTCAGGGCGAAGCTGGAATCATAATTCCGCCTGATGGATATTTAGCCGAAGCTTTTGCATTGTGTAAGAGCCAGAGGGTGTTGACTGTAGCTGATGAGATCCAGACCGGATTTGGAAGAACGGGTCGCCGTTTTGCCTCCGATTGGGAAAGTGTTGAACCAGACATCTATATTATGGGCAAAGCGCTGGGGGGAGGAGTAATGCCTATCTCGGCTATTGCTGCTGGTGCGGATATACTGGATTTGTTTGAGCCGGGGTCTCATGGTTCTACGTTTGGAGGGAATCCACTCGCCTGCGCCGTGGCTATAGCGTCTCTGAAAGTTCTTGAAGATGAGAAGCTTGCTGAGCGATCGGAACGTTTGGGGAACTATTTTATGAAAAGGCTTCGTGATATTCGCAGTTCAGCCATACGGGAAGTTCGGGGTAGAGGGTTATTTATTGGTGTTGAACTGCAGGAATCAGCACGTCCCTATTGTGAGCGATTGATGTCTGCTGGTTTGCTATGTAAAGAAACCCATGAGACGACCATTCGGTTTGCTCCGCCTTTGACGATTAAAGAGTCCGAGATTGACTGGGCGCTGGAGAGAATTGAGCAGGTTCTGATCAACAATGCAGGAGGCTGAACTATATGAAAAATGAAGATGATGTCCATGGTGGAATAAAAGATACTCCTATTAATTCAAGTCATACATCTGTACGGCGCAATGTTGCCATCATTAAGGTTCCTTTCGGGCTAGGGGGAGCAAGAGGGGGTGCAGAGTTGGGGCCGGACGAACTGATTACAGCTGGACTGAAGCGGGAGATCGCGAGTCTTGGGTTAGTGCTTTCCAAAGAAGTGCGGGTAGAGTGTCCTTCTGAACCTGCTATCTCTGCTGGGCGGAATCGTGTAAAACATTTAAATGAGGTACGTCAGGTCAGTCAGAAGGTGTGTAGTGAAGTATCAGGCGCAGTAGAAGAGGGGGCTTTCCCACTTGTGCTTGGGGGAGATCATAGTGTAGCGATTGGTACATTTGCCGGGTTAACTGCACACTATTCGAATTTGGGTGTGATCTGGTTTGACGCGCATGCAGACTTGAATACGGAAGAACGCAGCTTATCTGGTAATATGCATGGGATGAGTGTGGCTGTAGCTTTGGGACATACTGCTTATAATCTGTCGCACATTGCTGGAGCAGGAGCGTTTATTAACCCCTCCAACCTGGTCTATATTGGTCTACGTGATCTGGATGAGTATGAGAAAGAGCAGATTAGGGGACTGGGAATCCGAGCATTTACGATGCATGATATTGACCGAATGGGGATACAGCAAGTTATTGAACAAGCAATAGCTACAGCAGGAGAAGGGACAGACGGTATTCACGTTAGCTTTGACATGGATTGTCTGGATCCGCGTGAAGCTCCGGGCGTAGGTACTCCAGTACCGGGTGGTTTGAATTACCGGGAGGCGCATTACGCATTAGAGATACTTGCTTCCACGAATCAAGTTACGTCTATGGAACTGGTGGAAGTGAATCCGTTGTTTGATCATAACAGGCATACGGCAAGGCTTGGTGTGGAACTGATCGCTTCGTTACTTGGTAAGCGCATTTTGTGAGCGTTGAGATGAGAAGCGGAGAGTGTATTTATAAACCAAGGATTGATTGTCCTCTTTATATAGAAGGAAAGAAAATAGATATTCAAAAACCAGGGCTAGCCACAATGAATGTCCTCTTCAAGCTTAGGGGATTTGGCTTCCCCTGGTTAAGTTTATTGGATAAGAGTAATAGAAGCTTCGTAATAAGGATAATGAGGTTATTAATAGTGGGGGCGAAAGATTACATATAGTGCGGATGCAGCAGGATATTATCATTTATCAAAAAAAGACTTGCAATCAAAAACTGTACATGGTATATTCTAATTCCGGCCAAGAAAACACGGTTTACACGGTGCGGCAAGCGAATGAAATAAGCTTCGAAAGAAACTTAAAAAAAGAGCTTGCAAAGTTGGTTCGGATG
Source organism: Paenibacillus sp. FSL H8-0079 (assembly GCF_037991315.1). NCBI lineage: Bacteria > Bacillati > Bacillota > Bacilli > Caryophanales > Paenibacillaceae > Paenibacillus > Paenibacillus sp. FSL H8-0079. Next base: position 332,938 of record NZ_CP150300.1, read on the forward strand.
TGATAAGATATAAAAGTTGCTGAAGAGAACAACGTTCGGCAGCGAAACAAGTTTGATCTTTGAAAACTGAACAACGAGTGAGTAAACATTCTGCTTGCAGAATGAACGTGAAAGTTTGAGACAAGCCTTGGCTTGGATCGACTGGAGCACAAATGAGATTTTTAATCTCGTCAGATTCAAAATGAGCATATCGCTCTTTTCAATACTTTATTGGAGAGTTTGATCCTGGCTCAGGACGAACGCTGGCGGCATGCCTAATACATGCAAGTCGAGCGGACTTGAAGAGAAGCTTGCTTCTCTGATGGTTAGCGGCGGACGGGTGAGTAACACGTAGGCAACCTGCCCTCAAGTTTGGGACAACTACCGGAAACGGTAGCTAATACCGAATAATTGTTTTCTTCGCCTGAAGAGAACTGGAAAGACGGAGCAATCTGTCACTTGGGGATGGGCCTGCGGCGCATTAGCTAGTTGGTGAGGTAACGGCTCACCAAGGCGACGATGCGTAGCCGACCTGAGAGGGTGATCGGCCACACTGGGACTGAGACACGGCCCAGACTCCTACGGGAGGCAGCAGTAGGGAATCTTCCGCAATGGGCGAAAGCCTGACGGAGCAATGCCGCGTGAGTGATGAAGGTTTTCGGATCGTAAAGCTCTGTTGCCAGGGAAGAACGCTTGGGAGAGTAACTGCTCTCAAGGTGACGGTACCTGAGAAGAAAGCCCCGGCTAACTACGTGCCAGCAGCCGCGGTAATACGTAGGGGGCAAGCGTTGTCCGGAATTATTGGGCGTAAAGCGCGCGCAGGCGGTCATTTAAGTCTGGTGTTTAATCCCGGGGCTCAACCCCGGATCGCACTGGAAACTGGGTGACTTGAGTGCAGAAGAGGAGAGTGGAATTCCACGTGTAGCGGTGAAATGCGTAGATATGTGGAGGAACACCAGTGGCGAAGGCGACTCTCTGGGCTGTAACTGACGCTGAGGCGCGAAAGCGTGGGGAGCAAACAGGATTAGATACCCTGGTAGTCCACGCCGTAAACGATGAGTGCTAGGTGTTAGGGGTTTCGATACCCTTGGTGCCGAAGTTAACACATTAAGCACTCCGCCTGGGGAGTACGGTCGCAAGACTGAAACTCAAAGGAATTGACGGGGACCCGCACAAGCAGTGGAGTATGTGGTTTAATTCGAAGCAACGCGAAGAACCTTACCAGGTCTTGACATCAGCATGACCGGGCTAGAGATAGTCCTTTCCTTCGGGACATGCTAGACAGGTGGTGCATGGTTGTCGTCAGCTCGTGTCGTGAGATGTTGGGTTAAGTCCCGCAACGAGCGCAACCCTTATATTTAGTTGCCAGCACTTCGGGTGGGCACTCTAGATAGACTGCCGGTGACAAACCGGAGGAAGGTGGGGATGACGTCAAATCATCATGCCCCTTATGACCTGGGCTACACACGTACTACAATGGCCGGTACAACGGGCTGCGAAATCGCGAGATGGAGCCAATCCCAACAAAGCCGGTCTCAGTTCGGATTGCAGGCTGCAACTCGCCTGCATGAAGTCGGAATTGCTAGTAATCGCGGATCAGCATGCCGCGGTGAATACGTTCCCGGGTCTTGTACACACCGCCCGTCACACCACGAGAGTTTATAACACCCGAAGTCGGTGGGGTAACCGCAAGGAGCCAGCCGCCGAAGGTGGGATAGATGATTGGGGTGAAGTCGTAACAAGGTAGCCGTATCGGAAGGTGCGGCTGGATCACCTCCTTTCTATGGAGAATCGTTTCCCGAGTGGAAACATTCAAATACGCAGCTTAGCTGCAAAACACTCACTCGTTGTTCGGTTTTGAGAGCTCAAACTCTCAAACAGCTTGCTTTTGTATGGAGCTTGTTCTTTGAAAACTAGATATCGAAACGAAACAAACGCGAATTAGAACATTCCTTTTTAGCTGAACTTGTGTAAACAAGTTTCAATAAAAACGGTAGTTAAATTGCTTTTGCGATGGTATTGAATGGGAGCGACTTTTGGCTTTGCGCAAGCAAAACAAGGGAAGCGAGCAGTCAAAACCGGAGCAATATGGTTAAGCTACTAAGAGCACACGGAGGATGCCTAGGCGCTAGGAGCCGATGAAGGACGTGGCGAACAACGAAACTGCCTCGGGGAGCTGTAAGCAAGCTTTGATCCGGGGGTGTCCGAATGGGGAAACCCAGCTGGGGTAATTTCCAGTTACTCATAACTGAATACATAGGTTATGCAGAGGCATACCAGGGGAACTGAAACATCTAAGTACCCTGAGGAAGAGAAAACAATAGTGATTCCGTCAGTAGCGGCGAGCGAACGCGGAGAAGCCCAAACCAGAGAGCTTGCTCTTTGGGGTTGTGGGACGTCTCACATGGAGTTACAAAGGAACCGGTTAAGCGAAGAGGTCTGGAAAGGCCCGCCAAAGAAGGTAAAAGCCCTGTAGTTGAAAGTTGGTTCCCTCCGAGACGGATCCCGAGTAGTGCGGGGCACGTGAAACCCCGTATGAATCCGGCAGGACCATCTGCCAAGGCTAAATACTTCCTAGCGACCGATAGTGAAGCAGTACCGTGAGGGAAAGGTGAAAAGCACCCCGGAAGGGGAGTGAAATAGAACCTGAAACCGTGTGCTTACAAAAAGTCAGAGCCCGTTTTAGGGGTGATGGCGTGCCTTTTGTAGAATGAACCGGCGAGTTACGTTCCCGTGCAAGGTTAAGGTGAAGAGCCGGAGCCGCAGCGAAAGCGAGTCTGAATAGGGCGATTGAGTACGTGGACGTAGACCCGAAACCGGGTGATCTACCCCTGTCCAGGGTGAAGGTGCGGTAACACGCACTGGAGGCCCGAACCCACGCATGTTGAAAAATGCGGGGATGAGGTGGGGGTAGCGGAGAAATTCCAATCGAACTCGGAGATAGCTGGTTCTCCCCGAAATAGCTTTAGGGCTAGCCTCGGAAAACAGAGTCGTGGAGGTAGAGCACTGATTGGGTGCGGGGCCCGCAAGGGTTACCAAGCTCAGTCAAACTCCGAATGCCATAGACTTACTTCCGGGAGTCAGACAGTGAGTGCTAAGATCCATTGTCAAAAGGGAAACAGCCCAGACCATCAGCTAAGGTCCCCAAGTGTGTGTTAAGTGGAAAAGGATGTGGAGTTGCACAGACAACCAGGATGTTGGCTTAGAAGCAGCCACCATTGAAAGAGTGCGTAATAGCTCACTGGTCGAGTGACTCTGCGCCGAAAATGTAACGGGGCTAAACACACCACCGAAGCTATGGCTTGATGCTTTGCATCAGGGGTAGGGGAGCGTTGTATAAGGGTTGAAGGTGTACCGTAAGGAGCGCTGGACATTATACAAGTGAGAATGCCGGTATGAGTAACGAAAAGATCAGTGAGAATCTGATCCGCCGAAAGCCTAAGGGTTCCTGAGGAAGGCTCGTCCGCTCAGGGTAAGTCGGGACCTAAGGCGAGGCCGAAAGGCGTAGTCGAAGGACAACAGGTCGAAATTCCTGTACCACCGTAAGCCGTTATGAGCAATGGGGGGACGCAGTAGGGTAGTGACGCGGACTGATGGATGTCCGTCTAAGCAGTAAGGCTGATGTGTAGGCAAATCCGCACATCATTAAGGCTGAGCTGTGATGGGGAGCGAAAATTGTAGTAGCGAAGGTCATGATCTCACACTGCCAAGAAAAGCCTCTAGCCAGGTGATGGTGCCCGTACCGCAAACCGACACAGGTAGGCGAGAAGAGTATTCTAAGGCGCGCGGAAGAACTCTCGTTAAGGAACTCGGCAAAATGACCCCGTAACTTCGGGAGAAGGGGTGCCCCGGTAGTGTGAATAGCACGAGGGGGCCGCAGTGAAAAGGCCCAAGCGACTGTTTAGCAAAAACACAGGTCTGTGCGAAGCCGTAAGGCGAAGTATACGGGCTGACGCCTGCCCGGTGCTGGAAGGTTAAGGGGAGTGGTTAGGAGCAATCCGAAGCTGTGAACCGAAGCCCCAGTAAACGGCGGCCGTAACTATAACGGTCCTAAGGTAGCGAAATTCCTTGTCAGGTAAATTCTGACCCGCACGAATGGCGTAACGACTTGGGCGCTGTCTCAACGAGAGATCCGGTGAAATTTTAATACCTGTGAAGATGCAGGTTACCCGCGACAAGACGGAAAGACCCCATGGAGCTTTACTGCAGCTTGATATTGAATTTGGGTACGATCTGTACAGGATAGGTGGGAGCCTTTGAAGTGTGAGCGCCAGCTTGCATGGAGGCAACGTTGGGATACCACCCTGATCGTATCTAGGTTCTAACCTGGTACCGTAATCCGGTACGGGGACAGTGTCAGGTGGGCAGTTTGACTGGGGCGGTCGCCTCCTAAAGAGTAACGGAGGCGCCCAAAGGTTCCCTCAGAATGGTTGGAAATCATTCGAAGAGTGCAAAGGCATAAGGGAGCTTGACTGCGAGACCTACAAGTCGAGCAGGGACGAAAGTCGGGCTTAGTGATCCGGTGGTACCGCATGGAAGGGCCATCGCTCAACGGATAAAAGCTACCCTGGGGATAACAGGCTTATCTCCCCCAAGAGTCCACATCGACGGGGAGGTTTGGCACCTCGATGTCGGCTCATCGCATCCTGGGGCTGAAGTAGGTCCCAAGGGTTGGGCTGTTCGCCCATTAAAGCGGTACGCGAGCTGGGTTCAGAACGTCGTGAGACAGTTCGGTCCCTATCTGTCGTGGGCGTAGGAAATTTGAGAGGAGCTGTCCTTAGTACGAGAGGACCGGGATGGACGTACCGCTGGTGTACCAGTTGTTCCGCCAGGAGCACCGCTGGGTAGCTATGTACGGACGGGATAAACGCTGAAAGCATCTAAGCGTGAAGCCCCCCTCAAGATGAGATTTCCCAGTATGTAAGACCCCTTGAAGACGACGAGGTAGATAGGCTGGGGGTGGAAGTGCAGCAATGCATGGAGCTGACCAGTACTAATCGGTCGAGGGCTTATCCAATAGCAAGTGATAATTCGCGTGTTTCGTTTCGAATCTAGTTTTCAGAGAACAACAACTCTGAAATGTAAGCACCGCGTTTGGTGGCGATAGCGGAGGGGTTCCACACGTACCCATCCCGAACACGACCGTTAAGCCCTCTAGCGCCGATGGTACTTGGACCGCAGGGTCCTGGGAGAGTAGGACGCCGCCAAGCGATTTCCCTTTGGGGTATTTTTTTTGCCCCCCTTGCCAAGGAATAAGGGATATATATTAGGGCCCTTAGCTCAGTTGGTTAGAGCGCACCTCTGATAAGGGTGAGGCCGGTGGTTCGAGTCCACCAGGGCCCATAGCAAGACCATAATAAAGAAATACACAGTGTATGGGGCCATAGCTCAGCTGGGAGAGCGCCTGCCTTGCAAGCAGGAGGTCAGCGGTTCGATCCCGCTTGGCTCCACCATTCCCTGATAGCTCAGTTGGTAGAGCACTCGACTGTTAATCGAGTTGTCACAGGTTCGAGCCCTGTTCGGGGAGCCATATGGAGAGGTGTCCGAGCTGGCCGAAGGAGCACGATTGGAAATCGTGTAGGCGTCACAAGCGTCTCGAGGGTTCGAATCCCTCTCTCTCCGCCAGATAATTTTTAGCAAGGCCCGTTGGTCAAGGGGTTAAGACACCTCCCTTTCACGGAGGTAACAGGGGTTCGAATCCCCTACGGGTCATATTATGGAGGCTTAGCTCAGCTGGGAGAGCATCTGCCTTACAAGCAGAGGGTCGGGGGTTCGATCCCCTCAGCCTCCACCATATAAACTTTATAACGACGCGGGGTGGAGCAGCCCGGTAGCTCGTCGGGCTCATAACCCGAAGGCCGCAGGTTCAAATCCTGCCCCCGCAATTAACTTTCCTTGAGAAAGTACTATGGAACCGTGGTGTAGTTGGCCTAACATGCCTGCCTGTCACGCAGGAGATCGCGGGTTCGAATCCCGTCGGTTCCGCCATTTTTTTAATTAAATATACACCGTGCCGGTGTAGCTCAACTGGTAGAGCAACTGACTTGTAATCAGTAGGTTGGGGGTTCAAGTCCTCTCGCCGGCACCATTTTTAGTATTTACATCTGAATTTGTGATAGAATGTATATTACAAGCAAAAATGTTAATACTAAGATTCTCTTAGTGGATGAATGGCTTACTCTATGGCGGTCGTGGCGAAGTGGTTAACGCACCGGTTTGTGGATCCGGCATTCGGGGGTTCAATTCCCCTCGATCGCCCCATGATTTTTTAATGGGGATTAGCCAAGCGGTAAGGCAACGGACTTTGACTCCGTCATGCATAGGTTCAAATCCTATATCCCCAGCCATTTCACTATGAGTCATTAGCTCAGTTGGTAGAGCACCTGACTTTTAATCAGGGTGTCGAAGGTTCGAGCCCTTCATGACTCACCATTATATTTTGCGGTCGTGGCGGAATTGGCAGACGCGCACGGTTCAGGTCCGTGTGGGCTAACCCCCGTGGAGGTTCGAGTCCTCTCGACCGCACCATATGTTTTGCGGAAGTGGCTCAGCGGTAGAGCATCGCCTTGCCAAGGCGAGGGTCGCGGGTTCGATTCCCGTCTTCCGCTCCAATTTTTGCGCCCTTAGCTCAGCTGGATAGAGCGTTTGACTACGAATCAAAAGGCCGGGAGTTCGAATCTCTCAGGGCGCGCCATTATTTTCATAAGTATCGGGATGTAGCTCAGCTTGGTAGAGCACCTGGTTTGGGACCAGGGGGTCGCATGTTCAAATCGTGTCATCCCGATTTTTTTATTTTGCGGGTGTAGTTCAATGGTAGAACTTTAGCCTTCCAAGCTAATAGCGTGGGTTCGATTCCCATCACCCGCTTCCTAGTAACATATAGAAAAGCCTTTGCTTATAGCAGGGGCTTTTTTTGTGCGTTAAATGAACAAGTGTATTCCTTTTAAAATAGGGTCAAATGTCATTTGAATAAGAATGGAATCTTTGTTTAAATAAATAGAACAATTCGTATATGATTAACCGTATTTATTTATAAAGGAGGACAAACAGTAATGAAAAGAGCTCTGGTCATTGGCGGAAACGGAACGCTAGGTAAAGCTGTTGTTGCGAAGCTGAGAGATTATTCCGTTGAGGTTATTACAGCAGGTAGACAATCGGGCGATGTTCAGGTGGATATGACGTCGACAGAGAGTATCACTACCCTCTTTGAAACGGTGGGTAATATTGATTACATCATTGTGGCGGCGGGCCAGACCCATTATGCGAAACTCGAAGAACTGACACCAGAGAACAATTTGATTAGTGTGCAGGGTAAACTGCTTGGACAGGTCAATATTGTGTTGATTGGTCAGCACTATATTAACGATAAGGGGAGTTTCACGCTGGTCAGTGGCATTATACAAGATCACCCTATTGAGCAAGGTGCATCAAGCGCTATGGTGAATGGGGCTATTGATTCGTTTGCCAAAGCGGCAGCGTTTGAGTTGCCAAGAGGTATTCGTTTGAATTCGGTTAGTCCTAATCTGTTTGTAGAGTCGGCGGAAAAATATAAGGATTTCTTTATTGGATTTAACCCCGTACCTGTAGAGCGGGTTGCCAATACGTTCATCCAGAGTGCACTTGGGATTGAAACAGCCCAAAATTTTAAAATATATTAAAACCCTGACAGTTATATATGATTTTGATGATTACCTATCCCTAATTAATTGTAGAATGAGAAAGGTGTACATGAAGTACATTTAGCTGTTAAGCATGTAGAATGATTTTTCATGAAACAGGACTGAATGAGGCCATTTGGAATATTAAATATAAAGGAGATCCACCGAAAATACGGTGAATCTCCTTTTGTTTATTGTGGATGAAACAGAGGTACGTTTACTATTATGGAGCAGGTAGCCCAAGAACTTCGAGCATTTCATTACGTTTGAGCGATTCGGCAATGGGGCCGTCAATGAGCCATTTCTTAGCATTGAGGACATAGACATGATCATTTTGAACAGCGGGTAGGCTTTTCCACACTTGGAGTTGCTGGATTTCGTTTAGTTCATCTTTTGTTTTTTGCAACGCTTCAGCTGACCCATCTGAGCTAATGGACACGATAAACAGATAGTCTGCTTTGATTTCAGGCAAAAGCTCAACCGAGATACTGGCATTCATCCGTTCCGGATTCTCTGCCTCGAGTTTGGTAACGAGAGCATCGGGAGTGAATCCAATTTCATAGCCCGCTCCTACATAACTGGAAGCTGGGAATGGCGTGGATGGAATGGACGAGAAGAACAAACGCATATCTTTCTCTTCTAGGCGCAGGAATGCAGCTGTAGGTTTGGTCTTGGTGATATCGGCTGCAAGCTTGTGAGCTTCAGTTACTTGATCTTTATTTTTTTGTAAAAGCTGTTCAGCCCGCTCTTCAATATCCAGTGCAGTAGCTATCTGCACGATAGATTCCTGCCAATTACGTCGATCATAAGTGATCGTAGGCGCGATTTTCTCGAGTTGTTCGAGAATCTTGGCATCCAAACTGGCATTGGCAATAATAAGGTCTGGATTGGCGCCGACTACAGCTTCAAAATTGACACTCTCATTAATGGGTTCGACAGCCACGCCTTGGGCTTCAAGTTGCTCATTCAGGTAATCTTGCCGGCCAATAGGTGTAGCAAGTACCAGTGGTACCTCCAAGGAGAGGAGAATGTCCTCCATATTAATGGACACAATCCGTTCAGGATGTGCCGGGATTTCTTTGCTACCACTGGCGCTCTCCACGGTCTTAGTAGCTGATTCAGTGGATGATTCCCCATCTGTCCCCGCAGCTGATTTCACGCCATCTGCAGATGGCTGCGAAGTGCTTGCAGGTGTCTGTCCACACGCAACAAGTAGCATGGCGAGTATGAAAAGGATCCCCGTTATTTTGACATAATGCTGTTTGTACATCATAATCCCCCTGTGTTTCTAATGATATTGATTCTCAGTACACTTTATATTGTAGCGGTCTCATGTTGGGGGAGACATAGCCTTATGTGCTATTCAGTCATGGATTAATGTGCTGAGTGCTACCAAAAAGTTTGATAGTTTCATCGATGATCTGATCATGGGCATATGGTGAATAATCCAGCCAAGGCATTTCATCTAGCAGATATACTTGTTGGTTCTGCACGGGCATCAAATCTTGCCATAGCTGAGTATGTTGTAGTTTATGCCAACGTTGCTGGGATTCGGAGTCCTGGTCCACAATCAGTAACATGCGATCTCCAACCATTTGAGGCAACTCCTGTTCATCCAATGCACGATAGACTTGTCCTGGAAGCAGATCGTGTGAAGGGGACACGCCCAGGTCGTTATATAGAACAGCGCCCCCATTGCGTCGCCCGTAGATTAACAGATGACCCATCATGATATGAACGATGGAGACCGTATCCTTACCGATTAAATGAGTAAGCTGCTCTTTGGCATGCGTTACCTTGTCATCATACTGCTCCAACCATTGTTGAGCTTCTTGTTGCTGTCCCACAATGGAGGCAACTTGTACGAAATGTTCCCGCCAGCTCAATCCTTTCCATGGAATAACGATGGTAGGTGCAATTCGCTGCAGGGTCCTTTTTAACGTATGGGCTTCGTACTCGTTACAGAGTATGAGGTCTGGGCTTGCTTGCATCAACAACTCAACGTTGGTTTGCCAGATACGAGGATTCATGCGTTTGCTACGTCCCAGATGATAAGGGATATTCGAGAAAAACAGATTCCTATGTTGATCCCTTAGGTTATCGATCAATGCCGCATGGGGGATGATCTGCAATGCCAGCAGGTGGCCAGTCGTTCCGAAGGAAAGGGCAGCGATTTTACTGCGTTTCTGTCGTTGATAGGTAGAGGGAGACACGCCAACATATTTTTTGAATTTGCGGCTAAAGTAAAACTCGTCCTGAAAACCAACCTGTGAGGCGATATGTTTGATGGTTTGGCCGGGGACGAGCAGCATCTCTTTGGCCCGGTCCATGCGGATGCTATTCACGTATTCCATGGGACTGATGCCAGTGCGGTTTTTGAATACCCGCGAATAGTGCCATACACTCATGCCTGCCACTCCGGCAAGAACTTCACGAGAAAGATGCTCAGCATATCCAAGCTCAATAAGTTCAAGCGTTTGATCTAAAGCAGAGGTGTGTTCGGAATCTCCTATTGCACTTTCTTTGGGAGGAGCATACACATGGGTCAACAATTCATGCATCAAAGTCTGAATACGAAATGGACGATTTTCTTGAGGTACAGAGATGCATTCATGGAGCTGTGAGGCAATTCTGGTACATTCCTGAAAAAGTTCATGCGGTAACTCATCGGCATAAGCCGAACGAAGTAACCCTTTTTGGTATACCTCCATTACAGTAGATCCGGAAGTAGCTTTATTGATATCTGAAATGGGTTTTAACAGATCAAAATATATCGCGAGTCCCTGTAAAGTATGAATTTCATCCGGTGTATATTCTATGGCTGTTCCTGGCAGGATTAGATACATCTTGCCGAGTGTGGCATGATTTTGCCTATGCCCAATACGGATATTGGCTTCACCGCCAGTACAGATGAGCAAAAGATGTGAGTCCGTTAATACGAATGGTGGAAGAAAAGACGCTTGATCGAGAACTTCGGATGTCTTGAATCTTGCATATAGGTCACGGGTATGGTCACCGTTAGATATCAGTGGAAAGACTTGCAAAGTCACCAGAATCCCTCCTTAACTTGCAATAGTAACATTACATATGATGTATTTGAGAATCATTATCAATTATCGCATATTGTCATACAAATAAGAAGTCCATATGATAATATGAAATGATTTAGCGAATTCTGATTATTGAACCGCTTAACTCTCCACTATAACTTGAATTAAACAGGTTACCGAGTTGGAAAATAGCCAATACATAGTTCGCATCATCTAAACCGTTGAGCGAATAACCAGTAAAATCTCAACTGATGTTAATTGTAGAATTACTTAAATAACAGATCATTTAATTCATACGCAAAAAAAGACAAGCCCTCTCCTACGATGTCCGCAGGAAGAGGAACTTGTCTTTTTAATTAGAGCTAGCGATTAGTATCTTTCCAGAATCGTCTGTGTTTTCAAGCCATCGGCAGGAATCAGCCAGTTGTTGTTCTCCAGCAATTGCAGCAGTTGGGTACGCAGTCCGGATACGGCTACAGCATCATCGGTTTTGAAAGAGACCTCTACGATATTCTCAATACCTGTACCTGCTGCGTTGCGGATCGGCCATACTTCGAATGTAAGCTCTTGACCATTCCATGTACCTTCATATCGTTGGAACGTTACCGGACCATAAGCACGGGATTGTGTAAGCTGCTGTTTGCCCCAGTTGGAGGAAGTCCAGTTTTTCAATTTGCCCGGAAGCTTGTCCAGTAACATGTTCAGGGCATCTTGCTGTGAAGGAAGTTGGAGACCTGTCGCTTTGGTATCGACTTTTTTGGTATTGGAGAAGCTCAGCGTTTGTTTGCCATATCCCCAATCAATCTCAGCCTCGTAATTATCATCCGATTTATCAAATCCCTCTTGGTTAGCCAGAGTCAGCGCTGCGTTGATGTCGCCATTGATTACAGGGTAGCGTTTTTTATAAGTCAATTCGTAGTTATTCTTGTCATCTTTTTTGCGAAAACGAACGTTCCATCCTTGTTGATCCAATCCGAGAGCATTGGTGTCGAAGTACTCTACGTTGATATTTCTTGGCGTGGAATTCAGTCCGAGGGTCTGAATCACTTCACTGCGTGGTGTCCCATCTGTATTCAATACAAGTTCCGGCTTGGCCAGAAACTTTACTTCATAAGCAGGAACGGCATTGGCAGCAGCAGAAGCCTGTGGTGTTCCCACAAATGTCATTCCACTTCCCAATGTTACGATGCTCAGCATCAATGAGGCAGTTACCTTTTTCCACTTTTTCAAAACCAATCACTCTCCCAATCTGGATTAACGTACAGACTCACTTTATCGCCCGAATATATGAAAGCGATTAAAGGGGAGCGCACATTGCGTTAACCCTGCATAGATTTGATGAATGGCAAACGATAGTTTATAGCGGATCAGGGCAATCAGCCATGGAAAATGGGGAAGCCGTGACTCACCTCTCGCAGCACTTCTTTGAAGCGGTTTACCTGAACGGAAGGGTGGCGGTCCTTGTTATGTACCGTATAGATATGGCGCGGCGCTTGCTCTCCGGGAATGGGAAGAACTTGAATGAGCCCCTGCTGTTCCTCCCACTGTACCGCCATCCGAGACATGAATGAGACATGCCCCCCGATTAACACGAGCTGTTTGATCGCTTCCAGGGAATCCATCTCCACCGTGCTCCGTAAACGAATGTCATGTTGCGCAAGCCATTGATTGGTTAGCCGCCGTGTACTGGATTCATTGCCATGTAAGGCAAAAGGAATCTGCGCGATATGATCGGGTGTTAATGCATCCTTCTGGGCCAACCCATGTTGTGGAGAACAGATCAATACCAAGTCATCTTCACACAGCGTCTCAGCTTGCAGGGCGGGTCCAACAAATGGCTCGGAAGAGATCACCCCCAGATCAATCTGATGACGAATTAACATTTCGCGAATAACAGGTGATGGTTTGACGGATAAGACGATACGGATGCCCGGGAACTCCTGAGAAAAGGTGTTGAGCATGGCGGGCAGCAGATATGTAGCTGGTACATAGCTTGCCCCAATGTGCAGGGTACCCCGATAGAGGCTGTCATATTCCTTCACTACCCGCCTAGCCTCTTGGGTCAGAGCATTGATTTTGACAGAATAGTGCAGTAGAGCTTGTCCCGCCTCGGTTAGAAAGGTCTTTCCACTGCGCGATTCGAATAATCGCACACCCATCTCTTCCTCCAATGACTTCATATGAAATGTAACGGTAGGTTGCTTGATCCCCAGTAACTCGGCCACGCTTGTCATGTGATGATGCTTGTCGATCAGCTCAACAATTTGTAATTTGATCAGATTCAATGTCCCAACACTCCTCTCACTTCTACTAGCCCAATATATAAGATGATCTAATATTTTTCATAAAGACGGAGAGTACAGAACCAATCTGAAGAAGCGGAGCGTTCGCCTTTATCCCCGGATTTCTCCCTTTATAAAGGAAATATAAGAAATCTGGGGATAACAGCGATCGGAAGATGGTGCTGTAATCGGAGCGACAACATGAAAATTAATTTAGTTCACCTACTATAGATTTAATCTATGAACATCAACAGAATTCATCTAAAAAGTTAATTCCAATTTTACATACAAGACATACAACTCGCGAAAGCGGACGTTAGACTGAGAACAGTGCAAGAGATCAAGTAACAGAAGACAGGCAGGGATGCTTATGAAATTAGAGATGACAGGAATTCAAAAATCATTTAATCAAACACCCGCACTGCTGCCGACAGATCTAACGCTTGAACATGGAAAGTTCACGACACTGCTCGGCCCATCGGGCTGTGGCAAAACAACACTGCTCCGCATGTTGGCCGGGCTGGAACAGCCGGACGCGGGGGAGATTCGTGCAGATGGTCAGTGTATCTACTCTGCGGCGAAGCGGATTGATATACCGACACACAAGCGTAATCTGGGCATGGTGTTTCAGGATTTTGCACTATGGCCGCATATGACCGTATACGAAAATGTAGCGTTTGGCCTGAAGGCCGGAAAACAGAAATCCGATCTGCGGCAAAAGGTGAACGAAGCGCTTGGCATGGTTCGCCTGCAAGGCATGGAAGATCGATATCCTCATCAGCTGTCTGGTGGACAGCAGCAACGGGTTGCTTTTGCCAGAGCCGTAGCGGTCAGACCTGGTGTGATCCTGTTCGATGAGCCACTAAGTGCACTGGATGCTGTACTCCGGGAAGAGATGCGGATTGAGATGATGTCGCTGGTTCGGGATATGGGACTGACTGCGCTGTACGTCACACATGATCAGATTGAGGCGATGTCGATGTCGGATGAGATTGTGGTGATGCAGAAGGGGCGGATCTTGCAAAAGGGAAGCCCGGAAACGATCTACTCGGCGCCAAGTGATCCGTATGTCGCTTCGTTTATCGGAAAGTCCAACTGGCTCACGCCTAATCAGTCGATGGTTCGTCCAGAGCATGTCACCTGGAACAAAACAGGTCATGATGATCTGTGTTACCCGGGGACTGTACTCAGCGTCAGCTATGTAGGTGAGCGTTACGAAGTGCGAGTGCAGATGGAAGGGCTGGGCGTATGGACAGCTTATATGAATCAAAGAGTGCGTGTGGGAGAGCGGGTTCAGCTTCATGTAGCCCCCGAGCGGATATGCCGAATGGATGGTTATGACAACCCGAGTATGAAGCACAACGAAGCGATCGCAGTGGCATATTAAATTGTTGAACGGCATGCAGTTGGAAGCAGGAGTACACATTTTATAAGAAAACAAGGGAGATGGACGAATATGTTGGGTATGAAAACACGGAAAAAGAGCGCAATGCTGTTATTAACTGCGGTAATGAGTATCAGTTTGTTCGGATGTAGTACGGGGAACACAACTACAGGCAACGCGGCACAACCCGCAGGTGAAGGAAACACAGCAGCGGCTGCGGAAACAACGAAACCGGCTGGCGGCAAGCTTGTCTTGTACAGTGCTGGCCCACAGAAGCTGGCGGATAACATCGTGAGCGGATTTACAGACAAAACGGGGATTGAAGTCGAGATGTTCCAGGGAACGACAGGCAAAATTCTGGCTCGTATGGAAGCAGAGAAATCCAATCCGGTTGCAGACGTTGTAATCCTGGCCTCTTTACCTTCCGCACAGGCTCTGAAAGCGGATGGACTGACTATGCCTTACCCGGACGCAGCCAATGCAGACAAGCTGAACAAGGATTGGTCGGATGCAGAGGGTAACTATTTCAGCAGCAGTGCTTCCGCACTGGGGATTGTGTATAACACCAAACTGGTATCTTCACCACCGACAAGTTGGGCAGAGCTTGCTACCCCTGCATGGAAAGATGCAGTGAACATTCCGGACCCTACATTATCAGGTTCAGCACTCGACTTCATCACAGGATACCTGAGTGCGAATGGTGAAAAAGGATGGGATCTGCTGAGTGCCTATAAAGCAAATGGTGTAGCGATGGCAGGTGCCAATCAGGAAGCACTTGATCCTGTCATTACGGGTGCTAAAAGCATCGTAGCGGCAGGTGTGGATTACATGGCGTATTCCTCCAAAGCAAAAGGTGAACCCCTGGATATCGTATATCCTGAGGAAGGCACGGTGATCAGCCCAAGACCGGCAGCGATTCTGAAATCCAGCCCGAATGTAGAAAATGCCAAAGCGTTCATTGACTATCTGTTGTCCGATGAAGCTCAGAAGCTCGTTGCTGATGCTTATCTGATTCCGGGCCGCGAAGACATTGAAGCGACTAACCGTGCTAATGTGAAGGATATTCCACAGCTTAAAGTGGATTGGAACTGGATGAGCGAACATGGCGAAGAGACAGCGGCGCGTTTTTCGGAGACTTTTAAGTAAGACACAATACGAAAAAGACATTTAGGCAAAAGGAATACCTGCTGTCTGTGGAAAGTCATGTGAGGTGAACGTAGTGAAACCTGTTGTAATAGACAACAACCGAATTTTTCGGAGAGTGGGCGTGATTCTGGCCCTCTTTCTGCTGACTATAAGCATTGGCATGCCGCTCTTGCTGATCTTCTGGCAAAGTGTGTATCCGGATGGACAATGGGACTGGATGGCTCCGATTCGCACGATTACAGGTCATCATCTATCAGGTGTATTGCTGAATTCCGTCTGGCTTGGCATCTGCGTTGTAGCGGTAACCACACTGCTGGCGCTGCCGCTTGCCTGGATGATGGCGAAGACCCGAATGGGTGAGCATCGCTGGGTGGATGTGATCCTGATGATCCCGTTCATGACTCCGCCGTATATCGGATCAATGGGCTGGATTCTGTTTATGCAAAAAGGGGGATACCTGCAGCAATGGGTGCCTTCATCAGCAGGCTGGAGTGAGCTGTTCTTCAGCTTCTGGGGCATGGTGCTCATCATGAGCTTACACCTGTTCCCCTTCCTGTATCTGCTGCTTCGGGATGCATTGATTCGCATCGGTGGCAATCTGGAAGAAGCGGGAGCTGTGCACGGTGCACGTGCGGGGTACCGTTTCAGACGCATTATTTTACCCCTGTTGTTGTCGTCTTACGGCATGGGCATCATGCTGGTCTTTGTCAAAACGATTGCGGAATTCGGAACACCGGCGACCTTTGGACGCAAGATTGGCTATTATGTCATGACCTCCGAGATCCATAAGTACATATCCAGTTGGCCGATTGACTTCGGCAAGGCGACTTCGCTGGCATCGGTGCTGCTGTCCGTGTGTCTGGTGATGTGGTATATGCAGTCTGCCATGAGCCGGAAATTCACGTATCGTCTGGTAGGTGGCAAAGGGCAACGTTCGAAGCGATATTCCCTTCGTGGCGGAGCAGGATGGTTATGCGGGGCATATCTTGCGATCCTGTTGATCCTGTCGATAGGTATCCCGTATTTCTCCATCATCGCCGCTTCGACCATGAAGCTACGGGGATCGGGACTCGCTTTTGATAACCTGACACTGGATCATTACAAGGAGCTGTTATCTTGGGGATCGGTGAGCATGAAGGCAATCGGGAACAGTCTGGGACTATCTCTCGCGGCTTCCACCGTTGCCGTTATTATCGGAACCGGGTTTGCGCTGGCGATCGGCAGATCTTCTTCATTCATGCAGCGTGTGATTGACTTATTCAGTCTGTTGCCTAATACGGTGCCGGGCATCGTGATGGTCGTGGGTCTGATTCTCTTCTGGAACTCACCTTGGATGCCAGTCACGTTGTATAACACCTACGGCATGGTTGTTCTCACGTATGTTGTGCTCTTCTTGCCTTACACCGTGCAGTATGTAAAATCGAGCTTTACCCAGATTGACGGAACGTTGTTCCAGGCTGGGCAAGTATTTGGCGGGAAGCCGCTGTATATTTTACGGCGTATCCTGATCCCGCTGATCCTGCCTGGCATGCTAGCGGGTTGGATGATGACCTTTACGATTGCTACCCGGGAGCTGGTAGGTTCGTTGTTGATTCTTCCGCCGTCGATGCAGACGTCGGCTACGTATATTTTTGCCCAGTTTGAACAAGGTCAGGTATCACTGGGAATGGCGATGGCCGTGGTGACTGTAGGTATGACGGTGCTGATGCTGCTGGGAATCGAACTGCTGAATTCAAAGAGAAAGTGGAATGCATCATGATCAAACTGAATGTATGGGGCGGTGCAGGGGAACACGGACGTTCCGCCTATCTCCTGAGCGGCAGCAATGTTCGCCTTTTGCTGGATTGTGGTGTGAAAAAAGAAGGTACGGGCGAGTATCCGATGATTGACCCGGAGATTGTCCCGCAACTGGATGCGGTCTTCTTGTCCCACGCCCATGAGGATCATTCGGTCGCCATCCCATTGCTGTATAAGATGGGTTACCAGGGTGAAGTGTGGACGACGAGGGAGACGAGGGCGCAGCTGCGTACGTATTTTGCCAACTGGCGCAGGTTTGTAGAGCGTGTAGGCGAAGAACTTCCTTATGATGAAGCAGATGAGCAAGCTATTCGTTATCGGTATCTGGAGGATGAGGTTGTATCCCAAACCTGGTTCGAACCCATTCCTGAAGTAAAAGTGATGTGGGGACGGAGTGGACATCTGGCTGGATCGGTGTGGTTTGGGCTTGAAGTGGAAGCTAAGCGGATTTTTTATTCCGGTGACTACACGTCCGAATCGATGCTTTTACAGGAGGATTGTCCAGCGGAGGTGTTCACGCAGGCAAGCATGATTTGTGAAAATCCGGTGTTCGATGCTTCGAGCAGCGAACGGTGGGGCGCGGAGGAACTAGTCGCTATAAACAGTGGGCAAAAGGCTGGAGAATTCATAACGTCACAAGATCAGACATCTGTTGCATCAGAGGCGTCGTCAAGCACCTTCGTATCCACGGAGACACTCATGAAGCAGGGATATTTCACATCCAACGAAGCAGATGGAGTAGGCAGAGCAAATGTAGCAGGCAGAGCAGATAGAGCAGCAGTATCTTCCGTCGGGCTGGTGGATCTGGCGATCGTTGATGCGGCCTATGGTACGGACCAAGATACACAGGCTGACAAACTGGAACAGCTGGAACAAGCCATTCGCCAGACGATTGCTCAAGGTGGAAAGGTGCTCTTACCCATGCCTGTTGTAGGGCGTGGACAGGAGATCATACTGTGGGCACAGCAACAATTCCCGGCTATTCCAATCGTAGTGGAACAAGGACTCGTGGATGGCATGAAGCAACTTATGCATGTTCCATACTGGTTGAGGGACAAGGGAGAGCATATCACCGGAAGTTCGTTGCCAGACGAAATTGATGGCTTTCTGACCGGACGAGGATGGGATCTGCCTACGACCACCCAAGAGCGGGAACAACTGTTGGAACTACATGCTGCTTCGCTATGGTTCATTCCTGACGGCATGATGCAGTCATCCCTTGCCCGTTGGTATTATAGCCAATTATCGGACAGGGAGGAGAATCTGATTCTGCTCACCGGGCATGTTGCTCATGGTACATTTGCTGATAAGCTGCTACGGGTTCCTGACAAGTATGGAGTGAGTGAGGTGCGGAAAATACGTTATAAAGTGCACCAAGGCTGGAAGGATGTCGAGCGGATGCTGCATCAGATTCCAGCAAGGCATACGGTCCTTGTGCATGCTGACCGGGAAGAGACGGACAGATTAAAAGAAGGATTGCTCAGAAATAGCCCGTCACCGGGAACAGTTATACATTCACTGTCTACTGGTGACGAGCTATATGTGTGAATTGTGCATGAAACGTAGTATTGCGTTCGTTATCTGAGAACGTCCCTGGGGACGTTCTTTTTCCATTGTTGTGAATCATTCAGGGTTCGCGATGAATGGGGTGCTCCAGCTCGGCATGACCCATCAAACTATCAACGGCTTCACCGTCCACCAGTATATCCAGGCTGTTCACTTCATCAAATTGAAACATCGTTTTTGTTAAAGCTTCCAATGCGAGCAATTCTCCACTGGTACCGAGATTGGCTTCAGTGGGGATATGAACATCCAAAGTCACTGTACCCTCAGCATATTGGATAGACAGCAATTCCACCTGCTCCCACAGGGAAACGAGCTCTGAATCGGTGTTCGTTTGCATAGCTGCAAATGTTTTTTCATATTTTTCGGAGTCATCCTTGTATTCAATTTCCTGTTCTGTTTTCTCAAGCTCCAGTACCTGAGAGTCTGCCAAGTAAATGTCGACGACTTGTGTATTCATTTTGTCCAGATCCACCTCCGGTTCAGATGGGTTTGGTGACTGTGCCTGTCCTCCCTGAACAGCAGGTTGATTCGATCCGGATTCACTCACTGGCTTCTGGGCACATCCGACTCCGATAAGGATCAAGCATGATAATATAAGTGCACAACCTAGATTCTTATTCAAAGAATCACTTCCTTCATCTGATTTATTTGATAATTTATAGGCCCAAATACTCCTTGATTCCATCGGCTATCGCTTGAGCGGCTTTCATCTGAACAACTTCGGACGACATCAGTTCTTCATCGAGCACATTACTCAAGAATCCCACTTCCAAAAGCACTGCAGGCATGGTTGTGTCTCGGATTACTTCCAAGTTGCCATTTTTCACACCACGATCTCTGAGACCCATGGCTTTCACCAAACGTTGATGAATGATAGTGGCTAATTCCTGGCTATTACTGCGTTGATAATAATATGTCTCCGTACCTGTTGCTTGGGGGGCGGACTTCACACTATTGCCATGGATAGATACAAATACATCCGCATTTAATTGATTGGCGAGTTGAACACGCTCAGGGCGGGTCGGATATGTATCACCTTCACGAGTCATCACCAATTCGATATTTGGCTCATTGAGCAACAGGGCTTGTACTTTGTGAGCCAATGCCAGATTGTAGTCCTTTTCGGGTTTGTTCGTGATGCTAATCGTTCCTGGATCACTGCCACCATGTCCTGGATCGATCACAACGACCTTGCGTCCTGAATCGCCTACGGGAGTTACAGGAGCAGGTGCGACGTTGTCTCCTGCAACATTCAGATTAATAATCAGTTTATCGGCAATGACGTTCTTGCTATACTGGATATCCTTCACATGATTCAATTCTACAACAATTCGAACTTGCGCCGGTTCTCGTTTGAACAGTGAATATCTCACTTCTGTCACATTGGGATAACCGCTCACATCCAGCTTGCCATTGAGTCCTTGATCCAGCGGCTGGGGGATATCACCAAAGGTAGCTCCCGGCAAGTCCACAACCAGACGATCAGGATACTTGAGTGTCGTTACTACCGGCTGAACGGCCCCATCGGTGGATAAAACGAGCTGATTATTGGCAAATTGGATATCGGTAACCTGAGCGGTAGAGCTGGAATCCCCTTTTCCAGAACTGTTGCCTGGTTCGATAGCAGGTTCCTTACTAGTGTTCGTTAAGTATACGATCTTGTCTTGATTGTTCCATCTTACCTTAAGCCCCATTTGTTCACTGACAAATCGAATGGGCACCACCAGCGTTTTATTCAAAATCTGCGGTGCTGTGTTCAAAGTGACTTGTTTGTCAGCAACCATAGCTTGCTTTTGATCGACGGTTAGGGAAATCGTCTGTTGATCTTGCTGAATTTTTACACTGCGTGCTTGTTGGTTCCAATCGACTTTGAATTTCAGATTTTCGGCAACGACACGAATCGGGATCATCACGTTTTTATTGATAATCGTCACCTGTACATCACTTGGGAGGACTAATTCCTCTCCATCCATAAAGATTTTCGACGTGCTTGCAGCGGCATTTCCCTGATTAGGGAGCAAAACGAGTAAGAACAGACTCAAAAACAGTAGTAAAATGGTTTTCTTCATTATGCACCTCGACTAGTATTAGATCTGTTTTTTAATTCCAGAATATACCTACATAATATAAACGGAAAAATTGTAAAAATGTTTCTTTTTTGACTAAATAAAAGAGACGATCCTGTTGAAGGACCGTCTCCTGTTACTCTTTATGAAAATAAAATTATTGCAGTTGCAGTGCTTTGGCTGTTTTTGCCTCAACTTCGTCTAAAAGTGAAGTCATGTCCATACCTGCATGATTGCCGAGCAGGATAATGGTGATATCATCGGACAGATTACGTGAAAAAGCTGTGGCAAACCCGCCACCACTACCGTTGTGGAAGACGGTACGATTCGTGCCGTTCTCTTTCAGAATCCAGGCGTAGCCATAGTTTTTATCAGAATAAGGCTCATACATCTGTTCAATCGTATCCTGGCTTAGAATCTGTTCTGTATACAGCGCACGATCCCATTTCAGCATATCGTCTACCGTGGAATAGATGGTTCCTGATCCGGATTGAGATACATAGTAAGGAGCAGTTACCCATGCGTTATCTTGTTGAACAAAACCACTAATCGTATGCACTTTACGGGAAGCCTCGCCCGAATTCTTCATGCCAAGTGGCTTCAGTATCGTCTGTTGCACGTAGTCGGCATAACTCATGCCAGATACCTGTTCAACGACGTATGCGAGTAGAACATACCCGCTGTTACTATACAGATAGGCACTCCCGGGTTCGAATTTCAGCGTTTTGTGACGAATCTCTTCCACAGTCTCTTCTATAGAAGTTCCTTCACCCCGACCGAATGCGGATGGCAGACCTGAGGTCTGAGATAACAACATATGCAGCGTGATCTTATCTCCCTTAGGTATACCGGAGATGTACTTGGAGATTGGATCTTGCACATCAACCTTTCCTTCTTCCGCCAGACTAAGAACGGAAGCGGCCGTGAAGGATTTGCTCAGCGATGCGATTCGAGTCTTCTGATCCGGACGATTCAGTGTCTGTTCGTCGGCAAGTCCGTAGCCTTGCTTCAGAAGTACTTCACCATCGCGGGCAATCAGAGCCATGCCTGGATAGTTGATCTCGCGCAGATACGTATCTACGCTGGCAACCTCGCTGTTCAGTAAGCTGACTTGATCGGTTACCATATTCACGCTCATCTGACCCGTGGCTGTGCGTTGGACTTTGATATCCGCCTTGATTGCATTAGACATGGCCCGGACAGGCACCATCAACGTACCGTTAACCGTACGTGAATTCACACCTGTCGCCAGATCGACCTGGTTTACTTTAATGGAATTGCTGCCAGCCTGATGAATCAGCTTGTCTCTGCCAACGGTAATGGTAGCCGTCTTGGTGCGATTATCCCATTTCAACGTGCCTTTAACCGATGTGACCACATCCCTCAGTGGAACAAACGTTGAACCTTTGATGATAAGTGGTGCGTTCTTCCAGGATTGTTGCTCACCATTCACTTCAATGTGAACTGCTTGCGTCGCCTGTACTGCGGATGCCGTGATACCCGCTTGTCCCAGAATCGGGCCTGCGCACAGGATGAGCGCTAACAGAATGCGGAACATGGATGAATAAACAGTGGAAATGCGTTGTCTTTCATTTGCCTTGCGTAAGATTTGAATCCTCTCCTTCCAATCGTTTCATGAATAGCCAGCTTATGAGCATTGTAAACGATCTCGCTTAGAGGGTCAAAACGAAAAGACGGATAAGGTAAGTCCATCTAACCTGACCGAAAAGATTAAATTTATTCTAATTTAGTATATATACATAATATTTTTACAGCGATTGTCCGATAAAAGGATGGGTGAAGATTATGATGGGGGATAGTTAAAATGAAGAAAAGGATTCGAAATTGGTTTACTTTAACCGTAAAAAAACGCCTGATTGCTGCATTGCTCCTGTTCCTGATAGTACCGAGCATTACCGTGGGATGGTTGTCTTATCAAAAAGCTGCTGACCAGGTTAAAATGGAAATTATTCGTTCTGCACAGGCCAAAACAGAAATGCTTAGTCTGCAGATAAATCAAATGCTGGAAATGGAGAAGGATAACGCAGCACAGATGGCCGCGGGTATTACTTCAAACGATATTATTAACAAATCTCCTGCACTTCAAAGGCAGATGGATCGAATGTCTCAGAATCACAAGGAACTGGGAGTACTTACCGCAGGTGCCGAAGATGGTAGCTGGATGAAGTCCCCTGATCCTGGAGAACAGATCTATGACCCGCGAGAACGTTCATGGTATACGATGGGCATGTCCCAGGACGAGCCAGTAATCTCGGATACGTTCCAGTCGGTTACAACAGGCGAATGGGTTGTAACGGCATCAGCCAAATTGGCTGACGGCAAAGGGGTATTCGGGGCCAATGTCAGTCTCAATCATCTGAAAGAATCCGTTGATCAGATACGCATTGGTAAAGAAGGAAAACTGTACATGCTGGATAACGGGGGCAAATTCCTGTTCCACTACAATATTGAATCGGGTACGCAATCGGATGAAAGCTACATTAATGAAATGTATACGAAGGAAAGTGGGACCGTGAAGTATACATACGATGGTCGCGAATTGGAAGCCGTGTACTTTACCAATCCGGTGACGGGTTGGAAAATTGTTGGTGAGATGGTTCCTTCCGAAGCAACGGAAGCGGTAATGCCTATTTTGATCCGTGCAATTACAATTGTGGCATCTGCATTGGTTATTGGGTTGATTCTGCTTATTTTCATTATCCGCAGCATTCATCGGCCATTGCTGCAATTAACGCAGGCAGCATCCAAAGTAAGCGCCGGGGATCTTACCGTTCGGGTTGGTTTGCAGCGCAAGGATGAGTTCGGACAGCTTGGAGAAAGCTTTGACACGATGACGACTTCACTGCGTAGTGTGCTTGGAGAGGTACATGATACGTCCAGCCAGTTGGCAGCATCTTCTGAAGAGTTGATGGCAAGTTCCGAGCAGACATCCAAAGCCACAGAACAGGTGGCTGAACTGATGCAGGATGCAGCGGCGGGAACGACTCTGCAGAACAACAGTCTCGCGGCTACAGGCCAACTCGTGGGCGAAATGTCCATTGGAGTCAAAGAAATCTCATCAAGTGCTGAAGACACCGCTCGTATCGCTCTTGATGCATCGACCAAGTCGGAAGCGGGTATGGTTACCGTAGAAGAAGCAGTTACGCATATTCAACAGGTGAATGACGAGAGTAAAGCCATGTCTGTGGTCATTGAGGATCTACGCGCGAAAAATGAAGAGATTCTTGTGATTGTGGCCGAGATTACGGCCATCGCCAAGCAGACCAACATTCTCGCATTGAATGCATCCATTGAAGCTTCAAGAGCTGGCGAGCAAGGTCGCGGATTTGCGGTCGTAGCCAACGAAGTGAAGACACTGGCTCACAGTTCAGGCGCATCAGCCGAGCGCATTAACGAGCTTATGCATGAGATGCAGGAGAAAACCAATGCAGTGCAATCGACCTTTGCCCGTACAGGAGAAGGTATGGTCAAGAGTTCGCAGATGGTTACGGAGGCAGGCGAAGCCTTCCATAACATTCGTACTGCCGTACAATTAGTTGCTGCACAAGCTGGAGAAGTATCTGCGGCTTCCCGTCAGATTGATGGGGGTATGGGGCATATCAACAAGGCAGTAAATGATACGATGGTTCTATCGGACAGAATTGCCTCTGGAACGGAAGATGGATCAGCGGCTGCTCAAGAGCAGTTGGCTACAATGGAAGAGGTCGCAGCATCTTCGGCGGCATTGTCACGTATGGCTGAAGATCTGCAAAGCATGATTGAACGGTTTAAGTTGTAACACGGATTGAAATGAGACTGCGGGGTTGCGACCCTGCGGTCTTTTTCTGTTGAACAAAGGGGTATCCACTATGTCTTCAACCAAACACTTCTTTCAGTTATATTGACATTAACCAAACGAAATTATATTATGTCTATAAATAAACAAACAAAAATGATAATAAATTGATTTGTGTTCGCTTGAAATGACCATAACATGATAAAAAGGAGCTTTACATGAAATCATCAGAATCCTGGTTGCAAACAGATTCGCTGGAAGAGATTAAGCGTGGTTACATGGAGGAAGGTCCCGCCTATATATGCGTCTGCTGTGGATACAGGACGGAAGCGGGGATTATATACCCTGAAGAAGGGGTGCTCTATGAGGCAGCCCGCTATATGCGTGTTCATATCGAGAAAGCTCATGGATCGGTATTTGAGTATTTGCTGGAGTTGGATAAAAGCATAACCGGATTGTCTGATGTGCAACGGGGCTTGCTGGCCCAATTCTATGAAGGCAAGAAGGATGCTGAAGTACAGAAGGCCCTTGGCATTGGGAGTTCTTCCACAATCCGTAATCACCGGTTTGTATTGAAGGAGAAGGAACGGCAGGCCAAGATATTCCTGGCATTAATGGAGCTTCTCAAGAGTAAGGATACCCAGGCTCCAGCTGAGTGGGTATCGCCTGTGACAAGGCATGGACATACGATCCATCGTGACTCATTTGATATTACAGAACAGGATCGGGATAAGGTACTGAACAAGTATTTTCCAGAGGGTACTGGCGGTCCGCTAAAGACGTTTCATATGCAGCAAAAGCATAAATATATCGTGCTCACCGAGATTGCCAAACGATTCGATCCAGAACGCAAATATTCCGAGAAACAGGTCAATGAGCTATTGAAGGAAGTCTATGACGATTACGTGGAAATACGAAGGTATCTCATCGACTATGGCTTGCTGGAACGTGAGCCAGATGGCAGTCAGTATTGGCTGGAGAGCCGTGCAGATCAACAGAACGCCGAAGATAGCACACAGGGGCGCAAAGAAAAGGGGGAGCAGGAGAACATGAATCGTCGCAAAGAATTGCAGGAACAGGCGAAGGAAGTCAAAACGGAAGCGGGCGTCTACCAGATTCGGAATGAACGTAACGGCAAAGTCTATATCGACAGTACACTTAACCTGAAAACCATTAATGGACAACGGTTTATGCTACAGATGGGTAGTCACCTGAATCGAAGGTTGCAGGCTGAATGGAATGAATATGGTGAGAATGCCTTTGTGATCGAAGTGCTGGAGACATTGAAGAAAGACGATAACGCGTATTACGATCCCAAAGATGCACTGGCCAAATGTCTGAACCGCTGGTTTGAACAGTTAGAGCCTTACGGAGATCAAGGGTACCATGGAGATAAAAAGCAATCTGCTGAATAGGAGAGGCATTTCTTTTCTAAAAAGCTTGTTCCTTATAACTCAAATATAACTCAAAAGCCCCTCTGCCAATATGATGGCAAAGGGGCTTTTGGTATGTGTAGAGACTACTTGTATAGTTTACAGCTTAAATTGTTCCACCAGCTTCTGCAGCTTGTGAGCCAGATGGGCGAGCGAGTCAGCAGAGGATGATATCTCCTGCATGGAAGCAACCTGCTCCTCTGTAGCTGCAGAGATGTTCTCTGTTCCATCTGCATTCGTTTCCGAAATGGTGTGGATCTGATCAATGGATTGTACGACTTCGGCTGTACTTGCAGACATCTGCTGTGAGGCAGCTGCAATATTCTCAAGCTGATGATTGACGACACCCACAGCCTGACTAATCTGGGCAAAGGCTTCATCTGCAAACTGCACGGCACGAATGCCGTTGCTTACATCCTGTTGCCCGATCTGTACATTGTGATTGGCCATCGATATCTCCTGTTGAATCGCTCCAACCATCTCTACAATCTTCTGGCCGGAAAGGCTGGATTGTTCCGCGAGTTTGCGGACTTCGCTGGCAACCACGGAGAAGCCACGTCCATGCTCACCTGCACGTGCTGCTTCAATAGAAGCATTGAGAGCAAGCAAATTGGTCTGTGCAGCGATGTCTGTAATGACAGATACCATCTCGCCAATAGATGTGGAATGCTGTTCAAGTCGTCCAGCGGTATCGGCCATACCCTGCACAAAGCGACTGACGGAATCCATCTCGGATACGGCCGTCTGCATGGTGGCATTTCCTTTATCCGCGAGCTCACTTGCTTGCATGGCAGCTTCAGATACTTGTTGAGTACTGTGCGTTACCTGTCCCACACCTCCAGCTAGCTCATTCATCTGCTGTGCCGTATGCTTCAGGCTGCTGGCTTGTTTCTCAAGTCCAACTGCGGATTCTTCCGTGATCAAGGCAACTTGCTCTGTCGCTTTGGTTGTCTCGGATGAGTTGACTGCCAATTGTGTTGAAGAAGCAGTTAGCTCATCAGCCGTGTGTCGCACGTCCTGAATAACGGTTCGCAAGGATTCGCTCATTTTATTGAAGCTGGTGCTCAGCTTGCCGAATTCATCCTGTCCCAATACAGCAACCTCGATGGTCAGATTACCATTACTAATTTCATCAGATGCCTTCACCAAGCGGTTCAGTGGTTTGGTGATTGACTGTACAATCCAGAAAATAATGATGGAGCTTACCGCAATTGCAATTGCTATAACGACAAGTGTGGTATAGAGGATCGGACGAACAGACGCTGTCACTTCACCATTGTCAATGACACCGACCACGGTCCAGCCTGTCGTTTCATTGGTGGAGAAAAAGGCGTGTTCCTGGTTTCCATTTAGCGTATAAGTCAGGCTTCCGTTTTTCTGTGCAAAAATATCTTTATAGGGTGCCATGGTTCCTTCGGTCCCTGGTTTTTCGGTAGGATGTACAATGATTTTATTGGCATTATCAATGATATAGACATAACCCTTCTCGCCAATCTTTGTGGAATTAACCGTCTTGGAGAGGGCTTCAAGCGACAAACTGACAGAGACGACACCATGGCCATCCGCTGAGGTCTGAGCTACCGAAGCAACAACATTGCCGGTATTGCTTGATATGTAGGGTGTAATTACGGTAGGGACATCTTTGTTCTGCGTAGCAGCCTGATACCACGGGCGTTCCCGCGGGTCGTACCCTTCTTTGTTCACTGCAGTTACAGGGGAGTTAATGTACACACCCTGATCGGTACCGATGGAGGCAAGTTCCACGTCATCATGGGTTTCCTTATACGCGTCAAGCAAGGTACGGATGGTATCTGTCTCGTCACCCTGGTTGGGTCCGACATTGCCTGCATCCAGCTGGCTTGCCAAGAAATCAACATTTTTGCGCGTTGCACCAATGATTTGGTCAATGGTCTGGTTAAGTACGGTAACACTGCTGATTGCGTTCTCATACATTTTCTCTTCAACCTTGGCATCGGCTGTTTGGAACGAGATAATGCCCAGACTGATTGTTGGAATGAGTAGCACGATGGCAAATGATAAAATCAGTTTTTCTCTCATCTGCAGCGTTCTTTTGGTCCCTTGTTTACGAATCTTCTTCATACACATTCCCCCTCTGTGTAACCCATCCCTATGTCTGGTGGACAAGTCAATCTGGTAAAAGATAGTTCATTCCATCCTTTCCAGATGTTTCTGGTGCTATCGTATGACAAAATTCGAGTTTATTCAACATGAATTATGATTTTTACGAAAATATTTTTCGGGTTTGTAGGTATTTAGGATTACATCTGTTCTATAAAAATTAATCTGTCTCTCCCTTAGTGCACATCTTGTGGTATATTTCTGAATTAATGTGACATGAAAAATGAACCTGAATGGATATACATCGATATATATCGGTTTATGGAGACCAAAATTGGAGAGGGGATGTACCAGAGTTGGACCAAAGTACATTACAGATATCTGGACAAGAGAACACGAAAGAGGTCCAGGATCAGGCTACATTCATGCAGGGGGTCAAAGATTGTATCCCAACTCTGCTTGGTTATTTGAGTATTGGTTTTGCTGCGGGTGTCATTGAAATGACCGCAGGTCTGAGTTTGGCGGAAACGGCCCTGCTCAGCCTGATTCTATATGCAGGATCGGCTCAGTTCATTGCAGCAGGCATGCTCGCATCGAATGGGTCAGCGCTAGCCATCATGTTCACCATATTTTTCGTGAATCTACGTCATTTGCTGCTCAGTGCAGCTGTATCACCGTATTTTCGTCACCTGACCCCGCTTAAAAATATGTGGATTGGTTCACTGCTTACCGATGAGTCTTTCGGTGTGGCGATGACACGTGCGATCGGCAGGGAAAGGCTCAGTGAACGCTGGATGCACGGTCTGAATATTACCGCGTACCTGAACTGGTTTGTGGCCAATATGGCGGGAGCGTACTTTGGACGCTGGATCACTAACCCGGAACGACTGGGTCTGGATTATGCCCTGCCAGCGATGTTTATTGGACTGGTTGTACTCCAGTTGGTGCATCGTAAAAACAAAAAAATACACATTAATGTGGCTATTATCGCCGTTGTCTGTGTAATCTTCGCCAGCATGGCTTCACTTGGCAGCATGAGTGTCATTGTGGCTGCGGTCATTGCGGCAACGATGGGAGTGTTCATGGAACGATGGAAGTAAGATGGGATGTATTTTGGATTATTATGGGCTCGGCACTGTTAACATTTATTCCGCGTGTACTGCCACTGATGCTGTTCAGCAAGATACAGATTCCAATGTGGTTGTTGCGCTGGCTTGAGTATGTACCCGTAGCGGTCATGGCAGCACTAATCGGTCAGGAACTGTTCATGTCGGACAACCAGTTAGTGCCGATTACGCACAATGCAGCTCTGTGGGCATCCCTGCCTACGATTGCAGTAGCGATCTGGACACGCAGTCTGCTTGGAACTGTACTGGTTGGTATTGTGGCTATGATGATTCTGCGGTACTTGATGGGGTAGAGTGTGGATTGAAATATGAAATACCTGAAGGAATAGAATTGTGATGAAAACGCTATTTTCTATTGTAGCCGAAAGGGATAAAATGGAGACTGAGGTGTTCAGTGTTTCCATTTTGCACAAGAGGAAGGAACGATTTCAATCATGAGTACAAGTCCATCCGTTATATTGTTTCAGGGAGACTCGATTACAGATGGGGGAAGATCACGCAATGATGATCCAAATCATTTTTTAGGACACGGCTATGCGTATCTGATCTCCAGCAAACTGGGTATGGAATTGGCGGGCAAGCATAAGACGTTCTATAACAGAGGTATAAGTGGAGATCGGGCATCGGATCTGTACGCACGGTGGAATGAGGATACGATTAGTCTGAAACCGGATCTGATCAGCATCCTGATTGGGGTTAATGATGCTTGGCGCACGATGAATGGTGAACCTAGCGGAATTACGGATCGTTTTGGACGAGCGTATCGCCATTTGCTCGAAGAAACACGGGAAGTGATGCCGGATACGGGGCTGGTTTTGCTGGAGCCGTTCATTCTGAAAACCGGAGCGACTGTGGAGAAATGGGAAGCCTGGGAAGAGTATATCAGTCAATATCAGAAACTGGCCCAAGGTCTCGCTGAAGAATTCGGAGCGGTGTGGGTGCCATTGCAGCAGACGTTTAATGATGCTCTGAAGCAGGCGGATGCAGCGTACTGGTTATGGGATGGCGTACATCCAACCGCGGCAGGTCATGAGCTAATTGCACGTCAGTGGTTATCTGTCGTACAGAATTCCCCGCTTGTGATTGTGTAATAACAACAGCGAACAATTGCGATATGGGCAGCAGCATTAAAGGTGTTCAGGATTAGTTGAGGACATAAGATATTTAAGAATATGAGATAGCCATAAAAAGCCTGTGGTGACAGGCAAAATGTAACGGAGGACCTGACGAAGGTTCTTCGTTTTTTTGTGTTGGGAAGGAGAAGGACGTAACGTCGTGGAAAGGGTTCTAGTGGATAATTCTTCAAAAGTGTTATTATATCCGGTAAAATGAAATCGATTACATTATAATATTGGTATGACAATCCATTAACGAAGAGTGGTGAATCCAGTGGAAGATTCCATTCACGAAGTCGAAAATGAAAACATAAACCAACGTGGAACTGAGAGCAAAGCAGTGAGTTCCATAAGTGCTGACAGACTCTTGGAGAAGTTATCCCGGCCTGAATTGGCTACGGTATACACGGACTTGAAGGCTTATGGTGAACGCGCTTTGAATGAACCCATGCCTTCCTTGTCGTTCCGTCTATATCGACAGTTCAGCGATACGGGTGAGCGGAAAGCCTATGAGCAGGCTTATTTCGATCGAAGGGGCAGATTGGCTGCTATGGCGATGCTCGCATTGGACAAGGCTAGGCCGGATGCACTGCAAGTGCTGGGAGAAATGTTGTGGGACGTATGCGGGGAGTATACGTGGTGCTTGCCAGCGCATCTGGGTACAGGTGAGGTCAACCAGGTGGATGGAAACATCGATCTGTTCGCCGCAGAGACGGTACATATGCTGGCCGAGATTGTGACCATTCACGCTGAGCGGCTGGATCGCCTTATCATAGAGCGGATCAGGTCTGAAGCAGAGCGGCGAATCTTCATTCCGCTTTACCGGGATCAACGGAAGTACCACTGGCAGACAGCGGATCACAACTGGTCGGCGGTCTGTGGTGGGTGCTGTGGTATGGCCGCGCTATTGCTGCTCAAGGATGAGACCACGCTGACGGAGTCGATCTCCCATACGGTCAGCTGTATGAACGCATTCCTGAGCGGTTATGGCGAGGATGGCGGCTGTGCTGAGGGCATTGGATATTGGGTATATGGCTTTGGTTACTTCACCTATTATGCCGAGATGCTTTGTGAGTATAGTGAGGGCGAACTAAATCTGCTGGCGGGTTCAAAAATCTCAGCAATCGCAGCCTTCCCGCTGCGAGTTCACCTGTCGGGAGGCACATTCGTGAATTATTCGGACAGTGCCGAGCAGGAAGAGATCCCTTCCGGATTGCTGTCGCTGCTCGTATCCCGGATCGGGTTGCAGGTTGATCTGCCGCTTCATATTCCACTGCTGACCGATGATCCTTGTCATCGCTGGGCTCATCTGTTGCGGAACGTCATGTGGAGCGATCCGGCAGTGTACGGTGATGAAGGTGCCTATGCACAGGCGGAACGAGGATTTATTTTCCAAAATATGGGCTGGATGATTGCAAAGGGTTCGCTCGATTCTCCGGATACAAAACGTACGAATGGCGCACCCCTTCATGTGGCTATTTCCATTAAAGGCGGGCATAACGATGAACCTCACAATCATAATGATCTGGGACAGTTCATTATCCATTGCGGTGGTGAGAACATCCTATGTGATCCCGGAGCAGGGTTGTATACCCAGGCGTATTTTGCACCAGGCAGAGAGCGACTGTTCCACATCTCATCATCCGGTCATAGCGTTCCGCTCATTGAAGGACAGGAGCAAAGCTCCGGTCGGCAAGCGCAAGCCCAAGTGATAGAGGCAAAGTTGGCAGAGGGTGGCGGTGAGCTGGATACTACTTTGGATCTGACATCCGCATATTCTGGGGCTGCTTCGTTGGCTCGGTATACGCGCCAATATCATTGGGAAATAGCTCCTGACGGTAGCAGAGATAGAGCAGAATTGCATCTGATTGACCGTTTTCAATGGAAGAGCAGGAGTATGTCTTCAGCTGCACGATCATCTTCGGTGGACGATTCAGATTCACATGCAGAGTGCTCAAGTGTTGTGGAACGATGGATGAGCAGAGTGCAGCCGGAAGTGATGAAGAGCGGTAATCTTCGTTGGCAAGGTGTACATGGAACGGTCCATATGACGTATGATGCGAACCAGTGGCATGTCCATACGGAGGCAATACACACAGTCGATCATGACAATGTTCCAGTCACATTCTATCGGACGTCACTATCATGGACAGGTGTGGTTGATGAGACGGATGTTCGGATAGAAAGTTCTGATCTGATTGAAACGGTATGTGAGGTAATCTTCATCATTGAACCGAAAATGGGAGAAACCGAGGTGAACATGATTGAGTAAATATACATCCGCGTCCACGTATCCATGGAAAGATGAACTCGAACGTTACCGTACATTGGCAGAACAAGCGGGTTCTGCTCCGGCAGACGGCTGGAATCGTGATCGCAAGTTAGCACTTGTTGAGAGTGTTGTTCGCGCTTACACTTCATATCAAGATAATGATGGTGCAATTATAGATCCGTTCTCGGGTGTGGAGAGGTATTATTCAACACCAGCCTATGCGATGGCTGCAGCAGTTCTGGTTGATGCGGGGCGTACAGATCTGCTTGATTCCGCAGCGGCAGCCCTGTCACAGAGCATTGATGCCGTGGTCAAAGGTAGCGTACCTGACAATCACCCTGATTTTTATCCGGTGCTTATGATGAGAGCTTATATGTTGTTGAAGTCACATCTGCCTGAACAAGCACAGATCTGGGCTGAGGCATTCATGACGATTGATCCAGAACAAGATTATATATTTACGATGAGCAAGATGAACAATCCCAACCGCATGATTAACTGGAACGCGATTATGATCTCTGGCGAATATCTGCGCTGGCGTGAACAGCTGGCGAGTGAGGATACCAGGTGGATGG
The DNA here is from genome assembly GCF_037991315.1 of Paenibacillus sp. FSL H8-0079. NCBI lineage: Bacteria > Bacillati > Bacillota > Bacilli > Caryophanales > Paenibacillaceae > Paenibacillus > Paenibacillus sp. FSL H8-0079. Next base: position 366,263 of record NZ_CP150300.1, read on the forward strand.
ATCGTTATCTGGAAGCCTATCATGTGCCCCGATTTACGGCGCTTGGGTTGTATCAGGATGGACCGCTGGATCGACCCAATTGTCCATTTTCCTATGATATTGCCACCCGGTATCACCTTGGGGTGATGCTTGATGCTGGTTACGAGGGAGCCACTGCCGATACGTTACGTGAGCAGCTACGCCATGGTGCCTTCAGCTCGCTACTGACGCTATCACCGCTAGGTGAGATTCCACCGCGTGGTCGCAGCTCGCAGCATCAGTGGAATGAAGCAGCGGCGGCTTATGTATGCTCCACACATGCAACACTAGCGTTACAGGCGGGAGATCCGGTGATGGCGGGTGCTTTCGCACGTGCGGCTAATCGGTGTTTTGCTGCTGTAGAGCGCTGGAAAATGGATGATGGGCGTCTAAAAATTGTACGCAATGAATACGCGCCAGAAGATCGTCATGGGTACGAAATCTATACCAACCATACTTGTTACAACCTGTGGACTGCAGCAGCACTGGCTCACGCTTGTCTCAGTGATCCGGGAGACGATGTGAGCGAAGTGTACCTTCCTTCCGAGGTGGGCAGCAGGGTTTTGCAGACCGATGGGTGGTTCGAAACCGTGATTGCTTCCGTACCTGGTCAGCAACTGGTATTGCACACGGCGATGAATGATCCGTATACGATCCCTGGTTTGGTTCGGATTCAGCAGATGGGGTTACCTGGTCTGATTGGTCCGTCCGCTGCCAGCCATGTGCAGGCCGGATTCACGGAATTTGCCGAAGGGGAGGTCCGTCCGCTCAGCTATTGTCCTGCCTGGAAGACACCAGATGGGGTATGGCACAGTCTTGCAGAGGGCATTCCATCCGGTGGTGCATATGATCGGGATGTTGGATTAGACCCTGCTCAGGGAGGTGGTTCCATTGTGTATGAGAAGGTGGACCATGATAAGCGGAACCAAGTGGAGCAGTCTCTGGCGGAAAGAGCGGCAGAAGATGGCGTAAGCGCCTCGGAGAATTCTTTTGCCGTGAGATGGGTTGGTCCATTCCCCGGAATTGAATCATTGCGTACCCATTATGTGCAACAGGCGGATGTGCTGACCATAACGTATGAATTCGAAGGTGAGATCGCGGCGGCAGGGGCACTCATTCCATTGATGTTCAGTGATGGTCGCGAACAGGCCGTGATTACCCATACGGATCAAAGCGTGCGAACGGAGTATCGGGGGGCGTATGTAGAATCCACAGCGCTGGATCAGGGAGCTATTATTCATCTGGAAGAGCAGCCTGTGGCTTTCCGTAATGGATTGCTGAAGGAAGCGCGGATTGAAGTGAGTGGAGCCCGCAGTCTGACATTTTCGATCCGATTGAGTGAGGTTAGTGATATTTAACTGATAGATATTGAGTCAGGGCATACGACGCTATAGATAAGTTGAGGATGAGCTGGAGCATCAATAACGGTGTCCGGTATTGAATCGAGGAGGGATATGTTCATGAACACATCAACGTCGGTAAAATGGCTGGAGGAAGCGTGGCAGCAGGGAACTGCCAAAACGATTCGGAATGCAAAGCGGATTAAGGATACATTTCCGCACATTGCCCCGCAGGGGACGTATGACCGGAATGATCCGGAATGGTGGACAGCAGGTTTCTGGCCTGGGTTGTTATGGCTGGTCTATAGGGATGCTCCAGAAAGTGAAGCGGTCGCTCCGCTATATCGCATTGCCGAAAGCTGTGAGCGGCAACTGGAAGGTTGCCTGCGTGATCCCGGATCGGTGGATCACGATCTGGGGTTCATCTGGCTGCTTAGTGGCGTAGCCAACTACCGCCAGACGGGCAGCACGGATGGACGGCGGCGTGGCATGCTTGCCGCCAACCTGCTCGCTGCCCGCTTCCACGTGCGCGGTGAGTTCATCCGCGCCTGGAACTTCAGCTCGTCAGCAATGGATACGCGCGGCGTAGCCATCATTGACAGCATGATGAACCTGCCGCTGCTCTACTGGGCATCCGAGCAGAGCGGCGATCCTCGCTTCCGCTGGCTGGCGGAAGCACATGCGGACACCGTGGCGCGCGAATTCATCCGCGCTGACGGGTCCATCTGCCACGTGGTGGAGTTCGATCCACACACGGGGCAGAAGCTACGAGAGCATGGCGGACAGGGCCATGCTCCAGGTTCCGCCTGGGCGCGGGGGACCGCCTGGGCGTTGCACGGGTTTGCGCTGTCTTTCCGGTATACGGGCGAAGCCCGATATCTGGAGACAGCGGAGCGCGCGGCCGATTTCTTCCTCGCCATGCTTGGCGAAGAGATCGTGCCGGTGTGGGATTTCCGCGCACCTGCGGAGCATCAGGTGGCGTGGGACTCGTCCGCTGCGGCGATTGCCGCGAGCGGGTTGCTAGAGCTGGCGAAGCTGTCGCCACGCGGGGAAACCTATGCCGCCGCAGGAGAACGTATCGTCCGCGGCTTGCATGAGAACTATAGCTCCGGCGACTCGGCAGCGGAAGAAGGTCTGATTATGCAGGGAACGGTGCATTACCCGGAAGGGCGAGGGCTGAATGTGCCGATTATATACGGCGATTATTTCTACATGGAAGCGCTGGCGAAGCTGCGTGGACGTGAGGGGTTATTTTAAAAGAAGAGATAAGAACTACGCACAGGATGAACTGAAGGTGAAAACTGCTCAGTAGGGTCGTGTTTGTGTTATTAGCCTGCGAGTTGTTTCATTAGATTCAATCCATAAAATCAGTTATATATTCAGTAGTCAGTAGCATCATTAGCCAATCATCATCACCTGTCCGCGTGCTCCGCCTCCAATACTAGGGAGGATATCTCTTCTATTGAAGGCAGAGCACACCTAAGGGTAATCTTGAAATAGACGAGTCAAGGGCGGTGGACAGGAAGATGATGTACATAAGTGAAGGAAGACGAAAGAATCTAACATACGAAGATCCCACTCGTGCGGTTCGCGTTGGGTTGCAGGCTTAATTAGTATGTTCTATTGAAACAAAGAATCTCACTTCGAAGGCGTACGTCTCAGAATAACAAAGTCGGCCGAAGACTGATCCGGATAGCGCTGCGGAATAATCTCATGAACTTTGAAATCAGGGTAGTCGAAGAGATAATCGAACAGATTACGGTCCTGGATTGTATCGATCCCCGGGTTGCCGTTTTCTTTCAATCGCGTGTATAACACCACCCATGCTGTGGAAGAGTGTAGAACATCATAGAGGGTATTGCGAAAATCTGTTTCATCCGTAATGTGATATAACACATCCAGACAGACCGTCAGATCGGCTTGCAGGAAACCTCGGTTAATCCACAGACCTGGTGTATACAGCATGAAACTTTTAGATGAATCTTTGGCAAACTGGGAAGCACAGCGTTTTACGGAAGAAGCAGCCACATCAACGCCGAGGTAATCCTCATAATTCATGTATTGCAACTGGTTGCCATCCCCACATCCAAACTCAATGACACGATGAATACCTTCACGTTGAATCAGTCCGTTCACGACCTCGGCCTTGAATTCAGCCAAAACCCCGTATGAACCCCTCCCAGAAGTTTCACCCGAACGATATGTTTCCTCCCAATACCCGATGTAATCAAAAGGCTGACGCATATGTTTCCCCCGATCCTGTGAAATGAAGTTCAAGACAGTCACTATACATAGGTTATGCGTATTATTCGCAGGTATGAATTAGTTGGAACAGTAGGAGCAAATGAATTAATTTCCACAGAATTCCCTGAAAATTTCCTGAAAGTCTAAACATCTGGAAAGAACTTGCCGACATTAAACATAAGGAAAAAAATGATGATAATCGGGGGGAAATGATGTTAAAGCCAAGATTGACCAAGTACATGGTGATGATGCTGGTGTTGATACTGAGTATATCCAACGTAGGCTTGGCCGCTGCGGCAGATAAAGAACTGTCCAAAATTGTGGTTTCCAAGAATGAAATGTCGCTCGAAGTTGGTGATTCCGGGTCTGTTACGGTGACGGGGGTTTATTCAGATAATACCTCGGCTAACGTGACGATTAGTACAACCTGGAGTAGCGAAGATACTTCGATAGCAACTGTATATAATGGTGCAATTACAGCCAAAAAGGAAGGTAAAGCAACCATTACGGCAGCTTACCAGGGTCAGAGCCAGACCGTTCAAGTGAAAGTGACGAAGAAGGTCAAAGCCCTTTCGAAAAACGTGCAAAGTCTTGATTTGCGCACGGGAGATACGAAGGACATCGTTTTGACAGCAACGTATAGTGACAATGAAACAAATAATGCAGCAGCAAGTACCGCAGAATGGTCTACCAGTGATGAGAAGGTTGCTACCGTTGTGAATGGTAAAGTAACTGGACAAAGCGCAGGTACGGCAGTTATCACAGCCAAAGTTGGCAGCCAAAGCGTGACGGTAGATGTTAACGTTGAAGTGGTAAAACGTGTAGATGTAGACAAACAACAGGTTAACCTGTTGTTGAACAAAAGTGAAAGTGTGAAAGTGACGGCTACTTATCCAGATGGCACAACCAAAGATGTAACGGATCTGGCGGAGTGGACATCCAGCAATGAGAAGGTTGCAGACGTTCTTAAAGGCGAAATTACAGGATACTCGGCAGGTTCTGCCAAGATCACAGCCAAATACGGTACGAAATCAGTATCCGTTGACGTGGATGTGGATCTGACCAGCAAACTGAGTGTGGTGAAACAAAGTATTTTCTTCCGTTTGAGCGATACAACCAAAACGGCTAATGTCGTTGTAACGGCTTCTTATCCAAACAGCAGCGATGTGAATGTAACTGATCAAGCAACATGGACATCTAGCAACGAGAAGGTTGCAACGGTATTCAAGGGACAGGTTACAGCGATTAGTGCAGGTTCAACAACGATTAAAGCAACCTACAGTGGCAAAACCGTAGAGGTTGCTGTGGATGTAGATACGGCAAGATATTTGGATATCAAAGATGTGACTGACAAGCTCGCCATGAGTGTTACAGGTGAGAACAAGTCCAAAAAATTGGTAGCCAATGCAGAGTATATTGATGCAAGCACAGAAATTGTAACTTCCAAAGCAACATGGACTTCAAGCAATGCAGATGTTGTATATGTATCGAACGGCGATCTGATCGCGTACAAATCCGGTACGGCTACGATCACTGTAGCTTATGGCGGTAAAACGGTTAAATTTACAGTAAATGTAGACGTTCCGGACAAGTATGAAATGGATAAGAAAAAAGCATCAGTAGCTGTTGGTGGAACGACTTCTGCCAAAGTACTGGCGTTGTATGGTGAAACATCCAAAGATGTATCCGAAGATGCAACCTGGAGCAGCAGCAGCGACAAAATCGCTGAGGTAGATAGCAAAGGGGTTATCACAGGTGTTGCTACAGGTAAAGTAACCATCACAGCGAAGATTGAAGGCAAAACACTGACTCTGCCTGTCGAAGTGGGTATGGCTAGTGGGCTGGAAGCAGATGTGAACTTCGTTGTTCTGTCCGCCAAAGAAACACAGACCATCCTTCTAACAGGTACGGATGAGGACGGCAATACGCTGGATGTTACATCCGAAGCAACTTGGAAATCCAGCAATGCACGTGTAGCTGACGTGAAAAAAGGTGTGATCACAGGTAACAGTAGTGGTAAAGCCAACATCACGGCAGAATACGGCTCCAAAAAAGTGACCATTCAGGTCGAAGTGGATGTCATCTCACGTATTGAAGCTTCCGAACCAGCTCTTTCCCTGAAATCAGGCGATACAGCTGATCTGACGGTAACTGCTTTCTTGAGCGACGGTAGCGAGCGTGATGTTACGGACAAAGCTGAATGGAAAACGAACAGCTACAAAGTAGCTCAAGTGACCAAAGGTAAAGTCAAAGCTACAGGTTCTGGTAAAGCCAAAATTACTGCAAAATACGGTAGCAAGTCTGTCACCATTGCTGTAGATGTAGATACACTGAAATATTTGCAGACAGATAAAGTGACGTTGACCATGAAACCTGGTGAAAAGGTAACTGTAGCTGCTACTGCAACGTATGCCGATGGCAGTGAAGCCAATGTATCCAAACCGGCTCTCTGGAAATCTTCCCGTATTGCAACAGCATCGGTGAAAGATGGAATCATTCAGGCGAACGGCAAAGGTAAAGCAACGGTTACAGTAACATTTGCAGGTGTGAAAACCAAAGTAACGGTAGTGGTTGAAGCGAAGTAATGGGTTATTCCAATATGAGCTTGAAACGCGGAATATAATAAAGCGGTGATGCCCAGCTTAATAGCGGGTATCACCGTTTTTTTTGTATATAATCTAAAGTAAAAAAAGAAACGTCCTAAACCCCTGCATACACCCATTGCAGATGTATAACCAAGTGATTCTGTGACGTTCCTTGTATGTTCTATAACTACATCGTATGAGACAGTACCAGTGCACCATACGCAAAAGCGATTACGATCAGAATGGCTGGATGCAGCTTGGTCTTGGTCATGACCCAGAGCGAGATGCCTGCAATGATCAACGTCTGCCAGATGCCGATGGAATCGGTGGATAGCTGACCGAATTCCCATGTGAGCAGAATCATGAGCACAGCGATAACAGGCTGCACAAGCAACGTCATACCTTTGACTTTTGGTGACGTGCGATGTTTGTTTAATAAACGAAGTAATAAAATTAATGCGGTTGCGGAAGGTACGATTGTGGCAAAGCTTGCGATAAATGCCCCAAACCAGCCTGCTACGTGATATCCGACGAATGCAGCAATTTTGGTTGCAATCGGACCGGGAAGGGCGTTACCAATCGCCAGTACATCACCGAATTGCTCTGTGGTTATCCATTGGTAGTGGTTCACAATCTCTTCCTGCATTAGCGGAATGGAAGCTGGACCGCCCCCATATCCCAAGATGTTTGCTACGAAAAATCCCCAAAATAATTCCCACCAGGTCTGGAGCATCCTTAGGACACCCCCTTATCGGACTCGCCTTTGGACTTGAAGCGCTGAACCAGATCCAGATGGAAGACACCATATCCCAGGAAAACCGCGATCACAATCCCCGGATGGATATCCAGCAGCTGCAATAGTACAAAGGCAATCACGCCGAATAGGGCGGCAAAAACTTTGCCGAGTCCCTTCCAGGCTTTCATGGCGAATTCATAAGCCATCATGCCCAGCATGACAAAAATGACCGGCCGCACGGCGGCTACCATGCCTGCGACCACTTTCGACTCGCGCAGGGCGTACATGGAACCGAGCAGCGCAATAATGGCAATGCTTGTCGGCAAAATATGAGCGAGTACGGACACAATCGCGCCCAGCACACCTTTGGTTTTATAACCGAGATATGCGGCCATCTTGGTCGCGATGGGACCCGGCAGGGCATTGGCGATAGCCAAAATCTCGCCGAACTCCTCATCACTGACCCATTTATAACGCGTAACGGCTTCATAACGGATTAACGGGATCACCGAAGGGCCACCGCCGTATCCGAGAATTCCGGTTCGTACCATTCCGATGACGAGACCGTTGTAATCTTTCCAACCCATGCTGATTTCCTCCTAGAGTCTCATGCCCATCCGGCTTTTATAGCGTTTCAACAATAGCTGTGATTCCACTTTGACGATACCCGGCATCTTATAGAGTTTCTCCAGCAAGAACTGCTCCATCTCTTCCATATCCGCAAAAATACCGTGCATGTGTAGAGTACTCGGGCCTGTCATATGATAAAGGCTGGTGACGGCCGGTTCTTCGTCCAGTTTCTCAGCCACTTCATCCAGGAAGGGCGGTTCGACATCCACATTGAAAAAGGCCGAGACCTGAAGCCCAACCTTGCCAGGGTTAATGACTACGGTGAAGCGTTCGATGATTCCTTTTTCAGATAACGCATTAATGCGTGCCTGAACAGCTACACGTGATAACCCGATCTGTGTACCCAAATCCGTATAGGATATTCGGCTGTTGTGGTGAAGCGCGGCGATGATTTTGCGATCCATCTCGTCCAGATTGTACATTTGAGGAATTTCTCCACCCTTGGAGGAGCGTTTCTCTGACATGTTGACCATCCTTTTCTCTCGCTATATGAAATGAACATTGAGATTTTACTAAACATACAATGTGTATGTGGCATTCATATTTTAATGACGAATCGTAATTGAAGTCAATCTATTTATCATGATTATTGAATTTAACTGATTTTATGCTTTCATTTTGTTGTTTTGACCAATCAAAAAAATAAAAAGGCCACTCGCGCAGTCCAATAGCGAGCAGCTGTTAAATAATAGATAGCTTAATTGTAGCGCAAAGCACGATAAGAAGCATGTCCGGTTATCCCTGTGCTGTCTTGGGCAGCAAAAGGGTAACGGTTGTGCCTTCGCCAGGATCGGAAGAAACTCTCAATGTTCCACCTGCACCACGAGCACGCTCTTCCATGCTGAACAATCCAACGCCATTGCCAGCGGTTGCTTCGCTGAATCCAGCCCCTTGGTCTTCAATAATAACCATCGTCATGTCCTCAGCATCTTCTACCGTAACACGTGCCTCGGCAACATCGGCATACTTCGCGACATTCGTTAAGGCTTCCTGAATAATTCGGTATATGGCAATCTCCCGGTTCATCTCCAGTCGCTTGCGCAAATTACATTCCAGATCGATTTCGATCCCGTAGTGACGGGTGTAATTCTCGATATAGGTCCGAATCGCCGGAACAACACCAAGGTCATCCAGAACGGATGGTCTCAGCTCCCATGCCATACCGCGTACATCTTCCATAATGCCCGTGACCTGTTTACGAAGTGCTTCAACCCCGGGGTGAGGCTGGTCTGCCAGCAGGCGATCCATCTGAATCACCAGAGAGAAGAGACTCTGTCCAATCCCGTCATGCAGTTCACGCGAGATCCGGCGTCGTTCCTCTTCCTGAATATTCATCACTTGGGACATCATCTTTTGCAATTCGGCTTCGACGGATTTCAGCTTGGTGACCTCGCTACGTACAGCCAGGTATTGATATGGCTCCCCGTCGTTATCAAGGAAAGGCACGATGGTGGTGTTGACCCAATAATGACTGCCATCTCTGGCACGATTGAGAATTTCCCCGTTCCATACCTTACCTGAGGATATCGTGTCCCACAGGTTTTTCATAAAGCTTTTGCCATGGTATCCGGAATTAATGATTCGATGATCCTTACCGATCAGTTCCTCGCGCTCATACTGTGAGATTTCACAGAATTTATCATTCACATACTGGATTTTCCCCTTGCGGTCTGTCAGGGCTACAATGGAGGATTCATCCAAGGCAAATTTCAGATCACTCAGTTGATGCAGGGAACCCTTCAGCCTGCTGCGAAATTCATTATCCGTAATGTGATTATCTATTTCGTTCAGCAGGAGGCGTACGGGCTGGTCTGCGAGTCCACTTAGTCTGTTCTTGCGTGCACTACTCAAAGTTCAGCAACCCCTTTTTCATGGCGAACTTCACCAGTTCCGGTCGTGTACGCAGGCCAAGCTTCTCCATCAGATTGCTTTTGTGGGATTCGACCGTTTTGACACTGATGATCAGATGTTCGGCGATTTCCTTGTTGGCGTATCCCTTCGCAATCCAGGACAAAATCTCTTTCTCCCGCTCGGATAACGTGTCATACGGTCCGGCGTTTTCCTGTTTGGCTTTGTCCAGGTATTCGCTCATTAGCCGTTTGGTTGCACTTGGGTACAGATAGGCGCTACCCTCTGCTACGGAACGAATCGCGGCAAGCAATTCTTCATGCGGCGCACTTTTGAGTATATATCCGGATGCTCCCGCGTGGATGGCGCGGAACAGATATTCTTCATCATCATGCATGGTTAGAATCAGGATCGCGAGATCCGGCATTAATTTTTTTAATTCAGCTGTAGCGGTCAGACCGTCTTTGCCCGGTGGCATGCTGAAATCCATCAAGACGACATCTGGCTTCAATTCTTGAGCCTTGGCAATGGCTTCATCGCCATCTGCGGCATCTCCAACGATATGTATATCATTCTTTCCTTCGAGTAAGGCGATCAGCCCGGAGCGCACGACAACATGGTCGTCTACAACTAATAGTTGAATCACATCATTTCCCCCTGTCCGCTTCCTCAGTTCTATCTCTATCATAACAAAAAAAGAAGCAATCCAGAGCTTTAATCTCCGAATAGCTTCTCTCACTTTCTAGTTCAAACTTTTATCCAAACACCTTCGGCTGAAGATGTAGAGCGACTTGCTCAGTCTGCCGGACCATGTCCGGTGAGAAGGTGCAAGGCAGTCTGCTGCCAACGAGCAACACGGCGCCAGGCACGCTTCCTTCCTGGAACACAGGTACCGCTATGGCACTTACCAGCCGCTCAGCAAGCATTAATGGGCAACGACCGGGTGTATGCTCCCCGGTGGATTGTGCATCAGATCGGGCTGGGCGTCCAGTCCGAAGGGCTGTGCCTACCAGATCTTGTCCGGGACGCATTTCCATGCGTTTTACTCGTTCATTACTAGCCCCAGAAGTATACTTCCAGCGTAGCATCGTCCCGTTCAGACAGGCAAGTCCGCAGAAGTCGCTGGATGTGTTCAGGCGCAGGCCGTCGATCATCTCCTGAATGCCAGATGGCAGTTCATCATGCATGAGAGGACACTTCCTTTTTCGGAATTATAACGTACGTTACGTGTAATTATTATCATTAACCTTTGAACCGGATCATCTTAAAGTAAGGGTATTACGATGTTAGTTCTATTGTAGACCCTTTCTCGTACATTGTAATTCAGGGAAAACCCCTATTTCCGTTCTATAATTTACTGAACCTGGGCATAGGGGAGCTTTTGAATCAGGTACACCAAGGGATTGGAGAAATGCAAAGGATGAGGCATATCGGTGAAATGTGACTTTTCTCACAGCAAATTCAGGGAGTTTCTCGTTAATGATCAGGTAATCCCCCGATAACCCTGAAGCTACTTTCGCGATATGATGTATACATAAGGAATCACCGAGGGGGACGAAGGGTATGGGTACAGTATTTGTAGAAAGAACAACCCAAAGAACAGAGCAGAAACAAACGGAGGCGGGCAAAATGACACGAGAAACAGGCGGAATCCTTTCGTTCGTTACACCTGAGCAATGGGACCTGATTGAAGCGAAAATGCAGCCCAAACGGGTGAAGTCGGGGTATAGTCTCTTTCTTGAAGGCGATGAAGCCGGATATCTGTACTACATTCGTTCGGGACGAGTGAAAATGACCAAGTCGACGGAGGATGGCAAGGAAATTATTTTATCCATTCAACAAAGCGGCGATCTCATCGGTGAATTCGGCGGCATCGGCGGATTGAATCATAGCTACAGTGCAGAGATGGCGGAAAAAGGGGAACTGGCCATTATCTCGCTCAGCGATCTGGAAAGTATACTCAGCAAACATGGCGACCTTGCCTTGAAATTTTTGCAATGGATGGCACTGTCGCAGCGGATCACCCAGTCGAGATTCCGTGATTTGCTGCTTTACGGCAAGGCGGGTGCACTCGCTTCGACTCTGATCCGTGCCAGCAACTCGTATGGGAAGATTACACCGGATGGTATTGTGCTAGACATGAAGCTGAACCATACCGAGCTTGCCGAGATGATTGGAGCTACCCGGGAGAGTGTAACGCGGATGCTGGGGGCATGGAAGGAACAAGGTACGCTGGATATGATGGACGGCAAACTGATGATTCGGGATCTGGCAGCCTTGCGCTGCATGTGCGGATGTCCGACATTCCCAAGCTGCCCGGCAGAGCTGTGCCGGTTGTAACATAGCTTGTTCCGAGGCTTCACCTCCATTGGCGATTGGGGTCGTTACGGAGAAAAAGAAAGAAACGAAAAGCTGGCGTCCCATATGTGGGAGTCAGCTTTTTGCGTTTCCATGAAATTGTTCATTAGTATATTCTCTGGCGAGAATCGAATAGAGCACCGAGTCATGAAAGGAACCTTTGTAGAACCAATGCTCTCGCATTAGACCTTCACGCTGCATACCAATCTTCTTCATAACGTTCTCCGAAGCCGTGTTGTGCGGACGACATTTGGCGTAAATGCGGTGAATGCCAAGTTCGTTGAAACCGAAACCCAGTAAAGCGCGGGCTGCTTCGTCGGCATAACCTTTCCCCTGGTAAGCAGGGTTGAGGACGTAACCGATCTCTGCATTGGTTTTCTCCATAACGTGAATGCCCACTCCGCCAAGGAGAGAGTCGTCACTTTTTAAACATATCGCAAGTTCAAAGCCTTCTCGTGGTTGTGCCTGCTGTGTGTCCAACACAAACTGCACGTATGCCCGTGTATCCTCTTCCGTATTCGGTCCCCATGCTGTATGCTGTGTAACTTCCGTCATGGAGGTATAGGCATGAATCCTCTCCCAGTCGGTCTCCCGAATCTCCCGGATAATCAGTCTGTCGGTCTCCAATTGCATCGTTGTTCACTCCTTCACGTTTGAATAACTTTAATGTACATTGTACAACAAAAATAGCCCACAACAGATTCAACGAATGAATCGGTTATGAGCCATGATGTAGATCTATGATGTATGTCGAATGCTATTGTGGTTGTTTACATTGAACTGCGGGATACGTATATGCCAGCTTGCGAATAATTTCCTTTTGCCATTTCGTATCACCCAGATTGGTTGCCAGGTTCAGAAGATCCAAGTAATCGTCAAGCTGCAGGTCAGCCTTTTGCAGAGGTGTATTCATTCGATGTTCGTTCCCCTTTATCTATAAAATCGTAAAATCATATGCAGTAGACAGGTACATAGAGACAAGTTCAAGAATGATAATCATTATCATAGTTATATACTTATTATGCAATGAACGATGGCAAAATGCAATCCCAAGTCCGTAATGAATTCAACTTTTTTCTGAAAATAGGCTCATCCACAGCACATAGGGGATATATACACCCAGATAAGCAGCCGGATACAGGAACCAGCCATTCAGCAGGAAATGGTGAATCTCGGTGGTGAATGTGGTCATATGGGCATTCGTCGCATACACATCGCCAGCGATGACCGTTGCCGCACTATAAAAGCAGAGCAGTGCAACAATATGAAACAGTCGCGTAACCATCCGAGAACGAAGTGCAACATAAGCCATAATCAGTGGCACAATTAACAAAGGTATTAAAAATATAAGCTTCGTCATAATCTATCATCTACTCCTTCGACATATGTAAGGTATGATCATCATTATGGGCAAATAGACTCAACTTCTAAACTTTTTCATAAATTTTACAAAAAGAAAGAGGAATTCAGCATATGAACAATTAAATTAAAGGAGGATAACCCATTATCAGGTAATTTGGAGGAGGAGAAAGGGAATATGAAGAAGGCGTTATGGCAGCACTGGATCGGGGCATTCCTGGTCTTTATCATGATGGCAACCGCATTGCTGGGGCCGGGTTCGCAGAGTCCGGTACAAGCTGCAGCACCACTTACGGTATCTCAGGCCATCGCTGCCCAGAGCGGTGGAGGAACGGCAACGGTTGAAGGAATCATCGTTGGACATGCTACCGGGTCACTTACCGCGAAGTTTACATCTCCGTATGCCAATGATTTTAATGTTCTGATTGCGGATTCAGCGTCAGAGCGAACCAACGCCAGATTATTGGATGTACAAGTTCCCGCATCTTTCCGTTCGCAATATGGACTGGCTTCCAATCCGAGTCTTGTAGGCAAAAAGATCATCGTAACCGGAACTTTAGGCGCCTACAATAGCTATGCAGGAGTCAAAAACCCAACGTCCATCGCGCTTTCCTCCGGAACAACCAATCCTGATCCAGAACCGAACCCAGGTACAACACTGCCGGATGGTACCGGCAAGAAAGTATTGTTCGATAATACCCACGCCCAGACAGCAGGTGCTGCCGACTGGATTATCGACGGGGCATTTTCTGATTTTGCCAATGGTTTGCGAAACGCAGGCTTTGCCGTGGATCAGCTGGAACGCAGCATCCCGTATACATTTGGTGAGCAAGCCATCACCTATAATAAATTGAAAGATTACCACGTCTTCATCATCGGCGAAGCCAACGTGCCGTTCAAAGCGACTGAGCAGGCTGCGCTGGTGCAGTATGTACAGAACGGAGGAAGTATCTTCTTCATCTCCGATCACTACAACGCAGACCGCAACAAAAACCGCTGGGATTCTTCCGAAGTATTCAACGGCTATCGCCGTGGTGCCTTCCTGAATCCAGCCAAAGGTATGTCTTCGGCTGAAGCGGAATCACCTGCCATGCAAGGTGTGATCAGCTCCGATTGGCTGGCGACGAACTTTGGTGTTCGTTTCCGCTACAATGCACTCGGCGATGTGAACGCATCGGATATCGTTACACCGGCCCAATCCTTCGGCATTACAGCTGGCGTTAATTCTGTAGCCATGCATGCCGGATCGACCATTGCAATTATGGATCCGAACAAGGCAAAAGGCTTGGTGTATGTACCAAGTGGTGTGTCCAAGTGGGGCAATGCCGTGGATCAGGGCGTATACAATGGTGGTGGACGAGCTGAAGGAGCCTATGCCGCCATTGCGAAGATTGGTGCGGGCAAAGCTGCATTTATCGGCGACTCTTCCCCAGTGGAAGATGCTACTCCGAAATATTTGCGAGAAGAGACCGGCGCCACCAAGAAGACCTATGATGGATTCAAAGAAGTGGATGATGCTACTTTCCTCGTGAATACCGTGAAATGGCTCGCAGTCAAAGAGAGCTATACCAGTCTTGCACAAGTGCCAGGACTGACATTGGATACGGCAACAAGCCTGCTTCCGATGGAAGCTCCGGCTGCATCGACCGAGCCGCAACTTGAGCCGTGGGCTGCACCCGCAGCAGGGTACAAGTGGTATGACCCGACTACATTTAAGACAGGTTCATACGGCAAAGCTCAATAAGTGAAATAGGCAAACATCAAATTATTATGCGAATAGGGCCTGACCGTGAAGGTTTGCGGACAGGCTCTTTTTTTGCTTGTTATACCCGTTACAATCAAGACCTTTATTAGCTCATACAGCCTACTGCCATTGCATAAATACCTGCTCCGAAGGGGAAGTTATGGGTACTAATGATGTGGAGCGAGGTACGACAGGTCCAACCCAAAAAAGGAGGCGGAGAATGATGACTCAGCAAGCAGACTGTGACAGTTCCTCGATGAGGCAGAAGCTCAAGGCAGATCTGCACCGTGTGGCGGATCGAATGAACATGACGTTATCCCGTTTTGACAATGACAGTGTCTGTCTATTGGGACAATTTGCAGAGATTCGAGCGGAGATTAAGCAGATCGAGGTGCTCGCCTCTTCTTTTTATCTGGATTGTTATCTTTCACCTTTTACCGAGAAGTTTGCTGAATTAACATCAAGCGTACAGCATCTGTCTGACCGGAGATATGGTGCGCTGATTGTGATTGAACGCGAAATTCCGTTGGAGACGATTATCCATTCAGGGGTGGCAGTGGATGCCAGAGTGACGCATGCGCTGCTGGAATCGCTGTTCATTCCCGGTGCGCCTCTGCATGATGGGGCTGTTCTCATTCGTGGCAATCAGATTGTATCCGCTGGTAATGTGTTGCCTTTATCGCAGGCGGAAGTGCATGAACGAAAGATAGGCACTCGTCATCGGGCTGCGCTTGGATTAAGTGAATTGACGGACGCCGTTGTACTGGTTGTCTCCGAAGAGACGGGACAGGCATCATTTGCGGTGGATGGAGATCTGCATCCGATTAATGTGGTTGAGACGTTATCTTAAATGGTAAACGATGCTTCTCTGACATTGCGATGTGATTTTGCACAAACTGGGTATTCATGGGTACAATAGAGGATGGTAATTAAATAGAGAACATTGCGATTGGATCGCAAAAATGGTTGGAGGAGACGGTTAGCACATGAGTTGGTTTGAAGCAATGGAGCAACACGATTATGAGGAACTGGTTCTGTGCCAGGATCGAAATTCAGGTTTAAAAGCAATTATCGCCATACACGACACAACACTCGGCCCTGCGCTGGGAGGCACACGGATGTGGACTTATGCTTCAGAAGAAGCCGCCATTGAAGATGCCCTGCGCCTTGCCCGTGGTATGACATATAAGAATGCGGTATCCGGCCTCAATCTGGGCGGCGGCAAAACGGTCATTATCGGAGATCCGCGGCGTGACAAAAACGAAGCAATGTTTCGGGCGTTTGGACGATATATTCAGGGATTGAACGGACGTTATATCACGGCCGAAGATGTGGGAACGACGGAAGAGGACATGAACCTGATCTATCAGGAAACTGATTATGTGACAGGCATCTCGGCAAGCTATGGTTCATCCGGTAACCCATCGCCTGCAACGGCTTGGGGTGTATATCGTGGGATCAAGGCAGCAGCCAAAGAAGCATTTGGTACCGATCTGCTGGAGGGTAAAACTATAGCGGTCCAAGGTGTCGGCAATGTGGCGATGCATCTGTGCAAATATCTGTATGAGGAAGGTGCACGTCTGATCGTTACGGATATCCATAAGGACTCGGTGAAGCAGGCTGTGGATCGCTTTGGCGCGACCGCTGTTGATCCCGCAGACATCACGGGTGTGGAGTGTGATATCTATGCACCATGTGCGCTGGGTGGCACAATTAATGACGATACGCTCAAGACGCTCAAGGCGAAGGTCGTAGCGGGTTGTGCCAACAACCAACTGCTGGAGACCCGTCATGGAGATCAGTTATATGATATGGGCATCGTATACGCGCCTGACTATGTTATCAATGCGGGTGGCGTGATTAACATTGCAGATGAGCTGAACGGTTATAACGCGGATCGAGCGTGGAGCAAGATCGGAGAGATCTATACCAATCTGGAGAAAATATTCGAAAGCTCACGTACCGAAGGTATCGCAACCTATGTTGCCGCAGATCGTCTGGCTGAGCGACGGATTGAACAGATGAAGAATACGCGTAGCACATTCCTGCAGAATGGTCATCACGCACTGAGTTCCCGGAGATTGCGCAAGTAAACATAATCCATTCATCGGATAATCTGAAAACGGTCTGTTAGGTAACGGCAACATCCATTCCAGAGATGGATATTGTCGATCTGACAGGCAGTTTTTTTTTTTTTTGCTTTCAAAATATAAAAACAGAAAAACAGTGGCAATTTTTCCCTAATACATCAATTCTACTATGCATTTTTCCGATAAAGTATATACATCGTTCAGATGGAGATGGTTCAGGGAAATGGGGAGAAGTGGAATGGGGAAAACGGGGGAAAAGCAAGGGATAGGGCATAAGATTAAAAATATGTCGCTTAAAATCAAGCTGCCCATCATGATCAGTGTACTGGTTGTTTTGGTTCTGCTCGGTGCAACGACTACAAGTTATATGATCTCATCTGATGTTGTGGTCAGGAAAAGCAAGGATGAGATTAATGTGATGGCTGACCGCCTTGGGGAAGGGATCTGGACAGCGATGCAGCTTCAGCAACAGATGAGTCATGCGATATCCGTACATAATACTTTCAAAGAACTCTTGGAGTTGCGTAATACCAACGAAATGACAGATGAGACCTTTTTCACAGAGGAGAATCCATACTTCAATAGAGCGAATTCGATTCTCACCGACAGTATATCCGACACGGTAGGCACCAAGCCTGACCTGTTCGTGTTTGATAAGGAAGGAACCATGGTGGCGGGAACCATGCCAGAAGTCATTGGGCAGTCACGGGGAGATCGGGAATATTTTAAGGAGTCTATACAGGGGAAATCCTTCATCAGTGATGCCGTGGTCTCTAAGACTGGCAAAAAGCTCATAATTGTATTCTCTGAGCCCATCACCGATGAAGAGGGGAATATACTCGGTGTGTTAGCGATGTCGGTGGATAGCAGCTTCTTCTTGGGACAACTTGGAGACATTAAGATCAATGGTCAAGGCAAAGTTGAAGTGCTGAGTCGAAGCGGCATCATTATGTATGATTCACTGGACCCTTCCTTTGTGGGGCAAACACTGGGAGAGGATAAGGACGCCATGGGGATCATAGAGGCCAGAGCCACTGATAAAGTGAAGGTCACTTCGATGGATCGAGATGACATCTATTATCGTATCAATCAGATTCCTGGCTCAGATCTTTCTGTGGTCATTGTAGATGATTATGATGATATCAAACGACCATTAGAAGATATGCAGCGCCAGATGGTTATCGTGACATTGATCGGAGTTGCTCTGGCTATTGGCGTAGGATTATTGATCTCTCGTAGTATTACGAGACCTATCATTCGTCTGATCGGGCTGTTCCAACAGCTTGCTCAAGGGAATCTGATCGTCAAGGCCAATGGTAGATATAACAGTGAATTCAAGGATCTGGCGGAGAGCTTCAATGGCATGGTGGAGCAGAACAGAAACCTGATCACCGATATGAATAGTTCGATCCATGTCCTTCAGGCCAGTACTCAGGAGCTGGAGGAAACATCCAGACAGACGGCAAGATCCATTGATGAGACGTCGGCGACGTCCATGGGGATTGCGAAGGCGATGGAGGCCCAATCCGAAGATACCGAGCAGATTGCAGGCAAATTCAACAGCTTCGGCGATAAAGTGGCTGCCATGAACAGCAGTGCACAGGATGTGAAGGCAAGAGCAGATGAGATCGAAACGGTATTCCACAACGGGAATGAAGTCGTCAATGAACTGATGCGTATCAATGAGGTGAACGAACGGGAAGTGGAGAAAATCTCGGAGATTACCGTCAAACTTCAAACAAGTTCGGGCAGTATTAGTCAGATCACGGAAGCCATCAGCCAGATCGCCAAGCAGACGAACCTGCTTGCATTGAATGCTTCAATCGAAGCATCACGAGCTGGAGAGCATGGCAGAGGATTTGCAGTTGTGGCTGAAGAGATTCGCAATCTGGCAGAACAGAGTTCACGCCAGTCCAAGGAAATCTCCAGCATTATCGAGCAGAATCTGGCCGATGTCGCCGAGAACAACCAAAGTGTTGCCGAAATTCACACCATCTCTTCCAGACAGGATGAGCTTGTCATTCAGACTCGTCAGGCATTTGATGTGATTTTGGAGAAGGTGACGGTCATTAATCAGCAGATCGCCACGATGGCAGGACAGATGCAAGAGATGTTGCAGAACAAGGACGACGTACTGGAGTCAGCACATAGCTTGTCGGCTTCAGGAGAACAGGTATCTGCATCGGTTGAAGAAGTAACGGCAACCATGATGGAGCAGTCTTCGACGGTACAGCAGTTGGCGAACATGGTCGATACGATCGATCAATTGACGCAAAAGCTGGCCGAATCTGCCGCAAGATTCAAGGTGGAATAAGCGTTAGTTGAATATGATATAGAAGCAAGAGTAAGATGACAAATGAGCACTCCTTCGGAGTGCTTTTTTGGTTTGTATTTAAAAAAATGAAAGAACACTACTGACATACTGTTGGCAAGAGCGACCTTGTATGATCAAGATATACAAATACGAAGGAGGACATTACATTATGTCAGCAATTGGACCAGATTTCATTTCACTTCAGGTTAGCAATCTTGAAAGCTCTGCCGAATTTTATCAAAACTATCTCGGACTGGTACGCTCACAGGCGGGACCCCCTCATGCGGTGGTCTTTGAAACAAAACCTATTGCATTTGCTCTTCGTGACTTATTGCCAGGAACAGAACTTGGTTCAGGTAATCAGCCAGGACTTGGTATCGCTCTGTGGCTTCATGCCCCAGATACGCAAGACATCTACGACAAGCTTGTTGCAGCAGGTGTAAAGATTACATCTGCCCCAATAGATGGACCATTCGGGCGAACCTTTACATTCTCCGACCCAGACGGGTACCAAGTTACCCTTCACAGTAAAGCCTAATACGCTAATGTATCCATCTTAGATAATAGTGATAACTTCCTGTCACAGGGAGCCGAGTGAGTATTACAACATTAAAGGACAGAGCTAATCTTGATGATTAGCTCTGTCCTTATTCCGTTATTCGGATTCAGCGATATATTCATTCTATTCACTGCTGACGACTACGGCTTTCTTTTCCGTAAAGTAATACACCAGAGCGAGCAGTGGCATGATCAGGCCAATCAGTGTTGTGAGACTCCAACCTCCGTTAGCATAAGACCAGCTTCCGAGAGATGAACCAAGCGCACCTCCAACAAAAAAGATCGACATGAATATACCATTCACACGTCCTCTCGCTTCACTTCCTAACGAATAGATGATGCGTTGACCCAGCACCAGATTTCCCGAGACAGCCATATCCAGTGTGATCGCCACGATCACAAGCAGGATCAGTGCTAACGTGGAGTGGCTCTGGAACACATAAGCAAGACCGAACGAAGCAACAGCGATCACCATGGCAGCACCCGTCAGAATACGTGTTAGTCCGCGATCAGCAAGTCTCCCGGCAATGGGAGCGGCAATAGCACCTCCGACACCAGCCAGTGCGAACCAGGCAATGCCTTGCTGTGACATGTCAAAATCGTTAGCGAGTCTGAGCGGAACCGTAGTCCAGAATAAGCTGAAAGCACCAAACAGACTGGCCTGATAGAACGCCCGACGGCGTAGCAGAGGCATCGTTCTGAACATTGTGCCCAAGGATACGATTAATTGGCCGTATTTTAAGGTGGGTTCAGGCTTCCGGGCAGGAAGAGCACGTGACAGAAGCAGCATTAGAAGTGTTATAACAATGGCGGAGAATACAAAGACTGTCTGCCAACCGAAGAGGCTGGTGATGAAGCTTGCGACAGGACGAGCCAGCATAATGCCCAGCAGTAACCCACTCATTACATTGCCCACAACACGTCCGCGTTGTTCCTCGGACGTAAGATACGTCGCATAAGGCACCAGAATCTGAGCGACAACAGAACCTATGCCAATGAACATAGAGGCGGTCAGAAATACAACAGCCGTGGGCGAGAAAGCCGCAGCAATCAGGGCGACGACCAGTACGCTGAGGAAAAGCACGACCAGGCGCCGATTCTCGGTAATGTCACTGAGCGGCACGATGAACAACAAACCAATGACATAGCCAATCTGTGTCAACGTCACAATCAATCCGGCAGCGGCAGAAGACAGACCCGTTGTAATACTAATCGGTCCGATAACGGTCTGAGCATAATACAAGTTTGCCACAATCAATCCACAAGCCGACGCCAATAAGAAAATAATCCAGGTGGGCACAGGTGCCTGCTTCACTTGTTGTCTCATATCCATCGTAATCAACCTCCACAGATTTCAAATTTATGTTCGATCTAAACAAGTGGTATTTAAAAACGCAAATTACTAAACGTTGTGTTCACTAATTACAAACATATAATAAACTAAACGTATAGTATTGTAAATAGGCATTACATAATTCTAATGAAACTTTAAATGAGAACGAAAAGGTAAGCGGAGTATGAATTGTGTGTACTCATCACTGTTTAGTATAATGAACGTATCGTTTTTATGAATATTACTGATGATGATATATATGATTTACAGCCAGGAGGGCTCAAAATGACTGCAAAAAGAGGACGTCCGCGTAACATGGAAACCCAGAATGCTATTCTTACAGCGTCGTACGAGTTGTTGTTGGAGCACGGATTCGGGACAGTTACGATTGAGAAGATTGCTGAACGTGCACAGGTAAGTAAAGCCACTATCTACAAATGGTGGCCGAACAAAGGCGCCGTCATCATGGACGGATATATGTCTGCCGCAACGGCAAGATTGCCAGTACCGGATACAGGCTCGGTATTGGAAGATATACGCATACATGCGAGTAATCTGGTTCGTTTTTTGACCAGTCGGGAAGGAAAAGTGATTACGCAGATTATTGGAGAAGGGCAGTCAGATGAAGGGCTTGCCGAAGAGTACCGTACAAGATATATCCAACCACGTCGGCGTGAAGCTCGGGGAATTCTGGAGAAGGGTGTGGAGCGCGGCGAATTGAAGAGTGGGATAGACATTGGATTGTACATTGATCTGATCTACGGACCAGTGTTCTATCGCATGTTAGTGACGGGTGAAGCAATGGATGATGGGTTTGTAGATGTGTTGCTCCGTTCATTGTTTGAAGGCATTCAGTCCAAGTAGGTACAGAGAGAGCGAGCGTTGATACAAGTGGGAGGAAGAGGGAAGAGGGCGATTCGTAGGAATCACCCTGGAAGGAACTCGTGTATATTGTACGGGGAACTAAACCTGGAATATAGGTGAGATGGCTGTGGGCCATGAATCTGTAGCATTAGAGGAAAGGAAGGATGAGTGCTGGGTTAACACCGGGGGTTCACTCCATACCGAACTGGGCAGTTCGCGGCGTAATACAGGGGCCACTTCCTTGGCAAAACGCTCCACTTGCTCCAGCTGCTCGCTATGCGTCAGTCCATCTACGCTGATACTCAGCACCTGATGTCCGTAAGCGGCATGATAATCCAGAATTTTCTCAATGACCTGCTCTGGACTGCCGATCAACACAGGACCTCGTGCGATGTTATCCTCAAGATCGGTAAATGGAGACTGGTTATGCTGTGCAGCGGCACTGGCATGGAACGCTTCATAGTATGGCTTGTAGCGGCGGATGGCTTCTTCACCCGTATCGGCAAGATAGAGACTGCCGGCACCGGAACCAATCACTGCCTGCTGCGGATCATGACCATAATAATCGAGGCGCTCCCGATAATGATCAATTAACGCTTTATATTTGGCCTGAGGGTGAAAAGAGTTCGACGTGAAGAGCGGCTCGCCATATTTGGCAGCGAGTTCGGTCGAGACCGTGCTGGACGCGCTACCATGCCAGATCGGGATGGATTGCTGAAGCGGCCTTGGCCAGGTGGTTACTCCCTCAAGAGGAGGGCGATACGTTCCCTGCCAGGTTACATTCTCTTCAGACCACAGCCGTCTTAGCAGATGATAGCGTTCATCTAGTGAATCCCATTGTTCCTCTTCGCTTATACCGAACAGCGGATAGTGCCGAGGGTCATTGCCTTTCCCGATGATCATCTCCAGCCGTCCGCCCGATAATTGATCCAGCGTGGCATAATCCTCGGCAACCCGGACCGGATCAAGTATACTAAGAACAGTAACGGTGGTTAGTAACCGGATGCGTGTGGTTGCTGCGGCTATTGCGGTTAATACGACAGGCGGCGAGGAAGATAGAAAAGGGGCACCGTGTCGTTCACCGATTCCATAGGCATCGAATCCGAGTCGTTCAGCCAGCTTCGCTTGCTCTAATATATTGTGGAATTTCTGCTGAGTCGTCAGAGCTTCCCCGGTTACTGCATTAGGCAGATTCATCATGAGACTAAACAAGGCAAATTTCATCTGACCTTCTCCTTGAACTGAATTGATAATATCTGTGTCGTATAATCCTATTGAAATAGTAGGATATGTAAGTTGGATTAAATGTATCACGTTCTCACGAATTCTTCTAATGGATTTTTTCTATAAGCAGGAATATTCAAGCTTCCAAGTATTCATGTGAAGGAAATTGCCACGATTTTTATTGACCGCTGTAAAATTTAGGATTAAAATTGTGCATATCATATAAATTCAAAATTATGGATTTTCATTGTGGAGGTGGGATACATGGAACCTACAACTACGATACGCTCATATATTGAGGACTACATCAGGAAACAGGGATATACCCTGCAGTATTTTGCCGATATATCGGGGGTTAACGCTGGAACGCTTAGTGCAATTATTAAGGGGACTCGGCCCATCGCTATGGCTCAACTGGATCTGATTACCCAAGGCATGAAGCTGGAAGAGGGGTATTTCTACGAGGTTTATGGGGCTGAATGTTTCGTGGAATCGGCACCCCATTGGAGAAGACTGGAGCCGTTCCTGCAGCGTTGTGCTGAATTGGACAAGCTGGAATGTATTCAGAAGGTTATCCAGCAAGTGACGGATGATCGCTCGTATATCTCGGAGTTGTTCGAGATGGCGGAAGGCATGCTTGAACGTGGACAGACGAAGGCTGCACGGATGTTGTACGAATGTGTGGCGGAATGTGAGAAGTATCAACACTCGGAGCGTCTCGCTCTATGCCAATATCGCATTTTCACGCTATCTCTCGGTCAGGACCAGCATGAGAATCTTCGTGCGGCCGTACATTTCGAACCGTATATTAATCGGTTGGATGAGGAACGGCAACTGGATGCGATAAAAGACCTGGCGAATACATACTTGGCTCTAAGATACTGGGACAAGGTATTCACTTTGGCTGAAGATCTGGAGCAGAAAACTAAAATTTTGCAATCCTACACAAAGAAAAAAACGGATAAAAGTGATCGGATAACGGCATATCCTTTGTTTGTATATAGAGCATATTCAAATTTGCTGAAGTCTTCCGCATGTGAGAGACAAGGACGCTACGAAGAAGCTCTACAATATACAGAGCTCTACGCCAGTCTTACAAAAATTGCTGAACCGGATGAAGAAGATCAGATTTATATTGATAAATTCGAGGGTTGGACGGAAGCAAATAGCTATCTATATAAGTTAATGATGGGCGATCAAGGTGTTTTGCCGGCTTACGTGAATTATATAGAGCAAAATGAAATGGAATTGCTGCCAGCAATGATAAATATTTTGGAGGCGGCTAATAAATTTGATCATAATATTGATGATATCATTTACAAGTTCAGCGATCAGATTAATTCAGAAGTTACGCGATTAAAGGGATATACTGAACAGGTGGAATTAGATATGTACATCACGTTCTTACTTGAACGCACTATCTATCATCTCAATCGTTGTGAGTATCCAGAAGGTATGAGGCAGCTGATGCATTGTTTGGGAGAAGCCGTCAAAATAAAAAATCAAACAGACATTATCCATTGTGTAGCGTTATATGAGAGATATAGAAATATAGCAAATGCTGAAATTGAGGATCAGTATAAATTAATAATGATGGAGGTTCAGAGCTATTATGATAAAAAAGAAAATCCTGCATTTAATCTTGCTTAGCTTTATTGTTATTAACGTTAGTCAATTGGTTACTTTCGACGATGTGTCACCTATTCAAGCATTATTCCATGTGCATGGAGGCGGCGGTCTGTAGTTATTAAATCAGAAATTTGTTGGTTGCTATAAACTTACTTCCGGAAAGGGGAGTGAGTTTTTTGTTATGTGGAGATTGACCACTGTAAAACACAAGATTAGAATTACATTTATTATAACTTATTGAATAATTAATTCATTTTGGTTGATGGAGGTGGGAGAATTGAAACTTGCACCTACGATACGCACATATATTGAGAATCACATGAGGGAACATGGATTTAAATTGCAGCAATTCTCTGATATTACTGGTGTTAACGTTGGAACCTTGAGTGCTATTCTTAAAGGTAGCAGACCAATGGCAGTGAGTCAGCTAGATCAGATCACTGCAGGTATGGGATTGGAAAAGGGTTACTTCTATGAAATGTACAGTGTGGAGTTCTTTATTGAAGCGGCTCCGCATTGGAGACGTTTAAAGCCTTTCCTTCATCGTTGTGCTGAGTTTAATAAGTTAGCTTGCATTCAAGAGGTTGTCATTCAAGTTACGGATGATCGCTCCTACATTTCAGAATTATTTGAGATGGCCGAAGAATTTAATAAGAATGGGCTGAGTGAAGCTGCACTTATTTTATATGAATGTGTGGCAGAGGGAGAAAAATATCAGCATTCGGAGCGGTTGGCTTTATGCCAGTACCGTATTTTTTTGCTCGACGAATTGTAATATGAAGTGCGACACCTACTGGAAATAAATAAAAAATGGCCCATGGCCGGATTCGTGTAGAATGAAGTCACCACAACACCATTCACACAAGGAGAATCCAACCATGAGCTACAGACATCTTAGCATAATTGAACGTAGCAAGCTAGAAGTCCTCCACAGACAAGGTAGAAGCTCAAGAGCCATTGCGAAAGAACTGGGTAGGCATCCATCGACGATTTGTCGTGAGTTAGATCGGGTGACTTCATCACATCCGTATCAGGCAGAACAAGCTCAGCATGCTTATGAGGAGCGTCGTAAGGCTTCGGTCTCTCCAGGGAGTTGGTCCGATGCCTTGGCTGCTTCACTGGAGGAAAAATTGGAGGCAACGTGGTCTCCGGAA
Source organism: Paenibacillus sp. FSL H8-0079 (assembly GCF_037991315.1). Classification (NCBI taxonomy): domain Bacteria; kingdom Bacillati; phylum Bacillota; class Bacilli; order Caryophanales; family Paenibacillaceae; genus Paenibacillus; species Paenibacillus sp. FSL H8-0079. Next base: position 392,291 of record NZ_CP150300.1, read on the forward strand.
CAAATCACCGAACGTTTCCGTATCGAAGGGCGGCATGCAGTCTCTTTCAAAACCATCTATCGCTGGATCTATTCAGGGCGCCTGGTTCGAGGCATATTACAGGTTCTTCGGCATAAGGGGAAGCGTCAGAAACCCGCAGAAACGCGCGGCAAATTCGCCATTGGAAGGACGATTTCAGATCGCCCAAAAGAAGTCCATTCCCGTGAAACATTTGGGCACTGGGAGTTGGATACCGTTGTATCGGGTCGTGGGAGAAGTAAAGGCTGCGTAGCGACGTTGATTGAACGCAAGACACGTCTATATACCGCTTTTCTCATGCCTGATCGCACCGCTTTGTCGATGGAGATTGCGCTCGGTGTAGCGATCTCACAGTATCCCACGGGAACCTTCCTCACAGCCACGGCTGACCGAGGCAAGGAGTTTGCATGCTACGCCCATCTGGAAGCCACCCATAACCTACACGTTTATTTTGCCGATCCGTATTCATCCTGGCAACGCGGTTCCAACGAGAATGCGAATGGATTACTTCGAGAGTTTTTCCCTAAAGGTACCGATCTCGCGAGGGTATATGATGATGATCTCGCTCATTCACTCGACCTAATAAATCACAGACCACGAAAATGCTTGGGTTGGAAGACCGCTCACGAATCTTTCGCAGAAGAACTGTCGCACTTGGTTTGACAATCCGTCGCTCCATAAAACCATTAAACAATTCGATAATCTAAGTGCAGCGATAAAATTTGAGCCATATATTGAGAAGCTCGATGAAGAGATACAATTGGATGCAATCAAGGACCTAGCAAATGTTTATAACACAATACATCATTGGGATAAAGTTGATAAATTGGCGGATGCACTTGAACGGAAAGTTGATTTTCAGCTCGAACTTCAATCTCGAAGACGGAAAAATATAAAGAGGGTTGCCTTTTATCCCATATTCACATATAAAGCGTACGCAAATTTATTAAAGGCGAGTGTATGTGAAGCACGAAAGGAATTTGAAAAGGCGCTGGAATACACAGATATTTATGCAAAAGTTGTTGAAGTTTCTAACCCGACTGAGGAAGAACAGATATTAATAGATCGTTTCAAAGGATGGGCAGAAGGGAATCGATATTTATATCGCTTAAGTAGTGGAAAGCATGAGGTTATTGAATATTATTTAGATTACCTTGAATCCAATCCTCACGAAATCTTAATAGCATTCGTAAATATTGTTCAGTCAGCTAATCAACATTTGCTTAACATTGATTTTGCATTGGATAGATTTGATTCGTATATTACAGATTTTAATACGGAGAGACATTTAGAAGGAACCTACAACCAGCAAATGTTAAATCATAGGTATATACGCTTTTATTATGAGTTAGCGAAGTACAGGCTCCACCAGCAAAAGTATATGATGGGTATTGAAGCTTTGCTGACAAGTTTGGAACTGGCTTCAAGTAGTAGAGATGACCTTATGTCTATTAAATTAATTGATCTTTATGGGAAATTTAGAAGCCAAGCAACTATTGAGCAGGAAGAACTGTACACTGGATTAATAACAAACCGAAGTATAGAAAACTATATATAAAATACTACTCTACAAAGAATATAAGCTCGTGCAATGCACTTAAACATATTGCTTAAGGTGAGGTTTAGATTTTTGCAAAGTATTCGATTATCCATTGTTTAGAGAATGTACCCTAGAATAGGTTGAAAAAGGGGTGCATGCTGTGAGTGAACTGATACAGATCAGAGACCAAATAGAACAGAGTAAACAATATCTTAGTCTCTTGGCAGAGCAACATGGCATGCAGGACTATAAAGTTCTTCAACAGTCTAGGGTTCTAGATGAACTGATTAATAGATATATTCGACTTGCTAAGAATAATTTAAAAAGAAAGTAGCTTGTTAAATTTTCCATAACGAAAAGAGGATTCTCCATTGCAGATTGATATACAGAAGCTTTATGACAAATATATAACGTTAAACATTCCTAATCCATTCACTTTAGAGCAGATCCATGAACGACTGACAGAGAAATACTACGCTGAGAAGGTAGATTTAGAAGAGTTTTCCGACTTGCGTAACGACCCTTATGCCGGATTTGATCAGGCGGTTGCAGCTTATATATTTAAGGATGAGAGGGGAACTAAGCAGTTAATTAGCCTGAACAAGGATGAAGATATCCATGAGCCACTAGAATTTGCATGGATAATCGGATCGACTGTACAAGGGTTTTCATATTTATTAATGCTTGAAATCAGCGTATTTTATGGAGTGGAAGAGAGCGAGGTGATTCTGGGTAATCAACGTTTTGAGGAATATCTGATTTTGCTCTATTTAACAGGTCATATTGAGTTTGAGAATGACCGCTTCATTGGTCCGTTAAGTTCTCGTTATCGCGAGGGCTACAATCTTCGTTATTTTGGCATCCAGAACGGTTCTGATAATTATCTATATGAATAGATTACTTTCTGATAAAGTTATTAACTTTTTTAGAGAGAAAGGTACCAAAAATACGTGAGGCTAAAATGATAATATGTCCATAGTTCACTTTGGTGTTAGTTGATTAGAGCTTTCTTGAATACGATATGTAGACATGTTATAAATTTCTTTGCCCACATCTTGTATAGATCAGGAGTCTTCATGTCTCTATGCAAAATGCTTGATGTTGAAAGTATCTCTATGTAAATAAATATTTTATTCTGCAAAGGAATAAAATATGAATTTTTTGGCAATGTATCCTAAAATGTTATACAAAGAGGGGGTGCATGCTGTGAGTGAACCGGTGCAGATCACAGATAAAATCGAACGGAACAGGCATGAATTGAGTCGTTTGGCGGAGAATCATGGCATGCAAGACAACAAAGTCCTTCAACAATCCATGCTATTGGATGAACTGATTAATGAGTATAATCGTTTTAAATATAAGAGCCGATTTATGAATAGACAACCGATTGCATGATGCAGTCGGTTGTTTTTATTTAGAGTGTATGGCGCGAAGTGGAATGGGAGAGAGGCTCCGTTCCGAGCCTAAGCCAATAGAGCTAATAAAGACAAACAAGACTCCAAAACCACGTTGAAGTGGGGTTGGAGTCTTTGGACTGTCTCAATTCATCCGTGCCTCAAGTCGCCTTGCGACAATAGACAGCGCGTAGTTGATGACAAAATACAATACGGCTGCAAGCAGCAAGGCCGGGATGATGTAATCGAAACTTTGACCGCCAAGGATCTGCACGTTGTGCATCAGCTCAGGCAGGGAGATGATGATCGCCAGTGATGTATCCTTCAGGAGTGAGATGAACTGGCTGACCATCGGTGGGGACATGCGGCGTAGCGCCTGTGGCATGATAATACCACCGAGAGTCTGCATGTAGCTTAGGCCCGAAGAGCGGGCAGCTTCCACCTGGCCACGCTCAACGGACTTCAGACCGCTACGGACGATCTCAGCGATCATCGCGCCTTCGAACAGACTCAGTCCAACGACTGTGGACCAGAAGACGGACATTTTGATCCCGAGTTGTGGAAGTACGATGTGGATGAAGAAAATGATGAGCAGCAGCGGCAGATTCCGGATCGTATCCACGATCACCGCCACGATCTGAGATAGAATAGGGATACGGGTAAACCGCACCGTTCCTAGCACGGTGCCGAGCACGAAGCTGAATACAATAGATAGCCCTGCTACCTGCAGGGTAATCAGGAATCCTTGAAGCAGAAAACGAAGGTTGGGCCAGGCATAGGCCCCGCTAAAGTCCATATTTCATCAGCCTCCTTCTCTGTGCAGGAATGAAATATCCGATATATCTCCCAAAAAAATCTGTGCCGAGAAAAGGGTCAATCTGTTACATGGTGACCTGACCTGCTGGTTTGTTTTTCTTCGGTTTGCCCTTGGTGCTACGCGCCTCTGCATCGCTCTGACCGAATCTGCGCTCCATATAATGCACCAGGAAGCTGAGTGGTAGTGTCAGGACCAGATAGAACAGGGCAACAATGGTGTATACACTTAGCGGCTGGAACGTATCCGAGTTAACGAGGTCGGCAAAATACATGAGATCCATGCCGGCGACGACGGCAAGAATAGATGAGTTTTTGACCAGGTTGATGAATTGGTTACCAATGGACGGCAAGACAATCTTGATGGCTTGGGGCAGAATGATCAGGTTCATGGCCTGTACATAGGACAAGCCTGAGGATCTTGCTGCTTCCAGCTGTCCACGCGGCACAGTCTGAATGCCCGCTCGGATCGCTTCGGCAATGAAAGCGGCGGTATAGATGGTCAGACCCAGAGTACCGGAGACAAATCCATCCAGCGAAATGCCAAGTGCAGGCATTCCGAGATAGAAGAAAAATACAACCAACAGCAGCGGGATGTTCCGGATAAATTCCACAAAAGCCGTACCGATCCAGTTGAGCGGTTTCACAGGAGATATCCGAAAGATGGCCAGGATTGCGCCAAGGATAAAGCTGCCGATTAGAGCCATAATGCTCACTTGAATGGTATTCAGGAAACCTTCCAGGAAACGATCCGAGTGTCGCATCAGTACGTTGAAATCCAATGTGCCCATATAGGCGAAGCCTCCGTTCTCCAGATGTAGAAACGGCGATTACGCCTGCTCATGCATCGCATCCAGCAGACGAATTCGCCGCTTACTCATCATTAATCGGGGTTACTCGGGCTTCGCGCCCAGCCATTTCTCATGTAATGTGTCGTATTCCCCGCTGTCTTGCAAGCTTTTGAGCAGTGTGTTGACCTCTTCGACGAAGGCAGTGTCGCCTTTGCGAATGGCCATACCATAAGGTTCACTTGTGAAATTGCCACCAACCAATTGGAAGCTGTTATCCGTCTGTTGCATGCCGATGAGGATGATGTTATCTGTGGTCAGCGCTTCGCCTTTACCGGCTTTGAGAGCGGTGAACGCGTCCTGATAATTATCGAATTCAAGCACCTCAGCATCCGGGGCTTTCTCGCGAATGTTCTGAGCGGATGTGGAGCCTTTCACCGCGAGCACTTTCACACCGCTGAGACTTTCCAGACCGGTAATGGCACTATCATTTTTCACGAGCAGGGATTGGCCTGCTTCAAAGTAAACGTCACTGAAATCCACCTGTTCCTTACGCTCATCTGTAATCGTCATCGTGGCGATGATGATGTCGATGTCTCCATTTTGCAGCATGGGAATACGCGTCTTGGAAGTAACCTCTTTCAGCTCGACTTTCGTTTCATCTCCGAGGATCTGCTTGGCGAGTGCCTTGGCGATATCAATATCGAACCCCTCAACGTTGCCACTTGCGGGATCTTTCAATCCGAACAGCTTCGTATCATATTTCACACCGGCAATGAGTTTGCCGCGCTCTTTAATCTGCTCAATCGTGCCTTTCGCCACGGCGTCACCACCACCGCTCGCCGAAGGTGTATCTGTACCTGTGCTACAACCGGACAATACAAGCGAGAGAATGAGGACAAGCATAAATGATGGCCATTTCAATAATTTCTTCATGAATAAAGACCCCTTTCAAAATGGAATATTGGATTATTCTCAATGATGAATCAGACGGCTCAGGAATTGCTGTGCTCGTTCTTCTCTGGGGTTGTCAAAAAATTCTGCAGCTTGGGCCTCTTCTACAATTCGGCCTTCGTCCATGAAGATGACCCGGTCCGCAACTTCGCGGGCGAATCCCATCTCATGGGTAACGACGACCATGGTCATGCCATTATGGGCAAGGGAGCGCATAACATCGAGGACTTCCCCGATCATCTCGGGATCGAGTGCAGAGGTGGGTTCGTCAAAAAGCATGATTTTGGGCTCCATGGCGAGTCCCCTGGCGATGGCTACCCGTTGTTGCTGTCCACCGGACAACTGGGAGGGATAACTGTCTGCTTTGTCAGCAATGCCCACCCGGGTCAGATACTTCATTGCTGTTGATGCTGCCTGTTCTTTGGGTTGTTTGCGCACCTTCATGGGTGCAAGGGTGATGTTATCGATGACTTTTTTGTGAGGATAGAGATTGAAGTGTTGAAATACCATGCCGATGTCACGGCGGAAGAGGTTAATGTCCACCTTTTTCTGATGTAGAGGGATCCCACTGACGACAAGTTCACCTTCGGTAATAATCTCCAGGCGATTAATACAGCGGAGTAATGTGCTTTTGCCGGAGCCGGAAGGTCCGATAATGACGACAACCTCTCCTTCTTCAATGTGAAGATGGATATCCTTGAGGACATGAAAATGACCGAAATGCTTTTGGACACCCCTAAATTCAATCAAGAGTACACCCCATCCTTTCTGCAACGTTTGTGTGGAAAAGGAATAATAAGGAATTAATTGAAACTAGTTATTTAATCATACATAGTCATCCTGCTTCTGGCAATTGGTTTGTGATAAAACATGACATAAGTAATGGTCTTTCTAGGGCTATAGCCAGTAATTGTGTTATATATCTGTCATGTTATTAAATCTCTTGTGACGAATCCTGACAGAAAAATGAATCTAATCTCCTAGTTATTTACCAACCTTTGGAATAGATGTATAGAGTATACTGAAAGTAATGTTTGATTTATGACTCTGATCAACAAAACAAATACCATGAAGTTCTAACCGTACATGGCAAAAAAGCTCAACCCTGTGCATCCTGCCATTGATATGATGGAGCGGAGAGCACCCGTCTGAACGTAAAAAAGAAGGTCGTAGCGAAATATTGATCCCATAACGATTCCATTACAGGTAGAGAGGATGATTTTGCACGATGAATACATATCACTCCCCAATGTCGACAGGAGCAAGTGCTCAGTCCGATGTTCGAGCTTATGAAGTTAATTTGCCTGTCATTCCTGCTCAGGATTTTCAGCTTACAGACTATGGTGCTATTGGAGATGGTGTAACGGATAATACGGAGATGTTCCGACTCGCCATTGCGTCATGTGCCGAAGCGGGAGGTGGCAGAATCGTTATTCCTGCCGGGGTATGGCTTACAGGCCCGATTGTAATGCGCAGCCGGATCGAACTGCATGTGGAAGCAGGGGCACTGGTTACATTTAGCCGTGATTTTGATCAATATCCACTGATTGCATCTAGCTTCGAGGGCTGGCAGGTGGTACGTTGCCAATCCCCGATCGATGGTGATCAACTGGAGGATATTGCGATTACCGGTGAAGGGATATGGGATGGGGGCGGTGAAGCCTGGCGTCCGGTGAAACGCTCCAAAATGACCATTTCACAGTGGAACCGATTGGTTGCTTCGGGTGGCGTTGTTGAGCAATCCGATGGAGTTGAAGAGATCTGGTGGCCGTCCGCATCTGCACGTGAAGGCGGTGCCATTGCGAATCGTTTGCATCAGGAGCAGGTACGTGATGTGGCATCTTATGAAGAAGTCAGAGACTTTCTGCGCCCTAACATGGTCAGCTTGCGCAGATGCAAACGGGTACTGCTGGACGGTCCAACGTTCCAGAACTCGCCTGCATGGAATCTGCACCCATGGGCATCTGAGCATGTAACTATTCGTAACGTGAGTGTACGGAATCCGTGGTTCTCACAGAATGGAGATGGGCTGGACATTGAATCCTGCCGTCATGTGGTGGTGGAGCAGAGTGTATTCGATGTTGGCGATGATGCGATCTGTCTGAAATCAGGCAAGGATGCCGAAGGTCGTGAGTTGGGTCTTCCATCGGAGTACATTACCATTCGGAATTGCACGGTGTATCATGGGCATGGCGGTTTCGTGATTGGCAGTGAAATGTCCGGCGGCGTGCGGCATGTGCGTGTGTCGGATTGTACGTTTATCGGAACGGACATTGGACTTCGCTTCAAAAGCGCACGTGGACGCGGCGGGGTGGTTGAGGATATTCAGATTGAGCGCATCTATATGAAAGATATCATTATGGAAGCTATTTCATTTTCCTTTTTCTATGCGAATCAGGAAGGGTCTGCTCGGGGCAGTGATCTGTCTCAGGAAATTAGCGAAGAGACGCCAGTGTTCCGGGATATTCGAATATCGGATGTGGTCTGTGCCGGTGCTGACACTGCGTTGCTCGTAAGTGGGTTGCCGGAGCTGCCTTTGGATGGCGTTAGAATCGAACGCTACAACGTGCAAGCCCGCAGTGGTGTCCAATGTGCTCATGCAAAACATCTGTATATCGCTGAATTACATGCTCAGATTACGGAAGGTCCGCTAATTCATTTGCATCAGTGCAAAGGGGCAGAACTGGAAGATATTAAAGGCAAGGGTGCAGATGGTCGCCTTCTGATGGTGACCGGACACGAATCTGCAGGCATTGTATGTCGTGAATGTGATGCCGACACAGACGGCCGCCAGATCTCTGTTGGTCCTGAGGTACGAAATGGTGTGATCATTCGGAGGTAAACGGTATGTAATAAGGTTTATACAAGTTGGTCATATTCAGCCGCAGTGGCGTAGCCATCGATCCAGTAATCGTGGTGCTTCTCGATATAAGGGGGCGTATTCTCTGGAGCAAGGCTACCCACTCGGCTTCTATATGATGATATCTGATGATCTACCGATGTTCCTTGCGATAGCGCAGCGGTGTTGTACCGGTGACCTGTTTGAATGTTTTGTTAAAATGAGCCGTATGCTCGAATCCTACCTTCTCTGCGATCATTTGTACGCGCTCTTGTGTGGACAGCAATCTTCGCTGTGCCTCCCGGACACGAACAACACGCAAATATTCGCTAAACCGAAACCCGGTAAATCGGCTGAACATCCGGCTTAGATAGGATGGGCTGATATAGAAACGATTTGCTGCACCCTCCAGCGTAAGTGGTTCGGTATAGTTGTTATTTACATAAGTGACAATTTCGCTGATTTTGTCCTGCATCGGATGCAACGGACCTGGGCATGACTGCCGGATGATCTCTTCTACCCGATGAATACGGATCAAAAGTTGGGCAAGCAGACTTCGTACCGCGATCTCATAGTGAGGACGGCGCTCTTTGCACTCTTGCAGCATCTGCCACAATATGCGCTCCATCTCAGGCTGTTCCTCTTCAGGCAGGCGAAGGAGTCTTGAACAATTAAAAGGCAACAGGCCACATATGCCGAGTTCCATTCCCGTCGCAAAAGCAGGCGAAAAACCGATTAGAATCCGTTCGAATCCGGGAATGCTTCCTTTGGAGGTGGTATGTACATCGTGTGGATTAATCAGAATAAAATCACCCTTACGGGCAGACAGAATCTGACCATTCATGGAATAGACCCGCTCTCCTTCAAGCAGGTAATACAGTTCGTAGAATGGATGAGCGTGAGGCTGTGGCATACCGTTTCCATCATGTCTGCGCATATGTTCAATGGTAAATGAATGTCCCCCGATTCGATATTTGGGTCCAATTCGATCCTCTATGAGACTCATGGTACAGCACCCCTCTGCTTCACGGATTAACAACGATATCCATATCATAACGGAAAATCCATCTTTTTGTAAACGCTATCATTGGAAATGAAATATTTCTTTAATCCTATTGTTAAATACCAGGAGAACGAATCTGGCATGGCCCATGTGCGCTGTCAAGGTGACAAAACTTGAATGATGTTTTAGAGTAGTGAGAGAGAGGCAAAACTCTGGTTAAGGAGTGTCTCGACTATGATTTGGAAGGAAGGAAACAGGTTATGACGACACATGAATTATCGCCATTGGTTGCTGCGCTCAATATGCAACCTCACGTTGAAGGCGGTTGGTATAAGGAAGAATGGAAGGCATCCTATCAGATTCCTCAATCCGTTCTGCCGGATGCATACTCCGGCCCACGATTCTCGGCAAGTTCCACGTATTTCTTGCTGCACGCACATGAGATCTCCGAGTGGCATACGGTTCTGTCCGATGAACTTTGGCTGTGGCACAGCGGCAGTCCAGTTGAACTGAAGCTGGGCGGCAACGGGGAGAACCCGGAGAACGAGGAAGTTCTCGTTCTGGGAATGGATATTGCTGCAGGACAATCGCCACAGGTGCTCGTTCCTGCCGGCGTATGGCAGACAGCACGCCCGCTGGGCGATGAGCCTGTACTGGTAACTTGCGTAGTAGCGCCAGGTTTCCACTTTGATGATTTCAAGCTGGTATCCAAAGGCGAATAGTAAGTACTTGATATGAGAAATGAAAATCCCGATCCGAGATGCTCAGGCATCCGAATCGGGATTTTTTAGTTATTTGAATGATGTAGTTAGAAGTTAAAGTTGTCTGGATCAGAACCAAAGCGCTTGTTCTCGTTCAGGCCGTTAATCTGCTCTACTTCTTCCGAAGTTAATTCAAAATCATAGAGATCGGCATTTGCGTGAATACGCTCAGGCGTAACGGATTTCGGTATCGTCACGATGCCGTTCTGCAGATCCCAGCGCAGAATTACTTGTGCGGGGGACTTGCTGTATTTGGTGGCGATGTCCTGAAGCAACGGATGATCCATCAGATGACCTTGTCCGAGCGGAGACCAGGCTTCGATCTGAATCTGATGTTTGTTGCAGTACTTACGAAGCTCCGATTGAATCAGTAGTGGATGAAGCTCCACCTGATTTACCGCAGGTTTGATCGTGGCATCGATCATCAGGTCTTCCAGATGGTGAATCTGGAAGTTGCTCACGCCGATCGCGCGGATACGTCCTTCTTTATGGAGTTTCTCCAGCGCTCGCCATGTGTCTTTGTACTTGCCTTTGACCGGCCAGTGGATGAGATAGAGATCCAGGTACTCCAGTTCGAGTCGTTCCATGCTTGCCTCGAAGGCAGCCAGCGTGGATTCATATCCCTGATCACTATTCCATACTTTAGTGGTAATGAACAGATCTTCACGGGCTACTCCGGATTCACGAATACCTTGAGCAACACCTGTTTCGTTGTTATACGCTTTGGCGGTATCGATACTGCGATACCCGGCTTGAATCGCCGTTTTGACAGCATGAACGACTTCGTCTCCGTCTTTAACTTTGAATACGCCAAAACCCAGCCATGGCATTTTGACTCCGTTGTAGAGCGTGGTTGTGTCCTGCACGTGTTTCATGATCCGAAATTCCTCCTCTTATTGATCCTTTGTTCCACTATGTAATTACCCTGCTGTTCCGCGGCCAATCGATATCGAAGAGCCGTCTTGATTGATTATACTAAAAACTTCCTTGTATTGGAAAATAACATGATCTATCTTACGAAGTAAACGCCGCTATTATCCTTTTTCTTCAACCAGAGGTTTGGTTTTGACGCTTGTGGGTGATAAGATGAAGTATACGATATATGGAAGTCAAGACTGTACTATTGGAGATTTTACATAAGAAACGAAGAAGTGCGGAATCGGGTACACGCCGGCCGTGCGATTAACGATAAAGGAGCAAGAATACAATGGCTAAACCTAAACAAACCAAAAAAGCAGCAGCCTGGTCTCTCGTGGTGATGGGAGCGGGATTTGCTGCATCCTTGCCGTTCCAGGGCGTTCCGGTGGGCAAGTTGCTGGTAGGATCATTTGAAGCAGGACTCGTGGGTGGACTGGCGGACTGGTTCGCAGTTACGGCGCTATTCCGTCACCCGCTGGGCATTCCCATTCCTCACACAGCATTGCTGCCAAAAAATCGGGATAAAATGACCGAAGGTCTGGTCTCCGCAGTAGAGAATAACCTACTCAACAAAGACAGTATTACCGAGAAAATTGCAGATTTCAAAGCAGCTGAGACGGTGCTCGATACATTGACGCGTGAGCTTCACAATGACGGGATCAAGACGATGATTGATACACTCTGCAAACGAATTCTGGCGGGTCTGCCGTTAGAGCAGATTGCTCCACTCGTAGCGGGTGAGATCAAGTCACAGGCGGGCGCCTTCGATCTGGGGCCGATTCTGGAACGGGCTGCCCACCAGATGACAGAGCGGGGCTACGACGCCAAAGCGTTGGACTACGGACTGAAGCAAGCCGAGGAGTGGCTCGTTAAACCGGAGACAATCATGTTTTTGGGTGAAAGCGGCATGAAAGCCATCAGCGGTATTCAGATGAACGGGTTGATGCAGTTTGCGATGAATGCATTCCTTGGTTATATGAACGAGGAGCGCCTGGGTGGCATTTTGCAAGGATATCTCTTCGATCGGGTAGAGGATATGAAACGTGAAGGTAGCGCGCTAAGGTACAAAGTGTTGGATCTGGTACGTACCCAGACAATAAGGCTCGCGATAAGTGATAGTGTGCAAGATGGAATCAACAGCTGGAAGAACAATATGCTGGATGGCTGGAACGCCGAGGAAACCGTGCTGAACAAGCTCACCGAACTGAGAGATAAAGCGCTCGCCGCGATGGAAGATGGACAGTATGTAGATATGTATGCGCTGCCTGCCATTGAGCGGGTATTGGTTGATCTGCGGACAGATCATGAGTTGATGACGGGTATGAATGCCAAGATTGTAGATGGCGTCACAACATTGCTGGAGAAAAACCATTCCAAAATCGGTAAACTGGTGCGCGAAAATGTGGACAAAATGGACAATGCTACTTTGGTTTCGATGATTGAAGATAAGGTTGGACAGGATCTGCAATGGATTCGGATCAACGGAGCCGTTACCGGATTTGTTATCGGGATTGCGCTGACTGCGCTGCAGATGGCATTGGCATAACAGTTCAACATGGTAAAATAAAGGGCCGCTCTTTCGAAGAGCCGGCTCTTTTTGTCGTAGAAGGGAAAATTACATGTATATGATGCAAGAAATAGGAAAGTGGGTAATGTACACCAAAGTGTCTAATTTGAATCATATAGGAAGAAAGTTACATGAAAACGATGCTCTCAGCCGATGTGGTCATGTTGATTTTGTACTATGATGCAGGTAACAGATGAATAGGGCGTGCTTCACATATCGTGAGTGCCTCCATTCTACCAAGAGGGGGGATCGGTATTAAACGTGCAGGATCGCTAATGAGTTTATTCACACTGATGATGGTGTTAACTATATTTCTGGGAGGTTGTCAGAACATGAATGCAAGTGAGAAGGAAGCTCTATACCAAGAGGCTGAAGCAACCGTAATCCAGCACTTCAAACAGAAGTTCGAACTGGATGTTGTGATTACAAGCAAAGAGTTGTTGCCGGAAATGGCAGTGTCCCAGATTGGACTGAAAGGGCATGTGAAAGATCATGAAGATCAGAGCTTTGGCATTTCGTACGACTACAAAAAGAAGGTCACCAAGAACCTAGTTATCAGCCCTGAAATTGAGGAAGTGATGATGGCCAAGGGACACGATCCATACGTCAAATAAAGGGAGGTGCAGTTATTGAGTAACGGGTCCAATATTGATGATGAAACGTACAAAACGATGTCTGATCTAGCCTATCAGGATCAAAAGGCTGGAGATCGATTAACGGAACTTCCCGGATGGGAGGTCCTTGAGGGGACGGAAAGTAACAATTTTTCCGGTTTTGATGCCGTAACATTTTATAATCCCGAGACCAAGGAAGCTGTCATTGCTTATCGTGGTACAGAAGGGAGTGCGTCCTTGGATCGCTCTGTACCTGACTTTGTCATGGATGGGCGCATCGGGGGCGGAGAGTTAATTCGTAAGGGCCAGCAGGAGGCCGGAAACTTTGTCAATAATCTTACGCCGGATTGGCTCGACAAAGGGGTCGAAGGCGTCAAGGACTTCACCGGCATATCCAAAGTGGAGGATTGGGCTGGTGACAGGGTAAGAGGCGTAGAGAACTGGACGGGTGATCGTGTAAAAGATATTGAAAAAACTGTCTCCCCTACAGGCTGGGCCAACCAGATGTATCAATCCGAAGACTATGCAAATCACATGCAGAACAAGCATAAGGATCTGAATTTTTCGATGACCGGACATTCCCTGGGCGGTGGAAATGCACAATATGCATCCGCTTATACCGGAATTCCAGCCGTGACGTTTAGTGCACCATCTGTAATGGGTAATTTGACGCCAGAAGTGCGGCGCCAGGCTGAAGCGGGTGCATTTGACGGGCAGGTTGTGAACTATGCAAATCCCAGTGATCTGGTAGCTAGCGGAACGCTCGGAGGATATGATCGGCATGTGGGATCGACCTATTACATCAACTCCGATTATGACTCGGCGAATGATGGCGTGAGCATCATCGATAAAGCCAAGAACTCGTTTGGCGGGGAAAACTACCACAGTCTGGATCAATATGATTTCAAAAATGGTTACATATCCAATGACCTGTATGATCCGATTACTGGAGAAAGAATCCGCTATTCACCGCGCCTTATGGATCACATGGGGCCGTTCAGCAAGAACTTCGGTCCGTTACGTTCCAAGTCTGGTGGCGGTGGAGGTATGGCTTCGGCTGCTGCGGCTTCCGGTCTGATTCAGGTAACGCCGGAAGAACTGAAAAGTGTCGCTTCACGGTGGAAGCAGAATGCACAGCAGTGCAATGCGGAGTTGAATCAGGTACGAACCCGCATGGCTCAATATCTGCATACGAGTCGCAGTCGCAGATTGGAGCCGATTGTCACCCAACTGGACGCATCCATTCATGAGCTTGGCACATGGCATATGAAACACACCAGCCAGTTCCTTAACTTTATTGATGAGAAGGCGGATGCTTTCCGGCAGGCGGACGAGAGTCCGGTTCATTTTAATTAGGATTCTTGGGTGGCTAGCGTTGATATCACGTACATAGGGGAGGGGAACACGAGTGGGTGGACAATTGCTGGTGGAATTGAATGATCTTCGGATTGCGGAAAAAGAACTGACACAGCTGCTTGCCCGTCTGCAAGCCGATGAACAGGAAGCGAGGGCGCTATACAGTCGCCTAAACGATTGGAAGGGGCAGTCTGCAGATCATACAAGGCAGCAGATTGAAGAGTTTTTTGCGGGCCTGTCCAGACGCATTCAATCCATTGAACAGCAGAAGAAAAGCTTGCTGCAATACATTGAGATTATGATCCAGACGGATCAGGAACGCTAAATAGTGGTAAGGCTGATGCCATATTGCGGGTGGTAATCAGCGTTAATATGAATGTGACCGTGGAGCGGCATGATTAGTGCCTAAACCACGGATTGTAAAGAACATGGGTAGTCAATCAAAGATGATGATGATGATGATGATGATGATAGCTAAAAAGCCTATGGCAGATCGGGTTTGATCCCGACGCCATAGGCTTTTTTCTACTCTTAACTTGTCTCAAGTTATCGTAAATTGCAATTTAGTTCTTAACGTTTTTTGCGACGTGTAGCCAAAGCGATCCCCAAGAAGGACAAGATCAGGGCCAGAATGGATACGATCAATGTTGCTTGTTGAAGCTTCAGCGTACCCGGGTCTGTATCCGTGTTGTTCGGCTCACCTGTAACGGTGTCATTGAGTGCATCGCCCAGCGTGGTGTCATCGTTTGCTTTGCTATCGTCGGTAGCTGCATTATCCCCAGTGGCTCCTTCTGTACCTGCACTATCATGTCCATCGTTGGCATGACCTCCACCTGCCGCAGCATTACCAGCAGCAGCCGGATCTTCGCTAATCGTCGTAATACTATGCGGGTTGGCGTCACTTGGTTGGCCTGTCCATTCTACAATGCTGCCATCGCTGTAATATTGGAATGCATCCCAAGCCACTTCAGCTTCAGCCGTAGGGTTCTGTGCAACAAAGTTGAACTGTTGGAATTGTCCTGCCAGAATGCCCTCGTTATCGCCGTCAATTTCCCACGTAATCGATGTTACTTCATTGGAATCGTTCTTCTCGGTGGTGATTTTCCAGCCTGCCAGTGGTTGGTATTGCTTGAATGCAACACCTTCTGGAACTTTCATCGTGATTTTGGTCGTAGGCAGTTCTTTCTCGGATGGAATCTTAATCGTATACGTCTGCCATGCGCTTGTCTGTGCAACGGATGGGCTAACGGTAACGTGAGCGCTCGCGAATCCGGCGAATAACATGAATGCTGCGGTACCTGTTGCGATAGTGGATGTTAGTTTGGAAATCCATGATGTTTTCTTCAAAATAAAAAACCCCTCTCAGTTCTTATCATATATGATGCGGCCCATTTTCTTAAATGAGTGTCTACGTTCTGCAAAGGCCGTTTCGGTTACGAATGGTTCTTACGAACTCCGTTATTCCGGGATTTTTATACAACTTTATAAATTTAACTAAATTCGGTTTACACATACACTCCGATGACAGAATAACCCTCCAATCGCTGTTATCCCCAGATTTTTTTGATTCCCTTTTCTCAAAGGGAAAATCCGGTGATAAAGGCGAACGCTTCGCTTTTTCAGGTTTTTTCTGTCCTCTCCGTTTCAGTGCAAACATTAGTTCAATTTATATTTAGTAAGATGAAATCCCGGAATAAAGGCTGAGCTTCGCTTCTCCAAAATCAATTCGTTCCCTTCACTACATTTGCAGTTTGTAGAAACACTAATTTTAGATTGGGTCACTTTTCAATATAAACGTTGTGTAACTATGGCTTGGCGGTGTCGATCTCAAATTCGGCATCCAGTGCATCCAACGTCTTGGTCAGGAGATGTACCTTGATATTCCAACGTCCAGGCATGGAGATGTAATCTTCAGCCTTGTACACACCGGTGTCGTTTTTCGGAATGGTGATCTCATAGATCCCCATATCCATGTCCAGATGTGTGAGTGACAGTGTGATCTGTTCCAGATCGTTAACGATGCTACCGTCTGCACGTTTCACATCGACTTCGAATTGGTTCTCTCCCGTTACATTGGGACTCACCTGAAGTGTGATCGCCGAGCCGTCTTCTGTAGTTTTTGTCTCCTGATACGGTCCGACCGCTGCCGGTTGTCCTGGGGACAGATGGGTCAGTACGGCGGCCAGAGCGAGAATCACAGCACCGGTGGCAAGTTCGGCTTTTAGGCTACCGGATAATCTGCTTCCCGTTGCTGCTCTTGCCAATCGGGCATGACGCCACGCGAAGACAAGCATCACAATAAGCAGGACAATCTTGCCGATCAGGACAAGACCATAGGCTGTTGTGAACAAGGAGGTCAGCACGGGTGCAGGCAGAATAATCAGACTGCTGTATATTCCTGTAGCGACCAGAGCGGCTACGGCACCAATCCCCCAGGCGGTAAACCTGCGAATGGCAACCCAGTATACTTCCCCTCGAACCTTCGATGGTAGCTTATCCGCCAGTGGAGGCAGACATATCGCCATGGCCGTCAATGCGCCAATCCAGAAAGCGGCACCGATCAGATGCACGAAATCCATAGCAATGGCGAGTCCACGTTGATCGGCAGCAGCAGGGTGTCCGGTCATGGCATGTGTGAACAACCAGCCGAGCACGAGCACAAGTGAGCCATAGGAAGACCAGATGCGCACACGGATGGAGCGATCCCGATCATATCCGGACAGAATAGTGACTGCCAGCAGCATCACGACCAGCATCTGCACCATCCAGATCTGGCCAAAGGATGTCAGCTTGAGCGCACTTCCGATTAGTCCCCAACTTAACTCGCCCAGCGCCACGCCAGATTCATATAACGTGTTCAGTGGCAGGCTGACCAGTGCGGCAAAAGAAGCGGCAGCATAGCTGATCCATAACAGTCTGTAGCTGCCCGGAACGTCCATAGGTTCTCTTGTCATGGAAGTCGGAGCGATCCGCAGCAGCAGGAACGCGAGCGTACCCAGAATGACAGAAAGCCCGAGATACTGAATCCAGTCGGTCAGGGATACGATCCATTTGAGAGGTCCACCTGTTGAACCGGAACCGGATGTGAGATCACTCAGCCCGGCAGGCGATCCGGAAGGCTCACCAATATGGAAAACATACACTCCCTGAATCGGATGCCCATCGGCAGATACAGCTTTCCAGTTGACGGCATATGTTCCGTTGCCAAGTCCGGCCAGAAGGCCAGTCTCCAGAATATGAGGGCGATCCGCATCGATCTGCACGTTTCCATCGTCTGCCTGAGTGCCGTCAGGAGCGGTAATTTTGATATCATAAAAGGCCGTCTGCAAGGATTCGTTGAACTCCAGCGTCAACCGCTCCGGAGCAGTTACGAGTATCTCATTCTCACCTGGCGAAGCCTTAACAATATAAGCATGGGCAGATGCCCACTGTGGCATAACAAGGCAGCATACGAGCAACAGGCTGATGACCAATGCCCAGTGCCGTTTGCCCCATTTCAGGGTAAAGCTTGTAAAAATCAAAAAAATCATCACCCTCAGGTTATAGATTTGTAGTCATTCATGGCGTTTTAAACACAATCTAACCCATTATAACTTTGTCCAAAATGATTGCGTATGACTACATTGGGCTATAAAAAAACGATTAAGTCTACATAAATGTGACAAAAGCATGAATGATATGCAACTTGTTTCTTATGTATCCTGATTCGAAGCAGCAAAAGTTTATTTGCGAAGCTTGCGGCCTGCAAGCCCGCTCTCCAGTGCATAGCGGGTGAGTTGTACCCGATTTTCAAGCTGCAACTTCTGCAAAATGTTCTTCAAATGATTCTTCACTGTCTGGTCGGAAATGCCGAGCTGATCAGCGATCTCCCGATTGGTATATCCTGCGGATACCCACTGCAGAATCTCAAGCTCCCGCGCTGTTAGCGGGTTATTTTGCACATCTTCACTGCGTGGTGCGGGAAACTCCTGCAAAATCCGGTAGGCCAGTTCCTTGCTGAGTGGTGCATCGTCACTGACGATGGCGCGCAGGTACTCCAGCCAGGTGGAAGGCGTTAGATTTTTAAGCAAATAGCCTTGAGCGCCTTGTTTCAGTGCTTCGAACAGAAAGGTCACATCATCCGACACCGTGACCATCACGATAATAACATAAGGGAAGCGCAACTTGATTTGACGGGTGGCTTCCAGTCCATCCATGTCGGGCATCTGCACATCCATCAGGATCAGGTCAGGCATCCATTGTCCGGTGAGCTCTAGCGCTTCCTGTCCATTCTGAGCTGTGCCAATCACTTCAAACAGACTGTCCTCGGATAAAATACTACAGATCGCTTCACGCGCATGCGCATGATCATCAACAACCAATACACGTACATGTTCCATGTTAGGCATGCTCCTTTCCAATCGTCATTCGTGTATGCCCCGGTCTTGAATCGAGGGTAAAAGACCATCCCATCTCGGCAGCACGCTCCTTCGTAATTCGCAGTCCGTACCGATCCTTCAGATGAAGAGGATCTCCACTCAGTCCATTCCCATTATCCTGAATATAGATGAACCAGGCAATCGGGTTACCTTCTGCGTGAACCTGAACGTGTGTAGCCTGCGCATGTTTGCGTACATTTAATAAACCCTCCCGGATACAGGCCAGCATCTCCACTTGCTCCTTGGCAGAGAACGTTACACCGCTTAGATCCCAGTGAATCTGTGCACCAGGTACTGTTTCCTTGACGAGCACTTCGACCTGCGCATGTAGTGAGATAATCTCGGGTGCCGCGGTAGAGGAGGGAACATAGCGCAACTGGGCAATGGCTTGTCTCACATATGTATTGACTTCATGCACCGTTTTTTGAATCTCCTGGATCTCATACTCATGTCCGCTTCCGGCCAAACTACGGCCCGCTTTATCCGTCTTTACCGATAGCAGAAAAAGGGACTGGGATATGCCGTCATGAAGTTCCCGGGCCAATTGATCTCGGGCTTCCAGTGCGGCTTTGGCAGCCCGCTCTTGCTCCAGAGCAGCCCTGGCGCCTTCGAGCATGCGGAACAAGCGGCTGAGCAGTGTCACGCTGACAAGGTACACAATGACGGGGGTTAACCAGTTCCCGGCATCCATCGAAAGGTACGGCATCAGGAACTGATGGCGAATATATTCCCAGATGCCTACTGTGAAAGTGGGGATCAGCAGAATCATCCATTTGATTTGTTTATAGGACATGAATGCAGAACTCCTTTGATCTAGGATTAGCTGAATAACGTACTTTATTTATGCAGGGATGGGACCATTATAACGCAAGCTTGCCCAAGACCCTAGTCTGTATCTCTGGAGGAACTTGGGGAGGATCAGGGAGTATTTAGAAGGATATCTAAGAACAACAAGTGGTGAAATGTTGTCACGCTAGGTGAGGGTTGGTGTGAACAGCTGAGGAAGGCTGAGTCCGTTTTCCCTATCGGAGAAGGTCCTCTATACTTAATATAGAACGTGAATTCATTACAAAACATGTTAAGGAGTGACGCAACAACATGAGTCAAGAAGTATTGGAACGTCGCAGTGAATTGCTCAAAAAGAACATTCATCAGATGCTTGTTCAAGACAATCAGCACGGTATCAGTCGCCAAGACAACATGTTTTTGCAGCAGATGATTAGAGAGCTGCATCAGACCTCACATGAACTGAATACCAAATCTTAATGTAGAATCTGCACGAGAATGAAGTTGTCTGGTGTACGATTCATTCCATGAAAATGAAAATGGCGCTATCTCCGATCAGACCGGGGATAGCGCTTTGACTTTTTCAGGGGATATGGAATCAACTTTGTTCATCTTACAGCAACTGTTGCTGAGCGGTTCTTTTCTCAATATATCGAATGAACAACTCCGCAAGCTCCGGATCGAACTGTGAACCCGAACACGCGCGTAGCTCCCGAATGGCTTCCTCCACGTTCTTGGTCTCCTGATACGGTCGCTCTGTCGTCATGGCATCAAAGGAGTCGATCACGGTCAGCATCCGGCACAGCCGGGGGATCTCGTTACCCTTCAGACCGTAGGGATAGCCTTTGCCATCATAGCGTTCATGGTGTAGTTCAATATACGGAATTAGATCGGCGAAGCGATCGTTCGTAATCACCATTTTTTTGCCCCAAGTGACATGACCTTTAATCGTTTCCCATTCTTCTGCGGTGAGTTTGTCCTTCTTGTTCAGAATGGACCAGGGAATCTCCAGTTTGCCGATGTCATGAATCAACGCCCCCAGCACGAAACGCCGTTTCTCTGCATTGTCCAGCTTGAGCGATTCACTGATATCCAGAGCATACTTATAAACCCGTTTGGAATGTTTGAACGTATCCATATCCTTGTATCTGAACAGATTGAGCTGCTGCTCGATGTCACGAACATCCTGTACCAGATCAATCTCATGCTCCATGCCATCATTGCTGCCGTGACGGTGCACGTTGTTCTTGCCTTGTTTCTTCGCATAATACAGTGCTTTATCGGCCTGATCCACGAGTTGGGATTTGTTATACATATCCACCTCATAGGGCGCGACGCCACCAGAGAAGGAGAGACAACCGTGCGGAAACACTTCAACACCTTCAAACGGCGTGTCGTTCAGTTGTTTGCGCAGCTTGTTCATGAACTTGTAGGATTCGTCCAACTCCATGCCCGGCATGAGCAACGTGAACTCTTCCCCGCCATAACGAAATGCGGTAACAGGTGTACCCTCCGTTTTTCGCATCAGAAAATCCCCAAGCAGGGCTAGCAGGCTGTCACCTTGAAGGTGACCAAACCGGTCATTATACTTTTTGAAATCATCGATATCAATAAGTCCCAGACAGAGCGGCGTTCCCTGCGTTCGAGCGTTAGTCAGTTCGCTTTCTAACATGCTTTCGAAATAGCTATGGTTGAACAGACCCGTACGTTGATCCGTGTTGGCCTTTTCCTCAATCGTCTGATACATCACGAACAACTGCCTGAATGCATGGGAGAGCAGAATGCTAAGACTCAGATACAACAACAGGCCAAGTACGCCATTGTGCACAACCAAAATTGTCAGGACCAGCGCCAGAATCAGCGTACACAGATAAACCAGCAGGGATTCGGTAACGAATGCCCGCTTCATCTGCTGTAATGCATCCTTCGTCGAGAAATGAAAGAACAAGCCGAGCGTGATCGTGTTAATAATGAAGTAGGCTGCGAGCGCTGCGAAATAAGGAAACAGGTTATATCCATTCAACGTTCCCGATTGACCACCCGTCCACTCAAACACGGCAGCTGCTCCCGTAATCATAAGACTGTAGATGCTGAAATTGACGATATGTTTCCACCAGGTGAGTTTACGCTCTTTGATTAGCAGGATGATGGAGACAGGCAGCAACACCGATAGACTGAAAGCCCCGCCAAACATGAATATACAGGCGAGGTATACCGATGAGTCCATGGATTGCTGATTGCCTTTGGGTGGAATCTGGAACGTAAAATAATCCAGAATCAACGCTGCGCCCAGCATGGTGTAGACCATAACCCAATCTGCCGTGGATAGATGAAGATAAGACCACTTGTTCATGTACAGAAAAACACCGATACCGGTGCAGCTAAGCAAAATAACATACAGACTGCTTCGATCTGCCTTATGGATAAGGTTACGAATAAAGTTCATAAAAAATCTCCTGCTTGGGTTTAGTCTACTCTTGATGTGTATATAAATTGAGCTGATAGGTATTAACACTTACACTTCGATGACAGAACAACCTTCCGATCGCTGTTATCCCCAGATTTTTTGATTTTTTTTCCAAAAGGGAAAATCCCGGGATAGCATATGCTTCCGATGTAGCTTTCTTTCAGAAAGCTTTTAGGCGAACGCTCCGCTTCTTCAGGTTATTTCTGTCCTCTCCGTTCTAGTGTAAATGTTCAGTTCAATATATAATTGGTGTTCTTGTATTGAGGTATACTATATAGATGTATAACATATCAAGTTGCCTACCAAAAATCCAGAAAGAAAAAACAGGCCGCGGGCAGCCTGTTTATCTTGTTTGGCGGTATGGATACTAGCCGCCCAGCTTGTATCCTGAAGTTAATGCCACAACGACAGAAGCCACGATGATTGCGTTGATGACAATGCGGGAATATTTCACACCTTCAAATTTTTTCATGGAGAAGACCTCCCTTCCTTGGAGTCTGACTGAGCTTCTTCAAGCCTGATGAGTTTTAGCAGGTTGAACAGCCTTTTTGTCCCGATTCACCATCATGTACTGGATAAACAGGAATATGCCAACATTCATGACCACATCACCGATGCTAATCACCTGAGTCCGTGGATATGGGCTGGACAGCGGGATGATATCACCGAGAAAGGGCAGGTGTGTAGACGCATCCATCATGAAATGCTTCGACACGGCGCCGCCTTCCCGGAGCATGTCTACATAGTAGGGTCCCAATACAGCGGAAGCTTCCACAGAAACCGGCATGCGCCCACCGTTTACAGCCATCACGGCAAAATTGAGAAACACACCAATCCAGATGAGCATGAAACCGGTATGGTGCCTGTTTAGCCACAGAAATGCGAGACCTGTAATGTAGACGGCAGCAAAGAGGTAACCATTAATGGATGCCACCCATTCGAATCGTTCCTGTAAATAGAAAATAAAGAACTGGATTAGCAGTAATACAGGGAAAATCCAACCACTTCGCAGCTTGAGTGCTGCAAACTGATTGAGCCCATGCCGCAACCCGCCCCGAAAAAATCCAACGATCAAGCCTAGAAGAATACCGTCGTATACCATGTGTAACTCCTGTTCGTTCGGAAATGTGCAAGTTGATTGCGTGTTTATGTACTTAAGACATTCGACTTGATATTGGTAATTCCTGCATGGGGAAAATGAATATTAGGAAGAAATTTGCAATATACTAAATAAAAAACCGTCTTTACGAACCTATGGGTCGAAACCCTTGTAAGATTCGGTAAAGACGGCTACTTATGATGCCAAAATACGAGTTTTAATTCGGTTGAAGATGGGAATTATTTTATTCGGAACCACCGTTCAGATAATTGAAGAAAGGCTGGTCCACCCAGAAGTCATACGTCGTAATATCCGCATCAGGCGCCAGCTTCAGGAAGCCTTCCCGAATGGCTTTGGCATTCTCTTTCAGAGAGAAGGATTGAGCGTAGTAATTGCCAAGCGCAATCTTATTATTGGAAATGACCGGATAGTTCGCCAAAGCAGTTGGTGAATAATACAGCGGCTGCCACCAGGAGCTGAGAATCAGTGGAGATGTACTGTCACTGTTCTTCTTGGCATATTTCAGAACAATGTCGTTGAAGCGAACTTTGTCAGCTACATTGTTGAACTCGAATTGAATGTCATATTCCTTCGCAGAAGCAATATAGTTGCCATTCTCGATCTGTGTCACTTTATAGTCAGGCGTTTCTTTCGGCTCGCCCCATTCCTTCAAATAAATGAAGGCAGATGTCTTCGGCTGGAATTGCACATCGGCGTCAATGCCTTCGCTACGCAGCAAACCAACCAACTGTACAGCATGCTGGATATTATCGTGGCCGTAAGTAAGTGTCAGCTCATCGATAAAGTTGGAATCAAAGCGGCTATCCTTCAAGTTGTAACCTGTTACGAGATCATCTCGAAGGGCCTGATCCACAATTTTTCTCAGTTCAGGTGACTCGATCAGATCCGCTGTGCGATATGCAGCATACAATTTGGAGTAGATGTCTGCATCGCCGGAACGTCCGATCTCGTGTTTATATTTTCCTTGGCTGATCAGGACGCGTCCAAGCAACGTATTAGCAAAATCTTTGCTTGCTACGCCACCCTTAAGGAGAGCAGGGTACAGGCTTTCGGGAATCAGACCTGTATCAATCGCCGCAGCCAGCTCCTGTGCGGCTTGTCCCTGAACACGGTTCGGGCTAATGCCAACTTTGGCAAGCGCTTTGGCTGTTTTCTCAGCAGGATACGTATAGGCGAGTTCCTTGAATCCAGCTGCTTTCACCGCGATGAAAACTGCTGCATAGGCGCTCAGTTGATCCTTGGCACGTACTTCTGTACCTGTAAGAACCCCATTATTGTATAAGGATACGGCAGCATCATAGGAAGAATCACCAGAGGCCAGATCGGTAAAGGCCGGGGCCTCAGCTGCGCTGTCGCTTGCTTGAGCTGCTGTCGTGATGGCTGCAATGGCTTGAATGAAATCACCTTTGGTAATCTGTTGCGGCAATTGAATGCTGTATTTCGCTTGCAAGAATTGAGCAAAATCCGCTGCGCTTTCCGTATAAGCAACTGGAGCCTGAGCTACTGGTCCTTTGACACTTTGTGAGGTGGTTGTTTTAGCCGGAGTTGCAGATGCTGCAGAAGCAGAAGCGGGCAAGCTTAGGCTGCCGAGTGTTACCGGAGCGGCGAGCAGGGCCGCCAGCGTGATCTGGGTGATTTTTTTCAAATGAATAGCCTCCTTAAAATGGGTTGGAAAATAATCAGCTTTGGGTTATAATTCTGACAAATCCTATATGAATAGAATAATTGGATTGACTTTAGCACGGAGACGCGCTGGATGTCAACGAAAAAAAAGCTTGATACAGAGCGGTTTCCAGAGCTTGTAAGAAAGCGAATCGTCAATTATATTCTAATTAAGTGTATACGCTCAAAGATTTATTGACAAGGATCGACAGTATCCGCTAGGATAAGAAAAAAAGAATGTTGAAAAGGGGTATTTTCAAAATGAAAAGAGGTTTATCGTTCGTCTTATCGATCATCATGTTGGCTATTTTGTTGGCAGCTTGTGGAACTTCGGCTTCCAAAGACGAACAATCCGCCCAAGGCAGTGATTCGGAGAAAACTCTTCGGATGGCTCTCGTACTTCCCGAAAAAATAGGGGTTAACCCTTTCTTTGTACAGATGGATGAAGGCTTCAAAAAAGCAGGCGAAGAATTCAAAGTAGATACCAAAACGATTGAATCAACAGACCCGGCAGCATTTGAACAAAATCTGCGTGCTGCAGTTGCCGAGAATTATGATCTGATTATCACAGCAACTTTCCAGGCAGAAGATGCATTGAAGAAAGTCGCTGCAGAAAATCCGGACAAGTCCTTTGCGATTGTAGATACAACCGTTGATCTGCCTAACGTTCGTAGCGTTGGTTTCCGTGAATATGAAGGGGCGTACCTGCTTGGTGCAGCTGCCGGATTGTCCACCAAAACAGATAAAGTCGGCATGATCGCAGCAATGGATGTACCATTGATCAAGAAATATACGGAAGGTTTCAAAGCTGGATTGGAATCCGTGAATCCGAGTGCAGAATTCTTCGTGAACTATGTAGGTGGATTTAATGACCCAGCCAAAGCGAAAGAATTGGCGCTGGTACAATTCGGCAAAGGCGCTGATTTCATCGCTGGCGCATCTGCTGTAGGCGATCTCGGCGTGTTCGAAGCAGCAAAAGAAAAAGGCTTCTATACTTCCGGTCAGGATACGGACCGCACAGTTGAAGATCCAGAACATATCGTATTGTCTCAATTGAAATCAACGGATACCGTTGCTTATGAGACTGTGAAAGATTTCGTAGAAGGCAACTTCAAAGCAGGCGCTGTTAACTACGGTTTGAAAGAAGACGGTGTAGGCCTGACTTACGTTACACGTGATAGCGAATCTCCGCTGAATGCTTTTGTTGGACAAGAAGTGATCGACCAAGTCAAAGCAATCAACGATGATATCGTATCTGGTAAAATCGTAGTCAAAGATCCATTACAACAATAGTTACGAATGCTTCTAATGTTCTTTACAATGAATGAGTGATGGAATGGATCAGCCGGCTGCCCGATCAGGCAGCCGGTTTTGCTGCTATTAAATGACCAGTATGTGTTCAACTTATCGTTTACACGATAACGAAGAGGACAGAAATAACCTGAAGAAGCAATGCTAAAAGCTTTCTGAAAGAAAGCTGCTTCGGAAGCATACACCTCGCATTTATCCCCGGATTTTCCCGTGTCAAAAGGGAATCAAAAAAATCTGGGGATAACGGCGATCGGAAGGTTGTTCTGTCATCGTAGTGGCGAGTGTAACCTTTTTAAGTTGAACTGAGGGGAGCGAACGCAAGATATGCTGTTGGAGATGGAGCAGATTACGAAGAAGTACGGCGACTTCACCGCTAACCGGGACATCCGTTTTAATTTGCGTGAGGGAGAGATTCATGCCCTGGTAGGTGAGAACGGAGCCGGTAAAACAACCCTGATGCGCATGCTGTACGGTATGGAACAGCCCACGTCAGGCACGATCAAAGTCAGCGGAAGTGAGGTGAGTTTCGCCACGCCGTCCCAGGCGATGGCCAGTGGCATCGGCATGGTGCACCAGCATTTCATGCTGTTCCCTTCCTTTACGGTGGCGGAGAACATCGTGATCGGACGCGAACCGGCTAAGGCAGGCGCATTTGACCGCAAAAAGGCAGCAGCCCAGGTAAATGAGCTTGGCAGACAATATGGCATGCCGGTTGACCCATGGAAAAAAGTGTCCGAGTGCCCGCTTGGCATGCAGCAGCGTGTTGAAATTCTCAAGGTGCTGCATCAGGGCGCAGACATCATTATATTGGATGAACCTTCGGCGGTACTGACACCACTTGAAGTGAAGGAATTGCTGGCGAATATGAAATCTCTCGCCAAGCTGGGCAAAACCTTTGTACTGATCACGCACAAGCTGCAAGAAGTCATGGATGTAGCCGATCGGATCACGGTTCTTCGGGATGGTCAGGTGACAGGCACGTTGGAAGCCAAAGATACACATGTGGAGGAATTGTCTCGTCTGATGGTTGGTCGTGAACTTGTGCGTATGGACAAGCAGCCATCGGTACCAGCTGAAGCGGTGCTTCAGGTGGAAGGGGTTAATCTGTCCGGAGCGAAGGATCGTTCGGCGCTCAAGGACATCCACATGAAGGTACGAAAAGGCGAGGTCGTGGGTATAGCAGGCATCTCGGGTAACGGCCAGTCGGAACTGATTCAGGTCATTGCCGGACTGCGTAAGGCAGACAATGGTCGTGTCTTGCTCTCAGGGCAGGATACAACCAACTGGCCTGTGCGGCGCATTCGGGAGCATGGACTTGCTCATATCCCGGAAGATCGTTATATGTGGGGAGCGGCCAAGGACGCAAGCGTTCGTGAGAATGGACTGATGGGACATCATCATCGCTTGCAGTCACGTGGCATTATCAAAGCCAAAGCAGCAAGAACGATGGTAGAGAGCTGGATCAAACAGTTTAGCATCAAGACAGGTTCTGCGGAGACCAAAGCACAGTTTCTGTCCGGAGGAAACTTGCAGAAGCTGATTGCAGCCCGTGAATTTGCACAGGATACACCGTTTCTGATTGCGGCCGAACCGACTCGTGGTGTGGATATCGGAGCGATGGAGACGATTCATGCTGAATTGCTGCGCAAACGTAGTGAAGGTGCGGGCATTCTGCTTATCTCATCCGAGTTGTCCGAGATTTTGCAATTATCTGATCGGATTATTGTCATGTATGAAGGCGAAATTGCCGGAGAACTGAGAGCAGAGGAAGCGACTGAGGAACAGATCAGCTTGTTAATGGCAGGAGGGAAAGAGCGGATATGAATCGGGTAAAAGAAACACTTCGCGGACTCGTACAGCCGCTGCTTGCCGTATTCATCGGTCTGCTTGCAGGGGCTGTGGCGATTCTGATCGTTGGCGGTAATGTGGTGGATACGTATGCGGAGATGTGGAAAGGGGCCTTCGGCAACTTCTACTTCTTCACCAATACGTTGGCTCGTTCCACACCAATCATCTTGGCAGGACTGGGTGTGGCGCTTGCATTCCGTGCCGGATTTTTCAACATGGGAGCCGAAGGCCAGATGATTCTTGGCGGGCTCAGTGCTGCGCTCACGGCGCTCTATCTGCCAGGGCCAGGCTGGTTCGTGTGTATTGCTGCGATTGTGGCAGGTATTCTTGCTGGGGGAATCTGGTCCCTGTTTGCAGGCTGGCTGGATGCACGCTTCGGTATGAACCTGCTGATCACAACCTTACTACTTAACTATATTGCGATTTATTTTGGCGGATACATGGTCTCTTATCCATTCAAGGATCGTACAGGATCGGCTGCAATGGCACAGACTCCGATGATTGATCAGAGCATCTGGTTGCCGAAGTTGTTCCAGGGTATGGGACTGCATGCAGGCTTCATCATTGCCATTGTAGCGGCTATTCTGATCTACTGGTTCACTCACAAAACGGTGACTGGTTACGAGATTCGCATGCTCGGCAGCAATCCGTCCTTTGCAACCTACGGCGGTGTTCGCCGCATTCGCATGATGATGCTGTCCATGGTCATCAGTGGCGGACTTGCTGGACTCGCAGGTGCAGGGGAAGTGCTCGGTACACAATACCGTTTCCTTGATGGCTCGCTGTCATCAGCAAGTTACGCATGGAGCGGCATTATGGCGACGCTGCTTGCCCGCTCGCATCCGCTCGGTACAGCTGTGGCAGCTATTTTACTGGCTGCGTTACAGACGGGGGCCATGGGTATGGAACGGAACACGGATGTGCCGCTGGAAGTCGGCAGTGTCATCCAGGCGGTATTGACGTTATTTGTATCAGCTCAGATCGGTTATTCATTCCTGAAGCGGAGAAAGGAGAAAAAGTCCAATGCAACAACTGTTTGATGCAGCCATGTTTGGCTCAACCTTGCGGATTATGACTCCAATCCTGCTTGCAGCGCTCGGTGGGGCTTTATGTTCTCGTGTAGGTCTGTTCAACGTGGGACTCGAAGGACTGGTGCTGATCGGTGCGTTCTCCGCTATTGTCGGTAATTATCTGTTTGGTAATGTGCTGCTGGCTGTACTGTTCTCGATTATTATTGTGATGTTATTTTCGGCGCTCTTTGCCTTTATAAGTATTAATCTGAAGGCTAACGCCATCGTGGTCGGGATCTCGCTGAACTTTCTGGCTGCGGGGGTGACGACCTTTGCATTGCGTGCGATTTTTGATGTAAAAGGTGCATACTACGATAAAGACATGGTGGGACTTCCCAAGTGGGATATTCCGCTGATCAAGGACATTCCGTGGGTGGGCGATGTAATATCTGGACATAGTCCGCTGGTCTATCTCGGCATTGTACTCGTGATTGCACTGCAATTTTATCTGTTCAAAAGTGTATCCGGCTTCCGTCTGCGCTCGGTCGGTGAGAACCCGATTGCAGCACAGAGCATCGGGATCAAAGTACGCGGCATCCAGTATGGTGCCGTTCTGATGTGCGGCGTGTTGTGTGCTCTGGCTGGGGCACAGTTGTCGCTCGGTCAGGTGACGATGTTTACCGAAGGCATGACCGCTGGGCGTGGTTTTATCGCGCTGGTGGCAACGATGCTTGGACAAGCCAATCCGCTTGGCGTCCTGGGCTCCAGTGTGCTGTTCGGCTTCATGGAAGCATTGAGTATTCGTCTGCAAGGATTTTCCTTGCCAACGCATTTCACGTTGATGCTGCCGTATATTGTAACGCTGGTCGCGATGTTCTTTTTCAAAGACCGTACCTATGCACAGGATGCACTGAAAGCGGGCGGAAGCTCGCGTTAATTCCTGAATGCCTATGCTAGAGACAGTAAAAGAAGGAGGGATTCCACTTGCATAACAAGGCTGAACGTTTGAAAAAAAGTAAAACCCCGGCACCCAAAACAGGCAACGATCACGGAGATCGTCTGCCGCCGGGACAGATGCTGACGGAGAAGTTCCCGATTCTGCATGAAGGGGAAGTGCCGGAATATGACTTGTCCACGTGGGATCTGAAGGTATTCGGCGAAGTGGAAGAGGAGAAGGTCTTCTCCCTAGCTGAGTTGCAGGCAATGCCTCAGGTGAACACGGTGAGTGATATTCACTGTGTTACCCGTTGGTCGAAATTTGATACGCCGTGGGAAGGTATTCGCTTTTCCGATTTTGTGAAGCTTCTGGGGGTTAAACCGGAAGCGAAATACGTCATGATCCACGCGGATCATGATTATGAGACGAATGTACCACTTGAAGAATTGATGCATGATGATGTATTGCTTGCATTCAAATATAACGGCGAGCCACTGACACCCAAGCATGGTTTTCCGCTGCGTATGGTCGTGCCACAACTCTACTTCTGGAAGAGTGCGAAGTGGATACGTGGTCTGGAGTTTATGACAGAAGACCGTAACGGATTCTGGGAAGTGAATGGTTTCCACCATTTTGCCGATCCGTTCAAGGAACAACGCTTCTCGGGTGAAGATCTGCCGATTCCGGAAGACGAGTGGACGAAGAAGGAGTTTGATTGATATGTTGATGCCTATTTTGCAAATTCATTCAGAAGACATGCCGGCATATGCCATCGTCTGTGGTGATCCGGCACGTGCGGAGAAGATTTCCCGCAAGCTGGAGCAGGCGAGAGAACTGGCGTTCAGTCGGGAGTATCGCACGTTTGTTGGATTGTATAAAGGGGTACAGATCGCTGTGGTCAGCCATGGTGTAGGTTCACCTGGAGCAGCTGTCTGCTTCGAGGAATTGATTCGGGCGGGTGTAACGACTCTGATTCGTGTAGGTACAGCGGGATCGTATACAGCCAAATATCCGGCAGGTAGTGTGATTGTGAGTACAGCAGCCGTTCGTACAGACGGGTTGACTCGCCAACTGGTGCCGGATGGTTTCCCAGCGGTAGCGGACATTGGGGTGACGCAAGCACTGATCGAGGCTGCTCGTGAGCAGGGGAGCGCGGATACTGCAACGTTTGCAGGCAAAGTGGGTGTTGGTATCACCGTAACGCTGGATGCGTTCTTTGCAGGCGTGGAAGAGATTCCACACCGCAAGTATAAGCAGGCTGGAGCACTTGCGGCCGAGATGGAAATTGCGGCGCTTTACATCGTCAGCAGCTTGCGTGGCGCTCGCGCCGGAGCGATTGTCGCGATCGATGGATTCGCAGACAGCGATCTGGCAGCCGAGTATGATCCGCATACGGATGCGGTTGGACAAGCGGTGGAGCGCGAGATTAATGCAGCTCTGCGTGCGCTAGCGGTGCTTGCTCGTCAGGATCAGGCGTAGGCTGGTTAAGACAAGGATGCATTTATGCTCATTGTTACAAAGCAAGACAGTAGATGATTTCCATTTGAGGTGGACAACATAAAAGGGCGTCCTGTAAGGTCACGAATATGACCTTGGGGACGTCCTTTTTAAAAATTTGTATTCGGAATTCGCAGCAAAAAAGAAACTCATCTTCCAGCTGAACGTGGAAAATGAGTTCCTTTTTATGAGTTTTGATCAGCTCTATACATAGCCTTTAGAGAGTTGATTTTTTTTTGTTATATTTATCTGAGTTCATTTTCCATACATAACAGTTTTTTATGATGCTTGAAATTGAAGTGATAATACAAAGCGAGACAAGTATTATTATTCCGGGTGAACTCCATTGTATACGAAAGACCTCTAAAGTATGCATAAAGCCATAGCTAAAACCATACCAGGTTAAAATTAAAACCGTACAAAATACAAATGTATAAACACCAATAAGAAAAGGTTTCAGGAAACAGAATTTTAAAATGCCAGTTGCTTGCATCTTCATCCATTTATCATGATTAAAATTCAAGTAAACAACCCCTTAGTAAACATTATCTGTTCGTATAAGCGGTAATCGTGGTCTGAAGAAAATCAGTAAAGTCGAAGGTATAGCCAAGTGGAGCATAGTTAGTTGGTTGAACAACTGTTTTGGAAGAAAGATTAGAGATTACACGTAAGTATCGAATCCCTTGTTTATTATCAAATTCCCAAGAGTTTACAACTCCTTTCCATAACGTCCACCGATCCTCGTAATGTGCATTAGGACTGATATCTCTAGTGAAGTAACCATCAATAATTATACTACCGTAAGCACCCGTGAGAGCTCCTATAATAATTCCTGCAGTTAAGGGGCCGCCCAATGCTGCGATAAAAAGAGAAACTCCAACGCCTATTGCCATACTTCTGGTAATGCTGACTTTCTTTTCTGATGTACGAGTAATTCCACCATCCTTAGTATACCCTTTTGCTGTTAACCCTGTAATAAAATGATCAGTATATGAACTTTTATACGTATAACCTGCAGTGGAGAATGGAGTTATCAAGTCGGATGCAGGTTCTTCTGAAAAAATACTTGATCCCGTATCTTCTGTAATGTAGTCACTTGGTTTCAGAATCGTCGTTGTATATGTTTCATTGTTAAATGTAAGGCTATTCTGGGAAACGGCATTATATTGTTTGTGGACTAGAATATCATTTTCCAGATCTGTTTTTGCAGAATGATCCAGTAAACCATTAATATATACTATAATCGTGCCGTCCTCTTCTTGAACTACTCTGGTCGTATTATCATTTTGATCAATAAATGTAAATTCATTATCATTAGCTGAATTTGGTGTTTGTGGAGCTGCAGCTGCAGTTAAAACGGGTGTGAGTAACAAGACAACAGATAACATAAAAGATAATATAGTTTTATTTTTCATACTTGCCTCCAATTTCTATTTAATGTATATATTATCCATCTTAATTAGATCGATGTCCATCTGTTTGAGATAAATAGGAATAAAGTTTCATAGTCATTTAACTAATGAATTAATACGAAATCTGTTTATATTGGTGGATATAGAATCACTTTATATTTTATAAAATCGGTTCTTAAGACCTGCATTTTAGTATCTTAAAATGTTGTTAGGAGAATGATAATGCAGAAAATGGGCACGTTATATAAAGGAACATCAACATGAACACGAAAAAGGGAGGACTCTACGATGACACAGAACAATCAACCTCAGGACGAGGCGGAAATTCGCAACAAGCTGGATGAAGACGGGGATTCCTTGATGGAGAAAAAGAAAATTTTAAGCGGAGTGGACATTGAGCCGCAGGCGGACGAATGGGCAGCGAAGCCATCACCCGTTGCTTTTAATGAAGGAAATGCTTCTTCGAAGAAATAAACAACATGAGCATCATATGGACTTGATGAAATAAAATTAAATTTAGCGAAGCAGGTACCCTGATGGTATCTGCTTTTCGTTGTATAATAATGTAAAAATTTATGTGACGAAAGAGTGATGGGGATGAGTACGGGTACGATTAACATCAGAAAGGCTGAAATAAGGGACTACTCGGGCGTGTCATTGCTGATGGATGAGCTGCACCAGATGCATGTCGAGGCGCGGCCGGATCTATACAGAGCGTTAGAGACCAGAATGGAGGAAAAGGAGTTCACCGAACTGCTGGAAACGGACAAGCGTTACCTGTATGTTGCCGAGTCTTCGGAAACGGGCTTGATTCTGGGTTACGGGAGTGCGCAGTTAAGTATTATTCAAGATAACCCATTGACGGTGGATCGCAAGATGCTGTACATCCATGAACTTGTAGTTGATACCAAGCATCGGGGTCAAGGGACAGGAAAGCTGTTAATTCAAGCTTTGATTGAACTTGGAAGAGAGCTTCAGGCAGACAGCTTGGAATTATCCGTGTCGACTTTTAACTCTGGCGCGCAGGCCTTCTATGAACAGATGGGTCTGGTCGTCCGTAGCAGCAGGATGGAGTATACCTTGTAAGGCGGGACCAGTAGAGTGGAAGGAACATTAGCATGGAGGGGAGGGTCACGAGGATATGGGAAGCATTAATAAAAAAGAACAACTGGGCGAGACTAGCATTCTGCAATCTTCTGAGGATGTGGAATATCTTGTTCACAGTGTGCAAAAACTGTTGGAGGAGCCTGACGCAGTAATACAATCATGGGAAGTTGAACGCATTAATCTGGAGCTACTTAATTTCACCACATCAGGTATTTATCGAATACGTGGAACGGCTACCATAGTTGGAGCATCACTGTCATGGTCACTTATTTTGAAATGCATTAAACCGGACTCAGCAGAGAAGGAAGATGTTACATACCATAACTATTGGAAAAGAGAAGCAGAGATATTCTCATCAGGGCTACTCGATCATTTACCGGGGCGTATCATAGCTCCGCGTTGTTTCGCTATACAGGATAGACCGGACCACACCATTGGGTTGTGGATGGAAGATGTGTCTCGTCATTCGAGGTTTGATCATGTCTGGCATCTGGATGATTGGGGATGGATCGCCGAACGCCTTGGTGAATTTCACGGAGCTTATCTCACGGGAACTTCACTACCCCAACAAGAATGGATCTGTCCGTATTGGCTCAAATCTTGGGTTAGGGGGTGTCGTCAGTATGCCCCTTCAATCCAAGAGCCTAAATTGGAAAGTGGACATGGTGTTGATGGTACTAGAGCTGGAGAAAGGCATATTGGCATAGGAGATTCGCAGAGGAATGCCAGTGGGGGAAGTAAACAGGAGCAGGCCCATTCGATCTGGCAGTGGTTCAACCAATATAGCGAACAGATGGACAAGATTTTAATTACACTTGAACAATTGCCACGAGTTCTGTCACATCAGGATTTGGGTAAAGGCAATATATTTTTGCCATCAGAACGTCTGGACGATAGCGTACTTACTCTCATTGATTGGCAATTCATGAGTATTTCTGGCGTTGGTGAAGAATTAGGGAAGCTGTTTGGGGTTAACGCAAGTTTTGGGCATATTTCAGCAGAGGACATATCTGCAGTTAAAGAGGAAGTGTTCGATCGCTATGTAGACGGACTTCGGACAGCAGGGTGGATGGGTGATGAAAGAGTTGCAAGGTATGGCTACTGTGTCGCAGTTGCAGCTCGAAGTATGTGGGAAGTTCCTGAGTGGTTGAAATGGGTCGAGCAGTCATGTACTGCTTCAGATATTAATGAGGAGCTTGATCAGAAAATAAGTACCCGTGCCCGGATTATAACTATTCAGAAAGAGATGTCATTCGAAGCAGCTGAGCTGGCTCATGCTTTATTTAATCAGGAATAAGCCAATCCATTTTCATCAAAATATCAGAATACTCTTGAATACCCCCATGGGGTATGTTAATCTTAGAAAAGAACGAAAGAAAAGGGGTGTTCATGATGGATCATCAGAGCCATCCCGAGGAACCTTTGCAATCCTCCGTAACTGATTCAACAACTGAAGCTTCGGATATAGTTCAAGAAGCGGTATCTTGTCATACCGAAGGCAGTGACGGGAAGCATGTGCGTAAGAGTCACCATTCGCAGGAGATGAAGAGTAACCTGGTTTCTCGTTTGAACCGTGTAGAAGGTCAGATTCGCGGGATCAAGGGATTGATCGAAAAGGATACGTACTGTGATGATGTGCTGACGCAGATTGCGGCGGCTCAGTCTGCTCTGAATTCGGTAGGTAAGCTTCTGCTTGAAGGTCATATGAAGAGCTGTATCGTTGAGCGCATTCAGGCTGGTGAACATGAGGTTGTGGATGAACTGCTGGTTACAATGCGGAAGTTAATGAAGTAAGTTATATCAAATTTAACAAATCAAGTTATCATTTTTAATATACCCCAAGGAGGAATTTACAATGTCTAATGTTACGTTGAGCGTTACAGGAATGTCTTGCAATCACTGTGTGAAGTCGGTTGAAGAAGCTGTGAAGAATGCTGGAGCGAGCGGTCAGGTGGATCTGGCAGCGGGAACGGTAGCGGTGGAATATGATGAGCAGACGGTGAACGTGGATCAGATCAAGGCTGCGATTGAAGATCAGGGGTACGATGTAGTCTAACTGCATCACAGGCTTAAACCTGGCTCATGGCGAAAAAAGAGGTCAAAGGCCTTTCCCACGAGCCAGGTTTAAGCCTAATTTTCTGTCTAATATATACCCCTAAGGGGTATGTTGATGCAATATACAATAAATTGAATCGATATGAAAGGAGCTGACATGATGGATAACTCAACGAGTAAACCAACGGATAGATCATCTGAACCCACACCAATGCCAACTATGGCAGACGCACCAGGACTAAAGACAACACTGCACATCACGGGTATGACGTGTGCTGCATGTTCCACGCGAGTGGAGAAGGGCTTGTCCCGCATGGAAGGGGTACATCAGGCCAATGTGAACCTTGCCATCGAACAGGCAACCGTATCTTATGATCCGAAGACAACCAACGTGAATGCGTTGCGGGATAAAG
Source organism: Paenibacillus sp. FSL H8-0079 (assembly GCF_037991315.1). Taxonomy (NCBI): domain Bacteria; kingdom Bacillati; phylum Bacillota; class Bacilli; order Caryophanales; family Paenibacillaceae; genus Paenibacillus; species Paenibacillus sp. FSL H8-0079. The sequence goes on from NZ_CP150300.1 coordinate 428,899, forward strand.
TAGAGGCGCTTGGCTACGGTACGGTGTCCGAATCGGTTGATCTGAACATCACGGGTATGACGTGTGCTGCTTGTTCTGCCCGGATCGAAAAAGGTCTTTCCCGACTGCCGGGGGTATCTCAGGCGAATGTGAATCTGGCGCTGGAAACAGGGCATATCGAATATGCCGCTGGCGCACTCAAACCTTCGGATATTACCGCCAAGATCAAGCAGATGGGCTACGGTGCTGAACTGCAATTGACGCAAGAAGAGACCAAATCGGTTCGTGAACGTGAGCTGCAACGCAAAAAGTGGAAATGGATGATATCTGCTTTGTTATCGATTCCGTTGCTGTGGGCAATGGTCGGGCATTTCTCGTTCACATCCGGAATCTATGTCCCAGAGCTGTTCATGAACCCTTGGTTCCAGCTGCTACTGGCCACGCCAGTACAGTTCGTGATTGGGTGGCAGTTCTATGTGGGGGCATACAAAGCACTGCGCAACCGCAGCGCCAATATGGACGTTCTCGTCGCACTGGGTACCAGCGCAGCGTTTTTCTACAGTCTGTATCTGACGCTATCCAGTGGGTACTTACCTTCTACAACCATGGATCATGGGGCAATGGGAACGAGCACAGCCGCCATGCCTTCGGTAGAACTTTATTATGAGACAAGTGCAATTCTAATTACGTTAATTTTACTGGGAAAATGGTTCGAGGCTGTAGCGAAAGGTCGCTCTTCACAGGCAATTAAAAGCTTGATTGAACTGGCTCCACGTGAAGCTCGTGTCATTCGTGATGGACAGGAAGTTGTGGTTCCTGCCGCATATGTTGCAGTGGGTGATCTGGTCCTGGTGAAGCCGGGGGACAGCATCCCGGTGGATGGTATCGTTGAAGAGGGGCAGTCCTCTGTGGATGAATCCATGCTAAGCGGAGAGAGCCTTCCCGTGGATAAAAAACCGGGAGATGCCGTTACAGGTGCTACGCTAAACAAAAACGGGGTATTACGACTGCGTGCGACCCGAGTGGGATCGGACACGGCTTTGTCCCAGATTATCAAAGTAGTCGAGCAAGCTCAGGGTTCCAAAGCACCGATCCAGCGGATTGCTGATGTCATATCAGGTATATTTGTTCCGATTGTCGTGGGTATTGCTGCGCTGACATTCCTGATCTGGTATCTGTTCGCAAGTCCGGGTGACTTCGCCGGTTCCCTTGAAAAAGCGATTGCTGTGCTCGTCATTGCTTGTCCATGTGCACTGGGGCTGGCAACGCCGACCTCCGTCATGGCTGGATCAGGACGTGCGGCTGAATATGGCATTCTGTTCAAAGGCGGTGAACATCTGGAGTCGGCACAACAGATTCAGACTGTGGTGCTCGACAAAACAGGTACAGTAACTCAAGGTAAACCGGTGCTTACGGATGTCGTCACGGCTCCGAATTGGACGGAATCCGATCTGCTTGAGCGAGTAGGAGCGGCCGAACAGAGTTCCGAGCACCCGCTGGCAGAGGCGATTGTTGCAGGTATCCGTGCCAAGGGTCTGGAGCTGACCCCAACAGAGAAGTTCGAGAACATACCGGGATATGGCGTGCGAGCTTCATTAAACGGGCAGGAAATTCTGGTGGGTACGCGGCGGTTACTTGCGGATGCACAGGTGAATGTCTCCGAGGAAACCGTTCAGCAGATGAACCATCTGGAGGAGCAGGGACGTACAGCGATGCTGGTTGCAGTAGACGGTCAGTGGGCAGGCATCGTCGCTGTGGCTGACACCATCAAGGATACCTCTCGCGAAGCCATCGGTCGTCTTCAGGCGATGGGAATCGATGTCATCATGATCACAGGAGACAATGAGCGCACAGCTCGCGCTGTGGCAGAACAGGCAGGCATCGGTAAAGTACTGGCTGAGGTTTTGCCGGAAGGCAAAGCTGTGGAAGTGAAGAAACTTCAGGAGAGTGGTCTGAAAGTCGCGATGGTAGGTGACGGCATTAATGATGCTCCGGCACTCGCTACAGCGGATATTGGAATGGCCATCGGAACAGGAACGGATGTAGCGATGGAAGCGGCGGATATTACCTTGATGCGCGGGGATCTGAACAGCATTGCAGATGCGATTGAGATGAGCCGGCGCACGATGGGTAACATCAAACAAAACCTGTTCTGGGCACTCGGTTACAACGTTATTGGTATTCCTATTGCGGCAGTTGGCTTCTTGGCTCCATGGCTGGCAGGGGCGGCGATGGCATTCAGCTCCGTGTCGGTTGTCCTGAATGCGCTGCGTCTGCAACGCATGAAGTTGAAGAGAACTGACTGACCGACCTTTTTTTGGAGATATATTCAACGCCTCATTGTAATAAAGAGTGGATATACAAATGCGCGGTTCGCTGCGGCGGACCGTGTTTTTTGTTGAGAAAAATACAGTTAAGTGGCCAGGAAATTACGCACTGTACGCTAGACTATAAGTTATTTCCTTCGGGAAAAGGATAGCGTAATGACCTTTTTTGAAAATGGATCAATTGTATTCATGAATGAAGCTTGTGTTTTCTGAATTTTTCAAAAATCAGTTGACATTATGGACATATTCACATAAAATTTAAACGATCGTTTGATTCAAACAACTGTTTAAATCAAATTAGAACTAATTGAGTAATGGAGGACACCTTTTATGTTACAGGCTTTACGTACATTGTTTAAAAAACCGCCAGTGATTGTAGGGATCGTAACAGCACTTATGTTCCAAGTGATCTTTAGCGTGATCTGGATGACCGCATATTCTGGAGTAAATGACCGTACGAAAGAATTGACGGTTGCGATTGTGAACGAGGACGGCGAAATGTCCAAAGGAATCGTGGATTCACTCGCAGGAACACTGCCTTTCCACACCGTATCCAATCTGAGTGCGGCTGAAGCGTTGGATCAGCTGAATCATCACAAAGTACACATGGTGCTGGCTATCCCGGCTGGATTTAACGAATTGCTTCAGACGGCTGGCTCAACCGCCGAGATTAAATACACCATTAATGAAGCAAATCCGGTTACGATTAAAAGCATGATGCAAGGTGTATCACAAAGTGTGACAAACACGATTAACAAACAAGCTACAGCACAAGGCGTACAGACGGTGTTGACCGCTTCAGGTGCACCTGCGGATCAGGCAGCTGAAGCCGCTACGAACCTGACTACCCGAGTGGAAGGAACGACAACATCCATCAACCCGGTTAACGGGATGAATAATCAGATGGTACCAATGATGATGGTACTGGCTTCGTATGTAGGAGCCATGATCATGGGGATGAATCTCCAGACAGCGATGGGCATGTTGTCCTCTACCTATTCCCGCTTGACTTTGTTTGGCGCAAGAGTAGTTATTAACGTGGGTTCTGCATTGGTCGTTTCCTTGCTGGGATCATCATTGATCATGGCATTGGGCGGACAGATTGAACAAGGATTCGTCGCATTCTGGTTGTTCCAGGCGCTCTTCCTGTGCACGTTCATGTTCTTCTCCCAGTTCTTCCTGATCTGCTTCGGACCGGCAGGAAGTCTGTTCAACATCATCTCACTGTCATTGCAACTGGTATCCTCCGGTGCAATGGTACCGCGTGAATTGCTGAACAGCTTCTATAGCGGCATCGGGCAGTACCTGCCTGCAACATACGCCGTTCAGGGTATTCTGAGCGTGCAGTTGGGAGGCCCAGGAGTTCAGTCTGCTGCGGGCTCTATCGTGATTGTATTGTTGGTTGCAGTTGCTTTGTCACTGGTCGTGACATTGTTGAAAAAACAACGCATGCCAGCTGGGGCACCAAGCCCGGCTCAAGCGAACAACTAATACAGCAGATGTATAAGATGCATATCTTTGCTTTATAGGATAGGACAAGCACCCCGATGATTTTCATCGGGGTGCTTGGTGTAATATAATAGACAGATAGATTACCTGACTACAGCTCTTGAGCTGGAGCGAATGAAATGAACGGACAAGAGGGAGCGGGACGGAATGACGGAACCGGAGTTGGATATCAAAACGAGGATACTGCTTGCAGCCAAGAAGCTTTTTGCACAGCAGGGGTATGACGGGACGAGTGTTCGTCAAATCTGTGATGAGGCGGGTGCGAATGTGTCGCTGGTCTCATACCATTTTGGCGGAAAAGAAAAGGTGTTCGAAGCATTATTTGAGCATTTCTTCCCGGATCACATGATGAATTCGCTGGCTGAAGAGTCCATGTCCTCGCCTGTGGAAGGTATCCGACGAATTATTGGTGAAGTTGTGAAGTTCACGATGACGGATCGGGAGATGAGCGATATTGTGCAGCTTGAAATTACGCTGCGTACACATCGCACAGCTACCGTATTTCGTTTTCTGGACCCTGTCTGGACCCGAGTGAGAGAACTGCTGCAAGAAGGAAAAGACCAGGGGTTGTTCCAGATCGAGTCGGTATCTTATGCAATGCTTCAGGTTATGGGTGTGGCTTTGGCGCACAAACGGGCCAAGAATTCACGATTTGGCTTTGATTATCAAGATATGAATACAGACGAGCTCGCTGAGCAGACGATTGAGTTCGTACTTCGAGGATTGGGAGTGAACAGCCATGAATGAAACCATTGAGTTGATGATGAAACACCGTTCTGTACGCAAATTCAAGCCAGACCCAGTAAGTGATGAGCAGCTTGCAGCCATCGTAGCGGCTGGACAGATGGCTTCTTCTTCAAGTAGTGTGCAAGCATATACCGTAGTTGCTGTGACTGACTTAGAGCAAAAAGCCAAGCTGGCTGAATTGGCAGGCAACCAGGCCTATGTCAATGAATGTCCGGTGTTTCTTGTATGGTGTGCCGATCTGTATCGGTTGAGTGATGCTGCGAAACGTCATCTTCCTGAGAAGGAATCGTATGCCGATTCCACAGAGAATTTCATGGTAGCCACAATTGATGCCGCACTGGCTTCCCAGAATGCCGCTCTTGCAGCAGAGTCACTGGGATTTGGAATTGTATATATTGGCGGGCTTCGTACTCGAATTGAGGAAGTCGCTGAGCTGTTGGGATTGCCGGAGGGCGTATATCCGGTGTACGGCATGTGCATTGGTGTTGCAGATCAGGAAACGGGAATTCGCCCGCGTCTGCCACTGGATGCAGTTCTGCATCGTAATCGTTATAATGCCGAGCAGAGCATTAAAGGTGTTGAGCAGTATGATGAGACTACGACAGCGTATATGAAAGAACGGACCAATGGAGAACGAACGACCCCATGGTCCGAGCTAATGGCGAAGCGCCTGACTGAGCCAACACGGTTGCAGGTGAGACCGTTCCTGGAAGGCAAAGGATTTTTGAAGCGTTAAGATTTATATATAGATTAGAAGTCAGTCGGTGCGCAGCCGACTGGCTTCTTTGTGCTGAGCTGTAATGTGTTGTGCTGAGTTGGCAGGGCAAGCGAGTGTGCTTGCTTCTACCTAATTTTGAATTAAGTTAAGCCGTAGAAACGCTTCGTATTCTGATAAAAGAGACGGGCGGCCCGCTCAGTTCCCATGCCGGTGATCTCACTCCAAGCCTGAATGACCTGTCTGGTCATGGCCGGGTGTGTCATTCTTCCCTGAAAAGGTCCTTCGAAGGGCCAAGGTCCGTCAGTCTCCGCCATGACTTGTTCCGCTGGATATTGCCGGGCGAGTTCACGAATCTCTTCTTCATACCGAATATCCGGCGTGAAAGAGATGAAATAGCCGTTGTCCGCCATGCGCCTTACGGTTTCGCGAGATCCTTTGAACCAGTGGAAATGAGCACGTCGGAACTGGTATTGCTCCAGTAGATCACAGACGATATCCGCATCTTCGTATACCGCATGAAGGACAAGTGGTTTGTTATGCTTTTTGGCGAGCTGGATGAAACGTTCGAGCAGCTCGATATACCCGCTCTGATCGAAGTGCTGCCCTGCCTGCTCAGCCTCCTGACGGTTGTAATAGGGAAGACCGACTTCTCCTATGGCTGTGGCTTGTCCCATATGCTTCTCGATCCATTGGAAGAACAGATCCATTTCTGCAGTGGAAGGCAGCTCCTGTTCCGGATGGAAACCGAAAGCCGGATAGATGGTGCGTGGATGTTGCTTTGCAAGCTCCAGATTGGCCTGGGCAGAAGAGAGGTTCATGGACACGGCGATGACTGCTTCGACTTGCTGAGACGGGAATGATAGCAGCATCTCACGTTGTTCGTCAGATGTATACTGATCGAAGTGAATGTGAGCATCAATCAATGGTGCAAAAGCTTGAGAATGCACGAGGGAATTCCTCCTTGTGTTCATTTATATTTTAACTATGTTACGTAGAATTTTTTATGGTGGATCACCCATTAAAGGAAAATAATAACTTAAAAACCCGCGCTATCATGATAGGCGGGCTTTCTGCTGTTCTTCTCTCATCCACTGTGCAATCTGCCGTTTACGCTCAAGGAATGCGGATTCCTCCGTAATTTCTTCTCGTCTTGGGCGATCAAAAGGAACATGTACCTCATGCAACACCGTTGCAGGTCGGTTGGATAATACATAGACTCGATCCGCAAGCAGCAATGCTTCTTCGATGTTGTGGGTGATGAACAGCACCGAGCGGCGGTTCTGTTCCCAGATATCGAGCAGCCAGCGCTGCATGTCACTACGTGTCAGTGCATCCAGCGCGCTGAAAGGTTCGTCCAGCAGCATCAGTTCCTGCGGACTGAGCAGGGCACGCAAAAAGGCAGCACGCTGCTGCATTCCGCCCGACAGCATATGAGGATAGGCCTGCTCGAACCCGGCAAGTCCCACGCTGCTTAACCACTTTCGAGCCTCTGCAAGTGCTTCTGCCCGAGGGGGAGCATTTATCGCTACTTCACCAGCAAGTAGTACATTATCTTCAATGGTACGCCATGGGAAAAGAGCGGGCTGTTGAGGCATATAACTAATCTTGCCACGCTGTCCCGTCACATCATGACCATTCATCAGCACTTGCCCTTCCTGTGGCTTCAGCAGACCGCCGACGATATGGAACAGGGTGCTTTTGCCGCAGCCAGAAGGACCAACGATAGCGACAAACTCACCTTGCTCGACAGTCAGGGACAGGCCGTCCAGAACCGATAGCCTACTCCGTCGCTCGCGGAATGATGCATGAACATTAACAACGTCCAGTGCAGGTGGAACCGGAGCAGGAGTAGAATTGGCAGGCCGATCAGGTGTAGCCGGGTGAGGTTTTTCACCGTGCTTTGGCTCCAATGCACTTGCTCCTCGTCCAGGCTGGACTTGTTCGTCCTGTTGCCGATTCATATGATCATCACTTCCTAATATACAGATTACATGCTTTACTACCGCTTCTGTGGTCGCCAGCGTACGAGCAGCTTCTCCAGCAGCGCAATGAACAGGAAGAGCAGCAAGCTGAGCGCGACAATAATCATGATCGCCACGAATAGGCGATCCGTGCGATAAGCTGACTTTTGCAGCATCATATAATAACCAATACCCTTGTCTGCACCAATCCATTCGGCGATGATGGCACCCATCACGCTATAGGTAGCGGCGATTTTGACACCGGAGAACACGGATGGCAGGGCATGGGGGAGCTCCAGCTTCCAGAAGATATGACGACGCTTGGCACCAGCCATGCGCATATAGTTCATCATGGCCGCGTCAGTACGTGTCAGGCCATCCATGGCCGCCACCGCAACGGGGAAGAAGCAGACGAGGATGATGGTAATCAGTTTGGGCAACAGCCCGAATCCGAACCAGATTAACAGGAGCGGCGCGAGCGCGATGGTCGGAATATTTTGACTAAGAATAAGTAAAGGATACAGGGCTGACTTGAGAAAAGGGACCAAATGCAGCACCATAGCAATCAGTAATCCAACCGCGGTGCCAGCAGCGAATCCGATCAGCGTTAATTGAATGGTAGCAGAGGCGTGCATGACAAGTCGCTCGGCCTGTGTTGCCGCTTCGCGGGCGATATCGGACGGTGCGGGCAGCATCCATTTCTCAATATGGAATAGGGAGACGGCTCCCTGCCATATTGCTATAAAGAGAATAACCGCCACAATGGGCGGCCATACGCTTTTGAAATAGGCATGCATTAGCGATATTTCTCCGTCAGGGTATCCATGCTGAAGCCAGAAGGGCTATGGGCAATCTTGATCTGGGAGATGATGCTTGGGCTGCCAGCCTCCACGAGTACCTCGTGCATTTTACGGACAACCTCCAGCAGTTCCTCCAGTTCCCCCTCCATCGTGGTGTCGAGCGCGTTCACCTGATACTTCAGGCCAGATTGCTGAATAACTTCAATGGCGCGATCTACGTAAGGGTAAGAGTTCTCGCCATTTGGCGTTTTCGGAATAACTTGAATGCTAAGTAATGTGCTTGCCATGAGAGATCACGGCTCCTTTCGTGATAAATTGCATGAATTGAACCAGATTTACACTTATAACTTCGATTGCAGTACCCTCTTCCGATCGCTGTTATCCCCAGATTTTTTTTGATTCCCTTTCTCTAAAGGGAAAATCCGGTGATAGCGTATGCTTCCGATGCAGCTTTCTTTCAGAAAGCTTTTAGGAGACCGCTTCGCTTTTTTACGTTATTTCTGTCCTCTCCGTCCTCGTGTAAATATTAAGTTCGTTTTATATGAGAATTTTATTGGGGTAAAAACTCGTTCGTATATGCTTTGCTCACATCGATCTGTTCATCCAGCAGTTTTTTGCTAAACATCCAGTCGGTGTAGTTCTGCCACACTTCCTGTTTTTGTTCTCCCCAGCGTGGGGCGTCATCTGTGTACTTGGGACTGAGCCACTTCTGGCTTGCTAGTACCAATTCCTTGTCCAGATCCGGTACAGCTTTGATCAGAATGTTCGCTGCGTCTTCGGGATGATCAATCGCATATTGATACCCTTCGGAAGTGGCTTTCAGGAATGCTTTCACCAGCTCAGGGTCGTTCTGAATCGTCTGTTCGTTTGTCACGAGGACAGGCGTGTAATAATCCAGTGCATCTGAATAATCTTTCACGTATAACATGTCGATCGGTTCCCCGCGCAGTTCGGCTTCAATACCTGTCCAAGCGTAGAAAATCCACGCGAAATCAATGTCCCGTTTTACTGCAGTGAAAAAGTCAGCGTCACCCATGTTAATGTTTTTTACTTTGGATACATCGGCGCCTTCGCCTTCCATAATGGATTGCATCACGGCTTCTTCCACTGGGGAACCCCAACCGCCATAGGTTTTACCTTCAAAATCTTTCGGCGATTTGATATTCCGATCCGCCGGAGCAGCGAACCCGGATGTATTATGCTGAATAACTGCTGCAATGGAGACGAGTGGGACACCCTGTGTGCGGGCTTGAGTTACACTCTCCTGATAGCTTACACCAAAAGGCACTTCATTCGATGCAACCATCGTATCTGCGCCACCGGCACCTGGTTGAACAATCTCAACATTCAAGCCTGCGGCCTTGTAAAAACCTTGATCCACGGCCGCATACAGGCCGGTATGATTCGTATTCGGTGTCCAGTCGAGCACCACTTTAATATCTTTCAGGGCGAAAGTGTCACCTTCGTTGCTGCTTTCCGTATTGGTGTTGCCGTTCTGTGCTGCCGGGGCAGCTTCTTTGCCGCCACATGCGGCTACCGTCACCAGTAGTACGCATAAGAGCAACAGTCCCATTGTTTTACGCCAATTCATGTTTGATTCTCTCCTTCGGTATGTCCGGCCGATTGGCACGGTGTACTCCTTGGCTTCATATCCAATCATCTTGCATAAATCGACAGATTTATACCAGTTGAGATCTGGATGACGTTATTTTTGAACGTAAGTAAAACGTCCATCGATGTCATTCAAGGAAGCCAGACCGCGTTTAGCGGCAGTTTTTCTTGCCATATCAGGAAGGTGATGCTTCCAAACTTATACTTCTGATAGTAACAAAAAAAGCGCCCCGTATTCCGGGACGCGTGCAGGCGTTAGAGAGGTGGCGTGCAGCCATAGGGCTGTGCCATTTCGATATACTCCGATTCCTACGCTGGCATGATCCAGATCAGGTCTAAGGGTTAGTATCTTGGTGGGATACACTCTCAGCCGGCCAATTCCGACTCCCCTGGGAAACTATGAAGTTACGGGCATTACTAGGTGTTATTATAGGCCAGTGGGTGGAACGTGTCCAGTCAGGAACTGGATAGCGTGCGGTCGAGTGGAGCATGCCATCCATCAAAGGAATTACACAGGTTACTATTGAACCGTCCTAATTGTTCACGCTCTAGCTGATGTACTTAACGTTGGAAGAATTCGATCCATTCTTTCTCCGGACCATAGATGAAGAAATAACGGTAACCGTTAGGCAGTGTAATGATTTCTCCATCGATAAATTCGGCTTCGGTGGCTTGGATGCGTTTGTACTCAGAATCAAGGTCATCCACATGGATGGCAAAATGGTGCACAGTTCCTTCGGCAGGCAGCTTGTCGCTGTACCCTTGAATTAACTCTATTTCAGTCTCATTGCTGCCATTGAAGCCGAGAAAGGCAAGCTGAATGACGCCGTTTGTATGCGTTACCCGGTCTTTCAGTTCCAGTCCAACAACCTCCGTATAGAAACGGAGTGTAGTATCCAGATCACGAACGGCAATGCCGACGTGGTCGATGCGCTTTTGAAAACTCATCGAAGTAATCCCCCTTATGATCCGTGAATGTATTCGGCCAATATTTCCCTTACATAATAAGGAGTATGATAGATTTATAAAACCTAGTTGTCAAGTGGGGATTATTGATATATGCACGTGTGAAATTGAGCTGTAGTAACCATCCAATGATTATGTAGTTCACAGAACGTTCACTTATGTGGGGGTATCCATGATCTCTATAATTGTCAAAGTAAACAGAGAGGATGAGAGAATTGCCAACAAGCAAGAAGGAACAAATTATTTTCGGATTAATGATGTGTACAGGGATGGTCGTGGTCATGATGTTCTTCAATCTATGGCACAGTGGGTTACTCGGCAAGATGTCCCCGCTTGAGATACTGCTTCAATTCATATTATGTTTTGTCATCGCGTTTTTGGTGGAGTCTTTCATTGTTGGCTCTGTGGCGAGAAAGATTGCATTCTCCTTGCCCTTTGACAAGTCCAACAAGATTCTTGGTGTGCTCGCCATGTCATTTTTCATGGTGATTGGCATGGTTCTGATCATGTCCTTGTATGGGATGATTTCGGCTTATCTTGCGAATCAGTTAAGTGGGGGTTCCATATTCCATACGTACCTTCATACGATCGCTCGTAACTTCAGCCTGGCGCTTCCATATCAGTTAATTATTCTGGGACCACTCGTGCGGTATGTATTCGGTAAATTCATTAGGGAAAAGGCTACTGTCGTCGTGTCTTAAAAATGGAATAAGGCATGTTGGTTTCTAAGGTGTTCAGCAATGTCTCGCATTCGAGAAAGTATTTCCTGGGCAATCTTGTGCAAATGAATAAATCGTATTATAGCGTTAACGAATCAAGAACACCTTATTAGGCCAGTTTTTAGGGAATGAAAAATCTAACGAATCTCAGCGGCGTTATTATGCAAAAAAACTGCAACGAGACCTTAAATTTTGATAACTACCTAACAATAAAGTCTCTAGGATTCGTTAGATTTCAAACATGCAGAAATGGATGCGAACAACTTGTGCTAGGTTCGTTAGAACAGAATAACGCTACAAAAAAATGTCCACCGTCAAGTCATGACAGCGGACATCTCGATTTCTTTAATAGGTAATTCTAATTCTTAGGACTGCCTCGACGCATAACGTTAAGTTGCTGGATCGGCCACATGTTTGTTCTGCCATTGATACGTGATCACACTAATGACAAGTAGGCCAACTGCAAAGATGGCAAGCATCCATGCAGACTGATTAACCTCCAAATGATCAAGACTCCATCCCGTCGTCAAAGGTAGAATGGCACCGCCAACTCCACCTGAGGCAATCAAAATGCTGGGCGTGGATTCTTCGGTTCCTGGCAGCAGTTTACTGGCGAAGACAAGGGCAATGGAGAAAATGCCTGACATCGCAAGTCCAAGCAGTAAGATAATGAGAAATGCAGACCAGATTTGGTTTGTAAATGGAAATACCATTAATAAGAGAACAGATGCGAGACAACTGTACAGGACATAGACGCGGTATTGGAATTTCTCTGCGATATACCCGGCGAAGAGTCTTCCCACAGACATGGCAATCCAGAAACAGGTGACGCTAAGCGCTGCTCCGGCTTCCTTCATGTTCATTTTCTCAATCAGGATCGCTGGCATGAAGTTCGCAAGACTCATCTCCGTGCCAACGTATAGGAAGAAGAACAGGACGAATAGTACTAGCAGAGTCAGGTTACGTCCGCGATAGGTTGGGCCGGATGAACTGGCAGGTGCGGTGTGCATCTCACCCGATGTTCCAGCAGAGTGCGTATGTACCGAAGCATGATTTGAACCTCGTCGATCCAGCACCTGGTCTAGCTCACCGAATGATCCTTTCGCCCAGAATATAAAGGTTAGTGCTGCGCAGATCGCAACAACGAGAAAGGAAAGGCGCCAGTATCCGGCAGCAATCAGACCACTGGCAATGAGCGGCATGACCATCGCCCCGATTCCGAATAACACTTCCAGTCGACTCATGGCAACGGCCGTATTGTCTTTGATTGCAGCGATGATAATGGTGCCAATGACAGCTTCAACCATTCCGAATCCAAAGCCGGCTGCGGGTGCGATGACGAACATCCAGCCCCATGGTGGCAACAGCATGTAGGATAATTCTGCAATACAGAGCAACCCTGTGGCGATTAACAGACCTCCCCGTTTACCGAAACGTCTGTTCAGCCATGGGGATAACAATACACCACCTAGGAATCCGGCAAATTGAGCGAAGATCAGCGTTCCGCCTTGGCTATAATCTTTGCCGTAATGTTCAAGTGCAACCGGTAGAATGGAACCGAGTACAACGTGTGCCAGTCCAATCAGGAAATAGGACAGACATCCGATCCACAGTAATTTTTTCATAACGAACTCCTTCTACTTATATACATAAATTGAGAATCAGAATAAAGCGTAATCATGGAGACAAAGTCTATCATAACAGGACATGTCAAGTTGTGCCATGAATTCCTGATCGATACAGAAGGTTGCAATTTGGTCTGACGATCGTATATACTGAGACACAACAATTACAGATCGGACCATGCCGTTGAAGAGCATCCAACTCGGAGGCGTTTTCGCCAGGGGAGCGATATTTCCCCAAGTTAACCGGAACCGCCCGTTATCGCGGACCAAGAGGCTGGAAGCAGGATATCCTGATTCAGCAAGTTGGGTGGCACCGCGAGCAGAGCGCTCCTCGTCCCAAGGGATGAGGGCGCTCTTTGCATTTTTACAGCCAAAGGAGACGGTGACCATGTTAGAAATGAAATGGATTCGGGCACATGCAGAAGAGGTTCAGGCCGCAGCGGACGGGAAAAAAATCAAGATCAACATTCGTACATTGCTGGAGCGGGATGAAGAACGCAGAGCACTTTTGCAGGAATCGGAAGAAGGGCGCAGACTGCGCAATACGTTATCCGCGGACATTGGCAGACTCATGCAAGCCGGGAATCGGGAACAGGCCGAGGGTTTGCGGGCACAGGTGAAACAGCTCAATGAACAGTTGGAACACGTGGAAGCTAGGCTTGCCCCTGTGCAGGAGGAAGTAACCAAGCTGCAATGGCTGGTACCCAATATCGTGTCCCCGGATACCCCCAATGGCTTGTCGGACGCAGACAATGTAGAGCTACGACGTGTGGGAGAGGTGCCAACGTTCGAGTATAACACCAAAGATCACGTCCAACTTGGGGAATTGCACGATCTCATCGATATTCCCCGTGGAGTTAAGATTGGCGGGACGCGAAGCTATGTATTGAAAGGTGCTGGCTTGCTACTGCATCGGGCTGTACAGCAACTTGCGCTTGATCTGCTGCTGAAGCATGGGTTTACACCAATGGAGGTACCGCTGATGGTCAGGGAGGATGCATTGGTGAACACCGGATTCTTCCCAACCGGTCGAGATCAGGTCTATGAACTCGAAGGGGAGAACAAGTGGCTGGTGGGGACTTCTGAAGTGCCGCTGGTTTCGTATTATGCGGATGAGATTGTTGATGTTGCAGAGCCAGTGAAACTGGCTGCGGTATCGACTTGTTTCCGCAGTGAGGTTGGCTCCGGCGGACGTGATGTACGTGGGTTGTACCGTGTGCACCAATTTGCCAAAGTCGAGCAGGTAATCCTCTGTGCCCCTGATGCGGAAGAATCGGAGCGCATGCTGCAAGAGATTACGGGACACGCCGAGGAATTGCTGCAATTACTGGAACTGCCGTATCGTGTTGTCGCTGTATGTACCGGTGATATGTCGCAGAAAACGTACAAACAGTATGACATCGAGACCTGGATGCCAAGCCGCGGTGCCTATGGAGAAACGCATTCGTCGTCGAATCTGCATGATTTTCAGGCTCGCCGTTCGAACATTCGTTGCCTGGATGCCGAAGGCAAGTTGGCCTACTGTCACACCTTGAATAATACGGCGGTAGCATCGCCGCGTATCCTGATTCCTTTGCTTGAGAATCATCAGCAGGAGGATGGAAGCATTCGCATTCCGGCAGCCCTGCGGCCCTATATGGGCGGGGCCGAGAGCTTGATTTTGCCAGAGCAGGATGAAGTGAAGTAGAGAGGTTAGTTAAAGCTCTAGTAATTCAAAAAGGGGATGTTCCACACGTCATGTTGCATGTGACGATGGACATCCCTTTTTCAACGGTAACACTATTTAACGAACCGATCTCCTACTATGTTGTGCTGAACTGATCCGGTAAGTGCTTGGACCTAAGATATAGCTTACTTCCTTGATCACAAATTTCTTCGTTTATGTAAGTAAATAAAATTATTTCTTTAATTGTCAACGCAGCTTCCATTCACGCTCGTTAATGATTTCAATTTGTCCAGATTCAAGGGCTTTTTTGAAACGATTGCGGGCTGTTTTCATCAATAGAACCATTTCGTCTTCAGGACGAATCTTGGTGGATACGCGACCTTCCCATATTATACAATGAAAATTATGAATTGTTCCAAGACTCCCACTTACGTTATTCAACTTTATGCAATTCATATCCGATATAATATAATAGAAGTAAAATATTGGATTATGGGAGATGGAGATAGAAATGAGTAGAATCAAACTGGCGCTTCGAGGCACACTTGCTCTAATTATGGCATTAACCGTACTGGTCCCTTCGTTGGCTTTGGCGGCTACCGGTGACGTGACATCGATTGAAATAACCAACAGCAGTCCGCAGAAGATGAGCGTCTCCGAAACGGCTACGCTTCAGGTGATGGCAACGGTAGAAGGTTTTGATAACAAACAGGATGTTACCGAAGGCGTAACATGGTCTACCAGTAACGCAACAGTTGCCACGATGGTGAAAGGCAAAGTCAAGGCTGTGGCCGCGGGCGAAGCAACCATTTATGCAGAGGTAGACGGGGCTAAAGCTCAGTTGGTTGTGCAGGTACAGGAGAAGATCAAAAGCATCAAAGCTTCACCGAACTCTTACAGTTTCGTTAAAGGCAGTGAAAGCACCCTTCCCAAAGTAAGCATTACTCGTGCGAATGGTAAGGAAGAGGATGTGACGTCTGAGATTGTGTGGTCCGTATCCACGTCTTCGGCTGTGCTGGAAAACGGCAAAATCAAAGGCGTTACACCCGGCAGAGTATTGCTGCAAGGCAAGTACGGAACAACGATTGTGAAAGTCCCTGTTGCTGTGACGGACGAAATTACCAAAGTCGAGGTCACTCCTGCCACAATGCAGCTAAACATCAAGAAGTCCAAGGCGTTGAAGGTTATCGGGACCTACGCGAACGGCAAAACCATTAACCTTTCGAAACAGGTCATATGGACCTCTTCCAATACAAATGTAGCTATCGTGAAAAATGGAGCAGTCAAGACGCTGACAGAAGGACAAGCGACCTTGACAGGAACTTATCAAAATCAGACAATAAAGGCAGAGGTTACCGTTGTGCCTTTGCTTAAAAAGCTGATTACAGGCCAGAAAAAACTGGTCTTGTCTCCGCAGGGAAGTACAACGCTGAGTGTTATGGCTCAGTATGATACAGGCAAAACCACTGTTGTGACTAACAGCGCGGTGTGGAGTAGCACAAAGCCGGGCGTAGCAACAGTAACAAATGGCAAGATCGTAGCTGTAGGCAAAGGTAAAACGTCCATAACGGCCAAGTGGGGCAACAAAAAAGTGACGATTCCTGTTACGGTAAAATAAATATTTATATAATGAAGTGCTTTGCATCAATTCAAAGATAAAATCAATACATGACACTTAAAATCATCAATATCATCAAGGTAACAGACAACCAAGGGGCGTAGACATACGCTTCTTTTTTGGATATATAGAAATCTGACGAAATCAAGGAGTGAGCTTGGTAATGACAGATCCATTGCAACCGGAAAATTGGCCTGCCTGGGCGACAGAGTCGGTAGAGATTGCTAAGGCCAACCCCAATTGGGGCGCGCAGGCTCAGGAAGAAATCCGGCAACTCAAACTTCTTCTACAGCAGTTTAACATCCATCAATTCGAACATATCGGAAGCACGTCCATTCCCGGATTACCCGCCAAACCCATCATTGATCTGATGGCAGAGGTACATTCATGGGATGACATGGATCTGATTGCGGATCAGCTGAATCCGGTGGGCTGGAACTACGTTCCGCCTGAACTGGATGGACGGGAATACAGACGATTCTGGGTCAGGGTTAAGGATGGCAAGAGAGCTGTACACCTTCATCTTATGCGCCCAGGAGAGGAACGTTGGGATCGTCAAATTCGGTTTCGGGATGTACTGAGAAAACGCCCAGATCTGGTGGAAGCTTACGCCGTCCTGAAGACGAAGCTTGCTGCTGAGAATAAAGAAGATAGGGAATCGTATACCGCTGCCAAAACGCAATTTATTTTACAAGTGCTTGATGAAAGCGTGTGATTGATTGAAAAGCGTATTTATCAAAGACAGGCTGATCTATTTCTTCGCAGTTATGGTGACCATGGCGGCAGGACTGGCATCCAGACACTATGGTGAACGATTGCCGGATTGGGTGCATGAACATTTCGGTGATGCATGTTGGGCAGGCATGATTTATTTCGGAGTTCGCATGATATGGCCTCATTGCAGCTTGGTATGGGCGATGTGTTTTAGCTGTATATTCAGCTGGTTGATTGAGTTCTCGCAGTTGATTCAGATGCCTTGGCTGATTGAGATACGCTCTACCGTATTAGGTGCTCTTATTTTGGGACATGGGTTTCTGGTGATCGATCTGATTCGATATACGGTCGGTATTCTGTGTATGGCTGTAATCGATCGTTATTTCCTGAGAAATAAGATGACTAGATGATGCACTCAGTTTGAGTAATGGAGGTGTTCTGAGTGAATGGAGAGAAACTTTTTGCCGAATCGCCCGAATTCGAAACCCATCGGCTGAAGCTGAGACGCCTTGCGATGGATGATCTTGATGAATATTATGCGTTTGCCTCTGATCCGCGAGTGAGTCAGCAAAGCTTGTGGAACTGCCATGAGACGACGGAGGATTCGATTCAATATATTCAGCGGGTACTGGATAATTATGAACGGAAAACGGTCTATATCTGGGCTTTTATCCTGAAGGAAACAGGGACCTTGATCGGGAGGGGTGGCATTTTTCATCTCAACGAACCCATGCAGAGTGCTGAACTAGGGTACGCGATAGCCAGCAGTCAATGGGGTAAGGGTCTCGCAGCAGAAGCGATGCAACCTATCGTGGATTATTGCTTTCGGGAACTGGACTGCAATCGGTTGGAGGGGAAATGTAATGCAGACAACATAGGCTCTGCACGCGTAATGGAGAAGCTGGGCATGTCGTACGAAGGTTTGCTACGCAAACAGTTGAAGATCAAAGGTGTATTCACGGATCAAAAATTGTACTCCCGTATCCGGGATGATCTATAATACTCCCAATGACACATAGGGTACATCGCAGAAATTGAAGGAGGCGGAACCATGATCTATAGTATTATTTCCCGTTCGTTGTGGGAGCAAGTGTCAAAGGGGACTGAGTATGCACCAGATAGCCTGGAGACAGACGGATTCATTCATTGTTCCACTAAGGAACAGATCCCATGGGTAGCCGGGCAATATTATGCAGGCCGCACAGATCTGTTATTACTTAGTATTGATGAGAAGGCGTTAAAGCCGGAACTGGTATATGAGGATCTCTACGAATTGAATGAACTATATCCACATATCTATGGAGAGCTGAATCTGGATGCTGTTCGCAAAGTCATTCCATTTGAACCGAATGCAGACGGCACATTCTCATTTCCTGAATAAATAACATGTGACGCTTCTATTTGGACGTGATCTGGGGACATTATACTTTTTCGAAGGGTGGTTAACGGATGGATATGAATCAGGTTTTTCTGGAGACAGCCGAGAAGCAATTCTTGTATTACAAGCAGCTCGGGGAAAAAGCCATGGCACAACTGGATTCCGAGCAATTGTTTCAATCCTGGAATGAAGACGCGAACAGCATTGCGGTGATCGTAAAACATCTATGGGGCAATATGCTGTCCCGTTGGACGGATGTACTGACAACAGATGGTGAGAAACCGTGGCGTGAACGGGACGCCGAGTTCGTGAATGATATTACATCCCGGGAAGAGTTGCTTGCCAAATGGGAGGAAGGCTGGACATGCCTACTCGAAGCCATTCGTTCGTTTACCCCGGAACAATTGTCTCATATCATATACATTCGCAATGAAGGACATACCGTCATGGAGGCAATTATTCGGCAATTGGCGCATTATCCGTATCATGTAGGGCAGATTGTATTTGCCGCGAAAATGCTCAAAGAAACATCTTGGGACAGTCTCTCGATTCCGAGAAACGGGTCTTCTCAATATAATGGCGGCAAATTTGCCAAACCGAAGGCGCGCAAACATTTTACAGAAGATGAACTTCATATAGAAAAAGGTGAGGAACAACAATGACTCAAATTACATTGATTCGCCATGGAAGCACCGCGTGGAATAAGGAAAAACGTTCACAGGGACAGACGGATAATCCGCTGGATCAGGATGGAAGAGAACAGGCGGTATTACTTGCCGCGAGACTGGCCGAGGAATCCTGGGATGCCATCTATGCAAGTGACTTGGAGCGTGCAAGTGAGACGGCTCGCATCATCGGTGATCGCTTGGGCATTCAGGAGATTCATCTGGACCCTAGACTTCGCGAGATGGGCGGAGGACAGGTCGAAGGAACGACGGAAGAGGAACGGTTAGCCAAGTGGGGAGCGGACTGGAGTACTCTGGATCTGGGACGGGAGCTTGCAGATGCAGGGACTGTTCGAGGCAGTGCGGTGCTTGAGGATATCGTACAGCAGCACCCCGATGGAAGAGTGATCGTTGTCAGTCACGGAGCTGTTCTGCGGAATACACTGAGAGGTCTGGTGCCTGAGCTTGATATCAGCGTGAAGCTGTCCAACACATCCATTACCCGGATCGCCAAGAATGAGAATGTGTGGCAATGCGAACTGTACAATTGCAGCGTACATTTGGATTCGTCCAGGGAGTCTTAATAGATGGATGCTCTGACGTTAAAACAAAAATTACAGCATATTCAGTCGGTTGATCTATCCATCGATAACGTGGAACAGCCTTATGAATTGGCGCTGTATATGATGAAGCATATTGGCAGTCCTGACCCTGTTCTGCGGGATGAATTGATCTATGTTACCTTAGCGACCTGGATTGGGCAGGGTGTATTTTCGGAAGAGCAGCTGAGGGATGTGTTGCAGTTGTCGCTGGACGATAAGCACCTTTTCTATGGGATCGGAGAGCAGGGAACAGATAGTGTGTTTACGCGGACGTTCTCCGTGTTGTTGCTGCCTCCAATTCTGAGTGTGGATCGTGAGCGGCCTTTCTTAAACAAGGAGGATATCGCAGGCATTCATCATCGGTTGACTACATATCTGGAATGTGAAAAAGATGTTCGCGGCTACGCCGATGATAAGGGCTGGGCGCATGCTCCGGCACACGCGGCGGATGCGGTTGAAGACTTGGCACAATCGCCATATCTGGAGCGAACGGATCTGCTGGAACTTCTGCATGCACTCGCTGTAAAAATAACGGAATCAAGTGTAGTTTACATCCATGATGAAGATCAGCGAATAGCGCATGCTGTAATTACCATTCTTCGTCGGAATCTGCTAGAGCCAAAGGATATTACGGTGTGGATCGATTCCCTTCATCAGGGAGATAAGGCAGAGAACAGATCCCTTCTTGAAACCAGTCAGATGAGCCTGAATATGCGTCTATTCTTGCAGACACTCTATATTGCCATACGTACAGAAGAAGCTGAGCCGTTTCCGGCTGTTCGTTCGATGGTATTGCAGGCATTAGGAAAAGAAAAGTAACGGGATACTAGATATATGGGTATTGGGTATGGGAAAAGGAGGAAATGGCACATGAGCGCAATGTCGTATTCATGGACGGAGGAGATCCTATCTCCGCTGGGTGAGACAGCGGTTATTATCGATTGCGGGGATCACTTGTCTGAAGCGGTACAGCGCAGAGTGATGTCTGTATGTGATTTATTGGAAAAGCGTACGCTGCCAGCCATGATCGAATGGGTGCCTTCTTACACGTCGGTTACGCTGTTCTATGATCCGTTCATCTCCTCGTACCCCGAGTTATGCCTGATTCTGCTTCAGCAGTTGAATCAAATGAAGGAATCCGTACAAAACAAGCCCAGGACGGTCACGATTCCCGTATGTTACGGTGGTGAGTGGGGACCTGATCTGGACTATGTTGCCAGTGAACATGGACTAACCACAGAGGAAGTTATTGCGATTCATACATCTGGGGACTATCTTGTGCACATGATTGGATTCGCACCGGGTTTTCCGTATCTCGGCGGGTTATCCGAACGGATTGCTACGCCCAGAAGAGCGACGCCGAGGCTCCGGGTTGAGGCGGGCACAGTAGGTATCGGTGGCAAACAGACGGGAATCTATCCGGTGGACACACCTGGGGGATGGCAATGTATTGGACGAACGCCACTCCGGTTGTTTCGGCCGGATGAGAACGTACCGAGTTTGCTGGCAGCAGGTGATCGGGTTCGATTCAAACAGATTACGATGCGGGACTATCTGGCGTTGAAGCGGAAGGAGGGCGAACAATGAGTATTGAAGTGATTCGCCCTGGTCTGTTATCTACCGTTCAGGATGAAGGCAGAACCGGCTATCGCCGGTATGGTATTCATCCTGGCGGGGTCATGGACACCTTTGCAGCCAGAGCAGCCAATATGCTTGTGGGCAACTCCCGACATGCGGCAGTACTGGAGATGACGATGACGGGGCCAGAGCTTCGATTTCAGGAGAGCCAGCTAGTCTCATTATGTGGAGCCGATCTGACGGCAACGGTGGATCATCTGTCTGTACCTTTGTGGCGTCCTGTGCTGGTGCGGGCAGGAAGTGTAATGAAGTTTGGCCCATGTCGTCATGGTTTGCGCGGTTATCTGGCGTTTGCGGGTGGAATAGCTGTGCCTGAAGTGATGGGCAGTCGAAGTACGGATCTCAAGACAGGTCTTGGCGGTTTGGAAGGTAGAGCCCTGCGCGTGGGGGATCTGTTATCCATAGGTGAACCTTCTGCCGAAGCGCAAGGTTGGATGCAGCGTATGGAGCAGCAGGTAAAGCAGAGTGAGCGGGACCACCGAATATTGGCGCCTGCGTGGCTTTTATCTGAACGTGAAAGACCTGACTATTTTGGGCATCCTGTTATTCGTGTGATGGAGAGCAAGGACAGTTTGCTGTTCAGCCAAGAAAGTCTGGTGCAGTTCTACGTGGAAAAATACGTGATTTCTCCGCAATCGGATCGGATGGGTTATCGATTACAAGGTTCAAGATTGGAGCTGGAACAGCCGCTGGATCGGCTGTCTGATGCCGTTACCTATGGCACGGTGCAAGTGCCTCCGGATGGGCAACCCATCATCTTGATGGCAGACCATCAGACGATTGGAGGTTACCCTGTGATTGCACAGGTAGCCCGGGTGGATATGCCAATCCTGGCTCAGGCTAAGCCAGGAACTCGAATTGCTTTTGAACAGATTACGCATGATCAAGCCCGTCAGTTGTACATGGAACAAGAATGCAACATGCAGCTTATCGATAAGCTGATACGCAGAAGAATGGCAGAAATGGAGGGCGCTCAATGAATACCTCGAATACCTTGGATATCAATTGTGATCTGGGCGAAAGTTATGGTATATATCGCACGCTATCGGATGAGGCTATTCTACCCTTGATTACATCAGCCAATATTGCCTGCGGGTTTCATGCAGGAGACCCGGCTACAATGCGGATGACGGTGGAGAGGGCATTGGAGCATCAGGTTGCAATTGGAGCCCATCCCGGATTGCCGGATTTGCAGGGGTTTGGTAGAAGACGTATGGATATTACGCCACGGGAAGCATATGACATGGTGGTGTATCAGATCGGAGCGCTGGATGCCTTTGTCCGTGCAAGTGGGGGGCACATGCATCACGTGAAACCACACGGAGCCTTATACAATATGGCCGCAGAAGATGCGAAGCTTGCTGAAGCCATCGCCGAGGCAATCTATCGAGTACAGCATGAACTGTATCTGTATGGTCTGGCGGGCAGTGAGCTGATTCGCGCTGCGGATCGTATCGGTCTGCGCAGTGTGAGCGAGGTGTTTGCGGATCGAACCTATGGGGCGGATGGCAAGCTAACCCCTCGCAGCCAAACCGGAGCCATCATTGAAGAGTCAGGACAAGCGATTGCGCAAGTGCTCCAGATGGTGAAAGACGGTGTGGTTATATCCACGGATGGTACGCTGGTTCCCATTAAGGCAGAGACAGTCTGCATCCACGGTGACGGAGCGAATGCCCTTGAATTTGCGCAAGAAATTCGTCGTGTGCTGGAATCGGAAGGCGTTGTGCTGTCCGCGCATACAGCTGGATAATACGTCTGTTCAGCAGAACAACAGTTAACAGATTGTTTTGTTAATTGAACTTTGAAACTTTGGAATGACAAGGAGTGAAGAATCAGAATGAAACCCATACGCAACTCGGCGAAGGCCGTTATTGTGCAGGATGCACGATTGCTGGTCATCCGGCTGGAAGATCAATATGGTACTGCTTATGTGTTCCCAGGTGGAGGACAGGAGAAATGTGAAGAACTCAAAGATGCGGTCGCACGCGAATGTCTGGAGGAGATTGGTCAGGCCGTGAACGTGGGAGAGCTGTTACATATCCGGGAATATATCGGAAAAAATCATGAATTCGCCGAGTGGGATGCAGACATCCACCAGGTTGAATTTTATTTTGCGTGCAGCCTGATAGATCCGGAGGCAAGCGTTTTTGAAGGCTCTAATCCAGACGATCATCAGGTCGCCGTGGAATGGATTGCCCTTGAAGACCTGTCCAAGATTCGTTTATATCCAAAAACGATTGGCGAATTGCTGCTTCAATCGGGATCTCCCTCAATCTATCTTGGAGATTTGAATTAAATCAGCCATGCAGAAATTTCGTACTAATCCCTTTATGTAAACATTTTTATAAAGAACTTTTCCATTTTTGTCACGTTTGCATACAGGTTCATTGGATTCACCATAGGTGAGGTGGGTACACTATAAGTACAGGCGTATTACACAAGCATTTGCATAAAGCTGGCTCTAGTGATGCGCGAATAATGAACTCTCATTAAACACAAAGAGATAGTAACAACTAAACTTCTCTTTGTACTTTTATTATTCACACTAAATTGGGAGAACGGTAGACGTAGTGGAGGGGACGGAATCGATTCTGAGGAAGCAAAGCGTTCGCCTTTATCAACGGATTTTCCCTTTGAGAAAAGGGAATCAAAAAAATCCGGGGATAACAGCGATCCAAAGAACGATCCGTACCCGGAACGACCTTCTACACTGTCCTTCCAACATTCCCCCAAAACCGAAAGGAGCACTTCTCATGAACCAGACTGAATTGGAACAAAACATTGTAAAGGCTTTGGAAAACAACCCTTTTTGCAGCTTCTCCACTGTGGAGGATGGTAAACCGAAATCCCGCTATATGGCGCTTTTCAACGATGGACTGAACATTCATCTGGCAACGAACCGCCGTACACACAAAGTAGAGGAACTGGAGAATAATCCGAATGTTAGCCTACTACTTGGTTATGAGGCTGGTGGTTCCAAGGAAGTGGTTGAGATTGAAGGAACCTGTGAAGTGACGAAGAACGAAGGTTTGCGTGAGCAAGTGTGGAACGACGAACTGAAGGCCTGGTTCGATGGACCTAATGATCCGAACTATGTCATCCTGGATATCACGCCTGCTCGTATTGAGTATACGGGCAAAGACCATGAACATCACGTGTGGGAACATTAAGTCGAATAAAGAAAATATCCTTTGCGAAGTAGCGTCCTTATGCGAAAAATCGCACAGAGTTCAATCCAACCGTGAAAGCCGTTCAGGCTTCACGGTTTTTGTTGTGAATGAAGAACGCTGAATTGGATATAGATGTAAGGCGTATGTAATATACGTATTTTGAAACAAATAAGCACTAAATACCTACTAAAATGTTGAAAAAAATGTCGAAATCACGCATGATAATGTAAACTTGGTCCGGTATGTGCGGGTAATGTAAAAAATAATGCTTTTCAATGGCTGAACATTGCGTTATGATTTGGAATGTAAACGACAAGCACAGACATAAATAGATGTTCATGTGAGATAAACTTACCTGAAATTCCGATGCATGTCATCAGAGCGTCAGTACGCACAACCCATGAAATCTATCTTTTTTCTGCGCTCTTCGTTTGCCCATTAATGCATGATTCAATGTACATAACCGGGAGGGGTTATTTTGAAAATGAGAAAAAAAGTATTATCGAGCCTGACTGCCGCTTTGGTTGCATTAAACGTGCTTGCGGTATTTCCGGTACCTGTGTCGGCTGCGGATGCTGCCAAAGTTAAACTGCGGATCATGGAGACCACAGACATTCATACCAATCTGGTTAACTATGATTATTATTCCGACAAAGAGACAGACCAATATGGACTCGCCAAAACAGCAACACTGATTAAGAAAGCCCGTGACGAAGCGAAGAACAGCCTGCTGTTTGATAACGGGGATCTAATTCAGGGGAATCCGCTGGGAGACTACGCTGCCAAAATTGATCCACTGAAAAAGGGTGAGACTCACCCTGTATATAAAGCGATGAATCTGCTCGATTATGATGCAGGGAACATCGGTAACCATGAATTCAACTATGGTCTGGATTTCCTGGACATGACGCTGGAGGGAGCAAACTTCCCTTACATTAATGCCAATGTCTATGTAGACGATGGTGATGATGATGAGACAAATGACAAGAATTATTTCACACCGTATGAGATTTTGGATAAGAAAGTAACGGACGAAACGGGTAAGGAACATGCGATCAAAGTGGGTGTGATCGGATTCGTGCCGCCACAGATCATGCAGTGGGACAGTGCTAACCTTGAAGGTAAGGTCATCGCCAAAGATATTATCGCTACTGCGAAAAAATTCATTCCTGAGATGAAAGCAAAAGGTGCCGACATTATTGTAGCTATTCCTCACTCCGGATTTGAGGAAATTCCTCAAACGGATCTGATGGAGAACTCCGTATTGTATCTGAGCCAAGTTGAAGGCATTAATGCCATTTTGTTTGGACATGCCCACAAAGTGTTCCCAAGTGCTGATTTTGCTGGCAAAAAAGGGGTAGACCTGGAGAAGGGCACAATCAATGGCGTTCCTGCGGTTGAGCCAGGATTCTGGGGGGATCACCTGGGAATTATTGATCTGGATCTAGAACAAGTGGATGGTAAATGGAAAGTGGTGGATTCCAAAACGGAAGCACGCCCAATCTATGACACAGCCAACAAAAAGGCACTGGTAGAAGCGGATCAGGACATCATTGATGCGGTTCACGAAGAGCATGAAGGCACATTGGAGTATGTTCGTGGTCCGGTGGGCGAAACGACTGCACCAATCAACAGCTTCTTCGCTCTGGTTCAGGATGATCCATCCATTCAGATCGTAACGAATGCACAGAAATGGTATGTTGAAAAACATATGCAAGGTACGGAATATGAGAAAATTCCTGTATTGTCCGCAGGTGCTCCATTCAAAGCAGGTGGACGTTCAGGCGCTTCGTATTACACGAATATTCCTACGGGCACCATTGCGATCAAAAACGTTGCTGACTTGTACGTGTATCCAAATACGGTACATGCTGTAATGGTTAACGGCGCAGAACTGAAAGAATGGCTGGAATGGTCTGCAGGCCAATTCAACCAGATCGACCCGGCAAAAGGTGGACAACAACAACTGATCAACAATGACTTCCCAACGTACAACTTCGATGTTATTGATGGCGTAACGTATCAGATTGATGTAACTCAACCAGCCAAATACGATAGCAAAGCTACGATCGTTAATGCATCCGCAAGCCGGATCAAGGATCTGAGCTTTAACGGCAAACCAATTGACCCAGCGCAAAAATTCATTGTAGCGACGAATAACTACCGTGCTTCTTCATCCAAACTGGCTAACCCGGACGGCAAACGCATCGTTCTGGCTGCACCGGATGAGAACCGTCAAGTGATTATCGACTACATCCGTGAGAATAAAACGATTAATCCAGCAGCGGACGGCAACTGGTCCCTGGCACCAATCAAACCATCTGCTGGTGTAACTGCAGCAGCGCTGAACGATCTTGAAGTTGTGTTTGCTTCTTCCCCGGATGCGAAAGATCTGGTTGAAGCGAATCCGGCAATGTCATTCATTGGTACGAACAAAGAAGGTTTTGCAGAGTATGGCTTGAAACTGACAGGTGAAGCAACGACAACACCTGAAACAGGTGTGGAGCCAGCTCCGACGCCTAAACCAACACCAACGCCGACACCTAAGCCACAACCTGAGAAACCGGCAACCAACAACAAGGTTGTATATGTGGTGAAAAAAGGGGATAACCTGTACCGCATCGGTTTGAAATATGGTGTGGACTGGCGCAAGCTTGCGACAGCGAACAAAATCTCAAATGTGCATAACCTGAAAGTTGGACAGAAAATCGTGATTCCCGCTTCTTAAGTTTAATAAGCGGTGAGGGGGAGACCGACAGTCATCAGACTGCCGGTCTTTTTTTCTGCAGCGTGCCCAGCTAAGCACGCATCTTCTAGCCGATGAAAATCCGGTCGCGGGAGAGGCCAAGCCCCGTGTAGCTAGGATACTTGCGTATGGAGAAATCTGTGCGTAAAAGCGTATCGACGAAAGTACCTGTCAGAGACAGGGCGAGCGACAGTCCAGGCCGTAACATCAAGTGAATCCTGCCGCGTCGTCAAAAAGGCCTTGCAAGAGGGAAAAGAGGAAGCCGAGTCTCGTGTAGATGGACGAAGGCCAGGGAAGCTGTTTTGAACTTGGAGCGACAGCGAAGAATCCTCCGGCGTAAGGGGAGCGGCATGGTCTGAAAGAGGATGTAGTGAACTGGGGAGACCCTCCCCTGCACGGATTTTTTTTTTTTTATGAATCCGTAAAGTGGTACTCTATAAGCCAGAAGGTGAAGTGAGTGAACAGCAGGAAGGGAGTCCGAGGGGCTCATACTACCTGGGAACGCAGGACAACACAACCTGCGGGAGGGAAGGAGCCCTACTTTGTTCACGTTTCACCAAGAGGTACGAGTTCGTGAATGCCAAAATGGCTAACGACACGCTAGAAAACACTCAACAACTCTTATAGGGGAAACTAGGTCATGAGGCCAAAGCAAATATGCTGCATGCCCATGAAAGATGAACATCGGAAAGCCGTATGAGGGAAAACCTCACGTACGGTTTGATGAGGAGGGGCTGGGTTTTGCCCAGCCTTTTACTCTAGATTTTGAATATATTTGTTTCAATAACCGTCATACAGGAAGTCATCAAAACAGTAGAGATTAATTTCTAGACCCATGATATAATATTTACAAACTTTGGGTATATACCAGTGAACATTAATGGACATGGAATCATAAATTGGCAAGGGGGTCCTACATGAATTGCAGTGGCTGCAGTCCAATCTATCCTATAGAGGGTGAAGGTACCTTGTACCTGCGTCCCATTTCCCCCGCTTTGCTGGAAGCGCTGCAAACGCCGGGAAGACATATCGAGACGTCGGATGACATGATGTGGATGCATTTTACGGATATTGAGGCGGTTCAGAGCTTAATAGAAGAGATCGGTATAATTGATCCCACTTTACGTGATTCCCTAACCGTTCAGATTACGCCTTTATACGAACAGGCTAATGAAGAAGGCTGGATCAGTCTATACATGCAGGAGTCCCGTTTCAAGCATGCGGAGCTCGTTTCCATTATTTTGGAGCATCAATTCAGCAGTCATATGCAGCCCATTGTTGATGCCTCGGAGCAGATTATTGGATATGAGTTTTTACTTCGTCCTGCTGAAAATGGAAAATCCTTCAGTTCCTATGAATTATTTGAAGTTGCGCGCGAGACCGGATTACACTCTTTTCTGGATCGAACGGCGCGTATTACCGCCATTGAGACCAGTGCCCTTTTTCTGCCGCATGGTGTCAAACGCTTCGTTAATTTCCTGCCTTCCTCCATATATAACCCCGACTATTGTCTGACACATACGTTTGAAGCGATTGAACGTCTTTCACTTGACCCTAAAGATTTTGTGTTTGAAGTCGTGGAAACAGAGCAGATTCAGCATATGTCCATCTTGCAGCACATCTTTGAGGTATATCGTTCACGCGGAATGTCGGTTGCGTTGGATGATGTGGGTGCCGGATATTCGACAATAGAGTTGATGAGTCGATTAGAACCGGATTTTGTCAAAATAGATCGAAGTCTTATTGATCGTTGTGATCAAGATTCGACCAAACAACAGAAGATTCTTCATATTGTTGAGATGTCCAGTCGATTTGGGGGTCAAGTACTTGCCGAGGGGATTGAACGAATGGAGGAGTTTGAATTC
Organism: Paenibacillus sp. FSL H8-0079; assembly: GCF_037991315.1. Taxonomy (NCBI): domain Bacteria; kingdom Bacillati; phylum Bacillota; class Bacilli; order Caryophanales; family Paenibacillaceae; genus Paenibacillus; species Paenibacillus sp. FSL H8-0079. The sequence continues at coordinate 457,923 of NZ_CP150300.1, forward strand.
TGTCGTTCTATCGGTATTGAGCTTGCGCAAGGTTACTATTTCGGTAAACCTGCGGCACAACCTCCAGACGGTACATGTTCCAACACTTGATCTAAATTTATGAAATAATTAGTAACCCTTACCTTGTACAAGTCACTTCTAAGTAAGAAGTGGCTTGTTTGGCGTGCCTGCACATTTTTCTCTCAAATAAATACCCTCACCCAGCCGATATATAAGATAAGCCTTTTAGATTGATCCATACATACAAAGAAAGAGGGCATTTTTACATTTAGAGGGGGAGAAATTCATGAGTGAAGCTCAGGATACTAAAACAATGAAAGCAGCGAAACCTGCCAAACCAAAACAAAATAAAAATAAAAAGAAGAATAAAAAGAAAGGTTTCGTCTGGAATATAAGGAACAAATTATTGGTCTCTTTCCTGGCAGTTCTACTCCTGCCGAGTCTGGCCATAGGTTTGATCACGCTAACGATGGCTGAAGGTGGCGTGCAGGGACAACTAGTGGACAGCGCTCAGCAAAGTGTGAACACGGCCAATACAATTGTAGAAAGCCAAGTGAGTTATAAAATTCATGACATTAACTATTTTGCGGATGCCCTTGATCCGAGCCTGATTAAAGGGGAGAACGATAGTCCTGAGGTTCAGGTGAAGCTGGAGCAATATCTGGGCTTACATCCGGATGCCTTGAATATTTTTGTGGGAACGACAGAAGGAGTCATGGTTCGAGGTAAACCAACAGCGAGCAGCACGCGGGGAGATGCATATGATCCACGGGAGCGGGAGTGGTACACGCTTGCGATGGAGAAGCCAGGTACGACTGTGGTTTCACCTGTATCCATCAACACGGATGGGGCTGCGGTTGTATTTATCTCCAAAACATTAAAGGATCAATCGGGTGTTATCAGTTTATCTTTGGACCTGACAGACTTGCAAGAACAGGCATCCATTAAGGTGGGTAAAGAAGGCTACGTCATTATTCTGGATGAGAACAAAAATTATGTCGTTTCTCCTGTAGTTGATGCAGGCACGCAGGAAACTAGCGGCTTGCTAGATGAAATGTACGAGGGTCAAGAAGGCCAATTCGATTACGAATTCAACGAGCAACCGAAAATGATGATTTTTTCAACGAATGAAGTAACGGGTTGGAAGATTGCTGGTACGATGTTCAAGAGTGAAATAACCAATGCAAGTAAGGATATTCGCATGGCGACGTTTGCTGTTATTCTTGCGGCCACGTTCCTTACCCTGATCTTTATTATTTGGTTTACTCGTTCCATGCTACGTCCGATCAAACGATTGCAGGAATCTGCCAGAGCCGTGAGTAAAGGTGACCTGACCGTGAAAATGGAAACAGGGCGTAAAGATGAAGTCGGTGATCTGGCGAAGTATTTCGAGCGTATGGTTGATAACCTGCGGATGATGATTCTTGGTGTACAGGAAACGACAGAGCAGGTATCCGCTTCTTCTCAAGAATTGTCTGCCAGTGCAGAACAAACAACCAAAGCGATTGAACATTCAACACTGGCCATACAGGAACTGGCTGAAGGTGCTGAGCAACAGGTGAACAGCGTGAAAGACGGATCTGGACAGATGAGCCGAATGGCAGAAGATGTTCGAATGATGTCGGAGCGTGTGCAATCGATCACGGCGAATATGCGGAATACGTCCGGAGCCGCTTCTTCTGGTAATGAGGCAGCTGGACAGGCTGTAGAGCAGATGAACAGCATCCAGGAAACGGTGGAGCAGCTGGGAACAGTGGTTCAGTCACTGAATGCCCGTTCGGTAGAGATCGGCAGCATGGTTGATGTCATTGCCTCCATCTCCAAACAAACGAACTTGCTCGCATTGAATGCTTCCATTGAAGCGGCAAGAGCGGGTGATGCGGGTCGTGGGTTTGCTGTTGTAGCAGGAGAAGTACGTAAACTGGCAGAAGAATCCGGTAGCTCGGCAGCACAGATCGGTGAGGTGGTTCACAATATCCGTCAGGATATGGATGCCGCCCTAATCGCCATGAATGCCGCCCAGACTCGGGTGGGAGAAGGAATTCAGGCCGTGAATACGTCCGGACAATCGTTTGCCCAGATTCGGGAGGCAGTGGAAGATGCTGTTCATACATTGGATGACCTGTCCGAAACAACGAAGCAACTGGAGAACGGTGCATCCCACGTTGCCAAAGCGATGAGCGATATTTCGAATGTGACTCAGGAATCTGCTGCAAATACAGAATCCGTGTCTGCATCTTCACAAGAGCAATTGGCGTCGGTAGAAGAGATTGCATCATCCTCGGCACATCTGAATAGCATGGCAGAACAATTACAAGGACTGCTTGGCATGTTCAAGATGGTAGAGGATACACCGAAGGATAAGGGTAACGATAAATCCTAACATTTGGATAGCGAAACTTACTACAGATTCTATAAAACAAAATAAAGATAGACATTGCTCCTGCGGCCCTGTATAAATATATCGTCTGGTTCTTCCGCGCATCTTGCGGTGTAATCTTACAATATAATGATGGAATGAACGATAGAATATATCGAGACAGGGTACAGCAGGAGGCTCTATGGTATACGTAGCAATATTGATTTTTGCAGTAACAATCACCTTGGTGATCTGGCAACCTCGTGGATTGGGTATCGGCTGGACTGCCTCGGGTGGGGCATTGCTTGCCCTGCTGTGTGGAGTCGTCAGCTTGAACGACGCATCGGATGTGGCATCCATTGTATGGAATGCAACGCTGGCTTTTGTCGGTATTATTATGATTTCTCTTATTCTCGACGAGACGGGTTTCTTTGAATGGGCTGCCCTTCACATGGCACGGCTCGCTGGAGGAGACGGTCGCAGACTGTTCTTCTACTCCATTTTGTTGGGTGCCGCAGTATCTGCGCTGTTCGCGAATGACGGTGCGGCGCTCATTCTGACGCCAATTGTACTGGCAATGGTGCGTGCATTGAAGTTCGATGAGCGCATGGTGCTGGCTTTTGTGATGGCGAGTGGATTTATCGCCGATACCACATCATTGCCGCTGGTCGTCAGCAATCTGGTTAACATTGTGTCTGCTGATTTCTTTGGTATTACATTTGTGGAATATGCGGTGCGCATGGTCGTACCCAATCTGTTCTCAATCGTAGCGAGTACGGGGATGTTGTTCTTGTTTTATCGTAAAAGCATACCCCTTCGCTACGACATCTCCGCGGCACGCGACCCGAAGGAAGCGATACGTGATCCACGGATGTTTCGAATCGCTTGGTTCATGCTGGGGCTGTTACTGGTGGCCTATGCATCCAGTGAGTTTCTGCCGATTCCTGTGTCGGTTATCGTTGGCTCCGTTGCGTTGCTATTCGCCTTACTGGCACGCAAGAGTGAGGCGGTTGATCTGAAACGGGTAATCAAGGAAGCACCGTGGTCGATTGTGGTATTCTCGGTGGGCATGTACATCGTCGTATATGGACTGCGTAATGCAGGTTTAACTGATCATCTGAGCCGTTGGCTCGATGCCATAGCGGAGCATGGCCTACTGGCTGCCTCCCTCGGAATGGGCATCATCGCTGCCGTATTGTCATCAGTGATGAACAACCTGCCGACCGTGTTGATTAACCTGCTAGCCATCCAGGGTGCACATACCGAAGGTATCGTTCAAGAGGCATTGATCTATGCTAATGTCATTGGTTCCGATCTGGGTCCCAAAATGACTCCAATTGGATCCCTTGCCACATTGCTGTGGCTGCACGTGTTGTCCCGCAAAGGTGTGAAGATTACATGGGGATATTATTTCAAGGCAGGCATCATCCTGACGATTCCTACATTGCTAATTACCTTGGCCGGATTGGCAGTGTGGTTATGGATTCTGAGTTAGTAAAATTAGATTTTACATTAGGTATTAATAAAGATAATCTGTTTTAATGTAAAAGCTGCTCTCACAGCTGGTGCCTATGCACTGGCAGTGAGGCAGTTTTTTTATTTCCTGCTTTTGCACCTTCTATAGAAGAAATGAATTTTGTTTCTCTATTAAGTACTTAAGCATTTACATCAGGTCAGCCTATTATAGGGCTGGCCTTCTTTGCCTACACCCCAGGCAGGAGATTGAAATGCCTGAGGCCTAACAAGCGCTGACACAGCGAAGGGAAACCGCGAACGTAGTGGAGGGGACGGAATCGATTCTGAAGAAGCGAAGCGGTCGCCTTTGTCTCCAAATTTCAACAATTTAATTATTAATTAAAGAAAATATGGAGACAACAGCGATCAGAAGAACGATCCGTAACCGGAACGGCCACTCAGGGTATTAGTTACTTAATATATCTATAAGTAATTTTTTTCATGGAAATCTGGACACAATACGGATTGAAACAACGTCCGCTCCCGAGCGGCCACTTCAGCACCGAATAAATCCCAAATATTTCAAAATGATGCCGATATTTTTAACATTGCGTTTACAAAACACTGATTTTAAGATGACATACCGAAACTACAATGAGTAAAGAGTTGATGGTGAACAAACAAATTCACAAAACGCCATCACCACATTGGGGGAGGAAAACAAAACATGTTTAAAAAGTTGCCGTTTATTTTGATGACCTTAACGTTCGTACTGGTGCTCGCTGCATGCGGATCGAAAAATGACGCTGGTACAGAGGGTGCTGCAAGCAATGGATCAGGAGAGGCTGCTACTGAGCTTAGCGGTAACATTCTGGCAGTCGGATCGACAGCATTGCTACCTCTGGTAGAACAAGCTGGACAGAAATTTATGGCAGTTGATGAATATAAGAACGTAACGGTTCAAGTTCAAGGTGGCGGTAGTGGTACTGGTTTGACACAAGTATCTGACGGACAAGCTACAATCGGTAACTCTGATGTATTTGCAGAAGAGAAGCTGGAGGACGAAGCCAAAGTAAAAGAATTGGTTGACCATCAGGTAGCAGTAGTAGCTATGGCGCCAGTTAGCAACAAAGATACAGGTGTAGAAGATTTGACGAAGCAACAACTGATCGACATTTTCTCCGGTAAAGTAACGAACTGGAAAGACGTTGGCGGTGCGGATCAAGCAATCGTTATTGTAAACCGTCCGAGTAGTTCCGGTACTCGTGCAACTTTCGAGAAGTATGCATTGGGTGAAAAAATGGGTGATATCCAAGGTTCCATTCAAGAAGATTCTTCAGGTAACGTAAGAAAATTGGTAGCTGAAACACCAGGCGCTATTGGTTACCTGGCCTTGTCTTACCTGGATGACAGCTTGACCGTTCTGAAATACGAAGGTGTGGAAGCAACAGTTGAGAACGTGGAAGCAGGAACTTATCCAGTATGGGCTTACGAGCACATGTATACGAAAGGTACGCCAGATGCAGCAACACAAGCATTCTTGGATTACATCTTGAGTGACGAAATTCAACAAAATGACGTGACTGAACTTGGATACATTCCAATGTCAGGTATGAAAGTAAAACGCGATGTAGCAGGTAATGTGGTTCAATAATCTTTGACTTGCGCATACAGCGAAAGAGGCGGACTTAGGTCCCGCCTCTTTACGCGGTTTGCTCTGAAATAATCCCATATTTTGCACTAATTCTACTATAGAAGGATGGTTGTTATGGAACAGACCGAAGGGGGAACGGTAATGAATAACAAGTTGAAACCGCGCCGGCCCTTAAAAGAGAAACATTATTGGGAAGAGTGGACGGGACGGATCTATACGTCGATTTGTGTCGTTTTCCTGATCGTTGTCATGTTTTCCATTGTTTATTTTGTAGCGTCCAAGGGACTATCAACATTTTTCCAAAATGGAATAAGCATAAGTGAATTCCTTGGTGGAAAAACATGGAATCCAACGGGGGAACCTGCTTTCTACGGGGCATTGCCGTTCATTACAGGTTCTTTCATCACAACCTTGCTTGCAGCACTGATCGCAAGTCCGCTTGGTCTGTGTGCAGCACTCTTCATGACAGAGATTGTTCCGGGTAAAGGGAAAAAGATATTGCAACCTGCGATTGAGCTTTTGTCTGGAATTCCGTCCGTTGTGTACGGATTTATCGGTCTGAGTGTCATCGTACCTTTGCTTCGTAGTATCTTTGGTGGAACAGGCGTCGGGATTGCAGCCGGATGTCTTGTTCTCGCTGTAATGATTCTTCCTACGGTCACAAGTATTATGGCAGATGCATTGTCCGCGTTGCCCAAAGGATTGCGTGAATCCTCCTACGCACTGGGTGCCACTCGTTGGCAAACCATCTACCGTGTCATTATTCCAACGACTTTGCCAGCTTTGTTGACAGGTGTCGTTTTGGGTATGGCCCGTGCTTTTGGTGAGGCACTTGCTGTGCAGATGGTTATCGGTAATGCACCGCATGTTCCAACATCCTTGCTCGAATCGGCTTCAACATTAACAAGTGTAATTACACTCAGCATGGGTAACACCACGATGGGTTCTGTTCATAACAATGCACTGTGGAGTATGGCGCTTGTCCTGTTGGTGATGACATTTGTCTTCGTCATTCTGGTTCGCCTGCTTGAAAGGAGGAACCGGGTATGAAAATGAAGGCAAAAACGGTAGATAAGATTGCAACATCCGTTATCGTTGTATTGGCCCTATTCATTGTTATTCTATTGCTCGGTCTGCTTGGATTCATCATGTATAGAGGAATTGGACATATTAGCTGGAACTTCCTGACGAGCGCACCACAGTTGCTTAAGGGTGGCGGCGGAATTGGTCCACAGCTCTTTAACTCCGTATTCTTGCTTGTTCTGACCTTGATTGTTACCATTCCACTCGGATGGGGCGGCGGAATTTACATGGCGGAATACGCCAAGCCAGGTAAGATTACCAGCTTCATTCGTCTGGTCGTTGAAGTATTGTCATCATTCCCATCCATCGTTATTGGTTTGTTTGGTCTCTTGCTGCTAGTCAATCAATTTGGTCTTGGTTTCTCCCTGATCTCGGGTGCCTTGGCTCTGGCGATCTTTAACTTGCCACTGATGGTACGGACAACGGAGCAGGCCTTCCGGGCCGTTCCGAAGGAACAAAAGGAAGCAGGTCTGGCGCTTGGACTGTCCAAGTGGAAGATTATCACTTCCATTCTGCTGCCTGTGGCATTGCCGAGCTTGATTACGGGTACGATCCTGGCATCGGGCCGGATCTTCGGTGAAGCAGCCGCGCTGATGTTCACCGCAGGTATGAGTAGCCCACCATTGGACTTTACAGATTGGAATCCGACGAGTCCAAGATCACCGCTTAATCCTTTCCGTCCGGCAGAGACACTTGCTGTCCATATCTGGAAAGTAAATAGTGAAGGCATTGGGCCAGATTCCAAAGAAGTGGCAGCAGGGGCATCCGCCGTGCTTGTCATTCTCGTGCTGGCGTTCAATCTAAGTGCACGCTGGATCGGTCGGGTTGTATTCCGCCGCATGACAGCTTCGAAATAAGGAGGAACCAACATGGCCATACCTTTTGGTACGGAACAGTTAAGCATATATTATGGACATTTCCAGGCGGTCAAGCAGATCAGTCTGACGTTTCCTGAAGCAAGCGTAACGGCGCTTATTGGGCCGTCTGGTTGCGGTAAATCCACGTTCCTCCGGTCGCTGAACCGGATGAATGATGAGATCGCGGGTTCCCGCACAGAGGGACATATCTGGATGGACGGTAACGATCTGAATGAGCCTGGAACTGATGTAATCAAGCTTCGTCAGAAGATTGGCATGGTATGGCAGAAGCCGAACCCTTTTCATAAGTCCATCTACAACAATATCGCGTTTGGCCCCCGCTACCGTGGTACGAAGAGTAAGAAGGCACTGGATGAAATTGTGGAAAAAAGCTTGCGCCGTGCTGCGCTCTGGGACGAAGTGAAAGACAGACTGCATGAGTCAGCTCTGTCTCTCTCCGGCGGACAACAACAACGTCTGTGTATCGCTCGCGCTTTGTCTGTTGACCCGCAGATTCTGCTGCTCGATGAGCCGGCATCTGCACTTGACCCGGTATCTACGGGTAAAGTTGAGGAATTGATTACCGAGCTTAAGAAAGATCTGCGGATCGTCATTGTTACCCATAATATGCAGCAGGCGGCACGCATCTCGGATTACACGGCATATTTCTATCTGGGCACCATGGTTGAGCACGGGGATACGGAGCACATTTTCACGAACCCGGACAATCGTCTGACGCAAGAATACATTATGGGTCGTTTCGGTTAATTGGATCATGGAGTGTCACATAGAGCAACAGACAGAGAGATAGAGAAATAATAGAGACAAAAGAAAGCACAATGCCTGAACGGTTGTTCGGGGGTTGTGCTTTTTTTATTTATAATTTTAGTGGGATTTTCTGTATGCCAGATAAACATTATGCTACGATATTTAATATAAAGAGAGCGTTTACATAACTTCAAAGGAGATGATGATAATCACTACGGATCAGACGTCTTACGACCCTATGGCAGCTCAGATTATACAGAACTATAACATGGAGAAACCTGTCGTTTCCTATATTCGCCACAATGAGAATCTGACGTATCATGTCGATGATGAAGCAAGTGGGCAGAAGTATCTGCTACGTATCCATCAAGCCGCATATGCAAGTATGACAGGCATTCAGCATACGCTTCCTGCACTGGAGGCGGAGATGAACCTGCTTCATGAATTAAACGCAACGACAACATTGCGCGTGCAGCATCCGGTACGCAATGTGTCGGGAGACTGGGTCACGGTATGGACAAGTGAAGCGGGTAAAGAAATCTGCTGTACCGTACTAGAGTGGATTGAGGGCAGGGACATCCAGCAGGGAGAACGCCTGACAACAGAGCAAATCTATGACCTAGGTGTCCAACTGCAGATGCTTCATCAATATGGACGTGTACAGGTGGAAGGCAACGATCATCAGCGGACAGGAAGAGAGATGAGCCAGCTAGATCGAACGAAGGTACGGCCGGCATATGGCAACACCCATGAGAATTTGGTCATGCTAGGGCAGTTGGAGGAAGGCGTCCGACTTGGGATTTTTACAACGGAAGACTTTGATCTGCTTCGAGAGACGTTCGAGAACATTAATGAGCAGCTGGAAACATACCCGCACGATGAAAAGACACGGGGAGTTATTCATGGGGATATTACGCGCAACAATCTGCTGATAACGGATGAGGGGATTTCCATGATTGATTTTTGTCTACACGGTTATGGTTATTATCTTTTCGATGCCGGAGGGGCAGCGCTGATGTTCAATCGGGAGGAACGTGACATATTTTTATCCGGTTACACGAAACAGATCGCACCACTGACAGATCGTGATATCCGATTAATGGAAGGGTTTATGTTGATCTTTACGCTGGGTTATTATGCCTTTCAGATGGCAAATGAATCGAGACATGAATGGATGAAAGATCGCATGCCGAAGTTATGCAGCAAGTATTGCAGACCTTATGTACAGAGCGAGAGTATTTTCTATGAACTGTGAATTATAGTCCAGATGTACAGATCCAGATGGGCTACTGAGCAGTGTGGTTTGAAGAATATGGTTGCAGAATACCCGAACGTTTTCGTGGACAACATCATAAATAGTAGTAAGCACATCATGGCATTCATTGAAGGAAAACAGAAATGAGCTTTTCTATAAGCTCTTTTTAACGCATTAATGTAATGAAATCTGACAAAATATTCTGGTTATTATCGGTTCAATCGAAAATGAAGGAAATATACCCAAGGAAATCGTTAAGTTTGTTGACACTGATCTTCCGGTCGATTAATCTTAATGAAGAAGAAATCAACGACTTCCATCACTGTTCTGACATAAGCTCAGAATGGTTCCATACAGCGGATGATAACGAGCGGGAGAGACCTGATCAGCCGAGTCAAATGGCTAGTTTTCAGGCACCGAAGGAGCAAGCTGCTGCGCACCCGGCGCAGTGGTTAATCTCTCAGGTAAATGTACCATCGTTGGACGCAACTCTGGAGAGTGCGCGAACTTGCGCCACCCAAGGGGTATATGATCAGTCAGTCCGGTGACTTGTCTGTAATCACAGGCAAGTACCTTGTCGTGAGACACTCCTGATCGTGAAACTCTCAGGTATCGAGGACAGAGAGAGGGCCTGAGGCCTTCTTCTGTCCTTTTTTGATGTCATCATTCAGTGAATAAGGAACAATATGGATGATATTCTGGATGGAAATGACGAATACAATTGGAGGGTTACAAGGTGCGATTTAAAGATGTTTTTTCAATTATTGGTCCGTCCATGACGGGACCTTCAAGTTCACATACAGCTGGAGCAGCAAGATTAGGGAGAATTGCTCGCCAGTGGCTTGGTTGCACGCCGGATCGGGCGCGACTGACGTTGTACGGTTCATTTGCAGATACGTATCAGGGGCACGGCACGGATCTGGCATTGATCGGCGGTCTGCTGGACTATGTCACAGACGATCCGCGTATCCCTGATGCAGAACAATACGCAGAAGAAGCGGGCATGGAGGTTGAGTTTTATACAAGCGGCCTGCCTGCTCCTCATCCAAATACCGTCAAGATTGAGTTATGGCATGGCGAACGTGCCTGCTCATTGATCGGCGCATCTATTGGTGGTGGTAGTGTATCGGTACATGCGATGAATGATTTTCGTGTCCAGATTAGTGGTGAATTCCCTACACTCGTTCTGCGACATGCAGACAAAGCGGGCGTGCTCGCATCAGTGACGTCCACGATCAGCTCATCAGGGGTTAACATTGGCTATATGCAGGTGGACCGGAAAGCCCGAGATGGCGAAGCACTGACTGCAATGGAGATGGACGGCGTGCCGAATCCGGATATGCTGAAGCGTCTGCGTTCGCTCGACCATGTACTGGACATTCGTGTCATTGATTTGAAGAGAGGAGTTGATTCGGATGCGCTTTAAACATTTGCATGAACTGAATACGATCTGTACAGCGGAATCCAAAACCATTGCTCAGCTAATGATCGAGGAGCAGGTTCAGGAGACCAATACGCCGGAAGCGGATGTTGTGCAGCAGATGTCTGAATATTATCAAGTGATGAAGGAAGCGGTACGCAAAGGGTTAATGGAAGACACCACTTCACGCAGTGGATTAACGGGTGGAGACGGCAAAAAAATGGCCGAGTACATTCGCAAGGGTGAGACATGTTCTGGTGATGCTTCTGCACTTGCGATGGCGTATGCCCTGTGTGTATCTGAAGTGAATGCTTCCATGGGTCGCATCGTGGCAACACCAACAGCTGGTTCTTGCGGGATTATCCCTGGTGTGTTTATCAGTTCACAGGAGCGGTTTGGCTGGACGGACGAACACTTGGTGAACGGGTTGTTTTGTGCGGGAGCGATTGGTTATGTCATTGCTAACAATTCGTTTATCTCCGGGGCCGAGGGTGGTTGTCAGGCGGAAGTGGGTTCCGCGATTGGTATGGCTGCGGGTGCCATGGTTGAGCTGCGTGGAGGTACACCGGAGCAGGTCGTTCATGCCGTTGGCTTGGCGTTAAAAAATACACTGGGCCTGATCTGCGATCCGGTTGCAGGCCTCGTTGAAATTCCGTGCATCGTCCGTAATGGACTAGGTGCAGTCACCGCGCTGGCTGCGGCCGACATGGCATTGGCCGGAGTGCGTAGTGCCATTCCGTCAGACGAAGTCATCGACGTCATGCTGGAAGTGGGTAGTGCGATGCCGAGCCGTCACCGGGAGACTGCCCAAGGTGGACTGGCTCAGACGCCAACAGGCCGCAAAATGATGCAGAAACTGGCTAAACCGAAGGCAAAGCGTGCAGAGCCAGATACGGAGACACAGGGTTCTAACACAACTGACGCAAACACAACGGTAAGTGAGGCGGACACGGATTCTCAAGGTTAATCTGAAAACAAGTCCTTCCGAATAAACGAGTCAGTGACCTTATGCATAACGGAAAATACACCAAATAAGCGTCCGCAACCCTGGAATCCAGGTCTGCAGGACGCTTATTTTGTTGTTGCTAGGTGAAGCTAAGCTGGATTCTTTAAATGTGACCCTAGATGTATGCGTATTAAGATGATCCCTGATTCACACCTGTACTCAGTACGGCATATCCGTACGCAGGCAGTTCAATGGCGAGCACGCCATCTTCCTTGGCGGTACGATGGTTTCCGCCGAATAACTCGGTCCACTCCTCGTCACCAGCCTCCAGCTCGACAATAGCCGTCTCTTCTGAGCGATTGAACAGAACCAGAATGCGTTCCTCCTCATTTTGCCGCTCGAACACCAGTTGGCTGCCATCGGGGCGAGCCTGCAGGAAACGAATGGTGCCTTCCGCACGCAGGGCAGGATGAACATGACGTAGGGAGATCAGTTTCTGATAAAAGTCGAACAGTTCTCGGTCCTGCTTCGCTTCATCCCACTCCATGCATTTACGGCAGCCCGGATCATGCTTGCCGTCCATTCCAATCTCGTCCCCGTAATAGATGCACGGCGCGCCCATATAAGTGAACTGGAATAGCGCAGCCAGCTTCATCTTGCGCTGGTCGCCTTCACACAGCGTGAGCAGCCGCGGGGTATCGTGGCTGTCCAGCAAGTTGAACGCCACTTCGCTGGCCTGAAGCGGATAACGGGATAGCTGTCGTCCGATGGAGTTCGCGAACTGTTCGGCGTGCATCGTATTTTTCACAAAGAAAGCATTCACGGCATCTGTAAACGGATAGTTCATGGACGCATCGAACTGGTCGCCTTGCAGCCAGGAGGAAGACTCGTTCCATACTTCGCCCAGAATATAGGCATCCGGATTAGCGGCCTTGACTACACGGCGGAAATCGCGCCAGAATGCATCATCCACTTCGTCTGCGACATCCAACCGCCATCCGTCCGCACCCACGTCCTTGATCCAGTACTCGGCAACCTCTAACAGATAGGCCTTCACCTCGGAATTCTCCGTATTCAGCTTCGGCATGTGTTCTTCGAATCCGAAGGTCTCATACGTAGGAATGCCATTCTTCACGTCCAGCGGGTATTCATGTACGTGGAACCAGTCCTTGTATTTGGATTGCTCCCCGTTCTTCTGTACATCTACAAACGGCGCAAACGTCTTCCCGGAATGGTTAAACACAGCATCCAGCAGTACGCGAATTCCGCGTGCGTGGCATAGCTCGACCAGTCGTTTCACGGTATCTGCGTCACCGAAGTGACGATCTACCCGTAGATAGTCCTCGGTATCGTATTTGTGATTGGTGGTGGCTTCGAAGATAGGTGTGAAGTAGATCGCATTAATGCCTAGCTCGCTGATGTAATCCAGATGGTCGATCACGCCCTGAAGGTCACCACCGAAGAAGTTGAAAGGGGTCGGCTCACCGCCCCATGGCTCAACCTTCTCCGGACTAATATCCGGGTTACCATTGGCGAATCGTTCGGGGAAAATCTGATAGAACACCGCATCCTTAACCCATGCAGGGGGTGTGAAGACGGCTCCGGGGTGAATATAAGGGAACTGGAACATACGACCCGGATCGTCCGGTTCTTCTTCCTGGAAGTCAGTCTCGGTCATCCAGATTTGTTCGTCTCCGCTTTTGAGCAGAAATGAGTACTTCAGTCGGTGGTACGGAGGTTTCACTTCTCCCTCGTAATAATCGAACATGGAGTCCGAGGTGAATCTGGTCAAGGGAACCAGCGCTTTGGTTGCATCCCACGCATATTTGTCCCCAGTCAGGGCATGTACCTCGGTCAGGTCATTCTTTTTGGCACGCAGGCGCAGATGGATTGTATCTTGGTCATAGGCATAGGCCCAGTTCCGTTTCGGTTGATGATAGATGGCTTCCAGCAGCATAATGAAATTCCTCCCGTCAGGTGTAGGTATAATATGTACTTGATAGACTTGATGGATATGACATTATCCAAGGTAATGGATAAGCTATAATTAGAATGCGTGTTAACGTAAGAGATCTAAACATTGCAATAAGACATGAATTCATAGGTTATATACAGCTTTTATCATGATGATGCTCAGATATATCATTAACCCAATGGGGGCAGAAAGGAAACGAACATTCGAATGAAAACCAAACTGTTATACATTGAAGATGATACGGAAATTGCAACATGGGTCAGAGCCGATCTGGAGGAACGCGGTTATGAGGTGCAATGGCTCGGAAGTGGTGAAGGTGCAGCGGAGGCTGCTGTGGGTTGCTCTCTCATTATTCTGGATGTCATGTTGCCAGGATTGGATGGATTTACGGTGGGTCAGCGACTGAAAAAAGAACTTCCCGCCGTGCCCATTGTCATGCTCTCGGCCAGAACGTCCATTGACGACAAGCTGCATGGTCTCGATTTTGCCGATGACTATGTGACCAAACCATTTCACCCCGATGAATTGGCTGCCCGGATTGAGGTTCAACTGCGTAAGGCGGGAACTGCGGTCTCATCGGATACAGCCCTGAAGCTGGATCATCTCTCCATCTATGAGAAGGACAACCGGATCATCAATGAGGAGACGGGGGATGAGATTATTTTATCGGGAAAACAGTTCCACATCTTCGCCTACCTGCTACGACATATGGGCATGATTCGAACGAAAGAGCAGATCTATGAAGCCGTCTGGAACGAGCCCTATCTGGATGGGGACAAGACTTTGATGGTACATATTCGGCATCTACGCGAAAAGCTGGAGCTTGATCCGGCCAATCCTGTAGTTATTCAGACGGTCCGCGGTGTGGGATATCGGGTGAAGAAGCCATGATTCGGCGGTTCAGGGAACGGAAAATCATGAAGGGAGAACAGAAGGGAGAACGAAGCATGGATCAAAAGCAGTATGGGCGGCGCAGGCTTCGCTTTGGGCGGTCCTTGATGTCCAGGTATATTATCCTGATTCTGGCGGCAGTATTATTCGTGCCCGTCGTTCTTCCGATCATATCCATCATTTATGTTGTGGTGGTGAATAATACGAATCCGAATCAAGCGTCACCATATGGTGACGTTACCCGGATCAGTAACCTCTGGTCACGTGAAGCGGAGAAGCTCGATGGTGCTTCAGATGAAGAGGTTAGCACACGGTTGAAGCAGGTACATCGCAAGTATCCCAAATCTTCGATGTATCGAGTGAATGCTCGTGGTGAGACGGTCTTTATTCTGAGTGGTGAAGATGTATCGCTGGTGAAATCCACGTCAGCAGATGGCGTAACAGACACGATATTAAAGTGGTCATTGAATTCCGGGAGAACGGCAGAGACTCGAATCCCAGCCGAATGGAATGCGAACAATACCCTGCAATTCATGAAAGAAGCTTCCTATCGTGATCCACTGACCGTAGTTGCCTATGTAGGCGGAGATGAACAGGATAGAGGACAGGGCTTCATGGTCATTGAAGTGCCGCGATCGCTTTTGCAAAAGACACAAAATAATTTTCCAATGGAACTCTTGTATCTTGGCATTGTCATGATCATCATCTTCATGATATTCATCATCATGTCCATTCTCTTCTTTGCACGCATTCGCAAGCGACTTATTCGTCTGCAGACGGCGATGATGACCCCAGGCAAGGAAGGCATTCCGCTTCCGGTGGATATCCGCCGGTCAGATGAGATCGGCCAGTTGGAGGAATCTTTCAATCAGATGGTGCATCAACTGTCCGATAGCCGCCATCGTGAACGCGAAGAAGAACAATTGCGCAAACGTCTCATTGCCGGGCTCTCCCACGATCTGCGCACCCCGCTAACGGTGATTCGTGGACATATGCATGCTTTGCACAAGGAAGTGCTGAGCGAGCAAGGTGACCGTTCATTACATCGCATGGAAGCGAAGATGGAGGACCTCGGCGGGCTCATCGACAACATGTTATCCTACAATTTGCTCACGAGCGGGAAATATACGTTGAAGCTGGAAGAGAAAGATATGCTGCGGATCGTCAGGGAAACGGCGGCGGCCTGGTACCCAGTCTGGGAGAAAGAAGAGTTTGATATTGATATCGACCTGCCGGAGGAACCGCTGATCTGGTACGTGGATGAACAGGGCATGCGCCGTATTCTCGATAATCTGTTTCAGAATGTGATCCGTCATGCCGCCAGAGGGAAGTATATTGGTATATCAACCCAGGAGATTCAAGGCGAGACGGCGATTGTTATTCAGGATCGTGGTCCAGGAATGCAACCGAATTCCAACACGAAGGGGACTGGCCTCGGCTTATCCATAGTAGACCTGTTGATCCGTGAAATGGGACTGCGCAAGCGGGTAGACAGTTCCGATACAGGTGTTCGGACATATATCTACAGTGGAAAGGGAAACAGGGAAATACCAAACCGCTGAAATCCCTTTTTTTAAACTAAACTTAAACTGGAGACTACCTTGGCTTTAACCTTGGAAGGTTACGATAGTTCCGAGGTGATCATACAGTGAGTGAAAATATTATTCAAACGGCGAATTTATGGAAAACATACCGGGACCGTGCAGCGGTCCGTGAACTTGATCTGCATATTAAAAAGGGAGATATCTACGGCTTCCTCGGTCCCAATGGCGCCGGCAAAACAACAACGATTCGCATGCTTCTCGGCTTGATTAAACCAACCAAAGGTGTGATCCGGGTCTTCGACAAGGATATCCGCAAAGATCGCATGGATATTCTGCGCCGTGTGGGCTCTCTGGTCGAATATCCGTCCTATTACGGGCATCTGAACGCGGTGGAGAATCTGGAGACCTTACGCCGCATTATCAATGTACCGAAATCGAGAATTGCGGAAGTGTTGTCCATTGTAGATCTGACCAAGGATGCCAAACGTTCAGTAAAAGGATACTCCCTCGGGATGAAGCAGCGTCTCGGTATTGCTAGCGCTTTGCTGGGTGAACCGGAGCTATTGATTCTGGACGAGCCGACGAATGGGCTTGATCCTGCCGGTATTCAGGAGATTCGGGAATTGATCAAACGCATGCCTCTGGAACATGGCATTACTGTTCTGGTGTCCAGCCACTTGCTGAGTGAAGTCGAACAGATGGCAAGTCGCGTCGGTATTATCCGTGAAGGCAAGATGGTGCTTCAGGATACCATTGCGAGTCTGCATAGTCAGACGGGCAGCTCTATCCGGTTAACGGTTTCGGAGCCGGAAGAGGCCATGAAGCTGGCCAGAGAACAGGGGCAATTCGGTCAGCGGCAGGGTTCTGCGTTAACGTTCCCTTATATGGATAACCCTTCGGTGGCACTGCTTGTGCGCCGATTAATTGAGCAGGATCATGATGTGTATCGTGTGGAGGAACAGCGTCAGTCTCTGGAAGATCTGTTCATGCGGGTCATCGGCGAGGGGGCATCCATATGACCGGGCGTGCATTATCATCGGATTGGCTCAAGATTCGCGGGAAAGGCATCTGGTTTCTCGTCTTCCTGGCTCCGATTGGATTGATAGCCATGCAGGCGCTTAATTTCGGGCTACGGCTGGATTATCTGAAAGAACAGTACGCCGATAACCTGTGGGGCGGGCTATTGGGCAATGTGGTTATCTTTGTGCCCTTGTCTCTGATGTTGGGAGCAACCATTCTCAGCTCCATGATCGCCAATGTTGAGCATGAACAGGGATCGTGGAAACAGTTGCTCGCGATGCCGATCCCCAGACCGGCTGTGTATCTGGCTAAGTTCCTGCTTGCCTGTCTGCTGCTGGTGATCTCCTGCCTGCTATTAACCGCTGGAATTGTGAGTCTGGGTCTGATCCTCGGGTTCCATGCTAGTGAGATCCCTTGGACGCAGGCGATCAAGTTGGGGCTGCTACCTTTGGCTGGTGCGCTTCCCGTGTTGTCACTGGAGTTGTGGCTGACGATGGTAAACAAGAATCAGGCGCTTCCGGTAACCCTGGGTATCGTGCTCGCGATAACCGGCATGTTCGCACTTAGTATCTCGCCGAACTTTCCGCTTGCTTGGGCGCAGATGGCTTGGAACGGACCTAATCCATATCTGTATGCAGGCATGGGTGCAGGTCTGGGACTATTGATCCTGTTGCTGGGTATGGTGCATTTTAGCCGGAAGGATGTGGCCTGATATGAGCTTTGCGACAACGTATTTCCGAATTCTGTCCGCTGAACGATTGAAAATGGGTAAATCGCCCATATGGATCCTGATTCTGCTAAGTCCACTCATTGCGCTGCTCATCGGACTGTTGTCCACGCCTTCGGGGAATTGGCAGGTATTGATGACCACGATGGTTTTCCTGCACGGTTTGCTATTGTTACCGATGCTGACTGGCGTGTTTACGTCCTTTGTCTGCCGTTTTGAACATGCAGGAGGAGGGTGGAAGCAGATGCTGGTTCTACCGCTCACACGTTCAGGCGTATATGCAGGTAAACTGACGATTGTGCTCATGCTTCTGGCGGGTACGCAAGTATTATTGCTGATGTCCATTCTGCTGGCAGGGTTGATTCATGGTATCACGGGGCCCGTCCCTTGGGGATTTTTGGTAGGCAAACTCCTGCTTGGGTTGCTGGCCTGTGTACCACTGGCTGCCCTGCAGATGTTCGTTTCATTGGTTTGGAGCAGCTTTGCCGCGCCGCTCGCACTGAATTTTGCACTGACCATACCGAATATTCTCATTATAAACTCGGCGACATATGGGCCGTATTATCCATGGGCACAACCAATGATTCTGATGACACCCGTGGACGGCGCAGGTTTCGGAGCCTACAACGTGCCACTGATGACGATGCTCGCAGTCGTCGGAGGAAGTGCTGTTATTTTCATTGGGATAGGTATGATGTATTTTGCAAAAAAAGAAATTTGAATAATCCGTTACGTTCTTGGTTATCGTAGATCAAAATCCTCTTTAAGCAAAACATGCAAAGCTCTATTGTATGTAGGCTTGAGGAGGATTTTTTCTAATGTCTGACCCATCCATCATGAATGGTCAACTCCCGAATGATTTTGGCTGGCGCTCCGGCTACAAGTGTATTCTTGGGTACGTCTTTGGTTACCGTGCTTCCTGCAGCCACGACTGCATTTCTGCCAATGGTCACTCCGGGCAAAATAAGCGCGCCTGTACCAATCCAGGCATTATCTTGGATCACAATCCGCTTGGCAGTCTGGCTCCCGTCATCCAGCGAATCAATCCGGTGATAGGCACTGTCGAATATGCTTGTTCGAGGACCAATCATGACGTTATTTCCGATGGTCACTTCAACGTTAGCCGCAATCCCTACACCTGCATTAATCATGACGTCATCGCCAATGGTTAATCGCGCGCCTTTGACCACGGTTAACTGAGTTCCCCACGGTTTGCCTATGATGTTAAGCCGTTTTCCCACCTGCAAGTCACCCAATTTATTCAGATAAACCTTACCTCTGATTCGTGGCAGCAGGCCCATAGAGGGCTGGATTTAAGTATAATAAAGTGAAAATATAAATTCCAACTATTACATCACACATCATGTGAATTGAATCATAGATTGTAAGCAAAATGAGACGAGAATCTGGTAAAATAAAAAAAGCTGTTTCTAGGCAGGCTTACATGGTTATTCGAGGGTAGGCCCATTTCTACGGGATTAATCAATTCCTGTTGTTAGATGAAGATATTGGCTAAGAAAAGAGGGGTAAGCCTTGGATGTTAATAAAACGGAAACCCTGAAGCGCATTATTTCTGAGGGAAGTTCTTACCAATCACTGTTTTTTAACCATCCGGATGCCATATATGTAATGGACATCCATGGAAACTATATTGATGCTAATCCCTCAGTAGAGCGGATGTCAGGGCATACACTGGATGACTTGATTCGTATGAGTCGAAATCAGATCTGTCCTCCGGACAGTGAAAATTCACGCAAAGGATATATTAAAGAGGTACTGGCTGGACGTTCAGTCAGTAATTCCATTACTTTTTATCATAAAGATGGTTCCCTGAAACAGGCACAGATAACGTATGTGCCCATCACAGAGGGGGAAGAAGTTGTAGGTATCTACGGCATTGCCAAAGATGTTACCGATATCTTGAAAGTGGAACGCGAGCTTCGGGAGGCGCAGGAGAAATATCAGGTACTCGCTGACCATGCGCAAGATCTAATTACGACCTGTGCTACAGATGGTGAGTTGTTATACGTTTCACCTTCCGTGTACACCTTGCTGGGTTATAAGCCGGAAGAAGTTACAGGAAAGTCCTTCAAGGATTATTGTTATCCGGGAGATTATCCTGATCCGATGGAGCTTTCCGAGATTGGTAATGGCTGCAAGATGCGTGTGTTACACAAAAAAGGACATTATATCTGGATGGAGACATTGGCGAAGCCTGTGGCTGGAGAGCGGGGCAAGACAACCCAGATTGTTAGCATCAGCAGGGATATTACTCAGCATAAGGATGCGGACAGACGTCTTCGAGAAAGTCGTCAGCGATACAGATCGCTGTTCGAACATAATCCGGCAGCCGTGTATTCATTGAATATGCAGGGCCAATATAGTGCGGTGAACAGCAAGCTGATGCAGATGCTGGATGTTTCACGCAATAAGCTTATTGGCAAATCGTTTTTATCCAATCTGGATAAACGCGAAGTGCAATACGGCCAAACGAGTTTTGAAATGGTGAAGCAGGGCGAACCGCAATATTATGAGACCCGGATCGTCAATTCAAGTGGTCGGAAGATCGAAGTATCTGTTACGAATGTGCCTATTATTGTGGATAAAGAAGTGGTAGGTGTCTATGGAATCGTGTCCGATATTACCGAGCGTAAGGAATATACGGAGCGAATTCAGGAGCTTAGCAAGCAACATGAGCTGATTCTTAACACCGTTACGGAAGGGATATATGGATTGGATGCGGATGGAATCACCATGTTTATGAATCCTGCAGCAGCTTCGATGTTCGGTTATGAAGCGAAAGAATTCATCGGCAAAAACTCACATCCCATTATCCATCATACCCGTGCAGACGGAAGTCATTTTCCAAAAGAAGAGTGCCCAATCCACATGACCGTGTTGGATGGACAGAGACGCACAATCAAGGAAGATGTGTTTTGGCGTAAAGATGGCAGCAGCTTTCTGGTGCAGTATCAAGTGACGCCGATTATTGAACAGGGACAGATTCAGGGCGCGGTTGTCGTGTTCAATGATGTGACTGGCGAACGTGAGATTGTACGTGCCAAAGAGACAGCTGAGCTGGCAGCTCAGGCCAAGTCCGAGTTCCTGTCGATGGTCAGCCATGAGATCCGTACACCAATGAACGGGATCGTGGGCATGACCGAGTTGTTGATCGGTACCGATTTATCGGAGGAACAGCGAGAATATGCCGAGATTATTCAAGATAGCGGCGATGCTCTGCTGAACATCCTTAATGATATTTTGGACTTCAGTAAGCTGGAATCCGGGAAAATGTCGCTATCCTATGAGCCGTTCGCATTACGCAAGATGCTGGAACAGGTTGCCGAACTGTTTAAACCTCGTGCAGATGAGAAACATCTGGAGATCAGATATCGTCTCAATCCAAGTATTCCTGAGTTCATGGTAGGCGACTCCATACGTATCCGGCAGATTCTGGTGAACCTGGTTGGCAATGCGCTCAAGTTCACAGACCGGGGAAGCATTGATGTCACGGTAGATATCATCAAGGGCAGAAAGCCTGAAGACAGCGTTCTTGATTTTGCGGTACAGGATACGGGAATCGGCATCCCGGCTGACAAGCTGGATCAGTTGTTCCAGTCCTTCTCTCAGCTGCATCCGGTAATTAACCGGAAGTATGGTGGTACTGGCCTGGGCCTGGTCATCTCCAAGCGACTCGTGGAGATTATGGGAGGCAGTATTAGTGTCGAGAGTATAGAAGGGGAAGGTTCGACCTTCCGGTTTGCTGTTCCTGCGACGAGTGTAGATGCTTCAGCGGAACAGACGGCAAGTCAGTTCCATCATGATCGCACACGTCAAAGTGACAAGGTCGCCATGCGTATTCTGGTGGCGGAGGATCATCCGGTGAACCGGAAGATTCTGCGAGAATATCTGGAGAAGCTCGGATACCAGGCAGATGTATGTACCAATGGTGTGGAAGCAATCGATGCCATCTCTCAGAATGCTTATGATATTGTTCTGATGGACATTCATATGCCTGTGATGGATGGACTGAAGGCGACAGACCTTTTACACCGCCTAATTCCACAGGATCGCATACCGCCCATCATTGCAGTTACAGGCAATGCCAAACGTGAAGACAAGGAAGCTTGTCTGGAGATGGGTATGCGTGACTTTATTAGCAAACCGGTTATGCTGAGTGAGTTGAAGCGAGTGTTACAGCAATGGGGACCAAGGGACGAACCTCAGCTTGCACCGAATTGAACAACTACCGATTGTGAAAAATAATAAACGCAAACATGCCAATAAAACTCCTCGTATGGAGTGTTATTGGCATGTTTGCGTTGGCAAGGCTTTTGAAGTTGAGCTGAAGCATACAACGTGGAGATGTATACGAATGGCTTATGCCAGTGTCAGACGATTGATGTTACCTGATAGGATTTCACAGGAATTGTTGAATTTCTCACGTTCCGTTGCATCCAGATTCAATTCGATAATCTCTTGAATGCCATTACCACCGATGATTGCGGGAACACCGACGCAGACGTTATGCTGCTCATACTCTCCGTCCAGGATAGCCGATACGGCGATAATTTTATGTTCGTCATTGAGGATGGAACGCGTGATGTGCGCCAGAGCGTTGCCGATTCCGAATTGGGTGGAGCCTTTACGGGTAAAGATCTCCCATCCGGCATCTTTCGTTTTGCGTGCGATATCGTCCAGATCCAGATGTTTGAAACGCTCCTTGTGTTGATCCATAATATGCAAAATCGGTTTGCCACCAATGGTCACATGCGACCAAGCCACGAACTGGGATTCTCCATGCTCCCCGAGAGCATAACCATGCACACTGCGTGGATCGATGGAGAAGACTTCAGATAGCAGCGTTTTGAGTCGTGAAGAGTCAATGGACGTGCCTGTACCGATGACGTGTTCGCGCGGTAGGCCGGATAATTTCCATACCATATAAGTTACTATGTCAACCGGATTGGCAGCGACGACAAAAATCCCGTTAAATCCACTGTTCATGATGGGAACCACGATGTCTTTGGCAATGGACTCCGCTTCTTCCAGAATATCCAGCCGTGTCTGTCCTGGCTTGGGATTCACCCCAGCGGTTAAGATAATCACATCCATATTGCCGCAATCGGCATACGTTCCTGCATATACTTTGGTGCGGTTATGTGTGAAGTCCATACAATGGGAAAAATCCAGTGCCTGTGCTACAGCACGGTCATACGTCCGGTCCACCATCATAATTTCCCTGCATATCGATTGATTAATCATGGAATACGCACAACTCGAACCGACAAGACCCGCCCCGATCACCGCTACTTTACCTGATTTGCCTAACACTGCCGTTCAGCCCCCATTACATTGATATTTATCCGTCACTTACGCGTCCTATGTTAAGTATAGTCCTTTATTTTATGCTGAAATGTACTTCTACGTTACATAAGATAACACATGGAAAAGCTGTGCAGCAATGATATCCGCTATCGCGGGAGCGTATTGGAGTAAAGGAGTTAACAAAATTGACATGAATAATTCACAATCCTATGATTTGACGGCATTTGCACCAGTATCATTCGACATGACAGCATTCATGTTCGTTGTCGGATCAAGGGTTATTTGTGCGAATCGTATACCTGACAAAAGTTCTTAGGAATCCGCAGAAACAGAACAAAACCGCCAAAGGGATCTGCCGAGAAGCTGACGAATACATACGGACAAGCAAAAGATAAGCATACTTGATCCATGAGACAGGTTGCCCCGATCCGATGACGGTTCCAAAAGGAACGCTGAAGCCATAATGTTTTTATCCAAGAATCAATTTCATAACTCACTAAAGGTATTATGAAATTGATTCCCAAAAGACTTCATTCCGGGAGGGAATTAATGATGATTGAAGAAGCAGGAGCAACGACGGAAACGGCCAAGAGCCTGGGCATAGGCGCCAGTACTCTTCGTAAATATGCGGCGGCACTGGAAGAACAGGGATACCGGTTCGAACGTTCCGCCAACAAATCGAGACTATTCAAATCAGACGATATCGAGTGCATTGAACGCCTGATGACCGAACTCAGAGAGCATAATCTACCCCTTGCTGATGCTGTGGTGACTGTATTGGCTCCAGACATACCTGTCGTAGAAGTAAATGTAGATGTACCCGCAGTGAGAATCGAAGGTCTGTCAGAGCCGGAATGTGCAGCAACATCAATGTCATCCGTATTCCCTGAAGAACCTGAAGTAACGGGTAATCTTAGATCCTATGAGGGTCTGGGACAGCTGGTAAGTGAGGTCACTTATGGTGCTGTAGAACAACAACAGGACGATCGGGTACAGCTGCTGCAACAGCGGGTCGATGAACTGGAGTTGACCCTTCAGCATCTGGCCGATACACATATGGCTCTTCAGGAACAGATGGATAAACAGCGTCTATGGATGAATGAGAAGTTAGAAGAGGAGCGGGATCGTGAACTCGTAACCAATCTGCGCAGTTTCCAGGGAAGAAAACCCAAATCCAAAGGAGTATCCCTGCGTATGTTGTTCGGGTTGCTGCCCAAGAAGCATAAGGAAGCTTGAGCAACAGGCATTTACCTATCGTGATTTTACAGTATCGGCCTGATATAATAAGCTCCATACAACATGAAGACTGGCAACGGATTGCTCGATATAGAATTAGTCCGGGAGCATCGGGAAGCTGGCGTGGGAGGATCTGTGGAGCTGCGACGAAGTTGGCAAAGATTGCTCGGACTATGGACTGACCGTTCTCGGCGTGAGGGGACGGCCATTGCTGAGCGTTATACAATACAGGAATTGCTGGGTATGGGGAGCTATGGGCTAACGTATCTGTGTACAGATGACCGGACCGGCAATGAAGTGGCATTGAAGGAGTCAAAGCCCAGCAAGGGCAGACTCTCTGCGCATCTGTTGGAGCGGGAGGCGGACGTGATGAAACGTCTGCACCATCCGGCGATCCCTGATCTATTGGACGTGTTCACATCCGGGAGACGAAGTTATATCGTTACCCAGTATATTCGTGGACAGACGCTGGAAGATTGCATATTTGAGCAAGGTCTTCAATATACGGAGCGGGAATGCCTGGAACTGGCAGGTCAACTGCTGGCCCCGGTAGCTCATGTGCATGAGCAGGGATATATTCATGGAGATGTGCGGATTCCCAATGTTATTTTACGTGAAGGGACGGTGCATCTGATTGACTTTGGCCTGGCAAGACGCTTGGGGGAGCCGTTGTTGCCGGAGCTGAAGCGACGTATGCGAGAAGTACCTGAGCCTGAAGATGAACCGGCTACACCGGATCATGATCTGCAGGACATCGGTCACTTTCTTCTATTTATGCTGTATTCCGCCTATGAGCCAGAGAAGGGCCGAGAACCAGCGAGCTGGCAGGAGGAACTCAAGCTTACACCGGAATTGCACCAGATGCTGGAGCGACTCCTTGGACTCCGTCCAGGTTATGAGGGTGGGGCGACAGAGTTACAGGCAGAGATTGAGAAAGTGTTGCTGAAATTACTATGAAATAAGCTCTATAGTCGGACCTATATATGTTATCCGTGACCTCTTCGTTATGATATCTGCAGGGGTCTTTTTCCTTTTTGCTGATAAATGCAAAACGTATCAAAACAGTGGGTTGAATGATATAATGAATAACAATTATACGTTGAAGGAGGCGATTCATCATATGCTAAAAAAACTGGAAGGCGATCATGCCGAATTATTCAAAACGTGGTCTCATAGCAAAAAAGACACCATCGTGGATATTGAAGGTAAGCATTATTTAATCAAGCCGCTGGAAAACGTGGTTCAGGAAGAAATAGAAAGTGATCGGGAGCTTAAAACTTTAATTATGCAAGCCAAAAAGGATATTTCTTCGGGTCGGGTCTACTCTACAGATGATATAATCGACGCAATTGAAAAAGGGAATTTATAGATGTTGATCCAGTGGACACCTTCAGCAAGACAGGCTCTCGCTCAAATCGGAAGTGTTCGTTTCACTCAGGAAGAGACAAAGCTCTATAAGATTGAACTAGTTAGGAGAATTGAGATGAAGGTAGCTGTCATGGCAGAATCCATGCCAGCTCAGGAACCATCCTGGCAAGGGACGTACCGGATATTAGTTGATAAATTTAAAGTGTATTATTCGTTCTCCCTAGATAAGCGAATTTGCTATATTGAAGCATTAAGACATCAAAATCAGCAAAATTGATACATACTTATATAGAAACAATAGAGGGGTGTTCTGCAGGCCGTGTGTATGGCTGTCGAACACCCCTTTGTTACATATTTATATATTGTAGCATCCACTAAGCCGGCACGAGCATTGCTCTTTAAAAGCAGTAGTGAGAGCAGCTTAGCTGGAGCTGTATTTTCTGCTTTTGTAATACCCAGAGCCACTGCGGTTATCCCGGTATTTTACATCCGAAGAAGAATAGCGTTTGTAGGAGCGCTTGCCTGAGGAACTGCTGTGACGTTTATATGAGCGCCTGTCCGAGGAGCTATGACGTTTGCGGTGAGATGAAGATTTCGAATCGATCAGTTTGCCAATAATCTTTTTGAACATGAGCTTTCACCCTTTCGACTTCAACTGTTTTAACCATATACGTGGCCCGATATGAAGGGGTTTCGAGTTTTTTATGGAAAATTATATTCATTGGACAGGAGCTTGGCGTATAATAGGATGTTGCTGATTATACGGAATTTTTTATTTTGAGCGTTTAGCGTTACAATAGAGGACAGGATAAGATTTTAACGGACAAGGAGTAGTTGTTATGATTACGTTGAAGACCAAAGAACAGATTGAATATATGCAAAAAGCCGGAGAAATTCTCGCCGCGTGCCATAGAGAAATTGCAAAAATGATTCGTCCGGGCATCACGACACAGGAGATCGATCAGTTTGCAGAGGCTTTTATGAAGAAAAATGGCGCTACGCCGGAACAAAAGGGATACAATGGATACCAATATGCGACATGTGCGTCGGTTAATGATGTGATCTGTCACGGGTTCCCGGGAAAATATGCACTGAAAGACGGCGATATCGTCACAATCGACATGGTTGTTAATCTGAATGGCTGGCTGGCCGATTCGGCCTGGTCTTATGCCGTAGGTGAAGTGACTCCGGAAGCACAACATCTGCTGGATGTAACCAAAACCTCCTTGTACAAAGGAATTGAACTTGCCGTGGTTGGCAACCGGATCGGAGATATCTCCCATGCCATTCAAGTGTATGCAGAGGGTGAAGGTCTGTCGGTTGTACGTGAGTTTATTGGACACGGGATCGGTGAGAAGATGCATGAGGAACCACAAGTCCCTCATTATGGTCCACCACATCGGGGCCCACGTCTCAAGGAAGGCATGGTTATTACCATTGAACCGATGCTGAACATCGGTACGTACCGCAGCAAGCTGGATTCGGATGGATGGACTGCGCGTACTATGGATGGAAGTCTGTCTGCCCAGTATGAACATACGATTGCGATTACAGCAGACGGTCCTGTGATTTTGACAGCACAATAATAGCTAAAAGCAGCTACAATGTGACGATATTTGCATATTTCAAGGCGGCCCACGTTTGTGATCCGCCTGTTTCGGTTTAAACTAATAAGAAGTGATAACATAGAGCCAGTGGTGAGTGATCTCAGCTGACAAGGGTTAACCTTGCGTCCACTTGGCAACAAGGAGGTAATTTTGGTGTCTGTAAATAAACAGATCGTACTTGCGTCTCGTCCTGAAGGTGCCCCATCCAGAGAGAATTTCAAATTTATTGATGCACCCCTTCCTGAACCGGAAGCTGGGCAAGTCCTGGTACGTACATTATATTTGTCGGTCGATCCGTACATGCGGGGCCGCATGAAAGATACAAAATCATATGCTGCACCGTACGCATTGAATGAAGTGATTAAGGGTGGAGCCATTGGACAGGTTGTGGAATCCTCGGAACCGAACCTGCGCAAAGGAGATCTCGTATCCGGCATGTGGGGCTGGCAGCAATATGCCGCAGTGAATACGGCGGACCTTTCGCTGATTGATACCGAAGAAGCACCAATCACGGCTTACCTGGGTGCGCTGGGCCTGACGGGTCTGACGGCTTATTTTGGTATGGAGGACATCGGCAAACCCAAGGACGGCGAAACGGTAGTTGTATCGGGAGCAGCCGGAGCGGTAGGTATGATTGCAGGTCAGATTGGTAAAATCGTAGGAGCACGCGTGGTCGGCATTGCGGGCTCTGACGAGAAATGTGAGTATTTGAAAGAAAAACTGGGCTTCGACGTGGTGTTGAACTACAAGAAGGAACAGGATATGTCAGCGGCCATTGAACGGGCTTGCCCGGATGGCGTAGACGTCTACTTCGACAATGTGGGTGGTGACATCTCGGATGCCGTCCTACGCCACATCAATCGAAATGCACGTATTCCGTTATGCGGTCAGATCTCGTCCTATAATCTGGAGAAGCCGGATATCGGGATGCGCCCACAGACGCTGCTGTTAACGAATACAGCATTAATGAAAGGTTTCCTGCTGGGTGACTATACGAAATCCTTCAAGGAAGGCCGCGCCAAATTGGCGAAATGGATTAAGGAAGGTCACATCCAGTATGAAGAGAACATTGTAGACGGGTTCGAACAGACACCGGAAGCATTTATGGGTCTTTTCTCGGGAGATAATCTGGGCAAGCAGCTGGTTAAAGTTGCAGATCCTGAATAGATATCGAATGGTTTTACATTTATAAATAGGTTGAAAAGGAAAAAAGACACGTTCTGCACACCAATGGTGCAAGAGAACGTGTCTTTTTGTCTGTGAATCCGTGCGTGGTTTGTGTATGACGGCTAGTTTTCAGCAACCAGCACTTCTTTGTAGTGTTTGTACATATATACACGCCAGCGTACAATCATGCCGAATGCGAGCAAGAAGAATAATCCACCTGTTTGCGGAATGCTTACATATCGCTGAATGATTTCATGCAGGATCAGGCGTACGGCCAGCAATCCGAGCAGAATGAAAGCAAAGCTGCGGGAACGTGTGGCAAAAATCTCTTCACCTACTCGTTCGAACCGTGTACTGCGAATGAGGGGATACGAGAAGAGAAACCAGCCCACCAGCAACGCAATGAATGCCCAGAGTAGAGGAACATGTGTCTCCGGTACAACAAACATGAGAAATCCTGTGCTCATGCCGAGCGGAGGAATAAGGATTTTGCGAATGGTCACCGGTCTGTGACTGGCTTTCATGCGGATGAAGATGGCAAGCAGGGCCATGACGAGCATACCCACGGTTGCTCCGATTTGCAGGTAGTACGGACTGATTTGAGCCACGTAGAACTCCCTCTTTCTGGAATAATATGTTATCCGGAGATCCGGAACCCAGTACGAATTGCCGGAATTTTCAGTTCCTATTATATCACAAACGCATATAGCCGATAGAAAGCTTAGTGTATCATATACCCGATATGTATTCACAGGGTGTATTTGAAAATTTTGTATTATTGTGCCCGTTGTAAGGCCGTTTATTCGATTAAGGGGAAATCATGCAATGATTGGACAAAAATGGATGTACATTAAGCTCATCGGTTCACATCGTACAGGTTGGCTTGCCAGTAATACCGATTGGTTAGTACATATGGTCAGCCTGATCTGTGCAAGTGTACTGTTTCTTTTGCTAGTTATCTACGGTTATATCTTATGGACGAAATATAGCAGCAGACGCAGGGAAAAGGTTAAGACAGCGCTGGTTCAGGATTTACTTGCAGAAGGCTCGGCTTTACAGCGGTACCTTGACCAAGGGGAAATTAGCGTAGAATTATCGAATATGAGTGGAGATCAACAAAGCGTGTTGCAGCAGTTATTATTGCAACAGCTCGCTCAAGGGCCGGAAGAGCACGAGATCTTACGGATTCGCCTGTTATCCTGGCAAGTCTTTGGAGGTTCATATCGGTCGGTACTGAAGACGGGAAAGTGGAGCGAACGGGTTAACACACTATTATATATTGAACAGTTTCATATGATGGAGCTTCTGCCCAGATTAGAGGATATGCTGCGGGTTAGATCATGTACGCTACTTGAACGCTTTATCATTTTGCGCATATATGCCAGAACCGGTTATTTCAGAATCGTGAAGGAATTAATGCGTGAGCAATATGTATTGTCCGATTCACAGTATCTTCAGATCTTACTGTTGCTTACCGATTCATCCTGGACTCGTCTAAAGGATCATTTCAAAGATGTACCTTACCAGGTCCAGTCTAATATCATCCATGCCATTCGTATTCGGGATGATCAGACGGATGGCGCTGTTGTTCTACTGGAGAAGCTCATTCTAGGAGAAGATGCGAAACTACGTACTTGCTCTTATCAGGCACTGGCGTATGTGGGTAGGCGTCGTGAAGATTTGTTGAAGGGGCTATTGTTGGTATGGAACGAACATGGTGAGGAAAGGCAACGTGCTGAACGACTAACCGTGACCCAGCTCATGGGAACTGTTCATGCGGATGCTTTTATCCCTCGTTTGAAGATGATGATGGGTGATCCTTCCTTTCAGATCAGGCAGGAAGCGGCGAACTCCCTTGCCCGGTACGAACAGGGACTTGAAGAACTTCGGGATACGGCTGTTAATCATCCGGATAAATATGCAAGGCAGATAGCGGAAGAAACGCTGGAAAGGATGCAGTATGGACGAGAGATGGATTGAGATGCTGCGGGGGTTTGTTTTGGCGTGTTATGAGGGGATGTTTATTTATCTAGTGCTGGCGATTGTGATGTGCAGTGTACTGGTTGCCGCCGCCGCTCGGACATTGATCCGCAGGAGGGATCTGGACCCGCTGCAATATCATGAGATGTTAGATGAGGAACTGGCTCCGGCGGTCTCCCTGCTTGTTCCCGTGCGGAATAGCGAGGATACGATCGTACAGCGAATTAGCTGTCTGCTGGATATTCAGTATGCACGCTATGAAGTCATTATCATTAATGATGGGTCAGAGGATGGGACCATGCGGCGTCTAAAGGAAACCTATGATCTGATGCCCATTCAAAGTAAAGTTCATTATTCGGGACTTGGTCAGGAGACAGGTCAGATTAATGGTGTCTACCAATCCAGGTTGCATCATCGTCTGATTGTGATCGACAAGGCGTATGGAGGACGAATGGACTCCCTGAATGTAGGATTGAATATCTCGCAGTATCCCTACATCGCCTCCGTTGGCCCCCGTACAATTCTGGAACGGGATGCATTGGTGAAGATCATGAAACCCGTTATGGATGCTCTTCCGGGAGAAGAGGTCATGGCTTGCAGTGGACGAGTGGATCTCATGGCCCCCGGAAATACGAATCTGACGAACTCAGCCGACAACAGCACAAGACGGACGGGCAGTACGTTGTTTGTAATGCAGACCATTGAATACGTGCGTGCTTTTCTGATTAGCGGCGTGGGACTTGTTCGGTACAATATTAATGTGCTTTTATTTACATCCGAAGTATTCGGTGTATTCAAAAAGAACCGGGTGTTGGAAGTTGGAGGATACAAGCGAGATGACCAGGTCGCTCACATGGAACTGGTGATGCGGTTACAAAAACATATGAAGCAGATCCGGCAACGGGGGCGTATTATATATATTCCCGATCCGATCTGCAGGATAGAGGTACCCGGCACATGGCGTCAGCTGTGCAGACAGCGTACCGGTTGGCATATGCAGCTTGCAAGCAGTCTATGGACTCAGCGGAGCATGATCTTCAATCCGGCCTATGGTTGGATGGGGATGGTATCCATCCCTTATTTTATTTTGATCGAATTGTTGGGGCCGGTGTTAGAACTGGGAGCGATCGTGCTGTTCATTGCAGGCATAGGGCTACAGCTGGTGGATATTAATCTATGCATCATTCTCGCGTTGCTGCTGATACTTTATGGTTCCCTGTTGTCCGCGGGTGCGGTGATGTTCGAAATATGGTGCTCACGCAAGGCATATACGTCCCGAGAGGTAACACGTCTGCTGTTGTATGCATGTACGGAGACGTTCTGGTTCAGACCGCTGAATAATATATCCCGTATATATGGAATGTTGCAGGCGATGGGATTGAGGAAGGCAGAGGAAAAGGACAGCAGACATGGATTAGGGTAATCTACCGATCAATCCTGGCAATGCCTTGGAACAGAGCAAGGAGGAATACGTTTCATGAAAAAAAGTTACAGGCCAGCTACGATGTGGACGCTGGCTTGTTTTACAGTGGTATCGGTGGTGCTGGTTGTCCCCTGGATTATGTGGCAATCTCAGGCGCCGGTTCCGCTTAACATCATGATTATTGACAAGAGCAGACCGGACGAGTCCTACCAGGGACACAAGGGATTGGTCTGGCTGCTGAATCAGCAAAAGATCGTACAGCAAACCGGGGAACACTATTCCTATGAAGAGGATTATTACGGATATGATCTTCAGGACGGGCTTCCTCAGATGAAACGATTAATGCCTGATGAGGTGACGGACACGGATCTGATCTATCTGACAGCGAATCGGAGTAGTCTGTCTACATCCAAGAATGAACGTAGACAAGATGGAATCTATGAAGGCTTAACGATCTATGATGCGCAGAAGATTCGCGAGGCTGCTTATAAAGGCGTAACGATTGTTGCCGAATACAGTGCATTGGCGAATACGGCTTCCAAGATGACAAGGGAGCAGCTATACCCCATCTTGGGCGTGAATAGCAGTGGATGGCAGGGGAAATCGGTATCTAATCTGCAAAGTATAGAAGAAGTACCCCGTTGGGTTCGCACGAACTATGAGCAGCGGGAGAAGAAGAAATGGCCTTATCGCGGAGCTGGTATGCTGCTGGTACATATGGATGGACAGGTCATGGTACTGGAGAAAGGTTCGGATGTGAAGACAGGCAGGATACAGGTTGCTTTCACACAGGAAGGCAAGGAGTGGTGCGGCATAACCCAGGATATTCATTACAGTGGCTGGTTCGATATCATTGTGCCGCAACAGAATAGTTCCATACTGGCCTGGTATAGGACGGATCTGACGGAGACAGGCGAGCAGAAGCTGGTGGATGCAGGAATTCCTGCGGAATTTGCTGCATTGGTCCGGTACGACGACTATAACCGGTCGTATTACATGGCAGGATCATTCGGAGAGATGAAGCATTATTCATTTTGGCGCCGAATTCGGGGATGGGAAGTCGTCCGCTCCAAGCTTACGCCGGATCAGAAAGAGATTCCTGACATGTTCTACTGGAAGGTGTACGTGCCAGTGATGAAGCATATTTTAGAGGAAGTGCAGGAAAGTCGGCAGCAATGGCCGTAGAATGGTTATAAAAACGTTCGGCTGGAGAGTAGACAGCGAAAGTCCGTTCTACTGTAATGAGGAACGGGAGATGTACATAGTAGAGAAGCGCGTAGATGGGATGTACCATTACACGACAACGTAAAAAGGACTGCAGCGGATCTGCAGTCCTTTTTCGTAATGCCATGCAGTCTTTACTAGTTTTTGTGAAGATGCCGGAGTCCGTGCAGGAATGCGGATACGGTCAGACGCAGACTTTCGTCCGGATCAAAGTCCATGCCGAAGCCGCCTTGTGCCTCAATGGAGGCAAACCCATGGCAGAGGCTGCGCAAACCACGAACGGCATGCAATGCTTCCGCTTCGGTTAGTGGGTAGGGCTGCAAGCTGTGCAGCAGCAACTCCAGTGTGGCTGTGCTGGCCGCGGCGAGCTGTGGCTCCTCGCGGTCCGGGGCATGAAATGAGGCTTCGTAGAGCCCGGGGTGCTCGCGGACGAAGCCGATGTATGCCGCGGCGATGGCCTGAATGGCATCATCGCCAGTGAGGTCAGCGATAGCCGCAGTTAATGCGCGGCTAAGCTGTTGTACGGACATCAGCGCCATTTCCTGGCGAAGCCCGGGCAGTCCGCTGATGTGGTTATAGAGCGACGGTGAGCGCACATCCAGCCGCTGGGCCAACGCGGCCAGTGTCAGCGCCTGAAAGCCGTCGCTGTCAGCAAGCTGGGTGGCGGCGCTAAGCAGAGCGCCGCGATCCAGCCCTTGCCGGGGGCTCATCGTTGCCCCCCGGCAAGACCGAGCCGCTGCTGTGCATCAGCGGCTGCCGCGCGCATGGCGGCCGCGGGCTGGCGCAGCATCCGTCCGTGGCCTACAGCCAGCACGGACGGTTCCAGCTCTGCCAGGCGCTTCGCGCTGGCCAGAGCCGCTTCGCGGTTCCACGTCGCCAGCGCGGGGAACGGGAAGAGCGGGCGCACGCGGCCGGATACAGCGAGGCCGCCTTGCAGCTGGTAGGCGTCGCCAGCGATAAGCACGCGGCTGCGCGTATCCATGAAGGCCATGTGCCCTGGCGTATGGCCTGGTGAGGCAATGGCGACCAGTGATCCAATCTGGTCACCGTCATCCAGCAAGTGGTCCGGCTGGGTACGCACCGCTTTGGGTTTGGGCACGCCGCCGCGTACCGGGGTCTGTGGCTCACTTGGAAGCAGTGAGGTATCTCCCGCCAATAGCCGGGCATCCCGTCTGGAGATGAAGAACTCCGCTTGGGGTAACGCCTCCTTGAGGCTATCCAGTGCACCAATATGGTCGCTATGAGCGTGAGTCAGAATCATTTTGGTAATGGGTTTGCCAAGGGAAAGGGCAGTTGCCAAAATCCCCTTAAGACTGAACGGCATTCCGGCATCAATCAGGGTTAATCCATCTTCCTCTTCAACAAGATACACGTTCACAGGGAAGAGCTTCGGAAGGAATGTAACTTGAACGACATCAAACTCTCGGGTAATGCGCATCGATAAACCCTCCTTAAAACTAATGATATTAGTATAATAACTAATGGCATTAGTTTTAGCAATACCTATAGTTCATTTTGTTTCAATAAAAAAAATTTTAAATAATGATGCACTTTACAAAAAAAGCGTTTTCAAAATGAAGATTACCGATTATAATAATCACGTAAGCCCTTTCATATGTCTATCTTATTGGAGCCCTTCGCCTAGCGAAAGGCTCACTTTTTTGTTCTTTTTAGATTAAAATGCAGATGGAATGTGAATCCTGGCCAGATTGTATATAGAGCTGTAAGTATTGGTATAACAGGAAAAATCACGTTTGGTCTCCAGCTTGGGTGAAAGTTGACAAACATAACTGTTATTCATATAATGACAGTTATACTTACCTTGGGTTGAAGTTCATCGGTGTTGTATACCGGGAAGGGAGTAAGTTATGAACAGCGAATTTACCATAGCGGTGCATTGTCTTGTTTTTTTATCGATGAGAGATGAGTGTATGGCCAATAGTGAGGATTTGTCCCAAAGTGTGGGTACGCACCCGGCCAGAGTCCGTAAGGTACTTAGTGTTCTGCGCAAGCATGGTTACCTGACAACCAAGGAAGGTGCTCATGGTGGGTACTTGCTTAGCCGTCCAAGTGAAGAGATCAAGCTTGGAGAATTGTACAGACTGGTAGCTGGTGGTTCGCTCGGTCCGAACTGGTGCTCAGGGGAGTCTGGTTCATCGTGCGTGGTATCTTCCAATATGCAGGATGTGATGGGGAACATTTATAACGGAGGCGAAGAGGCGCTCAGCGCTTATTTTGATCGTATATCTATACAGGATGTGAAGCAGCGTATAGGTCATGGGGAAGAATGCACTTTGTCGTTGAATGGATTGCCTACGAATGAGAAGTCCTGACGATTCCACAACCAATGGTCCTTCATGATATGGCCTTGGTTTAGTCAGGCAGGGTGGACAAGTTATGGCATGGGCGTATGCTCCGGTGAAAGATCAATTGATGGTTCCAGGCGATTCCG
The DNA here is from genome assembly GCF_037991315.1 of Paenibacillus sp. FSL H8-0079. Lineage (NCBI taxonomy): Bacteria > Bacillati > Bacillota > Bacilli > Caryophanales > Paenibacillaceae > Paenibacillus > Paenibacillus sp. FSL H8-0079. Next base: position 493,662 of record NZ_CP150300.1, read on the forward strand.
GGCATAACGTGAACACAGATGGGGAGAGATCGTCTGCGCTGATGTTATTTTCGGAAGGTAAGTACTTGGTGGAGTTAACTTCAAGATTGCCTTGCGAACGTAAAAGAAGAACAAACAAAAAAAGAGTTTGGGGAGTGGAACACATGTCAGGCATTGAAAAAAATGAAACACTTCGCGTCATTAGCGAACGCCATGCTGTCAAAAAGTACGAAAAAGGTTTTGTATTGCCTGAGGCTGATCTGAATGCGATCTTGACAGCGGCTTCTGAAGCACCATCTTCATGGAACCTGCAACACTGGAGATTCCTCGTGATTGAATCCGAAGCAGACAAAGCGAAATTGTTGCCAGTTGCTTACGGCCAAAGTCAAATCACAGATAGTTCAGTTACGATTGCTGTTCTTGGTGATCTGGAAGCGAACCGTAACACGGTAATCTACGATCAAGCTGTTGAAGCAGGTGCATTGACTGCTGAAATCCGTGACGCATTGGTTGGTCAGATCAACGGTGCTTACCAAAGCGCGCAAACAGCTCGCGATGAAGCGATTCGTAACGCATCCTTTGCTTCCCAAAATATTATGCTTGCTGCACGCTCCCTGGGTTACGATACTTGCCCAATCGGTGGATACAATCCACAACAACTGATCGAAACATTCAACATTCCTGCACGTTTCGTGCCAACGTTGTTGATCACTGTAGGTAAAGCTGCACAGCCAGCTCACCCGTCAGGACGTTTCTCATTGTCCGAGGTTGTTGTTAAAGGTTCTTTCTAAGTTAAAAGTACATCCGATGCTTGCATCAGCGATATAGGTATACAAACAGCCGCACTTTCCTGTTGAGGGAAGGTGCGGCTGTTTGGCATATTGGAGTTTGTGCGGAAAAGGCCATTCATTGGGACTCCAATCGATCGGATTACCACTCAAGTGAGTTCTTAGCTTCCACCATGAAATGATTACTTCTCAGGTGTTTCCGGGATTTGTGGTGCATGGAACGATTCCATGTACTCGATTGCGTTATACATCATAACGGCTGCTTCGGCACGGGTAATCGTTTGTTTGGGATGGAAGTTTCCATCGGCATCCAGTGCATTAATTTTGAGAACGAGTGAACGTTGAATAGCACCTTGATACTCAGGGGTAAGTTCCTGTTCGTCGGCAATGTCCACAGGTTTGATTTTAATCATCGGCAGATCGCCTTTGGCCTCGATGCCTTGCATCAGGAACAACGTGTATTGTTCACGAGTGAGCGCTCTGGATGGATCGATATCCTGTGACATTTGAATTCCATTAAATTGGGCGCGGATAAATGCATCACTGTACCATACGCCATCTTTTACATTAGAGAAGTAGTCACTTGGCAGTGGCTGTTTGATAAAACGAATCGTGTCCAGATTCAGATTCAGTCCATCTGCAATCAGTTGAATGCCCTGAGAGGTATTTAACTCCAGCTCAGGCTTGAACAAGTTGTCTCTCACGCCTTTGATGAATCCATCCTGATGGAGAGATTCAATTTTGTCTGCTCCTGCAATACCTTGAATATCCGTGAATTGGGCCTGCGCAGCGTGGATTGGACCTGCACTTAGAGAAAGCGTGAGCAGAGCTCCCGCAGTTAATGTAGCAAGAATATTTTTCTTCATTTCGAATTCGCCTCACTTTTCCAGGAATGATCCCTTTATATAAAAGTTATTTGCCCCTATAGACGACCCTACTGTTCAAAAGGTTGCTGTAATTTCCCAATAGAATGGACGACAACAATTCTGAAAGAGGGAAGTGAAGCGCTGTGAAGGTACTGCCTCTAACCTTTGGATTTATTTCGATAATCCGTGGGGGAACGGCCCATCATTTTGCTAAACAGACGGGAGAAGTAGTACGGGTCCTTGAATCCAAGCTCGGAACTGATCTGCTTCACGGTCCAATCGGTAAAATCCAGATAGCGGCACGAATGCTGGATCTTGAGACGCAGGAAATAATCGATGGGCGAATGTCCTGTAGCTTGTTTGAACAACTGAGAGTAATGGGGGACAGAGAGCCGGGCGTGTGCCGCCAGTTCCTTGAGAGTGATTCCGTTCTCCAAATGCTTCAGCATATATTGAACGGATTGTTCAGCCGCACGTTTGCTACTAATGACCCCGCCATCTGTTCCTGACGTCTCCGGCCCATAAGCGAGCATACCAAGCATATAACCGATAATCTGGGAGGCGTATGTCATCGTCTGCATGGAGTAACCCGTCTCTAACGCGCCGTAACATTCATGGAAAAGCTCAAGCCATTTTTGAGCCTTAGCCGGTGGCATAGTAGAAATATGATGGGTTAACAAGGGTTCTATGTAGGATAAAGCATGTTCCCCGCGCAGATGAATCCAGAAGATGCTCCATGGTTCGGCTGCGTTGGCTCCGTACACATGAGGAACATGTGCAGGCAATATGATGAGGTTTCCCGGGCGGACATCATATGTCTTGCCGCCATCCATCGTATACCAGCCTGTGCCTTGGGCACAGTACATCAGAATGTGTGATTCACAACCTTCGGGACGGTCACGGTAATGATGCTCTGCTTCGTGAAAGTAACCGATATCGGTAACATATAATCCGGACGTGACCGGATAAGCTGCAGCTTCTTGCAGCAGCGGGTCCGGAAGTACAATGAGTTTTTGCATACGAAATCCGTCAGATTTACGCTGTAGGGGAGGTCTGTTGTTAGGTCTCATACTTTGTATTATGGTGAGAGGTGATAAGAGAGTCAATGACAGATATGAGAGCTCACCGAGGTTGTACTCGATTTAGAAAGCCACGTTACAGGAAGTGAAGCAGTTGCCCGTGAATTGGGTAAGTACATACCAGTGGGAAGAATCTGACCAATGAATATATAGGACAAGGGAGAGATTAGATATGGAAACAGTCACAACCCAGGAAACGCTTTTCTATACAGGTACGTATGCTTCAGCAGATGAACCAGGAATATTCCTATGTGCATTGAATGCGGATACAGGAGAGATGCGAATCGTCAATCACATGGAGGGTGTAAGTAATCCTTCTTATCTGGCGTTATGCCCGGATGGAAACTGTCTGTATGTGGCGAGTGAGACGGACGAGGGAGAGGTGCTGGTCTATCGCAGAGATGCAGCAACGAGTGAACTGCACTTAATGGATCGAAAGCAGACCAGAGGGGCTTCTCCATGTTACGTGTCTGTCTCCAAGGATGGTCAGTGGGTATTCACATCCAATTATAGCAGTGGCAGTGTCAATGTATTCCCGGTAGGCGATCAGGGTACGCTCGGTGAGATGAGTGCATGGGTGGAACACACGGGAAGTGGAATTCACGAAGAACGTCAGGAAGGGCCGCATGCACACTCCATTCAGCCAGATCCGTCCGGACAGTATGCTGTCGTATGTGACCTCGGTCTGGATCAGATCATTGTGTATCGCTTGGAAGAAGGACGTCTGGTTACCCATCGTGAAACGGATCAGCCACCAGGCGCAGGGCCAAGACATCTTGTATTTCATCCCAACTCGAAGTGGGCTTATGTAATCAATGAATTGGACAACACGGTTACAGCATTCCTGTACGATGAGCGTAGAGGGGAGTTTACTACGGTGCAGCACATCTCGACACTTCCAGAAGGGCATAAAGGAGAGGGTACGGCTGCGGACATCCGTGTATCTCCATGTGGTCGTTTCCTGTATGCATCCAATCGGGGAGATGACAGCATCGTGCTCTATCATATTGATCAGGAGAGCGGTGAGTTGGAAGCCGTAGAGTGGACGTCTACGATTGGGCAGACACCGCGTAACTTCAATATTTTGCCTGGGGGGATTCTATTGGTGGCGAATCAGGACAGCAATAACCTCGTAAGTTTCCAGATCAGTGAAGAAGACGGACGTCTGACGCATAACGGGTTCAAGCTGGAACTACCTCGTCCGGTATGTATTGCACCTGTGGTATAAGTTGTAATACGGTGAAGTTAACGTGGAATATTACATCTGAAAAGTGTTCCAGAAGCTGTGAAATCATGGAGAAACACATGGTTTTACAGCTTTTTTTAGTCTTTTTATATGATTAACTTGAAAATAGTGGCAATTATCACATTTTTTTATTGACCATCGTTCGAACGTTCATTATGATCAGAATATATGGTGATAAAACCTAAAATCTGGATGTTGCACGAAGGGTGGTGCTTTCCTTGGAACCTGCAAATTCAATTCGGGAGCAATTAACCCAGTTTATTGATAAGAACAGCATGACGCTCTCCCGATTCTCGGAAGGATCTGGCATTAATACAGGCACAATTAGTCGTATTTTACATGGGAATCGTCCGATATCCGTGAGTCAATTGATTGCGATCTCATCAGGAATGGGCGTGGCAGCGGATCATTTTTTTGCCGACTATGTGGAAGAGTGTTTCGCTTATTCCGTATCCATGCGGCGAATCAGACCGTTTATTCTCCTGAGTGCGGAGCTGAATCGGCTGGACTGCATTGAGCAGATTCTTCATCGGCTACTGGACGACCTGGATTATGCGACAGAACTATTTGAGATGGCAGAACAGTTATTTGAACGAAATCAGCGATCTGCGGCGGCATTGTTATATAAGAGTGTGAGTGAAGTCGAGAAATATCAGCATTCCGAACGACTTGCGATGTGTCAGTATCGGTTGTTTTTAATTGGACAAGGAGAAAACTTGGAGGACAATCTAAGGACGGCTATCTTGTTCGAGCCCTATGTAGACCGGTTGGATGAGGGCTACCAATTGGATGCGCTGAAACATTTGATTCATGTGTTTATGGCAGTTCATAAATGGGATAAAGTGGATGGTTTAGCGCAAGAGATGTACAAGTTGGCGAAGATTTTTTATGAGTCTAAGCACCTTTCTAGACGAAAGGAACACCATGAAAATCACACCGAACGTCCACTCTATACTTATATTTTATATGCTTGGTTGATTCGATCCACAGTGTATGAGGAGTATGGAGATTATAAAAAAGCTTTGGAGTTTGTATCGTTGTATGCATATGGACAGGGCTGGTTACAGGAACAGGATGAAGAATCGGAGCGCATACAGCAACAATTTGGGGAATGGGCTACAGCTAATACCTATCTTTATCGAATGTTATCCGGAGAAAAGGAGATCGTTCACGAATACGCGGACTATATTTCGAAGTATCCAGATGAGATTTTTTTAGCTTTACGTTACATGATTCAGGCAGCCAATCAGTTTGATTGGAACATTGATGACATTTTGAATCGCTTCTCCGAACATACGCCTCTACGTACCTACAAGACTGAGTTTGGCGATTATAATAAACGTATCATTAATGAAAGTTATGCGCGGTTTTTAAGTGATCTGGGGATGTACCAACTTAAGAGAGATCGTAATGATGCAATGAATCTTATTCTTGAAGGATTGCAAATGTCAGTTAAAATAAATAGTGATCGAAATATTATTACATGTATGACATTATTTGAGCAGTACAGAGATCAAGCTGATTCAGAAGCAAAACAGAAATTCAAATCCTTATCAAGTGAGGTGCAACGGCTCAATGCGAAAAAAAACGTCTTTGTTGCTAACCATTTTTAGTGTTACAGTTACAATCTGCCCAATCATTTATGCCTTAATGGGCCACGGAGCAGGCGGAGTGTAAATTATGAATTCATTCAAAAGAGAACGAAGTCGGAGGAGAAATCCTTCGGCTTTTTTATGTACGAACCATTTAATTACTAAATTAGACCTATAGATGGAATTATATGTTTAATTTAAAATGAATATATTAAAGCGCTTACATATAAGATGGCGCTACAAGGGCATCGGGCTTACCAATACAATTGGGGAGGCAATTGTTTATGGGAAATCGATCATCATTGTGGAAGCGCACATTACGTACAGCCGGAGTATCGCTGCTGAGTTCCGCGTTACTGGTCACTTCGCTTGGATTGGGCAACCCGTCAGTAACACATGCAGCGGGAGCAAGGCAGATGGAATATCTGGATCGCGGTGTGGTGGCTGTGAAGACCGGGGCAGGTGTGTTTGTCAGTTGGCGGCTTCTGGGAACGGAAGGATCGAATGTATCGTTTAACGTCTATCGGGATGGAACCAAGGTGAACGCTACGCCCATAACAAACAGCACCAACCTTCAGGATGCAAGCGGGACAAGCAGTTCCAAATATACGGTTCGCGCTGTCGTGAGTGGAACGGAGCAGGCTGCTTCAGCGGTAGCAAGCGTATGGGGTAATAACTATCTATCTGTACCGCTCAGTGTACCCGCAGGTGGGACAACGCCCGATGGAGTAGCCTACACCTACAGTGCCAACGATGCCAGTGCAGGTGACCTGGATGGTGATGGTGAGTATGAATTGATTGTGAAGTGGGACCCTTCCAACTCCAAAGATAACTCCCAGAGCGGTTATACCGGGGAAGTGTTTATCGATGCCTACAAATTAAACGGAACACGCCTCTGGCGGATTAGTCTGGGCAAAAATATCCGTGCGGGTGCTCACTACACCCAGTTCATGGTGTACGATCTCGACGGTGACGGAAAAGCCGAGGTTGCGATGAAAACGGCCGATGGTACCAAGGATGGTACTGGCGTGGTCATCGGGGATGCAAGCAAGGATTACCGCAATTCCAGCGGTTATGTGTTGTCTGGACCCGAATTCCTGACGGTTTTCAATGGGCAGACTGGAAAAGCACTCTCCACGGTGAACTACGAACCAGCACGTGGTAATGTGTCCGACTGGGGAGATAACTACGGCAACCGGGTGGACCGATTCCTTGCTGCCGTTGCTTATCTGGATGGGGAGCGGCCAAGTCTGGTCATGGCGCGTGGGTACTACACCCGGACAGTGCTCGTGGCTTATAACTGGCGAAATGGACAGCTGACCAAGCAATGGACGTTTGATTCCAATACATCTGGCAATTCGGGTTATGCCGGGCAAGGAAATCACAATCTGAGTGTGGCGGACGTGGATGGAGATGGGAAAGACGAGATCGTCTATGGTGCCATGGCGGTGGATGATAACGGCAAAGGATTGTACACGACAGGACTTCATCATGGCGATGCCATGCATCTGAGTGACCTGGACCCGGATCGCCCTGGACTTGAGGTATTTCAGGTTCATGAGACACCATCCAATGCCGGAGTGGAGTTCCGGGATGCAGGTACAGGCCAGTTAATCTGGGGTGTCAAAACAACGAAGGATATTGGACGCGGCATGGCGGCAGATATTGATCCAAGATATAAAGGTGCTGAAGTGTGGGCAGACGGCAGTCTGTATACAGCCAAAGGGCAGAAACTTGGGACAACCCTGCCGTCCTCCACGAATTTTGGCATCTGGTGGGATGGGGATCTACTCCGTGAACTGCTGGACAGCAACCGAATCGACAAGTGGAACTATGCTAACAGCACAACGATGAACCTGCTCACCGCTTCCGGCGTATCTTCCAATAACGGAACCAAGTCTACGCCGAATCTGCAGGCTGATCTGTTCGGGGACTGGAGAGAGGAAGTGGTATGGCGGACGAATGACAGCTCAGCACTGCGGATCTATACCACAACAGCAGTTACGGACAAACGCATCTATACGCTGATGCATGATCCAGTGTACCGTCTTGGCGTCGCTTGGCAAAATGTAGCCTACAACCAACCGCCACACACCGGTTTTTATCTAGGAGAAGGCATGAGCACACCACCGGTACCCAATATCCGGTATGCGGGCAGATGAGGAATGGACAAGGTGTGGCCGTCCAATTCCGTTCATGTTTACAATAGCCAGCGAAGCATGGGATTCGCTGAAAGGAACAACGGACGCTGGTTCGTTGTTCCTCTTTTTTTGCCAATAGCGCAGAAATACGGTAAAAATCGGAAAAAACGTTTGACAGGTATATAGACTGCCTTTATTATACGTATATAACTTACTAAACAGGTAGGAATAATAAAAATGAATCTGTTTTCAATGTGAAAGCGGTCATTTTACAGACACATGCAACAATGCAACCTGAACAGAATAACGTTCTCACCGTATAGACGGAGGAACACCGCAGCGCATCCTTTCCAGATGGAGCATGCACGGCCTTAAGCCGGCATGACTTTATGGGGAGAAGTGCGCGGGGGTTCCTCCGTCTTCTTGTTTTTAATGGGGCGTTCCATCCTGTTCAGCCGGCCTGAGGTAGTCATGCAGATCTATATCGGGGGAGTGTTATTAATGAAAAAGAGAATTCACAAGGGTATTCTGGTTGGTCTGGCACTGGTGTTAACAGGGGTACTGGCAGCATGCGGATCGGATAGCGGCGGGTCCAGTGCAGCAGGAACATCAGGGGGAGCGAAAGGCAGTACAGAAGGGGCCAAGGCCATTGAACTGCTGAATGTTTCCTATGATCCAACACGGGAACTCTATGAGCAATATAACAAAGCGTTTGCGGCGCATTGGTTGAAAGAGAAAGGCCAGGAAGTGACCATCAAACAATCCCACGGGGGATCGGGCAAACAGAGCCGTTCTGTCATTGACGGATTGGATGCGGACGTGGTGACGCTGGCATTGGGATATGACATTGATGCGATTGAAGATAGAGGTCTAATTAACGAAGGCTGGCAAGATAAATACGAGCATAACAGCTCTCCGTATACCTCTACGATTGTATTCCTTGTACGTAAAGGCAATCCAAAAGGCATCAAAGACTGGGATGATCTGATTAAAGGAGATATCGAGGTCATCACCCCGAACCCCAAAACGTCCGGTGGAGCACGTTGGAACTACTTGGCGGCATGGGGATATGCATTGAAGCATAACAACAATGATGAAGAGAAAGCGAAGGAATTCGTTGGAGAATTGTTCAAGCATGCGCCTGTGCTGGATTCGGGTGCTCGCGGATCTACGACGACGTTTGTTGAACGTGGCATTGGTGATGTGCTGCTTGCCTGGGAGAATGAAGCTTTCTTATCGGTAAAAGAGCTGGGTCCGGACAAATTCGATATTGTCGTGCCTTCAGTTAGTATCTTGGCTGAACCACCCGTTGCGATTGTGGACAAAAATGCAGACAAAAAGGGAACTCGCGATGTAGCGGATGCCTATCTGAAATATTTGTACAGTGAAGAAGGACAGACGATTGCTGCTGAAAATTATTACCGTCCAACGCTGGACAGCGTGGAGGAAAAATTCAAGGATCAGTTCCCGGCGCTTGAACTGTTCACATTGAAAGACATATTCGGTACATGGCGGGATACTCAGGCCAAACATTTCAATGACGGTGGTATCTTCGACCAGATCTATGTTCCAGGCAGCTAAGGTTGCTCTGTTCAATGAACGCCCGATCAATCGCGCTGTGAGCGGCCAACCAGCCTTACCGGCTGAAGGCAGAGAGGATGAACGTACATGAGCAAGGTGATGGTGGCGCGGAGACGAACATTGCCGGGATTCGGATTAACGATGGGGTACAGTGTGTTCTACCTAAGCCTGGTTGTACTTATTCCATTGGCTGCCCTGTTGTTTAACTCAACAGGGCTGACGTGGGCAACCATGATTGAGGTTGCGACCAATCCCAGGGTGCTGGCTTCTTTCCAGGTCAGCTTCCTGACCGCAGGTGCAGCGGCCTTGATTGATCTCGTGCTGGGGTTACTCCTGGCATGGGTGCTTGTTCGGTATGAGTTTCCTGGCAAAAGGCTGTTTGATGCGGTCATTGATCTGCCTTTTGCCTTGCCGACGGCAGTAGCAGGGGTTGCCCTTACAGCGATCTATGCCGGCAATGGCTGGATTGGACAGTTCGTAGAGCCTTTGGGCATTAAGCTGGCCTATTCACAGGCCGGAATTACGCTGGCGCTGATGTTTATCGGAATTCCGTTCGTGGTTCGTACGGTGCAACCGGTGTTGGAGGAGTTGGAGGCAGAAGTGGAAGAGGCGGCTGCCACACTGGGAGCAGGGAGATGGCGGATATTCCGTACCATTCTGCTTCCGGATCTGATCCCACCGCTACTGACGGGGTTTGCTCTGGCCTTTGCCCGGGGCATCGGTGAATATGGCTCCGTTGTGTTTATCTCAGGCAATATGCCGATGAAAACGGAGATTGCCCCCTTGCTGATCATGGCCAAGCTGGAGCAGTTCGATTATGCAGGCGCTACAGCTGTAGCTTTGCTGTTGCTTTTGGTTTCTTTCATCCTGCTGCTGATCATTAATTCCTTGCAGCGTTGGAGCCGGAAGGCGGGCAGAGCATGACGATGAAGCATGATGGAATATGGATACAAACAGATGTCACTCACCCAAACCAAAGGAGGTGCAGCATATGGCGGGTTCCGTTCCACTGAGCCCTGTTCCACCCGTTAAGACCAGCCGTGGAACTAACCGTGCAACAACGGAAGCTCCCTGGGTCAAATGGTTGTTGATTGGACTGGCGAGCCTGGTACTCATATGGCTGCTTATTTTGCCACTGGTCATTGTGCTCATGGAGGCGTTGAAGCAGGGCTGGGGTGTGTACATCGCTGCTCTTACCGAGCCGGATGCCATGTCTGCACTGAAACTAACGTTATTGGTTGCGGGGATTACAGTGCCGCTGAATACGATATTTGGTGTGGCCGCTGCATGGGTCATTACCAAGTTCCAGTTTAAGGGCAAAGGACTCATGATCACCCTGATTGATCTTCCCTTTTCAATCTCGCCTGTGGTGGGCGGGTTGATCTTTGTATTAGTCTTTGGTTCAAATGGGTGGTTTGGGCCGTGGCTGTCCGAACATGATATCAAAATCATTTTTGCGCTGCCAGGCATTGTCATTGCAACGTTGTTTATTACCTTTCCTTTTGTAGCGAGAGAACTGATTCCGCTGATGGAGGACCAGGGAACCCGGGAAGAAGAAGCGGCCGTTACGCTGGGTGCTTCAGGATGGCGAATCTTCTGGAGTGTAACTTTGCCCAACATCAAATGGGGACTGCTGTACGGTATTATTCTGTGTAATGCCCGTGCCATGGGCGAGTTCGGAGCGGTATCTGTGGTGTCCGGACATATCCGCGGGGAGACGAATACGCTACCGCTGCATGTCGAGATTTTGTATAACGAATATCAATTCTCAGCTTCATTTGCCGTAGCTTCCCTGCTCCTGATTCTGGCTCTCGCCACGTTGCTGCTCAAGAGCTGGCTTGGACACAAAGCCGTTTCAGAAAAGTGATTATGAGAAGAAGAAAATACAGATTGACAGCTACTGGAAGCCCTGCTAATGTATAAACCAAGTATATAGGTTGGATAAGAATGATTTATAAATCCGTTGGATGACAGCGCACTTAGGAATATGGCGGGCAGTAGCCCGAGAAGAGGAGGCGGCTCTATGGCTAAGCCGTTAAAAGTGGATGAGGTATGGTTGGACCGAATTGCCGGACAGCTGAATGACATGGAGTTTGGTTCTTTGCACATCGTGGTGCACGAAGGTCAGATTGTGCAGATGGAGCGGACCGAACGCAAGCGTTTTGAAAACACGCCCTCAGGCAGCGCCTCCAAATCCGGAAGCACGGCACGAAGCAGTTCAGCCCGTTCACTACGCGGATCAAATGCGAGTGCGAAGGGATAGAGAGTGACTAGCGTGAGGGAAGCGAGGATAGGTGCATAGGAACACACATGTATACTTTCCAGAAACTCATGGGAAATGTATGTTCCATACCGTCCCACCTATTGCGTGTGAATTGTCTCCTTATGCTCGTTATACCAATGATTCGCTTCAAGCAGCACTTGCTGCCCACCTGCATCCATGAATTCTTCCACAAAGGTATCGAAATACTCCACAGGCTGATCGCCAGTGATGATGGAGATATATGCTCTGTCTCTCATGCGAATCAGCTCAGATGAATATTGAATCAGGGCAGGGGTTGCAACCTCCAGGCGATTATAGATCCCATTCTCCGTTAGCCCTGCAGATGCAGCCCACTGTTCACGTTTGTCCGTTGTTGTACCTGGAACTGTCATGCCGATACTTGAGCCGATCATATTGGTGTAATTCTCCATTCGGTTGTATGGGCGAAGCAAGTGGAACGATTTTGAATCTTCAGCGCTCCAATCCCAGTGCTTTCCTGGAAGGCCATACTCCATTTTGATCCGCTCGACCGGATCGGGGTTGGCACTTACATAATCGAGTATCTCCAAGATTTTCTCCAGTTTTCCGGGCTCGTTCGCAGCCTCAGCCCCTATAGCAATAAAATTCATCAGCAGATTATTCCCTTTAGAACCGCTATGTCCATCCGGACCAATAACAGGAGAACCAAATACAACCTCTGCAGCTGCATTCTTCTGTATTAGCTCATTGACATTGAACGAGGGTTCCACCGGCGTTTCCTCGCCATGTTCATTGAGAACGCTGTAATCTCCCTCTTGATTCCAATGATAGTAGTTTCCCATCGAGGTCATCCCAATTTTTCCATTAATAAAAGCATGGGATAGATGCTTATAGCCGCCTTTATTTTCGCCGGTTATAAACTCAGGGTCGATAATCCCGTCCTGATACCACTTTTGCATATAAGCCAATGCTTTTTTCATCTCAGGCTCCAGAGCACCGATCACGAGTTGGTTGTTTTCTTCATTAAAATACAGCTGCTCTGTGAAAACGGACTGTCCAAAAGCGCCAAACACAACATTTAAGCCCTCTCTGGATAGGCCATACGTATCTTGTTTACCATTTCCGTCCGGGTCACCTTTGGCAAAGGCATACATGACCGTTTCAAATTCATCTAATGTCTTCGGTACGTCCAGACCAAGCCGCTTAAGCCAGTCCTCTCGATATACGACAGGAGTTCGATAGATGTTGGTCTCATTGATGGCCGGTATTCCATATAAGCTGCCGTTTATTTTTCCAAACTCTAAGTAACGTGAGTCATAATCGCGAATTCGCTGTACAATATTTGGCGCATATTGTTCAAGGACCTCTGGGGGGATTTCCGCTAAAACCCCTTGCATTTGATACTTAAGCAGATCATGCGGCTGCCTGATCCGGAACAGATCCGGTATTTTCCCTTGAGCCAGCTCCATATCCAGCAGTTCCTCGTATCGTTTGTTCTCAAGGTTCCACACCTCCAGATCGACATCAAACCGATCCTCTATATATGCAATCATCTCAGCGTCCGCAGGAACAGGGATATTTTGATGCATGGTCCAGGATATCGTATACTGCGGTGCTGTATCCTTCTCAGCACTTGCCGAGTGTTCCTGCTGCTGCACTTGTGCTGTTTCTCTGTTTAGAAAGGTACAACCGCTCATCAATCCTATAAGAATAGATGTAGCAATCAATAGACATAGCGTTCTTAAATGGTTGATGTTCATAGCAGCTCCTTTACTAATTTTAAATTCTATATAGCTTCAATTTAACATTTACACAAAAACGGAGAGGACAGAAAGAACCTGAAGAAGCGAAGCGTTCGCCTTTATTCCCGGATTTCCCCTTTTAGAAAAGGGATCGAAGAAATCTGGGAATAACAGCGATCGGAAGGTTGTTCTGTCATCGGAGTGTCCGTGTAAATATTCCTAATTGATCCTATATAGATCCCTGCTCCATTAGATTGCGCATGAAGTTTTTTGGTGTACAGCCGTGAATTTCTTTGAACTTCTTAATGAAATAAGCAGGAGTACGGTAACCGACCGTATTTGCGACCTGCTCAACTGTAATTTCACGCTGTGTCATGAGTTCCCGTGCACGTTCCATTCTCTGGTTCGTAACATATTCGGAATAGACAATCCCGGTTTCTTCCTTGAAAAGTTTACTCAGATATTTAGGGCTGATGAATACTTGTTCTGAGACATGATCCAGCGTAAGATCGCCCGAAAGATGCTCATGAACATAGGCTTTGACAGCCGAGATGGTATCCACACTCCGTACCTCGCTTCGCTTCTCCATATGCATCACAAATTCGGTCACGAGATGAATCATCCACTCCGAATAGCGGTTGATATTGTAGAACAATGAAAATTGCTTGTACAGATTCATCGAGCTTGCCTCGGCGGGTTGCAGGCGTACCTGCTGGATACATTCAGCGTAAATCGATACTGTTTTTAATAGTATGATACGACTGTATTCGGCTGAATAGGGGCCTTCCTTTATTGTCGCTACCACTTCCTGAATGGCCTGAACCGTACCTTGCACATCCCGAGCCTGCAATTTCTTTTCAAAGTTTACGAGGTATGATTCTGAAATTTCCAAGCTGCTGGATTCCCTGTTTAGAAGACCAAGATCCTGAATGGCAGACTGCTCGGGAAAGAAGTAGCTGTATCGGATCAAGGTATTCGCCTGATGATAGCTTGTATGAATTTTCGTGAAATGCTCTACCCAGCCGCCCAGTGATAGTACAAATTCCAGACCGAATCTGCTCTTAGCCTCAGCGTGAATAAAGTCTACAATGTGATCAGAGAGAGGTTCCTCGGGTTGATTGGTACAGATGATGACCGCGATTTTGTGATCCTGCAACTCCTCTGCGAGCAGTTGAGTCTCGTCCATATCTGCGATCTCCAGTTGCTGAATCATCGTGTACAACGTATGCTGCAACTGTCGTGGCTGCAGATCCTTCCATTTCTCATTGACCGGATCAATGACGATGCAACGGAAGCGTGAGTAAGCCATCGAAATGTGAACAGACTGCAGTTGCTCCGTAAGTTCCTCGGGTGTAAATCGGTTATTTAACATATTGAGCATGATACTATGCTTGATCATCTTATGATTGGCTTGTAGTGTTTCCTCAAGACTATCGACTTTGTTGGACAGACTGTTAATCGTTGTATCGATGAACCGGTACTCGTCCTGCTTTAAGCTGGTTGGGCTATCCATCCGGCTCTTGATGTTATTCAGGATTCGCTTAAGAGGACTATAGTTGGCAGTGGTAAAGACGGATGACATCACGATCCCAACCGCAACAGCCAACAAACCAAGAAGAACCGAAATCTCCTTCAAGCTATCCAATTTATAATAGAAGCTTTTATTAGGTGTGGTCGTGTAAATCCGCCATGCATTTCCTTTAAATTGATCTTGGGTAACGACATATGAGTCATGGTTAAATACAGGTGCGAAGCTCTCATCTGAAGAATGAAAGGAGAGCAGCGACTGCGTTAGATTTTCCTCCGTGGAGCTGCCTATCAACGTTTTGTCCGCAGCAGATATGACAGTTCCGTCCTGATCTATGATTAATGTATTCGCATAGTCAGCAGGGAGCATATTTTTAATGATCTGACTGATCGCTGATTCTTTTATATCAATCGCAATTATGGCCTTATTGTCTTGCCCAGACGATTGAAACGGGTAACTGTGGACATAAGAAATCAGAGGACTCATGTTGCTCTGTTCCCGTGATTCGATATAAGCATCCTGAGGAACCATGCGAGTCTGCATCCATAAGGAGCTTTCTTTGGTTTCTTTCATCGCAGCAATCCAATCCGTCGTATGATCCACACTCGCAGGCGTGTCCTCATAGAGCATCAGCCCATATACAGATGAAACAATAAAGTGGTTCTTCGCATCGTACACATGAATAGCTTCAATGAGATCGGAATAATTTTGCACCATATTTTTGAGGGACTGTTCGATGTCCAGAATTTTGCTATGGTTTCCTTTTAAGCTATCTAAATCGATACTTGCAGCGTTACCCAGTGCCAGGGACAGATAGACCTGATTCACCTTCTGGATCACGGAGCTCTCTATATAATTGACAGTGCTTTTCAGTGAGAGTTGATTATTGATGCGGATTTCTTTGCTGTATTGATGGGAGAAGAAGAGATAAAAAATGGAGCCGAAAAGAAGCGCAATGACAAGAACGACAGCGAGGTAGGAAAGAACCATTTTGGATCTCACAGACTGAAATGGCTTACGCATTCTTTTTCCCCCTTCATTTCTCGTTTCTAAACAACTTCATCATTATATAGTAGGCCGAGGACGAGAAATCATGTTGACCGAAATTTAACAAACTTCCCCCTCTCATTTTACACACATTTAATAAAGCGTTTACATAAAAAGATATCATAATTAACGAAAGTAGTATGCACTCCATTTTTTTAGGGTGAAAAGTGTCAGAACGTACGATTTTGATATAAAACGGAATTTGTTCTATAGATACCAAACGTCCCCTAATGCTACAGTAACGGCAGATCAGACATCTGGATAGAGACTTTCTTACTCATATGCTGACGCAGAAGCAAAAAAAAATTATTTCTATAATGGGAGCGTGTATTTGCAAGCCATGAGAAAACCACTTAAAAAGTCACTGGCACTACTTCTGATGTTGTCTATGGTAGGTCCAACGTTTGCAGAGAAGAGTTTTGCAGCCGATCAGAAAATTCAGTTCTCTGATATTAAGGGACACTGGGCGGAAGCAAATATTCAAGCATGGGGTGATGAAGGATTAATTAGAGGCTACCTGGATCGTTCATTCAAACCGAACACGTATATTACCAGAGCAGAATTTATGAATTTGGTAAACGGTGCATTTGGATATTCCGGACAAGCTAAAATTACCTTTAACGATGTGTCTGAAAGTGCATGGTATTATGAAGCAATTTCTATTGCAAATGCGAATGGATATATAGATGGATACACTGATGGCACTATGAAGCCGCAAGATCCGATCACACGTCAGGAAGCAGCTAAAGTGATCGCTGGTATTCTTAATTTGGAGTTAAATGAAACAGCTGCGAATGTCTTTAGTGATTCGTCGTCTATTGCAGCGTGGAGCAAAGGAGCTGTAGGTGGAGCGGCAGCAGCGAAAATTATCGCTGGATATACAGATGGAAGCTTCAAGCCGCTTAATTCCATTACTCGGGCCGAGGCAGTCTCTGCACTCGTTAAGGCTGTGGAAACGGATGCGACTACAGCTGCCAAACCAGCTAAGCCAAAAGGAACAGCAACCGTACTGAGTGTTAATCCTCCAGCAGATGAAGCTCGTTTGTCCGCCGTGGAGCATGGAGGCAATGCGGCTGACGGCACATTGAAAAATATTGCAGAAACCAATCCGTTTATTGATATTTTGGATGGTTTTGATCAAGTATGGTCCTTGAACCAAGCGGATTGGAGAGATGGAACAGCGGCAACCAAACTTGGTGCTGATGGCAAGAATGCAAAGTATGGAGATGGACCGACCTTATACTATGACGGTTTTAAAAACGATCCAAGCGTAGCTGTCGCTGATCAGAAGACATTTGCGAATGCAGAGATCCGAAATAAAGCGGCGTGGGAAGCGAATATCAAGTATGTAGAAGATGCCACGCAAAATCGCACGGCTGAAGAGACTTTGGCAGCTTATTATGATGACCAAAGAGATAAGATCTATAGTATGATGGAAGCTTTTGGGCCGCTGGCTAATACGTATGTAGATGTTATCAAGCCAAAGACAAGCGTTGAACGAAGTGTGGACGAGATGAATGTGTTATTGACAGAAGAAACGGTGGAAGATGAAAGCCAAGGTATCGGAAGTGATTGGGCGGATACGGAACTTGCAGATATGGTCGCTTTAGTTGATCTGGTGCGATTCAAAATTCCTGCCTCATCAAACCCTGCGAAATACTTCTACTCTACGCCTAGACCGTGGAGAATGAATTCAAACGGAGAAGTGAAAGAGGTCGTCGATAGCAAAGGGTTACCCGTATGGCAAACAATTGGTGAAGGTGAAGCGACAGAAGTACCACTGGCTTCAGGTGGAAAGAAATCAACAGGAGAAAAGCATTACCAGCAATATGAAACGAACGTTGTGCTTATCCCTGCATTAAGCTATGTCAAACGAATTGCTGAGGATGGAAGAGGAAAAGACGGAGGATTTCCAAGTGGTCATACAAGTGCATCGTACTTATCTGTACTTCCTTTTGCCTACGCTACCCCAGAACGATTCTCTGAATTCTTAACGAGAGCAGCTCAGATGGGTGAGAATCGAATTGTCACGGGAATGCACTCACCGCTTGATGTTGTAGGGGCGAGAATACAAGCAACAGCTATGACCGCATATGCCTTCAATCAGGCGGAGAATAAAGACTTGTTAGAGAAAGCCTATGAAAATGCAGGCGAGGTATTTGGAGCAGAAGCCAAGGAAAAAAATATGAGTTTGTACGAATATGCACACACCGTAACAGAGGAGTACACTTTCAAAAGTGCATACGATGAGAATAAATGGGAAGATCACGACGCTAATAAAGCCTTCTATAGAGAAAAGATGACTTCCGGTCTGCCACAAACAGGAACTAAAGGTTTGGCCCCTGTTGTTCCACAAGGAGCAGAAGCATTGTTAGAGACGCGTCAACCTTATTTAACAGATGAGCAACGCAGAGAAGTATTGTATACGACATCCATCGATTCCGGATATCCTGTCCTGGACGAATCCAAAGGTTGGGGTAGATTGGATCTGGTATCCGCAGCGGATGGCTACGGCGCATTCTTGAACAATGTAACTGTGGATATGGACGCTTCCAAAGGACGGTTCAATGCAGAAGACTGGTGGAGAAATGATATCACTGGTAGTGGAATGCTTACGAAAAAGGGAACAGGCACCCTTACATTGACAGGGAAAAATAGCTATACAGGCGGAACGTTGCTGCAAGCAGGAACACTGGTAGCCGAATCAGCAACTGCTTTTGGTACAGGTGATCTGTATGTAGAAAATGGAACAGTTGTTGTGAATGTCGATGGAGCATTAAACTTGAATAAGAACTTCACCATGGATAACGGTACGTTAGAATTGGTTGTGGCTGACGGCAACAGTCAACTGAATGTCGGCAGAAAGCTCTACATTGATGGAGGAATTCTCAAACTGGACTTGTCCAACTATAAGATCGAAGGTTCCAAAGATATTACGTTAATCACGGCTAATGGAATTACAGGTGAATTCGACAGTATAACGGCAGATGGTTATGACGTGACTGTCACGTACGAAAATGGCCGTGTCATTGCACATGTTGTAGCGAAATAAGTGAAGTAATTATGCATGATATAAAGTGAACTGAAAAATGTTACACGTGCCACTTCGATGACAGAATAACCTTCCGATATTCTTCGTAAGAAAGATTATAGAAAAGAGCTGAAACTACATTGTAGTTTCAGCCCTTTTTGCGTACAGACTTGAAGAATTTAGAGTGTTCTTTCAAAACCTACTTAAAGCCGAGGCACCCTGAACAGGTCCAGAGTAGGCAACTGCGCAGCATACTGAATGGGTAAGTTATTCGTCGGTGTTGGTACCAGATGTACGACTTGTATTCCCTTCAATCTCCGTAGAGACTTTCTTCGCTGGTTCCAGCTCCGTATGTCCTGCGTAGGGGCGGTCACTGCGAGAGCGTGTCCCCGTCAACCCGAAACCCGAAGTGAATATAATCAGCTGTAATCCCAGAGCATAGGGAGCAGCAACAGGTCCAATCAGATGGAGTAAGGAGCATAGCGCGATCAGCAAAGAGAGCGTTTTGGTTACTGTACCCGGCGTATCCCGGCGTGGGCTTGCCCAGAGCAGATATCCATACATAATGGTGATCATCAGGGAAACCGCGCGAATCCAAGGCAAGATGCTGTCCCATGAGTCCACAGGGACGTCCAACATCCGCTGACGAAATACCAGATCTGTAACCAGAAATCCTGTGGCCGCCAGTGCGGCTGGTTCGGCTACGGGCCGAAGGATGGTCCAGACCGCTGTGCCCCAATGATCTGCATGCGTATCCCGACTGAGTTCATCTGATAATACGGTGCATTCTCTTTCCAGTGCTCTGTGCATCAATCCGAGTCGGGCAGGATCATGTTCCTTAATACAGTCCCGGATCTGGTCCTGTAGCTGAGGGGATAGGTAAGATGCAGCTTTGCAGGCTAACATTGCCGTTATCAAATCGTTATGTTCGTGTTCCGACCGTTCATATTTCCGATTTTCCTGGATGGTAAGCTGTCCCAAGAGGGCTGTACTTATGTATAATGTATCTCGTATCCTTCTCATTCGCCTTTCGTGGCTGCGGCGAACTTCAGTGGCAGACCATATGTATATCCCTAGAAGCACTGCCATGACTCCAAGCAGCACAGCCACAGCGCCTGGGCGCGATGTTAGATCTTCAATCCAACGTTGAAACACAATTGTTCCTCCTTTGCAGCAACTTCACGTATCAAGAAACACGCTTCACGTAAGCTTTCTCTCACTATTACACAGGAAGTAGATGAATTCAAGCAGAAAGGGGCACAATTCATGGATCAAGTGAATATTGAACACTCACCACCAGCAGCAGTGGAGTACCTTGCCCTGCGGCAGATTGCCGGTCTTAGTCCAATGAGCAGGGAAGGGGCGGAGATTGGACTACCGAACAGTCTGTTTGCCGTATGTCTGCGTGAGAAGGATATGCTGGTAGGTATGGGGCGAGTGATTGGAGATGGCGGTTGTTTCTTTCAGGTCGTCGATATTGCTGTTCACCCGGATGTTCAGGGGATGGGTTATGGAAAACTGATCATGAGCGAGATTATGAATTATCTGCGTGATGTTGTACCTGCTCGCGGTTTGGTCAGTCTGCTGGCGGATGTTCCGGCTGATCGTCTGTATGCTCAATTTGGATTTGAATATACCAGCCCGAAATCGGAGGGCATGTGGTGGAGGCAGGGAGAAGAAGGGCCGACTACCTAACGGAACGGAAACTGAATTTTGATGTAAGATTAAACTTCATATCATTAATGAAATTATCTGTGTATAGCCGCATTAGCGGCTTTTTTTCATGATCCGTGTTGCTTGATGGTGGGGAGAGGGGATACTTCTGAGTGGCGGTGTTTCTTCCGTTAGAGAAGTGAAGATTGGTTTTCTACATATAAGCTGTAAGAGATAGGTTTACAAGTGTTCATATCCGGTTTAAGATGGCGTGAGCCGTTTAAGGTATATAACAATAGGATTAAGTATTAAAATAACGGTAAGTTGACGAGATGATATCTACAGAAAAGAGGGAATTGATATGAAAGTAGCCATTTTTGGAGCGACCGGAGCGATTGGCAAGACGATACTGTGGGAGCTGATGGATCGTGGGCATGAAGTGACAGCGGTGGTGCGTGACCCGTCGAAAGTCGAGATGGTGCACGAACGCTTACGTGTGGAACAGGGAGATCTGCTTAACCCGGATCAGGTGGCTGATTTTGCAGCAGGTCAAGAAGTGGTTGTGAGTGCGTATGGTCCGAAGTTCGGTGGAGAAGAAGAGATGCTGGAAGTCACACGTTCGTTGATCGAGGGTGTTCGCCGTGCAAAAGCAGGACGTCTGGTTGTAGTTGGTGGAGCAGGAAGTTTGATGACCGATTCTGGTGAGATGCTAATGGACACGCCGGGATTCCCGGAGGAAGTTAAACCCCTGGCAAAAGCACATGCAGAAGCATATGACCTGATTGAAGCATCAGGTATTCACTGGACGTATATGAGTCCTGCCGCGACAATCACAACAGGACGTCGGACCGGCCAGTTCCGTGTTGGCATGAACCGGGTGATTACGGATGATATCGGGGAAAGCTCGATTTCGGTTGGTGATTTTGCAGCGGCTTTGGTGGATGAACTGGACGATCCGCAGTTTGTTCAAGCACGGTTTACGGTAGGTTATTAAGCGTAAACAGGCCAAATAAATAAACCAACGAATAAAAAACCTCCAGCTTCTCTCATTACAAGAGAAACTGGAGGTTTTCTGCTATTCCAGCCTTTTCATCCTTACTGTATTCAGGAATCACGCCTGCCTACAGCCGGAAACGCAGCAACTCCTGATGCATCTCTGCACTGATATCACGCAATGACTTCACCTTAATACTCGCTTCAGCGAAGGAACGTTGTTGTTCCGAAGTGGAGGCGGTGATCTCTTCACTGCTGGCAGCCGACTGCTCAGTGATGGCACTGATATTTTCAATGGCCTGTTGCACCTGCGTACTGAGTTCATTGGAGTGCTGCATGTCCTCAGCAAGCTGATGGATGCCGGTACTAATGCGCTCCACACTTCCGCGAATGGCAGAGAAGGATTCCCGGGTCTGTCCGGTGGCTTGTTCCTGTTCCCCGAATAGTTGCATGCTTTGCGCTACCGAGTTCTTCACCTTGTCCATGGAGGTTGTGATCTCGCCAACAGCCGCGTAGATATGCTTGACCGATTGCGCAGATTGTTCGGCAAGTTTATTCACCTCACCTGCAACAACAGCAAAGCCACGTCCGGCTTCTCCGGCGCGAGCAGCCTCAATAGAGGCATTTAACGAGAGCATGGTCGTCTGCTTGGCAATCTCTGATACATATGCAGTCATCGTGGTGATTCGAACCGCGCTGTCTTCCAGTTCTCGCACCGTCTGCTCCACCTCGGACATCGCCAGACGATTCACTTCGGCCAGACGGAGTTGCTCCGCTACAGCCTTATGGCCTTCCTCAACGGTAGTTAATACTTCACGACCATCGATCACCGATTGGGAAGTGGCCTTTAGATTACTGTTGAAGGTAGATTGCATTTTGTCCACGACCATCACCGTTTCACTCAGATCCTCAGCAATCTTTTGACTACCAATCGATAGTTCCTCCGTGGTACGGGATACCTGCTGCACAATCGCTTGGGCTGTATCATTGCCACGATCAATGTCTTGCGCCATCAGATCGACACGATGACCGGCTGCACCAATGGATTGAATAATGCCGCGGATATTATGGGTCATGATACCGAAGGAGCGACTAAGGTCATCAAGTTCATCTTTGCCCAGAGCTTCCGGTAATTGTCCGGTAAGGTCACCGTCTGCAATTTGTCCTGCCGCGTCTTTGAGCGTACGAATACGCTTGGCGATCTGACGTGAAGTATACATATTGAACAGCATCACGGCGACGAGCAATATGATGGCTCCACCGAGAGCGACTTGCCACGTTTGCTGGATATCACGCTCCAAATCAACGGTATATTGATCATATCGATCCTGAGTTATTTCATCCAACGAATAGATATCATTCTGTATGCCCCGAACCCGAGTGCTATACCGTTTCGCTTCCGCCCCGTCCATCGCTGTCATGGCTTCGGTGGCTCCCTGACTCAGAGCAGTGAGTTTCATTTGGATGGACTGAATAAGCTGCAACTGTTGATCCGTTTCAAGTAATCCGTCCGTAAGCTCTTGAATCATCGTTTGGCCTTCATCCAGCAAGCGGAGCACTGCGTCCTGGTTGCCTGCTGTCATGGAGAACGAATAGACATCCAGCGCCTGCTGGGTCTGAATCTGATTGGCGTTTAACCCGCTTACCTTGAGCATGGCAGGTACCAGATTTTGATTTTTAGCATTCATGCCGAGCAATTCCATAATGATATAAGCTACTAGCGCAAGGCATAGAAGTAGCGAGATTAGAGCATTAAGTATCAGTTTTCCCTGTAGTTTCATATGCGTACCTCCTCGAATCCGATAGGTTATTGATCAAGCGTAATTTTGATTTGACCGGAAGAGATCTGTGTTTTCAGATCTTCGAAGGTTTTCTTCTGTTCATCACTGAGCGTGATATTATGTAGAGCGGTCAAGCCCACGGCGTTCTCCGCCAGTCCCTCCACGATTTCCTTTTGAGGGAAGGCATGATTGTTTTGAATAAACGAGTTAACGGCATTATAGATGGATACATCCACATTTTTCAGCATGGACGTAAGAATGGCTTTTTCCGCCAAAAAGAATTGATCGGTATCTACGCCGATGGCGTATTTCCCTAATTTCTGAATCTCCGTCAGTGCACCCACACCTGTGAGACCGGCAGCTACATAGATCACGTCAGCACCCTTTTCTTGAATCATCTGTGCAGCGAGTTGCTCACCCAGATCGGCATTACCGAAGTCCCCTGCGTAGACGACATCAACGGTTGCATCCGGCTTGACTGCCAGAACACCTTGTTCAAAACCCTGCTCGAAATTATGAAGGACCGGTATCTCCATGCCACCAATGAAACCGACATGATCCTCTGTTGAAGCCATAGCGGCAATAACACCCGCCAGATAACTTCCCTCTTCCGCCCGGAATGAAATAGAGGCAATGTTAGGCAGTTCGGACTGGCTGTCAATTAGAAGGAACTGCTGGTCGGGATATTTGGCTGCAACCTTCTCCATATCTGCTTGGACCGTATCACTCAGACCGATAATCAGATCGAATTTGGATTCCGCAAACTCCTCAAAAGCAGCTTCGGCAGTTAAATTCCCGCCCGGTTCACGATAGTCAAAGACAATGCTTTTCTCGTCTCTGGCCTGAACCAGTCCATCAAAAGCAGCATCATTAAAAGAACGGTCTCCCAGACCTACTTCCGTCAGCACGATTCCAACTTTTGTTCTTGTGTCTGTTGCCGTTGTTGTATTATTGGCGGAACATGCCCCCAGGATCAGTGCCGTCAGGATCATCATTAATGTGAGACCTAGACCTGCGCGTCTGTTCTTGTTTGTTTTCATGTGTGGTACCCTCATTTCTGTAGTCGCATTTTTCTGATTTGAATTGTTCTTCAGCTCTAGGGAAATACGCATATATGGATGACACGTGTGGTGAGGATTTCCCTTTATCTATATCGGACAGAAAGGTACTGTGTTTTATGGTATGTAGTGAAAATTTACGAAAATCTAAATATGTTTCATGATTTATACATTAGTTTTACATTTCTCTGGTTAAAAGGGTGCCTGAATAACTACAGTATGTTGTTTACTGACGTTTAAAGCTCCAAAAAGACACAACAGAGATGACATGAATCATCTCTGTTGTGCCTTTGAATAACATCATATATGGTTCAAAGGGTGAACTTCCCTATATTGAAATGACATGAGTTTACCAAGCCGCAATCGAGCCATCCGCTCGGGTTTCCGTACCCCCGCATAATACGCCATTGTCCGGGTTGCGCCAGATGATCTGACCGCGTCCAAACTGGGATGGATCGAGCGCCACTTGAATATCATGTCCCTTGCGGGCGAGTGCCTGTGAAATGTGCTGCGGGAAACCCGGTTCCACGAGAATCGTTTTGCCCTTGGTCCACTGCCAGCGTGGAGAATCCAGTGCAGCCTGTGGGTTCAGGTGATAATCGACCGTATTCATGACCACCTGCACATGACCTTGCGGTTGCATGAAACCGCCCATGACACCGAATGGCCCAACCGCTTCACTGCCGCGGGTGAGAAACCCCGGAATGATCGTGTGATACGTTCGTTTGCCTGGCTCCAAGGCATTTGCATGATTCGGGTCCAGTGAGAAATTATGTCCGCGATTCTGCAAAGCAATGCCTGTCCCCGGAACAACCAATCCAGACCCGAAGCCCATATAGTTACTCTGGATAAAGGAAACCATGTTACCTTCACCGTCCGCCGTAGCCAGATAGACTGTTCCACTTGCACGTGGATCACCTGCCTCAGGTGCACGTGCGATATCACCAATGAGTTTGCGCCGTTCTTCCGCGTATGCTTCGGATAGTAGTTCCTCCACCGTCACACCCATTTTGCGTTCTTCAGTAATATATTTCTCCCCATCGGCAAATGCCAGCTTCATAGCTTCGAGCTGCTGATGATACGCCAGAACGGATTCTTTCTCGTCGAACTCGTAACCCTTCAACAGATTAAGCGCCGCGAGAGCAATCAGCCCTTGTCCATTCGGCGGGATCTCCCACACATCGTATCCGCGATAGGAGACGGAGATGGGATCAACCCACTCGGGCTGGAATGCCGCCAGGTCATCTTTGGTCAGATAACCACCGTGCTCTGCCATAAAGGAATGAATGCGTTCCGCCAGTTCTCCTTCGTAAAAGTCTCGCGCTTCGCTCTCGCCAATCTGGCGCAAAGTCGCCGCATGATCCGGCGAGCGCCACATCTCTCCAGCTGCGGGAACACGCCCGCCTGGAGCAAATGTCTCAAACCACGCACGCCCTGCTTCCGCATCACCCTGGCGTGCATAGATCTCGGCTGCCCTTGCCCAGTGGCGGGCCAGCCCAGGCGCAAGCGGGTAACCTTCCTCCGCATAGCGGATGGCCGGTTCCAGCGCTTCCGCCAGTGTGAGCCGCCCGAAACGGCGGCTCAGCTCAGCCCAACCCGCCGGTGCGCCAGGCACCGTCACCGGAACAACCCCAAGCTTCGGCATCTCCGTATGGCCTGCCGCTTGAAGCGCCTCAATGGATATGCCCTGAGGCGCAGGGCCGCTGGCATTCAGGCCATGCAGTTTGCCCTCGGTCCAGACGAGGGCAAAAGCATCGCCGCCAATGCCATTGGACGTTGGCTCCAGCACCGTGAGTGCTGCCGCAGTTGCAATGGCGGCATCAATGGCGTTGCCGCCTTTTTTCAAAATATCGAGACCAGCTTGTGCAGCCAGTGGCTGTGACGTCGCGACCATGCCTTGCTTGGCATACACAGGCACGCGGTAAGAGGGATACGGTTGGTAGAGTGGATCGAAGTTCATCAGGTTGTTCAGCTCCTTGTCGCAAGATGTCAGGTTCGGGTATAACCGGATCATACTCCTAACCCTCTTCGTAACCGGACCACCGATATCCTGCCACACCTGCCAAATCCAAGCTGACATCAGTTAACGATATCACCCACATTACCCTAAGTCGTTACCATATCGCCGCCATTCACATGAATGCATTCACCGGTGACGTAGGATGAATCGCGGGAAGCGAGATAGACGTAAGCTGCCGCCAGTTCGTAAGGCTGACCAGCCCGACCCATGGGCGTACCCGTTCCAAATACCTGCACATCCTCAGCCGAGAAACTGGCAGGAATGAGGGGTGTCCAGATGGGGCCGGGGGCAACGGAATTCACGCGGATTCCCTGTGCAGCGAGCGATTGGGCGAGTACACGAGTCAAGGAGATCACGGCTCCCTTGGTGGAAGAGTAGTCGATCAGTTGGGTATCGCCTTTGTATGCCGTGATGGAAGCCGTATTGATGATGGAGGCACCTTTGCACAGATGCGGGAGCGCGGCCTGGATCAGAAAGAAATAGGCGAACACATTCGTCTGAAAGGTATGGTACAGCTGCTCTTCCGTAATATCAACAATGCTTGGCTGCACATACTGTACACCATGGTTGTTGACCAGAATGTCGATCTTTCCATAGGTTTCCATCGTCGAGCGAATGACAGCCTCACAGTTTTTCTTTAGGCGGAGATCAATCTCGATTAACAGACAGCGCTGTCCCAGTTCCTCAATCCGCTCGCGAGTCCTTTCGGCATCTGTCCGTTCATATAGATAAGCAATGACGATATCCGCACCTTCTTTGGCAAAAGCGATGGCCGCCGCCCGGCCGATTCCACTGTCACCACCCGTAATAATGGCTACTTTGTCTTGCAGTTTGCAGCTACCGATATAAGCAGGATCTTCGCTAATTGGTTCAGGCACCATCAGGGTTTCCAGACCGGGTTGCTGGTCCTGATGCTGGGGTGGGAATGCCAGCTTTTGCTCTTTACACACCGTTTTCTCACCATAAAAAGGATAGACAGGATTCATTCGCTTTACATCCTCCTCAAGCGTTCATTGATACGGATAAACTATGCATTCGCCCAGAAGAAGGTGCGAGAAGAGGCAGCAGAGCTGTTGTTTTTTGCGCAAAATATACCATAATAAGGATAGGTCCTTAAATTGATGGAGGTGTCAGGAGCCACATGAATATTCAGGGAATTAATCATTTGTGCTTTTCCGTATCCAATCTGGAGCGGGCCATTACCTTTTATGAGCAGGCTCTCGGTGCCCAGATTCAGGTGAAAGGACGCAAACTGGCGTATTTTGAACTTGCCGGTCTGTGGATCGCCCTGAATCAGGAGGATGTTATTCGCAACTATACGGAACGAACCTATACCCATATTGCATTTACCGTTACAGAAGAGGAGTTCGAAGCGTCTGTGCAGCAGCTGCGTGCAGCCGGGGCGGATATTCTTTCGGGAAGGCCAAGGGATCCGCGGGATGCATTATCTGTTTATTTTACCGATCCGGATGGTCATCTGTTTGAACTGCATACAGGTACGATGAAGCAAAGGCTGGATTATTATCGCGAAGACAAAGCTCATATGACCTTTTATCCGTGAAATGGTTGTGCAAGTGGAGGTAAATGGGGATTAACGTGTTTAAAGTCATTGCGATTATCCGTAAAATACGTCTTAGGTTGCCAGGAATCGATGGTGGATTATGCTACCCAATTATAAACATGAGGAGAGATGAGCATGGAGCGTAAAGGAACCAAATTCGTTACAACCGCAAGTGAACTCTGCATGGTTACCATCATGCTTCTACCTTTTATTGCAGGACAGCTTCATGTTTCGGGAGCACATGCAGGATCGGCTATAGTTAATGGCCAGCAGGGACAAGAATATGCCATATCGACGGAAACGCTGCTGGATCTGAATGATCCTGTTCCTACTCGATGAGCGGTTTAAGATGATCCTATGCCCTGTCACCAGGGATTCCCGGAATTAAGGCCTCTGTTACAGAGACCCCAAACTCCAGTATTTCTTTTCCCTTTATCCTCAGTTGTTAGGTGAAGAAGGTATCTGCTTTATTTGATAAATGACTTATAATCTTCGTAGTTCATTTTACGATCCTGCATGCTTAGCATAAGGAGTTGATGGCTGATGTCAGCCTCGCGGTTTGCAGAGATGCGTTTAAGCAGATCGTGACTCATTCTTAGAAAATAATAACCTTCATTGCTGTTGTTTTTCTCATGAAATACAATACCCAGCAAGCGATACAGTTTGGCACGAAGCATCCCTTCATCTTGCTGATCCAGCAGTTGGAGGGCTTCTTTGATGATGGCCTCTGCCTGTTCTGGCTCACGCTGCTCCAAATAAACTTTACTGATTTCCTCTAATATGGAAGCCTTCTTGTGGGGAAGATTGCGTTTATCGTAAATTCGTGCGCATTCATCCAGCAAGGGGAGGGCTTCTTTTTTTTGCCCCATATGAAGCTGGATCACGGCGAGGTTGTGAAGCGCTAGAACGTAGGATTCGCTGTTCGCCTGTTTGTAGGCCTGTACGGATCTCTTAGTCCAGTCATAACTTAACAGCATGTGTCCGTCCTGTTCGGACATATAATAGGCTTTGCCCAAACCTAGCGTAATCTCGCCATACAGCTCCGGTTGCCCCGCCATTTGGGCTTCCTTCTCCGCTTTGAGATAGTAGTTCAACCCCTCATTCACATTGCCCAGCCTTAAATGGGTTGTGCCAAGAAAGGTCAGCGAATGGATGTGTTCTTCCTGTAGATGTTTGAGTCTGCTGCTGTACGTATACGCCTGTTCATAATGTTTCCGGGCAGCATGAAACAGCTCTGCATGAAAAGCCGCTCTCCCCATTTCCAGATAATATTCAACAATACGTTGCCTGTCACCCGTTCGAATGACCGTAAATGCTGCAGTTTCCCCTTCATCCAAGGCTTGTCGATAATCCCCAAGTCTGTTGTGACTTCGCAAAATGAGCAGATAGGCCTCAGACTGATCCGATGTATCCTCCGTCAACGTCAGCACTTTATGGGCTATACGGATGCAGGCAGAATCATTCTGCTCGGCATAACAGGCTTTGGCCTTGTCCAATACAGCCTCACCAATATCCGAATCTGTCGATGTACTTCCTCCCAAAAAAAACTCCATGGGTGTATTGAGCCTTTTGGCAATAATTTTCAACATACGCTGCGAGGGAACGGCTCTACCTTTTTCGATAAGGCTGATGTAAGAACGCGTCATATCCTCACCTGCCAGTTGCTTCTGAGACAGTCCAAGCTGCTCCCGGATTTGCCGGATTTTGAGTCCGAGCATGATCGTTCACCGTCCCTTGATATAGTTTGATTGGAATGGAGATCTGATTGGTATGTTGGGTCTATCGTGTGTGTCCAGAAGCAGGGGTAAGGAGAGCGAGAGGTTCATTTACCTCCATTTACAGTTTAAATCCAATTTGGGAGATTATAGAATCAGAGTATCCAAGATGAAAGGAGGAGATATGAATGGTCATTAAAGCGACTCCCATTACACTGGAGCAACTGAAGCGTAAAGAAGTTGAAGCAGCACAATTGGAAACGAGTGGACTGGGCGAGGCACGTGAAGTCAGTGCACGCGCGGCTTCCGCTCGCGCAGTTGAAGCCCGTGCTGTAGCGGCTCGTGCTGTAGCAGCTCGTGCAGCGGCGGCTCGTGCCTGATTTTTCCTACTTACTTATCGTATTACGCTAGATTCATAGATGGGAGCTTCTGCGGAAGCTCTTTATCTCCCTATATTTCAGTGAGATTCGTACGTTAGTGATAACGAGGTGTCTGAAGCCGATGCATATCAAGCAAATATGGTCTTACATTCCGGAGCACATTGTGCCGATCAGGGAACTGAACGAGGTGCTGGGACTCAATAATGCCCAGACGAAGGTACTGGAAAAAATTCATGGTTTGAAACAGGTTCGGCAAGACAGGGATGGAGATCTGGCTTCGTTGCTTGGGCGCGTATTAACCCAGGTGGTAAATAACCCGGAGATCGCTCCTAACTCGATTAAGTATATCATTTATTGCCACACAATTCAGGAAAATTTCCCCTTTCCTATGAAAGTTTTGCAAGCCCTGAAACGGGCTTACGGGTTGCAGCATGCCATCGCGTTTTCGCTTACGCAGCAGAACTGTGCATCGGGCTTAATTGCCCTGAATGTTGCCGAAACATTGCTGCCTTCATTGGAAGCGGATGATCATATTTTAATTTTGACAGGTGAAAAAACCTTTAGTCCCGTTGTGCAATTGATCCCCAATACCACCGTGATGGGAGAGGCATCAGCCGCCGTGCTGGTGGGCAACAAGGGCAACGGAAGTCGTGTCGTTGGACTTACGAGTGTTACCTTGGGCCAATTCTGTAATGTACTAACGGGAACCCCACAGATTCTTAGGGAGTTTCAGGAAATCTACACGCCCCGGCTATGTGAAGCCATTGTTGCAGCCGTGGAGCAGGCGGGTCTGACGTTGCAGGATATTCGATACATCGTCCCACACAATGTGAATCTATCCTCGTGGAAGAAGGTGGCTATCCGTTTATCCTATCCCCTTGAACGCATATATACGTCTAACGTACAGGAAATCGGACATTGCTTCTGTTCGGACCCATTTATTAATTTGCAAGCCATTCTAGAGCAGAAGTTGTTGCAACCAGAGGAGTATTATCTGCTTGTTACGGTCGGACTTGGGGTTACATTCAGCGTAGCAGTGATGCAATATGCAGGAATAGGAGGGGATGGCCTTGACCACCGTATTGACGGATTTTTCGAGCAAGCTCAAGTGGGCGTTAACGGGCCAGCATGACGTTACTTTTGTCTATCTGAACAATTTTGAGGTGGAGGAGTACTGGAGTGAAACGGGTATTCTCAAGCTGCCCTCATTAAGCATTGGCTCGGCTGCGGATGTCGTTAATCGGATGGAGGAACTGGGTGTTTTCCTCGCCGGAGAGAACGATATCATCCTGCTCAAGGGTCCGCCGAATCAGGGATTCATGGCAGATGCACAGGCGCTTGGGTTTGGTCGCTCCCGATGCATAACGGTGGAGCACAATGATCCGGCACTGAACATTACCGCGAATCTTTTGAATTGTCCAAGGACGATGGACAAGCTGCGAGAGCTGTCACAGGCTGCTGGAACGAATGTTTATCTGGTTCCCTTTGGAACCTCGGATCAGGAAGAGGAATTCTCCCGACAGATCGGCATTCCGCTGGCTGTTCCATCTTCAGATATCTTCCGCAAGGTGAATGACAAGGGGTATTCCCGCCGTCTCAACGCGGAGCTGGGCATTCGCCAGATTCCAGGTGTTGAATGCACGTCTTTGGATGAACTGGTGTCTGGTTTCGATCAGCTAAAGGCCGTTCTAGAGCAGGGTGGACGCCTTGTGTTGAAGGATTCCATGGGTGTATCAGGCAAGGGAATTACCGTCATCACCGATGAAGCCAGGTTTCACAAATGCATGAGTATGCTGGAGAAACAGGCAAGCAAAAAGGGGATACGGCAAATCAACTACGTGCTTGAGCAATGGATTGATAAAATCTGTGACCTGAACTACCAGATTCTCATCGATCGCTCCGGTGGAGTTGAGTTTCTTGGCGTAAAGGAATCGTTGGTAGAGCAAGGCGTGCATCAGGGGCATCTCATGCCTTCGCGGCTCAACGATGTTCAACTTGAGGTTATTCGCGAAGCGGCCATGCGAATTGGAGCAGCTCTGCATCGAGATGGATACTACGGCATTGCCGGCATGGACGCTATTCTGGACGAGGACGGTACAATCTGGCCCAATCTTGAGATTAATGCCAGGTTTAATATGTCTACCTATCAGACCAACATTCAGCATCAATGGCTGCCCGAAGATCAATGTGGATTGGCCAAAAAATATACGCTCCGGCTCAATCACCTGCTGGAATACGGAGTACTTCGTTCCCGGTTGGGTGCGTTGATGTTCGAACCGGAACGCGGCGAAGGATTATTGATTAATAATTTTGCCACAGTCAATGCGGCATTCAGAAGTGAGGGGACCTTGTTCTCCGGACGTCTGTATGGCGTGATTATTGCGTCCTCCCCTGAACGGCTGGGAGTGATCGACGAAGCGATAGAAGCCGTCCTATCTTCCATTAACGAGGTGATGTGAGTGTCTAAGGAATATCAGATTCAGCAGTTGCCTGTTTCGGACATCGCCGAGAGATTCGGGACCCCGCTGTATGTATATGACGGGGATGTGTTGCAGCAGGTGTATCAAGAGCTCCGGGGATTGCTTACGCCTCAAGTGGAGCTGTTCTATTCATTGAAGGCCAATCCCAATATTTCGATCGTACACATGCTCCGGGAGATGGGAGCACAGGCAGAGGTATGTTCCCTGGCCGAATTGCATACGGCTGTACAGGCTGGAGTAGCAGCAGAAAGCATTATTTTTCTGGGACCGGGAAAAAGCGATGACGAGATTACGGCATGTATACGTCTGGGCATATATGCGATCGTGTGTGAATCATTTCAGGAGCTGGAGCGTATTGAGAGCATCGCTGCAAGCGAGGGGCGAATCGTGTCGGTGGCGCTGCGAGTGAATCCATCCTTTTCTGTTAAAGGCTCCAGGCTGACCATGGGTGGCAAACCACGTCAGTTTGGTATGGATGAACAAAGTGTGCTCCAGGGAAAAGAGCAGTTCGAGAGCTTCTCCCATGTGGAGATTATGGGACTTCACGTGTACATGGGAACCCGCATGTTGGATGTAGAGCCGATCGTTCAGAATACCCGTCATATTCTGGAATTGGCTGATCGAATCGAGAACGAGCTGGATATCACGCTGCGTATGGTCGATGTAGGCGGGGGATTGGGCGTGCCCTACCATGAAGGTGAGCAGTTCCTATCCATAGCCACATTGACAGAACAGTTGAATCCAATGTTCGAATCGTTTCGGAATAGTCATGCCAACACCCGGCTGTTCATGGAGCTTGGGCGATATCTGGTAGGCACCTGCGGTATGTTAGTCAGTCGAGCCCTATACGTCAAGCAATCGTATGGAGAGCACTTCGTCGTAACCGATGGTGGAACGAACTGCCATATGGCGGCTGTGGGCACAGGTTCTTACGTGAAGCGTAACTTTCCGATTGCCTCCCTGACGCGTTATGGTGAGTCCCCTGTAGCCGAATACAATATTACGGGTCCCTTATGTACGCCCAATGATGTTGTTGGGAAACGGGTATTGCTTCCTCCTGTTGAACGGGGCGATCTAATCGGTGTTTTTCATTCGGGAGCCTACGGACCAACGGCTTCTCCCACACACTTTTTGAGTCATGGAAGTCCGGCGGAAGTGCTGATTATCGCTGGGGAGGCTCATTTGATCCGTGAGCGAGATACTCCGCAGGACCTACTGTCCAAGCAACGTTTGATTCAAGTGTCCCACACGGCAATAACCAATTGATGAGGAGAGATGATGATCATGACGACTGCAGTATTGCTTGAAGAGATCAAGGGTGCCCTTGCTGAAGTGTTGAATACCGAAGCCAGGCAGGATATTCAATTAAGCACATCTTTATTTGACGAACTCTATCTGGATTCGACCTCGGTTCTGGAATTGCTCATGACGCTGGAAGACCGGATTGAAGGTCTGGAGATTGACCCGGATGATCTGGAACCCGATGTATTTGATACGGTAGGCTCCCTGGCTGCTTATATTGAGAAGCAACTCTTTGCGGCCTGATGGCTTCGCCTGTTGCCATACGGGAGATGGGAGTCAGGCTGTTCTCGGAGAAGAAGCCTCCGTTCGATCATCCGGAACTGCTGCGATTTCATCAGGATATGCTCGCGGGTACTCCGATCAAGTACGATGTTCAACTTTTGCAGGGGCGTAACAACAATGCCTATCACGAGATGAGTGTGGAACTGCTGGAGGAGACGGGACTTGATCGGGTCATGCAGGATGTGGATGTGCTGCTGCTGGCATACAATTTTCCGAATACCCGCCCGGATATATCGATTGTGAATTATTTGATGGATCGTTATCAGGCCCGTTTTATCAGTTTTGCTGTAAATGATCTTGGTTTTGGTGCTCCTTTTGCGGCGCTCCACATGCTTCAGCATTATCTGGGCAGAGAAGGTTACATGAAAGGCATGCTGCTGGTCATGGATCAGACGGCTCTTCCCTATGAAACGATGGAACTTGATTCACCGCCTGGGCCGGACACGGCTGCAGCAATATACCTTGATCGGATGACAGGCGTAGGACCTTCCCTGCTTGGTGTAGAGATGCGACATGCCGAGCATTCCATAGCCGATACTGCGGAGATGGTACTGGATCGATTATGTGCCCAGGCATCCATTCACCGGAATCAGATTAACCTGCTCATCCATCCTGATCTGGAGCAGCTGTGCAATCAGGCTGCCTGGTACAGCGAATGTGGATCGAAGAGTTATTATGATCCATCGCGCTGGAGTGCAGCGCCATTCTTCGCATTACAGGAGTTACTGGAAGAGAAGGACGGAGGCGAGTACATATGTCTTATGCATCTGGAGCAGACGGATTCGTTTATTCACGCCTTGCTGATCCGAACTTGTGAATGGAGTATGGCTGGACACTAATCGTAGAAGGAGGGAGAACATTGGGGTTCGGTATTGTGGATATTGGCGTCTATTTGCCTGAACAGATTCAGCAGCCGGAAGAGGTGCTGGCTGCCCTGGAGCTTGGGAAAGGCGAACTTCAGTTTCTGCGCAAGTACCACCGCCTGGAAGGTGTGCCTGTAACGGAATCAGGCCAGATGCTTGACGATACGATCGCACAGGCTGTGGAACGGCTCCAGACCAGACCTGCCCTTTCCGGAATCGACCTTGTTCTCTATGTCCATTCCTTCCAGGTGCAGACACCGAGCGATTACAGGCTTGTGCAGCGTGTCCTCCAGCGCTTCGGGCTGGAACATGTACCGTTCTATGGCATATCCCAAATGAACTGTGCATCGTCGATAGCCGCTCTTCAATGGCTTGAGCGAATCTCGCAAACGCAGCCTCACATTCGGAATGTGTTGTTGATCTGTGCGGATCAATTCAATTTTTTGCCTCCCGAATGGCGCTATCTGCGCAAATCAGCCATTCTGGGTGATTCTGCTGTAGCCGTTCTATTGAGCAGAGAGAGCTGTCAGCATGTCGTTCAGGCGGCGCATGTGCTGCGAGATACCCGGTTCCATACTGGTTATCATGCAACCGCCGATGAGATCTCGGCATTTAACCGATTGTATGTGGACCATATCATTCAAGGGATGGAAGAGCTGCTGTCAACGCAAGGCCTGAGTTTCGAAGATGTGGATCATATTTTTCCCCATAATGTGAACTGGACTACCTGGAAGGAATTCTCGCGACGTACGGGAGTTGGACTTGAACGGATATATCTGGATAACATTCAGCGAATCGGACATACCTTTTCCACCGACCCGTTCATTAACCTGAGTTCGGGATTGGAGCAGAACTGGGTGTGCAGGAAGGGGCGCTCCATCATGGTCAGTATTGGGCTCGGCAGTTTTTTTGGTTTTGCACTGGTGGAGCATGGAGGATGCGAAGAAGAATGAACAGGAGGAATGACAATGCACGTTATTGAATTCCAGGGCCCGGATGCAAAGCCCGTCGGATCAAAGGCAGCAGGCAACCCCGTTGCTCCGATATCGGAAATGTTGGAGGCAAAAACCTTGCTGGTGAACAATTGTCCAGTGCTTTTGGCAACAGGTCCCTACGTGCTCGCGACCGCTCATCTCATGGAACAAGATGCTTTACTTTGGCATGAAGAATCAGCAGGGCTGTATCTTTGGAATCAACTACATGCTGTTCATGTACAGGATCGGATGCTGGAGCCCTCCGGACTACTGTTATACAAGGTACAGCCGAATGAGGGTGAGAAGGCTGAGATATCAGGCGAGAAAGTGACCTCGAATGAGCTGAGAACACGCCTGCTTGAGTTCCGCGTAGAGCTGTGCAAGGCTGGATTGGAGCAGGTTCGCAGGCATTTGTCGGTGCGAATATCGGGGGGACAATCCACGTTTCAGCACCAGCTCGTGAAAGGCATGGTCGCTGACATCCTGACAACGCTCTACATGGCGAAAACGTTGCCTGAAGACCGCTTCCTCTCGGCAAATCCAGGTCTTCCATCGGTCCGGGTCCATGCGTGGATACATCAGGAATTGGACGAAGCCTTCAGACAGATTCAACGTCTTGGCGGCGGTTTCGGTTTTTTGAGGCATGGCGTATCGGCATATACATATGCAGGCCAACTGGTGAAAAACATGCTGTTGCCAGCTAAGGAGGAATATTGATGATTACTCCATCAACGATTGCGATCTTCGAGCAAGTGATGAAGCAGTATGCTGCGGAGCTTCGTCAGATCGGCCTGACGATTGACCGGGAGCCAGACCGACTCACCGAGTTTTTGCACACGTCTGCCCTGCAGGCCATCAATCATATGATGATTCCCCCGGAGTATGGCGGCCAGCCGATTGTAACCATAGGTCAGGATCGATATTATGGACTCTCTTCGCTGGAAAGAGTCATTACGATCGAGCAGTTGTCCGCAGGAGATGCGGGCGTTTTTCTGGGAGGACCTGGTCCTTCCATGTCCAGCATCGTCATGATTGACTTGGGCGATGAGGAACAGAAGGAGCGCTTTTATAGCCACTTTCTGAAAGGTCCGGCCTGGGCTGTTTTTGCCTTATCAGAGCCGGAGAAGGGTTCAGATGCAACCGAGATCAGCACGCGGATTACGCGACATCCGGATGGGGGAATGGAGCTAACCGGACATAAATTCTACATTGGCAACGGACACCGGGCGAGTATTGGACTGGTATTCGCCCAGACTAATCGTACGCCTCTAGGCATTCAGGTCGCTATAGTTGATCCTTCTCTGCCGGGTTTCACAGCAACCCCGCTGGACACGATGGGGCTTCGCGGTCTGCAACTCAGTCATCTGCAATTCGAGGCTTTCCCACTGGAAGAGAAAGATATTCTGGGTCGTCATTTAAGCCCAACCAAGCGTGGACTGTGGGGAGCACTGCGTACATTCCACCGGATGCGCCCTAGTGTGGCGGCATTGGCGCTTGGTGTTGCACAGGCTGCTTATGATTATGTTGTGGAGCACAGAACGATCTTTACAGAACGTGAAAAGACAGAATTGGAGCGACTGGAGATGCGTCTGCACGCGCTGCGCAGCATGATTCGGAATGCAGCAGCAGAGATTGACCATGATGCGAATAAGGGATATCTGGCTTCCCTTAGTAAAATACGGGCTGCGTCAGTTGCCGAGGAAGCGACGGAATGGGCACTGGAGATGATGGGGCCAGGTTCCATGCTGGAGCATCCTCTGCTGAACAAATGGTATCGCGATGCAAGGGCCTTTGAGTTCATGGAAGGCACAACGTCCATTCAGAAGATTAACGTTTTTCAGGCGTATGCCAACGGGAAGATGCAGCATGTCTGATTCACTTCATGGTGATATTGGCGCGCCAATCTATGTGGATCATATTTGCTGGCTTACTGCGGAGGATCATCTGTACACGCTGGATTGGCCAACACCGGATGATTATGTTTATGTATCGCCGCACATATACATGGAGGATCACTATTATGGTCGCGTGGGAACGCTGACTCGCTCCCTTATGGCAGATGGGAGACGGGTGACGGCCGGTGATCTTGCGCTTATGGTGCTGGAGCAGTTGTCCACAAAGCCGCATTGGGATTGGTTGATCCTTGCCCAGACCTGTCCCGAACGACATGCATTGAATGCCCCACTTGCCCGAATGCTTGAAACGGCTCCGTGGCGAGTTGATCATCCCATTGGTATTACCCATATGGGTGCGCTCGCAGGCACCGAGGCCATTCAGGTTGCTCTTTGGAGCATGCTTCCTAACGAACGGACTGCGATTGTGCTGGTGGAGCAGCGGATTCTCCATGATGACGGACAGATTGGATATGGTCAACCATCTGAACCTAAGGGCGATCTGGGCGACATGGCGGTTGCACTTGAGGCAGGCCTAGGTCAAGGAGCGTTGCAGGTACACTATGCGGGAAAACGGATCATCAGATCGGATGAAGCCATGGCTTTTGCATCCGAGGCACTCGGCATGATCCGCGATTGGATGGATAGCCATGCAGCCGAGCACGTCATTCTTCAGTCGAGACTGGGATTACGTCTCAATAGCAGTGCTGTTTTGCATATTTCCCCTTCCAAGACCATCTGCGTACCACGAACCGATTATCAGAGCGGAGATGTATGGATACAGCTGGCAGATAAGCTAGAGCGGGGGATTATCAGGCCAGATGATCGGGTCATGCTGGTCTCATGGGATGATGATCGGATGATATCCGCTTGTTGCGTGCATGTGATACGTCTGCCGATCCTCAGCAGGCTTGCGATGAATCAAGAAATTATGACTTCATGAATTGTGGAGGTGAACCCCATGCAGGGGATCGATTATACGGCCGGCTCGATCCATCGTTTGTTATTCCGTACGGCCGTTCCGATGCTGCTCGCTTCTCTGGTTAACGTGATTACACAACTGGCCAATGTATTTTTCCTGGGTCATACGAGTCAAAGTGTATTATATGTGCTCTCATTGTATATTCCTGTCTCCTTCGTCATGATTGCCATCATCGAAGCGATGCAGCTGTCTGTTCAGGTCGCGGTGGCGCGCAGTCGTGCCGGGGGCTCTCGTGCATTTACCCAGCTATTCGTGCACATGATGGGCAGTGCAATGCTGCTTGCCATTCTGACCGGGGGAATTGTGATGTTACTGACCCCTGTGCTCTCATGGTTTTACCATGTGCCTGCCGACATTGGGCCCATGTTTACGCTGTACGTAGGGGGCATGATGGCAGTGAGCATCCCGGCCGTCCTGGCGGCAGT
Source organism: Paenibacillus sp. FSL H8-0079 (assembly GCF_037991315.1). Taxonomy (NCBI): domain Bacteria; kingdom Bacillati; phylum Bacillota; class Bacilli; order Caryophanales; family Paenibacillaceae; genus Paenibacillus; species Paenibacillus sp. FSL H8-0079. The sequence goes on from NZ_CP150300.1 coordinate 532,885, forward strand.
GACCAGTGCGGCGTTACGAGGACTGGGCCGGGCACAGTCAGCGTCGTGGAACGCGGTTGGTATGGCGATGCTAAACATTGCTCTCGTGTACACATTTGTGTCGGTCTTCGGGTTGGATCTGAAGGGCATCATCTATGCTAACCTGATCACTTCCGTCTTGTCCTTGGCTATTTCTCTGCTTATTCTGTTCATTCGTCGGGAAATGATCTTTGAACGCTTTGCTTTTGCACAAAAACATCTGATGGCCCTCAGGCATGTCGGTATTCCTGTGTTCATCTCGTACTGCATGATTTTTCTGAGTACATTTTTTTTTAATAAAATTGTCAGTCACTTTGGCGAAGGGGCGGTTGCTGGCTTTGGCGTTGGTTATCGAATTCAGACGATGGCGATCCTGCCGGGTATCGTCATTGGATCGGCCATTGGCATTATCATCAATCATAATTTGCAACCACCACACCGGCCAAGGGCCTATGCAAGTTATCGCCAAGGTCTGCTGCAATCCTTTGCTCTGTACGTAATCATTGCCGTTGCCATCTGGATCTGGCGAGATCCGCTTATCGCATTCCTGATCGAAGATACGGCAACCCGTGCAGAAGCAGCGCGGTATCTGTCCATCGTGGCTCTTTCCTATATTGGCATGGGTCCCATGATGACAACTTTGCTGACGATGGAACAGAGTGGGCGCGGATACCAGGCCATACTTCTGAATGCGGTGTATTTTCTGATTATTATTGCACTTGGCTGGGGATTGACTCGGGCTTTCAATGAGGTTACTTACTTCTATGCGGTAATTGCTGGCATGAATGTGGTCGGCATGTCGTCGTTCTTCCTGCCTTTCATGCGAATGCTGAAGCGGGAATACGTCGAACCTTCTACGGATAAGGACATCAGTACAGAAGGTGAAGCGACGTTGCCGAATAAAAGCTATTCCACACAGACTTGACTCTAACTACGTACAGGAGGCTTTTGCATGAAAACATCAGAACCTGCTTATCTGGTACGTCGCATTGCAGATGCGTGGATCGCTGCGGATGAAACGTTCAGCCAGTTTTATGAGCTTGAACCGGCGAAAGAACTGGAGCCACAACTCCCCCCGGATTTGCCGGGGGTGGAACCTGCGGAAGCGCCTTTTTTTTTGTATGAGCCTCTCATCGGTCATCGGGCTCCTCAACTGGGGATCTTGGGTATCCCTCATTCTGGTGGGACAAGCATGTTAAACTCCTCCGTTGCCGGACTTGCACATGCATTACGCGTAGAATCGTGGAAAAAGGTCATCTATCCATCGTTACAAGAGTCCGGGAATTCGAGCTTGTACGATATTGGAAGTGGGAGACGATTGCTTGAGATCGTAACCATGCAGGATTGGGGTACTTGTCTTATGAATGAAGCGGAGGCGGATACAGCTGTTCCTTATCAAAAGGGGCTTGCGGCCGCACTGGATCATGCGCTGGATCAACAGGCGCTATTGTGCTGCATTGGCGGAGACCATTCTATTACGCATACTGTGCTTCAGATGATGGCAAAGGCCCAGGGCAGTCGAAGAGTGCTGGTCCAGTTCGATGCCCATCATGATTGCGGTATCGATGCCATCCATCAGGAGCATCCCAGTCACTCCAATTTTGTGAGACATTTGCTAGAGCAGGGTACGGTAGCTGCTGTTGTACAGATCGGCCTGCGTGGTCTTCGCTCAGCAGATCAGATGTACAGCCATCCTGGCTTGATTCAGATATCGGCAGAGCATATGACACCCGAGAGGGTGAGCCATGTTCTGAACGAGGTAAGGCAGAAGTACGATGTCGACTCGGCTTATTTAACGTTTGACTTGGATTCCCTTGATCCGGGAATCTTCCCATTTGTTGATTTTCCGATTGCTGCAGGACCGACCTGGCAGAACATTCGAGACTGCGTTATTGCAGCGCTGGAAGTCCCGTTATCTTATGAAGGGATGGATATGGTTGAAGGACAGGGTGTGCAATCGGATCGGCACATTCCTGGACAATATGAGCTGGCGCTTCGAATGTTGGTCTATATGATGGATGGTATCGACCGGAATCGTCGGCGGTTTGAATCGTCTTCTAGAACTAGCGCAGCCAGGGAAGGAATGCTGTCGGGAGCGGGAGTATCCATGAATCAGGGCATACAGGAGGTGTAAGCATGGAGGATTTTCATACATTATATACGTTACATAAGGAACAGGTCAGGGAGGAGTTGTATAGGGAAAAGACAGACGGAATTCAACTGGGATTCTTCTATGCGCTAATGAATATTGTTAAGGAGCTTGCACCACTTCAACCGGAATCGTCACCGGAATCGATCTGGATGGATTATCTGGCTTTTTTGCGGACGGTTGACGAACACAAAAAAAGTCCGTACTCCTTTATGGATTGGGATGAAGTCGAGGGGCTTGAACATCTGCAAGCGACGTTGCAGGAAGGTGGCGCCTTGTTGACCTGGCATTATGGATTTGTCAGACATAACATGATCACTATCGGACAGGAGATTCGCGCAGGCCACATGAAGTCCGGATTACCCTTCTATCTGGTGGCTGAACAAGGTACCGTAGAGCAGGAGCAGAAGCTGTCGTCCTGGAACACCCTACGGCAGTTTGCAGGTGCTGATCTGCTGAACGCCGAGGATGAGATGATTGGCATACGATTATATTCTCATTTGCGGAAGGGAGGTTCATTCAACCTTTTCGTAGATGGTCAGACCGGGTTCAACGTGGATAATCGGGCAGTGGAGCTTCCTTTCCTGAGTTCACGCATCCGGACGAGGAGCGGTATTTTTCGTATTTTAGCCAAGACACGCAAGCCTGTATGCCCCTATTTCATGACATTGACTGAAGATTTTCGTTCCAAAATTGTTTTCTTGCCGCCTTTCATCTTAGAAGGCGATATTCAGGAATCAGCAGGACGTGTATATGAGCCGTTTCGCAATCAACTGCTGAAGCAGCCTGCATTATGGAGATTCTGGGACCGTCACCATCAGCAAGTGATTCACTGGAAGGAGGATGAGACTAACCTTCATTCAGCGGAAGCTGAGAGTCAGGTGGACTGGTTCTCCAAGCCGCTGGAGGGATTTGGTCAGCTTGGACTGAACACCGCGAGTGGCATGATCTACAATTTGGGTTAACCGTCAGATAAGGGGGGAGGCAAGGATGCAGTCTTTCATTACGGAGCAATACAATCGTCTATCGGTCCATGTGATGCCAACAAGCCAATACGCCAACTATTATCTCCATCTGGGCATTGTTAACGAACAGGGGAGAATTCCATCAGCGGTGTTTGCAGTCATTGTGCGGCTACTTTTCAGGCAGGATTCTCTCGGCAAAAGAAAGCTACAGCAGCAACTATGGTCCATGTATGCCGATGAGCTGAGATGCGAATTGGAGCAGAAGGGGGAGACTCAGCTCGCATCCATCCGGTTGCGTATCCCTGCAGGGTTGCTGCCCGGGACCGATGCACGGACGCTCGATGCGCTGAAGCTGCTCGCAGACATGATGTTCGAACCGAGCCTTAAGGGCGGATTTGATTTTGATGAAGCGCAGATCCAGGAGGAACTTGCTTGGGCAGAACATCATGCTGGCTATGATGTGTCCAATTGGGACAAGGTGGTACAGGGGCGCAGTCTGGAATGGCTTGGGTATACGGAACGAAGCAGGGATGCCGACGTGGAGCAACTGCAACATTGTGTGCATGATGGTGAATTGCAGCAATGGTACCGGGAGGTGCTTTGCAGCCCACTACATATTCATGTGATCGGTGATTTCCAGTCGGATGTGATGATAGCTCAGGTCATGGAGGCCTTTTTGCCTTCGGTTGTCGCAGCTGAGGGGGGAGAAACTCCATATGTGATTGGGCATGATGAGCCTACTGAGCGCCGGGAGGAAGGCGAGATGATGCTTGAACTGATGGATGTTCAGCAATGCAAGATTAATGTGACCTTCACCACCGGGGTGACGTATGGATCCTCGGACTACGCTGCCCTGTTTCTGTTTCATTCCCTTTTTGGCGCTACGCCTGCGTCCAGGCTTCAATCCGAGCTTCGTGAACGAAAGCAATGGGTGTATCAGATCTACAGCACGCTGGATGATTATCGGGGGACGCTTCATGTGACAACGGGAACAAGCAGTGGATATGTGACAGAGGTGCTTGAAGCGATAGATGCTGAATGGCTGAGGATATGCAGCGGAGACATTCAGGAAGTAGAGCTGAATAGAGCTATTCAAAATGTGATGCATTATGTGCAAGTGGGATACGATCTGCCTGAGCAGGTAGTCAACCTTCATATCGATCGATTGCTCAACCGGGTCCAGATGACAACTCCGCAATTCCTGGAAGCCATAACCTGCGTTACTGGGGAACAAGTGGCCGAGGTAGCCTCTGGCATGAAAAAGGCTGTCACCTGGATTTTGTATCCTGAGAATGAATATTCCGCACCAGTGCAGGAGGTGACTCATGAATAGTACTGTGAATATCGCACCTGTCCGCAGGCGCTTGTCCAATGGTCTGTCGGTCCACATTTTCCCCGAACCCCAGTTCCATCATACTTTTGTTTCGTGGTCCGTGTCCTATGGCTCAATCCATGATGCAGCCCTGCCTGGCAGAGCACATTTCCTTGAGCATATGATGTTCTACAATCCGGATCAACGGCCCGTCAAGCCGCTATTTCATACTCTGGGAGCTTCGACATCTGCATTGACACGTTATGATGTAACGACTTATCAAATGGCCTGCACAGGCGATTTGAAACGAAGTCTGGAGTTGTTCACCGGCATGCTTGCTGCTCCATATTTCACCCCGATGCATCTGGAACAGGAACGGTCCGCCATTCATCAGGAGCTGTCCATGTATGCAGACCAGCCCTCGTGGCGAGCTTTGCAGCAGTTGACTCAGATGATGTATGGCAGCAATCACCCCATCACGATGGATGTTGCAGGCACACCGGATAGTCTGTACCAAATGACAACGGATGAGCTGAAGCATGCCTACAACACTCGCTATGCCACAGGGAGCATGGCGATAGCGGTTGCTGGTCCGGTTGAAGCGGAGTTCATTACGGATATGCTGGAACAATTCCCTGCGATGGAACCACTGAATGGTGCCTACCTGCCAGAAGTTACACTCCACTATTTGGGCGAGGACTCCAATGAGCAGTATCGGGAGATTGAATGCGGATTGTCCTTGCCGCTTGTAAGGTATGGGTTCCGTGCCGAAGATGGGATGCAGTTAAAAGAGCAAATTTCTTGCATGATCGGCATTGAAGCCTTACTGGGTGAAACTTCCGATTTCCACGCGGAATGTATGGAGTTGGGTCTGCTTCATAAGGGTGCAGAATGGGACCACTATTATCGCAGGGAATTTGCCTTTTCGAATGCTTGTGGGTATTCAGCAGATCCCGTTTCTTTATATAACCGGGTTGAGGAAATGTGTGAGCATATTCAGAACGGGACGCTGTCCCTATCCAACTTGAACCATGCGCGGATGAAGTGGTTAAGCAAGTATTATGCAGACATGGATTCATTAAAACAGCGATGCATGCATGTCTCCGAATATGAGGTGATCGGACTGGATTATATGCAGCTTGGCACGTATGCACTTGAATTGACAGAAGAAGAGGTTAGGAGTGGTCTCAGAACTATTGCAACGTCTGCTCGTCTGAAGATGGTTGTTATACGATAGCATGTACGTAACCCCGGATAGGGAGGAGGGCCTTATGGATTCCAGAACCGGAACAATCAGCAGCCTTCTGGCAATGAGGGAACAAGGGAATAATACGTTCACGCCATTTTCAGGAGAACCGGAGGTCCATATTTGGACACAGACTTTGCCCATAAGGGAGGATCAACTGCAGACAGCGGCTGCCATAGACTCCGATGCAATGACTTCAGAAGAACATGAACGTATGGTCAGAATCAGCACAACCTCACGGCTACAGGCTCATTGCTGGATGATTTCAAGGATTTTCTTGCGAAGAGTACTGGCACAGTACATGCAGCTTCAGGCAAGGGATATTCGATTTGAATACGGTACTTCCGGAAAGCCTTATCTCGGGGGAGGTCCGCAATTCAGCCTTTCGCATACGAATGGGCTATGTGTACTGGCGGTTACATCCACTAACAACGAGCTTGGCGTGGATGTGGAATGGGTACGTCCACTACTGCGAGAGAAAGCCATCATCCAACGTTTCCTGACGGAAGAGGAGCGGGATCATGTGCTGGAAGCCATATGTTCCGGGGAGGATTCTTCTTCCCTGTTGTGGAAAGTCCTCACAGGCAAGGAGGCCTGGATCAAGGCTTCAGGTCAATCTTTATGTGGACAGTGGAGAAATCTGAATACGGTACAGGCTATACGTAATGATGAACATGTGCTGGAATGGGCCGGACAGAATTATGTATTGCATTCCCTGAATATGGGCAAGGGTTATTCCGCATCATTATGCGTGACAGGGACGGAGAGGTCACTCGTACGCCGGATGAATGTGGCGGATCATATACAATGCTAAAGGAAGATAGGAAATTAAATCTTACATATCTATTGTCTAAACATTGTCATTACCTATAATATGGATAAATGGTACCTTAATTTACCAATGTTAAATTCATTGGTTCAATTCCAAGGAGGTTTGTCATGATTCAGTTCCCTAAACCGGATGTCGAGCAATATTTTCAGACGTACCGTATTTCGCATTTTGCCGTATCGGCAGACGAGAAACGTTTGTTCATGGACAGCAATCTGAACGGTCAGCCAAATATTTGGGCGATGGATTTGCCCGGAGGGTACCCGTATCCTTTAACGTACTTGAATCAGAGTAGTCAATTTATCAAAGCAGACCCGCAAGGACGTCATCTTCTTACCGCCTTTGATCGGGATGGTGACGAGAACTATCATCTATACGCACTTAAGCCAGAGGGCGGTGTTCCACTGCCTGTTGTTCCGGCAGAGCCGAATGACCGCTGTTATTACGCCCACTTATCTGAAGATGGACAGCGTTTGTATTATATAACCAGCGCAGGTAACCCGAATTACCTCAATTCGCGCCGGCTTCATCTGGAGACGGGAGAGGACGAGCTCCTGCATCAAGGGGAAGAGGCCACAAGCAATCTGGTTGCTGTAAGCTCGGATGAACAGGCCTACGTCATCTTGAAAATATATTCGAATACCTACCAGAAGGCATATCTGTATCGTGACGGTGAAGAACAGGAGATCCTGCCAGCATCAGAGCGACAGAGTCAGATCCCGGATCTGATTTTCGCAGATGACAATCGCCTTCTGCTGATCACGAATGATAACTCACCATACTCGTATGTGGCTGAGTATCGTATCGATTCCGGTGAGTTCCGTCCATTGTGTAAAATTGAAGGGGAAGATGTGGAGTTCATCCGCTGGCATCAAGCTTCCGAAACCTTATATTTATGGACACTTATAGGGCCGGAGAATCGCATGTACGTATTGGACAAAAATGCAGATCAACCTCGGCGTGTAGATATGCCGCTGGATACAATTGAGCAGGTCACTGTTACGAAAGCGGGTAATATCTATATTCTGGGGCGTGGAGCAATCCAGCCGCATAACATTTATCGCAAAGTGGCAGGTGCTGAATCCTGGGAGCCGCTGACTGCCAATCGGGTAACCGGACTGGACCCCAGTGATCTCGTGTACCCTGACGTCATTCGGTATAACTCCTACGACGGACTGGAGATCGAAGCGCTTTTGTTCAAAGCAAAGCCGGAGCAGGCCAATGGCTACACGGTATTTTGGCCGCATGGTGGGCCGCAGGCATCGGAAGCGAAGTTTTTCCGGCCGATGTTCCAGATGATGCTCGCTCAGGGCTATCATATTTTTGCACCGAACTTCCGTGGCAGTACCGGATATGGTGCGGAATTCGTCAAATTGGTTGAGCGGGATTGGGGCGAAGGCCCGAGGCTGGACTGTGTTGCCGGGATCAACTGGCTATTTGATCAGGGAATTACCTCGCCTGAGCGGTTGTTTGTGGTGGGTGGTAGTTACGGTGGATACATGACCCTGCTACTAGCAGGGCGTCATCCGGAGCTGTTCCGGGCTGCGGTTGATATTTTTGGGCCGAGCAACTTGTTCACATTCCTGGAATCCGTACCGGAAGACTGGAAGCCGATGATGGATAACTGGCTGGGGGATCCGATCCGTGACCGCGAACGTCTAACGAAGGATTCACCGATTACGTATCTGGATCAGATGGTGAACCCAATGCTGGTTATTCAAGGGGCTAATGATCCAAGAGTCGTGAAGGCCGAATCCGATCAGATCGTGGCTGCGCTTCAGTCGAAGGGACTGGATGTGGAATACATCGTTCTGGATGACGAGGGCCACGGCTTCTCCAGAAAGGCCAACGAGATTCTCGTGTATCGCCGAATGTTGGAGTTTTTGCAGAAACATCAGGAGTCACCGGTCGCACAGGCTTAAGCTGAGCGGGGTTTCATCGTTGATCGAAATATATCGTGGTATGACGAAAACCGCCAGAGATCATCATTGATCTTTGGCGGTTTTATGCGTGCACCTGGATGTTGGGCGACATATATGGAACGATACATACGTAAGTTTGGAAGGCCGCTATCCATTGAGCACCCTGTCCAAATCTACTCATCCAGTAATGCAAGAATCGAATCGATGGACTGCTCCGCCCACTGTGCAAAAGGCAGGTCGGCTGCCCACGTCACTTGTCCTGTCGCTTTGGCTTCACCCCACCACAAGATACGTTGATAGAGCAAATGCACGCTGAGACGTGCACGGAACTGCTGACATTTCTCCACGTCCCCTGCACAGACCAGATCCCGGTAGCAGCGAAGGAACTGTGCGGCCAGCTCTGGTTGACCCTCACGGACATACCTGGTGGACATTTTGGTTAAGTCGGCTATGCCGTCTCCGAAATAGGCAGTTGTAAAATCGAATAGACCGCTAATTTGCCACGCTGAGGAACGGTCATCCTTTTTTTGAACTAGCACATTCTCGACCTTGAAGTCACCCATGACAAATCCCGGAACAGCTTTGGACCGAAATGCCGGTTCAGCATGCTTGAACTGCTCGTCCACCCACTGAACATCTTCATCCGTAATCACCGAGTACTGTTCAGCATCATGTAACCAGTGGCGGATGGTTCCGTACAACCAGTCCAGATAATCGCCTGCAAAGGAAACAATCTGCTTCGCTACAGGATCATATTCCCCAGCATCAGGCACCTTCCAGCGGTGCAGTTCAGCCAAAGTATGGGCAAACATACAGGCGATCTCTTCCTGATCTTGCTGTGACAGTGAGGCCTGGAATGCTGGATCATACAGGTGATTACCCGGCATGCGCGGCATGATGGCATAACTCCAACCCATATGATTGGTATCTTCATGTAATAAATAGGGTTCAGGAACAGGAATGGACGTATGCTTTGCCAGTTGTTCTACAAAGAACTTTTCTTCCTGTAACTGTCCTGAATATAACGGATTACCTTTCAAAATATATTCTCCACGGGAAGTATGTATGAGCAGTGTCTGACCCATAACGCCTTTATCCGTTCGTTGATAATCTTCAAGGGTTCCCAGATCAAATTCATTCAGCGCTTCTTGCAATGAAGCTGCGGCCACTTCGCCGAGCTGATTGGAACCAAAATATATACGGGTTGTCATATGGCCTGACCCTCCTGGGTTTTAGTCCTCATCCTCTTCGTCAGACAGGTCATACGTATCCTCATCCAGCAAGCCACGGATGAAAGCTTCAAAATTCGGTGCAAGATATGTAATCTCATAATCATTTTCCTGATCCACGTGAACGACACACGGCTCGCCTTCTGGACCGCAGAATCGATAATCCAGCATAACGACATCATGACCAGCGGATGGACAATCACAGATTACAATCCCCAGATCGGGGTATCCCCACTCTTCAATCATGAATCGGCTACCCAGCTCACCACCGAGTGCGTATATTTTATCGTGTCCGATCCCCATAATGCTTGAAATAGCAATGTGATCCTCAGACCAGGAAGTCGCTTCTTTGGTGGGAAATACAGTGAGCGCGGGGATACCGCCGTTCTGGGTATTCATTAAATGAATATAGGAAGCGGGCAGCTTGTAGCCCAGTTCCTTCTCAATAGACACAATCTCTTCTTCGTCAAAAGGTTCCGAGACATGATTTTCCTGCGCATAATCGCTGTGTACCCAGAACGTTGCGGGAGCGTAAGTCCCTGAGGCGGCTCTTAGATGGTTCTGTGTGCCGCTCTGCTCCAATGCTGCAATACCCTCTTCATGGCGTTGTCGATCAAGCCGCATTTTCTCCGCTTGGGGACGAATCTGGCGAAGGAATTCAAGCGTAGATTCATCATGAGGCAGAAGTTCATCAGCTCTCTCAAAAGCGAGTAGTGCCTGTTCATAGCTCGCGATGTAACAGTATGCGTAACCCAAACGGTATTGCCAGAGGGGATCGTTTGCTCCTTGCTCATGTACAGACAATAAATGTTGAACGGCTTCGCGGTAGCGTTCGTCATTGTTATAGGCTCTGGCGAGTTGACCGATTAGATCATAATCTCGCTCAGATTCAGGTATACGTTCAATACGTTCGATAATGAGACTGAATTCGTCCTGCTCATGCCACAAATTGATTTGTTCCAGCAGTTCTCTTTCCATGAATAGGCCTCATTTCCGTAGGAGGGATGTGAATCTCTTCCATTATATAATAAGTGTGTGTTGGTTGGAGAATGTATAAATCAACATCTTCGTAGCATACTGTTTAAGTATACTTTAAGTTTAGTCTGTAAAGTTTAAATTTAGTTTAACTTTGTTTAAGTATTGTGTTGAAAGTTAAACTTTATTATCCTATACTAGGAGTGTGAGGTGAAATGGATATGGGAATCACGAGAGTCGAAAAGAATATATTTAGTCAGAACACGGATGAGATTGCTTCTGAATTAGTTCAGAGTTTGAGTAATACGGATAATAGTATTTTATTATTCAAAGTACTGGCACTTGCAGTCAAAAATAATGCTGAATTTGTTCGTAGCCTGGATGAATCTATCTTTGAAGATGCTGATATTTTTAGAGAAAAGTATGTTACTCTTCTCAAACATGCGTTAAGTCAAGCAGTGGATGTACCGACAGGTAATATAAACAGTGATGCTCCTTCTACTGTAGCTATAAAGTCTTATACTCCCAAAGAGTTATCTACATTTTTTGGAGTGAGTATCACGACGATCTTCAACTGGATTGATCAAGGCCGTTTCATGGGTATTCAAAGAGCCGGGTCCAACAAACATAATCTCATTCCAGATGATACTACATATGTGTATGGATCTGGTAAGAGAACAACGATTAAAGACATTGTGAATATGTGGAAAAAGGAAGAGGCAGAACACCAATCCACAATAGAAGTCAGCGACTTGGATTACCACACAGGGCAAATTGCCTTATATGAAGATAAATACAAAGGGGAATTCGAACGGACACTCGGAACTAAATTGAACTTAACACCTGAAGAAGAAACCGATGCACAAGTTTGGAAACACCATTTGGGGAGGCAGCGTCTTGGCTTTAAAGATACCGAAAAGTAATTTTCGTTTTATTGAGAATGATTTTTCAGATATTATCTTGAAAAGAAATATCTCTATTAAATTATAATAGTTCAATACTGATATGAGATTGTACATACGAATTAAACAACACTCCCTGAACTTAGGCGTAGTAGCCACAGTTCAGGGAGTGTTGTTTTTATTTATAGTGTATGTGATTAAAACGATATGAATTGAACTAATCATTTACACAACAACGGAGAGGACAGAAAGAACTTGAAAAAGCGAAGCGTTCGCCTTTATCACCGGATTTTCCCTTGAGAAAGGGAATCAAAAAAATCTGGGGATAACAGCGATTGGAAAGTTGTTCTGTCATCGTAGTGTCAGTGTAAATAATTTTCAGTTTAATTCGATATGGGGAATCTTTATTACAAATCGTCAAATCCGTTATCGTCGCCAACTTTACCGTAGTTACGGGATTTGGCTTCGAAGAAGTCTGTTTTTGTTGCATTTAGTGCTTCATCAGAGAATGGTTTGATCCAAGGCATGCAGTTTACATCCACACCTTCATACGCTTTTTCCATACCCATCAGACGCAGACGTTTGTTGGCGATGTACTTGATATAGTCTTCCAACTCGTTCAGATCGATGCCGCGGACGTTACTGAGCGTGTAGTGTGCCCAGTTGGTTTCGAGCTCAACAGCACGATTGATGGTTTTGTATACGTAGTCCATGTTCTCAGGTGTGTTCAGTTCAGGGAAGTCTACCAGCAACTGTTTGTACACTTCAGCGAAGAAGTAACAGTGTTGGTTTTCGTCACGCTGGATATACGAGATCATCTGGCTGGTTGCCATCATTTTCTGGTCACGGGCCAGATTGTAGAAGAAGGCAAACGTACTATAGAAGAAGATACCTTCGAGTACCAGATCGGCTACCATAGCCTGGAAGAACGTCTGTGGAGACGGCTCGTCCCGGAATGTTTGGTAAATGTCTGCGATGAAACGGTTACGGTCAAGCAGTACCGGATCATGTTTCCAGTATTCGAATATTTCCTTTTGCTCCCGATCAGATACGATCGAAGACAGAACGTAGGAGTACGATTGGTTATGAACGACTTCCTGTTGTCCAATAATGGCCGAGATTGCTTCGAGTGAAGAATCGGTAAAGTAACGTTTTACGTCACCAACAAACATCGTCTGCATGGAATCAAGTACCGCGAGCAGGGAGATGTTGATTTTGAACGTACGTTGTTCTTCCTCGTCCAGTTGAGCAAATTGTGAAGCATCTTTGGACATTGGAATCTCGTCTGCGATCCAGTGGTTGAGCAATAGTACTTTGTACAATTTGTACATATGAGGCATGCGAATGTCGTTCCAGTTCAGGATACCGGAGCATTCACCTTCAATAATACGGGTTGATTGGTTAGGGGCTTCGGTGTTGAAAATTTTCTGTACTTGCATTGTTCCGTTCACTCCTTGAAATTTCATAATGTTCTGCCGACAGAACTTTGGGAAATCATCTATATCAACATCTTGCGATGCTGTGATCGTGTTTTAGGCAAAAAAGAACCAGGGCAACGCCATTTTGCAATCAAAACAGGATGCACTGGTGGTCACCTCGAATCTAGTAAATCTTCTCTATCATGGATAAAACGGATCTTGCGCAAAAATCAAGATTCTTCAATCGTTAATGCCCGGCTACGAACATAATAAGTCGATTTCATGCCAGCTCTCCAGGCGTGCAGATGCAATTCCAGGAATTCTGTTGCTTTGATATCCGGTCGAACGTAGAAGTTGAAGCTTTGTCCCTGATCGACGTGGCGCTGACGGGCAGCCGCCATATTAATGGAAGCATGTTGATCCACCTGGAACGCCGTTTGGTAATAAGGGCTTGTTTTTTCAGACAGATCCGGAGCCGGGTTGGCAATTTTGTAAGTTGTTTTCTCTTCATAAGATAACAGCTCATAGAGCGGATCAATACTAGCCGTTGAACCGGCAATGATGGACGTGGAACCATTAGGTGCAATGGCGAACAACCATGCATTACGTACACCGTTTTGCTGTACTTCGGCTTGCAGTTCTTTCCACTGTTCGGTTGTCACGAATTCGCCTACGCGCTCACCGGATGTGTACTCGCGTTGATCGAAGTAATGACCACTTTCCCAATCGGAACCTTTGAACTTCGGATAATGTCCTTTTTCTTTGGACAGCTCCATACTGGATTTCACGAGCAGATAGTTAATTTTTTCATACAGATTATCGTTATATGTTACCGCTTCGTCAGACTCCCAATGAATGCCTTCGAGAGCAAGCAGGTGGTGAAGTCCAAACGTTCCCAGACCGACTGCGCGATATTGGCTGTTGGTATATTGGGCTTGCAACACTTCAATGTTGTTAATGTCGATAACGTTGTCCAGCATGCGCACCTGAATTGGAACGAGACGCTCCAATACATTATGAGGTATAGCACGTGCCAGATGGATGGAGTTCAGGTTGCAGACAACAAAGTCGCCAGGCACTTTAGAAATCACGATGCGAGTTTGTCCATCCTTGGTTACGAGTTCTTCCTTTTCAATTACAGTGGCAGACTGGTTCTGCATAATTTCGGTACACAGGTTGGAGGAGTATACCATACCGTGTGCACGGTTAGGATTCGAGCGGTTAACCGTATCCCGATAGAACATGTATGGCGTACCTGTCTCCAGTTGGGATTTCAATACACGCTTCATGATGTCAATCGCCTGTACTGTAATCCGGGACAGCAATGGGTGATTCACCGCTTCTTCGTATTTATCACGGAACGCACCTTCGCCAAAGGACTCATCATAGAAATCTTCCAGTCCAAGTGCACGACCATTCTCGTCCTTCCAACCCATCACTTTCTTCGTTTCGTGCGGACAGAACAGGCTCCATTCCCCACGGGAGGATACCCGCTCCATGAACAAGTCAGGCAGACAGATGCCGTGGAATACGTCATGCGCACGCATACGCTCGTCACCGTTGTTCAGCTTCAGATCGAGGAAGGCCAGAATGTCTTTGTGGAAAACGTCCAGGTACACGGCAATGGCACCTTTACGCGTACCGAGCTGGTCTACGCTGACCGCTGTATTGTTCAGTTGGCGAATCCAAGGGATTACACCGGAACTTGTATTTTGGTGACCACGGATATCCGAACCACGAGCTCTGACTTTGCCGAGGTAAACGCCGATGCCGCCACCCATTTTGCTCAGACGAGCTACATCCGTGTTGGAATCGAAGATACCTTCGAGTGAGTCGTCCACCGTATCAATGAAGCAGCTGGAGAGTTGTCCGGCTACTTTTTTACCTGCATTGGACATCGTAGGAGTAGCTGCGGTCATGTACATGTTGCTCATTGCCCAGTATGCTTCCTTGACGAGATCCATACGTCTCTCGGCAGGCTCTTGGTGCATTAGGAACATGGCGATAACCATATAACGCTCTTGCGGCAATTCCATTACTTTTCCATCAAAATCGTGAGCGAGGTAACGTTCTGCCAGTGTGAGCAAGCCGATGTAATCGAAGAGCAGATCGTTGCGGTAGTCAATGCACTCCGCAAGTTCGTCGATCTGTTCTTTGGTGTAACATTCCAGCAACTCTTCGCGATAGATGCCTTTCTTCACGAGATCTACAAGAAGAGGATGGAATGCGCCATAAGGCTCGTCCGGGTAAGACTTGTATCTGCGGTTGGTAGCCGCTTTTTTGTACAGGGAAGTGAGCAGGGAGCGTGCCGCTGCAAATTTCCAGTTAGGCTCCTCTTTGGTTACCAGTTCCAGTGCGCTCATGATAAAAGCGTTGCTGATTTCGTCTCCGGTAACTTCATCACGGCGGAGCTTGCTGTTTACCCCACGTACCAGACGTTCCTTGTCCAGCATTTCCAGTCCTTCCAGAGTACGGTCGGCATATACCGAGATGCGCATATCATCAAAGGCAAGCTGGCGGTTGTTCGGCTTGGTCACAACTTGTGGCATGAATATTCCTCGCTTTCGCATGTTTAAGAGATAAATTGGAGAAATTCTTTATATAAAGAATTGAGTGTCTTCTTACGGTGAGAAAAAGGTAAAGGTTGCGTTTGGCGGACTGAAACGGCGGTGACAGGTTATGTCTTAAATCGCTCAACTTGAGGAGCACAAAACAGCACAATGCAGAACATGCTCATATAAAAAGCATTCTCCCCGCCTAGCGGCTGAAAATGCCCATGGATGCTCTGGCTTCCTTACTGTCTTAGAGGTTCAGGATATCGACAGAAAAGGGTGCTTATGTAAGCTTTTGTCTATTGCAGATGTGCCTGTAGTTTGAGGATACCGGATGCAGTCCAAACAGCCCCGTTAACCTCCGTGTCAACTCTGTTTCGAGAAAGCGATTTACACCTACAGGGACGTGCCTTTGGAGGTGATTTCATCCTGTTTTTCGCGAGAATGCAGAAGGTGACTAATAGAAGCGGAGAAATCTAGTGTTACTACATTTTGTAGCTGTCAACATACTGTAACCCAACATATTGTGTTTGTAAAGTGGGCCGATACAGTAAAACGTAATTCCGAGTATACCATTTAAGCCAGGAATCCGCAAAGGAAAAGGACTGGAAGATTTGAAGATTTATCAAAAAAAAATTTTGACCAATTTGAATGACGTCTTCACGTCAGTTTGAATTATAACGTATTCAACTGGTAGAATAAAAACAGTCAAAAACCGACTAAAAATAAGTGGCAGCGGTTGTTCACGGGGCCCAGAGGAGGCGGAGCGAAATGGCAATAGCAGAAGTGACTGTCATTCCAATTGGAACGGGTACGACCAGTCTGAGCAGTTATGTGGCAGACATGCAGAAGGTATTGGAACATCAACGGGGCATTACATATCAGTTAACTTCCATGAGCACCATTATTGAGGGGCCGCTTAACGAGGTCTTTACAGCAATTGCGGCTTTGCATGAAGCGCCGTTTTTGTCAGGAGCTCAGCGTGTATCCACATCCGTCAAGATCGATGACCGTCGTGATAAACCGGATGCCTCAAGCATACAGAAGTTACAATCGGTTCAGGACAAATTGACATCACTTCAGAGAAGACCTAATTAACAGAGCACAGCGTCAGCGAATAAAATAATCTCATATCACAACTGCAAGTCCTGGTTCGGGGCTTGCAGTTTTTGCATTTCATTCTGGTTTTCAAAGTTAGGCGATTCTTTCAAGGATTCTCTCGAAAGTTAGCAAATTGAGCCGTGTCTTTCAAGCACGATCGACATATTTTATAGTATACTGTCAGCCTTTGTCGGCAGTGATATAGAGGAAGGGAGGCATGACGATGCCCTACAGTACAGGTCTCATCTTCAACACTCCGATGGGAAATGACCGTGCGACACAATTGATCGTTACCTGTCTGAATGATTCTCTCAATATTCCCTCCAATATCGAACTTCAGGTCTTTCGCTGGGACACTTCCCAGAACGCTAGAATTCCAATAGGCCATGATCTGTTCCAGTTACCAGCCCAAGTGTCCAAAACGTTATTGTATACCCTGAACGCAGCGGATTATTTTGAGGTTCAAAGCGACTATTTCAGTGCAACCAGCACGATCATTCAGGTTTATAGTCTGGATTCCGCAGGTAACATTGCGCAGCGTGTGCTGCAATCGGAGATGGTATGGGTGGACCGCTTTACGAATATTCCTTAACTCGAACGGATGGAGGTGTATGCAATGCCGGTTGTAAATATTACAGGGGCACTCGGAGGCAGTCAATTTGAACCATCGATTGCAGTGAACGAATTACTGCCTAATATTATGTGTGTTGTTGCAGTCGATACAAGTACTGGGCCGACAAGAACCGGATTCTACCGCTCCATTGATGGAGGGCAGACCTGGGTGACAACGACCCTGCCGCAACCAGCAGGGTATGAGGGGGCGGAAGCGCCTACGATTGATTATACCTTTCCCAGCACATTCATTGTGACGGTGCATGTATTCAATGGGGAGAACGACGGAACGATTATTAGCTATACATCGCTTGATGATGGATTGACCTGGACCCCGCCTGTATTTGTTAACAGGGGTTATGGACTGGTTGTTCACAATGATGAACCGTTTGTGGCCTGTGATCGTACACCAGGTAGTCCGTATCGAGGCAATATTTATGTCGGCTATACTCCGCTGGCAACGGCAGCTTCGTCGATATTCTTACAACGATCTGAGGATGTGGCGTCAACCTGGCAGATTCCAAGCAGGATTTCCAATCCAAGAGGTTTCCATGATCGGGCGACCATCGGGATTGGATTCACAGGCGAAGTCTACGCCGGTTATATCCTCACGGGTCCAGGCAGTGCGTATGCGTTGCTTCGGACTTCCTATGACGGAGGTGCTACATTCCAGCCACCTATAAGCAATCAGTCCACGCTCATTGCTTCTGTTGTGCCTTCACCACAGGTTCTGCCTGTGCCCAATTATGCATTTCGTGTTCAAACCAACCTGAATCTGACTGCAGATATCTCCAACAGTATCTACAGTGGTACAGTTTACGCGGTATGGAATGATGCCCGGAATGGCTATACAGATGTATTTATGTGTAGCTCGCCGGATGGATTGCTCTGGAGTGAGCCTGTGAGCATTACAGGGGCACCGGTGGGAACACAGAATTTCTTTCCTTCCATTACCGTATCTCCGTTCACTGGTGTAATACGGGTCATCTATTACACCAACCAGCTCGATGGTTTTTTGCTGGATGTTTTTGTGGCGGAATCGTTTAACGGGGGGGCAACGTTTACGAATCGGAGGCTTACTACAACATCGTTCAACCCGAATGGGAACTCGCCTACACCGACCGTACTCATTGGTGACTATATTACGGCTTACACCCAGGCACCCGACAATCTGGCCGCGGTATGGATGGCAACAACCCCGCCTACAGGGAAGCTGGATGTATATTTCGGTTCATAAAATAGAGATGTGTCTATAAACTGAAAGACAAAAAGACCAGCTTAACGTTCATTAAGCTGGTCTTTTTGTATATGCATATAACATTTTAATCTGCAATTACCAATGAGGCACCAATCAACGTTGCGTTGGTATAACCACCACCAACATTTTCAAAAGAGAAGTTGGTAATTGGCGCACCGATCACAGTAGCGTAATCGCCGTCAAGCAGATCTCCAGTCGTTGCAGGGTACAACGCTATAATATCGTTTCCGTTCTCATCCATGACATGAACGACAGAGAAAGTTGCTCCGAGAGAGCTATCTTCTTCAACGGAAATGACTTCCCCGTTAACTTGTACGAAAGTATTGTAATAGTTGGTCACATTTTTATTCAGATGACGGGTCGTTACATTGGAGTCAACGAGACCCTGTACCTTTTTGCTTAGTTCTGCCGTAATGGCCGGGAATACATCGTTATGTTTACCAAAGAAATCGTAAGATGCCTGCTCCATAAAGGCCGTATCTTCTGTAATGTACGGAGTTAACTCATTAAAGAAATCGGCAGCTGATGCCGTAACAGATGAATTAACAGTCGTTGCAGTTGGTGCTGTTTGCTCCAGAGGAGCAGTAATGGTCAGGGAATCAAGGATATCTTTGATCTCATCCTGATTATAAGTATCCTTGGCGTAGGTTAACGTCATGCTATAGAGTTCTGTATTGGTCGGAATCAGATACTGCATAAGGACAACATCTGTACCCGAGGAATGCTTATAGGATCCTTCCAATACACCAGCGCTATATTCTTTATAAGGCTTGTTCGTGTAGCTGGTTTTTTTATAATCGGAAATACCGATACTTGAACCGTTTTGTGTGTAATAATCAACCACATTATTGGCGTATTCTTCAGGGTTGATTGAACCGGATGGGCTAGCCTCAATCGTCAAGTTAACGTTATCTGCGAATGTGGCAGATGAAGATTGGTCCGAAAAAGCAGCCTTAATTGCTGGAACATTCATTTGACTTGTATCTACGCTTTTCCAGGATTCAGGATATGCAAAAGAAAATCCTTCTCCACTATATGTAGTGTATTTCGCAGCTTTAGCTTCCGTTGAAACAGTTTCAGTCGCTGTGGTTGCTTCTGAAGTTTGAGTATCGGCTGTTGTGTTTGTTTCTGAATTACCACAAGCGCTAAGCAATGCGGCTAGTGCCAGAATCGTAATAAGTTTCTTCATTATGTCTAATTTCTCCTAATGTGCTTCCCATCGGTTGGGATTTTTTCTAAGGTCATCATTTTGTCTGGGATAATCCAGTTTAGTTGCCCGTGATTGCTCGCTAATAAACTTAAAGAACTGCCTGGTTTCATCCTTGAGCTGATCCGGGGCATGAAGATATTTTCGGAAGAAGGCTCCATGTACAGGATGCTGCAGGTAAGAATAAAAATGTTCATCCGGATCTGGGGTGACATCGGGAAAAGGTTTTTTGGTAAGTCCAATAAGGTAATCAGCGGTTGTTCCCAAAACACTCACCAGGCGACCTAAAGCATCTGGATCGGGTTTCCTGTGGTTGGTTTCATACCGGGACAATTGGACTACTGTAAGATTGGTTTGTAGAGGTTGTTCAAAAAGCCCAATTTTGATTACAAAAGATGCCTATCGGCATCATCAGCATCGAATATGGAATTCAGCCCAAATGTCCGTTGCTCACGTAGTTTTCCCTACGCTCCGCTACTCCATTTCTAGCTTCATCCCATCTTCTCGGTACTTAAAACCGGTCTTTTTGAACACGCACTTGTAATGAACATTCTTTCTGTGATAACCCCTTTATTTCCCGTAAGTGTTTAATACGTTCACCAAGAGTGGGCATAGACACTCCTTTCTACTTTATTAGTAAAATAATAACATTAATAAAGATTTCAGTATTCATAATTACCAAAAAGGTAATTTGTCTGTATTTAACAAGTTTTAATCTAATAATATACCGTTTTGGTATCTTTGTTGAATGATAGTACATTAATTTTACGAATGTAACTGTGAGATTTATTTATGCGGTAGCCCCATTTGAATATCACAGTCAGACTAAAGAACTAACCTTGTATGTATGTGCAATTAGAGAGTGACCTGTGGAAAAGAACTGCCCATTTTCGACCTGAGCCCGGTCCCATGTGTGATTGGTGCATATAGTGAACTGTACCTCAAATCGAAGGAGGGGTTTACATGAGTGGAGTAGTAGGTGGATACGGCGGCGCATGGACATCGACTGGCGCGATCTTGGTTCTCTTTATCTTGTTGGTCATCATCTCTAAAGCATTCTTGATCTAATAAACCATTTGGACCCTAATATATTGGTAAAGGAGGGTTCTGCATGAGCAAAGTAGTTGAAGGCGCAGGATACGGCGGCTGGACATCGACTGGAGCAATCCTGGTTCTGTTCATTCTTCTCGTAATCATCACTAAATCTTTCTGGGTATAATATGGCGAGCTCTGCCGGGCAACCGGTGGGGTTTTTTTTGTAGCGGACAAGCATGGGAAGAATACCCATCGGTTAAACGCCCATTTTGTCAAAATGAGGGCAATAGCCCGGTCCAGAGGTAGGCTAAATACATAGGTTAGGGGTGTAGGCAAATGTTAAGGAGGAATGAACAATGAGCGAAGTAAAACCAAACTCACCGAACGGACAGGGGCATGTATACGGACATATGGGAGGAAATGAACACATGTATGGATATCAATACACAGGTCACACTATGCACGGGTATGGTTGCGGCACAATGCCAATGGGCTATGGTTACGGACACCAGCCTAACCAGGCTCCAATGATGCACGGTTATCAACAGGGCTGTGGAGTATCCTATGGTCATGGTGGCTCAAGCTGGGGTTCCATGGGTACGATCCTTGTACTGTTCATCCTGCTGGTCATTATCTCCAAAACCATGTTTATCTAAGTAGTTGTGAGTGCAAGACCGCTTTGCTGAATGTGGAGCGTTACAATAGAGCTGGTTCAGAAAGCTCTAAATAAACCCTGTGTTCGATGACGGGGGGAACGTTTCTGATGATTCAGATCGGGACAGCGTAGGAATTCATCCTGCGTTGTTTCTTTTTTTGCTTCGGGAATAGTTTCTTTAACGAACTCCACAGGCTCTATTCCATGAATTCCTGCTGTTTCGAAAATTTAACGAATCGTCTGTAGATGATGCTGAAATGGGTATGTAGACATGGATAAACACCCGGAACCCAATTCCGGGTGCTTGTGTATGTTTTCAATCTTCTCAAGAATAAGTGATATCCAAAACAACAAAAGCCCTACCTCTCTTTTGTCCTTGCGGCTCCGATGACCGCGCCAGTGTGAATGGGAACATCTTGTGCAACTCTGTACTACCGGGTTATTGTTATGCAGGTTCTTCAATCTTCATAGGTTGATTGTACTTATTCGCTGCGGTCGCAGCATGAAGAAAATATTCCGGGGTTTAAAGAAGACAGAAATCATATGAGGTTGTTTAATACAACTCTTATACTATACCACAGCTTGTAATTTTTTGCAATAAAAAGGAAAGCGCGAACAGAGCAACATGTTTTCGGACTGTTTTTAAGTTAGAGGTTGAAAGGTTAGTTTGAAAAGATACAGAAAATTTTTCAAAATATTTCTCCACAGAGGTAATCCTCTTCAAAAGTTTCTGCGTAGGTTATAATAAGAGGGAAGAAACAGAAAGGGGCCCTCGCATGACTGAATCGATGGAGGACAGCAGGTTAATGCGGCAGATTGCGGAACGCGATGCTTCCGCACTGGAGCTTTTATATGACCGTTATGAGCGAGCGGTATACTCTTTTGCCTACCGGATCGTTGGTGATCCCATGACAGCAGAGGAGACCGTTCAGGAACTTTTCCTGCGGGTCTGGAATAATGCTGAACGATATGATGCCTCACAGGGGAAGCTGACCACATGGATGTTTGCGATTACGCGTAACATTGCAGTGGACATGCTGAGGCGGAAATCAAAAGGGGCAGCGGCTACTTCAGTTGAACACGAGACACTGGCGGCCTATGCCGATGAAGATACGAATACGGAAGAAGAAGTACAACGTAAATGGGAAGGCACTCGGATTAAAGAGGCGTTGTCCCAGTTGAACGGTGATCAGCAACAAGTTATCGAATCGATTTATTATGCGGGATTAACCCAGCAGGAAGTATCCAGCCGATTCGGGATTCCGCTGGGTACAGTAAAGAGTCGTGTCAGGCTTGCCATGCGGCAGCTCCAAAAGTTGCTGGCCGATGCTGAATTGCATCCGGACGCGGGAAGGGAGGGCATACATCCATGATAGAACGACATGAGGAGTGGTCTGATCTGGCACCGATGTATGTGCTGGGCGGACTGGAAGCAGAGGAAGTGGCAGCGTTTGAAGCGCATATGGCGAATTGTGAACCTTGTCGCCAGGAGGTGAGGGAATTGCAGGAAGTGACTGGCTTCCTGCCACTTGCGGCGGAACCTGTAGCGCCGCCGCCAGGCATGCGAGCACGTGTGCTGGGCAACGTGCTCGGACATGTGCAGGAGAGCGCCGAGGCGAAGCCGGCGGCTCCTGCAGAGCCTGAAGCACCCGTGGTGCTTCAGGAGGACCTTGCGCCGCAGCACGAACGTGCGGCGCAGCCCGGGCCAGGCTTGCCGCCGGTAACGGCGGTGCCTGCGGCCCGGGTGGAAGAGGCTGCCCAGGCACAGCCATGGCAGCCACAAGGGCGCGCGCGTGCGCGCAGCAGCCGCGCGTGGCGCGTGGCTAGCGCCGGCCTTGCGGTAGCGGCACTGGTGCTGGGCGTGTACACGGCGCAGCTGCAGAGCCAGATCGACTCGCTGACGCAGCAAGCGGCGGGCTCGTCGGCTACGCAAGAGCAACTGGTGCAGGCACAGGCGCAGAATGCGCAGCTGCAAGAGCAGCTGGCCTCAGCTCTGGAGCCTGCACAGGGCATGCAGACTGGCGAGGCAGTGAAGCTTAATCCTGCAACGCAGGATATTGTAGCTCAGGGTCTCGCAACCATCGTTATTGACAGCAAGGGCACTCACTTGGTTGTGCAGGCTGAGAACTTGCCGAACCTGGAAGGCAACGAGGCATTTCAGGTTTGGTTGATCAAGGGAGATACCCCTCAGAATGCGGGTACTTTCCTTAGTCGTGACGGTACGGGAGCGGTTTACTATACATTGGATTCGGCGAACGACTATGATACGGTTGCGATCACGCTTGAACCGGATGCCATGGGAGATGAGCCGCGCGGTACGATGATTTTGGCTGCCAAGATCAAAGGATAAATATAGGATATATCACAAAAGGCTGCTCCTTCGTGGAGCGGCCTTTTCTTGTTGTCCGAAGTGCCACCAAGTTACCGCGGAAAGGGTCAAATATTTTGAAACGATTCGACATGTGAAGTCCTGGTTTCCAATCAGCAGATTTTATTAATTTTTTTGGTTTGAATAACCGATAAACAAATAGGAGGCTATACCCTTAATCTCCCCGTGACATCAAGGGAGAACTGGTTGCACATAGAG
The DNA here is from genome assembly GCF_037991315.1 of Paenibacillus sp. FSL H8-0079. Lineage (NCBI taxonomy): Bacteria > Bacillati > Bacillota > Bacilli > Caryophanales > Paenibacillaceae > Paenibacillus > Paenibacillus sp. FSL H8-0079. Next base: position 556,857 of record NZ_CP150300.1, read on the forward strand.
AGCGAGGGGTTCAGTTGGAAGTATACCGTTCATTTATTTTTCGTCTGCTACGCAATTATCTGATCGGTTCACTGGCAGCTGTTTTTGTTGTCGGTACAATGGTTATGGTATCTACCTTGCAAATACCGAATATTCAATTTGTTCGTCTCATCTTCATTGTGTTGATATCACTCTTGTTCATGCTTGTTGCAGAATTAATTACGCTGTGGGCGCAGCTTGGACCCATAAGGCAATTTTTCACTTCCGAGCATCATGAGAAAGATGAACTGAATCGCATGTATGAGAGTGTTCATCGATTCCCCGGACAGACTATATATCGTATTATGGGTCCGCACATGCTTGGTTTTTCACTTCCAGCAGCGGGATTAACAATATGGATGATATCCACGGGCTGGCTTGAGTTCCCTTACGGGTATGTTGTGGTGGCAGCTGCGTGTGCAATTCTGATTGCCGTCATGCATGCGCTAATTGAGTATTACCTGACGGTACGGGCAGTTAGACCCTTGCTGCTGGAGATTCGTCATCGAGGCAAAGTCCAGTATGGGATGGAGCCTTCACTCGGAGGGCGTGTCCTGGTATCCATTCAACGTAAATTTCAGCTAAGTACAGCACTGATCGGCTTATTTCCTTTGTTTTTGTTTTTCCTGGCTACATATATCCGGCTTCAATATATGGATAGTGAGTTTGCAAAAGAGTATATCCTGTGGGGAGTGCTTATCGTCATTCTGGGTGCCGGATTTGCACTGGTTGGCAGTTGGCTCTTGATCCGGGATGTTCGTGATCCGGTTGCTGAACTGACGCACGAGATGAACCGTATTCAGGAGGGTGACCTTGGCAGAAGAGCTCCGGATCTGTATGCGGATGAGTTTTCGGCGTTGATCTCCGGCTTCAATATGATGATTAATCGGCTTGAGATGAGACAGGAACGTAATCGGCAGCTGCTGCAAAGTTATTTTTCTACACTGGCGGCTGCATTGGACGCCCGAGATAAATATACGGCAGGGCATTCCATGCGTGTGGCAGAGTATTCGCTGATGATCGGCAAGCTGAGCGGAATGGATGAGGAACAGGCGGATTTATTGTACAAATCAGCCTTACTCCATGATATCGGGAAAATCGGCATACCTGATGAGGTGCTGCTGAAGGATGGAAAACTAAGCGATGAAGAATTCGCAATTATTCGGACACATCCCGTGCAGGGAGAGAGCATTCTGCTCCAGATAGAACCCATTGATGCCATGGCTGACTTTTTGCCTGGTGTACGATCCCATCATGAAAGATATGATGGCAAAGGGTATCCGGATGGAATGGCAGGTGATGAAATTCCACTATTTGGCCGCATCATTGCGGTAGCGGATGCTTTTGATGCCATGACGTCTGATCGACCGTATCGGAATGGGATGAGTCACGAGAAAGCGCTAACGATTTTGGAAGAAGGAAAAGGGACCCAATGGGACCCCTATTTTGCAGGTTTGTTTATTGATGAATGGAGAAGACAACAGCATATGCAGAAACCGTCGAAGTGAGGGATCAGCTGATCCCCTCTGTCCACTTCGATTCTTTTCTGCGTCTACGGTATAGAGCGAGGCCTGTTATGATGGTGAGAACGCATTCGCCGAGTATGACTGCGCCCAGAGCATCGTAGATCACATGTTGTTTGATCATTAGCGTGGATACTATAATGGTTGCTGCCCCGGCGACCACCAAAATCTTGATGGGTTTACGGATGCTTGGAACCGAGAGAACGGCACGCATAACGAGATAAGAGTGAAGAGAATGAATACTTGGAAAACAATTAAAAGGGCGATCCTGGCTATAGAGCCATCCGAGAACAGATGCTCCAAGGCCTGTACCTGTTAGTTCCGGGCGCGGTACCATGGTCTGAAAGTTGAAGTAGATCAGATAACAGATCCAGACGCAGATATTCATGGATAACAAGACGCGGTAATACGTCAGGCGATCCTTGGCACACAGGTAAGCGAGCACACCGAATACAAATGGGTACCAGCCCAAATATGGAATGGACATGGCAGGTACATAGGGAATGATTCGGTCAAGCGAGGAATCAAGCACTACGAACCCACGTTCCGGACTATTAAGAATATCATAGAACAGCCCCATGACGGCCAAAGACAGCATTAAACTTAGTGACAGCCAATAGGATTTGCTTTTTAACAATTGCACAACACCTTTTCTCCTTTCATTCATGCTCCAGATGAACATGACCCCAGCAAATAACTAATTCAAATTTAAACAACAATATATTCTACTACGTCCAGCGCACAAATTGAATCCTGATTTGTGTATTTTTGTGTATTTTTTTGCCGAAGAAGGAATGCCGAAGTTTCAATGGGCATGATATGATAGAAACACATACGGACGAAGGTAATTTGGTCAGTAAAGTCGGGACAACAGGAGTGAGTGAATGCAATTTTCAAAAATGTTCGTATTGAATATGGGGATGCTTATAACGATTGCCTATCTTGCTAGTGTGTTCTATAAATATATCGTAATACGTATCTCTTCCCGAATGAAGCAGATCAGTTCCGTATTTGTCCTTGTATTTGCGGGTTGGATCAGTACGGTTTTTGGCTTTCAACTCACCGATGAAGTGGTCTTTGATCTTCGTTATGTCCCTTTAATTGTAGCTGTTCTAACGTATAGACAACCCTATAGTGTGATCATCGTGGGTGTCGGGATTGGACTGTCGAGGCTGACTTTTGGCATCACGGATGCTACCGTAGCAGCGGTGATTAATATGTCTCTTCTTGGCCTGATATGTGCGGGTTTGAATATATGGATGAGACGCAGCAACTTTAGATTAATCAGTAAAGGCATATTAGTGATACTCATCGTCAACGTATCTAATAGTATAGGGATAGCTATTTTTGGGGTAATCCCGGCTACATATTTTTTCTCGCATATTATGCCATATACGCTTCCTACAGGTATTGCGCTCAGTTTGATGTTTGCTTTCATTTTACGTGATTTTCAGAATGAACAAAATCGAATTTTGCTTATCCAGAGTACGAATCGTCTATTGTCTGTGCAAAAGGAAGAATTGCAGAAAGCCCAGATTGTACTGGAGGATCGAGCGAAGCAATTAATGATTGCCTCACAGTACAAATCCGAATTTCTGGCGAATATGTCACATGAGCTGCGTACACCACTGAACAGTGTCATTAACTTCGCCCAGATGATCAGCGAGAACGCGGATACGATGGATCAGGAAGAGATTGTACGTTTTTCCACCATGATTGATCACTCCGGACAGGAACTGCTCACGCTCATTAACGATATTCTGGATCTGTCCAAAGTGGAAGCGGGACGGCTGGATATTGTACTGGAAGATATCAGTGTGGCACAACTTACAGAAGATGCAATGAATCACTTTCAGCTGGTTGCCGAGAAAAAAGGTATTCAATTGCATATGAATAAGAAACCGGGACTGCCCGAGACACTCTGGTCTGATCCTCAGCGGGTTCAACAGATTTTGCGGAATCTGATGTCGAATGCCATCAAGTTCACTCACCGGGGGAGGGTTACGCTGACCGTAAACACCAAGCAGATTAAGAATGCAGGTATTCAGAATCGATGGCTCGTTTTCTCTGTTCAGGACACAGGCATTGGTATTTCTGAGGACAAGCATCATTCCATATTTGAAGCATTTCAACAGGCAGATGGATCGATTAGCCGCAAGTTTGGCGGAACCGGACTCGGTCTTTCGATCAGTCGGGATCTGGCCAGATTACTGGGAGGATCGATTGAACTTGAGAGCGTTGAAGGCAAGGGAAGCACCTTCCATCTCTATCTTCCGTTGAACCGTGAAAAAATGAGTTGACAACCTTCGCGCCGTGAGTAGAATTTGGGGTGACAACTAGCATCGACCGGCTTTCAAGACCCGGTCTAAGGAGTGTATCCCCATACAGAAGACGGTCAACGTTAACCCTCCCCCGTTAGCAAGCAAGCCACGGCGCAAGGGTTCGACACAACGCATGAATTTATCGATTGCAACATGGGAGGGTGTACCGGCAATTATTTTACAGACATTGCTGGGAGGCCCGTTTTTAACCGGGTTTCTGCTGTATCTTGGGGCCGGGTCGAGACATATCGGCTTTGTGCTCGCGATTACCACGTTCGTGAATATTGCCCAGATCGGAGCGGCTTACTGGATGCAGCGTATTCGCAGCCGAAAACGCATGCTGCTGCTGTTTGTGGGCACACATCGTATCTTATGGAGTGCGACGGGACTGATCCCGTTTATATTTGCCAAAGAGTGGTGGGTAAGCGTATATATTGGCGTGTATACGGTTGCTTTTATATCGAATACCATTGGCGGCATGATCTGGACTTCACTCATTGGCGACATCGTACCTGCCAAGGTGAGAGGGCGTTATTTCGGAATTCGAAATACGATTCTGAATGCACTTGGAAGCGTATGCTTATTCGCAGGCGGTATTGTTTTGGACCGTTACCCCGGAGAAATGGGTTTTTTGATCCTGTTTATTCCGGTTTGGATCTGTGCCATTGCCAATACAGTCATCTATTTCTTCTATCCCGATGTACCCTTTGAACGTTCTACCGAAAAGGTTTTCTGGCGGATGTTTATCAAGCCGTTCCAGGATCGTTCTTTCCTGAAAGCAACGCTGTTCCTGGCTTCCTGGTTATTGATCCAGACCTTGATTGTTCCGCTTTATTCCTATGTGATGTTGGATCTATTGAACATCAATTATCAGACCGTATCCCTGATCACGGTAGTCCAGACACTGGTTATGATGGTCGGTTTCTATGTCTGGGGCAATCTGAACGCCAGATTCAGCAACAAAACCTTGTTATTTTGGACATTGCCTGTTATTGCACTATCCTGTCTGTCGTGGGGGTTAATGTCGTTCATGCCCGTATTGATCGCGCTCTTTCTATCTCATATCTTCCTTGGGATCGGTGTAGGTGGATTCAATCAGCTGGCATTTAACTTTACGATCGGAGATACACCCAAAAGTGAAAGACCGATGTTTGTTGCCGTGTATTCGGCGCTGACCGGAGTAACCTCTTTTGCTGGGCCTCTGATGGGTGGCTGGTTGTATGAAAAGATGGAAACCTGGTCCGATGCACTGGCCTGGATCTCTGCCTACGGATTTCAGGTGGGCGTTGGTGTCGTGATGCTGATTCTTACATTTACCCTTGGACGTCGTGTGCTGTTAAAATAGATATTGAATATTTACACGGGCACTTCGATGACAGAACAACCTTCCGATCGCTGTTATCCCCAGATTTTTTTGATTCCTTTTAGAAAAGGGAAAATCCGGGGATAAAGGCGAACGCTTCGCTTCTTCAGGTTATTTCTGTCCTCTCCGTTATCGTGTAAATGATTAGGTTGATCATAAAAAGATGGCGAAGTGGAGGGATGTATTTGAATCGTCTCGAACGGAAAGCCATGGTGATTGGAGCCACCGGGCTTGTAGGCGAATTACTGGTTCATAATCTGCTGGAGCACTCGGCATACAGCCTGGTTCGCGTTCTAGTTAGACGTCCGCTTAAGCTGCAACATCCCAAACTGGAACAGCATGTGGTGGATTGGGAACAGCTGGAGAGCCAAGACCATTTATTTGACGGAATCGATGACCTGTACTGTTGTTTGGGGACAACGATCAAAAAAGCAGGCAGTCAGGAAAATTTCCGCCAGGTGGATTACCATTACCCGGTTCGTGCAGCTACACTTGCGAAGCAGCATGAAGTACCACAGATGCTTGTGATCTCCTCTATGGGAGCGAGCGCAGGTTCCCGTGTCTTTTACAGTCGGACCAAGGGGGAAATGGAGGATGCGCTGTCCAATCTCGGTTTTCAGTCATTGCATATCTTCCGCCCTTCTTTAATCCTGGGAGATCGAAACGAGAAGCGGTTCGGTGAGCAGATGGCTGCCCATGCCATGAAGTTTCTGGATCGCTGGATGAAAGGCAGAGCGGATAAATATCGGGCGGTTCACGCCGCAACCATTGCCCATGCCATGACGAATATTGCGCTGGTGCAAACCAAGGGAAACCATGTGTATCCGAATGATGTCATTCATGTTCTTGGTGCGGACGAGGGTTAAGAAACTTTGAACGAGCTGTTTGCTTCATGTGGCTAGGGAGGAGCGTTTCTCGCTTGAGGTAGATCGTGGTATAATAGGCAACAAAAATGAGTTCGAACCCTGACTCCTTAAGGTAGCAGGATAACGAACATGAAGGAGAACTCGTCCATGAAAAAACCAATCTCTACCGATCAGGCGCCAGGCGCCATTGGTCCATACAGTCAAGCCGTTGATGCAGGCGATTTCATCTACACTTCCGGACAACTCGGCCTGAATCCCCAAACGGGAGAATTCGGTGCAGATGTACAGGAGCAGACGCGTCTGTCCTTGAGTAATGTGAAGGCTATTCTTGAAGCAGCAGGCACAAGTATGGATAAAATCGTGAAAACGACGGTGTTCCTAAAAGACATGAACGACTTCGTTCCTGTGAATGAAGTGTATAGCACGTTCTTCGAACAGCCTTATCCTGCACGTAGTGCAGTGGAAGTTGCTCGTTTGCCAAAAGATGCACTGGTGGAGATTGAAGTTATTGCCCTGAAATAGGACAACCTTCATTCGCTCCGGTATACATAAAAAGCCGATTTCAGGTCGAATGACCAGAATCGGCTTTTTGCATTTTTGCGTTATATTTAAGCGTTATATATGATGGAAACTACTCAATCACGATCCTGATTACGGGCGAAGAACAACCATACCGCGTAGATGGCCAGTACGATCGCAATGATGATTGCCGTATAATATACGGAAGTGACATCCTTTTGTTTAAGTGCAATGGCGATATACGCCCATGTGAATACAAGTGGGTACACGCTATCCCGATAACGGAAGCTAACGAGAACAGCCAGCACCATACCGACAATCAGCATGATGATCGTCCAGGTCGGTTCGCTGATACCAAAACCATCCCAGCCTATTTTATATAACAGCACCGCTGCATTGACAATCGTTGCCACGCTAATCCATCCGAGATAGATGCTGAATGGCAGCTTCACAAGCCAGATCTCAGCAGTGGTCGGAACAGTAATGGTGCGTGTTTTTACATACAGCATGATCAGGCACAACAGAAGCAGTACAATAATCAGTAAAGCGAGACCGGTCTGCAGATTTTGAAAAGCAAAAATCCACGCTACATTGAAGGCACAGCTTGCCAGAAACCAATATCCGAGACGGGTAATCGAATCCCTTTTCCAGGAAGCGGGTACGAACTGATAGATCACAAATCCTGCAAGCAGCAGGTAGATCAGACCCCATATAGAGAAGGCATAGCCTGAAGGTGTGAGCAGCACAGGGTACATATCCGATACTTCTTTGTTGGTCTTGCCTCCGATTGGCAGAGCGTTGGAAAGGTAGTTCACGATAATTACAGCGATAAAACCAATGGCGTTTAACCACTTGTACGGATTGTTACGTGACATTGAGTTTCCTCCTTGGTTTAACGAAATGAATGAACCACGGGTCAGTCTACAATGAATATACCCAGTTCTTGCACATTCTAATAACAGCCGCAAAAAATTCACAAGATGATCTTTCAAACTCTTGTGTGCTGCGGCTACGTTGGAATGGTACTCTGTCCCAATGTACGCGAAACGTAGCAGGAATATGTCCACATGATATTATGCCCCAAATGTCCAACGTAGGAGGATAAGAATGCTTTCAAGAGAGACGATGGAGAAACAGCAGACTTGGTTCTATGTAGTTGCACTATTCGTAGGAGCAGCGATAGGACTAAGCAGTTCGGCATGGGGGAATATTTTGCACTACACCGTGTCTCCGGTACTTGCCATTTTGTTATATAGCATGTTCGTACAGATTCCCTTTTTACAGTTAAAAGAATCCTGGTCCAACATGCGATTTATGGGCGCGTTACTGGTAGCTAATTTTGTCGTTGTACCTGTAGTCGTATGGTTGCTTACACTGGTCTTTCCACAATCACCTGGCGTTCTGATCGGAGTCTATCTGGTACTGCTAACGCCCTGTATTGATTACGTCATTGTGTTCACGCAGCTCGGCAGGGGCAATGAGAAACTGATGCTCGCCGCTACACCTCTTCTGTTTGTTATACAAATGATTCTGTTGCCGGTTTATTTATGGCTATTGATGGGTGCTGAGGTAGCACAGGTCATGCAGGTTGGGCCGTTCGTGGAGGCTTTTCTGTTCCTGATCGTTATTCCACTGCTGCTCGCTGTCGTTACACAAGTCTTCTCAAAAGGTAAAGCGAGCGGGGAGCGTGTCATGAACGCAACGGCATGGCTCCCGGTTCCGATGATGGCACTCGCACTGCTCGTGGTTGTCGCCTCCCAGATTGGCAAAGTCTACAATGATATAGCGATCATCGTGAACGTGATCCCGATCTATGTTGCTTTTATGATTATTATGCCTTGGATATCTCGGATCATTGCCAAGCAGTTTCGATTGAATACAGGTGCGGGGCGGGCGTTGATCTTCAGTTCAGCCACACGGAATTCGCTGGTTGTTCTGCCGTTAGCGCTGGCACTCCCGCCAGAATGGGCAACCATAGCTGCGGCTGTTATCGTTACTCAGACGATGGTGGAGCTTGCAGGAGAGCTAATCTACATTCGGCTTGTACCTGCGGTAATTTTGCGCGATTGATGAGCCGACTAGGACGTGTCTATGTTATGATCTAATATAATTAATAAAACCATTTTTGGTAAATCAAAGGGGGAGATGAGAGTTCTTACTTATCGGAAGATCATGTTCTACCTGGATATTGCACTGGTTCCGTTCATTGTTGTCTTTTTTCCCATAGCAGCTCATACAACGGGAAATAAAGTTTATTATCTCTACTTGGGTATAGCTGTAGCCGCAATCTTTCGGATCGTATTCTATCTTAGAAAAGAAAGAGCCAACAAATCGTCATGATATAGGCTATTTTCTGTAAAAGTAAAATTAAAAAGAGTACTTCCGATGGGCCATGCCGGGAGTACTCTTTTTAATTCGGATCAGGTACTCGTTACGTACCAGCCTGAAATACAGTTTTACGATATTCCACTGGCGTGATGCCCTCCATTTTTTTGAACACTTTGCTGAAATACTTTTCATCCTGGAATCCAACCATCTCCGAAATTTTAGCGACACGCAGGGAAGGGTTTTGCAGTAGCAGCTTGGCGTTGTTGATTCGCAGTTTACCCAGATATTCCGACCAGTTCAGACCAAATTGCTGTTTGAATTTGCGCGAGATATACTCCCGGCTCAGGTAGAAACGCGCAGCAATCTGCTGTAAGGACAGGTCCTCCTGATAGTGGGCGTCCATATAACGTGCAATCTCACTCATGGGATCAGGATTGGCGGGGTGATGGGCGGTGAGCGCCTTCCCGGCCGCAAGCAGCCGTTGTTCCAATAATGAACGAAGCAGAGGGAAGGATAACAGTCCTTCAGCGTCAAAAGGTAATTCGGCAAAAGGAATAGACTGCTCCTCCGTTACTTCCTCCTCTTTGGATGGCAAATCTGCCGTATCATCAAGCCAGCGGCTCAGCATCCATTCCAGCTCATCGATCCATTGCTGGATCTGCTCGGCACTGACAACCTCAAGATCAGTAATCGGGTCAAGCCATTCGGCGACCGCAGCCGATACACTGGAAGCCCGGCAGCTCATGGCTGCCATGCGCGTGGGCTCTTCATGGGCGGTTAAACGCCGGCTTTTATTCCCATTCGATGATTCTACTGAAGCATGGATTCGCTGCTTGGTCTGCAAAGCATTACGTCGCCACAACCTTGAACTTGCTTCCAGATAGGCTGCTTCGATTCCGCCAGGGTAGGACTCACAGGTGGAAATGCCAAAATGAAGCTGGCGCTGAATCGTCTGCTCCAATCCATGATTGACCTTGTCCAAAATATGTTCCAATGAAGTGGAGAGGCCCCAATGCAGCAAAACAATCTCATCGGGCTGATCCAACTGACGAAACATTACACCTTCATCTGGTGTGGATAACATCTCCGCACAGATATTGAGCACCGAGAACACAAGCAGGTCCGGTTGACTACGGTATTTTGCCAGACAATCTGCATCCAGATGGGACAGGCTGGTGACAGCGACACGACAGACAGGGATTAGACAGGGGAGATTCAACTCATCCTGTAATCGCTGCATGTGTGATGGGCTGCTGCCTCTTCCGACGGCAAGTTCAGTGAGCAGACGATCCTGGTAGTGTGGGCGCATTCGATTAACGACAATGGATTGTCGGGTGGATTGTACCCGAATGGCGTCCTCCTCTTCCCAAGCAGTAACCGCCTTTAATAGAGAGGCGTTCAGCTCATCTGCTTCCACAGGTTTCAGGAGGTAGTCCATACCACCATGCCTGATTGCATGCCTCACGAGTTCAAAATCATCATATCCACTAATAACGAGCACCTTGCTGTGTGGGGCATGAGCCGATATCCATTCAAGTAATGCCATACCGTCCTTGCCCGGCATACGCATGTCACTGAGTATGATTTGAGGTTGATGTGCCGTGATAGCGGCGATGGCATCATCCCCGTCTGCTGCTTCAAGTAATGTATCAATGCCAAACTCTTCCCAATGACCAAGCAACCTTATGGCATTGCGGACATGTTTTTCATCATCTACAAGCAGTGCCTTCATGTTGTTCACTCTCCCGCGTATAGTTTAACCGTGATCTTCACACCATTTGGTTCCCGATTGCTGATCTCAAGTCTGGCTGAGTGACCGGGATGTGAGTTCAATTGAAGTCTGCGTATCACATTTCGTAGACCGATGGACTCGGACTCGTCGGATTCCTGCGTGACTAACCCGGTTGCTGTGTGATTTTGGTGCAGCCATCCCCGGATCTCCAGTAATTTATCTTCAGGTATGGAGGGTCCGTTATTATTCAATTCGATTTCAATCCAATGATCGTCGATCCGACGGCTGGATAGGGAGATATGGCCTTTACCTGGCTGAATATCTGCCCCATGTTTGAAATAGTTCTCAATTAAAGGTTGTAACGTCATTCTTGGCATTTCGACACATAGGCTATCTTCGGCAAAATACAAATCCACCTCAAGGCGGTCACCGAACCGCTCCTGTTGCAGTTCCAGATATAATCGGGCATGCTCCGCCTCTTCACGTAAAGTCACGCAGGTCTGATCCCGCATGCTGTAGCGCAGCATTTTGGACAGGGAAGAGAGTAGGGTATACGCCCGCTGTCCTTGCTGTTGAAGGGCAAGTGTACCGATGGATTGCAGTGTATTATACAGAAAATGCGGATGAATCTGTGCTTGCAATGCTTTGAGCTGATTCGTTTTATTGGCGATTTCGAGTCGATATTCCCGCAAAATAAGATTGTTTACCGTATCCATCATATCTCGGAAATGACGAGCGAGTACCCCGAATTCATCTCGGCTGGATAGATGGATATCCACATGCAGACGCCCGGCTTGAATCTGGTTCATATACCGCATGAGTTGCTTGAGCGGACCGGTGATTCGGATGGAGATGAACAAGGTTGCAACAATGACAAGTACAAGTGCCGCGATGGCAATCAGCGCGTTATTCCACGTGAGTGTGGTAGCTCTGGCATATAACGTCTCATTCGGGATCTGTTTGACGATGGTCCAATCGGCGTATGTGCTGCCAAGTTGCTGGTATACATACATGGATCGATCCTGTTCAAAATGCCCTGCGACATTCTGGGCTGTACCTGCGCCAGATCGTGCGATATTCAGTTCACTAGCCGTTTCCTCTCGTAGTGCATCCGTATGATTGACCTCGGACCGTCCCTGGTAAATGATCTGATTCTGTCCATCCACAACATAGATCTGTTCTTTAGTCGGATCATACAACCTGCCGGTTATCGCTGCAATGGTATTCATATTCAGATCAATAGCGAGCACACCCAGGCGCTCGGTGGACGGAATATCCTTGATCACTCGATGTAAGGTAATGACCGTTCTTTCAGGGTCATCGGGGGAGGCAGCCTTGAATCCGTACGTGTGACTCATATGGGCCGATTCCACCCAGATATCTGAGCTGCCACCGCCCATTTTTCCATGAAGTGAGTCGGAATAGGCCTGTTTGCGTTCCTCCCGCTTCGGAAAGGGGTTCGTAATTAACGTAGATTGATTGGCGGCAAAAGAGTGCAAATACAGCTGGAATACATCCGGCACAGCAGCGCGTATTGTCTGCAAAGTGGTGTACACCTCGGCAACCGCACGATAATCCCCAGGAATCTTCACCAGGTTACGCAGAAAGTTCGGGTCGTTATACACAGCAAGCGACGCCCTAGCCACGTTATCCACATAGTTATTGAGATTCGTGGATGCTTGGTAGATCAGGCGTTTGTTCTCTTCAACAGCCTGTTCCCGCAGGGCTGTCTTGGTCTGAATAAACGTCATGCTGATCGACGCGAGTAGCGGAAGTGTGGTAGCAATGAGCATAAAGGCAATCAATTTGGTGCGTATACTGTAGTATTTGGACATCGGAACACCCCTTCTGGTTGCAGGTTAAGAAAGGACAATATTTTACCCCCAACTGTTCACAAGGGTCGGTGTTCCCCTCGGAGATATTGGGGTTTAATAGAAAAAGAGACCAATTTCATCCATCTATAGAAGGGGAGAACGATATGAAGCATCGCAAATCTTCACAGCTGTTACAGCAGCTCGTGTTCGTGGGTCCCTCCATCGTGTTTTTTATTCTCATCATCGTGGTCCCTTTCCTGCTTGGCATGGTGTATTCCTTTACGGATTGGAACGGGGTATCCGAGAACATTAATTGGGTAGGGTTGGATAACTTCGTGCATGTTTTTGCGAATGATCCCAAGTTCCAAACGGCGTTTTGGTTTACGGTGCGCTTCACCGTGGTTGGTGTGGTACTGACCAATGTGATTGGCTTTTTCCTGGCGTATTTCCTGACCAAACCGCTTAAGACGAGAAACATTCTGCGTACGATCTTTTTTATGCCTAACGTGATCGGTGGGTTGTTGCTCGGCTTTATCTGGCAGTTCATATTTGTGAAAGGGTTTTCAGCAGTGGGCGATGTAACAGGTTGGTCCTTCTTCAACCTCCCTTGGCTGGGAGACGAACCGACCGCCTTCTGGGGAATCGTGATTGTGTTTGTATGGCAGACCGCAGGATATCTGATGGTGATCTACATCTCATCCCTGACGAATGTATCCCCTGATCTGCTAGAAGCTGCCGAGATTGATGGCGCAAGCCGCTGGCAGGTATTGCGGAGCATCATTCTTCCGCTCATTATGCCGGGTGTAACGATCTGTCTGTTCCTGGCGATCTCCTGGTCGTTCAAAATGTTCGATCTCAATCTGTCGCTAACCAAAGGTGGGCCATTCGGATCGACAGAGTCGGTTGCACTCAATATTTACAATGAAGCCTTTGTGAATAACAGATATGGCATCGGAACCGCCAAAGCGCTCGTGTTCTTCGTAATCGTTGCCATCATCACCATGATTCAGGTACGTCTGACGAAGAGCAAGGAGGTAGAAGCCTAATGGAGACGACGAAAAACTACCGCTTGAGTACCATCCTAACCGAGATTGTCATGGTGCTCATTGGACTTTTATTCCTGGTTCCGTTCTACTTCCTGTTCGTGAATTCGGTCAAAACCTTCGGTGATCTGCTCACCAATTCGGCCGCATGGCCGGAAGTATTCCAGTGGGGCAATTATGCAAACGCCTGGGAGAAAATTAACTTCCCGTCTGCGCTGATGAACTCGCTAATCGTTACCGTGGTCAGCAATCTGTTGCTTGTGCTGATCAGTTCCATGGCCGCGTACCGAATGGTCCGCAGCAATACCCGGTTCAACCGGATTTTGTTCGGCATGTTCATTGCCGCCATGGTGATTCCGTTCCAGTCTATCATGATTCCACTCGTTACTGTAACCAGTAATCTGGGATTGATCGACAGCCTTGGCGGCCTCATTATCTGTTATCTCGGTTTCGGAGCACCGATGTCTGTCTTCCTGTTCCACGGATTCGTGAAATCGGTCCCACTGGAGATTGAGGAAGCGGCTCGTGTGGATGGAAGCTCGGTCTACGGAGTGTTCTTCCGGATCGTATTTCCACTTATGAAACCGATGTATGTAACCGTCATCATTTTGAACACACTCTGGATATGGAATGATTATCTGCTCCCATCCCTGATCCTGCAGAGCTCCAACCTGCGTACTATCCCGATTGCGACTTTTGCACTCTTTGGTCAATATACGAAACAATGGGATCTCGCTTTGCCGGCACTTGTACTCGGCATCATGCCGATCATTATCTTCTTCCTGCTGATGCAGAAGTATATCATTCAGGGGATTACCGCTGGATCAGTTAAAGGGTGAGTGCGAGGGAAAGGTCGCTGGCGGGATCAAGTTGCGCTTTCGATCGCTGTTGCTCCTCGGTGGCCTGAATGTATTAGGGCAAGGAAGCCACCGAGTATCAAAGGCGAACGCTCCGCTCCTGCATCGCATCCTGATCCCTTTGCTCCCACCTCGCACGGAGGTGTGCAAAGGGAGTCATGCCCGCATAGCTTGGGCATGACTCCTGAAGAGAGAGGCCCAGATAGAGGGGGCTCCTTCTCTTGATAAATGCTAGATGAGTTCAACTAAACATTTACAACGATAACGGAGAGGGCAGAAATAACTTGAAGAAGCGAAGCGTTCGCCTAAAAGCTTTCTGGAAGAAAGCTACTTCGGAAGCATATGCTATCCCTGGATTTTTCCCATTAATAATGGATCAAAAAAATCTGGGGATAACAGCGATCGGAAAGTTATTCTGTCATTGGAGTGCCAGTGTAAATATTCATTAGTGGAACTGTTATACTGAAACTACTATAGGGAGAGTGTATGTATGAAAAGAATGACGAAGTTGACGTTGCTTATGCTGATTGCTTTTTCGGTAATGCTCGCGGGTTGTGGCAATGGGGATAAAAGCGGCAGTCCGGTCAACACGGATACTCAAGGTGGCGGCGAGGCAGCTGCTGGGGACAAAACCATTAAAATCTTTCAATTCAAAGTCGAAATTGCGGAAGCGCTTAATCGTCTTAAGGCGGAATATGAATCCTCCCATCCAGGCGTCAAACTGGACATTCAAACCGTGGGTGGCGGAAGTGACTACGGTGCTGCACTGAAAGCTAAGTTTGCCGCTGGCGAACAACCAGACATTTTCAACGTAGGTGGTTATCGTGAACTGGATACATGGCTTGAATATTTGGAAGATCTGTCTGGAGAATCATGGGCCAAGGATGCACTCGAAGTAGCCAAAGAGCCAATGACCAAAGACGGCAAGCTCTATGGACAGCCACTCGCGCTAGAGGGTTATGGTTTCATTTATAACAAAGACCTTTTCCAAAAAGCAGGCATTACCGAAGTTCCAACGACACTGGAACAATTGGATCAAGCTGCACAGAAACTTCAGGCCGCAGGCATTACGCCTTTCTCGAACGGATATCAGGAGTGGTGGGTGCTGGGTAACCATAACGTAAATGTGGCATTTGCGAATCAAGCAGATCCGGTGAAATTCATCCAGGGACTCAACGAAAACCCGGAGAAAATCCCTGGCAATCAGGTGTTCACCGACTGGATTAACTTGCTCGACTTAACGTTGAAATACAGCAACAAAAACCCGCTGACAACTGACTACAATACACAGGTAACCCTGTTTGCAACTGGAGAAGCAGCGATGATGCAGCAAGGAAACTGGACTCAAGTTCAGATTGATGGAATCGATCCAAATCTGAATCTGGGTATCCTGCCAATGCCAATTAACAATGAACCGAATGACAAATTGTTTGTCGGCGTGCCGAACTACTGGGTTGTGAATAAAAATTCCCAAGTGAAACCGGAAGCGAAAGAGTTTCTGGAGTGGCTCGTAACTTCGGATATCGGAAAGCAGTACATGACCAAAGAGTTCAAATTCATCCCGGCGTTCAGTTCCATCACGGCATCGGAAGAGGATCTGGGTGACCTCGCTACAGAGATTATGAAGTATAGCCAGGAAAACAAAACACTCAGCTGGAACTTTAACCGTTTCCCTGAAGGGGTTCCACAGGAGTATGGCAGCACAATTCAGGCTTACGTTGCAGGCAAATCGGATAAAACCGGATTGCTCGACGCATTGCAACAGAACTGGGATAGTCTGAAAAAATAATCCGGATCATGCGGTATCCACAGGTTACCGAAAACTGTTCAGAAACTTTTGGATAGAAAAGTTAGTCTATCGGATATATAAGTTAATTGAAACGGGCCAACCAGAAATTTTATTCTGGTTGGCCCGTTTATTGTTTTCTGGAGAGCAAACAGCTCTCTCTGAAAAGTTCAAAGTCAGTAATATCCCTGAAATGTGGATAACCCAAAAGCAGTTTAACGATCTTATGACGTATTTAACACAGAGTTAATACTATATGTGGATATCCTGTGTGTATAATGACCTAAATGTGGACAAGTAAGGAGAAGTTTGAGCCAGAGAGTATCTTTTGTTAACAGAAATACTTGTTTTCAATTTACTAGTACTGTATAGTTCTAAATATGACAAATCAAAAATCGAACACAGGACCTGCCAAATCCAAGAGTTCCAATCCGGTGAACCGGACCAAGGCAGTTGAAGTGGCGGCACAATTATTTCTGCGTCAGGGGTACAGCTACGTCAGCATGGATGAAGTCGTGCGAGTGAGTGGGGTATCGAAGTCGAATATTTATTATCATTTTAAAAACAAGGAGGAACTGCTCCAGGCCGTGGTACAATACTGGATTGCCCAGTATGAGTCGGAGCTGTATCTGCTGCTCAGTCAGCGCGAGCGAGGGGTAGAGGAACGTATTTACTCATTCATGGCTATGCTGTCAGCAGGCATTGAGGGCCGGAATTACGAAGGAAGTTGTCCGTTTGTCACGTTATATATGCAGACACCCGACAGTGCACCCCAAGTGAAGGAAAGCATATCCAGATTCTTTCGTGAGCTTAGACCTATGGTGGAGAAGCTGTTTCAGCAAGGTTTGGATCGCGGTGAATTTCGCAAAGAAATCGAGCCAGAACCGGCTGCTTTGTTGTTTATTGCAGCATTAGAAGGTTCATTAATCCTAGCGGGAACTGCCCGTGATGTTGGGATTATAGAACAATCGGCACGTACATTTTGTCAGATGCTTCGTTAATCGAAGCTCTTTTTTTAAAATATAACTAGTACTATGTAGTACTAAAAGGAGTCGTAACAGAATGAATATACATACAACAAATATGAATCAGGTAATAAGCAAGTCCAATATTGCAGCCACGACCATTTTCATGACAGGGAGCACAGGTTTTATTGGCAAAGAAACGGTCAAACAACTCACGCAGGGAGGCGCACAATTGCTCTTGCTGGTTCGTTCGGAACAGCGAGCCAGAACTGTGCTGAAGGCTTATGGAGTGAAGGATTTCGACCGGATTACCTTTATTAAAGGTGATTTGTCCATTTCGGGTCTTGGCCTTACCGCACCAGATTGGGAGCGTGCTCTTGAAGCGAATGTGATCATTCATGCGGGAGGAACGATGGACGTCACTTTGGAACGAAAAGTAGCCGAGCAGATATTCATGAACGGGGCCAGAGAAGTGGCACAGCTAGCGCAGGAAATCCACCGTACTCATGGATTGAGACACTTTATCCACGTTGTTGGTTATATGAGTCCTTATGGAGAGCGGAATGAACAGGGGAATTATCTACAGGTTAAGCATGTGGATAACAATGAAAGTGCGTATGAAGAGATGAAGTTTCATGCCGATCTGCATATTCGCGAGCATGCAGAGAAGCATCACTATCCCTTATCCGTTGTGAATCCGAGTACAGTGGTTGGACCGCGTCCCACCGGTGTAACCGAGCAAATGGGTGGGATTGGGCTGCTCATTCAGGCGATTCAGAAAGGACTTATGCCGGTAGTGCCGGGAGGTTCATCCTATTGGTTACCACTTGTGGAGAATGACATTGTTGCACGGACGCTTATTTTCTTATCCAGGGAAACCGCTCCAGTCGGAGGAACTTATCCACTGTTGGCGCGGAAGGAAGACAGTCCCAATATGAAGGAACTGTTGCAACTTCTAGCGCAGCAATTGGACGTACCCAAGCCCAAAGGGGCTGTGCCACTACCATGGATTCAATGGATCATGAAATCAGGGGGCACACGCATCAGTGGTGTTCCAGCGGAGTCGGTTGCTTTTATTACCAACAGGTCATTCCCGGTTGAAGAGACGGAGGCTCTGTTCACACGTATGGGACAATCTTGGCCGGACATCAGGGAACAGCTTCCGCTGGTTACAGCCGATCTGGATTATCGTTTTCGTTATACGCCGTTACCTGAGAGTTTTCCGACAGACTATATTCGGTCGCGGAGCGGAAATATGGCTATGCTTGGTTGGGAGGGTGAGGGCGAGCCTTGGATTATTGTACATGGTTTGCTCCAATCTGCCGATGAGATGTTACCTTTGGGACAACAGCTTAGGGAACAGACCGGGAACCCGGTATGGCTAATCGATCTTGCTGGATTCGGACGGTCCCCCGTGCATCAGGGAGATGAAGCATTTGAAGGTCAGGTGGAGGCATTGCTTCAGGCGCTTGGTGAGTTTGAAGGTCCGGTGAAGCTGGTTGGTCATTCGATCGGTGCAGCTATTGCAGCTGCGGCACAGATGCGTAGTGGGCGGACAGACATTCGGCTGGGATTGCTTCAGCCAGTCGCTAACAATTCGAATCCGAACGTACTGAGATGGATTTCCCGTTTGCCAAGAGGTGTGATGCGCTCCATGCTGCGTGGCAAAACGGAAAAAAGTTGGAACCGGATGTTCAGTGCATATAGCGGCGTAGGTGACAGCAGTGTTATGGCTCATACCATCGGCAAGAGAATACGCTCCAGCCTCCAATCCCCTCGCATTGCAGGAGCACATGCGGACTTGTTACGGTGGATCCATTCGGGTCAGAGGAAAGGCGCCAGATCAACGTTGTGGGCGAAAATGGAAAGTCAGCATTATGCCAAGAATGTATTAGTTGTATGGGCCAATCAAGATCAGGAATATCACTATCCCCAGGATATGAAATCACAGGTCAAACGCATAGATGTGCCCTATGGGCATTACTTTCCGACGTTTCAATATAAGGAAACAGCAGCGATCCTCACCGAATGGTCTAATAACTTGAGATGAGTCCAGATTCGGACATGCAGGATTCTCATACCAACTGTCGAAAGGGTCAAGTCGAGTTGTGAAGAGATGAACCATAGACAGGAGAGATGAATGTATGAGTCAGCAACGTGTGGAGATTAGTAAAAATGTATTAACAGAGTGTCTGGGACTACGTAGCGGAGAGAATCTGGTGGTTGTCGCAGACGATATGAAACGGGATTTGGCAGAATCCATCTATGAGGCAGGCAAAGCTCTTGGAGCAGAATCAGTCCTCTTAATCATGGAGGAACGCAGCAGATCCGGCGAAGAGCCGCCTGCCCCAATTGCAAAGGCCATGATTGAGGCGGACGTAGCCGTGTGTGTAACGAAATATTCAGTAACACATACCCAGGCACGCAAAAAAGCCGCTGCTTCAGGGACCCGAGTGGCAACCATGCCTGGCATGACAGAGGATATGTTTGTGAACGGAGCCATTACAGCTGAATATTCGCAAGTAAAGGCGTTGACCGAGAAGGTAACGGCTCTATTAACCGCAGGTCGCCATGTGCGAATAGAGAAGCAGGGCCATAGTCTTTCCTTTTCCATTGAAGATCGTAACGGTGTACCAAGCACAGGTATGTATTTGAACCCTGGTGAATCGGGCAACTTGCCGTCAGGAGAAGCTTATATTGCTCCTGTTGAGGGCAAGGGCGAGGGCAGTATTGTTGTAGATGGTTCCGTTGCTGGAATTGGGGCACTCCGTGAACCGATGTTATTAGCTGTTAGTGAAGGACGGTTGGTGTCAGCTGAGGGACCAGATGGGGCTCAATTACTGGAAACGCTTGGTGAGGGCGATGGTCGTTTTCTCGGCGAATTCGGGATCGGTACCAATAACAAGGCACGAATCACGGGTGTGGTGCTGGAAGATGAGAAGGTGTACGGCACAATTCATGTGGCCTTTGGCAGCAATAACACATTTGGTGGAACGATTGCCGCGGGTGTTCATATTGATGCAGTTGTGCAAAAGCCGGACGTGTACATCGATGACAAGCTGATCATGCGTCAGGGTGAATTGGTCGAATAACTGAATAACTGCATTGAAGGCAATTGGGCATGTCCACAACGTGTCCACAGTGATGGATAACTGGAGCGAAAATTCAGATTTTACGTCAGATTTACAAACAAATACACAACATGTCCACATTAAAATAATGAATATCCACATGAAATGCTAAACATATCCACAGCATGTGTGCAATATGTGCACAACTTATCCACAAATCAGGTATAACTCATGTTTTCACTTGATAAAACAGTCCTTTTGGAGTAATAAAACGAGTTATCCACAGAAATGCCGTTTTTTTGTTCCAAGTATTTGAAAACATAGAAACAGATCCATAAATATGGGGATAAAAAAGACCAAAGATCAGCATCAAGCCGATCTTTGGTCTTTTTTTGCAACTAAAATAATGAAACTGATGTCAGGTTACTTACTCTCCGTATTGAAACGACTGACTTCCAACAGTAACTGATCCGCATGATCCGATAATGCTTTGGCGGCATCTGCGATATTACCAATGGACTCGGATTGCTCCGTGGTCGAGGACGCAGCTTCTTCGGTCGAAGCTGCACTTTGCTCGGCAACTGCTGCGAGCCCGGTAATGACATCAGAGACCTGAGCAGCACCTGATTTGATACTGTTCATGCCCGAAGTAATGGAATTGATCTGATGAATAATCTCCTCAATGGACTGACGGATATTCTCAAAAGATGCTGACGTCTCTGCCATAGAGTCGGATTGGGCTGCACTATTCAATCTGAATTGCTCCAGCTCTGCTGCACTTTGCTGACCTGCAGTATTCAGATCTTTCAGCAGCTGATCGATACCCGCTACAGACTGTGAGGACTGTTCTGCTAGTTTCCGAACTTCACCCGCCACCACTGCGAATCCTCTGCCATGCTCTCCAGCACGGGCAGCTTCAATAGATGCATTCAAGGCCAGCAGATTGGTTTGGGCCGCAATATTCTGAATACTGCCCGTAATTTCGGAGATTGCTCCAATTTTGCTGAGTAGTAGTTCATTGGATGTTTCAACACGAGTCGTGGATTGTTGCCCAACTTCAGAAAGATCCATCTGGCGGCTAATAGCACTTGTGCCACTTTCCATGGCCTGAGTAACATCCAGTATCGTTTGCGAGGCTTGATGAGCCTCATCTGTAATCTGATCAATGACTTGATTAATGCCAGATACCATTTCTGCACCGGATTGGATCGATTCAGCCTGTTCACCTGCACCCTTGGCAATCTCTTCAATGACTGTGGAGATCTGACCTGCAATTTCATTGCTGCCGGAAGCTTCCTTGTACATCGTTTGAGAAGAGGCTTGTACTTGCTGTGCAGAGTGATCCACCTGTTGAATCAATTGACGCAGAGAAGTGGACATGGCATTGAAAGAAGTACCTAATTGGGCAATTTCATCTTTACCTTTGACGTCAACTTGCACCGTAAGATCTCCTGCGGCCAATTGTTGCGCACTGTTCTTCATATTCAGCAGGGGTTTGATCGTTCTGAGCGCGAAGAAGTAGGCCAGAGCCGCCAGCACCACGGTGAAAATAACGATAAACGCCAGATACAGCTTTCTTGTTTTGGTGAATTCCGCCAAGGCGGCAGCTTTGGAGATGGAGGTTGCTACAATCCAGTTGGTATTCGGAATTTTCTCGTAATAGATTAACTGCCGATCGTTATTATACGTATATTCGGACAATCCGCTAGGTTGATTAAGCATCGTGCCCACGATCTCTGTATAGTCACTCTGTTCAGCGAGTGGTGTATTCAATAGCTCTTGATTCGGATGTGAGAGCACAACACCCTTCTGGTCCAGCAAAAAGGTGAATCCGTTGTCTGTGTGGATCGAACTGATCTCATCCTTAATGGAATCGAGTGATATATTTTCCGATATGGCCCCTTGGAAATTCCCGTTCTCGTCATGTAGCGGCACGCCGATGAAAATGGACTGTATACCGGCTTTGGTGACATAGGCATCACTGAACGTAAGTGCGTTCGAAGCTTTGATGGCTACGTACCATGGACGCTCGCGTGCATCAAAGGTGGCATCTGGTATGAAGCCTGCTCCGTCTAAATATGTACCGTCTTCGAGGCCGAAGTAAATGGTGGCGATATCCTCTTTGTTAGAGGCCAGTTGGAATGCTTGTAAATGTTCCATGCTGATCTCATTGAGTGGTACCGTATCATCAATGACTTTGCCCAGTGTTTCGATGACTTTGGCTTGAGTCAAAGCCCATCCATCGACTTCTGTTACTGCTTTTTGAACTGTGCTTTGCAGCTCATTGTCTACGGATTCTGTCGCTTGCTTCTCAATCACGTACAGCGCGATATAGCTGAGCGGCGCAGCGAGCAGAATGCAGATGGTGGTGACGATGACAATGACTTTGGTTTTGAGCGTCATGATTTTCCTCTTTTCTAATCCTGTATATACTATTTATATCGGCAGTTGATGCAGTAATTTTATATGGCATTTAATAGGAGGTGAGCGGTTCAAGATCAGATTTCTTCACGGGCACAAGCAGCTACACAAGTAGCTCTTTCACCCGGCATGATCCAAGAAAATGGAACTTTGTTGAATCCGACAGGGCAAATGAGCAGAGCGGAGACAGCAACTGTAATGCAACGTTTGTTGAAGTTGGCAAAATTGATCTGAAGCCTAAACATTTGACTGAAAATAACCGATACACCAAAGTAACATCTAATGGGACGAAAGTAGTCTGATTATACGGAATGAGAGGGTATGGGGATAATTATGGATGAGGGCATGCAATATATTAATTTTTCGGTAGGAGACCAGATCTTTGCACTACGAATTGATGAAGTTCATGAGATCATCAGAATGGTGCAGGTGACAACGGTCCCATTTGGAAGTCCGGAGATCCGAGGTTTTGCTTCGTTGTATGGTAAGGTCGTTTCGGTTGTGAGTCTACGTGTATTGTTAGGCATGCCGGACCAGGAGGATACTACTTCTACACGTATTATTGTGGTGCCTTACAAAGGTGGATTTGTACCGCTGATCGTAGATATGGTCGATTCTGTCGTAAGTTATGATCGTTTCGAGGAACCTGCTGAGGAACATCGCCGTTTCATGCTTGGAGTTTTTGACAAAATCGGGTTCTGCGAAGATCATCGCGCAGGCATTTTGAACTTGGATGTATTGCTGGGCAGCTTGATCAGATCATAGTAATATAACGATCCGTAATTCTTTGAATATTCAGTGTTATCCTTCGTTTGACCCAAATGTTCCTCATCCGCTTTTCGGGAGAAGGGACATTTTTTTGTGCCGCTAGGGCGTGTCTGAAAACTCCGAAAGATGCACTTCAGCGAGTTTTGAGACATGCCCTAACCATCGAAATATCCACTTTTTGTGGGTAAATGTTTTTAAATCCGGTCATTTTCGTATATGATGGAGAGTAACAATGCGAAGGGATGACGGGAGACTTTAATGATGCAATCGCTGTATGGAGTATGGCTTGGTGACGTATTTTTTTGTTTTTCCGGTGAAACATCGGAACCACGTGTGGATGCATGGAGCCACGTGGTAAGAAGGTTGAATTTTGGCGACGGGGGTCGTCTGTTTCAGCCTGCCGCTCTGCGTCTTGCGGAGCTGCGCTGGCCGAATCCGCTGAGGAACACGGCTGAAGCCAAGAACACGAAGCGGCGTCAGCTGCTGGGACGCACATTGGAAGGATTGGCAGTCTCGCCCAAGGATGCCTTCAGGCTGCTGCTACAATGGGATGACCGTTTGTTAAATGCAGCTGGAATTCAGGTTGGAGAAGAAATGCGTTACTGGATCAAGGCGGCGCAGTTCACACAGGAGCTGCTGTTGCGGGGAGCAATTGCTCCATCGGCTGAATTCGCAGCAAAGACCGGCGCAAGGCGACGGACCGGACAAGAGACATTGACGGGAGTATGGCGGCCACGCTTGGAGCAGGAGGAGGACATCGAACGATTCCGCGATCTTGCTGAAGCGATGCCTCCCATTGGTTTGGCTGCTCCCGGAGCCTATGCTTCATTGGAACCGGAAACGCGTGAAGAAGCAGGGGCGGCGGTATTATTTTCATTCATGAGTGGAATGATTCATGCTGTAGTGACAAGTGAACTGGAAGGGATGGACAGTGAACTGTCCCGATACCGCACTCCTTATCGACGCGGATCTTCGCCAGTAGCTGAGTTATGGTGGAACAGTCTGATCTCGATGTTCCGTCCTGTAACGGTGCAAGGTCCGACCGACGACATGACAGCATTTATTCATACGTTGCAAGAAGCTGGTGGAACGACGATGCCGATCGTGGGAGCCGAAGAAATGGCGCCTGCTGAAGGCCAATTGAAGCTGGTACTCCGCTTGGAGCCGCCACTGGGCGAACATGAAACGATCTGGGGAATAAGCTTTTGGGTAGACAGTGAGCAGGAAACGAGCCTGAGGTTGCCTGTACGCACCGTCTGGGCACATCCAGAGCGTGATCTAGACCGGGGGAAAGTGTTATATACCTCGGCGGCAGAACAGTTGTTGATGGCACTCGGGCATGCAGCAGAACTGGCACCTGAGCTGGAGACGGCGCTACTCACCGCTCGTCCAGAGGGAATCAAACTGGAGCAGCAGGGTTTCTTTGAATTCCTTACGCATGCCGTTCCGCGTCTGCAAAAAGCCGGGATAACCGTTCTCATGCCTTCCAAATGGAGTCGTGCCGGTAAACGTCGTGCGGGACTGCGTCTGCAGATGTTGAATCGGGGAAATGAGCGGTTGCCTGGAGCTACATCGGCCCTTGGCATGGAACAATTGGTTGCTTTCAAGGCGGAGCCTATGCTGGATGGTAAACCAGTCACGGCCGAGGAACTTGCAGCACTGGCTGAATCCACAGTCCCGTATGTCATGTTCCGCGGTGAATGGATTGAAGTGGATACGAAAGAGATTCGCCAAGTCCTGCGTTATATGAAAAAAGAAGAAGAACAATATATGCCTCTTTCCGAATGGCTGCATCTGGCCGCGGATGAAGGGGAAGATTCCGCATGGAAGGGGCTATCCGTCTTTGGTGCAGAATCTGATGGGTTGCTCGCTTTCCTGCTTGATGGACAGGTGCTTCGCAGCATTGAACCTCGTCAGGTTCCGGCAGAATTGCATGGTGAATTGCGTCCTTATCAGGAACGGGGATACCAATGGTTATCCGCTATGCGTGAGTTGGGCTTTGGCGTATGTCTCGCGGACGATATGGGACTTGGGAAGACCATTCAGGTAATTACCTGTCTGCTGGACCGAAAACATGAGGAACGGCAGGCAGCCGAAGAGGAAGCGCGTGAGAATGACATGCTGAACGAAGCAGATGATTCATTCACGGCGGCTGAGCACACGAATGTGCAACCCGTTCATCTGCCTGCGCTCATTGTGTGTCCAACCTCGTTGCTTGGGAACTGGCAGCGTGAACTGAAACGGTTTGCCCCGGATCTGTCGCTGTACATTCACCATGGCGGACAACGGTTGCACGGGACCGAATTTCAGGCAGAAGCGCAGACGCATGACATTGTACTCACGACCTATCATCTGGCAGGCAGAGATGGGCCAGATCTGGCTTCGCTGCACTGGTCCACCATCGTGCTGGATGAGGCTCAATATATTAAGAACTACCGTACCAAACAAGCGCAAAGTGTGATGCGTCTGTCTACACTTCATCGTATTGCGATGACAGGAACACCAGTAGAGAACCGACTGAGCGAACTCTGGTCCATTTTCCAGTTCCTCAATCCGGGGTATCTGGGCACAGCTTCATCGTTCCGGCAGCGGTATACGGGGCTCGGCCCATCCGAAGAAAATGCAGCATCCTTGCGTGAGCTTCATCGATTGGTATCTCCGTTTATGCTGCGCAGGCTGAAAAGTGATCCGGATATTCGCAAGGATCTGCCAGAGAAGCTTGAACTGAAATCCTATTGTTCTCTAACGCCAGAGCAGACGGTGTTGTATCAACGTGTGGTGGACGATCTCATGGGTGGTTTGGACGGCAGAAACGGTATTGCCCGGAAGGGGATTGTTCTGTCCTCTCTGACCAAGCTCAAGCAGATCTGTGATCATCCGGTGCTGGCGGACAGCAATCGGAAAGACCACGGTAAGGCCGAGGCATCTGGTAAGATGGAACGTTTGCTTGAACTGCTGGATGCCATCCGTGATAACGGGGAATCTGCCCTGATCTTCACGCAGTATGTTGCCATGGGAGATCTGTTAGTGTCGAGGTTGAAACAGCGATACGAGGAAGAACCGTATTTCCTGCATGGCGGTGTATCGAAGTCGCAAAGAGACGATATGGTGGAGACTTTCCAAAAAGGAGAGGGACCGTCCATGTTTGTTCTATCTCTTCGTGCCGGAGGTGTAGGTCTGAATCTGACACGCGCGAGTCACGTGGTCCACTATGATCGGTGGTGGAATCCCGCGGTCGAGAATCAGGCGACGGATCGTGTATTCCGAATTGGGCAGAATCGCAACGTGCAGGTGCACAAGCTGATCTGTCAGGGAACGCTGGAGGAACGGATTGATGAGCTGATTGAGAGCAAGAAGGCACTTTCCGAGCAGGTCGTTGGTTCAGGTGAGAACTGGCTGACCGAGATGTCGGATGATGAGCTGCGTGGCCTGATCTCGCTTCAGGGAGAGACGTGGCTGTGACCTTGAAATATCAGGAGAATATAGATGTTGAGAAAGGGGGATTGTTGTGAGTGAAAAATGGAAGATCGAGCTGCATATGTCCCCCGGTGGATGGACAGCAGAAGTAAATACAGCAGCGGATGCGGACCAGGAAGTTTCCGTTCCGGCTTCCGCTGCTGAGGGCAAGACTGGATCAGCCGCAGGCATGTTCACGGTCACGGGAACGCCAGCGCGACTGAGCGAAGCCCAGCGCGAGGCAGTACTGGCTCAGCTGCGGAAGCGTCCGCTGACGCTGTACGCCCTGCTGCGCGGCGGCTCGGCGCCCGAGGAGCTTGCGGGGCTACTGCCGGCGACGCTCGCGCCCGAGGGCTCGCCAGGCGCAGCAACGGCCAGCGTGGCCGTGGCGTGCACCTGCGGCCGCCTGAGCTGCGCGCATGCGGCAGCCGCTGAGGCCGCCGTAGCCGCGCGCCTCGCGGCTGAGCCGCTGCTGCAGCTGGCGCACGCCGGCCTGCCGCGCGAAGCGCTGCTCGCCGGCGTGCTGGGGGCATGGGCGGAGGAACTCGCCCATGATCCCAGTGGCCCCGGCCGCGCAGCGGAAACGGCTGGCCGCCCGCAGGTGCGGGGCGGCGAAGGCGGCGCAGCCGTCGGCGAGTGGATCGCCGAGGCAGCCGCGGACGGCGCCATGCACCAGCCGGGGCCAGGCTTCGGCGCCGTTGAGGTGCGCCTCGCGCAGCCGGGCAAGCCGCCGGCGTTGCCGGAGCTGACGGCGCTGCTGCCGGGCGTGCCGGCCACTGCAGGGCTGGATCTGATCCGCGAGCGTGTAGCCGCGCGGATGTGGCAGGCTGTCCAGAAGAAGACGGACAGCCCGGCAACCAAATGATGCACCCATTAGAGCGGGGGAGATCTCAGATCACCCCTGCTTGTTTTTATTGCATAATCACTTTTTGAATATTGGATATATGAAGACATATTCCCATTTCACTGCTATTGTGTACAGGCACTGGGATGTTGCTCTAAAAGTCCAAAAAACGATCATACAGGCTGTACAGCGCGTATACGTCCATCCGGATCTCTTCTAAAGGAGGTCTTTACCGGTGGAGCTTCGCTCCCAATTAAGGTATACTGTCGCAGGAAGACTGCGAGCAGACAACTAGACTACATTTATATTATGGCGATAGGAGTTTTTACATGAAATCACGTACAGGAAGACAGCGCCGCATGGCGGTTATGCTGTCCTCATTGATGATATGCGGAGCAATGCTTGCCGCGTGCCAGAATGGCGCAGAAGAGAGCCAGGATCCGAATGGAACAGGCAACACACAACAAGAGTCCGACGGCACAACGGTTCATTTTACGGAGGACAAGGGAACGGACGGCGACAATGCTGGTGGTGATACGTCATCTTCTGGCAACAGCGATGAGGGCACAGGCAGTGAGTCAGGTAATGGTTCATCAGACGAAGAGCAGGATTCTTCAGACGATGGCAACGGGGCGACAACGGAAGATCCATTGATGGAGAAACGCAGCATCAGCGCACTGCAAACGACGATTGATGCACAATCTGTGGTGACCAATGCCGAGTCTATGACCGTCATTGTGAACAAGCAACGTAGTCTGCCTGAAGGGTACGAGCCGGACGATCTGGTGGAGCCGAATGTACCGTTCTCCTTCGACGAACCACACGAGAAGCGGCATATGCGCAAGGAAGCTGCGGAGGCGCTGGAGAAGTTGTTTGCAGGTGCAAAAGCGGATGGCATTGAGCTTCGTGCGGTGTCCGGTTATCGTTCATATCAGCGTCAGGTATCCATCTACAACAACAATGTCAAAACCAAAGGTCAAGAATACACAGATCGCGTGAGCTCTGTGCCAGGCCGAAGCGAACATCAGACGGGTCTTGCCATCGATGTATCGAGTCCGAGTGTGGGCAATGTGCTGGAAGAGGTATTTGGTACATCGAAGGAAGGCCAGTGGTTGGCTGAACATGCTGCAGAATACGGATATGTCATCCGTTATCTGCAAGGTGAAGAAGATACAACAGGATACGTCTATGAGCCTTGGCATATCCGGTACATCGGTACGGATTTGGCGTTGGATGTAGCGAAGAGTGGATTAACTCTGGAAGAATACTTTGATGAGGCTAATATCAAGTTGTAATCCGAATGCTTTATTCTTAAAGATACTAATTTTCCTAAAATTCCTTGAATGTCTGTCCGCGATCTAACCAATGGGCAGCCATTCAGGGATTTTTTTGTGCGTGAATGATGTTGGACTGCTATAATTCATGTTTAATCAGAAGAAGAGACAAATACAACCAAAGCGAGGGACGAGAGAATGAGTAGACAGCAGGTATTTACCGGCTCCCCATGGGAACCGTTGGTGGGATATTGCCGTGCCATCCGTGTAGGGAACCGAATCGAAGTGGCGGGTACAACCGCGATGCAAGATGGTGTAGTTGTTGGGGCAGGTGATCCGTATGCACAGACGAGGTTCGTTTTGCAGACGATCGAGAATGCACTGAAAGAATTGGGAGCTGACATGTCGCATGTGGTGAGAACCCGGATGTTTGTGACCGATATCTCCAGATGGGAGGAAGTTGGCAAGGCACACGGTGAATTTTTTGGACAGATCCAGCCTGTAGCCACCATGGTTGAAGTTAGCGCACTCATTGATCCCTTGTTGATGGTTGAGATTGAAGTGGAAGCGATCGTTGAAGATGAAGTCCAATCCGGCTAATCCTGGCGATGATCTGAGGGTTTCCTAAGGAACACAGGACGTCTTATTTGGCCCTCAGGTCCTCTTTTTAAAATGTAAGGAACATCAGGCAGTTTATTTCCCGAATTTCTCTGATAAAAACGATGTAAAAGGCTATTTATTGTGATATAGCTTGTCTCAGGTTCCTTCAATTTCTGCGAGTGCTTCAAATCCTTGAATAATACGCCTCAGATTCGTTAGCGCTAAGTCCACTTGCTCGTACATTCAGTAGGCAATGCATGTCGTATGCAGCGCACATCGCGCATGCCTGCTCTGGACAAGTCCAGGTACGCTTGGGTTTGAAGCAAGTTTGAAGACGCATTCTACAAACCATAAACCATAAACCAAAAAATAACCTTACCCGTGTCTGTCATAAGACAGGCGGATAAGGTTATTTTGATTAGGCTAGCCGTATAGCTGCTGGCTGGTCATCGTGATGCGTTACACTCATTTACAACACATGCCAGAAGATACATGCGGTTTGCAATATTCAGCATCAGCTTAGCCCGCACTTCTCACTAACCGTATTATTTCGCTTCCAGCTCTGCTGCGGGTGCTTCAACAACCACTTTCCACGCTGTTCCGATCGGAGGCAGGCTGCGTGTCAGCACAGGACTGTAGAACCCAATGACTTTAGTTCCTTTAGTCAGTTCTTCAGCTTTCACCGTCTCTCCTTCGTGGTTCACAAGAAGTGTATCTTTAGCGATATTCAGCACGACATGGTCAGGAGCTGTTTCTGTTAACCGTGTACCTGTGATCTCAATTTGTGAGATGCTGCCCTCAGCTGTTGTTACATTTTCAATCGTACCAGCCGTCCCCAGAACTTCTTTCAATTGTGTTTCAGATTCTGCAGCGTCATCCAGTACAGTGACTTTATAGGTCGGCGTTTGTGGTGGCAGACTGCGTGTTGTAATCTGGGAATGTTCAGCCTCCACGTTCATGCCAATGGTCAGATCGGTTAGTGCAATCTCTTTCCCCTCAACTGAGGTGAATTTAGTCTCATCGCTCAGATTGAGTACAATACCATCCATACCCGCACCGCCAATCTGAATCGATCTATATTCACCATTATTCGTGATTTTGGTAATTACACCATGTTCAGTAACCGTCTTCACGTCCTCTTCACTAGAGATCGTCACCTGATTTCCTGTTGTGTTCACTTGTCCATGTAGTACCTTTTCGGCAAAAGAAGCCGGTACATACAATGTGCCACCTGTGATTTCGGGCGCTGTACCCAGCGTGAGCAGCATTTTATTTACGGAATATTGATCCTTGCCTGTGGTTACTTGTGTCCAGAGAACACCTCGTGTCAGCTCTGCGGATTTGTTTTCTTTATTCCATTTCAGTTCAATACCCAGTGCTTCGGTAAGATCACGCAGCGGGATCATGGCTACTTTACCATCCTTGTTCCAATAACCATCGGAGATGGATGCACCATTCACGGATACGTTTACTGCATCAGCTGCATTACTATTCGCTGAAACGGATGTTTGATGGACTGGCTGTGTGTTGTCCAGTGCTGATGCGTAAGCGGCTCCACCGCCCAGTGCCATGGTTAAAGCCATCAGGGCACTTACTTTTTTCATGTTGTTATTCATCAATAATCATCCCTTCTAATCTGTGTACTGTCGCGGTAAAATCTTCCTTAGGGCCGCGATACATGTTTATAGACGGGACAACTTGATCCATTGTTGCAGTTGGAATGCAATGAATGTAAGCAGCATGTTAGTTTAGTTTTGAAATATCGTATGTATTGCAGGTTATCAGCAGCAAGATCAGGTTAATTTCAGGTAAGTGGCCTAACCTTTGTCCTATTTCACATTCAAGTACGAGGAGGAACGAATTAGATGAGTGATATGTTGGTAGCACTCTATCGTTTGCCGGAACAAGAGAGTGGACTGAGAACGTTGGAGAAATCCTCCATTGTGATTCGAAGAGCCATTGCCCCAGAGAAGCAACTTGTACTGGATTGGGTGAGGTCACATTTTAGCCAGGCTTGGGTGGATGAATGTGATGTCGCTTTTGCGCGTCAGCCCGTATCTTGTTATATTGCGGTTGAGCATGGGAAAATGATCGGTTTTGCCTGTTACGAAGCGACATGTCGCAACTTCTTCGGCCCGACAGGTGTGAGCCAGGATGCGCGGGGCAAAGGTGTTGGCACAGCCCTGTTACTGGCCTGTATGCATGCGATGAAGGCGGACGGTTACGGATATGCCATTATCGGGTCAGCGGGACCTGTGGATTTCTATGCCCGAACGTTGGGTGCTGTGAAGATCGAAAATTCGACGCCGGGTATTTACGAAGGCATGCTGCGGGCAGACTAGACGATAATGAAGTTGTGGAAGTTGTGGAAAAGGAAGGGAGGATGATTATGAGCACGAAACAAATGCTACACATTGGAATGATCGGTACGGGGTCTATCTCGGATCTTCATATGAGGTGTTATGCCAAGAACGAGGATGCTGTCATCTATGCGATCTGCGATCTGAACGAGGAGCGGGCTAAAGCTGCGGCACAGAAGTATGATGCTCAATCCGTGTACACCGATTATCGGGAGATGCTGGAGGACCCGCATGTGGATGCCGTCAGTATCTGTACCTGGAACAATACACACGCGGAATTCGCCATTGCTGCACTGGAGGCAGGCAAGCATGTACTTCTGGAGAAACCGGTCGCAACCAATGTGGAAGATGCACTGCGGATTGAAGAAGCGGTGAAGAAGAGCGGACGTACGTTTATCGTTGGGTTTGTGCGTCGGTATGATAACAATATGCAGATGATGCGCAGATTCATTGATGCCGGGGAGTTTGGTGAACTGTATTATGCCAAAGCTTCCATTCTGCGGCGTCACGGCAATCCAGGCGGTTGGTTCGCTGACAAAAGCCGTTCCGGCGGAGGCCCCCTGATTGATCTAGGCGTACATATCATTGACCAATGCTGGTATCTGATGGGCAGGCCGAAACCTGTTTCGGTCAGTGGTAATACGTATCGGAAGTTGGGCAATCGTGCCCATATCGAACATCTTTCTTTTTACAAAGCAGCCGACTACAGCGCAGCTGTAAATGACGTGGAAGATATGGCGAATGCGCTCATTCGATTTGAAAACGGAGCTTCGCTGGCGGTGGATGTGAGTTTTACCCTGCATGCACGCGGAGATGAATCATCGGTGAAATTATACGGTGAGCGCGGTGGATTTGAACTGGAGCCGGAGACACTGATCGTCACGGAGAAAAATAACACCATTCTGAATATTGAACCCCAGACCGACAATACGGGTCTCCATATTCATAGTGCATTCCAGAACCAGATTGACCACTTTGTGGATTGTTGCCTGAACGGGACAGAGCCGATCAGTCCAATTGCGGATGGTGTGGCTTCCACGCGCATGTTGTGCGGAATCTACGAATCCGCTGAGAAAGGGCAGGAGATTCGTCTGGATTAAGCACGCTTCAAGTTGCAGTTATGCTTCATATAACAAAAGCATGCGTCTTCCGCGTGTTCTGCGGCTACGCATGCTTTTTGGCATCAGGTCATTTATTCAGTGGTGAATTCTCATATCCCGGATCATCGTAATCCGTATCCTGCAGTCTTGGAAGCACGTTCATGCTCTCAATTGCCTGCCGGGTGTCCGGCGTGCCATGGTCATACAAAAAGGTGTACAGCAAGGTCATACCATCCGAAAATTGCTCTGTTGCCTCATCATGGTCTGCCGATTTGTAGGGTACCGGAGCCCGTTGCAAAGTATAGGCATCGTCATCCTCCAGCACCTTCATCAGATCCTTCAATCGGCCCAACTGCCCGTCATCCACCAACACTTCAAAAGGTGTAGATTCGTTCTTTGTTCGTTCAATCAGGTTATGAGTGACCGATACATACAGATGTTGTTTGCCGTCCTGCATAATCCAACCCCCATTCTGAAATGGAAAAAAGACGCTTCTACTGTTAATAAACAGCAAAAAGCGCCCTGAAACGAAGCTATAACGGTATCCTGTTTTGTTTATTTCCCAAATCTCCCCGTTACAGGAACCTGGCGAGTACCGGCGTCCATCGATCCTGAACATAGAGGGCAGGCAGGTGGACCCGATGATGCCTTCTTGGTTGCTTTTGAAGGTACAGCCGGTTTCTGTCTTAGCCACGCTTTGCAGGTGGACGAACTGCATTTCCAGATCGCAACGGTCTCCGTACGCTCAGCATTACCTGAACCTGAAGTGTGCGACTGCGAACTGGAGGAACTCGCAGCGGTCGGACTCACACCCGGAGTGCTGAACGCCTTATGGTTGCGAATTTCACCACTGCCACGCCGTTCACCAAGGCGATCCTCGTCACGTTCGTTGTGGACCTCGTAGTCACGACGGTCACTATGGCTGATGGCACGACGCTGAGCCATATCCCGACCCTCGGAACGAACACTAGAGCCCGAGCGTGTATATTGTCCATTACCTTTACCATATGAAGTCTGACCGCTCGTCCGGCTCTCCTCACGAGGTTTGCGTTTGTCCGGAACTTCCATGCCGAAGGCTTCAAGCAGGAAGCGGGACACATCCGCTGGCTTTCCGTGATGACTTGCCGGTGAGGTGACATACAAGTACTGCTTGGCCCGTGTGATAGCAACGTAGGCGAGCCTGCGTTCTTCCTCCAGCGCCATGTCCAGCTCGGCGTCTGTCTGTTGCACAGCAAGCGCAGCTTTCTGATCCTCAGGGATATCCTGGCGCAGTGCTGTACTATGAGGCACAATGCCTTCACTGGCTCCAATCCAGTATACACAAGGGAACTCCAATCCTTTGGCCCGGTGAATGGTCATCAGCTGTACCGCGTCACTGTCCTGTGTACGGCGTAGAGATTCCATCTCACGGTGTCTGCGGGAGAGTTCATCCGCGAATTGAATGAACTCTTCTACCGTTTCGAATTTTTTGACGGCAGCTTCAAATTCATCCAGAGTTTCCAGCATCGTTTCCTTATAATGGGTGAAGATGCTGGGATCGCCGCTTTCCATATACTTGTCGTAGAACTGCCTGCGCATCTCCTGAATGGCGATGATGGGCTTTAGTTTGTGCAGTGATTTGATCAGCTTGATGCGTTCCTTGACCTGTTCCTGTTGGAAAGGTTTCAGCTTGTCCCATTTCACCAGATGGATGAGTGGGTATTTCTTGGCTTGTTGTTGCTCGGAGCGTTGAATCCATTCCAGACCCGCATCCCGTGATACATAGAGCGGTCCCAGCGCACTGGGAAGAGCATCCATGGCACGTGGATCAAGAGACAGACGCAGATGATCCATCAGGGGTCTGATGAGAGACTGGTCATAGAACACCGGAGAAGCACCATGCTGTACAAAAGGTACGTCTTTCAACACAAGCTGCTCGAAGACAGCCCGGCTGCTGCTGGCTGTCCGGTGCAGAATCGCAATATCACGATAGGTGTGTTGCCCTTCTTCAACCTGCTGGCACAGCTGGTTTACGACCCACGCGGCTTCTTCCTCCGCATTGGATGGTGTAGCGAAACGAGGCGCATCTCCGCGATTTCCGGCGGCACGAAGCCGTTTGTCACGTCTACGTTTATTACGAGCGACCAGTTCGCTTCCGAGTCCCAGAATGCGTGCATCACTACGATAATTGATATCCAGCGTCACAATGCGTGCGCCGGGGTATACTTTATCGAATTCCAAAATCGATTCCTGGCGTGCGCCATTAAAGGTATAGATCGTCTGGTCATCGTCTCCCACAACCATCAGGTTGCGGTGGGCGGAAGCCAGTTTTTGCACAATTTCATACTGCAGATGGTTGGTATCCTGGAACTCATCTACCATAATGTACTGGAAACGCTTCTGAAGTGGCCCCAGAACAGCAGGATCACGTAGCAGCGCGGCTGCCCGCAGTAAAATATCATCAAAATCCATTTTGCCCCGATCCTGCTTCCAGGCTTCGTAACCTAGCAGGACACGCTTGGCATCACGTTCTTCCTGTGATTTCTCAGGCAGATCGGTGGTTTCCGATCCTTGCATCTTCCATGCGGACAGCATCGCCAGCAGACTTTCAGGCTGGAAGGCCTCACTCATGCCGTTTTGGCGAAGAAGCATCTTCAGCACCGTATGCTGAGCCCGTGACTCGCCAAAGATCTCTTCCTGCACACCGTAATGACGCAATAATGTCAGCGCAAAAGAGTGGAAGGTGCGAGCCTGTACGGCTCTTGCGGCTGCCGGGCGTATACCTGGCAATGCGGCGATCCGGTCTTTCATCTCGGTGGCGGCCTTGTTCGTGAACGTCACCAGCAGGATGCTGCCTGCATGTACGCCACTGACCTCTATGAGGTAGCCGGCTCTTGCAGCCAGCACAGTCGTTTTGCCACAACCAGCTCCGGCGAGCGTAAGAATCGGTCCTCTGCCGTGTCGGACTGCCGAGATTTGTGGTGCGTTTAGTTTGATGCCTGCCTCTTCAAGTAAACGAAAATAAAAGGCATCCTGTTGATCATTGCCCACGAGTTGCCGACTGGTCTCTAGCGGAGCAGACGGGGACTGGGGCAGGGACGCCGCCGGGGTAACCCCAAGCGGACGGGGGTAGAACGTTGAGTTCGGACTTAACATGTTTCATCCACCTCTGTATGCATTCAGGGATAGGACTATCCCGGTTAAAAGTAAACCATTTGCCCTTTTCACAATCGCATTGTAAATTGGTATGATAGAGTTAGTCGCCTAAACAGGCGGTTAAGTATGGCCAAAGCTTCATTATACCCGAACATATGGTCTTGACGAAAGCCCCCGATTTCATCCAGTATCGGTATAAAACGGGCAACTGCACGAGATTACGCAACTTTTTGGCATGATATCGTATAAGTTATAGGCCTGAGCATTTTGCATGAAGGATGTAATATGCTAATTTACTACTAAATAGAAATGATAATATTGGTTTTGACGGGACAGAGGAGGAATGGTCATGAAACTGCTTCAGCGCATCAAAGACGGAGCGAACAAAGCAACAGAGCGTGCCCAGCACGCCGTTGAGATTGGGAAACTGAACAACCAGATTGTGGGCTTGCAACAGGAACAGGAAGTCCATTTTACAGATATGGGTCGCATCTTCTATGAGGGTTATCGGGCACAGGATATGACACGTGCAGAAAAAGAAATGGTGGATCTGTCGCAGCTCTGCGACGAATTGCAGGACGAGATTGATGGTCTGCGCAACAAGATTGCACAACTCAAGAATGAACGGTTGTGCGAGTGTGGACACGTCGCTTCCCTGGATGCCAACTTCTGTCCTAAATGCGGACGCAAGTTGGGTGAATTCAAGACACCAGCACCTACAGTAGGAGCTGTAGGAGTTGCAGGAGCCACCACAGCCGCGAGACAGGAGGCAGCTGTAGCTCAAACCCAAACTCCAGAGCCGGACTTCTACGATGCGCCACCTGAATTGGAACTGGAGGAAGACGAGCCGTATCACACGGTCATTCCGTCCATAGCCGATCTGGAGACGGAATCGGAATATAACAGTACCGAGTTTACCCAAGAAGAAAAGGAAGCGTTCGATGCGGAGTGGGAACGTCGCAGAGATGAAGAGATGCAACGGGAACGTGAGCGTCAGCAGGAGTTGGACGAACGCATCCGCTACTGGAAAGAAAATAACCCGATCGTGAATACGGTGGATGTACAGACCGAAGTGTCACGCGAAATGGTGAGTTGTCAGATTTGTGCAGCCGAGCTGCCCAAAGGTTCAAAATGGTGTCCGCGCTGCGGTGCCGAACAGATCTGATCTGATGCAGTAGAAGCTCTGCCGCATCAGTGTGAGGCAGTGTGGGTTGCTGACAGCATGGGGGGACGGGAATATGGACCAACTGCTGCATCATTTGCGTCATCTCGGGTTTACCGAGATGGAATCTAAAATTATGGTGGAACTCGCTCGTCAGGGATCAGCCTCAGGATATGAGGTTGCGAAGCGGCTGGGCGTGTCCCGTTCCAATGTATATGCGACCCTGCAACGGCTGGAACAGCGTGGGTTCTTGCGGTGTAGTCCGGGGGAACCAGCGAAGTATAGTGTGCTGAAGCCTGAGGAGATGACACGCATGATCTCCGATCAAATGCGTACCTCTCTGAATTATGTCCAGAGCAGCATGCCCAAGAGTGAACCAGAGAAACCTGTCTTCTATAACATCGAGGGTGACAAAAATGTGTTTGAGAATCTGAGCCGTGAATTGGCCGAGGCTCAGCATGAGATTGTCGTAGATGTTTGGCGTGAAGAGGCAGAGCTGCTACGTAATGACTTACAGCAGGCTGAAGCTCGCGGTGTGCGGCTGTTATGGTCATGTGATGGTGGCGAAGGCATGATCGATCAGCCCGTTCCTTTGCCGGGATTACCTTTGTACGGCACAGGTAATGGTCGGAAATTCTCCCTGGTGGTGGATCGCCGCTGGTGCATGCTGGGCATGCGCGGTGAATCATGCGCTACACAAGCAGTGGTGACGGAGCATCCGGTAATGACCGGACTGCTGCTGAATCATTTTGCTCAAGAACTGGTGTTGTACGAACTGGAACAGGATATGGGTGAGGAACTGGGGTC
This sequence comes from Paenibacillus sp. FSL H8-0079, assembly GCF_037991315.1. NCBI lineage: Bacteria > Bacillati > Bacillota > Bacilli > Caryophanales > Paenibacillaceae > Paenibacillus > Paenibacillus sp. FSL H8-0079. Next base: position 594,990 of record NZ_CP150300.1, read on the forward strand.
CCGCTATGGGCACCGGTACGAAGATCTCTCTGCACGTTACTGGTCTTCTCCTTCAGGAGAGGATAACAAGAGCTAGGCAGATCGATGATTAATCCACTTCTGATGGAGTGAACACGCCAGCACAGGTTATCTTTCTTGATGAACGAATATGTGTGTACATAAAGCAGGCGCTGCCCAGAGGCAGACGCCTGTTTGTGCTGGTTTGAGATATGACAGTGATGTTCGTCACAGCATCTGTTTCCAGTCAAGTCGATAGTAAGGGTATGAAGTTATGCTATTTTTGAGAAAATGAAGCTATGAACATTCGATTGAACGGGATCGGGTTTGAACAGGATTGCAAATGATTCTACATGATCAATCTTTAGGCACGTGATACAGAGCTTCCAGCACGTCCGTATAATAAGCTGTGCCATGGGGCACGAAATCCGTTGCCCGAATCTCGCGAACAATACGTTCCGGTTCATGAGCTGCATGATCGCTTAACGGGTCCTTATGACCGATGGAATGTGGCGGTGATGTCAACGGGTGAGTCTGAACTCCGGTAGCGTAAATGACGTCGATCTCACTACGGAACAAAGCGAGCAGATCAGCCAAAGGCACTTCATACAGGCTATCTACCTCGCTGGGTTGCAGAACGTAGGATTCGAGAGGCTGATTCAGACATAATCCATAGACCGAGCTGAATTCCCGATCTACAAATGGCACACCACGGACCTCTCCTTGGAGTTGCTGTGTAGCCGTGAGTAGATAGGTTAGTGCATCGAAAGATACATGCACACCCAATTCTTCCTCTAGCTCGCGACTTGCGTCTTGCAGTTGCTCACCAGCGGTGAGATGACCTGCTGCTGTAATGTCATAACATCCGGGAAAGGTATCCTTAATATCACGTCGCCGCTGAAAAAGAACCTGTCGCTGCTCGCCTTCGTCACGCACGATCCAGCAGTGGAATGAACGGTGCCAATATCCTTTGGCATGGACCTCGCTGCGTAGCGCTGTACCGATCCAATTTTGCATATTGTCATAAATGTCGAAACGTTCTGGGGTCATGAAACGTATCTCCTTATATAGCCATTTTTAAAGTTCAAAATTTCACAAAGTATGTTTTAAACGAAAGGGGAACGATCGTATGGAATGCATTGTACACTTTCAGGTGATTTATCCGCAACCTCAGGAACGTAAAAGTCTTAGAGGACTTATATTTGTAGGGCAAGGTCAGGAACCGGCTAACAGTCAGTTAACCACCATGTTTAAGGATATGGGATTCAATGTACGTTTGGAAGATGAGGCCCAACTGTTGTTCAAGCCATTGGATGCTTCGGCTAACTTTGAATATATTCGTGTAACGGAGCTTGATACCGGGGAAGAAGTTTACAAGGAAGATAAGGATCTGAAGTCGATCCTGGAGCATTTGCTGCCACGCCGTTTCTAGTTCATGAGCATGGGTGCACATGAAATTCATGGGGGAGCACATATAATACATGTATGTTAGGCATAAAAAAGGCCCCACCTTTACGGTGGAACCCTTCAAACCTTTAAGCTACGCAACGAATTGTTAATGAAGCCCATATGGCTAGCTTTTCATACATAAACTCTAGCACGTGAGAGGTTGTCCCCCGCATCAGGATTTATATCCGTAATTCAACTCGGAGAGTCTTTATACGCTCATTGCGGTTACGCCGGTGCGCCGCTGCCTTCTGCTTCAAGCTCTGAAGTACAGTGCGAGCAGCGGGTAGCTGCAGCTGGAATTTCAGATAGGCAATACTTGCAAGCCTTGGTCGTTTTTTTCGGCTCGGGCTTTTTGTGTTCTTTGCTTTTCAGATAGTTGATACCCTTCACGAGCATGAAGATACAGAACGCAACGATGAGAAAATCAATCATGACGTTGATGAACTGTCCGTAAGCAATCACCGTAGCGCCAGCTTCATTCGCTTGAGCAAGTGTGGTGATGTCCTGTCCGTTTGCTGTTTTGATATCTCCATCCAGGTTGATGATTTTCTGACTGAAGTCGATTCCACCCATCAGTTTTCCAACCGGAGGCATAATGATATCATTCACAAGGGACGTGACGATTTTACCAAAAGCAGCCCCGATAATGACACCGACTGCCAGATCGATGACGTTGCCGCGGACGGCAAACTCTTTGAATTCGTTAAGTACGCCTTTCATGTCTACATATCTCCTTTGATCATTTCATAATATAGGCCGCGTCTCCATGCATTCTCCGTTCAGATTCGCGCTTCCGTTCTCATATTGTACATAAAAAACACATTCCAATCACCCCTTGTTTGCAAATTAAGACAAGTTTCCGCAACTTCCATGAAAATACTTCTTTATTTCACGCCGCCGATTGGGTATACTTCTAACATTGTCAGTTATGTTTAACCATTTACATTCAGGTTCGCGATCATACATTGTAACGAATCATGGAGCCAAAAATTAAATATGCCGTTACTCGTATATGTGCAGGAATAGGCCTGCATGTCTCTACCCGATCACCGGAATGATCGGACTACGGGAAAGATGTTGCAATATTTTGTGTGGTTGGAATGAGATCATTCTCAGACAGTTTGACTGAAGAGCAGGTTCAGGTAGCTTCGATCTGTTTCTGATGAGACTGTTTGGAATTTCTCGCGTCAGGAGTGAACTCCTGACTTTCTGTTCTTCCATTACACTTGCAGCATCCATACGGCTTGTCCATATACGTACAAGTCCGTCTTTCCCGTCTCCGGTTATTCCGCAGCGCGTGAAAAGGCGGGCTTTTTGTTTTTTCACAGTGATACTGGAGAGGCATGTGGGCTTCTGTGCGGAGGGCATTCAGGGGGAAGAATTGCAATGCAATTGTTAAAAGACAAGGTAAGACAGGAAGGCATTGTCCTGTCCGAACAAGTACTCAAAGTGGATTCATTCCTGAACCACCAGATGGACCCGGTTCTGATGAAGGAAGTGGGCAAGGAGTTCATTCGCCGCTTTGAAGGCGAGAACATCACACGTGTGCTGACGATTGAATCTTCTGGCATTGCGCCAGGGATCATGACAGCGTTGGAGCTGAACGTACCGCTTATTTTTGCGCGGAAGCAGAAGTCGCTCACACTGACGGAAGACATTCTGGTGGAGAAAGTATATTCCTTCACGAAGCAGGAGACGAATGAGATTACCGTTGCCAAGAAATTCATGAAGCCTGGTGATCGCGTGCTCATCATTGATGATTTCCTGGCGAATGGTGAAGCGGCATTTGGTCTGGCTCGCATTGTGGAGCAGGTTGGAGCTGAAGTGGTTGGTATCGGTATCGTTATTGAGAAAGCATTCCAGCCAGGAGGTCGCTTGCTGAAAGAAGCAGGATACCGTGTGGAATCGCTGGTTCGCATCGGGGCACTGTCGGATGGACAGGTTACATTTGCGGACGAGGAGGGCACGAACTAATATGGCACGCGAACGTATTTTTCAGCGGCATCGGCATCCAATCAAAACTTTCTCACTCGGACTTCAACACGTGCTTGCGATGTATGCAGGAGCCGTCGTTGTTCCGCTGATCGTCAGTAACGCATTGGGCTTTACGCAGGAACAACTAACCTATCTGATTGCTATCGACTTGCTTGCTTGTGGTGTGGCTACTCTGCTTCAGGTATGGGGAAATAAATACTTCGGCGTTGGGCTGCCTGTCATGCTCGGTTGTGCATTCCAGGCTGTGTCTCCGATGATTCTCATCGGGATAAACAGTGGGGTATCTGCCATTTACGGAGCGATTATTGCCTCAGGGTTGTTCGTATTGATCTTCTCCGGTCTATTCGGGAAGCTCATCAGGCTCTTTCCTCCAGTAGTAACGGGTTCCGTTGTGACCATTATTGGTCTGACTCTGATTCCGGTTGCTTTCCACGATCTGGGTGGCGGACAGGGGTCAGAAGATTTCGGTAGCGGAGTGAACTTGTTACTCGGTTTCGGCGTGCTGCTCTTTATCATTCTGATGACTCGTTTCACGACAGGCTTTATCCGCTCCATCTCGGTACTGATTGGTCTGCTCGCAGGTACGATTGCGGCAGGGTTTATGGGTGAAGTTAATTTTGCTCCTATCCGCGATGCAAGTTGGTTCCATGTTGTTCAGCCGTTTTACTTCGGTAGACCGACATTTGAGATTGTACCGATCCTGACAATGATTCTGGTGGCGATTGTCAGCGTGGCCGAGTCTACAGGCGTATTTATGGCTCTGGGCAAAATTATGGACAAGGACCTGTCCTCCAAGGATCTGGCCCGTGGTTATCGTGCGGAAGGTCTGGCTATTGTCTTAGGCGGTATTTTCAACTCGTTCCCATATACAACGTATTCGCAAAATGTAGGACTTGTACAGATGACACGTGTGAAGACACGTGATGTCATTGTGGTGGCTGGTGGAATCCTGGTGGTCATTGGATTTGTACCAAAAATTGCAGCGCTCGCACAACTCGTTCCAGGGGCAGTTCTTGGCGGAGCCATGGTGGCCTTGTTCGGTATGGTGGTCTCCTCCGGTATTCGGATTATCGGCAGTCAGGTTGATCTGAACCGACATGAGAATCTGTTTGTCATCGCTTGTTCTGTAGGAATGGGCCTTGGGGTTACAGTTGTGCCTGAGTTGTTCGCTGGTGCACCGGACTGGGCTCAGATTATGCTCGGTAACGGCATCATTGCAGGTAGCTTCACGGCGATCTTCATGAACCTGCTGTTTAATGGTCTTGGTACCAAAGAAACGGCTGCCAAGATGGCTGAACAACAGGCAGATGCCATCCTTGGAGATACGGGGAAATCGGCTTAATTAGCCAAATTAGGTTAGGCTTATCATCCAACAGGATTGTTATGTTAACTGTTATAAATAGACGATTCACAAGATAAATAATGAAGCAGGTTAATCATGAGGATATACAGCATGAATGATTTATGACATACATCATTTATGCTATGAATATTCAATTACATGAACAAGTCCTCTTTACATTGCGAAACACCGAATATACAGGCTCAACAGAGTCGTGTTTTCGGTGTTTTTTTTGTTTTTTTTATCATCAGCATAGCGTTCGATGTGCCGATGTACAGGAACAATAAGGGAACAGGACCTTATGCCGGATGTAAGAAGATATTCACCTAATTCGATGGCAAGGCAAGTTGGATGAAGGATAGACTGTTATCATGCACGGGGGCAGAACGAATGAAGTTTCTGGATTTGTTTCGAGGGTTTTCCTTGATAGGTCTAAATGGTTATTGTGCAGGTCATCGCGAGTAATCTTTGGATGCGCTGGTTCCAGTATGGACCACTGGAATGGATATGGAGATGTGGTACCTATTTAAGCTTCATGCCGATTCGTAAAAAGCAAACTGAGCCATGTGTTCATGACACAAGGAGCAAAGGTTAAAAATTTTGCTGATCTTTATATCTCGTTTTCCTCTTAATGATCAAAAGACGATCCACACCCGGTTGAAAGGGGATGGACCGTCTTTTCTTTTGGAACACTTGTACCTTTTGCTTGAAGTTACAGGTGACGCATCTGTTTTTCTGCAAAATCGCCAACCCATGGCAGCTTCAACCATTTCCCCTGCAGGCTGGTGACGACCATGATGAGCCAGACCACCACGCCGAGCAGGGATAATAGCGATGCCACCAGGGGGCCAAACAACGGAAGAAAGGCCGATAGTACATGTCCGACCATAATGATGCCAAAGACCGTTACGGATTGCAGCGCATGGAATAGCACGAATCGACTCCGCTTCTCTACAGCGAGAAAGACAATTCCACCTACAAAGGTAAACAGATAACAGAGCATACCGGCAATATTTTCATCCAGACCGCTAGACGATTTCATGGGGGACATCCGGTCCAGCCTCCTTTGTCCTTTTTAACTAGGCTATGAAGGAGATGGACAGAACTGAACCGGTTTGACCAAGGAATGTTCCGGATGGACAGAACAAAAGGTAAGACACAATATAGGTAAACAAGTGAGACTATAGATTCATTTGAAAATATAAGTGCGTATACACACATTCAATATGAGACTTTCTACATATTCAAAATATTCCATAAAATTCCGATTTATATAAATACATTTATAAAGTTTAAACCATGAATTCATTCGAGATGCAAGGAGGCTAATCATGAATATATCCGCAACAACATACGGTCAGGTTCGGGTAACACCTTACGAAATTGTTCGTCTTCAGACCCTTGAAGTAAACAAAACGATGAACGGACATGCGCGAATGAAATTGACGGCAGTGATTCCGGAAGCCCGAAAAGACAGCTATGTTCAGGCAACAACATCCCAAACCGATATTAACGTGAAAATTATCAATGATGATGGACATGAGAAGGTCTTTTTCTCTGGTGTGGTACTACATGTGAAAGTGAACGTCATTAACGATGTACATACACTTATGGTTGACGCTGTATCCCATACCTATTTGCTGGATGTAAAGCTGCACAAGCGTTCCTTCCAAAATCCCAATCTGTCCTACAAGAATTTGGTACGCAAGATTATTTCTACCTATGAAGGTTCAGATATCATTGACTTTGCTACAGATGGCCGTAAAATCGGAGATTTTGTGATGCAGTATGAGGAAACAGATTGGCAATTTATCAAAAGGATGGCCTCCCATTTCTACACTGGAGTTGTACCGGATACAGCGTCAGGCAAACCTAAGTTTTATTTTGGCCTACCCGAAGGCCAGTATAAGGGAGAATTGCAAGCAACCCATTACACAGCAACCAAACGAATTGCCGACTATCGTTCTGCCAAGGAAAATAAAGTGCCGTGTGCCAAAGATCCGGATTATATCGTATACGAAGCGGACAGCAGGCAATGGTTCGAAGTAGGGAATGAAGTAGAATTCAAATCCAAAAAGTGGATTGTAGGAGAGGCGAAGACCCGATTCATCGATAGTTTGCTAACTCATACATATTCCTTATTTCCAGCGGAGGGGCTTCGTTATAAGAAGAGCCACAATACTTCCATTATTGGCGCTTCTATTCAGGCTTCGGTTCTTCAAGTTAAGGGAGACAAAGTTCGTGCCAAGCTGGATATGGATGAGCAGCAGGATGAGAGCACGGCCTATTTCTTTCCCTATTCAACGATTTATGCTTCCGAGAACAATACGGGTTGGTATTGCATGCCTGAAGTGAATGATAACATCCGTATTTATTTTCCAAGCAAAAAAGAGGAGGACGGCATTGCCATAAGCTCTGTAAAAAGGCAAGACCCCGAGATTGTACCGTCTGCACCAAAACAGGCTTCAACCGCATCACCAGCGGCTGGAAAGGGTAGTTCTTCAGGACAGTCTGGGAAAAGTTCAAGTGGGAGCAATCGTAATAGTTCAGGCGCGGCTACAGGCGGAGGATCATCAAGTGCGGTTAGCCGAGTAGCTCCACCCCCGGTGCCCGAAGATCGTATGGGCAATCCAGATATCAAGACATTTCGAACCAAGTATGGGAAAGAGATCATGCTTGCTCCAGACAAAATTGTGATCTCAGCGGGCGGGATGTATATCACAGTCAGTGACGAGAATGGCATTGAGATTGTAAGTGATCAGAATGTCAGTATTACAGCTGGTCAAGATGTCGTCATGTCTGGACATACCATTCGGATTGCAGGAGAGAAGATTGAGTTAACTGGAAAGGGCAATACCATCACTCTGGAAGAAGAGCTGAAGATGCATGGAGCAGAGATCAAGATGAATTAGCTATGGATGATAGAAAGGAAGAGAAATGAACAAAGCGGAAGCGATCGTACATTTGCAACAGGAAATTTTGGAACCTGCACTTCAGGATCATCTCTCAAGTCTGAGGACGTATATCAAGCAACATCAGAACACGTTAATCCAATCATTCGTGGAGTCTATGCGGCAACTCTGTTTAAAAGCAGCGTTGGCACAACAGGAACTCGGAAAAGAACCAATCTCAATCCTTCATTGTTCCATGTTGAGAACATCTATTTTGGAAGGTAGCTACACCTGCCTATTGGAAGCCTACTCCAATCAATGGTATTGGGATGAGGTAGAGTGCCTGCGTACATATGACGCGACGTGGGCGTTCCAACGATTGTCTTCGTTACAAGAGCTTCTTCATATCGAAATGAGACGTTATGGAGGTGTGCTTAATGCTTCTGACGTGGAACGGATGATGCTGCAGTCTGCGGATAGATTCCATGCCTATGTCACTGCGCTAGCACGTATGGCCGTTCCTCATATTGTGAACTTGAAAGAGATGGAACATATGGAACGTGGGGATCAGTTTCAGATCAGGGTAGGTGAATATAAGGACTGGAGTGAACCCGTATATATCAGGGATTATGGGGATAAGGACATTCAGAACATTCGCAAGAAATTGACAGTAGCGGAAGGGCTGGTATGTGCTTATGGAGATTACACGTCACTATCCTTGTCAGAGGGGTTATTTGATCACGTGGATATCAGGTATTCCGATTTCAGTCATTCCGATCTGAGCAAGAGTGACTTAAGGGGTGCAGTGATGATTGGAACAAGATGGGAACAAAGTGAACTGAGTGGAGCTGACCTCAGAGGGGCACTACTCATGGATGCTGTGTTCCGGGAATGTAGTCTGAGTGGAGCTAACCTGTCTGATGTCAGTGACGGAGCGAGTATGGAATTTCAGGAAGGTGCTCTTGGGATTCAGGGAATCTGTTTTGCCGGAGCTAATCTGGAAGGCGCTGACCTCAAGGGAGCGCAGTTATTCCATGCTGATTTCCAGGGAGCTAGGCTGAGTCAGGCACAGATATGGCTTCATGACCGTGAACAGTATACGCATGTTTTGAATGAAGAGCAGATTGAATCGATACTCTGGGTTGTCTCTCATGAGGAGGAAGAGGAGCTATGGTCCCACGATTTTATGAACTGACCGAAGATCATCGGATATTGAATCCCTTCAGGCCTCCTGTACTAAAAGCCAGTTTTGAGGAGTTGCCCATTTCATCTGTCATGATGATTGAACGCAACCCGAATGAAGAGCCGACCGATTGGATAAGTAGACCATCATATTTTGTCAGTGATCGCATGAAGCGGCTGATGGAAATGGTCGATGAAGCACTGATATTTAAATCCGTCACCTTCATCGATCATGGTAGCGGGGAACAGTTGAGCTACTGGGCATGTGATATCCCTGCTGTGTTGGCTTTGTCTGACAGGAGCCTGTTTTATCCGAATGGTTCAATACAACAACTGTTATTACAGAGTGAGAGAGTTAAAGATCAACGCATATTTACAGTGGAGGGAGTAAGAGGGAGCGGTGTAATCGTTCGTCTTGATGTAGCGGAAAGTATGCTTCGCAGAGGGTTGAGTGGCTTTATTTTGCGAAAGGTGGATCTGGAATGAACCGATATGGTGATGAGATACTGCTGAAAATGGACCGGGATTTCCGTTTGGCGAAGCGCATCCAGGAAGCTGAAGCATCAAGTGGGCAGCTTATGACGCAGGAAGAGGTTACATACGGAGTACGCCAGGGATTGATAGAGACCGAAGAAGAAAGCATCATGTTGAACAATCAACGGATCTGGGATGGGCTCCTAACGCTTCCTATACCGGATCACCTGGTCCAGGTTCCCCGTGGCAAACTGCAGGATGACCGAAACAGCCATGAACGAGATGAGGTCATGTGGATCGATGAGCAAAAGGGGATCAGCTTAGGCCTATCCAGATCGTCTCATCCATTGCACGTCAGTCAGATTGAGAGAATGGGCAGTGTCATCACAGATCAGATACGAATGCTCAAAAAGGATGCGCAATGGTTAAATGAGGAAACGGTACAAGGAGATAGCCTGATTGTCTTCTATGGAGAATCCATTCAACCCTCCACCTTGGGAATGGCGTACGACATCGTGTTCGTTACGTCTGTAAGAGGAAGAGCGGTCACAGGAAATGTCCGTTTTCCGGTTGAACAGCTTCATCCATGGCGGCTTCTAACAAGGGCGATATTCACATGTGCGCAAATGAGTGAAAACGGAAATGAACCAATCCAATAATTAACATAGGGGGAATTAGAATGCTGCTACCCATGCTGTTCAAAGCTTTGATGTCAGGAGGCTTCGGTGGTGAATTCACCTATGTGGTCAGAGGTGCCGAGATTTCCTGTAGTCAGGGATCAGATCCGGGTGTACTGAACCTACCTCTTTCCCACGGCATCTATATCAAGGAACAGCCTGTATTGAATGTTGCGGACGTGATTCCGCTGGCTAACGTTGGACGATGCGGGTTTTGCAAAATGGACGGAGCATTGTGTGATCCGGATACGTTCTTCAACAAATGGAGCCAGGGCAAGGAGGACGTGCTGGTGGAAGGAGAGGCTGCTTTGCTCAGTCGATCTGAACTGATATGTCGAAAAGGCGGGATTATCAAGATTGAGGTTGATGGTCAACTGTAAGATAAATACAGATAAGAAAGGGGGAACATTGTGCAGACCTTGGAAAAATCAACGCTAACCTATAGGGATATCCATGTTCATTGGCCATATGGCAAGATACGCCTGGACAAGCTGGAAATGAACCAGCAAGCGGGGGGACATGCTCGGTTATTCTTCAGTGGATGGGTAGATGAAGAATGGGAAGAGACCATGATCCAGAAGGCTGGAAGTCATGATCGAGTCGGATTCATCCAGAAGGATGATTCCGGGAGGGAGTTACCCCTGTTCAAAGGACAACTGCATGAGATTAAAGTCGAAGCCGCCAGAGGGGTTGTGTATGTGAAGGCTTCCGTCATCTCACATACCTATGAACTGGATACCTTGCAGAGAACGAAATCTTATCAGAACGAGAAGTTGCGTTATTTGGACATTGTTAATCGTGTTATGAAGGGTTATCCTGAAGGAGACTATATTGATTTTGCCTTTGATGACACGAAGACGGGCGCTTTTATTATGCAGTATCAGGAGACAGACTGGTGCTTTCTGAAACGGCTGGCTTCTCATCTAGGAGCAGAACTGGTGCCGGATGTGACTGCACACAAGCCCCGGTTCTGGATTGGATATCCTGAAGGCAGAGGGGCATTTGAGCTAAAATCCATCCCTTTTGAGAAGAGTCGTAATATTGAGCGTTTTTTACATACTGAAGCCCAAGGGAAACATGTAGTAAGCGAGGAAAAATATACAACGTATAGTTTTAATCTGGGGCAGGAGCTTCAATTGGGGGATGAAGTATCCTCAGATGGCCATATCTACAACATAACCTCTCGACAGGCGATGCTGGAACGGAGTTTGCTACAGTGGAAATATACATGTGCATTGCCCGCATCGCATCCCCTGCCCAGACAGCTTCAGACAATGATCACGGGTGCTGCTATCGAAGGGAAAATCATTGATGTGAAACGTAACCAGGTGAAGGTTCATCTGGATATGGATGAGGGTCAACAGGCCGGAGAGGCACGCTGGTTCCCGTATGCCGCGGAAGGCAGCCAAGTATGGTACATGATGCCTGAACCGGGCGCGAAGGTGAAACTGTATTTCCCAAGTGCAGAAGAAGACGAAGCCATGGTGATGCAGTCGGTTCGTCAGGAACCAACGGAAACGGAACATGTGGAGAAGAGCAGCAAAGCGATGCAAGACCCCGGTGTCAAGTCCTTTGGCAACCCGCAGGGCAAATCGTTCACCCTTGGCGACAGCGAACTTGTCATGAACGCCCAAGAGGGCGCCTTATTTATCTCGATGGCTGCGGCTAATGGAGTTACCTTGAATAGCACAACCCACGTACAGATTCAATGCAAGGGTGACCTGAACATCAGCGGAGCCAGCGTCAGTCTGGAGGGTACAGAGGGCTTGTATATTCAGACGATGACAGATCATGTGGAGCTCGTGGAAGAGGTCAACGGCAAGAGTGAGAATGTTGTACTGGAAGCCGAGATCCATCGTTCCTTCGACATGATTCAGTCTGCATTCGATCAGAGTCTTGCCATGATGGGAGAGAGCGCACTGAAGGAATCCCGGCTGAAGCGAAATCGGGATGCGCGAGAAAAGGGCAAATTGGACGGTGTGATCGAAGAAGGCAAAAGCCTGCTCAGTATGGTAGGCGATGTAGCTGATCTGGCCTTTACGGGTGTCATGGGAGATGACAATGCTCGGGAAGTCTACGGCTGGGTGAAGGGAGAAGCAGTCGGAACGTTAACGGAGCGGAATGCCACCGTGCAAGGAACGATCACGGGCGTAAGTAACGTCATCGATTATACGGGGGACCTGGTCACGGGTCAGAAATCGTGGAATCAGGTGAAGCAGGACGGAGCCAGTGCGGCAGAGGCGTATGCCAAACCGTTCATGGACCTGAAAGGTGAAGACTACCGCACCATGCTGACGATGACGGAGCAAGAGAGCCACGACGCGGGGTTAAACGATGTTGGGGCTACGATGAGAGTCGTAGATACGGCGGGGGCTTTATTTGGTGGGGCATCCTTGGTCAAAAATGGCGTCAAGGTGCTCAAGGGTGGTGGCAAGAAGTCTGGTCATGGAGATGGAGCCAAGGGTGGCGTTCCGCATGGTCATGGAGATGGGCCAGATGGAAGCTCAGGCGGGGTGATGAAGGATGGCAAGCTCAAGACCAATGCGGCATTAATGCCTTCATCTCTCGCAGAACTGGGAGAACGAATCAGCCAGGCCTTGGGAAAAATGACCGCAGGTGCAGCAGCCAGTGTTCCATGGCGAGTTCGGCTTATGCAGTCAGTAGACGGCAGGCCGTTCATGGTGATTGTGAAGAAGGACAATCACATGTTCTCGGATACAGGTGGGAATCGTGGCAAAGGCGGTGGCTCTGGCAGTTCGAAGGGATCGCCAAACACATCTCATGTGGATTCGAAAGCGGCGGGGGAGCCCCGCAATGTGGAGTCTAGTCCTTCTTCCCCTGGGGCATCCAAACCCCAAAACACATGGGTTGCCAAAGATAGTCCATCGGCAAGCACCAAGCCGAAGACTAGAACTCGCGAAGAATACTATGATCCACATTTGAATCAGCAGAGTATATCCAAGCTAAATGCAGCAGCAGATGAAGGAATTATAACTCCCAACCAATGGACTGGGAAATTGGAATGTAAGAGCGGGGATCTGGAACATCTAACGCAACGTGAGTTGCAAGAGATTAATAAGTTGCTGATCGCTGGAAAAAATGTGAATGCAGATCGGATACAGACGTTACGCACTCAGTCTTCGAAGCTTGCAGGAGATTATTCCGATAAAGTTAAGGAAAGTAACGGATGGGAGCTCAGCAAGGAATATCCTGCATCCAGGCAGGACTCCGTAGTGCTTGGAAAAGAACTGGAAGAAGCAGGTATTACCCGTCCGCCGGATTCTCAAGCGCATCACCTCGTGCCTGTAAATCAAGGGGGACTCCGAAAGTTAATTGAGAAGTACGGAATTAACATCAACTCTTCAGCGAACGGAGTGTTTCTTCCTCAGAAAGCAATGTCGGATTGGCCAGGGCAAGTGACACATTTCCCGTTCAACAACATAGATAAAAAAGGAAATCCGATGTTCAGGCATGGTCAGGAGTATATTGAATATATAGGAGAAAATTTAAAAAAAATAGACAAGTTACCTCTAAGTTCTCAAGTCAAGAAGGAGCGTATACTATCATTTCTAGAAGAGACAAGAGAAGGCTTGTTAACAGGTAAACTGGAGATTTTATATCAAGATTAATGAAATGAGGGGAATGTCGTTGAAAATATGGAAAATGACTAATGCAGTTGATACTAAAGAGCTCGATGTTGTCAAAGAAAGAGGGTTAATGGATAATATTGGTAAAGGTATCTCTCTCGGTAATCAATGGACAACACTAGAAATGAAGCATACTTATGGAGAAGACAACACTGATATTTACGGAATCACTAGTCAGCTAGCAGATATGGTTATCAACGCTCGGGCAATAGAAGCTTTAAAAGATTATCTAGTAAATAAGGTAGAGCTTTTACCAGTAGAATATAATAACGAAGAATATTATGTAATGAATGTTATAAATATTCTAGATTGTATTGATAAAAACAGTTCTATTGCCGACAAGTACGGGGGATTTAAAAATTATATTTTTATAGAAGAAGAAATTAACAACGAACATATATTCAAGACAATATCATACGATTATGAGCTAACGGAGCTCCCGATTATTTCGAGTCAAACGTTTGTTTCCGATGAGTTCAAACAACGCGTCGAAGAGGCAGGGTTACAGGGATTTCGCTTTCGTTTAGCTTGGTCAAGCGAACCCGAAGTATACGTGGAACGCAATCCACGGATTCGAGTAACGGATCGTCAGGATGCGGAGACACATATCAGTACATTCTATGGACCTATTCAGCATATGATTCCAGCCGATTCGAATGATGCGGGCGACCCGGAAATCTATATAACCGAACCGACTGTTGCTGTACCATATCAAACGCTAGTTTCATTTGGGAACAGTTACTTCCGGGGGATGACGCCAGCTTCACTGGATACCGGATATGCAGAAATAGTCATGCATCTGCCGGCGAATGCGCAGTTGACGAAAGAAAACTGGGAGAATCGCCCTTTTGGGTGGGTCGTACCTATGATGCGACACTTTGTGAAAGAGATCATGCAACGTGGCTATTATACAGGACAGTGGCTTGTCTTCCCTAACCAAAGTGAAGAGGACCTGGCGGACACCTATCAGGAGATGTTTAGTGAGACAGGAGTACCGGCACATACACAAATCCTGGCGTACGACGATAGTACCTCCTATTGTGGAGTGATGATTGTCCCGCCGCTGCCGCAATGTGCGGAAGCGTTAACCATGCCTTACCGGGATGCAGGCAAGGAGATGGAGGGCGAATGGCCGATTTACTTCCATACGTTGTTGCCATTGTATCGGGAGGAGATCATACACTTTTTTGAACAGGGCCGGGATGCGCTGATCAGCAAGCTAATGGTCAATGGTGTGGAGGCAGTATATCAGTGGGATCGGAAAAATAGTTGCCTGTAGGCAAGTGAGTCCAGGTTTGAGAATATAAATTAGTAGCTCCCAAACATAACAGATTGATCTCGGTCAAAGGGCCAATGGGATCAATCTGTTTTATTATAATATCCTGTATACTGCGAAAGGAAAATTACAGAAGATTTACATACGGACGATGACAGATCATGCAACGGGTGTGATCGAAGAGGGAAAAATTTGTTCACGGCAAAAGAATCTTTTGATTAATCAAGTTGGAAGAGTTGAGAGAATTAACATGATATTGCAATCTGGTGTGCACATATACACATTCAATATGAGACTTTCTACATATTCAAAATATTCCATAAAATTCCGATTTATATGAGTGCGCTATAAACAATATCTTTTTAGGGAGGAAGAAGATTTTTCTAGCGATTGTCTGCCCAATACATAGTGTAATCAAGGAGTGGAAGAATGTTGTATCAGACTGAGCAAGAACACTGTCCGGAATGCGGACATCAGATGGAGATAAATCCAGCGTATATGACCTGGTGCGTGAATTGTAACTGGAACATTTACGGAGAAGGGGATCAAGGGAGAGAATCTGCATCTGAAAAATTGAACAAAGAATCGGGGGAGTATTCCTCTGATAGATTGCTTGAAGCATTCAAGTATAGTATAGATCGAAGTCTCCCCTTCACCAAACAGAGTGTATTTACCTATTCGATTGCGCTTCTCGTTCATTTTTCAACATTAGCCATCTTGGGCGTGGCAATCTATTTCTTTTCAACCAATTCAACATGGCTAGGTATATTAGGTATTGCGCTGCTTTTCCTCTGGATCACAATTATATTGCCATATCGGAAGCGACTTCCGGGCAGGGTGATCTCTAGAGACGAATATCCAGAATTGTGTGGAATGATTGATGAGATTGGTGAGCGCTTGAATGTTCCACCTGTGGATATGGTCATCATTAGCGAAGAATATACCACATACAACCTGCATCTCAAAAGAAAAAAGAGAGTACTTGTCATAGGTATTCCCTTTTTTGCAGCCCTAACGTTACAGGAGAAGATAGCCGCGATCAGTCACCAAATGAGTCAATTTGCACATCCGAACATTTCCAACAGCTCACTGGTCGAGCGAGCCAGGCATGTACTGAATTCTTGGATTGATACCGTTGATCCACAAGACAGCGGTCTGTTATATTGGGTGGTATTTCCACTCATAATACTACGCTTATTGTTATTTGCTATTATAGCCGGTGTCTATTCATTGTTAATCAAAAGCATGCGGAATGAGATGCAGCGAGTATTCTACATCGCAGATCATGAAGCATCAGAGACAGCTGGCAGTGAGGCAGTGTTATCTCTATTTTTGAAGTCCGAGATGGAAGGCCTTTTTGCACATACGGCTGAACAGGTGGCAGAATATCAATATAACAAGGAGCTGTATGAGGAGTTTAGAAAACGGATTTTTGCCGTTCCAACTCAAGAGCTCCTTCGTATTCAGCGGGTACAGGAAATGAATGATACTCAAAGCCGTAGCTACCATCCTCCAATGAAGAATCGCATCGGATTGATAAAGGAGCATTGGGCAATGATTCCTGGTTATCGACCTGATGGAGCGAAAGAACGGAGAATTAACGAGGAGTTTCGTCTATTGGAGCAAAGCTCCCAGAAAATTCTGCTGAGTGATCTGAGGGGGAATTAATCAGCACACTTTTAATGGATATCATTGCAAATGAAAACAAGGGCAGTAGCAGCCGAACTATGGCTTGTTCTGCCCTTGTTTTTTGTGGTTCAGCCTACTTTAACGAAAGAAATCCTTATCCTCCCTTGATCTGCCTGCGAGGGTTAGTGATCTTGCCAATTTTATCGGTGTCGTTTTCTTTGGGCACCAAACGTTCATCGGTACGTCCTTCGTGGTGATTATCAAATGCATATTCCGTCAGTTTCCATTCCGACTTGCCGAGAACGGGATCAGCCGGGAAGTGTTGCCCCCGATGCAGATGTTCCTCACGTCCGGCTTCGTTGATGTAGACTCCGTCTACTTCCACCTTTTCATGTGAAAGGGGCAGCATATCCTGTTCTTTGCGTTCCATGAAACGGCGCCTCCTTTGGATACCAGTAATTTAACTATATGGGTTGTCCGTGATAATATCCCCCGAATAGTTCAGTGTTATGCTGGATATATTAATTCCGTATAGAATGGTGGCAATCATAACATATGATTCGGAATTAAACTTTTTGGGCATGAAAACCGTTATATTTATTAGAGGAAATCGTCAAGTCGTAAGATACTTCCGAATATGATACAATAAGATTATGATTCATTCCGAATCATATCGGGTATTTATAGTGTCAGGTACTTGCTTTCTAGCGAGGTTCCCGACCTAAAGCTTGCTTTAAGCCGCGCACACAACTTCATGGATGGCATTTAAGACTTATTCGGCATTCTCTAAACGGAGCATTCACTTTCAACGTTTTGGGAGGGAATTACAATGGCAACGAAAGGTCACAATGAGGTCAAAGAAAGTTTGAGGGAAATGACTCGGATTTTCCGTCCTAAGGATCCAAAAAAATTCGTGAAGGAGTACGTGAGAAAATACCGGATTACGGGTGGATATGAGGAAGAATTGACTTCTGTGGTTGAGCATGAGCTTGTCAAGATGGATTCTTCCGTGTCCTGAAACAACACACAACTCTGATTATACTGTTCCGATAATGAATAGAACCGTCTCTCGGGCGTTAAGCTCCGGCAGGCGGTTTTTTTTGCGTTCCTGCTGCATATATATGGGAGTACACCTACAGCGGGAAGGATGAATGCATGTGGACCCTATACTGAAAACCAAAGAAGAGATTGGCTACATGCGGGAAGCAGGACGTATTTTGCGAAGCTGTCACCAACATATTGAGCAGTGGATGGTCCCCGGTATCACGACAGCAGAGATCAACGAGCGGGTGGAAGAATTTCTCGCAGAACATGGGGCCACACCGGAGCAGAAAGGGTACAAAGGATATCCTTACGCGACTTGTGCCTCCGTCAATGAAGTGGTCTGCCACGGATTTCCGGGTGATGAGGTGCTGGCGAGCGGAGATGTGGTGACCATCGATATGGTGGTAAACAAAGACGGCTGGCTTGCTGACTCGGCCTGGACATATGGAATTGATGAACCAAGCAGATCCGTTCGCAAGCTGATGAGGCGTACAGAGAAGGCGCTTGAGCGGGCCATTGCACAAGCAGTTCCGGGCAACACGCTCGGAGATATTGGAAGCGCCATTGAACGAACAGCCAAACTATATCGATATGGCATTGTGAAGCCCCTCATCGGTCATGGGATTGGTCAGTATATTCATGAACCGCCGAATGTACTGCCTTATGGCAAACGCAGAACGGGTTTGATGCTTACCGAGGGCATGGTTATTACCATTGAACCGATCTTTACGAAAGGCAGTTCAGGAGCCGTTGTATGGGATGAGGATGGGTGGACGGTGAGGACGGTGGATGGCAGCTGGGGAGTTCAGTATGAGCACACGGTTGCCATAACCGGAGACGGCCCATTGATCCTGACCAATGGTACGTGAGGTGAGGTCAGTGAAGATGATAAGTTGATCGGTCTATAATTCAAGTGTTCGGATTCAAAATAATTCAGAATTCTTCAAATGCTCCATGCTGTTTTGGACTTGAATAAAGCAGTATGGAGCGGTATGTATGCTTTCCAGATGAATATGGAATATGTTTACCATTAAATTGGATCTTTCTTTTGCATAATCCCGCATGTTTTCAATGTGAGAAAAATCGCCAATAAATCAAGTTTCATCACCGAAATTTGGCAAAAATTTTCAAATGTAGAGAGTAATATTTTTAACTGAAATCGTTTACAAATCAAGTTACAGAGCGGTTTTTTACATAAAGTGAACATTTTGTGAACATGTGTCCAAAGATTGACAAAATCATACCCTCAACTTATATTTAATAAGTGATTGAAGCATATAGAATGAATTGGAAGAATACGCAGACATGCCCTGAGCAGGAAATGACGGGAGTGCTGGAAGCGTTATTTTTGTAAGCGTTCTGTATGACGAAGAGGATTATGCGTATCGTGCTGAAACGTACCTTTTGTTGCCTTTCTACCGAACGACAACGGTAATCTACGAAAACGTAAAAAAGTGGGGTAGATCAATGATGAAACAGTGGCAGGTTGCAAAGCGAATTCTCCCCTTGCTGGCGGTGTTCTCTTTGCTGCTATCCGCATGCGGGCGGGAAGACTTGTCGGTAATGAAACCTCAGGGTCCTGTGGCGCAAGGCCAATATGATCTGATGAAGCTGTCCATCGCGATTATGATTGTGGTGCTCATCATTGTATTCGCCATAGCGGCCTATGTCCTGATCCGGTTTCGCAGACGGGCCGGGCAGACTGAGATGCCCGAACAGGTTGAAGGGAATTTCAAGCTGGAAGTAATATGGACAGCCATTCCGTTATTGTTGGTTATTGTGCTGGCAGTACCGACGGTACAAACGATTTTTGCCCAAGGCGAAGATTTGTCCAATGACAAAAACGCACTTAAGGTCCAAGTCACCTCGCATCAGTACTGGTGGGAATTCACTTATCCTCAATATGACGTAACCACCGCTCAAGATCTCATCATCCCGACCGGAACCAAAATCGCATTCGAATTGAAAACCGCTGACGTGCTTCACTCCTTCTGGGTGCCGTCACTTGCGGGAAAAATGGACACAAACCCGGATGGAACGCTTAATAAGTTCAGTTTTTCCGCACCAAATGAAGGCGTTTACCGCGGTAAATGTGCCGAGTTATGCGGCAGATCGCATGCTTTCATGGAATTCAAGGTAAAAGCAGTGAGTCAGGAATCCTTTGACAGATGGGTGAATCAAATGAAAGCACCCGCAGTCCTTCCTGAAGATGCTCAATTGGCCGAAAAATTCAAAACAAACTGCCTTTCTTGCCACGCTGTTGGCGATCAAGGTGGACCTGTTGCACCTGACCTGACGGGAATCGGCGGCAAAGAATCTGTCGCAGGCATTCTGTTGAATTATCGTGAGGGACAAGAAGAAGGTAATCCGGTACTGGATAACATGAAAGAATGGCTCCATGATCCACAATCCGTGAAGCCGGGTAATACCATGCCGAATCCCAAAGATCTTGGGTTGACGGATGAAGAAATCGACGGAATTGCCGAATATCTGGCCAACTACAAATTGGACTATGAATAGAACAGCAAGGACGAAGAAGGGGGTACACAACCTTGGCTCATGCGCATAGCGTCAAGAGGTACAGGGGCTTGATGGATTGGATCACCACCGTCGATCACAAAAAAATCGCCATTCTCTATTTGGTTGCGGGTGGATTTTTCTTTGGAATCGGCGGCATTGAAGCCATTTTGATTCGGATTCAACTGATGAAACCGATGAATGATTTTGTATCAGCACAGGTCTTCAACGAATTGATTACCATGCACGGAACAACGATGATTTTCCTTGGTGTCATGCCACTTATATTTGCCATTATGAATGCTGTTGTGCCTTTACAGATCGGGGCACGGGACGTTGCTTTTCCATTTCTTAACGCACTCGGTTTCTGGACGTTCCTGTTTGGGGGGTTGTTGCTGAACTTGAGCTGGGTTATGGGCGGAGCACCTGATGCGGGCTGGACTTCATATACGCCGCTTTCGGGCAGTGAATATAGTGGAACGCATGGCGTGGATTTCTACACCATCGGTCTCCAGATCGCGGGTCTGGGAACACTCATCGGGGGCATTAACTTTCTCGCAACGATTATTACCATGCGTGCTCCAGGCATGTCTTACATGCGGATGCCGATGTTTACATGGACGACATTTATTACATCTGCCATTATCCTTTTTGCTTTTCCTGCCATCACGGTAGGGCTTGTACTTTTAACGTTTGATCGTATTCTGGGAGCGAATTTCTTCGATGTCGCAGGTGGCGGTAACCCGGTACTCTGGCAGCACATCTTCTGGATCTTCGGGCACCCGGAAGTATACATTCTGATCTTGCCGGCATTTGGTATCATCTCGGAGGTTATTCCGACCTTCTCGCGTAAACGGTTGTTCGGATACAGCTCCATGGTATTTGCTACCATCCTGATTGCCTTTCTGGGCTTCATGGTATGGGCGCATCACATGTTTACAACAGGTCTTGGTAATGTAGCCAACGCGCTTTTCTCCATCTCCACGATGTTGATTGCCGTACCTACAGGGATCAAAATCTTTAACTGGCTCTTTACGATGTGGGGTGGACAGATCCGCTTTACGGCGGCAAATCTGTTTGCGGTTGGATTCGTCCCAACCTTCGTTATGGGCGGTGTTACAGGCGTCATGCTGGCATCTGCTCCGGCGGATTTCCAGTTCCATGATACGTACTTTGTTGTCGCCCACTTTCACTACGTTATTGTAGGGGGACTGGTGCTCGGATTGTTCTCGGGACTGCATTACTGGTGGCCTAAGATGTTCGGACGTATTCTGAGCGAAACATTAGGCAAATGGACATTCTGGACATTTATGATCGGTTTCCAATTAACGTTCTTTGTACAGCATTTCCTCGGTCTGATGGGGATGCAGCGCCGGATCGTTACATACTTGCCGAATCAGGACTTTGACCTGCTCAATCTGGTCAGCTCTGTCGGTGCGTTTCTGATGGGTGTTGGGGTGATCATGTTCCTTGTGAACATTGTGATCACAACAAGAAAGCCGGCTGGTGCGCCGAACGATCCGTGGGAAGACGGCCGTACACTGGAATGGTCCATTCCTTCACCGCCACCGGAATATAACTTCAAGCAGACGCCACTGGTACGCGGAATCGATGCGTATTGGAAGGAAAAGATGGCAGGACATACAGAGATGACACCGGCAGAACCCGTAGGTTCGATTCATATGCCTTCAGCAACGCCGTTGCCGTTTGTAATGTCCGTAGGTATCTTTATCGCAGGACTTGGCTTGATGTTCAGCAAGGATGACTTTGGAAATGCATTTATGAACGCAATTTTCAACAATTATATTATAGTTATTATTGGTCTCGTAATCACATTCGGCGCAATGGCCCTTCGTTCACTCTATGATGATCATGGCTGGCATATTGAACCGGAGGATCAGGATGAGAAGGGGGCGAGAACATGACAACCTCACATGCCGAACCGGTGAACGACAAGTTGCCGCATGAACCGGAGAAAGCAACGCTGGAAGGACGTAACAAGCTTATCGCCTTCTGGTTGTTCCTTGGCGGCGAGACGGTACTGTTCGGTACACTCTTTGCTACCTTCCTGGCTCTTCGTGGTCAAACCAATGATGGACCTACGGCGAATGAATTGTTCCACCTGCCGCTCGTGGCCGCTGCAACGTTCATACTCCTGGTTAGTAGTTTGACGAGTGTATTTGCGATTCAGGCTATGCATAAGGGTAAGCGTGATGCACTGGCATTGTGGCTGGGTATCACGGTAGTACTGGGTATGGGATTTCTTGCACTGGAAATATACGAGTTCTATGAGTATGTGAAACATAAAGAGTTCGGCATGACCACGAGTGCATTCAGTTCAGCATTCTATACACTGGTCGGGTTCCACGGAGCCCACGTTGCTTTTGGTATTGTGTGGATCGGAATCATTATCGGGCAGCTGTTCAAAAAAGGATTGACGGTCGTAACTGCACCTAAAGTATACGTCTCCGCAATGTACTGGCACTTTATTGACGTGGTCTGGGTGTTCATCTTTACGGTCGTGTACCTGCTCGGAAAGGTGGGGTAACACATGTCGGCACAGGATAAGACAGATGAACAGCCTGTGAAACACCGTCACCGGACGGAAGGGCCACAGAAACACGTCGTGGTGTTTATTTTCTCCATTATTCTCACGCTGATTGCGTTTGCGGCTGCTACTGCTGGAGGGGTCAACACAACCTTTACGATTATTATTTTGCTCGTCATGGCGATTCTTCAGGTATTCGTTCAATTGGGTTACTGGATGCACATGAAGGATAAAGGGCATTTGATGCCAATCCTGTTCATGGCCTTTGGATTTTTCGTAGCCTTTACGTGCATCATTATGGCACTGTATTGGGTCTGGTGGTAAAAGAGATGGCGGCGGCGCATTGCCGCCGTCTTTTCCCCTTTGTAGCGAGTGGATCTTCTCAAAGGAATACTGGCAACAATTAAATTAGGTCACGGGGAGGTTTCCCGTATGCTCGGGTTGCAATACTTTAGTTTTAACGACTTATGGAGTCCGCTTGTATTGGCTTTATTTCTGATCATTGCTGCAGCTTATTTGGTGCTTGTCGGACCATTAAGCGAGCAAATAAAGGATGCAGAGCCAGCGACTGCTGTGCAGAAAATCATGTTTATTACAGGGCTGTTTGTCCTGTATCTGGCTCAGGCAGGGCCCTTTAATCTGCTCGGTCACGTGATGTTTAGCTTCCACATGGTAAGCATGGCGTTCTCCTATCTGGTAGCCCCGCCGCTGATGATGAAAGGATTACCGATCTGGGTATGGCGCAGAATCGTACGCTGGTTGCCTACACGCCAGCTATCGTTCCTGGCTCATCCAATCGTTGCGGCAGTGCTCTTTAATGGACTGTTCTCGCTGTATCATCTGCCGATTGTGCATGACTACGTGATGTTGAATTTTACCGTTCACCGGTTGTATTATATCGCACTGTTCATCACTTCCATGCTCATGTGGTGGACATTACTGAATCCGTTACCAGAAGGTAGACAAGCATCGGGGTTATCCAAGATCGGTTTTATTTTCTTGAATATGGTGCTGCTTACGCCTGCGTGTGGATTAATTATCTTTGCATCTGAGCCTTTGTATCAGACGTACAGCAACCCGGCGGTGTGGGCTGAAGCTATGCGGTATTGTGTGTCTGGAGATTCTACGACGTTACTTCGCTCATTCGGTGGGCCGTCTTTCTTCAACTTTTTGTCTTCCGCGAAGGAAGATCAGCAAGTCGGAGGGATTGTAATGAAGTTTATTCAAGAGGGGATCTTTGCCTCCATGCTGGCCTATGTATTTTTCCAGTGGTATCGGAAAGAGAAACAGGAAGATGACGATGATTCGTATCCTGCAGGTGGCTCTGGAGGGCCGCTCAATCCGGCTGCCAAATAATGAAGTCAATGTTCTAACAAGAGGGGGGACACACGATGGATATGTATTTTTTGCTACCCACGATCAGTACTTCTTTCATTGTGATTAGTGCAGTACTGGTGGGAATCGGGTGGGCACTGATTATTCGGGGCAAACGTGAGGCACACCAGTCTGCTATGGTCGCAGGAGCGATTGCGGCTTTAATCTTTTTTGTGATCTATATGTCGCGCACGGTGTTCGTGGGCAATACAGCTTGGGGCGGGGACCCGGATCTGGAGATCTTTTACCGGATATTTCTGATTTTTCACATTATCTTGGCTACCGTGGCTGCGGTATTCGGCATCTCCACACTGGTGTTGGGATTCAAAAAGAAGTTCGGAACGCATCGCCGCTGGGGCAAGTTCACGTCCATGATCTGGTTCGGCTCAGCACTGACAGGTGTTGTCGTGTATGTCCTGTTGTATCTCTTATATCCTGGTGGTCATACACGTCCGGTATGGGAAGCTATCCTCGGCGTATAAAAGTAGAGACATACCCTCAGGTTACTTGGGCGTGCGTCACTACTTTCTTCTGAAAATATGAAAATGGACGAATCTAGCAGATCATTCGTCCACGCTTTCCCTCTCATTCGTTCATAGAATGAGTTCGAGAGGGGGAAACAAAATGAAAAAAACAGTCAACGTCAGTCAAACGTATCCACGTCTTACCGTGTATTCAGAAGAGAACTACAGAGGGAGAAGCCGCATTTATCGTGGCAACACGGGTCTTCGTAACCTGGACAATATTTTGGACGGGGTAGAGAGCCTGCGCTTCTTCTCAACAAGTTCCAATGCAACACTGGTTGTGTTTACGCGGCCTAACTTTCAGGGTGGATTCCGTGTCTTCCGAGGCAACACCAACTTGAGAGATTTGGATGATCTGATCCGTGGCAATGACGTGGAATCCCTGATCTCTACGAATCAGCGGTTAACTCTGGCTGAGATTCGTGCGATCCGTAGCAACCGCAGTCTGCCTAGTGGCTATAACCTCATTTAATCGCAAGGCCTCTTCTTTTAACAGGTGCTAGAGAACGGCAAAGGGCTGTATCCGAATTGTGTTTACACAATAATGGGTACAGCCCTTCTTTTGTATTTGCGGAATGAAGTCTAATCCCCGCCACCTCCACTGTCTCCGCCACCGCTATCTCCACCGCTGTCATTGCTGCTACCACTATCGCTGTTGTGATGAGAATGTGTGCCTGATGAAGAATCCGAATCATGATGTTTGTGATCCGGTGTGTGTTTGGCATGTCGATCATAGGAGTCATCTTCTGTAATGACCGAATATCCCGGAGCAGAGTCGGCATAACCGTTGTTGCGGCGGATGCGGTATCTGCCTTTTTTGGCAGAATGACGATGAGATTCATCCCGGAGGATCAACCAGATGACGACGATAAGAAAAAGGAGGACAAACCCGATCTCGATTAGCCAATCCATAGCTGATGACTTCCTTTCTCTAATTCGGTACTGTGTTCTATTTTAACGTAAATTCGAACTGTGTCCCATCCCATTTTCCTGATTCAGGAAATTAGGGGTTGACGGAATGGGAATTGGGTCTATATACTGTGTATATTGATATATACAGTAAACACAGTGAGTACAGTAAGCAAGATGAGTGAGTGAAAGGCAGGCAGGCATATGAACGAATGGAAGCAGGCGTGGTGGTTGACCCGTAGTCAGATGCATAAGGATAAGCTCCAATGGCTATGGTCTGCATTATTCATGATATACACTGGCAGCATGAGCGGTGTGATGTTACTAGGACAACAACAGACAGATTTCATTAATCCTGTAGTGGATTCCTTCTTTTTAATCATGGTGCCATTTCAAGGGTTCATGTTCTGCAGGCGCTCCTTCCGTTATATACAGGAGGATTCCTATACGCAGATGCTGGCCTACTATCGGAGAATTCCTATCCCTGAACAAGCGGTGATGTGGTCCAGGTTACAGCAGTCTCTGATGGCGTTTGCTTACAATGGTATCTTTTTCTACGGATCGCTATATGTGGTTAACCTTCATGCAGAAGGATTCAGGTGGGATCAATATCTGGCCTTTAGCCTTACCTGTACAGGTTATGGACTTATGGTAACGGGATTGTATATTTACGGAGAGTTTCTGAACAGTGGCAAGAAATACTTGGTTCTCAGTACGCTTTTTATACCCATCGCCATTGGCATATCCTTGCTGATTCGAATGTCAGGCAGTTACGGATTGCGGATTGTAATGGATGAAAGTAAATCATGGGGGCTGCTTTCCCCGGTCATGTGGATTGCTCTGGTGGCTGGCGTAGCGGGGTTATGGCTACTTAGTCGCTTGACGCTGAAGAAGCTGGTTCTTCGGGATTTGAATTAAAATGAGAGTTGAGTTTAAGTACGAATACAGGATGGAACCGGCACGGTCAGGTAACAGACTGGAGTGTACCGGAGGGCGAGGTGCAAGATGTGAAAATACCCATTCAAATTAATGAAAATAGCGCTGAACCTTTATACCACCAAATTGAAAATCAGTTAAGATCGTTAATTATTACGGGTCAGTTAGGGGAGGGAACACATTTGCCGTCCATTCGTGAGTTCGCCGGAGCGCTGAATTGCAGTGTTATTACGGTTAGACGGGTCTATCAGGATCTGGAGAATGAAGGTCTGCTTCGTACGAAGCAGGGGACAGGTACATTTGTGGCCCAGGTAGAAGCCGTCGACAGAGAAAATTATAGATTGAAGGCCGCACAGGAAGCGATGCAGGCAGCGGTGCAGTCCGGGAAATCGGTAGGCTGTACGGAAGAAGAGATGGAGAGCCTGTTCCGGGAAGTCCTGAAGACTATTTACGCGAAGTAAGGGAGTGATGCATACATGGAACCCATAGCAATCCAGTTGAACGGCGTATCCAAAATGCGAAAACGCAGAATTATTGGCCCGATTGATCTTTCCATCCCGGAAGGGTATGTAGTCGCTATTCTCGGTCATAACGGTTCAGGTAAAAGTACACTTCTTAACATGCTGCAGCAAGTAGTGCTGCCAGATGCCGGACAGATTATATGGTTTGGGAAGGAACATGAGGGGCTGCTCCCCATTGAACTGAGACAACAGATCGGTTTTGTGGCAGATAACGCTGGTTCGGAAGAGAACCGGATAACAGCTCAGGAAGCAGCCCATTTCCGGTCCTACTGGTACCCGCGTTGGGATATGAAGTTGTTCGACCAACTGATACACGATATGGAAGTGCCTGCTGATGTGAAGCTGAACAAGATGTCCAAGGGAGAACGGCGAAAGTTTGAGATTGCAGCTGCAATTGCAGCTCGCCCAAGATTATTACTTTTGGATGAGCCTTCATCAGGACTGGACCCCTTTGCCTGGAAAGTGATGGTTGAGCAGTTCCGTACCTTCATGGCGGGGGGAGACACCACGATTCTGATTGCCACACATATTGCGGACGAAGTCAAAAGGCTTGCGGATTACATCGTATTGATGCACCGTGGTCAGTCGCTGGGGATGGCCGAGAAAGATATGGTGCTCGATCAGTGGAAGGAAGTCTGGTATGAAGGAGACTTAAGACCAGAGAGTATCCCTGGTGTTGTGGAATCTGCTTTGGAAGAGGGAGGTCTGGTTCGCGTAATTACAACCCGGGTCAGCGAAGCGCAGGAAAGGCTGGAGCTGTCGAATAACCGAGTATTGAGAATCCGTAACTTGGAATTGGATGAAGTGCTGGCATTCTGGATTGCCGGGTATGCACCCGTACAGTGGAAATAACCGAAGGGAGACGATAAATGATGAACCGATTGGAATTAAAGCAAGTCGTTAAGCAATATGCAGACAAAACAGCCGTTAATGGAGTCACGCTCAATGTAAAAGAAGGGGAGATTTATGGATTACTCGGAGCCAATGGTGCAGGCAAAACAACAACAATGCGCATGGTGCTCGGACTGATTCACCCGGACGGAGGGAATATCCTGTACAACGGCAAGTCCTATAATACGGAGCTGCAACAGATTATGGGTTATCTTCCGGAAGAGCGCGGTTTGTACCCGAAGGTGAAAGTCAGCGAACAAATTAATTATCTGGCACGGCTTCGTGGTATGAATGGCAAGGATGCAGACCAGAGCCTCAAGTACTGGTTGGATCGTTTTGAGGTACCCGAGTATTACGACAAGAAGATTGAGGAGTTATCCAAAGGTAACCAGCAGAAAATGGGCTTTATCGCCGCGGTGGTTCATAGACCCCAGATTCTCATTCTGGATGAAGCGTTCAGCGGACTGGACCCTGTCAATGTAGAGATACTCAAATCCACCGTTAAGGAATTGCGTGATGAAGGAACAGCGATACTGTTCTCCACACACCGGATGGAACACGTTGAGGAGTTGTGTCGTCAGATCACCATTTTGCATAGTTCCAATACCGTAGTGCAAGGAGAGATCAAAGAGATCAAGAGCCGTTATCCGCGTGAGCAAGTGTATCTGAGTACGCTTGGAAATGTGGATGGATTGGAGCTATTGCCTGGTGTGAAGAAAGTCGAGCGGAACGAGCGTGGATACCTGATACATATTGGACAGGTGGAAGCCGCTCAGGAGATTCTCAGAACAGCGATGGCACAGACGACAGTGGAGCACTTTGAGATCAAGGAACCAACGCTTAACCAAATCTTTATTCGTGAGGTAGGTGAGTCGAATGAATAAAATGGGAACGATTACGGGATTTACTTTTAAGAACAAGGTTAAAACGAAATCATTCATGGTGACGACCATTGTACTTGCACTTTTAATTTCTATAGGACTCAATGTTCCATATTTCATTACCTTATTCAACGGGGGTCCCATTGGCGGAGCTTCAAGCAGTAATCCTGTAAATATTGGTCTTTTAAGTACGGGGCAGCCTGAAGTTTCCGAGAAACTGGAGAGTTTCTCTGCGGCTCAAGGAGATCAGGCCTATCGATTCATCACCAGTGGTGACAAAGATGAGGCAGCTCTTGCGGCGGATGCGGAAGCAGGGCTTACGGATGGTTATCTGAAGTTTGAAACTGTCGCTGGACAGGAGTTCCCGCAGCCTATTCTGTATTCAGCAGAAGACGTATCACCTCAGATCATTGCATCTATTGAAGCTGCATTGCAGAGTGTGAAGCTGGATGTGGTTGTGAAGGATGTACTCACAGCGGAGCAGAAGGAACTGATTACAACACCTGTGAAGCTCACCGAGCAAAGCTTGAGTACAGATGAAAGCGGAGCAGATACTGAGTCTGAAGGCGCAATGAGCCCGATAAACTATATTGTGGTGTACTTGTTGATCATCCTACTGTTTACCTCGACTATGATGACAGGCAACATGATTGCCTCCGAGATCACAGCTGAGAAGAGCTCACGTATTATGGAGATTCTGATTACGAGTGTATCACCGCTCAGTCAGATGTTTGGTAAAATCATCGGTATTTTCATGGTGGGGATGCTGCAAATTGGGATCTTCGGAGCAGTGGTTGCCGGAAATATCTTGCTGCCGCATAACCGTGCAGTATTAGGTGACTTCAATATGAATGTAAGTGATGTGAATATTGCGGTTATTGTGTACGGACTCATCTTCTACATTCTGGGTTACTTCCTGTATGCCGTGTTGTTTGCTGCCATTGGTTCAATGGTAAGTCGTACTGAAGAACTCGGTCAGGCTGTTCTGCCAATCACGATGCTGTCGCTCGTTTCCTTCTATATTGCGATCTTCAGTATTGCTACGCCGAACATTCTGTTGTTGAAAATCGCAAGCTTCATTCCGTTCACGTCGCCGACCGCGATTCTGGTACGAATTGGCGCAGGAGTTGCACCAACTTGGGAGATTCTAACGTCCTTAGCGATTCTCATCGTATCCATTATCATCTTCGGATGGCTTGCAGCGAAAATTTATCGCACAGGTGTGTTGATGTACGGTAAACGTCCAACCTTTAAAGAGTTATTTAAGGCCATGAAGGCTTATAAGATCTAAGATAGATTGTGGTATGTGTTGTTTTGCAAATATCTAGCAGTGATCCTATATGAGGGTTTCGTTTCTATTGTTTCTTGTCTAATGAGAGTAATGAAGGGAGAAAGTGCTGCTCCTTTTTGGAGTGGCACCAATTCTTACCTTTATCCGTAGTATCTAAGGATGTCCATTCTATCAAAGTTGGCTTGGAAAATATATTCAATAAAGGAGAATACATAATATGAAGAATTGGAAACGCATGCTCTTATCTCTTACAATCTCGGTAGGTTTGCTCGCATCTGCAGTACCAGCTATGGCTGCTCCACAAGAAACATCCGTCAAGGTTAATGATCAAGCTGTGAAATATGCTACAGGAGCGCCAATCCTGGAGAAAGGTACAACATTGGTTCCACTGCGGACTACGCTTGATGCTATGGACGTGAAGCTAACAACTGCGACAGATGATACGATTACTGCTGTGGTAGATGGCAAAACGATTACACTCAAAAGCAAGCTTACGCGCATCAACGGTGTAACGTACGCACCAATCCGCATCGTCGGTGATGCAGCGGGTTATGAAGTTCGCTGGGATGCTGCAACGCGTACGGTGCTGCTGGTAACCAAAGGTGGAGCAACTGAAACTGCTCAAACCGGTGGACGCGGCTTCATGTGGGAAGTTGAAAGCAATGGCAACACGGTCTATCTGGTAGGCTCAATGCATATTGCGGATGAGAGCTTCTACCCGTTGCGTCCGGAATTTGAAGAAGCTTTTGCCGAAGCTGATTATCTCGGCGTAGAGATTGATATTAGCAAAGCCGCTGATGAAGAACAGCAAAAGCTCGTTCTGAGTTTGGGTTCGTATCAGGATGGAACAACACTGAAAGACCACATTTCCAGTGAAACGTATACTAAGCTGGGCGATGTTTTGAAGAAAAATGGTCTGGAGCCTAATGCTTTGGATGCATTCAAGCCTTGGGTGGTAGAGAGTACACTTGCAAGTTTGAAGTCGGCAACGGCAGGATACGAAGCGTCAGCAGGAGTGGATCTGTATTTTATCCAGAAAGCGATCGAGCGCAAAATCCCCGTTATTGAGCTCGAGACATATCAATCTCAACTTGGCATGTTTAACGACTTTTCCAAAGAGTTACAAGAAGAAACGCTAAAAGCGACAATTGAAAACTACGATGTGCTGGATAGCAGTGTGAATGAAATGGCTGAGATGTGGAAAACGGGTAATGACGAGCAACTGCTTGAACTGACAAACAGCTTCTCCACTAACGAGGAATATAACAAAGCAATGCTGGTTGATCGTAATATCGGTATGGCAGATAAAATCGATGGCTACCTGAAAAACGGCAAAGGCGAGGAATATTTCATTGTTGTTGGCGCGGCACATTACTTGGGCGATCAAGGCATCGTGAAACTGCTTGAGGATAAAGGATATAAAGTAGAACGTAAATAAATATAGATTACTTTAGAAGGTAACCCTTTTGTCTCGATTATGAGAGTTGAGAGGGTTATCTTCTATATATAGAAGATAGACGGATTTAGTAGAGATGATTAAGCTAAAAGATACTACAATTAAAATTAAGATATCATCCTAGATTCAAGGTCTTTGATGAAGTTAAAATGTGGATATAATATTTTTAATAATTAACTCTTTACAAGTGCTTGTTCTGCGTGGTATATTATTTATCCGGCCAAGAAAACACGGTTTACACGGTGCGGCAAGCGAATGAAATAAGCTTCGAAAGAAACTTGAAAAAAGAGCTTGCAAAGTTGGTTCGGACATGATAATATATAAGAGTTGCTGAAGAGAACAACGTTCGGCAGCGAAACAAGTTTGATCTTTGAAAACTGAACAACGAGTGAGTAAACATTCTGCTTGCAGAATGAACGCAAAAGTTTGATTCAAGCCTCGGCTTGAATCGGCTGGAGCACAAATGAGATTTTTAATCTCGTCAGATTCAAAATGAGCTTATCGCTCTTTTCAATACTTTATTGGAGAGTTTGATCCTGGCTCAGGACGAACGCTGGCGGCATGCCTAATACATGCAAGTCGAGCGGAGTTGAAGAGAAGCTTGCTTCTCGGATGGTTAGCGGCGGACGGGTGAGTAACACGTAGGCAACCTGCCCTCAAGTTTGGGACAACTACCGGAAACGGTAGCTAATACCGAATAGTTGTTTTCTTCGCCTGAAGAGAACTGGAAAGACGGAGCAATCTGTCACTTGGGGATGGGCCTGCGGCGCATTAGCTAGTTGGTGAGGTAACGGCTCACCAAGGCGACGATGCGTAGCCGACCTGAGAGGGTGATCGGCCACACTGGGACTGAGACACGGCCCAGACTCCTACGGGAGGCAGCAGTAGGGAATCTTCCGCAATGGGCGAAAGCCTGACGGAGCAATGCCGCGTGAGTGATGAAGGTTTTCGGATCGTAAAGCTCTGTTGCCAGGGAAGAACGCTTGGGAGAGTAACTGCTCTCAAGGTGACGGTACCTGAGAAGAAAGCCCCGGCTAACTACGTGCCAGCAGCCGCGGTAATACGTAGGGGGCAAGCGTTGTCCGGAATTATTGGGCGTAAAGCGCGCGCAGGCGGTCATTTAAGTCTGGTGTTTAATCCCGGGGCTCAACCCCGGATCGCACTGGAAACTGGGTGACTTGAGTGCAGAAGAGGAGAGTGGAATTCCACGTGTAGCGGTGAAATGCGTAGATATGTGGAGGAACACCAGTGGCGAAGGCGACTCTCTGGGCTGTAACTGACGCTGAGGCGCGAAAGCGTGGGGAGCAAACAGGATTAGATACCCTGGTAGTCCACGCCGTAAACGATGAGTGCTAGGTGTTAGGGGTTTCGATACCCTTGGTGCCGAAGTTAACACATTAAGCACTCCGCCTGGGGAGTACGGTCGCAAGACTGAAACTCAAAGGAATTGACGGGGACCCGCACAAGCAGTGGAGTATGTGGTTTAATTCGAAGCAACGCGAAGAACCTTACCAGGTCTTGACATCAGCATGACCGGGCTAGAGATAGTCCTTTCCTTCGGGACATGCTAGACAGGTGGTGCATGGTTGTCGTCAGCTCGTGTCGTGAGATGTTGGGTTAAGTCCCGCAACGAGCGCAACCCTTATATTTAGTTGCCAGCACTTCGGGTGGGCACTCTAGATAGACTGCCGGTGACAAACCGGAGGAAGGTGGGGATGACGTCAAATCATCATGCCCCTTATGACCTGGGCTACACACGTACTACAATGGCCGGTACAACGGGCTGCGAAATCGCGAGATGGAGCCAATCCCAACAAAGCCGGTCTCAGTTCGGATTGCAGGCTGCAACTCGCCTGCATGAAGTCGGAATTGCTAGTAATCGCGGATCAGCATGCCGCGGTGAATACGTTCCCGGGTCTTGTACACACCGCCCGTCACACCACGAGAGTTTATAACACCCGAAGTCGGTGGGGTAACCGCAAGGAGCCAGCCGCCGAAGGTGGGATAGATGATTGGGGTGAAGTCGTAACAAGGTAGCCGTATCGGAAGGTGCGGCTGGATCACCTCCTTTCTATGGAGAATCGTTTCCTGCAACGGAAACATTCAAAACCGCAGCTTAGCTGCAAAACACTCACTCGTTGCTCAGTTTTGAGAGCTCAAACTCTCAAACAGCTTGCTTTTGCATGGAGCTTGTTCTTTGAAAACTAGATATCGAAACGAAACAAACGCGAATTAGAACATTCCTTTAAGCTGATCTTGTGTAAACAAGTGAAGTGTTTTTATAAGGTAGATTGCACGTACGATGGTATCGAATGGGAGCGACTTTTGGCTTTGCGCAAGCAAAACAAGGGAAGCGAGCAGTCGAAACCGGAGCACGAGGTTAAGCTACTAAGAGCACACGGAGGATGCCTAGGCGCTAGGAGCCGATGAAGGACGTGGCGAACAACGAAACTGCCTCGGGGAGCTGTAAGCAAGCTTTGATCCGGGGGTGTCCGAATGGGGAAACCCAGCTGGGGTAATTTCCAGTTACTCATAACTGAATACATAGGTTATGCAGAGGCATACCAGGGGAACTGAAACATCTAAGTACCCTGAGGAAGAGAAAACAATAGTGATTCCGTCAGTAGCGGCGAGCGAACGCGGAGAAGCCCAAACCAAAGAGCTTGCTCTTTGGGGTTGTGGGACGTCTCACATGGAGTTACAAAGGAACCGGTTAAGCGAAGAGGTCTGGAAAGGCCCGCCAAAGAAGGTAAAAGCCCTGTAGTTGAAAGTCGGTTCCCTCCGAGACGGATCCCGAGTAGTGCGGGGCACGTGAAACCCCGTATGAATCCGGCAGGACCATCTGCCAAGGCTAAATACTTCCTAGCGACCGATAGTGAAGCAGTACCGTGAGGGAAAGGTGAAAAGCACCCCGGAAGGGGAGTGAAATAGAACCTGAAACCGTGTGCTTACAAAAAGTCAGAGCCCGTTTTAGGGGTGATGGCGTGCCTTTTGTAGAATGAACCGGCGAGTTACGTTCCCGTGCAAGGTTAAGGTGAAGAGCCGGAGCCGCAGCGAAAGCGAGTCTGAATAGGGCGACTTAGTACGTGGACGTAGACCCGAAACCGGGTGATCTACCCCTGTCCAGGGTGAAGGTGCGGTAACACGCACTGGAGGCCCGAACCCACGCATGTTGAAAAATGCGGGGATGAGGTGGGGGTAGCGGAGAAATTCCAATCGAACTCGGAGATAGCTGGTTCTCCCCGAAATAGCTTTAGGGCTAGCCTCGGAAAACAGAGTCGTGGAGGTAGAGCACTGATTGGGTGCGGGGCCCGCAAGGGTTACCAAGCTCAGTCAAACTCCGAATGCCATAGACTTACTTCCGGGAGTCAGACAGTGAGTGCTAAGATCCATTGTCAAAAGGGAAACAGCCCAGACCATCAGCTAAGGTCCCCAAGTGTGTGTTAAGTGGAAAAGGATGTGGAGTTGCACAGACAACCAGGATGTTGGCTTAGAAGCAGCCACCATTGAAAGAGTGCGTAATAGCTCACTGGTCGAGTGACTCTGCGCCGAAAATGTAACGGGGCTAAACACACCACCGAAGCTATGGCTTGATGCTTTGCATCAGGGGTAGGGGAGCGTTGTATAAGGGTTGAAGGTGTACCGTAAGGAGCGCTGGACATTATACAAGTGAGAATGCCGGTATGAGTAACGAAAAGATCAGTGAGAATCTGATCCGCCGAAAGCCTAAGGGTTCCTGAGGAAGGCTCGTCCGCTCAGGGTAAGTCGGGACCTAAGGCGAGGCCGAAAGGCGTAGTCGAAGGACAACAGGTCGAAATTCCTGTACCACCGTAAGCCGTTATGAGCAATGGGGGGACGCAGTAGGGTAGTGACGCGGACTGATGGATGTCCGTCTAAGCAGTGAGGCTGATGTGTAGGCAAATCCGCACATTGTAAGGCTGAGCTGTGATGGGGAGCGAAAATTGTAGTAGCGAAGGTCATGATCTCACACTGCCAAGAAAAGCCTCTAGCCAGGTGATGGTGCCCGTACCGCAAACCGACACAGGTAGGCGAGAAGAGTATTCTAAGGCGCGCGGAAGAACTCTCGTTAAGGAACTCGGCAAAATGACCCCGTAACTTCGGGAGAAGGGGTGCCCCGGTAGTGTGAATAGCACGAGGGGGCCGCAGTGAAAAGGCCCAAGCGACTGTTTAGCAAAAACACAGGTCTGTGCGAAGCCGTAAGGCGAAGTATACGGGCTGACGCCTGCCCGGTGCTGGAAGGTTAAGGGGAGTGGTTAGGAGCAATCCGAAGCTGTGAACCGAAGCCCCAGTAAACGGCGGCCGTAACTATAACGGTCCTAAGGTAGCGAAATTCCTTGTCAGGTAAATTCTGACCCGCACGAATGGCGTAACGACTTGGGCGCTGTCTCAACGAGAGATCCGGTGAAATTTTAATACCTGTGAAGATGCAGGTTACCCGCGACAAGACGGAAAGACCCCATGGAGCTTTACTGCAGCTTGATATTGAATTTGGGTACGATCTGTACAGGATAGGTGGGAGCCTTTGAAGCATGAGCGCCAGCTTGTGTGGAGGCAACGTTGGGATACCACCCTGATCGTATCTAGGTTCTAACCTAGTACCGTAATCCGGTACGGGGACAGTGTCAGGTGGGCAGTTTGACTGGGGCGGTCGCCTCCTAAAGAGTAACGGAGGCGCCCAAAGGTTCCCTCAGAATGGTTGGAAATCATTCGAAGAGTGCAAAGGCATAAGGGAGCTTGACTGCGAGACCTACAAGTCGAGCAGGGACGAAAGTCGGGCTTAGTGATCCGGTGGTACCGCATGGAAGGGCCATCGCTCAACGGATAAAAGCTACCCTGGGGATAACAGGCTTATCTCCCCCAAGAGTCCACATCGACGGGGAGGTTTGGCACCTCGATGTCGGCTCATCGCATCCTGGGGCTGAAGTAGGTCCCAAGGGTTGGGCTGTTCGCCCATTAAAGCGGTACGCGAGCTGGGTTCAGAACGTCGTGAGACAGTTCGGTCCCTATCTGTCGTGGGCGTAGGAAATTTGAGAGGAGCTGTCCTTAGTACGAGAGGACCGGGATGGACGTACCGCTGGTGTACCAGTTGTTCCGCCAGGAGCACCGCTGGGTAGCTATGTACGGACGGGATAAACGCTGAAAGCATCTAAGCGTGAAGCCCCCCTCAAGATGAGATTTCCCAGTATGTAAGACCCCTTGAAGACGACGAGGTAGATAGGCTGGGGGTGGAAGTGCAGCAATGCATGGAGCTGACCAGTACTAATCGGTCGAGGGCTTATCCAATTAGCAAGTTGTAATTCGCATGTTTCGTTTCGAATCTAGTTTTCAGAGAACAACAACTCTGAAATGTAAGCACCGCGTTTGGTGGCGATAGCGGAGGGGTTCCACACGTACCCATCCCGAACACGACCGTTAAGCCCTCTAGCGCCGATGGTACTTGGACCGCAGGGTCCTGGGAGAGTAGGACGCCGCCAAGCAATATAAAGACACACTTGATGATATCGAGTGTGTCTTTTTGTGTTATTATTTTACACTGGAAAACAACTAACTTTATAGATGAGACGAAAATAAGATCCTTCACTTATTATGAAGACTTTCAATATTATTGATCAGACTATTAATGCTGGTATGTATATTTCCATCTATTCGACTTCCAGCACTTGGTTTCGTTCAGCAACCTTTCAGTTGAATTTAACGTACACTTCAGTGGATTAGGGTATAGTGAAGCGAAGTAAAGAGGAGGAGAACCGCAATGAATATATCTTCTGCATCCAGTTCCACTACATCTTACATATCGACATCTTCGAGTTCAGACAATTCAAGTAGCTTGGAGAAACAAAAGACGAAGCTTGAGGCTCAATTGGAGAAAGTGCAATCCAGCAAGGACGATGAGAAGACCAAGGAGACTAAGACCAAACAGCTTGAACAGCAGATCAAGCAGATTGAGGCACAGATTGCACAGCAAAGCGCTCAAGGAGCCGGTACAACTGCTACGAAGGAAGCGCCACCTGTCCAACCACCATCCAATGGAATGGGCGTAGCTACCCCTAAGGAGATTGCAAACGCAACAACAGACAGCAATGGTCGATTTGATATACGTATCTAATTACATCTAATTTAGGATAAAATAAAAGCCCCGACCGATCTATATTGATCGTGCAGGGCTTTTGTTTATTTGTTTGTTAGATTTATTTATGAGGTCTACCTACATTCTATCTACGTTCCAATTATTTGCTATCTGATGCCGTTACGATCTGTTAACGTTACTCAGACTGCAACGCGTGTATTCGATCCGTTAGGGATCGTTTTCTATAGTACAAGGCTATAGTTGCGAGAACCAGCATTTCGGACAGCGGTACAGCAAGCCATACACCCGTGATACCAAAGAAGGAAGGGAGGATCGCAATCAACGCAATCATGATGATCATTTCACGCGCAGCTGTAATCCAGATGGCCATTTTGGCATTACCTACAGATTGGAAATAGGTGCTCATGACAAAGTTAACACCCATAAACACATAGGCAAATGTAAATATACGTAATCCGTAGACGGCATTATCTGTTACGCCGGTACTGAAGTTTCCAAAGATTTGCACGAAGTAAGGTGCACCAATTTGAACAACAATCAGTAATAGTAGACCGCATGCCAGAGCCGTTTTAGTAGCTAAACGTATCGTTTGTTGTACCCGTTGAATCTGATTGGCACCGTGATAATAGCTGATCAGAGGTTGGGCAGCAGACGCCAGACCCAGGAACGCTAACAGTACCACACCATGAATATAGTTCAACACGGTAAAGGATGCTACACCATCGGTACCCGCAATGCGGTCCATGGAGATATTGTGAGAGACAGAGAAGACCGACATGCCGAGTTCAGCCAGAAAGCTGGGGAAACCAATGAGTAGCAGGGAAGCCAGCAATTTGTTGTTCCATTTGAACCGGGTGAACGTGAGATTATTTGTCTTTTTGAAAAAGTGAGTGAACAGGACAAGTAGCGCCAGAGATGCCGACACGATTGTACCTAGGGCAACACCGCGTACACCCCATTCGAGTACATATAATGTTATATAATTGATGATGATATTGGCTACAGCAAACGTAATCTGAGCGTACATGGATGTGTTGGGATTCCCATCGTTCCGAACAAAAACAGAGAGTGCATTCTCAATGGTGAAGACGAACCCGAACAACAACATGATATTCATATAGTCCGAAGCAAACGGGAAGGTCTCGGCGTTGGCACCGAGGGAGTATACCAGCTTGTCTTTGAATGTAAAAGCAACATATCCAATGGCCATCGTAACGAGCATAATGAGCATAATAGATTTGGTGAAAATTTGTTTGGCTGTTGTGATATCTTTTCTACCCATAGCGTTGGAGTACAGGGTTGCCCCGCCCATACCAATCCACAGCGACATGGCAACAAAAAGCGTGTAGACAGGTGAGGCAATGCCGATCCCGGCCATCGCGGTAGAACCCAGTTTGTGTCCAACCATAATGCCGTCGATAATAAAATTAAAAGCAACTACCAGCATCCCCAATACGGAAGGCACGAGGTAGCTCATAAAAGCTTTACCTACAGATTGCCCTTCCAATGGATGCGTCCAATTCGTATTCATAATGACCTCCGTTAGTAAACTGAATGTTCATTCTGTATTTAATAATACTGAACGTTCGTTCTGTATGATAACACGGCTTGAATTCGCTTGGCAACTTTTGCGTTTAAATATCGTTTATGTGGTAGAGTAGGTGGATATTTATAAGGCGGGAGGAATCTCTTAATGAAACAAAATAAATACGATGAAGCTGAGTTTTTCCACAACTACAGTAAGATGGCTCGTTCCGTTCAAGGGTTGGATGCAGCCGGGGAGTGGCATGAATTACAGACCTTGTTGCCTGATTTGAAGGACAAGCGTGTGCTGGATATGGGATGTGGTTTTGGTTGGCACTGCCGGTATGCGCGTGAACAACAAGCGAGTTCAGTTATTGGTGTAGATCTGTCTGAAAATATGCTCCAGCGTGCTCGTGAAATGACGGACGACCCACAGATCCAGTACAATCAACTGGCGATTGAAGATATTGATTTTGCAGCTGGACAATTTGATGTTGTGATCAGTTCGCTGGCTTTGCATTATATTGAACGGTTAGACACGGTGTACGCCAAAATCAATGACTGTCTTGTCCAAGGAGGCACGTTTGTCCTTTCCTCTGAACATCCCATCTTCACCGCTCGTGCTGCGCAGGATTGGCATTACGGACCCGAAGGTGAGATCCTGCACTGGCCCGTGGATGATTATCATGAGGAAGGGAAGCGTGTGGCAAACTTTCTGAATCAGGACGTAGTCAAATATCATCGTACACTGGCAACACATCTCAATGAACTGATTAAGGCAGGGTTTTCCATTCAACAGGTATCTGAATCCAAGCCATCGCTGGAGATGATCGAACAGGTTCCAGGCATGAGAGACGAGAACCGGAGACCAATGTTTCTGATGATTGCTGCGGTGAAAGTATAACGATGAAAATGATTCGTTAGACCAGAGGGCAGAAAGAAACTGTTGAAGTGGAGCGTTCGCCTAAAAGCTTGCTGATAGAGATTACTAACTACGTAAACTTGAAGGAAAACAGCGTGTTCAGCGATGTAGAACATGCTGTTTTTTATTTTGCTACAATAATAAGAAATAATGTCCAAAATAGGGAACTAAACCACATTAGACTCAGTCATATTAAATGAGGTGAACAACAGTTGGATTATCAATTTCTGGCACAGGCTCAGACGATCGACAATTACACACTTAGCAGCATGATGGATGACTACGGAAATGACGTATGGAATTACGCTTATTTTCTAACTAAAAGTGCCGAACAGGCAGATGACTTGTCACAGGAGGTATTTAGCCGAGCGTATTCGGGGATCGCTCATTATCGGGGAGAGTGCTCATTGAAGACGTGGCTACTGACAATTACTAGGAACACGACTTTTACATATCGAAAATCCAGATTTTTTCGCAGCAGTCTGTGGGGAGAGACATTATCTATTGAGACAGAGCGGGGGCTTTCGGGCCAGAGAGTCATGGTTCCATCTCAGTCTGCTCATCCTTCGGCAGAGATGGAAGTGATGCGCAAGGAGCATGTCCATGAAATCTGGGATATTGTTCTGGCGTTGCCGAAGAAATTCCGGGAGATTCTTTTGCTGAATCTGAAGTATGAGCTTACGACAAGTGAGATTGCAGAGATGTTGAAAATCAGCTTAGGCACAGTGAAATCCAGACTATCCCGAGGTAAGGATAAGGTACGGAAACATTGGGAGGAGCGAAGCGAATGAGACACAAGGATGAGCAATGGGAAAAGGAAATCCGGAAGGGACCGTTTGATTCGACTCCTTTTACAGAGGATCACAAGCGGAATGTGCTTCAACAGGTGGAGTGGATGAAGAAGTCGGAAGTTGGAAGCAAGGGAGATAGGTCAGAAGGCATTTCCAGGTTGTCTAGACCGCAAGTAGGCAACGTTTCACACAAGCGTCGCTCTAAAAGAGGGCCTCTTGTTGCAGGTACGGGTGCGTTGGTTATTGCTGCTGGATTGTTCCTATGGAGCTGGGATGATGGACAGCTGGTGAAACCTGTGATCGAACAGGTCTATCCGACGGCAGCGTTACAGTTGTCCGATGATCTGAGCGTCAATCTACTAACGGATAAGATGAAAAGGAATGTTGCGACTACCATGCGAGACGATTTGGGTAAACAGCTGAAGATTACGAAAGTGGAAGACTTGCCTGTGTCCGGCAGAATATATGTAGAGGCTGGAAATGAAAGTGAGAAGGAGTACGCGCAGATATGGCTCGATGCGACAACAGGCAATCTGCGTGAAGTACAGATGAGACGTGAGATGCAGCCGAACGAGCTAGAGCACCGTTATCTGCGTCAAGTTCCATCGCTTTTGCAAAGTATAGGCAGCACTCCAACGCTTAAACCTGCATCAGCACGACGTTATGTGAGTATGAAGCAAGGGGAAACGGGGCCGATATCGCATACGACATTATGGTTAGAAAATGAGACTGGCTATGGGGAGATCATATGGGAGCAGGATAAAACTGTTTCGATCACGGGCGAATTGAGACCAGATCAGATATCCCACACCTCGATGAAAGATGCCAAGATAGCTGTTGAAGCCTTGTCTGGAAAATCAACTTCAACTGCAAAAAGTATGATTCGCACAAAAGATAATGAGCTTGGTAAGGATACCATTTTTATTAGATTTGAAAATAACTACTTTGTGCAGATGACCGAAGGAAAAGAGGGCTTGGGCTACACTGTTGGTGATGCCAATTATTATAAGCAAGACTTTGCAGACTGGGAAGAAATAGAGGCTTACCATGAGAATTTATATAATATAGAGGAGTCTCTGCTGAGAGAAAAAGTGGAACCCATCATTAAAATAATATTTAAAGTGAATCTTCAAGCGTATAAACTTCATCGTAATCCTGACCATCCAGGAATGGTCACATTTGAACTGGAGTCGAGCACGGATGTTTTTCAGGTTGAATACAGGGAAGATGGACGGATCAAGATGATTACCAGAGGTGAGCTATAGGGCTTGATCTTATGTGTTACAATTTACTTTATAGATGGAACGCGCATAAGGAGATAATGATGAAATATTTGGTGAGTTCATGTCTGGCGGGGGTAGCCTGCCGTTACAATGGAACAGCGAGCCTGGATGACAAGATTCAGGAACTTGTGGAGCAGGAGCAAGCGAAGATGGTGTGTCCGGAATTGCTCGGTGGATTTTCCACACCCCGTGAACCAGCTGAGATTATCGGTGGAACGGGCAAAGATGTGCTGGCAGGCACGGCGAAAGTGATCGAGAAAAGTGGCAAGGACGTCACAGAGCTGTATATCAAGGGAGCCTATCAGACATTGGAATGGGCCAAAAAACTGAATGTGTCGTGTGTTGTGTTGAAGGAGTTCAGTCCGTCCTGTGGCACGAAAACTATTTACGATGGAAACTTTGCCAATCACAAAGTACAGGGTGAAGGTGTCACTTCCGCACTGCTTCAGCAAGAAGGATATACCGTCATTTCGGAAAAAGAATTCATGGAACAATTGTAAATTCCCTGTGTAAAAATATGCCGTCTAGGA
The DNA here is from genome assembly GCF_037991315.1 of Paenibacillus sp. FSL H8-0079. NCBI lineage: Bacteria > Bacillati > Bacillota > Bacilli > Caryophanales > Paenibacillaceae > Paenibacillus > Paenibacillus sp. FSL H8-0079. The sequence continues at coordinate 637,600 of NZ_CP150300.1, forward strand.
GAGAATGTATGATCCTGCAGCGGCTATTTTCCTTGTAAGGATGCAATACTTACTTTTAGAAACTGAGAAACAATAATGTGCGACACTAACGATTGAACATACAATAATACTATAAAGAGAAGGACGTGGAGATTCATGGAAGATAAAACACAGGCAAAGAAAAAGGAAGATATCTTGAAGGCATATCATTTCCGGCATGCAACGAAGATCTTCGATGATACTCGCAAAATTGCGGATGAGGATTTCCAATTTATACTGGAAACAGGTAGATTATCTCCAAGTTCCATTGGGTTTGAGCCATGGAAATTCTTGATTGTTCAAAATTCGGATCTGCGCAAACGTCTGTCTGAATTCTCGTCTGGCGCTCAAAAGCAATTGGCAACGGCAAGCCACTTTGTTATTATTTTGGCCCGGTCGGACGCCAGTTTTAATTCCCCCTATGCCGAATACATGCTGAAAGAGATTAAGGAAATGCCGGATGACGTATTTGAGCTAACAAGTGCGGCATATGGAAAGTTCCAAAATAACCAGAGAATTCTGGAGAATCCGCGATCACTATTCGACTGGGCATCCAAACAGACGTATATTGCACTCGGCAATATGATGACGGCAGCAGCTCAGATCGAAATTGATTCCTGTCCGATCGAAGGTTTTAGCCGTGAGGATGTCCATCGTATGTTGGAAGAAGAGGGTTTACTGGAGGATGGCGCATGGGACGTCTCGGTGATGGCAGCCTTCGGTTATCGGGCAGAGGAACCCAAACGTGAGAAATCCCGACAATCTGTTGAAAAAATCACCCAATGGATTAACTAAAATTAGTATGAATCCAACAACCGTGATCTAACCTTACAGGAATAGAACCAGATCGAAACAGCCCGATATTTTCCACATTAAAAGGATGGAAAGGGCTGTTTTTGTTTATTTAAAAAAGCACTTGAAATTACATAGATGTCTATGTATAATAAGGTCATGCCAAAATACAACGCAATTGCACTGATTGCAAGAATCAGAGATCATGTCAACAAACGGATTGTTCACGAATTGGAACAGCATGAAGTGACAGGCATTGTCCCATCTCATGGGGATGTATTAATGTTTTTGTACCGGGAAGAGACGCTCTCGATCAAGATGCTGGCGGAACGCGTTCAACGCACGCAACCAACAGTAACTGTACTGGTCAATAAGCTGGAGAAGCTTGGATATGTCGAGCGCAGTAAGAGTGCCGAAGATAGCCGAGTGACGATGATTCGCCTTACCGAACAGGGGAAGCGGCTTGAACCGATATTCCATCAGGTATCAGAGCAGATTAATGACATCATCTATAGCGGTCTGTCCGATGAACAGTCGGAGCAATTGGAGAGCTTGCTATCCATTATTGTCCGAAAGTTATAATGAATGAACTCTTCTGTCTGCAACCCTTCCAGATTTGACTAAGGTGGAGGCAGAGGAGCCCAAATATTTTTTTGCCCATATACATAGATATCTATGTATGCGGGAACGTATCAAAGTAACCCCATTTTCGCAACCTAACTCAAACCAAACCTGGAGGGATTAACACTATGAAACACCTTATCGTATATGCTCACCCGCACACAGACAGCTTCAATAACGCAATCCTCAATACTGCTGTAGAAGCTCTCGAAGCTCAAGGCCATGAAGTGGTCGTTCGTGACTTGTACAAACTTGGATTCCAACCGGTACTGACTGAAGCTGACACAGCTTCCATGCGTGCAGGACAGACACCACAGGATATCGCTACAGAGCAACAGTTTGTTACGGATGCAGAAGCCATTACATTCATCTATCCGATCTGGTGGACAGGTCTTCCTGCCATTCTGAAAGGGTATGTTGACCGTGTATTCGCCTATGGTTTTGCTTATGTAGCGGGTGAAGCGGGAATCGAGAAATTGCTGACAGGCAAAAAAGGCCTCATCATTAATACACATGGTACTCCTAGTGAAATCTACGATCAGATTGGCATGACTGCTGGTTTGAAAGTAACCTCAGACGTAGGTATCTTCAACTTTGTAGGCATTGAAGCCGTAGATCATCTGCTCTTTGGAAGTATTGGATACCTGGATGCACCAGCATATCAAGCGATGTTGGATCAGGTTAAACAAACGGTTACGACCAAATTCTAATATGGATTTGGATTCGCTATAAGAATTCCATATGATACCAGACCGACTCGATTATGAGTCGGTTTGTTTGTTCATGTGTTTGCAAAATGGATGAAAGGGGGTATAATCGTACCCATGGAACCTATACTTATATTCAAAGCATTATCGAACGAGACACGTAGACAAATCTTGTTGTGGCTCAAAAACCCGGAGCAACACTTCCCACCGCTGGAACTATCTCAGCATCCGGATGGTGGCAAGAACGGAATCTGTGTTGGCACGATTCAAATGAAGGCTGGACTGGCTCAGTCGGTTATATCCAGTTATCTGCTGACCATGCTCAAAGCAGGGTTACTGCTCTCCGAGCGAAGAGGACAATGGACGTATTATCGGCGCAACGAAGAGACGATCCGTCAGTTTGCCGAGTACGTGCAGAACGAGTTATAAGCCGGATGCCGGAACGGAAGCTAGGATGCACATGCAGGCAAGGATTCCGTCCGGATGTAAACGGCTATTTTATGATCACATTTTATCCAGTCGCGATTTAATTAATCTATATATCTGGATATACAAAAATATAATCATCGAGGAGATTAAACAATAATGACTACAGAAAATACGGCTTCATCCCATAAAGAACATATTCATGACGTTAAGCTTTCCATCCTGGATCTGGCTCCTGTCGTAGTGGGTGCAACACCTTCTGATGCTTTGCGCAACAGTTTGGATCTGGCACAGCATGCAGAGCGTTGGGGATATCACCGTTATTGGGTAGCTGAACATCACAACATGCCGGGTATTGCCTCTTCCGCAACTTCGGTTGTTATTGGATATCTGGCTGGTGGAACCAAGACGATTCGTCTTGGTTCAGGAGGCATCATGTTGCCCAACCATGCACCGTTAGTTATCGCAGAGCAGTTCGGTACATTAGAGTCCCTGTATCCAGGCAGAATTGATCTCGGACTGGGTCGGGCACCAGGCAGTGACCGCCGTACATCGCTGGCGCTGCGCAAAGATCTGAACAGCGGAGAAGATTTCCCGGAACTGCTGGCAGAACTCAGAGCATACTTTGATGCTTCGGCGACATCGTATCACGCGCCTGTTCGCGCTGTACCGGGAGAAGGACTGAATATTCCGATTTACCTGCTGGGTTCCAGTGATTTCAGCGCACGTCTGGCGGGTCAGCTGGGATTGCCATTTGCTTTTGCCAGCCACTTCTCGCCCGATTACACCCGAATTGCACTAGAAACATATCGAAATAACTTCCAACCATCTGACAGCTTGAAGGAGCCGCATGTGATTGTGGGTGTTAACGCTGTTGTTGCGGATACAGACGAGGAAGCAGCATGGCTGGGTACAACGATGCAACAGCAGTTCCTGAACATTATTCGCGGCACAACCGGATTGGTACAGCCTCCGGCAGAGATGGAAGGCAAATGGACGGACCGCGAGAAGGCGGGTGTTGAGCAGACGCTGAAAGCAGCTGTTAACGGTTCACCAGAAACGGTACGTGGACAGCTGGAATCCTTCATTCGGCAGACGCAGGCAGATGAGCTGATTATTACGTCGATGATCTATGATCATAAGGCACGTCTGCACTCCTATGAATTGATCGCACAATTGGCGGGAAAAGCTTAATCTTCATTTTCAGCGTAAAAGCTGGTTTGATGGTAAGCTTATAGCTACAAATTAACGGTTCGTCTCCCAGTGAGGCGAGCCGTTTTTGAATAGGGAGAATTTGCAAATGATTGGTGTGGGGCAGAAGACTCATTTTGGGGTAAAATGACTTTACCGGGTTAATTTGAAACGGTTAAACAGCACCATACGTATAAATCCAGAGTGTTATACATATGTTGGCTTGTACAAGGTAATTTTTTTACATGCAAGGGGCATTCATCTAGAGTTATAGTTTAGTTTTGATTAAGGGTACATGAGAGAGGACGACACGCCTATGGAGCAACCTGAGCAATCCCGCGTTTGGCCGGATCGGTTCAAGCGATTTTTTCTTAACAACAAGTTTGTCCTATTTCTGCTAATTCTGTTGCTGGTAGGACTGAATGTGATGGTTCTGACCAAAGTATCTTTTGTTCTTCATCCGCTTGCAGTACTCATCAAGACCATTGTGCTACCTATTATTCTGTCGGGCATACTCTACTACCTGCTCAATCCGATTGTGGATGTGATGGAAAGGTGGAAAATCAAGCGAGGCTGGTCCATTCTGATCCTGTATCTAGCGATTGGAGGCATTCTGACCGTCGTAGTGCTGGCAGTCATTCCAGTGCTTCGCAATCAGATTATGGGGCTTATCGCGAATTTCCCAACGTACAGTGAGACGGTAAGACAGCAATTTGAGGAATTGACGGGTAGTCAGCTGTTTGGTCAGGTCCAGGAAACGCTCAACATGAACTGGCAGGATCTGTGGAGAACAGCTTCCCAGAAGGCTGCGGAAATTCTTGACTCAACCTGGAGCACATTGGGTGGGTTCCTTGGAGCTTTCACTGAGATCGTACTGTCCATCGTAACGGTTCCGTTCATTCTGTTCTATCTGCTGAAAGACGGCAAGAAGCTGCCATCGAAAATTCTGTCTTTCCTGCCGATTAAGAGCCGTACGGGTGCAATGCATGTGCTGGAAGACATCAATCATCAGATCAGTTCATTCATTCGTGGACAGATTATCGTCAGCTTCTGCATCGGTATTCTGCTCTACATCGGTTATATGATCATTGGTCTGGATTACGCGCTGATTCTTGCCATCATTGCATCGTTCACGAGTGTTGTTCCGTATCTGGGACCTGCAATTGCGATTACCCCTGCGTTGATCGTGGCTCTCGTTACTTCACCGGTGATGCTGCTGAAGATGGTTGCTGTATGGACAATCGTGCAGTTAATTGAAGGTAAATTCATCTCGCCACAGATCATGGGTAAAACGCTGAAGATTCATCCCATCACGATTATCTTTGTCATTCTGACTTCGGGTAATCTGTTTGGAGTCGTGGGCATTCTGCTTGCTGTTCCAGGATACGCGGTGCTGAAAGTATGTGTATCGCATATCTTCAACTGGTTCAAGGACAGATCTGGCCTGTACGATCCGAACAAGAACAATCTTTTGTAATGGAGTGGCAAGCACCAATTGATCGGTAATCAGAAGGAGTAGTTACTTTATATCCATCCTGTAAAAAACGGTATCCTTACCAAGAAGAACCCCCGTCCATCGGCATATAGCCGAGAGGCGGGGGTTCTTCTTCATGAACAAGCTTGGCTGCTGCCTAGCTGTGTTTAATATGCTGGAGCGTTTGCAGGAAGATCTGCTCAATATGAGTATCGTCAAGAGAGTAATACACGGTCTTGCCTTCCTTGCGCCGCTTGACGATCCGCATGTTGCGGAGTGAGCGTAGCTGGTGTGAAATGGCCGATTGACCCATATCCAGCAAAACCGTCAGGTCATGAACACATAATTCCTTCTGTAACAGCGCATCAATAATACGTAGACGTGTTGGATCACTGAATGCCTTAAACCAATCCGCCATCTCGGTAGAGGTCTCCCGATCTATGAGTGAAGTGCGAATCGTCTGCACGTCGGCTTCAGTACCCGAGCAGGCTGCATCACATTCGCTTGGTGCTTTAACCGGTTGTTCCATTTCCTATCACCGCCTATGTTAACAACTATAGCTCTATTATATCCAAAACCCGCCTAAAGCGAAATGATTACTATTAGCATAATCTGTATGAAAAATCAACAACGATTGTTGACACTCATGTTTAGGCGCGCATATAATAGGGGTAACCAAACATATGAATGATTGCTCATATATTGAATGTAATTGAATAATAACATCGTTTTCGTACTGCAAAGGGGAGAATTCACATGGGAACCGGACAGGAACAGGTGAAAAGGGAACTGCTGCTTGATGGATTGGATTGTGCGAACTGCGCATTAAAGATTGAAAATGGCGTCAAAAAAATTAAAGGCATCAGCGAATGCTCTGTCAATTTCGTTACCAAAACGTTATCGATGCACACCACTTCCGATATGGATGAGCAGGTAGTGGAAGAAGCCAAACGCAAAGTGCTGCGGCTAGAGCCGCATATACGCATCTCGGAAAAAGGAAAACATGTGAACGGACATGTGCACACTCATACAGGGAGTGCAGCTGGCACGCATAACCACAGTCATGACCATGCAGGACATCATCATGGACATTCACATGGCAAACACTCGCATACACATGATCACTCAGATTCAGAGGGACACACACATGGTCATGTGCATGAGCACGGAAGTCATGCTGGGCATGATCATAGCCATACGCATGATCATGATGCTCATGCAGGCCATTCGCATGAACACGGTGCTGGACAGACGAAAGTATTACTTGCTCGTCTTGCTGCTGGTTCTGTGTTGCTCGCAGCTGCCATCTGGTCGCCGCTGGAGGGTTGGGTGCAATTTGCTCTCTATGCGCTCGCGTATCTGATCGCCGGGGGAGATATTGTGCTTCAGGCGTCCAAAAACATCATTCGCGGCCAAGTGTTCGATGAATACTTCCTGATGTCCGTGGCTACCTTAGGTGCCTTTGCTATTGGAGAGTATCCGGAAGGGGTAGCCGTCATGCTCTTCTATCAGCTCGGGGAGCTGTTTCAGGGTATGGCGGTTAATCGATCACGCAAATCCATTCAGGCGCTCATGGACATTCGCCCGGATTACGCGAATATTCTGACGGGTTCGGGTGACGAAACCCGGCGTGTATCTCCTGAAGAAGTACAGATTGGTGATCGAATTGTGGTGAAAGCAGGCGAGCGAGTACCGCTGGACGGTATCGTAAGAACTGGACGTTCTATGGTGGACACTTCTGCTCTGACAGGGGAATCGGTACCTCGTGAGTTGGAGCCAGGTAGTGATGTACTAAGCGGTTTTGTGAACAAAAACGGTATGTTGACGATTGAAGTGACCAAAACGTTTGGTGAATCAACGGTATCCAAAATTTTGGATCTGGTGCAGAACGCGAGTAGCCGGAAGGCGAAAACAGAACATTTTATTAGTAAATTCGCTCGTTATTACACACCGGTTGTTGTTATCCTTGCTGCCTTGATTGCATTTGTTCCGCCGTTGATACTTAGTGGTGCAACATTTGCTGATTGGATCTATCGAGCCTTGGTCTTCCTGGTTATCTCATGCCCTTGTGCGCTTGTGGTCTCTATTCCACTTGGATTCTTTGGCGGCATCGGAGCGGCTTCACGTAACGGGATTCTCGTCAAAGGCAGTAACTACCTTGAAGCGTTGAACGATGTGAAAGTCGTTGTTTTCGATAAAACGGGTACACTAACCAAAGGTGTATTTAAAGTAACAGCCATACGTCCCGAAGGTGGACGTACGGAAGAAGAACTGATGAAGCTGGCGGCCATTGCCGAAGCGAATTCCAATCATCCGATTGCCGAATCCATTCGTACAGCTTGGGCCAAAGATATCCCAACGCAAGGTGTGGAGGGCTATGATGAAGTTGCCGGACACGGGATCAAGGTGAGCGTCGATGGTCAGGAAGTGCTTGCAGGCAACGCCAAACTAATGGAGCAGGCGGGTATATCGTATAGCACACCAGAGACGGTAGGAACGATAGTCCACGTTGCTCAGGCTGGGGCATATGTTGGTCATCTGATCATAGCCGATGAAGTGAAGGACGATGCAGCTGCTGCCATTCAAGCACTGAAGAGGCTCGGCATCCGCAAAACGGTCATGTTGACAGGTGATGCCAAAGCCGTGGGTGAAGCGGTAGGACGTGAGCTGGGTGTGGATGAGGTCTATGCTGAATTGCTGCCACAGGATAAAGTCGAACGTCTGGAACAACTGGAAGCTGCCAAATCTCCGAAGGAAAAAATGGTGTTTGTCGGTGACGGTATTAACGATACACCTGTGCTGGCACGCGCTGACGTGGGCGTAGCGATGGGTGGACTCGGTTCAGATGCCGCGATTGAAGCGGCTGATGTGGTCATCATGACAGATGAACCGTCAAAACTAGCCAGCGCAATCCGTATTGCGAAGCGGACACGAATGATTGTATGGCAAAATATTGCGTTCGCCCTAGGTGTTAAGGCGATCTTCCTGCTACTGGGTGTGTTCGGTATTGCCACCATGTGGGAAGCGGTATTCTCCGATGTCGGTGTTACGGTGCTGGCTGTTCTGAACGCCATGCGTGTACTTCGTGTGAAGAATATCTAAGTTTACGAAACGAATCAGGCGGCTCTTCGTATATACGTAGAGCCGTTTTTATATTTTTTCAAGGCATTATGTTGATGAGAAGTTATGTAGAGAAGGGGAGAACGTTTTGACAGGAGCAGTAGTGGGAATCATCATCGGGGTGTGTTATTTCATTCTGGGGTTAATGGTGTTCAAAAAACCACCGAAAATGATTAACGGAATATATGGGTACCGGACCCCGCGTGCAATGAGTAATCCCGAGCTATGGGACGAAGCGCAAAAGTATAGCGCCAATCTGATGATGCAGTTCGGTGTGATTATCACGATATTCGGCATTATTGGTTTCTGGCTTACAGATGTACGAGCTTTGGTTCTGAGTCTGGTTGCTACAGGATTCTATACGTTCAGACTATTTACCAGAGTGGAAGGCCGTTTGAAGCAAATGCAGCGTGCACAACAGCAACAGAATGAGCAGAACGCTTAAGGTAAGATTAGTGAATAGGTTTAGAGAAGAGGACTCGCGTGTGAAGCGGGTCTTTTTGTGTTGAAGATAGCGAATGGAAGGCGATGTTCAACTCGCTAAGACTTCATATATAAAATCTAACGTTGACGTTAACGTTAATATTATATATAATTATGTACATAACATTATGGAGATATAAAAAGAAGAAAGAGGTGAAGGAAATGAGTTTATATAAAATCGACGACGTAGCCAAGGAGTGCGGTTTGACCAAGCGAACCATTCGGTATTATGAAGAGATTGGTGTCATGCCTTCACCTCAGCGGACAGATGGCGGGACGCGGTTGTACACTCGGGAGGATATAGATTATCTAAAAAAGGTGGTTCGCGCCAAAGAGGTACTTGGATTCTCCCTTCAGGAGCTACATACCTATGTGGCAACGGCAGATGCACTGAACGAACAACGTTTTGACTACCAGCAGACGACCGAAGTAAGAGAACGGATCGAGAAGCTTACCGCGATGGAAACAACGCTGGATGGTCAGTTGCAACTGATTGAGCAGAAACTTCAGAGCATACATGCCGTACAGACTGAACTGGAAGAGCTGCGTGAACGCGTTCGGAGTGGTATTCAGAAGTTACAGGCACATGATCCGCAGGGTGATGAAGACGGCTAACCGAATTAGCATCTATTTTCAAATAAACAAAACTGTATACACATAATCGCTACATGGAGTGAGCACCATAGTACCTGTAGCGATCCTGTACAAACACCGGATGTTTCGGTGTCATTTGTGCCGTTTTGTTACCTCTAATTCTGAAAATGTATAGAATGTTTTCATTATTTTCACGGTCGTTTTCAAATATAAAGCTTAACCACATAAATTATTCACAGGAGGAATTACGTATGAAAAGAGAGCCATCATTACCGGACGAATTGCCGTCATCACGTGGGGGCCTGTTATCCCAGCCGCGAGCGGTATGGGCGGTTGCTTTTGCATGTATCATATCTTTTATGGGTCTGGGGCTGGTTGACCCGATCCTGCCCGCGATTGCAGATCAGCTGCATGCTTCGAAAAGCCAGGTGTCACTGCTATTTACCAGTTATAACGCTGTAACCGGGGTAGCGATGCTGATTACAGGTGTTGTATCCAGCCGGATTGGTGTGAAGTGGACGCTGCTCAGCGGTATATTGTTGATTATTATCTTCTCGTTCCTCGGCGGTACCTCAGACACGGTAGGTGCACTGGTTGGTTACCGTGGCGGTTGGGGACTGGGTAATGCCTTGTTCATCGCAACGGCGTTATCTGCCATTGTGGGACTGTCCACGTCGGGGACAGCCAAAGCGATTATTTTGTACGAAGCAGCGCTTGGTCTCGGGATTGCGGTTGGACCGCTGCTTGGTGGTGAGCTAGGTTCCATCTCTTGGCGTGGCCCGTTTTATGGGGTGGCTGTTCTGATGGCGATTGCCTTTATCAGCATTACATTTATGTTGCCCAAGATGGCCAAACCGAAAACACGCAGTTCTTTGTCCGATCCATTCAAAGCATTAAGTTATCCTTCATTGAAAACATTGGCGATTACCGCCTTCCTGTATAACTTTGGTTTCTTTACCTTGATGGCTTATTCACCATATGTCATGAATCTGGATGAGCACGGCCTGGGTTATGTATTCTTTGGCTGGGGACTGATGCTGGCGATTACGTCTGTATTCGTGGCACCAAGATTACAACGCCGATTCGGATCGGTTCCGTCCATGAGTGTCATGCTTACATTGTTCGCGATTGATCTGGTTGTTATGGCCATTGGTACGGTGATGGGTTCACCAACTACTGTTATTGTGGCGGTCATTGTAGCAGGGATCTTCCTTGGGATTAACAACACGTTGATTACAACGGCTGTTATGGAAGCTGCACCTGTGGAACGTTCTGTTGCTTCCGCTGCATACAGCTTTGTTCGTTTCCTGGGTGGTGCACTTGCTCCATGGCTTGCGGGTAAATTATCCGAGTGGTTCCTGCCGGAAACGCCGTTTTATTTTGGCGCATTAATGGTTCTGGTTGGTGTCGTAGTACTGCTGGTGCGTCGCCATCATCTGCGGGATATCGATTCCGCCATTACATCTCATTAATTCACAGGAGGAATTGCAATGCTGAAACGTATATTGGTTGCTGTTGATGGATCGGATCATGCGCATAAGGCTTTGGAGCAAGCACTGATCCTGGCTGAAAATATGAAACAACCCGCAAGTCTGTTGATCGTGCATGTTAATCCTGCCATTTCTATTAATGAACCTGCATTGGGTGTCGATCTGGAAGCTCGGATTGCCAAAGAAGGCCAACATGTTATAGAACCGGTGACCAGACAGTTGTCCGGACGGGACGTTGCGTATGAAACGCTGCTAATTGCGGGCGATCCCGTTAATGAGATCTGCCGTGTGGCGCGTGAACGAGATTGTGGAATGATTGTGATGGGTACAGGCGGGAAAGGCATGCTGGCAGAGATGATCGTGGGCAGTGTCAGTCATGGCGTGTTAAAACATGCAGAATGCCCCGTCCTGACGGTGAAATAAAATGGCATATAAATTTAGCCTGTATGATATAGGCAGTATGAAAGCCTGTTTAACGACGTCTGATGGTGACCACTGGAATCCTCTGCTGGGTTGATGACACGGAAATAGTGTATAAATAGATTATATAAATTGAACTGGACTTTTACATGCGACAGCGATTGGAAGGTTGTTCTGTCATCAAAGTGGCGGTGTAACATTCTTTAGTTCAATAGGTTCGAAAAGAATGGAGGATGCAGCATATGAAAAAACAACATCTGTTTATCGGTGGCAAACCGACCGAATCCGTAGATTATAAAGCACTTCAAGCACCATACTCCGGGGAAACGCTGGCAGAAGTCTCGTCGGCTTCAGCAGAGGAAGCGGAGGCTGCTGTTGCAGCTGCGGTGCAGGCTGGGAAGGAGATGCGCCAGATGCCTGCACATCAGCGTGCAGATATTCTGTACAAGTTGTCCTCCATGCTTGAAGAACGCAAGGAAGAAGCAGCGCGAATCATTGCACTTGAAGCGGCGAAGCCGATTACTGCAGCGCTGGCTGAGGTAGACCGTACGGTGGAAACGTATCGTTTTGCCGCTGAGGAAGCCAAGCGGCTGACCGGAGAGACGGTTCCGATGGATGCAGCGAAAGGTGGAGAAGGGCGTATCGGGTATACGATGCGACAACCGTTAGGCGTTATTGGAGCCATAACGCCGTTTAATTTTCCAATGAACCTGGTAGCTCACAAGGTGGGTCCAGCGCTGGCAGCGGGCAATACGATTGTTCTCAAACCTGCGGAGCAGACACCCCTGTCATCCTATTACATTGCTAATTTGCTTCAGGAAGCCGGACTACCAGATGGTGCACTGAACGTGGTGAGCGGTGATGGTAAAACGATTGGTGATGTGCTTGTGGAGCACCCCCGTGTTGCTCGCATTACGTTTACAGGCAGTCCAGCGGTAGGCACGAGCATTCGTAGCAAAGCAGGAATGAAACGCGTGACACTGGAACTTGGGTCGAATGCAGCGGTGATCGTGGATAAGGACGCAGATCTGGACAAAGTGGTTCCTCGATGTGTGACGGGAGCTTTCACGTATCAGGGACAGGTATGTATCTCGCTACAGCGGATTTACGTACATCGTGATATTTCGGATGAATTCATACGGAGCTTTGCTGAAGCGGCCAAACAAGTGGTGGTCGGAGACCCGCTCGAGCCGGATACGGTAGTTTCTGCGCTGATTACGTCCAAAGATGTACAGCGCACGCTCGATTGGATTGAAGAAGCCAAACAGGCTGGGGCTGAAGTAGCAGCAGGCGGTCAAGCTGAAGGAGGCGTTCTGCGTCCAACCGTGCTGGTTAACGTTCCACGTGATGCCAAGGTATCCTGTCAGGAAGTGTTTGCACCCATCGTGGTGATCAATACTGTGGATTCGGTTGAAGAGGGCATTGAATATGTCAACGATTCCATCTATGGGCTTCAGGCAGGTGTGTTCACAAATGATATTCATACGGCCCTCCATGCTGTCGATCAGATCGAGGCAGGCGGAGTTATGATTAATGATATTCCAACGTTCCGGGTCGATCACATGCCTTATGGTGGTGTGAAGCAGAGTGGTATTGGGCGTGAAGGTGTAAAATATGCGGTAGAGGAAATGACGGAATTGAAGTTTGTCATGTTTAACAAAGGATGATTCACTTCATTTCTGGTGCTTAACATTTCGTATGCCAATGAAAACATAACAATATGATCCTGTGCCATGATCATGGTACAGGATTTTTTCATATGTAGATGTTGGAAAACTGTTTCAAAAATACATACCGATTCTTTATTGACTGCGGGTTCACATCTGATGAGACGGGTATAAATAGTTAACATATCGCAATTCATTTGATTAAATGCCGCTCATATCACCTAAGCATGATGTACCTATCCAGAGCGCGAGCGGAATAATGCGGTACAGCATTGCCGAAAGTCTTATAATCTCTCACTATTCAAATAAAATGCAGTATGAAATAAGCCTGAACTCTGGAGTTGCAGGACAGGCAGGAGGTGTATTCAAATGGCATATTCCATGGTTGATGTATCCGGAATGTCAGGCGTAAGTCTGAACGAGCTGAGCCAGTATGCGGAGACAGGTCTCTTGAATCCGGCCTTTGGTGGTTTGGATGAGGATATCTATTATGAAAAGCAAGAACTGTTGAGACTTCAGCAAATTCTCTTCTGTAAGGAAGTAGGCATGGAGGAGAATGAGATTGGATCAATGCTCCGGGACAATCCTCAAGATGTTATTCGTATCATGCAGCAGCATCGCATAGAGATTCTGGAGGAGGCACTCCGTCTACATGGATTGATTCAGACACTGGACAAAACGATTTCTCATTTGCAAGGCGAACAGGAACTTGATGAACATGAGCTGTATATCGGTTTTGTAAATCAGGGACGTCACCAGATGCTGAATGAGGGGAGTTCTGACCATGCAGTCAATAATGATATGAACCAAGTGCAGACAGAGGACGTTCAGAGGTCCGACATCCAATCTTTCAATTCGTCCACAATGTCTGCAAACCAGGAACTGAAGTCAAAGGAAGATTATCTCGATTCCCAGGCCAAAATTGATCAGGTTCATCTCGACTTGCAACAGGCCATTGAGGATGGATTGGAACCGGGGAGTTCGAAAGTGCAAAGTATTATTGGCAGGCATCTTGAATGGATTAAGAGTTATTATACGCCCACCGCTGAGATCTATCAGGATCTGGCCAATCTGTACGTCGAGCATCGAGATTTCCGCAAGATGTACGATGGTTACCACCCGAGGCTGGCTGAATTCCTGCGTGACGGGATGATGATTAAAGCGGAACAGGATCTAACCTAGATGCATAAAGTAACATGGGCGAGCAAGAACATGGGTGTGAAACTATAATGGATACCAAAGAGCGCAGACCTCTGAGAGGACTGCGCTCTTTGGTATTACCGGTTGTTCGCTTACAACTGCTCTGTGAGCAGGCTTACGGCTTTCTCTAGGAAGACGCGGTCTTCGTCGTCAAAACGGTTTTTGATCGGGCTGTCGATATCCAGCACCCCGTACAGTTCGCCGTTTTTGATAATCGGTACGACAATCTCACTGTTGGATGCTGCGTCACAGGCAATATGGCCTGGGAAAGCATGAACATCGTCAACGACCATGGTACGTTTTTCGGCAGCAGATGTACCGCATACGCCACGTCCTAATGGAATTCGGATACAGGCAGGTAGTCCTTGGAATGGCCCGAGGACCAGTTCTTTTCCATCATACAGATAGAAGCCGACCCAATTGGTGTCGGTCATGAATACATTGAGCAGCGCAGCAGCGTTCGCCAGATTGGCAATCGCACTAGGTTCATCGCGGATCAGAGCACTTAACTGTCCCAAGACGGCGGTGTGCTGCTCACTTCGTGTTCCTTCATAGGAAACAGCTTGAAACATGGTAAATCACCCTCCCGAGCAAAATGGTACTTATTTTCAAGATAGTGCAGAGGATGCGGTTAGTCAAGCGGAGGATTTCGGAAAGGGAAGGGAATACCAGAAGAATCCTCCTGTTTCTCAGCTTCTTGGGTGGGGTAATTACTTAGCAACCACGGAGGGCTATAACCCGGGAAGGAGCTTGGCTTATGCATGCAGAGGTACAGAATCTTTTTGTACGGATACATCTACTACATTTCGCGCAAAATCAGGATTTGAACGTTAGCGAGGCGCTGCCTTTATTGGAAGAACGGGGATATCGCGTTGGAGAGCGGGAGATCAAGCAGGAGCTTGAACACCTGACACAGGAAAACTTCCTGACCGCCCACGGGGACCAATGGAGCCTGACCGGGACTGGCATTGAAGAGTTCAAGGAAATCACGGCTGTGTTTGGCCGGGTTAGCGATGAATTACTGGGGAAGGGCAAGAAAACGTCCAAAGCTTAAAGTTCACTCGGACAAGCCCTGATGTAACTCACTTAAACTTGAATTGATCCATACGTACAACAAGACCGGGAGCGACATTGGCCCGGTTTTTTGACGTGTGTTCATGACTGAATAGTTGCCATTCGGCGCAGGTTATGATTAGATGACTAGTGAATCTTATGGTCTGCAGAGATAGATCGGATCGGAGTGTCTTATATGTATAAATGCAAAGGGAGAATTCCCGAAATGGAGACTGCGCGGCTTCGTCTGCGCAAAATGCGTCGCCGGGATGCGGCCCAGATGTTCGCATGCTGGTCAGATCGCGAGGTGACCCGTTATATGAATCTTGCGCCCATGATTGGGACAAGCGAGGCGGCGGACATGATTGGACTGCTTAATCATATGGCAGGGGAAGAGGATGCGATTCGGTGGGGGATCGAACTCAAGGAGACAGGCAAGCTCATCGGCAGCTGTGGATTTAACACATGGCAGCTTGAAGGCGCATTCCGGGGTGAGATCGGTTATGAGCTGGGACGTGACTACTGGCGCCACGGTTATATGACGGAGGCTTTCTCGGCATTGTTGCCCTTCGGATATGAGACCATGGGACTTAATCGGATTGAAGCGCTGGTTGATCCGCGCAATCTCGCTTCCGGCGAGTTTCTGACGAACCGCGGTTTTACGCGGGAAGGGCTGCTGCGTCAGGTGCAGCATACGTCCACTGGCTATAAGGATATGGTGATGTATTCCATGCTGTATGATGAGTTCCTTCGCAAGAAAGGCAAATAAAAGAGACAATATATAATTGTTTTTATAGTTACACTTCAACGAAGAAACAGAACAAAGCTGGAGAAGCGAAGCGTTCGTATTTATCACCGGATTTCTCCTTTGGAGAGGAGAAGAAAAAATCTGGGGATAACAGCGATTGGAAGCTTGTTCTGATTCGTAGTAGAGGTGTAAATTAACGTACCAATTATATAGAGAAACGAAGAGAGAAGGGTTTGTGTGAATGCAACCGGAGGTTTGAAGCGCAGTTTCATCTTGACGGGGCTGTTGCTCGCGACATTTCTGTCAGCGATTGAAGGTACCGTGATTGGCCCGGCGGGACCAACCATTGTCAGTGAATTGGGGAGTGTACAGCTGCTGAGCTGGATTTTCACCGCATACCTGCTGACGATGGCTGTGAGTACACCCATTTTCGGCAAAATCAGTGACCTGTATGGACGAAAGCCTGTATTTCTGATTGGCTGTGCCTTATTTTTATTGGGTTCACTCCTGTGCTGCCTATCGCAGAACATGGAGCAATTGATTATTTTTCGTGCCATTCAAGGGATTGGTGCGGGTGCGGTAGTTCCTGTTACGTTTACGATTATCGGGGACATCTACGCCATTGAAGAACGTGGCAAAATTCAGGGCTGGATTAGCTCCGTGTGGGGTATTTCCTCTCTGGCGGGTCCGCTGCTTGGTGGTTATTTTGTAGATAATCTGGGCTGGCAGTGGATCTTTGGTTTTAATGTGCCATTCGGCCTGCTCGCGATGTGGTTTGTATTTCGTTATTTGAAGGAAGATATCTCTCCGCGAACGGCCAAAATTGACTATGTCGGTGCGCTGACCTTCACGGTGGGCATTACCGCGTTGCTATTTGTTCTGTCAGCGGGTGGGCAATATTATGCCTGGAGTTCTCCGTTGATTGTAGGACTGAGTGTGGTTGCCGCTCTGTTTATCATTTTATTTTTCGTGGTGGAAAAAAGAGCTCAGGCCCCGATGGTTCCACTACATCTGTTCCGAATTCGTGACATCCGTGTGGCGAATATCGCCGGACTGCTAACCAGTACTCTGATGATCGGCCTGACCAGTTATTTGCCGCTCTGGGTGCAGGGGGTTCGGGGAGGTAATGCGACGGAATCCGGGCTGCTGCTCGCGCCGATGTCGGTGGGTTGGCTCATTGGTAGTGTGATGGCAGGCCGCCTGTTGATGAAAATTGGATCTCGTATGACCGCATTGATTGGATTAACCGGAATTGCGATCGGATCGGGTGGACTCTTTCTGGTGGGCGGGACATCCCCGCAGGCTGTACTATTCATATTGACCTTTATATATGGTCTCGGTTTTGGATTTGCGTTCACGATCTTCACCATTATTGCGCAGTCTTCTGTAGGGTATAAGGAACGTGGTTCCTCTACAGCACTGCATACGTTCATGCGTACGTTGGGACAGACGATTGGTGCAGCAGCTTTTGGTACTTGGTTGAACTATCGGATCTCCACGTTATCCAGTGAGCAGAATCTGGCGGATGCCGGAATTTCGGAGAATGATCTGAATGAACTGCTCGCACCACATACGGATGCTGCTCTATCGGATGACAAATGGGGGCTGCTGCGTAACGTGCTGGAAGGAAGTTTGCATTCCCTGTTTGTCATTATGTTTGTCATTGCATTGGTCTCATGGGTAACTACGCTGGCATTACGCAAACGTTTGATCGTACCCGAAGATGCAGATGCTCCACCGCAGCCACAAGGCTCAAAGTAAAAAGAAGATATACGAAAAACCGGATTCGCCGATGTCAGGCAAATCCGGTTATTTTTGTTGATGGCACGCGTGCAATGAATGGTCTAGCTACTCGCCGATAAACGGTCTGCACTGTGTGCTAGCCTTCCCAAGAGTTCGGACAGCAGCTCCTTGTCTTCCTCGCTCAGTCCACTGACAGCGCGGTCGATCTTCACCGCATAACCTGGATAGATGTCATCCATGGTGCGCTGACCTTCTTCGGTCAGTTCCACAAAGATGATACGTCTGTCTTGCGGACAATGCTTACGGAGTAACAGTCCTTTTTGCTCCAGCTTATCAATCACATAGGTCACATTTCCGCTTTGCAGCAGAAGCTGTGCACCAACCTGTTGAATCGGCTGAGCGCCTTTCATATATAACACTTCGAGCACCCCGTATGCGGTGGGGTTGAAGCCATGCACTTTGCTTCCGGATACAGCGTGTTCATTCACGCTCTTGAATGTCTGGGCCAAGGTGCGGTACAGATGAAGTGAACGTTCGGCTCCAATTTCTTGTAATTCCAGCATGCTGATCCCGCCTTTTCAGATTAGTTTATAAGTTGAAATGATGAAGAGTGGTCCTCTTCGTTATGCTGTTCATGTAAAAGATTATTTCAACTTATATGAGTTGGTTAGTTATGTTTGACGATTCAGGTTGTCGCCATGCTCTTATTGTAAACCTCTGTTTCCGCGAAAAACATGCGATATGTCACAAGATCTGCATTTTTAGCATTTAAAATTTGATCATTCATCATGAATGAAAATCATCCTTCAGATGTCGCTTCTTCTCCGCCTCTGGCAGGAGGTTGAGTCAAGCCTGGCTCTCTTATAATGAGTTCATATTATGAATTCGGAAAACAATGGAGGAGAAGAAGGATGACAAGTGAGTTAACGTTTGAAGCAAAACGACCGCTGAAGAATAACCGATCTTTTGTAACATTGATGGTGGCACAGGCCATCTCCAATCTAGGCGACTGGTTGCATCTCCTGGCGATCCTGACACTCGTAGGTATCCGCTGGAATGCAACGCCATGGGAGATTACGTTTGTGATGTTGTCCGCTGCATTACCCATGCTGTTAACGGGACCGTTTGCAGGTGCACTCGCGGATCGGATGAACCGCAAGTGGCTGATGATTGCTGCTGATGGCGCGCGGATCGTCATCGTGGGTGCGTTAATTTTTGCCGACCAGATCTGGCACGTTTACATACTGCTTGTCCTCAAATCCCTGTTCGATGTAGTGTTCTCTCCTGCCAAGAACGGAAAGCTGAAGGAAATTGTACCGCATGAACAGCTTGCGCAAGCTGTATCCATCAGCTCGGTGATCGAACAGATGTCCAAAATTATCGGTCCAGCGCTTGGTGGACTATTAGTAGCCGCTTTTGGCATCACCTGGTGTTTTGTTCTCGATTCAGCGTCTTTTCTGATCTCCGGCATCATTTTATTGTGGATTCCTGAAACTCGGGTGATCCAAACCGCAATTCATAACGTAACAGAAGTAGAGGATGAGACAGCTGGGGATGTTCGCAACCGCCCAAAAGACTCTTTTTGGAAGGAAACACAGGAGGGCATCCGCATGCTAGCATCTCTCCCTCATGTAGGAACGTCTCTGATCTTGCTTGCTTCAGCCATACTTTTTTTGCAATTTGCCGATTCACAGACTGTGGTGTTATTTAGACAGCTTCCCGGAATTTCAAGTGATCTGCTGGGATGGTGCGTGGCGGCCAGTGGTGTAGGTACATTAATTGCAGCGATGAGTGTGCGGAAGTGGAAGCATGCAGGGCATGTTTTGAAAATGGGTCTGGGAACCTCGCTCACGGGTCTGGTGATTGGTGCAGCCGGGATCATTGTTGTGGTCTGGCCGTCTGCTGGACTTAGTGCGCACTTGCTGCTTATAACCTTGTTTGCTCTTGCAGGAATCGGAATCGGGTTTGCAGTGGTGCCTTTCCAAATCCTGTTGCAGGAACAGACACCTGAGGCGATGACAGGCAGGGTATTTGGAACGGTAGGCAGTGTGATGACAGCCAGTAATATTATGGGTCCGGTAGTAGGTGGATTCATGGTCACTTCATTCGGTGTAGTACCGGCTTTTGTCTGTTCAGGCATTTTGCTGACCTTGCTTGGGTTGATTTATTTGATGAAACGTAGCAGGAAAAAAGTCGATCTGAATGACTCTATTGCGGCCAAGTCCATGACTGCGGGCGACTGAAAACATGCCGGACCTACTTAGGTTAGAACAGTTGAAATGAAGGTTTGAATTTACTTCAAATTTTAAGTTTTTGATGAAGAAGCGTTTGAGTAAACGCCTTCACGTTTAATGAGGAACAGGCAGAAATCCCTGTATTCTAATTATTCATAGGGGAAAACTCATATGCCTTGTCCCACCAACGCATTAGCGGAAAGGGGGTGAAGCAACTTGAATGTAAAGTTACCAAAATCCATCGTACGTCTTGGAAGCATACCACTGGCAATACTTGCCGGGACTTTGATGCTGGGGTTTGGATCGTCGCATGTATATGCGGATGATGCTCAGGTATCTTCTGAAAAACCGTCCAGCGGATTGTCGCTAAATCTGTTTTCACGCGATTCGGATGGCGGGTTGAACCTGACTCCATCGGTATCGGTATCCACACCACTACTTGATGTTGAAGTTCCGTCGATCAAAGCGAATGAATCCACAGGTAAGCTGAGTGTATCTGAGCTGAAAGTAGATACACCGCTTGGATCGGCCGGAACATCAGAGATTGGGATTGATGCGAAGAAGGGAACCGTCGAACTGCCGTCTGTAAAGGCGGATACACCGGTGATCAAAGCCGATGTATCAAGCAGTCAGGTGAACCTGAATGAAGGTACAGCTTCCTTGCCTGGCATTACCGCAGAGGTACCCGAGGTCATCAAGGCAGAGACGTCTGCTGTGAAAACAGACCTTCGGCAGGGTAAGGTTGAATTGCCTTCCGTGAAGGTGGATGTACCTGAAGTTACTTCGGTCAATATCTCCTCATCCCGTGTGGGTCTGAGTAAGGGAAATGTCCAGCTGCCATCTGTGAAAGCAGAAGTTCCAGTTGTAGACGTATCCGCTGAACTCAATCCTGATCAGGAAAAGGTGGAGATTCCAAGTGTGAATCCGGAACGGCCTGTAGTCACTCTGGAACAGCCGATGGTCGTCAAAACACCGAAAGTTGAAACTTCCAATACGAATTCACTCGCAGATCCTGTTTCATCTCAGAACAACGAGGAAGGAAAGGACGTAGTACAGGTTACGGGCAAAGTGATTGAAGTCAACCCAGAATCAGAAGTACGTCCAGAACAACCTGTTGTTCCACAGGCATTGCCTGTGGAAGGAACCGATCTGACGCAGGATTCCGATGTCAATGCAGGATTGCCAGATAACGAGCTAGTCCTGGTAGATCAGCTATCTGCTGAACCATCTGTCACTGAACAAGTGCAAAGTAACCAGGAAGTCGATATGAAACAAGATGATGCTGATGCAGCATCTCCATTGCAGCCTCGCACAGAACGACCAACAAGTTGGTCTGTTGCAGCAACTTCTCCCGGAGCAGCTAATGCTTCCGCAGGGACAAGCTCCGGTTCGTCCGGTGTAACTGGAGGTGGAGCAACCGCTCCAGCCGCTGCACTTCCAGGAGCAACAACGGGTCTGGTTACGCCAGATTACGATTTTGCTTTCCGAATGGAACGATTGGATGGGTTCAGTCAATGGTCACAGGCACCGCCCGGGCGGCCGCCGCAATATACCTCTTTCTCTTAGCAACAATGGCGTTAATTCAACCAAAATTGAGAAGGAGTGTATATCATCATGAAAAAAGTGAATCGTTGGGTAAAATTGTCGGTATTGTCGGGTACGTTGGTGGCTGGATTGCTGGGAGCTTCGCAGGCAACTTACGCAGATAGCTATAGCAATAACAGCAGTGGCAATCTGGATCTGAATGCAGGTTTGCGTCTGGAACTGGGATCTCTTCTGTCAGGACACCGTGACACAGGTTACGATAACCATGGTAGCTACGGAGGTTCATCCAGTGCAAGCGGAGCATTGAATTTGGATCTTGGACTCAATGCCGGCTTATCCTCAGAGAGCAAGAACCGATACAATGATCGTTCTTCCGATTACACTGCTGAGCGTAGCAGTTCTGGCAAGCTGGGCCTTGGCCTGAATGCCAATGTGTCGGGAGAAGGTACAACGATGAGCGATTATTCACGAGGCGGCGATCATCGGAACGTGAACAGCAGCTACACGAGCGAAAGCCGTGGAGCACTGGGCCTCGGTCTGAACGTGAATGCGGAAGGAGAGAGTGCAACAATGGCTCAATCAGAACGCAACAGCAGCGTGAAAGACAGCGAGCGTAACGTGAACCGCAACTACGCAAACGAAAGCCACAGCGCATTCGATCTGGGTCTGAACGCAAAGGCAGAAGGAGAGAGTGCAACGATGGCTCAATCCGAACGCAATAACAGCGTGAATGACGGTGAACGTACCGACAACAGCAGCTATGCGAACGAAAGCCGTGGAGCACTGGATCTGGGTCTGAACGTGAAAGCGGAGGGTGAGAGTGCAACGTGGACTCAATCCGAACGCAATAACAGCGTAAATGATCGTGAGCGTAACGTGAGCAGCAGTTATGCGAGCGAAAGTCGTGGAGCACTGGATCTGGGACTGAATGTGAAAGCCGAAGGAGAGAGTGCAACGTGGACTCAATCTGAACGCAACAACAGCGTGAATGACCATGAAAGTAACGTGAACAGCAGCACTGCGAGCGAAAGCCGTGGAGCACTGGATCTGGGTCTGAACGTGGATGCGGAAGGAGAGAGTGCAACGATGGCTCAATTCGAACGCAACCACAGCGTGAATGACCGTGAGCGTAACGTAAACAGTAGCTATGCGAGTGAAAGCCGTGGAGCACTGGATCTGGGTTTGAACGTGGATGCGGATGCAGAGAGTGAAACTACATCTGTGGTGGAGACAAATCGGTAATATGAGATTTTCATCGTAATATAAAGAAGCAGGGGCTCCGGAACCCCTGCTTCTTTTTTTGCATTTATAAGACATATGAGCTAGCGTTCTTCTGAATGTTCTTCTAATAAGCGTACTATCTTTTCAAATGTATACTCGCCTTCGGCAATCTTGACCATAAATTCAACGGCATATTTACGTTCCATCTGCAAATGGTACCCATTCACTCGCAGAAAGGACTTGGTTACAAGATAAGCTGTACGTTTATTTCCGTTATAGAAACAGTGGTTTTTAACCAATGACTCTAATAAGGCAGTAGCTTTATCAAATATGGAAGGATAGGCATCCTCTCCAAACAAACTTTGGAGAGGTCTATTTATCGCAGAATCCAACAAAGCAGAATCCTTGACCCCAGCTTGTGCTGTATCATTCATCTTCTTCATCATAAAATGGTGAGCGGCTACTACTTCTTCAATGGTAAGGAATATGGTCATCTTAACGATCCCTTAAATCATTGAGGATATCCTCATCTTCTTCGAAAACGTCGAAGAAAGCTTCCAGTACTTCGGGTCTTACATTTTCGGGTATTTTCATTTGTTTCACCTTTTTTAGTACAATTTCTCCCTGACTGTTTTCAATAAATTCAATCTCATCGCCCTGAGAAACATGGAGCTTATCAATCAAAACTTTGGGCAAGCTAATGCCCAAGCTGTTTCCCATTTTGCCTATTTTGCGAGAAAGGATTTTTCTTTTGGAATGCTCTTCTTTCATCTGAGCCCCACCATTCATGATATATTCCTCCTATAGTATGATCCAACTTATGAAAGTAATACATTTGTATGTATTAATGTTAGTATGTAATAACATTATAACATGGTTTGTACTTCAAAATGCTCAGAATGATCAAACAAACAGCCCGTAACTCGATTACAATAAAACTAAAGAATGAAATAAACGCCTGATTAGAACAGGGAGTGAATGATATGGGAACGGAATATAAAAGCACGGAAGTACACGAGTCTATATTAGACGTACATATTACAGAGGCAGGATACGAGCCAGGACAATCAACCATACGCAATATTCGAATGAACGTGGCGCGAGGAGAGCTGGTCGGTATTATCGGACCGAATGGTGCGGGTAAAAGTACCACGATCAAAACGCTGCTGGGTCTGCTGGAACATGCCAAGTATGAGGTGACGATTGGGGGAGAGGGTCGCTATGCCTATATCCCGGAGCAACCGGTTTTTTACGAATACATGACCTTGTGGGAACATCTTGATCTTGCCGCAGCGGCGTATGAAATGGAGGAAGAAGCTTTTGTTGCCAGAGCGGAGGAGCTGTTGGTTCGTTTCGGCATGGACCACGTTCGGAACGATCTTCCGGCCAGTTTCTCAAAGGGCATGCGGCAGAAAATGATGCTGCTGATCGGATTTCTGTCTTCGCCGGATATCTATATTGTGGACGAGCCGTTCATCGGACTGGACCCTCGTGCAACCAAGGATTTTCTAAAATTACTTGATGATGAACGTCGCCGCGGCGCGGGTGTGCTCATGTCTACGCATGTACTGGATACCGCTGAACGAATTTGCGACCGGTTTATTCTGATTGCTTCAGGCAGGTCGGCTGCCGAGGGAACATTGGATGAAATCCGTGAAGTGGCAGGATTACCGGAAGCCTCTTTGTTTGACTGTTTCGATATACTGACGTCTTAGATAGAGAAAGGGTGAGAGAGGATGGAAACTTCCCAGCGTTACACACCACTTCGTTTATACAGACGGAGACGCAAAGAGCATTTCAGGGAACAGATGAAAAATCTCAGACTCGTGGTAGATTGGACGGTGTGGGTATACCTGCTTGTTCCGGGTCTACTCTATCTGATTGGGTGGTACACGAGTCTGTGGACCAAACCGCTGCCTGCATGGGCGACAGGATTACCGCTGCCCGTACTGACGGGGCTGATTGACGTCGTTATGCTTACCGGGGGTGTGTTGATATTTGTGGAGGAAGCGGATGTACTGTTTCTGAAATCAAGACCGTTGTGGACGCGCACGTTAATGAGGCAAGGACTCTACCGTGCCTGTCTGCAACATCTGGGCAAAATGATCCTGATTACAGCACTGACTGCCCCCTTGTGGTCCCGTGTCTATGAGATGTCGAATCTCCAGATTGCACTTATGGCTGTCTGGTTCGGTGCAGTAGCTTCATTCCAAGCCATAACACTACATATGACGAAGGTTCGACATACAGGATGGCGACGCTGGATTCGGATGATTCCTCTTGTCATCGGCATAGGTTACGTGACCATTCATGCGACATCATGGATGCATGGACAGACGTGGAAAATCATATTTGGTGTCGGGGTGATCATGCTTCTTCTGATTACAGTCGGACAGATGAGGCTGGTGATGAAGGGAACCTTTGGAGGGGATGTACGGGAGGATCTGCGGAGCAGGCTGCAGCTTACAGCTCTAATGTTAAGCCGGGCGGTTAGCAAGCCGAAAGCCCCACGAACAAGGTCCATTATCTTCCGCAAACCGCGTAAACTGCTGCGCAATCGTTCCATCGCGAATCGGACAGCGGAGATTGCATTCAAGGCATTTTTCCGAAACTCAGCTACGATGAAATTGTATTTGCAACTTGGCGGACTATCCATCGCAGCAGTCGCATTACCGCCTTTTCCGGTCAATGTCATCGTGTGTGCGTTATTAATCATCATGCTGACGGTGATGTTTTATCGTTCCTGGGATGTTTTTGCCACGTCCGACTATGTTCAGCTTATAACATATGACTCGGAGGCGCTGCATCTTGCAGGTTCAATGATGGTTCGGATGTTGTTCATCCCGATTGGTATTCTTATGGGATTCACGCTGGGATTGGCCTGGCTCGGTTGGGTCGTCGGTATTCTGACAGCTGCAGGTACGGTGGCCTTCGGACTCTGCGTCTTATCTATTGCCGGATGGGTTCGGCTGACCCGGGCCTAAGCAATTCCTTTCTAAGTCAGAGCATATCGTGCGCTATATCTGCCCATGCTATAGAAGAAGAATCTCATCTATGGATGATGAGAGATTAGCTGTAGCAAGGAGGAAGAGACGATGATGGATAATAGCGAACTACAGGTGCATTTCTCAGACGGTTCAGCGTTGAATGCCGCAAGGGCAACCTTGGAGGAATTGGGATATAAGCCGTATCAGTCCGGCCCGCTGGAGTTGTATATCCCCACAGATCGCCAAGATCCTCAGTCTGCCGTAGAGATTGTACAATCTCATGGAGGAAGTGCCGTATTTGCTTCACAAACGGAAGAACTGGATCAGTTTCAGAATATATCGATTCCGGCTCATCTCGTGAATGAAGACTGGCATGAGGGTTATGCGAGCCAAAACCAGGGGAGCCAGGCTGAGCAAGGTGCACATAACTATAGCGAGGACCCGGCATACG
Organism: Paenibacillus sp. FSL H8-0079; assembly: GCF_037991315.1. Classification (NCBI taxonomy): domain Bacteria; kingdom Bacillati; phylum Bacillota; class Bacilli; order Caryophanales; family Paenibacillaceae; genus Paenibacillus; species Paenibacillus sp. FSL H8-0079. Next base: position 663,785 of record NZ_CP150300.1, read on the forward strand.
ATGATTCGGCGGATGGATTCTCTGGCAGTGTCAAAGCATAGAACGCGAAACTCACAAGCTTAAGGGTGGTTCGATCCGCCTTTTCTAAAATGGAACAATGCTGAAAACCCCGATACTCCACGGATAGTGGATATCGGGGTTTTTGACATCTGAAGCAATTCATCATGTGTATGAAGTGTGTAATACCTAGTGTGATGTAGCGTGTTTATATTCTGCTGCATGCATACCAGCCGTATATCCCGTGGAGAAAGCAGCGGTGATATTATATCCTCCGGTGTAGCCGTGAATATCCAAAACTTCACCGCAAAAGAATAGTCCAGGCAGCAGCTTGGATTCCATTGTTTTTGGGTATATCTCCTTTAAGTGGATTCCTCCCCCAGTAACGAAAGCTTCTTTGAGCGATCTTGTTCCGTCTGCACGGAAGGTAAAAGCCTTCATTAGCCCGCACAAATTGCTTAACATGCCTTTGGGGAAATGGTGGAACGTGAGGTCATCGCTGATCTCCGCGCGTTTCATCATTAATGGAATCATGCGTTCGGGAACCCATGTTTTCAGTATGTTTTTGACAGCCTTGCGGGATTCTTGTTCCAATACCTGTTGGACCTGGGTTTCCAATGCACCAGCGGACAGCTCAGGAAACAGATCAATGCTCATAATGACCTGTGGGTTTCCAGCCTTCATCTGAACCTTGCGGATAAATTGGCTGCAGCGCAGTGCAACCGGTCCAGACACCCCAAAATGCGTGAAGATCATATCCCCCCGATGGGAGATGACGGGTTTTCCTTTGGCATCGATAACAGATAAAGCGACATCCCTCAAGGATAAACCTTGTAGTTCTTTGGATTGTATCCAACTCTCCCCAGACACAATAGGCACTTCGGTTGGATATAACTCCGTAATCGTATGACCAGCAGCTTCAGCCCAGGGATAACCATCTCCCGTTGATCCGGTTTGGGGTACGGATTTACCGCCAGTAGCGATAATAACAGAGCGTCCAAGGATGGTTTTACCTGAGAGCAATTTAACACCCTGTACCTGCTGACCGTTCTGAATGAGTTCCTTGACCGGTTCTTTGGTGCGAATCTCGACGCCGAGGGAGACGATTTTGCCTACCAATGCATCCACGACTGTTTTCGCTTTATCGGTTACGGGGAACATTCTGCCGTTGTCTTCTTCTTTCAGGGCAATTCCGAGATTCTCGAAGAAACGCATGATCCCCAGGTTGTCCAGATTCTGAAATGAACTATATAAAAAGCGGCCATTACCCGGAATATGCCGGATGAGTTCATCCGTTTCCTTGGCATTGGTTACATTGCACCGACCTCCGCCAGAGATGCCGAGTTTACGACCCAGTTGGTCTCCTTTATCCAGCAGAAGCACGGAGGCTCCATGCTCGGCAGCTGCAACGCAAGCCATCAGGCCCGCAGATCCACCACCAATTACAATGACATCATACATACGTTATTACCCTCTTTTTTCATTGATTTTGTCTGTTTTACGTAAAACGTGTCTACTCCTGCCTTTTTCTGAAATATAATGGAGTTACGGGCAGTTCTATTATGCAGTCTTAAGGGATATATTGTAATATACTGTCGCCTATGTTTTAATCAGAAATACATGAGGGAATGTGCAGGCAGAGGAGGAGATGGCATTGTGGTTGCGTTAAAGGACATTCTTTTACAAGTACTGCTGGCAGGGTCGGCGGTATTCCTGATTCCCTTATTCCATCTGGGGCTCTCCAGGCGGGCTATTGCCAAAATGGAACATGCCGGAACAGTACAAACCAGTTTTGCTGTGACAAGTGTCGCGAGCATGCTGCTGTGTTTGCTGTTTGCGCTTTATGCGAGTCCAGTGGCCGTACCCATATCATTAAGCATCGTACCTGTGATACTTGTTATTTTGTATTGTAAGTTCGCTATAGGCTTAACGCTGTCCATTCTACATATTCTCTTCTATTTTCTTTTTGCGCATCCCTATGATCTGTACGGATTTCTCCTTCATACGGGCATTCTTCTCTATCCTATTGTATGGTTGTCTGCCAAACGATTCAAGCATAATACATCTTCGCGCAAAATGGTGATTCTGATCACCCTGATTGCAATGGAACTGATTGTAACGAGCCTGTTGTGGATCGCATCCCACCAGAATGACCCCACATACTCTGCGACCTACATGATACTTACGGCACTTGGATATACTGCTGGAGCCATTGTTGCGGGCAGTCTGAGTCTGCTATGGCTGGAACGGATGAAACATTATCGTGGGCTGGAGCAGCATCTCTCTGAAGTTCACCACCAATACATAACGGAAACGGAGAAACTTCATCAGATTCTGAATGCAGTTCCTCTCTCGATAGCCACTGTAGATAAAGAGGGCACGGTCATGTTCGTCAATGAGATGATGGAGCAAACAGCGAGAGAACAGTTACCTTGTACCTCCACGCCTGATCTCATTGGACAGCCTGCCAGTCAATTTGTTGAACAAGGTCAGGCGGACAAGATGGACAAAAGCATTCGCAGAGCCGTCATTCATGGTGAGATTAGTGGATTGACCGTTCGTTACGGTGCTCACGTATTTCAGTCTCGAACCGTGCCAATCTATGCCTTTTCAACAGAGCCTGCCAGAGAAGTTACAGGGGCCATGCTAATTATTCAGGATATCACGGAGCTGGAGATGTTGCGAAGTGAACTGGATAATGTGGATCGCCTCAGTCTGGTGGGCCAGATGGCTGCAAGCATTACGCATGAGGTGCGCAATCCAATGGCGGTTGTACGTGGCTTTCTTCAACTCATGCAGGAAAAGAGTCCTGAATCCATGGATCACTATTACCGAATCGTCCTGGAAGAGCTGGACCGGGCGAACAGTATCATTAATGATTTTCTGTCTCTGGCTCAGAATCGCGTTGCGGAGAAAGAGGAATCCCAGCTGCATGATATCATACATGAACTGAGTCCATTGTTATGGGCGGATGCGAATCTGCGTGGTCAGAGCATTGAACTCATGCTGGCACATGATGTGCCAAAGCTGCATCTCAATTCAAAGGAAATTAAACAGGTGGTGTTAAACCTGGCCCGTAACGGGATGGAAGCCATGAGTGAGAAGGGCGTGCTCACGTTGGAGACGCGGATGGTAGATGATAAGGTGGAACTGTGTGTACGTGACACAGGACCTGGTCTACCCAGAGTGAAGAAGGAAAAGCTGTTTGAACCTTTCTATACGACCAAAGCCAAGGGAACCGGACTTGGATTGTCCATGTGCCTGAGTATTGTGGAACGGCATAATGGAACCATTACTGTGGAATCGGAGGAAGGCCAGGGCACGACCTTCAAAGTGGCGTTTGAACAATAGGCATTCAGCATATTTTGCCAGACAATGAGACATAATATTATGGAAGAAGCCTTTCCGCAGGCGGTTTCTGAATCTTGCTTTCATTGCTTATGGATGTATAATAGGAATAGCACATCATTACATCCATAATTTTCGATATGAGTGTAACGTTGTTTTGGATAGCTATTCGCCTCTAATTCTAACGAGATTATAGAACAACCATTTATAAGGAGTGAAACCGAATGTCGATGTCATTTGATCAATACATGAAAGATATGGTTCAACCGATGCGGGATGATTTAACTCGTCTAGGAATCCAGGAGTTGCGTACTCCTGAAGAAGTGGAAGCAAGTCTTCCGGATGCAAAAGGAACAGCGCTGGTTGTCATTAACTCTGTATGCGGATGTGCCGCAGGTCAATGTCGCCCAGGTGTGTCCCAAGCACTGCAGCACGATATTACACCGGATCACCTGTACACTGTATTTGCTGGTCAGGACAAAGAAGCAACTGCAAAAGCACGTGAATTCTTTGCACCGTATCCTCCATCTTCACCGTCCATCGCTCTGATGAAAGACGGAGAACTCGTTCACTTTATCGAGCGTCATCAAGTGGAAGACCGTTCTGCAGAGGATATTGCGGCTGATCTCAAAAGTGCATTTGACCGTTACTGCCGTTAATTCGCTCCAATAGAACGCCCCGCCCTTCGGATCACCGATGCCGGGGCGTTTCATTTTGGATAGATAAGGTTATTGAACCATTCGGACCTTTCAAGCTGGACATCAAATTTCATTCATTTAGAAACGGGGTGTGTGAACGATGAGTTTGCAACAACAGATCATCGCTGAATTGAAGGTTAAACCAAGCATTAATGAAGAAGAGGAAGTACGCAAGCGTGTTGATTTTCTGAAGACGTATGTGAAAAATGCGGGTGCCAAGGGTTTGCTGATTGCGATCAGCGGCGGTATTGACAGTGCAGTGGCTACGGCGCTTTGCAAACAAGCGACGGACGAGCTTACGCAAGAGAACAACCAAGAGTACAAAACGCTTGGTGTGTTCCAACCTTATGGTGAACAATCCGATATCGATCACAGCTACGCTGTAGCCAAAGCATACGATCTGAAGCATGTCGTGGAAACCAATATTGAAGATGCAGTTAACGAGATTGCGCTGGAAGTGGAGCAAGGCTTCAAATCCTTGGGCAGTCCACGCCATATGACTCACCAAGGCAAAGGTAACGTTAAGGCGAGAACTCGTATGGTTATGCAATATGCGCTTTCGTTTGAAGAAAACCTGCTCGTTGTAGGTACGGATCACGCGTCCGAAGCCATCACGGGCTTTTATACCAAATGGGGCGATGGCGCTGTGGATATCACGCCACTGAGCACTTTGAACAAACGTCAGGTACGCCAACTGGCAGCATATCTGAACGTGCCACAAGCTATTTTGGACAAGGCACCATCTGCAGGACTATGGGAAGGTCAGACGGACGAAGATGAGCTGGGGATTTCGTATGAATCGAACAGCGACTATCTTGAAGGCAAGCAGATCGATCCGGCTGCACAAGAGCGCCTCGAAGCGTTCTATACGCGTACACATCACAAACGCAATGCCATCCCTGGTATCTAATACGGTTGGATGAGCATGAGTGTTATAAGCTGTTAACACCAATATTGAAATACCGTCCCTCTTAGGGAATGCAAAAGAGTCACTGCTCACGCAGTGACTCTTTTTTTTGTATGGATTGAGGAAAAACAAAAATCCAGATGACTACTATATTAAAGATAAGTTAGCTATTCCAGTCTTTGATCTGTTGCAGGGTTTGGGTGATGGCTTGCTCCAGTTGCGGAGTGGTTTCTTTGAATGGATGTACGGTATTAAAGGTGTGGTTACCTTCAGGGATTTGGTGCCACGGGATATCTGGCCGGGCTTGAACTAGTGCGGCAGAACCGTCTCGCAGACGCTGGGGATCTTCTGTTCCCTGAATGAGTGCTACGTGTACAGGTGAAGAAGCCAAGCGATCAATGATAGCGTAACGTTCGTGATGCTTGTCCAGGTCTTCCAGAATAGACACGTCGAGTGGCATCTGCTGGCCTGTACGTCCGTTAACGACATGGCTACGGCCATGCGTACGCATTTCTTCTTTTTGCTCCGCTGTGAAGAGATCCAGATTGGTTACCCCATTCCAGGAGATTACACCGGCCACCTGCTCGGGATGATCGAGTGTATAGACGAGACTTACGCCCGCACCGCGGCTATGGCCAACCAGGTATACAGGAAGCCCTGTGAGTTCAGGTTGTGTAGCCACATGTTCCAGTACCAGGGCCAGATCGGCAAGCTCCCGGCTGTAGGTATTCACTGCGAACTTTTCAAGTTCAGAGAATTGCTCCAGATATTCGCCGATACCGTTGTGAGAGAAATTAAAGGTCAGCACATGATGCGTCTGGCTTAGCTGTGAAGCTGCATAGGGGAACATGCCCCAGTCTTTGAAGCCTTTGTATCCGTGAGACAGAACGATGACACCTTGAGCGGGTTGTTGTGCAGGGAAAAAGTCTCCGCGAATGATCGCATCTACGTCAGTGGGCAATTCAAAAGTTATGGGCATTATTCAGACCTCCTAAGAATTTCAGACGATTCCTGATTCATATTTTAGCATATATGGTAATGCGGATAGGTACTCGCTTCTGATCGCCCCTCCTGCTACAATAGAATACGTGTTCGGAGAGTTACGGATCATGTGATTGAATGGAGATCTTTTACAATTCATGTTCAAAAAGAGCGGTTTTCAGTACCAAGAAGATGGGACTTTTTGAATAACCTCTTACAGTATAAAAGATTAAGCGGGTGAAGCGTTGATGATATATGGCATAGGCAATGATGTGCTGGAGATTGGGCGTATGCGCAAGCTGCTGTTCGGTCGCCATGCGGAAGCTTTTGTAAAACGAATTTTAACACCAGCAGAGCGAGAGATCGCGGCTCAACGAGGGAAGCGGATGACGGAGTTTGTATCTGGTCGATTTGCAGCGAAAGAAGCGGTGTCTAAGGCATTTGGCTGCGGGATTGGTGGCATTATGGGTTTCACTGACATTGAAGTGCTGCCTGATGAGACAGGACGTCCAGTTGCTTCGCTGTCCAGCCAGGCTTGGGAACGTCTGCAGCTGCCATACGACAAGCAGTATGACATTCATTTGAGCATTACGCATCAGACGGAACTGGCGGCGGCCTTTGCGATCGTGGAGCAGATGGAAAAGTAGTTAGCTTGGCAATAGGAGAGGACGGAAATATGGGTTTAATGGAACAGAAACGACATTTCAGCGTCAATTTGCTGGATTGGTATATGATCAACCGACGGGATTTGCCATGGCGTCGCCACAACAATCCGTATTTTACGTGGGTATCGGAGATTATGCTTCAGCAGACTCGGGTCGATACGGTAATTCCGTATTTCAATCGTTTTATCGGGAATTTCCCGACTGTGCAGGCGTTGGCGGAAGCACCTGAAGAGGATGTCCTGAAAAATTGGGAGGGTCTCGGTTATTACTCCCGTGCACGTAATCTTCAGGCAGCCGCTAGACAAGTCATGGAGCTGCACGGAGGCGAAATGCCGCAGGACAAGCAGGACGTCTTTGCATTAAAAGGGGTTGGCCCCTACACGGCCGGGGCCATTCTCAGCATTGCCTTCAATCAGCCGCAGCCTGCGGTAGATGGCAATGTCATGAGGGTACTGTCCCGATACTTCCTCATCGATGAGGACATTATGAAGGGCAGCACCCGGGTGTTGATGGAAGAGCTCGCAGGAGAGCTCATTCCGGAAGGGCGGGCGCGTGATTTCAATCAGGCGCTGATGGAGCTTGGAGCGTTGGTGTGTACACCCAAAGCGCCGCACTGCCTGACTTGCCCGGTCATGGAGCAATGTTCCGGCCGCATCGCCGGAAGAGAGCTTACGCTGCCGGTCAAGACCAAGGCGAAGCCGCCGCGCCCTGAGCAGCGGCTGGTCGCGATTGTGGAGGGCCGCGGTGCTCATCGCGGCCAAGTGCTTGTGCGCCAGCGCCCAGACACGGGCCTATTGGCCCGCATGTGGGAGCTGCCGCATGTGCTCGCGGCGCCCGCCGCAGCGAGCAAGAAGGCGGCGCCGCTGGCGGATGAGCCGGCCATGGCATTGCTGGCCGGCAGTCTATGGGCGGAAGGCTTCGCTGCCCGCCCTGAAGGGCTGGCTACCCATGCGGACCATGTGTTCAGCCACATTGTCTGGAGCCTGCAGGTGTACAAGTGTACGGAGCAGGACCAGAGCAGTGAGCTTCCGCTGATCGCAGCGGAAGCCAGAGCCGCCTATGATGCACAGGCGGCAGCAAGGGAGGGCGCAGCCTCATCAGCGGCTGTGTCACCTGAGTCAGCCACAACGCATTCATCGGAGCCAGGCACGCCTAATGCGCAGAACATCTCAACATCGCTTAACGATGGAGAGATGTTGATGTCATCATCTGACGTTAGTGACCTAGCACTGAGTACTACGACACTGACAGGTAAAGGCGATGGCTTGACCTACCGCTGGATTGGTCCGGAAGATATGGACAAGATGGCGTTCCCCAACATATTTCTGAAGCTGATCAGCAGTTATTTTGCCGGAGCTTATGATCAAGTGAGTGATTAAATGGGGGAGCTAACGAACCTGAATGACGTTATCATAGCCAAATCAACCCAAAAGTGCGCATCAAAGCCCCTTTGGGGAAATAGCTACTCTGAGATTCGTTAGGTTCGCGATACGATGAAATATGGAGAAATAATGTGTCCTGGGTTCGTTAGAAACAAAACACCCATTAACTATAACTATAGCGATAGCACAAAGAGAGCCTGATCACGGTCACGACGACCGAATCAGGCTCTCTTTTATGTTAACTGTTGCATGCTAACAGTCTTATTTTGCAGAAGCGTAACGTTTGTTCACTTCATCCCAGTTGATTACATTCCAGAAAGCGGCGATGTAGTCAGGACGTTTGTTTTGGTAGTTCAGGTAGTAAGCGTGCTCCCATACATCCAGACCCAGAACCGGAGTCAGACCTTCGAAGAGAGGGCTGTCTTGGTTAGGTGTGCTAGTGATGGACAGTTTACCATCTTTACCAACTACGAGCCAAGCCCAGCCGGAACCGAAGCGAGTTGTAGCTGCTTTAGCGAAATCTTCTTTGAATTTGTCATAGCCGCCCAGTTCGCTATCGATAGCTGCTGCGATATCGCCTGTAGGAGCGCCGCCGCCGTTAGGTCCGATGATTTCCCAGAACAAGCTGTGGTTAGCATGTCCGCCACCATTGTTGCGAACCGCTGTGCGGATGCCTTCAGGTACGCTGTCAAGGTTAGCAATCAGATCTTCCAAGCTTTTTTCTTGCAGTTCAGGAGCGCTTTCCAGAGCTGCGTTCAAGTTAGTTACATAAGTATTGTGATGGCGATCGTGGTGGATTTCCATCGTTTTTGCATCGATATGTGGTTCCAGTGCGTCGTTAGCGTAAGGAAGTGCTGGTAATTGAAAAGTCATAATGAAATACCTCCTGAGATTTTAAGTTTTTTGAACAGGTACATATGTAATAATACCCTTGCCACTAATATTAAACCGCATTCGGGCTAATTAAGCAACATTTTTGTTTATTAAGTCCCCCGAAGTGTTGATCTAATGATGGGCCAGAGATAACAAACATATTTTACCCTTTATGAATATTTTTATGTGATTTTAGTAGAAATAAAAGCGAAAATATGAAGGATTTCATTGTAAACGGTTACAATTAAGCGCTTTCAAAAGAAAATGCGTGTTTTATGGAGTAAAGTATGGTTTAATTGACGAAGAAGCGGTATTTTCTCGTTTTTTGTCATTATATGAACATTGGGTTTTTGGTAAAAGGGAAATCCTTTTTGTAAAAAACCTCATCTAAGCTAACGAAAAGGGAGATTTAAGACATGCACGTTCGTTCCTTTCAGTTGAGTGATGCAAGCCAGATGACGGAGCTTCTCCAGGTTGCACTATCGGAAGAGTGTTATGAGAACACGATGGGCCCGTTTGCCCGTCAATTGTCATGGGATTCTGACCTGATCATGGTTGCGGAAGAAGAGGGAGACCTCGTCGGCGCTTTGATTGGTACGATTGATCACAATCAGGGTTGCATCTATCGTATTGCGATCCATCCAGACTATCGTCGCCGCGGAGTCGGCAAAACACTTGTCGAAGCCATGGAACAACGGTTCCAGCAGCGTAAAGTCAGCCAAGTATGGGTGGCGGGTGATGAGCACAACAAAGTAGCCATGCCTCTATATGAAGCAATGGGTTACGGTGCCAATCAGATTATGAGCGCTTTCCAGACTCTTAGTATTTTGTCCAAAGCTTAGTTTGCATGTTTAAAAAAAGAAATAAAAAAAAGATCTTCATTTCATATTAGGCATATCTCTTAACGTGTAAGAACGTGAGGGATATGCCTTTCTATTTATATGAGCGTTCTTCGCGTAATATTCGGTGTCTCCGAATTCGATTCAATCACTGCGCCTAACCCTGCTATATTTCACGATACCCAAGGTATTGGTGCTCATAACCAATTGTTTCACTCTCCCAAATGAAGTAGACTGAAATGGAGTATGAACATCCATTCTACACGTTTAATTCAACTAATTGATAAACGAGGTGTCCCTTTGAATTCCAATAACCTTTCAATGGAACATGTGACTTCCGAGGAACGTAACGAACCGCCAAAGCCTGAACAACCGGGGAAATCCTGGGTAGCCGAGCTGTGGGACTGGGTCAAAACGATAGTTGTTGCTTTTGTAATCATGATGCTGCTGAACCTGTTTGTGTTCAACCTGTCGATGGTTAAGGGACAGTCCATGCAACCGACACTGGTTGAGCGAGATCGCCTTTTCGTTAACAAAATTGTATATCATCTGGGTACACCTTCCCGATCCGATGTGATTGTACTTCGTGATCCAAGTGAAGGCGTGGAGAAGAAGGATTTTCTGGTGAAACGGATCGTTGGACTTCCGGGAGATACAATTGAAGTTAGGGATCACCATCTATATGTGAACGGCGAGCAGCAAGCGGAAACGTATACTGATATTGAAGTGCAAGACCCGGACTTTGGCCCAATTACACTTGCGCCGGATCATTTCTTCGTGATGGGGGATAATCGTCATGAAGGTAAAAGTAAGGATAGCCGAGTGTTTGGCAGTATTACATCTGATGAAATTGTAGGCAAGGCTGAATTTATTTTCTGGCCGTTTTCTGAATTGAAGAAATTGTAAAATGATTACAGGACAACAACTTCAGCGCGCATTTTGCGTTAAACCATATAGACTCGTTCCGTTTGAATTTAAGTATGCAAGGCATATATAGAAATTAACGCCTGTCCTCTTACCGTGAGGCGGGCGTTCACTATTTACGGAATAAGTGTCGGAAGAAAAGAGGAAAGAGAAATGACGAGCGTACAGACCGGGGCAGCAAATGCAGCCTCCGTATGGGAAAAGTTAAAGCAGGAGATCAAGGCAGCTGGCCCCGGACTGGGCATTGATGATATCGGATTTGCTTCGGCAGAGCCCTTCGTAACGCTAAAATCCATACTGGAACAGCATCGGGCTAAAGGATATGAATCCGGATTTGAAGAGCCTGATCTTGAGAAAAGGGTTCGTCCCGAGTTAAAAGATGGCGAGCCTGCTTCACTCATAGCGATAGCCGTGGCCTATCCATCGAAGATGGTCAATCCGCCGAAGTCGGAGCCGGGAGCCTACCGGGGGATTTTTGCCCGCTCCGCGTGGGGTCAGGATTATCATCAGGTTCTGCGTACAGCGATGGACAAGTTGGTTAATTTTATAAAGGAACGCGTACCTGAAGCCATGATCGAAAGTATGGTAGACACAGGTGCGTTGGTGGATCGTGCAGTTTCCCAGCGTGCGGGGATTGGTTTTAGCGCCAAAAATTGTGCCATTATCTCACCCAAATTCGGTTCATGGATTTTCCTCGGGGAACTGGTGACGAATATTCCTTTTCAACCGGACACACCTGTGACCGAAGATTGCGGTGAGTGTACGAAGTGTATCGATGCCTGTCCTACAGGAGCATTAGTGGGGCCTGGACAGTTGAATTCACAGCGGTGTATTTCTTTTGTAACCCAGACGAAAGGTTTCGTGGATGAAGAATTTATGCTGAAAATTGGCAACCGTCTATACGGTTGTGATACGTGTCAGATTGTTTGTCCGAAGAACCGGGGCAAGAACTGGGATCACCATCCCGAGTTTCATCCCGATCCGGAGATTGTGAAGCCACTGTTGCTACCACTACTGGACATCGGTAACCGGGAATTCAAGGAACGTTTCGGTCAGAGCTCCGCCGCCTGGCGGGGCAAGAAGCCGATTCAACGTAACGCCGTTATCGCCCTGGGCAATTTCAAAGACAAAAGTGCTGTACCCAAACTTACAGAAGTATTAAAACGTGATCCGCGCCCCGAGCTGCGGGGAACCGCAGCCTGGGCGTTAAGCAGAATTGGAGGAGAAGACGCCATGAGAGCAATTGGGGAAGCTGCCGCTAACGAACAAGATGAGAACGTACTAAGCATGCTGCAGAAGGCCGAGGAGCGACTGAGTTCGTCCGAGACCTTACCCAAACAGCCACAGGCTGAGCAAGTGAGTGAGAAGCAACCAGAGGAACAGAAGAACAATGAACATAATTCTATACAGGCGTTACAACAGGATTTGAAAATGGAAGCCGCGACGGAACCGGGTAGTGAGCAGTCTGCACAGCCCAAACCGGAAGCCGCGGCGTGGAAACCTTCAGCAGTTACAGGTCTTCATGGCAAGCCTGTATACTACGATGAGGTACTGACACCGATTGGTACACTCACGTTATGTGCTACCGATGAAGGACTGTGTCACATTGATTTTGGCGCCTTTCACGTACGCGAAGCCCACCTGCAACAATGGGCCCGTACCTGGATTGGCGAGTATCGATATGAGAAGAATGAAGAGAAGCTCAGCGAAGCTGCAAAGCAGTTACAGCAGTATTTTGCAGGGGAGAGAAAAACGTTTGATTTACAGCTTGATCGGCTTGGAACACCATTCCAGCTACAAGTATGGCAAGTTCTGTCCGATATATCTTATGGAGAGGCCTCATCACACCAACAGGTTGCGGAAATTATCGGCAGGCCCAAGGCTGTTCGTGCAGTTCTGGACGCCATTAGCAAAAATCCGATTCCGATTATTATTCCCTGTCACCGCATCAGCGGTAAAGACGGCACCCTGGTGGGTTATGTAGGCGGGCTGCAAACCAAGGAGCAATTGCTCGCATTGGAGCAGCAATCGTAAGAGCGGGGGACGTTCATGAAGTATGTAAACGTGGAGAGCGTGGAAGCGGGGGAGCTTCTGGGCAAGACGGTATATTCCAGTAACGGCACGGTATTGCTGTCTGCCGGAGTCCAGCTCACCGTATATATGGTCAATACGCTGAAGCGTATTGGCGTGACCATGCTATACATCCAGGATGAAGCGTACAAAGATGTGGATACAGAAGACATTCTGGATGAAACCACGAAACGGGCAATAATTAACGAAATGAGTGTCACACTTGAAGCGGTTCGTTCCGGGAAGGATTGGAGTCCCAGAAAAGTCGCCCTCAGTATAGAAAAGTTGCTGAATGATGTACTGAACGGGCGTGAACTGCTAGTGCAGCTCACCGATATTCGCACCAAAGACAATGCGCAGTATGTTCATGCGATGAATGTGTGTTTGTTGTCTTCGGTCATCGGAATGAATATGGGACTCAACTATAATCAACTGAAGGATCTTGCTGTGGGAGCACTGTTACATGATATTGGCAAAGTGGGGGAACCTCCCGGCAGTAGTTCTGCCGCCAATTCTTCGCTGCATCATACGTGGCGTGGATTCGAAGTGATTAAGAACAAGAGAGAGTTTAGTCTGTTGGTCGCTCATACAGCCCTGCAACATCATGAGCATGTAGATGGTACAGGCATGCCGAGAGGGATCAAGGGGAGTGACATTCATCTGTTTGCGAGAATCGTTAGTGTGGCTAATATCTATGATAATCTCATTAATGGTTTATCCAAGGACAGTTTGATGCCACATGAGGCCTGTGAAGAGATGATGGCGTTGTCTGGTACGAAGCTGGATCGGGACATTCTGATTGAGTTCAACAAGAGTGTATCCGTGTATCCCAATGGTACAGCTGTGAGGCTGTCCACTAAAGAGACTGGAGTCATTGTTCGTCAGCATCGGGGATTGCCAGGCAGACCTGTAATCCGAGTGGCGCGCGGTAGTACGCGTTATTCACTGGATGTGGTTGAAATTGATCTGGCTCAGCATACAACCGTTTTCATTGAAGCTGTCATGACGTAGCTAGTGTGCGGTTCAACTGGAAAATCCGTTTGCTCAAGGCGTGCGGAAATGCTATGATACTTTCAGGAAATCCGCTCTGTGTCAGGTTTGCAACATGTGTGTCGAACATCATGAAGTGACACAGATTATCAGGCTTTTTAGAATGCATACAGAGGTGTCTAAGAGATGGATATTGTTATACCGATTATTACATTGATTGTTGGTCTGGTCGGGGGATTTTTCATCGGGGTGTTCTACTTGCGTAAACAACTTGAGAAAATGCAAAGCAATCCGGACATGCTTCAGAAAATGGCGAAGCAAATGGGCTACAACCTGAATGGCAAGCAAATGCAGCGTGCCCAGCAGATGATGAAGAATCAGCAGCCAGGAGCAAAAATGCCTCAGCCGCAACAGCATCCTGCGCGTAAAAGTTCGGGCCGCCGAAAATAATAGCAGTGAATAACTGCTTAAAGTGCGTGTTCAAAAAGTTGGGTTTTCAGTACCGAGAAGATGGGATGAAGCTAGAAATGGAGTAGCGGAGCGTAGTAAACTACGTGAGCAACGGACATTTCGGCTGAATTTCATATTCGACGTTGATGATGCCGTTAGGCATCCATCGTAATCAAAAGCGTACTTTTTGAACAACCTCTTAAAGTATGTGGTTCGAAAGGAGGCGTTCGGCAGTGGCTGGCGTTAAAGATTATTTGAATTCAAAAGTATCCGACAATCGGGAGAAGATCGAGTATCATGTAGAGCAGATCCTGAAATTGATCGGAGAAGATAGTACACGTGAAGGGCTGCTTGAAACGCCTGCACGTGTGACCCGAATGTATGAAGAGATTTTTGGCGGATATGAAGTAGACCCGCGCGATGTGCTCGGTGTTACTTTTGACGAGAATCATGAAGAACTGGTTATCGTCAAAGATATTGTCTATTACAGTCAATGTGAGCACCATATGGCGCCGTTCTTCGGCAAGGTCCACATTGGGTATGTACCAAGCGGCAAGATCGTCGGTCTGAGCAAAATGGCTCGTCTGGTCGAAGCGGTAACACGTCGCCTGCAGGTTCAGGAACGCATTACTTCACAGATCGCTGACATTCTGACAGAGGCCGTTGAGCCTCACGGAGTTATGGTCGTGGTGGAAGGCGAGCACTTGTGCATGTGTTCCCGCGGCGTGAAGAAACCGGGAAGCAAGACGGTAACGTCTGCTGTACGTGGTTCTTTCCGTGAGAATCCGGCACAACGTGCGGAGTTCTTGTCTTTGGTGAAAGATTAAAATCAGGTATGTCCATTTGCTGGACAAGCCAGATGTGCAGGTTCCTTTGGTTTTGGAAGCAGCAGTTTCTAAGCCATTGGATGTGATATAAATAAGCCGTGTTCCCTGGGGAACCGGCTTATTTATATATGGCGTTTTTTTCACTCCTATATATACTGAATACATATGAATTCGTTAAGCCGGAGGTAATGGAACGATGAGTGAACCTTCCCATTCAGATCAACCGGTTCAGCCGGAAAAGGGACTACAAGCGGATCAACATGCTGCACTGCGTCTGCAAATCTGGGAGACACCACTCATGCGACAAGGCAGTAGTGTACTCGAAGCTTTTGCATGGGAAGAAGTCATGTGCCGGCGGGTTGGAGCAGGGCATCTGCCTGTTGCACATATATGGAGACACCCAGATGCCTTTGTAGCGGGTCTGCGTGACCGCAGGTTGCCACAGGCTGTAGAAGCCATGGAACAGATAAGAAGCCAAGGCACAGCGGTCTGTGTTCGTCCTTCCGGTGGAGCGGCGGTACCCCTGAACCCAGGGGTAGTCAATGTGTCGCTGATCCTGCCTAATCCCGGACATGCCATCAATATTCATGATGATTTCCGGGAGATGGCTTCGATTATTGCCGAGTCGCTAACGCCGTGGTCCAATCAGGCGCAGACAGGCGAAGTTCAGGGTGCATTTTGCCCAGGGGATTATGATGTCAGTGTAGGTGGCCTGAAATTCTGTGGTATTGCCCAGCGCAGGCAGGCCAAGGCGTATATCATTACGGCTTTTATCATCGTGGACGGTCAGGGTGATCAATTGGCAGCAGATGTGCGACAATTCTATCAGTATGCAGCAGGCGGGGCGAGTGAAGGATATCCCGATGTTCAGCCTGGCACGATGGCAAGTCTGAAAGAATTGGCAGGTGTACCTTCAGCTGCGGCATATACGGCGGCGTTGGTTCGAACACTGCGCGATCGCTATCCGCAGGCGGAGACCAGCAGGGTGCTTAGCGTTGGCTCTGAAGAAGTACGCCTGACAGCTGAGCAGATGAAGCTGCGCTACGATTAACACTTTTTACTAAGGCTTGGAATTGGTTAATAGAGATGATATGATGTGATTTCGGAAGGAGAGTGTTAGGATGGACACATTGAGATATACGTATTTATATGAGGTTGTATCAACAGGCGAAAAATCCGAGTTCAGCCAAATGGCAACAAGCAAGGAAGAGGCTGCTGCACTGATCGTTGCACGTATAGCCGATCTGGAGTTTACAGATGAGTCTGATATCAAGCTGGGCGATCTGATCTCCATTAGCAAACAGGTTGGCGACAACTATGTGGCGTGCGAGGGCTGTGCTTCTTAAGTGAGCATTTAGAAATAGGAAGTCTCTCAAAATACAAGCAAGTCTCTTTTACAGGAGGCTTGCTTTTTTGTATGCAAATTTTTTGAGGGGATGCGAAAAATAGTCTTTTTACATGGAAAATGTCGAGTAATGTTCAGAATTGGTTCAGAGCTGACAGTTATAATCTCTTCATAAACAGAAAGAGAAGGGACAGATTATAATGCAGCAGCAAGGTTACAAGAAAAACACTATTTTCAGGAGAGCAAATATGATATTACTGGTCTTCTTATTTGTCTGGGCCACCTTGCCCGGATTATTTGGACAGGCTGGGGTTAAGGCGAGTAGCTGTTTTGAAAACACAGAGATAGATGGGGCAGGTCAGCTATGGAATTTAATATCTACTCCCCAGGAATTGGACTGTGTACGGCAAGATTTGAGTGGAAATTTCAAATTAACTAATAATATTTCGAAAGAAGACATGGAAAGCTTTTTGATGGATTCTAGCACTCACACGATTCGCTCTTGGGAGCCTATTGAAGGGGCAGATGATGAACCTTTTACAGGGAGATTTGATGGAAACGGTCATAGTATAGAGGGTTTGACGACGCAGATACCAGATATGGAATATGTGGGTCTCTTCGCCAGACTGAAAAATGCAAACATCAGTAATTTGAAAATCGTTAATGCGAATATTGTTGGTAATGAATCTGTAGGTGTACTTGCGGGAAGATCCGATAATTCAATGATAGATAAGGTCCATGTAACCGGGCTGGTCAGTGGTTATTATCGGTCAGGAGGATTAGTAGGCTATTCTACTGGAAGTCTCATTAGTGGTAGCAGCGCAACGGTGGATGTATCTAGCCTTGAGAGTGCTAATGGAACGTTTGGAGGATTAATAGCTAGAAGTAAAAATGATATCATCGTCGGCAACTGGGCTTCTGGAAATGTATTGGTCCAAGAAAACGCCGATTCCGCTGGTGGATTAATTGGAAAAGCGGAGAACAGTAGCATCGCACGTAATTACGCGTTGGGCAATGTGGAGGGAAATTATGAGGTCGGGGGCCTCATTGGTGAATTAGAATATGAAAAGCCAATGAGTATTGTTAATAACTACGCTGTCGGCAAAGTTATATCCAAAGGTAATGGTACAAATGGAGACTTTAGTGCCGAGAAAATTGGGGGTTTGTTTGGCGCACTGGATTTAAACTTTGATGAGCCTAATGAAATCCTTGAAATTCATAGTAATTACTATGGAGGCTCTCTTGAAATCATAGACGACAGTACGGATGGACTTAGTATTGATTCAGGCAGTGTGGGTGCTTTTCTGGGTGAAAAGGGCATTACTAACGATCATGTGGAGTTTTTAAACAACTATTTTGTATCGGTTAATGATCCAGCATTTGAGCTTGACCAATCTAACTATGCTACAGGAAAAACTCCAGCTGAAATGCAACTTATGGATACTTTTAAAGAATGGGACTTCAATATTATTTGGGATTTCCAACTAGGAGTAAACAATGATTTCCCTGTATTACGGCCATATCCTGGTAACCAAACACCAGCACCAGCTTTTGAACCGGGTTATCCAATGTTGAGTACAGTTACGCCGTCAATGACCAAAATAGTCGTGAAGCTTAATAAGGCTGGAAGAGTATATTTTGACAATCAGCCTCTGGATGAATTATCCGACCAGACAAGTGAAACCACAAAGTTAAATGCAATAAGTCAACAAGCTTATGTTGATGTGCAAGCAAATGAAGAAAAAGCATATCTCATTAAAGATTTGAGTCCTGGTACTGATTATAGTATTTTTATTACTGCTGAGGACACACAGAGTAAATTAGTAGACTATCCAGAAAAAAGGAATTACAAAACTCATAAAGCTTCACCAATCATTCCGCATAATGTCATCGCAACGGCAGATGATGGTCAAGCGATGTTAACATGGACATTTGAACAAGGTGCTATGTACGAGTTATATCTATATGAAGGAAGCGAAGGACCAGAAGATCCAGAGGATTGGGTCGCGGTAGGAAACTATCAGAATCAGTTTGTTACAGGGCTGACGAACGGTATATCTTATGTCTTTGCTGTCAAAGCATATTATATCGAGGATGGTAGTGTATCCGAATTCATCCCATCCAATATGGTTACACCACAAGCAGCTGGGACGCCAGTGCTACCTGATGCACCTGAAACTATTGTTGCACAAGCTGGAGATGGAAAAGCTACTGTCTATTGGGCTGGAGTAATCAATGTAAATCAATTTGTACTCTATAAATATCAAGGAACCCAAGCCCCCCAAGATACGAAAGATTGGATTAAGGTTAAAAGTGGTATTGAAGCCGCATCTTATACTGTTGATGGGTTAACGAATGGTCTTCCTTATGTATTTGCAATACGATCATCGAATGAGAATGGGCTATCCAATTATAAGGTGTCCGGTCCTGTTACACCTAAAGGATCAGGAAATGAAGGTGGCGGAACACCTACACCAGGACCAACACCAACGCCTTCTCCATCACCATCTACACCTGTTGTAACTCCGGCACCGCAGAAGGAAGTTATTAAGGTAAACGTCGAGAATGGAGATCAAGCTGCTACCGTTGCATCGTTGGAGATCAGTCGCACTCGGGGAACAGATGGTACAGTGAAAGACGAACTTCAGCTCAATCAGAGTAAAGCACAGTCAATCATCGATCAGTTGAAGCAGACGGGTTCTAACACAGCAGTTATTCTTATTCCGGATGCAAAGGACGAAGTATCGCAATGGGACCTGACTCTTTCTTCAGGATCGTCTGCGTTGTTGGCTGAGCAAGGTGTGAACCTGGTTATTTCTAACCCTAACGTTCGTATCACAGTTCCAGCCAGCTCTCTTAAAGATAGTACAGATGATATCTACTTCCGACTGGTACCCATCAAAAAAGAGGCTGAACGTGCAGATATTCAAACGAGAGCACAAGCTAATGAGTCGATTATACAATTCGCAGGTACAAAGGATATTCAGATTCTTGGCCGTCCAATGACCATCGAAACCAATTTGCAGAGTCGTCCTGTAACGCTCGTATTGCCGGTTGTAGCTAACCAGCTTGCAGGTGTGAACTCTAAAGAGCTGGGTGTGTATATCGAGCACAGTGACGGGACTAAGCAACTTGTACACGGTAAACTGGTTACACTAAATAGTGATAATCAACAAGGTGTGGAGATTGAAGTAGACCATTTCAGTACGTTCTCCATTGTTAAAGTAAAAGACTGGGCAGACAACACCCTGAAAGAACAGCCTTATATTCAAGGGTATGCTGATGGCAGTTTCAGACCGGAACGCTCCGTAACTCGTGCGGAGATGGCTACGTTGATTTCCCGTGTTCTGGGTACGTCAATAGCGGAAGGGAATCACACGTTTAAAGACGTGAAATCTACTCACTGGGCACAATCGGCCATCGCGGCCGCTGCACAATCTGGTTATGTTAAAGGCTACACAGACGGCAGTTTTAAGCCGGATCAAGCAATGACTCGTGCCGAATTGGCAAGCGTGTTACAGCACTTGCTGAAGACCGAACAGACAGATGATACAACGAGTACATTTAATGATGTGAACAATCATTGGGCGCAGCAAGCCATAGCTCAGCTCAATGCAGCAGGAGTGATAACAGGATATGCGGATGGTACCTTCCGTCCTGGGCAGCCTGTAACTCGCGCTGAAGCTGTTACGATGCTCAACAAACTGATAGGTCTTGAATCTGCAACGAATGCAGCAAGACAGTGGTCGGATGTGCCGAATACACATTGGGCTTATAAAGCAATTGAAGCGGCATCAATCAGTCAATAATACTGATATATTAATATCAACGTTATACCAAAAAGAGATATCTTTCAGTCATTCGGCTGGAGATATCTCTTTTTTCTAAGCCATCTAACCCCAAGCTTAATAAGGCGGCCACAACAGCTTGCGTGCTGTTTCATACCGCTCTGCCACAGCTGGCCAGTAGACCACATTCCACCAGTCTTCAATATACTTTTTGCGTTCGTTCTGATGCTTCAGATAGTAGGCGTGTTCCCACACATCCAGTGGCAGGAGTGGTACGATGTCGGACTGGGACAGGTTCTGGTGTTTTTCCGCCTGCAAAATCTCCAAACGGTGTGCTCTCGGGCTCCAGACAAGCATCGCCCAGCCACTGCCTTCCACCTTGTTCGCAGCTTCCGTGAATTGATTCTTAAACGCTTCATAACTTCCGAAATCCCGCTTGATCTGCTCTGCGAGCATACCGGAAGGTTTCCCCCCGCCAACAGGGTTCATAATCGTCCAGAAGATCGTATGCAGATAGTGACCTGCCCCGTTAAAGGCGAGTTCACGTTCCCAGTGCTTGATGAGTTCAAAGTTATTCTTTTTTCGCGATTCCGCCAGCTTCTTCTCCGCTACATTTAGTCCGTCCACATAGGATTGATGGTGTTTGTCATGGTGGATACGCATCGTCAGCTCATCAATATGCGGCTCCAGCGCATTGTACGCATAGGGGAGGGGCGGCAGTGTGTGACCACCAATGGGAACCGGCTTTTCTTTGACGGGAGGTGAGGTAGAAACAGGCTGGCTCGAAGCACTTTCGCTGGGTGAAGGCTGAAGTGCTGCGGATTGGATCTGAGCTGAAGCAACAGGTGCATTTACATTTCCCTCTGGGGAAATTGGAGTTTCTGAAGCTTGGCGATGGACGCTTCCTGACCCTGAGGCATGTAATGCATTTTCCAGCAAAAGTGATGGCTCGGAATCCGTTTCTCGCAAGATGCCAGGTTGACCGAGCGTATCCAATACCCCCAGAAAATACTCCGATTCGCGGATAAAATGCAGAATGAGTACTTTGGCAAGCGGAACAGCTTGCACAGCAGCACTTTGCTCCAGAAGAACATACAGCTGTTTGATGAACTCCCTTGATTGCTGACGAGCTGCCGCCACAAGTTGATCGATACAACGAATGATGTAAGGAGCGGGCGGATGGGTTGCGGGTAATAGTTGTTTTAAAATCTGATTCGCTACTCGCTCACTGTTTGCAAAGGTAGCCTCCCATTCCTCCAATAGCTTGACGTATGCGGGCTCCAGATCAGGAACCAGTGCACGAATAACGAGCGTATGTTCCTTCTCCTGCTCTTTCCAGAAACGAATTTCCTCCAATATCCGCAGAGGCAGCAGGTGACCATATTCATACCAGTTCATGTACGTTAGACCTCCTTCAGATGAAATTCAAAATGCAAAATAGTTCATACAGGTAACCTAATCCGACAAATGATCTATGCGTTCAGACCGTCTGTTCATGCGTCCCAAGAGTATATTCCGATAGTCTGTTGTCCTATGAGTGCAAAAAAAAAAGAGCCCCTGAGGGCTCTGGAATTAACGAAAAGTTCGATGATTGAAATTTGGTTATTGTCCACTATTCGTGTTTTGCACATCGTCACTGCTTGTCTTCGTTACATGACTCAGGAATGTAGAGACACGACGAAGGTATTCTTTCGGATGCTCCCGGAAAATAAGTTCATGATGCGCGTCCTGGACAATCCATACATCCGAGTACGGATTAGTCTGATTGGCAGCGAGCTGCTCTGCAATCGGGTAAGGTGCCTTCTCGTCCTCCGTACCATGAATGAAGAAGATCGGGAACGGATAGTCCTCTTTTTTCACTTCCTGATAAGGGATCTGTTGCAATCCGGTACCATTCAGAACAGGGAACAACAGTTTCATAATCTCCAGTGTAGGCTGACGCGGAAGATCGATCTGGTTGTGAATGTTGTGGTACAGCGTATCTGGCTCCAGCAGGAACGCACTGTCCAGAATCATTGCATCCACTTCCTTCGTAATAAGTCCCGTTTGTAACGCTGTACCGGCACCCATCGAGAAGCCCCAGACAACCAGTTCCTGTGCACCACGTTGCTTGGCGAACTGGATCGCGCCCAGCAATTGCTGTGACTCAGCTTTGCCACCTGTGGCTACAGCTTTGTTCACCTGTGAGGCGAAGCCATAATCGAACATGACCACGTTGAACCCGAGTTGATGGGCATAATGTGCCAGGTCATACATGGGTACCCATGTTTCTTCACGATTGGCACCATAGCCGTGACTGAAAATAATCGTTTTGCTCGCGGCATTGTCAGCAGGAATATACCATCCTTGCATCGTTCGACTGCCATCTGCTGCCGGGAACGTGATGTCTTCATACTTCATGTTCTTGGCTTGCATCGGATTGGAGAAGACGGGTGCTACCGTTGGATTGGATAATACCCATGCGATATAACCATGCAGTGCAATAAAACAAAACAGTAGAAAAAATACAACGGAGAGCAGCAACGCTACGATAATATGTTTGAACCGAATCAGCCTCGGTGATAGCGAAGAGGGCAGATCGGACACTTTTGTTTGCAGCGGGGCTTCGCTCTGGGATGTTGGATACATGAATGCCCCTCCTTTGAAGTTCAGTTGAAGATAACAACGACATGAAAAGAGAATTGCGTCTATTTCAGAGCCTGCTTCAGAGCGATATCTTAATGTAATGTATCTTTATCGTATGTTCCAATATAGTCAAAGTCAATTGATTGAGGGCATTTGTTACGCAATTGTTATATAGTTCTTAAGATATATGGGTAACATTACCTTAGTGTGTAAATTACAGGGGATTAAGTCTTATAAAAAGGAAAAATTTACACTATAACCTCTTCGGGTATTGGCTCTTTTTGGTTTACAGATGAGACCGTTTCTCATATAATTTATGTAACCAAGTTTCATGTGATGAAACATGAGGAGGGCATTATGCCATGGAAGATCGAAAGTTAACCGTCCGGGCTGTGGAACGGGCGCTGGATATATTATTATGTTTTACCACACGCAGTGATCTTGGACTCACCGAGATTGCCAGCCAGATTGGCTTGCACAAAAGTACAGTGCACCGCCTGATGGCGACGCTGGAGGATCGAGGGTTTGTCATCCGGGATGCGGCAACGGAGAAGTACCGACTTGGCATCCGAATATGGGAGTTATCCGCTCATATGTCCCGAAGTGATGATCCGGCTATTCTACTGCTGCCTGCGATGGAGCGACTGAGAGATCGATTGGGGGAGACGGTAAGTCTGTACCTGCGTGATGGCAGTGAACGGATTCGTATTCAGGCTGTGCAAAGTGATCAGGCGATCCGCCGTGTCGCTCCCGTAGGCGTTAGACTCCCGTTGTCTGTCGGGGCTTCCAGCAAAGTCTTGATGGCTTTTGCCACGGACGAGGATCGTGAAGAACTGATGAACGGACCAGAATGGCCGGTGTTTATTGATCCGGCGGTGTATTTGGCACAGATGGGAGACATCCGGGATAACGGATATGCCACGAGTTACGAGGAACGTGAGCCGGGAGCTGCCGCAGTATCGGTACCGATTATGGATCGTAGAGGTAATATTGCAGCTGCCCTCTCGGTCTCAGGGCCTGTCAGTCGACTCTCGCAGGAGACATTGCATGAATACGCACCTGTGTTGAAGGATGCAGCTACGCAAATGGGACTCATGTTATCCTGATGTTGAGGTAAGGTTTTTCTCCAATGGAGTTGGTCATTTGGAATATAAAGGTTGTTTTTATGTTCCGGTTGCGCTACTCTGTTATGGACGGCCCAGCGGGGCCAGCTTCATTGAATATGAACTGCGGCGTGTGTATGCCGTAACTTGTTAACGTTACTGGGGGAGTCCGAATTGTCCGGACTGAGACGGAATCGCATGAGATTCCGGACCCTTTGCACCTGATCTGGATCATACCAGCGTAGGGAAGTAATCGGCGATATGACCACAACCACCACATGATGTGACCCTTGTAGAGCTCCGTTAAGGAGCTGCATAAAGGTGCATTATTGGTGTTGGACATTAAAAGTCGGTTCCTTCGGGGACCGGCTTTTTTATATACAGGGAACAGGCGATATAGCACGTACTCCAGGGACTTCTTTTTCAATAATCTGCGAAAGTGGGCTTGGATGAAGAGAGAAGTCACCATAGATCCATGATCTGTGGTAACCTCCGTTCTGTTGTTAACTGTACATGAATGATGTCTCCTCTGGTCTGGTGTAGGATCGCTCTTTCTTCTCTGCATTGCGCATGATTTGGAACAGGTACGTAACCAAGCTAATGATGATACCAACCAAACCAAGCGAATGTACACTAAGGAGGAGACAAGGGAACATGAGTACAGGAAATCAAACGGGACAACAAGCGATGGAACAGGAACATAATGGTCAGCCGGTGGAAAAAGAAATAGGAGCGGCCGGACGGGTTCAGCCCTTTCCCGGTAGCCGCAAAGTCTACATTCAGGGCTCACGGCCGGACATTGCTGTACCGGAGCGTGAGATAGCCCTTCATGACACGAATACTCCCCAAGGGGTGGAGCATAACGAACCGCTGCGTGTCTACGATACGAGCGGCCCGATGACCGATCCCGCATTTCATGTGGATATCCGTGCAGGTCTGCCATCCCTGCGCACTCGCTGGATCACAGAGCGGGGCGATGTCGAGGCTTATCAGGGACGCACAGTTAAACCGGAGGATAACGGACTGAAGGCTGGTGGGAAGAGAGCGGGAGCCGAGGAGTACCCTGGATTACGCGGCAAACCGCTGCGGGCACAGATCGGACGTTGCGTGACCCAGATGCACTACGCGAGGCAGGGAGTCATTACGGCAGAGATGGAATTCGCCGCAATTCGTGAAGGCGTGGAACCGGAATTTGTGCGGCAGGAGCTGGCGAGTGGACGGGCCATTCTGCCATCGAACATCAATCATCCAGAGAGTGAGCCGATGTTGATCGGTCGTCATTTTCACGTGAAGATCAATGCCAACATAGGTAACTCTGCCGTATCTTCCTCCATTGAGGAAGAGGTGGAGAAGATGACTTGGGCGGTACGCTGGGGATCGGATACCGTGATGGATCTGTCCACAGGCAAAGACATTCATACCACCCGGGAATGGATCATCCGCAATTCACCTGTGCCGATTGGCACGGTGCCGCTGTATCAGGCGCTGGAGAAGGTGAATGGCGAAGCGGAAGCGCTGACCTGGGAGTTGTACCGTGACACGCTCATTGAGCAGGCAGAGCAGGGCGTGGACTACTTTACGATTCATGCAGGCGTGCTGCTACGTTATATCCCGATGACCGCCAAGCGAATGACAGGCATTGTGTCTCGAGGCGGGTCCATTATGGCGGCATGGTGCCTTGCGCATCATCAGGAGAATTTTTTGTACACCCATTTTGAAGAAATCTGCGAGATTATGAAAAGGTATGATGTGGCATTTTCACTGGGAGATGGACTCCGTCCAGGTAGTATCTACGATGCCAACGATGAAGCACAGATGGCGGAACTGGCTACGCTTGGGGAACTGACGCAGATCGCGTGGAAGCATGATGTACAGGTGATGATCGAAGGTCCGGGGCATGTGCCGATGCATAAGATCAAGGAGAATGTGGACTTGCAGATGGAGATCTGTAAAGAAGCACCCTTCTACACACTTGGGCCGCTAACGACCGACATTGCGCCAGGGTACGATCACATCACGTCCGCCATTGGGGCGGCCATGATTGGCTGGTTCGGCACGTCCATGCTCTGTTATGTTACGCCAAAAGAACATTTGGGCCTGCCCAACAAGGATGATGTGCGGGAAGGAGTTATCGCCTACAAGATCGCAGCTCATGCCGCCGATCTGGCAAAAGGTCATCCACGTGCTCAACGCCGCGATGACGCATTGTCCAAGGCACGCTTCGAATTCCGTTGGCGTGACCAGTTCAATCTGTCGCTGGATCCGGAACGTGCGCTGTCCTACCATGATGAGACGCTGCCAGCAGAAGGGGCCAAGGAAGCTCATTTCTGCTCCATGTGCGGACCGAAGTTCTGTAGCATGCGCATTACGCAGGACATTCGTGCCTTTGCCGCGGACAAAGGATTGTCTGATCATGAGGCTGTAGCAGCGGGCATGCAGGAAAAGGCCGAGGAATATCGAACACGTTCCTAGGCGTCACTACAGCGTAAGCTGGGCAGTCTGAAATAGAGATAAAGCCGTCTCTCTCTGTCATTGCAGAGAAGAACGGCTTTTTTGATTCTGTGACATGAGTTTATTTTAAACTAGGCTAGTGCTCTCCATGTTCTTCAGAATTAGCTTTATGATTGTTCTGGGTCCATATCTTATACAGAATGCCTGCGATAACAAATAGGAGGGCGTCACTGAGTTTAGGAGCTCCTCCATATAGAAATGCAGAGCAGGCAAAACCCACTATAAACAGTACAATAATATAGAGGAAACGCATATTAGTTCACCTCGTTAATGAATGGTGTTAGTCAGTAAGTGATTTCATTGCGGAGCCAAGCCCAAATTCTTCTCCAAATACGCCGCAAGCAATGCCAGCGGGCTATGAATCGCAATTCCCGTGTCTAACGTAACCTGTGCAGCTGCGGGAGCCATAGAGAGCTGGGCTGCAACTAGCCTTTTACCGGGATACTGTTCAGCAATCTGTTGTAAGCCTTCACGTACCGCTTCGAGGTACCCTTTCTGATCTCCACGCATAATCAACTCAAATGTCCCAGGGATGCACACCGCTTCCGTCTGAGATACCTTGGCAACGTGTAATTGCCCACTCTCATCCTCATGCTGTTGCTGTAACGCCTGATTCACCCGTGCCATCGTTCCTTCAACGGTTGCCGGGTTGGTGAACACGATGATGAACTCTCCCGGTACTCTCCGCATTTCCTGCAATAGCGGATCATCTATGCCAATCACCGGCACGGGGACCTGTTTGGCTTCCTGCTCCAATACTGTCGCAAATAGGGTGCAAGTGACCAGAATGGCATCGGCATGACACTCAGCGATCCATTGGAGCGTCTGGGCTACCTTCTCATGAATAACGGCATCGGAAAAGTCAGCATCATGTTTAAGACGATCCAGACCTGGATCGACGTAATGGACCAATTCTATATCATATTGAGCAAGCGTCTCTTCAATCAATGCGATGTTGGAATAATGAGCGTGAAAACAACCAATGGTGATCATGTGATAAGTCCCCTTTTACAGTTCGGATATGTCATGGATCTCGTAGATATTTAAACCATTATAGAAACATGACTGAGGACTGTACAGTCGTTTATTGCTCAACGCCAATAACCGCCATTCCGCCAAGCTGCGGAAAGACGGTTGATAACCGGACTCGAATACGGTCAGGTGTCCATTTTATCGAAGGGAAGGAGAAGCATTCTTCTTCGCCATTTTTTGCTGTAAAATTTCATGAAAGGATAGACCTTGAGTGTTCTCATTCTCCTTTTTAGGAGCAGTGGTCGCCGTGTTGCGCGGATATTGGTGGTGGTACGGGATCATTTGCTGAATAGGCATGCGGATCATCTTGGTTCCTCCTTTGATGCATTTTTTGAATTATGTATTTCGACTGGTGATATTGCCAGGTGCGCATATAGGTACATATGACTTGTTAGACGAAATAGATGACTTTAGAATGTAATTCCAATTGGATTGTAGTGATTTTACCCGGTTTTAAGGAGATGTAAACGTTTTTAGGGAAATTCAGGAGGAAAGGACCTGATATGAGAGGTTTGATATGGGAGGATCGAATTGGTTGTTATGTGAATAGTCCCAATTTTAAGGAAGTCAATGGTACCCGCATATGAGGCATATTGTCTGGTTGAATGATGCAAAGCATGCTAACTAACTTGGTACCATGGTCGGGTTGTTTCGATGGTAATGTAGTTCCGGATATAACAAAAACCAGCTAATGTTTGTCAAGCATTTCTGGTTGGATGAGTTCTCTTTTCGTGATATACTTTTTCCGACCAACACGAATAACCTCCACGGCTATGGAGGTTTTGGTTAAATATGGATTACACTTGGTAGGGCTGGCTCTTCTGCAAGATGGCGAAAATGTGATGCAACAGCTTGTTCGCGCAGGCAATTACGGCCACCTTGCAGGGCTTGCCCTCTTTTCTTTTTTTATCGTAGTACGACCGGATTCTTGCATTGGCATTCTTTCGCATTCCGCATTGCACCGCTAAATACAGTGAACGTCTAAGCCTTTTCGAGCCTCTTTTCGTGATTCGTGTACTGGTCGCTGTGAACTTTCCCGAACTGAAAATCCCTGGGTCAAGGCCTGCAAACGCCACAAGTTGCTTCGCATCACTAAACTGTTTTACATCACCTAGTTCAGCTACAATGGCTGCGGCCAGTTTCGTTCCAATCCCCGGAATACTTTTCACCAGTTCAACCTCGGGCAGACCTTTCGCCATGTCCTCCATTTGCTTTTCAAGCTCCTCCAGCTGTCGGATCATCGTCAATAATAAAGAGACCATTCCGAGCAGTGCCTTGCTTTGAGATGGGCTACGCCGAGTTTCTCCCCATTCACCCACTATTGCCTCCAGTTTTTTGGCTTTTTCATTGACC
Organism: Paenibacillus sp. FSL H8-0079; assembly: GCF_037991315.1. Classification (NCBI taxonomy): domain Bacteria; kingdom Bacillati; phylum Bacillota; class Bacilli; order Caryophanales; family Paenibacillaceae; genus Paenibacillus; species Paenibacillus sp. FSL H8-0079. Next base: position 692,493 of record NZ_CP150300.1, read on the forward strand.
CATCTCTTGGAATGGGATCGTCCCGAATTTCCCTGAATGACTTCATTCCAATTCGTCACACTTCCCTCCAAACAATGAGACAGCACCGTCAATGATGTTGTTGAAAACACATTGTAAAATATCTGCTCATACGCCGGAAACACTTGCTCCAGCAAGGCTCTGCTGTTCAGCTTCGCCTGCACAAAGATTCCCGTGACAAACTCATGCTGCCGAGTCAAATGCTGTAGCTCTGTAAACATCTCATCCCAATTTCGATGCGGCTTCACGTCGCCGCGATAGTACATCTCTGCCAGATGCCAAGCATCTGCAGCATCTGTTTTAACTTTGCGTAACTGCGTTCCCTTGGCTCGCTTGGATTGCAAGGGATTCACAATGTAGTAGGTGTAGCCACTCCGATTTAGACAGGATACCAAAGCACGATGATAATGTCCCGTCGCTTCCAAAACGACCACTGGAGCAACACCTGTTTCGACTTGAAGCGCGCCTAACATCTCCGTAAATTGTTCGAACCCACTCGCTCCATGCGCAATGACTACTGCTTTACCAACGGGCTCATTTCGTTTTCGAAATGCCTGTACCACACTTGAACCTTTAGCGACATCTACACCGACAACAGGTTCCATGTCCTCACTCCTTATCTTTCGTTTCGCCGGTCCTTTCCACGATGGTTCCAAACCCATAGCTTCGCTTGTTATACGGGGTCAACTGCCCCTACCAGCCCAAACATGGTCTTTTGGAGGTCGTGGGAGAACTGTTTTTGTTACGAGGTCCAAGCCCCTAAAGCCGCCACGTTCTCCCGGCTCCCCCCATCGTAAAACGACCACAAAAAAAGGCCAACCAGTAATTACTGGCTAACCTGATAATACGAAAAACTGCCGAGCAAACTCGGCAGCTGATGTGATATGAAGAAGGATGCGAATTAACTTTGATTCTGTCTGAGATGTATATCTTACTCTTTATCTAGTTTGGCGAACAGCGATGTATATATCCACTTGTACACTTTCGGGATTCAGGCTGCGTTCATCATATAATTCAAAATCCCCGGTGAACGTACGATCGCTTTGTTTATCCCATGCCCACACGGCGCCCCAAGCTTCGCCAACAACCTCTGCCATCGGTCCTTTTCTGGAAGTGAATACGGCGTAAGTTGCAGGAGGGAACAGAATGTCATTCAATCCTTCAGGTAATGTTTCATCAGAGCTGACCTCATGCCCCACTAGTATGGTGTACTCTCCAGTAATGCCATGGGTGTAATCTGCGTAACAGCCATAGCGAGCAACTTCAGGTGCAGGGAGGTGCTCTGAGGCAAAATAATTGTTCCAGAGTCCCTGAATATAGCCTTTGCCACTGATCTCAATGGCGTTGGTTGTGCGGGCGGATACGCCGGCAAGACGTTTGCCGGGGAGCGTGACATAACGAACGGGCTGGGCAGAGAACGAATGATCTGTTGTTACCTGACCCGGATGAGTAGCAGCAGCTGAGTTCTCCGTCAGAGAATTTGCATGCTGATCCGTTGTATTTGTGCGCCAACGTTTCAAAAAAGGAAGCTGGTTACGCAGCATCGAACGAGCCGATTCTTCATCCATGCCCTCGTCCTTCAGAATGGCAGTGCACATCTCCGTCATGCTTTCGAGTGAAATACCGGGCTGCTCGAATTTTCCCTCTTTGTAACAATAAATACAGTATTCGCGGGTTGTGCTTCCATCTGCTTCCGTTCCGAATTGGGCAGGGGTTGTGAGCGGCATGCCGCAGCTTTGACATACAGTGACGTTCATGATTAGTTCCTCCTTGTATATGTACAGATTGAATATATCTGAAGTATACGGGGAGGAACTGGACAGCTGTCTGTCAGGTTTGAGTCGGAGGTATATAATTTTGTACAATTTGCTCGGCGATACGGCAGATCTCGTCTCGAATATGCTGAGGTTCCAATACCTCAACATCTGCGCCGAAGCCCAGAATGAACCCATATAACCACGCATCCTCTGGAAAAGCAACCTGGCTGATATAATACCCAGTCCCATCAGGCATGACGTTCTCGATCCCAAACCATTCTTCCGCAATATGACGGACGCGAGCATGGAATTTCAAGGTTAACCCAGCCTGATTGCATGTACGAGTCCATTCCTGCTGCCAGGGTCTGTCCTGTGGGTTGATTACTTTACGCTCGAAGCGCTCATCAGCAAGTGTGACATCTTGCATGCGTACGAGTTTGAACATGCGAAATTGATTCCGCTCGTGGCAAAAGGCATACAGGTACCAGGAATGCTTTTTAAGCACGATGGTATGAGGATCGGCAGTTCGGTGAGTCCGGGTACCTTCCGCACTGCAGTAGGTAAAGGTGACGGGGCGTAATTGATCCATGCCCTGTTCGATAAGCTGAAGCTTGATTTGTAGGGCTTCGGGATGCGTCCAGGTTGAATAATCAACGATGAAACGATTGGTATTGGCCTGAAAATCATCATTCTTGGCTTCAGGCACGATACTGCTGAGTTTTTCGACCAGAAGCTCACGCGCCGCATTGGCATGGGAGGTGGATACGCTGCGCAGTGCAGTGACGATGGACGCGAGGTCCTTGTCTGTTAATACGTTTCGATCCAGACGGTATCCTTCTGCCAGACCAATCCCACCGCTTGCCCCCTGATACGTCACCACCGGAATGCCAGCTTGTCCCAATGTGTCGATGTCTCGATATATGGTCCGAATCGATACTTCGAACGTATCTGCCAAGTCTTTGGCTTGTACTCGTCCGCGATTGATTAGTAACACCACGATAGCTAACAAACGCTCAAGTTTCATATCTATGTATTCCTTTCATTGGTTTATCTGTTGGATTCAAATATGTTATATTGTTGAGCATCACACATAGGAGTGGAATAAGCAATGAAGCGAATTACGATTCTAATCGCAGACGATGAAGTTGAGATCGCTGATCTGGTTGCTTTACATTTACAAAAAGAAGGATATCACACCGTTAAGGCCTTTGACGGGAAGGCGGCGGTACAAGCCGTTCAGACCCAAGCGATAGATTTAGCGATTCTGGACATTATGATGCCTGGCATGGACGGGTATGAGGTGACTCGTAAAATTCGGGAGCAGCATCACTTACCGATCATTTTCCTGAGTGCCAAAACGTCAGATATGGACAAAATTACGGGACTCGTGATGGGCGCGGATGATTATATGACCAAACCATTCAATCCGATGGAGCTTGTTGCCCGGGTGAATTCCCAGTTGCGTCGTTCCCTACAATTCAGCCAGTCTGCGCCTGTTCAGCGCTCCATTCTGGAGAAGGGCGGGCTTATCATCACGCCAGATCAACATCGCGTTACACTCTACGGCAAACCAGTGGAACTAACACCGAAGGAATTCGACATTCTGTATCTGCTCGCGAGCCACCCCAAGCAGGTGTTCAGTGCAGAAAATATTTTTGAACAGGTATGGGGAGAAGCCTATTACGAGAGTGGTAATACCGTGATGGTCCATATTCGCACCCTGCGCAAAAAGTTGGGAGAAGATGTGAACAAGAACAAGTTTATCAAAACCATCTGGGGTGTGGGGTACACGTTTAATGACTAAACGAAGAAGTTTTCGCACAACCATGATTATGTTGTTAGGGTTAAGCATGCTTGCCTCTGGCGCAATTACCTATGGGATTTATAAGCTTATGCAAGCCTATTATTCGGGTGTCCGTGCAGAAGATCAGCTCGCTGAATATCGTCATTTTATGAGAAGTATCGGGGATATCTATTTCTTCCTGATCTTATTTATCCCTCTTGCCATTCTATTTTTCTTCTGGTTTACCAAACCCTACGCGACGTATTTCAAGGACATTTCCACAGGGATCAGGCATTTGGCCAGTGGAGACTTTCAGCATCGTGTGCAGATTTCCTCGAAGGACGAGTTAGGTACGATTGCGGAGGATGTGAATCTGGCAAGTGAGAAGCTGAAGGAAGCTGTAGAACGAGGGGATTTTGCTGAAAATAGTAAGGACCAGCTAGTTGTTAATCTGGCGCATGACCTGCGAACACCGCTGACCTCTGTGCTTGGATATTTGGATCTGCTCATGAAGGATGACCAACTGACGGAGGAGCAGGTCAGGCACTTTACGGCAATTGCATTTACCAAATCACAGCGTCTGGAGAAACTGATTGATGATTTGTTCGAAATTACTCGCATGAACTATGGCATGTTGCCTATAAACAAGACACAGCTGGATCTTAGTGAGCTACTAAAACAGATGAACGAAGAACTCTATCCTGTATTCGAAAAGAACCAACTAGTCGCCCGATTAAAAATAGACACTGACCTTACGGTCTCCGGTGATGGCGAGTTGCTGGCACGTGTGTTCGAGAATCTGCTAATTAACGCTGCACGGCACGGCAAGGATGGCATGTACGTGGATATTAACGGATATCGTGATACAGAACAGATCATCATTCACGTGATTAACTATGGTGGACATATTCGTCTGGAGGAATTGCCGCATATCTTCGATATGTATTATACCGGAGATCGTGCCAGAACCCCTCAGGAAGGTGGGACAGGCCTTGGTCTGTTTATCGCTCGCAATATTGTGGAGCAGCATGACGGTACGATCTCGGCTCAGAGCGATGTGGTAAGGACGTTATTCGAAGTTCGTTTGCCCGTATTCCAATAAGGTTCGACGTCAAATTTAAGAAAAACTTTAAAATTGCCCTGCTTTTTCTTTAACTTGTGTTGTCTATCCTTGATGTATGAGGTAAAAGGAGGAACAAGCATGAAGAAGTGGGGCTTTTTGATATGTATCATTTTGATCGGATATATCGTTACGCAATCACCGGGAGGGCTTCAGCAGAAGAATGAGTTGCCGATCGAGATTCAGAATACGCGTGAAAATCCTGCAGGTTATACCGTATCTGTCACCGGAAACATTCAGGATCAGGTACACAAGGGCAACTTGTTACTGGTTGATAAGCAATACCCCGTTCACCCGGAAGGGGTTAAATCCGATATTGTATATGTGGCACATGAGGATGAGCTACTTCGTGGTTATGGAATACTGAATCAGAAAATCATGTTATCCCGGCAAGTCGCGCAGGAGTTTCGGAAGATGGTTGAAGCAGCAGGCGAAGAGGGAGTCCGATATTTCCTCATTAGTAGTGGTTACAGGGACTTTGCGAAGCAGGACGAGCTTTATCGTGAAAAGGGTTCAGACTACGCACTTCCTGCGGGTCACAGTGAGCACAATCTCGGCTTATCCCTGGATGTTGGTTCAAGCTTGGCTGCCATGAATGAAGCACCAGAGGGTGCTTGGCTGGAGAAGAATGCATGGAAATACGGATTTATTTTGCGTTACCCAAAGGATAAAGTGCGCATCACGGGTATACAGTATGAACCATGGCACTTTCGATATGTAGGGCTGCCGCACAGTGCTGTCATGTATAAAAATAATCTGGTGCTGGAACAGTATCTGGATTTGCTAAAAGAGAAAGAGAACATTACTGTGGAAGTAGAGGGTGAGGAGTATCACATCCGCTATTATAGGGTCACCCAAGATACGACCGTTTACATACCTGAGCAAGGCCACACTGAAATATCGGGAGATAACATGGATGGCGTCATTGTCACCGTAAAGAAATAACAAGGCAACGCAAGGGAGGCAAAACAACATGAAGCACAACAACCAGAAGAAAACCAAACATTACATCCTTTGGATTGCCGTTTTCATTATCTATTTATATCTACTTACTAAGCTAATCCTGTTCAAAGGGAGCCCGGTCGATTTTGGCATCGTGAAGGATCGACTTATGGCGTTCTTGCAACAACCTGATCTGATCCATACGCGAACCGTCAACCTGACACCGTTTCAGGAAATCTCACGAGACTGGAACAGTCTGTCGTTACATCGTCCGGGCACCGCAATCCATCTGGTAGGCAATATACTGGCCTTTATCCCACTGGGCATCTTCATTCCTGTATTGACGGGCAACAAGTTATTCTCTGGCGTAAAGGTACTCTTGCTGTCGCTGCTGCTCAGTCTGGGCTATGAAGTGACACAGTTAGTGACTGGCATGGGCATATTCGATGTGGATGATCTGATGCTTAATACACTCGGCGGCTTGATTGGATATATTGTTTTCACTATGGCTATGGGTCTGAAAAAGGTGCTGGTGGGAGGAGAATCCCGCGTGACAACGAAGAAGTTGAATTCTAAGGAAAGTCACGTGTAAGAAATGGCATTGGGCATTAAAAGGAAGTTGGCCTTGAAGCAACGGAGAACACACACATACTGAAACCAAAGGCTCTCCATCACTGTGCAGATTGCACGTTACGGGGAGTTTTTTTGCTGTTTCGTAAGGTGTAATATTTAGGATAGAATCAGTGAACTTTGCGAGTAGCATCGCAAATGAGGTAGAGTAGAGATGATGCGTTAGTACCTATTCCTTACAAAAAAGGAGGACATACATTGTATTCATTAGCTAAAGAACTAGCAGGAACAATGAAAGCCATTATACAAATTGAAAGCGAAATTGTTGAAGCTAAGATTGATCAAGAGGGTGAAGAGATCATACTTGGTATGGAAAAGAGAAGATCAGCTTTATTAAATAGTGTCACACGTGATGAATTAATGGTCATCCAAACAGTGATGAACGTAGGAAGGTCAGAAAGAGGGTATCGGTATCATTTTAATTCGGAAGACGTTGAGATTATTAACCTTCCCATTGAGTTAAACGAGCATGAGTTGATGCAGAAATATTCCTATTATCTGATACATAAAACCAAAGAGGAATTAGCACATGGAATTGAATATCATACGCTTGTCTCATCATTTCTAAAAGAAGGTATAGAGATCTTAAAACTCTAGACCGTTACCCGACATGCTGATAGGAGGTCTGCAAGATGATAATGAAAATTTCGTATTATACGCCAGATGGATTCTACTATTATGTCCCCGATCAATATGCAGAGAAGATGGAAGAGTGGAGAATTGAATTTTCAGATTTTTTGCAGAGTATAGAGGGGAAACATCCATTCACAGAATACACAGAGTCCATTAATTATGAGGGTGAGCTGGAATATGCCGTTTTTGTAAGATGCTACGGAGGAGATGAGTTTGTAGACTGGATTAACGTAGAGAAATTAAACTGCAGAGGTATATATCGTATAGCTGAGCCACCTGATGATTCGGAAGTTGACTTGAAGATTGATTTTTAAACATATCCCGATTATGAAAAGCAAAGCCAAAAAGCTCCCCGTCACGTGCTGATTGCACGTGGCAGGGAGCTTTTTGTATAACTTCATCACATTAATGATTCATGTCATTAAGCTTTTTTCATCATTTGACGCAATACGGTTTGCAGGATACCGCCGTTATGGTAGTAATCCACGTCAACCATGCTGTCCAGACGAGCGATAACAGGGAAGTCGAACTGTGTACCGTCTTCACGAGTTACGGTTACTTTCAACTCTTGTCCTGGTTTCACGTCATTGCTGAGGCCAGTAATGTCATACGTTTCACGTCCGTTCAAACCAAGGCTGGACCAGCCGTGACCTTCCTGGAATTGCAATGGCATTACGCCCATGCCGACCAGGTTACTACGGTGAATCCGCTCGAAGCTTTCTGCGATAACAGCTTTGACGCCGAGCAAGAATGTTCCTTTTGCCGCCCAGTCACGGGAGCTTCCTGTACCATACTCTTTACCAGCGATAACGATCAGGTTCTGTCCTTCATCCTGATACTTCATGGAAGCATCGTAGATGGACATTTCTTCGTCGGTTGGCAGGTACTTCGTAATACCACCCTCGGTGCCCGGAGCCACCTGGTTACGAATACGAATGTTGGCGAATGTACCACGCATCATCACTTCATGGTTACCACGGCGTGAACCGTAGGAGTTGAAGTCCTTGCGTTCTACGCCATGCTCTTTCAGGTACAGTCCAGCCGGGCTGGATGCTGCAATATTACCTGCTGGCGAGATGTGGTCCGTAGTTACGGAATCCGCAAGCAATGCCATAACGCGTGCAGAACGGATATCTGCGATATCGTTCAACGTGTCGCCAAGCTCTTGGAAGAACGGAGGATTCTGAATGTACGTGGAGTTCGGATCCCACTCGTACAATTCACCTTCCGGTACAGAAATTGAATTCCAACGCTCATTAGCTGTAAATACGTTCTCGTACTTGTTGCGGAACATCTGAGCGTTCAGGGAACTAGCGATGGTATCCTTGATTTCCTCGGAGGTAGGCCAGAGGTCTTTCAGGAACACAGGCTCATTGTTAGTATCATAACCGATTGGATCGGTTTCAAAGTCAATATTCACTGTACCCGCAAGTGCATATGCCACAACGAGTGGTGGTGATGCCAGGTAGTTGGCTTTAACCTGTGCATGCACACGGCCTTCGAAGTTACGGTTACCGGACAATACAGCCGCTACGGTCATATCGTTATCAGCAATAGCTTCGCTCACTTCGTCCGGCAGTGGGCCGGAGTTACCGATGCATGTTGCACAACCGTAGCCGGCAACGTTGAATCCGAGTTTGTCGAGATACGTGTTCAGGCCTGCTTTTTCCAGATACTCCGTAACAACAAGGGAACCTGGTGTCAGACTGCTTTTCACATATCCTGGTTTGGTCAGGCCGCGTTCAACTGCTTTTTTCGCCAGCAGTCCCGCTCCGACCATAACGCTTGGATTCGAAGTGTTCGTACAACTTGTGATCGCAGCGATCACAACAGCGCCTGCTTTCAGTTCACTGTTGGAACCGTTCGGGTGCTTCGCAGGTACGCTTTGTTCAATTTTCTCATCGCTCAGCCCGTAGCCGCCTTTATCTACAGGTGTGCGGATGATGCTGTTGAAGCTTTCTTTCATTTGTGTCAGCTCGATGCGATCTTGTGGACGTTTTGGTCCTGCAAGACTTGGTACAACAGAGCCGAGATCCAGTTCAATCACATCTGTAAATTCAGGATCAACGGTGCTGGAAGTACGGAACATGCCTTGAGCTTTGTAGTAAGCTTCAACCAATTCTACCTGTTCGTCAGGACGACCCGTGCTGCGCAGATAGTTCAATGTTTCACTATCGACAGGGAAGAAACCGATGGTAGCGCCGTACTCAGGTGCCATGTTGGCTACTGTTGCACGGTCAGCCAGACCGATGTTGGCAAGACCTGGTCCATAGAACTCAACGAATTTACCAACAACGCCTTTTTTACGAAGCAATTGGGTAACGGTGAGTGCCAGATCCGTTGCTGTTGCGCCTTCGCTCAGGCTGCCTGTCAGTTTAAAACCGATAACGTCTGGTGTTACAAAATAAAGCGGTTGGCCCAGCATGCCTGCTTCGGCCTCGATTCCACCAACACCCCAACCAACAACGCCAAGTCCGTTGATCATGGTGGTATGGGAGTCTGTACCTACAAGGGAATCCGGGAATACAACGGTCTCGCCGTCCACGGTTTTTGTCGCTGCCACGGAAGCCAGATACTCCAGGTTAACCTGGTGAACGATCCCTGTGGATGGTGGAACTGCACGGAAGTTGTTGAATGCCGTTTGTGCCCAACGCAAGAAGCGGTAACGCTCTTCATTACGCTCGAACTCGACTTGGATATTATAATCAAGTGCATCGTTGGTACCGAATGCATCAACCATGACGGAGTGGTCGATAACGAGATCGACGGGTACGAGCGGGTTGATTTGTTTCGGGTCGCCGCCTGCTTTTTTCACGGTATCACGCATTGCAGCGAGGTCAACGACAACCGGTACACCGGTGAAATCCTGCAGAACGATACGTGCAGGGATGAATGGAATTTCCTTGTTATTGTCACGGCCATCTGCCCAGCCGGTCAGTTGTTTCACGTGTTCTTCGGTAATGGCACGTCCGTCGAATTGACGAATTGCTGCTTCAAGCAACACTTTAATGGAGAAAGGGAGCCTGGAAAGATCGCCGTGGCCGCCTTCTTGAAGAGCATCGAGACTGTAGTAGCGGTAAGACTTGCCTCCAACCTCAAGACTGCGAGCGGCGGAGAAATGATTCTTTGCTGACATACATGTACCTCCTTGGAATGTGTCGGTGAGATGAAGAAAACGTTCATTTAGGTGAAGAACAGGCCTTCATCGTTCCGTGTTCTCGTTCGTTAGTTTCATCAGGTGAAACGTAATTTCATAATCATAACTTTAGTTTTAAGTATACCGTTTTCACCTTCGTACGTAAAGGGCTTTTTACCTGTTCAATCAAGCTTTTGAACCAATGAAGGCGTTTTCGTGAAGCGAGAAGGAATAAGATATATCATGCACCTGTATTTGCCGAATTTAGAGTCTTCATCCCGAGCTATGTACATACAACCGAAGACCCTCTCATATGAATAGTAGGAGTTTATATATGCAATGAAATATTCCAGACAGAACTCATGCCAAAGGGGGACATAGGCTTGGAACGGGAATGGAAGAGTGCCTTATATACTTACGTGAACCAGTACAATCGCTGTGAAATCGACTACCGTCCACAGACCAGCGAACGGATCGTTACTGATCCTGACTTCGTGGTGGAACGGGGAGAGCGTATGGCAAGGCTGGACGAATGGTACCGTAAGCGGCGCGCCGTGCCTCTTCGCAGCGAGACGAGCGCCAAGCTTGTGCGTACGCTTATGGATGGACAGGAAGAAGCGGTGGTGGATGTACAATTGTACAGCAGACTGTTCTACGAGAAGAGCGGGATCACCCACCGGGAGGACCGGATTGAGCGGGAGCGGTTAACCTTTCTGCGGCAGAGTGGTGGATGGATCATTGGACGGGTCGAGCGAGAAGTGCCGGAGCGTCGCCCCGCTGGGGAAGGACGTCCGTTTCAACAGGCCGATTTTGTACAGGCGATGAATCGGCCGCTGCTGAATCGGGAAGTTTTGGGTCAAGGCAGAAGCTCACGTCAGCAAGCATATCGCAGGGATCTGGCGGTTGCCTATGCGGATCGCTGGTGGAATGCGGGGAATCCCGCCTTTGAGGAATTTGATGTGGATTGCACCAATTACGTGTCCCAATGTCTCTTTGCAGGGGGCGCACCCATCCACTATACTGGTAGAAGAGAAGCTGGTTGGTGGTATAAAGGGTATGTGAATGGCTCCGAAATGTGGAGTTACAGCTGGGCAGTCTCCAATAGTCTGGAGCGTTATTTATCAGGCAGCAGCTGGGGTCTGACTGCGACAGTCGTAGATCGTCCGGAGCAGCTGATGCTGGGAGATGTTATTCTCTATGATTGGGACGGAGATGGGCGATTTCAGCATAGCACCGTTGTAACCGCGTTTGATGCGGGTGGTATGCCTCTTGTTAACGCACATACGGTTAGCAGCCGTCACCGATATTGGGATTACCGGGATTCATACGCTTGGACGGAGCGGACGGTATACCGGCTTTTTCATGTTGCAGATGAGTTTTGATGACGAAAGATTTTCGGGATGCGGTGACGTAGACATCCAGTTCCGTGTAAAATAAGATCAGGTAACGCAAGCAGAATAACAAGGGTGCTGAGCATGCAAGGATGACAGCATCAGGCACAGATAATCGGAGGTTACGCATGAGTATGGATAAATTAAAAGTAGGCGTCGTGTACGGCGGAAAATCGGGCGAGCATGAGGTTTCGCTGCAAACGGCGTTTGCTGTAACGAACGCATTTGATTATGAGAAGTATGAATTGGTTCCTTTTTATATCTCCAAGCAGGGTACGTGGAAAAAAGGACCTGTCATGCATGCGCCGTTCGCGCAGATTGAAGGTTTGAAGCTGGAGCAATCGGCAGGCGGAACTCAGGATGCACTGAACGCACTGTTTGGCCGTTTGTATGGCGGAGCGGAAGCGCTGGACGTTATGTTCCCTCTGCTGCATGGTACGTTTGGAGAAGATGGTACCATTCAGGGCATGTTCGAGATGGCGGATATGCCATATGTAGGTGCAGGTGTACTCGCTTCGGCTGGTGGCATGGACAAAGTGGTCATGAAGAAGCTGTTTGCACAGGCTGGCATTGACCAATGTGCCTTTACGTATTTTAATGCGACACAATGGAAACAGACCGAGCACGAAATGATCGTACAGGTCGAAGATCAGCTGGGATATCCTTGTTTTATCAAACCGGCTAATCTGGGCTCCAGCGTAGGCATCTCCAAAGCGCGTAACCGTGATGAACTGAAGACAGCTGTCGAGTTCGCACTTCGGTATGATACGAAGGTGGTCATTGAGGAGTTCGTTGAAGCACGCGAGGTTGAGGTCAGCGTTCTTGGCAATGACGAGCCAATGGCTTCCGTTCCAGGCGAGATCGTATCCTCAGGTGAGTACTATGACTATGCAGCCAAGTATATTGATGGTCAATCACAGATGCTGATTCCGGCTCCACTGGACCCTGAGGCCGCAGATCGCATTCGCGAAGCCGCATTGCAGGCATTCCGTGCGATTGAAGGTAACGGCATCTCCCGTGCAGACTTCTTCATTCGGAAAAATGACGGCGCATTACTTATTAATGAAGTAAACACCATGCCTGGTTTCACACCGTATAGCATGTATCCACTTCTGTGGCGCGAGACAGGTGTATCTTATGCAGAGCTGCTGGATCGCATGATTGAGCTGGCACTGGAGCGTTACAACCGCAAGCAGGCACTGAATTACGAGAACGGCGTACAGGCGTAGCCTGAGACGACAAGATCAGGAGGGGTATGCATGGGATTTCAGACTGAATTCAATTCCGTATGCAAATTCAAGAGTGAGCAAGAGTTATTCGAACTGCTTGAATACGGTCGCGGAAAAATGGTTAAACAGGGCTTCCGGGTATTTCCTACCGGCCAGAAAGTCATTGCTTATACACCGGATAACGTGGCTGTAGCCATCGTGAAGATCGTGGTTTCCATTGCAGAAATCAACTTCCAGGGGCAAGAGGTAACCGAAGTGGAGATGCAACTGATCCGCAAGTTGACCGAGGAAGAATCACGTATCCAGACCGCACTTGCGGATGAGATGTTCTTTGGAGAGCAGGCTCAGGAATAGTTATTGATTGTGAGTGTGGGTCAGATTGGCTGATTTGCGAAAATACGATTATGGTCACTCTTTTAGGGTAAAACTTGGTTATATACAGTGACGGTACATCCTGACGGTTGAATATGCCGAGCAGGTTTTCCGCCCTAACAGAGAGGAAGAAATTCATGCTTGTACGTTTTGGTTATGTGGCGATGTCCGTGCTTGTTGAGAATGCCTCACCTTCCCGGACCATGACCATGTCCAGTTTTAATAAAATCGATGACAGGGAAGCAGCCATCCGCAAGCTCGAACGGATTGCAGCCGAGAACCTGCACAATACACTACGATTGCTCCGGCACAACAAGGGCAGCCATATTCATGTATATCGCTTCTCTTCCAAATTGATTCCACTGGCAACACACGAGGATTTGAATGATTGGGACCCGTTTCCGGCACTGAAGCAGGACTTTGCGGCCATTGGTGATTTTGTGAAGGAGAATCATATGCGTGTGTCCTTTCATCCGGATCATTTTACCGTACTTAGTACACCCCGCGAGCAAGTTCTGCACAACTCGATTCGCGACCTTCGTCATCATGTTCGGATGCTGGATGCCATGGGTCTGAATGCCACTGCCAAGAACAATATACATATTGGTGGTGCATACGGGGACAAGCCTTCGGCGGCGCTTCGTTTTGAAGAAAACTTTTTGAAGCTGGATCGGGACATCCAGGAGCGACTGACACTCGAAAATGATGACAAAACGTTCAATGCGGCCGAGACACTCGCTGTAAGCCAGCATTTGGGATTGCCCATGGTGCTGGATATTCATCACCAGTGGGTCAATAATGAGGGTGAACAGCCATGGGATCTATGGCCTGATATCCTGAAGACTTGGGAGTCATCGCTCGCGCAGGCAGACTCACCAGCTGATCAGCCATTACCACCCAAAATTCATGTGTCCAGTCCGAAGAGCGAGAAGGATCTGCGAGGTCATGCTGATGGTGTAGAGGTAGAGCCTGTGCTCGACTTCTTGCGTCATATCGCAGCAGATACCCCAAGGCTGGACGTGATGATCGAGGCTAAACGCAAAGATGAGGCACTTGTGCAACTGATGCAGAAGCTGGCATTCTATCACGAAGAGGGTGTGGAGTGGGTGGACGAGTCTACCGTCATCATTCATCCGTAGTGCCAAAAGGGGCCTGGGCAACGAGAAACTTTACGACCTGTCGGGCGTATACTTTTAACAAGAATTTCAACTTTTCGTAGATTGATATAGAAAGTAGAGTGAACGCTTTGAATGAGAAGGAAAAGATACCTTATGTCGTGACAAGCAAAAGCTATACTGCCGTTGCCATTAATGCAGCTTCCAAAGCTGGAGAATGGATCAAAAGCCGTCTTGGGACGGTAACTGAACCTGGAACCAAATATTCACCCCAGGATCTGGTGACTGAAGTGGATAAAGGAGCGGAGCAGATGATCCGCCGCCTGATTCTTACGCATTTTCCCCACCATGCCATTCTGGGTGAAGAAGGCGTCGAACCGGGACCGGAAGCTTCGGCAAAAGCACTGAAAGAGGCAGAGGAAGAAGAGTTCCTCTGGATTGTTGATCCGGTGGATGGAACAACGAACTTTGTACACGGATTCCCGTTTTATTCGGTGTCCATCGCATTGGCTCACCATGGTGAAGTCATTGTCGGCGTAATATACGACCCTTCCCGTGATGAACTGTTTGTTGCGGAAAAAGGGAAAGGAGCTTATGTCCACGGAAACCGGATGCTTGTATCTGGTGAAAAGGAACTGGCTCAGAGCCTGATTGCGGTTGGATTTCCGGCAGACACAACCTTTGCATTGCCACTGAATATGGCTGCTGTGCAGGCTCTTGCTCCGCAAGTTCGTAACTTGCGTGCAGGCGGATCTGCCGCCCTTCATCTGGCATATGTGGCCGCAGGACGTCTCAGCGCCTACACTGAAGTCGGATTGAAACCGTGGGATATTGCCGCAGGTGCGCTGCTGGTTGAAGAATCTGGCGGTAAGGTGACCGATACCATCGGAACGCCTTATCAACTGTCTGTGAATCATGTCGTTGCCAGCAATGGTAAAATCCATGATGCACTGACGGGTGTGCTGAAGGAAGCGAAGGCTACGGGTTTGGAGTGAGTTTATTCAACTCATCCATGCTTTAATAACCTGTAATTGTACATTAACGGAGGGGACAGAAAGCATCTGAAGAAGCGGAGCGCTCGCCTTTATCACCGGATTTCTCCCTTGGAAAAGGGAATCAAAGAAATCAGGGGATAACAGCGATCGAAAGATGATTCTGTACACGAAGTGAAAGTACAATAGTATAGGTAACGCAGGTATGACTTTAATTAAAGGAGCGAAAACAATGGATGAATCCAAAGAACTGGAACGACGGCTCAGTGATATGCTGACGGAAGGGGACATGGAAGAGTCCGGCGACACCGATCAGCGTGAACGCCAGCTGATTCCTCCCAAATATGAAGTGCGGATTCAGACGGAACGTGATCCAATCGTCGAGGAAACGTTAAAGTACCGGAAGTTGGCACGTGAAGTGGACGATCGTTATGATCGCTATCTGGAGCGAACTACCGGGAACAAACTGGAGAGCGACATGGATCATTCGAATTCTAAAGACCCGGATAAGCCGCAATCTTAATTATCACTGAACGTCATAGCTGAGCTTAACCAATAACAGGCTCCCCATCAGGGAGTCTGTTATTTCATGCGTGCTTCTAGCAGAGAGGACAACGCCTACTTTAAAATGATAGAATAGAGTAACACGAACCGATGTCATTGGAATGACCAATGTACTATACAATAGTGTAATTATAGATTAGAAGAAGGAGTGTTACCCCGAATGAAGCGTAAACGTATATGGGAAAATACAGCTGCAGGCTTAACGGCCAGCATGCTGGCAGGGATGCTGCTCTTCACATCGTCTGCATTGCCTGCACATGCTGCAGACGTTAAGACTGGCGGATTGCCTGCGGGTACTAACGAGGCATCACTGACTGCCAAGAAAGATGCCGTTGCCGTAACGAAGGAGTTCCGCATCGTTACATTGGGAGACTCTATTACCGTAGGTTATGAGCCCAACACAAAAGAGCTGCCTTATGGTTATGTAGAGCGTTTGCAGGAGCAGGGATTGCTGCATGGACGTACACAGGTGGACAACTATGGGATTGCTGGATTGAAAACCAGTGGCCTGAAAAACTTCACCACTGCAATTAAGGATGGCAAGACACTAACTTCTGAAGCCATTCAACCCAGTCTTCCCGATCCAAGAGCGGGACAGATTGGAGCCAATACTGCTGCAATTCGCGAGAGTATAGCGCAGGCGAATCTGGTTGCAATCACCATTGGGGGGAATGATGTATCGGAGTTGCTCGGTACAGCAGACAAACTGAGTGATCAGGAGCTCCAAGAGAAAGTAAAAGAATTACTCGCAACCTACACAGCCAATATCAGTGCAACGATTAATGATATCCATGAGATTAACCCGACAGCTAAAATTGTCATCGCTGACCAGTATCAACCGATGCCAGAAGTAGCGGGCAAGGCCCTCTATGCCAAACTTATGGAGGCATCCCAAGGTTTCACACAGACTATTGATGGTATTGCAGCACAATTCACTGCTCAGGGTACCGATGTCAAAGTCGCACACGTGGCTAAGGAATTTGTTGGCGGCGAAGGCACCATGACACATATGATCAAAAATCGTGATTTCCACCCGAATCAATTCGGATATGCAGCCATTGCCGAAGTATTTGCCAAAACGATCTGGGGCGACTACACCAAGCTGACTGCACCTGCGACGGGTGAGCCGATGAACATTATTGTGAGTGGCAAAACATTGAATACACCGTACAAACCGATTATCCGTAACGGCAAAAACTTTGTGGCGATCCAGGACATCGTGAACGCGGTCGGTGCTACTACCGTGTGGGATAACAAAACTTCAACCGCAACGATTACATACGGAGACCGTAAGGTAGCCGTGACGATTGGTGCCAATGCGGTGAAGGTCAACGGAGCATCCGTTACTGTGGATACACCTGCCTTCCTGAACAAGGTAGGCAAAGAGTCCAAAACATATGTACCGCTTGCGATGGTAGCTGAAGGTCTTGGCTTTGACGTGCAGTATGTAGCGAAGCTGAAAACGGTTTTTGTTAATCCGTAAAATGCATTTCGTGCTCTAACATAATATGTTATTCATTAGCCAGAATTCCTTGATCTGTTCAAGGCGTTCTGGCTGTTTTACGTTCTGTGAGAGTTCCTTACATAGGTGTATACCTTCTCTAATGACCTCAAATGTTGCATAAATATATCTTGTCAGATGACCATGGATGTGTAAATATGAAAATAACTTACAATAAAACCACTAACCCATAGCACGATAGCACCCTTCGCAAGCCAAAGGAGCGCTTAGGATGAGTAAAATTAAGAACGCTTTCACAACACTGCCGATTCATCACAAAACGATTCTTCTCATCGGACTGTTGATGCTAATCAGCTTTACGTTTTATGCGTCCGTACTCCGATATGTGTTCAGTATCTACGACCGCCAGATTTATGAGAAATCCTCACAGGTCCTTAATATGTCTTCGGTAGGTATTGAGAACCAACTGCGTGAGATTTCCAATCTTTCCTTCAAGGTGATGTCGGACGAGCCGCTGCAACAATATCTGCTCCAACTGAAAAAGGTCGAAACGGGTTATGAGAAAAATGGATTGCGTAAAAAGATCACCAACAGGCTAGTCGCTTACGCGGGTTCCGAAAAATACGTCTATTCCATGTTATTTATCGATAATGATAATAACGTTATGGCCGCAGGAAATCGGGAGGGAATTTCGGAGTCGAAGCAGAAGGAACTGGTTGCACTGGGACAGCAATACTCGGGCTCCAATGCCTGGCATACCAGCGGGGATAAACAGTCCCGACTTTTGTCCGTCCGACAGGTGAAATCCTTTATTGGCGGAGCGTTTACATTGGAAGACCTCGGGACATTGATCATCCGCGTACGTCTGGACCGAATTGTACAGGATCAGATGCAAGAACCAGCCGAGGACTCTCAACTACTGATTACGGATGGAAAAGAAGTGATCTACCCAACAGAATCAACAGTCAGTGAAGCTGAGATTGAATCTGAATTGAAGCGCACCCAGCCCTACGGAATTGCGATGTTGGAGCAGGGAAGACACTTTGTTGCCCGGGCCCATTCTTCCTATTCGGATTGGACTTATTTGTACACAACCCCGTTTGACCAGATGTTCAAACAGGTCCAATTTGTCAAACAGTTGGTCACGGTCATCTTTATCATGATTTTTCTCGCAGCGCTTATTATTGGAGCGAGATTCTCTCGCAGCATTACCCACCCGATTGCACAGTTGATCAAAAAGATGCGTAATATCGAAAAAGGCGATCTGGATAAACTGGAGGAGGCAGCCCTTGGCAATGTTCCGATATCTCCACAGAATGAGGTCGGACTGCTACATCGCACATTCAAGATGATGCTTCAACGGATACGTGAATTAATTGATGAGAATTATGCGAAGCAATTGGTGATTCGTGAGACCGAATTGAAAGCGCTTCAGGCGCAGATTAATCCCCATTTTCTGTACAACACGCTTGAATCCATTAACTGGCTAGCCAAAGTACAGAAGCAACGACAGATCTCGGAAATGGTTGAGGCGCTTGGATTCCTGCTGCGCAGTTCTGTGAATATGACCGAGAAGTGGATCACGCTGGAAAGAGAGCTGGATATTGTCCGCAGTTACGTGACGATTCAGCGCACTCGTTTTGAGGAAAGACTGGATTTCGACATGGAGATTGCCCCAGAGGTTGGGACGGCGCGAATTCCGAAGTTAACATTACAGCCTTTGGTGGAGAACGCCATACACTATGCACTCGAACCAAGCATTGACCCTTGCCGGATTCGGATCCGGGCGAGAGCAGATGGAGATAAGGTGATTATTGAAGTCGAGGACGATGGTCCGGGGATGACACCGGAATTCCTGGAACAACTACATGAAGGACGTATTCAGACAAGAGGACAGGGCATTGGGTTATCTAACATCCAGGAACGAATCAGACTGACCTTCGGTGATGAAGGTGGAATGGTGATGAGCAGCAAGCCCGGATCAGGAACTGTAGTATCGATCAGCATACCTTGGATTAGAGAGGACGATGACGATGTACAAAGTGATGCTCGTAGATGATGAACGTGTCATTCTGGAAGGGATTTCTCAAGTGGTCGATTGGGCCGCGGCAGGTACGGAATTGGTGGGCACGGCGAGGAATGGAATTGAAGCATTGGACAAAATCGGGCAGTCGAGACCCGATATTATCATTACGGATATTTCCATGCCGGGCCTGGATGGTCTCGGGCTCATAGAGAAGGCATCCGAAGCATATCCGGGTGTGCGCTTCATTATGTTATCCGGCTATAAAGAATTCGAATATGCCCGCAGAGCGATGCAATATGGTGTGAAGCATTATTTGCTCAAGCCCTGTAACGAGAATCAGATCCATGATGCGCTGACTGAACTGTTGCAGGAGCATCAGGATGCTCAGGTGAAAGAGCATGTTGCTGGTGAGATGAAACAGCGGCTGCAACGGGTGCTTCCGCATGTGAAGGAGCAGTTTCTGCTGGAGTTCATGACCAACCGAACCTATGGTCCGGTTGATCTGGAGTATTATCAGGAGCTGTTCGATCTGGAGCTTGAAGAGAACGCGGTTCGATTACTGCTGTTCCGAATTGTGGATGAACATGATTACAGTCACTTATTTGCGATTAAAAATATTGCCAGCGACCTGCTCCCACATGTACTGTTAAGCACAACCATTGAAGGCAAACTCCTGATTCTGCTGGCTGATTCAGCTGATTCGGTTGGATTGAAAGAAAGTATTGAAGAGGTTCGGGCTGCATTTACCAGACTATATAAATTGGAAGTGACCGCTGCGCTGAGTGAAGCAGATCGAATGATTCAGTCCCGGCGGTTGTTTCGTGAGGCGTTGCAGTATCTGAACCATCGCTTCTTTATCGGTGAAGGCAAGCTGATTACGAAGAATGATCTGATACTGGCCGGAGAATGCGACGGGGTGCATGTAGAACAGGATGCGGAGCAACTGTGTCAGTTGATCAAATCGGGCAATACCGAGGAAACAGCGGTAGAAGTGGATCGTCTGTTTGATCTATTATCGCGTCAGCAGCTGGAAATTGAGGTGACTCGCTCTTACGTAGTACAGCTCTACTCGGCGATGGTTCATGTCTGTCCGCCTGAGGAGGCAACGGAATTCACCCAACGTATGGCAGAATTGCCTCATATCGATACGTTATCTGGTTTGAAGTCTTTTGTAGCAAGCAGTACAGCCCGATTAACGTCCGGTTATTACAAAAATCATATCAGTCGCCAGTCTTCTGCCGTGGAGAAGATGATGGATATCGTGGATCGTCATTATGGAGAGGCAGATCTCTCGCTCAATGGAGTCGCCCATCAGATGCTGTATATGAATCCAGATTATTTGGGCAAAATTTTCAAAAAAGTCACAGGCGAGAATTTCTCCAACTACGTGAATCGTCTGCGCATTGAACGCGCATGTGACCATATTCGCAGAGGCGGGGATGTGAAAGTATTCGAGCTTGCTGAATTGTTCGGATTCGGCGGGAATTCACAATATTTCAGTCAGGTGTTCAAAAAGTGGACTGGTATGACACCTACGGAATTCCGTAGGATCGGCATATAACAATGGACTACCAATCATGTGATTCATGTCTGAGGAGGACGAACAGCGCCGAGAGGGGGACTGTTGTCCTCCTCTGTTTTTTGAACCAACAAGACGGTTTTGTGTATTCAACTATGGTCGTACATTTGCGAAAATGACATTAACAAGTTTGTGAAAGCGTTATCAGTAACGGAGGGATAACTCGTTCACACAACCATATCAACATAAAAGGGGAGATTGACATGGTGAAAAAGGCAATATTCCTGATGATGGCTGCTTTGCTCGTGTTTACAGCGGCATGTAGCTCAGGTGGAGGAACTGAAGGAGCATCTGGAGATGACTCAGTTACCCTGCGGATCGCTTGGTGGGGCTCGGATGCAAGGCATGAATATACACAGAAGGTCATCGACCTGTACAAAACGAAAAACCCGAATGTCAAAATCGACGTGGAATATGCTTCATTTGATGACTACTGGAAAAAGCTCGCACCACAAGCAGCGGCAAATCAGTTGCCTGACATCGTTCAGATGGATATTTCCTACATCAGCCAATATGCACAGAATGGTCAACTTGAGGATCTAGCACCTTATCTGGGCAACCAGATCAAAGTGGACGATGTGTCCGAGAATGTTATCAGCACAGGTGTAATTAACGGTAAACAATACGGTGTACCTGCCGGTGTTAACGTTCTGGGCTTCCAGTATGATCCAGCGTTGCTTAAAACAGCAGGCGTGGATGCAATCCCTGACAATATGACTTGGGAATCGTACGAAGCACTGGGTAAACAAACCGCAGATAAAGGTCTGTATTTGGATGGAGGGATAGCTCCGGATATTTTCTTCCACTACTTCCTGCGTACCAAAGGATTGTCGCTTTACAATGCAGAAGGAACAGGTCTTGGCTATGATGATAATCAATTGTTTGTGGAGTTCTTCGGGCTCATGCGCCGCATGATCGAGCAGGGCGCAGCACCTACACCGGATGTAGCTAACCAAACCAAAGGCATTATTGAGGAATCGGATCTGGTGAAGGAAAAAGGAATTGGCGTATGGCAATGGTCCAACCAGTTCGTAGCCTTGCAACAAGTCGCGAACCGTCCACTCGAAATCGCTCCAATGCCAGGACCGGATATGGAAAAAGGACTTTATATGCAGCCAAGTATGTACTGGGGTGTGACGTCCAACTCCAAAGTGAAGGAAGAAGCAGCTAAATTCATCGATTTCTGGGTGAATGATGTGGAAGCCAACAAACTGATCAAAGGTGAGCGCGGTGTGCCAATCTCAGGAGCAATCAAAGAAGCCATCGCACCTGAGCTGAGTGATGCAACGAAACAGGTCTTTGAATTCGTAGCAGCGATGGAGCCTAAGGCTTCACCAATGAGCCCTCCGCCACCGGTTGGTTCACCTGAAGTAATCTCTTCCCTGGCAGATGTGGTTGAAGAATTGAACTTTGGCAAAATTACACCCGAACAGGCAGCAGAAACTTTCCGCAAGAACGCCGAATCTGTACTTGCGAACAATAAATAACAGTTGAATGATAGCTTGCTCGTCCCACTGCAGGGATGGTCGGGAAAGGGGCTACTCGCGAATGCGAGGGCCTTTCCCCGTCCAGATAACCCGAAGCAAGGATTGAGGCAGCAAGCTGATCCATGAAGGAGGTTCGTTCCATTGAGGCAGTATTCATCGCTACGTAGAAACTTAACCGGATATGCGTTCATCAGCCCGTTTATTATTGGATTCCTGGGCTTCACGCTCATCCCCATGTTTGTTTCCCTGTATATGTCGTTCACGAGTTATAACTTGTTCACTTCTCCGCGGTGGATTGGGCTCGATAACTACACCAAAATGTTTTTTGATGACCCGAAATACTGGAATTCGGTCAGAGTGACGTTTCTGTATGTATTCATTGGGGTACCGTTAAGATTGATCTTTGCTCTCTTCGTAGCGATGGTCCTGAACACTGGCTCTCGTATGATTGGAACGTACCGGACACTGTACTACCTGCCATCCATTATCGGTGGTAGTGTGGCCGTATCCATTATGTGGCGTAACCTTTTCAGTAATGAGGGTGTTGTTAACAGCGCACTAACGGCAATCGGGATTGGGCCTATAAGCTGGTTCGGTGACCCAAATGCGTCCCTCGTTATGCTTATCTCTCTGTCTGTGTGGCAGTTCGGTTCGTCCATGCTGATCTTCCTCGCTGGTCTCAAAAATATCCCGACTGAGATGTACGAGGCAGCAGGTGTAGATGGTGCGAATCCTATTCGAAAATTTTTCAGCATTACCTTGCCGCTCCTTAGCCCGATCGTTCTATTCAATATGATTATGCAAACGATTGGTGCATTCATGACGTTCGTACCAGCCTACATTATCTCCAAAGGAGAAGGCGGTCCAATGGATGGTACGATGCTGTACTCCCTGTATCTGTTCCGTCAGGCATTTATGTTTAACAACATGGGTTATGCTTCGGCCATGGCCTGGATCATGCTTCTTATGATTGGTGGACTTACAGTAGCAGTATTCTTAACATCCAAGTACTGGGTGTTCTACGAATCTGAAGGAGGGAAGTAACGATGGTTTGGAGAAATGTAAAATGGCCCATTTATCACCTGTTCGTTGCAGCGCTTGCCCTCCTGATGTTGTATCCCGTACTCTGGATGCTCTTCAGTTCATTCAAGGAAAGTCGTACGATATTCGTCACTGCCGATACCCTGTTCCCTACCGAGTGGATTTGGAGTAACTATGTGGATGGTTGGAAAGGTACCGCTGGAAGACCGTTTATGGATTACATCACCAATTCACTTGTTATCGTAATTATTTCGACCATCGGTGCCGTGATATCGTCATCGCTGATCGCTTTCGGATTTGCCAGACTTAACTTCAAGGGACGTACATTCTGGTTCTCCTTGATGATGTTAACACTGATGTTGCCACATGACGTGGTATTGGTTCCTCAATACATTATCTTCACGAAGCTGGGTTGGCTAAATACGATTCTGCCAATCGTTGTCCCTACATTCTTCGGAATGCCATTCTTCATCTTCCTGATGGTACAGTTCATTCGAACGATTCCGAAGGAGTTGGATGAGGCTGCGACCATCGACGGATGTAACAAATTCAGACTGTATATTCAGATTATTATGCCACTGATCAAGTCTTCTCTGGCGACTGCAGCCATCTTCTCCTTCTACTGGAGATGGGAGGATCTGCTCGGTCCGGTATTGTACCTGAACTCACCTGATAAATACACCGTGTCGATGGCGCTGAAAATGTTCCTGGATAGCGAATCTGCTTCCAACTGGGGCGCGATGTTCGCCATGTCCATCGTCAGTCTGGTTCCGGTTGTAGCTGTGTTCTTCATCTTCCAGAAACAGATTGTTCAAGGAATGAGCACCAGTGGATTGAAAGGATAAGCAGGATTCAATGCATCTTCATATCTTTGCCCGAATGAACGTTACGAAAGTTAAACAAGGAGGTTGTCGCTTTTGAATAAAGCTCAGGGTAGTCAGGCCGTTGCCATGGAGGCAGCGGCAGAGGGCCAGGCAGTGTCCGTGACCAGCTGGAAGTTTAACTTTGGACCGGACTCGGGAAGAGAAGAAGAGACAGGAGATTATCTGAATGTGACTGCAACAACCACATATGAGGACCGTGGAGGGTATGGATTCGAAGCTGGTTCTCTAGTGTATGAAAAACAACGCATTAGTGATGACGATGTGTCTTATTCCACGAAACAAACTCAGAGCAATCAGGGGCAGACGACCATGTCTGCCCGATTGCGTTCAAGCTTCTGTATTCCGCTCAAAGCATCGTTCATCGTAGATCTTCCCGATGGAACCTACCAAGTATTACTCGTTGCAGGGGATGAATTGGCTGAGACAGTGACCCGCGTGAAAGCTGGTGAAGGCAGGCTTGTACTGCCAACCATTCGCACACTTCCCGGACAATACGCAGAGGTTAGATTCTCGGTGGTTGTTCGCGGCGGCAGACTTCGTCTGTCATTTTCCGGTCCTGCACCTAGAATTAATGCTTTGGAGGTTACTCTTGCGAATCAGACCATGACCGTATTCCTTGCCGGGGATTCAACTGTAACGGATCAGCCGGAAAGTGGGTATCCGTATTGTGGTTGGGGCCAGCTGTTGCCTGCACAGTTCAAACATGATGTGGTAGTAGATAATCACGCCCAGTCAGGCCGAAGTTCCCGCAGTTTTATCAATGAAGGCAGACTCAGCGCCATTATGGAGCAGATCAAGCCCGAAGATTTTTTGTTTATTCAATTTGGACATAACGATGAGAAGCCGGACCCTGAACGTGGGACCGACCCATTCACAACATATAAGGAATATTTGAAAGAGTATATCGATGCTGCCCGCGAGGCCAAGGCTCGTCCAGTGCTCGTGACCCCGGTGCATCGGCGCTATTTCGCGGACGACGGCACATTGAATGATACCCATGGCGATTATATCATCGCCGTGCGTGAGCTGGCGCAAGAGGAAGATGTTCCATTGATCGATCTGGCTGAGCGCAGCCGTCTTCTGTTCGAGCAGGCGGGCGTGGAAGGCACCAAGGACGACTTTATGTGGGTGCTACCAGGCGAGTATGTGAACTTCCCGTCAGGAGTGGAGGATAACACACACTTTCAGGAGCGCGGCGCCTCACGCCTTGCCCAGCAGGTGGCAGTAGCCATCCGCGAGTTACAATTGCAACCGCTGCAAATGTATCTGCGGTAGGAGAGTAATCGTAGAAGTTGAACAGGACTTGATTTTACTACTCTAGGAGATAACTTACCGCAGGATTTTAAGTCCTGTGCGTCTGTATTTACGCGAAGCGAGTTAAACGAATTAACGAGCCAGCAAAGTTGCCCAGCGAGTAGCGAAGGCAATAATCTTTTAAATCATTCCGGCGAGCGTTGCAGCGAAGGAGGGCGGAATCGGGTAGAGGGAGCGAAGTGTCCGCCTTTGGAGTGGGATTTCCCCTGCTGAGGGGGAATGAATAGAAATCCCGAGCCAACAGCGGCCCACGGCCCGATCCGCCCGCCGAAGCGACTGCATCGCGAGCCGCCCCCACGTTTTTAATTTAATTATTGGAGGATATACTCAAATGACATTGGACCCGACCAAACAAGGTACTTCAGCCCATCAGACGGCTCCAGCAGCTACAGGTCACACCTATTGGGTGATTCCGGATGGCTATATCCCGCCGAAGAGTAGCGGCACACTGGAGAGTCATGAGAGCATCTGCGTATTAAACACAGGTGCAACAGATGCGGAGCTGCACATCACGATCTATTTTGAAGATAGAGATCCACTTGAAGATATCGTCGCTGAAGTGCCAGCAAGAAGGACCAAACATATTCGTACCGCATCGCTCCGATCCGGAGAGCAGTCTATCCCGTCAGGCGTACCTTATGCCATCACTGTTTCGAGCAACATCCCTGTCATCATCCAGTACAGCCGCTTGGACACGACCCAGCCTGAATTGGCGTTAATGAGCGTAATTGCTTTTCCCATCGCATAGATGACAGTAGCAAATATGAATGCAAATAGACGGTTCCAGCCCTGAGTGATCCGGGCAACGGAGCCGTCTTTACTTTTCTGAGGATGGATTGTATTTGTAGGTATTCGCATTAAGAATGTTCACTTGAACGTCCACGGTTCCAAGCTTGAACTGTTCTAGTGGGTTATTGCGGTTGTTGGCATGGTCAGCCCATAACTTATGGTTGTATCGATACAAGTGTTCGACCAGACCATAGGTGTCGATTTTCATGGATTGTGTTTGTTGAAAAGTACTGCGAATCTCGTTCTGTATTTGCCGCTCCGCTTCTTGTTCCATTGTACGGGTAGGCCGTGGTGTACCATGATCTTCAATGATGGTGCCCTTTACCGTCGTAGTTAGGTCAAACCGTACTCCATTCCCGTCTTTCCTGGCTCGCATGATCGTGCGTGGGTTGCGAAGCATAAGAGATAGACGGGGTACCTTTTCATTATCCTGATGAACGTATAGAGGATACTGATAGACTTTGTCATAGTTAACGTACCTTGCTCCAGTGGCCTTCTCGGCATCCACTTTCCCTTGATTTTCCCCACTGGTGATGACATAGAATCCATTCATCTGAACAAGTGGAGGCTTCTTATCCTGATAGGTCCATGTACGATTGATATTGGTAACCGATGGGACAAGAATCGTCGAGGCAGGCTCGCGAAATCCATCCAGCAACTGATGCAACCGAATGGGTTCGAACGCAGAATATTGCCTGTACAGCTTCATGGGCTCAAACAATTCAATGGTCTGTGCGGACTGATTCAGGAGAGCGGAGGAAGAGAGCAGATCCTTCATATCGTCTTCTGTCCCATAGATCCAAGGGGTGTAACGAAGCTGGCCGGAATGCAGGAGGGTGTCGAAGATATCTTGTAAATGTCCATCCATTGCATTTTGAGTTAATACGATTGCTTTCACATGTGTCCACAAGGTCTGCTGCTGCGAGCTGCGATACAAGTCATTTACCGCCATATTTAAGGTTATGCCTTCACCCTGGCCGATCCAGATGTCACTTTCTTCCCTGGGCGTAGGCCCTTCCTGTTTGGCAATGCTCGAAAAATCAATCATTTGCGCATAGGCCACATAGTGGTCCTTCACATAATCAATGCCCAGGGCCGTGATGAAGTTAATACTTTGCACTTCCTTCGAATCCCAACATCCTGACAGTAGAAAGGTCAGCGTACAGGCGATCAGAGTCAGTCCAATTTTTTTGCTCCAGTATACTACTGTTATAGAGCACTTCATGAGTCTCCCCCTCTTCGAGTGGAGTCCTGCGTATGAAGGGCGGTTGGTCGTTTTTTGCGACGTGTGGAAGGCAACATGGACACCGAATGGGAGAAATCTCCCCGAATGAATGGGGACACGGGCGACAGATAGGACACACCATAACATTCCAGAGAAACCAGATGCACAATTAGCGCGAATAGCCCAATCATGAACCCGTATAATCCGAGAACAGAAGAGGCCAGAAGCATATAGATTCGAATCTGGGAGGTAACGCCACTTAGAACGGAGTTCACCAGGATGTAGCTGGAGATCACGGAGATCGCAACAGTCACAATAATGGTCGGAGATGTAATACCTGCGCGGATGGCAGCGTCCCCGATAATTAGCCCCCCAACAACGCTGACCGTCTGGCCTAAAGCCCTGGGGAGCCTACGTCCCGCTTCGTTAAACAATTCGAACATGAAGATCATCAGAAAAGCTTCCAGCGTAACTGGCATAGGCAGACCGATTCGGGTGCCTGCGATGGTTGCCAAGAGAGGCAGGGGAATCTGTTCCACATTGAAGCTGGTTAATCCAATATAGAAGGCCGGAAAAAAACAGGCAATAAACAATCCGGCGATTCGCAGAATACGTTCAAAGGTGACGATAAAGAAAGGGGTACTTTCATCCTCCGGTGACTTGAGTTGGTTAAATAAAGTGGTGGGTGCGATGGTAGCGATCGGAGACCCGTCAAACAAGACGGCAAAGCGTCCGTTAAGCAGAGAATCTACCACATAGTCCGGACGTTCCGTGCTGTCCGTTAGTGGGAAAATACTTTTCATTTCACCCATAATACTTCTCTCCATCAGAGACGTTCCGATCACGCCATCAATGTCGATCTGATCCAGATTTTTACGGGCTTCGCTCAGAATGTCGGGGTTAATGATGTCATCAATGTACAATAACGCAATAGACGTTTGGGTTCGTTTTCCTTTCACAAACTTTTCGTAACACATCGAGTCGGTCTTCATTCGTTTGCGGATCAGTGCGATATTGGTGCTGAGTTCTTCGGTGAACCCGTCACGGGGGCCTTTCACGGAGGTTTCGATCGCCGATTCTTCCGGTGAACGGCCCGGGATTGAGGCGATATCCATGCTGTAGGCGGCATCACCTTTACCGAAGAACAATATGAGTTGTCCGCTGAACAGGAGATGATTGATATTGGGTATATCTGTAATATCCTGAATTGGATTCAATGCGAGCCTTAGTTCAGAAGGCAAGGGGATATTGGCAGTTATCTCAGTTTGTTCAAGACGCGGTACGATGAACTTGTTGATCTGCTGAATGTCGGTCAGACCTTCGCAATATAACATGATAACAGGCACAATCGGATGATGATTACCAACGGAGTAGGATTGGACAACAACGTCGGCACAAGGCTGGAACATCTGCTGTAGTGAGATAAGCAGTGCTTCATGGGACTCTAGGTTAATCCGTGTGTGCTCCATGATGTTTCCTCCTCTGAGAGCGCGAACTGAACCAGGCAACAACCGTTGCGATGACACCAAGGCTGCCCAGATATAACACATTCAACGGGAAAATATAATGTACCAGCATTAATTCAAAAGTAATATCATCCATAGGATATAACATCATCATAATGAACAGGACTGTTAGTGCCCCGCAGGCAGCTTGTCTTCTAATGGCGGTTTTAATATTCCAAATCTCAACCACAATATACATGGCGAGGGAAATCCGTGTAAAAGAGCCTGCTAGCCACTGGTAGATGGAAAAAAAGTCAGTCTGTGCAATGTATTTGCCCAAGGAAGCAATTCTCCACTCCTCATAAGCCGGATAACGCATTTTGGCTGCTTCAAACGGATCAAATTCAACAATCGCCCCAATTAATGGACCCAGTGTTAATCCAATCATGATGAATGCAAGCAGCAGATACTGCCATAATCGAATACGAGAGCTCAGATGAGGCTGAATAAACCAGATGAACAGCAGTTCGAACATCCCGGCCAGACTATAGAGTGTACCTTCAAAAACGGGTGTCCATCCATGTTCAAGCACAGGTAACAATCGGCTGTAGTCCTTGTACTGTATATTTACAATGGCGACATAAAAGCCAAGCAGTACAACAACAGGTAACAACAATCCTGCTGTGAAAGCCAGTGATCGCATGCCTTTATAGGCGGTATATCCACATACCGCCATCAAGGCTATACTTGTCGCGATGACTGGCGTGTCAGGCAAATAATTTGTTTTGGCCCATGTGGTTGTATCAAACAAGGTGAAATAGATGACAGATAAAAAGAAGAGGCTGTTGCCAATACGGAAGAGCATTCCGATTGGTTTGCCCAGATGTGTGGTCAGCCAATTATTTAGCGTCTGGTGCTGAAGCTGTCGGGAGACATAAGCAAGCATGAGGGTGAACAGCAGAAAAGGACCTGCAGACACCAGAATCGATATCCATGCATCCCGCTTGGCCGTAGCCAGCAGGGCAGGGATAATCAACACGTGACTGATCAGGCCCATGGTTAGCATAATGAGCATTAAAGCTTGCAAAAATGAAGGTTTGGTAGGTTTCATGCTGAGGGGAACCTCTCTCTCCCTTATGGTCTGTTCTCAGCAGTGTTAACGTGATGAAGTCTTATCATACTGTTAGTAGAAATAACGAAACAAAGAAAATATTTCCATAAAGGATCACGCTTTTATCCCATTGACCAGCCTATGTTTCCTCCCGCTCATATTGGTGCCAAGTACACCGGCGATGATCAGTAATGCTCCGATAAAGTGATAGCCACTAACAGGTTCGTTCAGTATCCATGCACCCCCTACGATGGAGATGAGTGTGGACAGATTGCTGAATACACTCATTTGAGAAGCCTCCAGATGGGTCAGGGCATAGCTAGCGAGCAGGGTGGAGATCATGGTGGATAGGATCGCCAGATAAGCGAGTGCACCCAGATAGGATGCATCACCAAGTGGTTTGATGTAGTCCATCATGGAACCGCTGGACGCATGTCGGATCAGGGAAGCGGCGTTAAACACAATACAGCCAACCATCAGTGTGACCCATGTTAATTCCATCGGTTTATACTTCTGGGCTAATGGTCTCGCAAGCACACCATAACCTGCAAAACAAACTGTGGATAGCAGCAATAATGCAATGCCCTTCAGGTTACCCACTGACATGACACTTCCTTGCATCATGAAAATAAAAACCACTCCAGCGACAGACAGAAGCAGGAACAGCTTCTGCATCGTGGATGTGCGTTCCTTCAGGAAGACTGAAGCGAGAACGAGTGTGAATACAGGAGCCATAGCCTGAATAATACCGGCTTCCGATGAGTTGGAAGATACGAGTCCAAAGGCTTGAAAGGCAAAAAATAAAACGGGAGATAGCAGCCCCAGTGGAATAATTCGCCACAGATCACGAAGGCTCAGTCGTATTTTGATCCAGCCAAAAATGACAGGAATGCTGACAACGATCAGCGACAGGGCGAATCGGTGGGCAAGCACATCAATCGGATGTGCAACAGTGACGGTCATTTTAACAAATAGAAAAGATAGACCTATAATAGCCGCGTATAGAATAGCTGCGATATAAGCGTATCCCCTAGTGTGTGTTGTGTTCATGAATGCTCCTCCAATACAGTAGTCATAGCGTTTTATCTTTTATTATCTTGAAATATGTCAGGTTCGAGGCACATGCTGGCCTTATTCAATATACTGCCGGGTGCATCGTGCTACAATAGATAAAAGGTTGAACTGTATCGGTACAGTTGTTGGAGAGGGATGGGTGCATTGAGAAAATACGAAGTGATTGCCGAAGCATTAAAGCGGTGGATTCAGGAACAGATGCAGCAGCAGGATCGTCGCCAGTGGGCAGATAAGGGCATTCGACTGCCAGCAGTTCGAGTTGTAGCAGAACAATATCAATGCAGTGTAAGTACGGCGATTCGTGCATATGAGTGGCTGGAGCAGCGGCATTTGGTGTATGCCATACCTCAATCTGGCTATTATGCTGTACAGAACGGGACAGGTGCTCGGGACATGGACTGGCAGGGAGCATTGGACTTCGCTTCGGCTGCTCCCGATCCAAGGGTGTTCCCTTATGCAGACTTTCGTCATTGTGTGGATCAGGCGATGGAGAAGAAGCAGGCAGAGTTATTCATGTATGGAACGGATCAGGGATTACCTTCGCTTATTCTGCTGTTGCAGAAGCAGTTTGCGGATTATCAGGTGTTTGCGAGAACGGAGCAGTTCTTTATCACATCAGGTGTGCAACAGGCACTGGCTGTACTTGCATTGATGCCTTTTCCCAATGGAAAGAGAAAAGTATTGGTGGAACTACCGACCTATCACAATATGCCCTCCCTGCTGAGTGGGTTGAATGTGCCGATTGCCGGTGTGAGACGTGCCCTGGATGGACTGGACTGGGCCTCGCTTGAACGTCAGTTTGCTGAGGGAGATATCAAGTTTTTTTATGTCATGCCACGTTTTCACAATCCGATTGGCACTTCGTTAACGGTTGCTGAGAAGAAGAGACTAATCCGGCTAGCACAGCGGTACGATGTCTATCTGGTGGAGGACGATTATTTGGCCGATCTGGAGGACAACACGAAACAGGACCCGCTATGGTCTTATGATACGGAAGGTCGGGTCATCTATCTGAAGAGTTACTCCAAAATTTTGTTTCCAGGCTTACGCATTGGTGTAGCTGTTCTGCCCGCACCTTTAATCCAGTCCTTTGGTGCGTACAAAAAAATGATCGATATCGACACTTCCGTCCTGTCTCAAGCTGCTCTCGAAATCTATGTGCACAGCGGTATGTTTGCCCATCACAGGAAAGTGATCCGTAACCGGTATGCTACCCGGATGAACACGGTGCATGAGCAACTGGACTCATATCCAGATTTTGCTCCATTTATGGAGGCTCCTCGAACAGGAGGAGAGCATACCATATTGCCTTTGGCGGGTGATATGCCGCTTCGTGTTCTGGTGTCCCGGCTCAAAAAGCGCGGAGTCATCGTTGATACGACTGAACGGTATTATCCGGAGGGAACATATCAGGCGAATCAGGATCAGATGCTGCGCTTGAACATCTCCAATGTGCCGAAGCAGCGAATCGAAGAAGGAATACAGAAGATCCGGGAGGAAATTTTGAAACTTCAGATTAGGCAGAGATAACGTGAAGAATCGCAGTGTTGTCCGTAAATAACAAAAGGCGTCCACACAAGTTAATCACTTGTTGGACGCCTTTTCCATGAGTTGCTATCCATCAATCATACAGCTTGTACGCTACATGTGAATGAAATTAATCCGATTTATTCCTGAGCCATTGCCTTGAAGGAAGCTTCTGCGGCTTCCAAAGTAGCTTGAACATCCTCGTCTGTATGAGCCGTGGTCAGGAACCATGCTTCATATTTGGACGGAGCGAGGTTAATGCCACGGTCCAGCATGTGACGGAAGAAGGAAGCAAACAGCTCTCCATCCGTGTCTTGAGCATGATCGTAGTTCGTAACTGGGTGGTCACAGAAGTGGGTGGAGAATGCACCACGAATCCGGTTGATCGTTAGTGCAATGCCATGACGGTCAGCAGAAGCTTGCAGGCCTGCTGTCAGGTCGATAGCAAGACGTTCCATCTCTTCATATACACCCGCACTTTGCAGGACCTCCAGACAAGCGATACCAGCCGAGATGGATGCAGGATTACCAGCCATCGTTCCCGCCTGATAAGCCGGGCCGAGCGGAGCAACCTGCTCCATAACGTGTTTACGGCCGCCGTAAGCACCGATTGGCAGGCCGCCACCAATAATTTTACCAAGAGCCGTCAGATCCGGTTCAATCTCTGCATGATTATCGAGTCCGGCATACGTCTGAGTAGAACCGTAATGGAAACGGAAAGCCGTAATGACCTCGTCATAGATAACCAGTGAACCGTTAGCCCGTGTCATGGCACAGAGGCCTTCCAGGAAGCCAGGCTCCGGCATAACCATACCGAAGTTACCAACGATGGGTTCAACCATGACCGCGGCAACATCATCACCCCACCGCTCCAAAGCATCTTTCAGGGCTTCCAGGTCATTGTAAGGCACAGTAATGACTTCTTGTGCAATACTGGCTGGAACTCCCGCACTGTCGGGAATACCGAGCGTGGACGGGCCTGAACCGGCAGCTACAAGCACCAGATCGGAGTGACCATGGTAACATCCGGCGAATTTTACGATCTTGTTGCGTTTGGTGTAGGCACGAGCGACCCGAATTGTAGTCATAACCGCCTCTGTACCGGAGTTTACAAAACGAACTTTATCCATGGAAGGAATAGCTTCCTTCAGCATTTTGGCAAGCTTGATCTCAAGCTCTGTCGGGGTACCGTACAGCACGCCATTTGCTGCTGCTTCCGTAATTGCCTGTGTAATATGAGGGTGGGCATGTCCTGTAACAATCGGACCGTAAGCGGCCAGATAATCAATATAATGGTTGTCATCGACATCCCAGAAGTGAGCGCCTTGGGCTTTTTTCATAAATACAGGTGCACCGCCACCAACGGCTTTGAACGAGCGTGAAGGGCTGTTAACACCCCCAACAATATGTTCGAGTGCTTCTGCGTATAAAAGTTCGGAACGGGAACGTGATGTATTCATAAGATAACTTCCTTTCGTAATTCAAAATATAATAAAATAACAAGCTACAGAAAGATATGATGATTTTCTCATAAAGATATAGCCGGGCACAACGAGAGGGCAGCGTAATGGCTGCCCTCTGCATGTTTACATTACTGAGCCGGTTGCTCTGACTTTTGATCGTCACCACTGGCTGTTTTATCTTCGGTGCTGGTCGTACTATCATCCGTTGTAGCAGGTGGATGAATAATATCCTGAATATGCTGCTTCAGCTTCTCTTCATTTGTAACCGTCAATACTTGTGCTCCGCCTGCTGTACGTTCTTCTTTCAACAGGTTCATTGGCGGAATTTGCTCACTGCCATTCATGCTGCTTTGGTATCCAAGTCCACCGAGCTTCCACATATCAGAAAGCGTGAGATTCGTATCCACATACGGATTGACCTGTTCCAGAATGGCAGGCAGCTTGGCAATGGTAGTCGTTGACTGCATTTTCGCCGTTACAGCTTTCAGCAATTCACGCTGACGTTCGGAACGAGCAAAATCCGACATCGCATCATGACGGAAACGAACGTACATGAGCGCAGTCTCGCCATCCAGATGCTGATACCCTTTTTTGAGATCAATATCGTATTCATTATTGTCTGCTTTACTTGTATAGTGCATGTCCTTCTCCACATCAAAATCGACACCGCCAACGGCATCCACCAATTTGATGAATCCTTGGAAATCCGTATACACATAATACTGTACAGGAATGCCAAGCAGGTCACCGGCAGCTTGCATTGCTGCGTTAGGGCCATGGGTGATGGCTGTGTTGATCCGCTCCTTGCCATACCCGTCAATATCGACGTATGTGTCGCGCAGAATGGAGAACAGATTAATTTTTTTGGTAAGGGGGTCAAGCGATACGACCATCATGCTGTCGGAGCGGGGAACTTCGCCTTTTTTCAATCCACGTGCATCGACACCCATAACGAGAATATTTACCGTTTCTGTGCCTTCCCATTTTGGTGGGTCAGGAGTATTTACTTTCTCCACATTTTCGATACCTGCGAAGGGTGAATCGTCACCGTCCTTTGCCAAACCGTCCAACTGATTGAGAATAGAACCGAAATAGTATGCCGCTGCTCCTCCGATAATTAACACGAAGGCGGCAAGAGAAATCCAGATGGTTCTCTTCGTCTTTCTGGTCATGCTAGCTCTCCTTTGTATTTGAGATGAAATAAAAAACGAGTTCGGGTATTGCTGAATTTTGACTGATACCATTATAATTTCTTTTTGGGCTACAAGCAATTTCAACAAAATCCAAGTGAGGTATAATCATGCTGGCGATTGATGTCAAAGATTTGCGCAAGTCGTTTAGCGTCCAGAAAAGCCGAGGTGGGCTGAAGGGCGCATTCCAAGACCTGTTTGCACGTCAATACCAGGAGGTATTGGCTGTAAATGATATTTCATTTCAGATTCCGCAAGGCGAAATATGCGGATATATTGGGGAGAACGGTGCCGGTAAATCAACAACAATTAAGATGTTGACCGGCATTTTGGTGCCTACTTCAGGGCAAATATCGGTTGGTGGATATGTTCCGTATCAGGAACGGGAGAAGTTTGTACAGAATATTGGTGTTGTTTTTGGTCAGCGCAGTCAATTGTGGTGGGATATTGGCGTTATTGAATCCTTCCATTTATTGCGCAAAGTATATCGTGTAGGAGAGGCTGATTTCCGCAAACGTCTGGATGAACTGGTTGAGCGGCTGCAGCTGCAGGACCTGTTAAGCCGTCCGGTACGTAAGCTCAGTCTCGGTCAGCGCATGCGCTGTGAGTTGGTGGCAGCCTTGTTGCATAACCCGAGTATTGTTTTCCTGGACGAGCCAACCATTGGCTTGGATATTGTCGTGAAGTCGGAGATTCGAGATTTCCTGAAAGACATGAACAAGGAGCATGGAACGACTATTTTGCTCACAACCCATGATTTGCAGGACATTGAGGCCTTGTGTTCCCGGGTCATCATGCTTGATGCAGGCAACATCATCTATGATGGGGGTCTGGATCATCTGAAGTCCCAATGGGGCAAAGAACGGGAAATCCGCTTCAAATTCGGTTCAGCGCACAACATTAGTCAGATGCAGGAATGGACTGCGGCATTGCCTGTACGTTGGACGGTTGAGAATGAATTGTCCGCATCCGTATGGATTCCGCTGGAACTGAACGTTTCGGATGTACTCGGACGTGTCGTTGGACAAGCTGATATTACCGATATTCAGATTATCGAGATCAACACGGATGAGATTGTGCGCAGTATATACCAATCCGGTTCCGCAGAGCGTCCCGAGATTGTGGGAGCAGGGAAAGAAGCGGTGGGTGTATCCTGAGATGAATAGTGCATTTATTGATTTTATGCGCATCCGTTTTCTAACGATGCTGGCATACCGGGTGAATTATTACTCCGGCATTTTGATATATACGCTGAATATCGGCGTGTATTACTTTACCTGGCAAGCCATTTACGGTAGCAGTGGTGAACTTGGCGGCTTCACGGCAGCGCAGATGACCACGTATATCGCCGTATCCTGGATGGCACGTGCTTTTTACTTTAACAACCTGGATCGGGAGATTGCCGCAGACATACGGGATGGCTCCATTGCGATTCAATTCATCAGGCCGATCAATTACGTTATGGTCAAAATGATGCAGGGTCTTGGCGAAGGCATTTTCCGTTTCCTGCTGCTCATGATTCCGGGGATGCTTATTGCCATTCTGTTGTTCCCGGTTGAATTGCCTACGGCGCCATCCGCTTGGATTGGCTTTCTCGTCATGCTGTTCTTCAGTTTCCTCATTAATTCCCAGATTAATGTGATAACGGGACTGGCGGCATTCTTTGTGGAAAACAATGAAGGCATGATGCGTATGAAACGCGTCGTGGTTGATTTGTTCTCCGGTCTAATCATCCCGATCAGCCTGTATCCAGGCTGGATGTCCGCGGTGATGAAGGTATTGCCTTTTCAGGCCATTACGTATCTGCCCGGTTCCGTGTTCACTGGAAGAGTGGAAGGTACCGCCATCTGGAGTGTACTCGGTATTCAGGTGTTCTGGTTTGCCGTGCTGCTGCTTCCGATGGTACTGATCTGGCGTAAGGCGCGCAAGCGTCTGTTCGTGCAAGGGGGATAACGGATATGTACTATATGGGTCTGATCTGGGAATATTTGAAGAACTACATGAAAACACGTCTTACGTACCGTGCCGACTTCTGGGTGGAGATCTTATCGGATCTGCTGTTCCAGGCGACCAACCTGATCTTTATCTTCGTGGTCTTCCGTCATACGGATAACCTGGGCGGCTGGAGTGAGAGTGAAGTACTCTTTGTGTATGGATATTTTATGGTGCCCTATGGCATCTTTAGTTGCTTTATTAATCTGTGGGGATTCAGTGAGCGGTACATCGTCAAAGGTGAGATGGATCGGATCCTGACACGCCCTGCACATAATCTGTTCCAGATCTTGCTTGAAAATGTAGACCCGCCTGCACTCGTGGGCTCGTTTATCGGCTTGATCATCATGATCTTTAGCGGAGCAGAGATGGGTCTGATGCTGGAATGGTGGCATATCCCTGCATTGATTATTTTGGCACTCAGCTCAGTCATGATCTATGCGGGTATCTATACCACACTGACTTCGTTGTCCTTTTACTCGGATGCGCCAACAGGTATTCTGCCGTTGATGTATAACATTCAAGGATACGGACGCTACCCGGTAACGATCTATAACCGTGCCATTCAGGTGCTGTTAACCTGGATCATTCCGTTTGCCTTCGTGGGGATCTATCCCGCAGCCTTGTTCTTGGAAAGGTCCGAGATGCATCGCATGGCGCTGCTTACACCTGTGATGGGATTGGTGTTTGGCTCCATGGGCTTGCTTCTGTGGAATTTTGGCGTGAAGCGGTATCGCGGAGCAGGTTCATAATAACGCCCTATAGCAATTCATGGGGGAGATTTAGGGAGGAACTGACATGACGTTAAATATAGGCGAATTGGCACCGGATTTTGAGCTTCCGTCCAGTACGCGAGAACCGGTAAAGCTTTCGGATTACCGCGGACAGCGGGTACTGCTTTATTTTTACCCCAAGGATATGACTTCGTCCTGTACGCAACAGGCTTGTGATTTCCGGGATCGACATGCTGAATTTGAAGGACTGAACACGGTCATTCTCGGAATCAGCACCGATCCGATGAAACAACATGACAAGTTTATTGCCAAATATGGACTTCCGTTCACTTTGTTATCGGATGAAGAGCACGTTGTAGCCGAGCAATACGGTGTATGGCAGCTGAAGAAAATGTATGGAAAAGAGTATATGGGGATGGTTCGCTCTACATTTCTGATTGATGAAGAGGGGACGTTGATCAAGGATTGGTCCAAAGTTCGGGTCAAAGGACATATTGAGGCGGCCCTTGAAGCGCTGAAGGCCATATAGGCTACCCAGGTAAAATATTTACCAATAATATAAAGGCTGTGCTCGCGGAAGTTGCCGTGAACACAGCCTTTTGCATATTCGGATTTTTCAATCAGAGGGAATTGTTTTGCTTCCTTTTGTTGGAACGAATGCGATGAACCAGCAGGAGGAACAGCGGGATAATGAAGCTGACGGTGATATCCCAGTCTACCCAAGCAGGCATGATCGTAGTGGTGTAGAAAATAACATTTGGAGCAATCAGGACACCGAGGGCGAATAATAACAGAGCCGAAGGCAGAATGAGAGGTTTATACGTCTTTAATCGAAATAATTGTGCTGTTCCCAGCACAAAGGCGAATAGATATAGCAGACTTTTGAAATAGGTAGATATTAACCAGGCGATGGCCATGAACGCTTCGATACGTTCGAAGAAATTACCTATATTAATTTTCTGCGAAAGGGCGTATGAGATATAGATGCTATGCTGCGTCAGTATAGGTCCCATCACCATGAGCGAAATGAGCAATAGCAAGCTTAACAGTAATCCTCCGAAGAAAGTAGCTAACAGAAAATCCCGCTTAAAATGAGGCCCTGAATTTACATATGGGAGAAACACGGAGAGAACGATAAGCTCGCCAAAGGAAGTAAATGCTGCGCGGATGATTGATTCCACAAGATGTATCCAGGGTGTGTTAAAGTACGGCTGCAGATTTGCGCTTTCAGCTTGAGGCATGAGTCCCAAATAGAGAGAAATAATAAACAACAAAACGACAGGGGTCAACAGTTCGGAGCTTAACCCAATAGTCCGAAAACCATGAATAAGCCCCCAGGCAAGGGTGCAAATGATCATCAGAATAATGACCCGAATTGGGGTCTTTAGATAAATTTGGGTAGTCAAGAAGTCACCGACCTCACGGACACATATGGATGCACCAATGGCAAAATAAAATAGATAAGCAATTGAAAGCACGGAACCAGCCCATGTCCCGAGTATTTTTTTGCAAATTTCAAAAAGACTCAACTGAGGATATGTTCGATGGAGTTTGTACAGAATCCACATGATACCAACACCGATCGGCAGACTAACTAGAGAACAAAACCATGCGTCCTGCTTGCCTACTGCGGTAACGAGTGAAGGATAGATGAGAACCATATCTCCAACCATGACCAGGAAAGTGAGCAGGGTGAACTGCCGAATCGTGAGTTTTTCTTTCATCAACATGTTCTATACTCCTTCCCGTGGATTAATACTTTAGCATCTTTCAAAATTATCCTTCCGTTGTTGGTTGGGGTTGTGAATTGGATTTTCTGCGCGACTTCACTAAGGTTATTAGAACCAGCATACCCGGCAGTATGATACCTAACGTGGTATCCCAATCTACCCAGTACGGAACGATGGTGATGATGATAAACGTCAGACTAGGCGCTATGAGATTGGCCATTCCATATACGAGCATGGTCGATGGCAGAATGAGCATCTTGAACTGCTTTAGCTTGAAGAGTTCTGCACATCCAACAATAAAGGCATACAAGTAGATCATTGCTTTGAAATAGGTGGAGATGAGCCACGAGCAAGCCATGATCACCTCGATTCGCTCAAAGAATCCGCCAATGCTAATCTTCTGAGACAAAATAAAGGAAGCGTATATATTGTGTTGGGTAAGAAAAGGTCCGAGTACGAGCATGGATATCGTAACCAGAACAGCAAGGATCAGGTTGCCCAGCCCCGCAGAAATAATGATGTCACGCATACGATGGCGGCTTCTTGCAACGTAGGGCAGGATCATCAAAATGGGAATGGTTTCGCCGATGGGGTATATGATACTCACCAGAATACCCTGAGCTATGGATACAACGCCCGTATCTGTTACGGGCTCCAGATTACTGGTGTCCACCTGTGGCAGAAGACAGAAGGCGAGTACCACGATGAACAATATAGCGATGGGCATGAGCAGTTCACTAGTTCTCGCGATGGTCTCCAAGCCATGGTATACACCCCATCCGATAGCAATAACAAACATGAGAATGATGACACGTATAGGCGTATACTGAAAAATTTGGGAGGTCATGAAATCACCAACCTCCCGGGTATGTGTGGATGTACCAATCAAGAAGAAGAACAGGTAGAAGCATGAAAAAAGGGTGCCAGGCCAAAAACCCAAAGTACTTCGGGCAATCTGCACCAGATTTTTCCCCGGATGCATACTGGCCAATTTCATAATCAGGGCCATGAGAGCCATCCCGAGTGGGACACCAATAAGGGCACATATCCAAGCATCTTGCTTGGCATAGGACGTGATGACGGAGGGGTAGATCAGCATCATATCTCCAACCACTAACATAAATGTTAGGGTGGATAATTGTCTTATTCCGATCTGTCCCTTTTCAAGCATGATGTACCCTCCTCCCTCTTCTAAGTTCCAGTCAAACGTGCTAATAAATGGTTCACAGGCTCATAGATCCACATAATGATATAGAGTGGGCTGGGGAATTCCCACAAATTGGACGCTATGACACCGAAGACTGTAGCCGTAAGAAGCATTGCACTATATACGGCGGTTTCTCTCCACTCCTTCCGGCGAATGAGACCAGGCAGATCAACCCAGCCAATAATCACTGCTACGATGATAACCGCGAGTGTAAGCAACACTTCTCTCACTCCTTCATTTCATTCTTGAATGAATCGTCCAGTGTACCCACACGTTTAATCTGCACAGTGGCTTTGTATTCGATATCCAGATCTTCAAAATGTTTGTCCCAGTCACTTTCCATCGTTTTGAATAGTTTGGGGTCAGCATGGTACACTTCCTGTCCAAAACCAAATATATCGACATGGAATTTGCGTCTTACTGAATTGACAGATTTCTGCATTAGTTCAATTAAGCGCTCTTCACTATCGGATTCCAGTTCTTTGAGAACTTTCATCGAACCAATCTTGATGTCACATTCGACTGCACCGATGGAAGAGACATTCTTGATATCAATGTTGATAACAGGCTTGCCGTTTACGATTTTGGCTTTTCTCTTCGTTGTTGTGCGGAGTGCCTTAAATGTCACGTTGCCCTTCTTGCGACAAGGCAGGTGGCTGACGGTAGACTGCACATTGTCCCGGATGTAATTGTATCCTTTGGATTCATCCTCCGTTAACCAGCCAATCAGCTTGTCTTTATGGAATACACTCAGTCCCGTTGTATTGAGGCGTGCTGGTGATCGGATGGTGGCTATATTCTCCTTATGACCACTTTGTTCTTGGTTACCGAGGATCTCTACACCCGTAATGACAGGCTGAATGCCGGGAGATAACATGAACTCCATTAATTCATCCCCGGTTACCGTAGTGGTAGGGGACCAGGTCTTGGAGGATACATCCAGAGAATTAAACAACTTCTCCGCAGGAATATTTTCTAAAGGTGTAAGTACATCAAGGACATGGGAGGCCGTTGTATTCTTTGCCACCATAACGTAATAATCAGGTCGAGCTGTAGGCTCACGCATTAATGCTTCGATAACATCGTAAATTCCCTCTTTACGGGCATATTCTTCGCCAAATACCAGCACACGGACATGCGCCATGAATATGCGGCGTGGACTGGTCTCCGTTAATTTCTGAATCGCTTCAAACAAAGTGGTAGCAGATGCTTGATACTGGGTAACTGGCGTACCTTTCCCTCCGCCTGCCTTGGAAGATACCTCATTCGGAACAACGACTTGAGCACTTACTTTGATCATGTCGCCATCTTTGTCCACGCCGAGACCAAGCATAATGCCAAGTTCATTCAATTCCTGGCGATCCCAGCATCCGGTAAGGAGAGGAAGCAGAATGGCACAGGATAAAATTAAGCGTAAGCATCTGTTCATTGAGGTGCACTCCTTACCGAATTACCGCTTCGTTTTTTTGGTGGACTGTCTGACTTCATTCGTTGTGTTAGTAGAGAGCGGTCGTGTTTTCATATGGGACCAGGGCACACGAAAGATC
This sequence comes from Paenibacillus sp. FSL H8-0079, assembly GCF_037991315.1. NCBI lineage: Bacteria > Bacillati > Bacillota > Bacilli > Caryophanales > Paenibacillaceae > Paenibacillus > Paenibacillus sp. FSL H8-0079. The sequence continues at coordinate 735,002 of NZ_CP150300.1, forward strand.
GTGTCTTTGAGATCTTTCTGAATAAAAGGTGCAAAGGGAGACATGTAGGACACCCCGAAGGAACGCAAGCTACATAGGTGGGTCACGGTAATTAACAGCACAATCAGGATGCCATAGAATCCAAAGGCAGCTGCCAGAATCATTAATACGAATCGTAAAATACGGACAGAAATAGATAATCCATTTTCAGGGATGACATAGCTGGATATCGCAGTAATCGATACGATAATAACCATTGCAGCGGATACAACCCCCGCATCTACCGCGGCTTGACCTATAACAAGCGTTCCGACAATGGACACGGCCTGACCGACCGTTTTCGGTATCCGAATGCCCGCTTCCCGCAAAATTTCATATGTTAGCTCCATAAGTATGGCTTCAATGAAGGCGGGAAAAGGAACTCCTTCACGCTGGGCTGCCAGACTAATGAGCAGGTTGGTAGGCAACATTTCCTGATGGAAAGTGGTAATGGCAATATAAAAGGATGGGGCGAGCAGGGCGATAAAAAAGGCTAGATATCGGATCATTCGAATCAGCGTACTGATATCGGCTCGTTGATAGTAGTCTTCTGGAGACTGAAAGAAATGAACAAACAAAGCGGGAACAAGCAATACAAAAGGTGTCCCGTCCACAATGATTGCAACACGCCCTTCAAGCAAAGCGGCCGACACGGTATCGGGTCTTTCACTGTTATAGACCGTGGGAAAGATCGTTCCCGTCTTGTCCTGTACCAGTTCCTCGATATAGCCACTCTCAAGGATACTGTCGATATCGATCTCATCGAGCCTTCGACCCAGTTCTTCTACAATTTCCTGATCCACGATATGTTCCAGATAGAGCACAGCAACTCGGGTCTTGGTAACCTTACCGATTTCTCTTTCTTCGATCCAGAGATGAGGATTGCGGATTCGTTTGCGAATTAATGAGGTGTTGGTCCGCAGGTTTTCGTTGAAGCCCTCCATCGGTCCCCGAACGACGGTTTGGGAGACCGGCTCTCCAACGGATCGATCCTCCCAGCCTGCTGCACCAATCTTCAATCCTCGTACAGATCCTTCAAGAAGTAAGATAGCTGATCCCGAAAGAAGTGCATTCATTACATCCTGCATATCATCCACCAGTAATACATCACTGGCGATCAGAATATCATTCTGAAGGTAGCTGAGATGTTCATCGTCTGCGGAGAATTCAGGGAGATCACGCTTTTGCAATAATGATTCCATGATGGAATGATTCAGAATCTGCACGTCCACCAATCCATCGATGTATAACATGACGGCAGGCCATTTATGTAGACACTGGAGAGGGCGCATCATTAAGTCGTTGCTGTTCCCCATCACCTGCTTGCAGTATTCCATATTTTCGTGCAGATCCGGAGAGATTTGCTTGTGATCTTGACCGTCCAGCTTCGATTCGCGCATACCTTCACCTCCCTATACACCCTATATTTGCAAGTTAGTATGACCTGGATGAATTCGGATTATCACAAAAAAGAATGATGGATGCTCCTTCCGTTTGGATAAACGCAAAAAAAGGAGCCGCGATGACACGCAGCTCCTTACTTATAGATAGACGTTGGATTAAATTTATTTTTGTCGTTGTCGAACAGGGGTAGGCTTGGATACGGATCTCGCTGCCAACGCTTTGCGGTAACGGTAAAGTACGGCTGCGATGAGCAATAAGCCGATTCCTCCCACGATATATGCTGCATATTGATGTGCCAGATGGAATACGGCATTCCACTGGGGGCCAAATATTTTGCCAATACCCAGAAATAGCACGACCCAGAACAACGCGCCTGAATAGGCGTAGAGAGCGAATTTACGAAAAGGAACAGCGGCTATGCCCGCGAAATATCCGGTGAAATGCCTTACTCCCGGAATGAAATAACCGATGAAGATCAAGGCATTACCATACTTGGCAAACCACTTTTGTGTTTTATCGAGCTTGTCCTGCTTCAGTAGAAACCACTTTCCGTATCGTGTTATGAAGGGCAGGCCTGCTTTGGCACCAATAAAATAAGTGATGGTCATGCCAATCGTTGTTCCTAGAAACGCCAGTATGGTGAGGATTCCGAAATCGAGATGTCCCTTGTACGAGAGAAACCCTGCGTAAGCCATCGTCGTTTCACCCGGAAAGGGGAGTGCGATGAATTCAAGCAACAAGCCAAAAAACAAGACGCTGTATCCGTAGGACCCAAACAGATGTTGGATCTTCTCAAGCAATTCCAATAGATTTCACTCTCCTGAAGACGGGGTGGGAGCCTAATTCCTCTCCAAGGTGTTTTGAATACGTTCTGCCTGTCCATTATGCTACCTAATCCGAGGCGAAGAATCAATCACGCTCCATACCAAATTGTGAAAAATTATTAAACAAAATCGCGTCTTTTTTCAATGAAGCCCCCATATAATTCTAACAAATCTGCTGAAGTCTATCAGCAAATTACTAGAGACGGTGGAGGTCGATTCGTAAATGGTACAGAGACCGGAATTCAGAATCAAGGAAAAAGGGGAAATCTCCGCAACACCTATACATATGTTTTTATCTGGACAATGGTCTGTCATTCTAGTACGAATTGCGATATTACTATGTGCATTTGCTGCATATATAGGAACGGCTAACGCATCTTCTGCTTTCGGCTCAGATGAGCCTGTCTCGGCAGAAAAGAATACCCAAGATAAGGTGGTCTATCTGAGTTTTGACGACGGACCGGGTAACCATACCCGTGAAGTATTGGATATTTTACGCAAGGAGCAGGTTCCGGCTACATTTTTCGTACTGGGTGAGCAGGCTGAGCGTTATCCCGAGTTAATCCGGGCGCTTGTGGAGGATGGACATGCTCTGGGCAATCATACGTTCAATCATCAATACGAACAGCTGTACAGTGATTTCAAAGTGTTCTGGAAACAGATTAAGCAGACAGAGGAAGTGCTGGAGCGTATAACCGGTTTCCGTCCGGATTTGTTGCGAGCACCTGGCGGTACCTATGGACATTTTGACCAGAGTTATTTTGATTTGCTCCAACTGGGCGGATACACGGTCATGGACTGGAACGTCGACAGTGGGGATTCCAAGCGCAAAGGTGTTCCGGCCAAAGAAATTCTCAGCAATTCGACCAAAGTACCTGCGGGAGCACGTTCGGTCATTGTTCTGATGCATGACGGAGGTGCACATGCGGAAACGGTCAAAGCACTTCCGGGTATTATCAAATATTATCGTGATCACGGATATCGTTTTGACACGATGAAGAGTACGGATCAACCGGTTCAATTCCGTGTACATCCAGATGGTAAGTATAAGGCCCGCAAGGCACCAGGAAAGGCCTGGATCGCAGAACATGTAGAAGCGAATGCGACGTTGTGGCTCGAAAGCAAGAAGCTGAAGGTAGAGGTGGGATTGGCTGCGGCTACCTTGCAACCGGGTGAGTTCCGCATGGAGGGTCAGCGAATCATGGTGCCTTTGCGTACGTTTATGAAAAAATTCGGGGGCAGCACTCGCTGGGATCCTGAAACAAGGACAGCCACAGCTGTATGGAAGGAAAGAACGATTCATGCAGACAGTGTGAGTGGAACGCTGACAACGACAGGGGCAATAGAAACGGGAGCAGTACAGAGTCAGGGGGGAACCATCTGGGTTCCGTTACGTGAGTTGCTGGAGCAGATGGGATTACGGGTGAATTCCTTAACCAGTAATGAAGCAGAGTGGACGGTGAAGGCAGGCTCTTCCATATCCATTTCGGCAATGAATCTCATATTTAAGTATAAAATGATCTGAAGAAAGTCATTCTTGCAGGACTATTCTCTCTACTTCCGGGCAACACTGAATCATAGATTACTATGGCTCAGGAATGCCGATGGATGGAAGGAGATTGAGAGAAATGTCTTATATTCGAATGGAACATGAACATGCGGTTGAATTGTTAAACAGGGTCATGAAGCGTGTTGAAAGTGTGATTATTGGCAAAAAACAAGAGATTCGTTATGTCCTCACTGCAATGCTTAGTGGGGGTCATGTACTTCTGGAAGATGTGCCGGGTACCGGGAAAACGATGCTGGTTCGTGCTGTTGCTTCTGCGCTGGATTGCTCTATGGGGCGGATTCAGTTCACGTCCGATGTGATGCCGGCAGATGTGACGGGCACTTCAATCTATCAACCCCATACAGCTGAATTCAAGTTTCGGCCCGGGCCCGTCATGTCCAACATCGTCCTCGCTGATGAAATAAATCGGGCTTCACCCCGTACCCAGTCTGCCCTCCTGGAGGCAATGGAGGAACGACGTATTACGGTTGATGGCACAACCTATGCCTTGCCACGCCCCTTCTTTCTGCTGGCGACACAGAATCCGTTACAGTTCGAGGGTACGTACCGTCTGCCAGAAGCTCAGTTGGATCGATTTATCATGAGGATTGGACTGGGGTATCCCGATCCGGAACAGGAATTGGAATTGTTAACCCGCATGCAAAATAGAGAAGCGATTGATGATCTTCGCCCCGTCCTGCTTGCGGAAGAGGTCGTAGCTATGCAGCGTGAAGTCAAACAGGTACATGTTGATCCGGTCGTCAAACAGTATCTGGTGGCAGTTGCTGTGGCCTCTCGCAGCCTTCCGGCGGTAAGACTGGGCATCAGCCCGCGTGGAACACTGGCCTGGATGGCTGCGGCGCAGTCATATGCTTACCTTCAAGGACGCAGTTATGTCATTCCGGATGATGTGAAAGAGGTCGCTGTGCCTGTTCTTTCCCATCGTATTCAATTGAAGGCTCAGAACAGAGCGGAGATTTGGGGGCAAGTACAAGTCATTGAAGAAGCATTGTCATCGGTCCCGGTGCCTGTACAAATGGCATCACAGGGAAGGGGACGTAGGCAATGAATGCGCTGGGACAACGGATTTTGAGTGCTGCCTTGGTGGTGGCTTTCGCTTCCTTGTATCAGTGGCGTGGGGGCAAAGCGGCGTTATTTCTATCCATTATGGCTTTCTTGATGTTCGCAGGAGGTCTGCTTCTTCATTGGTTCAGACCACGGCGTATTAATATCCGTCGGAAAATGCACGCGAGCCGGATTGAGGCAGGTGAGCGGGTACGGGTTCTGGTCGAGCTGGAATTCGAATGCCGTATTCCATTGCTATGGATCGTTCTGTGTGAAAACACCCCTGCAGGTGTTCATCGCAAATTGATTTTTCCGGGAACACGTCGTCAATTTACCTATCAATATGAATGTTCTGGTTTACGCAGAGGAGTCTACAGATGGAATACAGGAAGATTGTACTGGGGGGATATATTTGGCTGGAATACGCTCTCCGCAGAGACCACAGGCGACACGCCCTTGATTGTTGTTCCTCAAGCAACGGCTTGGGGGACAGGGGATTCGGTAGAATCTGCAGCCATGATCGAAGGGACGCTGTCTGAACGGAGAAACAGCCAGGCAAACCGTAGTCCTGAATTCCGTGAATATCAGCCGGGGGACCCGCTGGGACGTGTTCATTGGAAAAGCACAGCCAAAACGGGTCGACTTCAGACCTTTTTGCCCGAAACCACGGATTTAGCTTCGCTGGGCATCTTTGTGTATGAAGCCGCGTCGGGTTACGACGTGAAACAGGCGGAGATCATGGATTCACCTGCCTTTGAACGTGTGGTTTGTGCAGCTGCCCGCTGGATTCATACGGCAGAACGGGATGACATCCCTTATCATCTGTGGATGGAAGGCGGCAATGAGAGCTACGCTGCACAAGATCATTGGCAACAGGGACCATTCCATGTAGATGATGAGAATCATGGACTGGACAAGCTTGCGGGGGCACGAATATCCAAGGCACAGTCTGTTTCTATTTCGCTTTGCACGGAGATGTTGGATAGACTGGCGAGCGGGTCGCAAATTGTAGTTCTCACAGGTAAGCTGGATCAGGCTCTGGCGGAATGGATCATGTCTGCAATGGGGTTGGGTTACCGCGTAGAGGTGCAGCTGACTGAAGCGACTCAGTTAAGATCAACGGATCGATTGATGAATGGATTGGAATATGACAGTTTGAGCGTGGAGCAGCTTCGTCACAGCGGGGTGTCGATCCATTCGGTTACAGACCATGCGTTATCTTCAATGGGAAAGGCGGAGGTAACGGATGTGGGAGCGTAATGGAAATGATCGACCGAATTCTACTGTGGCTGACAAAGAGTCGACAGCCCGTCTGAGAATAGAATCGGCCCATTCTGTATATGAAGCTGTGAACAAGACATTGGTAACCGATTTGAATGATGAAGGACATGTTGCAGTACCTGTGCTGTACAACATTTTTATTTCGGCCATTTTACTCATACTGTCTCTGGAATGGATATATCCTGTTACGTCATCGAATCAGCCGGGCAGTGAACGGTTCTTGTCCGTGATGGCGGGATTAACGGGAGCTTTGCTGCTCGCGGGGTTAATTCGTACAGGCTGGGTCACGGGAGTACTGATCCGATTGTTCATTGCACTCGCTGCTCTATGTCTGATGTACGGAGGAAGTGATCCTGCCCGTTGGGCAGTTGCATACCCGGGAATACTTTCAGAGGATATGCACACTTATATGAATAACTGGCGATTCCATTCGATTAGTACAGAAACGAGAGGTTTGTTCATGATGTGCGGCTGGAGCATGCTCATGGCTTCGGTGCAATCCCTTGTATTGCACCGTCGAAGCGTTATGCTGTTTTGCAGTGCAACGCTGCTCTATTTGCTTCTGCTCGAATCCTTTGCTGGGCTGGATGTGTATGCTTCAGTGATACGGTCTGTCCTATGGATTTTTCTTATTCAGGCTCTGCTTCAGCTACTTCGTCTTAACGGGGGAGTTACTACCCCGAGTTATCGCAGCAGTCCCTATGGCCGTTGGAGTGTGGTAACCATTGTGGCTTCCGCAGGTATGGTGCTTTTCTCTGCATTACCCGGTCAGTTCGCTTCCATACCTCAACCGGAACGCATTTCCCTAGAAAAGATGGGTGAACGCTTAGCTCGCTGGGCAGGTTATACGCAGAACAATAGTATCCCTGCTGCAACGGCGGTCACGGGATATAGCACAGCGGATGCGCCCATGGGAGCACCTTTGGTGCAGGGGAATTCCATCTTTTTTACGGCGAAAAGTCCGGAAGTGACGTATTGGCGAGGAGAGACTCGTTCATATTATAACGGTAGTACCTGGAGTGATCCTGGTCAAAGCTTCGAGACGGCGAGTCCGTCCGGATTGCTGCGCACAGATGGATGGGAGAATCCAACCTTTTGGAATCGCATTCGCCAAACCGTTACGATGCAGCGAGAGTGGAAAGGACCGAATCCACTCTTTACCGGGGGCATACCGGTCGACGTATCGTTCCAGGATAAGAACAAGGATAATCAGGAGAACATGCTTTCTTTGCTGTCTAATCGTGAGTCGGCAACATTGTGGCTCGCAGGCTCCGGAAACGATAAGATGGTTAAAAATTATTCTGCAGACGTCATGGTTTCTGTGGCATCCCCGGAACAGTTACGTCTGCTTGGGGAAACGAATAAAGAGAAAGATCCGGCAGCCATTCGTAGGACATATCTGCAACTACCCGCGACACTTCCTGGTCGAGTGCAGAGTCTCGCCAAGGAAATCATACAAGGGAGCGATACCCGTTATGATGCTGTGCAGGCTGTAAAGACTTATCTGGCTGCACATGCCGAATATACGCTAGATACCCGTATGCCACCGCGTGGAACAGATTTTGTGGACGATTTTCTATTCGTCACACGGCAGGGATATTGTAATCATTTCTCGACAGCCATGATTGTGTTACTTCGTGCGGAGGGGATTCCTGCACGCTGGGTTAAAGGCTTTGGGCCTGGAGTAGCTGACCCGGAAATACCTGGTCAGTACATGATTTCCCAAGGAGATGCACATTCTTGGGTAGAGGTGTATTTTCCAGGTGCAGGCTGGATGCCGTTCGAGGCTACGCCAGGCTTCACCATGGCGCAAGGCGCGGGCGAAGATGTCGCGGCGCTCGCCGGGCCGCAGCCTGTTGCGGAGACTCCGCCGTACATGGGCGGCGGAGTGGGTTACGCGGGCGCATGGCTGCTCGCCCGCGCACGGGCCCTTGCCGCGGAGCCATGGCTCGCGGCAGGGCTTGTGGCAGCGGCCCTGCTGGGCGCCGCTGCTCTGGTCCGCATGCGGCGGCTACGCCCCGCGCTGCGGATCAGGCTGCTGCTGGCGTGGCCACGCAGCAGCTTCCCGGACCGCGAGCGGCTGCTGGGCGCCGCCGCTCCGGTCTGGACCGCGCTCGCGCGCCGGTACGGCCCGCGGCCGCCGGGTATGACGCTGCGTGAATATGCAGCGTCACCGGCATTGGCCGCAGGCGCGGACGGCGCGGACATCGCGCGGTTTGCAGCCGACTGGGAACGGCTGCTGTACGGGCCAGACCGTCCGCTGCGCGCGGACAGTCTGGACTTCCTGCGCCGGGCACTTCGTTTGGCCCAGCGCTTACAGGCGTTGTAACACAAGGATGTTACAACAAGGACGCCACACAACCTGTCGTTAGTTAACTCTCGCTATCGCTTTCCGAGACAGTTTGGCGGGTTGTTGACGGATGATGATTATCACTGGCGCCTCTATTCTATTGTTTACTGTGCCGTGTTTGTTGATCGTTGCATGCCATACATAAGACGCCTTTCTCGCTATGCTGAGAACGAGGCGTCTTTCCACGATCATACACTTGAACCATCATCTTGCTGCCAAGCTTTCTATTCGAAATTTCATATTCAGAGGTATTCGGTAACCCTTGTTTTGAAATGTCGAAAAAAGGAGTTTCGCCTTTCCTTGACGGTATGTTTTGTCGTTGCGTATAATTAGCTTCATTGAATTGAGGGAGGCACGGTTATGAATAAGCAGAATGAAATTGTGGTTGTCCTTGACTTCGGGGGCCAATACAACCAGTTAATCGCCAGAAGAATCCGGGATCTTGGCGTATACAGCGAGCTTTTGCCGTATAATACACCGGCGGAAAAGATCGCAGAAATAGCACCAAAAGGAATCGTATTTTCGGGTGGTCCGTCGAGCGTATATGCTGAGAACGCTCCGCACGTGGACCCGGCTGTCTATGACCTAGGCTTGCCGATCTTTGGTATCTGCTACGGAATGCAGCTTATGGCCCAGCAACTCGAAGGTAAAGTAGAACGTTCCGAGAAGCGAGAGTACGGTAAAGCAGACCTTGAGTTTGCCGCTGGCTCTACACTGGCAAAAGGCATTGAAGGCGAACATACCGTATGGATGAGTCACGGTGACCACGTGGTTACACTTCCTCCAGGTTTCAAACTGGATGCAGGCACGGAAAGTGCGCCAATCGCTGCCATGAGCGACGATGAGCGTAAATTGTATGCTGTTCAGTTCCATCCGGAAGTACGTCACTCTGTTCGCGGTAACGACATGATTCGTAACTTCCTGTTCGAAGTTTGTGGTTGCGAAGGTAACTGGACGATGGAGACATTCATCGATGACACGATCAAAGACATTCGTGAAAAAGTTGGCGACAGTAAAGTGCTGTGTGCGCTTAGCGGCGGTGTAGATTCTTCCGTTGTAGCTGCATTGCTTCACAAAGCCATTGGTGATCAACTGACATGTATGTTTATCGACCACGGTCTGTTGCGTAAAGGCGAAGCAGAAAGTGTAATGGAGACGTTTGTCGGCAAATTCGACATGAAAGTTGTCAAAATTGATGCACAAGAGCGCTTTATGTCCAAACTGGCTGGCGTGGATGATCCAGAACAAAAACGTAAAATCATCGGTAACGAGTTTATTTACGTATTTGATGAAGAGTCCAAGCAGTTCGATGACTTTGCATTCCTGGCGCAAGGTACACTGTATACGGACATCGTAGAAAGTGGTACAGCAACTGCACAGACGATCAAATCCCACCACAACGTGGGAGGTCTGCCTGAGGACATGAACTTTAAACTGATCGAGCCACTGAACACGCTGTTCAAGGATGAAGTGCGTAAAGTGGGTACCGAGTGTGGCCTGCCGGACGAAATTGTTCACCGTCAGCCGTTCCCTGGTCCGGGTCTTGCGATCCGTGTTCTTGGGGAGGTTACTGAAGAGAAACTCACCATCGTTCGTGATTCAGACTACATCCTGCGTGAAGAGATTGCCAAAGCCGGTCTCGACCGCGAAATCTGGCAGTACTTCACAGCCCTGCCGAACATGAAGAGTGTCGGCGTTATGGGTGATGCACGTACGTACTCCTACACTGTAGGTATTCGTGCCGTAACTTCCATCGATGGTATGACTGCGGACTGGGCACGTATCCCTTGGGATGTGCTGGAGAAAATCTCCGTACGGATCGTTAACGAAGTCGATAACGTAAACCGTATCGTGTATGACGTAACTTCGAAACCGCCTGCAACAATCGAGTGGGAGTGATCTGGGTAGTTTTCAATTGATTAATGACTGTAAAGCCTTACTGTATAAGGGTTTGTAGACAACGGTTGAAAATTTCATTTCATTCACCTGCAACTATTGGTCTTTAAAAATTACTCTCTTTTATTTGTGTTATTTCACAAATAGAGGGGAGTTTTTTTATGTCAAGAATCAATGAATTAATTGATGACTTTAAGCTGAATCAAGAAATCCAAGGTAGAAAAAAGGAATATATTACTGGTTGTATGTATCGCTTGCATCGTTGGATGGAGTTCACTAAGGAGCAACTAGAAATCGAGGAAGCCGAAGACGTGACTTCAATGCATATTAAGAAATACATTCAGCATTGTCAGAGTAGAGGTAAAGAAGCCAATATTACAATCAACGGTCATATCGCTACAATCAAAGTTTTTTTCCAGACTCTTGTTGATGAGGAATATATAGATGAGAAGGATAATCCTATGCGGAGAATTAAGAACTTGAAGGAAGAGAAGCGGGTAATCATCACATTCAATGATGAAGAAGTAAAGCGTATCATCAATGATGTGGATGAAGTAACCTACTCTAATATAAGGGATAAGTTAATTCTTATCATGCTATTTGATACTGGGATACGTGTTTCAGAACTGTGTAATATCAAGAGTGATGATGTATCACGAGCACACATTCTCATCCATGGTAAAGGCTCTAAGGAGCGTCTAATCTACATTAGCAAGATAATGAGAAGGTATATGCGGAAGTATGAGGAAGCGAAGAAGGAACGCTTTAAGCACAGATTGGATGACGAGATTGAGGATTATTATTTCCTAGACCAATCTGCTGAGCGGTTATCGCGTTCTCGTATCAATAAAATACTAAAGGAGCATTGTAAAAAAGCAGGAGTAAGAAAGGAGGTACGGTGTTCACCGCATGATTGTCGTCATTATTTTGCTCAGAAGCAATTAAAGAATGGGATAGATGTATATAGTTTAAGTAGACTAATGGGACACTTCGATACGCAGATTACTTCCAAATATCTGAGAGGGCTAGAGCAACATGACATATTGGAGATAGGGAAAGTGTATAGTCCATTAAATAAGGTAAGGATATAAGCAATAAACCTCAATAAGTGAAAAATGAAAAATGCCGATATTATCAATGTTGCAAGATGATAATATCGGCATTTTATGTATTTTTAAAAGTGTCATGTATGGTAACAAGTAACAGAATTTAATCTTCTTCAACAATCCTCTGTTTTAAATACTTCTCATTTGTCCCATCACAAATTCCTAAATCAAGCTCAAGATGGAATAGGAAGTTTGTAATGGCTTGGTGTTGGTCATCAGTCAGCATAATATCCTTCGTTTGATACCAATTGAGCAGAGAAACTAAACAGAAGTCTGTTGGTAGGAAAACTCCCTCAGTATTTTTCACAACTCCCAGTTCAGCAAGTATGTTGTCTGAGATCATGACTTTTCCTCCTCGACGTCCACAAATTCAATAATCTGAGTAATTTCTTTAATTTCAAAATGATTAGCTATCTTTTCAATGATGGGGATGTTGATCTCTGAACGTACATTTCTACACATCTCAGACAATGTTGCTTGTCTGACTTCAATGTCTTTCGAGAGTTTGCTTTGGGTTATGTTGTGTTCTTTCAGTAATTCATCAAGTTTCAGGCGCAGTTTTAACATAGAGAAGTCACTCCATTAAGTTTTATAGTTGACACTATACGATCTAGCGTATAATATCAATATATACGCTAGATCGTATAAACTATATCATTGTCGAGTAAGAAAATCTATATTCAGATTTTATCTGGTACGGATACAAGAAAATTCCAATAACGAAGGAGCAACAACCTATGAAATTAACAACAAACTTTAACCAAAAACACAGCGAAGCCCTACAACAAATCCCGTACCATATGATACTCACTAACCTTGGTAATACAAAACAGTCGTGGATTAATTTCCTGTCATGTAATGACATTAGCAACATCTGGATTGGGCAGCTTGAATACCTTATACAGTCAGAGAATGATCTAGTAGAGTGGAATAGCTACTGGAATGGTGACCTAGATGAGCTTGTAGCCTTCATCAGTGATTTCAAGCAATACAAAAAAGATCAACTGCATGCTAGCCTTACTTTGCCAGAGTTTGAACAGATGTATATCAATGATATAAATAATGCAATTCAAACAATATTCATGGAGCCATTGCATGCAGAAACTATTGAGAGAATTGAGAGATTGGGCTATTCAAATGAGGATATTTTTGAGCTAGCAGTAAACAAGCGAGTTGATAACGCTCATGGCTTGCTCTCGTATGTTGTCTTACAAGATGAATAATCGCTAGGTGTCCTTCGCACTGAACATGGTGATGAGACCGCGTCAAACAAACTGTGAGCGTCCCAATTGCTGATTGGGTATAAATTCACAATATTGAATTTAAAGCGCTTAAAACGGAGCTGGTAGAGGATTAAGAGAATACACTTGTATCCTCCCCGACAGGGGAACAGGGCGAAGCCCTCATTAGCGTCAGCGAACCAAGGCTTTAGCCGACCTGATATGCCAAGTTTTCTTTGGCATGATATTTATAAAGATATATTAAAGATTTAAAAGAATATATTATATCGGAAATCTGGGGCAAAATATCACGCGACGAAGACCGTCACAGAGCCATTTTGGAGCAAAATATCACGATCCAGATTTCTCGAAATTGACCTCAATCCCTTGCCACATAAGGTCGACTTGAACTTTACCCAGTGTATCCGAATTTCGGGGTATCAGATCACGTTGCAGACGACCCATCGGGGCTGTTTTTGAGCAAAAAATCAAGGGAAAAAGAGGTGGGTTAAAACCCTCTAAATCCCTTGTTTAATATACACTTTATGTAGCTTTCTAAGATGAAATTGTAACATTAAAAAAATATATAAAGGCACTATAATAAACCAAAAAAACAAAACTCAAATAAACCATTTGTATATGAAAATAAAATAGTGTAGACTGTTCATATCAAACGGAGGGGAAGTAATTTGATTTATATGAATATAATAATCGAAAAAAAAAGTATTGTCAATACCATTGACAGTAGGAAGGACGGATAAATGGCTCATAAAGGATTCAGTTTTCACCCCTTTGCAAAGCATGTGATCTTAAAGCTCGATGTTTTTCCATGGTCTGGATACCGCGAGTTGGAGAACTATTCTTTTGTATTTTCTATTTTTCCTGGAAAGGAAGATGATGAAAAGTGTTATGTAAAAATAGAAATTGTTCATGATTCTGATCTAGTTGCAATGAACGAAGGTGTAATTCAAGCCGATAAATTCATATTTAAAGAAGGAAGCTTAGTTATAAATGATTTCATCGAAGTGGTTCAGGAAAAGACTCGTTTTCATACTCAATATGTAGCAATTTTGAGAAACCAATTAAAATTTATTAACGATAATAAATATGTAGGAACGAGGAACGTACTTCTGTTTACGAACAATCTTGATGGAGAAGGATTAATTGACGGATATTCAGCCTTTTATGCGAATGAATTTGAGTCGAGTGTCAATTGGCAAAAAGCTCAATTTGATCATCAGCTCTTTATTAAAGTTTATAGATATTTGGAGACATCAACAGAAAAAGTATACTTCAAAAAGCTGTTGAAGGAGAAGGAGGAGATATTAAAGGTTAAGTGGGAGTTGTATATGGACACTATAATCGAAAAGTATTAAAAATAAAAGTTTAGTGTCAACTTTCCATATGCAAAAGAAGTTAGATGACAAGGACAATAATCAACTAAGGAGGCTTATACATGGACGATTTCGTACCTAATATATGCGTTCATTGTGGTGGTAACGAAATGCTGAAAGTCAATTGGTTCTATCGTGATGATGAAGGGCAGATCATATCAGACAAAATCCCAGCCTATGAATGCCAAAACATGAGCTGTGGAGAGCATACCTTTACGAGAGAAAGCATGCTTACAATGGAAGAGGCACGTAAATGTTATAAAAAATAATTGTTCTTATAGAAGACTGCATCTATTTTGATGTAGTCTTCAAAAAAAACTTGACAAGACATTTGGATCATTTTCTTTATAAAGTGCTGAAAAACTAATCACTTTTAGAAGGAGAATCTTAATAAAGTCGTTTGATATAATAAATTAAGAGTAACTAAATCGAATTTTGGTTGTGGAAAATTAAACAAAGGAGAAATGAACGTTTGAATGAATTGAAGTGTTTTTTTAGTGAATTGTTTGGAGAAAGAGAGGTAGCATTTCGATGTATAAAGAAAAATGCTAAGACTGTAGACTATAACCAAAGGTTTAGTCTGTCTACATTTACGAAACTAGGTGAAGTGAATGAAAAGGGATACGAGGTGTATTTCGTAGTTAACAGTGGGGGTTACAAGGACTCTGACATTGACCATATAAATGCAGTCTTCATTGATTTGGACTGTGGTAGAGATGAGTCGAAGAATTACTTCTCCTTGGAAGCAACAAGGGAATATAAAAATAAAAAGTTGAAAGAGATCGATGAATTTCCCCTTAAGCCAAGTTATATTGTAGAGACTAGAAATGGATTGCATTGCTACTGGTTACTCGAAGTTGGAGCGACTACAGATCAGTTTAAAGAGTGCCAAGATAGATTGATCAAACATTTCAACGCCGATACAAGCGTGAAGCGACTATGTAACTTAATGCGTGTGCCTGGTACGAATTGGTGTAAAGACCTACATAATAAATTCCAGATCGAAATTATTCGAAACACAAGGACTCGGTACAGCATAGAGGACGTCATTGATCAATGCCCAACAGGATTAAATCCCCAAACCAATTTGGAGGGAGGGTTTGGGCACAGTGATAAGAAGAAAGATGGGTGTGCTAAGGTTATTACTGTGCCAAAACCCCTCAAGCATCAACAAGCCAGTACATCCCATACGACACATAACTGGCAATTGATAAAAATGAGAAACGATCAGCACTTACATGAAAGAGTAAATGCTGCACCAGTCATACTAAACGATCATGATGAGGTATATGACTATCTAAAAAAGCAAAGGTTGTCTAACTTCTTAGGACTACCAAGTTCGAGTAATTTCTCGTGTATATTTCACGCTGATCACAATCCTAGTGCTAAGATATATATTGATGATAAAACGGGACATCAAATCTATTATTGTTATAGCAGCAACTGTCCATTGCATAGAAATGGACTGACTATAATCCAGATTACAGAAAGACTGGCGAATTACGAATCCTATGATGCATTGAGATTCTTACGTAGCATTTACAATGTAACTTATTACGAAACTCCATGGAAAAAGGAACAAAAAGAAATTTTTGAACGAAATTTAAAATTCCTTGATAGTCCTGAGTTCAAAGAGTGCTATGCTGAAGTGTTAAAACGAATACGGAACTACCAAAAAGAATTGGCAGATCTAAACGAATTTGCAAAAGAACGTGTTTCTACCGAGAACTTTACATCAGAAGATGGAACTCCAATCTTCTTCGCCAGCAACAAATTTCTTGCTGACGAATTAGACAAAAATATTCAATCAGTCTCTAAGATTTTGGGTTTATTTACTTACCTGGGTCTATTAATCAAAGTAAAAGACAGAGAATTACCAGAATACTTGTATACGCGTGCAAAACACGAAGCCGCAAAGAAAAAAAATTATGAAACCATACAATATTACTCAATTCCACTTTATGATGATAGTGTTTTGGAGTTTGCTATGAGTAAAGCTAAAGAATTTATGGAAAAAGGATTCACCATGAAAGGATTTGGCAGAGAGCTGCTCCTACGAACGCTAGGTAAGGAAGAGGCTGATCGTGTTTACCCTAAATTGGATGGGAGGAAGCTCTCGGAAAAAAGTGAACAAACGAGCCGATTGATCGAAAGTATAGTGTTAGAGACGGTAGGAAGAAAAGGTTGGGTTACCGAAAAGGAGATTTTGGAGAACGAGATTCTCAAGAAGCAAGGGTTGGTTCTAAGGAATGTGAAAATGGTTCTACCTGAAATATTGGACAAATACGGATTCATTAAGACAAGATTGAACGAACGTTTAAAAGGTGCTATAGCATATGAAGGAGATAATAATAGTTACCCGTTTATCATTTACAGACCGCAAATGTTAGAGTCTGCTATAAATAGCTCAGTTGATGGCAATACGCAAGAACTGAAACGATTAACGAATGTTATAACTCCCCACTTTGAAATTACTAAGAAACCCAATGTTGTTGTGTAGCCAAGAACGGTACTGAACCACGAGTCCAAAAAAGTGAGACAGATTATACAATGGGTAGACAATCCTATCAAGAAGTTTTGCGATACACTAGGATGGGAAAGTAATGAGATAATTCAACTATAGCCAAGCTATGGAGGTTCAAGTAATGTGGATTGAACAATATATAGAAATGAAGTACCAAAAAAATTCAAAAGAAATAAAGCTCGAAGAAGCTATGGAATTGAAGTACAATCATATCCCTTCATCACTATATAAATATCGTGGGTATAGCGAATATTCAGTTCAAAACTTAAAGAATGATTCGGTTTGGTTTAACAGTGCTGATAAATTAAATGATCCGTATGATTCTGCTTTAGTGATGAGAACGGAACAATATATGAAAAGAAGAATTGCTTTAGCAACTTTTGAAGATCTTCCTAATTTCGTCCATAAACATGGGATTGAGATTTCGGAAGAAGAGCTTAATACTCTTAAAAGGGAGGGTATTGAAGATATTTTCAGGACAATATTGAGACGTGTTCCCGATTATACAGAAGAAATAATAGAACAACTGATAGAGTCAGTTTTTGGTGTGATGAAAGACTTGGAAGAGTCGTATACACTGGAGAAGGTAAGAAAATCAAGAGAAATGACATTTTTGAGTTGTTTCAGTGAAATTAACGATTCAATGCTTATGTGGAGCCACTATGCTGATAGCCACAAAGGATTCTGTCTTGAATACAATTTTAAAAAGCCTGGGAGAGACTCAATTCTAACTAGGGCGCTTAATCCAGTGATTTACAGAGAAGAATTATTAGATGTCTCAGAGTACTTGCTTGATGGTACGAAGTATGGTTTGGAATTCAATAATTTGGTTAGTACTTACTGGACTATGATTAAGTCTTTAGATTGGGCATATGAGAAAGAGTGGAGAATGATTTTCCCCCTTTTTAAAGGCGAAGGCTTCAATCGTGCGTTTTTTAAGCCGGAAGCAATCTATTTAGGAACCGAAATTTCTCAGGAGCATAAGGAAGAGTTGGTAGAGATCGCTAAGACCAAACAAATCCAAGTGTTTCAAATGAATAAGAAAACTAATGGCGTCTTCGGTCTCGTGCCGGAGCTAATTCTGTGATCTTGTGTACATGGACTGACCTGCGATGCGCCGCCTGTTATCTTTACGATACGATATATTGGAATATATGCTTTTGTAGTTCAAGCCTTCTATCGTAAAGAGCGATGACATCACTTTTCTATTTTTTATTAAAAAATTGGATGAGAGTGAGTTGACGATGAATGAGTCAAGTAGAAAGTACATGACTTGCTGAGGTTGGTGCGCAGTCAGTGATGAAATAAGTAGAGTTACAATGAAGAGCCTGTAGTAAGGCTCTTCTTAATTTTTCTGACGAGTGAATCACGACTCATGGTTGTTCAAAGAAGACTTAACATGCTAAAAGCTACATGAATTGATGCAGTCTGAGATGAAAGATGGATTTGAAACACAGGTTTATGCACGCTTAATTGGAAGAAGTAGAGGATAAGTAGAATTGGAGTGTGTTAAGGGCTTAATCTTCAATGATTATACATTATAGTAGTCCGGTCAATTGTCATGAAAGAAATGAAATTGGTTTAAACAATATTTTGAGGCATAGAAATTTAATTTAACTTCCGAAAAGTATGCTAAATTAAGCTGAAATGACAAGTCTTAATGAATAAATATGCAGAGGTATAGTATATTAGTGATTTTAAGTGAATTTATTCTAATATATGGGTATTTTAAGGTTCTAACTGTTGTCTAATCCATATTAGACAACACTTTTAAGAGACTAGGGGAGGGGGTGGGTTTAGATCATAATGATATTCCATATGGTATTTTTTACAAGTGACACTTCTACCGCGACGGGCTGATAATTCTAAGAATCGTGTCCTAGGAGCTAAATGAGTAATAGCTTTCTTCTTATTCAAAAGGAACAGTTAAGTAGAGGACTCCTCATTGAATATTTATTTCAAACGACGGTCCTTTTTGAATTGTTTAAAATGAAAATAGCCCTCCCTAACGAAAGAGCCGGATAAGTTTATACATATATATAAACTTATTTGTACAAGTATTTCTCAGCACCATTCTGCATTCCAAAGTAACGAAGGCGGTAACCATCCCGATATTGAGCACGCAGTTGGTCAATTAAACTGTCATTTTCGAACTGGATGTAACCAGTTAAATAGAGTGTAACTAAGAACTCTTCGTAACGAGGGTTTCCAAGATACATTTCCTCATTATCCATCCCGTAAAACACGTCAGTTTCAAGAATTAACTGGTGAGCCATTCCTCGCATAGTTGAATTTATGATCCAAGCAATTTCCATACCTTCATGTTGCTCCTCTACGTTGTTCAACTGAAGTAATTCTTTAGTTCCTCTTTCATCTTCAAACACGTAAGCAGCAGTTGCCTTATCGAAGTTAGCGTGAGGATCGCGACTTAAGTCAGCAAAAAAACTAAGGTCTACTTTTTCAGCATAGTATTTTTGGGTTAGTCGAGAATGGATTTGTTCCATAGAGAAAGGATTGGGAATTTCTAAAGACATATACTTCTCGTGTAACAGTTGGATATCAATTGTCATGTTCTTCCTCATTTCTTTGGCAGTAGGTAAAAGATTTTAAAGAGATCGTTGAGATCCTATTGGAGTCAATTCTAGGGAATCAGAATCCTTTTGTGATTAATTGTTTGTTTAGTTTTGAAGAGGGCTTATGTATCCTAAGATAACATAATAAAAACCTTATGGTCTTGGAAATTTACCCATTCTACTATCTGTGCCATAAAAAATATGACCAGTGCGAGTTTTGTTTGGCTTCTCCCCATGAAAATGAGTAAAGTAGCGAGTATCATTATAATTAGTATCCCAATGGTTTTCTGGACCTACTACTTTTCCCTTAGCGGTTGCGAATTTAAAGGCAAGCTCTCTACCGCTATTGTAATCTGGTGTCCATAGTTCATTGAATGGATTACTAATGTGCCTTAAAGCATCATCGTCAGACATTGGCTTACCGACGTACATAGCACTATTATCTTTATAGACTCTGTAGTACCTAGGTCTATCTTTCTTTTTGCTCTTATTATATTCACTTAAGAAGTTAGCAGCCTCTACAACCTCTACGCCAAACTTCGTAATGGTTACAATAGCAGCAGCTCCTCCAGCCAGCCAACCTAAAAGTTGACCAATACCCATACCTGCCCACACTATTGGATGAGCCATAGGAGTTATAAATGAAGTGTCTTCTCCCATAATTTCCAAATCGCCAACGTTCACATTGTGGAAACTCTCATCTAATGAAGTTTCTTCATCGCTATTTAGGGTCTCATCATTTAGTGCTTCTTCAGTAATATTTGGGGTTTCATTGTTTGTAGGCTCATGAGAGTTACCTTCAACTGTGCTACTTACAGTTTCTTGATCTCTTTGCAGAGTTTCTGCACCTGCGGCTAATGAATAGGATTGAGCACCAGTTACAGCAAAAATTAAGAAAGCCATAGTCAGAGCAGTGATGCGGAAAAGCGCTTTAATTGATGTCTTCTTTAACAAATTATTTCCCTCCGAATTTATCTATTTACACCCTCTCCAATAACTAAACGTTGATCCTATATAGTGAGTTTAGAACCAATGTTTACCATGCTAGTATAATTTAAATTAATAAGCAAGTATGTATGTTTTTGTATATTAATCTTAATATAAGATAAGTGTTGGTTATAGTTCCATATTCCTATAGTTAAAATATCTCAATGATAGGCATAAAGGAGGAGAGTCTGTATAGAATGATGTTATTTCATTAGCAAAGGTACTAGATGGAAATGGTAGAGAGGTGTGTTTGATGAGAGGAACTTGTCTCGGAGTCTTTGTCTTGATATAATATAATAAGGTGAGCACTCCTCTGTATACTTTAATTAACCGAGGAATACTATGAATTTTATTGAATTGATTATTTCTATTTCGATTGTGTCATTATCGATAGGTTTCCTTGGCAAGAAGATTAGTCTGCAATACAAAAAGGAAACAACTGAAGTTATATCTAAAAATGGACGAAAACGAAGTAAAACAGAACACAGGTCCTTTAAAGCGGGCTAAAATACTACTTTGATATATGAGGTTGCTCACCTGTAACTTCCTTCTCAGAGAAGCTACAGGTGAGTAATAAACAAAAATAATACTTGAGAAGATCGCTGATATCATATGGCGGTCTTTTTGTCATTTAAGAGGAGTACACAATAGTATGAAAGAATGATTGTAATACAATGATAAACATTAATGTTGACAAATGTAAATATTTATGGTATAATAAAGTTGTAGAAGTAATTCATTTTGATTATAAATGAAAACGCTTACAAATAATAATTCATAGAAATAGGAGATAACAACATTGACATGTAACAAAAAGAAACACCACTTTAGTAAAGAGAGACAGCTCATGAAGACGAAGGGATCGTATTGGACGAGGAGAAACGAAGTCTTCTGTAAAGAGATGCTAGAATCCATCGAATTTCAACAAGACAAGCTTGCCTTATCTTCTAATGATATGAAGATAACGCTAGTATTGCTCTTGAATTCATGCAGGAATTCAATTTCCAGAGTAAAGGACAAGAGTAAAAGAACTTATTATGGGAAGGAGCATGAATTCAATAACTCCAGAGAGATGGCTGTAGCTTTGATAGAAAAGGAGAACTTCCTACAAGAATGGTTTAGATGTTGTGAGATGTACATTAAAAATGACTATAAGCTAGAACATAGACCGACACTGGGCAGAATAGATCATGATAAAGGATACACGCTAGACAATCTTGAAGTGCAGGGATATTCAAATAATACATCATCGAGAATGAGAGAACGTTCATCTATAGAGTGTGTAGCTATCGTTGCATTGAAGGCATCCGAGAAACTGATTCTATTGGAGTGTTCTAGCGGGAAGAAAGCTATTGAAAAAATCAATGAATTTTCTGACTTAGGGGTCACATTAAACATGTTAAAAGGTAATCTTACCAGTGGGCTAAGGCGTTTAAACAAAGAGTATTCTGTTTTGATTATAGGAAAAGAAAGCTTAATGGGCACTCCAGAAATCATGGAACTTCCATTTCCATTTACCGAGATCAACTATGAGAAACATAATAGTCTTATTTCTCGCCCAAATGATAGCGTTACCAAAATTAGTATGTACATAGATGAAAAGGATGCTGTACGTATCGATTGGATAGATGAAGAAAAGACAATCAATTATGTGAATATAATACAAGGAGATGAAAAAGACACATGGCAATAGTAAACATAGATGCAAACAGCGCAAGTTACAACTATATTTCGGTTTCTGCTAGTTTCCAAACTGGTGGTGGACTAGCGAAATACTATAGGTTTTTCAAGAATGGAGTAGGAGACTCAGGGCTTGAAGCACTTAGTAGCCCAGTAGGATCGACAACAAAGTACTGGACGTACTCAGGACTGTCAGAGAACACGTACTACAGTCTGAGCGTCACGTTCTACGACTCGAATAGGAATGTTCTTGGAAGCGTATCCATAGGTCGGAGGACGACTGTAGCGCCTGACACAACGCCACCATCCATCAATAGCTGGTTCATGAACGGTAGTGCATCTAGAAACTCAATCCCAATGTATGCATCTGCATCAGACAATAGGGGAGTCAGCGGATTCTATTTCTATCGGGATGGTGTATATGATGGCTCTATGTATGGTTCAAGTGGTGGATATACATTTACAGGACTGAATCCTGGTACGAGATATTCTCTTGGAGTAAAGGCGTTTGATACTAGTGGAAACACTTCTGGTATGGTGCAATATGGAGCCACTACAGCGTATGATTTTGCTCCTAGCATCTTGTCTTGGTCTGTATCCAACACGGGCGTAAACACTGTTCAGATGTATTACTCAGCGTCAGATGACCATGGTATAGGCTATGTACAATTTTATGTGAATGGTGTTCAAAAAGGGACGAGTTATAGTGCGAGTGGATATTATACCTTTGATGCATTGCAAGCAGATACGAATTATACGCTCGGGATCAAAGCAGTGGATACAGCAGGACAAAGCTCTACAATGAGGACGTTGGCTGTCAGAACAAAGAAAGCACGACCAGCCAATTTTGAATGGGATACGGCAAAGAATGCTGGTGCAGATTTTAATATTACTGCTTTTGAATGGAACGGACTCACGGCGAAGGTGAACGAGTTCAGAGCCTACAAAGGCATATCAAATTATACATTTACAAGAGCGGTTTCAGGTTCGGATTTTAAGGCGATCTACTACAATGATGTAATTAGCATAATAGGATCAATGAGTCCGTCAACTGCAATACCAAGCAGCAAAGTGGCTGGAGACAGCATTCTTGCAAGTGACATCAATAGAGTTCGAAACTCACTAAATTCAATTAACTGAGTTTGTATGTTGGGTGAGTTTGCAACATTTTACTTGCGGTTCTAACGCATGTAGATAAGAAGAAATAACCCACTCATTGGTTCGCGCCTAAGTGTGGTAATACTTGTTCCATCCAACAACAAACTCGTTTGGAGACGATGTGGCGCATCGTTAACTCACTCCATATGGATATTATATACCTGAAATTGGAGAATTGAATACAGCTAAGTTAATTTAAATCATATATTTTCAGGAGATAGTATTTCTTTTTCTTTAAAAGGCTTATTTGTTTCCTTACAATGTTACGGTATTCTTCAGATGAAATAGCATAATTTCTTTCGGATTCTTTTAGTATGCCAATTTGCGCATCTAATTGAGCAATCTTCTTTCTGTAGTAAGCAATTTTCTCTTTTTTGGTTGATGAAGTTTTTTTTGCGATGGTAACAAGTTCTGTTTTTGTACTTGCTGTGTTGGCTGTCAATTGTTGTGCTGAGATTACTGGAGCAAGAAGGCTCGTAGTAATAATTGAAGCAATAAGTAGAAAACATAGTTTTTTGTTCATTGAGTATCTCCCTGTTAATTGATACACTGCATCACTTAGTTCCTTAGATATATTTTTTTGCCTTTAATAGACCTTAATACCCATTCTATCATTATTCCCATTTACTATAAAGGAAGAATTTGAGATATTATAAGTATGGAGTATCTAGTTCTGACCTGATATCGAATGTTGTTAAGAATGGGAGGATAGATTTTGGGAAACTTATTGATAAAATATATTCAACCTGAGAAGATCAATGATCGTGTTGATCCTAATTTTACTTTTCTAACCTATGGTGACAGTGATAATAAGAAAGTTCATTCAGTCATGAAACACATAAGACCTGGTTCTTATGTATTCTTTCACACATCATATAACAAACAAGCATATATAACGGCATATTTTATTGTGGAGAGGGTGCTTACCAAAAAAGAAAATGCAACAGAAATAGCTTGTATTCATACCCATTCCAGTGATGATGAAGTTGTGATCTTAGGAAGTAGGCAACATTCCAAAATTCTCACGTTTCCATTGCCCTTCGACAAACGCGTTGTAGATAACCTTCCTTCATTAAATATAGATTGGGGTCATGTGACCAGTGAGAGGCAGTCAGAACTGAAAACGATATCTGATCCAACTAGAGCGCATCGTGAATTGTCCGGAGCTGAGGTTGATTGGCTAGTGGGAGAGTGTGAGTATCGAGGCTAAAGGTGAAATGGAATGATATAAGGTTTTCGCTTTCTTTGGCTACTCCAGCAAGCTACTTCTTCAACTTTCGTTTTAGCTCTGCTCAAGTATATTGAAAGAAAGAAGAATAACCCACTTTTAGGTTGCACACCTAGTGGGTTATTTCCGCTCTAAACGTTTTACAAATCATTGGGGATGGCAATCACTGCTGAATACTAACCTGTATGGAGACGAGGTGGCGTCATCGTATTTCTTTCGATTTGATTCTTTATTTACTACAGAAGGGCATTCTGAGACAATATCTTATATTAACCATACCGTTCCCTGATTTCATGTATTTATATTACGTAAGTAAACTGATTATAAGGAGAGTAAGCATGAACTACATAATCAATTCATTGAAGTTGAATAACGAAAGATACAAGCATAGCGGGAGTGGTTCTACACTTGAATGGCTAGAGCATTTGTCGAAGATCAACATTTTTGTTGGATCGAATAACTCTGGTAAGAGTCAGATGCTTAGGAATATTTTCAAAACTCCTACACTTGAATTTGTGCCTAATGATTTAGAGTTATTACTGTTGAACTCCTTACAAATAGAATTAGTAGGGGAAGTTGAAGCGGTGATGTCAAAGAATAGGTCTACAGATTACGGTGGAATTATGAAAGCAGTAAGAACGCTAACTGACGTTAACTGGATAGTTGAAGATTTTGATGTTTTGGAGAAAATTATCTCAATATTGGAAAGGTTAATAAATATCACAAATAACGAGAGCATTACGACAAGTGTTAGATTTTCTGGTTATGGGAAACATGGAGACCTATTCAAACAACCTCTTCAGGAGATTGGTAAAAAGTATATGGATAAGTTGCAAACGATTGTCGGCAATGAAACAGAGCGGAAGTATCATTTTGATAATGTATATATTCCTACATTGAGAGGCTTGCGTCCATATAATGCAGATGGTGATGATTTTTACTCTGAAAGAACAATAAAGGATTATTTTCAAAGTGACATTAAAGGTAGTGTTTTTTCTGGATTAAGCTTATATGATCAATTAAGGAGTATGCTTCTAGGGGATTTAGAAGAAAGAGATAAAGTAGCTAGGTATCAAGAATTCTTAGGAGATACATTTTTTAATGGAGAGAAGATAGTCTTGATTCCTGCCTTAAAATCAGATGTAGTCATCGTAAAAATAGGCGATGAAAAAGAAATGCCAATATATAACCTTGGTGACGGGATACAATCAATTATCATCCTCACATTCCCCCTATATGCGCATTTAGGTGAAAATTTGCTGGTGTTTATTGAAGAACCAGAGCTGTATCTCCATCCAGGGTTACAACGGAAGTTGATAGAAACGTTTCTTAGAGATGAGTTTTCAGGTTATCAGTTTTTTTTAACAACTCATTCAAATCATTTTTTAGATATAACACTAGATGTAAACCAGATTTCAATTTATTCCTACAAGAAAGAGCTTGCAAGTTCTGAAGCGAAGGAGAAACAGGCTTCGTTTGTGATTGAAAATGTAAGCAATGAAGATAATAGTTTGCTGGAGATGCTTGGAGTGAAGAATTCGTCTGTTTATTTGTCAAACTGCACTGTTTGGGTGGAGGGGATAACTGATAGGTTCTATATTCGAAGATTTTTAAAGCTATATCAAGACCATCTTGCGATTCCAGAAAAGGATCGTTTCAAAGAAGATTATCATTATTCTTTTGTTGAATACAGTGGTAACAATATAACTCACTGGTCTTTTCTGGATGATAATAGCGATGAAGCATTTAAAAATATGAACGTAGATCGATTATGCTCTCGTTTGTTTCTTATTACAGACAAAGATAGCGAGAAGAAGTTGAGTCGGCAAGAAAAGTTAAAAGCTAGACTTGGGGAGCGATTCTATTGTCTTGATTCTAAGGAGATAGAGAATACTTTGTCAGCAGATATTTTGAGAAAAGTTATATCTGATTACGAGAAATGTGACGTAGATACTCTATGCTTTAATCAGAATTTTGAAACGAATACCTATCAGAACAGATACCTTGGGAAATTCATTGATAATATTCTGACAGATAGCACACGAAAAGGCGGCTATGCATCAGGATCTGGAACTATTAAAGATAAGGTTAGATTTAGCGCGAGAGCCATCGAGCATCTAAAAGAGTATTCAAATTTAAGTGAAGATGCTAAGAAGCTTTGTGAGTGTCTGTTTGAATTTATTCATCAGAATAATAAAAACATGTTATAAGCTGGGAACTTGGTAAGTTGAAGTAATCTCAAATAGGGAGCCAGCGAGGAGTAAAAAAGCTGCCGTGCTGTGTAGAAAATGTCTGGGTTGATCTAAGCGCATGTACCATAGAATCTATTGTAGTGTCTCTATGCATATTACAGAAGAAGAAATAACCCACTCACTGGTTAGCGCCTAAGTGTGGGTTATTTCTGTCTCTACAAGATATTAAACGGAGATGGGAATCCCTACTCAATAAGAAACTGTGCAGGGAGACGGTTGGCGTACCGTCTAACTCTCCATACGTAGAGTATATACCAAACAGGCTGAGGTTTAAACTCGTTATGTTTCCTGCACATGATGATCTGATAAGTTGCTTAGCCTATTTCACAATAGGAGTGATCCCGTTTTTTTTATTTTCACAGAGATCAATCAATACTTTCATAGCGTTTCTTACCGACAAGCGCTCATCATATCTTTTAACTTCCACATACTTGTAACGTACAATGTCATTGGTGTATTTTTCTGATCGTATTTGCGTTAATCTTTTTCGCATATCATGACTGTGCGACACGAACTTCATCCCGTTGTTATCAACAGAAACTATAATGCCAGGCTTGTCAGGGATGTTCCAGTAGGAGTCTACTTCAAAAGTTTTGCTTAGCTTTATCCCTCTAAGAATACAACTAAGGAGTTCCATAAGACTAGAAAGTCTTGTTTCATTGGTTGATATGTTATGCATAGTAGTCTCCCTTGAAAATAAAATATGTTCCTCCTCTGAATATATAATTGAGGAGTTCTTGGGAATGAAATTCACTTATCATTCCTTAATCGTAGAATCTATAATAATGGGAATGGATTTTAGCGACTCCGCTTAGATGAAGATTGAGAGAGTGCGCTTGCCGCGAGGGACTTTGTCAATTTGCTAGTGGACTTGCTTCTTAGTGCTTTGGAAGCTTTAGTTGCTATAGAGGATGAAGTTACTTTTCTTGAACTAGGTTTAGCCATATATTCACCTCCAATCAGAAATTGGTATATACTGCATAAAATTAGACTACAATACTACATGCAGTGTGTCAATATCATATTCGTGTGCACATATTGTGTTTAATTCAAGTGTTACAAACAGAAGGCGCATGCTTTGGTCTTGTTAATAGATCCGATCTCTCAACGTAAGCAAGTGATTAGCCTCACTTTAAAATTGTGATTTTAGGAAGTAGAGAACATTCCAAAATACTTACCTTTCCATTGCCCTTCGACAAACGTGTTGTAGATAACCTTCCTTCATTAAATATAGATTGGACTCATGTGACCAGCGGGAGGCAGTCAGAGAAGTTAACTGTTTCGAATCCCACAAGAGCGCACCGCGAATTATCTGCTACGGAAGTTGAGTGGTTATTGGGAGAATGCAAATATCGAGGCTGAGAAGGAAAAAGCACATAGTCATTTGACTACGTGCTTTTAATCATTCTTCTTAAATGTTTGGATAATATCGTTTAGTACACGATAGGTCATATTGACCTCTGCTTCATTACATAGTTCTAACTGGTTGCTAATTGCCTGTATTGTCTCCTGTTTTCTGGCTTCTTCTTCGAGAACCAGCGTGTCAGCGAAGTTTAACATTTGCATAGGATTAATTTCGAGCGCTTCGATAATCTTCCCTAGACTTTCCAATGACATGTTGCGTCCTCCACGTTCCAACGATGAAAGATAGCTATAATTTAGGTTTGCTTTCTCGGCAAGTTGCTCCTGTGTCCAGCCACGTTGCTTGCGCAAAGCTCTAATTCTATTTCCCACTGCAATAGAGAATTCAGACAAGCTAATCACCTCTATTTAAAGGTAGGTTAGCCAATTCGTTTAAAACAGATAATGATAGAATCAGAAATGTTTGAAAATTTTACTGATAAGCACTATTATGATTGTTGTGTGCCTATATCAAGTGGTTGTAAACAAAATAGAATGGAGCGAATGACTTGAAAAATTTAATGACGAGGATTGGGCTTATTGCGGCAATGACAGGATTACTCTTATCTCCAACCCAAACACTAGCCAAGAACAATGAGGCGATAAAGGTGTATCTTAATGGCAATCAAATGAATTTTCGAACTGCACCAGTGATTGAAAAAGGAACGACTCTAGTTCCATTTAAAGTACTATTCGAAGCCTTGGGAATGAGAGTTACGTGGAATCAGAAGCTAAATGAGGTTGTTGGCGAAGGAAATGGGCAGACCATTAAATTGAGAATAGGTTTACAATTCGCTTTAGTCAATGGTAAGGATGTTTCTCTTGATAGTGCTCCTAAAGTAGTCAATGGAACTACGATGATACCACTTCGATTCGTTAGCGAGAGTACTGGTAGCAAAGTGAGATGGGATAAAAGAGCGCAAAGTATTTATGTTACTACCTTAGAAGATACCTCAGATTCAGATCAGGAGAAGGTTTATTATAATAGCTTGGGGTATAAATACATTGGAGAAATATCAAACAACAGACCTAATGGCTTGGGTAAGCAATTTGCTCCAGATGGGGAATTGATTTACGAAGGGAACTTTGAGGACGGGTTAAAGAGCGGAAAAGGAACATATTACTCAAAAGATGTTACATATGTAGGTGATTTCAAGAACGATAAGCCAAATGGGATTGGTACATTTACATTTTCTAATGGTTCTTCATTTGTTGGTGAATCTGAAGATGGAAAAATAGGTAGTTACGGAACGTTTATCTTAACTGACGGAAGCAAGTATGTAGGCAGCTTTAAAGATCAAATATTTGATGGAGAAGGGACGATGTATTCTCCATCTGGTGAGATAGTGGGACAAGGTGCATTCAAGAACGGAAAACTTGTAGATGATAAAAGTGCTGAGAAGAATGGCGATTCTGTAGATAGTGCTGATAGTTCCTTGGTTGTTCTGAATGATTTAAAGTCGAAATTTTCTGTGATTTCTATTAATGGGACGGATATTCATTTCACATACCAGCATCTTAACTATGGCGAGGCGGGGGATATTTTGATTTCAGCTCTAATTAATCCTGCAGACTATAGTGATTATCGGAATCTTGTGATCAAAAATGGAGTGGAAGTACAAAGTGAGCTACAAAAAATAGCGGAAGAGCTAGTAAGTAGTGCAAAACGAAATGGTTACAAAGGTAGTTTTATGAGTGCTAGTTATCAAGATAGATTTCAAACGTTCCCTTCGAGCTATAAGCCTTCTGAAATGAGCGTGAATAATGATGGGAGTATTACGGTCACACATTCAATTTTCACTATTTATAACGGTATTCTGACAATTAAATGATTAATGACAGGTGGTGTTGAAATGAAAAAAATAATTCTAGGACTTAATCGAGAGACTGTGGTAATGGTGTTATCATGCCTTATTATTATTGGTGCTTGTTTTGGATATATGGCTTACAAATCTATTAAGGAAAGATACAACTACAATCTTTTTACAGAATCTATTGAGAATTGGTTTATAACAGATGCGAAAAGCGAATTTACCTTACTTACGAGTTATGAATGTGACCAAAACTATATAAACTGTGCAAAATTAAGGCTGATG
Organism: Paenibacillus sp. FSL H8-0079; assembly: GCF_037991315.1. Lineage (NCBI taxonomy): Bacteria > Bacillati > Bacillota > Bacilli > Caryophanales > Paenibacillaceae > Paenibacillus > Paenibacillus sp. FSL H8-0079. Next base: position 765,008 of record NZ_CP150300.1, read on the forward strand.
GTGAACGACAACTTCAATTCCTTCTCAATTGTAGACAAATATGATTATGTCACTCAGATTTCTGACGATTTTAAGCATAAAAGAGTGCAATTCCTAGTTGATTCAAAACAAGTTGAAGATGAAGTGTCTGTTTGGGTTGATGTGCCCGATCCGACTATCGTTTTAATTTCTTCGATAGGAGAATACGAATATGATGAGAAATTTAAAGATTTTGATGGAAAAGAGTATACATCGAAGGATATATACAATTTGAGGGATAATGTTGAACTAAGAAGTGAATCAAATGTATCTAATGAAAGTGAATCCGCTCCCCCAAAAAACGAACTATATAATGAAGAAGATTATAATCATGAAGGCGAATACAAGCCTGTAGATCAGATGACTCAACAAGAAAAGAAAGAAGAGTTAATAGAAATGTTGGAGAGAGCGATGTCTCAATAAATGTACAGGTGTATTTGGTTCTAGAAGTACGTTCAAGGTTGCATCTATGGCTTTATGTAGCGCATTACTGGGAGGATCGGAACTGGTAGAGGGGGATCAAGAGCAAATAATTACTTCAAAGGTACGAACGTTGCGCTATTCCAAAGTTGATACTATAAATAGACTAAAGAAATGCTGTCAGCGCGTTGCTGGCAGTTTTTTTATGCGCATGAATAATGCTTGTTTCATTTGACGTGCATAATTTATGCATGTTAGTATTATAATATGAAGGGAGGATTATTTTTGAGCTACTCATCACGCAGCGTATTCAAATTAATTGAAGCGGATGGGTGGTACTTAGTTAGGGTCAGAGGCAGTCATCATCAGTTTAGACATCATTCGAAACCAGGACTTGTAACAGTGCCGCATCCGAAAAGGGATCTAGACCCTAAAACAGCAAAATCAATTCTCAAACAGGCGGGGCTTTAAGCCCCTTCCTAAGGAGGTTAAGAATATATATATGGATAAGCATATTTATCCAGCAGTTTTTGAAAAAGGTGAAGTTAAGGGTTTCACAGTGACTTTTCCTGATCTGCCTGGAGCAATAACTGAGGGTGACGATATCGAGGAAACATTAAGAATGGCTCGTGAGTGTCTTGAGTTGCATCTTTATGGATTAGAAGAAGACGGAGAAGAAATTCCTCTACCTTCTAAACCAACTTCTATAGTAGTATCAGAAGATTCATTTGTATCATTAATTGAAGTTAGAATGGGACCAATAAGAGATGAAATGATGAATAAGTCTATAACCAAGAATGTAACAATACCACGATGGTTAGAGAGAGAGGCTGCAAAAGAAAAACTAAATTTCTCTCAAGTTTTGCAATATGCTTTAAAAGAAAGACTAGGTATAAAAGATAAATAATATCAGTTTGTAATTTTTGTTGGGATAGTTCAATAAACAAGCTAATGAAGGTTCCAGTCGGGAGGATTTATATGTCTACTGATAGTAGTAAAGATAATATTCCAAGTACCCTTTTTATTAGTCATGCTAGCAAGGATGAAAAATATGTAAAGGAGTTAGTTAGTTTACTTATGCCTTTGCATATTCCTAACATAGTATGCAGTAGTCTTCATGGTTATCATATACCAAATGATGTTGATATCTATGATTATCTAAGAGAACAAATAAGTGGAAATGGAAGAGTTGTATTTGTTCTATCTGATAATTATTACCAAAGTGTAGCTTGTTTAAATGAGATGGGGGCTTGTTGGGTATTAAACAAAAATTACTCAACAATTTTGACTCCGAATTTTGCTTATTCAGAAATTGCGGGAGCTGTTAACCCGCATCAAATGGCTTTTAAACTAAATGACCAAGATAGACTTTGTGAATTTGTTGAAACTATAACTGAAGAATTTGAGACAAAAGGTTTGCCAACGATGGCATTTGCACATTTAGTTAAGCAAACTATAAAAACAATAAATGATATTGAGTATGATGAAAAAGTGAAGATTGAGAACGCTGTGGGTATAATAGAGGGTTGTAGAAATAACGATGGGAAATTATCTATCGCTTTAAGAATAATAAACACCACACAGAATAGATTGAAGGTTGAATCAATTCTATTTGATCTTATGGATAACTCTAAAAACACTTTTAAGCGAAAAGAGACAGTAGACTTAACACTTCATAAAGAAGAGAATAAAATTATTCATTTTGAATTAGATTATGGTGAGAGTTCCTATAATTTTTTTGACTCTCCTCTACTTGAAAAAGTTGAATTAAGAACATATTTTGATGTTTTTTAATAGGAGGAAATAAAATGAAAGTAAACTTAAATCAAGAGCAAGAACAGACTAAATTACAGATTAAAGAATTGTTTGAAGAGGCGATGGGATATTTTAGTGGTAAAAGTTCAGATATCCCTTCCAAACGAATGCAAGAAATTATTCAAATTATGGGTGATTTATCTCACGAATTACACATGCAATTAGAACCGAAACCAAAGCATCATAAGTATATGATTCAGAATAGAGGTAGGAAACCAGAAGACCCTGAATTTTACTATCAAATTCATGCTATTGAGGATTTGTTGAAATTTTTAGAAGATTCTAATGCTAATAATGACCCAGAAGATGTCACTTTAGGTAAGAAATTTGAGTTGAAAATATATACACGCAGATGGAGAGGTTATGATTTATATAGTATAATCCGTAATGATACAGGATGGTTTATTTCTCATATGTCACATAATGGACAAGGCGGAAAGAACGCAGAACCGATTTTGAGTTATATTCTGAGAAATGACAGTATCTCTTTTCCTCAAAATCTTCCAAGCATTATGGAAGATATATGGGTGAGAGCAGAAGAGGAAGGATTAACAAAAGAAGAGGTACAGAGCATGTTAGATCAGGTAGCTGAATGGATTAGTATTGTTGAGAAGCACTATCCTGATAATATAGCTAGATAGTTATTAAAAATGGGAGAAGTAACTGATTTTTGAATACTTCTTTTTTTCTAAACGAACTATAATATTTCTAGTGTTTCTCTTTTTGTATCGAGAACAAGTTGAGTATAACGAACTCCACTTGAATAATTTTGACAACTAATTGTTCGTTTCAAACCCGATAAATGATGAATAGTTGAATGAAGATCATAGAAGTTTTATATAGACTACAAGCCATTGCGGATAAATTCAAAACAGCGCCTCCCCGCGTCGAACATATCATTGAGATAGCTTGGATTTGCGCCAACATCGACAGCATCAGCCACCTGTTTGGTTATGCAATTAAATCAGCAATTCGAAAACTACGAATTTCCAATTAGTAGAATCGTATGCGTAGTAAACAGTACCATGCTGAAAAATGCGAAAGTCTCTCAGTTGTATCGACATTAACATAATTAAGCTTGAGTTTACCGTGTTCACCCGCTACAATTGATCTATAAAATAACACAATAATAGACATGTAATGACCAAGTATTGAAGCTGGCGTTATGGGTGACGCGCGTACGTACTCCTACACTGTAGGTATTCGTGCCGTAACGTCCATCGACGGTATGACAGCGGACTGGGCACGTATCCCTTGGGATGTGCTGGAGAAAATCTCCGTACGGATCGTTAACGAAGTCGATAACGTAAACCGTATCGTGTATGACGTAACATCCAAACCACCTGCAACAATCGAGTGGGAGTAGAACGTAATATAAATTTAAATGTATAATTAAAATACTCTTCTCTATCTGTGAATTTCAGCAAATAGAGAAGAGTATTTTTTGTGCTCAAGCTATTTTGTTGAGTATTAAGGTTTGGAAGGATACTCTATATACAATTTCTTAGTTGCATTGCTCCATTTAATGTTTGCGCCAAGAAGAGACGGGAGATCCTTTGCTTTAACATATGAAGTTCCCGAGATATTTCTGGACTGTGTCAGGGGACTGCCATAGAGCACTGGTAACTTCTTGGAGGAATCATAGCCTACGACAACACCGAAGGATTCGCTGATAGCACGTAAAGGAATGTATACGGACCCACTAACGATGCGGCCTGAATCTGAAATTAGTTTGCCATTTATAATAACTTCAACTTCTATTGGCTTGGAATCTGATCTAACTACGGTAGCATATGGCTCGGGCTCTGCATTCAATATGGCGGCAGTGGCAGGTGTTACAACTTTAATCTTCTTCTCACCAGTTATAGAACCGAATGTGACCTTTATTGAGGCGGTTCCTAAGCCAACAGCTTGAATGTTGCCGTTTCCATGGGGCTGTAATACTTCTGTGTTTGTTGAATGCCATGTGACCATATCCGTTACATAGACAGCATCCCCATTTTCAAAGTATGCAAGTGCATTCAGTTCGTTGCCATCATTTAAACCGAAAATGAATGGTAGAAAGTCAGGTCGCATTGTCCCCGCAACAACGAAAATGCTCTTCGGCATAGAAACGAAGATATTTGCTGGTGTTGTGTTATAACTCTGAATCGATTCTCCAGTATGATTTACCAAGAGAGTCATAGCGGGTAAAACTTCAATAGACGTTTGTTTATTCAAACTGTCCTCTTTAGTTTTTAGATAAAACGATATAAATGCTTCTCCGGAGGAAGAACTAATTGATTTACCATTTTTGGCTGAAATGGAAATAATAATTTCTTGTTTACCGTCATTAGGGTCAAGATCTGCGGGTTCTGGATTTTGGATCGTGTAATCCTTGGATTCAAAATAGTCGTTAGGAATAATAAAGGTATCGTCTCTCCATATGTATTTTCCTAGTGTTTCGTCAAACCGTAGTACTTCATCTTCATCCGTTGTAAAAATATTCTCATCATAGCTCAAAACGATAGTCGCTGATTGGATGTCCCCTTTTTCAGGAGGATTGCTAGTGTTGAGAATTCCAACGTTCACCGATATACCTTGACCCGGGATTAGGGTTGAATCGCTTGTTACATCAATAGAAACCTCCTTGGCTTTAGATTCCTTTGCTACGATAGCGCCCGCCAGACATCCCGCTATCAATAGAAAAGATAACATTCCCATAATTAACTTTTTTCCGAAATACATCTCATAACCCCCATAATACGTAATTTTCTTGTTTTATATCGGTAATTTTATAATGAAAGTTAAGTTTGTAGAGGTAGTCAGTATCTCTTCCTTTGATCCAAATAATTAGCCTCTACCTTATAGTTGAATTGGAATTTAGATTTCATCCCATTTTAAAGCTCACTTCATGATCCTTTCAGGTCCGGCCTGTACACTAAGTACATACTAAAGGCTATATGGCTACTGAAGGGAGAATTGAATGTATGCGTAAAACCGACTATATGAACAAATGGAAGATGGGCATTGGAAGTGCGTTTCTGATGGTGATGCTGGCAGGATGCGGTTCGGGTATGCAAGATCTGGCTTCCGGTTCGGGGGACTTTCCATTTGTGAATTTAGAGGCAGCGGATGCTTCTTCCGATCAGACCAGAAACCAGGAGTTATCCTCTGACGTAACAACGAACACGAATCAGGATCGACAAGAGATACAGGATGCTCCGCAGACAAAGATTTAATTAACATAGGACTGATCCGGTAAAAAATAGCTCCGGAACATGTCGCAAATTGCTCCATATACCTAATCATTATATGCTTTTGAAATACCAGACATCGTTATTCCTAGATCATGACTCACCTGATTGCTAAAACGCATCAGAAACATAAGCTACCCTGATCAGAGCGCTTCATGGCCTTTTATCAGGGTAGCTTTTTTATATTAATCTGCTGATCTTTCAGTCTGACAGAATGAACATATTCCCTTGAGATTTCATCCAAAAAAGCGTATTCAATTGGGTTGTAAACCGCTGAACTGGTTCAATCTGTTAAATAATACGAACGATATTATAAAAGGGTGAGATTAATATTCGTTTTTCTCATTGACAAAAACATACTGCCCTCCTAAAATAGTGATGGGAAACAAACAAATAGCGCATACTTATTCGTATAATCCTGGGGATTGGCCCGGGAGTCTCTACGAGATCACCCTAATGATCTGGCTACGAAGAGGAGAAGGCTAAGCACATGAATTCTACATGATTGCGGGACATCACGCACATTAGAATTTTTTTTGTTCTTAGTAAAGGCATCGTGCCTCTCCTTGTCAGCTGAACCCTGGGTGAAGAATCTTCTTCAGGGTCATTTGTCGTTTTTCAATATGGCTTCAACATCTCTAAGGGGGAGTTAGTGAATTATGGATCGTTTTTTTAAATTAAAAGAAAACGGAACAAACGTTAGAACGGAGATTGTTGCGGGTCTCACTACCTTTATGACAATGGCGTACATTCTTTTTGTGAATACGTTGTTCTTGGGTCAAGCCGGGGCGGGGATGTCAGATAATGCAGTATTCTTTGCAACAGCCGTCGGCGCTGGATTAATGACTATTATTATGGGATTGTTCGTGAATATTCCGATCGCGCTCGCACCAGGTATGGGATTGAATGCGTACTTCATGACTGTCGTTCTAAGCTCGAATGGAGCGATTACTTGGCAGGCTGCTCTCGGAGCGGTATTCCTTTCCGGTATTGTGTTCATTATTTTGACCGTGACGAAGATTCGGCAAATGCTGCTTGTTGCAGTTCCGCAATCGATCAAAATGGCCATTACGGTGGGTATCGGTCTCTTTATTACCATTATCGGTTTCAAACTTGCTAATCTCGTGGCTGTAACAGTTAATGTTGCACCAGACGCAGATCTGAGTCAGCCGATTCCGGGTAGCAGCTTTAATCTATCGTTGGGTAACTTTATAACGCACCACGATGCTTTGCTTGCACTGATTGGTTTGCTCCTTATTGCTATATTGATGGTTATGCGCGTCAAAGGCGCTCTGCTGATCGGGATCGTAGCAACAACACTGATTGGTATTCCAATGGGCGTTACAAATCTGAGTGGTCTTTCAGGCGCAAGCTGGTTGCCTAACTTCAGTGATCTGGCGGTTGGACAGCTGGATTTGAAAGGTGCTATCAGTCTGGGATTGTTTGAGATCATCTTCATCTTTACCTTCGTTGAATTGTTCGACACGTTCGGTACGATGGTAGGTACTGCAACACGTATGGGCATTATGAAGGATAAGAAAAAAGGCGAGAAAACGATCGGTAAAGCAATGCTCGTCGATGCAGTTGGTGTCAGCGCAGGTGCTGCACTGGGTACGAGTACAATTACAGCATACGTTGAAAGTGCTTCAGGTGTTGAGGCAGGTGGACGTACGGGACTGACTTCGGTGACGACGGGTTTGCTGTTCATTTTGGCCCTGTTTATCGCTCCGCTCGCTTTGGTTGTTCCATCCGCTGCGACTGCTCCAGCTTTGATCATCGTGGGTGTACTTATGATGAGTCAAGTGCGCAGCATCGAGTGGGATGATTTCCTGCAAGCTTTCCCTGCTTTCCTTACGATTGTATTGATGCCTTTCACAGGCGGAATCGCGAACGGAATCTCTGCTGGTATCGTATCTTATGTAATTCTGGCGGTGTTCAGTAACTTGGTGACAGAGCGCAAAGTGAAAATTCACTGGCTCATGTGGATCTTGGCGATCATCGTAATCTGCCGATACGTATTTATTGGCGGGGAGTAGGGTTCGTTAGGTGTAACGAAGAATTATCTGAGATACGTTTGTTATCTTATAAATGAAGAAGCGGAAGCCCCGGGATTTAGACCCTGAGCTTTCGTTTTTTTTGTATTCTTTTCTTGAGCAAAATGAATTTCAAAAATGTTTTCCTTCTATATAGAAGGAATGAATATAATGATCTATGATTTGTTGGTTGTTTATCCGATGAAATCATCGGTTAATAGGTTCTATAACGCGAAGAATCTGTACTGTATACAACATGAGTTTCTCTATAATTGATTAGGAATCATACGGGAAACCTTTTGCGTATGTAAGTTAATTAATCCGATTCATTAAAGTTAGTGCGCAGATGTATCATTTGGCCCACTATAAGGAGATACTTGTTAAAAGGACTAAAGGATACTTGTTTTATAAGGATTAATGTTTTTTGAAAAAAGACTTGCGTTCCTTATCTGTACATGGTATATTCTAATTCCGGACAAGAAAACACGGTTTACACGGTGCGGCAAGCGAATGAAATAAGCTTCGAAAGAAACTTAAAAAAAGAGCTTGCAAAGTTGGTTCGGACATGATAATATATAAGAGTTGCTGAAGAGAACGAAGTTCGGTGATGAAACAAGTTTGATCTTTGAAAACTGAACAACGAGTGAGTAAACATTCTGCTTGCAGAATGAACGCGAAAGTTTGAGACAAGCCTTGGCTTGGATCGACTGGAGCACAAATGAGATTTTTAATCTCGTCAGATTCAAAATGAGCTTATCGCTCTTTTCAATACTTTATTGGAGAGTTTGATCCTGGCTCAGGACGAACGCTGGCGGCATGCCTAATACATGCAAGTCGAGCGGAGTTGATAGGAAGCTTGCTTCCTTGATACTTAGCGGCGGACGGGTGAGTAACACGTAGGCAACCTGCCCTCAAGTTTGGGACAACTACCGGAAACGGTAGCTAATACCGAATAGTTGTTTTCTTCGCCTGAAGAGAACTGGAAAGACGGAGCAATCTGTCACTTGGGGATGGGCCTGCGGCGCATTAGCTAGTTGGTGAGGTAACGGCTCACCAAGGCGACGATGCGTAGCCGACCTGAGAGGGTGATCGGCCACACTGGGACTGAGACACGGCCCAGACTCCTACGGGAGGCAGCAGTAGGGAATCTTCCGCAATGGGCGAAAGCCTGACGGAGCAATGCCGCGTGAGTGATGAAGGTTTTCGGATCGTAAAGCTCTGTTGCCAGGGAAGAACGCTTGGGAGAGTAACTGCTCTCAAGGTGACGGTACCTGAGAAGAAAGCCCCGGCTAACTACGTGCCAGCAGCCGCGGTAATACGTAGGGGGCAAGCGTTGTCCGGAATTATTGGGCGTAAAGCGCGCGCAGGCGGTCATTTAAGTCTGGTGTTTAATCCCGGGGCTCAACCCCGGATCGCACTGGAAACTGGGTGACTTGAGTGCAGAAGAGGAGAGTGGAATTCCACGTGTAGCGGTGAAATGCGTAGATATGTGGAGGAACACCAGTGGCGAAGGCGACTCTCTGGGCTGTAACTGACGCTGAGGCGCGAAAGCGTGGGGAGCAAACAGGATTAGATACCCTGGTAGTCCACGCCGTAAACGATGAGTGCTAGGTGTTAGGGGTTTCGATACCCTTGGTGCCGAAGTTAACACATTAAGCACTCCGCCTGGGGAGTACGGTCGCAAGACTGAAACTCAAAGGAATTGACGGGGACCCGCACAAGCAGTGGAGTATGTGGTTTAATTCGAAGCAACGCGAAGAACCTTACCAGGTCTTGACATCCCTCTGATCGATGCAGAGATGTATCTTTCCTTCGGGACAGAGGAGACAGGTGGTGCATGGTTGTCGTCAGCTCGTGTCGTGAGATGTTGGGTTAAGTCCCGCAACGAGCGCAACCCTTATATTTAGTTGCCAGCATTTCGGATGGGCACTCTAGATAGACTGCCGGTGACAAACCGGAGGAAGGTGGGGATGACGTCAAATCATCATGCCCCTTATGACCTGGGCTACACACGTACTACAATGGCCGGTACAACGGGCTGCGAAATCGCGAGATGGAGCCAATCCCAACAAAGCCGGTCTCAGTTCGGATTGCAGGCTGCAACTCGCCTGCATGAAGTCGGAATTGCTAGTAATCGCGGATCAGCATGCCGCGGTGAATACGTTCCCGGGTCTTGTACACACCGCCCGTCACACCACGAGAGTTTATAACACCCGAAGTCGGTGGGGTAACCGCAAGGAGCCAGCCGCCGAAGGTGGGATAGATGATTGGGGTGAAGTCGTAACAAGGTAGCCGTATCGGAAGGTGCGGCTGGATCACCTCCTTTCTATGGAGAATCGTTTCCCGAGTGGAAACATTCAAATATGCAGCTTAGCTGCAAAACACTCACTCGTTGTTCGGTTTTGAGAGCTCAAACTCTCAAACAGCTTGCTTTTGCATGTAGCTTGTTCTTTGAAAACTAGATATCGAAACGAAACAAACGCGAATTAGAACATTCCTTTAAGCTGATCTTGTGTAAACAAGTGAAGTGTTTTTATAAGGTAGATTGCACGTACGATGGTATCGAATGGGAGCGACTTTTGGCTTTGCGCAAGCAAAACAAGGGAAGCGAGCAGTCGAAACCGGAGCACGAGGTTAAGCTACTAAGAGCACACGGAGGATGCCTAGGCGCTAGGAGCCGATGAAGGACGTGGCGAACAACGAAACTGCCTCGGGGAGCTGTAAGCAAGCTTTGATCCGGGGGTGTCCGAATGGGGAAACCCAGCTGGGGTAATTTCCAGTTACTCATAACTGAATACATAGGTTATGCAGAGGCATACCAGGGGAACTGAAACATCTAAGTACCCTGAGGAAGAGAAAACAATAGTGATTCCGTCAGTAGCGGCGAGCGAACGCGGAGAAGCCCAAACCAAAGAGCTTGCTCTTTGGGGTTGTGGGACGTCTCACATGGAGTTACAAAGGAACCGGTTAAGCGAAGAGGTCTGGAAAGGCCCGCCAAAGAAGGTAAAAGCCCTGTAGTTGAAAGTCTGTTCCCTCCGAGACGGATCCCGAGTAGTGCGGGGCACGTGAAACCCCGTATGAATCCGGCAGGACCATCTGCCAAGGCTAAATACTTCCTAGCGACCGATAGTGAAGCAGTACCGTGAGGGAAAGGTGAAAAGCACCCCGGAAGGGGAGTGAAATAGAACCTGAAACCGTGTGCTTACAAAAAGTCAGAGCCCGTTTTAGGGGTGATGGCGTGCCTTTTGTAGAATGAACCGGCGAGTTACGTTCCCGTGCAAGGTTAAGGTGAAGAGCCGGAGCCGCAGCGAAAGCGAGTCTGAATAGGGCGACTGAGTACGTGGACGTAGACCCGAAACCGGGTGATCTACCCCTGTCCAGGGTGAAGGTGCGGTAACACGCACTGGAGGCCCGAACCCACGCATGTTGAAAAATGCGGGGATGAGGTGGGGGTAGCGGAGAAATTCCAATCGAACTCGGAGATAGCTGGTTCTCCCCGAAATAGCTTTAGGGCTAGCCTCGGAAAACAGAGTCGTGGAGGTAGAGCACTGATTGGGTGCGGGGCCCGCAAGGGTTACCAAGCTCAGTCAAACTCCGAATGCCATAGACTTACTTCCGGGAGTCAGACAGTGAGTGCTAAGATCCATTGTCAAAAGGGAAACAGCCCAGACCATCAGCTAAGGTCCCCAAGTGTGTGTTAAGTGGAAAAGGATGTGGAGTTGCACAGACAACCAGGATGTTGGCTTAGAAGCAGCCACCATTGAAAGAGTGCGTAATAGCTCACTGGTCGAGTGACTCTGCGCCGAAAATGTAACGGGGCTAAACACACCACCGAAGCTATGGCTTGATGCTTTGCATCAGGGGTAGGGGAGCGTTGTATAAGGGTTGAAGGTGTACCGTAAGGAGCGCTGGACATTATACAAGTGAGAATGCCGGTATGAGTAACGAAAAGATCAGTGAGAATCTGATCCGCCGAAAGCCTAAGGGTTCCTGAGGAAGGCTCGTCCGCTCAGGGTAAGTCGGGACCTAAGGCGAGGCCGAAAGGCGTAGTCGAAGGACAACAGGTCGAAATTCCTGTACCACCGTAAGCCGTTATGAGCAATGGGGGGACGCAGTAGGGTAGTGACGCGGACTGATGGATGTCCGTCTAAGCAGTGAGGCTGATGTGTAGGCAAATCCGCACATCATTAAGGCTAAGCTGTGATGGGGAGCGAAAATTGTAGTAGCGAAGGTCATGATCTCACACTGCCAAGAAAAGCCTCTAGCCAGGTGATGGTGCCCGTACCGCAAACCGACACAGGTAGGCGAGAAGAGTATTCTAAGGCGCGCGGAAGAACTCTCGTTAAGGAACTCGGCAAAATGACCCCGTAACTTCGGGAGAAGGGGTGCCCCGGTAGTGTGAATAGCACGAGGGGGCCGCAGTGAAAAGGCCCAAGCGACTGTTTAGCAAAAACACAGGTCTGTGCGAAGCCGTAAGGCGAAGTATACGGGCTGACGCCTGCCCGGTGCTGGAAGGTTAAGGGGAGTGGTTAGGAGCAATCCGAAGCTGTGAACCGAAGCCCCAGTAAACGGCGGCCGTAACTATAACGGTCCTAAGGTAGCGAAATTCCTTGTCAGGTAAATTCTGACCCGCACGAATGGCGTAACGACTTGGGCGCTGTCTCAACGAGAGATCCGGTGAAATTTTAATACCTGTGAAGATGCAGGTTACCCGCGACAAGACGGAAAGACCCCATGGAGCTTTACTGCAGCTTGATATTGAATTTGGGTACGATCTGTACAGGATAGGTGGGAGCCTTTGAAGCATGAGCGCCAGCTTGTGTGGAGGCAACGTTGGGATACCACCCTGATCGTATCTAGGTTCTAACCTGGTACCGTAATCCGGTACGGGGACAGTGTCAGGTGGGCAGTTTGACTGGGGCGGTCGCCTCCTAAAGAGTAACGGAGGCGCCCAAAGGTTCCCTCAGAATGGTTGGAAATCATTCGAAGAGTGCAAAGGCATAAGGGAGCTTGACTGCGAGACCTACAAGTCGAGCAGGGACGAAAGTCGGGCTTAGTGATCCGGTGGTACCGCATGGAAGGGCCATCGCTCAACGGATAAAAGCTACCCTGGGGATAACAGGCTTATCTCCCCCAAGAGTCCACATCGACGGGGAGGTTTGGCACCTCGATGTCGGCTCATCGCATCCTGGGGCTGAAGTAGGTCCCAAGGGTTGGGCTGTTCGCCCATTAAAGCGGTACGCGAGCTGGGTTCAGAACGTCGTGAGACAGTTCGGTCCCTATCTGTCGTGGGCGTAGGAAATTTGAGAGGAGCTGTCCTTAGTACGAGAGGACCGGGATGGACGTACCGCTGGTGTACCAGTTGTTCCGCCAGGAGCACCGCTGGGTAGCTATGTACGGACGGGATAAACGCTGAAAGCATCTAAGCGTGAAGCCCCCCTCAAGATGAGATTTCCCAGTATGTAAGACCCCTTGAAGACGACGAGGTAGATAGGCTGGGGGTGGAAGTGCAGCAATGCATGGAGCTGACCAGTACTAATCGGTCGAGGGCTTATCCAATTAGCAAGTGATAATTCGCATGTTTCGTTTCGAATCTAGTTTTCAGAGAACAACAACTCTGAAATGTAAGCTACGCGTTTGGTGGCGATAGCGGAGGGGTTCCACACGTACCCATCCCGAACACGACCGTTAAGCCCTCTAGCGCCGATGGTACTTGGACCGCAGGGTCCTGGGAGAGTAGGACGCCGCCAAGCAATATAAAGACACACTTGATGATATCGAGTGTGTCTTTTTTTATCCTAAATGCTTATATAAACCTTATAACAGCCCGGGTTATTCACCAGGCTGTTTTTTTATTTCAATATTTTAAGAGTATGTTAATTAACTTTAAATTGTTCATTTCTATATCATCCATTTAATGAATAAGCACTTGTTTAAAATTTCATTTGGTTGCAAGCTTCCCCAAGGATTGCAAGGGAGTTCTGCAATGCATGGTGGGTTTCCGAATCAATGATGACTCCTTCTTTGTTCATTTTCAATGTAATATGAGGAATGGTTAAGCAGCCATCCTGTAGAACGTGTGCATTAATCATATTTAGTGTCAGCAATAGGGAAGCATGAGCTTTGTCACCTCCCATGGGGCTTGGGGAAGCAGCGATCACAATGGTGGGTTTATTGAGCCAATCTCCAGAAGATACAATCCAATCTAATGCATTTTTTAAGGCTCCAGGAACTCCATTTCCATACTCTGGCGTGCAGATAAGAACTCCATCCGAATGCTCCAATCGCTCTCTCCAATTCTGCACGGACACTGGGCCCTCTTCGACATCGAGGTCAGGGTTAAAATGCGGTAGATCATTTAATCCATCGTATACTTCAAACTTAAGATTAGGAGTAGTCAGTTTAATCATGGCGTGCATTAATAGCGTATTGGAGGACGGATTGCGCAGACTTCCGGAAATGGCAAGGATATTTAATTCTTTCTTCATGGGATATATCATCTCTATTCTTTAGTGATGTAGGGCAATCTGCTTATTTTCCTCCTGTTGCAATGAGCTGTCTATAGAAAACGCATTGAATTAAGATATTCTTCATGTTAATCAGGAGATATCCACCATTCTTCATCAAAAATGCACGCGATAGTTTGTATTACTCTGGGTAATAGGATGAAGAGATCACTTACAATTAACAACTGACGAAAGGATCATCATAAATATTTTTAAAAAAATTAGTACCAAGTACTAAGACTTAGTGCTATAATAATAAAAAAACAAATGAGGTGACTACCGGTATGAATCATCAATCAAAGGCAACCATCACGGCAATGGGGACGTATGTACCGGATCGAATATTAACGAATGCTGATCTGGAGAAGTTGGTCGAGACAAGTGACGAATGGATTGTGCAACGTACAGGTATGAGAGAACGGCGAATTGCAGCTGAAGATCAGTTTGTATCTGACCTGGCTACCAAGGCTGTGGAAGATATGATACGCCGTTACCAAGTAAGTGTAGAAGATGTGGATATGATCCTTGTGGCTACAAGTACACCTGAATATGCTTTCCCAAGTACGGCATCCAGGGTACAGGCTAACCTTAAGATCCCACACACTGGAGTGCTGGATTTGAATGCTGCATGTGCAGGTTTTACCTATGGGTTGCAGTTAGCCGACAGTCTAGTGACCAGTGGGATGTACCGTAAAGTGCTGGTTATTGGAGCAGAGACATTATCTAAAATTACGGATTACACAGACCGCACGACTTGTGTACTGTTTGGTGACGGGGCAGGAGCTTTCTTGGTGGAGAGATCAGCAGCTGCAGAAGGTGACTTTATGGCAGCCATATCAGGTACGCATGGAGATGGCGGTGTACATCTCTATAAGAGTGGTTTGTCTTCAGAGATGAATGGTGTGCCTTTACAGGGCGAAGGTTGTTTAGTTCAGAATGGCCGAGAGATCTATAAGTGGGCTGTACGAACGATTCCAGAGCAGTTGGGTAAACTTATAGCAAAAGCTGAATTGAGACCTGACCAGATTGACTGGTTTGTCCCACACAGTGCCAACATGAGAATGATTGAGGCTGTTTGCGAACGTGGACCGGTACCCTTGGAACGTACTTTAACCAGTGTCGAGTATCGTGGGAACACATCTGCCGCTTCCATTCCGCTGGCGCTGCAGATTGCAGTGGATGAAGGGAAGTTGAAAGAAGGACAGAGCGTGGCTCTCTTTGGATTTGGCGGTGGTCTGACGTACGCAGGTCTGGTGCTGAAATGGGGCGTGCCGGACAAGATTCAGGAATGAGTAACATACGACTGTATGCAACGCAAAAATAAATAGAGAATATAAAACAGACCACCCAAACTTCATGCAGTCATGAAGAGGGTGGTCTCTTTAGTGGGTTAACTCGTTTCAAAAAAGTGAAATGATTGCATCTATTTTTTGTGTTAACCGGAATTGCTTAATCCCATAAATATTTTACGGCGTAAGCTTAGGAGCTTGGCGGTGATGAGTTCCTTGTTCGTAGCTATAAGCTAGCTTGATCAAGGTTCCTTCATCAAAGGCACGACCCAGGAATTCCATACCTACTGGCAATCCATCGGTTGTGAAACCGGCAGGTACAGTGATCGCCGGGAAGCCGGAGAAAGGACTCAATCGGTTGTTACCACCGGAGTTTTGTCCTTCGCCAATAACACCAGCGGCTTGTGTGGACGTAGGATAGATGATGGCATCCAGGTTGTTGTCTGCCATAACTTTCAGCAGGGACTCACGTGTAACTTGGGTGCGTTTCAGGACGATGTCCTTGTATTCGGTAGTCTCCAACGTTTGGCGTGCATCCCGAGTCTTCATGGATTGCTCCTGAGATTTGTCGAACTCTCCGGAAGCGATGATCTCGGACAGACTGTGATATGGAGCGTCTGCACCCAATGAGTCCAGATAGTCATTCAACTGGAACTTGAATTCATATCCGCTGAGACTTGGATATTTATTGATCTCAGTCAAGTTCGGGATGGAAATGGGAACTGCGGTAGCGCCCAGTGTCTTCAGTTCTTCCACAGCGGTGTTGATCACGTCAGCAACGGCTTTTTCTTCAGCTTTGGTACTTGGGATGAGTTCTGTGGCCACACCGATGCGTGCACCTTTCAGTCCGTTTACATCTAAGAAGTCTGTATAGCTGGAAGGGATTTTTCCAACCGCGTAAGCTGTAGCTACATCCTTTTTATCATAGCCGGCTGTAGCATCCAACATGATTGCAGCGTCACTAACTGTACGAGCCATTGGTCCACCTACATCCTGTGTCAAAGCCAATGGGATAATGCCTTCACGGCTGGACAGTCCGATGGTTGGACGGATACCTACAAGGCTGTTGAAGCTGGATGGGATTCGGATCGAACCACCAGTGTCTGTACCCATGCCGGCTGCTGCAAAGTTAGATGCAATGGCAGCACCTGTTCCACCACTTGAGCCACCTGGATAGTGGTCCAGAGCATAAGGATTCAGTGTTTGTCCACCCAATGAGCTGGATGTCGTGATGCCAAATGCGAATTCATGCAGGTTCGTTTTGCCCAAAATAATGGCGCCAGCTGCTTTGAGTTTCTTCACTTGTTCAGCATCGTGAGCAGGGACGGAGTCTTTCAGACAGATACAGCCTGCGGTTGTAGGCATGTCATTGGTATCGAAGTTATCTTTGACCAGAATCGGAACGCCATGCAGAGGCCCGCGAGCACCTTGAGCTGCACGTTCCTCATCCAGTTGCTCCGCAATTTTGAGTGCATCCGGGTTCAGAGTTAATACGGCATTGATGCTTACACCTTGATCATCGTATTTTTCAATGCGGTCCAGATATTTCTGAACTAGCTCTTTTGATGTCAGTTTTCCTTGCGTCATTGCGGCTTGGAGATCCATGATGGTTGCTTCCTCCAGCACAAACGGTTTTATGTAGTTATAAATGCGATCTTTCAATATGGAGAGGTCATTCTCCGTAAGTACAGCGTTTGGAAGGAAGAGGGATTCCGTATAACCTTTCATCAACCCCGCAGTGTTCAATGCACCAACAGCACCTGCGAAAGTGGCTTTATCCGGGACATCCTTGAATGATTCGGAAGTCGAATCAAGTTCGAGCCATTGTTGCAAGGCGACCGCAGCATCTTTACGTTGAACGGTTGTGCCAGACAGCTTGTCCATGGTGAAAGGAACACCTGCAAGTGTAGCCGCTTCTTCCATAGCCTGAACAAATGCTGCCGGAGTAGCAGGCGCTTTGCCTTTGGATACCGCAGCAACTGTTGTTTTACTCGTAGGCGTTGCCGTTGCAGCTGATGCCGAAGGCACCGTTCCTCCCCATGTTGTGGCAACAACAGCTCCCGCCAATAACAAAGCCCCACTTTTTTTCAATACAGATCCATGATAAGTCATGCATCCACGCTCCCTTCCTGTGTCTCATTGATGTGTTTTAGCAGCGATTCTGTTTCTATGCTTTTGACACATTGTATAGTCATGTTAGGTAAACTTACAATGTTTATATTTATCCAAAAAAACGTATACATCAATGCTGTACAGTGCTAATACTTATTGATGCTTCTAATTCCGTGTACTCAGGAAAACTATCATTCTCCTTTGTGTAATGAAATATAACATACATACGACATTACGATTGAACATGTGGTTACATGATGTGCATTCATTAAAAAAGAGACATGACAGAGCATACCTTTACCGTGAAATGATATAATGAAAAGATAGGAATCGAAGAGACATAAGGCATTACAGAGAGGAAGAGATATGAAGTGAAGACATTGGTACTCGCAGAAAAACCATCTGTAGCACGCGAAATAGCCAGAGTCATGGGTGCGCGTGATAAACATAAAAGTTATATGGAAGGCCCGAAATATATCGTTACCTGGGCGCTTGGACATCTGGTTGGATTAGCTGAACCGGAGGATTACGACAAGAAGTATGCGACATGGAATCTGGAGGACCTACCCATTCTGCCAGAGCGTACGAAACTGAAGGTGCTTAAAGAGACCAACCATCAATATAAAGCAGTACAGCAGCTGATGAAACGTCAGGATGTGGGGGAGCTTGTCATTGCGACGGATGCGGCACGTGAGGGAGAATTGCTGGCCCGTTGGATCATGCAGATGGCGGGGTGGAAAAAACCTTTCAAACGCCTGTGGATATCATCCCAGACAGATAAGGCGATTAAAGACGGATTCGAATCGCTGAAGCCAGGAAGTCAGTTCGACCGTCTCTATGAATCTGCGCGTTGCCGGGCGGAAGCTGACTGGATGATCGGACTTAACGTGACCCGTGCATTAACCGTTCGTTTCAATGCGCAGTTGTCTGCTGGACGTGTACAAACCCCGACCTTGGGCATGATTATGGACAGGGAAAACGAAATTAACGGTTTCCGCTCGCAGGAGTATGAGACGTTAACGGCAGATTTGGGAGATTTTCAGGCTGTGTGGCGGGCAACTGGGGGAGATTCGCGAATCTTTGACCCTCAGGAAACGCAGGAATTGAAGAAACGGGTAGACGGCCGTAAGGGTACGATTGCCCAAGTGAAGAAAAGCGAGAAGGTTGAGCCGCATCCACTGGCATATGATCTGACGGAACTACAACGGGATGCCAACCGGAAGTATGGTTTCTCTGCAAAGCAAACATCAAATGTCCTGCAACGTCTGTATGAACAGCACAAGCTTGTGACGTATCCGCGTACGGACAGTCGATACCTCACTTCGGATATGACAGCTACGTTGAAAGAACGGCTGGATAGTGTAGCCATTGGACCTTATGCGTCTTTGGCACGTCCTTTGCTGCGCAAAAATCTGAATATCACCAAACGTATTGTGGATGACAGCAAAGTTACGGATCACCATGCGATTATTCCAACGGAGCAGACGGTACTTTTGAATCAATTGAATCCAGAGGAACGCAAACTGTACGATCTGATCGTACGTCGTTTTATCAGCCTATTCTATCCGGCAGCGAAGTACGATTCGGTTGCGATCACGGTTCAGGTGGGGAATGACTCCTTCCATGTTAAAGGTACAACGGTGAAAGAAAGTGGATGGCGTGAAGTATACGGCGGCGATTACAGCGATGATGACGATGACCGTACTGATGATGCAGCAGACCATGAGCGTGCGCTTTTGCCAGATGTGCAGCAAGGACAGTCCGTGACGGTTCAGCGTTGTCATATTAAAAGTGGACGAACGATGCCGCCCAAACGGTATACCGAAGCTGCTTTGCTTTCCCAGATGGAAAAGCATGGACTGGGCACTCCGGCTACACGTGCGGATATTATCGAGAAACTGGTCAGTTCCGATACAATAGATCGTCAAGGCAACAGCATGCATCCAACCGGTAAAGGAAAGCAGTTGATTGAACTGGCTGCCCCGCAGCTTCGTTCACCGGATCTGACCGCCCGCTGGGAAGCTGAACTGGAGCGGATTGCCCGTGGGCAAGGGAAACCGGGACCATTCCTGGATAGTATCCGTTCCATGGCGAAAGAGCTGGTGTCTACGGTAAAAGGCAGCAAAGCAGAGTACAAGCCGCATAATGTGACCAATAGCCATTGCCCGGACTGTAATGCACGACTGCTGGAGAAGAAGGGCAAGCGCGGCAAGTTTCTCGTATGTCCTACTGAGGACTGCGGGTATCGTCGTTCGGCAGAGAAAAGATTGTCCAATCGTCGTTGTGCGCAGTGTCACAAAAAGATGGAAATCAAAGAAGGCAAGGCGGGGTTATACGTGCAATGTCTGCCTTGTGGTATTACAGAAACATTGGATAAGGACAAACAGCATGTGAACAAACGCGATCAGCAAAAACTGGTGAAACAGTATGCGAAGCAAGAGTCGATTGGCTCCAATCTGGGCGATCTGCTGAAGGCGGCTATGGAGAAAAAAGGGGAGTAACACGCTTGAGGTAGTTGAGATCTTACCTCGTGCGGTACGAGCCATGCGAACGGTGTGCTCATTTACTCCAAAGGGACTGATTATAACTTTTGTCTACTCATCTATGTGAAGTCGTATAAGATCCTCCGTTTTCAGGCAACGTAAGCCAAGGAGGTGATACCTATATGCCGCATAACAAACCAGAGAAAATCCATAACCAGCAAAACAAAGACAGTATTCGGGAAGAGAGTATCGCTGTGCGTCCGGACAAAGCTGCCAAAAGAGCGCCAAGTCTGAACGGTATTCCCAAACAGGAGTCCTAGAGTCAGAGCGAGGTTAGCGTTCTTACACAAACTTGCGGTTCCCTACCCGGTGCGTTGAACATGTCTCTGATGAGGATTATAATGGAGGCAGGGAGATGTCCCGGGACAGGGGGATCGCTAGAATTATATGCAAACCGGACTTATATTGTGGTTTCTATTTATTAATGTAGTTGGTTATCTGGTGATGTCAGATGATAAGAGGCGTGCACAGCAACGTCGTGATCGTACACCTGAACGGACGTTATTCTTGCTTGCTTTTATTGGCGGTGCTTTGGGAGTCTGGATCGCGATGTATCGGAAAAGGCATAAAACCAAACATCCCAGCTTCACGATTGGCATTCCGTTGTTGTTGTTCTTGAATGCGGTAATATATGGTTACTTTATTCAATGAACACATGGAACGCGTACGTAACCATTCCTTCTGTCTTTTTAATTGTAGGATTGGAGATATCGAACTAGGCTTACGCTGAAGTGAAGGTGTATCGTTAATTTGTCTGATATGTAAATTCATTCGTATAAATGGTTCATAGTGGCTCCGGAACGTTTAAGGAGTTATATGGTTGTGTTAGTTTATTGGATGTCAGACCGAAGCTTGCTTCGCGTGCTCTACATATAAAGGAAGGGACGGGATTCACATGTTATTTTCCAAAATATTAGTAGCTTATGATGGTTCCAAAGCTTCAAATAAAGCACTCGATCGTGCGATTGAGCTAGCTAAAGTGTCCCCGGATGCTGTATTGGATGTTATTCATGCTTTTGATTTCCCGCGTGTATTCATTGGTGAGGGGTTGGCTCCACTGCCACCTTCACTTAATAATGACTATTACAATCTGGCGGTGCAGACAACGGATGAAGCGAAAGAGCGAATCCAGGCTGCTGGTGTAACGGCCAACGTGGACTTGATTCAAGGAGCGGCTGCGGAAGTGCTGCTTGATTTTGCCAAAGAAAATGATTCTGATATCATTATTATTGGTAGCCGCGGACTGGGCGGAATTCGGGAATTTGTCCTGGGTAGTGTCAGTCACAATGTGGTGCAGCATGCTCAGGTTCCAGTACTGATCGTAAAATAATGGATGAAGTGTGTACACACGAAAGAGCAGGAAGCCGGTTGTCTTCGAGAGATTGAAGAGGAGCCGGCTTTCTTTTATGGGATGAAATGGATGACTAAGCGAATTTAATGAAGCAATTCCCGAACATTATATTTGTCAATATGTTAAATGTTCGTCTTTAAGTTGACATTAGCTGTAGGGGATTGTTAGAATGTTAGATGTGTCGATCAGGTAAGAATAAGGTCGAGTAGGAACGAATTGTGTAATAAGATATTACAAAACGAATGAAGATGGTTTGAATAGATATTTGCTCGTATAACGCCGGGAATAGGGCCCGGAAGTATCTACCCGGGAACCGTAAATTTCCGGACTACGAGGAGATACGGCTGAGAGTCGCATGCAACCAGATGCGGACAGCAAGCCCCCTTTTGGCATGCCCAAATGAGGGAGACGTATTTCTTGGAGTCCGGTGTCCGAAGAAAATGTGATGTTTTCGAGGGTAGCGGATTTTTTCATTTCAAACGTTAAAAGAATTCATTAATACCAGATGTAATCAAAAAAGCTCAGACGGGAGTTGGATGTATTCATGTCACTGCAAGTCGCTGTAATTATGGGCAGCAAGTCGGATTGGGAAACGATGAAGCATGCGTGCGAGGTTCTGGATGAACTGGAGATTGGTTATGAGAAAAAGGTTGTCTCAGCCCATCGTACACCGGATTTGATGTTCGAATACGCAGAGCAGGCAATTGATCGAGGATTCAAGGTGATCATTGCAGGCGCAGGCGGGGCGGCACATCTACCCGGTATGGTTGCAGCCAAAACGATGCTTCCGGTCATTGGTGTTCCGGTTCAATCCAAAGCATTGAACGGTCTCGATTCCTTGTTGTCCATTGTTCAGATGCCTGGTGGTATTCCCGTCGCAACTGTGGCGATTGGCAAGGCAGGGGCAACCAATGCAGGATTGCTGGCAGCTCAGATGATCGGTGCTTTTGACCCGGATGTCCAACGTCGCTCTGAAGCTCGAAGAGAGCGCATCAAACAAGAAGTACTCGAAAGCAGTGAAGAACTATGAGTAGCACAGGGAACCAATCCGGTATAGCAGGAGAGCTGAAAAAAATCCTGCTGCCCGGGAAAACAACCATCGGCATTCTTGGAGGCGGACAGCTCGGACGCATGATGACGCTCGCAGGAACGGCAATGGGGTATCGATTTGTTACTCTTGATCCAGCTCCGGATGCGCCTTGTGGTCAAGTTGCTCGTCAGATTGAAGCAGGATATGACGATGCCAAAGCTGCACTTGAACTGGCTCGACAATGCGATGTCATTACGTATGAGTTCGAAAATGTAGATGCAGAAGTCGCTGCGTTGCTCGAACGGGAGTCCTACGTTCCACAAGGAAGTGCGTTATTGTACACCACACAACATCGATTGCGTGAAAAACGGGCGATTGAAGCTGCTGGAGTAAGAGTCGCGCCTTATCGTGAGATCACAAGTGCGGATACGATGCTTGCTGCTGTAAGCGAACTTGGAGTGCCCTGCGTACTGAAGACGGTGACTGGAGGCTACGATGGCAAAGGTCAACGGGTGATCCGGGAAGCAAGTCAGGCTGTTGCGGCATACGAAGAACTTGCAGCTACTGGTGCGGAACTGGTGTTGGAACAATTCATCAAGTTTGAATGCGAAATATCGGTCGTTGTAGCGCGTAGTACAAATGGGGAGATCAAGACGTTCCCGCCAGCGGAGAACATTCATGTGAATAACATTTTGCATGCGTCAATCGTACCGGCTAGAGTTGCTACAGACATCCAGATTGAAGCTCAAAAGCTGGCAGCAGCGGTGGCAGAATCGATGAAGGCTGTTGGGTTGCTTGCTGTGGAACTGTTTGTAGCGGCAGATGGAAGACTGTACGTCAACGAACTGGCACCAAGACCACATAATTCTGGTCACTATACGATGGAAGCTTGTGCGACTTCTCAGTTCGAACAACATATTCGTGCCATCTGCGGATTACCACTAGGGGACACTTCGTTATTGAGTCCTGTCGTCATGGTCAATGTGCTTGGAGAACATTTGGAAGGCATTATCGCCAGAACAGGGCAACCTGATGCAGAAGCGATTGAACTCGGTGTGATTCCCAAGCTTCACATATATGGTAAAACTGAAGCGAAAACTGGACGTAAGATGGGGCATGTGAATCTGCTCTGTCAGGATGTTGAAGAAGGATTGCAATGGATTGAACAAACTAATCTCTGGAGGAATACAAATTCATGATTGAACGTTATAGCAGACCCGAAATGAGAGCCATCTGGACGGAAGAGAACAAATTCCAATCATGGCTGGAAGTTGAAATTTGTGCATGTGAGGCGTGGGCTGAACTGGGTGTTATCCCTAAGGATGAAGCAGCACTGCTTCGTCAGAACGCATCTTTTGATATCGACCGCATCTATGAGATCGAACAAGAAACACGTCATGATGTTATCGCATTTACACGTACGGTATCTGAAAGTCTGGGTGCGGAGCGGAAATGGGTGCACTACGGACTGACTTCCACAGATGTCGTGGATACGGCCCTGGGATATGTACTGCGTCAAGCGAATGAGATTCTGGAAAAAGATATCGTGAATTTCATTGAAATTCTTCGTGAAAAAGCACTGGCATATCAGCACACACCAATGATGGGGCGTACGCACGGGGTACATGCAGAGCCAACAACATTTGGACTGAAAATGGCGTTGTGGCATGAAGAGATGAAACGGAACCTGGAGCGTTTCCGTCATGCAGCAGACAATGTACAATACGGCAAAATCTCAGGCGCAGTAGGAACGTACGCGAACATCGATCCGTTTGTCGAAGAGTTTGTCTGCGAGAAGTTGGGCACGAAACCTGCGCCGATCTCGACTCAAACATTGCAACGTGACCGTCATGCGGAATATATGGCTACACTGGCGTTGATCGCAACGTCTCTGGACAAGTTTGCTACAGAGGTACGTGCACTGCAGAAGAGTGAGTTCCGTGAAGTGGAAGAAGCTTTTGCTAAAGGTCAAAAAGGATCTTCTGCGATGCCGCACAAGCGTAACCCGATCGGTAGTGAAAACATCTCCGGTCTGTCCCGCGTCATTCGCGGACATATGGTATCGGCATACGAGAACGTAACGCTCTGGCACGAGCGCGACATCTCACATTCTTCCGTAGAACGTATCATTCTGCCAGATGCAACGATGCTGCTGAACTACATGCTGAACCGTTTTGGCAACATCGTGAAGAACCTGACGGTATTCCCTGAGAACATGAAACGCAACATGGAGCGTACCTACGGTGTACCATTCTCCGGTCGCATTATGACGAAGCTGATCGACAAAGGCTTCAGCCGCGAGCAAGCGTACGATACCGTTCAACCACGTGCGATGCAAGCATGGGAAGAGCAACGTCAGTTCCAGGATATCGTGAAATCCACACCGGAAATCACGGAAGTGCTGAACGAAGAAGAAATCGCAGATGCATTCAACCCGTCATGGCACCTGAAGCACGTTGACACGATCTTCAAAAAGCTCGGCTTGAACGATTAATATATAACTCCCATAAGGCTACAGCGCAGAATGATGGACTAGCAGGGAACGCAGAGGACAGAAATAAGCTGAAGAAGCGAAGCGGTCGCCTTTATCCCCGGATTTTCACTTTGAAAAAGTGGAATCAAAAAATCTGGGGATAACAGCGATTGGAAGATTGTTCTGTCATCGGAGTGGAGTCCGCACCATCAGGATTCTGACCTTAGCCTTACATCTCCTGAAAGAAGGTGAGCCCATGGCACTGTCCACTGCGGCAGTTCTCGTTAAAGCACCTCTGTTATATAAAGGAAAAGTACGTGAATTGTACGATCTGGGTGAACATTTTCTAATCGTGGTAACTGACCGAATCTCGGCATTCGATTACGTGCTGGACCCGGCAGTTCCCGAGAAAGGAAACGTACTGAATAAACTCAGCAGTTTCTGGTTTGAACTGACAGGAGACATGATGGAGAACCACGTCGTTCATACTGATGTAAATCAACTGGGTGATATCATCACAGACCCTGAATTGCTCAAAGACCGCATCATGGTAACTCGCAAAGCGGAACGCATTGATATTGAGTGTGTCGTACGTGGATACATCACTGGTGGTGGATGGAGACAATATGAGACAAGCGGTGAAGTGAATGGGATTAAGCTGCCTGATGGACTTCGCAAGAACGCTAAGCTCGAAGTTCCCATTTTCACCCCAGCAGCCAAAAACGATGTTGGTCATGATGAAGATATCCCAATGGATCGCATGAAAGAACTGGTGGGAGACGCACTCGCAGTTGAGCTTCAGGAAAAAAGCCTGCGACTGTACGAATTCGCCCGTGATTACTGTGATCAGCGTGGCATCATTCTGGCAGACTGCAAATTCGAGTTCGGCATCGTTGATGGCAAGGTCATTCTGATTGACGAAATCTTCACTCCAGACGCTTCACGCTTCTGGGCCAAAGAGAATTATGAACTCGACATCGAGATCGACAGCATGGATAAAGAGCCAGTGCGCACCTATCTCGCCGGAACCGATTGGGACAAGAACAGCAAACCCGATCCACTCCCACAAGAGGTAGTAGAGACAACAACCGCAAGATACGTCGATATTTATAACCGTTTAACGAAATAATAAAGTTTAACGTTTGAGCGAGAGCTGCGGGAAAGTTTGGCTTTCGATCGCTGTTGCCCCCGGAATGTTTTGATTGGAATCCTTTTTTCAAAGGAAACATTCCGGTTGCAAAGGCGAGCACTTCGTTTCTCTAGCTCAAATCTTTCCCTCCGCCAGTGTTCAAACTGGTGGGTGAGGCAATTAAGAGCGGTGGCTTCCCACAGGTAGGAGAAGCCTGAAGAGATTGCAAGATTCAAATTCATTGATTCATAAAGTAACTTAAAGACCATTCGCCATTCACTGTTTTGAAGAATGGTCAGGCTAGACCATTACACACCGTGCAACGTAAAAGGTTTAGGCCTTTAAAAAAACGTCGCATGGACTAGCGGAGGGGCGGAATTGTTCTTAAAGGAGCGATAGCGTTCGCCTTTGTCCCCGGGTTTTGACCGCACAGCGGTTCAAAATAATCAAAAAACCTGGGGACAACAAGCGACCGGAAGAACAATCCGCCCCGGAGCAAGCGCCCCAAGTCACTTTTTTAACAGCGTAAAGCATTTATCCCGTTCATTACTGAGGAGGAACATAAGGATCATGATCAAAGCAACCGTATATGTCACTATTAAGCAAAGCGTACTCGACCCGCAAGGCGTAGCTGTACAAGGAGCCCTGCACTCCATGGGATTCAATGAAGTGGAAAGTGTACGGATCGGTAAAGTCATGGAACTGAACCTGGATACAACAGATCGTGTGGAAGCGGAGAAACGTTTGAAAGTCATGTGTGAAAAGCTGCTGGCCAACACCGTTGTTGAAGATTACCGCTACGAATTGGAGGGTTAATCTCATGAAATTTGCAGTTCTTGTGTTCCCTGGCTCCAACTGCGACATCGACTGTTACAAGGCAGTGGAAGATGCGATTGGGCAAGAGGTTGATTATGTATGGCACACGGCTACAGATCTATCGGCTTATGATTGTATTTTAGTTCCGGGTGGTTTCTCTTATGGTGACTACCTGCGCTGCGGAGCGATTTCCCGCTTTGCACCGGTAATGAACGAGGTAGCGAAAGCTGCTGAACAAGGTAAATATATCCTGGGTATTTGCAACGGATTCCAGATCCTGACCGAAGCTGGATTGCTTCCAGGTGCATTGATCCGCAACACTTCCCTGAAATTCCGTTGTCACGATACAGTATTGAAAGTGGCGAATGCAGATACACCATTTACACGTGACTATGCACCCGGCGAAGAGATTATCATCCCGATTGCTCATGGCGAAGGCAACTATTATTGCGACGAGGAGACACTTGCGAGTCTGCAAGCGAACAACCAGATCGTATTTACGTATGGCAACAACCCGAACGGTTCCCTGGGTGATATCGCGGGAGTCTGTAATGAGGCTGGAAACGTGGTCGGCATGATGCCGCATCCAGAGCGTGCAGTGGATTCACTGTTTGGTTCGGAAGACGGCAAACGTATGTTTACATCTATTTTGAAAGCATGGAGGGATCGGCATGACGCAGCAGTTATCCGCTAAGGAACCGACAGCAGAACAGGTCGCAGAACATAAACTTTACGCACAAATGGGCGTATCTGACAGCGAGTATGCGCTGATCTGTGAGTTCATGGGGCGCAAGCCAAACTACACGGAAATTGGTGTGTTCAGTGTAATGTGGTCCGAGCACTGTGCTTATAAAAACTCCAAGCCATTACTGCGCCGTTTCCCAACCACTGGACCACGTGTCCTGATGGGACCTGGTGAAGGTGCCGGTATCGTGGATATCGGTGATAACCAGGCCGTTGTATTCAAAATTGAAAGCCATAACCATCCTTCCGCGGTTGAGCCTTATCAAGGTGCGGCAACAGGTGTGGGCGGCATTATCCGTGATATTTTCTCCATGGGTGCAAGACCAGTAGCAATACTGAACTCCCTTCGTTTTGGCAAGTTGGAGAGTGATCGCGTTAAATATTTGTTCGAACATGTGGTAGCGGGTATTGCTGGATACGGTAACTGTATCGGTATTCCTACTGTTGGTGGCGAAGTGATGTTTGATGAGAGCTATGAAGGCAATCCGCTGGTTAACGCCATGTGTGTGGGTCTGATTGATCATGACAAGATTCAGCGCGGTGTAGCTAAAGGTGTAGGTAACCCGGTTTACTATGTGGGCCCGCCAACAGGCCGGGATGGTATTCATGGAGCAACCTTTGCATCGGTTGAACTGACGGAAGAATCCGAGTCCCAACGGACAGCGGTTCAGGTTGGCGATCCATTTATGGAGAAACTGGTAATGGAATCCTGTCTGGAATTGATCGACACGGGCATCGTGCTCGGAATTCAGGATATGGGTGCTGCGGGTCTGACATGTTCGAGTGCAGAGATGGCAAGTAAAGCGGGTAACGGTCTGGAATTGTATCTGGATCAGGTGCCACAGCGTGAAGAAGGCATGACGCCTTACGAGATGATGTTGTCTGAGTCCCAAGAACGTATGTTGTTCGTCGTTGAGCCGAAGGATGAGGCGCAGGCGATGGAAATCTTTGAACGTTGGGGCGTAATCTGTGCCAAAGTCGGTAAAGTAACGGATGACGGTCGTTTGAAATTGATCCACCACGGCGAAGTGGTCGGAGATATGCCTGTAACGGCTTTGGTTGACGAATGTCCAGTGTATGACAAACCATCTTCTGTACCTGCCTACTACGAGCAAAGTGCTTCCATCGACACGCTTCGTTACGACGAAGTGTCGGATCTCGGCGGAGCATTGAAACAAGTACTGGCTTCACCAACAGTAGCAAGTAAAAAGTGGGTGTATGACCAATACGACTACATGGTGCGTACAAGCACTGCCGTTCGTCCAGGTTCGGATGCAGCCGTAGTCACGATTCGTGGAACACGCAAAGGCCTCGCAATGACAACGGACTGTAATGGACGTTATGTGTATCTTGATCCTGAAGTTGGTGGACGGATTGCTGTAAGTGAAGCAGCGCGTAACATTGTATGTTCTGGTGCAGAGCCGCTGGCAATTACGGACAACCTGAACTTCGGTAACCCGGAGAAGCCGGATATTTTCTGGCAAATGGAGAAAGCGGTAGACGGTATGGCGGAAGCTTGCCGTGTGCTGGATACGCCGGTTATCGGTGGTAACGTAAGTCTGTATAACGAAAACGCCAAAGGCTCCATCTATCCAACGCCAGTTGTCGGTATGGTAGGTCTTGTTCATGATACGGATCATATCACGACACAATCATTCAAATCCGAAGGTGATGTTATCATCCTCCTCGGTGAAACGAAAGCTGAGCTGGGTGGCAGCGAGCTGCAATACGCGGTTCATGGTCAGACGGAAGGTCGTCCACCAGAACTGAACTTGCAAACGGAAAAAGCGCTGCTCAGCACGGTGCTGGAAGCGATCCAATCCGGACTCGTTCGCTCTGCACATGACTTGTCTGAAGGCGGCTTGGCTGTTGCACTCGCAGAGTCTTGTATCAGCGGTAACGTAGGAGCACAGGTGAATGTGGAGACTGCACTGCGTGCAGATCACGCCCTGTTCAGCGAGAGCCAATCCCGTATCTTGTTGTCGGCTACGCCTGAGCAAGCGGGTAAACTTGAAGCATTTGTACGTGAGCGCGGTGTGCCTGTAGCTGTGATTGGACGTGTAGAAGGAAGTAACCTGACGATTGAATTGAACGGAACATCAGCCGTGAGCGAACCTGTAGGAGGTTTAGCTCAGGTCTGGGAGGATGCGATTCCATGTCTCATGAACTGACGACAGGACCGTTGTGGACAGGCGATTATTATAATGAAGGGTCCGGCAAGGAAGGACTCGACAAATTGAAGGAAGAATGCGGCGTGTTCGGGGTGTTCAGACACCCTGACGCGGCTTCGCTCTCCTATTATGGCCTGCATGCGCTGCAACATCGGGGCGAAGAAAGTGCAGGCATGTGTGTGAGTGATGGCAGCCAGTTTAATTATCATCGCGGCATGGGTCTGGTGAAGGAAGTGTTCACCAAAGACCTGATGCAGACGTTGACCGGGGATATCTCCATTGGGCATGTCCGGTATTCAACGAGTGGTGATAGTAAACTGACGAACGCACAGCCATTGGTATTCAAATACCGTGATGGTGATCTGGCAGTAGCGACTAACGGAAACATTGTGAATGCACCAACGATCCGGCGTGAGCTGGAGCAGAGCGGTTCCATTTTCCAAACAACAAGTGATACCGAGGTTATTGCGCATCTAATTGCACGATCCTCCAAAGGGCTTGTGGAAGCGGCAAAAGAGGCATTCCAGCGCATTGTGGGTGGTTATGCATTTCTGATCATGACCAACGACAAGTTGCTGGTTGCTTCCGATCCCCATGGTCTGCGTCCATTGACGATGGGCAAACTGGGAGATGCGTATCTGTTTGCATCCGAGACCTGTGCACTGGAAACGATCGGCGCAGAGTTGATTCGTGATATCGAACCGGGTGAACTGCTTGTGCTGGATGCAGATGGTCTGCACGAGGATCGTTTTGATCATCACAAACACCGCAAGGCATTATGCGCGATGGAATATATATATTTTGCTCGTCCGGATAGTGATATGAATGGTACGAACCAGCATGCGGCCCGTAAACGGATGGGAAGCCGGATGGCGATTGAGTCGTTTGTGGATGCGGACCTGGTTACAGGTGTACCGGACTCCAGCATCTCGGCAGCAATTGGATACGCTGAACAGACAGGTATTCCGTATGAGATGGGTATGATCAAGAATAAATACACCGGACGTACGTTTATCCAGCCAAGCCAAGAATTGCGGGAGCAGGGCGTGAAGATGAAGCTGAGCGCTGTGCGTCGCGTTGTGGAAGGCAAACGTGTGGTCATGATTGACGACTCCATCGTACGGGGAACAACCTCCCGTCGGATCGTGAACATGCTGCGTGATGCAGGAGCTACCGAGGTTCATGTGCGCATTACATCACCACCTTTCAAAAACCCGTGTTTCTACGGTATTGATACGCCTGACAGCCGTGAATTAATTGCTTCACAGTTGTCGGTGGAAGAAATTTGCCGTGAAATTAATGCGGACTCCCTGGAGTTCCTCAGTCCCGATGGACTGATTGCATCGATTCAGGGAGATAATCAGGATGATCCTAAAGGCGGACTATGTCTCGCATGTTTTGATCATGATTACCCAACCCGCCTCGATTTTGACGGCGAAGAAAAATTCGGCTGCAGCTGTTAGCCTTATAGCCCCGCCTTGCGGAGCAACAGGGGCCAGGCAGCCAGGCGAAGCAGCTGCCCAGCGGGCTTGCCCCGCAGCGTAGCTGAGCGGGGTTCGCCGACCGATGGCTTGCAGGCAACGGAATCGGCGAACAATCCCGCGAGATCACGCACGAATCAACCATAGCAAGATCACACCAGCCACCTCTGCACCGCTTTTTTGGCGGGTGTCCAGAGGGCCTGCCAAGGTCCTATGGGGTCCTCCCGGGCGGGAGGATTTAGGTGGGGCGAAAAAAAAGGAGATGATTCCACTTGTCTGAAGCATATAAAAAGGCCGGCGTCGATATCGCGGCAGGTAATGAAGCGGTTGAACGGATGAAAAAACACGTGAAGCGTACCTTCCGTCCGGAAGTGATGACGGATCTGGGTGGATTCGGTGCCCTGTTCGGTTTGAACAAAGATAAATACGATGAGCCGGTGCTTGTATCCGGTACAGACGGCGTAGGCACCAAGCTGAAAATTGCATTTGCCATGGACCGTCACGATACCATCGGAATCGACGCGGTAGCGATGTGTGTGAATGACATTGTGGTACAGGGTGCAGAACCACTCTTCTTCCTTGACTATCTGGCATGTGACAAAGTCATTCCTGAGAAAATCGAAGCTATTGTTTCGGGCATCGCTGAAGGTTGTCATCAGTCTGGCTGTGCGCTGATCGGTGGCGAAACGGCGGAGATGCCGGGCATGTACAGTGAAGGCGAATACGATATTGCCGGATTCACGGTGGGCATCGTGGACAAATCGAAGATCATCAATGGTACAACCATCGCCCCTGGCGATACAGTGATTGGACTTGCGTCCAGCGGTGTGCATAGTAACGGATTCTCGCTGGTACGCAGACTTTTGTTGGAAGATGCGGGACTTGATCTGCATGATGAAGTAGCGGAACTTGGCGGTAAGCTGGGTGATTCCCTGCTGGAACCTACGAAGATTTATGTTAAACCTCTGTTATCTTTGCTGGAAAAGGTAAAAGTAAAAGGCATGGCTCACATTACAGGTGGCGGTTTCATCGAGAATATCCCACGTATGTTGCCGAGCAACGTGAATGTGGATATTGACTACGGCTCTTGGCCGATCCTGCCGATCTTCAACCTGTTACAGGAAAAGGGTGCTGTCTCGAACCGCGACATGTTCACCACATTTAACATGGGTGTGGGGCTTGTACTGGTCGTTAATGAAGCAGATGCAACGGAAGCGCTACAACAACTGAAAGCATCTGGTGAAGAAGCGTACATCATTGGCCGTGTTACTGAAGGAGATGCGCGAGTAACCTTCACGGGAGCGGATGTTTAATGGCGAACTACCGCATAGCTGTATTTGCCTCGGGTGAAGGGTCTAACTTTCAGTCATTGGTCGATGCAGTACGAAACGGTGGGCTGGATGCATCCGTAGATCTGCTCGTATGTGATAAACCGTCTGCACGCGTTGTGCAGCGGGCACAGGACGCAGGCGTGGACTGTCACCTGTTTACTCCGAAAAATTATGCTTCACGTGAAGCCTATGAGGCAGAGATCGTGGAAGTTCTTGAATCCAAAAAGATCGACTTGGTCGTTCTTGCGGGATATATGAGATTGCTGACTTCCGTTATGGTAGATCGTTACGCAGGACGGTTGATTAACATTCATCCGTCCTTGCTACCGGCATTTGCAGGTAAGGATGCGATTGGACAGGCATTGGAATATGGTGTGAAAGTTACGGGCGTGACGGTGCACTTTGTGGACGGAGGAATGGATACCGGACCGATTATTGCACAGCATCCCGTTCCTATTTTGCCAGGGGATACTGCTGAATCAATCAGCCGTTCCATACATGCTGCCGAACAGCAGCTTTACCCTGAAGTGGTATCCTGGTTCGCTCAAGGTCTGGTTCAGTTAGAAGGACGTCATGTTACTGTTAACAAACCGGTTTGATATAAGTTGAATTTTTTTACACATTAACGGAGAGGACAGAAAAAACCTGAAAAAGCGAAGCTAAAAGCTTTCTGAAAGAAAGCTGCATCGGAAGCATACGCTTCGCCTTTATCACCGGATTTTCCTTGAAAAGGGAATCAAAAAATCTGGGGATAACAGCGATTGGAAGGTTATTCTGTCATCGAAGTGTCCCGTGTAAACATCTGGGTTCCACTTATATAACAGAAGTCGAATATTGGTACGCATTTTGTGATATTTCTCGGGAAATAAATCGGCTGTGTTTCGTCATGAAACGCGAAGCCATGGGACATTAAAGGAGGAGCATATTGTGAGTATCAAAAGAGCGCTGGTTAGCGTATCGGATAAAACGGGCATCGTGGACTTTTGCCGCGAGCTGTCGAAAATGGGTGTGGAGATTATTTCGACAGGAGGTACAAGCAGTCTGTTGTCGAAGGAAGGCGTACCTGTTATCGGAATTTCGGATGTGACCGGATTTCCGGAAATCATGGACGGACGTGTCAAAACATTGCATCCGGCAGTTCATAGTGGGTTGTTGGCTGTACGTGATAACGAAGAGCACACACGCCAGATGGAAGAACTCGGTCTTGGCTATATCGATCTGGTTGTTGTGAACCTGTATCCATTCCAAGAGACTATTGCGAAACCGGACGTGGCATACGAAGATGCCATCGAGAACATCGATATTGGTGGTCCAACGATGCTTCGCTCGGCAGCCAAAAACCATGCCTTTGTCAGTGTCGTTGTAGACGCATCTGATTACAGCCAAGTGCTGGAGGAAGTGCGCAACGATGGAGATACCACTCTCGAAACTCGCAAACGGCTTGCGGCAAAAGTGTTCCGTCATACGGCGGCTTACGATGCACTCATCTCCGACTACCTGTCCAACGTAAATGGCGATCCGTTGCCAGAGCGTCTGACGGTTACTTACGAAAAACTCCAGGATTTGCGTTACGGCGAAAATCCACACCAACAGGCGGCATTCTACCGCAAACCGTTGGCTGCTCAAGATACGTTGACAACAGCCGAGCAATTGCATGGCAAAGAGTTGTCTTACAATAACATCAACGATGCGAACGCAGCATTGCAGATTGTCAAAGAGTTTGAAGAACCGGCCGTTGTCGCGGTTAAACATATGAACCCATGCGGCGTAGGTATTGGTGTAAGTATCTATGAAGCTTACAGCAAAGCATATGCTGCAGATCCAAC
This sequence comes from Paenibacillus sp. FSL H8-0079, assembly GCF_037991315.1. Taxonomy (NCBI): domain Bacteria; kingdom Bacillati; phylum Bacillota; class Bacilli; order Caryophanales; family Paenibacillaceae; genus Paenibacillus; species Paenibacillus sp. FSL H8-0079. Next base: position 799,332 of record NZ_CP150300.1, read on the forward strand.
ATCTATCTTTGGTGGCATTGTGGCAGCAAACCGCATAATCGATAGCGATACAGCAGGCAAATTGAGCGAGATTTTCCTGGAAATCGTACTTGCTCCTGACTTTACACAAGAAGCTCTCGATATCCTGACGAAGAAGAAAAACATTCGTTTGCTCAAAACGGGTGAGTTGAATGCTGCTCGTAAACGGGAGAGCCAATTCGTGGTAACGTCTATCGACGGAGGCATGATCGTGCAACAGTCCGATGTTCACTCCATTGAAGCGAGCGAGCTGAACGTGGTAACCGATCGTGCGCCATCGGAAGAAGAACTGAAACAGCTCTTGTTTGGCTGGAAAGTAGTTAAACACGTGAAATCAAATGCGATTGTACTTGCAGCAAATGACATGACGGTAGGTGTGGGCGCTGGACAGATGAATCGTGTGGGTGCAGCCAAAATTGCCATTGAGCAAGCTGGCGAGCAAGCAAAAGGTGCTATTCTGGCATCCGATGCGTTCTTCCCAATGGGTGATACGCTGGAACTGGCAGCAAAAGCCGGAATTACAGCAGTGATTCAACCGGGTGGATCGATCAAAGATGAAGAATCCATCAAAGTAGCCAATGAATACGGAATTGCTATGGTCTTCACAGGCGTTCGTCACTTCAAACACTAGAACGAAAAGGTTTAATAAGGGGTGTCGCCAGTCATACTTATGACTTATGGTACACCCCCTCTTTTTTAGGTTTTTTAACATGCGATAGCGTAACAAATTCAGTTATGCACGGAGGGGAACAGAACAAATGGATATTCTGGTAGTAGGCGGCGGTGGCCGGGAGCATGCAATCATCTGGGCGCTGGCAAAGAGTCCAAAGGTAGACAAGATTCACTGTGCACCGGGAAATGCAGGTATTGCTCAGCTCGCTGAGTGTCATGCCATTGCGGTAAATGAATTCGATAAACTAACGGCTCTTGCTGTAGAGCTTAAAGTAGGTCTGGTGGTTATTGGTCCGGATGATCCGCTCGCGGATGGAATCGTGGATGCATTTGATTCGACAGGTATTCCGGTATTTGGACCTCGTCGTAATGCAGCAGAGATCGAAGGAAGTAAAACGTTCATGAAGGATCTGCTGCACAAATACAACATTCCAACCGCAGCCTATGAGAAATTCGACAATTACGAACAGGCTCAAGCATACCTGAATGAACAAGCAATTCCAGTTGTCATCAAGGCAGATGGACTGGCAGCGGGCAAAGGTGTGACGGTAGCTTATTCGCGTGATGAGGCTGATCAGGCTCTGCGTACCATCATGGTGGAGAAGGTATTTGGTGAAGCGGGAGCCAAAGTCATCATCGAGGAATTCCTCGCAGGTCAGGAAATGTCCATTCTGGCTTTTGTCGATGGGGAGACGGTTCGCCCGATGGCGGCGGCACAGGATCACAAACCTGTATTCGACAATGATCAGGGGCCAAACACAGGCGGTATGGGTACATACTCACCATTGCCACATATCCCAGCATCGATTATTGAAGAAGCCGTGGAGACGATCATCAAACCAACGGCTAAAGCGATGGTATCCGAGGGACGTCCGTTCCAGGGTGTATTGTTTGCCGGGCTGATGATCTCGCCAGATGGCAAACCCAAAACCATTGAGTTCAACGCACGTTTCGGTGATCCCGAGACACAGGTTGTATTGCCACGTCTGAAGAGCGACTTGTTTGATATCTTCTGGGCAACTGTTCATGGCAAACTGGCGGACATTGAGATTGAATGGAGCGATGAAGCCGCGGTATGTGTAGTGCTTGCTTCAGGAGGTTATCCGGGGCCTTATGCCAAAGGTGTAGTCATTGAAGGACTGGACCAAGTAGATGACGCCTTGGTATTCCACGCAGGTACAGCGCGTAGTGAAGCGGGAGACTGGGTTACGAATGGTGGACGAATCCTGGGCGTAGTTGGCCTTGGTGCGGATATTGCCGAAGCTAGAAACAAAGCCTATGCACAGGCGGAGCGTATCCGGTTTGATGGTAAACATCAGCGGACAGACATTGCTGCCAAAGCACTCGTATAGAATGAATACAGGAGCCCGTAAAGATGTATACCGGAAAGGTATTTGCATCCTGCGGGCTCTTCGCTGCGTATATAGATGTATCTTGTGTAAACTGCCGGACTTGTCCATACGAGAAAGCTAGGGGAAAGAAGCAAAATAGGAATAAATCAGGGTGATCACGCATGTTTAATGCCCTAAACTAAAGGGTAGTATTTTTATAAATTGGACTATACTAGACATGTGAAGATTATCACATTATAAGGTAATACCAAACATATTATATAAAGTAACTAACATACATAAAGACTAATTTGTGAACATTATACTGTAACCTTGTTCCAAACCATAACGTGCAACTGGATGGTTGAGCGGGAAACATGGTATACTTTTCGGAAACAGGAATGAGTACGAGGGGAGGTGGATATCTATTGGGTAGGCGATATTGTAAATTGTCCAAATGGCGAATCTAGGTGGAGTTAAGCGAGGAACAATTGACAGCATGAGGGGTAACCCGATTTGAATGGAGAAGTTTCTGCAAGTCATTGACTTCATCTTGAATTCCTGTTTTGTAATTTTACAAGGTCAAACGTAAGACTTATACAAAAGTTATCATTGAAATCGATTTTATATAAGGCAGACGTCGTGTTGAAAGACTAACAGCTGAATGGTTAACACAGTTAACGGATCACGCTGTAACTATCTCTGGAGGTGAATCCCTGAGAACCGGGGAAATCATTGGACATAATTACCATATTGAATATCGCATTACTTATTATCTTGATTGCATTGACTGCATTTTTCGTAGCATCAGAGTTTGCTGTAGTCAAAATTCGTACATCAAGAGTGGATCAACTGGTCGCGGAAGGCAATAAAAAGGCTGTACTAGCCAAAAAAGTTGTCTCGGACCTGGATTATTATCTGTCAGCCTGTCAGCTCGGTATTACAGTCACTGCACTAGGACTGGGAGCGCTCGGAAAACCGACGGTTGAGAGATTGTTATATCCGGTATTCAATTATTTAGACGTACCTGCTTCAATCTCGTCGATTGCTTCCTATGCAATCGCCTTTATACTCGTCACGTTTTTGCATGTGGTTATTGGTGAGATGGCACCCAAAACGCTGGCGATTCAGTTTTCGGAAAAACTGACGTTGATGCTCTCCCCATCCCTATACTGGTTTGGTAAAATCATGTATCCGTTCATCTGGGCGCTTAATGGAACTTCACGTGTTCTTCTGCGAGGATTCGGTGTGAAGCCTGCAGAACATGATCAAGCCTACTCGGAGGATGAGATCAAAATCATCATGAACCAGAGTTATGAAGGGGACGAGAACAACAAGACCAAGCTTTCATATCTGGAAAATGTATTTGTGTTCGATGAACGTGACGCCAAAGACATCATGGTGCCGCGTACGGAACTGGTGACTTTGAATCAGTATATGACCTATGACGATATTATTCCTATATTGGATGAACATAACTATTCACGTTACCCTGTCATCGAGGATGGGGACAAGGACCGCATTATCGGCGTCGTGAATGTGAAAAAGATTTTGCCTGACATGGTTGCCGCAAGAGCATATCAACTGAGCGAATTCGTTCGTGAAATTCCGTTCGTTTCCGAAGTTACAAGTATCCAGGATGCGATGATTAAAATGCAGCAGGAACGTGTACACATGGCCGTGGTCGTAGATGAATACGGTGGTACTTCGGGAATCATTACGATGGAGGATATTCTGGAGGAGCTAGTTGGTGAGATTCGTGATGAATTCGATGCCGATGAGGTGGCTGATATCCAGGAAACCGGAGAAAATCAGTATCTCATTAATGGCCGGGTACTTTTGGATGAAGTGGAGCGGCAGTTCGGGCTTATCTTTGAAGGTAATGAAGAGATGGATACCGTTGCCGGATGGATTCAGTACCAGAAGGGTGTAGGTGTGGAAAAAGGTGACACGGTAGAACACGGTGATTATGTCTGGACCGTTGTCGATACCGAAAATTATCACATCAAGCAAGTTCTTCTGGAACGAGTGAGCGGCGCGCAGGTTGAGGAAGCTACAAGCGATCTGGCGTGATCTTGCCCGAAAATCTTTTAAAAATTTTAAATGTTTTTGCGATAACGTAGAGGACAGAATAGACTGAAGAAGCGAAGCGTCCGCCTTTATCCCCGGATTTTCCCCTTTTATATAAGGAATAAAAAAATCTGGGGATAACAGCGGTCGGAAGGTTATTCTGTCATCGGAGTGGTCTGAGCAACCTTAATATAAATTTTACTTGGAGGTGAATCCCTCAACCTGAGGGAAATCATTGGACGGAATAATAGCCTTGAATTTATTTTTAGTAGCCGTATTTATCGGCCTGACAGCCTTTTTCGTTGGAGCTGAATTTGCAATTCTTAAAGTACGGATGTCCCGAATCGATCAATTGATCTCGGAAGGCAACAAAAAGGCAGTACTGGCCAAAAAAGTGGCGTACAACCTGGATTATTATCTGTCTGCATGTCAATTGGGGATTACCATCACGGCGCTGGTATTGGGAGCACTGGGTGAACCTACCGTTGAGAAAATGCTGCATCCGCTGTTTGAGCGATTGGAAGTACCAGCGGCGTTATCTACTGTGCTTTCCTACGGTATCGCTCTGGCAATCATTACGTTCCTGCACGTGGTTATTGGTGAGTTGGCACCGAAAACACTGGCGATCCAGTTTGCAGAGAGAATGACGTTGTTGCTGGCACCACCACTGTACTGGTTCGGTAAAATCATGAATCCGTTCATCTATGCTTTGAATGGAGCTGCTCGTCTGTTGCTTGGCATATTTGGTGTAAAACCTGCTGGGCACGATACCGTTCACTCCGAAGAAGAGCTGAAGCTGATTATGGCACAGAGCTATGAGAGTGGCGAGATCAACCAGACGGAGCTAGACTATCTCAAAAACATTTTTGCTTTTGATGAGCGTCTGCTTCAGGAGATTATGATTCCAAGAGATAAAATCGTTACGTTGAATAAAGAAATGCCGCTTGATCAGATCATTGAGATGCTGAATCGACACGAATACACGAGATACCCTGTTATTGCGAATGGGGATCAGGCTCATTTTGTTGGCTTTATTAATACGAAAGAAATGCTGACCAGTGTGGCTGCGGGCCGCGCCTTCAATATGGAGACATTTGTTCATAATACGCCGAGTTTCTCCGAGCGTTCTCCAATTAAGGATGTGCTGATCCAGATGCAGCAAAGCCGTGTACACATTGCAACCGTGAAAAACGAAGCAGGTGCTACGGTAGGTATGGTTACGATGGAGGATATCCTTGAAGAGATTGTCGGCGATATCAAGGATGAATATGAGCACAAGGATTTGGTGAATCCACCAAAAAGAATGAAATTGGTTTAAGAAGTATTGATACAAAGGTAATACACGATTAACGAAGCAACGTAATCGTTCTAACGATAAGCAGGCTCCCGATGTGATCGGGGCCTGTTTTTGTTATAAAATCTTAATTTTAAAATAAAAGCTTGCATATCATGGTTCAATGGATTAATATAAATTTAAAGAATCTTAATTTAAAGATAAATAACCAAAACGAAATAAATAAAAGAAGCAAAATAAGTCGAACTAATAACTTACACGTAACGAAGAGGACAGAAAAAACTTGAAAAAGCGAAGCGTTCGCCTTTATCCCCGGATTTTCCCTTAGGAAAAGAAATCAAAAAAATCTGGGGATAACAGCGATTGGAAGGTTATTCTGTCATCGTAGTGTCTGTGTAAATAAACCAAGGGAGTGGAGATTATGTTCAGAACTTCAGGAATTCATCATATTACAGCTTTTGTAGACGATGCACAGAAAAACGTTGATTTTTATGCAGGTGTGTTGGCGCTCAGACTGGTGAAAAAAACCATTAACTTTGATGCACCAGACGTGTATCACTTGTATTACGGAAACGAGCAGGGTGCACCGGGCACAATTATCACCTTTTTCCCACAGCAGAATTCAAGAAGAGGTGTCATTGGTTCAGGTCAGACTGGAGTTACGGTATATGCGGTTCCTGTGGGCAGCCTGCCTTTCTGGAAAGAACGTCTTGCTTCCTTCGATATTCCATATGAAAATAAAACGAGATTCGGTGAGCAGTACATTCGTTTCTTCGACAAAGGCGGTCTGCTGCTTGAACTGGTTGAGCGCGAAGGTGGTCAGCCAAGCAAATGGTCTTTCAACGGTGTAACACCAGAGCATGCCATCAAAGGGTTCGGCGGTGCCGTATTGTTCAGTCATGTTCCTGAGAAAACCATGGACGTATTGGTGAGCAAACTGGGTCTGGAGCAGGTTGGCGAAGAGGACGGACTCCTTCGTCTTCAGGCAAGCGGCGATATTGGCCAGATCATCGACATTCAGTCTACAGGTATCCAACGCGGGATTGGCGGAGCCGGAACGGTTCACCATATAGCATGGCGTGCCAAAGATTACGTGGAGCATGAACAAATTCAGCAGGATCTTGAACAATCCGGGTATCATCCAACGCCAGTCATTGACCGTCAATACTTCAACGCTGTGTATTTCCGGGAGCCGGGAGGCATACTGTTCGAATTGGCTACGGATCCTCCGGGATTTGCACGGGATGAACCAGCAGAGAGCATGGGCGAGAAACTGATGTTGCCTGAATGGTATGAACCACAGCGTGAGCAGATTGAACAATTGTTGCCACGAATTGAAGTACGTGAATGGAAAGGAGAGTCCAAATCATGACCACAACCAATACAATGAAACATATCTATAAAGCAGGTGCTCAGCCGGATGCTCCAACGATTCTGTTGCTTCACGGCACAGGCGGAACCGAGAATGATCTGGTAGGTCTGGCGGAGATGATCGCACCGGGAGCGGGCATACTTGGGGTGCGGGGTAACGTATCGGAGAACGGGATGCCCCGTTTCTTCCGCCGCCTGGCCGAAGGTATTTTTGATGAAGAGGATCTGATTGCTCGTACGGCGGAGTTGGGATCTTTTGTAGATGCAGCTGCGGTGGAATATGGATTCGACCGTTCCAACGTGTATGCACTGGGTTACTCGAATGGTGCCAACATTGCGGCGAGCCTGATCTTCCATCAAGCGGATGTATTCAAAGGTGCAATTCTGCATCATCCGATGGTACCGCTGCGCGGACTCGAACTGCCGGATCTGAAAGGTCTGCCTGTGTTCATTGGTGCGGGCGAGAACGATCCGATTGTACCAAGACGTGAAACCGAGGAACTTGCTTCGTTGCTGAGCGGTGCAGGTGCCGATGTAAACACGCATTGGGAGCGTCAGGGTCATCAGTTGACTCGTACCGAGGCAGAAGCTGCGGCAGCTTGGTTTAAGACACAGGCGTAAGATATGAAACGTATAGAGACAGCCTGATCGTGAAGATCGGGCTGTTTTTCCTTTTTATTTAGTCATCGTCAGGAAGAGGAAATGATTTACTGGTGTTATGTAACCGTTACTAACCGGGTAAACATTTGAATGTGTGGTAGATAACCTTGTATGCTTAGTGATATAGCTATGCATCAACATCATGAACTGGAGGGGTTAATGTGGAACGTAACATCAAGGAACTGGTACAGCGGATGACACTGGAAGAAAAAGCGGGTATGTGCTCGGGACTGGACTTTTGGCATTTGAAAGGGGTGGAGCGTCTTGGCATTCCATCCATCATGGTGACGGACGGACCTCATGGGTTGCGCAAGCAGGATGGGAGTGCAGATCATCTGGGTCTAACGTCGAGCGTGCCTGCAACCTGTTTCCCGTCTGCGGCAGGATTGGCTAGTTCATGGGACAAGGAACTGGCGCGTCAGGTCGGAGTGGCCTTGGGTGAGGAATGTCAGGCCGAGGATGTAGCGGTACTGCTTGGGCCGGGTGTGAATATTAAACGTTCCCCGCTGGGCGGGCGTAATTTTGAATACTTTTCCGAAGATCCGTTGTTATCCACGCAGATGGCTACCGGTCATATTCAGGGTGTGCAGAGTCAGGGTGTGGGTACATCTCTCAAACACTTTGCAGTCAATAATCAGGAAGAACGGCGCATGTCGATTGATGCGGTAGTAGATGAACGGACGCTGCGCGAGATTTATCTGGCGAGCTTCGAAGGTGCGGTGAAGGATGGACAGCCGTGGACGGTGATGTGTTCCTACAACAAGGTGAACGGTACGTATGCAGGTGAGAATGAATGGTTGCTTACGGATATCCTGAAAGACGAATGGGGTCACGAAGGTCTTGTGGTATCAGACTGGGGTGCGGTCAATGAACGTGCAGACGCCCTTGCAGCAGGACTGGAACTGGAGATGCCAACAAGCGGTGGAATCGGTGAGCGTAAAGTGATCGATGCCGTAGAGAGCGGACAACTGCCGTTGGACAAGCTGGATCGGGCAGTGGAGCGTCTACTTAAGCTGATCTTCAATGCCGTTGATCAAAAGCAAGAAGGGGCTACATATAACAAGGATGAGCATCACCAACTTGCGCGCAAGGTAGCAGCCGAGAGTATGGTTTTGTTGAAAAATGAAGAAGGTCTCCTGCCGCTGAGGCGTGAAGGCGAAGTGGCATTAATCGGGGCATTTGCGCGCAAACCTCGCTTCCAGGGCGGCGGCAGTTCCCACATTAATCCGACCAAAGTGGATGATATTGTGGAAGAGATGACGCAGGTAGCTGGAGAAGGTGTAACCTTCTCGTATGCCCCAGGTTATCGGATTGAAGCAGATGATGTGGATGAGACATTGATGCATGAGGCTGTACAGGCAGCACAGTCAGCGGATACCGCTGTGGTATTCGTCGGATTGCCCGATCGTTATGAATCGGAAGGATATGATCGTGCCCATCTGCGTCTGCCTGACAATCATATTCGGTTGATCGAAGAGATTGCCAAGGTTCAATCACGTGTGGTCGTAGTTCTGAGCAACGGATCTCCAGTGGAGATGCCTTGGCTACCCCAGGTACAAGCGGTGCTTGAAGCTTATCTTGGTGGACAGGCCGTTGGTGGAGCGATAGCTGATCTGTTGTATGGAGAGGTGAATCCATCCGGTAAACTGGCAGAGACATTCCCTGCCAAGCTCAGCCATAATCCATCTTATTTGAATTTCCCTGGTGAAGGGGATCGTGTTGATTACCGTGAAGGCATCTTTGTTGGTTACCGCTATTATGACAAAAAAGAGCTGGAGCCACTGTTCCCGTTTGGCTATGGACTGAGTTATACGACATTTGAATATGCTGATCTGAAGGTAGATCGCACAGAACTGACCGATCAGGATGAAGTGAATGTGCATGTTCGGGTTACCAATACCGGAGACATTGCTGGCAAGGAGATCGTACAGCTGTATGTCAGCGACGTAGAGAGCACAGTTATTCGTCCAGTCAAAGAACTGAAAGCTTTTGTCAAAGTAGCTCTGGAACCTGGCGAATCCGAAGTGGTGAGCTTTACACTAAACAAGCGTTCATTCGCCTATTACAACGTGGATATGAAGGACTGGCATGTGGAGACCGGTGAGTTCGAGATTCAGGTCGGCAGTTCCTCACGGGACATTCATGTTCACACACGTGTGAATGTAGAGTCTACAGCGACATTCCTTCCAACCTATACGCGTAATAGTACATTGGGTGATATCCAGCGTGATCCGGCCCATAAACAGCTGCTGGAACAGGCTTTGCAGCAATTCCAGGAGGCTAGTGGATTTGGCGGTGATGATGCTGGGGATCACGCGGATATGATGGATGCGATGATGAAATATATGCCGCTGCGTGCACTGGTTGCGTTTAGCGGTGGGGCCATGACGGAAGAAGCGATGAATGAGCTTCTGGGGCAGCTGAACAACAAGGATCATGGTATTCGGGAATAAGGGGCAGCGGCCTTAAACCGAGATTTGTCCTTCCTTGGATTAAACGAATGTGCAATCCGTGCAGGCACTGCGCACGAAGCAACAAGAAGGTGTATATGAGGGCCAGCCGTTTAGTGGCTGGTACAGTTACCCGATCCGATCATGGATCGGGTTTTCTTTTTGTATAAGGAAAAAAGAGGGTTACCGAAACTGTGGGATAGGGATGATCCTTGCAACGTGACAGAGGAGACAGGACTGCTGTAACTAGATGAAGCAATATGGTTGTCGTATAGCATGGATTATTCTATAATGAAGTAATTGATAATCATTTTCAATTAGATTCGGTGAAAGATGACTATGCTTGTAATCAGGAGGGGAACATGGATCCTAATCCTAGCTCACATACGTTTGGTTCAAGTGCGTTTGTTCAGACCCGCGATGGTCGCAAACTACATTATATGTCTAGGGGAACAGGGGAACTGACGGTTGTATTTGAATCCGGTATGGGCGCCTCCAGATCCAACTGGGGACTGGTAGCACCAGCCATTGCTGAGCATGCACGTGCTGTCGTGTATGACAGGGCAGGGGCGGGGCGAAGTGATATCGACTCGTCTCCCCGCAGCCTTCAACGCATTGCAGGGGATCTTGGGGAACTGCTGACAGCGCTGGGCTCGGGCCCATTCATTCTGGTTGGACATAGCTGGGGAGGTCCGATTGTACGGGCTGCGGCGGCTGCACATCTATCTCGATTACGTGGCATTATCCTGGTAGATCCATCAGACGAGCATTGCGAAATGTATTTCTCCAAGCTTACTAAAAAGAGTTTTGCCATTAACGGTTTCATTATTCCAATCATGGCGCGTACGGGCTTATATAAGTTGCTCGGCAGCAAAGCGGGAAGCATTCAGCCTGACGATGTGGCAGCGGATCACCTCAAGGAGGATTTCACTGTACGAGCTGCCAGCACAATGCTTGCAGAAGGCAAAACATTTCTGGATGACATGGCAGGGCTGCTGGAACATCCCCCAGCTCTGGGGGATCTGGAAGTCAGCGTGATCTCGGGTACGAAACCGGGCAAGGGAGAGGGGAAAATCAGGCCGGCCCTCATCACGGCGCATCGCCAGACGGTGAGCCTGCTGTCCAATGCGAGATGGATTGGGGCGGATCAATCGGGACATATGGTTATGTTTACAGACCCACAGGTTATTATTGATGAAATTGTACGAATGATAAATGATGTGAGCTCAGGCGCAAGAACAGAACAAAAGTGATACAATACAAAGAAAAGCAGTGCGCGACATTGCTAGATAAGTTGAATTAATGATTTACACGATAACGGAGAGGACAGAAAGAACCTGAAAAAGCGAAGCGTTCGTCTAAAAGCTTTCTGAAAGAAAGCTGCATCGGAAGCATACGCTATCACCGGATTTTTCCCTTGAGAAAAGGGAATCGAAAAAATCTGGGGATAACAGCGATTGGAGGGTTATTCTGTCATCGTAGTGTCAGTGTAAATAAAATTTAGTTCAACTTATATAGACCATAAAAGCGGAGTGTGGAGACAACATGAAACCAGTTGAACAAGAACCAACGGGAACCACAAGTCCCGGTCGTGCCAGTGTTGGCATGGAAGATATCGTGCGCGCACATCATGTGCTGCGTGAGGTCATTGTAAGAACGCCGTTACAGCGGGATGCTGTACTGTCGGCCAAATATAACTGTAATGTGTATCTGAAAAGGGAAGACCTTCAAGTGGTGCGCTCGTTCAAAATTCGGGGCGCCTATAATATGATTCGCAGTCTGACACCAGCCGAGATGGAGAAGGGTATTGTCTGTGCAAGTGCGGGCAACCATGCTCAGGGTGTCGCTTTTAGCTGTAATGCGCTCGGAATTAACGGCAAAATCTTCATGCCGAGTACAACGCCAAATCAGAAGGTGAAGCAGGTGCGACGCTTTGGCGGCAGCAACGTTGAAGTAGTGCTGATCGGGGATACGTATGACGATGCATACGCAGAAGCAATGCGTGCATGTGACGAACAGGGTATGACGTTCATCCATCCTTTTGATCAACCGAAGATTATTGCAGGTAATGGTACGGTAGCGATGGAAATCATGGAAAGTCTCGATGAGAATGCCGACTATGTGTTCGTTACGATTGGTGGCGGTGGGTTGGCAGCCGGCGTGGGAACCTATATGAAGACCGTGAGTCCGGAGACACGCATCATCGGTGTTGAGCCACTTGGGGCAGCTTCCATGAGTGAGGCGATGTTCCGTAAACAGGTTGTTACGCTGGATGATATTGATAAATTCGTGGATGGCGCAGCGGTGAAACGGGTTGGTGATCTGACCTTTGAGATCTGCAGCAGCGCACTGGATGACATTGTGAAAGTGCCAGAAGGCAAAGCCTGCACAACCATTCTGGAGCTATATAATGAAAATGCGATCGTTGTCGAGCCTGCCGGTTCCTTGGCTGTTGCGGCGCTTGAGCAGTATCGTGACCAAATTGTGGGCAAGACGGTGGTCTGCGTAATTAGCGGCGGGAACAACGATATTGACCGGATGCAAGAGATCAAGGAACGTTCCCTGATCTATGAAGGTCTGAAATATTATTTCATGGTTAATTTCCCGCAGCGTGCAGGAGCTTTACGTGAATTCTTGGAGGAAGTTCTAGGGAAGAACGATGATATCACGCGATTTGAATATACGAAAAAGCATGATAAGGAAAATGGCCCTGCATTGGTGGGCATCGAGCTGATGTACAAGGAAGATTACCAACCGCTCATTGAACGTATGAACCGCAAAGGTATCGCCTATACCGAGCTGAACAAAAATCTCAATCTGTTCAACATGTTAATCTGATGAATCATTCCAGTATGCAATCAGATCACCAAGAAACATCTCCTCTGATCAGACCTGCGCGCATAGAAGATGCAGATCAGGTCATTCCGTTACTGTATCAGGCGATAGGGGATATTGCATATGCGCTTGCGGGTGAGGCGGATCATGAGAAGGCGATGCAGATTTTGCAGGAGCTATATGTGCAGGAAGACAACCGGATTAGCTATCGTCATGTGACAGTGATGGAGCAGGCTGGGCTAATCGCAGGGATTCTAGTAGCCTATGATGGCGGTGAAGCAGATCTTCTGGATCAGCCGATTCTGAATCGTCCTGGACGAAATCAGGATGAGAAGTATACTTTGGTCAAAGAAACCCGTCCTGGTGAGTATTATCTGGATACTCTCTCGGTAAGTGAAGCTTATCAGGGGCAGGGCATCGGCCGGGCACTGATGGCTGCTTTTGAGGAGCAGGGCAGAGATCTGGGTCACTCACAGGTATCCCTGATTGTAGAACGGGACAACGGCCGTGCGCTAATGCTGTACGAACGGCAGGGATATGTCAAAGACGATGTGATTGTCATCGCAGGACATGAGTATAATCATATGGTCAAACCGATTCAATAGGTAGGGAGCTGACGGGTTAAGACAGTTTTTCTGACTATAGAAACAAGAATAAACCGTCACAGGGTGAATCCTGTGGCGGTTTTTGTTGTGGTTTTCTGTTGGAATTGAGCCAGAGTCTTGGCCCGGATAGTAACCCTGCGAACGGACTAACTCAATAATTCGCATAATCGATGGCCGGCACATTCTGCTCCAGCCATTTCTCCACAGCAGCTGTTTTCTCGAATTTGGCTTCGGTGACGATATCCATGAACTTTTCGAGTTTGGTCAGGAAAGCACTATCTTCGGATGCGTTACGTTGTAAGACAGCTTTGTAACCTTTCTGGGCATTGGCAGTCATTTTATTCGTTTCATAGTCAAATAGAGGCGTATTATTCAGGCCATAAAACGTATACAAGGTATAGTTATTCATCAGGTTGTTCACTTGTTTTACCCGATTGGACTTCGGATATTCGTTCAGGAATCGTTCCTGATTCATAGCGCGATTGAGTATTTCCTGATAGCCAACGACCAGTGCACCATCATCTGCGGCAAGGTTACTGGTTTCGACTGCCATAATATTGATGTATTGTTTGATGTCCGGTTTCACGTACGAGATATATTTCTGAAAAGCCATATAATTCATGATCGGATAGAGGGAGCCTTCCAGCATGACCAGGCGATAACCGCTATCCCTTGCTTGCTGGAGCAGTGCACGCAGACTGGTGTCATTGGTGCGGCTCATCAGTTGGGTGAAGCTGTCATTCCACTTGTAGGCCTTGATCATCTTGTCTTGAACATTAGGCACCAGTAGACGGTCCGTCATGGCTGTTAACGCCTTATTGCGTGCATTCTCCAGTTGTAAGACCATCAGAGTTGCATGATGAGTGGTGACTTGATTGATATGAGATTCGAGATAAGCATCCGCGGCAGGCAAGCCGTTCTTTTTGTAGAGCATGGACTGAAATGTTTTATATATCGTTGTTGAACTGGCAGTTGTGACTTTGGTATCTGTACTGGAAGAAGCGGCAACAGCGACTCCGGATAATGGAGTGACAGCCGTTTGGAGCAGCATGAGGATGGCGGTGGCTGTAATGAAGGTGCGTATGCCTTTACGTTTGGCAGATTGGAACGATGATGTCATAGATATGAACCTCCCGTAGTTAAGAAAATGATAGGCGTTATTCACTAGTCACTATACATTAACCCATGTAGTGCAGGATGTGGTTGCGGAATGGTGACAAATTCTTCTGTTATTTTTAACTTTTGGAGGGTGGAAGATAGAGGGATATTTCTGCGAAAATATTTTTTGTACAACTGGAAACTTTTGAGGTGATCGGAACGTCTTAGATGTGCACAGGTAAATACAGGAATTAATGAAAAGAACAGCGAATCTATTTCGATGTTAACTAATTGCGAGAATGGGGATATGAGATATGAGGAAAGCGGGAGGAAAACAAGTGAAGAAGGTCATGTCAGCGCTGGCTGTATCAGCTATGCTGATGTCCGCACTTCCAACGTCGGTTATGGATGCAGCTGCGAGAATCAGTATATATATCAATGATGCAGAGTTATCATCTGCTCAGGCACCTGTCATGAAAGGTGGACGCGTACTGGTTCCACTTCGATCGATTTTTGAAGGATTGGATGCGAAGGTACAGTACACCAACAGAACCAAAACGATTGTTGCAACTCGCGACGATCAGGAAGTTACGTTGACACTCGGTTCCAAAACGGCATACATCAACGGAGAAGCGATCTCACTGGATGTACCTGCAAACACGATCAAGGGCAACACGATGGTTCCCATTCGTTTTGTCAGTGAAGCATTTGGAGAGAAAGTGTTCTGGAACTCGCGTAACCAGCGTGTAGATATCAAGACAACGGCAACGCCTCCAGTGGATGAGACACAATATGCTGCATGGAACATCTATGGTTCGGTATCCGGAAGTAACGGAGATGGTCGTGACTTGACCGTGAGCTTCACCCGTCCAACTTCAGAGAAGGCGGTATCTGCTTACCGGATTATGCTTGTAAAAACTCGCGATGTGAATAGCTTCACGGAGTCCTCAGCAACTGCTGTACCTTCTGCGAACTATACATCTGTTACACCAAATGGCAGCAACCCGAAACTGACACTTAATGCACAGACGCGTGACGTAAACGGGGATTTGCTTAACAGCAATGAAACGTATCGCCTGTATGTACTGACTGTTGGTAACAGCAGCAATAATTATAAAAATGCATTGAACTGGTCTTCCCAAGCATTGAAGCTCAATAATGTGAAATCCACAGTACAGGCGGTTACAAGTCTGCGTGCCGCAGATATTAGTGACTATGGCGATGGCCGCGATCTGGAGATTAACTTCACGCAGCCGAGCACGACATCTAACATTACGTATTATCGTGCTTTTGTAGTCAAAGCGAAGGACTCTTCCGCATTCAATTTGGCAGCAGCGAATAAAGTGTCTAGTGCAAACTCCACGATCATATACAAAGGCAACACTGCTGCGGTCAAAAGCCAGCTGACTTCTTCGACACGGGATACGTCCGGCGAATTGATTAAAAGCGGTACAGCATATGTAGTTTACATCTTGTCGGTAAGCACTAATACAACAACAGACAGCAAGCTGTCCGCAGCATCATCTTCACTTACGTTGTCCGTGAACACAGCAACGTCTCCAGTAATTACGCAGGTGAAGGATAACTCGGATTATGGAGATGGTCGTGACATTCAGGTGAGTTTCAACCGTTCATCAGATGAGTCCAAGGTGGCGAATTATCGCGTCTTTGTGGTGCGTAACTCGGTTGCCAGCAGCTTTAATCTGACAACGGCGACTAACCTGTCCTCCAGTCTGTACTATACGGTGAATAAAACAGGTAACAACATTACAACGACTTTACCTTCATCCATGAAGGACACAAGTGGTTATAACGTAACGAATCTGCAAGATTATCGCATCTTTGTGATGGCGGTGGGCAATCAGCAAAATGGATACACCAATGCGCTGTCAGCTTCCTCCACAGCTCTGAGACTGACAACGACCGGTAACGCGGGAGTCATTAGCAACCTGGCTGTTGCGGATATTGGTGACAACGGTGATGGGCGTGATCTACGGGTTTCGTTCAACAAGGCCGCGGATGAATCCAGAATCTCTGGATATCGAGTATACGTTGTTCGCTCCGGTAATGCGGGCAACTTCACACTAAGTGCAGCTAATGCGTCGAACTACTATACGCAGGTGAACAAAACGGGTGGTAACCTGTCCGTTACGCTTCCGAATGCATATGATACAAGCGGTTCTAAGGTCCAAGAAGGTGTTAGTTATCGTGTCTTTGTTGTATCGGTGAGCAACAGTGGGAACGCTAGCCAAAACGCAATATCAAGTTATTCAGCATTAATCACATTATCCAAAACTGCTGCGTTGACTGCACCAACAAGCATTACAGCAACAGATATCGGCGATAATGGTAATGGTAGTGACATAAGTGTGAAGTTTAATAGATCGGCGAATGAGACTAATGTTCATCACTACCGTGTATTCGTGGTAAAGAAAACGAATGTAAGTGGATTTGATCTGGCAGAAGCGAATCGGAATCCTAATTTTACCCTCCAGAGTAAAAATGCAGGAAGCGGAGACTACATTTTGACTTTAGAGAATGCTAAAACGACAGATGGTACAAATATTCGTAATGATGAAGACTATCGTGTATTTGTACTGGCGGTGAGCAATACCGGTACTATTTCGAATGCTCTATCTACGGTTTATTATGATGTTAGGTTGTCTGTAACTAGTGAAGTTGGGAAAGTTATAATTACTAACGTTGAAGTTAAGAAAGAAGAGCAAGCTGCAGGTAATGCTACCGATGTAAAAGTGACATATACAAAACCAGTCCCTGATCAAGCCATTGGACGTTATGTGTTAATGGTAGTACCTGCATCTACAACTTTCGATCTAAATGCGGCCAAAAAAACTGCCAAATCCAGCAATTCACTCGATGTTTCTACAAGTACAGTTACAGAACTTCCTATTTCTTTATCCGATAGTAATGGTGACGAGATCAAAGCTGGAACATACAAGGTTGTTATTTTATCCGAATCATCTGATGGTAAAAGGGAATCAAATATAACTACGTCGACTCCTTTCATAATTAAAGCAAAAAAACAGGAAGCAACGACTGTCGATAAGGTAATAGATCTAAAAACAACTGTAAGTACTTCTTCCATTAATATAAGTTTCACTAAGCCAAATGAAGTAGGCATCGCTCGTTACGATGTGTATATCATTAAAGAAGAGAGCAGCTCAGGAACTACTGGGAGAGTTTTAACAGATGTTAGTGTAGGTGGTACTTCTTCAGGGACAGCAATAGTGGATATTGGAAATTCCGCCAATGATTCAAATAATATGGCTTTTGGAGCGGGTAAATACAAAGTTTTGGTAGTCTCAGTGGTGAGTGAGCCGACGAAATATACATCTGTCAGTGCAGAAGGCACATTTGAGATTTTGCCAGCTTCTTCTGGCAATGGTCAGGGAACTGACAATCCGGGCGCGGGAAATTCAGGTGGTAATGGCACTCAATCATCTGCTGCAGACCTCTCTACGCCAGGTTCATGAATCCGGATAGACAAATGCGGTTGAAACGCATACTGGGTAATTAATTTTTAGGAATTTAAAGCCATTAACTCCCTTTCCAACCGGAAAGGGAGTTTTTAATATTCCCGCGTAGACACCGCTTAACATCCTCGCGGCAATTCACTTGATAAAAAAATTGTCGCCAAAAAGGTTCCTAAGACCATTGTTACATCGTGAACAAATAATGGATAATAAAGGGAAGTTGGCTATATAGATTGAACTTACATTTACATGAAACGGAGTGGCCAGTGTAAATTTCTTTAGTTCACCTTATGTAAAAGCCTATGAGCCGAAAGGAATGATGGAATGCTTGCATTTCGTTTGACGGGTCTGCCGGATTCCCGGTTGCCGTTGTACCTGTATTGTGTGGGCACGCAGGAAGAGAAAGTTCTGCATAGACCGGATGGATTTCCGGTGTATCAGTTGTTTTTGTCACGCGGTGGTGAAGGGCAGTTCAAGATAACGGGAAAAGGGACATGGACGATGGGAGCAGGGCAGTTATTCATCGTGGAACCCGAGGTTGCGCATGAGTATGTGCCTCATTCCAAATCCACAGGAGAACTGGGTTATATCGGCATTGGCGGTGCATCGGCTGGATCGGTACTACAATCCACGGGTTTGCTTCAGAACGAACCGTGCCATATCTCCGGTTTTGAAATCATCTGGTCACGGATGACCAATCTCTGGCATGCGCTGGATCGAGGTGCAACGGAGATGTGGAACACATCAACCCTGATCTACCAGCTTATTTTAGATATAGCACAATCGATAATTCCATCTGATGTTGCTAACGTAGGTATTGGATCATCTAGGGCACAGGGCGGCACTGTAACACGTTCTAATCGGGAGCCCGATCCGAGCAAGGATGCACTCATCCGAGCAGTAGCATTGATGCATACGCACTACCAGGATGACCTGTTATTGAAGCACATCGCTGACGCAGTGGGTTATTCGGTGCAGCATCTCAACCGACTATTTCACCAGCATTATGGCGTGACAGGACATCAATATATGCAACGATTACGTTTGCAGAAGGCTTCGGACTGGATGGACAAGCATCCACGAGCAAGTGTGCGAGAGGCGGCAGAGACCGTAGGGATGGAAGTGAACTATTTCATTCGGATGTTCAAGCGGGAGTTTGGAGAGACACCTGGCAAAGGAATCAAGCATAGGAACCAGCTCCAAATGGAAAAAGACCTCACGAGTTCGTGAAGTCCCTTAATCGATTATATAACGTGTTATGCTGTTTTCTTTTGCCCAAATAAAGGCCTTACCGTTGCAAGTCCCACAACTCCGATCACTGCACTCACCCACGGAGCCAGTGCAAATACCGGAAGTTTATCACGCAGTGGATACCCTACAAAGAGCACAAGGACCACGATGACGATGTAAATGATGATTCCCTTAAGGTTAACCTTAGGTACGGTGTTCTTGTCCGCTCCTTCATCGTCCGGTCGTTCAGCAAGACGGCGAAGCATCTCCACCAATGCGATACCGCCAACTGCCGCAACGATCAGAGAGAACAGACTGATGTGTTGGAACGGCTCCGTATCTCCGCCAGTCCAACCCACGAACAATCCCACACATCCTTGAATCAACATGACAAAAGACAAAGCCGCCCAAGCGATCATGGCATACCACTTTGGTGTCCGTTTCACAGGCTCTGGATTCTCAGTTGGCTGTGGTTCTACAGCGTTGGCATTCTTTTTCGATGAAGCTGTTGAACTATTATCACGGGTTGGGCTGGATTTACCCACCTCAACGGCAGCCGTCTTCTCCGGTGCTGTATTTGTAATCCCGAGCTGTGCATGGATGTCTTGTTCCAGATCAGGTCCGTATAACTCACGAGCGGGTTTGTTATCCCGCTGAGCCTGTACGATTGCTTTTCCTGCGGAGAGTATCCACTCTTCCTGTGTTCTCTCGTCCGCTGGCGCATAACGCGCAATTGTGCTGATCTCGTCATACAATTTCACATGTTCAGGTGTCATTCGACTCATCTCAGTTATTTGCCGATTCTGTATTTCTTTAAGCTTCTTATAGGAAATCCCCAATGATTGCTCCCCCTGTCTACACACGTTCTGATCTTCCAATTGTCTGAAGACCCTGACGGTATTTTAGTATACGGGAAGGGCTCTCGTTTCGCAAAGTTATTCCTTATAAAAAAGCTGCTCATGGTGGACCCATATCCATACACAGGCCAGTATAACGCAGGTGCATAACAGCACCAGTTTACCGTGATGTTGAATCCATTCCAGTAGATGTTCCATGAATTCATTCCTTTCGGCAGAAGGATTCCGAGGCAGATGCTGCCTATGTTTGTTCGTTTATTTTCCCCTGTTCATGTGAAAAAATACCCTCACGCCTCACAGATCTAACGATTGTGTGAAGTATGCATAAAGAGCAGCCAATTCCATCACAATAGTAGCATTTCCAACAGAAATCCAAGATTGGAGTGTGCTTGTTATGGATAAACAAACAGAATTGACGCGGAAGCTGCTACTGAACAGCAACTCCCGTGGAGTCGTGGACGAAGTTGTATCCTTTGAAGAGAACCTGGAGGATACGGAGTATGCAGAAGAACTGACAGATGGCAATTTGAAGGGAAGAAGTTTCTGGGACAATACTGATTCGGGTCATGAGCATGAGTGGAATGGACGGGTGGAGACCCACGAGATGTTCCGTAGAAGCTACGAATAACGATCCTGCAACACTTGGTTTGAATTCCAAATGATATCCGGGCCAGCTGTCATCAGCGTGGCTCATTTTTTTGTGCTTATTATCCGATAAAATGTAGATTGGTAGTCGACGTAGAAAGGTTTTTACTTACGTTGACTTGAAGGTTACGGGATGATAATATATGAATAACATCTTAATACACACTAAACTTATCGGATTATATATATTTAATAAATGGAAGTTAACAGGCTAAGCGTGGAAAGGGGAAATCGGTATGGAACGTCAGATCAGTATCCGTCATGGACAGGAAGAATTAACAGCCACGATTCATTATCCGGTCGTGAAAGATATCAAGGAGGAGAAGAGTCAGCAGCGAGTCCCTCTGGCGGTCATCTGCCACGGCTTCGTTGGTAGCCGGATCGGCGTGGATCGTTTGTTTGTAAAGACTGCACGGGAGCTGGCTGAAGACGGTTATCTGGTCCTGCGTTTCGATTATATCGGTTGCGGAGAGAGCAGCGGGGAGTACGGAGCGGAGGGACTGGAGTCCATGGTGCTGCAGACTCGTTCGGTGCTGGATTACGCGGTGAATTGCAGTGATGTAGATCCTACGCGTGTTACGCTGATTGGTCATAGTCTGGGTGGTGCCGTTGCATTACTAACTGCTGTACGTGATAAACGTGTCAAAAACCTGGTTATGTGGTCCTCCGTGGGTTATCCATTCAATGATATCGTGAAGATTACAGGGCGGGAAGTATACGATGAAGGCGTGAAACTGGGTGCGGCTGATTATCTCGGATACAAATTCACACCGACGTTCTTCGAGTCTCTCGCTGAACAACAGCCATTCCAGGAAGCAGTCAAATTTAGTGGCGATGTTCTCGTCGTGCACGGCACGTCAGATGAGATTATTCCTGTAGACTACGCATTCCTGTATCAAAAGGTATTCTGGATGCGCCAGGAAGGCCGTTGCGACAAGGAGATCATCTTCCAGGGCGATCACACCTTCTCTTCAGGTAAAGAGCGGGAACAGCTGATTACGCGTACCAGAGAGTGGCTGGGTGAACGCCAGAAGATCGAGCAGGATTGGCAGCACTGGATGATATAAGTGGCAGGATTGCAACTGTTTGGGGATGTCAGCTTGGAAAAGCGCCTTCTAAGGGGTAAAATAGAGGAGTAAGCATTCTATCCGTGTCTGGAGGTTGGCAGCAATGACATTACCCGCACTTTTCATTGCGCATGGTTCTCCCGCTCTGGCGGTGGAGAGCAATGACTACACTCATTTTCTGAACCAGCTTGGAGACAGGCTGCCGGCTCCGAAAGCCATTGTTGTATTTACGGCGCATTGGGATTGTCCCGAACCGTCCGTGACGATGGATGATACACATCAGACCTTGCATGATTTTTACGGATTTCCCTCTACGATGTATACCATGGAATACCCTGCATCTGGACAGCCAGATCTAGCGAATGAGATATGTGCTTTGTTCACCCGCAGCAATCTGGCGCATCAGCCGATTCGAGGTCGGGGCCTGGATCATGGCGTATGGGTACCGCTGCTACATATGTACCCCGAAGCTAATATCCCTGTGATCGCCGTATCTGTAGACTCGCTGCGTACGCCGCAGGAACAGTATGATATTGGCCGGATACTGGAACAGCTGCGTCATGATGATGTGCTGATCATTGGCAGCGGTGGAACGGTCCACAATTTGCGATTGCTGGGCAATACGGATGAGCCGCAAGAGTGGGCAGTGGAATTTGATAACTGGATCGGGGAGCGTTTGGAGCAGTGGAACACGAGAGAGCTGTTTCAATATGAGAAAAAAGCCCCTCACGCACGCACGGCAGTTCCGTCTTATGGTACAGAACACCTTGCGCCTTTGTTCTACGCTATGGGTACAGCGGATATGTCCCGATCAGCGAAGCGTCTATTCCAGTCTTATCCTTACGGAACGCTCAGTTTGAACTGCTGGCAGTTTGGAGACGGCGTGTAACTTGGAATAGACAAGAGCCTGATTATGGCTAACAAGTTAGATTTGTATGGATAACGTGGGTTAGAGTATACGATTAAAATATATAAACAAAAGAAGGTTCCTGTACCCGCTTGATGGGCTACAGGAACCTTTTTTCGATATCATGCCTTATTTATTTGTGTCATGGGTCTTTATTTGCGGATTTCGAACAATTCACAGTCTGTACGTGAATGATAAGCGAGTTCACTAACACTGGATTGTACAACTACGGTATTGCTGTCAAAACGGATAATGAAGCCACCGGAGTCAATCTGGTGATTATCTTTGAAAACGCGAACCTTATACTTCATGTTCATGGCTTCCTGAAAGTCCGCATCGGTCTCAAGACGGCGCTGGGTCGGCATATCGTGTACTCCTTTGATGTTCAACTTTATGTTCATCATAATACGATTTTTTGTGGCAGGGCAAGTCAGGCGGGGTCATCCGGGCTAATCTTGAAAAGCAAAAAGCCCTGCTCTCCAGGGGGATTGGGAGCAGGGCCGAGAATGTTGTGAATAATTACTTAAGCTGTTTTTTGAGTCGGGCTAATAGTTGGTGTGTCTTTAGGATGATTACCTTTGTTGCGAGTAATCAATCCGCGAAGGTAAGGCAGTACCCAGTGATCCAGACCGATTTTACCTGCATTTGCACCAGCAACAACCAGGAAGATTTGCATCAGAACCAGTTGAGCGTTCGTGCTTACTGTACCCGAGAAGAGGAACGCGAAGTTCATCACGAGAGCCATCAGTGCAGCCAGTGTTGTGAAGCAACCGAGTAAGAGGCCTACACCTACAAGGAATTCACCAAGCGGGATGATGAAGTCGAACAATCCTGCGTTTGGTACAGCGAATTTCTCAAGGAATGTTCCCCACCATGCTTGAACTGTAGGGTTTTCACCCGTAGCTTTGCCGACTGCCCCGGCTAGGAATCCGCCAGCTTGGAATCCGCCGGTCAATTTGCTCCATCCGTGAGTCATCCAATCGTAACCGATATACACCCGAAGTACTGTCAAAATCCACATTGCTACTTTGTTTTCTCTAAGCCATTGGTTGAAGCTGAACATATGAACCACTCCTTCATGGAATTTAGTGTGTGTTGTTTTTGTTTTTTCTAAGTGATCACCTTTGATGTCTTTATTGTATAGTTCAAAAGTCGTTTTGTTTGTGATTAAAATCACAATCTAGTTCAAATTTTAAGTAAGGTTTGAGAAGTTCACATTTAGGACATATTTTTCTGGCGATATGTTGTTTCAAATGTGAATTTGATGTTGTATCAAGGCCTTCTGGGCGCAGACAAATCAGATGGTGTGTGATTAAATGGAAAGAAATACGTGAAATGGTTGCCTGCATGAGACATATATCACAACTTAGAACCAGGCCATATCGTTCAGGAGGTCCTATATTGAAGCTTTTTAAATGGAACAAAGCAGCATCGGCTGCATCCCTTTGTATTCTTGCATTAAGTCTTGCAGCCTGCCAAAACCAGGAGGTGGCCCAGATGCCACTTCAGCCAGAATCGGCCCCAGCACCTGTGCAAGAAGAACAGAATGTGGAGGAGCCCAGTACGTCTCTTTACACTGCACCACTGACAGGGCTGCCTGTAGATGAAGCGATTACGCGGCGTCCACTCGCCGTGATGATTAATAATGCCCCAGCAGCTCGGCCCCAATCGGGTCTGAGTTCAGCCGATATCATTTTAGAAGTCCTCGCAGAGGGAGGCATTACCCGTTTTATAGCCATCTTCCAGAGTGAAGGCGGTGCTGAGACGGTCGGACCCGTGCGCAGCATACGTCCGTACCTGATTGAGCTGGGCGAGAGTTATGATGGTGTACTTGTTCATGCCGGAGGTAGTCCGGAGGCGTATTCCATTTTACAAAGGCAGCAGAAACAGCATATGGATGAAATCTCGAATGGTGGACCTTACTTCTGGCGTTCCTCTGATCGTAAAGCTCCGCATAATCTGTATACTTCAGCGGACAAGCTGAGAGAAGGGGCGGATATCAAGGGCTACAGCCATGACTTCAAGTCGCCGGTATACATCTATAATGAAGAAGGCGCGACATCCGCAGGTGAGACGGTGAAACAATTCGATATCCATTATTTATTGGATAGTTACCAGGTGACGTATGATTATGATGAAGTTAGCGGACGATATATGAGAATGGTCAATGGCAAGGCAGATCAGGATCTGGATAACGGTAATCCAATTGGCGCAGCAAACATTATTGTGGCGGGTGCAGATCACAAGGTGCTCGACAGTGTAGGCCGACTGTCCGTCAATCTGGAGCAGGGCGGTGAGGCCATGCTGTTTCAGAAGGGCAAGATGATCCGTGGACAGTGGGTGAGGAAGCAGGGGGACATTATTCGTTTTGTTCAGGGTAGCAGTGAAGTGGCTCTTGTACCTGGCAAAACCTTTATCAGCATTGTTCCGAATCAACCGGAATTTGCGAGTCATGTGAAGCTGGCTGTTCAATAAAAGAATGAAATGAAAGAAAACGATGAAACAAGTATCCATTTTCTCGTCGAAAAGGCATCATATTATAACCTTGCGTGAAAAGTAGAATGGTGTCGGATCTGCATTTTGGTGTCGAATTGTAAACGCAGTGTAAAATCTCGACTTGAATTTGCCATTATTCCAAATAATTAAGATTCATTTCAGATTAATGTGATAAGAATATAAAAAAGGATCGCACCTTTTGTACAAACCATGAAACAAATATGATAAGATATCAAAGGTTGTCATTTCATGTTTCATCGGTTATCAGCAATTTTTCTCGTAAAGGGGATAGAGCTATGAAGCTTAAGAAGAAGAAGGATATATTTTTTGAAACACTGGAGAACATGGCAGATACGGTTGTTCAAGCGGCAGATTATTTCTCCCAGCATGTTTCCAACCTTCAGGATGTGACTCTTTTCGCTAATGAAATGAAGAAGTACGAGTCGAAATGTGATGATTACGTGCATACGATTATTACAGAGCTCAACAAAACATTTATCACGCCGATCGAACGCGATGATATCATGGAGCTGACAACAACACTTGATGACGTATTGGACGGACTTGAAGCAACAGCTTCCCGTTTCTATATGTACCAACTGACAGATCCAGATGATGAGTTCGTCATACAGTTTGCTGAAATTTTGCGTCAATCTGCCTACGAAATTCAGAAGGCGATCCATTTGCTGTCCCAGAAAAAATTGCTCGCGATCCGTGAGTACACCATTCGTTTGAATGATCTGGAAAACCAAGGCGACGAAGTGCTGCGCATGTGTATCAAACATCTCTTCGCTACCGTGTCTGATCCGATTGAACTGATCAAGCGTAAGGAAATTTACGAACGTCTTGAGACGACAACGGATGCTTGTGAAGACGTAGCGAACGTGCTTGAATCCATCATTATGCGTAATTCTTAAGGAGCCAGAGAATAATGGAAACAACGATTTGGGTATTAGGTATAGTCGTCTTCCTTGCACTGGCGTTTGACTTCATCAACGGTTTTCACGACACGGCCAATGCCATTGCGACTTCGGTCTCAACCCGAGCGCTGACGCCACGTCGAGCTATTCTTATGGCAGCGGTGATGAACTTTGTCGGTGCGATGATGTTCACAGGTGTTGCGAAGACGATTGGGGGGAGTGTGACCGACCCCACCACGCTGGATAACGGGATAGAAGTCGTCATAGTCACCTTGATATCAGCGATTATCTGGAACCTGGTTACATGGTGGTTCGGTATTCCGTCCTCATCTTCACATGCACTTATTGGAGCCCTTGCAGGTGCCGTGCTCGTTGGCGCAGGATCTGATAAAGTGAAATGGAGCGGATTCATTGATATCGTCGGAGGTTTGCTATTATCACCTCTGATCGCATTTGCCATCGGTTATGTGGTCATGACGATTCTCAAATATATTTTCGCCAAACGCAGTCCGCATAACGTGAACAAAGGTTTCCGTACGGTACAGATTTTCACGGCAGCACTGCAAGCATTCACGCATGGTACGAATGATGCACAGAAAGCGATGGGAATTATTACCTTTGCTCTGGTTGCAGCAGGTGTGCAGGATAATCTGGATGTTCCGCTGTGGGTTAAAATCTCAGCAGCAACTGCGATGGCTTTGGGTACATCCATTGGTGGTTGGAAGATCATCAAAACGATGGGTACCAAAATCTTTAAAATTGAACCGATCAACGGATTTGCCGCCGATCTGTCAGCCGCATCCGTTATTTTCACAGCAACGTTGCTTCACCTTCCAGTGAGTACAACGCACGCGATCACATCGGCTATTCTGGGTGTGGGTTCCGCGAAACGTTTCTCTGCTGTGAAATGGGGACTTGCTGGACGTATTATTATTACGTGGTTCATTACGATTCCGATTACAGGGGCACTGGCAGGATTGTTATACTGGATTATTTTCTAAAGAGAGAAGTTATCCCGAACGAATTCGGGGTTACCAGACAAACTGTTCATAACATTGTGAATATCGGGATATGTGGACAATTATACAACCAAAATCAAGAGACGCCTGTGCATGAACGTGTGGACAGGCTGGATATGTGGATAGCCATCCGTGGAATGATAAACCAAAAGAAGATATTCCTGTGGATACAGGGAACTGTGGATAGGGAAATGAGAGAAGCCAACAGGGTTGGCTTTTTTTGTTGTCGAGTTTGAAGGTACCTGTGTACAATAACGTAAGATACAGGACAAGGACGTGGTCTAATTTATGATTCGTACACTCGCCATTACACGAGAGCATCAAGTCTCCGTGAACGTACCCCTTACACAGCTGGATCTGAACGATTACGCCTGGGTATGGGCAGATTTTAACCAGCCAACGGAAGAGGAAAGCCGTTTGCTGGATACATATTTTCATTTTCACCCATTAGCTATAGAGGACTGTCTGCATGTGTTGCAGCGGCCCAAGCTCGATTATTATGATAATCTGCAGTTTCTTGTGCTGCATGCATTGAATCCGTCCACACTGGAAGCCGAGGAGGTTGACTTGTTTCTCGGAGCGAACTTCCTGGTTTCCTTTCATCATGGCGTATTGGAGGAAGTGGATGAAGCGTGGGATCGCTTGTTGCACCATGCGCATGAACGAACCATCTGGGCGAGAGGTCCAGTGGCAGCAGCGTATACGGTGATGGACAAGCTGGTCGATCATTATTTCCCGTCTCTATTTGCCATTGAGGATGAACTGGCTGAACTGGAGAACCGCGGTGGACAAGAGTCGGTTGAAGATCTGATGAACCAGGTGTTTGACCTGCGTAGTCGATTGCTGAAGCTCAGACGAACGGTTGTACCGATGCGGGATCTGCTCTATCGGGTGGTCAACTCCCAGCATGTGCAGCGAACAGGCGAACATACGGCTTATTTTACCGATATCTACGACCATTTGTTAAAGCTGACAGATATGATCGAAGCTGATCGGGAGATGACGGCGGACCTGCGTGACAGTTATATTTCTCTGAACTCCAACCGGATGAATCAGATTATGAAGACACTCACGGTGATTACCACGGTGTTTATGCCACTCACGCTGATCGCGGGAATCTATGGCATGAACTTCGCCTATATGCCTGAGCTGCAATGGAAGTTTGGGTATGGGGCTGTGTTGCTGTTGATGTTTGTGCTTGGGGGAAGCATGGTGGCCTGGTTTGTGAAGCGGGGCTGGTTTAAGTGAGAACCAGTGTAATCAGATGTTAGTAACATAAACTTGTAATAACGTGTATCCACAGGTAAAATATAACGATATGTGAATAGATTCTGGATGAATTATCCATACATATCATTGTGGAAGGATGGGATACGATGAGATTGGCAGAGGCTCTTGTACTGCGTGCAGATGAGCAGAAGAAGATAGCTCAGCTCAAGCAACGTCTGGAACGCGTAGTTAAAGTTCAGGAAGGTGAACAGCCAGCAGAGGACCCACAGTTGCTTATGATTGACCTGGAGAATACGATCCGGAGCCTGACGGTATTGGTTAAGAAAATTAATAAGACCAATGCACAGACTGACTTCACCGCTGGAGTTACGCTTGCAGATGCCCTTGCAGAGCGGGATGGAATCATGCAAGAAAGAGCATCGTTTAACGAAGTTTTGCAGAATGCGTCCATTCGCCAGGATCGGTATAGTCGTTCTGAAGTGAAGTATGAGCGAACCGTGAACATAGCAGATATTCAACATAAAGTGGATAGCCTTTCGAAATCCTACCGGGAACTGGATTTTAAAATTCAGGAGAAGAACTGGACCATAGACTTAATCGAGGAATAAAACTGCGTCGGTAACCCTATCCAAATGAAGCGAGCATAACCCACCAACGGGAAGTTGGAAACCTGGTAGACGCTGGGCCATGTCTAACCCACATCATCATTTAGCCCAATATTGTTACAAGAATGCGCAGCATGGATGTATCGTGTATCTTTCTAATTGTTACGACCATATGCAGGTCTTTGGATAGCGGTGAGGGTGGGTAAGGGGAATTGCAGTTTGAACTACATATGAAGAAGGCCACTGGGCCATGATCTCAGGCAGTAATATCTGTCGGGAGATGATGTTTGCCAGGTGGCCTTTCTGATTCTTCTATAAAAGTACTAAAGGTGTTGAAAGTTTTGTATCCACATGTGTATAACTATTCCGCTGCAATAAGCTGTGTATAACTTAGGATGACTTCCTGTTACTCCATTTCAAGAACAAAAGAAGTTGTAGCTGCTTCTTTGCCATTCACAAGAATGGTTAGCGTATGCAGACCGGCATAATATTTTCTCGTTGTAATGACTTTGAACGATTGTTTGGTGGCTACCTTGGATGTGCCTGTCGGGTACATTTTATCGGAGCATTTGAATCGTTTGGGAGCCTGCTTGCCGTTCGCCTTCATATAGCCCATCTCGTATTCAATTCTCAGCATCTGTGACTCGTCACTCTCATTGACCACATCAAATGAAAAATGAAGATTCTCGCCGATAGCGACTGTGTCGTGAGCAAGCTGAAGTTGCTCAATATGAATCGCATCCTGCTCATTGTAACCAAAAAGACTTAGCGCTTTGCGATGTCCTTTCTTCAGTAATGACCTGCTGGCATGCCGGACAATCCAGTCCGTGTGCGTATGTTGTCCGTACCAGGTCGTGGCTAGATCCATCACCAGTTCAGGGTGGTCTTTGGAGATGTCATTCAGATGATTGGCCACACTTTTCCGGACATAGAGGGACTCGTCCGCTTTTAACGCGTGAAGAATTGGCAGTACAGGTGTTGGATCGGTGATGAATCCCTGGAGTTTAGCTCCCCATGGCAAACGGGGCCGACTACCTTCACTGGCAAGTCTGCGAATATGCTCGTTGTTGCTATCTGCCCACGCCATCATATGTTTCATAGATTGGATCGGATAACGATCAATAAACGGGCGTACCGCGAACTCGGAGCTGGAATAAGGTGTGAAGACGGTCAGATATTTCATGGATAGCTCGTAATCTTCTGGGTCCAGTCCGTTCACTTCGATAAAATCCGGTACAAACAGATATTCAACGCCTCTCATATGGGGGGCAGCTTGTTCGATGATATGTAATGATTCTTCATAATTATCGGGCAGCACTTGGGTTAAGGCCAGTGTGATTCGGCGTATCCGTGCTTTGAATTCCAACTGTTCCCAGCCTTCAGCGAACACTAATTCATGAAATTGCTGGGTATCCAGCTTCGGGTAGAATTGACGCAACAATTCACCAGTCCGACCGATTAATGCGGGAGTGTATTTGTCTTTGAAAAGTTCCATGGTCCGCCTCCTTCAGTTACTATTCAGTATACCTCAAATTACAGGAATAAGAACATAAGTTCCTGAATTTTCTATGTATATTGAAGAAAAGAGTTAAGGCACCCACCTTCTATAAGGGGGTGCCTGGATGGTTTTAACCTTTGCGACTTTTGGGACGGCGCTTCGTGGAATTGGATTTGCGGCGGGTTGGCGTCGTATTGCGGCGACGTGGAACACTCGTTGGTTTGTTCCGACGCTTGCGTGTACGTTTCCGGGGCGGCGTGTATTCTTCATAGTCTGCATCAGCCGCGCTGTCATTCGTTTTTCCTTTTCCAAAAGGCAGAATGCCCATAACGAGCTTCATCATCGGAGCCATCTGCTGGATGCCGCCGACGACCTTCTGCATTTTGCCTATTCCACTCATGATTCCATCAATCCCGCCGAAGCGGTCGATCATTCCTTTTAACTCACCAATGTTGGCTAACGAAAAGCCGGAACCACCTGTTGAAGCAGGCGCCTGTACCGGAGCTGGGGGAACGACCTGGGCTCCACCTCCATAAAAGTTCCCGCCAGGGACACCTTGCCCATAGGGTACAATGGCTGATGCTTCGACTTCACCGAAGCCAGGGTAATGGGGCTCTACGCCAGGATACATCGGTTGGATCTGAGTTTCATTCAAAGACCGCGGAACCACACCGGGCGGCATATAGGCAGAAGTATGTGCCTGCCGATGAGCATGAGAAGACGGACGCTGCCCTTGTGCTGGCTGGCGGTGATAATAATGCTGTGGCATGAACGATCACGTTCCTTCTATGTTGGATTTCGGAATTGCGTTCCATGAGTTGCATGACAGATGAACATCATAGACCCTAGTGGAACTCCCTTTTGCTATACTGTATGTCATTAGCGGAGAGACGGCGTAGGCGGGTATCCCGGAAAACGGGATATTTGCGGATTTGGGCGCGTAGACATGCCGTGAGGTTTTCATACAGGAAAATGCAGTTTAGACACAAAATTGTAACATTTAGGTTGATTGAATTCCTACATAAGTAATCGGAAATATACAGGTGAAAACTGGGATATAGCGCTATAATTTCGCTAGTTGTGCGCGAGGAGAGGACAATAGTACCTTTTGTAAGCGGTAACATGTATTTTTATTCTGTAGTGCGTGAAATCGGTAACGCTTGAAATACCAACTCAGGGTGAGTACAATGTAGGTACACAGTAACCGCTAGGGGATGATGATGAAATGCAGCTGAAAAAGCTAAATGATAAAAGCATTGAACAACTATTTGAGGCTATTTTGACTTTAAAAGATATTGAAGAGTGTTATGTCTTCTTTGATGACCTCTGCACGGTAAACGAGATCCAATCCATGTCCCAGCGGCTGGAAGTGGCTCGTATGTTGGGCAAAGGCAATACGTATAACCAGATTGAAGCTGAGACGGGTGCGAGTACAGCCACGATTTCACGTGTCAAACGCTGCCTGAATTACGGCAATGATGGTTATAAAATGACGTTGGAACGCCTGGGACGCTAACATGAAGAAGCCGGGTGTACTCATCATCAGTCACGGTTCTCAGGAGCAGACCTGGGTGGAATCCGTCGATGACGCGATCTCCCGGTTGAATCTGCCCCTCCCGTTGCCGGTTGAAGCCGGATTTCTTGAGTTGGTGGAAGGACGCCTGATCCAGGACGGTATCGACCGACTGGAAGCGCAAGGCGTAACCGATATCTTAGTTGTACCTTTATTCGTTTCGTCCGGGAGTACACATGTGGATGAAATTGAATTTGCCATTGGTGCAAAGGAAGCACCTGAGCGGGAAACAGATCTGGAACCGTTCCAGGTCACAGCCCGGGTTCACTTTGGTTATCCAGTAGATAATGATCCGGATATTGCAGTGATGGTGTGGGACAAAGTCCGATCGCTCTCGCAGCAATCGGAGCAGGAAACGATTCTGCTGGTGGGACACGGTAGTATTCATGATGGATTTCGTGAGCGTTGGGAAGCGGGAATTGCCTCCCTTTCGGAGCGTGTGCAGGAAGTTAGTGGCGTAGCCTATACGGATTATGCATTGCTGAATCCAGAGAGTCTGTACGACAAAGTGAAGTATTGGAGCGAAGAGCGGGGGAACCGAGTCATTGTGGCGCCGCTGTTTTTGAGTGCCGGTTACTTCACGAGGAACGTAATCCCGGACCGGCTGAAGGAACTGGATTATGTGTACAGCGGTGAGACGCTGTTGCCACATCCATTGCTTGGGCAGTGGCTGGAGCGCCAGATCCAGATTTTGCTGGAGAGATGTAACAAAGCTTAGGCTTCCTTCTTGAATCGAACGCATTAGGTTAATTTTTTCATAAAACAATTAAACCACGTCCTTGGACGTGGTTTTTTTTGTGATGATTGAAGTAGTCTCAACCCTTGTTTATCCCTTGAATAATACCCTGTCGATAACACATTTTTACGACAAAGATCGATAGTTTTCGCCTATTCAACGATTGGAATTATCTATATGCTAATGCATTGACTGCCAAGGACAGGCAATGCTATTCTCTTCATTAAGTTTAAATCTTACTATTCTTATAAGATTTATTATTTACCATTTTAGTAAGCGGGGAGAGAATTCATCTTATGTATCGCATTGAGCCAAGAGTACAGGGGGTTACCGATGAGCTGCTAGAGCTTTATTCGGATATTAGTCCATCAACAATCGGACATATGACTGATTTTGGTTTTCTAAATGGCTTACAGCCACTGTTCCGTCCCATTCGATTGCTGGGAAATGCCGTCACTGTGCGCATTCCTCACCTTGACGCATCTGCAATCCGTCACGCTTTTGAGATTGCCCAGCCGAACGACATTATTGTTGTGGATATGTCAGGCGATGAGCAACGCGCTTGTTGGGGTGAATTTGTAACGTATGCAGCATTGGACAAAAAAATTGCCGGAGCGATTATATCTGGTTGTGTGACCGATGTTCGTCCGATTACAGAGCTGCGATTTCCCATTTACTCCAAAGGCATTAGTGCACTAACGACTCGTTCATTGCAGCTTGAGGGCGAAGTCAACACACCGGTGAGCGTCAGCGGCGTCAGTATTCAGCCCGGTGATCTGATCGTTGGTGATGATGATGGTGTCTTTGTCATTAATCCGCGGTACGCCAAGGAGATCGGGGTCATTGCTCAGGACAAACAGCGTAAGGAAGAACAACACCGACAGGAACTCGGATATGGGAAGCTCTTTACAGCCCATTCCACCGATCACGATGCAACAGACCATAAAGGGGGAACCACGAGATGAAAAAGAGACCTTTGATCCACAAGTTTAGCGGTATCCTGATTGCCTTATCACTGTTTGCCGTTGGCTGTGGCAACGGAGCTGATTCGAACACGAATGCCAATTCGTCTGCAAGCAATAGCAGTGGCTCAGCCGAGAACGCTTCGCTCAAGGATTTGACCATCGCATTAACGGGGGATGCCATTGGTTTCGATCCACATAACTCCACCGATTCCATCTCCAACTTTATTAATTATCAGATCTATGACCGCCTGGTTACATTCAATGACAAACTTGAGATTGTCCCACAACTGGCCGAAAGCTGGGAGACATCGGAAGATGGAAAAACGTGGACCTTCCAGCTGCGCCAAGATGTGACGTTCCAGGATGGAACACCCTTCAATGCGGAGGCAGTAAAAGTGAACTTCGACCGTCTGATCAATCCGGATAAGAAGCTTTCCCAATATGCAACGTTGGGGCAGTTCATTGAATCCGTCACCGCGTCGAGTGATTCCGAGGTCGTGTTCCAGTTAAAAGAGCCACAGGGCGCCTTTCTGAACAATATTGCAGTGACCTCTGGTGGTATTATTAGCTCCAAATCCATTCAGGAAAATGAGGAGGGTATTGCTAAAGAACCTGTAGGTACGGGCCCCTTCAAGCTGAAGAACTGGAGTTCAGGCAATGAGGTTGTGCTTGAAGCCAATGAGCAATATTGGGGTGGCAAACCTGATGTCAGTGGCATTACGTTCAAAACGGTCACTGAAAATGCTGCTCGTGTCATCATGCTTGAATCCGATGAAGCTGACATCATCGATAAAGTGCCAGCTACAGACATTGAACGCCTGTCCAATGATAGCAACTTTACGGTGAATACCCGTTCCACCAACCGTGTGGGATATATCGGCATTAACACGAAGAATGCACCATTTGATGATGTGAAGGTTCGCAATGCTCTTAATCTGGCGATCGACCGCGAAACGTTGGTCAAGAAACTGTATGAGGGACGTGTTGAAGTCGCCACTTCGTTTATTTCTAAAAATTCCTTTGGTTATGCGGACGTAGGTGCCTACGCTTACGATGTGGAAGCCGCGAAGAAGCTGCTGCAAGAAGCAGGTGTTGCGGAAGGAACACCACTGCGTATTATTCTGGCTGCCAACACGGTTCAGGATCGTCCTGCTGCGGAATTCGTTCAGAACAGCCTTCAACAACTGGGATTCAAAGCAGAGCTACAGGTGCTGGAACTTGCGTCTTATCTCGATGCACTCAAAAATCCAGATAGCTATGATCTGTTTGTTCGAGGCGCGTCTTCATATACTGGCGACGGGGATGCTCTGCTTAGGGATAGTTTTATCTCCACAAGCAAGTCCAATTATGCGTACTACAACAATCCCAAGGTAGATGAACTTATTCTTGCT
Organism: Paenibacillus sp. FSL H8-0079; assembly: GCF_037991315.1. NCBI lineage: Bacteria > Bacillati > Bacillota > Bacilli > Caryophanales > Paenibacillaceae > Paenibacillus > Paenibacillus sp. FSL H8-0079. The sequence continues at coordinate 834,369 of NZ_CP150300.1, forward strand.
GGTGGTCAAGCGCTGGATAAGGAAGAACGCCAAACTGCTTACAACGAGGCTCTGCAACTGATTAAAGCGGATGCGCCATGGATTCCACTGTACGAAGATAGCGTTCAAGTCGGTTATTCGAGCAAGGTTGAAGGCATTACATTCCTGCCTTCACTGTTATGGGATCTGCGTGGTGTGAAGTTCAAATAAGCAGAAGGGTGCCGTGCAGACGGCACCTTTACCCTATGTGAAGCAATGAATAAATGGGCGTATGAACGAATTAAAGTACCAATCTATGACTGAAATGAAGAGGATGTTTTGCAAAAAAACGAATGAGGAGTGTGAGTACAGCTATGACCTTTCAACTCGTTATGGCACAGTTCGGGTCGTCCAGCACCAAGCAGGAGAACCTGGATAAAGCGGAAAAAGCACTAGAGGAAGCAACGCGTATTCATCACGCAGATATCGTTGTTTTCCCGGAAGCCTTCATGAGTTTCTACCAAATCGGCACGCCGCGGGAACAGAAGCTGGAAGATGCAGAGCCGCTCGATGGGCATTTTGCCACAACGATGCGCGCGCTTGCCAAGCAATATGGTGTCTGGGTTGTATTCGGTACGCGGGAGACGACGGAGGATTCCAATGATGATCGGGTCTATAACACGGCTGTCATCATTGATTCCGATGGGGAGATCGTAAGCAGCTATCGTAAAACCCATCTATACGATGCTTTCGGAGCGAAGGAATCACGTGATATTAAACCGGGCACAGCATTGTTCGAGCCGATCGATACGCCTTTTGGCAAACTGGGATTGTTCGTATGTTATGAGCTGAGATTTCCGGAGATTGCTCGTTACCAAGCACTGCATGGTGCGGACATCATTCTGGTTCCATCCGGCTGGGTACGCGGACATGTCAAAGAGCAACATTGGGAAACACTCGTCACTGCACGAGCATTGGAAAATACCGCATATGTCGTTGCCGTGAACCAAATCAACGAGTTTTATATCGGGCAGAGCCTGATTGTTGACCCGATGGGGGTTGTCGTTGCACGTGGCGACGAGACGGAGACGTTAATTCCTTACCGCATTGACCTGGAGCGGGTTCGCGATGTTCGTGCCAAGCTCCCTTCCCATTTGCATAGACAAGCTCATTTGTACGGCTAACCGTCAGGATGGCCTGAACCGGGCAATCAGCCAGGAAGGAGCACAACGTGTTTAACTATATTCTGAAGCGATTGCTTCAAATGATACCTACCTTAATCGGTGTTTCTCTACTCTCGTTCGTCATCCTTCAGCTTGTTCCCGGTGATCCGGCAGAGCTGATTGCCGGGATGGATGCGAGTCCGGAGGAAGTTCAGATCATTCGGGAGCGGCTGGGCACGGACAAACCGCTGTATGAGCAATATGTGCAGTACAATCTGCAATTGCTGAAAGGTGATCTTGGCACGTCGATGCGTTCGGATAATCCGGTCCTTCAGGAAATTCTGGAGCGTTTTCCGAACACGGTCATTTTGACATTGCTTGCCACGCTTGTAACGGTTGTCATAGGCTTATTCACCGGGGTGATCGCTGCAACCAAGCCAGGTAGTGCGCGGGATCACGCTTCAATGGCCTTTTCGTTATTCGGCATATCGATGCCTGTGTTCTGGCTAGGCATTATTCTGATTCTTGTTTTCGCATATTATATTCCCATTCTGCCTTCCGGCGGCAGTAGTGAATTTAAGCATTTTATACTGCCTGCGCTTGTACTTGGCATATCCTCCGCTGCTGTACTTGCCCGCCTGACGCGATCCAGTATTCTTGAGGTGATCAATCAGGATTACATTCGGACAGCCAAAGCCAAGGGAGTACGCGAGTGGCTCATTATTTATAAGCATGCACTTAAAAATGCCTTCGTGCCTATCATTACCGTCATTGGAATGGAAATCGGCAATCTGCTGGGTGGAGCGGTGCTGACGGAAACGGTATTTTCGATGAACGGGCTGGGCAGATATATCATTCAATCGATTCAATTCCGGGATTACTCGGCTGTACAGGGGAGCATTCTGTTTGTTGCCTTAATCTTTGTCATTATTAACCTGCTCGTGGACCTGTGTTATGCCGCTGTAGATCCGAGAATACGCTATGACCGGAAGGAGGCATAACCGTGAGTGAACCTAAGGCTGTGCCCATATCCGTCCAGGTAAGTCCAGCAGCTGCACCCATCAGAAGTGGATTGTTAAGGCAGATTCTGAAAAGAGTAGGCAGCAATAAACGCTCGATGATTGGCCTATGGATCGTCACCTTGTTTATGTTGATCGCGATTCTGGCGCCATGGATTTCGCCATATGATCCACTGGAGCAAAATATGGATAAGCTGCTGCAGTCACCGTCTCTCAGTCATCCCTTAGGAACCGATGAGTATGGAAGAGACATGCTCTCGCGTATCTTCTACGGTTCACGTATTTCGTTGATGGTCGGTATGGTTGGTGTGGTTATCTCTGTTGTATTTGGCGTCGCACTCGGCACAATCGCCGGTTATTTTGGGGGCAGAATCGAAGCGCTGATTATGCGGATTACCGATATTTTTATGGCTTTTCCAGGCTTTTTGCTCGCACTGGCCATTGTTAGCGTTCTTGGACCCGGCATGATGAATCTGATGATTGCCATTGGCATATTCTCTGTTCCATCGTTCACCTGGATCTCGCGCAGTGCGGTGCTCTCCATTAAGAGCAAAGAGTATATTGAAGCTTCGAGATCCATGGGAGCGAAGCATAGCCGAATTATTTTCAAACATATTATTCCGAACAGTATCGCTCCAATCATCGTTCTATCCACGTTGCGGGTTGCAACGGCCATCCTGTCTGCGTCTGGACTGAGCTTTCTGGGGATGGGGGCTCAACCGCCTTCTCCGGAGTGGGGGACCATGCTGAGCACGGGCCGGGAATTCCTGCGAGCTGCACCTCATATCTCTATCGTGCCAGGTGTGGCGATTATGCTTGTTGTCCTGGGCTTCAATATGCTGGGAGATGGACTGCGCGATGCGCTTGATCCCAAGATGAAGGTATAGTTTGCTCCGCTTCACAAGGAATGGCAGCAGACAACAAGAGCGCAGCTTACTGTGCCGGAAATGACAAGGAGGGCTCGCGTTGAAACGCAAATTACTTGAAATGAAGGCACTCAAGACGTATTTTCACACAAGCGAGGGTATCATTCCTGCAGTAGACGGTGTCGATATTACGATCTATGAAGGAGAGACGGTTGGGATTGTTGGTGAGTCTGGTTCTGGCAAAAGTGTTACCTCGTTAACCGCCATGCGATTAACGCAAGGAAAGGTCGAAGGCTCCGTTACCTTCGACGGCAAAGACATTCTTGCCCTCTCGGAGAAGGAGATGCGAACCGTAAGAGGCAATGAAATGGCGATGATCTTCCAGGAACCGATGACTTCGCTCAATCCGGTGTTCACGATTGGAGACCAGATTCGGGAAGCGATTCGTAATCATCGGAAAGTCAGTCGATCCGAGACCAAAGAGAGAGCGATTGAGATGCTGCGCCTTGTCGGTATTCCACGCCCTGAGCAGATTCTGTATGAATACCCACATCGCTTGTCTGGTGGCATGAGGCAGAGGGTCATGATTGCCATGGCAATGGCCTGTAGCCCGAAGCTGCTCATTGCCGATGAGCCAACTACCGCGCTCGACGTTACCATTCAAGCGCAAATTTTGGAGCTTATGCAGCAGCTGAAGGCTAGCGAAGGGACTTCCATTTTGCTAATTACCCATGACCTCGGCGTTGTTGCGGAGATGTGTGACCGTGTAGCCGTGATGTATGGCGGTCAGATTGTTGAAGAGTGCGATGTACTGACACTATTTACGAATCCGAAACATCCCTATACACAGGGGCTGATCAAATCGATGCCAACACTCGACACCAATGAACGCAGGCTCTATTCCATCAAAGGTAGCGTTCCGCCGCCCGGCAGTTTGAGACAAGGCTGTCGCTTCAGCCCCCGCTGTGAATATGCGCAAGATATTTGTCATGAACAGCTACCACAGCTGGAGACGGTAGAGAACGGACACACAGCCAGATGCTGGCTTCATGCAGATGCGAAGGAGGCGATTCAATGAATGAGCCGCTGCTTGAGGTGAACAATCTGAAGAAGTATTTTCCGATCAAGAAAGGCGTTTTTAATCGTACGGTGGGACAAGTGAAGGCCGTAGACGGTCTGAAGTTTACTATTTTTAAAGGGGAGACACTGGGGCTCGTTGGAGAGAGTGGATGCGGCAAATCAACAACAGGTCGGACATTACTACAGCTCCTTCGTCCAACAGAAGGTGAAATTATCTATGAGGGACGAAATATGGTTGGACTGCCGCCGGAAGAGCTGCGCAAGATGCGGAAAGATATGCAGATGGTATTCCAGGACCCGTACGCCTCCCTCGATCCCCGCATGACTGTAGGCGAACTCATCGCCGAGCCTCTTGATATCCATCAGGCAGCAACGGGCAAAGAACGAGCGAGGCGTGTGGATGAGTTGTTGGAAATCGTCGGTTTAAGCAGCCGTCATGCAGACCGCTATGGTCATGAGTTTAGTGGGGGACAGCGACAGCGGATTGGCATTGCCAGGGCACTTGCTTTGAATCCGAAGCTTATCGTTGCCGACGAACCTGTATCCGCGCTGGATGTATCCATTCAATCACAGATTATTAATCTGCTTCAGGACTTGCAGGAGCAGTTCAAGCTAACCTACTTGTTCATCGCCCATGATCTGAGCGTAGTCAAACATATTAGCAGCCGTATTGGTGTAATGTATCTGGGCGGCATCGTTGAGCTTGCGGATAAAAAAGACTTGTTCGAAGCACCGTTGCATCCCTATACACAGGCGTTATTGTCCGCGGTACCTAGTCCGAACCCGCTGATCAAGAAGGAGCGAATTGTGCTACAAGGGGATGTACCCAGTCCAGCCAATCCGCCTTCCGGATGCAGTTTTCATACGCGTTGTCACGCGTGCATGGATGTTTGCCGGACGGATAAGCCGGAGTTGCAGGATGTGGGAGGTCGCTACGTCGCCTGTCATCTGTATGCCAAAGCATAAGCGAAGCATTTGAAGCCTTTGAAGGATTTATTTTATTCACATAACTATACCGACAGGAGAGATCACGATGACACAGAGCCGTAAACTTAGAGAGATTAGCTGGACGGTGTTCGAGGAATATAAAAAGCAAACGGAGCTTGTGATTATCCCCGTAGGCGCAATCGAGGTATATGGCCCTCATCTGCCCCTTGGCTCGGATGGCCTGCTTGCGGATCGGTTAGCCGAGTTGGTAGCCGAACGTGTCGGTGCTGTTATTGGACCATCGGTAGAAACTGGTGATTCCAATGTTCTGAATGATTTTCCCGGAACCATTACGATTCGTCCAGAAAGTCTGAAGGCGTATCTTGGCGATATCGTACATAGTGTGATTACATGGGGATTCAAACGTATCCTTTTCATCAATGGTCATGCCGGTAATGTCCCGGTGATTAATCAGATTGTTCATCAGCTTCGGGAGCAGCATGGTGACGTGCAGGCCGCGCAGATTGATTGCTGGCGATTCATCAAGGCACAGGATCATGGCATATCTGAATCCGGCAAATGGGCTAACGGTCACGCGGCGGAGATTGGCACCTCAGTTCTGCTGCATCTGCACCCTGAGCTCGTAAATCAGGATAAGATCGCAGATGAAGTGCCTTCCTATGAAGATTCTTTTCCAGAGATCGTGAAATATGGCCGCCTTTCGTCCATCTCCAAGTCTGGTGTGGTCGGTTCTCCGTCGCTTGCTACCGTGGAAAAAGGTGAGGCATTGGTTCAGCAATCAGTGGATCGCATTGTTCAATTTCTTCATGAGGTCTGGGACATCAAATGATGAAGGGCTGGAAGATCAGATGATGAAGGTATGGAGGGTCACAACATTATCATTGGTTTCGAGAGGAGCATAATCTGTGCACATTATAGATCTGCATTGTGATTCGCTGTTTAGAATATGGCTTGCCAAGGGTCAACTCTCCTTCCATGACGCACCTGAGCTGGAGACCAGCAAACAACGCCTGATCGAAGGTGGGGTTAAGGTGCAGGGATTCGCAGTGTTCGTGCCTCCCAATCTGAATGATACGGAGAAGTTTCAATCTGCGCTGGATCAGATCCACTATTTTTATGAGGAAGTGTTGGAGAAAAATCAGGACATCAAACACATCACCCGCTGGAGTGATATTGATCAGTTGCAGGAGCATGAGATCGGTGCCTTTCTTACACTGGAAGGTGTTGATCCTATCGGGAATGACCTCCATAAGCTGAGCATTCTGTATCGCCTTGGAGTCCGCTCGGTCGGCTTGACCTGGAACTATGCTAATCTTGCTGCGGATGGGGCTTTGGAGCCTAGAGGGGCAGGGTTGTCCGCATTTGGACGTAATATCGTTGAGTTTAACAATAAGCATAAAATCCTGACGGATGTCAGTCATTTGAACGAACGCGGTTTCTGGGATACCCTCGACATTGCCGATTATCTGATCGCGAGTCACTCCAATGCAAAAGCGGTATATGATCACCCTCGGAGCCTTAGCGACGAACAGGCCAAGGCACTCTTTGCTAAAGATGCTACGGTACATGTGGTCTATTTCCCTGAGTTTATCAAATCTGTTGCAGAGGGTAACGCTACGATCGCTGATCTGATCAAGCATATCGATCATTTTTGCTCCCTTGGAGGAGTAAGCCATATTGGTCTGGGTTCTGATTTTGACGGGATCACCAGCCATGTTGAGCAGCTTGAACATGCAGCCCAAAGCCAAAATCTGATTAATGAGTTGCTTAAACATTATTCGGAAGAGCAGGTGCGGGGCTTTGCCTATAATAACTTCCTGCGGCGTGTGAAATCACTGTAGGCTTGAGATTAAGTTGTAGGCGGGAGATTAGTGGACGTCCTCCACGCCTGCATAGACTAGTCTTTCAGGAGACAGGGTGTTCATTTTACCGCTAAGGCAGGCAGGCTCAGATGGAGTTCCAGCAACGCGATTAACTGGTCAACCATCTCTTCCGCAGAATAAGGCATGGCATTCATAATCCACCATTCCATCAGGCCAACGGCAGCAGAAGCAAGAAACTGTGTCGTTATCTCTTTATTCATGCCTCCTTGGACGCCGCATGCATTCATTTGTTCCTCAACGCCCTGAATCATAAGCATCATCAGCTTTGCTCGGAATGCAGGAATCCCTTCTTTGGTTAGAAGCGTGGTATAAGTGGATGCATGTTCTTCGAGATGGCGGAAGGTGCGGAGCAGGGCGTCCTTTGCAGTTAGTGGAGTCTGAAAATGATCATTCATGCAGGCTTCTACTAATTGTTGCAGATAGGTTTCAATGCAGCGGTCCAGCAGATCAAACTTGTCTGTATAATGCAAATAGATCGTTCCCCGGTTAACATTCGCTCGATCGGCAATGTCATTGATGGTCATTTGCTCGAAATCCCTTTCTGCCAGCAATCCCACAAAAGCCTCCATAATGGCCTTTCTTGTTTTTAGCACACGTCTGTCCATGGCGCCTCCTCTAATTTTTTATGATTATCAACAATAATGAGTATTTCGTTGATTATTGAACGAAAGCGGATATTTTAGCGATTGAAGCACGCCAGTTGCTTTGATACTCTTATTTTATCAACAAATGTTCATAAAGCAACGAATATTGATAAAATATGAAATAGAGGGATATCCAATGAAGATATTAGTGTATGGTGCAGGTGTTTTGGGCAGTCAACTGGCGCAAGTTCTGGTGCGTGGTGGCAATGATGTCACTATTCTGGCTCGAGGGAAGCGGGCAGAGGAGCTGGAGAAGGATGGAATCGTTATCCGGCATGTTTTCCAATTCAAAACGACAGTTGATCCGGTTCGGGTAGCCAGAACGTTGGAGGTGGATGACCAATATGATCTGATTTTTGTTGTAATGAAATACAACGATTTTCCTTCCGTGTTACCTATTCTGGCAGAGAATCAGACTAGCAATATTGTGATCGTGGGAAACAACGCAGATGCACGAAGCATGCAGACCTATCTGGAAGAGCATAGTCCAATGGGAAAACAGGTCGCGTTCGGATTCCATGTGAGTGGAGGTAGGCGTGAAAAGGACCGCATGTTATCCATCGGTGGAGGGAGCGCACAAATGGTGATTGGCAGTCTGGATGGTGAGATAGCCTTTAAACCTTTGCTGGATCAAGCTTTCGAACATGTGAAATACAAGTTGAATGTTCTAAGCGATATTGATGCCTGGCTGAAAAGCCATATCATCCCCATACTAATGCTTAATGCAGTGAGTTTTAATGAGCAGTATGAGTTGAAAAAACTGGATGGCAACAAGCGGCAACTTGTGCATATGATTGAGGCGATGGATGAGGGTATCAGCGTACTGGAGGCTATGGGTATATCGGTTATACCCGAGATTCAGGGCAGATTGATTCGTAAACATAAACGCGTGTTGTATCTATTATTGAAAATCTATAGCTTTCTTCCGATGCATAAACTCTTAGCTGGTGCTTTTGGTGAGATCGAAGCGTTAAGTGACGCATTCACGGATTGGAAAAAGACAACAGGCACCCCGACTCCCCATTGGGATGTATTGAAAAGAGATTTTACTCCCCTTAAATGAAGTGTTGCTCATTGCCCCAATACCGACTACAATAAAACCAACTAATAAAATGGGGATAAGGAGATATGCAGATGCGGGAAGTGCCTATGCGCTATGTGAAAGCGAATCAGGTTGGGATTGTATTGTTTGTTTTGCTCTCGTTTGTGTTCAATCCGCTGGTAGTTCTGGGCGTGCTGTGGATCATTCAGGTGGTTGGGCTAGCTTCCGGCGGCAAATTGAATCTGTTCGTCCAGATTGGCAAAGCCGTGCTGACTGGGAAAGGTACAGAGACGCAGGCGGTGGAGCTACAGCGATTCAACAATATTCTGGCCGTGCTCTTCCTATCTCTGGCACTCATCTCGTTTTCGCTCGGCTGGGTAGTCGCAGGTTATGTATTCTCGGTCATGCTTCTTGGGGCCGCAAGTGCAGCTTTGCTTGGTTATTGTGTAGGCTGCACCGTGTATTTCTGGTATAAACAGTTACGTGCAGGGAGAAAAATTGGATTTTGAGGTTGGCTGAAGAAGCGGTAAGAAGACAGGGCTGAAAAGGTAAGCTATCGATTCACGATAGCCTTATATGAAAATCCCCCTCAAGTGAGCTGTTCACTTGAAGGGGATTTTTTTATCTAAACCAGGCTTTATTTAAATTATTGGTGAAATTGTTATCGTTGAAAGGCACGTTGGCACTGCCAAAGTCCGTGGTGTTGAGCGCATTTCGTGCCGCAGAGGTCAGATCATCCCATCCGATTAAAGGCTGAGTTCCGCCAACAGCGCTGGTAACGCCAAGTTCATGGTTCAGCGGCCAGGTACTATTATAGGAGATCAACGGATGGTTACCTTGTGTATTGGAATTGCTCGGTGTGACTTTTGTAAACTGGCCGTGACCGGAATATGCGATAGAGAGGATTTTGGAATTGGCAGCTGCCGGATTGTCTACCCACACGACGATTCCTTCCCAATCATGACGATGACCGAGTCCAGTGGAGGGTGAGTCTTTGGGAAAATACCACGAATACATGATGGCCCATACCCCATTGTGCCAGGCGGAACGGGAATAGATCTGTCCTGTACTTGAGCTACAGTTTCCATTCGATGACCCGGAGGTATTCAAGCCAGCGCTGGTATTGCCCTGTTGATCCACTGCGGGGAAAGGTACGCATCCATGATAGACTTTCAGAAATGGCTGAAAACGCTTGGCTGCTTGCTGTGTTACAGTGACTGGTGTGACCTCCTGGAATCCGACAACCTGATCATGATTAATTTCTGCCGCTTCAACAATGGTGACCCAGGGAATACAGGCCATAAGCGAAATCATGAGCATTAACACGATTTTTTTCATTCACAGTTCTCCTTCACAGGTATGATGTGGTGCGGGGTTGGGGGTGCACTAAGACTATAGTGGAAAAAAGTTTGTTTTATTTATCTTTTCATCTTAAGATTTGTAAATTTGTAGCATATCTATGTCATAATAATATGAAAGTACCGAAGACTAATTCCTGCCCAAGCGGGCAGAATGGTTGATTAATGAGACTATTTTACAGAAAATCCAGTAGGACAGATTCAAGATAGGTGCGAGAGGTTTATTGGGTATTGGACGGAATAGTGGGTATGTATATGTTAAAATATACTTATATATTACAGGCTAGGACATCTTTACATTTGATGATATGATAGGAGTTAAAGGCTTTGGAATGAGACGGAATTCCTGATGCATAGATATAGGTAAGACGAAAGATTAGAGCAGCATTAACGGAAGTTCATATTTGTGTTAAAAATATGCCCTTTTGTGGACTCGTGTAACGTAAGAATATGAGGTCGTTCAGACTCATGGATAATGTGGAATAGGTGGCGTATGAGATGAAAAAAGCTCGCTTAATATATAATCCGACCTCAGGCCGGGAAGAAATGAAGAAACGTCTGGCTGATATTTTGCAGCGTTTGGATCAAGGTGGTATTGAAGCTTCATGTCACGCAACAACGGGTGAAGGTGACGCAACCCGGGAAGCTGAACTTGCGATTGAGCGCGGATATGACATGATTATTGCTGCTGGTGGCGATGGCACATTGTACGAAGTCATTAACGGTATGGCTGAGCGGGAGAATCGTCCTCCGCTGGGTGTGTTTCCGTTGGGAACGACGAATGATTTTGCACGTGCACTCGGCATTCCGAGACAGTGGGAAGATTACGTGGATCTGGTCATTAACCAGCAGCTTCGCCCGCTCGATCTGGGCAAAGCGAATGATAAGTATTTTATCAACATCGCCGGTGGCGGATCATTGACTGAACTGACCTATGAAGTACCAAGTCGTCTGAAAACGATGATTGGGCAACTGGCCTATTATATGAAGGGTATTGAGAAAATGGCGAGCCTGTCTCCTCAGGAGCTGATTATTCGCGCCGACGGTCAGGAAGAGATCCATGATGAATTCATGTTATTCCTCATCGCCAATACCAATTCGGTCGGGGGCTTTGAGAAGCTGGCTCCAGGTGCAACCATTGATGATGGTCTGTTCGATGTGATCGGTGTCCGCAAATGCAATCTGGCTGACATGATCCGCCTCGTAACACTCGCGCTACGTGGGGAGCATCTGAACGACAAAAAAGTGGTTCATTTCCAGACGAGTCATATGGAAGTTACGTCCCCGGGATATGTACAATTGAACCTCGATGGAGAGTTGGGCGGCACGCTGCCAGCTACATTTACGAATTTGCGTCATCATCTGATGTTGTATCGTTAAACTTGGCACTTGGCGGAGAATGTGATCGCTTGCGGAAAAGCAAAGATGCCTAAGTAGTGGTTGCACAGCATCGCACAAGAGTGATGAGGAGAGTTGGATACAGCTCTGCGCTAAGGCGTGATGGAAGTGTATTTACCAGTTGCTGTGTAAGGTGGGATCGCGTATAATCTCATGTGGTCACTATGCGTTGAGCTTAACGAACTCAGAAAGTCTTAATGTGGCGAAATCGCCGAAGATGTCAATCTAACGAATTTCAGCGGCGTTATTTTGGAGAAATTGACCGGAAAAGGTCGGAAAACACCATTCGAGGATGATATAACGTTTCTGAAGTTCATTAGAAATTCGGAACGTTATTTTTGATGTGAATAAGGTGTGCCAGGTTCGTTAGAATCAGGAACAAATGAAATAGAGCTTTCTCCCTCGCCTGCATAGGAAGGGTACTATATAAGAAGAAAGAAGTGAATGTACGTTGTCTAATACGAACCGCAGCGGTCGTGGAAAAAACCGCCGGAATTCGGCTGCCTCTCAGGGGCAAGGGAACGCTTCAGCGTCCCGTCAGCCAAGTCAATCATCTCGTCCATCTACACGTCAGCAAGGGAAAGAGGTGCGGCCACAAGGCGCATCTCTTTCTGCCGTTCGTCCAAAGGGGAGAGCGCGTGAATCTGCACCAATTGAAGGACTGCCCGTTAGCAAAAATGAAGAGACCGTCATCGACATCATTGGCATGAACCATGACGGTGAGGGTGTAGGTCGTGCGAATGGATACACGCTCTTCGTGCAGGGGGCGCTTCCGGGCGAAACCGTGCGTGTGCGCGTAATGAAAACCAAAAAGCAGTATGGCTACGCCAAGTTACTGGAGATCGTGAAAGCAAGCCCGGATCGAGTGTCCGCGCCTTGCCCGATCTACGATCAATGCGGCGGCTGCCAGATCCAGCATATGAGCTATGCTGGACAGCTTGCGTGGAAACGCCAGTTGGTGGTCGATAATTTGCAACGGATTGGCAAGTTGAACGTGATGGTGGAGGATGCAGAAGATGCGGAGCAGGGCATTCGTGTCCTGCCTACGATGGGTATGGACGAGCCATGGCGCTATCGGAATAAGGCACAGGTACCAATTGGAGCATCCGAGGGTGGTCTGGTAGGTGGATTTTACGCTAAAGGAAGCCATCGGATCATCGATATGGAGAGCTGCCTCATTCAGCATGAGCACAATGACGAAGTGGTTGCGAAGGTTAAGGAGATCGGCAGTCATTTTGGAATTAGCGCCTACAACGAAGAGACAGGTCGCGGCTTATTGCGCCATGTGGTTGTGAAGAAGGCATTCCGTACTGGCGAGATGATGCTTGTTCTGGTTACGAATGGTCGAGACATTCCGTACAAAGACGAATGGATTGGCAGTATCCGTGAAGCGATTCCGCATGTAGCGAGTATCTGCCAGAACGTGAACAAGAAACAGACCAACGTCATCTTTGGCGATGAGACGCGCGTCCTCTGGGGCCGTGATGTAATCTATGATTATATCGGTGATGTACAGTTTGCGATCTCGGCCCGTTCATTCTATCAGGTGAATCCGGTGCAGACGGAAGTGCTGTATGGCAAAACGGTAGAGTACGCAGGGCTGAGCGGCAAAGAGACGGTGATTGATGCCTATTGCGGCATCGGTACGATCTCTCTTTTCCTAGCGCAACATGCGGATCAGGTGTATGGGGTAGAAATCGTGCCTGAAGCGATTGAAGATGCTCGCAGTAATGCGATGTTGAATGAGATGAAGAACGTCAAGTTTGAAGTCGGCGCTTCCGAGGACGTGATCCCACGTTGGAAAGAACAAGGCATCGAAGCCGATGTGATCGTTGTCGATCCACCGCGCAAGGGCTGTGATCCACGTTTGCTGGAAACGATTCTGGAGATGAAGCCGGAGCGCGTGGTGTACGTGAGTTGTAATCCGAGCACGTTGGCACGTGATCTTCGTGTTCTGGAGGATGGCGGTTATCGCACGGTTGAGGTCACGCCGGTGGACATGTTCCCGCATACGGTGCATGTGGAGTCGGTGGCGATGTTGGTAAGAAGCTAATGTGAACATCCCAAAAAGTCGATCTAAAGCCTAAAAAGTCGTATCACAAAGCCGAGCGAAACTCAGGTATCCAATCCTGTTTTCCTCGGCTTTTTCTTTTGGAGCAGGGGGAGGTCAAGGGAGAGAGCATAGGAGAAAGGGAAGTTCTTAAACTTAACCGAATCCCTTTTTCTATCAAGCCTTTTTCTCAATATCTTCCTCCAATATTCACTCCGATTTCTCTTCCCCTAATCTCTGTTTTTTCCTGCTCTCCCCTATCTTTCCCCCTGCTTTTTAAGTCGATTTTATTTACTTTTCCCCACCATTTTTCTCCGGTTTGCCCCTGATATTACTCCGATTTGTAAGACGACTTTATTTACTCGTGCTGAAATAGGGGAGTAAGGGCGAGAGGCGTTCAAGCCGAGTGGGGCAAGGGTTTGGAGTGATTTGGTGGGGGAGGGTGGCGTAACACGACTTTTTAATGAATGCACAACATTTACCTGTCAAATTATGAAATATAGCCCGAAGCTTCTTGAGTCTAGCCTATATTAGTTTGCTTAACTGTTACTGCTTAGGTCTCTCTAAAATCGAGAATAGTCTTTCTGTTTTTAAAGAATTGATTGCCAAGTGCTGAAGAAACAAATAAAGTTAGAGTTACAGAGAGCAGACGAGGAGTGAGAGCATGAAGCTAACCCTGCAACAAGTTAAATAAGATATGCAAAGGAGATCAGGAATTTGCAGTCTACTTCTATGCGTTCTTTCTGTTGTGGATTGTTAAGCCAAGTGAATCAAAAAGTTAGAAGAACGTGTAAACGAGCGCGAATGTCAGCTCTGTCAAAATAGCAACAACAGCAGTCCCCTTCAACTGATGGCCTGCGTAAACCTACAAATCTTCGTCAGTCGGGCGGGAAAAAAGAAGCGCCTAAAGGCGATGATGGACCTACCCTCCGATCCTTGGACTCCCTGATGGAATTGTCCTCCATCAAGTCACGATGTGTAAGAGTTGCCCATATTTGCTTGGAACGGTAACGGTTGAGAGATAAGTGAAACGTTAAGTGTTCAACTTGCCGCCTCTCGTATAAAATCGCAGTCTCTAAACCCGATTTGATGTAGCGAAGAAGCAGTAATTTGATACATTGATCCAATTCTATTAATTTGAAATTAACTTAATATACTGTACTTGCCAATAATCGCTTCAAATATTTGTAAGTAAAAAGAGCTGACAGTATCCCTATGCCACTCTGAGTCGTTTTTTAATTTGGTCTACTGTAGCTCCGCTTTGTGCTTAGTTGTAAATATATTCAATTAAGTCGCACTTTTTCTGGAGGCGGTAGTGATGTAAACCCTCGATCAAGTTTCCATGGCTATCATGGCTGCAACATAGTACAGCAAACATAAGCAGGGTCAGGTAACGGTCAATGGCTTGAGTCGATCGAATCTGGTAGCGATTCATGGCCAGATGGACTTTCGCAGTTCGAAAATGCGTTTCTATCGCCCATCGTTTACTGTAGTAACGCAGAATTTCTTCATTACACAGGGAAACATCCGTACTCAGAAAAGCTCTCATTTGCTTGGGATCAAAGCCATCTCCTTCTTTCCAACATAGGAGCAATACAGCATTCTCCATGAGATTGAGCTTCCCTTCATAGCGATATACCCGGTAAGCGGAGGCGCCGATGGTCACTAGATCGGTATCCGATTTCGAGATGTAGGAAGTGAAGCTTTTGAGCGACTGCCGGATGCCTTGAGGATAGAAAATACGGTTGGTTTTTAAACCACTAATCACATGAAAGCCACGCTCCGCACTCTTTTAAGCACTGAAGCAGGCGGATACCAGGCGTCCATGAGGACGTAGGTTGAGCACATCGACATGGGGACAGCCTGAATCATTTCACAAGCCAAATCGATTTTACTTTTTCCTTTCGGATCGTACCGCTCTGTAGCAAAGGGAAACACCTGATCCTCGAAACGAAGCAACGTTTGAACCAACGCATGCCCGTAGACATGCTGCCCCTTGAGATGAGAATGTTGAAACGAGGCGCCTTCAATCATGTGCGTAGCCTGTGACGAGGGCTTGGTTTTTTCATACACGGTGTCATCCAGGATGACAAAAATAGGACTGCGATCTCGCTGAGCACACGCCTTGATCTGCTGAAAAGCAACACGTTGAGTGATGCGTTTCAGGTAAGACGTGTTCCAATTTCCGTGAGCTAAGAAATGACTCAGGGTTCTGCGGTCTCGTTCTTGTAGGCTTTCTCGGTGAATATCGGTTAAAGTACCTGTAAATCCATTCGAAAGCATACCATCTACGAAGTACTTGATGTGTTGAAGCACAGGCTTGGAGAAATAAAGTGGAAGTTTCCACTCATTTAACCGATTGTTCCAATGATTTTCATGTGATAAAGTAGACGTAAGAGACATATCTTGTTCTCCTCTGCGTGGGGTGGTTGGTGGTACTTCTATTTTACGCAGAGAGTCAAGTGTGTCTCTTTTTACATTTCATGGAACTGATTTTGAGCAAGTACAGTTAATATAGAAAGGATTGAAAGATATATGTTAAATATTGATAAAATCATTAGAACTGAGCTAAGCTTATCTGAGTTTCTCACCAATTTTATTAATCAAAAGCTGACTATTTATGAAGAAGTTCATCTTGAGATTAGCGAGATTTTTGAAGGTTCAGATTATTGCAAAGCAATATATCTACCTGAATCTAACATTATTTTCTCTAAATCTCATGAAGAGCAAGAGATTTTAGATACTAGAATAGCACACGAACTAATACATCTTTCAATGCGAAATGAAGGGTATGATGAGTTGTTACAGCAAGATGATCTTTCAACAAGCTTAGCAAACTTACTGGACCATATTATTATATATAGAAGACTTAATGGGAATGGATTTAATATTTCTGAAGATTTTGAAATGGTTTACAATACTTGGGAAGTACATAGTTTGAATTTTATTGATCTGTTGAAACAAGGTGATGATGCAAGGTCTTATGTTATTATTACTATGATAAATGACCTCGTTAGAATGAGTGGTATCAATGATACATACAGTGCTCTTATTCCAACTAATCTTAATGAAGCCTATATGATAGCTCAAACTATATATGATAATGTAAAAGAAGCTGATACACCTGATCTAATAGATGATGCAAAAAAATTTATTGAACTTTCGTTGCAAATTGAACCTCCTACGGTTTGGAAAAGGTTTTTTTAATAGAATACTCTTTTGTGTGCTGTGTATATGATTTGCACATTACTTTTGAAAGGGTTATCGTTGGTGAGCAAAAAAAAGTGAGAGATGTTCAACAATGATTCATAGCTTCTGCTCTTCTGGAGCATGCGAAATGTTGTGATTTTAGGGACGATAAATTGAATACTAGAAATGAGGTAATGATTTGCTAAGACCAACAATACTACTGGTGGGACAATCTGAATCAGGGAAATCAAAATTTATAAGTCAATTTATACATAATGACCTGAAGGGTTTCTTGCCAATTAGAAGAGAAGGACAAACCACAAGAGTTTCAACAGTGTACTCAATAAAACCATATAGTTCAGAAAAGGTTGAATATTCTATTAATTTTGCCAGTGCATTAAGTGTCAAACAAATTTTTGAAGAAAAATTTGTTCGTTCGATAAAGAAAATTATGCAAGAGGCAAATGAAATACCTAATCTTGCTTCTGAAGATTATGTTCAAAATTATGATTATAATAAAATAGATCGTAAATATACTGAAGTAGAGGAAGAAAAAAAGATTTTCTTTTCTGAATTAGAGAAAGATGCTAATAAATTATTTGATTTGAGTACAATTCTGGATAATATTCCAGGTGGAGATATGCGTGATTTAATCTATAGTTCTTACATGAACGAAGGAATCGAATATGCATTGAATGTTATGATAAAAAAATTATATGACGAATATATTTCAAGTTTTTTGGGGTCTGAATTTATAGAATTAGTAGTTAATAAAGAGATGGATCTGACTCTTTTTAGTAATAAAGAACTTAGGAGACTTAAGGATATTGAACCATATATCCAATCAATTGAATTTAAAATACCTGCAAGTAGTGATTATGCAGAATTGCTCTTCAATGATAATCGAGATGGGATTGTTTTAATAGATACAGTTGGGACAGATCACACAGGGATTGATAGTGTTGATAGTATTTTTGGTGTTTATGAATATAATAAATATATTCCTGACATGATTGCGTTCATAAATGATGTTAATAAGTTTCGAAGTAAAGAAAATGGTATGAAAAGTATTTTCAGTAAAATAATAAAAGAAAATAAGTTGAATAATTTTTTGTTAGTGAACACAAAACTAGATAAAGAATTATGTAAGGATGATATATTCATTGACTTAAGAGAAAATAAAAATAAAAACAAAGACATTCCAATTGAAACAAATAATCTGGAAAAGTTTATGATTAACGAACAAAAGTTTATTACTCAAGTTCAAGAAGACATAAAAGGTGGGTTAGAATTAGCTATTGATGATTACTTTGAGTCTTCAGGAATGAAGGAGAATATTTCAGGAAATGTAAAAAAAGAGCTCATAATTGAAAAAATAATGATAAAAGCAATATGTAATTCCATTTATCTCTCTAACCCGGAAACTGATAAAAGGTTTCATCGAGGAACAATTGATGAAGAGGATGTTGAGTTACTAAACTCTCTTAGTAATTATAAGTTAAATGATGAAATAGTGAAATTTATTAATACATCATTTGAGAATTATGTGCTGTTGCAAAATGCAAATAACGTTTATCTGAAGATAATTGATGAAAAACTTCCTCTATTATCAGTGAAAAGTGAAACGGATTTAGAAAAATTCGCGGAAAGTATCATAGAATATTTTATTTCTCAATATGAAAATTTGCAATTTCCTTATTTCAATTCAATGAGGGCACTTAGTAATGGCTTTAGTAGAAAAACTTTCACCGCAGATAGTAGTTATTTCAGATTGTGTTTTCCTAATTCCTTTTTTATTGATACTATACATAAATTTATAGTGGATAACAAAAGGCTGGATTTCCTCACTATCAATTATGAGATTGATAGTAATCGTATCAATAGAGATGATATGATATTTGAAAACATTGATCCTATACTTTCCGAGAAGCTTCCAGCCAGTTTTGACTATTATTTTTTTGTGAATAATATATGGGAGGAACTAAAAAAAGAGTTGGTAGAACTAAAACAGTATGATTTCCCGAAAAGGGTTGATCAGAATTGGAATACAAGTAAAAAAGAAGAAATGAAATTAATATTTTTTAATTATTATAAAGAGAACAATATATCAGAATACATTGGGGACGTCAAACTTTCTGATAATAGATGGGATTTAATGGGCGACCTTATAGGATATCAAATTAAGTATATCTTAACTAAAAATAGAAAAATATTTAATGAAAAAATTGTTTATTATATTAAAGATGCAATAGATAAACTTCATGCAAAAGTCGGAATTGACATAAAAATATCTGATAAAGATACGAATCAAGGAGAAAATCTTGAAATTAAAATAAAAGGAAGAAATTCAAGGTTGGCATACGTCATTGGAATTAGTGAGTATACTGATTGGTCCAAATTAAATAATCCTAGGAATGATGTAGAATCTATGAAGAATGTTTTAGAGAAATCCGGGTTCGATGTTAAAACTTTCAAGGACTTGAATTTTAAAGATTTTAATCAGGTTATTTATGAATTTGGTCATGATTTAAAGAACTATGATACTGGGTTACTTTATTATGCGGGCCACGGGGTAGAAATAAGCGGGGAGAATTATTTAATTCCGACTAATGCTGAAATAAGTTCTATTACGAGAATAAGTCAAACTTCAATTAATATCTCTAGACTCTTTGAACAAATGATGGATGACAATAGTTATACTTATTTAGTCATCTTAGATGCATGTAGAACAAAATTCTCTCTTTCTGAAAGTAGGGGGGTAATAGAGTCAGGACTGTCTAATATCATGCCACCGAAAGGTACATTTATTTCCTTTTCTACTAGTCCAAATTCTACTGCAAGTGATGGCGTAGGGGATAATGGTCTATTCACAAAAGTACTAACTGAGTGCATGGTTGAAGAAGGAATAAAAATTGAAGAGTTATTCAAAAAGGTTAGGACTGAGGTTCTTATGATTTCTAAAGGAAAACAAATGCCATGGGAACATTCTTCACTAATAGGTGATTTTTACTTTGTGGAATCTAAAAGGGAATGATGTAGGAAACCTCTCTGAACCAGAACGCTTGAGCGCAAGTAATAGTTTTTATGGGGACGGATTGGGGACGAAAGCTGTTATTTCCAAGTATAGGGCAACCAAACAGAACCATACAGGAATAAAGAAAACCCTTATAGATTAAGGTTATAGACCACTGCGACGAATGAGAACAAAGTAACCTATGTTCCCGCATACGGTGCATGTGGAGTCGGTGGCGTTGTTGGTGAGAAGCTAAACATAAACAGAAGGGGTTCGAGAATTTATACATGATTCTCGAACCCCTTCTTGTCTTTGTTTCAATACCATCCATTAACTGTAGTAGTCTAAAACTCGCCATAATCCAGGCAGTCATTAATATACATTTACATCCGTACCAACAACAGACTTGTTTTGTACGGAATTACCGGATAGATATACCTTTTGCAGATTAGGCAGTTGGCTTAGGGGCTCGATATTGGAAATGGCATTGTTCTCGAGATGAAGCTCTTCTATGGCCTGCCAGTTGCTCATGAATTCGAGAGAAGCCAAATTGCTGTCTTGCAGAGCGAAGGAACGTAGAGCGGACATGTTGGCAAAGTAAGGCATCATTTGATCAATTTCAGTAACAGAGGTATTGTTCATGCTAAAATATGACTGGTTTAAGGTCAAATGTTCAAGTACGCTGTTCTCCGCGGCCGCCTTTTGTTCAAAGTTCAGCCTGCACTCGGAGCAAACCAAAGATTTCACCTGCTTCAAACGATATAAGGCGTCGCTTTCCTTGAACAGTGACGAGTCGTAAATTTTCAGAGTCTCTAGGCGGGACAAGCCGTCCAGGGCGGCAAGACGGGTTATTTCACTGATCTCCCAGAGGGAAAGCTGCTTCAGCTTCGGAAATTTCCCCAGCGCAGCCAAGTCCAATTCCCCACTTCCGCCACGGAGCGTCAGACTGGTTGTAGTCGGGGCCTTTAGCCCGGGGAGAAAGGAGCTCGGAATTTCCACTCGCTCTACTTTAGACAGTGTCAGCGCCTCTGCATTCTCGTAATAGCCGGACAACGTTAATTCCCGCAAAGAGGAAAGGTTATTGATGGCTTTTACCGAACCAAGTTGACTTAGAGAAGCCAGGCGTAGTGTAGTAATGGAGTTTTTGCCGGCCAAGCGCTCCAGACTGGAGAAGTTTACATTTTCAATATCTAACGTTTGTAGAGCAGGCATATTTTGCACAAAGTCGATGGACTTTACGTTCGTTAAATAGGACAACTGAAGCTCCTGAAGCTGGGTCAAGGCATATAACGGCTGCAGGTCTGTGGTTTCACTGTACTGTATAGACAAGGATGATAACCCGGTCATGGACGACAACCATCCGAGTTCATCGACAAAGGTGAGCGACAGGGACTTGATTGGCAATTGGTTTAACAAGTGAAAATCTGTTACAGACTCATCCACATAGGTAATGGATAAAGAGTTCAGATTGGGAAATTCCAGCAGCATGGCCAACTCCTGATTGCTGCGAAGCTGAGTGGAAAGCTCCGTAATTTTAGACTTGTCGCCAAAGTAGCCCGAAAATGTACTGAAGGATTCGTTAAAAGCGCCAGCATAACTTTTTAATCCGGGCATATGGGCCAGAGTGGTTTGGTCCGTCTGGGATATTTCATAGGTATTCGTCAGGTCCAATGCCGTCAGTCCCTTAAAAGCTTCAAAATCTCGCTGATCAATCCGCTGGCTATTCAGTTTCTTGTCCTGAGTAACATAAGTGATTTTCTCGGCCTGTTCATCGCTGAAGGGATCGGAGAAGCTGTATGTAAATTTCCACTGATCATTCTCCGAATGCTCTACGGTTAAATAGCGAATACGAGCCAATTCCTCCTCTGTTGGCAAGGCAGACCCTTTATCGAAGATATCTCGCAAAAAGAAGAGCAGAACCTCGCTTTCAGGCATCTTTCGCACAGGCAGATTGGCTTCTGTTTTTGGATAGGTGGAGCTGTTGCTATAATAAAAATATGTACCGATCGCGCCAGTTAGGACTAACATCAGTATCAGCATTAGCTTTACGGAGGCAGTCTGCTTCAGCGGTGCTTTAGGGGGCGTTCCGTGGTAATGATTAATGGTCTGGTCTACGTAATAGACATGATTTTGCTTCAATATAAGCTCTGTTTCACAATAGGGACACTTTAAAACCTCATCCTTCTTGTATTCAATTTTTCCGTTGCAATTGGGACAGTTTAACGGGATAAATGCCACGAATGTCCCCTCCTTCATTATGATGGTCATAAGATCATGCTGAACGGTCATCTGATTTCATTATACCTTGTGAATTTACGTTTGATGAGAGAAAGAAGTTTCACATAGCGAAGGAGCAGGGGAATCCTGCTCCTCTTTGATCTTTTTAAAAGTATGATCTGGAACATGACATTAAATGACTGGATTCTCATCCGCTTGCCCTTGAATTTCTGTGGACGATGGGACGTGATATGAATCTGCCGCTAAGAGATGTGTTGGAAGGAAAGTATGGTGGATTGGGTGAACGACATTGAAATGACTTTTTACATCAGTACCCTCATGCCTCGTGGTGGATTAAAGATTACTGAAGCATTATAGAAATGTAATGAGGAAATTGGGATACAAGGGCTATCTGTTCTTTAAGGGAATAGGCGACTTCTGTTATTGTATATGTAATTTCTGAAAATTAAGAAAATGACTTATTGATTTTCTGATTTAGATTTGATAAAGTGTACACATTCAATGAAACTTAATTTAAGAAAGGCACGAATACATATGATAAGATTGGATCATATCGCTCAGTTTGTAAGTGGATCTCCGCAGTTCAGGATTGCCGAGGCAATCGATGATAAGGCACGGCTTTATACGTATTACAGGCAATCCGAGATCGAAAATGATCTAACGGGTATGGATTCTAATCATGGTGATCGGAAACAAATACGAACCTTTGATCAGCTGAACACGTTATGTCAGGGCGATCTTGTGTTTAGTTTAGTATCGGGAAAATCTACAATCGTTAGTGCAAGACACGAGGGTTATCTATACACACAAAACTACGTTAAGCTAGTAACGGGTGAGAACGTGGACTCCAAATATCTTGCTTACTTGCTTAATGAAGATAAATTCGTAAGAAAGCAGTTACTATTGGGTTTACAAGGTTCTCAAGTTCTAAAATACACGCTAAAACAATTGAAAGAGCTTGAATTATTCAATATTCCTAAATTAGAAAAGCAGCAAATGATTGGTGAGCTTTATTTCAATCAATTACGGTTGGAAGCGTTACGAAATCGTAACTCAAAATTGGAAACGATCCTGGTATTAGAGGGACTTGAGGAGGCAAATAATAAATGAACGAGACTCAGTTTGAGACTGAATTAATTCAATACCTTACAAGCGGAACAATTACACAACCCGAATATCTAGAAGGAATAAGTGACTTTGTTGTAAAAGAATCCAATACGGATTACATAGTGAAGACGAAACGGTGGAAATATGAATCGAAGATTAAAACGAACGAACAACTCTGGGACAACTTCAAAGGCATTCTGGAACAACACAATCAGAATACACTTGAACGTCCCCTGAGTGTTGTGGAGTTTAATCAGGTTAAGAAAATTATCTCTGACATTCAATCCCCTTACGAAGCAGGACAGTTTTTATATGGTTTAAACGGAGTTTCGCAAATTGAGATTGACTTGGACGATGGACGTCATGTGTTCCTTACTGTATTTGATCAAAAACAAATCGGAGCTGGGGATACCATATATCAAGTGGTCAATCAGATTGAACGACCAGCCGTTATTGCTGGGAAACAAACTCGATATTTTGACACGACTCTGTTAATTAATGGTCTGCCTATCATTCAAATTGAAGAAAAGCGTGATACACGTGATGTCAATGAAGCGCTTAATCAAATGAATCAATATGCTGATGAAAATCAATATCGTGATATTTTCTCAACATTGCAAATTCTGGTTGCCATAACACCTAGCAATGTGAAGTATATGGCGAACACAACGTCAGATAAATTTAATAAGGATTTTGCTTTTAACTGGCAACGTAAGAGTGACAATACAATTGTACGTAACTGGAAAGAGTTCGCAGATTCTATGCTTTCAATTCCAATGGCACACCAAATGGCCACCAATTATATGATTTTGGACGGAACAAAGAATAAACAGATGTTGAAAGTCATGCGTCCGTATCAAGTGTATGCTACTCAGAATGTGATTGAGGGCTTGAAACGTTCAGATTTTGAGCTTGGCACACATAAGATCGGCTACATATGGCACACGACTGGAGCGGGCAAGACCATCACAAGTTTCAAAACAGCATGGCTGGCAAGTCGTATGCCAAAGGTGGACAAGGTGGTCTTTGTTGTGGACCGCATTGCGTTAACCAA
This sequence comes from Paenibacillus sp. FSL H8-0079, assembly GCF_037991315.1. Lineage (NCBI taxonomy): Bacteria > Bacillati > Bacillota > Bacilli > Caryophanales > Paenibacillaceae > Paenibacillus > Paenibacillus sp. FSL H8-0079. The sequence goes on from NZ_CP150300.1 coordinate 858,379, forward strand.
GCAAACCAATGAAAATTACAAAGCCTATGATCCTGATGCTACAGAAGATAACTTTGGCAGCGTTCAAAACACGAACAATACAACTGATTTGAGCAGAAAGCTTAAAAGTAAAGACAATAACATCATTGTGACTTCTGTCCAGAAACTGGACACATTGGTGAAACGCAAAACATTTACAGCTCCAGATAAAAATATTGTGTTTATTGTGGATGAAGCCCATCGCTCAACAGGTGGTGACTCGTTCAATAATATTCAAAAAGCATTTAAGAAGTCAGCTTGGGTAGGGTACACAGGAACGCCTATGTTTGATGAAACGACAACGGGTCTTCGAACAGAAGATATTTTTGGGCCCCTATTACATGCCTATACGATTCGTGAAGCCATTGCTGATCGCAATGTACTAGGGTTTAAAGTAGATTTTGAGACCACTATTGATGAAAAACAAATGAAGGAAAAATATCTTCCTGCATTCTACAGTGAACGTTATCCCAAGTGGAGTGAAGAACGAATTCAGGAGAAAATCGACAATCTCTCCCAGGAAGATATGGATGATGCGGTTGAACCGAGTTTCTACGACGAGAATGTGGATCATGTCAGATTGGTAGTCGAAGACATCTTTAAGAACTGGCGCAATCGTTCGAATGAAGGGAAGTACAATGCTTTATTTACGACTCATGTGGGTGGTGGTAAAGCGAGTACGCCAATGGCAATGATGTATTTTGATGAGTTTCAGCGTGTTAATGAAGAACATAAAAAGAATAGTGGACAAACACTAAAAGTTGCTGTGACATTCAGCCTAAATACAACGAATAATGACGGTATGCTTGCCTCCAATCAAGGTTTGTTCAGGGCGATTACTGCGTACAATGCTGAATTTGGTACGTCATTTGGTATGGATGATATCTCTGGTTATACGCAAGATGTGGCTTCACGCTTGAATAAATCTTCCTATGATCGTAATTATCTTGATCTTGTTATTGTGGTTGACCAATTGTTAACTGGTTTCGATGCGCCTGAGCTGAATACGCTATATGTGGATCGAACACTAAAAGGTGCAGGGTTGATTCAAGCTTATTCAAGAACAAACCGGATTTCGGATATGCAATTGAAACCATGGGGACGTGTGGTGAACTATCGCTGGCCTGCTCAGAATGAAAAGCTGATGAATAAAGCTCTTGCGATTTATGCTAATAAAGACTCAGCGATTTTATCCGATGAACTAATGCGTGAATTTAATCAGCAAGATGGAATTATTGCCGAACCATTTGAAAATGTATTTAATGAAGTGGAAAAAGTAGTTAATAAGTTGAGTGACCTAACATTTGATTTTCAACAGCTGCCTCCATCGGAAAAGAAAAAGGAAGAAATGCTTGATTTGCTTCGAGAATATAACAAAGGTATGGCCAAATTAAAACAATATGATCCAGATGAAGTTGATGGTGAAACAGTTGGATTTAATTATGATGATCCCGAGGAGCTATTAGAGAAGCTAGGAATGACGTCAGAGCAAGAAGTCATGCTAACAACGGTCTTAACGAATGAACTCAAGTCGCATATTGCAAAAGAAAAGAAAATCCCTGTATATCAGATCGAGCTGAGAATGACACATGTGAAGGATGTTAAAGTGGATTATGATTATCTCACTGAACTCGTTGAAAAACTACTAAATCAGGTTCACGAAGGTAGAGATCAGGAAGCCAAAGAGACACAAGAAAAAATCAATCAATTTGCCAATGGATTGGATGATCGTAACTATGCTACCCAGATTATGAATGCGGCTTCGGCTATTGTTGAAGGGTATTTCCCCCCTGCCGGTGCTAACTTCAAATATCCTGCGGATCTAAACGGAAATAGTGAACAAATTATCCAGCAAGCGAGCAACATCAGCTTGGATCGTATGTTTCTTGATTTTCGAGTGAAGTGGGGAATCACGGATATAATTACGAGCGCTCAAATGCGGGAATTGTTCAGCCGACATCGCTATGGTGTGCAGGATTTGGATGATACAGGGCAGATACGTGACATTATTGTTCAAGCCGCTTCTAACTATACAACACTCGCTCATGATGAACATATACAGTCCTTGTCCAAAATGAAATATCGCAATAGTTTGCGTGACGCAATTTATGAATTGGCAGATACTTTGGTGGAGAATTAAAGTTAATAAAGTCTAACTGGTTTAATCACGTGCATAGATGGGAGATCCTGATGAAAGAAATCCAATTTTTGATGTATGATGGGGATGAGAAAGTAGAAGTTCTTGTGCAAGATGATACGATCTGGGCGACGCAGAAGATTATTTCACAGCTTTTTGATGTTGGAATCCCGGCAATCAGTAAACATCTGAAAAATATTTTTCAAACTGGGGAACTAGATGAGAAAGTGGTTGTTTCCATTTTGGAAATAACCACTCAACATGGAGCAATAGACGAAAAAACTCAAACCAAACCAGTGAAATATTATAATCTGGATGCTATTATTTCAATTGGCTATCGTGTTAATTCACAAAAGGCTACGAAGTTCCGGATCTGGGCAACAGATATCTTGAAAGATTATATCCTTAAAGGGTTTAAAATTGATGTTGAACGCATGAAACAAGGGGAACATGTTTTTCGCAAGGACTACTTCCGTGAGTTGATTGAAACAGTCCGTTCCATTCGCGCAAGTGAACGGCGGATATGGCAACAAATATCAGATGTATTTGCAGAAATTTCATACGACTATGACAAGAACGCAGACGTCACTAAGAAGTTTTATGCGACCGTTCAGAACAAGTTTCATTATGCGATTACAGGCAAAACTGCGGCGGAAATTGTGTATAACAGTGCCGATAAAGATAAAGAGCATATGGGGCTTACGTCATGGAAGAATTCACCTGATGGCCGAATCTTACAATCCGATGTAACTGTTGCGAAGAATTATTTAACGGAAAAACAAATTCGCAGTCTGGAGCGTAACGTATCCGCTTATTTTGATTATGTAGAACGATTGCTCGAAGATGAGGTTTTATTGGGTATGCAGGACTTTGCCAAGAGCATTGATGAATTTCTAACATTCAATCGCTATGAAGTATTAGATGGTACCGGACGTATTTCACAAAGTTCGGCTAAAGAGAAGGCGATTGGGGAGTATAGAGAATTTAACAAACACCAAAAAATAGTGTCAGATTTTGATCGAGTCATTAAGACGCTACAGGGAGAGCAGCAATGAGTGAACATAAAGAAAATGTACCGCAAATAAGGTTTCCTGGGTTTAGTGGAGCTTGGAAAGAACGAAAATTATCTGATTTAATGTTTTTTTCTAATGGTATAAATGCTCCAAAAGAAAGTTATGGTAGAGGAAGAAAAATGATTAGCGTCATGGATATACTCTCAAAAGAACCCGTAACTTATGAAAGGATCAGGGGTTCCGTACTAGTTGAAGACAGGATAGAACAAAAAAACAAAGTAGAAAAAGACGATTTAGTATTTATTCGTTCTTCTGAAATTCGTGAAGAAGTTGGATGGGCGAAGGCTTATCTACAAGATGAATATTCACTCTATAGTGGATTCACAATTCGAGGAAAAAAGAAAAGTAACTACGATGCTTACTTTATCGAGCTTTCATTGAACTATATTAACAGAAAGCAGATTGAAAATAATGCTGGTGGAAGTACACGTTTCAATGTTAGCCAGGGAATTTTGAATAATATTATTTTGTTGGAGCCAACTTACGATGAACAATTGAAAATTAGTGGATTCTTTAAGGAATTAGATAATAATATTCTCCTTCATCAGCGTAAGTTAAATAACATTAAAAATCTGAAGGATGGACTGCTTCAAAAAATGTTTCCGAAAAATGGTGAAAATACCCCTGAAATTCGTTTCCAGGGATTTGCTGATGCTTGGAAACAATATAAGCTTGGGAATGTGCTAAAATCTCATGCTTTTAGATCATATCTAGCTGAACCAACTGAAGATGGAGCTTATAAAATAATCCAACAAGGGGATAAACCTGAAGTTGGTTTTGCTAAAGGTAATCCCTTTATAGACTTTGATGGTGTTACGTTATTTGGTGATCATACAGTTTCACTCTATAAGCCATCAGAACCCTTCTTTGTTGCCACAGATGGCGTAAAAATCTTGAGCGCAGATGGATTAGACGGGAAGTATCTATATTCACTACTGGAGCGGTATAAACCTGAATCAGAAGGCTATAAACGTCACTTTATTATTTTGAAAAATCAATATGCTTGGTTAACAAACAATTCTGATGAACAACGCGAAATCGGCACCTTTTTCTCACAACTCGACCACCTCATCTCTTTGCATCAACGCAAGCTAGAACATTTGCAAGAACAGAAGAAAGCATTGCTTCAACAAATGTTTGTATGATTGGAGGTTTAAGTGATGGTTATGGAAAACAAGTTAGGCTTTACTAATTCTGCAGAACTTGCACGTGTTGAAGAAAAGCTCAGCAAGAAAAAAGCGCTGGAAATGTTCGAGACGGGCTTGCTGGATACATTAGAAGTTGGCACATTTAAGGCATTATCCTATATTCACAAATGTCTTTTCGAAGAAATATATGATTTTGCTGGAAAAGTACGTGATGTTAATATAGCCAAGGGTGGTTTTCGATTCGCACCTGTGATGTACCTTGAAGTTGCACTGGAGAATATTTCAAAGCTACCGCAATCCACTTTTGATGAAATCATCGAAAAGTATGTTGAGATGAACGTGGCTCATCCTTTTCGAGAGGGGAACGGGAGGAGTGCAAGAATATGGCTTGATTGCATCTTGAAAAAGGAAATCAGGCAAGTTATCGATTGGAGTAAGGTTGATAAAGAAGACTATTTGCTTGCCATGGAAAGAAGTCCTATTAAAGACGTCGAGATTAAGTTTCTTCTTAAATCAGCTCTTACGGATCAGATCAATGACCGTGAGATTTATATGAAAGGCATCGATGCGAGCTACCATTACGAGGGTTACTACGTGTATAAGACAGAAGATCTCCATAACGAACAGTAAATGGAGCGATTGTATATCTGGGAGGAAGTAAAAAAAATGAGCAACAATCTACAAAGCATAACAACGAAACTGTGGGCGATGGCGAACGAGCTACGCGGAAGCATGGATGCGGCAGAATATAAAAACTACATTCTAGCCTTTATGTTCTATCGATATCTGTCCGAGCATCAAGAACAATATCTGGTTGAGAATAATATTCTTGAAGTTGCTGAGGGGGAATCAATTAATAAAGCTTATTTAGAACAAGCATTTGGTGACGATTTGAAAGATTACCTGGAAGATATTTCTTCTAGTTTGGGCTATGCCATTGCTCCACTGGATACTTGGGAATCGTTGGTTCATAAGATCGAGAATAGTATGGTGATTCCAAGTGATTATCAAACACTTTTTGATAACTTTAATAAGAACGCTGAATTAAACCAAGAAGCGGCGAAGGATTTCCGAGGTGTATTTAACGACATCAATCTTGGAGATTCGCGTCTGGGTTCTTCTACCAATGAACGTGCAAAATCACTTAACCGCATTGTGAAGCTCGTTGATGGCATCAATTATAAAGGTGAAGATGGCAAAGATATTCTTGGGGAAATCTATGAGTACCTAATCGGTCAATTTGCCGCAAGTGCAGGTAAAAAAGGTGGAGAGTTCTACACACCTCATGAAGTGTCTAAAGTGTTGGCTAAAATTGTAACGGATGGTGTTGAAGCTTCAGGCAATACATTCTCTGTCTATGATCCGACTTGTGGATCAGGATCACTACTGTTAACGGTAAAAGGTGAGTTGCCTGGTGGGGATAAACCTGGAGCTATTAAGTTTTATGGTCAGGAAAAGAACACAACTACCTATAACTTGGCCCGGATGAATCTGATGATGCACGGTGTTTCATATAACAATATAACCCTCTCTAATGCGGACACACTTGAAAGCGATTGGCCTGATGGAGTAGACGCCCAAGGTAACGATCATCCACGTTCTTTTGATGCCGTCGTTGCGAATCCGCCTTATTCTGCCCATTGGGATAACAGTGAAACAAAACTCAAAGATCCTCGTTTTAGAGAGTATGGTAAACTTGCTCCTAGAACAAAGGCAGATTATGCATTCATTTTGCACAGTGTGTATCATCTTCTGAATGATAAGGGAACAATGGCGATTGTATTGCCGCATGGTGTATTGTTCCGTGGCGCAGCAGAAGGTGTGATCCGTCAAACTTTAATTGAGAAAAACTATCTTGATACAGTTATAGGCTTACCTTCCAATTTGTTTTATGGTGTAGGCATCCCAACTACGATTTTGGTGTTTAAGAAAAATCGTAAAGCAAAAGATATTTTGTTTATTGATGCAAGCAATGAATTCGAAAAGGGTAAGAATCAAAACAAACTTACGAATGAGAACATTAATAAAATTGTTGAAACTTACCGAAATCGTGTAGATGTCGATAAATACGCTCATGTGGCGTCACTTGAAGAAATTAAAGCCAATGAGTATAACTTAAATATTCCTCGTTACGTGGATACGTTTGAAGAAGAGCAAACGATAGATCTTGCTGAAGTGAATAAGCTATTAGAGCAAGATCGAAAAGAAATTGCTGAACTTGAGGCCAAGATTAATGAACAGTTAAAAAATTTGGGGATTCATATGTAAGAGTCAGTGTAAAAGGGTCAGGGATATTATCTCTTGACTCTTTAACCTTACATATCAGAAAGCTAGTGGCTCATGAGTGGAATGGTTATATCAATAGAAAATAAGTGAGGTAAAGATGGGGAAAAACCAAAAAAATAATAATCAAAACAACTTTAAGGGAGAAGTAAACTTTCATGGGCCGGCACAAATTGCTGCTGGAGATATAATTAATCACCATGCACCAAATACCAATAATCAAGAGGCTAATTATACGCCTGAACCAGTATGGCGAAGCCCATTTACGTTGGCTATTTTAACGTGGATTAGCTTTGTTATAACAGTTGGTGGATTGATCCCTATTGTTGTTAAAATGGTGAAAAATAGTTTAGATATTTTCAATGGAGAATTGAAGCCAGTAGTAGGGTTTGAATTTTCAATATATTTAATGGCATTTGTAATTCTGATTATCTTACTTGTGATACTTCTTAGTCTTAGAAGAATTGCTAAAACCGAAACGAGGCATCCCTTATTTTTTAATTTTGCAATTAATGGATACGATAATAGGTTGACATTGGAAAAAATACATTCGCACAAATGTCCTAAATGTGGTGGGGAGATGAAATATTATAATAAACCAGTGGAATGGATAAATAGACCCAACAATGATGGCAGTATTAAGCGCAAAGTTACAAAAAAGGTTCCTGCATTAGAGTGTAAGCGAAATCCAAATGAGCATTGGTACAAGGTTGACCCTGCAGAAGATATGTTATAAACATTGAGTTGAGTGAGTCAATATTTATTAAGCACAAGTTTGAAAAAAATATATTATAACGAATATAGAAAAAACGGATTGGGCATGATCAATCCGTTTTTTCTATTCCCCCTAGACTACTCTATGTTCAATCAATCTACGGCAAAATGCACAACGGCACTATATAGCATCTTGTTGCGAAAAGGGTCAAAGGTCACTTGATGCTGAACTTGGTTCACCCGCAGTAGCAAAGCTTTGTTCATTCCGACTCGTTCTTCAATGGCTCGTTCCAATTCACGGAAGTCATAAGCCTGCAAGCATTCGACTTTGTCTTTGATTATATCTAGTGAAATTTCCATGTTTAATTCAGGCCTCCTCCAAAACTCAATTTGCAGGTTAAAAGCCTGCCGAGCTTCATTTTAGAGTAGCTTTTCCAGTTCGGCAAGAGCAATCGTGCTGAAAATCAACTAAAGACGTGATAAAATCGGGAAAGGGAATTTCGAAATCACCGAACTTTCAATAATCTGAAGGTCTAATGGAAGTGCTAACAGATACTGATGTTTGAAGGAAGTTCATTTGCATGGTATAAGTGAAGAAGCAAGGACATCATAATATGAATTTCAATGAAAAATTGTAATGTTAATGCTAATGCTAATGTAAATGATAGGCAAGTAGATGCATGAGTTAAGATTTTCTACTATTAATGAGGACAAAGACTGTCCTGGAATGTATAGAGGAGCTTTTGAGATGACAAAGGAAAACTTTTGGCGTGAATTGCCACGACCATTTTTTATACTGGCACCCATGGAAGATGTGACGGATGTTGTGTTCCGGCATGTCGTAAGTGAAGCGGGCAGACCGGATGTATTTTTTACGGAGTTTGCGAATACAGAGAGTTATTGTCACCCGGAGGGGCACCATAGTGTGCGCGGGCGGTTGACGTTTACAGCGGATGAACAGCCGATTGTGGCTCATATCTGGGGAGATAAACCAGAATTCTTTCGTGAGATGAGTATCGGTATGGCAAAGGAAGGCTTTAAAGGGATCGATATCAATATGGGTTGTCCGGTAGCCAATGTAGCCGAGAATGGAAAAGGAAGCGGACTGATCTGCCGTCCCGAAATTGCAGCTGATATCATTCAAGCAGCCAAAGCCGGAGGACTACCCGTCAGTGTAAAAACAAGGCTTGGTTTCACAGCTGTAGACGAATGGCGCGACTGGTTGACCCATATTTTGCAACAGGACATTGTGAATCTGTCCATTCACCTGCGGACGAGAGAAGAAATGAGCAAAGTAGACGCTCACTGGGAACTGATTCCGGAGATTAAGAAACTTCGTGATGAGATAGCACCCAAGACACTACTGACGATTAATGGGGATATTCCTGACCGTGAGACAGGCCTCAAACTTGTGGAGCAATATGGTGTGGATGGCATTATGATTGGACGCGGTATTTTCCAGAATCCGTTTGCTTTTGAGAAGGAGCCGAAGGAACATAGCAGTGAGGAATTGCTTGATCTGCTGCGGCTGCATCTGGATCTCCATGATCAATATTCAGGACAGGAGCCACGTTCGTTCAGTGCGCTTGCCCGTTTCTTTAAAGTCTATGTCCGTGGATTTCGAGGTGCAAGTGAACTTAGAAACAGCTTGATGAATGCCAAGTCGACAAGTGAAGTTCGTACGTTACTTAATGAATTTGGGAGTAAGGATCAAAATGAGGCGGAGGAACGTGGGATTTAAGTTTCCGAGTTTGGAGAAAAAATGAAAATTGATTGATATACACCCCTTAGAAAGACATTGAGATAAGCCCTTGGTTTATCCGATGAGATTCTAGGGGGTATTTTCATGATGAGACCCGCAGATACAAACCGAATAAACATGTCATCTTCAATAATGATATTGATAATCAAACTCATTTAGAATACGATCTATATTAAAATGTGATTTGAAGGAGTGAAGATAGATGCATGAAGAACCGAGCTTAACCGATTATTTCACCAATGAAATGATTGAGAAGATTGCTCGATTATGGTCACACACTCCCATTTCATTAATAGACGTTCGCAGTAAATGGGTCTATCCGAATCGTCCTATCGAAAATTATCGAATGCCTAGCAGCATGCTGGTTTATGCATATGGTGGACTCGCGGATGTAAAACTGAATCATATTCATTACAGTATGAATCGTTTTGGAATTTTTCATGGAGGCAAGGGAGCAGAATTAAGTATTTCGCCTTCAGATTCACAGATTCATACGATCATGGTTCTTTACAAACCGGAGCCGCCTTCCTTCTATAAGAAAGAAATAATTCGGTTATTGGACCAGATTGATCCATTTATACAGCTGTACGGGTACGTTCCCCAAAACCCGATACAGTTCCAAGACAAATTCCAGCAGATGTTGGACAGTTGGCAACGTATAACGGCAATGAACCAATTTCGTGCCAAAAATCTCCTGTATCAAATTATTTACGATATTTACAAGGATATGCAAACGGAAGGTGTGCATTATCTTCAACCCGATCCGGTCAATTCGGCCAAACAATATCTTAATGAACACTACAGAGAACCAATTTTGTTTCAGGAAATAGCCGATATGTTTTCCATTAGTAATGGCCAACTGACTCGTTTGTTCAAAAAAAAGGAAGGCATAGGATTGCAAGAGTATCTGATTCAAAAGCGGCTTGAAGTAGCGCGAAATCTTCTGACCAATACGGAATCGACAATCAAGGAAATTGCTCTGGGTTGTGGTTTTATAGATGAGAAGAACCTGTTTCGTATGTTTAGAAAGCATTATAAGATGACCCCTAACGATTATCGGAAAATAAAAGCACCAGGCATGCCGGATTATGGTATTGATAATAATTCTCACCGTTTATACAATGAGGAAGGGCTAGACAACCTAGCCAAAATACATAGTGACGGGGAGTTAACCATGTTTGGACAAACAAGAAGCAAGGAAATGATAATGGCCGCGATGATGAGCTTGATGTTGTTGTTATCAGCGTGCTCGGGTACTGTACCGGCCAATAACGGAGCCACAGCAAGTGAGACACCGGCGCAGACGCAACAGGTACAATCATCGTCAAGTGCGGAGACGAAGGTAGCCGAGTCCACTCCGAAGACAAGGACGGTCAACACGATTATGGGGGAAATAGAAGTTCCATCTAATCTTAATCGAGTAGTCGTGAATTGGTACGCTGGAGATGCGGTTACTTTAGGCTTAAATATTGTAGGTACAACGGTTGGGCAGAGTACCGAAAGTTCTTACAACAAGCTTCCTTATTGGGATGAGTTATCCAAATATACGTTCATTGAAAAGTGGGAACCGGAAGATATAATGGCACTTGAACCAGATTTGATCATTACGCATAAGGAAGAGGACTTCGATAAATTCAGAAATATTGCTCCGGTGCTTGTGATTTCAGGTAATGAAATGACACCAACAGAGAGATTGAAGTTTCTAGGAGAAGCAACTGGACGTGGCGAGATTGCGACTCAAGTGTTGGATAACTTCGAGACCAGGCTAACTACTGCCAAACAATTGATAAACAGCGATCGATTCAAAGACCAGACGTTTACTATTAATCAGGATTGGGGTTCAACCGGATCGTGGGCTGGCATTGGATTTGAAAGCGAGTCTCGTGGCGGAACGCTTCTATACAATTTCCTAGGAACAAAATTACCGGATAACGTGCAGGCTCTGCTCGACAAATCGGGGGATGATTATGCCATCCTTAGTTATGAAGTTGCCCATGAGTATTTTGGTGACTATGTATTATGGTTCGAATCTCCGGGCAAAGAATCGGAATATCAAAAGACAGAAATTTGGAACAGTATTCCAGCCGTTGCCAATCATAAAATTGCAATTATTCCGGCAGAGGAATATGGGCTATTCTTTTTCTCCGACGTAGCTGCCATGACTGCGCAACTGGATTATATCACGAACCTTCTGCAATCATTAGAAGGCTAATATGGAAGCCAGTCGATCTTCTGCTTCTCTGCTCCCCAAAAGTCGACTCCTGTTGTACACAATAACAGGAGTCATTCTTCTAATTATCATGTCGTTTCTCTCTATTTCTCTGGGTGCGGCAGATATGCAATTTTCAACCGCTTGGGGAGCCATTTTTGGCTTTGATGCTGCAATTACAGAGCATCAGATTGTTAGAACGTTCCGATTGCCTCGAACCTTTGCGGACATTATAGTCGGCAGTAGTCTTGCCCTTTGCGGTGCGATCATGCAGGGAACGACGCGTAATCCATTGGCCGACTCGGGACTGATGGGGATCAGTTCCGGCGCGGTGTTTGCCATAGCGCTGAGCATGGCCTTTTTCCCGGCTTCTACTTATGGTGTGACCATGTTGTTTGCTTGTATGGGGGCAGCTATTACAACGGGACTGACATATTTTATTGCTTCAGTCGGAAAGCGCGGAATGACTCCCCAACGATTGGTACTGGGAGGAATGTCCATTTCGATGCTGTTTGGTGCATTCTCCCAATTTATTGCTATCAGATATCAATTGGGAGAATCACTGGCATTTTGGACGGCAGGAGGAACAGCAGGAGCAACGTGGAGTGAAGTAATGTTTGTTACTCCTGTTTTTCTAGCAGGTGTAGTTGCGTCCATTGTGTTGTCCCCATTCGTAGCTGCCATGAGTTTAGGAGAAGAGGTAGCCTCTGGATTGGGATTGAAAACACGATATATTGTACTAATGTCAACGATTGTAGTGCTTGTTCTAACGGGGTTGTCGGTTATCGTAGTAGGCCCTGTCGGATTTGTCGGCCTGATAACCCCACATATTGTCCGAGGGCTAGTTGGTGTGGACTATCGTTATATCATTCCGGTATCGGGCATATACGGTGCGCTCTTGACTGTTTCAGCGGATCTGGCAGGTCGTCTGATCAATAAGCCATATGAAACGCCGATTGGCGTCACATTTGCTGTAATTGGTGTTCCCTACTTTCTTTACCTGGTTCGCAAGCAGAGGAAGGAGATTCAATGAAAGCACGCCGATCTCCCGCAGTGAGAGCTGTCATCATGATGCTGACCACGTCGATTATCATCCTTGTCATTGCATTGATTAGCATCAATTCAGGAAAGATGAATCTGACGCCGCTTGAAGTATGGCAAGTGTTAATTGGTCAAGGAACAGATCAACAGAACATGATTGTATATGAATTTCGTCTTCCTCGTATTGTGCTGGCGGTCATTGTCGGTATAGGAATGGGAGTCTCAGGCTGTGTAATGCAAACATTGCTGCGAAACGATATGGCTAGTCCCGGTACGCTGGGGATTAATTCTGGAACAGGGCTGTTTGTCCTGATTTTCGTGGTGATTTTCTCCGTGCAAGGTGTTTCTTCTGCGATAGTTTTACCGCTACTAGCATTCGTCGGCGGGATGACAGCAGCTATTTTAATTTTTGTTTTGGCTTATCGGCGTGGAAAGGATATTTCTCCTACTTCATTGATTTTAACTGGTGTGGCTTTGGCAAGCGGCTATAGCGCATTTACGATCATGTTGACGCTTAAGCTGGATCATACTCAGATGGATTTTATGGTTCGCTGGTTTGCAGGGGAACTGTGGGGAGATGATTGGAGATATTTGCGTGTCTTAGTCCCATGGACCCTCATCCTGTGTTTGTATGTTTTCTACAAATCCCGGGTGCTTAATGCGTTGAAACTTGGTGATTCATTGGGCAAGGGACTTGGAGTGGCTGTAAAACCCGAGTTTATAGGTTTGGCGGTTGCGGCGGTTGCCTTATCTTCAGCAAGTGTTTCACTTGGCGGAAACTTTTTCTTTGTTGGACTGATTGCTCCTCATATTTCCAGAAGATTGGTAGGTCACAATCATAAGTTTTTGGTGCCAACCTCTTGTCTGACTGGAGCCATGATTGTATTGTTGGCGGACACGATCAGCCGTACGATCAGCTTCGGTGTAAGTATTCCGACAGGAATTTTAATTACGATCTTGAGCACTCCATATTTTTTGTATTTGTTGTCAAAAGCAAATTGAGTAGAGGAGGAATAGTCTTGGATGAACTTTATGATCTTACGATTATTGGCGGTGGACCAGCTGGTCTCTATGCTGCCTTCTATAGCGGAATGCGAGATATGAAAACCAAAATTATTGAGGCTAATGATGAATTGGGTGGCGTATTGCGTACGTTCCCGGAAAAAATGATCTGGGATGTCGGCGGTACTACACCGATTCGCGGCGAAGAATTAATTCGCAGGACGATTGAACAGAGCCAGACCTTTCAGCCGACCATTTTATTGGGACAAAAAATAACCAACTTCGAGCGGCTGGAAGGTGGCACAATTCGTCTATACACTGAGACAGGCGAACAGCATCACACCAAAACGGTACTACTCGCCGTAGGTTACGGCATACCTAAGCCAGTTAAACTCGAATTGGAAGGTGTAGAACGTTTTGAAGTAAATAATCTGTTCTATACAGTGACCCAAATGGATTATTTTCGGAATAAGCGTGTCCTCATATCCGGGGGTGGCGATACAGCGGTGGATTGGGCGAATGAGTTGGAGGGGATCGCAGCCGAAGTTATTATAGTTCATAGACGTAACCAATTTGGCGGTCACGAACAGCCTGTTAAACAAATGCTGGAGTCTTCGGTCAGAGTATACACACCACATACCATTTCCGGTCTGCATGCCAATGCTGTTGGGGATGCCATAGAGTACGTGACGATATCTCGTTTAGATGAGAACGGGGAGATGGAGAATGAGAAAGAACGAATTGTCGTGGATGCAGTTATTGTAAACCATGGTACACGTAGTGATTGGGGAGATCTTGGTGGTTGGGAGATGGATCGAGGCGAGTGGAACAAGTTCAAAGTAAATGACAGAATGGAAACCAGTTTGCCCGGTTTTTACTGTGCGGGAGATGCTGCGGGTTATGCAGCAAAGATTGGTTTAATTGCTACGGCATTCAGCGACTCCATTATAGCAGTCAACCAAGCCAAAGCCTATATTGATCCAACTGCCAAAAGAATGGCGTCGGTTTCTTCACATAGCGATGTATTTTATGAGTGGAACAAGGCGCTTCAGGAAAATAAGTAACATTTGTGAAAAACATAGCCGATCAGGCTGTGTTTTTTATGTTGTGGCGACTAATAGTAGATGACAGAACAACCTTCTAATCGTTATTCTCCACAGATTTGATCGATTCCCTTTTCTAAAGGGGAAATCTGGGGAGAGATGAAAAGAAGATTACATTTATTGGACATTTTTAGCCTGATTCACACATTTCCATGCCGTTTATCCTTAGAATATTAATATTAACGCGAGTACTCTGGTTGGGCCATCGTGATCGGCTGAGGATTGGCAAGCACCCATAACACCGCCAACTCGGATAATCTGGCAGGCGCATCAAAATCGTATCCATTACGAAGCCTGTTTGCTAAATCTGTTGCCTCTTGGAGAAGTGCAGGAGATAGTGGCGTACCACTGCTCAGGTGATGAATCAGTGCATCCAGCATCTTGCGATACTCCGCATCCCAGTTTCCTCCGCCATTATCCAATACTTCATGGGACACGCGCCCAGTGATGCGGATAACCTCTCCCTGCACCGTTTGCGCATGCCCCTGGGCTGGAATGAGATATTCCCACAACTCTTGGTGCTGTTTGGTCCGGGTGGTTGCCTTTACCTGAATGGGGGTAGTCCCATCGTGCATGATCCGATTCGCTACCGGCTCGACATCAAATAACTGGTACAGTTTGATCAGCGCGTCTGAAACTTCATCGACTTTGTCCTTATTGAACTTCTCACGGACGAATTCAAAATCCTTACCGATCCGCTTCACAGACTCTTTCATTTCCGGGGTGACTGTTGCACCAGCATCCAGCAGAATCGCTGAAATCTTCGACATACGCTGCATGTAACGGTGTTTCATTTTGGTAATCCACAGCGTCCAGATCCGCACCTAATTCAA
This sequence comes from Paenibacillus sp. FSL H8-0079, assembly GCF_037991315.1. Classification (NCBI taxonomy): domain Bacteria; kingdom Bacillati; phylum Bacillota; class Bacilli; order Caryophanales; family Paenibacillaceae; genus Paenibacillus; species Paenibacillus sp. FSL H8-0079. Next base: position 873,702 of record NZ_CP150300.1, read on the forward strand.
GGAACAGGGGTACATTTCCTGACCAGTGTGAAGCATGGGCATGTAAAGGCGTACGTTGATATTTGTCGGGTGAATTAATATCTGCCCCTTGCTCTACCAGCCAGCGGACCAGTTCATCCGAAATATGCCGAAACTGAGGGCCGTACCTTTGCTGTAGCCCCCGCGGGCATCCCATTCGCATTGCTCGAAAACCTCTTTTACGGTAGCGATATCATTATCTTTAACGAGTTTTTCCATATGAGCAGGTAAGGTTGCTTCAACAGGACATTGTGAATCTGTCTATTCACTTACGAACGAGAGAAGAAATGAGCAAAGTAGACGCTCACTGGGAACTGATTCCGGAGATTAAAAAACTTCGTGATGAGATAGCACCCAATACTCTTCTAACGATTAATGGGGATATTCTTGACCGTGAGACAGGCCTCAAACTCGTGGAGCAATATGGTGTGGATGGCATTATGATTGGACGCGGTATTTTCCAGAATCCGTTTGCTTTTGAGAAGGAGCCGAAGGAACACAGCAGTGAGGAATTGCTTGATCTGCTGCGGCTGCATCTGGATCTCCATGATCAATATTCAGGACAGGAGCCACGTTCGTTCAGCGCGCTTACCCGTTTCTTCAAAATCTATGTTCGTGGATTCAGGGGGGCAAGTGAACTTCGCAATGACTTAATGAACGCGAAATCAACAAGTGTAGTGCGTACATTACTTAATGAATTTGGGAGTAAGGATCAAGATGAGGAACGTGAAGAGGTCTCTCCAAAAGTAATAACTTGGTTAACGGCATGACCAAACGATTCGATCTAATAAAAGCTATTTCTCATGGAATGGAGGATTAGCTTCTTTTTTATGTCTTTGTAAGGGCTTAATAATGATAGAATAAGAAGAAGCACGGTGTACGGATTGGAGAGAGAATGGGTATGTCATTAGTAATGATGAAGGAATTGATGAACGGGACTGAAATGAACATCACCTCCTTTTTAGATGTAGCAATAGGGTTGACTGAATCAGTACATAGGGCTCATAAGCAAAGTACATTTATGGGTCATTTGAATCCGAGTGGGATTCAAATTCAAATGGATCTGAATGTGGCTATTCTTACTGATCAACGATTGATAGATTACACGTACGTATCTCCCGAACAAACGGGAAAAATCAATCATATGCCGGACAAGCGCAGCGATCTGTATGTCCTGGGAATGATCTTTTATGAGATGTTAACCGGTCATCGGCCGTTCCATGCACAAAGTACAGAAGAATGGATACATGTACATCTTGCCGTTGTGCCCAAGCCTTTAAGCGACTGGCGTTCAAGTCTGGCAGGCTCGCTGGAGTCGATGATTATGAAGCTGTTGTCGAAGAAGCCGGAAGAGCGTTATCAGAGCGCATATGGTTTATTAAGTGACTTGAAGAGATGTGCTACATCGATGAAGGAAACGGGAGAGGTGGTTTCTTTTGAGATCGCACGTGCAGATGAGGCTAGTCGATTCAGGCTTCCTCGGACTCTCTTTGGTCGTGAGAGGGAAGAGAAGGCCCTCCAAGATGCATTCGAACAGGCAAGAGCGGGCGCATCTTCGTTTGTCTTTGTTAGTGGAATGGCAGGCAGTGGTAAAACGGTGCTCGTTCGAGAACTTCAGATGGTAGTTAGAATGGCTGGTGGTCGGTTCGTTAGTGGTAAATGTGATGTGCTGAATCGAGATATTCCGTTTTCTTCATTGCTGGAGGCCTTGCGAAGCTTAATTCGGCAGATATGGAGCGAATCCCCTGACAGTGTGGCGAAGCTGAAGAAGAAATTAACAAAGGCATTAGGTACAGGAGCAGCTGTGATTGTGCAGATTCTACCAGAAGCTGCGGAACTGTTTGATGAGATTCCAGCCATAGAACCGCTGCACCCTGCCGAGGCCGCTATTCGCTTTAACCGCCTGGTACCTATTTTTATAAAAGTTTTTGTGGATACACAGCATCCTCTGGTCATTTTCCTGGACGATCTTCAATGGGCAGACCCCGCTACTCTAGATGTTCTTCGCACCATCGTACATGATCAGGCACGACCGGGCTTACTGTTGATCGGTGCATACCGGGAGGAGCTCGCTACAGGAACGCAAATTCATGAAGAAAATCAAGTGGATGCAGTCGCATGGATGAAGGACTCGTTGCACTTGCATGATGAATCACAATTAACGGTTGATCATATCAAACTCGAGACTCTGTCCTACATTGAAGTAAGACAATTCGTATCGCATGTTCTTGCGGAGAACTCTAGTCGAATTCGGTCGCTCGCAGAGGTATTATACCACCGAACAGGTGGTAATCCGCTGTACTTGAATCGTCTTCTGGACAACCTGTATCGGGAAAACAAGCTCTATTATAATGAGTTCGAGGCATCCTGGGCCTGGGATCCATCAGTCATCACACAGAAGCCTGTGAACCCGGACATCCTTCATTTGATAGAAGCTCGTATTCATATGCTGTCCGGCGAAAAAATCGAGTTACTAACGATTGGCGCAGCGATCGGACATCGTTTCTGTTCATCAACGCTTTCTTTAGTTAGTGGTTACACTGTGCTGTATGTCCGTCAACTGTTGCATGTGCTAGAGGAAGAGGGATTACTACGCCGAGAACATGATAATGATGAAGCAGACGGGGATGAACGTTATTATACGTTCTTGCATGACCGTATTCAGCAGGTAGCCTACAAGAGAATGTCTGATTCGGACAAAACGAGCTTGCATCTGACGATTGGCCGTGTGATCCGCGATCATCTGTCCAACCAGAGTGAATTTACGATATTTGATATGGTGTATCACTTGAATCTGGGCAGTGAGAAGATGATGGATAACGCAGAGAAGAAAGAACTTGCTGAATTCAACTATCAGGCGGGTTTGAAATCTAAGGCGTCAACAGCCTATACGGGGGCTCTGCATTTTTTTGATATCGCTACACGTTTGTCTGGTGATGACTGGAAAGATACAGCCTCGCTTAACTACCGTATCATGGTTGAAGTGTCCGAATGTGAATATATGTGTGGTCATACAGATCGTGCGGAGGAGCTACTTGCAAACTTAATGTCTTGTACCACTAACGTGGTTGAACGTATTCATATTTACTTGATACGCATTGCCATGTACACGTATTTGAAAGAAGACGAAACAGCTGTAAATATTGGGAAGCAGGCACTAACAGAATTGGACTGGCATTTACCGAACCGACCTTCCAAAGCATTGGTTATAAAGGAAATCATGATGACACAGAGTGCCCTGTTCAACAGGCGTAATGATGTACCACATCTTCCCATTAATCGGGACCCCCATTATAAAGCATTATCAGATCTGGTTATGGCGATTTCGCTCTCGGTCTACGCACAGAGTCTCGGACTGTCAGCCGTGTTGTTTTCAAGATTTGTTCGTTATGGTCTCAAACATGGGAACAATGAAGCATTCTCCTACATGCTTGCCAGCTATGGTATGGTCGTCTATAAAATGTCTGGTTTCTATACGGGAGCTCAGTATGTAGATCGAGCATTCCATCTGGCATCTTCTTTTGACAGTGCAGATCTTCGGAGTAAATTATATTATCTTAGAGGTCTAATCCGAATGATGAATCCGGAGGAAGCAGCTAAGCAATTTGAGCAATCCATTCAATATGGGATGGAATCGGCTAATCTAAACTATGTTAGCATTGCGATGATGACGCATATCACCAACTACAATGGTGATCTGAACGCATTGTCTGCTCTGCTAAAACATTATGAAGAGATTTCGCAGCAGCTTGTGGACGGAGTCACGCTTAATATTTTTCGTATTACAAGAGGGTACATTGCACAAATGCAGGATGGGGCCTTGGAGAGCGATGAAGTGGTTACACCCTTAAAGAGAGAGCAATATAGAGAAATTTTGAACAACGAAGTGTATTATACATGCACCTGCAAAATCGAAACGGCTTATCTGTTTGGACGGTATCGGGAAGCCCTTGAATGGGTAGAGAGAGGAGAATGGAATACCTATCTCCAGACTCGTGTGCATATTCGTAAACAAAGGATATACCACTCGTTAACCCTTGCTGCCATGTATCCAGAAGTATCCGTAGAAGAGCAGAAGGAGATCCGTCTCGTGCTGCGCAAGCACTTGCGTGCGATGAAGCGATGGTCCGGTTATTATGGTAAGGATTCGGCAACCTATGTGCTCCTGACAGCTGAACTCCATCGAATAGAAGGCAATTGGGCTGCTGCTGCCTCGGTATACGAGAAAGCGACCCGGTTAGCCCGAAATGCGGGCGAGGGGCTAATGGAAGCGATATCTTGTGAACGAGCATCCAGTTTCTATCGGCAGTTGGGAAGTGTAAACGGCGCGGAGGCTCTTATTGCCGATGCTTGCGATGCATATTCAAGATGGGGAGCCCATACAAAAGCAAGAATACTGAGAGCAGTGGATCAACATAGAAGATCGGCTGTGATTAAGTTCGAAGGGGCAGCAGTTCAGGGAGTCACGGAAGAGAATATAACAGTGGATACCCTGCGTGAATCTCCGTCTGTTTATACTATAGAACATGTGGAAGATAAGCCATATCCGGAATGGGTGAGTTCGCTCGACAATTGTAAAACACCGTTGGAATTCCTAACATTGGCCATTCGTTATTCGGGTTCGGAGAAGGGATATATTCTCAATAATGATGGTAAAAGCTTTTCTGTGAAGGAAGCAGCGGGTACTGTGAATCATGAAGGGGTCGTTTCATACGCAGAATCTATCGTTCGTTATGTGGTGAAAACAGGTGAACCCGTTATACTTGCGAATGCTGCACGCAGCTCTTATTCGGCGGACCCCTCTATTATTAGAAATCAGTCCCAATCCGTGTTGTGTATGCTTATTCTTTTTCCTGGAGATGGATCGCCATCGATGCTCTACCTGGAGAACAATCTCTTATCTGATGTCTTCACGAAGGAAAGGTTAGAGCTATTGGAGCGAATGATTGCCCGGATGATGTATGTGAAATCATTGAAGGAGTCTAAGAGCCAGCACAATGTCGTGAGTGCTTCAAAGGCACTGGTTGAACCGCTGACGAATCGTGAAAAAGAGATCCTGTACGCGTTGACGGATGGATTGACGAATAAGGAGATTGCCTATCGCTTCGGATTAACCGAAGGCACAGTCAAAAGTTATATACACAATGTATATGGGAAACTGGGAGTGAAAAGAAGAAGTCAGGCAATAGCCCGTGCCGTGGAATTAGAATTAATTCATTACTCATAGAGGTCATACCTGCGAAAAGTCAGGAATAGAGCCATGAAACGGCTCCATTCCTGACTTTTTTCTACAATATTTGCGAAACCCTAACTTTAGTTAGTGTTTTTTTGTATGGCTTGGGACCTATGCTTATGTTCGAATTCAATAGTGGTATGGAGGAGAAAACGACATGAGTACAAGATTTCGAGCAAGTAGGAAAGTAACATCTATCATCTTAGTAATGTTGATGGTACTAGGCGGATGGAATGGGCTGTTCGATAGAGGGAATCAAGTATCTGCTGCGTCAGGAGTAGAATTCGCAGGAGGAAAGGGTACGAGCAATGAGCCTTATCTCATTGAAACGGCTGCCCAGCTCGACGAGGTCAGATGGCATTTGGGCAACAACATACATTTTAAGCTGACAGCGGATATCGATTTGAGCGGTTATGCGGAAGGCGAAGGCTGGGAGCCAATAGGTAATGTTTACAGTTTGTTTTACGGGAATTTGGACGGCAATGGTTTCAAAATTTCAAATCTTACAATTAATCGACCACAAAGTACTGGTGTTGGGCTTTTCGGAGAAATTAGTAGTCCAGGTTCAATTACTAATATCGGATTGGAAGATATCGATATTGTGGGTGCAAGAGAAGTAGGAGGCTTGGCAGGGCGCAGCTCAGGAACAATTACCTCTAGTTTTACAACTGGAAGCATAAGAGCTGCAATAGATGGTGTCGGAGGCTTGGTAGGGTATAATAGTGGGGTAATCCGCAATAGCTACAGCAATGTGAGTGTGGAAGCGCGGCAGTACGCAGGAGGTTTGGTGGGGGTAAATTATTCTAGGATCTACAATAGTTACGTTTCAGGGACGGTAAATGCAGACTATTTACCTGGAGGCTTAGTCTCTAATTCTTATGATATAGTCCAAGATAGCTTTTACGACAGTGACACAACTAGGCAAAATGATACGGGCAAAGGAATAGGTAAACAGACTTCAGAGATGAAGAATCCCAGCACGTATGCAAATTGGGATGACGTATATTGGGGATTCAATCCGGATGTGAATGAAGGCTATCCCTATTTGAAAGCTTTCTACCGTGAAGTGAACTACGACGGTAACGGTAACACTGGTGGAGATGCACCAATTGACAGTAAACCGTACTCCAAAAATGCAACGGTTACCGTGAGTGTAGCTACCGATTCTTTAGTCAAAACCGATTACGCTTTCGGGGGATGGAATACGTTAGCGAGCGGTAGTGGTACGAGCTATGTGCCTGCAGATACATTCTTGATAACCGAGAATACAACCCTGTATGCACAATGGCTGAGCACCAAAGCTACTTTGACATCTGGGATTGGAATGGTGAGCACGGGCGGGACAGCGACTGAGACGATTACGAACATTCCAGGCGATGTGACGTTAGAAGAGTTCAAGGCAGCAATCACACTGGCAGCGAATGCTACGTTCGAGATTTATGAGGCGGACGGAACCACGGTAGCGACAACATTAGCAAATGGGTATAAGGTCATCGTAACTGCTGAGGATGGAATGACCCAAGTTACGTATACTCTGACGGTGATTGCACCTCCAACACCACCGAGTGGTGGAGGTAATGGCGGAAGTACACCACCACCGAGTGGTGGAGGTAATGGCGGAAGTACACCACCACCGAGTGGCGGAGGCGGTGGTGTAAGTGCTCCGGCTCCATCAAGTGGTGGGGGCAATAGCGGAAGCACTCCAGCACAGGCTCCAGGGAAAGTAACGTCCACAAACGGCAGCCTCACGCTTCCGGTGGGAACCCCAGGCGAAGTCAGCTTGGAAGATGGATTAACGATCACCGTTCCTGCGGGCGCAGTGAATCAGGAATTAAAAATAACGATGACAAAATTGTTGGATACGACAAATGTTGTCGTGAACCAAGAGGTTTTTGCAAGCCGGGTCTTCGAAGTATTGAAGAACGTACCAGGTAAGTTCACAAAACCTGTCACGTTAACCTTTGCCTTCGATGCGAGTCTGGTGAAGAGCGGCCAACGGGCAGGAATCTTCTATTTCGATGAAGTGAATAAGGTATGGGTAGAAGTGCAGGGCAGCAAGACAAGCGGGAATTCCATCGCTGTCGAGGTGGATCACTTTACGAAGTTTGCAGTTCTGGTTGTGGGCTCCGCGACAGAAATTCCCGGCACAACACCTGCTGAATCGGAAGTTAGCGTAAGTGATATCGCAGGACACTGGGCTGAGGCACAGATCAAGCAAGCCATCCAGGATGGGATCGTGAACGGTTATACGGACGGAACGTTCAAGCCAAGTACAACGATAACCCGTGCGGAATTCACGGTCATGCTGATAAACACATTGAACACTCAGGAAGCAGGCGCAGAACTGGCGTTCACGGACCAAGCGAAGATTGGGACGTGGGCACAGGCAGCGGTAGCACAAGCCGTGCAAGCGGGCATTATTAACGGATATACGGATGGAACTTTCCAGCCGAATGCGAACATTACACGGGCAGAGATGGCAACGATGATTGGCAAGGCATTCGAGTTGTCCCTGGACGGTTCGGCGGTGACTTCGTTTGCCGATGATGAGGCCATTCCAGCTTGGGCGAAACATGCGGTAGCAACGCTGCAAGCACGTGGGGTAGTCCAAGGTACGGGAGCGAACACCTTCAATCCTCGTGCGCAAACGACAAGAGCAGAAGCGGTCGTGATGCTTCTGAATATGTTGAATGTAGCCGAGGGACAAAACGTTCAGTAAGTAGAAGTATACGAAAAGTCAGGAATAGAGCCATGAAACGGCTCCATCCCTGACTTTTTTCTACATTATTTGCGAAGGGGCTGTCCCATAAGTCATAAAATGGCTAGAGACAGCTCTGTTTTCAAAATTGTAAAACAAAAAGAAACCGTTCCTTGGTAAAATGGAAGTGCGACCCACCATTTGAAAGGAGACGGTTTCTTTGTACATTCAATATACCATGGATCAACTTTTCTTGCCAATGGATTTGGAGACAGATATCCCCAAAAATCACCTCGTTCGTGTTGTGAATAACGCAATCAATCGCCTCAGCGATTCCATTTTTAACTCGGCGTATCCTGGCGGGGGTCGCCATAGCTATCATCCCAAAATGCTCACCAAAATCATCATCTACGCCTACACCCAGCGCATCTATTCTTCCCGGCAAATTGCCAAGGCGGTTCGCGAAAATATCATGTTCATGTGGATAGCCGGGCGGCAACAACCGGATTTCCGGACCATTAATCGCTTTCGTTCCGAGCGGATGAAAGAGGTCTTGGAAACTGTGTTTACCCATGTGCTGGAGCTGTTGGTTCAGGAGCAATACGTGTCCTTGGATCACTATTTTTTGGACGGAACCAAGCTTGAAGCGAATGCGAATCGCTACACCTTTGTGTGGAAAAAAGCCGTCGTCAAGCACCAGGCCAAGCTGCAAGAAAAAGTACATACCTTGTTTCAAGCCATCGAAGAAGCGGAAAACGAAGAAGATACCCTCCACACCGGAACCGACCTGCCTGAACTTGGCGAAGTCTCGGCTCTCACTGCGGAAAAACTGGAACAAGCCGTCAAGCAATTGGAGGAAAAGCTAAGCGAAAAACCGAAGAGCAAAACATTAAAAAAAGCGGTGCGACAGTTGTGCAAAGACTTCCTGCCCCGGTTGCAAAAGTATGAGCATCAGATCCAAACTGCTGGTGAGCGGGGCAGTTACAGCAAAACCGATCCAGATGCGACGTTCATGCGAATGAAAGAAGACCACATGCGAAATGGTCAACTAAAGCCTGGATACAATGTACAAATCGGAACGGAAAACCAGTTTGTATTGGGCTACAGTGTACACCAGCGGCCCACGGACACCAAATGTCTGAAACCGCACCTGGATCATCTGGAAGAGCAGCTTGGTAAAAGAGTGAAAACCGTCATTGCCGATGCCGGGTATGGAAGCGAAGAAAATTACAGCTATTTGGAAGAAAAAAACATCCACGGCATCGTCAAATACGGAACATACCATAAAGAGAAAACGAGGGCATGGAAGCAAGCGCTGGGCAAAGTGGACCACTGGAGCTACAACGAAACCGAAGATACATGGACCTGTGCGGCAGGGCAAACGTTACCATTCCGGTATGAAAGTCAGGCGGTCACGGAGAGTGGCTACGCGATTCGAACCCGCCATTATCGAAGTGCAGACTGTAGCGAATGTCCCCTGAAAACCAAATGCACAACAGCGAAAGGCAATCGGGAGATTACCGTCAGTCTTACCTATATGCGTCAAAAAAACGAGATGCGGGAACGGTTACGTAGTGAGGAAGGATATACCCTTTCAGTTCGGCGCATGACGGAGCCTGAGAGTGTGTTTGGACAAATTAAAAATAACCGGGGATTCCGAAGATTCCTGCTTCGCGGCTTGCAAAAAGTGAGCCTGGAGGTTGGGTGGCTTTGCCTTGCCCACAATCTACTCAAAAAAGCCACATTGACAGAAAAACGCAAAAAGGACAAAGCAGAATAAACCTCTGCTTTGTCCTTTTTTGAACGTATGCGTGGTATTTCTTTTTGCCTATACTTTTTTCAAGGGCTTTTGAGACAGCCCCTTCTTGCTTCTCAGTCCTGAAGTGCAGCGGACCGACGTTCCTTAGACCATCAGCGGGAATATGCCGGCTGTTCCATCGCCACCGGCTGAGGATTGGCAAGCACCCATAACACCGCCAACTCGGATAATCTGGCAGGTGCTTCGTAATCGGATCCATTGCGAAGCCTGTTTACCAAGTCTGCTGCCTCTTGGAGAAGTGCCGGGGCGAGTGGCGCACCAGTACCCAGGTGAAGAATCAGTGCATCCAGCATCTTGCGATACTCCGCATCCCAGTTTCCACCGCCATTATCCAATACTTCATGGGACACGCGCCCTGTGATGCGGATAACCTCTCCCTGCACGGTTTGCGCATGTCCCTGGGCCGGTATGAGATATTCCCACAGCTCTTGGTGCTGTTTGGTCCAAGTGGTTGCCTTTACCTGAATGGGGGCAGTCCCATCGTGCATGATCCGATTCGCTACCGGCTCGACATCAAATAACTGGTAAAGTTTGATCAGCGCGTCTGAAACTTCATCGACCTTGTCCTTATTGAACTTCTCTCGGACGAATTCAAAATCCTTACCGATCCGCTTCACCGATTCGTTCATATCCGGGGTGAGCGATGCTCCGGCATCCAGCAGAATTGCTGCAATCTCTGCCAGATTGACTATATCGCTATTCCTGCAATTGACTAACCCCTTAGCTAATGGGGTATTTCCCTGTTTATTTTCTACGTTAATAGTAGCGCCATGTTTTACCAACTCTTGAACCACTTTGGTTCGATACCCACTGACCGCTGCATGTAACGGTGTTTCATTTTGATAATCCACAGCGTCCAGATCCGCACCTAATTCAAGGAATAAGGGTACATTTCCTGACCAGTGTGAGGCATGGGCATGTAAAGGCGTACGTTGATATTTGTCGGGTGCATTAATGTCTGCCCCTTGCTCTACCAGCCAGCGGACCAATTCATCCGAAATATGCCGAAAGCTGAGAGCGGTACCTTTACTGTAGCCTCCGCGGGCATCCCATCCGCATTGCTCGAAAACCTCTTTTACGGTAGCGATATCATTATCTTTAATGAGTTTTTCCATATGAGCAGGTAAGGTTGCTTCCTTCGTAGCCATTACACTCTTCCTCTCCTTTGTGAATAACAACGTATGTTCCAATGGTAGGCTATGACGATTTAATAGTCAGCAGATAATTTTCTGCAATTTTATCACATAGGGGAATTTAAAACCAATAACTGGGTTTCTTGCATCGTCAATTTGTTTGGCTGTGATATAATTTAGGTGAATGTTGATTTTGGAGATTGGTTGAAAAAGTTAAAATGAACGCCGTAACTTATGCGGTAGTTTTTCGATAATAGGAGGATCTATGTCCTGGAGTAAATTGAAGCAACAACTGGAGAGTTTTCTGAGTCCAGCGTTAATTGGGAGAGTAGAGTACCGTGCAACCAGCTACAGATATGCTCCTGATAAGTCTGGAAATTGTTATATTACTGTAGATAAAAAGAATGTACTTAACATGAGTGATACAACAACCCCAATTCGATGGTATCAGACGGAGCAGGAGATCAAAAACGACCCGGAGATCATGATCCCTGTGAACGATGAAGAGATTGAAGCTATTCGAAAAGATTCCAAAGGGCCTATTCCCGAGGATCGTCTTCAAGTCATGGCAAGAAGTAGAAAAATATCGGTACATGCCAAAGAGCTTTTGTTGGCCCAGGCCGCACTCAGTAAATTGAATTTTACCGTTGCAGCGACGACGTATTTATCTACTTCTATAGAAGATAATCTGGAGAGCAATGATATCTTGTTTAATATTTTGGCTTTAATGGACAGACGCGTTGGCAAAAAGCGAATTCTGAACATGTCGGAGCAGATCAAGTTAAAGCACCCAGCTGTGCAGTATTTTTATGAACTGCGTCGTCGTACATTGTGAAATTGAATAACATTCATGGATAAAGATACACTGTGTCGGTGACGGTTTCACTGAAATGTGCCTAACAAGTGGATATAGCTTTTAACTATAACCAGTTATGGTTTTTAAGTATCTCTTCTAACTCATATCCGCGTGATATGATATGGGTATACAACGAGGGGGTTTTTTACATGACTGATAAGTTCCAGATCGTAGGAAGTTTATTGCGGCCGGACGAGCTGCTGAAATATAAAACGCAAATCGAACATAATGATGATATCCAATATCCATTCTATGAAAACTACGAAGGATATGAGAAGTGCGAGACTGAGGCTATCAAACAAGTTGTCGCTAAGGAAATCGAACATAACTTGTCCGTTGTTACAGATGGCGAATTCTCCAAATCGATGTGGCATCTGGACTTTGTATGGGGATTTGGCGGAGTGAAGCGTTATATCGCGGATCACGGCTATTTTTTCAGAGATGTGGACGGAACTTCGAAATATGAAACACGCAAAGATATTGGACTGCGCATCACTGATAAATTGAGTGGAAAGAACCATCATTTCATTCAACTGTTCCAACAACTGCAAGACACAGCTGGTGAGCAACAAACGAAACTTTGTGTACCGTCTCCCTCCCATATTTTCGGTGAGCTTTCCTGGTCGGATAACATTGGAGGTGCGGATTCTGTATATCAGAATAAACAAGAGCTTAAAGAGGGTCTTGTGATCGCGTATAAGGAATTCGTCGAAGAATTCGCTGCTATAGGCGGTAAAATCCTGCAATTCGATGATTGCTTGTGGGAGCTGTTTGCAGACGACAACCCGAACTCTCCGTTTACAGGGGAGCATATTAATCAAGATGAAGTATCAGGTCTCGCAACTGAATTTATTGATATTAACAATACTGTGATTGACTTCGGACATAGTCTGGGCTTGAAAATGTGGACACATAACTGCCGCGGAAATTATGATTCCCGCAACATGGGCGGTGGATCGTATGTGAAAATCGCTAATCTGTTCCTGAAGCAATTGAAATATGACCGTTTCTTCCTGGAGTGGGATGATGACCGCGCGGGTTCGATCGAAGCCCTGGAAGTGTTCAAGGACAGACCTGAAACGGAAATTGTACTAGGGTTGCTTTCATCCAAAACGAGCACACTCGATGATGAAGCGCGCGTTGTTCGTTTGTTGGACGAAGCATCCAAAATTATCGATAAGGATCGGCTGCTGCTGTCTCACCAATGCGGCTTTGCATCCTGCGATGGCGGTAACGAATTAAGTGAAGCTCAGCAATGGGCGAAGATTGACCAAGGTCAGAAGATCGCCAAGCAATACTGGAACAACTAATTTGAAATAGCACCATCTTGAATGAATAGAGATGACTCATGGGCCGTTAATGGACCTGTGAGTCATCTTTTTTTATGAGACACGAATGTGATTCATCTCACTTTCATGCCCTGCCAACTACTTTACACTTAATGGAATGTGTATGAGGAGGAGAATGGATGATGATGCCTCAGATGAAGCCACGCGACTATGCGAAGTATCCGTTCATCGTGATCTGGGAAGTGACTCGGGCGTGTGCGTTGAAATGTCTTCATTGTCGTGCAGAAGCCCAGTATAGAGCCGACCCAGGGCAGCTTACAACAGAGCAGGGGAAAAGACTGATCGATGACATTGCGGCAATGGAAGAGCAGCCGTTGTTTGTCTTTACGGGTGGCGATCCGTTAATGCGTCCGGATTTATTTGAACTGGCGGAGTACGCAATTAAGGAGAAGCAGCTTCCTGTATCTATGACACCCAGTGCGACACCGAAGGTGACGAGAGCAGCGATTACCAAAGCCAAGGAAGTGGGCTTATCCCGCTGGGCGTTCAGTCTGGACGGGTCAACAGCCGAGATCCATGATCATTTTCGCGGAACCAGAGGTTCTTATGATATGACGATGAAAGGGATCGAGTTCCTGCGAGAAGCTCATATTCCGGTTCAGATCAACACGACCGTTTCCCGGTATAACTTGCACGATTTGGAGGCAATAAGCCACAAGGTGAAAGAGATGGGCGTGGTGCTATGGAGTCTATTTTTCCTCATTCCAACAGGTAGGGGCCAGGAGAAAGACATGATTAGTCCGGAGGAGCACGAGCAGGTCATGAAGTGGATGGTACACATTGCGCATGAGATGCCTTACGGGGTGAAGTCAACGGAAGCACCTCACTATCGCCGGGTAATGATGCAGGAGCGTACGTCAGCAGGATTGGAGAAAAGCTCAGTGAAACGTGTGGATATGCTGGGGCGTGCACCGCAAAGTGTGAATGATGGTGATGGTTTTGTATTCATTAGTCACACGGGGGATGTCTATCCCAGCGGGTTCCTGCCGGTAGTCTGTGGCAATGTGAAGGAACAGTCTCTCATTGATGTATACAGGGAATCCCCGGTGATGCAGACGTTACGAGACAAGTCCCAACTGAAGGGCAAATGCGGAGTCTGTGAATTTAAGACCATGTGCGGTGGCTCAAGGGCAAGGGCGTATGCGATGACGGGAGATTATGTGGCGAGTGATCCTGCGTGCGCTTACATCCCAGCGGCGCTGCGAAAATGATGATACGGTGGGAAGTGTGAAATGGAAAAAGAGCGCAGGAAGCGAGTGGTTATTGCTGGCGGTGGTATAACGGGATTAAGTGCAGCTTATTATGTGGATCAGTTGTGCACTGTGCATAATGTGGATGTAGAAATCGTACTAGTGGAGAAAAGTGATCGATTCGGCGGACATGTGCGTACTGGAAAACGGGATGGTTTTGTAATTGAACGGGGACCGGACTCTTTTCTCGCGCGCAAAACATCGATCATTGAACTCATGCAGGAACTCGGCATGGAAAATGAAATCGTCGGCACACGACCGGGGGTGTCGCATAGCTATATTGCATATCGGAATCAGCTGCATCCCATTCCAGATGGTTTTATGCTGGGCGTGCCGACAAAGTGGAAGCCGTTCATTACGACAAAGCTCTTGTCGGTACGAGGGAAAGTACGCGCTGCTGCAGATCTTGTTTTGCCACGGAAGCCTGGCGCGGAAGATGAATCCCTGGGTCAACTGTTACGCAGGCGACTGGGAGATGAAGTGCTGGAACAGATTGCAGAGCCGCTGCTGGCAGGCATCTACGCGGGTAATGCGGATGGGCTAAGTGTGCAAGCGACATTTCCCATGCTGCAAGAAACAGAACAAAAGCATCGAAGCCTCATTGTAGGCATGCTTGGTGTGAGCAAGAGTCGAAGCCCGAAGCAGCAGGCCACACGATCGCCCCGAACTGCGAATACGGCGAAGAAGAGTATGTTCCTAAGTGCACGTGGAGGACTGGAAGAGGTCGTAAACCATCTCGAAAAGGTGTTAACTTCCAGAGCACTTATGATAAAAAATACAGAGATATCAGGTGTTGTACAGGAAGAGAACAGTTACGTTGTTCATTTGGAAAATGGCACGATGCTCCATGCAGATGCGATGGTGATCGCTACACCAGCCCATGTCGCAGCAAGGCTACTACCACATGAAACGATAGCTAATCTGCTGCGTTCCATTCCATATGCGTCTGTGATGAACGTCGTGCTTGGTTATCGCGAGCAGGATGTGGGAATCTCTCTTAATGCGTCTGGCTTCGTTGTTCCCCGTAAGGAGGAGCGTACGGTTACTGCGTGCACTTGGACATCGTCCAAATGGGAACATACGGCTCCAAAGGGGCATATCCTTTTACGCGCCTACGTGGGCAAATACGGTCGCGACCATACGAACCAGCAGCTTTCGGACGACGAATTGATATCCAATGTACGTCGTGAATTGCAAGAGATGATGGGCATATCTGCACAGCCGATCTTTACCGAGGTGAACCGTCTGCCGCTTTCCATGCCACAATATCAAGTAGGTCATCTGGAACGGATAGGAGAGCTTGAGGCAATGCTGGAGAATCTCATGCCAGGTGTTTATCTCGGCGGTGGCGGTTACCGGGGTATTGGAGTTCCAGACTGTATATCCCAAGGTAAAGATATGGCGAAGAAAGTGTTAAGCAGGTTAATGGATGCTAGGATGTAGGCTAAACATGTTGAATATGACGAATGTGCTGCACATGCAGTTATATGGTTTATCTGACTTAATCATAATCGTCGCGGCTCCCTGGAGTGGCGGCTATTGTGGTTTTTTTAACATGTCAGTGTGCAGGAAGTAGGGGGTGTGAGTCGGTTCTAAATGTATGGCTGATGTACAATTGTGATAAAATAAAGAGGTCCAATTAAACATTAAATTATACATATAAATTTTATATTGAAAGGGGCTATCGCCTGATGAACATGGAAGAGGTTATGCAAGAGCTTGAGGCGCTCGGCAAAAAACGAACGAAAAAAATCTATATCTCCAATGGTGCGCATGAACCGCTATTTGGCGTAGCAACCGGGGCGATGAAACCTATCGCGAAGCGGATCAAAAAGGATCAACCTTTGGCGGAGCAATTATACGCGACGGGGAATTATGATGCGATGTACTTTGCGGGCGTGATTGCCGATCCCAAAGTGATGACGCCAGCCGATTTCGATCGTTGGATTGATGCAGCGTATTTTTACATGATCTCTGACTTCATCGTTGCTGTGACGTTAGCCGAGACAGACATTGCGCAAGAGGTTGCCGATGCGTGGATTGCTAGTGGGGATGAACTGAGAATGTCAGCGGGATGGAGCTGTTACTGCTGGCTGCTTGGAAGCCGAAAGGATGCTGAGTTTGCCGAAAATAAAATGATGGAGATGCTGGAACAGGTGAAAAAGACCATTCACCAATCTCCGGAACGAACGAAATATTCGATGAACAATTTCCTATATACTGTCGCTACATCCTATCAACCTTTGCACGATCTGGCGGTAGAGACGGCCAAGGCCGTTGGCCCTGTTGAAGTAAATAAGGACAAGCCCAAGAGCAAGCTGCTGAATGCCTACGAGAATATCCAAAAGGCAGTGGATGCAGGGCGGACGGGGTTCAAGCGCAAATATGTAAGGTGTTAGCGACGAGGAGCGTTCACGTTAACACCAGTGTAGACAGGAGTGACTTTGTACGTTTAGGATTTTCTAAAAGAAAATACAATCCAATAGACCGTTACCTTTTTGGGGGACGGTCTATTTGTGTTTATTAGGCGGTGGAACTACAGATCAATGAACCAAAGGTGAAAATATGTATCTTTGCTTCAGTCACTTTCACAGAAGTATACTCTCTAGTACTATTCCTTAATTCTGATGATAGGGTCTTGGTCGTGAAAAGCGATACATACTGCGAGTGAACTTTCATCGGAGAGTACCTGATATGCTTTTGCATATGATATTACTGTTCTTGCTATTAAGTAAATGGTTGAACCGACTGCAGTTTCATTAATGTCGAATCCATCTATTTCATAAATATCAGCAAATTCTTTTAAGCGTGGACCTTGCAAATCCTCATTCCAATTGCTCGCCCAATCATCATTGTTATCTTCTAATACACTGTATTCCTTACAAATGAAGAAGGTACTATCCCAGTTATTATCCAAATCGTATTCAAAATAGATTGCACGGGCTGTTTGTTTTTGAGCCATTTTTATTGATTGTTTAAGGCATAGCTTTAAATCATTTACATATTCATTTAAGCCTAATTGCTTAATCGAATCAGCTCGGTTAGGTCCAGCTAACGTAGAACAAATATTGAAATACTTCTCTTCAATTTCTTCAAGATTTTTTCTTCGTATATCTACTTGTAATTCATTCAAATGATCGAAAATGTCCATAGTCATGCCTCCTATAAGGAAAATTATGTTCCATGGTTGAGGGCTTTATACAATTGTTCTTCGTAAGCTTTCACACTATCGCTATCAACATCTGCTACACCTGTAAATACATTTTTGGTGTTGTGATAAAAAGCAAGAGCGAAGTCCCTGACGACGTGAACATCGTGATGTTCTAACACAATCGATTGAAACAGATTGCTTAACATATATTCAGCATTCGAGCCGTCTTTTAGATAATTGAAACTCATAAATTCTTGAAGAACATGATACTTAAATTCTTCGAGTTCTTCAGTAGTAGGATTGTATTCCCGAGCAAGCTTTTCTGTTGCTTCGACTTTTTCTGTAGGTGATTGATCGCTTCTAGCTAGTTCGTTAATCGATGTCTGCCAATCTATTGCTGCTTGCTCCGTCTGTTCGACGGCATCAGATGTAGATGCTTCCTCTGTTACCACATCTGTATTCTCAATCTGTGATACTACTGTACTGACTTGTTTAGTTTCCTCTGTTTTGGTCACAGTGCACGCACTTAATAGAGAGGACAACACAAGAACTGATAAAATTAGTATTGATTTCTTCACAATATTTCCTCCATTGGTATGTAATCTTAGTTAGTCTACCAGACTGAAGGTTATGTTACTATGTTCAGTTAAAATCGTATTCAAAAAATGGATAGTGATCGTAAGGGGGAAATACCATAGATTGTTTCTCATTAATCGTCATCATTATATGATATAATTTCTCACTGAGAGTACAGAAGTGGAGAGCAAGAACGGCTTGATCCAGCTACTCCATAGCTGCGCCCATTTGTGACCTACTGCTCAGATGAAGACTTCCAAGGGAGCACTGGCTTTTAGGATATAGAGCTGCACGCAGATAAAATTATATATTGTGGGAGTTGTCTAACGAATCATGAATAAAAAAGAAGTCGCGCATATACGCAAGCAGTTTAAACTCGATCACGATCTACTGAATATTTACGATATTCTCAACGTGTATATTACGAAGGAAACCAATGAGGTGTATCACTGGGAGCGTCATCCGTTCGAACTGGTGGACAGAGAGAAGCAGGAGCTGTACATGGGCAATTTCAAAAAATTGCTGACAGGTGATTTGGATCAAAAGTTGTTCGAACTGAAGTTCCAGGAAGCGGCGGAGGACCCGGCACAGGTATTGCTTCACCAGGCTCTGGTAACGGGTGATCCGGATGAATGGCAGGATCTGATGCTGCTGCTCGTGGATCGAATGTTGGTGGATACGAAGTTTGAGCGAGACATGGTAGCTACATTCGTGCGTGGACAGTATTATCTGCCGACCAAGGCTAGAAACGAAGCCACGGAGGAGAGTGAGAAGAACGAGGTGTTCGCCCATCCGTTCATTCTGTGCAGCGTGAATTCCACGGAGAAGCAGCGGAAGACGCTCTTGTTTGATTACGTGGAGAGAGAATTCAAATACAACATTATTGTCGATCCGATTATCAAATTAAGCACGCCAGAGCAAGGGTTCCTGTACCCTAGCGTGACGGACAACTACTCCGATGTGAACCGTGTTCTATATTGTACAGGGAAATCCAATTTCCCGGATCCGCATTTTGTTGAAAATGTATTGAATGGAGAAAGATCCGTAACCGCACTGGAAGAACGGGCGATCTTCGAAGATATCGTCAAGGAAGTGGCCGGTGAACAGCTCGATTCAGCCACCATTGCTCATGTGTACGAGGAGATCAACCGAGTCATTGAAATTAACGAAGAGTCCCATGAGGAAGAACCTCCGAAACTGGATTATAAAGATCTGGAACGTGTACTGACCGCAAGCGGTATAGAGGATCTGACGACGGAGAAAGTGGAACGTGCCTTCGAAACGATTGTGGACAACAAGAATTATGAAATGAAGGCGACTAGTGTTATGCCGAAGTTCACGTCCAAGTCTATTAAGATTGAAACCAAGGTTGCTACGATTTCGGTTAGCCCGCAAGACCTGAGATATGTGAAACAGGTGAACTATCAAGGCAGACGTTGTATCATGATTGAAGTGGACGAAGATGTCGTGATTGAAGGGTTTACCCTTAATACAGAAAAACTTATAAATGAATGATTGATTCTAGACCAGGATGATGTAAAATCATCGGACAAGGACGAATGAGCGTCCAACTATTGCAAATAGCCCAAGCCTAAAGCAAGACTTAACTGCTCCCTGTCATAGTAGATCGTATAAGACTATGATGGAGCAGTTAAGTATGCCAGGGCATGGGCTTTTTTGCTGTTTCATGATTGACGAAGTAGTTGTTTGATATCCGCTGCCGGACTGGAGCCGAGCTCCTCTTTGAGCAATTCCTCCAGCACCAGATACTGGCGCTGCGCTTCAGTTCTTCGTCCAAGGGACAGATACAGCAGGATGATCTCGCGATGAATATCTTCCCGAATCGAATCAATCTGGAGGATACGTTCAAAATAATACAGCGCCCGTAACGGCTCGCCTGCCTTCGCATGATAGTGGGCAGCAGTTTCCATCGTCATGATGAAATCCAGCTCCAGCTGTCTGGACCACGCGAAAGCCCACTCATAATGCCTTCCCTTTAGAAGTTCACCCGTATACAACGTGTCCATCCGCTCGAAGAGCTCGGGGCGATGTGCCGATGCCTGACGCATTTGCCGGAACAAAACCTCGAACTCGTACAGATCGCAGTCAATCGCTTCCCGGTCGATCCGGATACCGTTCCGGTCCTTGAGAATAATCGGCACGTCACTATTATCGCCGATGGCACGCCGCACGTAGTACAGTGTGGAATTGATGTTCGTCCAGGCCTTCTGCGGACTGAGGTCCTTCCACAACGTATCGGCCAAGGCATCGCGGGTAGTTGATTTGGTATAGAGCAAGAATGCCAGCAATTCTTCCGTCTTGGGAGTTCTAAGCTTGATGGGACTGTCTGCTCCGCCTCCGCCGAACACGGTGAATTCACCGAACAGACGAACATTCAGCTTGGGTGCGGGAACCGTCGGTTCGGATGGGGCGACGGACTTGTGAAGCTTTTCCTGCAACCGTTTGATGCTGCGGTTCAGTCGCTCAGCCGTGACCGGCTTGATGACGTAATCGATCACCTCTTTGTCGAAGGCCTGCACTGCATATTCCTCATATCCGGTCACCAGCACAATGGGGAGCGAAGGGTGATACTTACGCAATTCACCAATGAGGTGCATTCCCGAGATGCGGGGCATCGTAATGTCCAGAAATGCCGCATCGAAGCTATTTTCCGCCGCATATTCGCAGGCTTCCTCCGGGTCATGAAATGCGCGAGACACCTCAACTTCTCCACTCTCTGTCAAAATGCGATTCAATCGCTTCAGCGACAAATCCTCATCATCCACGATGATGACTTTTATCATGTTTCATAACCCCCGTTCCCATCTGTGCTTAGACGTTGATTTGGAAGATCAAATGTAATCCGCGTTCCCTCGCCGTCCAGACTTTCCATCTGAAGGTGTCTGCCATACAGCAGATTCAACCGGCTGGAGATATTCCATAATCCCACGCCGTTACTGCCATCTGTGGATTGCCGAATTTCATCCATCCGTTCCCTGGTTATGCCAATTCCGTTGTCCTCGATGGAGAAGCGTGTTTCCGTATCATTCAGATTACGTATAGACAACATGACGCGACCACCGTGAATGCTGGACATCAGGCCGTGCCGAATCGCGTTTTCAATCAGGGGCTGTAACGTGAGCGGTGGAATGTCCATGTTTCGGTTCACGTCCGCATCCACGTCGATGATGACCTCCAACCTTGATCCAAAGCGAGCTTGCTCAATCGCTACATAGGCCTCGATCATTTCCAGTTCATTCATCAGGCTAGTCTTGGAATCTAAATGTTTGAAGTGCACACTGCGTCTTAAGTAACTCGATAATTGCAAAATCAATTGTTCTGCACGATTCGGTGCATCCACGCACAATTCGGCAATGGCATTCAGGGCGTTATATAGAAAGTGCGGGTTCATCTGTGACCGCAAAAAGGATATTTCGGCATCTCGCGCAGCTTGCACGGATGTTTTCATCCGAGTCAAACCGCCGATCCGTGCCAGCAGTTCCTCCGATTCGAACGGCTTGGATACGAAATCATTGGCGCCTTTCTCCAAGGCCAGCTTCAATTGATTGGCTTTATTACTCGCCGTTAGCATGAGTACAGGCAACTCGGAAGGAGAAAAACGCTCCCTGATTCGTTCCAGCAATTCGTAACCCGACATGTCAGGCATCATGATGTCAGCAATGACAAGATGCACAGTAGGTAGCTTGTCCAGCAGCTCCAGTACGGAAGGGGAGCGTGAAGTGACCGCATAACTGTAACCCTCCAGCTTCAAGAGATTCACAATGGTCTGCAAATTAGCCGAGTCGTCGTCCACAACGATGATCCATTCGTCTTTATTTCCTTTTACAATTGTTGGTTCTTCGAACCGGAACAGCCGTTTACCAGGACTTGTAGGAGCTATGGCGAGTGGCATGACGTTGGATCGCTTCTCTCCTTTGCCATCCGCCAGCGGGAAGGTCAGGATGAACGTGGCACCCATGCCGGGCACCGATTTCGCATGAATAGTTCCACCATGCAGCTCGACCAACTTACGCGTAATGCTCAGACCAAGACCAGTTCCTCCAGCAACGACTGGCCCGGTATCTGCTTCCTGCTCGAATGGCAGAAAGATATGTTCCAGTTTATCTGTGCCAATGCCGCGTCCGGTATCGATAATACGTAATTCAGCTTTACCTTGGACAACCGCAGCTTCAATGCTTACGGTGCCACGTTCCGTGAACTTGACGGCATTACCGATCAGATTATGCAAAATCTGAATCAGTCGATTGCCGTCTGCATAGATCGGCGGGAAATGGGCCGGGATGCGGTTGATGAGCTCCACCTTTTTCGCGCCAAGCAGGAAGGAGTGCATACGCATAACTGATTCGACAAACGAGTACAGATCGGTCGAAGACCGGTGGAGCGGGATGTCGCCATGTTTCATTTTCGAATAATCCAGCAATTCATCCACCAGATAGGTTAACCGTCGGCCGCTTCCCGTCACGATCGCTAGATTGTGCGCCTGTTCGTCGGTAAGTGGGCCTTCGGCGCCTTTGAGCAGGCTCTCACTGATATTTACAATCGCGTTCAGCGGTGTTTTAAGCTCGTGCGAGGTATTGGACAGGAAGTCGTCCTTCACCTTGTCTAGCAAGAGCAACTGATCTTTGAGGGTACGGACCGTACGATAGGCCTCGAAGAATCGAAGCACCGCCAGAAACAGCATCAGGATGCTGAACAGGACAATCGAAGCTTGTCCGATGTTCATGTTTTCCTTGAGCGAGATTGAGAAGAGATTAATGTCCAGACAGTACAGCATGATGCTTAAGAGAGCCGCATACCACAAGAAAGTAGACAGCCGTTCGCCCGTCTCACTGGTTAGGAACTGTGATGCGCATTGATACAGCAACCAGAGCAGCAGCAACGTGTACATAACGACAACATAAGGTGCAGCAATCCCATAGACGGAAATAGGCAGAAGCGCGACCATGCATAAGTAAGCTCCGAAGATGATCAGAATCACTGCCGTGAGCATACCTGACAGGATACCTGTTTTGAATCGATAGAAGTAAAAGGTCAACAGACCCAGACATGCCACGGAGCAGAAATCTTTTAATTTATAGAGTGTGCTAAAGGAGATTTCCGTGCCCACAAGGGACAGCACACGTTCACTGATCATGCCGTTATAGAGGGCATACAGCAGACAGATTAGACCAAGCAGCAGCAGGGAATCATCTCTGTTTCGGTAAAGTGCAGACCCCAGGTAACTGATGAGGAATATGATCGAAATGGTGGCCAGTACAGCCAGTGTGCCGAATTCGATAGCTGTGCTGGTTTGATGTTTTTTCAGCATGGCCGCTTGTTCGCCGAAAAAGAGTGGACCCGGAATGCCAGAGTCCGTGTAATCGTAATTAGCCACCCGAATCAAAATCTCAATGTCACCGCCGTGATAGGGGAAAAAGCCAATCTGGGGGGAGTTGCCTGGGCGGTAACCAGCGGTTTTGGCCACGGCATGCCCGTCTTCCAGCAATTTGTTGCCATTGATATAGATTTCGCTGGCAAAACGAATGTTCATTTTTTTGATCGCCAGCGTTCCATCAATAGGTGCATTACGCAGCACTAGTCGATACGTGGCGTAGCCATGGGTAGGCAATCGTTCCCCATCCACTTCAAGACGATTCCAGGAGCCGGGAACGGTTGCATAGGTATCGGGTGCTTTCGTTGGACCAGCCTGACTCAGAGGTGTAGATTCGTCAGGAAGCAATCGCTCCCAGTAAAATTCCCACTCCCCGTCCAGCTTGATCCTCTCGTCCTGTTCAGGATTCCAAGCCGAGAGGTCCAGGACACCTTGACGAGCATGAAGCGCCGCAGATTGTGGTTCTCTGATCGTTGACAGGAGCAGTACGGTAATGGCAAGTATAACAGTCAGGACAACGCCTGAAATTTTTAATAACACGAAATGCTGCTCCTTTAGAGTTGGTTCGAAACCTTCGATAGATTCAAACAAAATCTCTTGTATTCTATCGGCATTGTAGCGAATATCTCTGGGGCGCGCAATCATATTTCGACAAATTTCTTCTGTTTATTGCTTGTTTATTGTGATCCATTATAATGCGGAAGCAAGATATGTCGAACGGGCACAGAAAAAGCATCGAAAGACCTATCTTTGCGCGACTATGGGCTGATGGAGTTGAGAAAATGGAGAGAAGCATCACATCTTGGCGTTTACGGCGTCAGATGATTGGCATTTTGGCTGTACTGATTGCTGTGGCGTGTCTGAACGGGTATACGGGGTCATCTGTCGCCAAAGCGGCTGGGACCGGGCAAGTGGCCGTATCGGGAGCTGAAAAAGCGTATCAGTCCGCGGCGCAAGCTGTCTTTTACCTGAAAGCGTATCGCAAGGACGGAACGCTCAAAACGGTAGGTACCGGTTTTCTGATCGGTAATGGTAGAGCACTTACAGCAGCCCATGTTGTGAAGGACGGGGTTTCTTTCGAGGCAGTATTTGAAGATGGTTCCATCCAAAAGATAACAGTTCTGAGCGCTGACACCGAAACCGATGTGGCTATGCTGTCTGTGCAGAATAGCAAAAAACGTCCGGTCCTTACCCTGTCAGCGGACAAGCAACCTGCAAGATATGGGCAACAATCGTTTGCCATCGGATACCCGCTGAAGGATGGCAAGATCATTACGGAGGGCATTGTGAATGCACCAACCGCCGAGGTGAACGATGTCATTCGCTTGCTGACTTCCGCGCAGGTGTCTGCGGGCATGTCGGGTGGTCCTTTGTTAAATGAAGATGGTCATGTGATCGGATTAATCTCCGGTTCGTTCCGGACAATGACTGGCATTCATATCTGTGTAACGATCGAAGATATTCGCAAGCTGATGAAGAAGTCGAATACATAACGGGAAAAAAGGGGAATCTCGCATGTTCAAAAAGTTATTACTCTGCCTGCTTGCCGCTTTGCTGACGTTGACGTCTGTGAGCTGGCCACACCTGCCGACCGTTTCCGCAGCTGCGGAGTACGCGTATGTTAATATTCCGAACGGCGGTGGTAAGATCATCAATCGGGGAGACATGTCTTCCTGGAACAATAAAATCGACAAGTTTGAGGCGAACAGCTTTGGTATATTTGCTGCCGGTGCGCCGGGTACTTCAATGGAAAAGGAAGATATTGAAACCGTAAGTGCAAGTCATGTTAGAACGAAGGGAGCAGGTTTATTTAAAGCCAAGATTTCGGTAGCGAACAATCCGTCATTAAGACGATTGGCTGAAGGTGGAGACGCCAGAATGCTCCTTAAGATTGGATCGATTGACGTTTTTATCGGTGGTATGAACGTCCGCGTCGATGTTAACGGCAAAGAGAAGTTCAATCAGTTCAATCATGATAAGTCGGCTAATTCGTCATGGATCGCTTTCGGACCCAATGATACGATCGAAATCACATTGTTTGGTTTTTTTAAAAGTGCCAGTGACATTGAGCTCTATTTCGCGGATATCACCCCTCCTACGTACAACGGCAATACACTGACCCATACCGGGGCAGTTCGATTCAATGCCGATCCGGCAGTACAAAAGAATGAGTTGTTCCTGAAGCAAGGGAGCAACCTCAACCTTGCGCTGAACTTCAGCGAGCCAGTGTTTCCTGATTTTGCAGAGCTTGCCTCTGACCGAATTGATGGCAAATTCAGTTTCATGCGTACGGAACTGTTCAGTAATCCGGGTGGAGACGGCTTCGATCCGTCCGTTTATTATCTAACGAGCGCAGATAGCGGATACGGTGACTTTGCGCAGGGTGGACTGGATCGGAACATTCATGCACGCTCCACTTTTAACTTTCGTTATCAGGCTGCGTTAAATGATAGCACAGGCAACATTCCTATTGATCCGAAACGCCTGATCGCGCCCTCCGAGGAGGACCGTCCAACATTACTGGAACGGATGAATGCAGCAGGCTTTAGTGATGGTGCGGGTAATCCCGTTGCCGCTTTTAATGGCATTGGAACAGTTCCTTTTGCCGATAACGCGAACCCGGGCGGTACGTTCCGTACCATTATCGACGCGCGCGTACCACAGTACTCAGCATCTCGCAACGGCGTGCAGCCTGAAGTACTAACGGGACTTGTGCTGAACAAGGGCGACGTTGTTGATTTTACCGTGTACCTTAACGAACAGGTCATCAGCGCGTTTACTCCGACCGAGGATACACGACTCAAGTTTGCCAATGGCTTAACTGCCGCATATGTTGGCGGCCAGAACACGAATACATGGACGTTCCGTATGACGGTACCAGACGGCAAGAGCATCGAAACGTCATTGCTGGAGACAGCTGCTTTGGAGCATGCCAGCAATCCTGGCGACGGGAAGGCTCTGACGGACTACGCGGGTAACGTGCTCACTGAGCCAGTCAAGAAGATTGATTGGGCTGGATTGTCTGTGGACAATACGGCACCTGAAGTGAATTTTGTCTATGAGAATCAGGACGGAGAAATTATTCCCGAAGGACAATACGTGGGAAATGGATCATTCACAATCAATGCGTTCGATCCCGACTTGAACGGCCAGACGAGCAAAGGATTATTCCGGCCAGGCAGTGGTTCAGGGCTCGTGTATTATGTGCTGAACCAGAGTCCGAATGATCCCTTCGCTGGGAAAAACGACAACTTTGCGGCAGTGAAACGGTATTCCCTGACGCAGAAGCAGCCTTCTGATGAACTATATGCATCTGGTTTCCAGGGCGTTGTACTGACTACCGGACAGAATGGCGTGAAAGTAGAACTGCCGGATGACGGCACAGGTTTGAACGGGAACTGGTATTTGCATACATGGACTGCCGATATGAGCTGGGACTCGGCACGTCAGCGGATGCAATACGACAAAGGCAGCAGTGAACGTGCAGCTTACCTTGCCCAGCACCCGGATGCCACACCTGCTGAGCTGGAGGAATATTATCGCTCAAGCATTCTGCCGAATCTGTCCGATTACGGCAATACAATGCAGTGGCCTTTGGTCGATTTCAAACAAGATGATTCCAATTGGTCGTACCATGTCGGCTTGTTGAAAATTGACACTGACGATCCAACCGTCGAAGTTGCAAACATCGTGGACAATAACTCCGACAATGTGAAGATTACGGTTAAGGCAGCTGATCCGACTTCTTCTATTAAAAATAACAAGGTGCAATACCAGTTCGTGGCCGTGGGCAAGAGCCCTGTCGCTTCCGGGTGGCAGGATGCCGAGCTGAACGCACAAGGTGAAGCTGAGATATCAACATTGAATGATCCGGCGATCTCCAAAGGTGGACAATACGAGCTGCATGCGAAAGCCGAGGATGTGGCGGGCCATTCAGCTTCTGCCGATCCAAAAGCAGTTGATGTGCTTGTCATCTCAACCAAGTTCAAAGCCTATCCGGGTACCTATGCGATCAATGACGGACCCGACTTCACCGTAGCTGGTGTTCCAATCGATACGATTGAATATCAATACAGTGAAAGCTCTGAACGTCCTGTGGGCAACAGTAAATGGGTTGCTTTTGAGGATGAACCGAAGGAAACAAAGCTGGGGGATGTACCCGCCGAGCGCTACAGCTTCCCTGCCGACAAAACGTTGAACGGGACCTGGTACGCCCATGTGCGCATCAAGCAGCAGGATACCGGACGTTATTACTACTATTATCAGGAGTACAAATTCGACCATCTGCCACCTGTCACGAAATTCGGTTCGCAGGGTTATCTGTATCCGATGCCAGAGCAGACGGTACAGATTGATGTGTCTGACACGTTGGTGGACTTTAACGGTGTTGCAGCCAAGAACATTCGTTACCAATGGATCAAGGTGGTTGACGGGCAAGACGAGAAGGAACCAGATCCGGAAGGCAAGGGCTGGAGCGTGTCCCCTGCGGATCGTTTGATCACTTTGCAGGTAGACAACAAAAAGGACAACGGTAATTACCGTCTATATGTCCATGCCAGTGATAGCTTGGGTAACAGTAAGCTTTACCACACAAGTGGTCTGTTCTCCGTGTTCTATCTGAGCAGTGAACCACCTGTTGGCAGCGCGCGTTTGATTCGGACAGAAGGTCCAGGAGATGACGGGTACACCGCCATCATGGAACTGACGGTTGATGTGCCAGCACAGGAAGGTTACTTCTATTCCGTTTCCACCAATGGCGGAGACAATTGGAGCACTTGGCTTCCTTACACGAACTATGTTGGCGTTCCTGTTGATACGAATGATTCAGGACAACTCAAGTCACAGGTTCGGGTCAAATTCAAAGGTTACTACGACAACATTAGCGATATCGTAACACCTGAGATCGAGCTTCAGGATGCCCCTGCATATGGGCTTGCTTCATTGGAGCAGATCATGCCGGTTCGCGGAGGCGAGAAGTTGCAGGATGGTGGGCAGAACGAAGGACAAGAGATCCTGTTCGACCTCGTTGATGGCAAGACCGTGAAGCCAACGAACAGCAACCCGGAAATGCCGGAAACGCTTGAGGTGAACAAACGGTTCAACATATACCGCAACGGAAGCTACTCCTTCACCGTGAAGGATGGCAGCAATACAGCAACCGTGTTCATCGTGGTCTCCAACTTCGATGATACGCCGCCAATGGTAAACGTGAAGTATTCCACGATTGCGGCAACGAATGGCACGGTTAAAGTAAATCTGCAATCGAGTGAACCGATCCGCATCACCAATCTGCCAACGTCGTCCAAAACGTTCCGCGAGAACGGAGAATTCACGTTTGAGTACGAAGATGCGGTTGGCTTTACGGGTAGTGTCACGGCAACGGTGAGCAACATCGATACCACGCCGCCGGAAGCAGATATTGTCATGCACTACAACCATCCCGATCTCAAAGCGTTGATCCGTTACGGTAGTGGTACTGCTGTCGTGGATAGCGCGGGTGACGGGTACAATGCAAACGGAGAATTTACTCATTTCGCAGCACCGACAACAGGTAATGTGATCGCGTCTAATCTGATCGTGGCGCAAGTGCTGCCGAAACAGGGACAGGTTCAGGATTATCAGGTGGTTTCCAATAGTTCAGGGACGAACCAATCCTCATTGGTCATGACATCAGGTAGTAAAGCACGCTTCTCGCTGGCAGATGCCGCAGGGAATAATGCGAAGCTGGAATCCGAAGCGATTACAACACTCGTTGGATCGATCCCGGCTGTAGAAGAGATCACGATGGTTCGAGTAGACAACGACGGACAGACCATCGATGATAGCAAACTGGTGCAGATCGGCGATCAGGCTTACTCCAAAGGCAAAGTGCGTGTAGGTCTTGTGATGCCATCATCTGTAGTAGAAGGCAATACGATCTATGCCGGGGCAACCCCGGTAGCGAGCTTTAGCGCCGACTACGCCAGCAATGGGGAACATTCGATTTTACTTTCAGACGTACTTGGTAACAAGAAACAGGTCAACTTTACGATTGCGGGTCTGGATAACACGGCACCAACGATCCGTCTGAACAAAGCATCCACCACGGTTCTGCAAAACAAACAAGGCTTCGATTTGGTCACGTATCTGGGCGGATACACAGTGAGCGACAATCTCACATCTGCGGAGCAGATTCAGGTGACGGCTGCGGAGTACGTGCTGGAAGGCGGACAATACGTGGAGAAACAACTGAACCTCACGGTGACGGGTAAACACACGATTCGTTACACGGCGAAGGACCAACTCGGAAATGCAGGCTACGCGCTGCAAACGGTGTTTGTTCGTTCGACAGATGGCATGTTCGTTACAGCCAATGGCATTCCGTTGTCGGATACCGAATCCGAAACAGCAATTGTGAATACAGGTACGGTCACGTTCAATGTGAGCAACTTCCGCACGATCGAGACTACTGGCGGAACCAAGCTGGAGAACGAACTCGGCACGTATGACATTTATTATTTCCCGGGTCTGGTTCGCGAAGGACAGATGAAATATATCGCGACCCGAGTGACTTACAAGGATCTGATCAGCAAAGATTTCAAGGTTACACTGCCCAAAGCAGGATGGTACACCATCATTGTGCAGAATCAGGAGCGCGAACGCGTATACTCCACGCTGCTTGTTAATCGGGCCAATTAGAGAAACGGAAGGGGTTCACCCATGCGACGGAACAAAATCATTCGGATAATCGCAACGTTGATGGCCATGGTCATGCTGATCAGCGTCTTGCCGCTTCACATCGCGGTAGCGGCCGTTTCCTCAGCGGGAACGACATCCATTAAGAACGGGTTTATCAAAGTAACAGTGGACAATGCAAGTGGGCGCTTCAGTATTCGTACTGAAGACGGACAGCCAATCCGCAAAAAGGATAACGGCGTGGATATGATCTTTGGTGGAGATAACCCGGAGACGTCGTTCACGACATTCCGCATTAACGGAACGGATCTGATCTTCGGTAATCCGTACAAAATGGCACCGAACTGGACCTCGGAGGTTACACCTCCAAAGGTCGTTACGGGTAATGACGGTACCCAAAGTCTGGTTACCGTATGGACCGTTCAAGGTATTCGCATTAGCCAAGTGATCACTTTGCTGTTGAAGGAAGACAAGGATCAGGGTGGTAATGCGCGTGTTCAATATGTGGTGGAGAATACGACAAATGCCAAGGTAGAGATCGGGTCACGTGTGTTGCTGGACACGTCGGTTGGTGGCAATGACGGCCCGGCCTTCCAGATCGGGCAGAATTATTCCGTTCCACTTACGGTGGAGCGCAAACTGGTTCACGAGCCAGAGAAGCTCGGTTATGACAAAAACGTGGACGAGCAGGCATACAATTTGCATAAACTGCCACCGTACTGGGTGATGCGGGACAAGCTTGATCTGAGCAATCCGCTGGCGACGAATGTCATTGCCTATGGATTCAACAACTTGTTCGAGGGCGGCATTAACATTGTTGATGAAATGGTGGTAGGCCATTGGGCCAATCTCGCCGGAACGAAATGGGAATATGAACCGGACGAGAATCTTGATTTTACGCAGGATACAAATGACTACGGTACAGCCGATACGGCCGTGGCTTTCTATTGGGAGCCTGATGCGGTTCAAGCTGGTGGCCAACACTCGTATGAACTGGTGTACGGCTTGGGCGAGATTGTATCCCCGGAGAAGGTATTCGATGTTCGTTTCCTGGATCCAACGCAGAAGCTGGAGACCAATGAGGAAGAGACGGGTTACGTGAATGACGGCGTGTTCGAAGTGAACACGGAGATCGAGAACCTGGAGATGTTCAACACAAACCATAGCCAGATCGATGTGACTCTGACACTGGAGAAAGGTCTGAGCTTTGTGGATGAGAATGGGAAGGAACTCAATGCAACGAGCCAGAAGCTTACCTTCCGAAAGGATGTTCCGCCGGAACAAGCTGCACAGGGCATTGAATTCATTCCGTATAAACCGGGCGAGGTCGTCGCAGCCAAATGGCGAGTGAAGGGTACAGGCAAAGCCTGGCCTTCAACGCGCCAGTATATGGTGACGGTGAGCAGCCCGGAGACAGAGAAAAAGCTGGAGACGGCTGCTCAAGAGAACGAGGGGCTTCCGGAATCGGAAATTCGTGCAATCTATGAATCGTCAAGAGCAGGTTTTATTTTCCTGCCACCGGTTGGCGAATTAAGAGAGACGTTGGTCTACGCCATGTCACCGGAGGAAGCGTACAGCAAGGACGAGAAGTACATCACGCTGAACGTGTCCAATATTGCTGCCTACAATGTCGGCAATGAAGCAACATCTACCGCTGCCAACTTTGACATGTATCTGGTGAACGTGAAGAACGGGGATCGTTACAAAGTGCCGGTGACCCGATCTGTAACATCCCAGCCACTTGGAAACGGGTTCGCGGGAGATTTGAAGCTGGTATATCGTGGCGGGGAAAAGGTGAAGGCGGATGGCACAACGCTCGAAGTGCTGAACGACGCGATCTTGCCACTTGGTGAATATGCCGTGCAAGTGGACTATCGGGACAAGTCCATTCCCGAGATGGCTGAAGCGCTGAGCTTCAAGACAGACCAGACCTTTGCTATAACCGAGAACGAAGAGAACCGGGTTCGCAAAGCCGGAATTCTCGCTGTGTTTAAAACCAAACTGGACCTCAATGCAGGTGCTGGTGAGAAAGCGACGTTTGCCAGCGTGCTGCCATGGACGTATGGTAACCTGACGGATACGCAGTTCAAAACAAAGCTGGATCAGGACCGGGCGAGACTGACAGCTGCCAAGCAGGAAATGGTAGCAGCTTCACGCAAGCTGGACCCTGCCCTGGATGTAGCTGGGGCAATCGATACATCGGCTTCGCCGGTATATGCGGTCCAAACGTTCGAAAATGAAGCAGCCTTCGAAACGTTCAAAAAAGGACTTGATGAGGATACCGAGCAGGAGGTTGTTCTGGAAGTGCGCGGTAAGATCGTGCAGTCCGGTACGGGTGCAAACGCCCAATACACGGTTCAATCGGATACAGAACCTGCGATTCTCAACAAGAGTGTAGCTTACAGCGGGAAAGACCTCACCATTTCAACAGGGAATTTTCCACTCGCCAAAGATTTGAGAGCCAATACAGACACGCCGTTCTTGCAAACCCTCTTTGTGGGTGGCGACGGTACCCTAAGTGTGGCGAACAGCGGTTTCGTATTCCACTCTGGTGAATGGACCGTTGATTTCTACAACGGATTCGATAAGTCACTCGGAACGGAATCAAAGCTGACGGATGAAGAGCAGGCATGGGAGGAAGGACGCAATCCGGAAGACCCTACCCTGAACGGAACTCTGACTTGGGCTAACGGTATGCTGGGCGATGCGCTCAATCCATACCGCAATCTGCTTGTCTCCTATGTGTACTTTAATAAACACACGTTGTTTTCAACACCTACCTTCTCGCTGAATGGCTTTGGGTTGAAACTCAATGACTTTGTGCTACGGCAGGATGGGGTGTCCTTCGGTGGTGCAATGAAGATGTTTATTGTAAATGGGGAAGTAAGCAACGTTATGTTCAACCAATCGGGCTTTGTAGGCATTGATTCCTCACTGGCGTTTGAACTGGATAATAGAATTGGTTTGTTCAAACCGGACTCCGAGGATAGCGTAAAGGGCGGTATCAATGTTACGCACTATAAAGACCCGAACAAATACGGCGTCATGAATTCGTACGGCGTTAACTTCGAGGCGAAGCTGGAGAACTTGTTCTCCATTAGTGCGGAGCTTGCCTTTAAACGAGTTCCCGACGGACGAATTATTCCCGACGTCATTGCTTTTGGATCGGACCTTCCTGATCCGGGCATCATGATCAATCCGGCTACCAAAATCTCAAGTATTCGCGGCGCGATCCGTGAACTTGCGATGACGATTGCCGGTGGTACCGAGCGCTTGCCACTGACGCTGGAGGCAGGCATCGATATGGAGCTGGGACAGAAACCGGCTGTTTTCTCAGGTAGTGTAGACCTGACGCTCAAAGCTACCGGATTCAAAGTAGTGGGCAAACTCGGCTTCGGTGAAGGCAGCAAAGTCATCCCGATGCTGACGGAAGCGCTTGTCCAGACCCAATGGGCCAGCCCGATGTTTATCCGAGCCAGGGCACAGATTGATGTCGGTGGATGGGATATCATCGTGGGCAGTGCCAGCTTGTTTATCGGCGAGAACCTGGAGAAGGGACGAGTCGATTTTGAGGGTATGGTCAGCTCCAAAATACAGATACCAAGTTCAGTGCCAGTTGTCGGCGGTTTAGGATTTGGAACCCGTGCAGGCGTTAATAACGATGAACTGTGGGCAGGGATATCCTTGTTATTCCTCACCCTGGGCATCAAATATTACTGGGGCGGCGGTATCTCGTTTATGACCGATGGATCGGCATTGGATAACGAGGCACTCGCACACCTGTCGATTAATGATCCAGAACAGGGTCCGCGCCTGTTACAGATCGGAACGGGAATCGAGACGCTTGCGACCTCATGGGAAAATGAGGAGCCTGAGCGTTACGAGATTCGGTATACGGCTGTTGGGGACGGCATTGATATGATCGAGGATAGCTCGCAAAACCTCGGCATTGGCGGCATTCGTACGTCCAATGGAGGGAAAACGCATGTGATCCCGATGAGCGGAGTGACAGGGGATGCGCTCCTTGAATTGGAGTATTTTACAACAACCAGACCTACCCTGACTCTGAAACGTGATGACGGAAGCACGTACGATATCGTGTACGGAGAAGCAACGGATCGGAACGCAACGGCGTTTGAACAGATTATCAAAGCACCTAAAGAGGGTGATCTGAAGAGCGATGGTACAACAGTGACCAAAAAAGAAGAGCTTCAGGGAACCGATATCCGTCGGATCTATGTTGCGATTCCACAAGACGATGCCAAAATGGGAAGCTGGACGCTGACGTCCAGTCAATCGGTCAAGTCCAAGCTGATGAACATTCCAGTACTTCCTGAACTGTCATCGACGGAACTTGTGGTAGATCCACAGGATGCGGACCAATTCACAGCAACCTGGACCGTGGACAACGCTTCACCGGGAGATACGGTTGATCTGTATCTGTCTTCGGATCGTTTGCAGGCAACACCTACACCGGATGAATCAGTAGATCCGGGGATCATGATTGCCAAAGGCATCGAGATCGAAAGTGCCGATATTGGTGCTGACGGTCGTGCATCCGGCGAGAGGACCTTTGACGTGAAGCAGATTGCGTACCTCGGCGGAGCAGACCTTCGTGGTTTGCTGCAACAAGGGACATATTATCTGCGTACGGAACTGAAAACGGATATGGCATTCTCTGTCTTGTCTTCACAAGAAGGGTACACGCTCGTAGATCCGTTTGCTCCCAACGCCGTGCCGGTAGTGGAAACGAGAAGCATCGGTAACGGGCAGTTCGAGGTCGCTTTCCCAGCGATCACCAAAACAGCCGAAGAAGAAGCGGAGGAGTTCACTTACATCCTGACCGCTTCGGATGAGCAAGGACATCTGTATGATCCGTTCGGCGAAGAAGGATACAGTGAATCCGACTTGAAGGCCACGCTCAAGGATGGCAAGTATCATGTGACCGTGGGTGGATGGAATGCACTGGGTACGCCTAAGCTGGGTGCGGATGGCAAAGTGCTGCGCAATGCAGACGGCACCATTGTCATGGAGGATAAAGAGGTACGCCATTCCGGCCTGGAGCCGGGCAAATCGTATCGTATGGGCGTTACGGTCGCACGCAAACGGGCATCGGATGAGCAAGCGAATCTTCGTTTATCCACAACGACGTATAGCGGGACGAAGCTGCTTCCTGCCCCTACAGGGCCAGTGCTTTCGCTCGATAACAAACAAGTGGTCAACAATAAATACGAGGTTGTTACAAGTTCGAATCAGGTAACCGTGAACGTGGCTTCGAATCAGTCAAACGTTGTTGTAGAGGCTTCAACGGACGATGGTTCGCTCGGCACCACTAACCTTGCAACAACGGACAAGCTGAAGTTCAACTTTGAGGTAGATGGTGTATACGCAGTCCAGCTCAAAGCTCGTAATACCAGCACAGGGGATACGTCAGTCACAATGCTGTACGTGACGATGGATACGACGGCTCCGATGATCTATCTGGATTCACCTTCACAAGGCGAACGGGCACAGGGAGGTGTTGCGCTCGTACAGGGTACAACGATGACCGACGCCCAAGTGACAGTTACGGATGCCGATAGTGATCAAGAATTGGCACAGTTCAAACCGGACGAGAACGGAGTCTTTAAACATGAGGTGCCGATTGATGTGAACCGCATGAAGACCCGTCTCCGAATTAAAACGGAGGACGCGGCAGGCAATGTGAACTCTGCCGTTGTCGAGGTGCTGAACGGTGACTTCAAGCTGCCGCGCAGACTGAAACTGGTTATGCCGGAAGAACTTGTTGCTGGTGGAGAACAAGCTGCGGTTCAGACTTATGTGGAGTATACGGATGGAACTCGTGAACTCGCAGACAATGACAGCATCACCTACAGTGTGGTTATGGGTGAAGCGAACGCAGCCGTTCAGGATGAGGGCCTTCTTGACGGAAAACGTGTTGGAGCTGCTCTAATCCAGGCCGATTATACATGGCAAGGTACGGAGCTTAGCACGACGGATATCGTATCCGTAGTTGCACCGAAGACGGGAGCTGCACCACCGGATTACATGGATACGATCAAAGCATCCACGATCGGAACGGGCAAAAAGGGAGAGACACGTGTCTCGATCAGCGCTGCCGGACACAAAGGCAACATGGTTGACAGTGAACTGGCATACCGTATTTTCACGGACCAATCGCAAGTGATGCTACCAACATTTGAACAGGATATCAGCGGATGGAACACGCTGCCTTCCGATAAAGTCATCAAAGCAAAACCAGGCGAGTGGGTTGTTATCGCCAAACGAACAACGAGTGAGCCAAAACTCACGACAGCATCCTCTGCTGCGGTGAAGATGAATGAGCGGATCTCATCAAGCGTGGAACCAAGCGAGCCAAGCTCGGGCGGCAGCAAACCACCGGCATCCAATGTGCCTGTTGGCCCGTTGACGGTCGGTGGCGTAGCGATCGATAGTGCCGTTGGAGGTCGCGACATGAAGGTACCTCTGGAACTGGATGCAGTGCAGAAGGATGGATTGTTGCTGGTCGATGTTACGCCAGGCGTCAATGGCCCAACTGTGGTTGCTCGTCCTGTGCGAGAAGCGCTGCTTGATGCAGCCAAGCAAGGACAGCGAATTCGTTTGCACGTTGCAGGCCAACTGGAGCAGTTACGCTTCGAGCTGGATGCGGATCTGATTAAACAACTTGCTGCCAAAGACATTTCGATGGATTTGGAAAGCGATTGGGGCAGCTACCGTTTGGATTGGAATGCCATCGATCTGAACGCACTCGAAGCAGCATTCCCGGCGCAAAAGGCCGAGGATATCAAAGTAAGCTTGAATGTAGGCAAACCGGATCAGGCATACGAACGGCTTGCTAGTGAAGGCCGCATGATTCCAAGAGGAACCCCGGTTACCTTCAACATGACGGCAAGTGACGGTAGCAA
Source organism: Paenibacillus sp. FSL H8-0079 (assembly GCF_037991315.1). Classification (NCBI taxonomy): domain Bacteria; kingdom Bacillati; phylum Bacillota; class Bacilli; order Caryophanales; family Paenibacillaceae; genus Paenibacillus; species Paenibacillus sp. FSL H8-0079. The sequence continues at coordinate 910,778 of NZ_CP150300.1, forward strand.
GTCAGTCGAGATTGATAAACTTTTGAAAATGACAACCAAAGAACTGTACCTGCCGGTTGGAGAGGACGAGCGCTCCGTATCGACAGTGGTCGTTCTTGAGGCTGATGGCAGCTTGCGGCATGTGCCTACTCGCTTCGAAGTGCGGGAAGGCCGGATGGTTGCCATCGCCAGCAGTATGACCAACAGCGTATACTTGCCAATCCGATATGACGCTTCGTTTAGCGACATGAAGAGTCACTGGGCAAGCGAAGCGGTTCACGATCTGGCATCACGTCTCATCGTGAATGGCGTGTCATCTACTCGATATGAGCCTTCGCGTAGCATGACTCGGGCAGAGCTTGCTGCACTGATGGTGAGGGCCTTTGGCCTGAAACCAGACACAGGCGTAAGTTCAACATTCGCAGACGTTAAGGCAGCAGATTGGTACAACGATGTGGTACAAACGGCAACTGCTTATGGCCTCATGACGGGCTACAGCGGTAACCGTTTCGGTCCACAGGATGCCATGACACGTGAGCAAGTGATGGTCATGCTGATCCGTGCATACGAGATGGCAGGACATACTGCACCAGCTGTGAGTAGTGCAGCTAATAGCCTTGAAGGTTATACCGATGCATCAACGTTGTCTGATTGGGCCAAAGACAGTGCCGCGCAAGCGGTGAAACTGGGTCTAATTCAAGGAAAATCGGCAACGACACTTGAGCCAAAAGCTCCGGTAACGCGTGCCGAAATGGCGACGCTTGTCCGCAGATTACTTGTGGAACTGGATTTGCTGTAAACATGAAGTTGTTGATTTGAACTGGAAAAGCCCGAAAGTCATCACGACTTTCGGGCTTTTTTTGTACCCTTTTTTATGAGCAGGGTTATTACCTGTGCAAGTGAATTCATACCCACCCCGTAAATTCCAGTATGGACGCTTTTGCAGACTGTGCTTCCGTATGTGCCCCTTTGCGCCAGGTTTTGGGCGATTCTCCCATCAGTTTGGCGAAGCAACGGTTAAAGCTGGAGATGGATCGGAAGCCGACCTGCTCGGAGATGGACAGAATGGAGGCCTCTGTGCTTTTCAATCGCTTGCATGCCTCTTCGACCCGGGTACTGTTCAGAAAATCAAGCGGCGTGGTTCCCATAATTTCATGGAACTTGCGGCGAAAATGCGTTGTACTCAGATGACACAGATCAGCGAGATAATCGATGGTCACGGGCATCATATAATTTTTCGTGATAAACTCCAGCACGGGTGAAATGACCAAATCACCTTGGAGATCTCGTTCCTGTTCTTGCGCTGACCAACTCTCGTTACTCGCATGAACTCGAAGCAGTTCGATATATAGAGACATCAACAAGCCGTACGCGCTCTCCCGATAATAGGGGGACTGCTGCTTCATTTCTTCAACGATTGAAGTTGCGAGCATATGAATTTTGGGATGCTGTTCCTTATTCAGAATGCAATTGGTTCCCTGAATAGCCCATAGATTCGGTTCAATGTGACTTTGGGCGGTTTTGAGCGAATGACGGAAGAGCTCTTCCGGTGAAAAGAAGATATAGGCCCACAGGCTGGCGTTATTAGGCGAACTATATGTGGTATGCGGAAGATAGCGGGGAATGAACGTGACGTCGCCTGCCCGAAAAGGTACAGATTCCCCCTTAATCTCCATGATGCCTCCATCTGAATAACAGATGCCAATCTCCATGTGGTTATGGAAATGAAGATGCTCACTCTTGATATCAGATATTCTCCAGCGGTCTCCACTGAGTAACAGGACAGGAAAATCAATGGGCAGGCTGTAGTGGCGATATTCAATGACAGGTTTCTTCGGTTTGGGCATTTTCGAGGACTCCTATGTATAAATGATTGAAATTGCACAGTTTTGTTGCGAATATGCTTAGATTGAGACTATTTTACTGCGTACAATGGAATAAGTAAAGCGTTTACAAAAATGGACGGACACCTCTCAGGGCGCACTTGGGGGCGTGTGCGCAGGGAGAGGGGAATAACAATGCTTCAAGTGAAATATGACAGGGAACAGATCCTACACGTAATCGAGAACGTTACCAAGAAAACACTGGATATGGATCTGACATGGGATTGGCCCGGCGGTGTGGCTTATTATGGCGTATCCAGAGCCTATCAAACGACAGGCAACCAAGAGATTTTGGACAGGCTGGTGAAATGGGCGGACGAATATATCGAGCTGGGGCTGCCAAGTTGGACGGTAAATACATGTGCCATGGGCCATGTGCTCATCACTTTATATGAAGAAACCGGAGATCAGAAATATTGGGATATTGTCCTGAGCAAAGTTGATTATCTCCAGAACCATGCGCTTCGCTTTGGAGACAATGTGCTTCAGCATACGGTATCCGTTTCCAATGATTTCCCGGAACAGGCTTGGGCTGATACCTTGTTTATGGCGGCATTTTTTCTGCTCCGCGTAGGTAGCAAATTAAAAGATGAGGCCATGATTCAGGATGCGCTGAATCAGTATTACTGGCATATCAAATACCTGCAAGATCCGACCAGTAGTCTTTGGTATCACGGTTATAACAATATTAACAAGGACCACATGTCCGGATTTTACTGGGGAAGAGCGAACGCTTGGGGAGCCTATACGATGTCTCAAGTGAAACCGCAATTGAACGACTGGTATTTGTATCCGCAGTGTATGGATGTAGAATGTGCTCTTCGCGATCAATTGGCGGCTCTCAAGCTGGTACAGACCGAGAACGGCTTGTGGCGTACGGTTCTGGATGACGAAGAATCGTATGAAGAGGTGTCAGCTTCCGCGGGTATTGCAGCAGCGATGATCAATAATGGCAATCCACTACATACCAAATACGTGCAAAAGGCATTGGAAGGCATCCTGAACAACATTAGCGAAGATGGACGCGTGCTAGGTGTATCTGGAGGTACCGCGGTGATGAAGGATCGGGATGGCTATCGTAATATTCCAAAAGACTGGATTCAGGGCTGGGGTCAGGGCCTGGCACTCGCTTTTCTGTCCGATATGTTGAGATAGGGAGGGAACCACATTGTCCAAACCAACCAAAGGCTCCTTTACACTACCGGGAGAATCCGGTTATGAGGCACTGACGCTGGAACTTGCCAATCGCTGGGGTGCCGATGTGATCCGTGACAGTGACGGTACGAAATTGTCCGATGAGATTATCAATGCCGGATATGGCATCTATTCAACCATTTGCATTATTCGGGATCATAATGAATGGGCATCCCGTAATCTGGATAAGCTGCAGCAATGTTTTCTCATTACGAATCCGAAGGTTGCTGTGCAAGATTATGTATCCATCTATCTAATGGAGGACTTCTTCGCTGAACAATTCAGGGTGAATGATTCCAAAGAAGCGTTTAAATATTGGCAAGTTTATGATCGAACGACTGGGGAAGAGGTACCTAGAGGACAGTGGAATTATGAAAGGGAATCTGGCAATGTTGTCATTACTGGTGTTGCTCCTTGGCATAAATACACGGTGAGTTTCATGGTTTATCGGATATGGGAAGAGATTTCCATGTACAATCACACGACGAATAATTGGGACAAAGAGCATCTGATGCAGATTGACCCGATATATACAGACACCCAAACCTATTTGCTGGATTGGATGGAAAACTGGTGCCAAGGCCACCCGGAAACAACGGTTGTACGTTTTACGTCCCTATTTTATAACTTCGCCTGGATCTGGGGCAGTGATGAGCGGAATCGCCATCTGTTCTCGGATTGGGGTTCATACGATTTCACGGTAAGTTCGAGAGCGCTGGATCTGTTTGCTCAAAAATATGGGTACTCACTCTCCGCCGAGGACTTTGTAAATGGCGGTAAATATCAGGTCACTCATATGCCTGCGGATCAGCGCAAACTGGACTGGATGGCATTTATCAATGATTTTGTGATTGAATTCGGTAAAAAGTTGATTGATATTGTGCACAAACATGACAAGCTGGCGTATGTCTTCTATGATGACAGCTGGGTAGGCATGGAGCCGTACAATGATCGCTTTGAGGAATTTGGATTCGACGGTATGATCAAATGTGTGTTCTCCGGTTATGAGGCAAGAATGTGCTCAGGCGTTAAGGTTGATACCCATGAGATTCGCTTGCATCCATATTTGTTCCCAGTTGGCTTAGGCGGACTTCCTACCTTCAAGGAGGGCGGAGATCCAACCCTGGATACGAAGAAATATTGGATTAATATTCGGCGTGCGTTGCTTCGGGAGTCGATTGACCGGATTGGACTAGGTGGATATTTGCATCTGGTTGAGCCTTACCCGGACTTTGTGGATTATATCGAGAAGATTGCCCATGAATTCAGGGAAATGAAAGAGCTGCATCAAGAGGGAAAACCATATCAGATCAAGACAAAGGTAGCCGTTTTGCATAGCTGGGGCAAGTTAAGATCGTGGACCTTGTCCGGTCATTTTCATGAAACGCATATGCATGATCTGATTCATGTGAATGAGGCGTTATCGGGTTTACCGATCGAGGTCCAATTCATTGATTTTGATGATATTCGTCAGGGTGCATTGAAGGATGTGGATGTCGTCATTAATGCGGGTTCCGCTGGTTCTGCCTGGAGTGGTGGAGAGCATTGGAATGACCACCAAGGTGTAGACATCCTGACCCAGTGGGTGTACGAGGGCGGTACCTTTATGGGTATCAACCAGCCTTCAGCAATTGAAGGGTACGACAGCTTTTTCAGAATGGCGCATGTGCTTGGGGTAGATGAGGATACAGGTGCAAGAGTTGTTCATGGAAAATGGTCGTATGAGGTTGGGGATGAGCATGGTTTGGTACCGGAAGATGCTAATATCGCATCAAAAGGTAAAGGTAACATATATCTTACGGATGGGACAGCCAAAGTATTGCACGAGACAGATGGCAACATTACATTGTCCACGCATACTTTCGGTAAAGGGCAAGGCATCTACTTGTCTTCATTCGAATTCAATTGGGAAAATACGAGATTGCTGCAGAATCTAATTCGTTTTGCCGGGAATGAAGTGGGTGAGGCGAAGTATGTTCCAGATAACTTATATACTGAGTGTGCTTACTACCCTGAGAGCAACATATTGGTTGTGATAAATAATAGTGATCAGGTTCAATCCACAACGATTGATACGGAGCATGGAAAACAAACTGTAGAATTAGATCCGTATGATACGGTGATTACCAAGATTGGCTTAATTAAATCAGTGTAGGAACGGATAGTAGTTCTATTTCATAACGAAAAAAGCTCAAGCCTGCGGCGATCAGCCAATGCTTGAGCTTTTGTTGTATTCAGTGTCTATTAAAGCCTGTATTCCCGACTGGATTGATAAGTTAAATGCGTATTATACAAGAAATTTTATGGAAATGCAAGAGGAAAAAGATTGCTTTTACGTAGGCTATCGTTTATTCTAAAAAAAGGAAGTCTACTACATTTTAATAGGAGGTACGGATGATGGAAAATATGATGATGATGAACATGATGATGAATATGTGCATGGAAGAAATGATGTGCAAAATGAAATCCATGAAGATGATGATGGAATGTATGGAAGACAAGAGCATGATGGAAGGCATGGATATGAATAAAATGATGTCCTGCATACAAGAGTGCGACGAAATGATGACCACTATGATGGGCATGATGAGTAACATGAAGAAAGCATCCATGTAATTCATTGATTACAAGTTCGATTTGTAAAGCTGGCGGGCTTTACAACTCTGCTGCAGAACAGTTCACTGTATGCAGTCCAAAGAATAGTAAGCCTTTTAATAGGGCGGGTTGAGCAGACGAACTGCAGACCGGCTTTTTTTCTTATTTATATTGAAGAATCTTCCGCGATACATCGATCCGCATCAGCTTTAATTTGAACCATTGCTCCTGTAAGGATTCCGTCTGGTATCCTTCTGAAGCGACTCTTAGCTTGCTGAAAATATCCACCAGTTGCTTATTAATTCGGTCATAGCTTATAAGCAATTCACGGAGCAGTATAGCTTTCCGTTCTTTCTCCAGCAACGCATCTTTCTGATCACGAAGCTTTCTGAGAATATCTTCAGCCCATTCCGAGTCTTCTATTGTACGGGCAAAATTATATAAGTCCAAATAATCGTTAACCCAAGTTTGTGTCAAAGAATCCATGGCGTTATTCACTCCAGTCAGCTACGCTTTTCTATATACCGAGTATTATACCCGGAATAATATAATTTACAAGTAGTGAATGAGAATTTTCTGGATTTTATCCGTTGTAGTCTTATATATGCGATTCATGTGATACATGTTTAATGATATTAATGATTTTGTGCTTAGCGTCTTTGGCTTCAGGAATCGGATACAGTACGAAGACGTGGTTCATTTTGGGATAAACGAAAGTATGATGGTCAATGCCTTGGTCCGTCAGCTTTTTATCAAGCTGCATGTTGTCCGGAAATAAACCTTCATGGGTTCCGATGAAGATACTAATCTTGCCAAGCCCTTCGAAATCCCCGTAGATTGGACTAATCAGCGGATCGTCCAACTGTTTATCGGCTGCCCAAATCCGTCGAATCACATCATATCCTTCCACAGCCAGCATGGGATCTCTGGTCTCATAGTCGAATATCACTGGATTATCCAGAACCATATCCACACACGGTGATAATAGAATAATGTCTTTCGGCTGAGGAAGAGAATGCATCTTCAGGTAATGTGCAAGACTTAGCGAGATATTTCCTCCTGCTGAATCTCCCATAATAGTTAGCTGTAAGGGACTTTTTATGGATGCAATGATATCGCGATACAGATTTAGAAGTTTGGGATACGTATGCTGATAGTTGAAGTGTGGCAATTTGGGATAGATGGGGGCAATCACTTTGGCATTCAGTGCCTGAGCCATATGATCCATGAACTTCCAATGAAAAGACAGTGGTTGATGCGTATGGGCACCTCCATGGATATAGAGAATCACCCGTTGTTCAGGGGAACTCTGGTCATTTAAAGTAAATACCTGCATGTCTTCATAGGAACGCTCCTTCATAGGCGAAGTTAATTTAACTTTACCTAATTGATAGGGCTTAATGTTCTCAACGCCCATGTGCTCCAGATGTTTCTGCGTAAGTTCCCGTGTCGATAGATTTTTCTTGGTATCTAATGTTCCGATGTATTTTTCTAATAGATAGCTCGTTACAGAGCGTCTTTTATTATAAATTTGTATGCTCATTTAAGGTTCGTCCTCTCATCATTGAAGGTTGATATGTACAGTATAAAGGTTGAAGTATACTTCAAGGTCAAGGCTGTTATGTAGCAGGTGCCGATCGTTACGGTATAGAATGAAACTTATGATCGCATCTATGTTATGATCTTTATATATTCAAAAGTTTGAATAAAGGGGTATAACGTATGAATCAGAGCATACAACAGTTTAAAGCGGATTTTTTCAAAGCCTTGGCTCATCCCATGCGGATTCAGATTCTGGAGTTGCTGAGTGAAGGGGCGAAGAACGTCAACGAGTTGCAAAGTATCCTGGGGTCAGAAGGCTCCGCCGTTTCGCAACAACTGGCTGTATTACGTAGCAAAAATGTTGTACAGGGTCTGAAAGAAGGAACCACGGTCATATATTCTCTGCGAGACCCTTTGATTAAAGACTTGCTGGAGGTTGCCAAACAGATTTTTGACAATCATCTGGTCGATGCCATTTCCATGTTGGAAGATATCCGCAAAGAAACATAAACACGCGAAACAAGAGGAACCGGAAGTAAGTTCAGGTAACTTCTTGTTTTTTTGCATGTAATCAACGTCTCAGGTGTGAGCATTACGATTGACAGGGTGCTCGCAGGGGCGTAGTCTTCTTATTATATTCAAATATTCAAATATATGAAGAAAAGAAGGTTAAGTCAGATGAAATGCATGGGGAGATATGCGGGGTACAATGGTTCTGCTTTTCGGAAGGATCTGTTATCAGGGTTAATTGTAGGTATTATTGCGATTCCACTCGGTATGGCGTTTGCTATCGCTTCCGGGGTCAAACCGGAGTATGGCTTGTATACAACGGTGATCGCAGGGATTCTCATTTCCTTGCTAGGAGGTTCCAAGTTCCAGATTGGCGGCCCGACAGGGGCATTCATTCCGATCCTCTTCGCCATTGTGATGCAGTATGGATATGAGAATTTACTGATTGCCGGTATCATGGCTGGAGTAATGCTTGTAGTGATGGGACTTTTTAAGCTTGGGGCTTTAATCAAGTTTATCCCACGACCCGTGACCATTGGATTTACGGCAGGTATTGCCGTTATTATTTTCAGTGGGCAGATTGCTAATTTTCTGGGACTAAGCGGGATTGAGAAGCATGAAGATTTCTGGTCCAATATGAAAGAAATCGGGGTGCATATCTCAACCATTAATATATATAGTTTGCTGACAGCAGGCTGTTGTCTGGCTGTTATTCTGCTTGTGCCGAGATTTGCACCGAAGGTGCCTGCATCACTGGTAGGTCTGGTGCTATCGACGGTAGTCGCAGCGTTGTTTTTTGAAGGGCAGGTGACTACGATCGGATCGTCCTTTGGTGCGATACCAAGCTCCTTGCCTCAATTTCATGTGCCTGAGATTACGTGGGAGCGAATCGTAAACTTGCTACAACCCGCTTTTGTCATCGCCATGTTGGGCGGAATCGAATCATTGTTGTCTGCTGTTGTGGCCGATGGCATGACCGGAAGTCGCCATAACAGCAATCGGGAGCTTATTGGACAGGGGATTGCTAATATAGTAACACCGTTATTTGGTGGTATTCCTGCAACAGGAGCGATTGCACGTACGGCAACGAATATTAAATCTGGAGCTGTATCACCATTGTCTGGGGTTATTCATGGTGTAGTAGTCCTACTAGTAATTATTCTGTTCGCGCCATATGCTTCCCATATTCCACTTGCCAGTATGGCTCCAGTCCTGATGATGGTGGCTTGGAATATGAGTGAACGGAGATCGTTCATGCATGTCATGAAAACCAAAACGAGCGATTCGCTCGTTTTGCTCATTACCTTTTTACTGACCGTATTCACAAGTTTAACGACAGCTGTAGAGGTTGGGTTGATTCTGGCTGTCCTTTTATTTGTTAAGCGAATGAGTGAGATGTTGAAGGTTGCCAAAGTACTGCCCGATCCCAATCATAAACATGAGAAAGTCATGGCCCACATGGTCCACGAAGGACATGATTGTCCACAAATAAGCCTGTATACAATTGAAGGGCCGTTATTCTTTGGTGCCTCAGATAGGTTTGAGAAGTCGGTCATGGATTCGATTCATCGGCGACCAGGTATCTTGTTGTTGCGTATGGGCAAGGTGCCCTTTATGGATACGACAGGTGAATCCAATCTGGCCCATGTTGTCAAACATATGGAGAAATCTGGGGGGAGGATTCTACTTTCAGGCATTCAGGCACAACCTTTGGAGATGCTGAAGAGAACAGGCTTGATTGAACGGATTGGTCCTGATCATATGTTTGAACATACGGGTGAAGCCATCAATTTTGCATTAAGGCATCTGGATGATCAGAAATGTAGAGGGTGCAAACATTTTGCATTTCGTGAATGTGCTGCATTGTCGAGCGCTGTAAGCGATCCAGAGCATATGAGCAAGCTTAATACTGGAAAGCGAGTTAATGAAAATATTCCTGTATAATCCGCTGAAGAGATCGTGTTAAAATATATATTCTGGAAAATAAATGAAAAATATACTATGTTATAGATTGATAGGTGAAATATCACATCGTTCATCAGAAGAGAAAGAAGCATATTAAACTGAAGGAGCAACCATATGTCCATCCAACCGACTGCTTTACGTTCAGTGCTTAATCCTAGGTACCTTGAGTCTGCATTGAGGGATCAGTATGATATTGGAACATGGGAAGAATGTTTATTTTGGCTTAGAGGATTGAATGATACCTATCGGGTTCGCACGTCTACTGGCATGTATATTCTCCGGATCTACCGCACTGAAATTGCGGAGGCAGATGTTCAGTACGAACTATCGCTGTTGTCTCAACTGAAGAACGTTCTAGCTTCTGCGGAATACACCGACATTGGAGAATACATCGAGAAGAAAGATCATACGGGATATACGGTGTTGGAGGCTGCGGAAGGCAAGCGGGTTGCTGTGATGTTTCGGTATATTGAGGGTACCGAGAACAACCTGGAGGATGAGGAGTCCTGTTACGCCTTTGGTCAATCTGCCGCTGAATTGCATAAGGCAATGGATCAGGTGACCGTGGAGCTGCCACGTTATGAGCTGGATTTGAAGTTCCTTGTTGATGAGCCGCTTGAGGGAATCATCAACTACATCGGTGAGAACAATGAAGCAGCAGCATTTCTTCAAACGTTTGCAAGAACATTAAAAGAGCGCATTGTTGCCGTCACTAATCAAGGTCTTGACTTCGGCTTGTGTCATGGCGATATGCATGGGAATAATAATGCTTTTCAACAGGATCATCAGTTTATCCATTATGACTTCGAGTGGGCAGCCAAAGGCTGGCGTGCCTATGATTTAGCTCAAGTGAAAGTTCGAAAAAGACAGTCTGATGAGCGAAAAGCAGCATTATGGGATGCGCTAATGGCAGGATATCGTTCAGTCAGAAGTTTCTCTGCTGAAGATGAACAGGCGGTTGATCTCTTTATTGTTGCTCGCCGATTCTGGGTGATGGGTCTGGATGTTGCTTTTATTGAGAGTGATATGGGTGCGCTGGACTATGGTTCGGATTGGCTGGATAGTTTCGTGGAAGAGTTCCGGGATACGGGTATTGTATCGTAGTGAATGAGGAACATTATTTTAGGTTTAGACTTGAATGCTTTAAGACCCTTCCGAATGAACTTGAACTCGGGAGGGTCTTTTTCAACTCATATTGAAGGTAACATGGTCATTTGTTAGCTCGATGATGATGAAGCGGCAGCAGCCGATGCTGCGGCAGCTGCGGTCAAGGCGGCCTGCTGGGCGATAATAATATTCGTGATACTGGTTGAGATCGCTGTCGTAAGCACACCGTTTCGCAGATTCTCCACATGTTGAATGGCTATCAACGCAGAGGAGAACAGGAGCAACTCCTGTTTGTCAATCGACCAAGCACCGAACCCTTTTTGATTCCGTAACCAGTCATTTGTTTCCGCGACTTCATCCACTAACGAGTCTCTGTCAGAAGGCAGTAGGGAAAGGATACCGAGAGAGGGCAGTGTGTATGTTTTATCCATTCGAAGATCCCTTTTGCGAAAAGCTTCATTTAACGCAATCACACGAGCACTTGCTTCCGGGATATCATCTCCAAGAACGAGTGTCTGTGTTAACGCCTGCACACTGTTTCTGGAGGAGAACTCCGGCTTTAATTCGCCATAAAGTTGTTCCATGCGTGCCACACCGGTATCCACTTCGAGATCGGAGAGGGCTAACATGGCAGCGAAAATGTAGTCATCCTGTCCAGTAAGGAAGCGATGCTTTGCTTTCATGCCGTCATAAAATGACTTGGCCCGCTCGACCGTAGGTTGAAACTGGTCAGGTGATACCTGAGTAGCGATCTGATAGGCGGCAATAACCAGATAATCCGAGGTGCGAAATTTGATCTCTTTCATGAGGTCATAGACATGTAGGGTATCTGCCAGCTTCGTGTTCTCATCCGTTGTAAGGGAGAGCATGGTAGCAATACTAATAGCCGAATTACCTCTGAATGCAGAGAAGAGTTTCGTGTTTTGCTTGATCAACTCTTGGTTTTGGCGAATGGCTTCTGTATCAGCAACTTTATTCTCCGCTGCATAGAGAAAGGCACCCAGACGGTGAATCATCCCATGTTGCCATTTGAACGACTTCTTGATGATCTGAGTGTTGGAAACGAATAATTCAACTCGTTCTGCATGATGCTGCTGCATAAGTAGACCTCCATAGTCATTGTTAGTTTATAGAATTCTATTTCATGATTAGATTACCTTCACGCTGCAACATCAGCTCTTCCAACGCCTTGAAGCTGCTGGATTCAGGGTCTACCTCACTGCTAGACAATCGTACTTTCTTTAACTTAGACAGATTCAGAAGCAGACTTGGATCGGAGAACGATGTTTTACATAAATCCAATATCTCCAGGCCGGTTAGGGTAGAAATGAAATCCCATGACTTGGGTTTAAGCTTGGTCACATCAAGGTTTTTCAATGTTTGCATATCCGCCAGATGGTGCAGATCCTTCACTTTGGTTTTCTCTGCATAAAGTACTCTTAGGTTGGGACAGACGCCCATTCCCTGAAAACTTTCCACTGCTGAGCCTCTAAGCCGTATTTCTTCGATACCTTGGTGCTCATGGAATGAGCTTAGATCGGATACTGCGGCAAAGTTGGCATCCAAAATCTTTAAATGCTGCAACTGGGCTACATATGAGATATCGGCCAATTTCTTGGGAGCAATCAAGTGGATTTCTTCTACATCAGGAACGGCTTTGAACGAATCCAGTGATTGGAATTGGCAGGTTTGAGAACCAAGCAAAACGTTGCGTACACTGGAGACAGGCGCGAAGTCAGGTATGAATTCAACGTCACTAAACGGCAGGGTGATATGCTCTACGTGATCCGGGAGAACGCTTTGGCTCTCGTAATTATGTTTGGAGAAACTGACGTTTTGCAATGAATACAAAGAAGATAACAGATGATCAGGTAAGTTCTGCTCCACGTTGAATAGCTGCAATGATTTCAGATTTTTCATCTGCGATATGACTTCTATGTTTTTCTTGATCTTCGTTTTGCTGGTGAAGGCCAGGGGTGCCACTTCCACAGATAAGAGATTTAACGAACCATTTACACGAGAACGTAGAGGACAGAAAGAACCTGAAGAAGCGGAGCTAAAAGCTTTCTGTAAGAAAGCTACTTCGGAAGCATACACTGCACCTTTATTACCAGATTATCACCTTTGAAAATTTAATTCAGAATAATCTGGGGATAACAGCGATCGGAAGGTTGTTCTGTCATCGGAGTGGCAAGTGTAAATATATTTTAGTTCAATCTATTCTTGCAAAGAAGTGTATCAATATAAAAAAAGACCGCAATCAGCGGTCGTAGGTTAGTTTGATCGGTAATCTATGTTTAATCTAATTGAAAGAAATCGTGTAGGCTACGTTAGGGTATGCCGTTGTCGAACCTGGAACACGTTCTACTACAGTGATCAGCGTCCCCGGGCTGTAGTAGGCTGAACCGCTGTTATAAATGGTTTTGTTTACGATGGCTGTACCCAGATCAAGTGTCGTATTATTGTAGCTCCAGTAATAGTGCAGTTGAAGGGTATTAGCTGTGTTTGTCGTAATTTTCACGCTGGTACCGGTCGTTTTGGCGTTAGGAAGAATGTAGGCGTACCCTTGTCCGGCGAGAGCGCATTGTAATATGTACCTCCGTAACTTACAATGGCGGGATTAGCGGAAGCCGTTAGGCTAAACAGAAGGGAGATGCCTAGAATAAGTGCAAAAAATGTGCTAATGCGTTTTTTCATAGAATGCCCATCCTCTCAAAATAAAGTGTTTTTATAGTTTAACTCGATGTAAACCAAAAACCTTTTCGAAACGGATTGGAGCCCCTCCTTATTCAGTTTGTGTTAGCGCTAACATTCCTAACGGCTATACTATATACCAATAAAATACAGATGTAAATAGTGGATCAAATTAGATGATTAGGAATATCAAATGAATTAAAGCGATTATTCCCATAGGGTAGATCAATGATCTGGAAAATCCATTCTTAAATTCATTGCGAGGGTGCTTTTCGAAAAAGAAGTGCAATACGGTATGTATGATGAAAAAGATATCCAGGACCCAAAATGTAATGGTTTGATATGAGCTAAAAAGTAGAGAAAGAATGATTGTGTACATAGGTAAATGAATCCAAGTGAAATATCTGTAGGCTTTATCATCTTCCATATCTTTTAACACGATAAACAGTTTCCACTCGGATCGCCTAATGGCATCCATTTCGTGAAGAAGGAAGAGAGATAGGTTAAACAAAAATAAAACTAACAACAAGTCAGGCATGTGAAGCCTCCCATTTTTGAATGTAATCACAAGTAGGTTAATTCTTCATTACAGATCTACGCAACAGTTCTGGCAAAGCATGTAGCACTTGCATTCGTTCCAGCGCACCATCCATATTCCAATGCTGCCCTACGTGATACACTTTGCCGTTACACACCGCAGGAAGATCACGCCAATAGGGGCTTTCCATCCAACTCATGTCGCGCTCATAAGAAGTAGGGTCAGTGACGTCCCCATCTCGAGTTGCAGAAATCATAAAAATACGATCCCCTACATAACGCTCAAAATCACTTTCCGCGAACTCAATAAAAGCCTCGCCTTGCTCTATTAATGTCGCTACTTCATGAGGAGGTCTGAATCCATTGGCATGGTACAGTGTGTTTGTGAGACCTTGAGAGGCCATGACATAGAGTTTGCCATCATTACTGTCGACAAGAACTGTGGCAGTTTCACCGGGTACGAATGCATCTTTGCATACATTCCACATATATTCGGCGATAGCGTCATAGCGGATCAGCCAACGTTCCGCTTCTTTTTCTTTGCCGAAAATTTGGCCCAAGGTCCGCAAGCGGCTTTCCAATGTTTGCTCACGATCCAACACAATGGTTGGAGCAATGGTATTCATCTCATCCAGAGAGATGCCATAGTAGTTGGCGACGAGAATAAGGTCGGGCTTCAGCTTTCGAATCTCCTCAGGCTTGGGGGGGAAGCTGATTTCGGTTGTGTTTTGCATTGGAGCGGTATCGATGAATTGGCTTAATAGACTCTTGGGACTACCGACTGGGAACAAATCCAGGGCCATCAAGTCACTTGCGGTATTACGATCCAGATATACAATACGTGATTTGTCCTTGGGGAGTTGCAACAACCTTCCTGTAGAGTCACGGAAAAGAATGTCCTTGTCCGTGTGGCTTTGCTTATACATCGCTGCATACTCTCTAGGAGGCAACCCGGTCTTCTGACGAAAACGTCTGACAAAGTAATAATGATCATTGAATCCAACCTGATGGGCGATGGACTCGATGGTTTCTTCGGTCTGCAAAAGCAATTCCTTGGCTCGATTCAAACGAATCTCGGTTAGATATTCAATCGGAGTTTTGTCTGTCAGTGAGCGAAACAGCTCATTGTATTGCCATAAGGAAACCCCGGATATATCGGATAGTTCCTGCACTTTAATTTTCTCGGCGTAGTGTTCCTGCAAATAGATAAGGGTGCGTTTAACGGCATCTCTGGTATTTTCCAAAGAGGGAGCTTTCGTATTCTGTTCAGAGAGAGACAGCATCAGCATATGGAACATGGGTTGATAGGCATTGCTTTCTGCTTTGTTGATATAGGGGCGTTGACGAATCATATCCTGAATAATGGTGTGCACGCTGGAATAGGAACGATCGGATCGCAACGTACTTTCATCAAAGGCAGGACTTGTGTCGAACCAGACGGACGAAGTCTGAACATTGATTACATGAAAAGAAAACATATAGACAGCGAACGGCTCATGATCCTGCCTGGTTAGTACAATGTTGCCTCCGGGTCGAATATAAAAACACTGTTCTTCAATGGCAGTAAGCGTCTCTTCCCCCAGATCCAACCTGAAGTTTCCCGAAATGACAATGAGGAGACGATGCTCTTGCGAAGGCAGTATATTGACGGGTTCCTCCATAAAATCAATCTCGCTAAGCGAGTAGACTTCATGTTCCTGATCGGTATGTAATAGAAGCTTCATGCCACAATCCCCTTACTAATTGATAACAATTCTCATGGAATAGCATAGTGTAAATACGCTCTATTTTCAACCAATTGATAAGCGAGATAGAACATAACTTGGTGTTACACCTGCTAAGTATTGTCTGAAAAGCCCTAGAATTGTCCATTGATGCGCCTATGCTGGATCGTTACTATAGGTAGAAGATAGTGATAATGATTATCATTAAAACAGAGCGAATGGGGAGAACGTCATGTATAGTGTTAAACGATGGGGATGGTCTATTGGTGCGGTTCTGGTGCTGAGTATCGGGCTAAGTGCATGTAGTAGCAATGAAGGTGCGTCGGTAAATGAGGGAACAACGCAGCAGACAGCCGTCAAAGAAACGGAAGCCGCTGCGGAGAAGCCGGAAACCAAAGAGTACGTGGACTATCTGGGACGTAAGGTAGAGATACCAACTGATCCGCAGAGGATCGTCTATTATGATAATAAAACCTTCGGGGACATGCTGGTACTTGGAGCAGATGCAGTCGGTCAGGATAGCCGATTCGAATCAATATATCAGGATCAAGTCAAGGACATTGAAGATCTTGGTGCGCCGTTGAATCTGGAAAAGCTGGTTGAGCTCGAGCCAGATCTGATCATCACAGGTCTTCACGCTCAAGGGGAGGAGTTGGATCAGATTGCGAAAGTGGCGCCGACGGTCGGAATCGATGTAGATGCTCCATTGGAGCAGCGCCTGCCTATACTTGGTCTTCTGGTGAATAGGGAGGCAGAGGCACAGCAGTGGCTGGAAGATTATGATGCGAAATCGGAGCAAGCCTGGAATGCGTTCAAACAGAGTGCGAACATCGGTCCGGATGAGACGGCAACGATATTTTTAAACACAAATCGTACGCTGTATGTTATGACGACAGGGCTAGCTGCCGATTTATACTCACCTTATGGACTGGATATACCGGATGAGGTGAAAAAGGTAACGATTGATGAAGAAATGCCATGGGCTCAAATATCACTTGAGAGTCTGCCATCATTTGCCGGGGATCACGTATTCCTGATGGCAGCTGGGGCAGGGGAAGATTCCGCTGAGAATGACGAACTGATGAAGTCAGCGATATGGAAGGACCTTCCTGCGGTTAAGAACGGTCATGTGTATGTGGTGGAGCAAAAGTGGAATAAACGTGATGCCTACACGATGCATGAATTTTTGAATGAACTGCCTGCCATGATGAAGCAGCAATAGTTCGGTAATAAGTAGTAGAGTTGAGAGAGCCTCCTGTTGAAGGGGGTTCTTTTTGTATTTTTTGTACTATCGTTCTACTCCACACTTTGAAATGGGCTCAGCCTGTACAATCAGACTTCACCTTATCTGACTGCCATATTCATTAAGCGGTTATCCTATACCTATATGTGTAGTGAATCCGTTTCCTCACATTCCTTGTTGTATTTCTGCGGCACATCTCGTACAATTTGGTGGAGTAATTCTGCATTGCGTTAATGTGAATTTGAAAATTAAAGATTACATCAGGAAGCTGTACACAAGAAAAGGGGAGAATCGTTTGGAATCAAAGCAACTATCTAGAGGGCTAAAGCCCCGCCATGTAGAGCTGATTGCACTCGGAGGTACAATCGGCGTTGGTTTGTTCATGGGATCGGCGAGTACGATCAAATGGGCAGGACCATCCGTGCTGCTGGCCTATTTACTGGCCGGTATCGTTATCTTTTTTGTCATGCGTATTATGGGTGAAATGTTGATTCAGGAGCCGGTAACCGGTTCGTTTGCTACATTTGCTCACAAATATATTAGTCCGCTTGCCGGATTCCTGACCGCCTGGAGCTACTGGTTCCTGTGGGTTGCGGTTGGTATGGCTGAAGTTACGGCGATTGGCATCTATGTCGGGTATTGGTTCCCGGATATTCCGCAGTGGCTGCCAGCACTTGCTGGGGTGCTCATCATTGCGGCGGCGAATCTGGCGGCCGTGAAGTTCTATGGGGAATTTGAATTTTGGTTTGCGATGATCAAAGTGACGGCTATTGTGGCGATGATCGTGATCGGAACCGGGCTCATTTTCTTCGGTTGGGGGAATGGGGGTCAGGCCATTGGTCTGTCGAATCTGTTCAGCCATGGTGGCTTCTTCCCTGGAGGCATCAAAGGTTTCCTCTTCGCGCTGTGTATCGTAACGGCTGCATATCAGGGGGTGGAGATGGTCGGTATTACAGCAGGCGAAGCGGAGAATCCGAAATACACCTTGCGTAAAGCGATCAAAAATATCGTATGGCGTATTCTTATTTTCTACGTTGGCGCCATATTCGTAATCGTAACCCTGTATCCTTGGAACGAGGTAGGAGAGACGGGCAGCCCGTTTGTGCTCACCTTTGCCAAAGTTGGCATTGTTGCTGCAGCGGGGATCATTAACTTTGTGGTGCTCACAGCGGCCATGTCGGGATGTAACAGCGGGATCTACAGTGCGGGACGGATGTTATACACGCTGGCTGAGAATGGGCAGGCACCTGCTTTTTTCAAAAAGCTGTCCAAAGGCGGGGTTCCCCGCAACAGTATCGTCATTACAATCTCCTTGCTGCTGATAGGGGTTGTGCTGAACTACCTGATGCCGGACTCCAAGCTGTTCTTGTACATCTACAGTGCAAGTGTTCTTCCGGGTATGGTTCCATGGTTCGCGCTGGCGTTCAGCCAGTTCCGATTCAGAAAGCGTTGGGGCAACGAGATGGCGGATCATAACTTCAAGTCCAAATGGTTCCCGATCAGCAATTACATCATTATTGTGTATCTGATTCTCGTCATTATCGGTATGGCGTTTAACCCGGATACGCGCTTACCCCTGATTGTTGGAGCTACATTCATGGCCATCGTGGTGGCTGGATATTTCGCATTTGGCATCGGAAAAAGACAACGGGTAGATGACGGCGAAGATCGCTAGTCTCGTATTCCAAAGTCAACTTATAACGTAATTTCATACGTGCATTCCTTGAAACGATTGGAGAACCTGCGGGTGATTCAGCGTCATTCAGGGAGTGCATTTTTTTATTCGGAAAAATTATGCTTGAATCTCCTGTAACTGGAGGTTTTAAGATGGAAGGCAGACAAGGGGGCATACATCTTATGAGGACAGTAGAATGGATTTATCTTATTTTCAACCTGCTTATGTTCGTGGGGATAATCGGGATCGGGAGACAGCATCAACATTTTCGGAAAATGGTATGGGGTGGATTCGCCATATCGGGAGTGCTGCTGATCATCCATGGTGTGGTCGAAGGACTTCGTTGGCCGATGATTCCGGCGTATCTGCTCACGTTGGTTCCACTGGTCGTGTTATTTACAAAGGCAAGACGCCAGCAACAGTCAGGTGTAACCTCGCTGAACAGTAAACGTTCCGAGGCGTCATCTTCCACATCCACTGTGGCGGGGAAATTCGGACGTGTTCGAATCATCGCAACGTCTCTCCTGGTGTTGGCATACGCTGTTGTGAGCATGGGCTTACCATTGCTGTTCCCAGTGTTTTCGTTTACCAAGCCAGCAGGTCCTTATGGAATCGGAACGGTATACTACGACTGGACAGATAGTAGCCGGGAGGAACTTCTGACGAGTACCACCGGTGACCAACGGGAGCTGATGGTACAGATCTGGTATCCAACGAATCCAGAAGCAGAGGGAGCAACAGCCCCTTATGTTAATAAGCCGGAGATCTACGGGACAGCCTTCAATGAAGTGCTGAAACTGCCAAAGCTTTTATTTTCCAGTCTGAGTCAGGTCAAAACGCATGCGATTCAGGAAGCTCAGTTATCTGATGCCGAAGCCAAGTATCCTGTTGTTCTTTTCTCCCATGGTCTGCATGGCTACGAAACTCAGAATACGTTCCAGGTCGAGCAACTGGTCAGTCAAGGTTACATTGTTGTAGGCATTAATCACACGTATAGCAGTCTGGTATCCGTATTCCCGGATGGACGTGTGGCGCAATTTGAATCCGAAGGAAAAGAAGGCTTTGAACAGCTGCAATTCAGTTACATGGACAAGTTGAATGAGACATGGGTGAAGGATGCACAGTTTGTACTGGATGAGGTAGAGAAGTTGGCTGAGGGGGACCCGAGTGGGCGCTTTACTGGACATATGGATCTGGACAACATCGGCATGTTTGGGCATTCATTCGGCGGAGCAACGACAGTGCAGATGTTAATGGATGATCCACGTGTGAAAGCAGGCATGAATATGGATGGCGTATTGTTTGGCGAGAAGCGTATCCCTGCTGAAGGCGTGGGCAAGCCGTTCCTGATGATGAGTGCAGATTCAACCGTTGCAGGCACAAGTGTGATGGGTGATGAAGAGATCGCTGCGATGGGCACGACCCGTCCAGAAGCCGAGAAATATTATGAGGAAGTGTATGAGCGCTATGAGCCGGTCACCGTAGGAGGGAACTACTGGATGGAGCTGACCAACACCAAACATCTGAGTTTCTCCGATCTTTACCTGATCTCTCCACTGCTCGAATGGACGCAGGGTGTAGATGCGCGCGGGACGCAACATTTGGTCAACGATACGACGATTGATTTCTTCAACCACTACTTGAAAGGGCAACCGCTCCATATGGACACGGAAGTGGGAGAACATGAATCCTATTCGTTGAAAAAAGGTTAAACGTATAAATGGAAGGAGACTGAAATTCAGTCTTCTTCCATTTGTTTTAAACGTAACCGCATGCCCTCCTGCAGCAGGTTAATGCCATCTACAATCTGGCTCCATTCGGGATTCATCACCTTGCACAGCTTGTTAAAACGCAGAATGCGATCGGTCACGGAGTCCAGCATAAATCGGGCCTGTTTACGAAAAAATACTTCAGGTGCTACGGCATGCTCAGCACTGGCGTACATCAACACAAAGTCCCACACCATGCTTTGCACAGCAGGGCTGTCGATAGCCCACCGCTTGTCCAGCGCTTCGGTAGTGCGAATGCGAATAGCCTCCATTTTTTTCACCCAGACGTCCGCTTCGACTTGTGGCTGATTCGCCATAATGAAGAACGGAACCTCCAGCCGAGCCAGATCCGCCCAATAGGCCGGATCATTGATCAGTTCCTGAATTTCCTTCCAGGCCAGTGTTTGCTGAGCCGTCAGTTTCGTATCTTTCATCATGTATTTATCGAAAAAGTGTAGAAACGATACTCTCCAATCCTGCGGAATGCTGTCCAGCAGATGAGATTCATCCACCTTGGCAGCAACGAATTGTTTCCGACTGCTCGCATGGGCCGTTAGGGATTCAACCAGACTGGAGATGTAGGTAAGAGACTGTTCCGAATGCAGTGAAGTGTCTTCTTCATGCTGCTTCGCTTGCTGCAAAACGGAGAGCATGGAATTCATCGTGCCGATCTGGGTTTCCAAGGCTTCAATCTGCAGATCTAACGCCTGTGCTACCGCCAGTTCACCAGACATGAGCTTTCGAATATCCGGTATGCTGAAATTCAGATAACGAAGCGTTGTAATGAGTTCGAGTTGCCACAGGTCTTGCATTGTATAGAGTCGATGTCCGCCTTCCGTATGGCTAGAGGGCTGTAACAGTTCAATCTCATCATAATAACGGATCGTTTTCACCGTGGAGCCGATCAGTTTGGCT
Organism: Paenibacillus sp. FSL H8-0079; assembly: GCF_037991315.1. Classification (NCBI taxonomy): domain Bacteria; kingdom Bacillati; phylum Bacillota; class Bacilli; order Caryophanales; family Paenibacillaceae; genus Paenibacillus; species Paenibacillus sp. FSL H8-0079. The sequence continues at coordinate 932,110 of NZ_CP150300.1, forward strand.
GCTTCACCGATGGAATAGGGTTCTTTGTTTGCATTCAACGAGATCACCTCATGTTCTATTATACAATCTCCAGCTAGGGGAGATTCAATGTTAGACGACGGTCAAGGAATTCGGGCGGGCTTAGTTTAAATTTCACCCATCTCGGTTACAAAGGAAAGAGTGCAACATTTATGAAAACAACTTCTGTGATCACAGTAATCACTGTAAATAACCGAGGAGGAATTGAACATGGCTAATCAAGACCAGCACACCATGCAAGATCCAACGACACAATATCCGAAGGCTACACCGGAGTGGAAACAGCAACAGGATGAGCCGGGGCTCCAGCGTGAGATGACTCCTGTTCCCGATGCGGGTGAGAAAAGTTATAAAGGCAGCGGACGTTTAACGGGACGCAAAGCGGTTGTGACAGGAGCTGACAGTGGAATTGGCCGGGCAGCAGCGATTGCGTTTGCCCGTGAAGGTGCAGATGTCGTTCTGGCTTATTTGCCGGAAGAGGAAGCAGATGCACAGGAAGTCGTGAAGCTGATTGAGGAAGCTGGGCGCAAAGCGATTACGAAGCCAGGTGACCTGAAGGATGAGAAATACTGCGAGGAACTCATTGAATCTGCGGTAAAAGAGCTTGGCGGAATTGATATCCTCGCTAACGTGGCAGGTAAGCAGCAGTTTGTCGAGCAGATTGCAGATCTGACCACCGAGCAGTTCGATGCGACGTTCAAAACGAATGTCTATTCCATGTTCTGGCTCTGCAAAGCAGCTGTAAAACACATGAAGCCGGGCAGCTCCATTATCAACACATCATCGATTCAAGCGTACAAACCTTCGCCAATCCTGCTGGATTATGCGACAACGAAGGCATCGATTAACACGTTCAGCAAAGCACTGGCCCAACAGGTAGGTAGCAAAGGGATTCGTGTCAACGTTGTTGCACCGGGACCGGTATGGACTCCGCTTCAGGTTGTGGGTGGGCAGCCAATCGAGAAGCTCGCTGATTTTGGCTCCAACACACCGCTGGGTCGGGCAGGACAGCCTGCTGAGATGGCTCCGGCATTTGTGTTCTTGGCAAGCCAGGAATCCAGCTATGTGAGCGGCGAGACACTGAATGCGAATGGCGGTACGGTTAGTCCGTAAACGTTGGATAAAAAGGTCTATAGACCGACCATAGGTCAGTGATCATAGGCCAGTTAAGCAAAGAACTCCATTCCCGATGAAGGTGAATGGAGTTCTTTGCTGTTATGTTATTTGTTCATAATAATAAATTTACTTCTGCTCTGGTTTCGGGTCTAGGATTGCATAACTACCTAGCGTGGCCAATTGTGCTGTATTCAGAAGAGCTTCATCGACTGCAGCGAGGGCTTCACCGGCAGCTGTCATGAGCTCATCAGAGTCAACAGGTGAGGCGAAACGGAGAATGACCCGGCTCTCTCCTTTTTTGAGTTCACTCTCAGCCTTGGTTTTGTACTCATTAATGGATGCGACTTCGAGGTCATTTTGCACATAATAATCATTGGCATCGCTCTCGCCATTGAACATCGCGAGCTCGGAATCAAGCCAGTAATCCTTATCCGCTATCGTTTTCTGACTTGCAGCAGTTTCATCGTTGGCATTATACAGGAAGTACGGGATGCCGGAGTTCGTCAGGTTGTTGGTGGCATCGACATGGAACCATTCGTTCCCGATTTTGACCTTGTTCCATGCATGTGGAACGCCGCTTGAAGCTCCCGTTACAACGATGCTTTCCAGGCCCGAGAGATCGGAGAGCAATTTGTAGACGGAGGCATAACTGGCACATACCCCAACCCCTTTGACCAGAATACCGTATGTGGTAAACGAGTCATTGAACTGCGGATCGACATTTTTGAAGTTGTTCTGCTCCGCATTCTCCAGCGCTGCATCGTCATACTTCGCGTTATCGTTCAGATAATCGTAGATGGCTTTTCGTTTCTCGTCTTCGTTCATGCCATCCTTGATAATGGAAGCTACAACTTCGTTTGCTTTGGTAATAATCTCATCTTGCTTCTTCTGGATACCACCAGCCGATTCATTGTAATAAATGGAAAGGGTAAGTGTACCATAGTTGTATTCGAAACCTTCCACACCAAGAATCAATGGATTCTGGTACATCACTTTCAGGACAACATCCGAGAGTGTCGTGAAATTTTGAGCTTCGGGGAAAGCTTTTAACGAAATTTTATCTTGTGCCGCAATCATGTTTTTGGCTAAAACTTCTTCCAATGCGGAATCTGCATTAATCATTGCATCGCCTGTAGCAGGCTGAGGCACAGTTTCCTGATTCCCTTGTTCTACATTTTGCTGTGTATTGGACTTCTGTTCATCTACCAGATTGTCTTCTTCAGCTTCAGGAGCTGGAGCAGGGGCTTCATTAGAAGTTTCCTCGGAAGCATTCCCGGAAGTATCATTAGAAGCTTCGGTGGATACAGGATCAGCTGCATTCTCTGAAGTCTCAGTATCGGTTGTGGACTCTGTAGTTGGAGTTTCCGAAGCCGGTGCTTCTTCTGTTTCCGTTGCAGACTCAGGTGCATCATGATTGTTGATGATCGTTGGCACATCAGGTGCAGGGACGTAAGGTGTATCATTCTTCGGTTCCACCAATCCGTTGCTGGACTCGGCTACGGTTTGCTGAGCGAGTCTGTCCAGGTCTGCTTGGGTCACATTTTCTACACGTACGTAACTTTTCAGAGCGGTTCCTTTAACGTGAAAAGGAATATTCGTTTCATTGAACTCTGAAATCTCTACGCTTTTGGTATCATAGACAATGGTTTCACGGGATAATGAACCGTCATTGTACTCAACTGTTGTTTTCTGAGGGAGTACATCTATATTCTTTAATTTCTCCCTATACAATTGTTCTTTCAGAGATGTTGGTAACTGGGAAGCAAGCGGAGCTGTAGGGACACCTCTGCTAAAATTGGATTCTTTGCCTCGACCGATTGCAGTGACGTAATATTCTCCTCGTAAACCATGGTTCTGATGAGTAGTTATCAGTTCATCATAAGTGCCGAGCCCGCCTCTTCCATCTTTCATAAAATCATTGAAAGACGTTTCTGTCGTTACCGCAATATCTAAAGGCAGACTATTACTGAAAGCGTCCTCTGCGCCAGTTAGAGGTACATTTGTATCGAAATTGGTTAGGTCAGAACGTTCATAAATTTTATATTCGGTTGCACCCTCAACCTTGTCCCAGACTAACTTTAACCGTCTCTCTTTATCAATCTCGTATCTTAGGTTGGGCACAGGTAACTCCGATTTCACTGTAAACGGAATAATGATGGGTTGATCGAGCAGTGTTAGCTTCTCGGCATCCGGATCATAATTCAGACGAATGTAATAAATGGGGGCACCGCCCCAAGAGCCTTGATCCTTGTTCTTCATGGAATCTGAGGTTAAAACGCCCCACCCAAGAGGCCTAATGGAAACGTTGTTGCCATTGGTATCGCGAAGGGCATGTACATCGCTTGCTTTGAGTGCTTTAATATCGGTATGTACACTTATAATGTCAATAGCTGACAGGTTACTTTTACGTAAATCTGCTTTAAACTTGAACGTAAATTCTTCATCCTGAGCTACGTTGTACATCGGCATGATCGCTTGTTCCGATTCAGAGCCATATTTCTGCTTCAAACTTAAAATGGTAGAACCTTCTACTACTTCTGTTGGATTATTCTCGGACGGACTGCTTTCCTGCTCAGTACTCTGGCATCCAGCCAGTAACAGGGTGAACGCAAACATAATGAAAAATAGACGTTTCATGATACACCGCTTTCTTGTTTTTCTGAGTTGCTCTAATGGCTACATTCTACACACCGAAAGATTATCAAATATGGTTAAAACCCATACTCGAACCTCTAAACGGCTAAACCTCCTATTAATTTCCTAATATCCTTTGCTAGTTTATGGTTATATTGACGCATTGTCAAGGTGAGAGGATAGGGTTTAAGTCCTGTAGAACAATAGAACAGTTGTAATTTCGTAGCGTGTGTTCCATGTTAAAATACAAGAGTTACTACATATTTATATATAAGCGGAACATTTTAATAGACTGGAGGGGCTCAGATGACAGCAGAACAGATTGTCAGAACCTTTTTTGAAGAAGTCCGATCAGGTCGGAATCCTGATTATGCAAGCAGCGTGATGGCGGAACAGGTACTGGCCCATCAAGTGATATCTGAAGAAGAGGTCACGGTGATTCGAACCCCTTCCGATTATGCGGATCATGTGCGAGAGATGATCGAAGCATACGGGGAGTTTTCACTCGAAATTCTGGAGTTGCTGACGCAAGGCGACAAAGTCTATGTGCGCTGGAGACAAACGGGTACCCATGTTGGCGAAGTGGACGGATACAGCCCAACCAACCTGCCAGTGATTGAAATTGCGAGTGCGGTATACCGAGTGGAAAACGAACGAATAGCAGAGTATTGGATACAGATCGACAGGTTGGGCATCGAGAAACAATTGGAACGTAATCGGAGCTGAGTTTCTCAGCTCTTTTTTAGTTTTCAGTTCTTTGTAAGCGTTCCCGTGTTATAATGAACAAAGTTGTATACAAGTTATCTAAAACGTTTTCTGTCTTTTGACTCCATAATCTGAAAGTGAGGTTCAGTGATGATTAAAGCAACGGAAGATAATCAATATGTTGAACTAACAAGCCCGACAAGCTTACCGAAGGCATCCGGATTCCTTTGGAATGAGAAGATGATGATTCATGTGAATTGCCGGGGGTACGCGGTGGCCCAATTCATGCAGCCCGAACCTGCCAAATATTCGTACGCGCCCAATCTGGAAGCCAAGACGTTTATGCAACCGGAGCAGCCATATTATGCCCATCATCCGGGACGGTTTGTCTATATTAAAGATGAAATAAGTGGCGAAATCTTCTCAGCCCCGTATGAACCGGTTCGCAAGCAGGCGGATAGCTATACGTTCGCTGTCGGTAAACACGATATTCATTGGAAAGTGATTCAGGACGACATTTGCATCGAGATGTCCCTGCGTCTGCCGAAGGAAGATGTCATGGAGCTATGGCGTGTGAAGGTAACCAATCTGTCTTCGAGAAAACGCAAGCTTAGTATCTACCCGTATTTTACGGTCGGCTATATGTCATGGATGAACCAGTCCGGTTCGTATGTGGAAGATTTGCAGGGCGTTGTCTGCTCGGCAATTACGCCTTATCAGAAATATCAGGATTATAGCAAAATCAAAAATTACAGCGACAAAACCTATCTGCTTGCAGATCACCAACCGACCGGCTGGGAAGTAAATCATGAGAACTTTGAAGGCGAAGGCGGACTTCATAATCCTTCTGCCCTTCAGTCAGAGACGCTCGCAGGTGGAGATGCACGGTACGAGACACCTGTAGCTGTATTGCAATATAGAGTCGAACTGGAAGCGGGAGCGGAGCAGGCGTATCGATTCATCTTTGGCCCGGCTCATGATGAGACAGAGATCGAGGGCATTCGTCAGCATTATTTTGTGAAACAGAATAAGGATGGACAGGATGGTTTCACCGCAGCGGAGCAGGAGTATGCTGAGTATATTGCGGAAGGGCAAGGAAACATCCAGTTAGAGACACCGGACAGCTGGCTAGATAATGTCGTGAATCACTGGCTACCTCGCCAGATGTACTATCATGGCAAAACCAATCGTCTGACAACCGATCCGCAGACGCGGAATTATTTGCAGGACAACATGGGTATGAGTTACATTCAGCCGCAGATTGCGCGGGCTGCGTTCTTGACTGCTCTCTCTCAGCAGCATATAAGCGGCGCGATGCCAGATGGCATTATTTTGCACCCGGATGCAGAACTGAAATATATCAACCAGGTTCCTCATACCGATCACTGTATCTGGCTTCCGGTCTGTATGAAGACCTATTTGGATGAAACGAATGACTATAGCATTTTGGAGGAACAGGTTGCTTTTACAGACAGTGAACAAAAGGTTTCCGTACTGGAGCATATGAATCTTGCAATGCGCTGGTTGATCCATGAGCGTGATGCGCGCGGGTTGAACTATATCAATCAGGGTGACTGGTGTGATCCGATGAACATGGTGGGATACAAAGGCAAAGGCGTATCCGGCTGGCTGACCATTGCGACGGCATATGCGTTCAATGTGTGGGCAGATATTGGTGAACAGGCAGGGCATGCCGAAGTTGCAGCGGAATTCCGTCAGGAAGCCAACCAGACCAATGCGGTAGCCAATGAGTATCTGTGGGATGGGGACTGGTATGCGCGCGGAATTACGGATGATAACGTCGTGTTTGGCGTAAGCAAAGACGTGGAAGGACGCATCTACATCAATCCTCAGAGCTGGGCACTTATGAGCGGTGCTGCGGATCAGGATAAACAGGAGAAGTTAATCCGTGCCGTAGAGGAGCAATTGGAGACACCATATGGTGTCGAGAAGCTCGCGCCGTCTTTCACCGCGATGCGGGAAGATGTAGGCCGTGTCACGCAGAAACATCCGGGAAGTGCGGAGAATGGTGCAGTGTACAATCACGCGGCGGCGTTCTATATATATGCGTTGTACCTGGTGGGCGAGAAGGAGAAGGCGTACCGTTTGCTGCGTAAAATGATTCCTGGCCCCGATGGCGAGGATATTCTCCAGCGGGGTCAGCTACCCGTATTTATCCCGAATTATTATCGCGGAGCCTATCGTCAATTCCCACGTACAGCTGGGCGCTCCAGTCATCTGTTCAACACCGGCACGGTGCCTTGGGTGTATCGTTGTCTGATCGACGGATTGTTTGGCTTACAGGGTCACGCGCAAGGGCTGCAGGTGCGTCCGCAGTTGCCAGAAGATTGGAACGAGGCGTCGGTTACGCGGTTGTTCCGCGGGGCTGAGCTGCATGTGAACATGAAGAAGGATGCAACTGTCCAGACAATTGAGGTGCATGTTGACGGCCAACGGATTGAAGGCGATATCATCAAGAATATACAGGCTGGCGTGAAATATGAGGTGCTGGTGAAACTGCCTTTGTAGAAAAGAGTACAGAGTACTGCTGAACGATGTGAAGAGTTTTGGACGATCACGGCCGAATTAAAAACTGCCTTTCCTCTATAAGAGGAGGGCAGTTTTTGGTTTCAGTATGGTCAGGACTCATTCCATTCTTTGACTCTGTACCAATAGCTATAAATCTCCGAATAACCCAGTTTGGCGTAGAGCTTTAACGCAGGGGCATTATTAGCTACAACTTGTAGATAACTGGCCGTAGCGCCCTGTCTTTTTGCCCAATGCAGGAGATGCAGGATCATCTGTTCAGCAAGTCCCCGATTCCGGAAGTTAGCGTCTGCAATGATGTCATATAATCCAATGTAGCCACGCTCGATTACACCGAACCCACACGCGACGACTTGCCCGTCGATCAACAGCGAGATGAAACCTACCTGTGTGCGGATATTGTTCAACATTAGTTCTGTCGTTTCCCGTTGCAGATCATTCACCTGATTCAGTCGGCAAAAGTGATCTAGCCACGTTGTGGTCAACTGTTCGTCGATCTGTACAGTTTGGTGCACAGGCTCTTTGATCTCTTCCAGACTCCGAGTCTGGATACGGGTCAGATCGACAACGCCATACCCTTTGTCTTGCAAAAGCTGGTCGAGATGATCCGGCTGAATAAACGGCGTGATTTTGAATATGGTACTTAACTGATTAGAAGCATAGATGCGCTCACATTCCTCGATCTTTTCATGCACATCCAGAGTGGAGTAGTGGATCGGTTGAACGGAGTTGGCACGTTTGGTATATCCTTTGGCAAAACGCAGTACCCAGCCGTCATACAGTATGTTGGACAAGGGCTGCCAGTGGTTAAGCGATAGTTCTTCAATGGTTTTGTATTCTGTATCCGTAGTATGCGTCATATCTAACCTCCGATTTCAAGATTAAATAATAATACATAATAATGTATAAAAATACAATCCAAACATATATATCTTCGAACAGTATGCATTATGGTCGGAGATGGTATACAATTTGATTTGATTGAATGATTAACTTCAGGAGCGGAGCGCATTATGTTAACTATAGAATTAAATAATCACAGCATTAACTGTCATATCGAATATGGCAAACGCAAGAAAGTGTCCATCACGATGGATTTGCCTTATATGGTAACGATCAAAGCACCCAATGGTACCGGTGAAGACATGATCCGACAACTTGTAGAGCAGCACGGGGATGTGATTTTGAAGAAATCCGCTCTCATGCAGCAGGCGCTTGACGGTCCTCAAGCCAAGGAATACGAAGATGAGGGCAAGGGGAAGTTTTTGCTTTTTGGCAAGGAGCATGCACTGCATGACTTAATCCCTGTAGAGGGGCTTACAGAAGAGGAGCTACGAGCGAATCTGAAGAAGTTTTATTTTGCCGAGTGTAAACGTATGATTGGGGAGCGCATCGGACGCTATCAGCAAGAGTTGAAGGTGAAGCCGAAGTCAGTAGAGATCGTAGATTCTCCCACCAAGTGGGGCAGTTGCAGCTGGGACAAAAAGCTGACGTTCAATTATCGGCTGGCGATGGCACCACTGGAAGTGATCGATTATGTCATCATTCATGAACTTTGCCATATTCACCACATGAATCATGATCGCTCTTTCTGGCGGCGTATTGGGAGTATCATGCCGGATTACAAAACAAAAGAAGATTATCTGATGCGTAATGGTCGAGCCATGACGTTGTGATTCCATACCCAAGCTTTCACTTGGACACGATACATTTCTCTATTATCATTCGTAAAATCCGCGAAGGTCCCACTGTTTGCAGTGAGCGGCTTCGCGGATTTTTTGTTATGTCTGGATATTAGGAATAAGATAATTGAACGCCGTATTGCTTGAAAAAATGAGTAACCACATCCATGTCCATTCGATCATCGAACAGATGCTCAGGATAATAGATGCCTGGAACCATAGGCTCATCCGCAGGCATCTGCAGTATCTTCTCGGCTTGCACCGCAGCGCCGAGAGCAGTCATGTGGGTCTGACCGAGTGGGTCAGAGACCGTCATCGTTCGTTCAACCTGGTTCCCTTTCGTATCCAGTCCTTTCAGTTGAATGACGAGATGATGTGCACTCCCGGTTCCCGGATTATAGAGCAATTTCCGCCGGAATGGCTGGAAACGTTCACCACTGATCATCTTCCATACTCCAGTTTTAACCAGTCCCGTGAGTGCATAGGTAGATACTTTACTATCGAATGCAATGCGGAAGCTGGTTGAATCAATATGACTGGTATGAGGTAATGTGACGTGATCGGGTGTATCCAATCTGTAACATGGAGTCGTATACCCGTTCGGGAAATGAACTTTGATCGGATCTGTCATGGGATAGACGAGTCGATGTGTATTGGATTCGGTTATCTGAAAAGGAATACTCATCCGGTCCATGAAGGCTGCCGAATCAGGGCCGGCCTTATCCCGCAGCGACCATAGGGCATGAATGTTTACTTCGACATGTTGCAGAGAGTTAGAAAGTATCATGGCAAAGAGTGACGCCGTTCCTGCCATCCATCCAGAGGACAGCACTACCGGAGCATGAAGCTCTTCCTTCTCTATTGTACGGATCGCTTGATTGAACACCTCAGTCCAGCGTGTTACATCGATGAGTGGAATTTTTCTTCGCACTGCTGATACCAGTAGCCGATCATCCAGATCGTTCACTGCATTAATGATTAACGATATATGTCCTCCTGCGTGAATCAGTGGATCGTCTGCATTGGTATCAACAACAACCGTTTGGACACGATTGGATGGAAAAGGTGCTGCTTTACCCGCAGAACGACCTCCCAGTATCAATTCCAGATCAGGATGCCTGTCGTGCAAAATGCGGGCAAGCTGTGCACCTACAGCACCATAGCCTCCAGCGATGAGAACTCTTTTTCTAATCATTCGTTAAACCTCCGTTGATATGTTTATGTACTTATATGTTTAAACTTTTAAACATAATAGGGTGAAGAAAAGGAATGCAGTTCACCAGCGCGTTATGCGCTAGCTCTGACATTCCACTTCCACGAGATGAACGAGCTGTTTGAGCAATTCGATCGCATCGTTGAACTCCAGCTTGTAATACATCTCCGTACCTTTTTTCTGAACCGATAACAGTCCGGATTGACGTAATATTTTCAAATGATGAGAGACCGTAGGGCGTGACATGGGAACATGCTCTGCAATCTGTGATACGTTCATGCTCTCTTGATCAATGAGCAGCGATATGATTCGCTGACGAACAGGGTCTCCCAAACCTTGAAGATAAGGGCTTAGATTCTCGAAAATATCAATAACTTTTTGGTTACCCATCGACTCGTTCATGGCTCACTCCGTTATAATGTTTAATTGTTTAAACGTATTATAAGGCTTAGTTCACTTGAAAATCAAATTTAACATTGCAAGTTGCAGGAAAATAGCTGTTCCGCTTGTCCATTTGAAGTACAATATAAGCAAATATGCCCGTACCACGAATCCATTGATGTTCCGTGGTGGAAGGAGTCCAAGATGGCTGAGAGTAACCATTATTCTGTGCTGGTAGATGAATATATCTCGGAGTTTGCACCTGATGTACAGGTGAGATTACAGGCAATAAGACAGATTATTCGTGAAGCGGCTCCGAACGCCGAAGAGAAGATCAGTTACAAGATGCCGACGTATGCACAGCATGGGAATCTGGTTCATTTTGCCGCATACCAGCATCATATTGGGTTTTACCCTGCTCCCAGGGGAATTCAAGCTTTCCAAGAGGAACTCTCCAAGTATAAAGGGGGAAAGGGGTCCGTCCAGTTTCCTCTGGATCAGCCATTGCCCGAGGATCTCATCCGCCGGATTGTGGAGTATCGGGTGAAAGAAAATGTGGAGATCGCACTGGAAAAGAAACGCAAAAATTGAGTGTTGGCGGCTGACAAGCCTACTATGGAAGGAGATACCGGGTGAATAAAGGGTTAATTGTACTTGATGTGCAATATGGGCTCACAAGTCTAAGGGATGTAACTGTTCCAATTGCGAAGATTCAGTCTGTCATCACTATTTTTGAAAAGATGAACTGGCCTATTGTGTTTACCAAACATCTGGACCGGGACAACGAAGAATCCTCTCTCTATTATGAGAAAAGTGCCAATTTGGAGATTATTGTCGATACTGGGGAACATCCTATTCTGGAGAAAAGTAAACCGAGTGCGTTTAGTAATACGGAGCTGAAAAAGTGGCTGCTGGATCATCAGATTGAACATGTATTCATTGTTGGATTTAACCTGGAGTATTGTTGTCTGTTTACAGCGATTAATGCTGAACATGAGGGGTTTAAAGTAACCCTGATTGAAGATGCGGCGGGTACAGTAAATACAGCAGAAACGTATGAAATGAAGGGACTAGACATACAGGATTTTATTGGTTCGATTCTGAATTGGTCAGGTTGTATTGAGGTTCTATACATGAATGAATTCAAGGAACAGTATACTTAGATATTTTTGAATTTAATCTGCACTACAGCTTATAAATTGAACTAGACGTTTACACGTGAACGTAGCGATCAGTAGGTTGTTCTGTCATCGAAGTGGCAAGTGTAAATAATCTTTAGTTCGATCTATGTAATAAACAAAAGCTCATATCGTAAACGCTCCTATCATAAACAAAAAAACAGTCGGATGCCTATGCATTCCGACTGTTTTTGTTTTTAGATTCTAGGTTTTACTCTGGTCGTACTTCATTTCACTTTAGTTTATTCCTATGCTCTTGCTTCACTTCTATTCAAAGGAATACGTAACGTTTGAATTACTTGCTGTAGGGATGAAGTACATAAAGCTTGGATCCACTTGCAAGTAGATGGTCAGGTCGGACACGCCCAGATTAGGGACAGTCAGACTGAACCGACCGTTAGCATCCAGCTTCACCGTTTCAGTGCGAATATGTTTTTCGTCAGGTGAAGGACCGTGGATCTGGAATGAGAATGATTTACCTGCATAAGCAGTGAGTGTTCCCCGTACTTTCAGCGTACGATCCGCTGTATATTCGAACTGCATCAGATGATTATCCAGGTAATCTTCATTGCCTGTATCCGGTTCTTGCGGCTCGGTTCCAGGGTCTTGTGGTTCTGTCCCAGGATTCTGTGGATCGGTTACAGGTTCTTGTGAAGGATTGCTAACCGAGAAGAAACGTGTCTGATATGAAATTTCTGCTTTGGACCCGTCTTTCTTTTTCAAACCGGTAATGCGAACGTTGAACGTGTCGCCTGCCTTCAGGGATTTCAAGTTATCCGGGCGGAAAATGACAGCGTAGTTATACCCATAACCATCGGTATTTACATTGAAAAATGCCTTTGCAGGATCACTGCTAACCGGGGTTTTCGCTCCCAGTACCCAAGTTTTCTGATCCGATGAACGCACAATCTCCACCTGTACCTCAGAATTGGAAGGCTTCGCAAAGACGTCCGGATTCAGCTGTGCAGACCAGGCTTGTGACACATTGAATGCCTCAATCGGGAATGCCCCTTTGTTAGGATACAAGTTGTAATTGTAATTGAGTTTTCCAGAACGACTCGTATCCATCACTTGCATGGTGCTGAAGTGGCTCGCATAGTTTTTGTTGTCCCGGGATGCAATCCCGAAACCGACCTTCTTCAGTTGCGGACTCAAAATCCAGCGGCGATGGCCGAGTGCAGCAATGTTGCTGGCATCCGAATCATCCATATAAGCTTCAACGCTTTTGACTGCAAGGTTTCCTTGAGAACCATAAGAAGCGTACAGGTTGGAGCTGGAAGTCGACTTGGCTCCCAGATCAAAAAAGTCTTTCGCCATATCTGCCGGACGAGCTGGGAAGTGAGTCAATTCTCCGGTAGACACAACGACCGCTCCATGTTGGGCTTGACGATTGAGAGCAGCATCCAGAACGAGATCTCCATCCAGACCGGAGAGATAACGATAGAAGTTGGCTGCACCTAGAGCCTGCTCTAATGTGGAATCACTTACTACACCAGCGACGTAAGGTGCCTTGGTCGATGGATTCTGAGTGAATGTGGCAGGTTGGTCCTTGCCACTCATCCATTGCGTCCATTTCTGACTGATTTCTTGCTCACTTCGCTCAGGCAGCAGACTATCGACAGGGGCTGCAGCGATCTGCTGGGTGCCGAGCAGCATGAACAACAGGCCTGCCAGAGGAAGAGAGAGTAACGAGCGGATGTACCTTTTCTGAATAAACATGTTCTAATCTCCTTCTAGTATGAAATGATAATATTATGTATCCGATGTATATTATCGACATTAGAGGGATAATTCGTTAGTTTTAATGAATGAAATTGTTTGTTCGAATTCAGCGATTTTTCAGCCAGAGCCATTATAATACTCACGGAATCCTGTATTCGAAAAGGAGTTTTGGCATGTCTAAGATGCTGCATAAGTCGTTTTATCTCATTTTGCTCGTATTTGTTGCGGTGTTTATTGCTTCGTCCCTGTTGGTGCGGGCACAGTACAACTACGCCTTGTATGGGGACAATCCCATTTTGGGCATGCAGCAGTGGAGTATTTTTCTCCCGGTCATTCTTTTGCTTCTTGGTTCAGGTGTCCGGTTATATGCTCTGTGTCTGAAACTGAACAAATACAGCCCAAAGGTTGTCATTCCGATCGTGCTGCTATGTTCTCTGGCTATTCAGATCATCATCATTTTCGTATTTCCGAGAGTACCCACCGATGATTCACAGACCGTGCTCTCACTCGCCATGAACATGCTGTACGATAAGGACTACTCGTCGTTTGAAACGGGTGGTTATCTGCACATGTTCCCGTTCAATTACTCTATCGTGCTGTACCTGAAGACATTGCTGTACCTGTTCCCAGATAACTATCTGGTCATCAAACTATTTAATATTTTGTTTTCAACATTAACGACGTTCATGATTTATCTTATTTATAAACAAGTGAACGACAGATCCACGGAACGTGATTACGGTGTGTTGATCTTTGCAGCGACGTACCTGCCATCCCTGTTCCTGAACAACCTGATCTATAACGATGTGATTGCCACAGCATTTCTGACATCATGCCTATACTTCTTAATTCGTTTTGTACGTGAAAAGTCTTGGAAAACAATCGTCATTGCCGCCGTTTTTCTCGCGATGGGCAACTACTTCCGAAGCATCGGCGTAATCGTGCTGATCGCTGCCATTATATATATCCTGCTGAATATGCGGAGCATCGGAATGAAGAAAGTCATCATTTCCATCGGTGTGCTGGGTATGTTGTTTAATGTACCAACCTGGACTCAGAATGCGGTTCTTCAATCCTCCGGTGCCGTGAGCGCACCTGTTGGAGAGAATGCGGCACCGGTCTACATGTGGCTGAATATGGGCATTAATCTGGAGCGCTTTGGTTTCTGGGACAATATGGAGAGTTATCAGATCTATCAGCGGCAGGCCAACTACAATAAGGCTGAAAGCGCAGATTTGTTCAAACAAGAGATTAGCAATAAACTGTCCGAAGCAAGTGCAAGTGACTTGGTGCAGATGTATTACAAAAAGATCATATGGACCTGGACGGAAGGAACGTACCAGATGGATCGATACGGAATCGGCAATGAAAGTTCCTTGGGTGCCGGAAGAGGAAGGGGGGGCGGAATCGCAGGCTCCTACAGTTATACCAATGCGATAACAGAACTGTTGCAGGGGGATTCGGCTTATCGGACAGGTTTGCTCTGGATTGTATATGTGATGAATTTCTTGATGTACTGTTTTATTCTCATCCGGTTGGTCGGTGGAATTCGTCGTAAACGGGTTGACGAAGTCTCATTGATCCTGGTCATTCTCGGATTCATCGGATTTTATATTCTGTGGGAGATTAAGTCCAGATACATCTACCCTGTATATCCACTGTTGGTGGTGCTGTCCTATATGGGATTCAAAGATACGTATGATCTCATATTCCATCGTAAAGATACCTTGGAGAGATATTCCCTGAGAAAAAGGTGATCATATGCGAAAAAATAAATATTTCACATCGGTTACGCTGCTCCTGCTGCTAGGATGCTTGGTTATGCTGACGGCTTGCGATGTGATAACCGCCCAAAATATTACCAACACCGGTTCTGCACAAGGCATGAACGGTGGCGGCATGCCGACTGGCGGTGGCCTGGGCATGAACGGAGGAACGCCTAGAGGTGGAAGGGGAGGCACGGGCATGAATGACCGTACAGGCAGTCCGGACATGATGCAGGGGATAATGGATGCAGACATGACAGGTAGAGTCCTCTCCGTGAATGGAAACACAATCACGCTGGCGTTACTTGAGGTGCAGGACACCTCATCTCCAAGCATGGAATGGAGGGATACCGGAATGGAAATGAAATTGAGTATAAGTGATGATGTCACTATTACTGAAGGTATGGGCACGCCGCGTTCGGGCAATTCCAGCCCAAGTGCAAATTCGTCCATTCCAGTGTCTGATCTTCAAAAAGAAGACATCGTGATGGTGTGGTATAAGGACAACACCGAGACCGTGGAACGGGTGATGGTTGTCCAGTAAAAGATGATGGAAATATCGTCATTTTGTAATTGCTTACATTTCTCGTATGGGTTATTATGGAAACAACTGTTTTTTGAAGGGAGTGAGCGTCATGAAACGACGGTCTAAGATGGTATGTTCTAACACTACAATGAAGGTAAGCATAAACTGAATAATTCCGGCGGACTATCAGACGAAGGGAGAAACACATCTTGTTCCCCAGTTGGGTCTGAGATCTGCCGATATATAGGGATATAACTGCTCAATTTTTCTGGCGTATGCGAGGTTTATTTGCTTGTGCAAATTTCTCATATACTCAGAATTTTTAAAAGCCGCAGGCATAGCCTGCGGCTTTTTGCGCGCAAAAATAGGCATTCGGTGGCTACAAGCAATGCACATAAAACGATCAAAAAGGAGAAATGCCCATGTTAAAGTTAAAATATTTATTTCAACATAATGACCTTGCCGAGATGATCCTGAAGAATTGGAACTATGATCCCGAGTCACTGGACATGTTTCAGTATTATCGCATATCCTCCAATGCCGTGTATCCGTTCAGAGATCAGGGGGAAGTTCATTTGCTTCGTTTTGCCCCGGTAGAGGAGAAAAATCAAATCAACCTTAGTGCTGAACTGGAGTTCCTGCGTTATCTTCATACGAATCATTATGGAGCCATGGAGGCGGTACCGTCCCATTCAGGGACAGAACTCATAGAGGCTCACGCCCCATGGGGAATGTACTATGCTTCCGTATTCAAGCGAGTGCCTGGATCGCAGTTAGGAAGCATTGATTTGAATGACTCCATCCTGTACAGCTATGGTCAGGCATTGGGTGAGCTGCATCATCTATCGCGCGAATTCATGCCTGAGCAGGAGGAGAAGCGACGCTGGGACTATACGGAGGTATTGAATTGGATGCAGGAAATCCTGAAGGATTTTTCAACAGAGACGGCTGCTCTGAACGAGGTGGAGGTTCTCCGAACGTATTTTGCGACTTGGCCGATGACACAGCAAAATTTCGGACTCATCCACTATGATTTTGAACTGGACAACGTTTTCTATGACGAAGGAAGCAAGTCTTGTTATGCCATTGATTTTGATGATTCCATGTATCACTGGTACGCGATGGATGTGGAACAGAGTCTGGATAGTCTGCGTGAGGAAATCCAGCCTGAGCAGTGGGAGCAGAAAAGGCAATTGTTCCTGAACGGGTACTGGTCGAAGGCAGGAGAGCGTTATGATTTGGAGAGCATGTTCCCCGCATGTCGCCGTTTTGCCAATCTATATGGATATGTTCGTTTGCTTCGGTCTGCTGCAGAACAGTGGTTACATGAGCCGGAATGGATGAGTGGATTAAGAGCAAGATTGAGTAGGAAGATGACGGAACAAGCAGAGCAATTCGGAAAGGTATTCGACAGCTGAGATTTGTTCCGAATCTCCCAGGTTAGTCGCAATTCATGAGCACTGAAGTTTGGAATAATTCACGTTAATTCGGTCCCGCGGTCAGATGCAGATGCTCTGTATCGATCGCGGGGCTTTTCATTTTGTTCGAACTTTACCGAATAATGAAACGGAAGTGGATATCTTGTAGAAGGGATGGTTGGGACTTTCATTCTTTCCATACGAAAAATGGTATTTTAATGTCGTATTATATATAAATTTGTTAAAAAAACAAATAAAATAGTTATTGATTAAATTTTGGTGGAATGATAAGTTGTAATTAACTTATTTTAGGATAAATTATATATAAAGGAGAATTAGATGGGAAATGTATGTGTCGATCTGCATCCTTTAACAGAGCATCAACGAAGAATATGGTATATGGAAATGATATATCCGAATTCAGATGTATGGATGATTACATCCAAAATGAGCATACCGGAACCGATCGATTTTACCTTGTTAGAGCGGTCGATTAACAGGGTTTTGAAGAATAACGAACTGCTTCGAACTCGAATTATACTGGATCAAGGTGAGAACAAACAATACATCCAACCTTATGAGTATAGATCACTCAAGCACATTCAAGAAGACCCAGCCTTGACTGGTGTAACATGGACTGAGTATGTGGGTAACCATCCGATTCATGTACACAGTGAAGATCTATGTCAGTTTTATACGTATGAGGGTCATGGACAATACGGATACATCATTCAGGTTCACCATATCATCTGTGATGGCCTGGGGTTATTCCAGTTGACGAATGAGATTACGGAAACCTACCATGCCGAACTGAAAGATGGTAATGCAAGCAGGATGGAATCTACGATTCACGATTATGAATATTATATAAATAGTGAACAACAATATCTCGCTTCCAAACGCTATGCGAAAGATCAGGCATTTTGGAGAGAGAAGTTTCATACGATTCCCGAATTTATGGAACTGAAAGCACACAATCCCCTTCTAACTCACACCGCAGCCAGAAGAAAAACGATGAATATGGATCACTCCATGTATGTACGTTTGAAAGAGTTCTGTCGTCAGAAGAATGTCAGCGTATTTACCTTTTTTCTCTCAACCCTAGCTATTCTGCTGAATAAACTCACTCACCAAACCGACTTGGTCGTTGGAACCAACTACGCGAACCGCACTAGTAAAACAGATAAAGACATGATTGGCATGTTTGTCACGACCGTACCTGTCAGGATCGGGATAGAACCCTCTGAATCCGTGTTAACCTTGCTGCAACGCATCTCCAATGAACAGAAAGAAATGTTGCGTCATCAGAAATATCCGTATAATCAGCTGATCCGTGATCTGAGAGAGTCGCTCTCGTTACCGGAACTGAACAGATTGTTCGGCATATCACTAGTTTATCGTCCAGAACGCTTTGACAAGATGCAGGGACATAATGTTTACATGGACAACAAGTTTAACGGACACGAGACGAATGATCTGCTTATCAACATTATTGAGAAAATCAATGAGGATCGTATCATATTTCAGATGGATTATCGGACCCAGTTATTCAGTGAAACGTTCATGGACAATTTGCTCGATCAGTTTCTTACGGTTACGGAAGCCATTCTGGAACATTCCGAACAAAGCATTGAACAGATCAGTATTGTAAGCGAAGCCGATAAACAATCGATGCTAACCGAGTTTAATGATACCGGGGCGGTGTACCCGAGCGACAAAACCGTCATCCAGTTGTTTGAAGAACAGGCAGCGGCTACCCCTCAACATGCAGCACTTATCCTGGGAGATCATGAGATTAACTATGAACAATTGAATGCCAGAGCTAATGGGTTAGCTACAGTATTGATCGGCAGAGGAATCAAGCAACGAGAACTGGTAGGTATTATTGCAACACACAGTATGGAAATGGTTATCGCGATTCTGGCTGTTATGAAAGCCGGATGTGCTTATATTCCGATTGATCCCGAGTATCCCGATGAACGAATTCAACATATTTTGAAAGATTCTCAAGTAAGGTTTGTTCTGGTTAACGAGCGTATTACTCTGCCGGACAGTCTAGAAGCCATTCACATGCTTGAAGATAGTGAGGGGCAGCTATCAACAGATAATCTGAACTTGACCATAGATATGAAGGATCTGGCTTATGTCATCTACACATCAGGTTCAACAGGAGCACCAAAGGGTGTATTGGTGGAACATAAGGGATTGACGAATTATATATGGTGGGCAAGTCAGACGTATGTTACTGACAGGAAAACGACTTTTTCACTGTATTCATCCATCGCGTTTGATCTGACCATTACCTCCATCTTTACGCCGTTAATTACGGGCAACACGATGATCATCTATAACTCGTCTCATAACAAGGCGTTGATTGCTGATGTTGTCCTGGATCCACGAGTGGATCTGGTCAAGCTGACGCCAGCGCACCTGCAATTGATTCAAGACATGAACATTATGGACAGATCCAATGTCCGAACATTTATTGTGGGCGGTGATAATCTGAGTGCTTCACTGGCTGCGAATATTACCCGGCAAAGCAAACATGAGGTTACCATTTTCAATGAATATGGACCGACAGAGACGGTGGTGGGCTGTATGATCTATGCCTACAATCCACATGTTGACCAAACGGAGTATGTGCCCATCGGCAAGCCCATTCAGAACACATCCATATATGTGCTCGATCATTCATTGCAATACGTTCCTGTCGGTGTTCAGGGTGAATTGTTGGTCGGGGGAGACGGAGTGACCAGAGGCTATCTGAACCAACCCGAATTGACGGGCAGAAAATACGTCGAACACCCGGATCATCCAGGCGAGAGATTGTACCGGACAGGTGATCTATGCAGGTTAAGGGAAGATGGTCAGATGGAATACCTTGGAAGAATGGATGACCAGGTGAAGATTCGCGGGTATCGAATTGAACTGGGTGAGGTCAAGGCAGCTTTCTTGAAAATCCAAGGAATCCGAGATGTTGCTGTAAGCGTCAAGACGGATCAGCAATCCCGTCAGTTATGTGCTCATTACGTCAGCGATGCACATGTGACCCGGAGGATGATACGGGATAATCTGGTATCTCTGTTGCCGGAGTATATGGTTCCTACACATCTGATCAAGGTGTCTTCGATTCCACTTACCATTAACGGCAAGATTGATTACTTGGCGTTATCGATAGAGAAGCCGCAATCGGATGAAGAAAATGTGTATGTGGCACCGAGTACTGTCATGGAACAGACGATATCTACCATCTGGTCTGAGATTCTTAGTCTGGAAGAGGTGGGTGTGACGGACCACTTCTACGAACGGGGTGGTGATTCCCTTAAGTTGATTCAGATCTATACCAGACTTTCCGAGATAGGTTTTGATTTTTCGATTAACGATATGTTTAATTTCCCTACAATCCAATCCTTAAGTTCATATCTGGATCAGATCATGGAAGGAAAGGAAGGCATGATGAGCATGGAACACAACACGATGAAGAGATCCAAAGTGGATGTATTGAACGGAATTATGGACAAGCCGATCTTCCTGTCTACAGATATTCCCAGAGTTGATCCGGCACTCAAAGGTGTAATGTCATTCAACCAGGAATCCCTGTGGCTGGTTGAACAGTTCGAGGGGAAGAGCACCAAATATAACATTCCCGGACATGTCCTTTTTGAAGGCGCATTCTCGGAAGAGGCTTACATTTATGCATTGAATCAGATTGTGCAGCGGCATGATGTATTGAGAACGTATTTTGTTATCGAGAACAATACACCAGTGCAGCGAATAAGGCCTTATGAGCCTTTTGACATCGAGGTCCAGCATACGCTGAGGGATAATTCCCAAGCCAGTCTGAAGCGTGTGATTGAAGAAGAATCCAGACACCAGTTCAATCTGGAAACCGGACCGATGTATTATTTTGGATTGTATCAGATCCATGCACATCAATATTTTGCCTATTTTAATTTTCATCACATTATCTTCGATGGCTGGTCTCAGGATATTCTGATGGCTGAACTGGGGGCGTACTATAATGCTTATCTGAAGGGAGAAAATGCAGCAACAGAGGATTTGAGCATTCAGTATTCCGACTATTCACATTGGCAAAAAGTAAAATGGATGACTGCCGAATTTCCGACAGTTCTTAATTATTGGCGCAACCAGTTGGGAAGTACTGTTAACCGATCGGTGAAAGTATTGCCGTATGACCGGGAGCCTTCGCTGAATAATGGGGATACCGGAGATATTCTGCTCTCAGAAATTCCGATCCAAACCATTGACATGATCAAAAGGGCCGGTATGAAAAACAATGCCAGTCTGTACATTACCATGCTCACCGCCTACAAAATGTTGCTGTACTTTTACTCGGGTGAAACCGAGATCGTTGTTGGCACACCTGTAGCAAACCGTAATCGTGCCGAAGTTCAGAGATTGATCGGATATTTCTCCAACAGTCTTGCTTTGAAGACGACCATGGACCCGGAGCAGTCCATAGACGCCCAGATTGTTTCCGTTAGAAATACGGTATTTGAAGCATTTGATCATCAAGAGATGCCTTTTGGCAAGCTGATTGAACTACTGAACCCGGATCGTGCTTCCGGGCTGACCCCGTTCTTCCAGACATGGTTCGTACTTGATGTCAAAAATACGTACAACATCGAAGGACTGAATATTGCTCAGAATGAAATTTTGTGGGGCCACAGTGGCAAGAGCAAGTGGGATCTGACGTTGAATCTCATCGAGGCTGACCATGTCATGAATGCAGTAGTTGAATACAAAACAGAGTTGTTTGGCAAATCCACCATGAAGAGATTTCTGCATGATTATATGGCTGTAGTGAAGTTGATTGCAGCTGACTCCTCACGGAGTCTTCAAGCTGTACGCCATGATTGGGAGGTGATGGCCCACGAGTACAAGATGGAGTTGCTGAATAGCAGTAAGAGCAAAAAGAAATTCAACAAAATCAAATCTTAGGAGGAATTAACCATGAAGAAGAAATTTGATAAAGGTGCGCAGATGGTCATTCAGAAAGAAATCGTAAAGCAATCGTTTCTGGAGGAGGGTCAAGAGCTGCCATTGGTAATCAAACCAAATCTGGCCGGGTTGGATCTGAATCAGTGGTATCTCAACAATAAGGATATGGTGGAAGAGAAAATTTTGGAATACGGCGGCGTCCTGTTCAGAGGTTTTGATACCACCACACCAGAGAGCTTTTACGGGTTTATCGATGTAAGCTGCCCCGAGCCGCTTAGTTATAAAGAAGGAGCGACACCGAGAACTAAAGTACAGGGCAAGGTGTATACGTCAACGGAATTCCCGAACGAGGAGACCATTGCACCGCATAATGAATTGTCCTACGTCATGACCTGGCCCAAAAAAATCTGGTTCTCCAGCATTGTCGTCGCCGATGAAGGAGGAGAAACGCCTATTGTGGATGTACGGAAAGTATATAACCTCATTGATCCGGACATTCGGGACGTTTTTGCAGAGAAAGGCTGGATGTTGGTTCGAAACTACGGCAACGGCTTCGGGCAGACCTGGCAGTATGTTTTCCACACGGAGTCCAAGGAAGAAGTCGAGCAGTATTGCCTGGACAACAACATGTCTTTCCACTGGAATGAGGATGGAACTCTCACAACGAAGCAGGTGAGACCGGCCATCACGATTCACCCGGATACGAATGAGAACCTGTGGTTCAATCACATTGCCTTCTGGCATAGCAGTAGCCTGAACGAGGAAGTTCGCAACTTGATGCTCGAAGAATTCGGAGAAGGTGGCTTGCCATACCAGACGTATTATGGAGACGGAAGTTCAATTGATGCCGATGTGGCTGCTCATATTCGTCAGGCTTATGCCGATGCCACGATTGCCTTTCCATGGCAAGAGGGAGATATTCTCATGCTGGACAATATGCTGGTTGCCCATGCACGGAACCCGTATCAGGGAGATCGAAAAGTATTGGTAGCCATGGGAGAACCTGTGAGTCGTGAAGCAGCAATTCAATCGTAAGATTATTCTGTCATTGAAGTGGCAAGTGTAACATTCTTTAGTTCACCTTATATAGAACTGAAAATACATTAGAAATGCAGGAGGATTGAACATGGAAAATGTAATGCTGGGTTATCCCCTTTCACCACAACAGAAACGACTGCATGAACTGAATAATAATGGATTAACATCACTGGTCCCAAATGTAATTGCTGTTAACATCGAAGGTGAGTGCTCGAATGGTCAGATTGAATTAGCCGTGAAGAGAATAGCCGAGAAATACAGCACGCTCCGCACCTCCATTGATGCTGACCCCAATTATGGGGTGTATCTTCAGAAAGTCGATTCGGAGACCAGAAGTCGATTCCGTACTGCTTATTCAGAAGAACCGATTCAGGAACAGGATATCCAAGGGCTGATCCGAAAAGAGTTGGGTACATGGACAGGTGACTATTCGCTGGAAGCCATTAACGTGGATCTGTCCGAACGTTCCAAAGTATTGATTCTCGCCTTTGATCCACAGTTCTCGGATATTGAACCTGCCATTATACTTGAGGATGTATCACAATTAATCGCTGCCGAGGTAGCACCGGAACTATTGGAAGAAGAGGTCCCGTATTACGCTGTATCGGAGTGGTTGAATGACCTGCTGACCAATGATGAGCACGCGGAGGAAAGAAGTTTTTGGAATAATAAACGGTTCGATCATGTTGCCAAACAATTGTCCATGGCATCCGGTAGCGGGTCCCCGAGTGTTACGATGGCAAGTTTCCCTGTGGAAGGGTCACCAGAATTGTGGGCTGAACTTGAGAAGGTAGCGGAGAAGGCTGGAAGTACAATAGATAACGTTACGCTCGCCTGCTGGAATCTGACTTTGCATCTGCTGGGCGAGGATAAGGAATTAACGGTTGGCGTACATACGCGTGGCCGACAAGATGAGGATTTGGAGAAAGTTGTCGGTGCATTGAATCGATACGTACCTCTGTACTCCGGTTGGAAAGAGGATGATACGCTGGCTCAGTTTTTCCATAGAACGACGAGTGAAGCGAAAGATAGTGCGGAATATGCAGATTATTTTGACTTCAAAATGTTTGGCAGATCGGATTCGAACCAGTCTGTGTTCTCTTATGGATTCGAGAGTCGGGATGCATCATCCGTGGTGGAATCAGGAGATAACACGTTCCGGGTCGTGTATCAGTCGGAACAGATTGAACCGGTTCACCTTGGTTTGAATATCCAACAATATCCAGAACGTAGGGACATCGTTCTTCGATATAACGAGGAAGCGTACACTCCGACAGAGATTGGCTACGTGGCGGCTATATTTACACATATTTGCAACAATGCCTATGTGAATCTGGCTGAACCCGTATCGACCAATATCATCCCTGATCATCTGACAGTTACATTGCATTCGATTCTTCAAGGAGAGGTTCGGGAATATGCCACATCGACATTGGTAGAGATGCTGGACGAACAAGCCTTGAAGACGCCAGATCAGATTGCGGTTGTATCTGGTAACACTCTGCTTACGTTCCGGGAAATCCATGAGAAGTCCAGACAGCTTGCCCACTATCTGCAGCGGACAAGAAATGTCGGACATGGAGATGTAGTCGGCGTAAGCGTGGAGAGATCTCCTGAGCTGGTGATAGCCCTTCTGTCGGTACTTCGAGCGGGTGCGGCTTATGTACCGCTTGATCCGGATTATCCGAATGAGCGATTGTCCTATATCCGTGAGAATGCCCGCATTGAGACGGTGCTGTTGTTGAATCAAAACAATGAACGGCTCAACTCCCTTTTTGCCAATCCTGTATTCCTTGAAGAAGAAGGCGAGGTAATTGCGAACGAGCCCAAGGACGCACCGGCAATCGGAGTAGATGCCAGAGATATCGCCTATATCCTCTATACTTCCGGTTCCACAGGCAGACCCAAAGGGGTCAAAGTGTCACATCAGGCCATCAGCAACCATATGCATTGGATGAACAATGAATTTCCATTGACCGGAGAAGACGCTGTATTGCAGAAAACATCAATTAATTTCGATGCATCCGTATGGGAATTCTATGCACCGCTCACTACGGGCGCAAGGCTGGTTCTTGCTGAACCGGACAAGCATGCGGATCCCGACTATCTGCTCGACATTATTCATAAAGAACGGATTACGACGTTACAGGTTGTACCTACCATGCTTCAGGCTCTGGTGGAAAAAGAAACCCTCTCTTCAGCACCGTTAAAAAGGGTGTTCAGTGGTGGAGAAAGATTGGGAATTCCGCTTCAGAAGGCTTTCTTTGCCGGATCCAATGCGCAGTTGATTAACTTGTACGGCCCAACGGAGGCAAGTATTGATACGACTTATCATATCTGTGACCAAGATAACGTTCATGAAACGATCGGCAGACCCATTCATAATACCAATCTGCTCGTACTGGACTCGAACCTGAATCTTGTTCCGCCAGGTGTTGCCGGAGAGTTATATATCAGCGGAAAGGGTCTGGCAGATGGATATGTGGACGAACATTTAAATGACCAGGCT
Organism: Paenibacillus sp. FSL H8-0079; assembly: GCF_037991315.1. Lineage (NCBI taxonomy): Bacteria > Bacillati > Bacillota > Bacilli > Caryophanales > Paenibacillaceae > Paenibacillus > Paenibacillus sp. FSL H8-0079. The sequence goes on from NZ_CP150300.1 coordinate 957,525, forward strand.
TTCCTGGCACATTCTTATGCGCCGGACAACGTGATGTACAAAACCGGAGACAGGGTCCGTTATTTCCCGAATGGTCATATCGAATACATTGGCAGGGTTGACCGACAGGTGAAGTTAAGAGGTTACCGGATCGAACTCGGCGAGATCGAGAAGGTTCTGAACGAACACCCTCATGTGCGACTTGCAGCAGTGAAGCTGCTAGAGAAGACAGAATCGTTGCTGGCTGCCTATGTAGAGCTGGATAGCACTGGAGAGATTAAGGATGTCAAACAGTGGATTTCGTCCGCGCTTCCCGAATATATGATTCCTAACGTCATCCAAGTGCTAGACCATTTACCGCTGCTGAGCAATGGAAAAATTGATTATCACGCTCTACCGGGCGTAGATGTAAGTTCCGGGGCAGAATATGCCGCACCAACGACAACCGTTGAGCAGATTGTTGCGCAGATCTGGAGAACGGTATTGAAGCGGGAGCAGATTAGTATTGATGAGAATTTCTTTGCGCTTGGAGGGCATTCCCTTATTGCAACGCAGGTTATCTCTGGAATCAGACAACAGGCAGGTGTCAATCTGCCGCTACGTAAAATATTTGATGCGCCTACCATTCGTGAATTGTCCGAAGTGATTGAGAATCTGTTATTGGAAGCGAATGGATATTCTACGGAGGGTAATTAAGTGAAAAAATCTGGTGCAGTACTGAACAAAAGCGAACTGATTGATCGAATATTAAGTCAGATGAACGTGACCAATACAGTAGAGCGCACTTCTCGCGATATCAATCACTTTCCGCTATCTTTTGCTCAGAAGAGGTTGTGGCTTCAGCAGCAGATTGAGCCGGCAAGTACGGCATATAACATGGTATTCGCTAATGAGATTGTGGGAGAGTTCGATAAGTCTGCATTTGAACAAGCCATCGGACTGCTGGTGGAGAGGCAAGAGGCATTACAAGTTCGGATTGATGCTGAAGAAGGCATACCGTATCAATATATTCAGGAAGACCAACCGGATTATGAATGGGTTGATAGTTCGATGTATCCGGGCGATCAGGCCAATAGAAAGATTGTAGATAGAATTGAAAGGGCCGATGGCCCTTTTGATTTTACCCGGGACAGACTGTGCAGATTCAAAGTGTTTAAGCTGAACGATCAGCGCCATATTTTTGTTCTGATGATGCATCATATCATCTCGGATGGTCAGTCGATCGAGATCATACGAAGAGACCTGTTATCTTATTATGAACATTTCCGTGGATTGGGCTCATTGCCATCATATAGTCCTTCCGCGACCCAATATATAGATTACTCGGTATGGCAGAATCAATTACTGGAAAGTAACGAGTTTGCTAATCAGAAGAGGTACTGGCTCGATCAACTGAAGGAACACTCCTATACGCTCAATTTGCCATATGACCATGAGCGTCCACAGAAACGGAGTGAAGAGGGGATATCAATATACTTCACGATTCCAGCACCTCTTACCAGCAGATTAAGAGAGATTTCGGAGAAGCATCATTCCACGCTATTTATGGTGATGTATACCTGTTTTGCGATTTTGTTACGTAAGTATTCGGGTGAAACGGATCTGATGATCGGGACGCCTGTCTCCAATCGGCCCCAGTCCGATCTAGAGAAGATTGTTGGTTTCTTTGTCAATACACTCGTACTGCGTAGCCGTATTGATGATCAGCAATCATTTCTGGAACACCTGGACGCTTCCAAAAATACGATCCTTGATGCTTTCGACCATCAGGATGTACCGATCGATCTGTTGTTCGATGATCTGATCCAATCCAGAAATACGGGATATTCGCCGTTGTTTCAGGTTATGTTCAGTCTGGCGAAGGCGAATCAGATCGAACAGAATGATCAACAGGCCGTATTCAGGGAAATCAAGCTGAAGCAGAACAACACATCCAAATTCGATATGTCCCTGGACTTGACGGAAGATCTGGATGTGATTAAGGGGACGTTTGAATGTAGTCGGGATCTGTTCCACGTGAGTACGATCGAACGCTGGGCTAATAATTTTATAGCGCTGCTTGAACATATTGTGAATCATCCAGGGAAGCCAATCGCAGGGGTTGGAGCCGTTAGTGATGAAGAACAACAGAAGGTTCTATATGAATGGAACGATACCGTAATGGATTACCCTGATCATATCTGTGTACAACATCTGTTTGAAGCATCTGTAACCCGAGCCCCGGATCAAGTGGCTGTGGTATATGGGGGAGAACAATTATCTTATCGCGATCTGGACCGCCAAGCGAATCAATTGGCTCATCTTCTGATCGAAAAGGGAATCGGACCTGACAAGGCGGTAGCCATTGGTATAGAACGTTCGCTTCATTTACCCATTGCCCTTCTTGCCGTGTTAAAAGCGGGAGGAGCTATCGTGCCTCTGGATCTGGATGCACCTGTGGAGCGAAATCGTCACATGTTAACAGATTCGGGAGCGTGCATCTGTCTCATCAATACGAATACGTTGCCGATCCCGGATGATGTTGCCGTTCTGATCGACGTATCTCAACCTGAAATGTATATGGACAAGCCGATAACAGTTCCGTCGACGCCGGTGGGGCCTGATCATCTGGTAGCTATTTATTATACGTCAGGCACTACAGGGAAACCCAAAGGGGTATCTGTGCGGCACCAGGGGTGGGTGAACCGTATCTGCTGGATGCAGCACCAATTCAAGCTGGAATCCCATGAAACGGTACTTCAGAAAACAACCCTGACCTTTGATGATGTCGGTCTTGAATATTTCTGGACATGGATGGCAGGTGCCAGGGTAGCACTGTTGGAACCAGGATTTCATCGTGATCCGTATGCGATCATTCAAGCTTTGAAGCAATATGAAGTGGCCATCGTCTTTTTTGTTCCGAGCATGTTGAAGATGATTTTGGAGCGAATTGATGTGGCGGATCTGGAGCAATTAGCATCATTACGGGATGTATTCTCCAGTGGAGAGGCATTGAAGCCCGAGATGGTTGCGGCGTTCCACAACCATCTTCCCGAGCGTAATCTGCATAACAGTTACGGAGTAACCGAGGTTTCCATTGATTCGACCATTCATATGAATGTGCAGCCGGAAGGTCAGCGCGCTCGAAGAAATATATCCATTGGTCGTCCAATCGGGAACAATTTCATCTACGTTCTGGACGAAATGCAGAAACCAGTGCCCATTGGGGTTCATGGTCATTTGTATATTGGTGGTGTTGGTCTGGCGAGAGGTTACTATGGAGATCCCGTAAAGACCGAGCAGGGTTTCTTTGTGAACCCGTTTACGGATGGACGGATGTACAGAACGGGCGATATTGCTTATTACGATGCCACTGGCAAGTTATACATTGTCGGACGAATAGATAATCAATTGAAGATCAGAGGCATGCGTGTAGAATTGGGAGAAATCACCGATGTAATCTCCAGACACGCTGATATTCAGGAGTGTGCGATGCTGGCTGAGAGATGGGGAGATGATGAAGAACTGTCACTGAGTGCTTACATTCAGCTGGCTCCCTCCTCTGAGATTCTCAGTACAGATCTTCGCAACTTCTGCCGAACGCTGCTGCCGAGTCACATGATTCCCTCACGCTTCATTACGATTGAACGTATTCCTCTAAACAGTAATGGCAAGTTGGACAAGGCAGCGCTGAAGCATCTGGACCGTGGTACATTGAACGATTATATTGCTGCTCCACAGGATGAACTGGAAGAAAAGATCATGCAGATTTTCATGGATATCCTTGGCGTGGACACCATCCATCTTCATGAAAGCTTTTTCGATCAGGGTGGACATTCCATCAAAGCCGTCCGTCTAATGGACGTTTTGAACAGAACATTCCAGACCGAGCTATCCGTGATCACTTTGTTTGATTACTCCACCGTGACCGATATTGCACATATCATTCGGGAGGGAAATTTGCCCCAAGATCAATCGGTTGTTGTGTTGAAAGAAGACGGTCTTGCGGATGCAACTCCACTGTTTCTTATTCCGACGGGGGGCGGCAACCTGATCAATTATTATGAGTTGGTTAGCCAGCTGGAAGGCTTGAATATATACGGATTTGTGCCAAAAGGATATGAAAACGACGACGAACCGCTCTATACCGTTCAGGAACTGGCCCATTATTATTATGGTGTTCTTACGCAATTGAATCCGATAGGCCCGTACCGATTGCTGGGTTGGTCCTTTGGTGGCAATGTGGCCTTTGAGATGGCGCGGATCATCGAAGATGCAGGACAGCAGCTGGAGTGGCTGATCATTCTGGATGCACCTGCCCGAAGCCATGAACGGGATGTTCGTCCAATAAACAAGATGGAGGTTCTTGCCGAATTAGCACAAAACAATGGGTATGAGTTCAAGCACAATGCAGACTATGAAGCTCAGTTACAAGAAGCTATGAATCATTTCCCTGGTGAAAACACGCTTAGACATTTGAAAGTGCGCCTGGCCAATGAAGTGGCTTTTGATAACTACTATTCAGCAGAACCGATTCGGTCCGACATCCATCTGTTGTACGCAACCGCTCAGGATGAACGAACTCCAGTTCCGTTAACGGATGCACAGGTTTGGCACGCCAAGACGACAGGCACATGCACTTCAACGCCTATTCCAGGTCATCATGAGAATCTGATCGACTACAATCATGCTGTGAATGTGGCCCAATATGTGAATCGAATGGTGAAGGGATGGATCAGATGACTTTTGAAACGATGGAATCCAATGTGAGAAGTTATTGCAGACATTTCCCGGCCGTATTTGATAAAGCCAAAGATGATCAACTCTATACCGTGGATGGTCGTCCGTATATTGATTTCTTTGCAGGTGCTGGTGCACTTAACTATGGACATAACAATGAATATATCAAAAACGAAATCATGGCCTACATTGAATCGGATCGAATTATGCATGGGCTCGATATGTACACGCAAGCGAAGCTTGATTTTATTGAATATTTCTCTGAATCGGTACTGAAGAAAAAAGGGATGGAATACAAGCTTCAATTCTGCGGCCCTACCGGAACCAATGCGGTAGAAGCTGCGTTGAAGCTGGCACGCAAATATACGGGGCGGTCGGGTGTGTTTTCTTTCATGGGCGGTTATCATGGTATGTCCCTGGGGAGTCTGGCCGTGACCAGTAATCGGGACAGCCGACAGGGTGCAGGCAGAGCATTAGACGGTGTAACCTTTATTCCATATCCGAATGAGCATAATCATTATTTTGATAGTGCTGCCTACATCGAATATATTTTGGAAGATACCCACTCGGGTATTGAGAAGCCGGCTGCCATCATATTGGAGACGGTACAGGCAGAGGGTGGTATCTATGTTGCGGAGACTTCGTGGTTGAAGAAAATCAGGGCCATCTGTGATCGCTACGACATATTGTTAATATGCGACGATGTGCAGGTGGGATGCGGTAGAACGGGGCCGTTCTTCTCCTACGAGCGAGCCGAGATACTTCCTGATCTGGTCGTTCTCTCCAAATCTATTAGCGGGTATGGATTGCCGATGTCCTTGTTGTTGATGAAGCCGCATCTCGATATCTGGAATCCGGGCGAACATAATGGAACCTTTCGCGGAAACCAGCTGGCCTTTATCGCAGCCAAAGCAGCACTGGAATACAGGGAACAGGTATCTCTGGAAGAGCAGGTGTACGCGAAAGAGACCATGTTGAAGCAGGTATGGAATGAGGAGATATTGAAGCAACACCCTAACATTGATATTCGGGGGATTGGTCTGATCTGGGGGCTGGATTTCTCCAAATTCGAACCGGATATTGCAGCAAAGGTGCAGAAGGCTTGCTACGAGCGTGGACTTATTGTAGAGAGAGTAGGCAGGCATGATAGCGTGGTTAAGGTCATGCCTCCATTGAACATCTCCAATCACAATCTGCGAAAAGGAATCGACATCCTGAAGGAAAGCATTGCTTCGGTGTTGACGTTGCAAGAGGAGAAGGTTGTACAAAAGATTTAACTTTCTAACAGATCATTCGATTGAAACAAGCGGAGCAGGAATGACTTCGCTTGTCTTCATTCTTTATAGCCGGATGGAAGAGATGGATGAATGAGATACAGGTTCGACGTAGGCGGAGGTGAGCCATGGAGATTTTCAAAAACAAGAACTTCAGTTTGATGTTTTTTGGCAGAATCTTGACCAATATTGGAGATAGTTTATACGCCGTATCCGCCATGTGGCTGGTCTACAATCTGGGAGGATCCTCATTTTATACAGGACTCGCAGGTTTTTTGTCCATTTTGCCGAAAATTATTCAACTGTTATCCGGACCAATGATAGATCGGATTCCGATTCGGGGGATTCTGGTATACAGTCAGTTAATTCAGGCCTTATTGTTATTAATTGTGCCGATTGCAGCGTACTATGATTTTCTGAGCGTAGGCTTGGTATTGGTGATCACCCCTATTCTGAATATCTGTAATACCTGGGTGTATCCGGTTCAGATGTCAGCTCTGCCAAGAGTATTGGAGAAACACCAACTCACGCAGGGCAATTCTCTGTTCTCCATCGCTTATCAGGGTATCGATGTGGCTTGCAATGCCATCTCCGGGATCCTCATTGTTGCACTGGGCGCGGTATCTCTGTATTTTTGGAATGCCATCGGTTTCTTCATAGGTGCGCTGTTATTCTCCCAATTGCGGATTGCTCCTTATATCATGGAATCGAAAATGAAGAAGGAACAGGATACATACGATGAGATCATTGAACCGGTGAACAAGAGTACACCGTCAAGAATGCGTTTGTTTTTTCGAAATTACACGGATGATTTAGTGAGCGGAATCATGCTGCTTACACGGTCGGCATTGGCCAAATTGCTCTTTGGCATTATGGTTATTAATGCTGCGGGAGGAGCGACATTCAGTGTGCTACCCATATACAGTGATGAGATCGGCGGAGCTGGTATCTACGGGTTGATGCTGATGGCACAGGCGCTCGGTAGTGTCATTGGCGCAACATGTGCACCGTATCTCAGACTGGAAAATGTGCGTTTGGGTCGGTTGTATTCTGTGGCATACATCATCTCCGGGATCGCTTGGATCGGATGTATATTTACCCCATGGAGCTGGCTGAGCATTCTGGTATACGGACTGGCCTGGGTTCCCGGCGGAGCCGTTAACGTCATCATCAATACCGTTGTGCAGAAGGGGGTGCCGCAGCAATATTTGGGTTTGGTTTTCTCCGCGACGATGGCTTTAAGCGGCATAGCTATGCCAATAGGCAGCTTGATCGGCGGTACGTTGGGGGTCTGGCTACAGAGTTCTACAGTCATTACCTTATGTGGAATTACCGTTGTTTTGGTAGGTGTATACTGGATGTTCGATCGCGTATCCCGCAACCTTCCCAAGACGGAGCAACTGGATGAAGGATATTTCAATTTCACACCACGTGGCGGCACGGCTCGCTCCAATAGCGAAATGGGGGTTTAACGCTGACACAGCATAATAAGCCCGTCGTTTATCTCTAAATTTCATATGTGAAAAAAATAAAAAAGGCACCTCCAGAATGGTATGAGGATAACGCTTGGTTATCCCGTACCTGTTCCGTGAGGTGCCCTATTTAGGTTAGTTCATATTGAATGCTACCTGAGTAATGGCACATTACAGGTTAATTGTTGTTACTCCGTATAGTCACTTATCGCAGTGTGCCCTGCCTCTACACTGATCCAATAGGAATAATCTTTGCGTACTTCCACATAGAGGTTAAGTTCCTGCGCATCAAGGTTACTTACCGTTAGTTTAAAATTGCCATAGGCATCTGTTGTAACCTGCTGCGTCTGGATGTGGTTTACAGCAGGCGAAGGACCATAAATTTTGATCGGCATTGTCTGGTTAGCATACGCCGGGAACGTACCTTGAAGGACCAGCGTGTGCTCGGCAGAATAGACTGCTTTCATAGTCTGATCCGGAAGCCCGCCGTTCTTTTCGTTTTCGGTAGCTTCAGTAACATTCTTCGGTCTGCCCCGTAGTTCGAAGCCTTTTTCCTTCAGGTTCTGGAGAAAAACAACGGCCTCTGCCCGGGTCAAGGATTCATGTCCCGCATAACCTTGCACCGTAGCTGCCGTTTTGCCGGATGAGTAGCCCATGTTCAGCAGATACCGGATGGCATCTTCATCCTTGATATAATTTTTACCGCCAAGACCAGATACAATCACAGCTACTTCTGTCCGGTTCAAGGCATGATTGCGCAACTTCGGATTTTGCTTGCTGGCATCCAGATTCAGATTCAACGCGGAAGCATAGGTATAGTAACGATCACTCCAGATGTTCCCTTTGGCACCTTGTCCCTCCACAGCATCAATACTCTGAATGACATCGGAATTCGCATACAGCTTGAACAACATGGAGAGGAATTCGGCTTCACTCACCTGATTGTTGGGTTTGAACGTTCCATCCTCGTATCCACTGACCATCTCCTGTTGAACGGCCCATTGAATGGCATCTTTCGCCCAATGTGTACGGATATCAGTTAATTGGGGGATTCCTGTGACCGTAACAGAGACAACCGCTTCTTTCCCTTCAAAACGAATCCGGATTTCGGCTTTACCGGCCTGAAGTCCGACTATTTTTCCATCCTTGATGGCAATGCGATCTGACGTCGTGGTGAAGGAAACGTTAGACTGTGGAACATAGGATGTTCCGTTATCATTCACGGCAGTGATCGAAGGCAGATCAATCTGTTCTCCTGCTCGAACGTTCAGGTTTTGTTGTCCTGGCGTTATGCGGGTAAGAGTGGTATCTTGAACACCGTCAACATGGAAGAAACGCGTGGAGTATGAGATTTCCGCTGCTGTACCGTTCTTCTTTTGCAGACCTGTAATTCGAATGTTGAACGTATCGCCGTTCTTTAACAATTGCACATCATCGGGACGGAAGATAATGGCGTATCCATATCCATATCCACCTGTCTCTACATTGAAATAGGCTTGATTAAACCATTGTGTATCCGCAGGGTCCACATTGTAATAACCGGTTGGAAAGCCACTGTTCTGGTTCTTGGCATTAAAGGTCCACGTACGTTGATCGGAAGTCCGAGTCATCTCGACCTTTACGTCAGACAATGATGGCTTCGCGAATACATCTGTATTCAGTTGAACAGACCAGGCCTGTGTGCTGCCAAAGGCTTCGATTGGAAAGGCGCCCTGATTTGGGAACAGACTGTAGTTAAACGAAGTTCCCCCAGTTCTGCTCTTGTCAAATACCTGCATGGCACTATAGTACTGATCATATGTCTTGCCTGCTTCACTACGAGTGGCGAGTCCAAATCCGATTCGTTGCAGTTGTGGACTCAAAATCCAGCGCCGATGACCGAGTCGATCAATATTGGAGGCATCTGAATCATCCATGTAGGCCTGGATGCTCTTTGTCAGGACGTTATTCTTGGCACTGCTGGTAAGATACAGATTGGAGCTGCTGGCAGACTTTGAACCTGTGTCAAAGAAATCTTTTGGCATATCTCCTGGCTGTTTTGGATAATGGGACAGGTACCCACCCGTGGAGACCACAACAGCCCCATGCTGGGCTTGACGATTCAATGTAGGATCAAGGACGAGATCGCCCTGTAGACCTGTGATAAAACGATAAAAGTTGGCTGCGTTCAGCCCCTGTTTCAGATAGGCATCATTTACCACACCAGCAGAGTAGGGAGCACTTGTGGAAGGTGTCTCTGTATACAGGGGAGATGTATCGTTGCCATTCATCCACTGATTCCACTTCTGGACAATCTCCTGCTGACTTCGCTCTGGCAGCAAACTGTCGATCTGTTCTGCATGTGCCGCTTGAGCACCCCATAACAGAAACAACAGGCCTGCCAAGGGCAGTGCGAACAGCGAATGCATTTTACTTTTCGGATAAACCATGTTTCCAACCCCTCTCAATTCTGAACGTACGAAGAACATATGCATGTACAGCATCATGCTATATTCATCGTCATTACAGTTGGTTTTGCTTAGAGAAAGGTATGGAGTGCATGGGTCGAGCGTGTGAATTAGGGTATTTGAATTAGCAGGAATGGTGGTTCAATTTGTGAAAAAAAGAGCACACGCTACCCTGCTAATTCGGGACAGCTTGTACTCTTTCTACATATGTATCTACTTTTTTAGTCAAAGACTCAGGTCGAAATCAGGCTCACACATATAATCTAAAGGGTACAGATCATTTCGGGACGAGATTAGTGCACGGAAATGCAGGTAAAGATTATCAGGTTGCACCACAACGCCACCAACACGATACGGAACAAGTTCAGCTACTACAAACACATCTTCCGCACGATTACATTTAAAAAGAACGTTCTTCGGATGAATGACTTCCTCCAGGTAACTGTATGTCATTACGTGAAATGTTTGTCCGCGCCAGTTTGTCTTGATCACTTTATAGGATTGTGTGCGAACCAGATCCAGATAACGTTCCAGCTGGAACGTATGCTCAAATTGCGTAATGTAACCTTTTTTGTCCACGTCAATCGTAAACTCGACATCATAGCTCACATGCATTTCATCTTTATAAGTTCCGTTCATGATCTTCATGGCGTCAAAGTGTGATCCGAATTCTGGATCTTCCACATAGGGAATGGTAACGAGTTCAGGATCAACATGATCTGTAATCTGGCTGTTACTGGAAGGTGGGGTGTAATACTTCGATGGCTGAAGATCAATCGATCCAATCATGCTTCCAGGAAAACCGGGGCTGCAAGATATTCGCATAGTCATCTCCTTTAAATTTAATCAGTAGTTAGACGAACGTCTAGGGAGAAAGTTGCACCAGAATAAGGAAATGAAGGACGGGAAAGAGCCTGCATACTCTATCCCTCTGTATTGAGCAGGAACGATTGGTAGGTAAGTTTTCTTTTCATATGGACAGGAGTACCTGCGTTATTTCCAATCATTCCTCTCTTTTGATACAGTATCTGTAGGACATAACGGAGATACATACCGTATATGAAACAATGGTTTCATGAATGGGTCATGGAGAACCATGCCCCATATCGCTCTCGGAGAGGAGTTCATCTATTGAATGTGAATCATAATGTGATCGAACAACAGTCTCTTACCTTTGTCGGCATCAAACGAACGTTCTCTTGTGTGGATGGTGAGAATTTAAGAGAAATTCCTAAGATGTGGCAGGATGCTTTGGCAGACGGAATTGAGGAACGTTTAAACGGGTTCAATAACGGGGCCATTCCCGGTTTGGTGGGCATCTGTATTGATCAGCGAGAGCTGCAGGACAAACAAATGGAGTACTGGATTGCTACCTCCCACGCAGGTGAAGTGCCTGAAGGTTTGGTGTCCATCGAACTTCCCGCGTCCCATTGGGTTGTATTTGAAGCTGAAGAACTAGAACCGGAAGCGATACAACGGTTGTGGCACTATATTATGACAGAGTGGTTTCCTTCCACTTCATATCAGCATGCAGGGATTCCGGAACTTGAAGTGTACAGAGGTCACGGCGCACCACCGCAAGTGTGGATACCTGTGGTTGTTCAAAAAGTCCGTTTTTGATTACGAAGGATGCCTGGAGGCATCATCAGCATCGAATATGGCATTCAGCCGAAATAAGTGGGAGGCTTACGAAGTATGTTTCCTTTGGAAACATTGCGGTTGCTCACGTAGTTTTCCCTACGCTCCGCTACTCCATTTCTACCTTCATCCCATCTTCTTGGTACTGAAAACCGCTCTTTTTGAACATGTATTATGAGCAAAATTGAATTTGGAGGTCTACGATGTTATCCAATAAAGTGATTGATCATTGCCGGGAGCAAGGCTGGTGGCATGAAGATGTTCCAGCAGAATACGAAGAGGCAATGCGAAAGCTGGAGATTGATCTTCAGTCGGATTTTTCACAGTTTTATCTACATGCAGAGGATGGGCCGACCTTCTACAGCAGGCATCAGGAGTTGTATCAGATCTGCTGGTTTATGGAGAATACCGTATATATGGAAGACGTGACTGTAGCACAGCTCACATTGGGATTACCGGAAGCGTATATTCCACTGGATAGTTTTGAAGGTGAGGGTGGATTCTTCTACAACCGTCAGACGGGAGAAGTGGTGCTGGTGGAATTAGGCGAGTCCATCGAACGATTTCTTAATGGTGAGAGTAAGCCGCAGTGGCTCAATTTCAATGATTTTCTGGAGTGGTATTTCGTACTGGAGGAGGAGATGGTGCAATGAAAGATCTCACACCGGAACATGCCGAACTGGAGCGACAAATTATTGAAACGGTAGAAGCTGGTAATGTGCTGGATGAGACGCAGCAGCATGAACAAGCACTTATCTATTATGATCAGGCATGGGGCATGTTGCCCGAGCCGAAGATGGAATGGGAGATTGCGAGCTGGATCGCATCCTGTCATGCGAATGCACATATCGATCTGAAGCAGTATGGACTGGCGAAGCCGTGGGCTGAGATATCGTTAAGTACGCGGAGTTCGGATAGAAGTACAAGTCCGTTGATCGATCTCGGTATGATCTGCATGAGGCTTGAACAGCATGACGAGGCATATTCGTATCTGCATCAGGCGTATGAGTTCGGCAAAGAGCGTGCATTTCAAGGAAGCCCAAGGGACGTATTGATTTATTACAAGGAAGAGCGGGCTAAACGCAATTAGAGTGATTCCGACCATACCTTGAAATGGAAAGGGTACTCCAGTCGGCCAATGATTGACCATAGGAGTACCCTTTCGAGTTGAGTATTCGTTTATTACAGGATGTTTCACTTAAATCTAATCCGAAATGTTACGCGTATAATATTCGATAATATCCTTACGACGGATAATACCGAGGAAGACACGATCGACATCTACCACGGGCACAAAATTTTGGTCTGCTGCAAGTGTCAGCATATCCTCCATTTCAGCCTCAATGTATACACATTCATTATATACCCGATTGTTAATCTCATGGACTTGAACCTGATCCATCGTATCAAAAGTCAATCCGGGTGTATTTCGCATTTTCCATAACAAATCGCCTTCGGAAAGGGTAGCAACATATTTTCCATCCTGGTCAATCACGGGAATGGCGGTGTAGTGCTGCGATTCCAGTTGCTCAATAGCATCTTTCATGGAAGCGGTAGACTTGATATAGGCCACTTCGGCTTTGGGGAGTAAAAAATAGCTGATTTCCATCATCGGGCTCCTTTTCAGCCTTTTGCATAGCAAAAAAGCTTTAGTATGTAATCTCACTCTTCTTATTTAAACATATTATGTGAGCTTTCGGCTATTTTTAATGATAAATTCGTCAGATTTGTTTCATTGTTTAAATGGCTCTGGAAATCTATAGTGTATATTAGAGGTGATGTAACCATGAAATCCAAACGTAAATTAATGTACGGACTGCTACCCATCTTATTTGCAGGTGGAATCGGAATGTATCTATACATGCAGAATAACAATAACAATAACAAAGAAGCAGAAGCCAAGCCCCAGACCACCGTGAATCAGTACATAGAGCATCTGCAGAAAAAAGAGTATGACCAGCTGTATACGTTGATGACGCCTGCTTCGCTACAAGACTCGGGCATGAACAAGGAACAATTTGTCGAAAAATACAATGCGATCTATTCAGGTATGGAAGTATCCACCGTCAAGGCGGAGGTTAAACCTGTGGATGTTGCCGAAACGGCGTCTGATGACAGTAAGACAGCTGCAGAGAATAAAGACGCGGATACGTATGAAGTGGACTATGACCTGCAACTGACAACCTTTTTGGGAGAAGTTAGTGAGACACATACACTGAAACTGGTCCGGCAGGAGCTTGAGGATGGGAGCAAAAACTGGCAAATTAACTGGCAGCCTTCGTTGATCCTGACTGACATGATTAAGGGTAGCAAGGTACGTGTGAGAACACTGTTCCCGGATCGTGGAAACATTGTGGATCGTGATGGCTTGCCGCTGGCTACCCAGGGTACGATGAATGAATGGGGTATTGTACCTGAGAAACTGGGTGATAACCCGGATCAGATGATTGCTCGAATCGCGAGCCATTATCAGATTTCGGAAGATGCCATTCACAAGGCGCTTGCGCAGACATGGGTGAAGCCGGAATATTTTGTTCCGATTGCTTCCACGGAGGAGTTTGACGTACCAGCGTCTTTAAGCGGGGTTACGATGCAAAGCAAGGAAATCCGTTATTATCCACTCGGTGAGGCAGCTGCACACCTGATTGGTTACGTGCGCAAAGCCACCAAAGAAGATCTGGATAAGGATACAGAAGGGTATTATCGCGCAGAGGATTGGATCGGCAAAGCAGGCTTGGAGCAGTCCATGGAGAAACAGCTGCGCGGTGAACGTGGCGGTCTGATTGAAATCACGGATGAGTCCGGCAACTCCCGCTCCGAGCTTATTCGTAAGGATGCTGTAGACGGACAGGATGTGCAACTGACGATTAGCTCCAAACAACAAAAGCAATTGTATCAGACATTATCCAGCGGAGGAGACGCCGGTGCGATGGTTCTAATGAATCCGGCGGACGGTAACCTGCTGGCGTTGGTCAGTGCGCCTTCCTATAACCCAAACAAGATGGTTACAGGACTTACTCAGGCAGAGTGGGATGCGTACTCGGCAAATGAGAAGCTTCCTTTTATCAACAGAGTCACTACCCGGTATGCTCCGGGATCAACCTTCAAAGCGATTACAGCCGCAGCGGGTCTGATGGAGAAGGTGACCACAGCGGACAAAACACATGATATTTCTGGTTTGCAATGGCGTAAAGATGATAGTTGGGGCGGTTATTATGTCAAGCGTGTGAAGAGTTTATCTCCGGTGAATATGGTCGATGCACTGGTGTACTCGGATAATATTTACTTTGCCATGGAAGCGATCGAGATGGGCAACGCCAAGTTTATTGATGGGATCCAGAAGTTTGGTTTTGGCGATAACTTTGGACTGGATGAACTGTATCTGAAGCCGAGCCAATATGCCAACGAAGCAAATCTGAATCTGTCATCTGAGGTGTTACTCGCTGATACGTCCTACGGGCAAGGGGAGATGTTAATGTCCCCGATTCATCTTGCGTCAGCATTTACACCTTTTATTAATGAAGGAAAACTGGTGAATCCTGTTCTGATCGAGGGAAAAGAAAGCACTGACCCTGAGGTGATTATTACTCCGGAAGCCGCTAATACGGTTAAGGATGCTTTGGGAGAAGTTGTTTCCCGGCAGGGAGGCACCGCCCATACCTTGAACTCAATATCTGGAGGGCTCGCGGGCAAGACGGGAACAGCGGAACTGAAAGCGAAGAAGGGAGAGAAGGGGCAAGAGAACGGATTTTTCGTGGTGTTTGATACCGACTCTCCGACCTTCCTGTTATCGGCTGTAATTGAAGAGGTGAACGGCCGGGGCGGAAGCCACTATGTCGTGGATAAATTGAAGCCTTTCTTGGAGAAGTTGGAGATTACGCAGTAACTCTGATTTAATATATAGCCTCGCAAGCATAATAAAAAGACCCGGTCTCCATGTTATAGTTCGAACATGAGACTGGGCCTTTTTTTGTTTCATTTTATTCAATATGGAATCATTTATTTCCGAGCAGTAATCATGAAGCGTGCCGAGTTGGTACGAATGCCCTTCTCGTCGTGATTTTCTTTCACAAACTGCTGGAATCGCTCAAAGTCAGTGTCTACCTTTCCAAAATCAGGAATGATGGGTGCATGGGTTAGGAGAAACATCAAATCTTCGGGTGTAGCGTAATGCTCCACTACATTATATTCACGGGCCTGAATGTCCTTGAAACCTGCTTTTTGAAGTTCATGCTTGTATCGTTCCATCAATGTGCCAGGTTGAATGCCAAGACTTTGTCCACGGCCAAAAGCTTCTGAAATGTTGGATTTATCATGTTCACTGACCTGCTGGGTTAGAAATATCCCGCCCTCAGCGAGCACTCTGAAGACTTCTGAAGCAGAGAATCTGGAGTGTCTGGATGATACTACTTGAAAGAAATAATCTGGAAATGCCAGTGTCTCTGCGTCCATATACAGAAAGCGTACATTGGGATGGGCTCCCGCAGCGAGAAGATTACGCTGTGCGGTATCAATCATTCCTTGAGCAAGGTCGATTCCCACCAATAACAAGGCTTCTTTGGCAATGGACAGAATAGCTTCTCCACCACCCGTCCCAATATCCAGCAACAAGTCGGATGATTTTGTATGGCGAACAACTTCCTCATAGAAGTTCCATCCGATGTTCTCTGAGACAACATTCAGAGAGCTGAAGTTCCAGCCATTCGTCCGGCCTACTCGTTCATAAAAGTCAGCGTAATCTATTTTGTTTTTCATTTTTATGTTCCTCCAATGTGAGTTTGTTTGAATAGGACAAGAGAGTTGTGCGAAATCGTTCTATTGTAAATGGTCGAATCGGATCAAATGGACAGACGTGTCCCTTGATAGCTGGTACGCGTTTTGACCCAGCCCGACGACTAATTACTTCGAACAATACGGAGCAACATCCGTGTCACCTCACAAGTTGGAATGTCTCCATTATATTCAATTGACAGCGTATTCGCGAGGTGTTATTTTGAGGTGGAATGTATTCTATGAGTTCGAGGTGATCCATGGTGGCTATTCGTGCTAAGCAGATTTTTGTCAATTTACCTGTCCAAGATTTGAAGAAATCCGTTGAGTTTTTTACCAAGGTGGGGTTTGAGTTTGACGCCAATTTTACGGATGAGTCCGCTACTTGTATGATCATCGGGGAAAATATTTACGCCATGCTTCTGGTGGAGGAACGTTTCCAATCCTTCATCTCGAAAAAAATCTCCAATGCTGCTGATACAACCGAAGTCATCGTTGCCCTGTCTGTAGATAGCCGTGAGCAGGTAGATGAGATTGTACAAGCTGCCCTCGATGCAGGAGGGAAGCCATCCAACGAACCACAGGATCATGGATTCATGTATGGATGGAGTTTTCAAGATCTGGATGATCACCTGTGGGAAGTTTCCTATATGGATCTAAGTGCTTTTCCTTCGGAGTGACAAAATGAAAATAACTAGAGCCTTCCTATATTAAAATAGGAAGGTTTTTTGCATCCAGTATGACTCGTTCAAACGTGATATCTATAGAACATATGGTGTATTTTACCTTTTTGCTATATGATAAATGTCGATTCACGTTGGCGATTTGAATCGAAGCATGCAACATGCTGAAGTATCAGAGAGTGAAGGTTACATATGTTTTTTTAGATGGAGGGATCAGGGTGTATTGTCACGTATGTGGGACGAAAAACAGCCCGGGGGATAACACGTGCAGAAAGTGTAGTGCCAAATTGAAAGAAACAGCACCAGCCGAATCACTATCCCGGCAACAACAACCTGCACCAAGGCAAGAAAGTGCCAATCAAGGTCGTACATTTAGCTGGGTCATTCCCCTGCTATTGGCAGCGGTAATGGGCGCTCTGTTGACGTACTATTATAATCAGGAGAGCGGTATAAACGCAGAGGTAAAAGCGCTGCATCTGCAAGCAGAACAAGCTGCACTGGACGGAAAATACAAAGAGGCTTTGCAACTGCTGGATACGGCTCTCGCGAAACGCCCGAATGTGGATGCACTTATACAGGATCGCCAAATCACGGCGAAAGCGTTCAATCTGATGAATCAGTTGAACGAGGCTTCAACAAGTCTGAAAACAGGAAAATTGTCCGCAGGAGACAAGACAATTCAGGCTGTATCCAAAGTGTTGAAGGAGCGAGAGGAGCCGGTTTTTGCCAAAGTCCGTGCCGCATTAAGTAACAGAAAGGTCACGCTGGCTGTACTGAAGGTGAAAAAGGAGATTGATACTTTGACGACGGTTGAGGGTCTGGCAGAGAAACTCAAAACAGTATCAAACTTGAATGGCAAGGAAGCCGAAGCAGTAGGGAAGCAGATTGTAGATAAACTGACCGGTATTAGCTATAAACAGGCGGAGCAGCAAGTGAAGAAAAAGAATTTTACAGCAGCACTGCAAACCGTTGATCAAGGGCTGTCTTATGCTCCGGAGGAAGTTAAACTGACAACGTATCGAGAAGAGATATTGCGTGAGAAGAAGGCATTTGAGAAAGCGGAAGAAGAACGTATCCTGTTAGCGGAACAACAAGCAGCTGAGGAAGAATTGAGAAATCGCACAGGAGCAGTAAGTGTTGTAGAGCTGACAGCGGAACTGGACATTTATGGTGATCTACATATTAGTGGGATGGTAACTAACAAGGGTACACGCCCGATCTGGTCAATTGCACTGATAATCAATATTAATAGCACGGATGGTGATTATATTGGTGAGACAGATGCATATGTTTATCCAGTCACACTGGGTACCGGGGAGCAGGGTTATTTTGAAACCTATTATTATGGTGTGTACGAAGCAGCAGACGTATCTGTTTCGAGTGCAACATGGTATCTGGAGTAGGGGGAGTTAGAATGTCCAAAAGAACCTGGAGTACAATCCTATCCAGTGCAATCATTATCGGGGCTGGGGCAGGAGGCGTGTTATGGATACATCAGCACTCGGCTGATGAATTGGAGGTTGGTCCCAGATTGGCTGTCGTCACTGCAAAGGAGGTTGTAACCCCTCAAGCGAAGTCTGCCTCCAAGACAATCGTGAAGAAAACGCGTAAACAGATCATTGAAGAGAGTCAGAAAAAAGTGGTTACGATTGAGAGTAGCAGTGGATTGGGTTCCGGTTTTCTATACAATGAACAGGGAGATGTTGTGACTAACGCGCATGTCGTGGAGGGATCAAAGGAAGTGACCATCCGTACGTTGAATCATGAGGAATATAAAGGTACGGTTATCGGGATCGGGGAAGAAACGGATGTTGCTGTCATCAGAGTACCTGATTTAAAAGAAGTACAGCCGTTGCCCATTGCGAAGTCTAAAGCGGAAGTTGGAGATGAGATTCTGGCGCTTGGCAGCCCGTTAGGCTTCGAAAACACGGTAACAACGGGAATCATTAGCGGTGTCGAACGCAGTTTCGAGATTGCACCATACATTTATACGAATATGTACCAAATCTCCGCGCCCATCACCAACGGTAATAGCGGTGGCCCATTGATTAATGCAGAGACGGGTGAAGTGCTTGGTATTAATTCAACTGGGGTAAAACAGGAAGCCGGACTGGGATTTAGCATCCCGATCACTAGTGTGTTGAAGCAGGTGCAGGCATGGTCCAACAATTCGTCCATCACAAAAGCTGTCCAAATGGTAGGTGAAGGTACTTCGAGGTTATCTGCTTCTTCTATTGAAGCCGAGTCACTGGTTACTGACTTTTATAGCTATCTGAACTTGAGTGACTATGTCGAATCCTATGCATTACTCGGAAGTGACTGGCAAAGCGGCACAACTTATGCCAAATTCCGTGAGGGGTATCTTAACACCGGTTATGTGGTTATCGGGGAGGTCTCGTCTGAAGACAAGGGTAATGATGAGATAGAAGTCACCGCCGTCATTACAGCAGATGAACGTAGGGATGGCGACTATGTAACGGCGAAATATAAGGTTACGTATCAGGTTGGTTACGAGAATGGTCAACTGAAAATATTACATGGTCAAGGTAAAAAGATGAAATGAATCAGGTAAGGAGAGTTGGCATAATTGCCGATTCTCCTTTTTCATTGCTTATATTCAATGCATCTGTTAAAATACAGAACGAATGTTCAGTATGCATGGGACGGAGTGAAATGGAATGAATATGAATAAAAAACAACTTCAAACCGAGCAGACCAAGAAGAAACTTGCGGATGCTTCCAAAGCCCTTTTTGTACAAAAAGGCTATAAAGCGACGTCCATTGAGGATATTGTAGCTGCGACGGGCAGCAGCAAGGGCAATATATATTACCATTTTAAAAGTAAAGAAGGCCTGTTCCTCTATTTAATCGATGAGTGGGATCGGGAGTGGGAAGCGAGTTGGGCGGCCAAAGAACATCTCTACCGCACCTCCACGGAGAAGATCTACGGCTTGGCGGAACAATTGATATTGGATGATATGAATCATCCTTTGACCAAAGCAGCCGATGAGTTCTTCACTGGGGAGAAGAAAGAAAATGATATCGAGGAGCGTATCTCCTTGATGTTTGAGCGGCATCTTCAATTTAACAAACAAATGATCGAACAAGGCATTGAGAGCGGTGAGTTCAAAGCAGACAATGTAGATAATCTTGCGCTCATATTGGAAAGTACCATTATTGGTCTTAGCCAGATGTCACGGGGTATGGAATCCGATCAGGCTCTCGCTCTATATCGTCAGGCCGCTAGTGTATTCTTGCACGGGATTGCAAAAGATAAAGATTAAGCAACATTTTGACAACTACGGAGGATGGAATCATGGCATTACTAACACGGAACAGGGGCGCATTGCTGCTGTTAATGTTTAATATTTTTCTCGTTTTTACAGGTATTGGTCTGGTTGTGCCGATCATGCCTGCGTATATGGATCTACTGCACATCACCGGATTCACGGTTGGTTTGTTGGTAGCCGCGTTCTCCTTCACCCAGTTTCTGTTCTCCCCACTTGCGGGTCGATGGTCGGATACATGGGGACGTAAAAAAATTATAGTCGGCGGTATGCTGATCTTTGCCGTATCCGAGTTTATGTTTGGTGCGGTCAATGCACCAGTGCTGCTCTTCGCAGCCCGGATGCTTGGTGGTATTGGAGCCGCGATGATCTTCCCTGCAGTTATGGCATACACCGCGGATATTACAACAGAGGAAGAACGCGGCAAAGGTATGGGTTTGATTAATGCAGCCATTACAACCGGGTTTATCATCGGTCCGGGAATTGGTGGGTACATTGCGGACTTTGGCATTCGAATTCCGTTCTACGCCGCTGGGGTTGCCGGTCTGCTGGCATCCATCATTACATTGATTATTTTACCGGAATCTGCACGAAGCACAGGAGAACAAAGTAAACCGATCCCTGGCTTAACGAAGGTCAAAGCTCCGGGTATGGTATCTCAATTGCTGAATTCGTACCGTGAACCATACTTTTTCAGCTTGATTATTGTATTTGTTATGGCATTTGGTCTGGCGAACTATGAGACGGTATTTTCACTGTTTGTGGATCACAAGTTTGGTTTTACGACAAAAGACATTGCATTTATTATTACATTTGGTTCCATCGCGGGTGCGGTTGTGCAAGTATCCCTGATCGGTTGGTTGCTCAATCGGTTTGGTGAAAAGATGGTCATTTCGGTCTGTCTGTTGTTTGTAGCGGTATTTGTACTGTTGACCTTGTTTGTGCATACGTACTGGCTCATTCTTGTCGTAACATTTATCGTGTTCCTGGGTATGGACATTTTACGTCCGGCGATCAGTACACAGATGTCCAAACTGGCACAAGAACAACAGGGCTTTGTGGCCGGACTGAACTCGGCGTATACCAGTTTGGGGAATATCGCAGGTCCAATCGTAGCTGGAGCATTGTTCGATGTGAATATTAACTATCCTTACGTTTCGGCAGCTGCCGTTCTGGCGATCTGTTTCCTGTTATCCTTACGGGTACTCAGAGGGGTCAAAACGGTGAAACAACCGAAGCCTGAAATGTAATTGTCTCTTGAAAAGAGGTAAGAGCATCGATTTTTGGTATAATAAGAATTGCTGGAAGTGAATTAGATGGGCTAGGTTGCATAATAAGTTACCGAGGACGGTCATTTTTAAGCATATACAGGATTATTGGAGTGATAACATGAGCAAAGCAAAAGGAAAAGGCGGCACTGGCCGCGGTACTGGCAAAAAAGGCTGGAACCGTTGGCAAGCAGCTGCTAACCGGGCGAAAAGTACCCCGAAGCCTTATAAAAGTAAAGGTACGAAGAAGAAGGACGATACCGAAACTTCAAGTGGCAAGCCAGAGTAAGTCTGGCTTGACGATGCAAGAGGAGAGAGCTGCCTGACTATCGGGTGGGTCTCTTTTTGTGTGAAAATATAAAAAATTAAATTGACAGTATTGTAGATATGGTAATAATATAGAGCTTACGCAAATTAGATGGTAGTGCTACTATATGGAGAAAGGAGCATCAGCATGCCTGTTAATATGGATGAAAATCCACTTGGACTGATTTTGTCACGTACGTATCTGGCATACAAAAAAACAACAACCAGAAATCTGAGTGAGCAGGATATTACTCCGGAACAATTTGCCGTTCTGAATGAATTGAGCAAGGCGGGAAGCCATATATCACAGAAGAAGCTGGCTGAATTAACGGTTCGGGACCAGACAACTGTGGGTAAAATTATAGACAAGTTAATTCGCAAAGGTCTGGTGACGAGAGAAGAAGATCCACAGGACCGCAGAGCGGTATTGCTTTGTTTGACGGCGGAAGGACTGGAAATGAATAACGTTCTGACACCAAAGGCAAAACAGCAAGAGCAAGAGGCACTTGCCGAATGTTCCCCTGAAGAGCTTGAAGCATTCATGATTGTGATGAATCGGATATATGAGAAGATGAAATAAATTTTTTTGGTCTAATATGTGCATGTGCATATATATGTAGTGCAATTATTTTGATTTTAACTAATGGGAGTCGTGAACAAATGAAAAGCTTCAAAGAATTTCTGAAAGTACCACAGACAAAAATAGGTTTGGTATTCGCGTTGATTGTTCCGTTGTTATTTGTTGTGATCTGGATGACGGGTTATCATCAAGCCACGGAGAGAGTAGATCAACTTCAAGTTGCTCTGGTGAATGAAGATGGGACACAGGGGACAGAGGTACAGAAGCAGATTGAGACGCTTGCGCCGTTCCAGGTAAATGTGCTGGATTCTGCGAAGGAAGCCGAGCAACAGATGAATGCAGGTAATTATGCCATGGTTATTGTGATTCCGGAAGGGTTTGCTGACCAGATTGGCGGCGGTACAGACGCAAGCTTGTCCTTTTATATCAATCAGGGAAATGCGGATGTAGCCAAATCGATTGTGGAACATGCTGCGAACGGAATGACTGCACAAATGGGTCAAGGGATTCTGGAATCCAAGGTTCAAGTGACACTCAATAACGATAGTATGAACAGCGAAGACTTAAGTGCAGCCATTGGACAAGCGATGGCGAAGATGAATGAAGGGCCTGTTAAGGCTGAGATTAATAAAACGAACAGTGTCAGTGATTTTGCAACATCGATGCTCCCCATGATTCTGGGTTTTATCACCTACATTGCTTCAATGACCATGAACATTCAGTTCAATATTACGTCGAATATCATGAAGCGTAACCATTCTAAATGGGAAATCTTCTGGGGACGACAAATGCTGTTATTGTGTATAGCAGTGATCGTTCCCCTAATTGTGGATACAGTAGCTCTACAGTTCACGGATGTTGCGAGCTCCTTCGGCGCTTTGTACCTGTATCATGTGCTGGTGAGTCTGGCTTGTATCTGTTTTACACAAATGAGTTTTGCCCTGTTTGGCAATGCAGGCCCTCTATTTAATGTAGCGATGGTTCCGCTCCAGTTGATGACCGCAGGAAATATTATTCCAGCCGAGATGCTGGCGCCATTCTACCGTTATATTGGAAACTTTCTACCTGCTTCCAATGGGGTACAGGGATTTATGCGTTTGATCTATAATGCAGAAGCAGTGGGGGGATACATGGTTCATCTACTGTTGATCTCAATTATAACGTGGGGAATTACGTTGCTGAGAGTTGGCATGCAAAAAGCAGGTAATGGACAAATGACCATGACGCCTCCAGCATCAGCACAGGCACAGCATTAAAATTTTCTTTCTATATAATCTACTAACACACAGAAAAGTGGTTTGCGTACAGTTATATGCGCGCACCACTTTTTTGTTTATCTTCTATAATACTGCTACTTATACTGGTGGGTGGTAACTTTAAGTGTACCCCTGTAATCTTGCATGACGTTGATAAAGGATAGGTCATATTGAGCTTATTAATGAAGCTAAAATATATCAGAGGAGATTAAGTGTTAATAATTCTAAAAACAATTAGAGATGTATTTCGTTGTATGAATGGAAAGAATGTCATTTAGGCAATAATAAACTTTACAACTGAGATAGAGTAGAGCAATGCAGTAAAGGTAGTCAATTAGCGGTAAAAGAGTTTTAATAAATTAAGTGTTGTAATTAATATCTATACGTGATATATTATTAATCCGGCCAAGAAAACACAGTTTACACGGTGCGGCAAGCGAATGGAATAAGCTTCGAAAGAAACTTAAAAAAAGAGCTTGCAAAGTTGGTTCGGACATGATAATATATAAGAGTTGCTGAAGAGAACGACGTTCGGCAGCGAAACAAGTTTGATCTTTGAAAACTGAACAACGAGTGAGTAAACATTCTGCTTACAGAATGAACGCGAAAGTTTGAGACAAGCCTTGGCTTGAATCGACTGGAGCACAAATGAGATTTTTAATCTCGTCAGATTCAAAATGAGTTTATCGCTCTTTTCAATACTTATTGGAGAGTTTGATCCTGGCTCAGGACGAACGCTGGCGGCATGCCTAATACATGCAAGTCGAGCGGACTTGAAGAGAAGCTTGCTTCTCTGATAGTTAGCGGCGGACGGGTGAGTAACACGTAGGCAACCTGCCCTCAAGTTTGGGACAACTACCGGAAACGGTAGCTAATACCGAATAATTGTTTTCTTCGCCTGAAGAGAACTGGAAAGACGGAGCAATCTGTCACTTGGGGATGGGCCTGCGGCGCATTAGCTAGTTGGTGAGGTAACGGCTCACCAAGGCGACGATGCGTAGCCGACCTGAGAGGGTGATCGGCCACACTGGGACTGAGACACGGCCCAGACTCCTACGGGAGGCAGCAGTAGGGAATCTTCCGCAATGGGCGAAAGCCTGACGGAGCAATGCCGCGTGAGTGATGAAGGTTTTCGGATCGTAAAGCTCTGTTGCCAGGGAAGAACGCTTGGGAGAGTAACTGCTCTCAAGGTGACGGTACCTGAGAAGAAAGCCCCGGCTAACTACGTGCCAGCAGCCGCGGTAATACGTAGGGGGCAAGCGTTGTCCGGAATTATTGGGCGTAAAGCGCGCGCAGGCGGTCATTTAAGTCTGGTGTTTAATCCCGGGGCTCAACCCCGGATCGCACTGGAAACTGGGTGACTTGAGTGCAGAAGAGGAGAGTGGAATTCCACGTGTAGCGGTGAAATGCGTAGATATGTGGAGGAACACCAGTGGCGAAGGCGACTCTCTGGGCTGTAACTGACGCTGAGGCGCGAAAGCGTGGGGAGCAAACAGGATTAGATACCCTGGTAGTCCACGCCGTAAACGATGAGTGCTAGGTGTTAGGGGTTTCGATACCCTTGGTGCCGAAGTTAACACATTAAGCACTCCGCCTGGGGAGTACGGTCGCAAGACTGAAACTCAAAGGAATTGACGGGGACCCGCACAAGCAGTGGAGTATGTGGTTTAATTCGAAGCAACGCGAAGAACCTTACCAGGTCTTGACATCCCTCTGATCGATGCAGAGATGTATCTTTCCTTCGGGACAGAGGAGACAGGTGGTGCATGGTTGTCGTCAGCTCGTGTCGTGAGATGTTGGGTTAAGTCCCGCAACGAGCGCAACCCTTATATTTAGTTGCCAGCACTTCGGGTGGGCACTCTAGATAGACTGCCGGTGACAAACCGGAGGAAGGTGGGGATGACGTCAAATCATCATGCCCCTTATGACCTGGGCTACACACGTACTACAATGGCCGGTACAACGGGCTGCGAAATCGCGAGATGGAGCCAATCCCAACAAAGCCGGTCTCAGTTCGGATTGCAGGCTGCAACTCGCCTGCATGAAGTCGGAATTGCTAGTAATCGCGGATCAGCATGCCGCGGTGAATACGTTCCCGGGTCTTGTACACACCGCCCGTCACACCACGAGAGTTTATAACACCCGAAGTCGGTGGGGTAACCGCAAGGAGCCAGCCGCCGAAGGTGGGATAGATGATTGGGGTGAAGTCGTAACAAGGTAGCCGTATCGGAAGGTGCGGCTGGATCACCTCCTTTCTATGGAGAATCGTTTCCTGCAACGGAAACATTCAAATAAGCAGCTTAGCTGCAAAACACTCACTCGTTGTTCGGTTTTGAGAGCTCAAACTCTCAAAACAGCTTGCTTTTGCATGGAGCTTGTTCTTTGAAAACTAGATATCGAAACGAAACAAACGCGAATTAGAACATTCCTTTTTAGCTGAACTTGTGTAAACAAGTTTCAATAAAAACGGTAGTTAAATTGCTTTTGCGATGGTATTGAATGGGAGCGACTTTTGGCTTTGCGCAAGCAAAACAAGGGAAGCGAGCAGTCAAAACCGGAGCAATATGGTTAAGCTACTAAGAGCACACGGAGGATGCCTAGGCGCTAGGAGCCGATGAAGGACGTGGCGAACAACGAAACTGCCTCGGGGAGCTGTAAGCAAGCTTTGATCCGGGGGTGTCCGAATGGGGAAACCCAGCTGGGGTAATTTCCAGTTACTCATAACTGAATACATAGGTTATGCAGAGGCATACCAGGGGAACTGAAACATCTAAGTACCCTGAGGAAGAGAAAACAATAGTGATTCCGTCAGTAGCGGCGAGCGAACGCGGAGAAGCCCAAACCAGAGAGCTTGCTCTTTGGGGTTGTGGGACGTCTCACATGGAGTTACAAAGGAACCGGTTAAGCGAAGAGGTCTGGAAAGGCCCGCCAAAGAAGGTAAAAGCCCTGTAGTTGAAAGTCTGTTCCCTCCGAGACGGATCCCGAGTAGTGCGGGGCACGTGAAACCCCGTATGAATCCGGCAGGACCATCTGCCAAGGCTAAATACTTCCTAGCGACCGATAGTGAAGCAGTACCGTGAGGGAAAGGTGAAAAGCACCCCGGAAGGGGAGTGAAATAGAACCTGAAACCGTGTGCTTACAAAAAGTCAGAGCCCGTTTTAGGGGTGATGGCGTGCCTTTTGTAGAATGAACCGGCGAGTTACGTTCCCGTGCAAGGTTAAGGTGAAGAGCCGGAGCCGCAGCGAAAGCGAGTCTGAATAGGGCGAATTAGTACGTGGACGTAGACCCGAAACCGGGTGATCTACCCCTGTCCAGGGTGAAGGTGCGGTAACACGCACTGGAGGCCCGAACCCACGCATGTTGAAAAATGCGGGGATGAGGTGGGGGTAGCGGAGAAATTCCAATCGAACTCGGAGATAGCTGGTTCTCCCCGAAATAGCTTTAGGGCTAGCCTCGGAAAACAGAGTCGTGGAGGTAGAGCACTGATTGGGTGCGGGGCCCGCAAGGGTTACCAAGCTCAGTCAAACTCCGAATGCCATAGACTTACTTCCGGGAGTCAGACAGTGAGTGCTAAGATCCATTGTCAAAAGGGAAACAGCCCAGACCATCAGCTAAGGTCCCCAAGTGTGTGTTAAGTGGAAAAGGATGTGGAGTTGCACAGACAACCAGGATGTTGGCTTAGAAGCAGCCACCATTGAAAGAGTGCGTAATAGCTCACTGGTCGAGTGACTCTGCGCCGAAAATGTAACGGGGCTAAACACACCACCGAAGCTATGGCTTGATGCTTTGCATCAGGGGTAGGGGAGCGTTGTATAAGGGTTGAAGGTGTACCGTAAGGAGCGCTGGACATTATACAAGTGAGAATGCCGGTATGAGTAACGAAAAGATCAGTGAGAATCTGATCCGCCGAAAGCCTAAGGGTTCCTGAGGAAGGCTCGTCCGCTCAGGGTAAGTCGGGACCTAAGGCGAGGCCGAAAGGCGTAGTCGAAGGACAACAGGTCGAAATTCCTGTACCACCGTAAGCCGTTATGAGCAATGGGGGGACGCAGTAGGGTAGTGACGCGGACTGATGGATGTCCGTCTAAGCAGTGAGGCTGATGTGTAGGCAAATCCGCACATCATTAAGGCTAAGCTGTGATGGGGAGCGAAAATTGTAGTAGCGAAGGTCATGATCTCACACTGCCAAGAAAAGCCTCTAGCCAGGTGATGGTGCCCGTACCGCAAACCGACACAGGTAGGCGAGAAGAGTATTCTAAGGCGCGCGGAAGAACTCTCGTTAAGGAACTCGGCAAAATGACCCCGTAACTTCGGGAGAAGGGGTGCCCCGGTAGTGTGAATAGCACGAGGGGGCCGCAGTGAAAAGGCCCAAGCGACTGTTTAGCAAAAACACAGGTCTGTGCGAAGCCGTAAGGCGAAGTATACGGGCTGACGCCTGCCCGGTGCTGGAAGGTTAAGGGGAGTGGTTAGGAGCAATCCGAAGCTGTGAACCGAAGCCCCAGTAAACGGCGGCCGTAACTATAACGGTCCTAAGGTAGCGAAATTCCTTGTCAGGTAAATTCTGACCCGCACGAATGGCGTAACGACTTGGGCGCTGTCTCAACGAGAGATCCGGTGAAATTTTAATACCTGTGAAGATGCAGGTTACCCGCGACAAGACGGAAAGACCCCATGGAGCTTTACTGCAGCTTGATATTGAATTTGGGTACGATCTGTACAGGATAGGTGGGAGCCTTTGAAGTGTGAGCGCCAGCTTGCATGGAGGCAACGTTGGGATACCACCCTGATCGTATCTAGGTTCTAACCTAGTACCGTAATCCGGTACGGGGACAGTGTCAGGTGGGCAGTTTGACTGGGGCGGTCGCCTCCTAAAGAGTAACGGAGGCGCCCAAAGGTTCCCTCAGAATGGTTGGAAATCATTCGAAGAGTGCAAAGGCATAAGGGAGCTTGACTGCGAGACCTACAAGTCGAGCAGGGACGAAAGTCGGGCTTAGTGATCCGGTGGTACCGCATGGAAGGGCCATCGCTCAACGGATAAAAGCTACCCTGGGGATAACAGGCTTATCTCCCCCAAGAGTCCACATCGACGGGGAGGTTTGGCACCTCGATGTCGGCTCATCGCATCCTGGGGCTGAAGTAGGTCCCAAGGGTTGGGCTGTTCGCCCATTAAAGCGGTACGCGAGCTGGGTTCAGAACGTCGTGAGACAGTTCGGTCCCTATCTGTCGTGGGCGTAGGAAATTTGAGAGGAGCTGTCCTTAGTACGAGAGGACCGGGATGGACGTACCGCTGGTGTACCAGTTGTTCCGCCAGGAGCACCGCTGGGTAGCTATGTACGGACGGGATAAACGCTGAAAGCATCTAAGCGTGAAGCCCCCCTCAAGATGAGATTTCCCAGTATGTAAGACCCCTTGAAGACGACGAGGTAGATAGGCTGGGGGTGGAAGTGCAGCAATGCATGGAGCTGACCAGTACTAATCGGTCGAGGGCTTATCCAATAGCAAGTGATAATTCGCGTGTTTCGTTTCGAATCTAGTTTTCAGAGAACAACAACTCTGAAATGTAAGCTACGCGTTTGGTGGCGATAGCGGAGGGGTTCCACACGTACCCATCCCGAACACGACCGTTAAGCCCTCTAGCGCCGATGGTACTTGGACCGCAGGGTCCTGGGAGAGTAGGACGCCGCCAAGCAATATAAAGACACACTTGATGATATCGAGTGTGTCTTTTTTGTTTTTATTACATTGTATACAACGTGTTATTTTATTAATTACGTATGTGACAGAAGGTTTGCATCGTATTGGATCAGATTTGACTTGTTTTATACATAAAATACTGGCGTTCCAATCCTTAAAGCTGTGATACAATAGGTGAGGTCTATATAGAAAACGGAAACACGCATAAGTACGAGGAGGAACAGTGAACACGATGAAATCAGCCCCGTTTATTGCCGTGGAAGGTCCGATCGGAGCGGGGAAAACAACGTTGGCAACGATGCTTTCCCAAGAATTGAACCTTCCGCTGGTTAAAGAAATCGTAGAAGAGAATCCATTTCTGGCTTCCTTTTATCAGGATATCGACGAGTGGAGTTTCCAATTGGAAATGTTTTTTCTGTGTAATCGGTTTAAACAACTGGAAGACACGGGCGCTCATTATGTAGAGCAGAATACCCCTGTCATTTCGGACTACCATATCTATAAAAATATGATTTTTGCCGATCGTACCTTAAAGGGAACGAAACGGGATAAATACCGTCAAATCTATCATCTGTTAACGGATGATCTGCCGAAGCCTAATCTGGTGCTCTATATTGAAGCTGAACTCGATACATTGATGTATCGCATTAACAAACGTGGGCGCTCATTTGAGCAGGACATGGACCCGGCATATATGGAACAACTAATCGTCGATTACAAAACAGGCATGGACTACTTGGCGAATAGCTCAAATCCGCCAGTAATCATTAAGGTCAATGCGGAGCAACTTGATTTTGTGGAACATCCTGAGCACTTCAGGCAGATTGTTAATCAGGTAAAGGAGTATATCATATGAATAACTATGGCATTCCAGCGAATGCATTAATTACAGTAGCGGGTACGGTTGGGGTGGGCAAATCCACGTTAACCGCTGCACTTGCACAGCGTTTGAATTTCAAGACCTCTCTGGAGCAAGTGGATCACAATCCTTATTTGGAGAAGTTCTATCATGACTTCGAGCGTTGGAGCTTTCATTTGCAGATTTATTTCCTGGCAGAGCGCTTCAAGGAGCAAAAGAAGATTTTTGAACTGGGTGGCGGCTTCGTACAAGATCGTTCCATCTATGAAGATACAGGCATATTTGCACAGATGCATGCGGATCAAGGAACCATGTCTGCTACCGATTTTGAAACATACAGCAGTTTGTTTGAAGCGATGGTGATGACACCTTATTTCCCACATCCGGATGTACTGATTTATCTGGAAGGCAGTCTGCCATCGATTTTGAGCCGCATTACGGAACGCGGACGCGAGATGGAAATTCAAACGGATCGTTCGTACTGGGAGCACATGCATGAACGCTATTCGGTATGGATTAATCAGTTTACGGCCTGCCCTGTGCTACGTTTGAACATTGATGAGTATGATGTTCATGATCCAGCATCGGTGGATGCCATTTTGGCACAGATTGCAGCTGTCATTCAGCCTTCCAAGGAAGCGCAAATATAAGATAGAGAGAGCTTTTTAATGTAGTATTCTCGGTTACATTGGCTATATCTATGATAGAGATTCGGACAACATCCCTTCTACGGCTATTATGCTGTTGGAGGGATGTTTTTTTATGTGCCAAGGGAATGATTATGAGAGGTTTGTGGACAAAACTAAAATATATTCGAGCGAATAAGGAAATGGATGCTTAATATATCTTTTCTATTATGTAAATACATGGTCACCAAAAGTAGAAAAATGTTGAATAATAGGTCTTTTTGTGGTTTCATAGGAAAGGTGAATTCTGGAAAAGAAGCATATGCATGACTCAGGAGGGAAAGACAACAACGTGGAAGAGAAACAAGGAGTTAAAATCGGTATGCCAATCATTGGTGGCTTAATTGTAGCCATTCTGGGAGGCATCGTATGGGCAGCTATTGCTGCAATGACCGAGTATGAGGTAGGACTAATTGCGATTTTAATTGGAGCGCTCACAGGCTACGCGGTCGTTTTGTTCTCGAACAAACGAATTGCGACGGTACATAAAGTCATTGCCGTACTTTTTGCGCTCGTCGGCATTTTGTTGGGGAAATATCTGACGGTGGTTTATTTTACCTCCGAACTGTTTGGTGATGTAAGCGTGATGGAACTTGTGTTTGATAGCGAGATGATCAGTGCGTTTGTGGAAACCTTCCAGGAGTATTTCAGCCAACCGATTGATTTGTTATTCATCGTGCTTGCGATTGTGTCTGCATGGCAGATTCCTGGGCGGATGGCGAGAACCAGTTTAGCTACGGATGCATCTTCATCGGATCACGCGCCAAGAGCTTAATGGGATAGACGGCGGACGATGGCAGCAAATGAAAAACATAGTAAGAGCAATCTACTTTAAAAGATATTCATAAAGTACTCAGAGTGAGCAGCAGTTAGGCTTGTTCACATTGCGGCTGGATTACTTGAAGACACAAAAGGGACGTGACGCTTGAGAGAGCGGACGTCCCTTTTATGTATCTACTGGGCAGTAGGCGGATATCGCTCATAACGGCTGTAGTAACTCGGATCGATTCAATTTATTTAAAACGTAGCCCTAGTATATATTCAGCACTTTCATAAGGTTAATTACAAGAAGGATGGTCACCACAGGAGGAAGCTTCGAATGCCCTGATGTTATTTACAGCGAATAAAGCTGATGACAAGAGATTACTTTTACCACTGCAGATTGAGGTCTAAGTTCCAGACTATTCTTTACAGCGCACCTCTGATTGCAATGAGCGTTGAATAATACTACTGTATGTGGTTGAAGACAAGTCTAAATTATTTGTTTTGATCAGCAAATATAGCCATGGTATCTCTCATAAATACTGCCAAACCATCGCCAAACTGGTCAATATTGTGTGTGAAGCGTTCATCGTCCACGTACATTTGACCGAGTCCTCTGAAGGCTTCAGGTGAGTAGCTTCCCATCTGATTCAGCCAGGTGTACCATTCTTGAATACCGGCCTGTGCCTCGGCAGATGCTGGTTCTGTGTGACGAAGTACGGCCAGACGTTTGTAGATTTCGTTCATTTGTCCGGATAGAGCCTTGTGCTCTGTGTTTAATTTACTGTTCAGCTTCTGGTTTGCCTGATCGACGGAATGGTCTCCCCAGCGCTCCCGCGCTTCCTGTTCAAATGGATTTTGGCTAAAATCAAATCCTTCGAATTGTTCTTTGGCTGTCATTTTAATCTCTCCTCTCACGTGTAAAACCGTTCTATCGATGGTAGCAATCATTTGGTCCAAGCGTTGTCGCTTCTCCAATAAAATAAGTCGATGCATGTTTAGTGCTTCTTCTGGATTGAAGGAGGGGTTGGTTATAATGTTTTTGATCTCCTTCAGAGAGAAGTCGAGTTCCTTAAAAAATAATATCTGCTGCAACCGTTCCAGGTTGGCATCTGAATATAATCGATACCCGGCAGAAGTCACTTCGTCCGGGGTTAATAGTCCGATCTCATCATAGTGATGCAGTGTGCGCACACTGATCGAGGCGAGTTCGGCAACTTCTTTTACTTTCATAGCCATGTGAGAAACCTCCTTACAACATCGATTGTACAGTGTCACGTTACGTGAGAGTCAACAGTTGAAAATAAAAAAACAAGATGCGAGCATGAAGGCTGCATCTTGTTTATGGATTGATGACTGGATGTGAATAGGTGTGAATAGATATGATGAAATTATTGTATCATCCAGTCACTGTAGGAGAGCGGCTGTGCTTCTATGTCGAAGACATGGGCTGCTGCCGCGCCGCAGGGGGGGGAGGCTCCTCTGTCATGGAGAGGAGAGCGAACGGTTTGTGTGGGCTGCACCATGTATTCAGTGCAGCCCACGGGGCTGGCAGTGCAGGGAAGCATGGCTACGCCTGCATCCCGCGCACTGCCGCAGCGAACTGCGCAGCCGCTGCGCGCACGTCGGCCGCGCCCGCGATGGCGGAGATAACGGCTACGCCGTCGGCTCCAGCCGCCATCACGGCGGCCGTGGTATCGGGCGTAATGCCGCCGATACCCACAATCGGAACTGCGATGCCTGCGGCGCGCAGTTCCGCCAGCCCCGCGGGGCCCAGCACAGCGTGGGCATCCGCTTTGGAGCGCGTCGGGTACATGGGCCCGACGCCAAGATAGTTGGCGCCCGCCTGCACGGCACGGCGCGCCTCATCCACAGAGTGGGCGGATACGCCAAGCATCCGCCCATCTCCAATGCGGGCGCGTACTAGCGCCGCGTCCGCATCTTCCTGGCCGACATGCACGCCGTCGGCCTCCACCGCTACAGCCAGCTCCACATCATCGTTCACGATGAACGGGACCCCGTGCTGGCTGCATACCTCGCGAAGCCGCATCGCAAGCTTGATGCGAGCTTCGCCAACCAGGGCGCCAGTTCCCTTTTCCCGGAACTGGAACAGCGTGATGCCGCCAGCAATGGCCTGGCGCAGCACTTCCACAGGGTCTTGCGTTATATTGACGCTGCCCATCACTAAATACACCTGCATCGCGCGTCGTACCGCTTCTGCATCCCAAGGGCGCATCACTGCTCACCCCGCTGTCTGCGCTGATACGCAAAATGATTTGTTGGCCCATGTCCGGCCCCAATCCCCAGCTCATCTTCGATGGCTGCCTGAATGAATGCTCGCGCGGTCGTAACGGCAGCCAGAACAGGTGAACCCTTGGCTAACTCTGCGGTAATGGCTGCAGAGTACGTGCATCCTGTTCCGTGTGTATGACGTGTTACCACACGAACATTCTCCAAGTAATGAAAAGACTGCCCATCGTAGAGCACATCCACGATCATGCCACTTCCTTCATCATGACCACCTTTGACCAAAGAATAAGTTGAGCCCATCTGTACAATCCGTCTTGCAGCTTCTTCCCGCTGGCTCAGATTGGTGATAGACATCCCGGTAAGCAGTTCCGCTTCCGGAATGTTGGGTGTTGTGATCAGGGCATGGGGCAACAGATCGGTAACCAACGCCTTTACAGCTTCCTGCTGGAGAAGGGGGGCGCCACCTTTGGCTACCATCACAGGGTCGATGACCAGATTAGCCCAACGGTATTGCTGCCATTTCTCAGCCACTAGACGAATAATCTCGGCACTATATAACATGCCGGTCTTCGTTGCGGTTGGTTGAAAGTCTTCGCCGGTCGAGTCCAATTGCTGGGCAATGCCATCGTAAGGGATGGGAAAAACGCCCTGCACACCTGTTGTATTTTGGGCAGCAATAGCGGTGATAACGGTCATGCCGTATACACCAAGTTCTTGGAATGTTTTCAGATCGGCCTGAATGCCTGCGCCGCCCCCGTTATCGGAGCCTGCAATGGTTAGCGCTTGAGCAATACTCATACTGCACCTCCACGGATCTGACGGATCTGTGCGCGTTCTTCCAAGAGGTCTGGTGTTACTTGTGCCAGTTGATTCAACAATTCAATCTGGAAGCTGCCCGGCCCCTGATGAGCTGTCCGCTCTGCCGCCAGTTCAGCTGCTACACCATAAAACGCTAGCGCTTCAACAACACTGCCTAGAAGATCGGCTCCTGATTCCGCTATGGCTGTAAAAGCACCAATCACTGAACTGAGCAGACAGCCAGCACCTGTGACCTGAGTGAGCAGGGCATGACCATTACTCGTGAGGAATGTGGATTGTCCATCAGTAATGATATCCTCTTTTCCCGTAATGACCACGACACAGCCAAGTTGTTGTGCTGCCCGCTCAGCAATTCCAATCCGGTCACCTTCACCTGATCCTGCGTCGACACCTTTGATGCTCCAGCTCTCACCGATGACATTAGCGACTTCCGCCACATTGCCGCGCAGTACCGTGAGACGAAGTTCACGAACGAGCATCTGCACGGTTTCCGTCCGATAGGTGGTTGCCCCTGCGCCGACGGGATCAAGCACCACAGGTACATGATGTATATTAGCCGATTGACCTGCAAGTCGGATCGCCTGAACGACTTTGTCATCGAGTGTACCAATGTTGAGTACTACAGCTCCTGACATCTTGGCGACATCAGCGACCTCTTCGTGAGCATAGGCCATAAAAGGGGACGCACCGAGTGCAAGCAGACCATTGGCTGTGAAGGGAGCCACGACAAGGTTAGTGATATTGTGTACCAGCGGATTTTGCGTACGAACACGTTCCAGATAAGACATATAATTTCCTCCTTGTTTTGAAGTAACCCGATCGGCGGAAGTCCGATATCTGGAGTCACTCAACAGAATAATAGGATATGAGTTGCCTTGTTGAGTTGGGGCGCAGAGTCTAACAACAGCCAGATGCATTAATGCGGGAAAAGCAGAAACGTAAAATCTAAATCAATTTCATAACTCACTAAAATGTATTTTTGGAACTGGATATAGACAAATTGAATCATTCTGATCGATATCTAGCGAACCAATAAAAAACGAAACGATACAAAATACAGAAAGTGAACAGAGTGAATTTCTCCAAACTCAGGCAAGAGATAGTATGATGGATGTTAGCATCCAACCAGTGTCTTGAAGTCTAGGCTGGTCGATACCCAACTGATTGGGGCATGATTGGGGTACGACTGGTCAGACGATGTTTCTAAAGAACACAGGACGTCTTATTTGGCTGTCAGGTCCTCCTTTTGAAATGTAAGGAACTTCAGTCACTTTGTCTTGATTGTCTTTGCTCTCCTTTACTTACTCTCCGTGCAGAGTAATAAAAGCATCCTCGGCTTTCACCGATTCAGGAATCAAATCCTTTTCAACGAGCCATGCACGTACATTCTCCCACGATTCCATTTCCTGCCGGCCAAACGGTTGACCTTCTTCATTCATGAGTGGCAGTAGAATCGCCAGGCTTTTGGTTTCGATCTCCGGGTCAAGTGGAGAGGTTTCATTCTCATGAGCGAGCAGAATATTCAAGGCTTCTTCTGGATGCTCCGTTACATATTTCTGTCCTTCCTGGACCGCTTTGACGAACTGGGTAAGTTGGTCTTTTCTCGCTTCAATGCCAGCTTCACTCGCGGTCAGGACCAATTCATAATAATCAGGCACACCATAATCGACGGGGTTAATTGATTTCATGGCATGTCCTTCTTTCTCCAAAATCAATTGCTCATGGTTAATAAAACCACCCATAATCGCATCCGCCTGTCCGGAAGCCAGCGAAGGAATCAGATCGAACCCAACGTCGACCAGATTCATGTTGTCGGGAATGCCGCCATCGTGGCTGATCATCGTACGTACCATCGCTTGGTACAGAGGAATGGAGGAATAGCCGACAGTTTTTCCTTCAAGATCTTTAGGTGAACTCACGCTGCCATTCGCTTCGGTCAACAGATGCACAAGTGGGTGCCGAACAACAGCAGCAATGGAACGTACAGGAATGTTCTCCCCACGAGCGAGCAAAATTTGGGGCTGGTAGCTTAGGGCCAGATCAATTTTTCCGGCAGCAACAAGTTTGAGTGAATCATTGGTATCCGCAGGCATCTGAATTTCGACATCCAGACCTTGGTCTGCGAAGTATCCTTTTTCCTGAGCAACATAGATGAAGGAGTGTACTGCATTCGGGTACCAATCGAGCATGATGGACAGTTTATCTTTGGCATCTGATTCTGGTTCGGTTGCAGACAAATTTATTTGCTGTGCATTGGTTGCTGAATCTGTTGTTGGCGTATTTTGGCTATTGTCTGTGGTGCTGCATCCGCTAACGACCAGCAACAGGCTTATGAGCATGATGGGAAGCAGGGAGTATATGCGCTTGGTATTCATAATTGGAGTTCCTCATTTCATCGTTTTAATTTGTAGAAAATGGACAGCAGCATGTTAACGGACAATGTAACAATGTACTGATTAAAGTTTGCTGCTGAAATTGTACGTAAGTATGTTTTGGAAACCGTAATTCCTATACTTAAATCAAGTTTCTCTCGAAGATTATTCAACTTTTCTTTTGCCTTCATGACGATGACGCTGGATGCTAAACCGTTTCTCTAGCCAGGCAATCAGTACAAACAAAACGATACCCAGCAGGGATAACAGTACAATAGCGGCAAACATCGCATCCGTGTTCATGTTGCTGGACATGCGGCGGCTGAAGTATCCGAGACCTTTGCTGCCACCAAGCCATTCGCCAATCGTTGCACCAACCACGCAGTACACCACAGACATCTTTAGCCCCGAGAAAAAAGAGGGAAGTGCCAGTGGAACCTGGAGTTTGCGAAAAATATCCCACTTGCTGGCGCCCATGGTGAGCAGCAGTTCACGCTGCTCCGGATCGCCTTGGCGGAGTCCATCATAGGTACTGACCACAATGGGGAAGAACGCGATCAGGAACACCACCGCGACTTTGCTCCACAGCGTGTAACCAAACCACAGGATGAAAACGGGTGACAAGGCAATCAGCGGGATGGTCTGACTGATCACGATGAAGGGATACAAGGCCTTTTCAATCGATCGGTTCATATGCATGCCTGTCGCCAGCATAATTCCGGTCACTATGGACAAGCCAAAACCAACAAGAACCTCCATAAAGGTAGCAGGCAGATGTATGGTCAGCAGCAGACGGCGATGCTCAATTAGTGAGCTTGCAATGGCCGTGGGTGCAGGAATGATGAAGGAGGGCACCCATCCCATACGCACAATCGTTTCCCAGATCGCCAGTAAAGAGAGCATGAGCAGAATAAACAAACCATATTGGGAAAAGGACTTCGACATCCACTTCGAACACCACGTCCAGACGCTAACCTCGCCTCTATCGCTTTGCATGCAATTGTTCCTCCAGTTGTCGTCTCATCTGCACGAGAGCCGGTTCGTAGATCATGTCCGAATGCCTTGGGCGTGGTAAAGGAACCGTCATCTCCCGCAACTGCTGACCTTGCCCCCCTGGAGTTAACAGAATGATACGGTCACTTAACAGCAGGGCTTCTTCGATGTCATGTGTAATGAACAGCACGGTTTGTCCAAAGTCCTCCCACAGCTCCAACAACCAGCGATGCATTTCTCGTTTGGTTAAAGCGTCGAGTGCACCGAAGGGTTCATCCAGCAACATGAGCTGCCCGCCTGTAAGCAAGGTACGCAGCAGTGCCACCCGCTGCCGCATGCCGCCGGATAACTCATCCGGATAGGCCTGTTCATAACCCGACAGGCCGAACCTTGCCAATCCTGCGATGATATCGGCTCGTAGTTTGTCATTGTCCTGTCGGCCTCGTGCAAGCTCGGCAGGCAGCATGCAGTTCTCCATGACGGTACGCCAGGATAACAGCAGATCTTTCTGCGGCATATAGGCGACTCGTCCGAGCCGTTGTCCTTGCGGTACATCAGCAATATCTATGGTACCGATGGTGGGCTCATGCAAGCCTGCAAGCAGCTTGAATAGCGTGCTTTTACCTGATCCGCTAGAGCCGATGAGCGAGACGAATTCGCCTTGTTGAACCTGAAGCGACACATTGGCGAGTAAGGGTGAATCCTTTTTTCCTGGAAAAGCGAAGCTAACGTTCTCAATGGTTACATGGTTGGTCATCTGATCCTCACCCCCTTAATGCCAGACTGCAGGAATAACAACGGCATCCTGTACTCTGCAAAAGAAACAAAAAAGACCCACCCATTTCCGGAGAAATGAGTGGGTCTGTAAGTTAAATCCGCAATTTATCTTCACATACATGAAAAAATTCCGCTTACTAAAAGGCCGCTCCACTTCCCTCCGCTGGTATGATCCAGATCAGGTTCAAAGGGTCCGAATAGTCATATTCGTCTCAGCCGCAGGGCTCCCCTAGTGCAAAAGTTCAAGATATGCAGTTGTGTGTTCAGCATATATCACTTGAACATGAACTGTAAAGAGGCAGCATGATGGATTTCTTGAGATGAGCGTGGAGTCAGATCCTGAGAGTGAGGTTGTAATCATACAAATTCCAGTTGGAAATGATGATTTCATCGACCTGTAATGATTTGTAAAATGAGGATATTGAATAGAACAAGGAGAGGTTCCAATGAGAAATAAAATAAAAGATCCATTCTGGTCCCATTATGTTGATCTGGTGCGGACCGTGGTTGTCCCCTATCAATGGGAGGCGCTAAATGATCGCATCGAGGGGGCTGAACCCAGCCGGGCCATCCGTAA
The DNA here is from genome assembly GCF_037991315.1 of Paenibacillus sp. FSL H8-0079. Taxonomy (NCBI): domain Bacteria; kingdom Bacillati; phylum Bacillota; class Bacilli; order Caryophanales; family Paenibacillaceae; genus Paenibacillus; species Paenibacillus sp. FSL H8-0079. The sequence goes on from NZ_CP150300.1 coordinate 996,990, forward strand.
TTTTCGCATTGCTGCGGGTGAAGAAGAGGGAGAGCACTATGGCATGGTATTTCAGGACAGTGATGTAGCCAAGTGGATCGAAGCTGCGTCATACCTGCTTGCAGCCCAACCAGATCTGGAACTGGAACGCATTGTGGATAGGGTCATCGAGACCATTGCTAAGGCTCAACAAGCTGACGGTTACTTGAATACCTACTTCACACTAAAGGAACCGGGAGCACGCTGGACGAATCTCGCGGAATGCCACGAGCTGTACTGTGCAGGTCATATGATCGAAGCGGGTGTTGCTTATTATGAGGCAACGGGTAAGCGTAATCTGCTGGACGTGGTCACTCGTCTGGCCGATCACATTGGAACGGTATTCGGTACAGAACCGGGACAACTGCCCGGCTATGATGGGCATCAGGAGGTTGAGCTGGCCCTGTTCAAGCTGTATCAGATCACAGGGGAAGAGAGCTATCTTAATCTGAGCCGTTATTTTCTGGAGCAGCGGGGGAGCAGTCCACACTATTTTGTGGAGGAGTGGGAGAAGCGGGAGCGTACGGTGCATTTTGGAGAGCTGGATATGGTTCACCGTCATGCCTACTCTCAGTCTCACCTTCCGATTCGAGCGCAGAATACAGCCGAAGGTCATGCGGTTCGCTTGGTGTATATGTGTGCTGCAGTGGCAGACGTAGCGGCAGAGTCGGGCGATGAGTCGTTGAAAGAAGCATGTGAGCGATTATGGAACAATACGGCCAACAAGAGAATGTACATTACCGGCAGCATCGGTTCATCCGCAAAAGAAGAGGCATTCACAGGGGATTACGACCTGCCGGGAGATACCGCATATGCGGAGACTTGTGCGTCGATTGGATTGATTTTTTGGGCAAAACGCATGTTTCAGATCAAGCCGGATAGCAAGTATGCGGATGTGTTAGAGCGAGCACTGTACAATACCGTGATCAGTGGTATGTCATTGGATGGACAACGTTTCTTCTATGTGAATCCGCTCGAAGCCGATCCGGAGCTGCACAAGGTCAATCCCAATTATGCACATGTGCGGACACGTCGGCAGGGATGGTTCGGTTGTGCCTGCTGTCCACCTAATATTGCAAGGTTGCTAGCTTCACTGGATCAATATGTGTATACAGCAGATGAGGCTGCATCGACACTGTATGTGCAATTGTATATCGGCGGCGAAGCCGGGTTTGCGCTGAATTGTACGGACATTTCCGTGAATATGAACTCGACCTATACCTCCAACGGAGAAGCGGTGATTCGGATCGAGTCTGTTTCCGGGGAGGAAGCAGGATTCACAATGGCATTACGAAAACCGGATTGGTGTGTATCTCCGGAGTTGTGGATTAACGGAGAAAAGGCAGATGTAGACAACACCATAATTGAATGCGGTTACATGAAAGTACAACGATGCTGGCAAGCCGGAGATGAGATCAGGTTACGGTTTCCCATGGAGGTATTACGCATGAGAGGACATGATCACATCCGAGATACGTTTGGTAAAGTTGCCATTCAGCGAGGACCCTTCATGTACTGCCTTGAAGAAATGGATAACGGTGCAGGATTATATCGTATTCAATTACCAGCATCAGCGGATTTTGAGGTGAATAGTGGGGGAGTGAATGTGCTGGGTGTTCCTGATCTTACCGTGGAGGCAAGGAGAATCGTCTCGCATGAGAATGGTGCGATGCAATTATACCGCAGTGATGTGAAACGGGAATCTCAGGCCGTGACGCTGCGATTCGTTCCCTATTTTACCTGGGCCAATCGGGAAGAGGGCGAAATGAGTGTCTGGGTTCGAGAGTGGGACGGGGAGGGACAACAACAAGACGGAGAGGAGGTGATTCAGAGGGGCTGAAGTTAAGACGGCAAAATGAAGAACGGTTATAAGTCGTGTACCTGCCTGTGAACGTTAACGATGAATCCATAAGAGGAGGCCAAGTTCATGAGGTTTAAAATGATGTTGACCGCAGTGTTATCCCTGGCGGCTGCGCTTGTATTTGCTACGGATCAAACGTATGCCCACGAGTTGTCCACCGACAAGCTCATTCTTCAGACGGGAAATCATGGCGAAATCTCTTCCATTAAGATCAAGGGCGATGCTTTTCCGACGGAATACGTTATGAATGCAACCGTTGCGCCAGAACAAAATACAGCAGACCACCAGTGGCTTGGTGAACTGATGTTCACGTACCGACTGAATGGTGGGGCGTGGACCAAAGCCTGGACCAATCTGTCGGCAGATGGTCGGACTATCACGAATTCCGGTAATCAGGTGACGGTGACGTATGCCAATGCATCGAATGCCCAGGGGATTCGCAATTTCAAAGTGATCGAGACCTATACCACCCAGACGGATGGCTCCATTCTGTGGAAGATTGAAGTGCAGAATACGAGCGGCCAGAAGCTGGAGATTGGCGATTTGGGTCTGCCCTTGCCATTCAATGAACAGTGGACCTACGGTGATGCAATCTATGAGACAAGGGTTGTTACACACTCGTTTGTTGGTAATAACAGCTCCTATATTACGGCCAGCCGTCCAAGCGGCATTGGTTCTTATCTGATGCTGATTCCGGATGCAACGACCGGAGCAGGATTCGAGTACCAGGATCGTTGGCGTAATGAGGAACATCCGGGTAGTAAGTGGGCCTGGAATCCGGCAAATGAAGGCAAATGGATTGAAGGACTCAACGTCTTCTATATCCATTCCAACGTGATCAAATCCACCAACCGGGGATATCTGCCAAATACGAGCCTGGTTCTGGAAGCAGGCCAGTCGAAGACGTACGGATTCAAGTTCCTGGCTGTTGCGGACGAACATGCAGCGAAGAATGCACTGTATAACGCGGGACTTATTGATGTAACCGTAGTTCCAGGCATGATCGTGCCGACCAATCAGAAAGCGAAGGTGGATCTGCGTACGTCCAAGACCATCACCAAAGTGCAATATGCGAATGGAACGGTTGTACCGTTAAAGGAAAGCAAGCCTGGCGATCATAAAATCTATGAATTACAGTTCAGCCAGCTAGGACCCAATAACGTGACTGTGGAGTATGATGGTGGCAAAAAAACGGTGCTGCAATTCTACGCCATTGATCCCGTCGACAAAGCGTTGCAGGATCATTCGACCTTTATGGTGGATAAAACCCAGTGGAACCTGCCGGGAGATATCCGGGACAAAGTGTTTGATGACTGGATGATGAATACCAAGTCCAAGCGCAATGTATTCAACGGCTACTGGGGTTGGGGAGATGACTGGGGACTGACGCATGGACAGTTTTTGGCTGAAAAGAACACGCTAACACCCGTTGCCCGGGAAATTCGAGCCGTGGACGATTATCTGGAAACAGCGATCTGGACCAATCTGATGAATGGACATCATGAAGATTATCTGATTCACGACTTTCTGATGCCAGAGCCGAATACAACACCAACCTACCGTGGATATGCTTATCCACATGTGTATAACACCTACTTCAGCATGTATAAAATTGCGGATTTATACCCTGATCTTGTTACTTACAAGCATGACAAAGAAACCTATCTGCTGCGCGCTTATAACATTTTCAAAGCTCTCTACGAAGGGCCTGTCGCCTACAACTGGAACACCGGGCTGATGGGAGAATTGACGACTCCGGATATCATTCAGGCTTTGAAAAAAGAAGGATATGACACTGAGGCGAACGATATTATCACGAAAATGAGAACGAAATACGGAAATTTCAAGAATACAACTTATCCTTACGGTTCGGAGTATAGCTATGACAATACAGGCGAAGAAGCTGTATACACGCTAGCGAAGCTGCATTCGGATCAAGTAACAGAGCAGAGTAGAGCATTGGAGATTATGGGCAAAATCAATCTCAAAACCCGTGCTTCCCGTGGACACATGCCGGTGTGGTATTACTACACGGACCCGGTAACGATTACCGGGGAGAATTGGTTTAACTTCCAGTACACAACCTCTCTGGCCGGATACGCCATGGATGACTGGATTCGGTTCCATGAGGGCACCAAGCGGGAAGAACAACAACGCTTGTCCTACGCCGCTAAGATCGCTAACGTAGGGGCCATTAACTCGGGACAGATTAGTGCTGACCCGGACAATTTTGGTGCAGCTTCCTGGACGTATCAGGCCGAGAAAGGCAACTATGGTACGAATGGAACTGGCGGTGGAGCCAATGTACCGTTATTGAATGGCTGGCGCGGGATGACAGGTGAAGCAGACCTGGGCCTGTTCGGTGCATTGCAGACATTGAGTGCAGATATTGCGGTGGACCCGATCTTCGGACTAACAGGGTACGGTGCAGATGTCACGCTTACGAATGGACAATATAACATCACGCCACTGGATGGATTGTTCAAGCGGCTTAATCTGATTACTGAAAAGATGTACATTGAACTGAACAAAGACCAGTACACAGGGGCCAAACTGGCTGTAGCGAAGGATTATGTCTGGCTGGATATGAAGAATCTGACACCAGGCCAGCCACACCAGACGTCCATTACGTTCCAAGGTCTGAAAACCGGCACATATCTGATCAAGGTGGACGGTCAGGTGAAAGGCAAATTCAATGCCTATCAACCGGTGAACACCTTGAAGGTAGATGCAGGTACAGCAGCGTCTTACACCGTGGAGCTTACGCCTACGACGCCGGATGCCAACGCGGCTCCAACGGTTGATGCAGGAACGGATTCTTCCATCACGTTGCCTGACAAGATCCGTCTTCAGGGAACGGTTATCGATGATGGACTGCCGAGTGGTCAGTTAACATTGGGATGGAGTTTGGTAAATGGACCAGCAGGAGCACAGGTCTCTTTTGCATCGCCAAATTCAGCGTATACGCAGGCAACCGTTTCTATTGCGGGCGTGTATACATTCCGTTTAACGGCTAATGATTCGATATTATCGGCAAATGACACGGTGCAAGTGACGGTGAATGCCGCACCGCCACTTCCGGAGAAGATGGCACAGTACAATTTTGATGAGAACACAGGCACGGCTGCCGCGGATTCTTCTGGTAGTGGCAACCATGCGACTGCCAAAGGTACAACATCCTGGGTAACAGGTAAAAAGAATCGTGCCATTAGTCTGTCCGGTACGGACGGTTATGTGCAATTACCTGAAGGTATTGTCAACATGGCGGATTCTATCACGATTGCAACCTGGGTGAAGGCGAACTCACTCAGTGATTTTACCCGCATTTTCGATTTTGGTACGGGGACGGGAACCTATATGTTCCTGACACCGAAGGTGGGGAGTAATATGAGATTTGCGATCACCACCGGAGGTAATGCCGCAGGCCAGGAACAGACGATTAATGTACCGGGTCTCCCGGTAGGCGTATGGAAACATGTGACCGTTACGCTGACAGGCAACACGGGAATCATCTACGTGGATGGTGTGGAAGTCGGGCGGAATAACAATATGACGTTGAAACCGTCCAGTCTCGGTCAGACCAAGAATAACTATATTGGCAAATCGCAATACCCTGATCCGTATTTTAACGGGCTCATTGATGATTTCCGCATCTATAGCCGTGCATTGAGCGCAGCCGAAGTGGCAACCCTTGCATCTAGCACTTCGCTGGCCTTGAATGGGGAGGATGAAGCTGTTATACTGCCGGATCTGAGTGAAGAGAACACACCTCAGCTGGACGTTAGCGAGGTGGGAAGTGTGGATGTGACGGCTGTGGTGGGTGAAATACCTGCTTTACCTACCGTTGTTACTGTGACGTACAGTGATGGTACAACAAAGGACGTTGCGGTGGTCTGGAATGAGATAACGGCTGAGCAATTAGCAACGGTGAGCACGTTCATGGTTGAAGGAACCGTGGAGGGTACGGAACTGAAGGCGCAAGCGAACGTGACGATCATTGCTGCAACGGGAGAAGAGCCAGTGGCAGGTGAAAGTTGAATGGATGTAGCCGTTAACCGTACGTAACATAACAGGTACTAGGTAGCATCCCGTATCTGACAACCGATAATACGGTGCATTATTACGGATTACACATGAAGAAGCGCCCGGTTTGTCCGAAGATATGCGTTGCAGAGCAACGTGATCTCGACCTACCGGGCGCTTTTTTGTTATATCAATTTGGACAGACTTATAGCGACTTGGGTCTATATTCGGTACCGGTAAATTTGTTACGGAAGTTGGAGGGTGAGATGCCTTCTTTTTTGGAGAAGCAGGAAGAAAAGTAGGATACATGGTTGAAGCCGATCTCCTCGGCAATGCGAGCAACGGACCAGGCAGTTTGCAGCAGCAGCTTTTTGGCCTGTTCAAGTCTGTAGTGTAGCAGATATTCCATCGGTGTCATGCCGTAGACCTTCAACATACTTCGGGCCAGATAGTTCGGGTGATAGTTCAGTTCCTTTTGCAACAATGGATTGGAGATCGGAAGTGAGTAGTTATGGCGGATATATAATTCAATCTTCTCGGCGATGCGAATGGCCGTTACATCGGACAGGGAGGATAGTCCACGATCCAGATGCTGCATGAAATGCTGAAAGCTCGCCTGTCGTTTCCAGTTTCGCATGGATTGTGGCTCCTGATCAAGCTGTGAAAAGTGTTCCAGCATCTCCATTTCCTTGGGTGAAATTCGCATATGTTTCGGAATGAAGATGGAACATACATCGCAGTGATTCAGATATGCACTTTTCTTGTGTGTATCAATGAGCTGAGCCTGATTCGCCAGACACTCATCCATATCGGTGGATTCTTTCCAACTGCCATAGGTTTGAAAATGAATCCAGAGCAGTTCAGTCTCCGTTTCACATGCAGCACTGCCATAATGGTGGCCATCAGGCATCAGAATCAAGGCGTCTCCTTCCTGAAGTCGCCATTCCGTTCCATTCTCGTTGACGGCGAGAGAACCACGGGTAACGACAATGAGATCAAATACACCAATGTCACTGCGGCTGATATGATATTCACCAGCTTCGTAATATGCACGTCCACAATCGATAAAATAGGGAATGGGCGGGGTGATGAAGTGAAGTATGGGTGAGTCCAATCCGGCACCTCCGAACAGGTTGGAATATTTAAAATTCATGTTGGCATCGAGCATTTATTTTTTATGATACAGCAAGTAACATAGAAAATAAAGCGCTTACGAAATTAGCTTTATCCTTCATCTGATTCATATCACAACCTTGGGAAGGGGATTTTACATGAAGAAAATGTTGGTTTGGTTAGGGGTATGTATTCTTGCGGTGATGACGGTCTTGAGTGGATGCAGTACGGCAAAGGAAGCGTCCAATGGGTCATCTGGGGGAAACGGAGGAAACGCACAAGGGGGAGCGACCAAACTCATTTTCTGGACGTTTGTAGATGCGCATCAGAAGTTTTATGAAAGTATGGCAGAGCAGTGGAATCAGGAACATCCGGATCAACAGATTGAATTGGAAGCGACTACGATTCCATACGACGATATGCATACGAAGTTGCTGCTTGCATTACAGTCGGGTGTAGGTGCACCGGATCTGGTAGATATTGAGCAGAGCAAATTCCCCAATTTCATGAAAGGTGTTCCGCAACTGGTGGATCTGACAGACATGATCAAGCCAGAACTGAATAACATCGTACAATCCCGTGTTGAGATCTACAGCAAGGAAGGCAAATATTACGGTATCGATTATCATGTCGGTGCAACCGTCATGTATTACAACCAAGAGATTTTGGATCAGGCGGGTGTGAATGCAGATGATATCAAGACCTGGAGTGATTTTGAACAGGCAGGGAAACAGGTGCTCGCGAAGACAGGCAAACCGATGATTACATTTGAGGGTAACGGTAACTGGTCTTGGTGGCCGGCCATCAGTCAACAGAAATCAGATCAGGTGGATGCAGATGGAAATGTTACGGTGAATGCGCCTGTGAATGTGCAGACGATGAAATTCTTCCAGCAGATGGTCAAGGAAGGGGTAGCAGCTGTCGCTCCTGGGGCGGGTCATGATACGGAAGAATACTTCGGTTATATGGATCAAGGCAGTTCGGCGGCGGTATTTATGCCATTCTGGTTCATGAATCGGTTCACGGACCATATTCCGGATCTGAAAGGGAAAATGATCATTCGTCCGATGCCAGCATGGGAAGAGGGCGGCAATCGTTCAGCGGGTATGGGTGGAACGGCAACATCCATTACGAATCAGTCTGGCGCTGTGGAGCTTGCGGAGCAGTTCCTCGCTTATGCGAAATTATCCAAGGAAGGTAATCTTCAGATCTGGAAACAGCTTGGTTTTGACCCGATTCGTACCGACGTATGGACCGATTCAGCGATGAAGGAATCGAACAAATACACGGATTATTTCGGGGACGATATCTTCGATACACTGCTGAGTGTGAAAGATGAGATTGCTCCGGTCAACATTCGGGAGAAGTCACCTGAAGTGTTCGATGCCGTACGTAACAAAGCCATGCCAGATATCTTCATTAATCTGAAAGATCCTGAACAGGTATTGAATGATTTGCAGGCTGAATTAACTCGTTGAGGTAGGAAAGGCTTAAACGTCAATTACATTTCTTTCATACAGAGTATACGGTTCATTCCAGGTTGGAGGTTGGTCTACAGTGCAGCTGCAAAAGGAAACAACGGTTTCTGTACGCGCCATCAGGCAGCGGAGAGTACGGATGAATGCCAGAACATGGGCACCTTATCTGTTTGTGTTACCGTTCATTTTGTCTTTTCTCATCTTCTTTGCCTACCCGTTATTTCGAGCCGGGGTAATGAGTTTCCAGCAGGTGCTCCCCGGAGACGTACAGTTTGTGGGGCTTGAGCATTACAGTAAGCTATGGAATGCCGATTTCCGGGCAGCACTGTGGAATAGCACGCGTTACACGTTCTGGACGCTGCTCTTGCTGGTTCCCATCCCACTCGTGCTTGCTGTATTGCTCAATTCAAGTCGCATGATGGCTCGTAATGTGTTCCGCTCTGCTCTGTTTATTCCGGCACTGACCTCCGTTGTTGTAGCGGGGGTTGTGTTCCGGCTTATCTTCGGCGAGCTGGATGGTGCGCTGATGAATTCCATCCTGAACCTGCTGGGTATTCCGAGCCAGCAATGGTTGTACAGTTCGTCCCTTGCGATGGTCGCACTGGTTGTACTGGCAGGTTGGCGCTGGATCGGTATTAATATGCTGTACTTTCTATCGGCATTGCAGAGCATCCCTAAGGATCTGTATGAAGCGGCAGATATCGATGGAGCGGGTGTGCTGAACAAATTCACCAAGATTACCGTACCGATGCTCAAACCGATCACGATCTATGTGGTGACGATTACTTTGTATGGCGGATATGCCATGTTCACGGAGAGTTACATGCTCTGGGCAGGCAAACCGTCTCCGCAAAATATCGGGTTAACGATGGTGGGGTATATCTACCAACAAGGTTTCCAGTATTTCAATCTGGGATTCGGTGCAGCAATTGGCATTACGCTGTTGGTGATTACACTCGTGATCAGTATGCTTCAGTTGACGGTGCTCGGCATGTTCAGGAAGGAGGATTAAGGCCTTGATGCGTAGATGGGGAATCAAACTGAATGTGGCTTCACTGCTCTTACTGATGTTGTTCGTGATCTTGGGTATCTTGATGCTGTTTCCGCTATATGCACTGATCCTCGCTTCGCTGAAACCGGCTACGGAACTGTTTCGATATGGACTCAATGTCCGATGGGATTGGGCATTAATGAGCTTCGAGAATTACAAATCGATCTTCACCGGAACGGGAGCAGCAGGGAACTATTTTATATGGTACAAAAACAGTCTTGTCATCACAGCATTATTCACGGTATTAAGTCTGCTGTTCTCCTCGATGGTCGGATATGGGCTGGGGGTCTATCGGTTCAGGGGCCAGAATCTGATCTTTACCCTGGTGCTGGTTGTTATGATGATCCCGATGGAGATTATCCTGCTTCCCTTATATGAACTGACGATTAAATTGAAGCTGATCAATACGGTGTGGGGCGTTATTCTGCCTTTTATCGTGGCACCCTTGCCCATCTTCTTCTTCAGGCAGTTTGCCCAAGGTTTGCCGAAGGATTTTATGGATGCAGGGCGGATTGATGGTTGTACGGAGTTCGGGATCTTCTTCCGCATTATGGTGCCGTTGATGGCTCCTGCATTTGGGGCGATAGCTATCTTGCAAGCGATGAACAGCTGGAATAACTTTCTCTGGCCACTCGTGGTGCTTCGTACCACAGAACAATTCACCTTGCCGATCGGACTCGCTTCTTTCGTATCACCACTCGGCAATCATTACGAAGAACTAATCGCTGGAGCCGTGCTTGCCATTGTACCGATTCTGATTCTATTCCTGTTCTTCCAACGCTTTTTTATCTCAGGACTTACGGTTGGCGGGGTCAAAGGATAATGGCATAAATCTTTAAACCCGTAAACAGTTCAACAATTTACCTCGGCTCACGAACCCGATATAATAGGGATGGCGCATATTGGCCGGATCACAAATGCAGGCGGGATTGTTCTCCCTCCGAAGCAGAATGGGGACCCGAGTTGAAAACGTTCAAAAAAGTATATATTGAGATCACGAGTATCTGCAATCTGGCGTGCAGCTTCTGTCCGCAGACACAGCGTGCCAAAGGATTCATTGACCCTGAAGTCTTCAACAATATACTGGATCAAGTTAAACCACATACCAACCATATTTATTTACATGTCAAAGGTGAACCCTTGTTGCATCCCAAAATAGATTTGCTGCTCGATTCCGCACATGAGAAGGGACTCAAGGTGATCATTACAACGAATGGTACACTGTTGCCCAAGACTCAGCATAAATTGCTCGGCAAACCGGCGCTGCGGCAGATGAACTTCTCCTTGCACAGCTTCGATGGGCATGAAGGTTCAACCGACCGTGACGGGTACCTGAGCAATATTCTGTCTTTTGTACACGAGGCCGTTAAGCACAATGTCATCATCTCATTCCGGTTGTGGAATCTGACACAGGATAACTTCACGAATGCTCAGATGAATCGAAATCGGGAGACCCTTGAAGTACTGGAACGTGAATTCAATCTGGACTTCCGCATTGAGGAAAAAGTAGTTCCAGGCAGCGGGGTCAAAATTGCCCCGAATGTATACCTGAATCAGGATCATGAGTTCCAGTGGCCAAGTCTGGATGCACCCGAAGATGACGGCAAAGGCTTTTGCCATGCACTTCGCGGTCAGGCAGCTGTACTTGTCGATGGAACGGTGGTTCCATGCTGTCTTGATGGCGAGGGTGTCATTAATCTCGGTAACGTGCACGAGAAATCATTCTCGGAGATTATTGAGGGTGAGCGAGCGAACAATCTGGTGTATGGTTTCTCCAAGCGGGAAGCTGTGGAAGAGTTGTGCAGGAAGTGCGGGTATCGTCAGCGTTTTGGAGCCTAGAATATATAGTAAATTAAATTATTTTCCTATAAGATCACGTTGTCTGTAACAGATGATGTGGTCTTTGTTGTGTTACTGAGGCTGTAAATAGAGCATATCCGAAGTTGATATTGGTACATAACAAGTAGACATTATACCGCAAAGCATACTGAAACATCAGGTTCTATGCTGGAAAATGATTACGTGACCTAATGATTATTCTCGTAATATTCCTTTATTTGGTAGGATCAGGGTAGGTTCCGAGGACAGAGATTTTTCTCTTAGTTTATAGGAAGACAAGTCTCTGCTTGAACCCATTCAATCCAAATAAGGGAGGATGTTTATTAATGAAAAAGATGTTGACGGTATTGTTGTCAGTTGGTCTGCTTGCTTCTACATTTGGTGCAATTCCGGTGTCTGCAGCTCCCGAGATCGTGAAGACAACGATTATTGTTCCTAAAGGAACGACGTATGATGGGAAAGGCAAAAGTGTTGCCGCAGATCCCAAAACATTAGGAGATGGCAGTCAGGCCGAGAACCAGAAACCTATTTTCCGACTGGAGGCAGGGGCTACGTTAAAAAATGTTGTGATTGAAGCACCGGCAGCCGATGGGGTGCACTGTTATGGCAACTGCAATATTGAAAATGTAACCTGGAAGGATGTCGGTGAGGATGCGCTCACGCTGAAATCTGCAGGGACTGTAAACATCACAGGTGGTGCGGCGTACAAGGCCTATGACAAAGTGTTCCAGATGAATGCATCCGGTACGATCAATATTAAAAATTTCAAAGCAAATGATATCGGCAAGCTGGTGCGTCAAAATGGCGGAACGTCCTATGCAGTCACCATGAATGTGTCCAACTCGGACATTTCCAATGTGAAGGATTCCATCCTGCGGACAGATAGCAGTTCTACTGTAGGTAAAATCACAAATACACGGTATTCCAAAGTGCCAACGCTGTTCAAGGGCTTCGCTTCAGGGAAAACGAGCCAGTCCGGAAACACGCAATATTAAAGCATTGCCACAATTACCCATCTGATGTACATTAGAAGCAATGAAATAAGTGAACCGGGAGCTCAATGAAGTTGGGCTGAGAGAGTGGCCTTGTGCCGCTGACCGTACATCTGATCTGGGTAATGCCAGCGTAGAGAACATGGATTTACAATGTGTAAGGGTGAAATGTGCAAATTAATGAGGAAAACAACATGACTTCTTTTAGCTGCGGTGGTTGGTCTGCTGCAACGGAGAGGGAATGATTGATATTCCGTCTTTTCGACATCCATCCCATACATCGTTGTGAGGATTGTATACTGTGCGTAAGGCCTGCCCGGAACCGGGGAGGCTTTTTTTGTTTATTGCGTGCCCAGCTAAGCACGCATCTTCTAGCCGATGAAAATCCGGTCGCGGGAGAGGCCAAGCCCCGTGTAGCTAGGATACTTGCGTATGGAGAAATCTGTGCGTAAAAGCGTATCGACGAAAGTACCTGTCAGAGACAGGGCGAGCGACAGTCCAGGCCGTAACATCAAGTGAATCCTGCCGCGTCGTCAAAAAGGCCTTGCAAGAGGGAAAAGAGGAAGCCGAGTCTCGTGTAGATGGACGAAGGCCAGGGAAGCTGTTTTGAACTTGGAGCGACAGCGAAGAATCCTCCGGCGTAAGGGGAGCGGCATGGTCTGAAAGAGGATGTAGTGAACTGGGGAGACCCTCCCCTGCACGGATTTTTTTTTTTTATGAATCCGTAAAGTGGTACTCTATAAGCCAGAAGGTGAAGTGAGTGAACAGCAGGAAGGGAGTCCGAGGGGCTCATACTACCTGGGAACGCAGGACAACACAACCTGCGGGAGGGAAGGAGCCCTACTTTGTTCACGTTTCACCAAGAGGTACGAGTTCGTGAATGCCAAAATGGCTAACGACACGCTAGAAAACACTCAACAACTCTTATAGGGGAAACTAGGTCATGAGGCCAAAGCAAATATGCTGCATGCCCATGAAAGATGAACATCGGAAAGCCGTATGAGGGAAAACCTCACGTACGGTTTGATGAGGAGGGGCTGGGTTTTGCCCAGCCTTTTACTCTAGTTTAGAGGTTGTTCAAAAAGTCTGCTTTTGATTACGAAGGATGCCTGACGGCATCATTAGCATCGAATATGGAATTCAGCCGAAATAAGCGGGAGGCTTACGAAGTATGTTTCCGAAGGAAACATTTTGGTTGCTCACGTAGTTTTCCCTACGCTCCGCTACTCCATTTCTAGCTTCATCCCATCTTCTTGGTACTGAAAACCAGTCTTTTTGAACACACACTTTTACAACCCCCACAGGGAGCAGAGGAAGGAAGTAGAGAACATGGCAGTAACAGCAGGCAACAAACGATTGAAACTAACGGATATTCTGGTAACCATCGTGATCGCAGTGGTGTTTGGCGTGATTTACAAGATATGGGGACCTACGTATGACCTGATGAAACCATTCGGCGTTCATGCGGAGCAGATGATCTACGGCATGTGGTTTATGGCGGGCACGTTTGCTTTTGTCATCATTCGTAAACCGGGTGTGGCGATTCTTGCTGAGGTTGCAGCTTCAACGGTGAGTGCTTTTCTGGGCAGTGAATGGGGCATGTCTACACTTGTATACGGTCTGTTGCAAGGATTGGGAGCCGAGATATTCTTTGCCGCATTTTTGTATCGTAAAACCAATCTGTTCGTCACGTGTCTTGCAGCCATAGGAGCCGCCTCGGCTTCACTCTTGCTGGATTATCAGTACGGGTATATTGATTCACTCTCGGCGTGGAACTATACGTTGTTTATCGGATTCCGCTTCATTGGAAGTATTCTGATTGCTGGAGTGTTCGCTTATTATCTCGCCAAAGCATTGGAACTGACCGGTGTAACGCGTTCGCTCAGACCGGTATCCAAACAAGATTATGAGGCTTTGGATTAGATGAACGGGGAAGGGAATTCGCAAGCGGTAAGTGTGACGAATCTAAGATGCAAGTTCCCGGGAGAGAAGGCCTTGGTATTTCAAGGCTTGTCTCTCTCTGTGCGTCAAGGGGAGAAAGTTCTGCTGCTCGGTCCGAGCGGCTCCGGTAAATCGACGTTGTTACAAATTCTGAGCGGTCTGATACCACGTTCGGTTGAGATCCCGATGAAATGTGATGATATTCAGGTCCCTGCCAAAGCAGGAGTGGTCTTTCAAGACCCGGATACTCAGTTCTGCATGTCCTATACAGATGAAGAGATCGCATTTGTGCTGGAAAATCGAAATATTCCGCGTGAAGAGATGGCAGGTCTGATTGAATATCATTTGGAACAGGTGGGGTTATCCTTTGAACAAAATCGGACATTGATCCAATCGATGTCTCAGGGGATGAAGCAGCGTCTTGCGATTGCTTCGATGCTTGCCATGGACCCGGAGGTGCTGTTTCTGGATGAGCCCACGGCATTACTGGATGATGAGGGGACTTCCCAGGTGTGGGATACCGTCAAACAGATCGCCAGTGACAAAACGTTAATTATCGTTGAACACAAAATCAATGAGATTGTGGATATGGTCGACCGTATCATTGTGTTATCACCTGAAGGAAAGATCGTGGCGGATGGGCCAGCACAGCAGGTATTTACGGAGGAAAGGGGCAAGCTGAAGGCTTATGGAATCTGGTATCCGGGTGTGTGGGAAGAGCGGGAGCAGGAGAAGGCAACAAAGGAGGAAGTAGGAAGTATTTCTGGAGAGCACTGGGCATGTGAGGATCAGGGCTTTCCGAGCTTGGAAGCACAGCAAGCGTCTGGTTTATCCGAAACAATGGGGATATTCCCCGTATCTCACGTATCATCCTTACCGCCTGTATCGCCTCCCTATCAGCCTGCACTGGATTTGCAGCAGTTTACCGGATGGCGTGGGAAAACATCATCCATTCAGGTGGAACAGGCCAAGGTATGGCATGGAGACTGGATCGGTGTTGTGGGAGTCAATGGTGCAGGCAAGAGTTCGTTGTTATTATCCCTGATGAATATTCTGAAAACGACAGGTCACTATGAGGTGGATGGTCAGCACTCTGGCAAAACGGAGCAGCTCGCAGATCGAATTGCATTTGTATTTCAGAATCCGGAATTTCAATTTGTGACCAACACTGTTGCGGAAGAAGTGGGATTTTCCTTGCTTGGGGGCAGGCTTACTACGGAAGAAAGACATGCTAGGACTGAGCATATGCTGAAGCAATTTGGGCTAATCGATCTGTCCGAGCGTCATCCTTACCAATTATCGATGGGGCAGAAACGACGCTTGAGTGTTGCCTCCGCTCTGGTGAGGGAGCAGCGGATTTTGCTGCTGGATGAACCTACTTTTGGACAGGATGCCCGCAATACGTTCGCCATGCTGGCACAACTGGAGCAATTGCGGCGTGAAGGAACAGCCATCGTTATGGTTACCCATGACCGTGAGATTGTAAAAAGATATTGCACCCGAATCTGGACGGTGGATGACGGGAGGTTATCTGATGCAACTGTCGTTTCCTCACCGTGAAACCTGGCTTTATGCCGTCAATCCCGGCTTGAAGATGATTATTCTGACATTGATGTTTGTCTTCGTTATCCTTATTCACAATCTGAATGTAATGGCCAACGTCGCGGTAGCTATGATGCTGTTACTGTGCTGGACAGGCCACCCGTGGTACAGATTGATACTGTACGCATCACCATTCATTCTGGTATTTATCTCTACATCTACAGGCATGATGATGTTTGGTAAGGGAGAGACCACGTGGTATAAGTGGGGACTGATTCATATTACAGAAGAGAGCTTCTATCGCGGACTACACTTAGGATTTCGCTCGCTCAGCATGGCAGCGGCCGGCTTACTTTTTGGACTGACAACGAAGCCGGTAAGACTGTTTTATTCTCTGATGCAGCAGTGGAGGCTTCCCGCAAAATATGCTTATAGCTTTCTGGCCGCGATGCGCATGATCCCGATTTTGCTGGATGAATTCCAGACGCTCCGTTATGCGATTCGCATTCGTGGAACAAGGCAACGCGGCTCTAGATGGAATGTGTATGGTACTCTCAAGCGTTATGCTATTCCGCTGCTGGCACAGAGTATTCGCCGTGCACAGCGAATGGCGGTAGCGATGGAAGCGAAGGGATTCACGGATGGCGCGAGCCGAACGTATTACATTCAGATTGGCTATTCCCGAGCTGATCTGTGGTTTGTATTTTATTATATGCTGACCTTAACCGCTGCTTATTACATTGGGGTCATCTTTCCTTATCATGCTACTATGTTGGATGTAAGGTAATACGGGAAGATGAAGAGAAATATATTGAGGTAAACGGTAACTTTTTCCTGATCACAGCGTCTATATGGAAATAAATTCTAATGGATGGGGATGAACGAGAGTGAAGACGGATCCTGACTGGCAGAGAATAGGCTACAAATGGATTACCTTGACTGGAGTATCTGCTGTGTTGTTGACGGGATGGATGCTGCTGGATTCCAAAATGGTCGTGCTTGGAGGACAAGCTTCGGCTACAACGCCACAAGCGTTGGGGGCAAGTTCCCAAGCCTTAACTGCAAAGTTGGCTTACAAACAAGGAGAACCCGTTACGCTCATGAATGACATCCCTTTGTTCAAAAACAGAAGGGACGGCAGTGTGGCTGCTGACCAGATGGGGATTGAATACTATACGACGAAAAGCGAAAAGTATACCCTGGCATCGGTTCGTGGTGAGTGGATACAGCTCAAATCATCCGAGCATGGAGACTTTTGGCTGCCAAGTTGGTATGCGCTGAAGGGGAGCAGAAGCATGACGAAAACGGCTCCACAAAGCTTCACGCTTCAATCGGGCAGTAAGCTGTATCTGGCCCCGGGTAGTTCTACAACCTGGTCTTTTGAGAAAAAGCTAACAGATAAAGCTGTTATTGTTGCAGCGTGGGATGGATGGTATGGCATCTCCATTGCCCCACGAATCTGGAATAAGGAATCGTCCACTTATCGCCCTGTACTGCTCTGGATCAAGGAAAAGGATATCAAACAACGAATGAATGTGGCTGATGGCTGGTTCAATCAGGAGACATCGCTGCCGACTTCGGTTATACGCCATCTGACAGATATGAAGCTGAACAAGGCAACCACCTCCAAACAAATGGCTGGGTGGTTAGGCGAGCCGGATTGGAAAGAGAGTTCAAGCAATTTGAATGATACGGGTTATCCAATGAGTATTGGACAGACTTGGAGATATGAGCGGGAAGATGCACAATTTCTGGTCACATTCAACAAGAATGGCAAGGTGGTCAGGACACGCTGGAATCTACCACAGGATATACGAAATGCTGTGGTTTCCGATTGGAACATCAGTCGGGCGGATGAATATGAATTCACGACAAAAATTTATGGCACAACGCTTCCGCTGACAATCCCCTGGAAACCGATATGGACTAACCGTGGTGATATTAATTACACTTTTTTACAAGCAGCCACGGATGACGTACTTCTGATGAAAGGGGATGACGGTGGATTTAGCGGGGATTACTACGAAGGTTCCATATATGCTCTTGACCGACATACGGGTCAGAAATTATGGGGAATTAATGGAGGCTTTGGAAGACAGCAAGCAGAGGTGGATACAGCACGCCAATACGTTACAATCTACAACGATTATGACCCTGATAAGAAAAAATACGTGGATCGTATTCGTCATCTGAACTTGAAGAACGGAAAGGTCACGTGGACGTACACCCCTAAGCAAAATTTCAGACTAAATGGCATTACCGCTGCGAAGAACGTCGTGGTTGTGGACAGCCCTGTTGTTGAGAGCTCAAGCAACAGCTGGTTGATGGTTCTGGACAGTGCGAATGGAAAAACATTGTGGACGCGAAAACTGGCTACGGGTTATGAATTATTGAACAAGAGTGCAGATGACCCTTATGTGTTGTACTGGGAAAAGAATAAACTGGTTGCAGCCGATCCGCAATCAGGCCGAACCGTATGGAGCTTGAAGGCCAAACGATCCACCATAGAACAACTTGGGAATGATCCATATTTTGATGGAATCGAACGTCTGGATCCCTTTGCAACCACGAATGCTGAAAGATGGTTATCGCTAGATAATCAGTGGCTGCTGCTTGATCTGAACACGGGGAAAAAGCTTGCCCAATTTCCTGCTCGGGTAGGACAGAGATTTGAGGAGCTGAACGATGGCATGCTGCTGATCCGTGAGAACAAAAACGGCGATCATTACGGAAAATATGAAGATTTTACAACCACCCTGTACGATGCCAAGACCGGCAAAACACGCTGGATGCTCAAGGGCAAGATTGAACGAGGACTGGTGGAAGAGGATCAGTTGTATGTAATTAAGAACGGTTACCCAGCGGCTTTGGATTATAAAACGGGGGAGACGCGTTGGAATGCCAAAGATACGATTGCAACGCTAAGGTATCCGACGAATCAGGGAAGTTACCTGATCATTGATGATCAGTTGCTGTTGCCCATGGACGAGAATCTGCTCGTATTGAATAAAAAGAATGGGGCATTGCTAGGTCGTGTACATGACGTTGTGATGGGAAGCCCGGAGCACCGGGACCGGGATGCGAAGAATGGAATGATTAACCGAATCGGAAATGAAGTGTATGTGGGTTCGTCCAACGGACGTTTTCGTGTATATGAAGCCAGCCGCCTTCAGGAGGCAATCTCACCTTAAAAGCTTGTCTCGCAAGGGATGTTGATTTATTATAAATGAACAGGCTTGCTCGCGCTCCGGTTATCGGCTGTGCGGGCTTTCTTCATGTGTTCTTGAAGAACCATGCATGATCATTCACGGGAGGACTCTCCATGATCTCATTATATGGTGTAAGCAAACGTTATAACGAGCGCGGTTCCCGTGCAGATCAGGGATTCGAAGCATTAAGCTCGGTGTCCCTCGAAGTGGGACAAGGAGAAATACATGGCATCATCGGATCGAGTGGAGCAGGTAAATCCACGCTTCTGCGGATGCTCAACGGATTGGAAAAGTCGGATGATGGTGAGGTTGTTGTGAATGGGCAGCACCTGACCCAGATGAATGAACAGAGTCTGCGCCAGGCACGTAGATCCATTGGCATGATCTTTCAACATTTCAATCTTGTCAGTAACCGAACGGTGAGTGGTAATGTCTGCATGCCATTGGAACTCGCAGGTATATCCCGTGCTC
Source organism: Paenibacillus sp. FSL H8-0079 (assembly GCF_037991315.1). Classification (NCBI taxonomy): domain Bacteria; kingdom Bacillati; phylum Bacillota; class Bacilli; order Caryophanales; family Paenibacillaceae; genus Paenibacillus; species Paenibacillus sp. FSL H8-0079. Next base: position 1,016,528 of record NZ_CP150300.1, read on the forward strand.
AGCGAGTTGAGCGTGGACTTGAGGTACTGCGGTTTGTTGGACTGGAAGACAAGGCAGATCAATATCCAGCACAACTTAGCGGAGGACAGAAGCAGCGTGTAGCGATTGCCCGAGCACTTGCCAGTCGTCCGGATGTGCTGCTCTGTGATGAACCGACCTCTTCGCTTGATCCACAGACCACAAACGGTATCTTGGATGTGCTTCGTCATATCAATGAAACGCTGGGCGTGACCATTGTTGTAGTGACGCATGAGATGGAAGTGGCTCGTAGACTATGTCATAGAATATCGGTGATGAAGGATGGGCGACTCGTTCGAACGTTGTCTAAAGCTGAAGTGAGCAGTATCCCTGCTCCACAGCCTGATCTGCTGACCTCCTTGCTTGCGGGTGACGAATACGGGATGACAGGATCGTCTTGGTTACGTCAGGCAGAACAGGAGGACAAGTCATGAAGATACCTGAGTCTGTGCTAAAGTATCAGCATGAGATATGGCAGGCGATCGGAGAGACTTTTGTCATGGTGGGCATCTCCATTGCGGCAGCTGTTCTGATTGGGTTACCTCTGGGTACACTGCTGTACTTATTCCGGAGAGGACAACGGTATCAGAATCAAACGTTGTCCTTTGTACTCGGTAGTGTCGTCAACATCGTTCGTTCGTTTCCGTTCTTACTGCTGGTTGTATTCATGATTCCATTCACACGGATCGTCGTGGGAACGTCCATCGGTACACTGGCGGCTACCGTGCCACTCTCGATCATTGCGATTGCCTACTACGCCAGACTGGTGGAACAAGCGTTGCTGGATGTACCCAAAGGAGTGGTTGAAGCGGCCGCATCCATGGGAGCATCGACGATGCAACTTGTGGTGAAATTCTTGTACGTGGAGGCACGATCTGGCCTTGTACTGGGACTCACGACAGCTACGATTAGCTTCATCTCCTACTCGACGGTGATGGGCATCGTAGGTGGCGGCGGGGTTGGCGATTTCGCCATTCGCTACGGTTATCAGCGCTTCGAAACGGAGATTATGGTATTTACGATCATCATTATGATTATCCTGGTACAGATGATCCAATTCACAGGTAGCAGACTGTCCCACTGGCTGGATCGCAGATCCTGAACGGTTGGACCGTGCATTATCACGAATAACCAATACAGATTATACGATGAGGGGTAGACAGGACATGAAAGCAAAAATGATGCTTATGTTGCTCGCAGTGATGCTGGTTGTAGCTGCTTGTGGACAAAAAGAAGAAACACCTGCGGCTGAAGGAACAAAGGAAGACACACAAGCTGCACAAGAAGTTACGCTGAAAGTAGCCACGTTGATTCCACCGATGACAGATGTACTGGATATTGTTAAACCGCTGTTGAAGGAAGATGGCGTCAACTTGGAAGTTGTCGTGCTGTCCGATAATGTTCAGCCGAATACGGCACTCGCGAACAAGGAAGTGGATGCAAACTTCTTCCAGCACGTACCTTACATGACCCAATATAATGAAGCGAACAATGCCAATCTGGTGGCTGTACAGCCTATCTATAATGCCATCTATGGAGGTTACTCCAAAAAGTATAAATCCATTGAAGAAGTGCCAGAAGGTGCAACGATCGCCATTGCGAACGATCCTTCCAACATTGGTCGCTCTCTTGTAATGCTGGAGCAGAACGGACTGATCAAGCTGAAAGAGGGCGTAGGTTTTAACGCCACACAGGCAGACATCACCGAGAATACGAAGAACTTCAAGTTCGAGGAAGTGGACTTGTTGATGCTGGCTCGCATGATGGATGATGCTGATCTGGTAGCCATGACTCCGGCATATGCCAGCCCGCTCGGTCTCACACCGAAAAAGGATGCATTGTTAACCGAGAAGGATGATTCCCACTTTGCTATCACTATGGTTGCTCGTGAGGATAACAAGGACTCCGAAGCCATTCAGAAGTTGGCTAAGCGCATGGCGGGTCCAGAGGTCAAAGCCTTCTTCGAAGAGAAGTACGCAGATATTGCTATCCCGGCATTTGAATAGAGAATATGTAGTCCAAATGTGAACACCCTTTGAGATCTGAGCGATAACGCTTGGGTCTTTTTTTTATGAAATCCGCGGGGCTATTAATAAGTGTTTAGAAACTTAACACTTTGGTCATACCGCTGATTTACTTTATTTAATAGTTTTTTCGTATAATTTGTTTGAAAGTAGTTCTTTAGGATTATAAATTAAGAGATTCAAGTAATTTATTTGGTGCGAAAAATGTCTTTTACGAGAGGTAAGACCTAGTTTTTAATATCTTGAGGAAGAGGAAAGTTGACCTGCACTTTATGAGAGCTAGATCAAGTAGAACTATAAATTAATCTGGAAGAGGTAGAGAAATTTGTCCCGAAAAAATAGCAAATCGACCTGGTTCAACAAGATGCATAAGAACTTTAAAACGAAGCTGGTGGTGTCCTTTATTGCGTTCTTGGCCATTCCTTCGTTAAGTATTGGCGTTTTATCGTATAGCAGTGCGAAGGGTGAAGTGGAGAAACAAATTTTACATAGTGCGATGGAAAACGTGAACCTTGCCAGTGCAACCATTGACCTTTCGATCAATGCCAAGCGCAATCACATTGAATACTCTGCGAGTACACTCGCAGAGGAATTACGTCAAGAAGATGCCGAGGTTCGGGTCGTGAATGAATTGAAGGGATATGCTGCGCAGAACACCGATATTATCACCATAGGTGTGGGAACAGAAGCGGGTGTGTATCTGATGTCCTCCGATGCGGAGATGCCTGAAGATTACGATCCGCGAACGAGACCATGGTATACGGAAGCGATGGGAAATCCGGAACAGGTAATTGTAACAGATCCTTATATTTCTGCCGAGACGAATGAGATCACAATCACGATTGCCAAGGCACTGAATGACCAATCAGGTGTGGTCCAACTGGATCTCGATCTGTCAAATATCAGTACCTTGGTGAGCGGCATTAAAGTAGGAGAACAGGGTTATCTAATTCTGCTGGATGCTAGCGAAAAGTATATCTATCATCCGACGGTACAACCCGGTACAGATGCAACAGAAGATTTTTGGACACAAGTGTATACGAATGAATCCGGCAACTTCAACTATACCTTTGATCAGGCTGATAAAGTCATGTATTATGCTACAAATGCATCCACAGGATGGAAGGTCGCTGGCACCATGTTTTCTTCTGAAGTAGAGGATGCGGCTGCACCTATCCTGAATCGAATGATCATCGTCATTGTGTCCTGCCTCGCCGTGGGTATTTTGATTATCTGGCTGGTCATGCGATCTATCATTAAACCGATCCGTCAGTTAAAGGACCAGGCGATTCAGGTGAGCGAAGGGGATCTAACCCAAACGATTACTTCCACAAGCCATGATGAAATTGGTGAACTAAGTGATGCTTTTGGCAAAATGCAGCACAATCTGCGTGTACTGATACAGAATGTGGAAAACAGCGCCAGTCAGGTGGTCATCTCATCGGATGAAATGACTCAGAGTGCGGAATCAACCAGTGCAGCCAGTGAACAGGTAGCGCGAGCCATTCAGGAAATTGCGAGTGGTGCGGAGAAGCAGACCCAAGGTATTGACCATAACCATCAGGCCATGAATGAAATCACGATCGGAATTACACGAATTGCCGAACGTTCCATACAAGTTGCTGATTTGGCGAAACATACAACCGTACAAGCGGAAGAAGGCGGCAACACCGTCAAGCAGACGGTGGGTCAGATGCACTCGATTCAAGAAACGGTAGCGCAGACGAATCAGATAATTCAGGCGTTATATGAACGATCACACCAGATTTCAACGATCACGGAGTTAATCGGAAGTATAGCTAAGCAGACAAACCTGCTCGCGCTGAATGCATCCATTGAAGCTGCTCGTGCAGGTACGCATGGGAATGGATTCGCCGTTGTAGCAGCAGAGGTTCGGAAGCTGGCAGAGCAGTCTGGGCAGTCCGTAAGTGAAATTACCGTGCTGACTACGGCAGTACAGGAAGACATGGCTGCTTCCGTTCGCATGATGGAAAAAGTGACCACAGAGGTTGGAGAGGGCATGGAAATCTCCACAGAGGCGATTCGGAAGTTTGAACGTATTCTGGATAGTATGCGGGAAACGACACCTCAGATTGAAGAGATTGCAGCCACTTCTCAAGAGATCACAGCAGGTGTACAGGAGGTATCTGCTGTGTCCAATGAGCTGGCAGGCATTGCTTCAGGTAACGCAGCGGCCTCCGAAGAAGTGGCCGCTTCTTCGGAGGAGCAGTTGGCAGCAATGGAGCAGATTTCTGCCTCGGCTCGGGGCCTTTCTTCCATGGCTGAAGAGCTGCAACGCCTCATTAGACAGTTTAAATATTAAACGGGTATGCAGCAGTAGCAGAGAGTCTCACACAGGGACGGCATCACATCATGTTTCATCAGAGGGAGTGGATAACCATGCAACTAGAACTCAGAGCCTTCTTACTGCTAATGGATGCGGTTATGATTACAGATGAGGATGGTGTGATTCTTGATGTGAATTCCGTTTATGTTACCAAAACGGGATTCTCACGGGAGCACACGGTAGGTCAGCCTGCCCGATTGTTAATGGATACCCACTGGAGAGGCAACCAGACCTGGTCTGGCGTTGCCAAACTGATGAAGGCTAATCAGGAAGTGTGGAATGCCCAAGTCACGATTACATCGGTACATTTGGATGATTCTCTCTTTTATATCAGCATATTTAATGATGAACTTTCATGAGAAAAAAACGTTATCTAGCGATAAGTGTATGTTAGCTGAAAGGTTATGTTATTTTCAAAAAAATGGTCCATATCGTCGATTGAATAAGGGAGCCTGGCATACTATGATTTGTATACTGGGGAACTGCGATCGTGAATCCGGCAACATTCATTGAATGCATGAATTCCTGAATTCGTATTGTGGACGGTGACCATTTGCTACGCGATCTTGTATTAAATTTTACGCTGATTTTGATCTTTGTTTTCCTGATTCATCATTATCTGAACCAAACAAATGCTACGAGAACATCTTCCATCACGACTCGGATTATTATTGGCATTGCACTGAGCATGTTGGGTACAGCGTTATATTATTTCTCCATTGTACTAAGTGATGGGACCATGTTGAATTTCCGGGCAAGTGTGTATCTGCTCGCCGCTTATTTTGGTGGAAGTGGCTCCGCAATCGTTACTTTTGTATTCATGTGGATTTTTCGGATTAATATGGGGCGTAATCCCTTGTTGGAGAACTGGCAGTATGCGTTGACAGAGTTGTTATTTGTTGTAGCCATATGTCTGATCTTCAAGTATGTCAGGGGATATATGCAGAAGTGGTTGTCCGGAGCGTTGCTGCTGATTACTGTGTATGAGTTAATTGTGGTAAAGACATATTCGCCTTCTTTATCCATTTTGGGGATGATTCTGCTTTTTCAATGTATTTGCTTTTTGGCGATTGTACTATGCCTGTACTATCTGAACCAAAATCATCGATACAGGCGATTGGTCATTCAAAGGGATCGGGAAATGCTGGAGATGCTTCGTATGCAGCCCGGCTTTACGTTTAAAATCCATAAACAGAACGGAAAATTCGAATATCTTTTACTTGAAGGAGAGATGCTCTCCCAGCTGGGCTTGGATATGAGTAGTCTGAAGCAAGATTACACATTGGGCACGTTGAACATTTTACCTCAGGAGAAGGTAGAGTTTCTGCGAAAGCAGTTTAACCGGGCATGGGAAGGGGAATCTTTTTTTTACGAGATTGAGCATGAAGGTTATTATTCACTGGTGAAAGTTCGGCCTTTGCGAGAAGATGGTGTGGTGAAGTATGTCATGGGATATGGACTTGATATTACGGAGCACAGAGCAGTTAAACGAAGAATTCAAGAGAGTGAAGAGCGATATCGAACACTTGAGCGAGTGTCGGCAGACTGGTTTGTCGGTTTGGATAGCAACAGGTGTATTGTGTCGGTTAATCAGAAATTTCTGGATGTTCTCGGTCTCGACAGGCATGAAGTGATCGGACATCAGCTTGAAGAATTGTTGTTCATTGAGCAGTCGGAGAACTGGTTGTTCATTTTCCAAAAAGCCTTACACCACAATATAGTCCAGGAGACGGAACTGAGTTTTATTGTTGGAGAAGGTCATGAGCAGCATGTTCGGGTTCATCTATATCCGGATAAAGCGCTTAACTCAAGTGAGAAAATTAAGGCAGTTATTCATGATATTTCGGATCAGTATAAACGTGTTAAGGCCGACAAAGCCAGCCAGGCGAAAAGTGAGTTTCTTGCCTTCATGAGTCACGAGATTCGCACCCCACTGAGCGGCATTATCAGCTTTTCGTTGTTGCTTCAACGGACAGATCTATCCCCACAGCAATTGGATTATTTAAGTAAAATCAACGCGTCCTCCCAGAACATGCTTACCCTCTTGAATGATATTCTTGATTTTTCGAAAATTGAGGCAGGCAAGCTGACTTTGGAGAAGGTTTCTTTTTCACCAGAGGATGTATTCAAGCGTATGGCTGATCAGATCGGTGTGGCTATCGGGCACAAAGACATCGAAGTGATCTTTACAACCGATTCCGATCTGCCGTTAACGGTGATTGGTGATCCGTTCCGACTTGAACAGGCGTTATTGAATCTGCTGAGTAATGCGATTAAATTTACGGAGTATGGATATGTAACATTGCGGGCAGAGGTGCTTTCATTAGAAGCGGAGCAAGTTCAGGTCCGTTTTGAGGTAGAGGATACGGGGATTGGCATCTCACCTGAACAAATGGAACGGCTTTTTGTCCCGTTTACTCAAGCGGAACCTTCGACGTATCGAACATATGGTGGTTCTGGACTTGGGCTGGTGATCTGTTATCTTCTGGTGACCTCCTTGGGAGGAAACTTGCGTGTGGATAGTGTGCTGGGAGAGTACAGTCTGTTTTCATTTGACTTGATATTTGAACTTGCAGATACGGAAGAAGAGAGTTCCTTTCTGCAAACATTCCCTTTGCTCTATTGTGTGAATGATGTGGTTATCATTGAAGAGGATGAACGGATGGGCGAAAGTCTGAAGCAGATGCTCTACTCATTCGGAATGAAGCCGACAGTGTATCCTTCCTTGAGCCATATGATAGAGAGCGATTGGTGTGTATCTCATGCAGATGGGGCAAGTTCCCTGTTAATGATGATGGATATGGATGCAGAGGACACCATCAACGGGTCGTCATGGGACAAATTCATGAAGCGATTGAATCGAACCAAATTTCAAATGGTGGGTTATACCCATGCCTTTAGTGATAATGCCTTGTGGAGTGAGGAGAGGTCCTTCCGCCCGGATATGATGATGATCAAACCGATTACACGTCTGGGGTTGTTCGAAGTGTTACTTGCACTTCAGGGTGAAGGGCCACTGGAGAACCATCGGAGGGTAGAAGGCGAAGAACCCTATTTGCTCAAATCCAAAGGGCATATTCTGATCGCTGAGGACCAAGAAATCAATCAACTGGTTATTCGAGCGATGCTGGAACATATGGGATTCGAGGTGACGCTGGCAGACAGTGGCACAGAGGTTCTGAAGAAATTGGGCGAACAAACATGGGAACTGATTCTGATGGATATGTATATGCCCGAAATGAATGGAATGGATGCAACGCGACACATTCGCAAGATGAGGCAATATGATCGTACGCCCATTATCGCGCTAACAGCGAATAGTCTGCAAATAGATCATGAGACTTGCTTTGAGGTTGGCATGAATGCCATCCTGACGAAACCGATTCATGAACAACAGATGACAGATACATTGGAAACATGGATTGATGTGAAAGGCATACGAGAGATCAGTGGAATTGATGCAGATAAGGCGATTAGGCAGATGGACGGCAAGCCGCATATTCTGCAATATGCGCTCACGAAATTCAGAATAGAATATGGCTCGTTTCAGAAAAAACTTACGATTCAGCTTCAGCAGCAGCAGATTGCTGCTGTGATCCGCAACGTTCATTCACTCCGTGGCGTATCTGCCAATCTGCATGCAGTGGACCTGTTACGTCCGGTTCTTCAACTGGAATCGCTCTTGTCCCGTCCGTTATTCGAAGAAGAGGAATTGAATTTGGTATTGGAGAAGGTACAACAGGAGATTGATATTATTACCGGGTCTCTGCCATGGTGAACGAGCTGAATGAAGCTGTGTTGTGTTAAGGTGTGAACTTATATCCGACCCCCCAGATGGTTTGAATAAATTGGGGGTTTTTCGGGTTGTCCTCAATTTTTTTGCGAAGCTTGGTAATGTGTACATCTATGGTGCGATCATTAATGTAGGCATCAATACCACGAATGGCTTCAATTAGGGCATAACGACTGTAGACTTTGCCGGGATTGAGGACAAACAGCTTCATGATCTCAAATTCCGAAAACGTCATTTCGACTCGCTGGTTATCCAATAGTACGGTCCTTCGGGCCAGGTCCAGAGATATTCCGGTTTCCTGTTCAGTAACAATAGGGTTGTTCAATATGGAGTAGCGACGTAATACAGCCTCAATACGTGCCTTCAGTTCCTGCATGCTGAAAGGTTTGCATACATAGTCATCAGCCCCATCGGTTAACGATCGAATCCGCTCCGCCACTTCGGTTAACGAAGAGATGACGATGATGGGGATGGCCGTATGTTGGCGCATGAGAGAACAAGGATTCTTATCTCCGGAATCAGGGAGCATCAAGTCAAGAAGCAGGATATCAGGCCGCGCTTGAAGCTGTAGAAGACCATCTCTTGCGTTATCGACACGGATAACATCATACCCTTCACCTTGTAAATACAGGGATAATGTATCACCTAACATGTTGTCGTCCTCTATGATAAGCACTTTGGTCATGATATTCCTTTCTGAATCCACTTCGTGTAGAAGAACTAAGATCCATGGGTTAGCTTAATATCCCTGATAATGTATACCCTGATAATTAGAACATGCAACAGGAGGAGGTCAAGATTCCAACATGACTCGCCAAGAAGGTGGAGGCTCCGATTCATTAATTGCCAAGATATCAGTTAGCTTCACGCTCGATCAGGCGCATGAGTTTGCGCTCGGTAGCGGTGTCTGGTGCCGGCGTGTATACACTGCATCGCAGATCGGAGCTGCCTTGAACCTGCAACGAAGTCAGATCAAACAACATTTTGCCTGCTTTGGAATGTCTGAATTCGATTAACACATCCGGGGCACTGCTGACACTGCTTTGTTTCCAGAGGGTATGAAAATCGGGATGTCTGTTCATCATGTCATCCAGAAATAAATTATACCATTCATCATCGACATACTGACCATAATAAGCACGAAAAATCGCCAGAAATCCGCTAACAAAATCCTCCCAGTTCACCGCGAGCCTGCGAAATTCCTTTCGATCAAATAACAGACTGATCATATTCCGCTGTTCGGGGGGAATCTGTTCAAAATCCATAAAAACATGACGGGCTGCATCATTCCAGCCTACAATGTAACAACGCCGATCCGAGATCACGGTAGGACAGTGGTGAAGCTCTTGCAAGATTTTCTGCAGGGAAGGGTGAAGTTGAACAGGTTCTTCTTCCAGCGTGGGCAGCTCCGAGTGATGTTCCATAGCGAGCGAAAACAGATATTTTCGTTCATCCGCAGTAAGCCTTAGTGCTGAAGCAATGTTGTCCAATACGGAATGAGATACCTGAATATCCCGACCTTGCTCAAGCCAGGTATACCACGTTGTACTTACTCCTGCCAGTTGGGAGACTTCTTCTCTCCTCAGCCCAGGCGTTCTGCGCCGACTTCCGGTGGGTAAACCGACCGATTCGGGTGAAATTTTGGAACGCTGTGTTTTCAGAAAAGTGGACAGGGCTTGTAGCCTGACATCGTAGTTCAATCCATCACCTTCGATCCTCGTTATCATGGTAGTCATTATACTATTATAATTGACAACTTGTAATAGGATATTCGAAAGTGCACTATTAGTGGCAGAGCGTAAGAGTAAGGTAGACAACAGCGCTGAAGGAGGATGGACATGGAACGAGTCGTGATTACAGGAATGGGAGTCATCTCTCCTTTGGGAAATGATGTAGATACATTCTGGAATGGATTAATTGAGGGTAGATCCGGGGTATCGCCTATAGAGCATTTTGATACAGCTTTGTACAAAACCAGAATCGCTGGCGTGGTCCGTGACTTTGATGGTGAAGAGCGTTTTGGACGCAAGGAAGCAAGGCGCATGGACCGATTCGTTCAATTTGCTGTTGCTGCTGCGGATCAGGCTGTATCGCAATCGGGTCTCGTGATGGAGGAACTGGATCGCGAACGCGTAGGTGTATATATTGGTTCAGGCATAGGCGGCATCCAGACATTGATGGAACAAGGCAAGGTCCTGTCCGATCGGGGACCTGCGCGAGTTAGCCCAACACTGGTACCGATGATGATCTCCAATATGGCTGCGGCTATGGTCAGTATGAGATTTGGTTGCTGGGGGCCGACATTATCGCCAGTAACGGCTTGTTCCATTGGCAATACAGCCATTGGAGAGGCTTTCCGGCTTATCCGACATGGTGGAGCCGATGTCATTATTGCTGGAGGAACAGAAGCAGCTGTAACCGAAGTGTCGCTGGCAAGCTTCGGTAATGCGACAGCGTTGTCTACACGAAATGAAGCGTTCCAAGCAGCCAGCCGTCCATTTGATGCAGGGAGAGACGGTTTTGTCATGGCGGAGGGCGCCGGAATTCTGGTCGTGGAATCACTGTCTCATGCTCTGGCAAGAGGGGCGAATATTCTTGCCGAAGTGATTGGATATGGTGCCAGTTCAGATGCGTATCATATGGTAGCTACCCATCCGGAAGGGCGGGGTGCATATCTGGCGATGAAAGCATCACTGAAAGAGGCTCAGATTGGACCTGAAGACATTGATGTGATTAACGCTCATGCCACCAGTACGGAGGCGGGTGATCTGTCTGAGACGAGAGCCATTAAACAACTTTTCGGAACAGCTGCCTATGACATTCCGATTACGGCGAATAAATCCATGACGGGGCATATGCTTGGTGCAGCAGGTGGTGCGGAGGCGATCTCACTTATTCAAAGTCTGCGGCATGGCATCATTCCTCCAACTATTAATCAAGAGCAGAAGGACCCCGAATGTGATCTGGATTACGTACCCAACGAGGCAAGAGAAGCAGAGCTGCGGATTGGGATGTCTAATTCCTTTGGCTTCGGTGGACATAATGCCGTTATTGTTCTTCAAAAATACCCATCTTAAGCCAAAAAACAGCCTTAAGTAGAAAGAACAGCGTAGCCCCATAGGGCTGCGCTGTTCTAGGGTTAATCCAGGGTCATCTACAACCACCGCACCATTGGTTAACGGCCGAGTGGTTGTACGCCTCAGGAAGAGAGGGATGTCGAGTCGGCCATGCCTTTGTTGCCTCGGCTCAGCCAGCTTACACGCCAGCGGGATTGCATGAAGAGAACGAGGATTAGGGAAGCTGCTGCAATCAGGCTAAGAATGACAAAGCCTGGCGTATAGGATTGATAGCTGCTATACAGTTGACCGAGAATCAGTGGCAGTGCATATCCGCCCAATCCGCCTGCGGCACCTACAATACCTGTCATCAGACCAATCTCGTTACCGAAGCGTTGGGGAACCAGTTGGAACACCGAGCCATTTCCGGCGCCCAGACACATCATGCCGAGGAATAACATGACTACCACAACAGGAAGTGGTGGCATGAAGGATACACCGATCAACATGATACAGGCTCCTGTGTACAGGAAGGTCAGCATACGGGTTCCACCAATTTTGTCCGCCAGGTATCCCCCAACAGGCCGGAAGAAACTACCTGCGATTACACAGAAGGTGGTAATGTCTGCGGCACGAACAGGAGAGAGTCCATACTGGGTGTTGAAGAAGATGGTGAGATAGTTACATAATCCAACGAAACCACCAAAGGTTACACAATAGAAGGCACAGAATACCCAAGCATCTTTTTGTTTAAGCAGACTTCCGTATTGCGACAATTTCTTGGGTTCAGGCCGGTTAGGGCTATTCTTGGCAAAGATAGAAAAGAGAATGAATACGATAACGATCGGTATAATAGCAAGTCCGAATACAACTTCCCAGCTGCCAAAATGCGTAGCCAAGCGATTGGCAAACAACGTTGCGAGTACGGTTCCGCTGTTACCTGCCCCGGCAATACCCATGGCCAGACCCTGATGCTCTTTGCCATACCATTGGCCTGCGAGAGGTAGCGCAGCAGCAAAGGAGGCGCCTGCGACACCCAGCAAGAGTGCCACCACGTACAGTTGGCTTAAAGAGTCGACCCATAGCCAGCCGAGTAATAAAGGAACAAGAGTGACGAGCATCCCGATCTGTGCGGTCAGTTTCGGACCAATATAATCAGACATGAAGCCAAGCACAAGGCGCAGGATGGAGCCGCCGAGAATAGGCAATGCGACCAGATTGGCCTTTTCCAGCGGTGTCATCGGATAATCCAATGCAATGACAACTGCGAGTGGACCAAGCATCCCCCATATCATAAAACTGATGTCAAAATACATAAACGCCCCGAAGAGGGTGGGCTTATGCCCGCTTTTCCAAAAACTTTTGCTCTCCATCATCCATCATCGCTCCTCATCCAATTGAGATCTTCGTAATTTGTCTATGTGCTTGTGGAGGCAGAAAAAGGCCGCAATTCGTCCAGATAAGAACGATTTGCGGCCCCGTTGCCGACAGGCGGTACACGTCATTGTGTTCCCGCATCTGAGTTGATCACAGCACTGTGATTTTGATTCAAATTATAATCAAGTGAAAATAGATATGTCAACAAAATTTACACGTAATTTTAAATAATTCATTTTTTAATCGCATTTCATATTTATGATGTTAATTTAGTTGACATATGATTGAGATTCCCTTAATCTGAATCTAATATGAATCCACACAATGGCGTGTGGATTCCGGAGGCAACGGTGCCCTTTTCCGAATCATGGAGAAGGGATTTTTCTGTTTATTTTCAGGTGAGAGAGATAGATAGGGGGCAGCCCATGAGCAGAAGCAAACTGGTGATTATCGGGAATGGCATGGCTGGAGTGAAGTGTGTCGAAGAGATTATCGCACTGGAGCCTGATACGTATGAGATTGTAATTTACGGCAATGAACCCCGTCCCAACTACAATCGGATCATGTTATCGAAAGTATTGCAGGGTGAGCATTCGTTACAGGATATCATTATCAATGATTGGACCTGGTATGCGAAGCATCATATACGGCTATGTACAGGTGAAACGGTACACCGGATTGATACCCGTGGAAAATATATAGAGACTGAATCGGGACTAAAAGAAACATATGATGTTCTGATTCTGGCAACAGGGTCATCACCGTTTATCCCACCGATTCCGGGAATTGATAAAGAGCGAGTCATGTCCTTCCGAACCATTGATGATTGTACGCGCATGTCTGACTATTCCAAAGAATATCGGAAGGCCGCAGTCATTGGTGGCGGATTGCTGGGACTGGAGGCGGCACGGGGGTTGCTGCATCTGGGTATGGAAGCTGTGGTGGTCCATAATGCACCTTACATTATGAACCGACAGTTGGATCAGAAAGCGGCCTCAATGCTTCAACAGGAGCTTGAAGATCAGGGCATGTCCTTCCTGTTGGCCAAAAATACGCAGAAAATTACCGGACGATCGCAGGCCCAGGGACTGCTGTTCACAGATGGTTCCAAGCTTGAAGCTCAGGTTGTCATTGTCGCTGTAGGGATTCGGCCGAATGTGGATCTGGCCAGACGAAGCGGGATCGCCACCAATCGGGCAATTATGGTAGATGACTATATGCGCACCAGTGTACCGGATATTTACGCAGTTGGGGAATGTGCCGAACATCGGGGAATCAGTTATGGTCTGGTGGCCCCCTTATACGAGCAGGGGAAAGTACTCGCACGTACGCTCTGTGGACAGGAAACGCCTGAATACAAAGGATCAATTCCATACTCACAGCTGAAGGTATCGGGGGTTGATGTTTTCTCGGCCGGCGAGATCAGCGGGGAAGGCATGCAGACTGCAATTCAACATTTGGATGGCATTCAAGGCACATATAAAAAGGTGCTGATGCAGGCTGGCAAAGTGCGCGGAGCCATTTTATTTGGAGATATAGCCGAGGGAACGGCATTGCTTGGATTGGTGCAACGAGGTGCCGATGTGGCAGAATTGGCTCCGCGTGAAGGGTCCCCGGACCCGGCTGAGATGGCTGCTGCGGCATTACCGGCTCAAGAGACCGTATGTGCCTGCAACAATGTGACCAAGGCTACGATAATGAAGGCCATTCAGGAACAGGGTCTCGAAACGGCAGATCAGGTGAAGGAGCAGACCAAGGCGTCAGGTTCATGCGGTGGCTGTCGCCCGATGGTGGCTGCTCTGTTGAAACATACGCATAACCTGAAAAAAAGCGGGGGTACTGGAGTGGTAGCCACACCGGATAAACCTGCTCCAATGCCTGTATGCAGTTGTACGGAGCTGGGGCATGCAGAACTGAAGGAAATGCTGAATAACAGTGTTGGCCCCCGTAAAGTTCATGTGGATAGACACGATTATCAACCTGTAATATCTCTCAAGAGAGACCTACCTTTGATCCTGCAGAAGCTAGGTTGGGGTTCGGAGCTTGGCTGCACGGTATGTCGCCCAGTGATCCACTATTATTTGCAGGTATCCACTCGAACGATACATGATCAAGAGATTGAGAGTGCCCAAGAGATTCAGGTGCGCTGGGATAATCAGATCCCGCTTTCATCTTATGCGAGGGATGCGGGTGGCTTGGCAACACAGCTTCGTACGTATTGGATCGGCGCAGTGATGCCGTCACCCGTGAGTATAGGCGTCGCACCAGGGCCCGGGTCATTGGTGAGCGCACTGGTGCAGGATATTGGTTTGCTGGCTTCACCGGCTGGATGGGAGATTTACGCAGGCGGTCATGCTGAGCATCCGGTCAAGCAAGGTGGCTTGCTCGGGGTGGCTGAAACAGAGGTGCAGGCGGCGACACTCGCATCAGCGTGCCTCCAATGGTATCGCCAAACCGCCTGGTATGATGAGCCGTTATGGGCATGGACGGAGCGATTGGGATTCATGTCGATTCGAGAAACGCTGCTGGATGACCAGTTGCAGAGGGAACTTGCAGCTACACTTCATGCTGATATATAGATGAAAGGCGGGGATGGGAAGATGGGATTATCCGTGAGTTCAGAACCAACAGCCTCTAAGCTCTATGTAAAGGAAACCCAGTGTCCGTATTGCAGTGTGCAATGCAAGATGACGGTTGAAGAACTGGCCGCACCTGTTGCAGGCCAGCGTCGTGGTGAGTATACGGTTCAGGGCGTTCCGAATGAAGCCTCGCAGGGCAGGCTCTGTGTTAAAGGCATGAATGCTCATCAGCATGCACTCAGTGGACAACGATTAATGCATCCACTAATTCGTCGTAATGGCGAGCTTGAACCCTGTTCATGGGGCGAAGCCATTCAGAATATCGCTGAGCGGTTTCGACAATTGAAAGATTCATACGGAGCAGATACGGTCGGAGTATACGGAGGTGGATCTTTGACCAATGAGACAGCCTACCTGCTTGGCAAATTTGCCAGGGTTGCATTGGGGACAAAGTATATCGACTATAATGGACGGTTCTGCATGTCAGCTGCGGCTTCAGCTGGCAGTAAAGTGTTTGGGATGGACCGTGGATTGACGTTCCGCCTATCCGATATTCCCAAGGCGGGCTGCATTGTACTCGCAGGAACCAATATTGCTGAATGCCAACCTACCCTGTTACCCTACTTCAATCAGGCCAAGGAGAATGGGGCATTCATTATCGTTATTGATCCCCGCAAGACGGCAACCGCAACCATTGCCGATCTCCACTTGCAGGTGAAGCCCGGCATGGATGCTCTGCTGGCGGATACCATGTTGAAGGCGATTATGGATGCCGGATTGGTGGACCCTCATTTTATAGGTGAACGAACGCATGGGTACGAACAATTGATGCAAGAGTTAGCTGATCTGCAGCTCGAACAGGCGGCACAAGCATGTGGGGTGGATCTGGCCCTGATTCGTCAGGCGGCGATAGCCTATGGTGAGGCAGAGACAGGTATGATCATGACAGCGCGTGGTGTGGAGCAGCAGACAGATGGGCATATGGCCGTCAGGCATTTTCTGAACCTTGTGCTGGCGACTGGCAAAATTGGCAGAGAAGGCTGCGGATATGGTGCCATCACAGGACAAGGGAATGGGCAAGGTGGACGGGAGCATGGGCAAAAGGCTGACCAGCTGCCGGGCTATCGCTCCATTGAAAATGAAGCTGATCGTGCCTATGTGGCATCCGTTTGGGGCGTGGACCCTGCAAGTTTACCGGGTAAAGGGGTCTCGGCCTATGAGATGATGGAGAAGGTTCATGATCAGGAGATTCGGGCGTTGCTCGTAATGGGCTCCAACCCGGTCGTATCCAATCCCAATGTGCGTTTGGTGGAAGAAGGTCTGCGCAAGCTGGACTTTCTGATCGTGGCAGATATGTTTCTGTCTGAGACAGCGCGCATGGCTGATCTGGTTCTGCCAGTTACATCTTATATGGAGAATGAAGGCACACTCACCAATCTGGAGGGGCGTGTTCTACTCCGTGAACAGGGGCGACCTGCGCCGGGAGAGACGCTCGATGATTGGGATATATTATGCCGAATTGCTGCAAAAGTGGGCAAAGCCGCTTACTTTCAATATGACACTGCTGAGGATATCTTTAATGAGCTTCGGGTGGCGAGTCGTGGCGGAGTCGCTGATTACTATGGTATTACCTATGAGCGTTTGCGTACCGAGAAAGGGGTATACTGGCCGTGTTCTGCCCCGGAGGATCAGGGAGAAGGTTTGCTGTTCGGTGAACGATTCGCTCACCCGGATGGTAAAGCGGCATTCACATTCGAATCAAGCACAGGCTGGAATGATGTAACTCCGGAATTCCCCTTGATTCTGACTAATGGCCGTGTGCTTCCTCATTATCTTACAGGGGTGCAGACACATCGTAGTCCGGCACTGGCAGCCCGTGAATTGGAGAACTTCGTTGAACTTCATCCGGCTACCGCTGCCCGTCATCGCATTCACGATGGAGAATGGGTCGAGATTCAATCGGTGTACGGAAGCTTCACGGTACGTTCGCGCATCAAAGACTCCATTCGGGAGGATACTTTGTTCGTACCGATGCACTGGGGTGGCGTTCAAAATGTGAACCGGGCAACTCGACCGGAGCTGGACCCGTTCTGCCGAATGCCTGGGTTCAAGACAGCGGCCGTAACCATTCGACCGTTGCGATTGGCGAGATGATTCATACAGATTACAGGTAACCAGATGTCCTAATCTGCTCTAATGGTAGCTTAGCGGCTGCGCAGTCCCATATTTATATGAGACTGTGCGGCTTTTTTTGCGTATATGTACGCAAGTAGGCCATAGTTCCGTGGTTCCACGTAAACATGAGGATTGGCTCATGAATATGGATTGAATTTTGGTTATGATGTTCATTAGGGGTACATATGTACGCATTTTTGAATATATTTTGAGGCCGACAGCAGTTTCGAGTTTAGGTTATTACGCAACGTGGTATAGATATCGGAGCTTATGGAAGCTTCTTCAAATAGGGCAAGACATAGGGAGGGAACGCGGTGAACGTATGGATAACGGTAAAAAGTCTGGGTAAGCGCAAGCCGGCACTTGCCAAGCAAGCTGCCGAACTTCCGGAAACAACCCATACGCTGAGGCAGCTCATTGAGAATATGGTGGCACTGCAAGTGAACGCTCTTCAGGACAAGAAGCAACAGGCAGAATTGCTCGCTTATCTGATGCCGGATGATATTGAGGCACAGGGATCGGTGGGGAAAGTCGGGTTTGGCGCAGTATACAATGAGGGCGTTCCTGATCTGAATGGTGCGATGGAGACAGCTATAACCGCTTATGAGGATGGGTTGTACAAAGTGTTTCTCAACGATGAAGAATTGCAGGAACTGGACAAGTCCATGGTGATACAGGACGGCGATAACGTGGTGTTTATCCGTTTTACAATGCTTGCCGGACGTCTGTGGTAGAGAGTGATGAAGGAGGAGAACAGGATGAATAAGGAAGATCAAGTACAGGTATATATGGATGAATTGCAGGTAAAAGCAAAGTCGTTAACAGGGGTACAGCTTGAGCTGGCAAACTATGTTGTGGAGATCGCCGGGTCTACGTATTTGCGTGGAGACGAAAAGATGTTTTTGAATACAGAAAAGTTGCTTGGAAGGCTGGCTGCGGAAACGCAGAACCCATTATTCCAGCCACTATTGGATGTACTCCAGCATCTGGCGAGCGAGTCATTGGTTGCACGATTCCGTTATATCGCAGAACGTGCGACTCGTTTCCCATACAGTAACCACTATGAACGCCGGCCTTTTCGCACATCCGATCCGGAGCAGCATGTAGAACAGGTCATCCGTAAACTGATGGGATTATTCCGAATGGAAATGAAGAATTTCTCCCTGAGTGAATATGTGTCACTTCGTGAGTACAAGTTGGATTATCTGCATGAGATCCGTTCGGTACTGCCGGATTGCATCGCGTATGAACTTGATCATCAGGGCGGAGATATGAAGCAGGCACTGCACGATATTATATATGGTGACAATCAGACGGCGCTGTTAACCCATGAAATGATCAAAGGCATATTCATGAGCGATCAGGCAGATGCCTATCAGATGGTGGGTGAGCTGCTCATTGCAGCAAGGTTGCAGGAAGGGTTGCGCCAAAGCATTGTGGAGCGGATGGATGAAGGAACACTGGAAGCCTATATTTACATATTAAAAATCATCATCGACAACAACCTGATCCGTTTCAGTTCAGTGGTAAGAGCGCTCGCCGTATGGACAGGAATCGGCATAGAAGCAGCCAATCAGCGTGTTGCCGCACAGCTCATTGAACAGGCCTATGAGGCGCTTGTGCAACCAGAAGTACGCGAAGCCTGGCAGCAGGAAGTGAACGCCAACAAGCTCTTTATCAGCCTGTGGGCGACAGCGGTCATTGAAGAGAATGAACTGAAGAGCAAGATATTCGAAATTATGGATCAAGGCCAATTATATCAGAAGATTGTTGCCCAATATGTACTTGCTAACAGCCAGAACAGAGAGCTTCGTTTGCACATTGCACGTCGTTATCTGGAGGCGCAGGATACCGAGTTGATGCACTGGATTGTAACCAACTATGATGCCATGTATATGTACAACTGGAGTTTCGAAAATGGAGAAAATCAGCGTAGCGTCTACATATGGCCATTACCTGCGCTTGAAGATAAGACATTGAGACGTCAGGACTTTGATCAATTCAAACAGATGCTGACTGTCATTCCAAAAGGCGGTTCAGGTGGACCATCGGGTGTACTTGAGTATGTTCACTACCGGATTGATACGGATGATGTAGTGAAGAAAATGTTATATCTGGCCGCCTATGATATGGACCCGGAATGGATCGGGGAAGTCATCGCAATCAAGGACCGTTTGAGCCCGGAACTGCGCGGAGAACTGTTGTCCCAGTTTGTTCAGCATCCCGATAATGAGGTGCAAAGACAGTTTGTGTTTGAGAGTTTGTCTGATAAAAGCATCAGTAATCGGGAAAGTGCGCTCTCCAAAGCGAAGCTACTCACGTTGACGGTTGAAGAGATGAAACAGATGGAGGCGTTGATGAAGCTCAAGACAGGCTCACTTCGCCAGAAGGTCATCCATGTATTGTTACTACAACCCGTGGACCAATTGGCGGTTTCACTGAAGCGACTTTTGCAGGCGAAGAGTGAGTTGCAGCGTCTGGGTGCGCTCGAATTGTTGACGGAGATTGCGGCAGATCCGGAGCGGGCAGATCAGCAGGAGCAATTGCAGCCATTGGCACAGCTGATTGAGACGCCAACCGCGAAGGAACAGAAGTTGCTCGACAAGCTGACGGATCAGGGGAGTCGTTATACGGCCGCTAATGGGTTTGGTTTATTCGATCCGAAGCGACGTGAGCCATTGCTGGATGAGAAGCGTGAGCTCAACGGCCACAGTCCGAAGGATATCTTTACGCTCTCTCTGGATCAAACCAGACCATTCCTGCAGGGGCTCAATGAATTGGTGCATGAACACAGGGATCATGAGTATGAAGTGGAGTACTATGCTGGCTACAAAGACACGTTGTTACTTGGAGCGAGTCTTCGCTCAAAGGTTCCGTATGCAGAGCGCAATGAAATGAAGCAGTTGGAGCAATTTCCACTTCATGACGTATGGGAGAACTATATTCAACAAGCAGGGTTTAGCAGTGTGGAACTGATGCAGCTATACATGGTTATACAGCTCCGGGAGTTCAATGGCAATTTGGGTGATCATTACAGTTATTTCCGTGAACAGTATGACTATGATGAAATGCAGAAGGTTCCGTTAATGGAAGGCTGGCGTAAGTCGTTTGCCGAACAGATATATCCTCTGGATGATATCGAAAAGCTACAGCAGCTGCTGGATTCGTTAACGTATAAGGATCAGGTGACTTCTCTAATCTCAGCGGCATATCTGGATAGCAATCCGGAGGATACATTTGAGATCGCAGAGAAAACGTGGGCGTCCATTATCTCGAGTATGCCTGCCGAGCGACTGGAGAAGGAATCGGGTATGCTGCACATTCTAACGGGACCATGGAATTATACGGTTCGGAGCAAAATCCATGACGATGACAGCTTCAAACGGTTCTTCCAGACGGCTTACCAGTTCGCCAGTCTTGTAGAAAATAGTCAACCGTTGTCCTTACTGTCACTTGAAGATTTCCTGCGCGCGTACCAGCTGAACCTGATTGATGATCAGGAGATATATCGACAGGTACTGGTCGGTGGCAATCGTCTGTTATTTATTCGTGACTTAACATCCACTCGTACAGAAGGGATCGCGAGTGATCCGAAGCTGGTTCAATTACGAGATGCGGTGGTCGATCGCATTCTGGAGATTGAGCTGACCCGGGGAGAGCTCTCTACAGAGGTAAGCACGCTTGCCATGAAACTGGATCGAATTGAAGGCATGGAACACTGGGTACATCTGGTCTCGGCGATGGATCAGGATACATTTGTCCGTGGATATATCTACAGCTATGGAGACAACACAATACGCAAAGAGACGTTCAGCTATCTGATTCAGAATTGTCATCCACGGGATGGAGAAGATGAGAAGCGGCTTGGAGAATTGCTCCAGAAGTATCCGGTGAATGAGAAGAAATTGCTGGAAGCAGCCATGTATGCACCACAGTGGATGGAGATTGTTGCGAAACATCTAGGATGGGAAGGTCTTCGCAGTGCAGCCTGGTACTTCCATGCCCATATCAATGAACGCTTTACTGCGGAAAAAGAGACCATCGTGGCCCACTATTCGCCAATATCACCACAGGACTTCAATGAAGGTGCATTTGATATCGCGTGGTTCGAAGAGGCCTATGCGGCTGTCGGGGAGGAACGGTTCAATCTGTTATACGATTGCGCCAAGTACATTTCCGGGGGAGCCAATCACCGCAGATCTCAATTGTTCGCGGATGCTGCACTTGGCAAGCTTCGTCTGGACGACATGCGTGAGTCTGTGTCAGACAAGCGAAACAAAGATCATTTGTTAACCTACAGTTTGATTCCATTCGCCGTAAATCGGGAACAGGATCTGCGTGAGCGATACGACTTCATTCAGAAGTTCCTGATGCAGAGCAAGCAATTCGGTGCACAGCGCCGTGCCAGTGAAGGTGTGGTATCGCAGATTGCACTGGGCAACCTTGCCCGTAATGCAGGCTATGCCGATGTTACGCGGCTGATGTGGGACATGGAAGCACGTAAGCTGGATGAGATGAAATCCTTCTTTGAACCTCATGCATTGGATGCGGACACTACAGCGCAATTGGTCATTGATGAGGAAGGCCAACCCGAGATGGTTATCGTCAGCAAAGGGAAGACACTCAAATCTGTACCTGCCCGGTTCAAAAAAGACGGATATATCGCTGAACTGAAAGAGCTGAAATCGGATCTGGTGGATCAGTATCGCCGGGCACGACAGGAACTGGAACGTTCGATGACTGCCGGAACATCCTTTACACATCAGGAAATTGCCAGTCTAATGCAAAATCCGGTTATCCATCCGCTGGTAAGAACACTTGTATTCCAGTCAGGTGACAAGACGGGAAGATTCGATGTATCGTCTAGCGGTTTGCTTGCTCCAGGACCAGAGGGCACGATCCAGGCATTAACAGAGCAGGATCAACTGCTGATTGCTCATCCGCTTCATCTGTATCAGAGCGGAAGCTGGAGTGAATTCCAGCGAGATCTGTTCACCCGTCAGGAGCGTCAGCCATTCAAGCAGGTATTCCGTGAGCTGTATCTTCCTAACGAGGACGAATTGGCTAATGGTACGGTGTCCCGCCGATATGCAGGGTACCAGATTCAACCGAAAAAAGCAGTAGCTCTGCTTAAAGGACGCCAATGGACTGTCAGTTATGAAGAAGGTCTGCAGAAGGTAAGCTACGAGCACAATCTGATCGCGAATCTCTATGCGATGGCGGATTGGTTCTCACCGGCAGATACCGAGGCACCAACACTGGAGACGGTGCAATTCTACGATCGCAAGACCTACAAGCCTGTAGCGCTGCAAGATGTGCCGCTGACGTTCTTCTCGGAAGTCATGCGTGATATCGATCTGGTGGTCAGCGTTGCACATGTGGGAGGCGTAGATCCGGAAGCCAGCCTGACAACAATCGAGATGCGCCACGTCATTGTGAACGAGTCGTTGCGTCTGCTGAAGATCGACAATGTACGTCTGGACGGGAACTACGCACGGATTGATGGTGAATTAGGTGAGTATGCTGTTCATCTGGGCAGTGGTAATGTGTTCAAACAGGCCACAGGTGCACTTCATATCATACCGGTACACAGTCAGCATCGGGGCCGAATCTTCCTGCCATTCCTCGATGAAGATCCGAGAACAGCTGAGATTCTGTCCAAGGTGATGTTGCTCGCCGAAGATAAGAAGATTAAGGACCCGCAGATTCTTGCACAATTACAGAACTAGAACTGATTGAACCGTCTCTCGTGGGGCGGTTTTTTATTTGTTACTCTGATTATTAATGTACTCCGAATCTCAATATAACGAGTGTAGAACAAGGATCATGGGTGGAAAGTGAACAATATGGAGAAATTCCAACATAAAGGCAGCTGAAGAACGTGTTAAAGGGGACTTCAGTTGCTTTTATATTTTCGGATATTTCAATGGGCCGGATTGGTTCCGGTTTCAAATAGACTTAGGACCCAGAGCATGTCGGTATATTCCTTAATCTGATAATTAATTGCATTAATTGGTTGAATGGGAGTGGGTCGAACCGACTGTTTTTAAAAGTGAATAATTTGTTCGAAAGTAGTTACATAAATGTAAATAATTCGTTTTCTTGTTTTGTTATCTGCATTATTAATGTGGTGATTCCAAAGAACTAGGCTCCTTCTAATCGGTCATTTACCAAATTTAAGGGGATGTAATTCGGTATCATGTCGGCTATCGTTAGGAAGCGAAATCTGCTGACTGGCTTGCAGGCTGCAGTTTCAGAAGCCATGTGCAGGACGACCTGAATGCTTGAAAGACTGGGATCAAGCCAGTTTGCATTCCCTTGTATACATGTATTCAAGATGTGCACAAGAAAAATGATCAAGAGAGAAGGAGAACTTACAACATGAACAGAAGACTCAATCTGATTTTCCTCAAACGATGGTTTATGTTATTAATCATCGTGGCGGTTGCGGCTATGCCGCTACACGCCTTCGCCGCGGAGGCGGAATCCGGGGCTGATCGGCCTTGGATGAACAAATCCTTGTCTGCGGAGGAACGCACCGAGCTGCTGCTCAAGGAGATGACGCTGGAGGAGAAAGTTGGATTCGTAACCGGTAAAGTAAATAACTATTATGGTTTCTATAATGATGGATTGGAGCGCCTCGGCATTCCGGCATTACAGATGGCAGACGGACCTGCAGGGGTACGTGTGGCTAACCCGGATGTGCAGGACAAAAAGTCCACGGCATTGCCTGCGCCCATCGCGCTTGCCGCTTCCTGGGATACCAATCTGGCCAAGAAATATGGTGATCTGATCGGTCAGGAAGCACATGATACAACACATAATGTAGTGCTCGGCCCTGGGCTGGATATTGCACGTACACCATGGGGTTCCCGGAACTTCGAATCGCTGGGGGAAGATCCGCTACTGGCTTCCGGCATGGGTGCAGCGTATGTGAACGGGATTCAAAGTAATCCGGTAATCGCTACGGCGAAGCACTATATCCTGAACAACCAGGAGACGGAACGTTTCACGACCAATGCAACAGCCAGCGAACGTGCCATTCAGGAAGTCTATGCACGTCCGTTCCAGGCGATGGTCGAAAAAGCGGATCTCGGTTCGGCAATGTGTTCATTTAACCAGGTGAACGGTACATATGCTTGTGAGAACAAGGAGATGCTGACGGATGTCCTTAGGGATCAGTTTGGCTTCGAAGGGTTCGTCATGAGTGACTACGGTGCAAACTTCAGCACAGCCAAATCCGCCAATGCGGGTCTGGATCTGGAGACACCTGGAGAGCCTTACGGTAAATGGGGAGACAAGTTGCTGGAAGCCGTGAACAATGGCGAAGTCAGCGAGCAAACTATTGATGAGAAGGTTAGACGCATTTTGCTTCAAATGTTCGATAAAGGGCTGTTCGATAACCCTGTAACGAATACACAAATCAATGCCAAGAAAGACGGCAAACAGGCACGTGAAATTGCAGAAGAGAGCATGGTTCTTTTGCAAAACAACGATAATACGCTGCCGCTTTCCAAGAAAAATGTGAAATCGATCGCTGTCATCGGACCGGATGCAGATAATGCATCTGCTGCTGGTGGAGGTAGCAGTCTGGTTAATCCGACGTATACCGTAAGTCCACTGCAAGGCATTCGTAACCGTGCCGGTAACGGTGTGGATGTAAAATATGCAGCTGGAACCGATCCAATCTCCGCAGGAGATGCATTTAATGGACCATCCGCCGTACCTTCCACTCTGTTATCGCCAGGGGATGCTCAGGAAAGTGAAAGAGACTATGGTACAGATCGTGCGGAATACGGTCTGCGTGCTGAATACTGGACGAATAAAGATATGGAGGGTAACCCTTCGCTGGTTCGTACAGATAATCAGGTCAACATGAATCTTGGATTCTACAACTATGAAGGTTTTAATGCACAATCTTCCAAGCTTCCGGTGACACCAACGAAGTTCAATGCCAAGATGTCTGCTCGTTGGACAGGGGCAATTACAGCGCCTCAAACGGGTGAATATAAGCTGTCCCTGACCAGTCTCGGTTCTGCGAAACTGTATGTGGATGATGAGTTACTCGTAGACAATCAAGGTGAAACATTGAGTACAACGAAGAAAGAAATCACGTTCAAAGAAGGCGAGTCCCACAATATTCGGATTGAGTATCGTACGGATTTCCCGGTACAGTCCAATCATGATATGGGCGCACAGGTTCGTTTTGGCTGGGAAGCTCCAGAAGACGCTGTTGATATCAAAATGCAAAAAGCAGTCGATCTGGCGAAAAAATCCGATGTTGCCGTTGTGGTAACACGTACGTATGACAGTGAAGGTTATGTAGACCGTTCCGATCTGGAACTGCCGAATAACCAGGAACAGCTGATCCGCAAAGTAGCGGCAGCCAATCCGAAAACGATCGTAGTGCAAATGAGTGGTCGTGCTGTCGAGATGGACTCCTGGCAAAAAGAAGTGCCATCCATCGTTCAAGCTTGGTACGCAGGTCAGGAACAAGGTAATGCAGTGGCACGTGTGCTGTTTGGTGATGTGAATCCATCTGGTAAGTTGCCGGTGACGTTCCCATCAGATGATTCCCAGACCCCGGTATCCACTGCGGAACAATTCCCAGGTGTGAATGGGGTGGGTAACTACTCCGAGGGTATCTTTGTAGGGTACAAAGGATATGACAAAGAAGGCATGACACCGGCGTTCGCCTTTGGACACGGACTGTCGTATACCGATTTTAATTATCGTAATCTGCATGTGAAAAACACAGGTAAAGGCGATAAGGAAACTGTAGAAGTATCCCTGAACCTGCGCAATACCGGTAAGGTTGCCGGTGCAGAAGTCGTACAGGTCTATGTAGGCAATCTGCCAACCAAAGTGGAGACACCAGAGAAACAACTTGCTGGCTGGGCGAAGGTCGATCTGAAAGCAGGCAAGCAACAACGGGTTAACATTCAACTGGATCGCAGCGCATTGTCCTATTGGGATGAAGCATCCCATGAATGGGTAATGCCGAAGGGTAAAGTTCAAGTGTATGTTGGCAGTGCATCGGATGATATCCGTCTGACAGGCAGTGTGAATTTCGGAAGTAAGTCCGGTAAATAAAAGTGCAATAAGGGAGATTGAAAATGAGTCGTGGCCGAATGGCCACGGCTTTTTCCACAATGGAAGGAGAGTGAAGCGTGATGAGCATAGGCTGGCGAGAGCATCCCAAACGATGGATCATCCTGTTAATCGCTGTTTGTTGTGTCGGTGCAGGAATTTGGCTTATCCTCAACCGAAATGAACAATCCATTCCTCCACCGATTGCGGACAAGCAGACAGCGGCCGAAGTCTGGTTAACGACGGGAGATCAGCAAAATCTGCTTACACCACAGAAGTCTATTCCAATTACAGACCACCATAATGTAGAAACAAGTTCTTCAGATTCTGCAATGCAGGAGTCAGACACGTCTTCGTCCGAGTTTACCATACAGATTGACCCGGACAAGACATATCAGACCATGGATGGTTTTGGCGCAGCGATGACGGGTTCGTCGGCACATCTGATTAATCAGCTTCCGGAGGAGCAGCAAGAACAACTACTCAAGGAGATGTTCTCGACGGAAGGCTTGAACATGGATATGGTGCGTCATACGATTGGTGCCTCCGATTATTCGGTAGATGAATCAGGTGTGGCTTCAAGTTATACCTATGATGATATCGAGTCCGGCACGGATTATGAGATGGAACAATTTTCGATCGAGAAGGATCAGGAAGTCGTGAATATGCTGGAGCGTGTAGCTGGTTTGAAACCGGATCTTAAAGTGCTGGGCACACCGTGGACGGCCCCGGCCTGGATGAAATATGGGGAGAAGACCACTAACGGCTGGTATCTGGATTATAACGATCCCCAGGTGTATGAAGCGTACGCGAGATATTTTGTAAAATATATTGAAGCTTATCAGGCAAAGGGCATTCCCATCTACGGGATTACGTTGCAAAATGAACCGGAGTTCACCTCGGATAAATATCCGAGTATGAGTATGGGCGCCGAAGAACAAGCCAGGTTCATTCGGGATTACCTCGGCCCGGCGCTACAAGATGCGGGACTTGATACGCGAATCATCGCTTATGATCATAACTGGGATCAGGCGGTCGAATATACCAGCGAGGTGCTTGGTGATGAGCAGGCTGCTGATTATATCGATGGATCTGCTTTCCACTGTTATGCAGGTGATCCATCTGCCATGTCGGAAGTGCATGATCGCTTCCCGGACAAACATATTTATTTTACCGAATGTAGTGGTGGGGAGTGGAGTCCTGATTTTGGCGAGAATCTGAGTTGGCAGATGTCCAATCTCATCATTGGTGCGCCGCGCAACTGGGCGAAGAATGTGCTGCTCTGGAACATTGCACTCAATCCGCAAGGTGGTCCCACGAACGGTGGCTGTGAGAACTGCCGTGGGGTTGTGACGATTGACCCGGAGCGTGATGAAATCACTAGAAATGTCGAGTATTATGCACTGGGCCACATCAGTCGTTATGTACGTCCGGGAGCCGTAAGGATCGAGTCCTCACAGGAGCATGGCCAGATCGAGAATGTAGCTTTCCACAATCCGGATGGAACGATCGTGCTGGTTGCAGCTAACACGGGTGAGGTAGAAGTTTCCTTTGATGTAGTTATGGACAGAGATTCGTTTCAATATGTACTGCCTTCCAAATCGGCAGCAACCTTCCGTTGGAACTCAAAAACGGGAGTAGAACGTTGACTCAAGCTTGGAAATTATGGGTACAGATTGAATGATGGACATGGTAAAATACACGTAGAGTTATTTCAAATTTGATGTATTAAATAAGTCCGATCTCAGGATCGGGCTTTTACATAACCTTTTACTTGTAGTAGAAAAGGAGAATACGTTGGACATGTTAGTCGTTGTATATCGGGAACAGGATCATGACAAATTGGTCGAGATCTGGGAGAGTGCTGTTCGGGTAATACATCGGTTAACCATGGGATATAAATGACCACGAAGAGGAGTGTGCAGCATGACACAGATCAAGGTGACACCGGAACAACTGGAGACGGTCAGTGGGCAGTTTGCTCAGGCGCATCAGCAATTATCGGGCTTCATGTCCGCGCTGGATAGCAAGATGAGTGTCATGCGCAGCAACTGGGATGGCATGGAGCGGGAGCGTTTTTATAACGATTATTCAACAGCTCAAGGCACGATGAAATCTGTTCTGGAACTGGTTCTGTCCATTCAATCGGAGCTTAAGAAAATTGCCGAGCGTTTCCGTACAACGGATGAAGATGCGGTGAACAAGGCGCTTATGGCGGCTTTGACCGCAGCACAGACGCTTACAACCATGGGTAAACAAAAAGGCGATGGTATAGGCAAAACGTCAGGCCCACCAAAGAACATGGATGAATGGGATGAGAAGGATGCCGAGAAGTACCAAAACTATGAGGAAATGCTGAAGAAAGCCGAAGAGGTGGGTGATGAAGAACTGGCGCAGCAGATTCAGGCCAGCATGAACATCATTCGGCTTCAGTATGAAGATGTAATCTATCAGACTGACCCCAATACGGGCAAGACGGTGAAAATTACCGAGGATTCCATCGTGGGTACGTATCAGGTGAAAAGCGACAAGGGTGAAACGACCACCATCAGTCTGGATAAACAGGGCAATGTGGTGGACTATAGCAAGGATACGGAAAAGTATAAGTATTCGGAGCAAACGCACACGACCAGTCAAGGAGAGCATCTCTTTGGCAAAGTGGCACAAACGGCTACAGGCTACGGCATTGGTCTGCTGCTCACAAGCAAGACGGGCTCTGCCTTTACAGAACATGCCACTGGACTTGGTTCTTCCTTCGTTGCGGACAAGTTCCTGTTCTCTGTGCCGGAAGAAGGTGAGACACGTACGATGATCTACCGGACCAATAAGGATACGGGCAAAATGGAGAATATGATTGTGGTCACGCGCGGCGACAACGATATTGAATATACTCCGTGGCGTGATTACTATTAAGCCACGGATGGGTCGACAAGCAAGCGGCAACGCAGGGGGAGACCTGATTGCTGCCTGCTTGTCGACCCACAGCATGGAACCATGTGGTTGGATGACATATGGCTAAAAGTGTGAAGGGCAGGCGGCTTAACGTTGAGCCTGCCCATAGAGAAACACCCCGGCAACCTTCTCCCTGAGATGGGAAGGTTGCCGGGGTGTTTTGGGTTAATCTTACCGATTAGCCACGGTCAACAGACCGGGCTGAAAGGAAGTCTTTTTTTGCCAAAGCTTAATGCGTCTCTTCATCCAGAAACGGTTTGTTCACCGCATAATACATAAAGCCCATCAGCAGCACACCGCCCACCAGATTGCCCAACGTCACGGGAACCAGGTTGTGAATCACACCTTCAAATGAGATTGTCCCCGGATGGTTCAGCACGAGTGCAATCGCGAACGTACACATATTGGCAATGCTGTGCTCATATCCCGAGATGAAGAAGCAGAACACAAAGAGCATCATGGCGAACATTTTGGCTCCATTCTCCTTCATGAACATCGGGACAAAGAACGCCATACATACGAGCCAGTTACACAGGATTCCCCGGAAAAAGAGCTGCATGGTCGGAACTTCCATCTTGTGCTCCACCACGCTTAACAGAAACCCATTCACCTGAGATGAGTCGAATAATCCCGTCAGGTAAATTAACAGGGCAAACACGGCTGCACCCATCAGGTTACCGCTATAACTCGCAATCCACAGCTTGATGACTTCAAACCAACGCAGCTTCTTGCGCAGCGCCGCATACGTGTAATAGAAGGTATTTCCTGTGAACAGATCACCGCCACCATAGGCGATCAGGATGATAGCCGCACCAAACGTAATTGCTGCCATCGGATAGGTGAACGGGGACTGTTCCATATAAAAGAAGTTACCTGTCTTAAACGCCACGATGACGCCGAATCCGATAAACATACTGGCCAGCATGGAGCGTGCAAGGTATCTGATTAAGCTTTGTTTGTAAATCTTGTGTTTCTTCAAAGCTAGTTGTTCCACATTGCGTAGAGCTTCCGTTTCCATAATTCTCCTCCAGTAGCATGATGTCTTGCTTACCATTATAACGAAATTATGGAAATTAGGGAGGGGGTAGCTTGGAATGCTGATTATTTAACCGGATATGGATACATACAGGATCTGAGAATCTCGATCTTTTGATCTTCTGTTCGTTCAAAATGATGCAGCTATTTTTTTGTGCGTGTCTTCAATTGGTGAGAGCATTTTCTATCCGTTTAATTTCGTGAATCTCTTCGGTTCCAGCTTCCAAAGCAGTTTCGTAGTATGAACATTTGTGCTCAAAGACTTCCATGGTTCTTTGTAGTTCCTCCATTTTTCCTTCCACAATAGCTTTTCGCTCCGTAAACATAACGAAATTCTTAATGTCTTTAATAGTCATCCCAGTGAGTTTCAGACATTGAATGATCTTCAGAAAGTCAATGTTGGAGTCTTTGAACAAGCGTGTTCCGCTCGTGGTACGTTCTACAAAAGGCATGAGTCCTTCCTTGTCGTAGTAACGCAATGTATATACCGTGAGGTCTAATTTTTTAGCAACTTCACTGATTGAATATGTCATGTACAATGAATTCCTTTCTACTAGGAGTATACTTGACCTGGAGTTAACTTGAGGGTTTCGGTTGAATTATCCATTCGTTCCTGGACACGAGATTGCCGGGATTGTAACGGATGTATGAACCCTTCTGGGGTGGAAGATGATAACTGGTTAATAAAAAACGAAGAAGCCCATAAAACGAATGATTGCAGATGCATTCAAGGGTATTCCCGCAAAGAAACTTTTTGTCATTTCGACGTGATTTTAGCAGCAGTACTTTTCCACGCAAATTACTGAAAAGCATCGAAGACATACACTAGAAATTATAGGATTATTCAACAGAGCGATATAGAATTTTAAGTGGTCAATTAAAAAAGCAGTTGACTATGAATAAATTCTAGTCAACTGCTTTTTTAATTTATATTTAAATTTAGTATTCTATAAACAAAATTATCAATCGCTTGTGAAGATCTCCATCATTGAGGCAGGATACCGACTACCTGCTGATCCGTGTGGGAGGATTTCTTTGATACGCTGAAGATCAGCTTCTGTAAGATTGACGTTAGCAGCAGCAACGTTTTGCTCAACCCGCTTAGCACTTCGCGTACCCGGAATCGGGACAATATCTTCTCCCTGGGCGAGAAGCCAAGCTAGTGCCAATTCGGCTACAGAAATACCCTTGTTAGAGGCCAGTTCATTAAGTTGTTCCGTTGCTCGTAGATTATAGATATAGTTTTCACCTTGCCAACGCTCGTCATGACGACGCATATCGTCTTCGGCGTACTCTTGAGCCGGTTTAACAGCACCTGTTAGGAACCCTCTGCCTAAAGGAGAGTAAGGCACTAAACCTATACCCAGTTCATTCAAAGTCGTGCGTATATCGTTTTCCTCAATCTCACGCTCGAATATGGAGTATTCAGTCTGAAGCATAGAAACTGGGGTAACCGCATGAGCTTTACGAATCGTTTTTGAACCCGTGTTACTCAAACCGAAATATTTAACTTTACCTTCTTGAATAAGCTCTCCAACGACTCCAGCTACTTCCTCGATAGGAACATCGGGATCTGGGATATGCTGATAGAAAACATCAATGTAATCCGTTTGCAGATAGCGAAGGCTGTTTTCTGCTACTTTACGAATATTTTCTGGACGGCTATTAAAACGTGCTCCGAGTGGTTCGGCTGTCATGTCAAATCCAAATTTGGTAGCTAGTACTACCTTGTCACGAAAATCCTTTACAGCTTTACCCAGCAACTGTTCATTGTGACCAGTTCCATATCCGTATAATTCTGCTGTATCAAAGAAATTAACTCCAAGCTCATAAGCTCGACGAATAGTTGCTATTGCTTCATCTTCATTGGAAGGACCGTATGCCATTGACATCCCCATAGTACCCAAACCAATAGAAGAGACTTTTAAACCTTGTTGACCAAGACTTCGAGTTTGCATTTTTGTTCCTCCTTAAATAGTGAAAATTAAAATGTTATCACCTAAGTGTTTAAAGGCTAATTAAAAAAGGTATCCAATCTTAGTTCGTTCAATATGAATTTTCATCTCTGTTATTCATAGGAACAAAAACATAATATCATGAGAAGGTGAATAAAGTAAACAAAAAGAATATAAAGTGTCTATTTAGTATAATTTGTTTAAAATGATGATTATGAGATATAATATAAGGTAATTAGGGGGCGCTTAGATGGAACGGCAGAATGAAAAACAACATAATATGAGGATAACTCTTACTAGCAGATTGTTAACGTACGTTAAAAAAAATGGATTTCAAAGTCTAAAGATGGATGAAATCGCAAAAATCATGGATATAAGTAGGGCCACTTTATATAAATATTTCTCTACCAAAGAAGATATCATAACGTTTATTGTGAGTATTTGTGTAGAATATATCTACGAAATTATTGAAGATTCGGACTCTGACCAAGTAATTGTTCAGCGATTTCAGCAAACATTTGAACAAACAATCTTATTAAAAGAGTTCTTCACAGATATTTTCCTAAGGGATCTTGAAAGTAGTTATCCTGAGAATTATGAGCGACTAGAAGTAGCTATGAAGCAACGAGAAGATCAGGAATTGGCTTTTTATGATGAAGGAATAAAAGAGGGTTATTTCAATAAGATTGATGGTAGGCTTATCGTTATGCAAGATGAGATTCTAAGTAATGTTTTAGATGTAAAGTACTTGATGGAGAACCATTTGACCGTGTATCAAGTGCTATTTGACTATTACAATCTAAAGAAATTCCAGTTGTTTAAACCTGATAAAATTATAATGATAGATGATAACTTGATGATTCCTAGAATTGAGTATATGGCACAAAAAATCTCAAAAAACTTATATTAAACTTAGCAATTTAGAATAATTTGAGCATCATATGACGGATTTTCCATGATACATTATAAGCATAGAAAATGGCGCGAATGAAACGCACGGCGGCACACGACCAAGGGCGTTCCTATTCTCGCCTTTTCTTCTATTACATGAATAAGTTGATTAGATCAATAATCAGTTTCATTTCTTTTAAATAAAGTGCGTTTAAGACTAGAACGTAAAACAGACGAATACGAGGGAATCTCATTACAGGAGATCACTCGTATTCGTCTGTTTTAGCGAGCATACTTATTTATTATCATATGTGCAGCCTCGTCCGCTATTTGAAAAGCCTGCTCTCGGGAGATACTGAAATCAAGCAGCAACATTTTGGGCCATAGCACCTGCCCGGCAATTACACTCATAAATTCGTTAGCCGTTTTTGCCGCATCCGGCAGGTTTATATTACCCAATTGAACTTCATCACATAAATATTGCGTCAATTTCTGCTGAACAGCACCTTCACTCAATTCAATAATGAAAAAGACTGAGCTCGGGGAACTGCTTGGCCTCTGCAATGACGACCCGAAACAAAGGAGCCATTCCATCACGAGTCAGCACGCATGCGTAATCTCGTCCGATTTTAATAATCCTTGCAAGGGAGACCTGGAGCCAGAAAACAAGACAGCCACTTTGACTACCTAATATCTATAATATAGAATGAAATAATACGGAAGCTACCGGTAAATGCCCTACTATTTGGTAGGGTATTTTAAATTAAGTTCTCTGAAAAGGAGTGAATTTATTGAGTGAACTGACCAATAAAATTATTCAAGATATAAAAAAAACGGGATTTCCATTTGAATTAAAAGCAGCAGAAATCATTAAGAAATGTGATTGGACGTTGTCTTATAACAATTTTTACATTGATAAAGATGAGAACAAAGGTAGGGAAATTGACTTAATAGCGGAATGTACTGTTGCGACTGAGGATTTTAATTCAACGCATTTCGTAGAAACTAGTATGATTTTTCCTATAGAGCTGAAACAAGCTAATCAGCACCCATGGATCTTTTTCACAACAGAACAAAATGTATATGAAAAATTTCATGATTTTTATTCAATTATTAAACATGAATCTGGATTTAATAGTTCGCATGGTAATCGTATTAGATTTATCCAGGAAATAACTAATTATCAAGGACGTTTGGCGAGATCTTTCTACGAGGCATTTACTAGAAATGCTGGGAGGGATGACATATTCAAAGCTCTGACGGGGGTGGTGAAAGCACTCGAACATCTTTATGAAAGTAGTTATTTAAGACCTAGAGAAGGTTCGGGAGATATTAATGATATTGAAGATGATGATCCATTTTATTCTCATTTTTTACAATTATACGAGCCAGTAATTATTTTTAGAGGTGAATTATTTGAGGCACGGGTAGATGAGGAGGATGTCATAGTTAAAGATACAGATTATGTACTTGTGTCGTTTAACTACATATCACCCTATTACAATAGAGAGTCTAGTTACTTAGT
Organism: Paenibacillus sp. FSL H8-0079; assembly: GCF_037991315.1. NCBI lineage: Bacteria > Bacillati > Bacillota > Bacilli > Caryophanales > Paenibacillaceae > Paenibacillus > Paenibacillus sp. FSL H8-0079. The sequence continues at coordinate 1,051,345 of NZ_CP150300.1, forward strand.
TCATATTGTAAAAGAAGAGTATGTAGAAGAATTTTTCAGAGAGAAGAAAAATGGGTTACATAAGTTGCATGCAATGTTAACAGATTCAGAATATGAAGTGGTAAGTTTATGATCTCTATACGTAAGGATCGATGTGCGATTCACGACTTTATTGTAGAAACAGAAGTGGTTTGGGATTAACCAAGAATTGTCGAGGGACAAGAACATAATCCCATTAAAGTCGCTATTTTAGTGGCTTTTTTATTTTATCAGTACAAGTTCGTGTCCAGAGACAAGGACACGAACTTGTACTGATTGCCGAAATTACGTAAGAGGATTTATTCATTAAATGACACTCCTATGGCAAAGTTAAATTGAATGTGAACTTGGTGCTTACGGAACATATGCACGTCGACATAACTGATTTTCTCATGTTTTAATCAAGGTTGACATTCAGTCAACAAATGTTACAAAATAAAGTTTAGGGAGGTTAAATAAATGGATGATAAAATGAATGATCAAGGTGGTACCTTTTTTTCGATTAAACGGATTTCTCGTGACTTAACACACCTCACCAACCAAATATGCGCTAAATTAGAAGACGGACTCTCTTCTGCCCAGATAGATGTATTACGCTGTTTATGGAAAACAGGAGATGGACTTACTCAAAAAGAGATATTGGAGAAGTTAAATATCCGTCCTGCATCGTTATCAAATCTTATTGACTGCTTGGTTGCAGGGGGTTGGGTGATCCGGAAGGTTGATTCAAAAGATGCACGTGTGAAAAGAATATTTCTTACAGAGACAGGTAAAGCGCAAGAAGAAAAGAATTTGCATACAATTGATGTTATTGAACAGAAAATGCAAGAAGGATTTACGAATGAAGAAATATCCTTAATGCGAGTCTGGCTACAACGCATGGAAAAAAATATTAAAAGATAATTTCTTGACAGAACTCTTTAACACGTCTTATTATTTAGTTTACCTAAATAAATATTATTGTAGGATGAATTGAGGTGAATATGTTAATTATATTGAAAATAATGAGAAGACACTCTGTTTATATATTTAGTAATACTAAATATTAGTTTAAGCTGTAGCATTGGATAGCTAAGCAGTTACGAGTATCACTGGAGTAACAAAGCGCCCAATCATCTTGAAAGAAGCATACTACCCTTTTCACTAGAGTATTTAAAGTGTGTTTAATTTTTTGGAATGAGATGAAGATTCAAGTAATCATATTTCAGCTCAATATTTTCAGAATTACAAATTATCGATTACAAGGTGGATTAATAAAATGAGTAAAACTTGGAAACTACAGATATACTTGCTGACCCTAATCAGCCTTTTAGTCGGCACTTCGCAAAATGTCTTTGTGGGCATTTTGGACAAAGTTGCTGATTATGCTGGTGTAACCGTCTCTGCTGCTGGTCAGCTTGTTACCCTATTTGCATTAGCCAATGCAATAGGCACGCCTATCATTATTTTAGCAACAGCGAAGTTAGATCAGCGTAAACAGTTGATATTGGCTCTCTCTTTAACTGTTCTAGGAAGTGCTATGACGGTCATTTTTTCTGGTTTCGGATTTTTGATGCTGTCACGCATTGTACTCGGAGTTGGAATGGGAGTCTTTATTGTCACTGCCTTCTCCCTCGCAGCAAAATTATCACCACGAGGTCATCAGGCGAGTGCCCTGGCTACTGTGACAATGGGATTTAGTGCTTCTCTTGTCATTGGAGTCCCCATAGGCCGTTTCATTGCTGCATCATTCGATTGGAAGGTAATTTATTGGGGCATCGGTCTCTTATGTCTCCTAGCAATTTTTGCTGTCGCTAGAATGATTCCTGCAACAAAAAACGAAGCGCCAGTTCCTCTTAGCAAACAACTCGCACTTTTGAAGAATTCAAAGATTACTTTCTCTCTCTGCGTGACATTCTTTTTATTTATTGGTTACGCGGTATTTTATACGTATATTACACCTTTCCTGAATACCGTCTCACCGATGAGCGAACGAGCATTAAGCCTTACTCTACTTGTTCTCGGGATTGCAACATTAATTGGTTCCAAGCTCGGTGGATTTATGACGGACCGTTTAGGCTTCGCCCGTACACTATTTTTCGGTATGTCTGTTAATGCTCTTGCTCTTATAATGCTCTCTACCATAGCAGGGTCGTATATTGTCACTTTTGTTTTGCTTATGGTTTGGGCGATTGCTGCTTGGACATCAGGGCCAACCCTGCAGTACAACCTCGTCTCCATCGCTCCAGAGGCGTCCGGAATTATTCTTAGTTTAAACAGCTCCGTCTTGCAACTTGGGATGGCTACGGGTGCGGCTTTCGGAGGGCTGGTCACTGCCGGATTATCCATTCAATCAGTCAGTTTGGTAGCCGCTGCTTCAGTTGTCGTTGCAATTAGTATTTTTGCAATTTCATTCGCTTTGTTCCGTTCCAATGTCAAGACCAGATTAAACGGATAATACGCATGTTTCAACAAACAAGTTAAAATGAAAGGGGAAGATATACATGAAAGAGAAAAGACAACTTAAAATTGGTGGTACCATAGATGGAGTTGGGTGGAATTATATGGGTTGGCGTCACCCAGATATGCCAGCTAATGCTAGTGAGAGCATAGAGTACTATGTACAAAAAGCTAAAAGATTAGAAGAAGGAAAGTTTGACACTATCTTTTTAACTGACGTCAGCCATATAGGACCGAATATGATCCCACATTATCTGAGCATGTTCGAAGGTGTAACTATTCTCTCTGCCTTAAGCATGGTGACTCATTCAATCGGGCTAACTGCAACCATTGCTACTTCCTATGCAGATCCATTCACCGTTGCCCGACAGATGGCTTCTTTAGATAAAATTAGTAATGGACGTGCAGGCTGGAATGCCATAACTTCAAATCCGGGAGGATTAGCAAATTATAGCCGCAACCATCTTTCAAAAGCAGATCTGTATCCTATGAAAAAAGAGTTTTTAGAGATAGTTGAAGGCCTATGGGACTCCTATGAGGATGACGCTTTTATACGGGATAAGCAAAGCGGTATATTCTTTAATCCGAAAAAAATGCACGCTCTAAACTTTAAAGGGGAGTATTTTTCAGTGGATGGCCCGTTAAATATTAGCCGTTCGAGACAAGGAAGACCCGTGATTTTCCAAGCGGGCTCCTCTTCGGATTTCATGAATATTGCCGCAAAGCATGCTGACGGAGTATTCCTCCCTTCTGATGACTTAGAGGATGCTAAAGCATTCAGTCATGAGGTGAAGAGAAGGGTCGCATTAGAAGGCCGTTCGCCTGATGATTTCATAATTACACTCTCGCATAATCCGATTGTAGGACGTACAGATAGAGAAGCTGAAGAAAAATTTCAAGAATTAGAAAGCTTAATGCCTGGGTACAGAATACTCAAACCTAAATTTTTTGGTTCTGCAGAAAAAGTAGCAGATCAAATTGAACAATGGTATGAGGCGGGTGCGATGGACCTATTAAAGATCAGACAGGAGCATCCGTCAGGATTCGATGACTTCATCAATTTAGTTATTCCTATTTTGCAAGAAAAAGGAATCTTCCGTACGGAATACGAATCACATACTTTATGTGGTAATTTAGGTTTGCCCTATCCAGAAAATAGATATTCAATGTGAAAAAAATTAGCCACAGCTGTTGTGAACTCTTTTATATCTTGAATAACATTTAAATAAATCGTGGATAAGTTAAGAGAATTATACTTGTTACAGTGATAGGTTCTTACTAAGCTTAATCAGTTGAGGTGTTTATTATAAAACCCGTTAATCTATGAAGTGATGATTAACGGGTTTTTGTTGCAGAAAATGCTGGAGAGTACATTACATCCATCACTCACCATAAAATCATGTTAGCATTAATAGGAATAGTGAATGCTAACATGATGGGAAAGGATCAGCTGCAGCAGCAAGTGAAAAAGCAACGATGGAAGTTTTTATTGAATACGAAAGACGAAACTCCCGGATGCAAAGCCGTTCCAGGATGGTCAAGGTAGCAAGATTGGTCGCTGGGTTTGGATCGGAAACAAAGAATTCCGGAGCAGATGTTAAGGAGTTTAAGTCCTCAGGTGTGTACTATATCGTAGGAATAAAACCGTAAAAATCTTCCGAATGTTCAGGAAATTGTTTTATGGGTTAATAGAGTAGAGTTATGGTAATATCGAAGCAAATAAGAGTATTTAAGAAATAAATGAATTTACAAAAATCACGATATTATAGACAGGGACCCATTAGAAAGGAAAAAGCAGAACAACAAACAAAGGAGGCTACACAATATTTATGTACACTCATAGATATCAAAGTGTTACTTATGTACAGTACTATAATTATGTACAGTTAACACAATGACATTTTTTTAGACGGACAAGGCTTTCGGATTAAAATAAGATTTATGTACATATGATTTTATGTAGATACTTTTAGTTGGGTTCCTTCGGCGTCCATCAGTTTGCGTACCAATTCTACCAAATGAAATCGATTATCCATATCGATACCTCCTGAATGATTAATAGAATGAACAAACTATTGCAAGCGCTGACGAATCTGAGACTTCTTATTCAAGGATTTGAAGCGCCCGCGGAAATCTAAGGAACATGAGACACGCTGTATCCGAAAAAACAACCGTTTGCAGCGGTTTTGCCAGTGAATTTTGGAAAATAATGTGTCTGATATTCCTTACAATTTAGAAAGAGTACCTGGAGGCCGAATAAGACGTCCTGAGTTCCTTAGAAAATCGTCGAGCCTTCGCCAGGATCAATCGGCTTGAACTTCAAGACTTTTTTAGATGGTGAGATCCATCATCGTATAGCTTGCCTGAGTTTGAAGACTCACCCTAGTCTTGAATTTGCTCGATCCAATTCAATTTGATTCCATTCAATTCCTTCTATATATAGTGGACTACAATCTAGCATCAATCAATTCGTATAGCCAGATTGCCAAACTGCTCGCCTTTTTCCATACGCTCAAATGCTTTCGCTGCGTCTTGCAACGGATATACGCCATCGATTACAGGATGTATGTCATGTTGCTCCACCCATTGCAGCATCTGGACAAACTCCTCACGGCTGCCCATAGAGGTGCCGATCAGACTGACCTGTGGGAAGAAGATAGAGCGAATGGGAACGGTCAGATCATCCCCCGAGCTGGCACCATACATCACGATACGTGCACCTGGTCTGATTATATCAAAATATTTGGGGAACATGGCTTGTCCGATGCTATCCAAGATGATGTCCACAGGTTCCAGATCGTGCGTACTCCAATCGGCATGACTATCCAATGCATGGGTAGCACCCAAGCGAAGTGCCTCATTTCTTTTGGCTTCACTTCTGGAGGTGACGGTCACCGTGGCACCAGCGGCTACCGCCATGAGAAGGGCATAGGTCGCTACACCACCGCCAATGCCGGGAATGAGGAGATGTTCACCTTGCTTCAATACGCCGCGAGTGAATAAAGCACGATAGGCTGTCAGCGCGGAAAGGGACAGCACGCCTGCTTCTTCCCAGGATAGGTGGGCTGGCTTAGGCAGGGCATTTTCAGCAGGCAAGGTTATATATTGCGCGAGCGTTCCATCCGTAGGGCCACCAACAATATCGGGTACGGTGGGGACTTCAGATGCGTGTTCCCAACCAAGCGTAGGGTGGATAATAACTTCATCACCTATTGAGAATCCTCGTACACCTTCGCCGATCTCAACGATGATACCTGCCCCATCGGAACCGGGAATGAGCGGGGTATTCTGGGTTCCGCGTTCTGCCATGATGAATAGATCCCGATGGTTGATACCAGCGGATTTTAATTGAATCTGCACTTCCCCGGCTTCTGGTGCCCGAGACATTGACTCTGTATATTGAAGACCTGTAAGGCCGCTCTGGCCTGAATGAACGATAGCTTTCATATTCAATATTCCTCCTGTCTATGTAGCTAGACTTCACTACTGAGCCTCATTGTACAGATGGGGTAGATTCACGTAAAATGAACAAAAATGATTGTCAGTATCATTGAAAATAATAGATAAGCATTTTGCATGAATCGCATGATGCAGAATGCCGATATAACGACGAGCAGGTGATCAGGATATGGATGCAGGTGATTTGAAAATATTTCAGGCGGTTGCCCGCGAAGGTAGTATCAGTAAAGCTGCGCTCGCACTCAATTATGTGCAATCCAATGTGACCACACGGATCAAACAGTTGGAGACTCAGTTACAAGTACCGCTGTTTCATCGTTCCAATCGAGGGATGTCGCTCACACCGGCGGGCGAGAACCTGCTTGTGTATGCGGATCGAATTTTGCAATTACTGTATGAAGCAGAGCAGGCCACGCAAGTGGGGAACCCACCAGCAGGCTTACTTCGTTTGGGTGCCATTGAGACAGCAGCTTCCACTTTTCTGACGCCACTCTTGGCTGAATATACTTCATGCTACCCGGAGGTACAGCATTCGCTTGTCACGGGTGGGACGCATGAACTGAACCAGAAGGTGATTCAACATGAATTGCATGGCGCTTTAATCTATGGTCCAATCGATCATCCTGAACTTAACTATATGAAGATGTATGACGAGGAATTGGTGTTGGTCGCCGAACCTGGGGTGCATGAGATGCACGCGCTGCTGTCCAGGCCGATGTTGTTTTTTGAGATCGGATGCACACATCGGGCTCAGGCGGAATCCTTTCTGAAAGATCAGGGTATCCACACGCTTAATGTCATGGAATATGGAACACTGGATACGATTTTGAATGGTGTATCTGCCGGGCTCGGCGTATCATTGCTGCCCCGGTCTTCGGTTACCAAGGCAGAATTAAGAGGCGAGATTGCAGTGATGTCTTTGCCTGAGCCTTATTGCCGGTTGGAAGTAGGATTTGTGTATTCCCGTGGTGAACATATATCTAATGCGCTGAGCGCTTTGGTACAGATCATTACAGAACCAGAACTATAAAGGAGTGAATGATCTTGGAGGATACTACGTTAACGCTCGCGGAAGCATTTAGTCAGGCAGACTTTATTATTGGCGGTCATGGCATTCGCAAAGTGAAGGTACTTCAGGACGTACTGGAGCAGATCGATGGGGAGCTGTTCAGTGACCACTATGGCAACGGCCCCGTCATTGAAGAATTTCAGCAACAGATGGCTGACGTTCTAGGCAAGGAATCGGCGGTGTTTTTCCCAAGCGGAACGATGGCGCAGCAGATTGCATTACGGATCTGGTGTGACCGCAAAGGTGTAAAACGAGTCGCTTATCACCCTCTATGTCATCTGGAAATCCATGAGGAAGACGGACTAAAAGAGTTGCACCAGATTGAATCGATTTTGCTGGCGGACAAGGACCGATTGATTCGTTTGCAAGATGTACAAGCGCTCGATCAGGATATTGCCTGCCTGCTGTTGGAACTGCCGCAACGCGAGATTGGCGGCCAATTGCCAGCGTATGAAGAACTGGAAGCGATCTCGGCCTATTGCCGTGAACGCGGGATTAAGCTGCATCTGGACGGGGCGCGTCTGTTCGAGATTACTCCCTATTATCAGAAGACACCTGCGGAGATTTGCAGTCTGTTTGATACGGTGTATGTGTCCTTTTACAAAGGAATCGGAGGCATTGCGGGTGCTATATTGGCGGGTGATCCGGATGTGATGCAAGAGTCAAAAGTATGGAAACGGCGGCATGGCGGTGATCTGATCGGCCTCTATCCGTATATTCTGAGTTCCCAGTATTATTTCAATGAACGGATTGGCAAAATGGAGCTTTATTATGAGCAGGCTCAAGAGCTCGCCTCCCTACTGAATGCGTGTCACGGGATACATACATTGCCCGAGGTGCCGGTATCGAATATGTTCCATGTTCATTTTGCGCTTGCTGCTGCCGAAGTTGAACCGATTCTTGTGCAAATGGCTCAACAGCATGGCATAGCAATAACTTCGTATTTGAACAAGACGAGTGGGAATAGCTGTGCTTTTGAATTTTCTGGTGGAGATCGTTATGGGCAAGTTCCTCAGGACAAGCTGCGTGCAGCACTGGAATGGCTGGACCAAGAGTTGCGCAAACAGGTGAGATAAGAAGTCTGAGAGAAATTTGTGTGCTAAATTAATTAAATGTTGTTAACCTGCCTTGTCCACATGCTGGACAGGGTATTTTTGTGCACTTTTATACAACTTCCTATGAAAACTACTTTCATGAACGAGCATATGTCATTAGTCCAAAGTTCGACTTTTATTACAGGATTAACTTGATCGAATGCATGAACCTGAAGCAAAAACAGGTATACCGATGTATTCCAACATTTTCTTAATCATGTAAAATATTAAAGGTAATATATTCCAAACAAGGAATGGGGAGCGAAGCAAGAACGGTTCATGAAATTAAGGGGGAGAAAGGATGAAGATCATGTTTTCACGTCAAAAATGTACGCTAGCTGTAATGTCACTCGCGTTATCTGCAACACTGCTGGGGGGAAGTACCGCATGGTCTGGAGAGGCGTACGCCGCCGAAGCCGCCGATTCTGGCGTATCGATCACTGCTGTATTATCCGATATGCCTTCGGAATTGAGATCATCCATTGAGTGGGTGTATACGAATCGTATGATCAAGGAAGGATCGGTCAATCGGAAGAACCTGATCTACGATCAGATTTTTGCAGGTCAAGGAACCATTAACTATGTTGTGCGCTGGCAATCGACCAAGAATGTGACCTTGCAACAACGTAGGGATATCGAGAAGATGTTGGGACGGCAAATGAATAACTGGACGAAACATTTGAAGGGTTATGACGGTTGGCCTTATGGGGATATTGCCGTTAAAGTGGTCGGTTGGGCAGTAGCGAATCCGGCACAGATTCTGGACAAGCAATCGAATGAAATCATATATACCACCACATCTGTGGATGAACTGAGCAAGTCTGATCCGAAGATCCCGGCAGCCTTGCCCTATGCTCCTAATGCGTTGTCGCGATTTGAGCATTTTACGAATCCGAACTATGCCTACCCTGGCGGTTTGGACAAGCGGTTTGACATGTACCTGTGGGGAACGTCCAACTTCGGCGGCGGTGCTGGCGGAGATTGGGGACAGCGGGTTTCCGATGATTACATTCTGAGAACCGTAAACAACACGGAAATTGAAATTACTGAACATGAGATTGGACATGGCTTCGGCATGCCAGATTTCTATGAAGTACCGGATCGTCCGCCGGGTGGCTTCCCCATGCCAACGATTATGTGGGCAGGCAATTCGTCTACCATTACAAATTGGGATGCCTGGTTGCTGCGCTATACATGGAGTCAGTTGAAGAAGGATACCGCACGTTTCCCGCTTGCACCATCCACCAATCAACCGGTTAATGTAGCTGCGAATGCGAAAGTGACGACATCGTATGTTTCTCCATGGGAAACGATTGCTGCGCTGAATGATGGACAGGACCCTGCACATTCCAACGATCGCACACAGGCGGTGTATGGGAACTGGCCAGAGATCGGTACACATTGGGTGCAATATGATCTGGATCGTACCTATACGGTATCGCAAACGGATGTGTACTGGTTCAAGGACAACGGCGGTATTGACGTACCTCGCTCGTACAAAATTCAATACTGGGACGGAAAAACATGGCGTGATGTGAAGAACGCCAAAGGCCGTGGAACTCGTGCAGATACGTACAATACCACGACTTTTGATCCGGTGAGCACCACGAAAATGCGTCTTCAGATGGTATCTAGTGGTGCTGCTTCCACGGGCATTCTGGAATGGAAGGTAACGGGTATTGCGTTGTAAGTTGTAGTTTGTTTAGATCTGAATACACAGCGGCTGATCAGTGGCGAAAGTCCTGATTCAGCCGTTTTTTGCAGGAATAGATAGATAAGTGACGAAAGCTACATTTAAGAGGTTGTTGAACACGTATTGAAGGGGGAGTTCAAGTGGCGTCAATAGAATTGCAACCGATTCGTGATCTTTTGGTGAAAGCTTATGATACAACAATGGGAGAAGGGTGTACTCCTGAGACTCAACAGAGCATTGAGGATTTTGAGCAAAAGCATAACGTGAATCTGCCCGCAGCGTATCGCGCACTTTTGCTTGAATTCGGTGCATGTAACTTCGGCGATCCTGCTTTATTTTCCGTTAAAGAACTGGGTTGGGCGTATCCCGATTTTCTGGAAGTGTATCGTGAATATGAGAAAGAATATGAGCTGCCAGCTGACCTCCAGCCTTTTCCGATTGGTGGATTTGGTGAAGGAAGTATGGCTATACTGGATCAAATCTCCGGCAAGGTTTTGATGTTGATCCACGATGCAGGAGAACTGCCTCTTCGGGAGATTGCTGTGGACTTTAATGAATTAATGACAATGCTGGCTGAGTCGGCGATCTGGGTTCAGGAACAGATGAATTAACAGGGTAGACGGAAGGAAGCGCAACAGACGTATGGATATTCGAAAGTTAAGATACTTTATTACCGTGGCGGAGGAGCTTCATTTCCACCGTGCAGCGGAAAAATTAAATATGACGCAACCACCGCTGAGCCAGCAGATTCAGAATTTAGAGGAAGAGCTTGGCGTGAAGTTGTTGGAGCGCACCAGAAAAATGGTTCGTCTCACCCCGGCAGGTGCGGTATTTCTGGAACAGGCTAGACTGATCATGGCCCAGCTTGAACGATCTATTCAGCTTACACAAAAGGCAGATCAGGGTATCATCGGGCATATAACCGTGGCCTTTGTGGATTCGGCTTCGGGGAGCATCATGGTGGATGTACTCAGGAAATTTCGCGCTGCGTACCCGCAGATTGAATTGACATTACGTGAGATGACTTCGTCCCAACAATTACAGGCGCTGGAAGACGGACAGATCCATATTGGATTTCTACGGTATCAGGAAGATACCCGCCATGTTTCGTTCCGTCCCTGTCAGATGGAAACGTTGATTGCTGTGTTGCCAGATCATCACCCGATGGCATCTCAGACTCAAGTTTCAATTCGAGAACTGGCGGATGAAGATTTTATTTTATTCCCACGGCATCTGGGTTCTCCATTTCATCGACTGGTTCTGGATTATTGCAGATCACATGGCGTAGACCCTCGAATTACGCAGGAAGCGATCCAGATGTATACGATTGTGAATCTCGTTGCAGCGGGCATGGGGATTTCCATTGTTCCGTCATCGGTGGATGTGTTCCAACGTAAGGGGGTGGTGTTCCTTCCATTACAAGAAAATCCGCCCTCCGTACCGTTGTACACGGCATGGCGGACGGATATGAATCAGGAAGTGGTATCCCGTTTTATGAACTTCGTTGATGAATGTGTTTAACCCGTCTTGGCTGGATCACGTTCAATCCACGGATTCAGTATTTCATCAATTCGAGACATGATCTCAGGGTCCAATTTCACACCAGAAGCTTTTACATTTTCCAATACCTGCTCCGGCCGGGATGCACCGATAATGACGGAACTGACATACGAATGCTGAAGCACCCATGCCACAGCGAGTTGGGGGAGCGTAAGACCAATCTCTTTAGCGAGCGGAACAAGCTCTTGCACAGCGGTAAGAACATCTTCGCGTAACCACTGACCAGCCAATTTGTTGAAAAAGGGTGCTCCTGCCTCTCCGGCTGCACGTGATCCGGTGGGTAATGCTTCGTTAGGCACATATTTGCCTGATAGTATACCCTGAGCCAGAGGAGACCATGTAATCTGTCCAAGTCCTGCTTGATCGCTTGCGGGTACGACTTCTTGCTCAATCACACGCCATAACATGGAATATTGGGGTTGACTTGCAATGAGGGGTACATGAAGTTCCCGCGCCAAAGCGGCTCCTCTTGCAATCTGATCCGCGTTCCATTCGCTTACGCCAATGTAGTGAACTTTGCCCTGACGCACCAGATCGGCAAACGCAAGAAACGTCTCTTCCAGCGGAGTATTGTAATCATAACGGTGAGCGTAATAGACATCGATATAATCAGTCTGTAACCGCCGCAATGAACCATTGCAGGCTTCCATGATGTGTTTCCGGGAAAGTCCGCGGTCATTATGACCAGAGCCGGTGGGGTGACAGACTTTGGTGCACAGTTCAATACTTTCTCTTCGTACATCCTTAAGAGCCTGTCCTAACACGGATTCTGCCTTGGTATTGGAGTAAACGTCTGCGGTATCGAATGTGGTAATACCTGCATCGAATGCGGCTCGCACACAAGCTTCTGCTATTCCATCCTCGATTTGCGCTCCATGCGTAATCCAGTTGCCGAGTGAAATCTCACTGACGGTTAATCCACTGTTTCCTAATTTGCGATATTCCATTCTTGCCGCCTCCCTAAGTCATCTGGACTCCATTGTAGCAATGGCAGATTAATAGGTGAAATATCTTTTAACCCCATCTTTGATACGAAAAAGATATCAGTGAATTTACATTTTCTCTTGAATGTATTTGCGATAGAGAGCGGGCGTAATCTCCTCGAACTTTTTGAATATTTTGATAAAATATCCCGATTCATTGAATCCCAGCTCATCACTGATCTGTGAGACAGGCATGTCGGTGACCTCCAGTAATTGCTTGGCCCACTTGATTTTGAGTCGTGCCAGGTAGGTTGTGAAGTTCTCACCGGTTTCCTTGGCAAACAGCCTGCTGAAATAACTCGGACTCAGGTGGCATAGATCGGCCATTTGTTTGAGTGAAACCTGCTCACTCTTGTGACTGTGAATGTATTCAAAAGCAGGTTGGAGCACCGGGCTGGAGCTTTCCGTATCACTTGGGCTGTTTTTGAGATAGGCATCCGCAATCGCATTGGTCATTTCTTTTTTGATCGACTCGATATTACGAATGGAGTAACCCGGCAGAATAGTGGAGAGGTTCAGTGACTCCTGATTGCCTGACGCTTTCTCGAACATTTCGACTAACAGATTTTTGTTGAGCGCTTCTTCTACAATATAGTTGCAGAGCAGGGATAACATGTTGGAGATTTTCACAATCTCTTCATAGGTCATCACAGGTAGCTGGGCGTAATCGTCCTTCAATTCCTCCAGCTTGGCTGCATGCATGGGCACGTTCTTGGATGTAACAATCTGCTCCAGATCACTACCCTTTTCCGGGTCGGCGAGTTTCACTTGTCCTGCCATGACGGCGCCGATATATTTGCCATCAATCGTGATCGGAATCGCGATATCAATAATATTGAAATGGCATAAATACACATAAGGCTCATTTAATCGAACCGCTTCCAGACCACCGCGCGAATCACATTTTTGGCAGTAGGGGAGAAGTTCGGGGTCTTTGCGTACATTCTGGCAGAAGGCCTGACAGCTGCTGTGACTGGTTATGGGAATGCCTTTATAATCAACAGTGAGGATCGCAAGTTTGGTAACTGTGGCGAGAGAATCTTGTAGACGCTTCCATTTATTAAGGTCGAGAATTTTATTGATATGCAGATATTCTTTAATCATTGGATGAAACCTCCATAGCTAACCTGATTCATGATGTAGGCCGTTAAAAGTTAGCAAGTTGTACATATTAAGATGTAATGATGACGGGTAATGTATAATGGGAGGTCAAAATTCAACCATCTCATGACAATAACATACCATGATTGTGCTAAAAAGCAAAAATTTACGATTGTAAATTATAATAATTTGTTATCAAAGTCCACTGTAAACCTGCTGCTCATGCGTTATATTAAGGTCAATTGTAAGAAATTAAAATTTGATCTAATCACTACAATATTTCATATCCTTAGGAGGCATATATTAATATGAGAAAAGCATTTATCAGCCCAACCAAATATGTACAAGGCGAAGACGAGTTGTTGAACCTGGGGTACTTTGTTAAATCCTTCGGAGAATCTGCTTTGTTAATCGCACATCCGGATGATGTACAGCGTGTAAAGGCAAAGCTGGATGCAACAGCTGAGAAATTCAATATTACGTTTGTTGAAAGCGGTTTTAAAGGGGAATGTTCCCGTGAGGAAGTTGTTCGTCTGCAAGCGATCGCGAAGGAAAAAGGATGTGACTCTACCATCGGTCTTGGTGGCGGTAAAGCCATCGATGCTGCCAAATGTGTAGCTGAAGGCGAAGCACTGATCATCTGTCCAACGATTGCGGCAACAGACGCACCGACAAGTCACTCCGCTGTATTGTACACACCGGATGGTTCTTTCGATGACTATGCTTACTTCAAACAAAGCCCAAGTGTGGTTCTCGTGGATACAACAGTAATCGCCAATGCACCAACACGTTTCCTCGTATCCGGTATGGGAGATGCGCTCTCTACATACTTCGAAGCAAGAGCAACAGCGAAATCGTATTCCCGTGTAAACGCAAGTCTTCCAATGGGTTCCCGCGAAGGATATACACCATCTGCAGTAGGTACGAATGCGGCACTTGCACTGGCTAAACTGTGTTATGAAATGCTGCTGACTGACGGAGCAAAAGCGAAAGTAGCCAGTGACAGCAACGTCGTGACTCAAGCACTGGAAAACATTGTTGAGACCAACATTCTGTTGTCAGGTCTTGGATTCGAAAGTGGCGGTCTGGCCGCAGCACATGCAATCCACAATGGTTTGACTGTACTCGAGGGAACACATCACTTCTTCCACGGTGAAAAGGTATCCTTCGGCACAATTGCACAACTCGTGCTCGAAAATGCACCAACCGAAGAGCTGCATGAAGTCATGGATTTCTGTCTAGCAGTAGGACTGCCTATCAGCTTGGCGGATATCGGTGTAGATATCATTAGTCAGGAAGAGCTGTTAAAAGTGGCAGAGATCGCTTGTATTCCGGAAGAATCCATTCACGCGATGCCGTTCCCGATCACCGTTCCTGAAGTGGCCGCTGCCATTGCAGCCGCTGACCGCATGGGTCGTGAGTACAAAGCAGCTCGCCGGGAGGCAAAATAATGAAGAAAATTATTAACCAAGCAGAAAATGTTGTTATGGAAATGTGTAACGGAATTGCGCTTGCGCACCCGGAGCTTGAATTTCTGAAAAAATATAAAGTCATTAAACGCAGAGAGATTCAGGCCGATAAAGTCAGCCTGATCAGTGGCGGTGGTAGTGGACATGAACCGGCTCACGCAGGTTATGTGGGTAAAGGGATGCTGGATGCAGCGGTGTGTGGAGATGTGTTCGCATCTCCTTCCCAAATCCAGGTGTACCAAGCGATCAAGGCAACAGCCAGCAACAAGGGAACACTTTTGATAATCAAGAACTACAGCGGTGACATGATGAACTTCAAAAATGCAGCACATCTGGCAGAAGAGGATGGCATCGACGTACAATATGTACGCGTTGAGGATGACATCGCTGTGCAAGACAGCTTGTATACGGTAGGACGTCGCGGCGTTGCCGGCACTGTACTGGTTCACAAGATTGCCGGAGCAGCAGCCGAAGAAGGTCGCAGTCTGGCAGATGTGAAATCCGTTGCTGAGAAAGCAGCTCAGAACGTACGCAGTATTGGATTTGGATTCACATCCTGTACCGTACCTGCCAAAGGCACGCCTACATTCGAAATTGCTGAAGATGAGATGGAATTCGGCGTAGGGATTCATGGTGAGCCAGGTATCCGCCGTGAGAAATTGGTATCAGCGGATGAATTGGCAGGCCGCATGGTCGAAGCGTTGCTCGCAGACATGAAGCTGGACAATGATGCTTCTGCTGAGATCGCAGTGCTTGTAAATGGTTTTGGCGCAACACCTTTGCAAGAGCTGTACCTGCTCAACAACTCGGTTCAGCGTGAGCTGTCACAGCGTTCAGGCCTCAATGTAGCTACTACATTTGTAGGCAACTACATGACAAGTATTGATATGGCGGGTGCATCGGTTACGATCCTGAAACTGGATGATGAACTGAAGTCATTGTTATTTAAGGAAAGTGATACTCCTGCATTTAAAGTATCCGGTCCTTCTGTAGCACAAGTGGCGTATTCCGAAGCGCTGGAAGCTGTCGTGGGTGAAGATGCTCCGGTATCTTATGAAGTGGAGACGCCTGCAACATCTGCGGTGATCAGCAACAATCAATTCTCCCTGGACAATGTCGTCTACCTGATCGATAAAATGGGTGAGATCATCATCAAGAATGAAGTACCATTCTGTGAACTGGATTCCCATGCTGGTGATGGCGATTTCGGTATGAGTGTGGCAAAAGGCTTCCGCCAGTTGAAACGCGAATGGAATCACATCATTAACGAAGATAAAAAAGATATCGGTTCATTCCTCGATGCATGTTCCTTGGTTATCATGGAATATTGTGGCGGCGCATCCGGCCCGATCTGGGGTTCAGCATTCCGTGCGGCTGGCAAAGCAGTAGGGGGTAAACAGCAGCTGAACGTTGCTGAATTTGCTGAGATGATTCATGCAGCTGTGCAAGGAATTCAGTCTACAGGAGAACGCTCCTTCGGACGTGGTGCTGTTGTAGGCGACAAGACCTTGATCGATGCACTCGTTCCGTGTGCTGATTCCTGGACACAAAGTGCGGAGTCTGGAGATGACTTCAAAACCGCATTTGCCAAAGGTGCAGCAGCTGCCGTTGAAGGTGCGAAGAAAACCGAAGACATCGTTGCACGTATGGGCCGAGCAGGTACTGTCGGCGATCGCAGTCTGGGCTACCCTGATGCTGGCGCATACGCATTGGGTGTTATTTTCACAGAGTTGTCCGAGGCGATGAAATAAGAATGTCGGTAAAAAATTAGATTATTTTGTTAATTTTATATTATAATGTCGATAGTTTTAGTTAATGTTGTCGGTAAATACGAAAAAACTCGAATTATTCAGTGAAGAATATAGGATTATGAATTATATTCTCCACAAAAGGGCTGTCCCTTAAATCATCCAAATTGAAAAACAAAAAGAAACCGTTCCTTGGTAAAATGGAAGTGCGACCCACCATTTGAAAGGACGGTTTCTTTGTAAATTCAATATACTATGGAAGGGAAATAACAGCTTCTTGAATGCTTTCTTGATTGTCTACATCTATAGCACAATAGAAACGTTCAGATCGGACTCCTTTAAAAATTAGGCTTTTGAGAATGGTTAATCATGTACTTTCTAAGTAAAATAGTTACTAGACTTAGTATTATAGATAAGATTCCTACAAATACAACGTATTGAACGCCCATTCCTGATATTAATAACCCTCCGGCAGCTGCACCGATGGTAGTTCCTAAGTTACATGCTGATATAAATAAGCCATTTGCGAAATCAGGCGCTTCGGGAGCTGTAGTTGTAATTAAATATTGATTGATATTGGCCATAACTCCTCCAGCTAATATCCCCCAAATAAATGTTGTGATTACCATTGATGAGGTGAATTGTCCTGTGAAAAGCATCGTGATGTATACAACACCTAACAACAATGGGAACAAGAATACTGTCTTACCCGCACGATGTGTAAGTAGCCTTCCTGCTACTATATTTCCAATAATATTTGCTCCTCCGAAGATGAATAATGTAGAACTCACGGTATTCGGAGACATCTTCGTTACTGTTATTAGATATTCAGCAAAATAACTATAAACCCCAAATACAGCTGAATTTAACAAAATGACAGCCATGATGGAAACCCATATCACTGGTTTTTTTAATACAGAGAGTTGTGCACTGTAAGAAAGTCTTTCTTTTACAGGCATAGATGGTACAAAAATGAATGTAGCAATGAATATGACCACATTAACGATAATAAAGAATGCCATCGCCATTTCAAACGAAACGGTATTATTAATAAAACTAACGATAGGAACGCCAGCTACCATGCCAGCAGATACTCCAATAAAAACTCTAGAAATGGCTTTTGGGGCTTCATTCTTACTTACTGAAGATGCAGCTACCGTAAATGCTAAAGAACAATAAATGGGATGAAAGAGGGCTGGAATGATACGTGCAATTAACAAAACAGTAAAATTTGATGTAAGTAGGGATACAGTATTTCCTACTACGAAAACTCCCAATACAAGTAACATCACCGTCTTACGATTAATACCTGAAAAGAACAATGGCATCGTTGGTCCAGATACAGCGATCGTGAGAGCAAAAAGACTCACTAGCAATCCTGCTTTTGTTATAGTGACATTAAAGTGATCAGCAATTGAAGGTAATATTCCAATAACACCCATTTCGGTGTTTATGATGCCAAAAACACCTATAGTCAAAATGAGAATCAACAAACGGTTTCCTTTAGTCACAAAAATACTCCTCTCTTTGTTCAAGCTCTCCCGAAAAGCAGTGGAACAGATACTAAATTTCTTTCTAAAAGTCCTGATGATATCTTGCTCAATGTACTTCAACAATAGTGAAGTATGTCCAGAGGACATTACTAAAAATACGATTCTCTAGAGGCCCTCTTTTGGGGCTTAAATAGTATCAGAAACAGTATTTCTATACTCTAGTACAACTTGAAAATATATTTGACATCCGTTCGTGTATATAAAATACAGTTATAATAATAGATTGGAGTATATAATTTATTATTAAAGAATCAACATTACAAGACATTAAAATCGTTAATTTCATACAATTTGATGTTTAAACAATAAATCAATATAAATTGTCGATAATTGCAAGGGATGTGCAGTTGTATGCTAAGTGGAGAAAGTGGTTTTAAAAATTAATGAAAAGTAATTCTATCAGCAGGCAGTTTCCAATCTATATCAATTGTCCGCTTATAATCTTTAAGTCAACGGACCTCTAATTTAATTAACAACAAGAAAAGCAGCCGATCGATGTGATCCGCTGCTTTTCTTCAAGTAGTGTAGTTGCTTAAATGGATGATAGTCAGAAGATACCGTGAATAGACATATCAATGTAACTAGGATACTTTGGTCACATTTAGTAATAAGAGAACTCTTTAATTCAGGGAGATACTGAGAATAAGTTTGTGGGGGACTCCTAACAAATCTGAGAAATCATTATCACCCTCTTCATGTTTGATGATAATAAGTCTTCAAATTCTTGAAGATAGTTAACAATATTAACTGATTTGTTGTATATACAATGAAATCAAATATATTGTCGATTGTAAGCAACTTGTTTTTGCCTATAATAATAAACAGATGTTGATCGAACAGCATTTTTGAAAGTAAGCGTATACAGGGCGGGTTGTTACTGTTAAATCAGGCAAGACCGATAATCTCTAAAATAATAAGATTTCACCTTATTTATTGCTGGAGGGGATACGGTATAGTAGTTCTGGAGGTATAGTGTGAAAATTGAAAGAGTACTAAACAATAACGCAGTTATTTCAACAAGAGAAGAACAAGAAGTTATTGTGATTGGGCGTGGTATTGCTTTTAATAAACGTGTTGAAGATGATATTAATGAAAAAGAAATAGAAAAAATTTTCATTCTAGAAAATGAAGGCACATCTAAAAAATTGAAGATCTTATTTGGAGATATGCCAATCGAGTATATGGATATTTCCGAAAAAATCATTAAGTACGCAGAAAAAAAATTAGATAAAAAGCTAAATGATAGCATTTATATTCATTTAACAGATCATATTCAATTTGCAATTGAGCGTTATAAAAAAAATATGCACATTAAAAATGGTTTGTTATTAGAAACAAAGCATTTATATAAAGAAGAATATGACATTGGATTAGAAGCTTTAAATATGATATGTGAGCATTTTGGCATCATTCTACCAGAAGATGAAGCAGGATTCATAGCTCTTCATATTGTTAATGCTGAATTGAATGAAGAGATGCCCGTCTTGAAGAATATAACTAAGGTTATGCAAGAAATTTTAACCATAGTGAAATATCATTTTAAGCTAGAGATCAATGAGAATTCTTTAATCTTTTATCGGTTTCTAACCCATCTGAAATTTTTTGCTCAGCGTCTGGTCAAAGGGAATCATTACAACAGCTCAACAGGCGATGACTTATATGATGTAATTAGAATGAAATATCCAGATGCGTACGAATGTACAAAAAAAATAAAGAAGTTTATAGATGCTTCATACACCTATGAATTGACACAAGAAGAAATGATCTTTTTAACCATTCATATTGAAAGAGTGATTAAAAATAATAACCGATAATCTTTTAGGGTTGTAACCTCAGGGGCAAAACCTAGATCAAACATTTTTATAATGTTGATTTAGGTTTTTTTTGATTATATTTTTGCATCTAATACCTATACGGAGTCTTGAAGAGGAGTGGGGAAAGTTGAGTCACCAAACTTTAGCAAAAGAAATTGTTCAATTAATTGGCGGAGCACAGAATGTAAGCAGTGTTGTTCATTGTGCTACACGTTTACGTTTTACTCTGAAAGATAGAGAACAAGCAAACAAGCAATCTATTCAAGATTTGGATGGAGTGCTAAGCGTTGTGGAGAGTGGAGGACAGTTTCAAGTTGTTATTGGAGCTCATGTAGCAGATGTGTATAAAGAAGTTACCAAAGTGAGTACAGGATCTTCGTCCCCTGATGAGCTTCAGAAAGAGAGAAAATCAAAAGGGACGTTAACGAGCCAGATTTTTGATGTGATTTCACGTAGCTTTTCACCTCTATTAGGTGCACTCGCTGGTGCGGGAATGATTAAAGCCTTACTAACAGTGATAACAATGATGGGATTGTTATCTACAGAGAGTGGGGCATATTTTATACTTTCTGCAGCAGGAAATGCTGTCTTTTACTTTCTTCCTATTTTCCTAGGGATAACACTATCCATTAGACTTGGAGCAAATCCTTATGTTGGTGGAGCTATAGGTGCATCATTGTTAGAACCTAATTTCACTGGGTTAATGACACAAGCTGGAGATGTCTCTGACTTCTTTGGAATACCAGTTGTACTGATGAGTTATTCATCTACTGTATTCCCAGTATTTATCGCGGTATGTATATATGCAGTTTTAGAAACGCAATTGAAAAAGATCATTCATAAAGATCTACAAATGTTTTTTGTTCCAATGCTTTCGCTTGCAATTATTGTACCTCTTACTGTTTTGGTATTCGGACCGTTTGGAGTATATGTGGGAGATGGTATTGGAGCAGCAATTGGGTTTTTAAGTGAGAAAAGCGGTTTGTTGACGGGTCTTGTCATGGGCGGTACATGGAC
This sequence comes from Paenibacillus sp. FSL H8-0079, assembly GCF_037991315.1. Classification (NCBI taxonomy): domain Bacteria; kingdom Bacillati; phylum Bacillota; class Bacilli; order Caryophanales; family Paenibacillaceae; genus Paenibacillus; species Paenibacillus sp. FSL H8-0079. The sequence continues at coordinate 1,072,362 of NZ_CP150300.1, forward strand.
ATTCTTAGTTATTTTTGGTCTACATTGGGGAATTGTTCCGATTATTTTAGCAAACCTTGCATCGGGTGGAGATCCGTTTGCAGCAATGACTGCAGGTGCAACCTTTGCTCAAATGGGGGTTGCATTGGGGATTTTCCTGAAAGCAAGAGATAAAAAAGTTAAAACACTTGCTGGATCTACAATATTACCAGGGCTACTAGCTGGCATAACTGAGCCATTTGTTTATGGCGTAATGCTACGTTTTAGACGTACAATTCTTTATATTGTAGCTGCAGGAGCAGTCGGTGGAGCTATAAATGGCTATTTAGGAGTTCAAATGCAGGTGTTCGCTTTCCACACTTTATTCGCGATTCCTGCGTTTTCACCAATGGTACTTTATATATTCGGTATTTCCATTTCTTTCTTTGGGGCTGCAATTATAACATACTTGTTTGGCTTTGAAGAAAAGAAGACAAAAGTGGACATAGAGAACAGCATTGTAGAAGTAGTACAACCTCTTGTGAAAACTCAAAAGGTCGTTAGCCCGTTAACAGGGATAGTCAAGTCATTGGCTGATGTAGAAGATGAGGCGTTTGCAACTGAGGCAATGGGGAAGGGAATTGCAATTGAGCCAACTGTTGGTCAAGCCGTTTCACCCGTAACTGGAGTTGTAACCACCGTTTTCCCTACAGGTCATGCAATTGGAATTACTTCGGATGAAGGAGCGGAAATCCTAATCCACATTGGAACAAATACGGTGAAATTAAAGGGGAAATATTTCACACAGATTGCTAAAGAGGGCGATCGGGTAAGCGAGGGTGACCTATTAGTTGAATTTGATATTGAGAAAATAAAAGAAGCCGGGTACCCAGTGACTACTCCGGTTATCATTACAAATACAGATCGTTACATTGAAGTTATCGGTACAGATAAAGAGGTTATTCAAGCAAAAGAATCATTGTTGACATTGATTGTTTAATAAGTCATATAATTTTGGAGGTTTTAGATATGAAACATAATCAACTCAAACCGTTCCCAGCAGACTTTCTCTGGGGGGGCTCAACATCTGCTTATCAAATCGAAGGAGCATGGAATGAGGATGGAAAAGGTCCGTCAGTTATTGATATGGCTAAAGGTCCCGAAGGGACAACTGATTTTAAGGTAGCCAGCGATCACTATCATCACTACAAAGAAGATATTGCATTACTAGCGGAGATGGGATTTAAGGCCTATCGCTTCTCCATTGCTTGGACTCGAATCTACCCGAATGGCGCGGGAGAACTAAACCAAAAGGGAATCGAATTTTACGATAATCTAATTAATGAAATCGAATCTCAGGGAATTGAACCGATTGTAACAATGTATCACTTTGATCTACCATATGCTTTGGAACAAAAGGGTGGTTGGTCAAATCGGGAAACCATCGATGCGTTTGAAGTCTATGCTAAAACTTTGTTTGAAAACTTCGGTGACCGAGTTAAGTATTGGTTGACAATTAATGAACAGAATATGATGATTCTTCATGGTGATGCGATTGGAACCGTGAATCCAAATCTCGAAAACCCTAAGAAAGACTTATATCAACAAAATCATCATATGCTTCTAGCTCAGGCAAAGGCCATGAGTTTATGCCATCAAATGTTGCCAAGCGCGAAAATTGGACCAGCGCCGAACATTGTGTCTATCTATCCGGATAGTTCCAATCCTGAAGATATTATGGCTGCTCAAAGTTATATGGCTATCCGTAATTGGTTGTATTTAGACATTGCTGTTTTTGGGCGCTACAATACTACTGCATGGAATTTCCTGGAAGAAAAAGGCTATACCCCTACAATTCTTGATGGAGATATGGAGGTTTTACAGAGTGGGAAGCCTGACTTTATCGCTTTCAACTATTATACTTCTCAAACTGTAGGAGCAAGCAAAGAGGATGGTACTGATGTAAATCACACCGGAGATCAACATATTACAATTGGTGAGCCAGGGATTTATAAAGGGGTAACTAATGCAAACTTGGAGAAGAATGAATTTGGCTGGGAAATTGACCCAATTGGATTCAGAAATACATTAAGAGAAATATATGACCGTTATAATCTTCCGCTTATTGTAACCGAAAATGGCTTAGGAGCTTTTGATAAGCTAGAGGAGGGGGACGTAGTCAATGATTCTTATCGAATTGAGTTTTTGCGCAAGCATATCGAGCAGATGCAGTTGGCTTTAACTGATGGAGTTGAAGTATTTGGCTTCTGTCCTTGGTCAGCGATTGATTTAATCAGTACACACCAAGGTTGCAGCAAGAGGTATGGTTTTATCTTTGTGAACCGTGGGGAATTTGATTTAAAAGACTTACGTCGTATCCGTAAGAATAGCTTCTACTGGTACAAAGAACTTATTGCTACGGGTGGAAAGAGTCTAAATTAACTGAATTTTAGAAGATATGGGGCATAAGAACGGTATTGTACCGAACTTATGCCTTCTTATTTTGACCCAATGTGCATGTGGAAATGCTTTTAATATAAGAGATACGATTTCTTTTAAGAGGCATACTCTGATGTATTCCTTTTCAAATAAAGGATGCTTACATGCCAGAGGAATGCCAACTTTAATCGTATTACTTATTATTTACTAGATACCTTAACCAAACACTGCCGTCGTTTAAAATTTGAGTTTCTTTAATTGTAAAAGTTACTGGTGCCGGTTGGTTATATATTTCATTAGCATCAAATAATGATTGTGTATCAGTTGAGCCATCAGCAGCCGGTGTCATCACAATACTTATTTCATCAATTAAGCCCTGTTGTAAGAAGGACCAGTTGAGTCCCCCACCACCTCCTAGGATAACTTGATCAACATGGAAATATTTTTGAATTTTTAACATCGCTTCTTCCAAGTCGAGAAAATCTTCACCAGCGATAATGTAAGAAATTTTTTTCCGTCGTAGGAAGTCTTTATATGCGTTATTTACTTTGCCAGTTATAATTTGAACTACATGTGCAGTCGTCTCATAATAAGTAATTTGATTCGTGTTCCATCCTAATTTTCCAGATGGATCAATTGAAAAATAATGCATCTCAGCGTTTTCTACAGCAATATAATCACCTTCGACTATCATTTCTGCATCCAAATTTAATTCGGGTTCTTGATAGTGTGTAAAATTATCTTCAGATGAAATTCGACCAGATAACCATCCTTTATGGCCATTAAAAATACGATTATTACCATAACCCAATTCGTAATAAGTCCTCATAGATGATTGCGCAGCTTCAGTTTCTAGATGAGGACCCACAATTTTACCATCCAATGACATGTGCATGTGACAAATGAGATATGGTCTCTTCATAAAATATCTCTCCATTTCAGATCAATTTAAATTTCAGATCAATTCAAAATCTTAAAGTCAGCCTACATATTAATTTCCGGGATTCTTAGTTCGCTTTATGCGATCGACTTGTGTGAGCTGGTCTCTTCATAAGATAATTTCTTGAAACGAGAAATGGAATAGCTAGTACTATCGAAATAATACCTACTAATAAAATATATTGTGTACCTAAGCCTGAAATAAATAATCCTCCAACAGCAGTACCAATCGTCGTTCCCAAGTTTGCAAATGTCACAAACAGTCCATTCGAAAAATCTGGAGCTTCTGAAGCCGCAGAAGTAATCAAGTACTGATTCATGTTATTTCCTAGTCCAGCTACAATTCCCCAAGCAAATGTAATGACAGCCATCGCGTAGGGAGAGTGTCCCATCAGGAATAATATGATGTATAAGAAACCAAGCACAAAAGGTAGAGAAATAACTGTCTTGGTAGCAGTTGTGGTTAATAACCTTCCTGCAAGATAGGTACCTATTATATTAGCTCCTCCGAATATGAGCAGCATTAAACTAGTTGATTGACCAGAGAGTTTAGTAATATTTTGCAAGTAATCAGTAAAGTAACTATATACTCCAAATATTGCTGAAGCTAATAATAGAGCAGAGGCAATAGACATCCAAACAGCACCTTTTTTCAAAACGCTTACCTGTTGTCCATAAGACATTTTTTTGGAAGCTGGCATTGAAGGGAAAAACACAAACGTTGCAATAAATACTACCGCACTCACAATTACAAAGAATAAAAGTGATGCTTGAAGTGATACTGTACTAGCAAGAAAACTTGCAATGGGCACACCAATTACCATGCCCGCTGAAACACCCATAAAAACTTTTGAAACAGCTCTTGGAGCTTCCTCTTTATTCACTAAACTAGCTGCTGTTGAAAAAGCTACAGCAAAATATACAGGATGAAAAATAGCTGGAATGATACGAGCAAGCATAGCTACCGTATAATTTGTTGTAAAGAGAGTAACTACATTCCCTAAAAGAAAAAGACCTAAGACCAACAACATGATCTTTCTACGATTCACACTTGAAAATAGTAAAGGCATTATTAAACCACATATTGCAATAGTAAGTGCAAATACACTGACAAGTAATCCTGCTTTTGATATACTCACACCAAGATGATCTGCCATATAAGGTAAGATTCCAATAATAGCAAATTCAGTATTCATAATACTGAAAACGCCAATACCCAATATGAGAATCAATAAATTATTTCGCTTGTTCAACAATTCCACTCCTTTATAATTCCTGTGTCAGTCTCAGTGCATACCAACTAACTAGGCTCAAAATAGTAGCCTAGTTAGTTTAGTTGGGGGCACAATAAAAAACACCAACTTAGAACCACAAACATGTATGCAATCAATGCAAACTAATTGCTGAGCTTTTTTGTAATTAAGTCAATTAGATTTACTGTTCAATTAGTATGGCCTACTGCAGTGCTTCTAACTTTATTAATCTGTAATTTATAATGATTCAAGCGCCTTTACGATTAGCGTTTCCCCACTAATCAAATCAAAAGCTTTGCCGATAGTTTGTTGATTTTCAAGTGACGCTATAATTGTTGAAGCAACATCACCACGTGAAATCTGCTTATGCTCAAGATCTTCTCCTGTTTGTATCTTTCCTGTCTCGGCATCATTAGTCAATTTCCCTGGACGGATAATTGTATAATTCATACCGCTTCTCTCTAACCAAATATCCGCGTAATACTTAGCCGCACTATAATGTTGTGAACTATCCATCCACTCCAAATGATTGTCATCATGCCATCTATGAACACCTATCCCACTCACCATGACAAAGCGTTCCACCCCGGCTTGTTGGGCAGCTTTAACTGACTTTATTGCTCCATCTAAATCAATTAACATAGTTTTATCAGCACCTGTGTGCCCGCCTGAACCTGCGGTGAAAACAACTGCGTCTGCTTCTTTCATTGCAATGGCAATGTCATCAATACTTCCTTCCAAATTAACGAGAACAGCTTTAACACCTTGTTTCTCGAAATTCTTCATTTGGTCCTCTTTCCGAACCATGGCAATTGCATCATGATGTGGTGATTCGTGCAGCTTTCTTACAAGATGTTGCCCTATTTGTCCATTTGCTCCTATAACAAGTACGTTCATATACACCCTCCGTTGTTCGTATTTACTTTTAGATCTGAACTGTGAGTCACTGATGACCAAATTCACCAAATCAAGAATCCTAAGCTTGTTTACTCAATAATGAGGGTAAGTGTCGAAAATGCTGATTCCTGTAGACAGAATCAGTATTTTCGACACTTAAATTTAGATATCTAGTGTGTTTACTTATGAATTAGATTTCCTTACCCTTGTTTTGTAGGGTAGATCGTAAATTCACTAACATTAACGTCCTCTGGTTGGTCAATCGCGAAAGCGACAACTCGTGCGATCGAATCTGGCGTAATACCAAACTCATCATACAATGGATTTAAAAACTTCAATGCTTCTTCATTCGTGACGCTACTTAGCAGTTCTGTACTTATGGCTGCTGGATAAAGAGTCGCGGTTCGAATGTTCGTGCCTTCTTGTGCTGACTCCATCCGAATAACTTCCATAAGATTGCGAACAGCAAACTTCGTAGCACCATATATTCCGGCATTAGGATAAGAATTTATTCCCGCAATACTTGATGTTGTAATAATTTGCCCTGAACGCTCTTTCGTGAATTCGGGCATGACTGCGGCTACACCGTACATAACCCCTTTTAAATTAATGTCAATTGTGTTTTCCCAGTCATCAATTGCAAGTGCTGAAACTGGAGAACTTGGCATAATGCCTGCATTTAAGAAAATCACATCAACTTTTCCGAATTCGGATTTTGCTAAATCCACCAAAGCTTGGTTATCCGCAGAAACAGTTACATCAGTGACGCGATATACAGCTTGACCACCATTCGCCTGGATCTCTTGGACCAGACTTCTTAAACGCTCCTCACGTCTTGCTCCAAGTACAACTTTTGCACCTTTTTGAGCTAACAGCTTAGCTGTTGCTTCTCCAATACCTGAACTTGCTCCTGTAATTACGACTACTTTATTTTCAATGGACATTTTTTTCGCATCCCTTCAAAATCAACTTCATAACTTCTTACCATAAATCTAAATATAAATAAGCAATCTAAAGTGGAAACATATTAGTTCAAGGATTAGCAGGAGGATGCTAATTTATACGAAATCCCCCCGCAGTTAAGGCTTAAAGCGATGATCTTATTTCAGATTTTCTGTGAAGAATTCTTCCAATTTAGCAAACGGGATCAAATCTGTTTTGTCGTAAAGATCCACGTGCCCAGCGTTAGGAATAATGTAAAGCTCTTTAGGTTCTGCTGCCAATTCATAAGCATCCTCACTAAACCAACGTGAGTGCGCATTTTCGCCCATAATAAACAGAATTGGTCGCGGTGAGATTGATTTAATGTACGTAAGCAGGGGGAAGTTCATAAATGACATACTGCTTGTTACAGTAAATTGAGTAATGGAATTGTGGTGATAGCCACGCGGCGTAGAATAAAACTCGCCAAACTCGCGACCAACAGGATCTGTATTTTCATCAAAACCAATAGGTGCTCCTCGATCAGTCAATGCTGGAGGGTTACCCTCAAATTCTGCGTAGCGTTGTTCGGCAATGGCATCCAACGTTTTGTTACGATCCTCTTCTGTAAGAGAGTCCATAAAGCCCTTACCTTGTGCACGTGATATATCATACATGCTAACCGTAGCAACAGCCTTAATGCGTCTATCGACTTGAGCTGCACTAATCGCAAAACCACCGCTACCACACATACCGATCACACCAATTTTATTTCTATCTACAAATGGGCGTGTACCCATATAATCAACACCTGCACTAAAGTCTTCTACGAACAAATCAGGAGACGAAAGATGTCTTGGTTCACCACCACTGTATCCGTTGTAGGATGGATCAAATGTAAGAGCGACGAAGCCACGCTCTGCCATGTTCTGAGCGTAGATACCCGAACCTTGCTCCTTAACGCCACCGTAAGGAGCACCAATAATAACCGCTGCATATTTCTTTGTTTCATCAAAATCTTTTGGCGCATACAGATCTGCTGCAATTGTAATACCAAAGCGATTTTGGTATGAAACGGATTTTCTTGTTACTTTATCGCTTAAATTAAAAATATAGTTTGACAAATGAATAACATCCCTTCATGTTTAAGTTAAGATACGTTTGATGTTTTCTCGACATCTGTTAATAATGTATAGTCTGTACACAAACAATTCAAGGTATGCTACTCGTTGATTTAATCAATTTTGATGTTTAAACGACAAATGAAAGTATATTGTCGACTATCTTGAGGAAGGTTTGGTGGTAAAGTGGTAAAAGTGGATCGAAGAATTATGAGAACCCAAGAAGCAATAAAGAAGGCGCTTCTTGAATTAATGTCAGAAAAAAGTTTTGATAGTATGACTATCCAAGATATTGCTGATAGAGCCAACATTAATCGTGCAACGATATATCTTCACTATTTGGATAAGTATGATTTATTGGATAAGATCATAGAAGAGCACGTTACAAATATGGCTAATCTCTGTGAGTTAGAACCGGAGTTGGATTGGATTGAATCGACAGTGCTTTGTATGGAATATCTAGAAAGAAATTATTTATTTTTCTCAACAATGTTGGCGAGCGAAGGAGCTACGTACTTTCGGAACCGATTTGTTCAGCACAATGTAGAAGAATTCAAAAAAGACGTAGATGTAAAAGTAGGTAAAAATCTTGGACAAAATGAGGATATTATTGCCGAATTTGTTGCAAATGCATACGTTGGTATTGTGGAATGGTGGATAAGAAACGAGATGCCTTACCCACCAAAGGAAATGGCTGAAAAAGTGGGAGATTTATTAGAAAGAATAATTTAGATAATTGATTAGAATAGAAGAAAAAGCCATGTAATCGATATGAAATGGAGAATAGAACTGCAATGAATTATCTATAGTTGACCCGTCCTTTTTATTTCTTCGGACGACCCAAACTGCGAGGCTTCATTGCTTGTTATTGTATTTGCGCTTGGAGTCAGAGAACCATTGGATTCGGAATTTGAACTCAATGAAGTAGACGTGCAGTCTGAAGCAATATCGGCTCTTGGCACATCCAGATGGCACACATTAACCGAAGGTTGAAAAATTATATGGAAAATGCCTCGCCTGAGGGTGCTTTATGTTTATGGACATCTTGATATGCTCGGTGCTTCAGTTGGGTAGGTGCATTTACGCTTGCTTTCGTTCAAGTTGCGCTCTGACAAGGCGAAGAGTGGTGGGGCTTTATTAATGTCACTTATTTTGCAAGAAAATATGTGCAAGATTCGACGCATAGCACGAGGCAGCAAGTTTTAAAATTGCTAAAAGGAAAAGGGCCATCCCAAGAGGCCATTACTTGACTTCTGGGACGACCCCTTTGAATTGCATGCTTATATCTTCAAAGTTAAAAAATTCAATAGTGATCGAAAGCTTAAGTGAAACAAATTATTCAATGGGAAAGAAGTCATAAGCTGCGTCGTTTGAAATCAAATTGAATTGTACCTCTGCATGAAGTAGCCATCAATTTTCTCCTCATACTCATCAGATTTTTTTGCGCTCTCGAGCGCTTCTTCACTCTGGACATTCAACTTAAACAATACAATTTGTGCGAACATTGTGTATCTCTTCTTTGTTATATTGAAAATGGAAAGGACGAAGTATCCAATTACATGCCTTTGAAATGAATGACTTCCTCAAGTGGTACTCTTGGCATGACTACTTGAGAATCCTTGTCTTCGAGTACTGGATATCCAAAGATAATACCAGCCACAATTTTTTTGTCATCGGGTATACCTAGGATCTCACGCTGGAACTTAGGATAAGAGATAGAAGTATATGCTGGAAGACTGCCGAGACCATGGGCTTCAATGGATAGCATCAGGAACCCGGAGAATATGCCAAGGTCATGCATGGACCATTCCGTTAAGGATGCATCTATAGTAAGAAAAGCAACGACTGGTGCGTCGAAAAATTGGAAATTGGCTTTCATTCTCTCTGCTTTGGCTTCATGATCCCCACGAGCAATTCCGAGTTGGCTGAAACGAGCTTCACCAGCTTGATTCATACGCTGTTGAAAGAGCTCCGGCCATTCCGTCGGCATAGGGATATCAGATTGGAAGGGTTTTCCGTCCTCGAAGGCCTTTAAATACTCACTCCGCAGTTCTTCAAGTCTCTCCCCAGTAGCGACATAGACTTCCCAAGGTTGGGTATTGCCCCAGGACGGCGCGTTAATCGCATCCTTAAAAATAGATTCCAGTGTTTCTCTATTGACCGGTTTATCTGCATGAAATTTACGTTTGGAATGACGGTTTTGAAAAATGGATTGTGACATTTATATTCCCCCATATGGTTATTTAAATGATTATTCGGGAAGAAGTGTTAGGCGCCTTAACATCTGCTTTACCTCTGTTCAAATCCAAGATTATATTATAGTATGATTCATTACAAGTACGCACAAGTTTGTGCTATAGGTACAAAAAGTATACTTTATCGAAGTGAAGGATTTGCTAAAATGAGTGAGGAACTGGATCATGTTTGTCAGCCATCATATGAATGTAAGATTCTAGTCACCCTTGAGGTCATCGGGGGAAAAGAACTAAAAAGACGAATTCCGGCTGTTACACAACATATGTTGACTATGCATTTTCCAGAATTAGAGAATGATGGAATTGTAATCTGCCATATATACCGTCAAATCCCACCCAAGGGAGACTATATCCTTACTTCATTCGGAGAATCGCTGAAGTCACTTGTTACTGAAATAACAATTCGGGATCGGAGTCAGCAGTAACTATTTTTATTTAGAGCTCTTTATTTATTTGGCCAGAGTATCTTAACCGTTGTGATATCATCAGCTATTTTGGTACCCAACTGATAATCCTCGCAACTGCATAGTCAACATACGTTGTTTAATAGACGGATTTTTCCTTTTTAGTTTATTGAAACGAAGGGTTCATTCATTAACTGGAACAGGATGCTTCCTTTCCACTTCCTCCACGGATGGTATCATATGTAGGGCATTTTTCTTTTAATTTTCGCAACTACTTTACTTTGTTAAAGTATACTTTTTGTACCTATAGCACAAACTTGTGCGTACTTGTAACAAATTACACTTTATTATACTCTTGGACTATAACCACCCGCTTCATGTCGGGGTTGCCGAACAATTAGACTCGTGGGCTGAAATGGTAATCACGCATTAACTAGTAGGTTTGAATTTCTTAACTTTGAATAGATTAGGAATCCATTCTTCAAAAGTCATTTAATGGCTGTTTGGGATGTTTGCCTACGATTAGGAAATAGTTAGTCTGGAGTCGGATTAGCGAAAGTCGAAGAGGGGCACCACAGTAGTATTAGTATCTAGTCAAAAAGAGAACATTTACGATACCATCCGATCCCATACGATCCCTCCAATTTTCGGAAGGATACGTCGTGGATCTACAGATAGAGGGGTCAATTCTCTTTTTTTCAACGACATTGGTAAATTTGATCATTTGGTCATTACAACTAATGAATCGTTATTTCATAACGACCGATTCGACCATTTATCATAATTTGTAATTCGTTTTACTACAACTTATAGGAGTGTTGGAACTATGGTTTATTTTGAATCCCCACAGGCAAAGGTAACATTGAACGAAGAAATTAAAGCTGTTGTTATGGAATTGAAGGGGTTCGTTCAGGGTGAACAGTACCGGACTCCCTTAGAAAAAGTGCTGGAACTATTGGAACAGAAGAAATATAATAAGATACTATTCGACAACATTAATAGTTCTGCAATTCCACCTGTCGACCAGAATTGGGTCAGTCAAGATTGGTTTCCGCGCGCTATTCAAAATGGTCTCAAATATAGTGCTTCAGTTACACCGGAAAAACCGGTCGCGAAGTCGAACATGAACCGAATACTATCGAATATGGATATACACCCTACTATTAAGCAGTTTAACAGCTTTGAAGAAGCGATGGAATGGCTGTCCGAAGTCAAATAATGTAACATTTTTTTACATTGATTCAATAATGAGTTTTCTGAAACGTCTTAGTTTATCCATAATGATTTTGCAATACTTGTGACTCTATCAGCATCATTCTGCAGATTAAAGAACTCTGGTCTAATTAGAACGATGAAATAGAAAAATTCGCTATTATCCCCTTTAAGACTATTTAGAGGGGATTTTTAGTGAGTGAAATACAAAAACAATTTTCCAGAAAATAAATGGTTGTCATTGAACCGAATTTCAAGGACGCTCCTTTGACCAACTGCTTAGCCACACGACGATTGTATTCAGCTGTTATTTGGTGGGGATATGAACGACGCGAAACCAGTGATGACCGGACACTTGGAGGACTCCATTTTCTCTTTGCCGATGAGGTTCGCGATCTGGACTTCCAAACGGCGCTTCAGCAACGAATGAGTTTATTTCTAGATATGACTCTAGCAAAACATAAGAAGAGCAAAACGTTTATTTTTTGTCAACTACTAGAATAGATATCTGGCTTATCCACTTATATCAAGGGTTGGTTTGAATATATGAGCTGCGAAAGTTAGTTAAAAATTTACCGACCAAAAGACTATAAAATATTCATTATATTAATGATTTTTACCGACAAAATAAAATAAAATTAACATCGATGAGAAATATAAGTGTATAAAGTGTTCTTACCGCAAAAGAAGTATCACACAGTGATGCTTTTTTTTGTATTGAAATGTCGATTTTTATGCATATAAATACATATAATCGAATATTTGGTTCATAATTTCGCCATGAATTAAAACAATTAGGTTGTTGAAAATGCCTTCTAACTTGTTATAATATAACCTAATGATATTGATAATCACTATCATTTGTTGTTTTGTTACTCAGCACTACAGTGAAAAGGGGTTAAGTTTATTCTCTAAATTTACGTCTGAGGAGGTATATAATTCTGAGTTTATCCAACACAGTACGCTGCGTGGGAATCCAAATTTTCTAAATCTAGGGGGATATAAATTAAATGAGAAAGTCTATTTCTTCAAAATTAATGTTTATCATGGTTGCAGCTTTAACTTTGGTGTTGGCAGCTTGTTCAAGTAATGAACCTGCTACGACGGATACTGCGAATACAGAGGCTACAACTTCCGATGCTGCTACTACAGCTACACCCACAACTGTTGAAATTACGGATGCTCATGGAACGGTAACTGTGCCTGTAAATCCAACGAAGGTCGTTGCGCTGGATAACAGAACATTTGAGACTCTGTCCACTTGGGGCGTCAAATTAGCAGCAGCGCCGAAGGATGTAATGCCTGCGGATTCACCATATGTGGCGGATGAATCGGTACAAAATATTGGAAATCATCGTGAACCAAACCTTGAACTATTGGCATCAATACAGCCTGACCTTGTCATTGTTGGTCAACGATTTGCTGGCTACTATGAAGACATCAAAAAATTAGTGCCTAATGCAGCAGTGATCGACCTTAATATTGAGCTTGAAGAAACAGCATCGCCTGGAGAAAACTTTGTTAATGGCCTTAAAGATGCAACAACTAATTTGGGAAAAGTTTTCGAGAAGCAAGAAGAAGCTGCCCAACTGATTGCTGATTTTGATAAAGCTATTGAAGAAGCTAAGGCTGCTTATAATGGTGAAGATAAAATTATGAGTGTTGTCGTTTCTGGTGGAAACATTGGTTTCTCGGCTCCTCTTACTGGACGTGTGTGGGGACCATTGTATGACATTTTCGGCTGGGTTCCGGCCCTAGAAGTGGACAAATCTTCTTCTGATCATCAAGGTGATGATATTTCTGTTGAAGCGATCGCCCAAAGCAATCCGGATTGGATTTACGTACTGGATCGGGATGCAGCTGTATCTGCTGAAGAAGGTGCCGTTCCGGCTCAGGACGTTATTGATAACTCACCTGCTCTGAAAAACACCACTGCTATTACTCAAAAACAAATCGTTTATGCTCCAAACGACACGTACACCAATGAATCCATCGAAACGTTCTTGGAGTTGATTAACAACCTTACGAAAGCTTTAGCTAAACAGTAAAAAGGAGTATGCTGCAGTGCAGAAAAATTTAATACCAAAATTAGCTGGGGTTGAGAATTCTCAACCCCAGCGTCATAATCCCAAAAAGCTATGGACTATACCTTTTATCATTGCGATTATAGCCACTATTATTTTAGGCATTACATCACTGCTTATTGGAGTCTATGACATACGAGGACAAGCGGATGGAATGGAGATGTTCTTCATTACTCGTGTCCCACGAACTGTTGCATTAATGCTTACCGGTGCCGCCATGGCAATGGCAGGACTGGTCATGCAGCTTATTACACAGAATCGCTTGGTGGAACCTACGACAACTGGAACAATGGAATGGTCAGGACTGGGGATCATGTTTATTTATCTGGTCTTTCCTGCTCCGAGCTTAACGCTAAGAATGACGGGTGCAATCATTTTTTCTTTTATAGGAACGATGATTTTTTTTATGTTTCTAAAGAAAGTTAAACTTCGTTCGTCTTTGGTTGTCCCCATTATTGGGATGATGCTTGGAGCAGTCATTTCTGCATTTTCAACTTTCGTGGGGCTTGTGTTCCAAATGACTCAAAATATCGAAAGCTGGTTTGCAGGCTCCTTCTCATCTGTGCAAATTGGCAGGTATGAATATTTATGGCTCATCGTATTGGTGACTATTCTTATATTTGTTTTTGCTGATCGGCTGACATTAGCCGGACTAGGGGAAGATGTCGCTACCAGTCTTGGCGTAAATTATGACAGGATCATTCTTTTGGGTACTGCGCTTATTTCACTAGCCGTTGGAATCGTTGCAGCGGTCATTGGGAACTTGCCTTTTCTAGGGTTAATTGTCCCCAATATTGTTTCCATGTTTAGGGGTGACGATCTCAGGAGCAATTTACCATGGGTGTGCTTATTAGGGATGGGCAGTATCATTGTGTGTGATATCCTGTCTCGTGTCATTATTATGCCTTTTGAAATACCTGTCTCGATGATCCTTGGAACAGTGGGAGCCGTCGTATTCATTGTCATTTTGTTAAGACAAAGGCGGTCAACAAGGAGGGTAAGATGAGCGACTTAGCAAGTAGAAATCCACTGAATATCGAAATCGATTCTAGCCGTCGTCTTAAAAAAAGATCAGCTAGAGCCTTCCGTACCAAGAAAGAAGAAAAGCGCTATTGGATTTTGCTGATAACATTGATTGTTCTGGGCGTTTTTGCATCAGTTGGACTACTGGTTTATAACAATCCGGTCCCGGTATCGTCTCCTTCATTTATACCTGTTGTTACAAGAAGGGTAGTCGCTCTGGTTTCAATGCTGATCGCTGCAATCTGCCAAAGTTTATCCACGGTTGCTTTTCAATCGATTACGAATAACAGAATTATAACTCCGTCTCTTTTAGGTTTTGATGCTATTTATTCAACCATTCATACGAGTACTATATTTTTCCTTGGTGCTACGGTATTTGTGAATTTTAGCGGTGTCGATTCCTTCTTATATCAAGTTGCCGCAATGGTCATCATGTGTTTGATTCTTTATGGATGGCTGCTTTCCGGAAAATACGGCAATTTACAACTTCTGCTTCTGGTCGGCATTATCATTGGGACCGGGCTGAGATCCGTATCTTCATTTATGAGAAGACTTCTTGCACCGTCCGAGTTTGATATTTTACAGGCAAGAATGTTTGCTTCCGTGAATAATGCGGATTCTGCCTATTTCCCGATTGCGATTCCTATCGTCATCATTGCAGCAATTCTGCTGCTTGCTAATGCCAAGAGGTTAAATGTATTGTCGCTGGGTAAGGATGTCTCGACTTCCTTGGGAACTAAACATCAAAGTAGTGTGATTTATACGCTGGTCCTGGTTTCCATTTTGATGGCCATTTCGACGGCTTTGGTTGGGCCACTTACATTCTATGGATTTTTAGTTGCGATTTTGAGTTATCAGGCCGCGCAAACCTATGATCACAGATATGTTTTCCCAATGGCTCTTGCGATAGGGTTTGTGATCTTAACCGGTGCATACTTTATAATGAATCATGTTTTCAATGCCCAAGGTGTTGTTTCCATTATTATAGAATTGGTTGGCGGACTAACATTTTTAATTGTGATTTTAAGGAAGGGTTCTTTATGATACAGATCAATAATGTCAAAAAAACCTATGCAGCCGAGGTAGAGATAGGCCCTTTGAATATTCATATACCCAAAGCCGGTCTTACTTCATTGATTGGACCCAACGGTGCGGGGAAGTCGACGACACTTCTGATGATCGGAAGACTTTTGGATTTGGACGAAGGTCAGATCAAGGTTGCCAATATGGATGTTTCCACATCCAAATCAAGGGATCTGGCCAAGATTATAACGGTTTTACGACAAGAAAATCATTTTGTCACAAGGCTTACCGTTAGACAACTGGCTGGATTCGGACGGTTTCCTTATTCTAAGGGAAGATTAACGGATGAGGATGAAGCTATTATTTCTAAATATATTGATTTTCTAGA
This sequence comes from Paenibacillus sp. FSL H8-0079, assembly GCF_037991315.1. Taxonomy (NCBI): domain Bacteria; kingdom Bacillati; phylum Bacillota; class Bacilli; order Caryophanales; family Paenibacillaceae; genus Paenibacillus; species Paenibacillus sp. FSL H8-0079. Next base: position 1,088,279 of record NZ_CP150300.1, read on the forward strand.
CTTAACTGCTCTTGAAAATAGATATCTAGATGAGCTTTCTGGTGGTCAGAGGCAAAGAGCTTATGTCGCCATGGTTTTGTGTCAGGAGACGGAATATGTACTTTTGGACGAGCCTCTGAACAATCTGGATGTTGCTCGTTCTGTTCGGATGATGGAGCATTTGAGATATGCCGCTAATGAATTCGGTAGAACCATTCTGACGGTTATGCATGATATCAATTTTGCTGCCAAATATTCGGATCGAATATGTGCTATGAAAGATGGTCAAATCGCCGCTTTTGGAACCGTAGAAGAAGTGATGGACCCCGAAATTTTAACAGATATTTTTGAAACGAAAATTGAAATTATCGATGGTCCATATGGACCGATAGCGATCTATTAGCTACAAGGTTTAATGAAAAGTTGTTTGTTAAAATGGTTTTCAGAAAGCAGAGTGATTAATCACTCTGCTTTTTTTTATTAAAGTCGAACAAGACAGTTTGAAAGTTTATCTTAAAAACATCATAGAACGATAAGCCTTTACCAGAAGCATCTTCCTGCATACGTTCCTTTCTCGATTAATAGCTATTTTCGCTCACAGAGTAGTCTTTTGGATATGAAAAAGGGATACTCTATACCATAAATTGGCTTGAAGGTTCCAGATAGTGTAATCTGGAGATTATGAAAACCCATTTGAACGAGAAGGGATCGGGATGATTCAATGACGCAAAAAATCTATTATGACTCTGCTTATACAAGAGAGTGGCATACAACGATTACAGGCAGAGTGGACAAGGAAGATGGCGTATATGTCACGCTGGCGGAGACTGCTTTTTACCCGCATGGGGGCGGACAGCCTTGTGATCTGGGACAAATTGGCGGCTTTGCTGTTCTAGATGTGAACATCGAAGATGGTGAAGTATGGCATAAGCTGGAACGCGCCCCTGAACAGACTGAGGTACATTGTGAGATTGACTGGGAACGCAGATTCGATCATATGCAGCAGCATACGGGCCAGCATTTGTTATCGGCAATCACACTGAAGCTGACTGAAGCGATGACGCTCAGTTTCCATCTTGGAACGGAGTATGACACGATTGATGTGGCTGCGGCTGAACTGGGAGCGGATCAATTGACTGCTATTGAACAAGAAGTGAATCGCCAGATCTATCGTAACGCTCGTATCAACACTTCATGGGTTACAGCAGAAGAGGCGGCACAATTACCACTGGTAAAGCAGCCTACGGTAACGGAAGACATTCGCATCGTCGAGATCGAGGGTGTGGAGTATAACGCCTGCGGCGGAACGCATGTGTCGGCAACAGGTGAGATCGGCATCATCAAACTGTTGAAAACCGAAAAAGTGAAGGGCGGCACCCGCATTTATTTCAAATGTGGAACAAGAGCCCTGAATGAATTCACATCCACACAAAACGTACTCAATAGCATCATGGTTAAATTAAAGACCAGTAAGGACGAGTTACTGGAGCGCATTGAGAAAATGGAGCTGGAGCAAAAACAGCTGCAAACCGAGCTGAATGCAGTGAAAACAACCAATGATGCCTATTATGCGGAGGAACTTCTGGCTGCTCGGCAAGGGCTGGTGATTGCTCAGGTCTTTGAAGACAAATCGCTCAAGGATATGCAGAGCCTGGCAACTAAGCTGACGGCAGACCATGAGGGGCTTGTACTGTTCGTCAGCATCTCGGAGGCCAAAGTCGTTCTAGCACAGAACGGACAGCCGTCCGAATGGGCTTGTGGACCGTTCTTCAAAGGCAATCTTGGAGCATACCAAGGCAAAGGTGGAGGTAGTGAAAAGATGGCTCAGGCAGGCTTTGCCAGCAGTGAAGATGCGCTCGCCTTTTATGAATTCACCAAGGACCAATTGGGACATCACTGATGTATGTTTTCCAATATAGGATCGGCAGCATTTAAATATGGAGTAAGGGACAAGCACGTCACGTTGTGGCGTGTTTTTCATGGCATGATGAAGCGAGCAGATAGCAGAGAGGGTGGAGGGATGACAGAACGAATTCCGTGTATACGGGAAGGGTGTGCAAATACCATTTTACCAGCAACAGCGTTGAAAACGGGTGGTTATTGCATGCCTTGCAAACAGGAGATGGAGCGTGAGGAGCGCCAGAGATACATTGAAACACATCGGCGTGATGTGAACTTGTATGCGGGTATCACAGACCCGGTCGAAATTTTGAAAATCATGCACGAACCTCAGGTTCGCGATCCACTAATTCGTTATGTGCCATATGAACAATCCAAGGAACAGGTATATCTGTCGTTGGCTGCGGAGCAGCAGGATGTGATGAAGGACTATGCGATGCAACGGATTCGTACAGGCGATGAGGATGCCGGCAAAGACATCCTGTTATACCTCGTCTGCTACCATGATACATCATTGACCGCCGAAATCCCGGAGCTGCTGGAACAGGAGATCTATTATCCTGTCATTTTGTATAAAAGTGCCTCCGCGGCAGTGCGAGATCATCTCTTGCAGCAGGTGAACACCGATGATGAGAATCGTAACCATATTTTGCTCATGCTGGCCTATATCGGGGATGATGTTGTTGTGCAGCAGTTCCAGCAGTGGAGACAGTCTCCGCCATCATGGACGAGTGAGTTGTACGTGGCACCAGAGCATTACACGACTGAAGCTGGTTGGGAGCTCACGAAAGACGGACAGCGCAGGGAATTATTCATCACCCCAAGTTATTCACTCTATAAAGTAAAAGAGAATGAAGGAACTAGCGTGGAAGTATCCAGAGATTCATTCTCGTTGCTGACTCCGAGCGCCAATTGCTGTCCATGGTGTGGTAGTGAGTTTACCACCTTAATTAGTCTTGATGTGAAGCATCCAGCTCTGCAGGACGTTTCTTGGCATGCCCAGCAACTTCACATTCAGACATGCGTAATATGCAGCAGTTACGGTGTAGTTTACATGGAGGTGGACGCAGTAGGGGAACCGTTATGGAGTTCACATAATGTCATGCCTTTGGGAGCGGATGAGATTGATCCGGACGACTATGTAAAACTTGCACAGGATGTTGGCCGGCAGTTTCGCATTGCGACTGTATCACGTCGTGCATTCCATGCCAGTGAGTGGGCGATGGAGCCATCGTTATCTCAGATCGGGGGCCATCCGGGATGGGTTCAGGATGCCGATTATCCAACATGTCCACGCTGTTCCACGAGAATGAAGGCTGTCGCACAACTGGATTGGGGCGAGGTTGAGGAGCATGGTGAGGGCATGTATTATATGTTCATATGTGAACCGTGCCAGATGACAGCTGTAACCTATCAGCAATCTTGATAGCAGACTGCAACAACAAAAAGGGGCATCCCGTAAGTTCTGAACTTAATGGGGGGCCCCTTTGATGTACCGCCAGATCTTCCTACAAGTCCGCAGATGCCTGCTTTAACAAACCAGCCAACCATTCATAATCCGGGGTATCTTTTTCCTTGAGCTTGATCGTTTTACGCTCTTCCGGGCCTTCGAATATTCCATCGGGTAGATCAAGTCCGGTTGCATGGAAAATGGTGAAAGACACGGCCTGTTTGGATGGAGAGATGACTGCAGCGTACTTTCCGTTTTTCAAAAAATGAGGTTTCTTGTATTGTACGCGTTCCTGCACGTCAGGGATGGTATCATGCACCAACTGACGCAGTTGTCCAGCGACTTCTACTTGCCAGGGGATCTGAATTTGTTCAATAAACGCAGTGACTTCTGCATTCTTGGTCATGCTTGTTCACCCTCCGTATGGATCTGATTGTGTGTTTCCCATTCTGGTCTTAGGATTCCCATCATTAAGCGGTCGTAACGCTTACCATCACGATATACAGCTGAGCGTGCCCGACCTTCCAACTGAAAACCAGCCTTCTCATAGGAACGGATTGCTTTGGCATTGTAGGCGATGACATCGAGGCCAACCCGGTCCAGATTCATTTCATGGAACGCATATCGTAAAATAAGTTTCAACGCTTCCGTGCCATATCCCTTGTTGCGATGTTCAGCAAGTCCGATGCCAATGGCAAGCTGACCGCAGCGGTTATTCCATTCAATGCTGTGGATAACGACAAAACCGATCAGCGTATCCTCTTCATGCGTGCGCAGTCTGAAGTACACTTCCTTGTTCTTTGTTTCTCCCTCATCCTCCAACTGTTTCTCCGAATAGGGAATGGCAATATCGGTATCTACATTCCGAAGGTACTCCGGGTCTTCGTTCCATTGCAGCATCGTCTGCACGTCTTCAGGACGTGGTGGCGTCATCTTTAATCGTTTGCTATAAAACAGGTTGTCCGTTGTTAGTGTCATAGGGGTCTCCTTTAAAATAGGTTAAGCTTGCTTCACCTTGGTTTCACATTTAACTCTATGTATATTACGCAATAGACCTCGCTCCTTTGGTACCTGATAGCCTCATCATACTGGAAATTACAGGTGAATCACAATAGCGTATTTCAGTGGATATAAGTAGCCTCTTGTCACGAAACCTGACACGGTAGTAAGATGAAATGATTGATATACATTCAGTGATAAAACCAATAAAAATGTCGGCAGGAGTGGTACGTTATGGAGATCAAAGTGGATGATTTGAGTGGAGTCCAAGTTAAGGCTTTAATTGCGGAGCACTTGCAAGGGATGGCGGTAGATTCGCCTCCAGAGAGTATACATGCGTTGAATCTGGATGGACTCAAGAAGCCTGAAATTACATTCTGGTGTGCATGGGAAGGGGACGACTTGCTCGGTTGCGGGGCTATCAAAGAACTTAATTCGGAACATGCAGAATTGAAGTCGATGCGTACCGCTTCGGCTCATCTGAGAAAAGGCGTAGCGAGAAAAATTTTGGCCCATATTATGGACGTTGCAGTAGAACGTGGTTATAAGCGAATTAGTCTGGAGACGGGTTCAATGGATTCGTTTATCCCGGCACGGAAGTTGTATGAAGATTTCGGATTCGAATACTGCGAACCCTTCGCGGATTATATATTGGACCCGAACAGCACGTTTATGACGAAAATAATCTAAATGGATTCTCATGAGAAACCAGTATTCTGTTTTTTACAGGATGCTGTTTTTTTAATTTTGCAACATATCGTACATATCGAAAAGTGGAAAAAGAGTAGAATAAACTCAATCATGGAACGTGGACCTTTGTTACGAAGAGGGTGGAGGGAGTCGCATGATATATTGGTGGTTCGATCATATGAATCCGCTGTTTGCTGTCTTGGTGTTATGTCCCATCATTGCTGTGGTGCTTGGAGTAAGCAGTTATTTTGCTAAATGGTTTAGACTCTGGGTAGCGCTGATTATTTCTTTTATGCTGCCTTTGTTGTATATCGCGAGTGATCTTTCAACATTGGGTAGTAACATAGGCGCTTGGTTCATTTATGGGGCAGGCTACAGTGTGCTAACCTGGACTGTGCACAGATTGCTTCGTGCCATTGTGGGGTATAAAACATAGGTTATGTCCATATATGTATGGGATGAATTGGCCATAAGGAACTTCTGGGCTGATTGATGGACAATAGGGTATACTGGACATTATGTTTATGAGGTTGTTCAAAATTATGAAACAAGACATTACAGACGTTTTTTACATCAGGAGGACTTGAATTGGCTCAGACAGAAGGAACACTACAGAAGAAGCTTAAACCAAGACACATCAGTTTTATGGCTATGGGTGGTGTCATTGGAACAGGAATTTTCAAAGGCAGTGCAGAGACGATTGGACTCGCGGGTCCGGGCGTTATTGTCACGTACATTTTTGCTGGATTATTGTTGCTGGTCGTTATGGCCGCGATGGCGGAGATGGCTACGGTGTACAAGAACAAAAATATGAAAGACTTCGTGCAGGAAGCATTCGGTAGCAGAGTATCCTTTGTTATGGGATGGATGTACTGCTTTCTATGGTTATCGGTGTGTGTCATTGAGGTGATTGCCGCCGGGAGCTTTTTGCAGTATTGGTTCAGTGAAGTACCGCTGTGGATGCTGAGTCTGGCTTGTGCGGCGTTCATTATACTGGTTAATCTACTCAGTGTGGGTGTGTTCGGAGAATTTGAGTTTTGGCTAGCCGGGATCAAAATTGCCATGATCATTATTTTTATTTTCCTGGGTGCAGGGTTGATCTTCGGCATTATTCCAAGTGATAACACCCCTTATCTGCAAAATTACACGCAAGCAGGCGGGTTCTTCCCGAACGGATGGTCTTCGATCTTCTCGGCACTGCTTGTGGTCATGTTCTCCTATGGGGGATCGGAGCTGATTGGTCTGACCCTGACCGAGACGGAAAATGCAGAAAAGGTTATGCCCAAAATTGTGGGCAATTTCATGCTCAGAATTATTCTGTTCTTCACCTTGCCGATTCTCATCATCTGTGGTCTCATCCCCTGGAATGAGATCGGGCCGGAGAGCAGTCCGTTTGTACAGGTGCTCGCATCTACAGGACTGCCGGGAGCGGCACACATAATGAACTTTATTTTGGTGACGGCCGTTCTGTCTGCTGCGAATTCAGGGATCTACGGTGCATCCCGGATGATGCACTCCATGGCAGTAGGCGGGGAAGCTCCAAAGGCATTGTCACAGACGAATCGCAACGGTAGCCCAGTTAACACACTTCTGGTGTGCTCGGTCGTCCTGCTTGGAGGTTCTTTGCTTGGCCTGTTCGCGCAGGATCAACTGTTCCGGGTATTGCTTGCAGTTCCGGGATTTGTGGTAATCCTTGTGTGGATATGTATTGCCTCATCGCAGTTGAAACTGCGGAAGAAATATCCGGTTCAACCGACCTTCAAAGTCTGGGGATTCCCCTACATAACCGGAGTCGTTGTACTATGTCTGAGTGTGATTGCGGTGATGTTTGTATTCGATGAAGGTAATCGGTTCAGTATTAGCATCTGTCTTGCCGTGCTGGCGTTGCTCATTATCTGGTCCCTGATTCGATTCAGGAAGACGAATGGACGAACAGTTTAATATTTGTGACATTAACATGTAAAACACCACAACATCTCGGCGCTCGCGTCGGGGTGTTTTTTTTTATCATTTTTTGCTGCAAGGAACGTAAACAAATCCTAAGAAATGAAGCCTAAATCCAGCTCCAATGATCAAAGCTACCACAGCCATGATAGCGTTTTTATGTAAACCCAATATTTTCTTGCCTAAATCGACATATTCGTTTACTATTTTCCCATACTTAGTGCTTCAAGCATGTGTTTTTTGGGTAGCGCCTAGTCAAAAAGGCTTGGGTTCACGGGAGAGGAAGAGGAGCGGATGATCGGTTTTTTTAGAAAACGTTTGGTTGTACGCATTGTTGCAGTAGTTACACTGGTCATTACGATTATCGCCGTTGGAAGCATGCTGTTACAGGTGGCCAATATGAAGCTAGCTGCGCAGGAGGCCATTTCGAGTTACAATATCCAGATTGCTCAGAGTTATGTGAATCAACTGGATACAACATCTTATGCCGAGTTTGCCAAGGACCCCAAGGAGAATGACGAGTTCTTGAAGATTCGTGATGAACTGGATGACTTTCGTGTAAGTATTGGTGCAATGTATGTGTATTTCGTCAAAATAGATGACAAAGGTACGCCACTTATTATGGTGGACGGCATGAAGGATGCAGATAAAGCCTCACCGATTAATGAAGTAACGGATGTGCCACAGGATGCTATTCAGAAGCTGTTGCAGGGGCAAACAGCCAGTTCTTCGATTATTAACAATGAGGAGTACGGCGACTATATTTCCTCTTACGCTCCGATGCTGGATAGTAATGGGGCTGTAACAGGTGTGATTGGTATCGATACGGCGGTATCGGTGATCGGAAGCATTGAGTCAGATATCATGAAATCGAGTATTCCCTTCTATGCCTTGTTGCTACTCATTACACTTATAGGCATTGCTGTTGTCATGTGGTTTATCGTTAGGGGACTGCGACCACTTCAACCGCTGAAGGCGAGTGTTGAAAGAATGGCACAGGGTGAGCTTGCAGAAGCTAACCGAATTCTGACGTCGTATCGTTTGCGGAGTGAAGATGAGATTGGAACCACATACCAAGCGATGATACATATGTCGGGGAACTTGAATAAGATCGTGAGTAACATGGTTGAAGGTGTAGCAGTAACCACAGATATTTTATCGGAATCAACCAAGGAATTTAATCACAGTACTGAAGAGATGCTCAAGATGAGCAAGACGGTTGATCAGTCTGTTGAACAGATTAGGCAAGGGGCACATACTCAGAAGCAGGGTGCGAGCGATAGCGCGCATGCGATGGAAGAGATTGCAAAAGGCATAACGGATATTTCTGAATCCTCGATGATTGTGTCGGATGCGGCAACAAGTGCACTCGCTACGGCGGAGTCGGGTAAACAGAGCATGACACTGATGAAAACACAGATGGAGAGCATCTCGAATGTCTCAGGAGAAGTTGTAGCGATGGTTCAAGTGCTGAACAACTACTCCCAGGAAATTGGTGGTGCGCTGCATACGGTTCGTGATTTTGCGAGTCAGACGAAGCTGCTTGCGCTTAATGCATCCATTGAGGCAGCACATGCAGGAGAACACGGCAAAGGTTTTGCGGTAGTAGCGGATGAAGTTCGGAAGCTTGCAGAGGCCTCAAGCACATCCATGGAACTGATCTCGAACCTGCTGCTTCGCATTCAACAAGAATCACAGCAGATTGGCTCTCAGATGGGCGTTACCGCAACCGAGATAGGACAAGGGGTTACGATTACCGCAGAAGCGGAGCAAGCATTCGCCCATGTGGTTGATGCGTTCCAACTGGTGACCCGTCGTATTCAGGAAGTCTCCGCGGCGGCAGAGGAAATCTCGGCAGGATCGGAAGAGGCGGCAGCCTCGGTCAATACGATCTCCCAGATTTCAGCCGGGGTGTCAGATCATTCGGATGAAATCTATCGATTGATGCGTGAACAATCGGCCATGTTCAACAGGGTAGCGCAGACCTCGACCATGCTGGAGCAGCAGACCAACGAGATGAGCGAAGCCGTACGAAAAGTGAAAGTATAACCTGAGTAAAGTGTAGTAATAGTGACGCAAGAAGTAGTTAGAAAAGTGTTCCGCTCCTTGAGAAGTTGGTGTTCATCCAAAACTTCCTTCAAAGCGTGGAGCACTTTTTTGTGCGTTCATACCATTAAATGATCCAGCTCTATCGCCTGTCTGAAGCGTCGGGCGAATCGTTCTGCGGCTAAGGCGCACTCCTTGGATTCTGTCTGCACGAAGCCAATTTGCATTTTCGGTTGATCAATCCCAGCGATCTCAACCATCTTCACCAGACCTTCTTTCCATAATGGATTTTGGTGAAAGGAAAAGTCATGACCAATCGTGGCGGCAATATCGTTTCGTAACACCATATTGATCGCTTCTGAATTATTTGTTTTGAACAGAATGGACAGAGGCCCATGATCATAGGTGAATTCCTGGATGAAGTCTTCGATGAAACCATCTCGATAGAGTGCCAGCTTGTGTTCTTTTAATTGATTAGGTGTAACGCGGCTGTGCTTGGCAAGTTCAGACAGGTGATGCGTACCGACGACCAGCTTGCCCGAGTACATGGGACTGAAGTGAAGTCCATCGAATTCCCGCAATTGTTTGGCGTAGATCGCGATAAAGCCCAGATGGGTTTTGTTGTTGCGAATATCCTCGATAATTTCCATGGACCCTTTCTCTTCAATGGAGATGTTAAGTTGGGGGTGCTCATGCTTCATATCCGCAGCAGACTGGACAAGATAGGGCATGACACTTGGAAAAGTAGCCACATGAAGCTCTCCGGTAAGAGAGGAGGCTTCGGCGTTCAGGGATTTCAATTCATCAATCCGCTGTAAAATGTCCAGTGCTTTGGCAATGAATTGTTTGCCTTCAGGAGTGGGATGAGTTCCCTGCCGCGAGCGTTCGAACAGGATCAAGCCCAGTTCTTTCTCCAGACGGTGAACCGATTGGCTAATCGCCGATTGCGTGACATGTAGATGCTCTGAGGCGGCGGAGAATGATTGCGTTTTCGCAATTTCAACGACATATTCGAGCTGTTCCAGATTCATGATTTCATCTCCGTTTAGCATTAATATAACTAATGTTAACATTAGTATCTATAAATATGAATAATACATGAACAGCGATATAATATATAGACAAGCTTTATAGTTCTTTACTATATAAGTAGAACTTTAACTTTTACACCAGAAACGCAGAGTGCAGAACCAATCTGAAGAAGCAGAGCGTGCGCCTTTATCACCGGATTTTTCCCTTGAATCAAGGGAATGAAGAAAATCTGGGGATAAGAGTGATCGAAAGATGGTACTGCAATCAGCGTGATCAGGTCTAACATATATAGTTCAACTTATATAGACAATCAGATAAAGGGGATGATCGTAATGAAAGCAGCAGTATGGTACGGCCATAAAGACGTGCGTGTGGAAGAACTAGAGGTTTCAGTTGCTGAAGCAGGTCAGGTCAAAATCAAAGTGGAATATGCGGGGATCTGCGGCAGTGACTTGCATGCCTATCATCATGGTGTAGGGATTCAAGAAGGCGAGAATCATCCGCTCTCAGGACAGAAAGCACCGTTGACATTGGGTCATGAATTTGCAGGAACCGTGAGTGAATTGGGGAGTAATGTAAGCGGTATCAGTGTAGGTGACCGTGTTGTGGTAGAGCCGTTGTACCATTGTGGAAAATGTGAGTACTGTATCCAAGGTCGCTACAACCAATGTACTCAATTTGGATTCGTTGGACTGAATGGTGATGGTGGTTTTGCGGAGTACGTTGTTGTTGAAGCATATATGGTTCATCCCATCCCGGATAACGTCACTTTCGAAGAAGGTGCACTTGTAGAGCCTACAGCCGTAGCCTTTCACGCAGTTCGTCATAGCAAGCTGAAAGTGGGGAACAAGGTAGCCGTATACGGAGCAGGTCCAATTGGATTATTGACCATTCTGTCTGCTAAAGCTGCAGGAGTTTCTGAAATCTATGCAGTTGATGTATTTGAGGAACGTCTCGATCTGGCAGCCAAGCTGGGAGCGATTCCAGTGAACAGTGCCAAAGTCAATGCAACCGAAGTGATTTTGCAACAATCGGGTGGCATCGATGTGGCCTATGAAGCAGCTGGTGTGCAGCCAACGATGGACAGCGCTATTGCGGTTGTCAAAAAAGGTGGAGAAGTCGTTGTCATCGCAGCGATTCCGAATCCGCTTCAAGTGAACTTCTTCGATCTTCTGGTCAAAGAAGCGAATCTAACGGCAACGCTGGCATATCGCCACATTTTCCCTGAAGTAATTTCATTGATTGCGGAAGGATCGCTCGATGTGAAACAGGTCATCACCAAGAAAATCAAACTGGACGATATCGTGCAGGAAGGACTTGAGCTGTTGATGAGCGACAAGAGCCATGCGAAGATTTTGGTGGAGATTGGCGGTTAAAAAATCAATAGCGATGTATCATTTCAAATGCTGATTGAACATATATAAACGTAAAAAAGACCGTCATGATGGTGATCGGTCTTTTTTACGTTTCATTCTCCACTCGCTTACCACGGGTTATTGTTACCCTCCACTAGGAATCATACCGATAGCAAATGGCCTTTCCTCCAGTACCCTCGGAGCTGAATTCCACATCTTCCACAAAACCAAAACGTTCATATAACCGTATGGCATTGACCATTTGACCGCCCGTATATAAATACACCGTATTTTTGCCCATTTCTTTGGCAGAATCTACGCATTGCTGGAGCAATACTCTGGCAATCCCGTGACCTCTCCATTTTGGATCAACACCTAGCAGCCGAATAAACGGATAATCGATTGGCAATTCAAAGTTTGGATAAGCTTTGCGTGCTGTTTCGAATAATTGAACTGTACCAACGATCTGATCATCAATCTTCGCGATCCATAATTGTGTCAGGTACGGATTAACCACAGACTCTCGAATATCTTTTAGGTAGGCCTCCCACCGTTCATTTTTCTCAAATGTCTCCCGATACTCGGCGTAACTTGCAACAAGGATATCTACAATCTCTGGATGGTCTGTTTCTGTGGCAGGATGAATCGTAACGGCAGCCGTTGTCATCTTATAATTCCCCTTCTCTTATGGGTTAAGTGTGAAATAGAGTTTTCTTGCATTTTACCATAACGGATTCAATCCGATTCATTCAAATTTTCTATAGTTAACTCAGTCATTTCTATAGATCAAATCCCATCAGCGATTGAGCTGTATGGAATACAGATGATTGCGATATTCGGTTGGCGTATTGCCCTCGTATTGCTTGAACATACGCAGGAATAGCTTGTAATCAGAGAAGCCGCACTGTCCGGCAATTTCTTTTACACTGGCATTGGTGTTGAGCAGCAACTGTTTCGCCCGGCGAATTCGTTCCGTGAGGATATAGGTTTTGAGTCCGGTACCTTTCTCACGTTTCACCATTTTGGAGATATAGTCTTTGTTGAAATTAAAATTCTCTGCAATCTGACTCACCGTAATGTTCGTATGCAGATGAATATCCACCCACTTGCAAATATGGTCCACAATCGCATTGTGCGGGCGATAATCTGCCTTTATATTGCGCTCCAGTTCCTTGAACAACAGCAACAAAGCAGCGTCGGCTTCCTCCGATGAGAAGGATGACACATGCAGCAACTGCTTGAATAACTGATTGGCCATGGAAGGCACCTGAATGGTGGCATGTGTCCTAAAGCGATTGAATTCTGACTGCATGGCATCATAGTGAACCCAGTAGAAGCTCACGGGGGCGTCGCTGATCTGGTAGCCATAATGGGTACGACCGGCGCTCAGAAACAACAGATCATTGGCACGAACCACGTACTGTTCCTCGTCTTCCGCGATGTACATCTCACCTTCCAGCATCAAAATGATCTCGTGAACAGGCATGCTACGTCTCATGTGGCTCCAGTTACCTTCGGATATGAACTTGCCGCACAGGTAATGTTCCAGTGGCTTTTGCATAGGACGGATTTATCCACCTTTTCTTGGATTATGAGTCTGATGTAATTGTATTTTATTTGATAATATGAGGATATTCAAGCTCTATAGTAGATTGATGAGTATTAGTCATATGGAACAGAACACGGATTTTACCCCTCAAGAATGAATGGATATCTATTACATCCCGAGAAGGAGTGAATGTAATGATTGATACGAAAAAAGGATTTCTGGGACCGAAACATGTAGATCTGCTAAATGGTGTGTTCCAAACATCACAAGAGGTTGGGCAACGTTATCTGTTATCGCTGGATATTGATCGATTTCTGGCTCCATGCTTTGAAGCCCATGGTTTACCTGCCCGAAAAGAACGATACGCGGGTTGGGAGGCACGCACCATTAGCGGGCATTCCCTCGGACATTACCTGTCTGCTCTGGCTGTGACGTATCAAGCAACCGGGAATATTACGTTAAAAGAAACGCTGGATTATGCTGTCACCGAACTGGCGAGAATCCAACAAACGACGGGGAGCGGGTATATCGGCGGTTTGTCCGAAGAAGCGTTCCGCATCGCATTCCGCGCCGAACATATTGGTGGATTCAACATCGGTGAATACTGGGTTCCCTGGTACAGTGTGCACAAAATCTATCGCGGTTTGATTGACGCCTATAAGCTGACTGGCAACGGACAGGCACTAGAGGTGGTTACTCGATTTGCAGATTGGGCAGTAGAAGGCTTGCTTCCGATGACAGAAGAACAGATGCAGACGATGCTTCAAAGTGAACACGGGGGCATGAATGAAGTATTTGCACATTTGTATGGGATTACGGGCAAAGCCTTATACCTTGAGAGTGCTAATAAGTTCACCCATCAATTGATTCTTAGACCGTTGGAACACAAACAGGACGATCTTCAAGGCAGACACGCCAATACCCAGATTCCCAAAGTGATCGGTGCAGCCGAGATCTACAACCAGGATCACTCCCGCGAGAGTTACCGGACAGCAGCAGAATTTTTCTGGGATACGACCATTCATCATCGTTCCTATGTATTTGGTGCGACGAGTATTTCGGAGCATTACGAAGCGAAGGGCATGGAGAGTATTGGGATCAAGACAGGAGAGAGCTGCTGTACCCACAACATGATGCATCTGACGAAACAACTCTTTGCTTGGAATCCCGATAGCGCCTACATGGACTATTATGAAAACGCCATCTATAATCACATCCTCGGCACGCAGGACCCGGATACGGGGAACAAGACGTATTTTGCGTCAACGCTGCAAGGTCACTACAAAATCTATGGTACACACGATACCGCTTGGTGGTGCTGTACAGGATCAGGTATGGAGAACCCGGGCAAATATGCCGAGGCCATCTATTTCGAGGACGAACAGGACCTGTACGTCAACCTGTATATCGCTTCCCAACTGGATTGGACATCTCAGGGAATATCCCTGAAGCTCGAAACCGACTTTCCTTATTCGGAAAAGGTAACCCTGACGATCACCGGAGGCAGCGCCTCGGCCCATCTAAGATTACGCGTACCCTCATGGCTGCAACAGCCAATGACGGCAACAGTTAACGGGGATACGGAACATCCGTATACACGGATGGAACCCGGCTATCTTTCCATCGACCGCACATGGACAGCGGGCGATGTCATCACGATCACACTGCCGATGTCACTCTGCCAGTACACCTCGCGCGATGATGCCCATAAGGTGGCATTCCTGTACGGTCCGATTGTACTCGCCGGTGCACTTGGCAGCGATGGTCTGCCCGAGGATACAATTGTGGACGAAACAGCACTGAATCCCAAGACTGCACCTGTACCTGTGATTTGGACGGAGCAAGAGGATGTACGAGAGTGGATCAAAGCCGTAGATGCAGGCACGTTAACATTTGAACTTAGCAAGGATGTCACTTCCACAGGCGAAGCCGTGAAGCTCATTCCGTTCTATGATGTGCATCACGAATTTTATACCGTGTACTGGCCGTTTAACGATGAAGGTGATGCACTGGAGAAAGAATTAAATGATATTACGATCGACAGGGTCCAGGCGGATGGTCAGCAGGATGAAATTGGACATCAACTGGATAGCAACTGCCGTGGGGAGCATCATAATGGTTCTACCACGGATGGTCGTAAGAGATTGCATATGTGGCGAGAGGCTTTTGGCGTTAGCGGGGCGTACTTCAGTTACCAACTGGCAGTGGAACCTGCCGCAACTAATTATCTATGTGTGGCCTATTGGGGCGGAGATCATTCCCCATTTGAACGGGAAGGCACGTTATACGACAGACAATTCAGCATTATCGTGGATGGGACCGTCATCGGTGAGCAGCAAATTCATATGAACAAAATCGGCGAAGTATTCTATGTGACCTATGATATGCCTGAGACTGTTACATCAGGGAATAACAGCGTTACTGTGTCGTTTCAGGCAAAGGGAGACAATGGCTGTGCCGGGAAAGTTGTAGAGGTACGCACCACGCGAAGCAAACCGAAATCTATCTTTTCGTAATTAGGCACATAAGATAAGTATGGGAATGATACATGTCTACTTCAGAGGGTGAAATAAGGTAGCCATTTTCTAATTTTCTAACGAACCGTACACGCCTTAATTGAGCAATATAGGTGAGGTGGTAAAAAGGGACGAAACCGGATGATCTCCGTTTCGTCCTTTTTGCATGGCTCATTTTTCAGACAAGTCTTATATAAAAAATGACACGCATAGCTATTTTCCACGTATTATCTGATAACATTTCTTTTTCCACCATCTGCTGTTCTAGAAGACGAACTTCTACAGATTGACCACAAAATCACCTGCCAAGTTCCACGTTGTCCCTGAAAATATGAAATGGGATAAGCCCAAACCACGTATATTATGAGTATCCGAATATCCAATGTTATCCACCTGAGAGCGTTAACATCATGTACAATAAGAATAAGTTGATTAGGAAAATTACGACATGAAGCACCAGTATATAACATGAAAGGAGGTCGGATGATTGAACATGATCAAGTACATAAAATTATTGGGGTTGATCTTCGGTATTGTGGCTGTGAATGTTCTGGCATTCTCACCCGGCTTTATCGGGCTGAATTTCGGGGAGGGTGCATTTACAACTGCGCTATCCGTCACCCTTCTATTCGGCAGTGCAATGGCACTCTTATATGGCAGTTACACTTTGCTGTTCAGACAGCCAGTAGTTCTGCCCGTGAAGCATATCGAAACACATGAAGATTATGTGGAAGCCTTATCTTTTTATAGACGCATCAAAGTCCTCGAAGAAGATATTACGCTGGGGCTGTCCCAACTTAGTCGGATGAAAAAGAAAAAGGAAACACTCCTGAACGTGCTTCATCAACGGTTTGATCCCGGGGAACTGAGCTACAAGAAATTCGCTTCGGTCACACTGGAAGTGGAGAAGTTGTTATACCTGAACATTCGCAGTGTACTGAACCGGTTGAATGTATTCGATGAAGCTGACTATGCCAACATGATGAAATCCAAGTCCTCTACACTTCCCCAGAAACTTTTTCAGGAAAAGACCAAGGTATACAACGATTATCTGTCTTATGTGAAAAACGCACTCCACACTAATGAGGAGATTTTACTCAAGCTCGATCAGTTGTTACTGGAGATTTCACGTCTCGACAGCTTTGAAGCCGGAGATATTGAACAGATGCCTTGTATGCAGGAGATTGATCAGTTAATTAAGCACACCAAATTATACAGACAGTGAGGGGTTGCTCGTATGGCCAAGAAGGGAAAGTTTTTTTTCATATCGATTGTAATGCTGGTACTTGTATTCGGTCTGGTCTATGCAGGGATTACACTAACATCGAACTTTGGCAAGACGACCACACAGGTTAGCACAGAGAATGCGGGTAAGGAACTGGGCAAACTGTACGCGGACATTGCGCCGGGGACGGCGGAACCGGTTAAAGGACAGATTGATCTCGATCCCGTTGACGTGGCAGAATCTCTGCCGGATATCTCGAAATTTCCGATCGCTGTAGAGAATACAACAAATGATTACGTCGAAGTCTTCTCTTCTACAGAGAAGTCTGGCAGTGGGGTAGACGGCTGGTTAACCGAGGTGGGTGAGGAATTCAACAAAGCCAATATTACCGTTGGAGGCAAACAGGTATCGGTCAAAATACGCAATATTGCCTCCGGCACGGCTACCGATTATATCAAGTCTGGCAAGTATATGCCGGATGCATTCACACCTTCTAACGAACTGTGGGGCGAGATGGTTGAGGCCAGTGGGGTGAAGACCGAGATGGTGTCCGAGCGACTGGTCGGGAACGTTCCGGGAATTGTTATTTCCAAAGCCAAATATGATGCACTGGTTGATACGTACGGCTCCGTTAATGTGAAGACCGTAACCGAAGCGATTGCGAACAATGAACTTGCGATGGGATATACCGATCCATTTGCCAGCTCTACAGGACTGAATTTCCTGGTGACCGCGCTGAATACGTATGACAGTACCAATCCACTCGGTGAGAAGGCCGTTGAAGGATTCGAAAAGTTCCAGACGAATGTGCCGTTCACCGCTTCAACAACGATTCAGATGCGGGAAGCTGCCAAGTCTGGCAGACTGGATGCCTTTGTACTCGAATATCAGACGTATGTGAATACCGCTGATCTGAAGAGCGGATACGTCTTTACACCATTTGGCGTGAGACATGACAGCCCGCTGTATGCATTAGGGCAATTGCCGCAGAACAAGCAGGAGATTATCCAGAAGTTCGCGGAATTCGTAACCCAGGCGAAGTATCAACAATCGGCGGAAGAGTTCGGTTTCAATGGATTGCAGGATTACAAATCCGAACTGGCTACTGTAGATGGCGGCACGTTGTTGTCTGCACAGAAAGTATGGAAAGAGAAGAAGAATGGTAGCAAACCCATTGCTGCCGTGTTCGTGACAGACGTATCCGGAAGCATGGATGGCGAACCGCTCAACCGACTGAAGGAGTCCTTGCGTAAAGGTCAGAAGTATTTGGGCACGGACAACAGTATTGGCCTGGTCTCTTACTCCAGCGGGGTAACTGTGAATCTGCCGATTGCCAAATATGATACGAACCAGCAGTCCATGTTTGTCGGAACAGTCGATAGTCTGCAAGCTGGCGGCGGTACAGCAACCTTTGACGGGATCGTGGTGGCGATGAAGATGCTGGAAGATTATATGGCTGCTGATCCGAACGTGAAGCCGTTGATCTTTGTCCTGAGTGATGGCGAGACCAACGAAGGTCATACCCTCAAGGATATCCGGGATCTGGTCGAGACGTACAAAGTGCCAATCTATACGATTGGCTATAACGCGGACATCAAGGCTTTGGAGAGCATCTCCAGCATTAACGAAGCCGCAAGTATCAATGCCGATACCGACGATGTCGTGTACAAGATTGGTAACCTGTTTAACGTACAGATGTAATCTAAAGGGGGAACTATAGATGTCATTTTCAATGGAAATACCGAGCCAGAAGGAAATTCAGAAGGTGATCGAAGAAGAGGTGAAACCCGTGCCCGCCGAGGTCGCGGAGCTTCAACAAGTGGCGAATGCCAACGTAGAGATGATCATGACGCTAGATCTCGAATCCCTGGAGAAGCGCAAAGAGATTTTGCAATCCATTGACGGTTTTGGCATGAACACGATGAGATCCTCTTCTGAGAAAAACGCCTTGCTTCAAGTCTCTGTTGGACATCTGTCCAAGACGGGAGACGAGGGCGGTCAGGTCGCCAAAGGCTTGACCGAGCTCCATATGCAACTGAAGGATCTCGACCCGAGCGTGGTCGACTTTGCGAAGACCGGTTTCCTCGGAAAATTGTTCAATCCGCTTCGCGCCTATTTCCTGAAATACCAGAAGGCTGACGCAGTCATCGCTGACATCGTAACCTCTTTGGATAAAGGCAGATCTACCCTGCGTAACGATAATACAACCCTGGAGATTGAACAGCAGAACCTGCGGGAACTCACCAAACGACTGCAAAAGGAAATCCAGCTTGGCGTGCTCATGGATGAGTCCATCGATGGCCAGATTGAAGCCGCCAAGGTCCGCAACGAGGACCCCGAGAAAGTCCGTTTTATTACGGAAGAAGTATTGTTCCCACTCCGTCAACGGGTGATGGATCTGCAGCAGATGTTGGTCGTGAACCAGCAGGGCATCATGGCGATTGAAGTAGTCATCCGCAATAATAAGGAACTGATCCGAGGCGTAGACCGTGCGAAGAATGTAACGATCTCGGCACTGAAAATTGCCGTTACGGTAGCCAGTGCTTTGTATAATCAGAAGATTGTATTGCAGAAAATTGAGTTGCTGAACCAGACAACCAACGATCTGATCGCAGGTACTTCCAAAATGCTGAAGGATCAGGGGATTGCCATTCAGAAGCAGGCGTATGAAGCCAGCATCTCCGTGGATACGATGAAACAGGCGTTCACCGATGTGTTGTCTGCGCTTGATTCGATCAGTCTCTATAAGCAGGAGGCTTTGCCAAGAATGAGGGAGACGATTACTCAGTTCCGTGAACTTGCTGATACCGGGGAGCAGCAGATTCAGCGGTTGGAAAAAGGGCAGAAGCTGGGGCTGTAATCAGAAGAGAGAGAGAAATAAAATTTTTACGTAATAGATTGTTATCTTATTAGTAATTAGAAAAAGCGACCATTCCTCATTAAGCATGGGGAATGGTCGCTTTTTGGGCTTCTATGAAGATTGGTACTAACTGTCATACCCTAAACTTATTGCGTAAGAGTATAACTGTTGTTCGCATTGGTCCATTAGAACACTAGCGGTGTTTACTTTGGCATTACCCTGTTTTAGTAACGTGTAATTCACTTTGTTCTTGGATACTGCCTTTTGATACAACAGGTACCCTTCGAGCTGAGTGTAACTTGCCTTGATAAATGTGGCGTGGATTTTCTTGATTTGCGGGTTGGCAGGCTTGATTTGTTTTGCCTTGGATACCAATTTCGTATAATTGGGGATCACCGTATTCGTAAGTTTAAGGTACATGGACTTGCGGTTTGTTGAAGTTACCTGGGTGTCGATACTTTCCAAAGCGGTAAAGGCTTTGGCCTCATAAGTTTCAAGAGCAAATAACTGATTAGTGTACTCTTTAAATTCTGCATAACTCTGATCTGAATCTGAATATGTAGAGGTTGCTACTTTGGCTGCATTGGCAGAAGTGGCTGGAGAGAGAAGCACTCCGCCAAGCAAAACAAAACTGGTAATCAATGATATAATCCACGACTTCTTCAAATGTATTGTCATCCTCCTTTTGTTTGTATTCTATTGGATAACCTAACATATCAATACCAGAAATTACAGGAATGTATTTACATAATTTTGGTGGTGAAGCTTTCTTAAAATTACTCTCAATAACCCTACTATAGGGAAGTAAGGCGATTCAAAATTTCAGTCTCTCAACACGACATTGTCAGGCTTGTAATGAATGATCTTAAATAATTCCTCGGCCATGTAGGCGGGGCTGTGCTTGAATTCCTGACGAATCCACTCCATAATCATGCCGAATATCGCATGAGATTGGTAACTTGCCAATATTTCATGGTTGATGTGCGGAGGGAAGATATGGTTCAGATCCTGTAAGGCGAGATCCCGAAGAACATCACAGATCATGCGCTGGAAGTTGGATGAAGCTTCGGATTTCACAACCAGCGTATAAAATTGTGCGTGCTGATGCACATGCTCAAATATGGTAATTGCGGAAGATGGCATCAGATTGACCTCGAACTCTTCCTTATCCTGATAAGGTTTGCGAAAAGAAGTCACCAAATCTTGAATCACATCATCGATGATTTCGTTGAACAGGTCTTCCTTGTACTGATAATGTCTGTAGAAAGTTCCCCGATTTAGGTCAGCTCGCTGAACAATATCCGTAATCGATATTTCTTTAAAGGGATGTTTTTGCATTAAATGGATGAGAGCATCTTTCAGTGCAGCTTTTGATTTCTTGATTCTTCGGTCCATCGAATTCAGAGTTTCAGACATCTATTTTCCTCCTTGCTATATAAGTTGAACTAATGAATATTTACACTGGCCACTTCGATGACAGAACAACCTTCCGATCGCTGTTATCCCCAGATTTTTTAATTCCTATTATATATGGTAAATCCGGGGATAGCATATGCTTCCGATGCAGCTTTCTTCCAGAAAACTTTTAGACGAACGCTTGCGCTTCTTCAGGTTATTTCTGTTCTCTCCGTTTCGTGTAAATGTTTAGTTCAATTTATATAGTTCACTTTATTAATTAAAGTACATTCGGGCTTATAAGTGTTGTTTAACGTACAACTGGACAAGCTTTTACTGATTGAAGTGAAACGCTATGACTTATTATACTAAGGATAGGAGTTAATGAACATTTGTTTGTTAACTTATTGTAAACGAATACACAAAGGAGGATACATGGAATGAAACTTCAAGATAAAGTTGCAGTTGTTACAGGTGCTGGTTCAGGTATGGGGAAAGCAATTGCCACGTTGTATGCTCAAGAGGGCGCGAAAGTAGTCGTATCGGATATTAACGAAGAATCCGCACAAGCGGTAGTGAATGATATTAAGGCACAGGGCGGAGAAGCGATTGTCGTTCTGGCCAATGTAGCCAAAGAAGAAGATGTGCAAAACCTGATCGATACGACGGTGAGCACATACGGAACAGTAGATATTCTGATTAACAATGCGGGCATTATGGATGGCATGGAGCCGGCAGCAGATGTGACGGATGAGAAGTGGGAGAGATTGTTCGCTGTGAACACGACCAGTGTGATGCGGACAACGCGTAAAGTATTGCCGATCTTCCTGGAAAAACAAAAAGGTGTTATCGTGAACATTGCTTCGGCAGGTGGTCTACACGGCGGACGTGCAGGAGCAGCCTATACGGCTTCCAAACATGCGGTCGTGGGCTTCACCAAAAATACAGGGTACATGTATGCTGAGCAAGGCATTCGCTGTAATGCGATTGCTCCAGGAGCTGTGGCAACCAATATCAGCACATCCATGGCAGGGATTAGTCATTTCGGTGCAGGGCGGCAACAGCTTGGCATGGCAATTAACCCACGTATCGGGACGAGTGAAGAGATTGCTAAAGTGGCTCTGTTCCTCGGATCGGACGAGTCCAGCTTCGTGAACGGAACGGTCGTTACAGCAGATGCTGGTTGGAGCTCTTACTAATCCATTCAAGTGCAGTCGAGTATGGAAAATGGAAATCGTGAGTACAGTCAGGAACATCAAGGAAGCCGCATGAACATTGCGGCTTCTTTTTTTAATCTCGTCTGATGATGAAATTCAGGTCAATGCGGCCATAAACGAAAAAAAGGCACAACCTCAATTTTTCACGAGGTTGTGCCTTTCGGCAGCATAGACTTCAGCATAAGAAAACACTGTTCTTCCTTAAATATTAGCTGCGGTTACTATTTTTTAAAATTCATAACCAAGCTTATAGGAGTAGGCAGCTAGTTCTTTTTGATACTTTTCGATATTTTTCTTACCAGCAGCAATTTTGGCATTAGCTTGTTTGAGGACAGCGCTGTTTACCGTTGTTTTGGAGACAGATTTTTTAGCGAGTTGGAATCCTTCCAGCTGTGTATAGCTACCTTTGATCAAGTTGGCATGGATTTTTTGCAGCTCTTTATTTTGCGGTTTAATCAGCTTCAGCTTGGATACATATTTGGTGTAATTAGGAATCGCTGTGTTGGTCAGTTTCAGGAAAACGGACTTGCGATTGGAGGATGTAATGTAAAATCCACTTCCCAAAGCATTGAAGGCTTTCTCCTCATATACCGCTGCGCTATCCAGTAGATCCAGATAGTTCAGGAAATCTTCTTCTTCGGCTGTAAGTTCCCGTTCCGGTTCTTGTTCTGACGTGTCAATTTCTTCATAGTATTCGTCTTCCGAATATGTAGTGGTTGAGTCATCCGCAGCAGCGGCATAGGACCCTGCAGGTGCGAATACCCCACCAAGCAAAACAAAACTCATAATAATGGATAGAACCCAAGATTTTTTCACGTTACAATTTCCCCTGTCTATATATGTGATATTATTCCAATGGATAATCTAACATAGTACGACAAGGAATTACAGGTATCCATTTACAGTAATATGGTTTTTTCATATCCTTTCATGCTGTTGCATATTCGCATGCCACGTGTACGTGGAGGTAATGTACATGTGTACAATATTGTTTTGGATAATGCCGATACTTGGGAGATCAAAAAGAAGATTACATCGAGTACGTCCAAAGCGATCTCAGCTAAAGGATATCATTTTGGAATCACTAGTAATGGAGCAATATCTACAGAGGGTGGCGCTGTATTGTTGGAGAAATCCGTCATTATTGGCGTACAGGACCCGCTGAGAAACAATAAAGTGAGTGTGTCCAAGAGTCATTACACGCTGAAAATCAAGGCGATTGATACGGTATACGTATGGAATGGAACAAGCTATAGAGGGGGAAGTGAGGATGCCAAAAGCCCACTGGCACCAGGCCCAGCAGCTGGAGCTTGGAACGGATTTGCATCCTTACCTTATAGCTACGATGCAGTTGACCCAGCTGACTGGCAGACGAAACTGAATGCGAGCGGTGGTGCCGGTGCGGACAGCTTGTATGGACACCCGTTCAATGGCTGACTACCAGCTATAATTAAACGGATTGTTGGAGTTTTTTTATAAGTGATTATGATTAATTATGCAAAGTTGAAGACGCCTTGCCGTAGAGGTATTTACGGTGAGGTGTTTTCAATTCATTCAAAAAATAGTATCAAAAAAATTACATATATGTATTTACGAAGTGTAGATTATATTTACTTATATTATATGTATGTAGGCGAAAGTTCCTTGTTTAAAGCTATTTATGTACCTGACAAAGTTCGACATGACGTGAGAACTTTTTCCAAATAAAATGCTTGTATAATGGATTCATCTCTATTACAATACAATTGATAATGAGATTCAATATCATTTACAGAGAAAAGGGGAGTCGGGTTACATGTTCAAGGTAAAGAAAAAGTTATATATTTATGCAGCACTTATTCTGATGATTTCACTGCTTGCTGGTTGTGCTTCAGGTGGAAGCGCTGAGACAACGAATACGTCCAGTACGGCAGCAAGTAGTAATGAAAGTAATAATGAAAGCGGTACATCGGGTAGTACAACAGATGATCAAGCAAGAGTGATCAAACATGCTATGGGCGAAACCACAATTAAGGGAACCCCGCAAAAGATCGTGACACTGTTCCAGGGTGCGAATGATGTGGTTGTTGCACTTGGCGTGAAACCGACAGGTATTGTCGAATCATGGGTTCAGCAGCCAGTCTATGAATATCTGAGAGCAGACCTGGATGGAGTTCCACAAGTGGGTCAGGAATCCCAGCCCAATCTGGAAGAGATCAACAAGTTGAAGCCGGACTTGATCATTGCTACGAAGATCAGACATGAAGAGATCTATGAGCAATTGTCACAGATCGCCCCAACGGTAGTGACGGAAACGTTGTTTGACTGGAAAGAAACCGTGAAGACGACTGGTGAAGCGATGAATATGGTTGAGCAATCGGATAAACTGTTGTCTGATTGGGATGGCCGTGTAGCTGATTTCAAAGAGAAAATGGGTGATCGTCTGCCAATTGAAGCAACCATTACGAACTTTAGAGCCGATCAGGTCCGTATTTTCTACATGGGATACGCAGGTAAGATTCTGAATGAACTTGGGTTCACCAGACCTGCTGGACATGATGCAGACACATGGGGAGTTGAATTGACTTCCAAAGAAAACATTCCGGATATGAATGCGGACATGATCTTTAACTTTAATTCAGGCACAGAAACCGATGCGATTCAGAAAAATTATGATGATTGGACCAGCAGTCCTCTTTGGAAAAATCTTGATGCAGTCAAGAACAACCAACTGATTCAGGTCGATGAAGTGGCCTGGAACATGGCAGGTGGATACACATCGGCCAACATGATGCTGGACGATCTATATAAGCAGTTCAACCTGAACTAACTAACAGGAGCAGGACCTGCCATGCACCAGGACATTCGTTAACGAAGTGTATGGGCAGGCAGGTCTTTTGTCATTTTACAGATGAAAGAGTGAGAATATGTTTCCCCTTTTTACGAAGGCAAGTGCCAAAGTCTATGGACTGGCTGGTTTATTCATATTACTTCTAATTGCTTGCCTAGCCAGCATGATTCTGGGACGCACGCATATCACGTTTCAGATGGCATGGGAGTCGCTGCAATTCTATGATGAGAGCTCGGTAGAACATGTGGTTCTGTTGACGGAACGGTTGCCACGCACGGTTATTGCTGCTGTCGTTGGTGCAAGTTTGGCCGTGGCGGGTGGACTGATGCAGGCATTAACACGTAATCCGCTTGCATCACCGAGTGTGTTTGGAATCAATGCAGGTGCGATCTTTTTTATTGTCATTGCCATCGTTGTATTGTCCGTATCCTCGCTCACCACCATGATGTGGTTTGGCTTTGCAGGAGCTGCGGTTGCCGCGGCGATTGTATATGCGCTGGGCTCTCTCGGTCGTGATGGCCTGACACCGATCAAAATTGTACTGGCGGGTACGGCAATCTCCGCGTTATTTGCCTCGTTCACACAGGCCATTTTGGTGCTGGATGGAACCGGATTGCAGGATGTACTGTTTTGGCTTGCCGGTTCAGTAAGTGGTCGGACGTTGGAAATGTTATATCCTGTTCTCCCGTACATGACAGCCGCAGCTATTGTCTCTTTGTTCATGGGCAGAGCCATCAATCTGCTGTTGACGGGTGATGATATCGCCAAAGGCATGGGACAGAATGTACTTCTGGTCAAGGTGCTCATGGGAGTGGTTACGGTATTGCTGGCGGGTGGTTCGGTTGCCGTAGCCGGTTCGATCGGGCTGGTCGGTCTGGTTGTCCCGCATATCATGCGTGCACTGGTGGGCAATGATTACCGCTGGCTCGTTCCTTACTCTATTGTAGGGGGAGCGATTCTGCTGCTGTCCGCGGATGTGGTTGCAAGACTGGTGATCATGCCGCAGGAAGTTCCACTCGGTGTCATGACTGCACTGATTGGCGGACCTTTCTTCGTATATATCGCCCGCAAGGGAGTGACGAAAATATGAGGAAAATGTTGACTTTCCGCAACAAAAAAGACACCATCTCGGTGCAAATGGAACGAAAATCACTGGTTGTCATCGGCATATGTATCCTCTTGTTCCTCGTGGCAGGGGTTGTCGGGACCAGTGTGGGCAGTGACTTTATATCTCCGTTGGATGTGCTCAGAACGATATTCGGTCTGAACGCAGGAGAGCATGATTTCGTCGTGCTGACCCTGAGACTGCCACGAGTGTTATTATCTTTGCTCGTAGGTGCAGCCCTCGGCATGTCAGGTGCGCTCCTGCAAGGCATTATCCGTAACCCGCTGGCCTCACCGGATGTCATTGGTATCACTGGCGGTGCAGCTGTTGCGGCTGTAGGTTTTGTTACATTGCTGGGCGGTGCGGTGAGCATCAAGCTGCTACCACTGTTCGCCATCGCCGGTGCGCTTGTGACGGCATTGATCATCTACGTGCTTGCTTGGAAAAAAGGAGTCAGTCCGATCCGCCTGGTGCTGATCGGGATTGGAGTATCGGCCATTACCGGAGCAGGAACAACCTTTATGCTGATCCTGAGTCCGTTCTACACGGCAGGTCAAGCCTATATCTGGCTGACCGGAAGTATATACGGAGCATCGTGGACCGATGTCCGAACCATTCTTCCGGTTATCGTAATTGTTATACCTCTGGCGATCTGGTTCGCCCGCAGCCTGAATGCACAGGAGTTCGGGGATGATCTGGCTACGGGGCTGGGTGTGACTGTTCAACGGCATCGTTCAGCGTTGTTGTTATGCAGTGTACTACTGGCGGGAATCGCCGTCGCGGTTGCCGGAACCATTGGCTTTGTGGGTCTGATCGCTCCACATATTGCCCGGAAGCTGGTTGGACGGATGTTTGGCAGTATGCTGATTGTGTCCGGACTGGTCGGGGCTTTGCTCGTATTCGTCGCAGATTTGATTGCCCGCACAGCTTTTCTACCGCTTGATGTTCCCGCAGGGGTATTTACCGCAGGCGTAGGCGCACCATTTTTCCTGTATCTGTTGTTCAAGAATCGAAATCAAGTTTGAGGAGGAGAGAGCCGTGAGTATTCTGGAAGCCAAGGAGCTTACTATCTCCTATGGAGCAGATCCCATTATTGAAAATTTAAACCTGACCATTCCCAAGGGGCAGATCACCGTCCTGATTGGTAGCAACGGCTGTGGCAAATCCACGTTGTTGCGCACAATGGCCCGTTTACTGAAATCCAGCTCAGGTTCCGTGCTACTGGATGGCGAAGAGATTGCAAAGCTGCCGACCAAAGAGATTTCAAGGCGCATGTCCATTTTGCCGCAGGGTCCGACCGCTCCGGAAGGCTTGACGGTGAATCAACTTGTTAAGCAAGGTCGTTATCCACATCAAACATGGCTGAAGCAATGGTCCCGAGAGGATGAGCGTATGGTCAAACTGGCGCTAGAGTCAACACATCTGACAGAACTCGCCCATCGACCTGTGGATGCATTGTCCGGTGGACAGCGTCAGCGTGCCTGGATTGCGATGACCCTCGCACAGGGCACCGAAACGCTGCTGCTGGATGAACCTACAACCTATCTGGATATGACACATCAGATTGATATCCTTGATCTGTTGTTCGAGTTGAACGAACGGGAAGGACGTACCATTGTCATGGTGCTTCATGATCTGAACCTCGCGTGTCGGTATGCGCATCACATTGTGGCTGTTCACAACAAGTCCATCTACGCAGAAGGTAAACCGGAGGATATCGTTACACAAGAGATGGTCCGTAAGGTTTTCCAGATGGAATGTGAGATTGCTGTTGATCCGCTGTTTGGCACACCAACTTGCATCCCACATGGAAGAGGAAGGAAGCTGAATGGGGAACAGCGTTATACACAACTGGCTTGAGGATCAAAAAGTCCGCTTTTGATTACTTCAATAATGATTCAACCATCCACATCAACTCCATTGCATGAGCATGCAGATAACAAATTAGGCAAGCCGTTGGTAAACCATGTCCCAGGCTTGCCCGGTTTGTTGTGCCTACTATTCGATAAAAGCATACCTACATCGACTCAAATCCACGCTAAATTCAATCTTATTTTTCCTTAAAAGTTTATTATTGACAATATAGCTCGAATTGCCATAAAATAGATTTTGTATGATATTGATAATCATTATCAATATTAAATTACAATAAAAATTGATGAAAGTATGAGCAATATAAGTTGAACTAATCATTTACATGCAACGGAGAGGACAGAAAAAACCTGAAAAAGCGAAGCGTTCGCCTTTATCCCCGGATTTTTCCCTTGAGAAAAGGGAATCAAAAAAATCTGGGGATAACAGCGATTGGAAGGTTGTTCTGTCATTGTAGTGTCAGCGTAAATAATCTTTAATTCAACCTATATAGGAGCGAGTACCTTCATTCGATCGAGGAGGATTTTCAGTGTTTCCGAAAGGGATTCATAATCTGCAAAACCGACTCATTATAAGCAAAGCGAGAGAAATGGGCATCACCTGTGAGCCACTTCTTGAGGGATGCGAAGATTTTCTGAAGCTGTCTGTAGGGGACAAGCAGATCATTATTAACAAAACCAGATCTCATCGTCTGCCGTTAATTGCTGGTTTGCTCGCGAAGAACAAGCAGGCATGCAATAAGTTGCTGCATGAACAGGGCATGCCTGTACCGTCATTTATCGTGATCCCGGAGATGGGAAGCGAAGCAGCAGATTTTCTGAAAAGGCATGGCTCTATTGTAGTGAAACCGCTGGATGCGAGCAGCAGCATGGGCGTGACGCTGGATGTACGTACCGAAGATGAACTGGAGGCAGCCATTCGTCTTGCGAGTGCCCACGGCAGCAGCATAATGTTGCAGCAATATGTGACTGGAATCGATTACAGAGTGCTGATTATTAACGGTGAAGTGGCGGCTGTGAATGAGTATCGACCTGTCTATGTTGAGGGAAACGGGACTTCAACCATACGGGCGTTAATCAAGCAGTTGAATCAGGATCGAATCGAGATGACGCACATTGGCGAGTATGAAGCATTTCCCGAGGTTAATGCAGAAGCTGAACGTCTGCTGGAGGTATTACGAGCAGAAGGCATAACACTGGATGAAGTGCCTGCCGCCGGAAAAGAAATCGAGCTATACGATCTCCGTAACTCAGCCGCCGGAAAAATCAGTGAATTCTACAAGGATTGTACCGAAATCATTCATCCCGAGAATGCGCGAATGATCATTCAGGCGGCAAAGACTCTTCAGATCGATGTAGCAGGAGTCGATGTTCGTTGTCGTGATATCCGCACCCCGATCTCCAGAGATCAGGGAGGTATCTTAGAAGTAAACGCCTTGCCAGATCTGACACACCACGTCTTTCCCCATGGTGGAACAACTCGTGATGTGGTTCGGTTATACCTGGAATACCTTTGTCAGCAGCAACTCGAATATAAGACGTATAACAACGGATAAAAGGTGTATAAGCAGAATCACAGGCAGCAAGTTCAGCCTGAATCGATTATAAGGAGCGTTAGAGGGCTATGTCAGTAGAAGTGCAGATGGAATATCTGAAGATGCAAAATGAGAAGGAATCCAATGCAAGATCGTACCCCAGACATTTCCCGCTTGTCATTAGCAAGGCCCATGGGGTGAAGATTACCGATACGGAAGGCCGCGTATTTTACGACTGTCTGGCTGGTGCAGGAACATTGGCGCTGGGACATAACCATGACACGGTGGTCAACGCCATTCGCGATGTTCTGGATCAGCAGATTCCGCTACATACACTGGATTTGGCAACGCCGCTGAAGCTTTCATATATGCAAGAACTATTCTCCATCCTTCCGGAAGAAATGCGAGATAAAGCCAAGATTCAGTTCTGTGGTCCAACCGGAGCGGATGCCGTAGAAGCAGCCATTAAGCTGGTCAAACATGCCACAGGTGGCAAGTCCATTCTTGCCTTTCAAGGTGGTTATCACGGTTCAACCCAAGCGACGATGTCGATGAGTGGCAATCTGAGCAAGAAACAGCATCTGCAAAGCCTGCTGCCGGATGTTCATTTCCTGCCGTTTCCTTATGAATACCGTTGCCCATTTGGTGTTGGTGAAGGCATGACGGCCCAATTAAGCGCACAGTATATCGAAAACTTACTCGATGATTGTGAGAGCGGTATTGCGGCACCATGTGGGGTCATTGTAGAGACCGTACAGGGCGAAGGCGGGGCGATTCCGGCAGATATCGAATGGCTCAAGGAGTTACGCCGAATCACAGCAGAGCGAAATATTCCGCTCATCATCGATGAAGTGCAGACGGGCATTGGACGGACAGGCCGGATGTTTTCATTTGAACATGCCGGAATCATACCCGATGTAATCATCTGCTCCAAAGCAGTTGGCGGAAGTTTGCCGATGTCTGTCGTCATCTACAAAGAAGAGCTGGACCAATGGCAGCCTGGTGCACACACAGGTACGTTCCGTGGCAATCAGCTAGCCATGGCTGCGGGACTTGCCACACTTCGTTTTATCCGGGAACAGGATATCCTGCACAACGTAAATCTGCGTAGCGAGCAATTCATGAATCAACTGAATGCATTGAAAGAACGGTATGCACAGATTGGTGACGTGCGGGGCAGAGGGTTGATGATTGGCGTTGAAGTGGTTGATCCAGCAGGACGTAAGGATCGTCTTGGACATTATCTGCCTAATGGTGCGCTGGCTGAGTCCATTCAGCGTGAATGTTTCAAGAATGGATTAATTGTGGAACTGGGTGGGCGTCATTCAGCTGTTGTTCGTTTTCTGCCGCCTCTGAATATTACAGAGCAAGAATCGAACGCGATCCTTGCGATCTTTGAGAAATCGGTAGCTGAAGCGATTGCCCTAGCAACGGCCGCATGCTGAAGCTGTCCCTGATGAAGAGGCATGCAGTATTACTCGCGATTCTGATCGGTGCTTTTTCTCTGGTGCTGACCAACAGTGCATTTAACCTGCTGCTGCCTTATTTTGTGCAATACTATCAGATCTCTACGACAGCAGGCGGATGGATCATCGCGCTGTACATGCTGGCTATGACGTTAACGATGCCGCTGGCTTCCCTGATCGTGGACCGACTGGGCCGTAAGCAGACGTATATGCTGGGCATCACCATCTATGGAGTGTTCTCGGTGGCAGGTGCGTTGTTTTATCACTCCATCGAAGTACTGTTGCTGGTCCGTTTCATGCATGGGGTCGCGGCAGGGTTGATGATTCCGTTATCGCTTGTGCTGTTGTTTGATGTATATGGACCAGAGGTGCGGGGACGAATTACAGGAGCGTGGGGCTTACTGCTTATGCTGGCTCCGGCTGCCGGGCCAACGCTGGGTGGTTTCATCATTCAGTATGGGCGGCTTGAAATGTTGTTCTGGCTCAATGTGCCACTGGCTGTGTTTTCATTCATCGGGTGCGGTCGAGTCATTCAGACCTATATTCCTGCCCGTAGGAAAAAATGGCATCCATCCAGTGTCATGATGCTGATCGGCGCTGTAAGTGCCCTTAGTCTGGGGGTGCAGTTGTATTCAAGTCCTGTCGTGGCAGTATGGGTACCTTGGCTGCTGATTGCGCTCGGTGTGGTGTTGCTCATTCGTTTTGTCCAGACCGAGAACGGTCGCAAGGAACCGCTGATCCGGTACCAGTTGCTGCGGCGTAATGCCGTCTTTCCGCTGACCGTATTGATCTCGACCATTCAGGATTGTGTCATGTTTGGTGTGATCTTTGCATTGCCGTTGTTGTTCCAGGACGTCTTCCACCTGTCGCCGGCCCTGTCCGGTGCGCTGTTCATTCCCTTGTCGATCTGTACAAGTCTGTTCATGTGGATTGGCGGCAGCTTGCTGGATCGCGGTCGGTCCAGGCATTTTATCGCATGGGGCACGTTGTTGGTGTCGATATCGATCTTGTCGTTTGCAGTTCTGCCCATGGGAGCATCAATCTGGATCATCGGAATACTCATGGCGTGCCGGGGAATTGGCGTTGGCCTGTCAGGCATGAGTATCTCTGCTATCGGTTTACAAGCATTACCGGACGAAGACATGCACGAAGGGTCGGTGTTATCGACCACGATTGAGCGGCTGGCTTCTTCGTTTGCGGTGATGGGCATGACCCTGTATTACGATATGCGTTGGCAATGGCTTGCCGGGGCAGGAACGTCCATGGAGATGGCCAAATGGGGAGCGCTCAAAGAGATCTGTATCGGACTTGGCTGCGCCATACTGCTTACACTTCCCCTGGTCTTACTTATAACCCGAAAGAAGGTTGGCATCATTGTTCGAGATGGAAAACAAGCTCCGGTCTGAGGCTGAGCAGCAGGCCCATGAACATTCGTGCAAGCTGTTGCTGAACTGTTACATCCGTGAGCTTGCGTTAGAGAAGGAAAGCGATATTCCGATCAATCCGAATACGCTGACGTACGCTGTTGCTTTTCAAGCCAGCGGGGTGACGGTGAAGGGACAATTGGCCTATTACTCTGCTATGGGAGAGCATGAATACCTCAGCATGCAATCTGGCGGGGAAACCGTGCATTATCGCGACCTAGTTCGCTGGATCACATCTGAGCTAAGCGGGAATGGGGAACAGGGAGCGAGTTCGGATCCACATGGAATACTGAAGAGTTCTATGGAAATGAAGCGTTCACTTGAGGTGGATCTTGCACATCTAAAGGGCGAGAATACGAATCATGTAGAGGCGGCGTATGCCAGAGATTTTGCACAAAAGGTAGATAACAGTGTGGGCAACCTCACGTTGTATATCGAACAAGCAGCCGGTCTGGACATCCACGACTATCGGACATCGGAACAGTCACTGTTGTATGGTCATCCGTTCCATCCGTTTCCGAAGAACTCCAAAGGCTTCAGCGAGCAGGATGTTCAGAAGTACAGTCCGGAGCTACGGACATCGTTTCAACTCTGTTATATCGCCGTAAGGAAGGATGTTTATGTGCAGGAATGGGTGGAT
The DNA here is from genome assembly GCF_037991315.1 of Paenibacillus sp. FSL H8-0079. Taxonomy (NCBI): domain Bacteria; kingdom Bacillati; phylum Bacillota; class Bacilli; order Caryophanales; family Paenibacillaceae; genus Paenibacillus; species Paenibacillus sp. FSL H8-0079. The sequence goes on from NZ_CP150300.1 coordinate 1,121,306, forward strand.
GACGAGGCGGTAATGGATTTGCATAATCTCCTGCGGAGCCATGTGGAGCCGATTTTAAAAGAAAAGAGCGGGATGTATGGGCTGCTGCCTGTTCATCCATGGCAATACGCGTACATATCACGGTTGTCCGAGGTACAGCACTATATTCAAGATCAAAAATTAATTCTGCTCGGCAATGCGGGGCCTACCGTCTACCCAACTTCTTCGGTCCGTACGGTTTATATTCCGGCATGGAACTGCAATATCAAGCTGTCACTGAACATGCAGATCACGAACATGATTCGCACCAATAGTGCCGAGCAGATGCGCAGAACACTGGATGCCTCTAAGTACGTCAGCCAGCATGACTGTTTCGGTGCTGAACCGAACACGCATATTGCGTATGAGACAGGCGTAGCGACATGTGCCTTTGATGATGAAGAGTTAACCAGTCTGTTTACGGTAGCTTATCGGCCCATTGAGTTCGACCCTGCGAATACGTATGTCTTATCCAGTCTAGTTGAGGCACCGCTTCCAGGGATGCGATCGCGGCTGATGACGTTGCTGTGCGGTGACCGTGACATAGCTGAGCGCTGGCTGGATCGATATCTGCAATGTTCTCTACTGCCGATTGTACGGGCGGCGGGTGAGAAAGGCATTCATTTTGAAGCTCATTTGCAGAATACCCTTGTGACCTTAAAGGATGGGTTGCCTGTTGATTTTATCGTCCGCGATCTGGAAGGGGTCAGTGTGGATGAGGAACTTATAAGTGAGCAAGAACGTGCAGTGTCCGATTTACTATTTTATTCGCGTGAGAAAGCTTGGGCGCGGACATCGTACTATTTTATCGTTAATCATCTGGGGTCTCTGATTCATGCCATGGCGCGAGATGTGAACGTCCCGGAGGAGCATTTCTGGAAGCAGGTACGTGAAGTACTTGTAGATGAATTGGAACGAACGGGCAATGCATATGTGCGACATCTGCTGACGACGGATGCATTTCTGGCCAAACAAAATTTGGTGAGTTGTCTAAGAGGGATCAGTCAGACCCCGGCTTACGTGCCGGTGAGCAATGTAATGAAACGAATAGGGAGTGAAGTGCGTGGGAGTCGTGGGATACAAGGCTGAAGCAGGCGGCAGGACAGAAGCAGTATACGTGGGTGTACAAGAACGGATCATGCGGCAGACGCTGGAGGCGATGTGGTTTGAAGGCATCTTGGACAGTCATGTAAGTGGGAGCGAGTGGAGAACCAGCGGCCTTACATCTTCCGGCGATTCTGTAGCGTACACGTGTGAAGCGGAGCGAAAGTTTTCATTTGGTCGGGTGAAGGTGAAGAAGGGATCGATTCAGAGGGAAGGCGTTTCCTGCACCGATCTGGATCTGTTTTTGGAGGAAATCGTGCTGAACGCATTAAAGGGTGCAAACGTGACGGCTTTTATCCAGGAACTGCTCGAAACGATGGCAAAGGACAGTCAGTGCCGAGCAATATTACCCTTGAACATTCCGAGTGAAGATCGGCATTATGATGCGCTCGAAAGTCACATGACCGACGGTCATTTGTACCACCCGAGCTATAAGTCGAGACTGGGATTTTCTTTGAAAGACAATCTGGCCTATGGCCCTGAATTTAACTCGGAGGTTGCATTAGTCTGGGTTGCTGTGAAAAAAGAATTGGCTCAGACCGCTGTATCCACGGGGTATACCTCTGAAGAATTGGTGGGGCAGCATCTGACCGCAGAGGACGTAGAGCGATTTCAACAGATCCTACAACAACAAGGTCGTACGGACACGGGCGAGAACGTCAAGGCATATGCGGCGAGTGCAGATCAGCTTGGTAGCAGTGCCGAGGTTGGTGAAATAACAGCTGTTCAAGATAGCTTAATAGGCTCGAGCGTTGGTAGCAAAGACAGCAAGGTGGATGGGGAAATAGGTTCTGACGCGGATGATCGCTATGTGTTCATTCCAGTTCATCCATGGCAATGGGAGCATCAGTTGGAATCGGTATTTGCCCGTCAGCGCATGGATGGGGACATCGTGTATCTTGGTCCATCGTCTTCGCCCTATCGTGCACAGCAATCGATTCGTTCGCTCTCGAACCGGGTAAATCCGGAGGCACCTTACATCAAGCTGGCCCTTAGCATCACCAACACATCGAGCACACGTATTCTGGCACAGCATACGACCCAGAACGCGCCACTGATCAGCGATTGGCTGGATGAACTTGTTCGTGAAGATGAGCTGTTGCAGCAGGCGCAGTTTGCCATTTTAAAAGAAATCATGGGACTGTCGTTCCGTTATGAGCAGTTGCCTGCAACGCAGTATGGACGGGCCTACGGCACACTCGGTGCGATCTGGCGGGAGAATGTATCGGTTCATCTGAAGGAAGGCGAGACGGCGTGGCCGCTGAATGCACTGATGTTGGTGCAGCCGGATGGTGTTCCGTTTATCCAGAATGCTGTAGAACGACATGGTGTGGAAAAGTGGAGCGAGGCCCTTGTTCGCACAGTTACACTGCCGATTATTCATTTGCTCTATGCACACGGGATTGCGCTGGAATCTCATGCTCAGAATATCATTTTGGTGCTGGAAGATGATCTACCGAAACGAATCATTATCAAGGATCTGCATGATGGTGTTCGCTACGTACCGGATCAACTGTTGCACCCGGAACGGGCACCGAAGCTGAACCCCGAGCCAGAAACTCACCGTAAATTCAATCGGTATTCCTTCATCTATGCCGGAGATGTGTCGGAAGTCCGCGATTATACGTATGACGCATTCTTCTTTATCTGTATGACAGATATTGCGTTGGCTTTGGAGAAGTTTGGATTGTCCGAAGAAGCGTTCTGGCAACTGTGCGCAGATGTAATTGTAGATTATCAGAAGCAGCACCCGGAGTATATGGAACGGTTCGTTGCATTTGACCTTTTTGCCGAAGATGCACTGATCGAAGAGATGACGAAGCGCCGTCTGTATGGGGATGGAGAGTTATATTTCCGCAAGGCGAGCAATCCGCTCAAGATATCAAAGGATGCACTTGAATCACAGGGAACACCCGAATTAAAAGGAATCGTCGAATGAGGATTAACACGCTGAAGGAAAAGATTGCACGTAAACAGCCAGTGTATGGCCTTTTTGTATCCATTCCGCATCCGGTCATCATCGAGATGATCGGCCATGCGGAGTATGACTTTGTCATTATTGATCTGGAACATGCCGCAACATCGATGGAATCGGTGGAAGAGTTGGTTCGTGCAGCGGAACTGGTCGGCTTAACCCCGTTGGTTCGGATTTCGAAGGTGGAGCGAGCGGAGATTCTTAAAGTGCTTGACTGTGGCGCACAAGGGATCGTCATTCCGCATGTCGAGCAAGTGGAGCAGGTGGAAGAAGCGGTTCGTCACGCTTACTATCATCCGGTTGGCATGCGGAGCTTGAATAGCGGTCGTCCCGGTGTATTCGGTAAATATCCGCTCACGGGATATATCGAGGAAGCTAATGAACAAGTGATGGTTGTACCGATGATCGAAAGTGCGGAGGGCGTGCGGCAAAGTGCACAGATTCTGTCTCACCCTCAGGTGAACTTTGTATTGGAAGGGGCGGCAGATCTGTCGCAATCCCTCGGCGTGCCATGGCAGACCGAGCACCCAGATGTGAGACGTGCGCTGGATAAATTGCATGCTATCGCGCATCAGTGCGAAGTACCTTATGCTACGGTCACTAGAGGCGTGGATGACATGTCGCTCTGGGCTGAGCGGGGAGTACATATATACGTGCTTGGTGATGATCGGAATACGGCGTTTCGGGCATATGCCCAAAAACGGAATGACTACAGGAATGCGGGTGGGCAGATATGAAACCTAGTGTATGGCATGCGATTGATGAACTGCAATGCGGGACGGAAGACCCGGTATGTGCTTACGTCTATGATCTGGCTGGCATTCAGGAACAGGTACGTCAGATGTTAGACAGCATGCCTGGGAACACACAGTTGTTCTACGCCATTAAGGCGAATCCAGATCCGCGGATCATTGAGGCGTTGCTTCCATTGGTGAAGGGCTTTGAAGTGGCTTCAATTGGAGAGTTGCTCAAGGTTAGAGCTGTAAGCCAAGCAGTTCCGATTCTGTTCGGTGGTCCGGGTAAAAAGGAGAGCGAGCTGAGGCTAGCCATCGAGAATGGCGTGAGTTACATCCATGTGGAAAGTTTGCTGGAGCTGCGGCGCATCATCGCGATTGCGAAAGAGCGAGAGAAGGAGCATGTTCAGGTGGAGGGGAGCAAGCAAAAGCAAGAATGGAACCGGAAATCGGAGCAGGGATATATGCAAGCGTACGGCGAGGAACGGATGCAAGCGCAGGAGGTTCGCATTCTGCTCCGAATAAACCTGCGAAGCAGTACGCTACCTCGGACGAAGATTGTTATGGGCGGTGGGCCGAGTCCTTTTGGAATCGATGAAGAGGCGGTGGAAGAAGCCATCGAACTTATTTGTGTGGAAGGCGCGGGTTTAGTTCGGTTAAGCGGGTTCCACTTTCACTCCTTGTCCAACAATATGGACGCCAGGCTGCATGCCGAGATGATCGAACTGTATTTGCAAAAGGTGGAGCAGTGGCAGCAGCAGTATGATCTTCCTGTGGAAGTGGTGAATGCAGGAGGTGGGTTCGGTGTCACGTATGATGGTAGTCCCGGATTCGACTGGCCCTTGTTCACTTCTCTGCTGGAGCAAAGTGAAGCCAGAGAGCGCCTTGCTTCACGCGGAGGCCAGCTGTATTTTGAATCGGGTCGACTGCTGGTGGCAGACCACGGGTATTACGCCGCAGAGGTTACGGATATCAAAACCTCTCATGATCAGTATTTTGCTGTGTTAAGGGGAGGTACGCACCACAATCGTTTGCCTGCTTCATGGGGACATAACCACCCGTTTCAAATTATGGAGACGGACCGATGGAAGCATTCATTTGACCGACCAGAGGTAGGAAATGGTCGAGTCCATATCGTAGGTGAGCTGTGTACACCGAAGGATCGCATGCATTCCGATGCGGAGATAGCGCTGCTACGGGTAGGAGACATTGTTGTATTTGAAAAGTCTGGAGCTTATTGCTGGACCATTTCGCATCATGATTTTCTGGGGCATCCGCACCCGGCATTCCATTATCTAACGGAGGACAATAATCATGTCAACACTGATGAAGCGTTCCAGTCTGCAAGCCGCTGAACGCGGGATTATGGCTGATCTGATGAATTCATTCTTGTCGGAGCAATTGCTTCCACTGGAAGGGTATTCGTTCATTGATTTTGCCGCGGCCCCTGCACCGTTCCGTCGATTGTACAAGGGATATGACAGCGAAGAGCATAATCAGAATGTAGCTTCTCGCTATAGATTACACACTCAAGGTGTACTGTGTCTGGTTGAAGCAGGGGTGAGACAGGGGACTCAATGGGTTCAGGGTTCACCGATCTATGAGGAGAAAGCAGATGGAATCTGGGTTCTCCTTGATTCTCCGGTAGAGGTTGGACGTGCGGTGTTACAGAAGGTTTTGTCGGATGAGGCTTATACGCAGCCCGGAGTGGCAGAGTTTCTTGCTAGTCTCGACATTGCTGTGGAGCAGTATGCTCTGGGCTGGGAACAAGTCCAGTATCTGTCCGCCAATGTCCCGGCGTCTGCTTATGAGTGGTTTATCAAGGGTGAGCGCGTTGCGGCATTGCGGGATCGTCCATTTCACCCATCGTCCAAAGCCAAGGTGGGATTCAACGCAGAAGATGTAACACGCTATGCAGCGGAATTCGGGAAGGCGATTTCGCTGCGCTGGGTGGCTATACGGCTGGATGCCGTGCAGCAAGGGTGTGAAGATGGGCTGTCCATTTTGGACGTGTTAGACGATGTTCAGCGCGGAGTGGTGGAAGCCGAGTTTGCCCAAAAAGGGATCACGTTGGATGAATATCTGCCGATGCCTGTACATCCGTGGCAATTGCAGCATATGATTCTGCCCCGTTTCACTGGGGAGATCGAAGAAGGCAGCATTGTCGTATTGGACCTAGAAGTGGGCGACGTACAGGCAACATCCTCTCTACGCTCGATGGCTCCGTCAACCGAATCTAATCTGATGCTCAAGCTACCGGTTAGTGTGCTGTCACTGGGGGCTGCTCGCTATCTTCCCGTAGTCAAGCTGCTGAATGGTCTTGCTGGGGAACGGATGCTCCGACAGGCCGTTGCGTGTGACGAGACGTTGAAGGACAAGGTGTTCATGTGCGAAGAGCAGAACTGGTGGGGCTTTATGCCAGAATCCATGGGACTGTTCGATGATCATCCACGCCATCTGGCTGCACAGATTCGTGTGTATCCCGCTGAATTGCTTAATGAAGCCTACAAAGTCATTCCAATGGCTGCACTGGGTGTGAATCTGGAAGGTAACCATCTATTAAAGGACATTCTGGGTGATGATCTGAGCAGCACGAATGTTCTCGACTTTTATGCCAGTATAGCTACGACGTTTTATGATATCGTGATGCGTCTGTTCAAGGTGGGTGTTGTACCTGAGATTCATGGTCAGAACTGTTGTCTGGTGTTACGAGATAATCAGGTAAAAGGTCTCTTGTTCCGCGATCATGATTCCGTGCGTCTGCATCAGCCTTATCTGGACAAGCATGGGATCGCAGACCCTGCTTATCATATTCGCCCAGGCTACTCGAACAGCTTGTATAACGAGACGATTCAGAAGCTGATTTTCTATGTGCAATCTTTGGGGACGCAGGTGAATCTGGCTGCGATCATGGAGGCACTCAGCGAGGTGTATCACATCCCGGAAACGAAGTTATGGGAGATCACGGAGCAGGCTTGGAAGGAAGCGCTGCAACATGTGCAGCTTCCCCAATCCGACCGGGCCGCGCTCGCTCATGCGATATTTGAGAGCGAGGAATGGCCCGTGAAGTTAGTTGTCCGTCCGCTGCTTGAAGCGGATGGGGTGCCTGGCGCGATGCCATCGGGCAAAGGCGTAGGGTGGAACCCTTTTTACAAGGGATAGAGGTTGAGTAGTGTTGGTGTAGGAGTGTATAGAGAAGAAGTGGCGTGCTAAAGGATGGATCTAGAAGGTGACCCGTTTGATGGGTTGCCTTTTTGGCTTGTTATCATTGAGAGTTGAAATGCTTGGAGGGATAAAACGTTCATCATTCTGGCTAAAAAATCTTGTGAAATGGAGGTACAGGAAAGAGACTGATGGTATAATCGGGTTATGTGTTATAGTCATACTTGTGTATTATCGAAAAGGTTTTCGGAAAAAGCGACAGCTACGTTGTAACCGTAATCATAATTTACTTGAAGAAAGTGAGAATCTACCATGAATCAGAAGAGGTTTTTTAATGACGGATGGCAATTTGCGAAAAGCAAGCTGGATGTTACGGAACCTGCGGGTCTGGTGTATGAACCTGTAGAGCTTCCCCATGATTGGCTGATATATAATACGCTCGAACTGTATGAAGACAGCATCGGATGGTACCGCAAGACGTTCCATTATACGAAGGATGAGCGGCAGCTTTTGCTTTGTTTTGATGGCGTATACATGGATTCTTCGGTGTATGTGAATGGGCAGTTGGTTGGAGAGTGGAAGTATGGCTATTCTGCTTTTGAACATGAGATCACGAAAGCACTGGTGGAAGGCGATAATGAGATTATGGTCAAAGTGGTACATCAGAGCCCGAACAGCAGATGGTATTCCGGGGCCGGAATCTATCGCCATGTGTGGCTGAAGACGAGAGATCGTAACCATATCGTCACGGATGGAACGTATGTATCCATCAAGCAGCAGGCGGATGGCTGGCAGGTGGAATTGGATACGGAGCTGAACCTGGAACAGAATCAGCAAGCAGAACTGGTGCATACGATCTTGTATGAAGGTCAAGTGGTGGCATCCAGTCAAGCGAATGTTACGACTTTGGCGAGTGAGAATGCGGTTATATCTGCAGATAGCCAACAGATCATTGTGGAGAATCCAAACTTGTGGAGCCCAGATGCACCGCATCTGTATGAACTGGTGACGGAGCTGCGGTTGACCTCGGATGATCAGGAACAACGGACAGTTGAATCGGTATCACAGCGCATTGGATTCCGGGATATCAAGCTGGATGCCAATGAAGGGTTCCACCTGAACGGGGTCAAGATGAAGCTGAACGGTGTATGTGAACACCATGATCTCGGGGCGCTGGGAGCTGCTTTTAACCTAACGGCACTGCGCAGAAGATTCGTTTTGCTCAAAGAGATGGGCGTTAACGCCATCCGCACCGCGCATAATATGCCTGCCAAAGAGTTCATGGAACTCGCCGATGAGATGGGTATGCTGGTTGTGTCGGAAGCCTTTGATATGTGGGAACGTGCTAAAACCCCATACGACTATGCGAGATTTTTCCCAGAGTGGGTGCATACCGATGTGAAGAGTTGGGTGAAGCGCGACCGTAACCATGCCAGCTTGATCATGTGGAGTATTGGGAACGAAATTTACGATACCCACGCCGATGAACGTGGACAGGAAGTAACCCGAATGCTGATGGATTATGTGCTGGAATTTGATCCAAAAGGCAATGCAGGCGTAACGATTGGTTCGAACTACATGCCTTGGGAAAATGCACAAAAATGTGCGGACATCGTGAAGCTGGCAGGCTACAACTACGCGGAAAAATATTACGACAAACATCATGAAGAGCATCCGGACTGGATCATCTATGGTAGTGAGACTTCTTCCGTAGTACAGAGTCGTGGCATCTATCACTTCCCGTTCGAACAGCCGATTCTGGCAGATGATGACGAGCAGTGCTCGGCTTTGGGTAACAGTACGACGAGCTGGGGCGCGAAGTCGGCGGAATATTGCATTTTGGCAGAACGGGATACACCGTATTCGCTGGGTCAGTTCCTGTGGACCGGATTCGATTATATCGGAGAGCCGACACCGTATCATACGAAGAATTCGTATTTTGGACAGCTGGATACAGCAACGTTCCCGAAAGACTCCTATTACATCTACCAAGCGGCTTGGACGGATTATAAGAAAAGTCCGATGGTTCACCTGTTCCCTTACTGGGATTTCAGCCCGGGTCAGATTATTGATGTACGCGTGTGCAGCAACGCGCCGAAGATTGAGCTGCAACTCAACGGTAAAACCATTGGCACGTACGATATCGATCATGCGAATGGAACACAGCTGTCTGGCTGGTGGAAAGTGCCGTATGAAGAGGGCGAGCTGAAAGCGATCGCTTACGACGAGAACGGTAAGATCATTGCAACCGATGTGCAAAGATCCTATACGGATGCGAAGAGAATCCGTCTGCAAGCGGATCGGGAGCAACTACAAGCGAATGGCACAGACCTCATTTTTGTAGAAATTGATGTAGAAGATGAGGCAGGTAATCCGGTTCACAATGCGAACAACCGCGTGCAAGTTCAGGTGAGTGGTGCAGGTCGATTGCTGGGTCTGGATAATGGGGACAGCACCGACTATGATCCATACAAAGGATTGAGCAGAAGACTGTTCAGCGGCAAACTGATGGCGATCATCGGAGCGACAAATGAAGCTGGAACGGTACGGATTGAAGTTTCTTCCGAAGGGTTGGAAGGGGCTACGGCTGAGTTTGAATCGCAGGTTGTGGATGGGGAACTTGATAGTGAGAAGCAAGTTCAACCTGTCTTCGTGAACAATGAAGAACGTCCAGTGCTTACGGGAAATGCTCAGGAGATTCCTTTGCGGAAAATCGAGATCATCAGTACTGCAGGACAGTTGCTCGATCCGTCCAACCCGGAGCTGGTCGTAACCGCCAAACTGTATCCTGAGAACACCTCCTACCGGGATATCGAGTGGGCTGTTGTGAATGATGCGGGGATCGAGTCCAACATTGCCAAAGTGGAAGCTGTTCAAGCAGAAACGGGCGACAACGGTGAGCATCAACATGCGGTGAAGGTATCAGCTATAGGTGACGGGGAGTTCCGACTTCGCGCAACCAGTACCAACGGTACGGATAAAACGAAACTCATCTCCCAGCTGGAGTTCAAGGCGGACGGTCTGGGTACAGCATACAAAGATCCATACGGCTTCATCACGGGCGGACTGTACGATTACACCAAAGGTGAGGTAGGTAACGGTAATGAGCGCGGGGTAGCGACAAGTCGTGACGGAGAGACGCATGTAGGCTTCCGTAATATTGACTTCGGACCATACGGCTCCGATACGATTACCATTCCGATCTTTACGTTGTCTACTGAGGAGTACTTCATTCAGATCTGGGAAGGTATGCCGGATGAAGAGGGAAGCACGATGATCGCAGATGTGGTGTATGACAAAGAGTCCATTTGGAATGTGTACCAGGAAGAGACGTACCAATTGTCCAAACGCCTTAGCGGGATCACGTCGATCTGTTTTGTGTTGAAGCAGAAGATTCATATTAAAGGGTTCTCCTTCGAACGTCAGAGTCGGGCCTTTGAACAGAATGCGGCTGCATCCTGTGATCATCTCTACGGAGATACGTTTAAAATTGAAGCTGATCGAGTAGAAGGTATCGGGAACAATGTGTCGCTGGAGTTTGAAAACATGGACTTTACGGCAGAAGGTACATCGAAGCTCGTGATTTATGGCCATTCACCGATTGATAAGAATACCATTCATATTCGTTTTGCAGGTGCGGACGGACAGAGCAACCAGTTGGTTGAGTTCACACAGTCGGGTGGATATGAGGAGCGGGTGTTTGAGCTTGAGCAGGTGACAGGTGAGCAAAAAGTAAGCTTTATCTTCCTGCCAGGCAGTCAGTTTGACTTCGGCTGGTTCCGATTCGAGAAATAATGAAGCTTCACTAATGGCGAGAGGGATGCAAGGGTCCTTTTCAACCTCAACGTGTTAATGGAGCAGCTACAGATGCGATGTATTAATTAATCATCTGTAGTTTATGAAGACACAAAAACCTGCGAAGCCGAGGCTTTGCAGGTTTTTGTGCGACCATATAAAGGTGAAAAATTATGGAATTAACTTTACAAAGCATTGGACAGCTCAATCAGGTTTCCGTCAGGATCACGTACATACACCGAACGAATGGGACCCAGTGCACCGGTACGTTCCACTGGACCTTCTTCGATTTTCGTATGATGTTGTGTGAGATGGAGAATCACTTCTTCCAAGGGTGTGCTGACCAGAAAACAAAGATCTGCCGAACCCGGCATAGGGCTATGAGCTTTCGGTTCAAACTCTTTGCCCCGTTCATGCAAATTGATCTTCTGCTGTCCAAACTGTAATGCTTTTCGGCCTTGGCCGAATTCGACTACCTTCATACCTAATATGTTGGTATAAAATGAAAGGGTTGCTTCCAGATTCTCTACGGTTAACACGAGATGATCAAGTCGTTCTATTTGCATGCATAAGCCTCCTTCGAATTGGATCAATTGTTCCTGTAGAATGAGGGGTGTATATAGTAGCATGTCATTTATTATACCTTAGAGCTCAGTTAGATCGACATCGTATGAGAAACACAATTAAGCAGGATGAATAAGGGAGGTACATATGAAAATTATTTTTAGTAGTTCGCCTTTGGATGAGAAGAAGGTAGATGAAAGTTATGAACAGGAGTATGTATGTGCCAAGGAACTTGGCTTTGAGGTGGGACTGGTTCATCTGGAAGAATTAATAGTGAACAAGCGTCCGGAACTCGCTGTGAGACGACTGAAGAAAGCAACAGAACGAGAGGATGTACTGTACCGGGGCTGGATGCTGACACCAGAAGCGTACGGGCTACTATATAAGGCGCTGGCATCGAAAAATCTATATCTTATTAACACACCAGAGCAATACAAGCATTGCCATTACCTACCAGAGTCATATGACGTAATTAAAGGATATACACCGCACTCGGTCTGGGTTCCTATGTCAGAGATTCAGGCTTCACCAGATGCCGTTAGGGAGGCTACGCGAGGATTTGGTAATCAGCCAATTATCGTTAAGGATTATGTGAAATCTCGTAAACATGAGTGGAAGGAAGCCTGTTACATCCCAGATGCTGCGGATGAGGAACATGTGAAGCGGGTTGTGCATAACTTTGTGACGCTGCAAGGTGAAGAATTGAATGTAGGGCTTGTATTCAGGGAGTATGTTCAGTTGGAGTTTCTGTCCTACCACGACCAGAGCGGTATGCCGTTATCACGAGAGATGCGGGTGTTTATGTTAGACGGTAAGCCTGCATACATCTCTAACTATTGGGATGAAGGACAGGACGAAGCGTTTAGAGATGCACTCACTTCATTTCTGGACATTGCACAAACGATTCAAAGCCGTTTCTACACGATGGATTTTGCCAAGGTGGAAGGCGGATCTTGGATTGTTCTTGAACTCGGTGACGGCCAGGTGGCGGGGTTACCGGATTATGCGGATCCGTTGACGTTTTATGAGCAATTGAAGAGAGCATTAGTGTAAACAACTAAGAAGAGTTAACTCATGGAGATCATGAATTAACTCTTCTTTAAGTTAAGTTCAAATGGAATATTCGATACGTGTGGTGTGGATTCTTAATTATTAGTTACTGAAAAATAAAGTATGAACGGAAGCGCTAAAATAAAAAGACCGATAATGATAGCGAAGATGATACTCTTTTTATTCATTGTGTGCTCCTTTCAGAGATAAAGCATATCTGATAAAATTCAATTCATAATTAATATCCAATTATATCATATTTTGGAGGAGGATCTAATGAAGCGCTTCTGGATATTGTGTGTGTTGATACTCGTATTGTCAGGTTGTGGTCAGAACAATAGAGAGAAAGCCATTGAATATCTAACGCAAAATCAGAGAAACGATGCATCACTCATTGTATTTACCGACCGTCTTTCGGAGCGGCCATTTATTGTTGATTTACAGACGCAATTAAATGAAGTGAATAACGAAAATTTGAGATCAGAAGGCCCAATTACCAGTGTGAATTTTTATAATGTGCGTGATGAAAATAAGTTTAATTATGAGAAGATTTTCGGTCTGAAATCATATCCGTACATGATCCTGTTCGAGAAAGGCCACATCACATTGGAAACGCAGGAACCGGAAGAGATCGTTCAGTATTTTAAACAGAAGTAAGACTCTACAAAAAACGTGCACGAATATGCAAAATATCTGGCTATTAAATGTTCCATGCCTACTGAATCTTTAACGAGAAAATGAATCCTCCGTTTGATTCCAATCGACTTCTTCACTTGTTAAAATTTAGGTATAACTACTATGGTCAGGTTGGCGGTGAAGATAGGATGCAACGTATTCAGGTACATCCCGATGTGCTGGACGAGAAAGCTCGATTGGTCCAGCAAAAGAAATTAGAACTCGATCGAATCGTTAGAGAGCTGGAGAAATCCATCTATATGTTGCAATCCGAATGGTCGGGTGTGACAGGAGAGCGTTTCTTCTGGGATTTTATGCAGGTGAAAGAAGTGTTCCCGACTACACTCGGGCTGTTGGATAAAATCCAGAATGAGTTTACGTTTATCGCGAGGAACTTCAGAACAACGGACGGCTCCGGCGAGGTTGCGCTGTACATTCCAGAAGAACTAAAGCCAAGCTTCGGCACCGGACTGGTCGATAAAGCAATTGGTGACACCGTTACGGGACTTGGTGAGACGGCAGAAGCGTTCATTTATAATCCGTTTAGTACATTAACCAGTCTGGCCTATGCCATGACTATGGGTAAGGTAGTTGACGTTGGACGTGGCATTGGATTCGCATGGGATGCGGCCTGGGGCACGGGAACGGCAAGGTCTGACATCGAGGAGTTTATTGATGAGCAGAAGAAGCAGCTCGATGAGGATAAGTCGGGTTATTATAAAGGTGCCATGGTAGGCCAGGCTTTCTCTTATTTTCTCTTTGGCAAAGCCTTGCACTCGAAGGATCACAATGAATCGGGTGGAGCAGTGGAGGGTAAAAAGGAGAAGAGTGAGGGAAATAGTCTGAATCATGATGGAAGGCTAAGAACGGAAGGCACTAAAACCACATACACAAATTTATTCGGAAATGAAATATCTTGGACAAATCAAGGTCCTAAGGATATAGATGCAATTATTGAGAAAAATTTAAGAAGCTTAAAAACTGGCGATATTTTAGAGGGGCAAGTTGCAGAGACAATAAAAGAGACAGGTAGATTACAAGGTACAGGTATAGAATTGAAATTGCAAAATAAGTTGAAAGCAGGCGATATCGATATTCTAACAGACTCGCATATTATTGAGGTCAAGAAGTCTTTAAGTGCCTTAGATGAAAAGCAACTGGATAAGTTGATCAATCCATCAAATAAAAATTATTTTAACTATGACAATCGAGAAGTTATATATTACATTGAAGATGTAACTGTAAAAAATAAAACTCAATCTGATTTAGTTGGAAAATTAAAAGATCAAAATATAAAATTAATCAGCTCATTAGACGAATTGAAGGAGGCTATAAGTAAATGAGTTCAGTAATCATTCTAAAAAAAATCTCAAATTATTCTCCGGAGCAGACTCTTGAGGACTTTAAGTATGCAGCACAGAGAGCGAATATGTATTGTTTTCATTTAGCAGTTGATCATGATACAGATAACAACTTTCAATCTGCAGAAGGCACACTATCTGAAGTGGATGAAGAGACCCTATCAAATACTGATGATGAAGAAACTATTAGGTACTTCACTTTTAACGTGAATAAAGTTGTCGAAAATTCATATGATAGTTTTACGTGGCTCACCCAATCAACAGATTACTTTTGGGCAGCGGATGTTGTAAATATTAATCATGAATATGAATTTATTTATAGGTTTGTAGTAGAGTATTTTCAAGATAACACGGAAGATTACTTATGGTTTGATGATGCTGAGTGGTATTACACAGCTGACGATATCTTGAGATTAAGTCAAAGGCCGTACAACCCAAAGTGGTGTAGCGAAAAGGTTGTATAAGTTACGAGGGTGGAGGATTATTCTAGATGGTTCTACTCCGCTATTTAGAATGAAATAATGATACTACTTAAAAGCACTTCTACCATACAAACGTAGAGGTGCTTCTTACTATATAATCCTAGGAGAACAGCTCGCCATGATACTAAAAAAACGACTTTTTATAATCGGATGCTGCATTGGATGTGTATTCTTATTTGTTCTAACTTATAGCCTCTATAAAGAGAAAAAAATGTATGAACAGTATCTAACGATGAATGTACAACAAGATATGGTTGATACGAAGAGTGCGATTATAAATAATGATATTTTGTTTGACCGAATACTGGAGGATGGAGAACAAGCCAGCCAGCTCTATTACAACTTTACAGATATGACGAAGATTATGAATAAGTATAACTTGATGAATCTAAGTTTCAGCGAAGAAGCCAACTGGCTGGTAAAACCCGCAACTTTATTCACGAACGATCTAGGTCTAGATGATGTAATGCCACCTACGCTTTACCGCATGCGAATGACGTTCGAGAGACTGGAGATAACCAGTTATCCTGTAACAACTGAGCTTAAAGCAAGAATTAAGGGGTATCAACAGTTAAATTATCGATGGCTGAACATTGTTGGGGATTTTGAATCCAAGGAAATTAACGGTTATAGAATACATCATGTATGTCACGATTCAAGTTGGGTACTTACTTTGGGCAGGAAGCAGATTGATAATGTTAATTTCATAATAGCTCATACCCAAAGTGGAGTACTCCTGCCGTTCAGAGGCGATAGTGAGTGCTCCTTTTTCTTATATTCGAACAACTAATGAAAATATCCCCATACTGGACGATAATAGAGTAGAGAACATTTTACCTATTCCAAATCATTAGCTGATATCACCTACATATCCACAACCATCCTATATCCACAAGAGGTACATTCATGAAACAAGGCATATATGAACAGCTTATCAACACCATCACCAGACAGGAGATTTCGGCGCTGGACCCGGATGTGTATAACATTGGGACCGAGAAGCTGGATGCAGAGGAAGCGCGCAAGCTGCTGTCCACATATTTGGCGGCGGTGACGCGGCGAGCGCTCAAGATTGTGCGGGAACAGACGGAAGATAAGACGGCAGTGTTGGCGCAGATCCGAACGTGTAATGAGATTATTGCTACCCTCAAAGGCACTCTGGGGGAAGAAGAGTACAACGAATTGCAACTGGATGAGCAGGGGGAAGTGCTGACCCATGTGTATTCCAAGCTGAACAGCATTCGTGCGGTCCGGGATACCAAGATCGTTCGTCCAGATACACCGATCTCCCAAAGCTCTTTGTTCACAGGTGCAAAGTCCGAACCGAGTATGTTATTAGAGTTGCAAAAGGAGATCGTGACAGCCGATCGGATCGATTGGCTGGTATCGTTTTATCAAATTCAGCGGGCTTCGCCTACTTCTGGAACAGCTTCAACAATTCACGGCGAGCGGTGGCAAGCTGCGTATCATCACAACTACATACATGGAAGCAACCGACCTGAAGGCCATTACTGAACTCAGCAAATTACCTAACACAGAAATCCAGATTTCGTATGATACCAAAGTGACACGGCTGCACGCCAAAACGTACATTTTCCACCGTGATACTGGATTCACCACAGCCTATGTCGGCTCCTCTAACCTGTCCAACCCGGCACTGACCAGTGGTATGGAGTGGAACCTTAAGGTGACGGAGAAGGATTCACTCGATGTGCTATGCAAGATTGAAGCGACCTTCGAGAGTTACTGGAATGACCGTGAATTCACGCGATATGTGGCTGAGGATGAAGGACATGAGGCACAGTTGAAGGCGGCTCTGAATCGTAGAAAAGATCAATCCAACCACTTTCACCTCGACATCCAGCCTTACGATTATCAGAAAGAAGTGCTGGAACAGCTTCACGCCGAGCGTACGCTGTACGGACGAACCCGCAACCTAATCGTCGCCGCAACAGGCGTTGGCAAAACGGTCATTTCAGCCTTCGATTACAAGCTATTCCGGGCAAGCCATGTGGGAGCCAAGCTTCTTTTTGTCGCCCATCGGGAAGAAATCTTGAAGCAAAGCCGGGACACGTTCCGGTATATCCTGAAGGATATGAACTTTGGTGAGCTGCATGTCGGGAATCACCGAACGGAGGCGCTGGACCACCTGTTTGTTAGCATTCAGAGCCTTAACTCCATGAAGCTGACGGAGATCACCAGCCCAGACTATTACGATTACATCATCGTGGATGAATTCCACCATGCCGCTGCTCCTTCGTACCAGAAGCTGTTGTCCCACTACGAACCGAAGATCTTGCTGGGACTCACCGCGACGCCTGAACGGATGGATGGCAAAGACATTACCGCCTACTTCGATCATACGATTGCCGCCGAGATCCGTCTAACCGATGCCATTGACCGGAAGCTACTGAGTCCTTTTCAATATTTTGGCGTCACCGATACTGTCGATCTATCCCAGGTGAAGTGGTCGCGTAAAGGCTATGACTTGAACGAACTGGAGAAGCTCTATACCCATAACAAAATCCGTGCCAACCAGATTATCCAAAGTCTGAACAAATACGTAACCGATCTGGATGATGTGAAGGGACTTGGGTTCTGCGTTGGGGTGGATCATGCAATGTATATGGCAAAAATATTTGACGAAGCCGGCATTCCATCCATGGCCCTGCATGGCGGGTCGAACGAACAGGAGCGTCATTCTGCGAAAGGACAGCTGGTGGACGGGGAACTGCGCATGATCTTTGTCGTTGATCTGTACAATGAGGGCGTGGATATCCCTGAGGTGAACACCATCCTGTTCCTGCGTCCTACCGAGAGTCTGACCGTATTCCTGCAACAGTTGGGACGTGGACTACGGATGGCGGATGGTAAAGAGTGCCTGACCGTGCTCGACTTCATCGGGCAAGCGCATCAGGAGTACAGGTTCCAGGATAAGTTCCGTGCTCTGATCGGCGCCACCAAACATTCCATCTCGTACTACGTCGAGAATGGATTTTCGAACTTACCACGCGGTACGTTCGTTCAATTGGAAAAGCAAGCGAAGGAATACGTCATGCGCAACCTCAAGCAGATGAGTCGTAATCGCAGGGCTCTGATCCAGAAGCTGCAAACGTTCCAACAAGACACCGGACTGCCGCTGACCTTGGCTCATTTTGTAGAGCATCACGGGATGACTCTATATGAATTGTATGGTGGACGTACGGGCAAAAGGTATTTCCGTGGCATGTTGGCCGAAGCCGGATTAACAGCACCTATTGAAGATGAACACGAGGAGTATATTCGCAGATTGCCATCTGTGTTGAGGATCAACTCCCGAAGCTGGCTGACGTTCCTGATCGACTTTATTGAAAAAGGCAAAGAAGCAACCACCGACGATGAACAGCGCATGCTCATCATGTTCTATTACACCTTCCATCGGGCTGCGCCCGAGAAACTAGGTTTGAGCAGCATCGAAGAGGGTTTGCAGCGTGTGCTGTCTTGTGAGGCAATCCGAGCAGAGCTTGTGGATATTTTTAAATATAATCTGGCTCATCTGCGATTTGTGGATAAAAGCAATTCGTTCCCGTACACTTGTCCACTGGATATCCACTGTATGTACTCCATCGACCAAGTGCTCGCCGCCTTCGGTTACTGGAATGCCCAGCAATCACCCGCCTTCCGTGAAGGTGTAAAATATTTTGCAGACGAACAGACGGATATTTTCTTCATTACGTTGAACAAATCAGACAAAGATTTCTCTCCATCTACGCTGTATGAGGACTATGCGATTAACGAGCGTTTGTTCCACTGGCAGACTCAAAGCAGGGTGTCGGAGCATACGGCTACCGCGCAGCGGTATATCCATCATCGGGAGACGGGCAACCGAATCGTGCTGTTCTTGCGGGTATAAGGAAGAGCATGGCTATACATCTCCATTTGTCTTCCTGGGCGAAGCGGACTATGTAAGTCATGAGGGGAACAAACCGATGAGCTTTGTATGGCGATTAAGGGAATAGATGCCTGCGAAGATGGTGGCGGTAGCGAATAAGTATATTGTTTGACAGAGCAACGTGAGGAACCTGCTGTGAAAAGCAGGTTTTATTATTCAAAATTGTAATTAATGGTGGAAATGTGTGGATTTCTGTTGGATAATGATTCTATAAGCCTAGTTCTCATTCGATAGTCTGATCTATTAGAACTACGTGTGAATAGAGATAAATAAGGAAGGTGATAAAGACATGGAAAGTGATGAAGTACATACCTCAAGTAAAAAAAGTGGAAATTATAAATTTTGGATCGTAATGGGATTTATATTGATTTTGCTTGCCGTGACAAACCCAAGTAAAGAAGATTTCGTTGAGTGGGTCGTAAACTCTTCAATAGAAGAGTCAGATAATGAATGGGTCAGCGCAGGAATCAATCTGTTTGGGAGTTCAGTTATTAATGGCGTTACTACGCAACAAGATCTAGTATTCGTTTCTATTTTCCAAATGGAGTTTGGAACAGAAAAAACTTCCACATTGGGTTTCGGAAAACGCTTCTTTATTAGACTTCCTTAATTCTGAAGAAATGAAATTACTGCTATACAGCTAATTGGATAGGAGAATAAAACGATGAAGTATTTACTAGTCATAATGTTGATCATTGTAATTACAGGCTGTGATTCTAGTACCGATTTGACTAATAAAGAAAATACTATAACTACTGAGTCAAGTACATATGAGAGTGTTGAAAATGAGAAAAGCAATGTGGAGTGGACCACATATCATAACAGCAGATTCGGCTTCAGTATTAGTTATCCTGGTGATTGGATAGCAGGAGAGGAATCAGATAATGGGGATGGGAAGCAGCTATATGTGGGCAACCCGGATATTGATATTCGCGTATATGGTAGTCATGTTTTCGAAGGTATAGAAGATTCAGTATCAGAATCGATGAAATATCAAAGTTTAAAACTCGATAGCGGGGTAAAGGCAGATATGTGGGTTGGTTATGAGGATGGAATGGTTTTACTGGAGTTATCCTGGATGTCTGATGATGAAATTGAATACAACTACTACGTTAAAGTATCAAAAGATTTTTTTGATGAAAACGAAAAAACTATACTTCGTATTGCTAAAAGTATGAAAGCCATTTAAAAGGTAAATCGGTTATATTTTTATAAGTTCTAAGGAGAATAAGTGAATGAATGAAATAATATGGCTCGTTATTGGTGTTGTTACATTATCTGTTGTTGCTGGACTATTACAGCCTTCTAAAAAGAAAAAAAGAAGAAAGTCCAACCCAGCCAAGAAACAGACTACTAAAAAACCTGTGAGTAGAGGATTTAATCGTGCCTCCTCTACGTGTAGATCAGACGAAGTGATTCTAACTTTACCACTAGATAAAATGACCGGAGCAGAGTTCGAACGTTTACTTACACTCTATTTTAGAGACAACGGTTATAACGTAAAAGAAGTTGGCGTTGGGGGTAAAGATGGAGGAGTAGATCTGGTTATTACGGATAAGCGCGGTGAAAAAACAGCAGTCCAAGCCAAATGTTATGCCGATCATAATAAGGTGCAAGTAATGACTGTTCGTGAGCTGGTAGGTGCGAAAAGGAATCATGACTGTATTTTGTCTCTAATCGTGACCACATCTGATCTTACGGGTCCAGCAAGAAAAGAAGCCGATCAATTCAAAGTGGATTATTGGCACGGTGGTTTAGTAGACAGCAAGCTACGCAGTTGGGGTAAATGGGTGCCATCCAATAGAAAAATGAAAATTGCACCGATTAAGAACG
This sequence comes from Paenibacillus sp. FSL H8-0079, assembly GCF_037991315.1. Classification (NCBI taxonomy): domain Bacteria; kingdom Bacillati; phylum Bacillota; class Bacilli; order Caryophanales; family Paenibacillaceae; genus Paenibacillus; species Paenibacillus sp. FSL H8-0079. The sequence continues at coordinate 1,141,990 of NZ_CP150300.1, forward strand.
AGCAAGCGTCATCTAAGACATTATCTAATATCAAATGTAGTTGTGGTTCTTTAATGGTTAAACGTAAGAATAAAGCTGGGGCGGAATTTTGGGGATGTAGTAGCTACCCTACTTGTAGAAAAACGAAAGCTATCTGAATGACCTCAATAAAATGACGGTGAAACAAAGGCGAAGCAGCTTGTAAGCTGCCTTGCCTTTGTTATTTTTATGTTCAAGATCATTTTAATATTTCACGTATCACATTTTTGGTTAGTTGAATACTGTCAGGGGAGGAATCTCTTAACATTTCTAAAATCTCCTGTATAACTACTTCTGACTCTGTGAAATGAAAATCCTCGTCTACATAAGCGAAAAGCTGTATTAAGTTTACTTCAAGTGACTCAGCGATCTTTGCCAGGTTCACCAAAGAAACATTCTTTTCTCCACGTTCGATCTGTCCTATGTATGAAAAATGAAATCCACCTTTTTCTCCGAGGGATTCCTGTGAATACCCTCTTTCTTTGCGTAGTGCGCGAATTCTGGCTCCGACTAGCTTCAAAACTTCTCTGTCCTCGTTCATGGTATTCACCTCTCTATGTTCAAAAGTGTAGACAAGTTTCCTCAAGGTAAACACCGAACAAAGAATACAAATAATTTATTTGATTACTATATGTATCATTTTATTGTATAATACTGGTATTAACTCTTTGGAGGGATGACAATGGCAAGAAATTGGTCCATAACCGAAGCACATTGTAATCACCAAGTAGATTTTACCCCACGTTTGCAAGACCATGATATCTCCACACAATCTAGGTCCAAACATATTCCTGCTTACCATATGCTACGTACCACAATAATGGCCTATCACCAACATGCTAAGTATCATCTCCAACTTGCCGCCATCATGTGTAATCACAATCAGTTTAAAGTCTGCCTAATTCTATGTAATTGGGCTCTAGCCTCCATGATTAAGGCGCTTTATATCCATAAGCATCATTCAGTTCATCCACCCAAGGAACTCACCATGAACGAAATCTTGCCTCTAGTGCATACTGACACTGAACCCGGATTGGATATTGCCTTGTTTGTCGGTACGATACAACATATGTCATCTTTGGAGGACTGTCCATATGATCAGCCACTAAAACCAAACAACATCGAAAGGCTTATTCAACGAACGGAAGAGAGATTGGATGATTTATCTGCACGTTTGATGAAGGATTCATCAGAGTAAGATTTATTTTTTGAGTAGCATCTTAGGGTTAAATGCTTGAGTAATCTATGTTACGCTTACAAGATGACATCATCCAAATAAAGGATATATGATGCAGAGATTACAAAGAACTTTCTTTGCTTTGCATCTGGAAAGTAGGTGTACATTTTGAAAAGAGTAATTGCTATCGTGTTTTTCATATTATCTATAATGGAATTGGTTACATTAATCCTAATTGGTAAAAGCTTGATGACTGGGTACATGGAACCGAGTACGTTTAGCGGGATAATTTCATTCCCACTATGCACTACGTACCTCTCGATCTGGATGTTTTTTTCACGGCAAGAATTTACCGGAGGACGAGTCGCGGGACAGATCAGTTTGACAGCGGCATCGTTGACGTTGTGCCCATTGGTGTGTTTGTTGATCATTTTCTATTAAATCAACCCATCCCTCCCCATAGTAAATGGTATAATGGCAAAAATGGAGATTCTGGCTCGAAGGCTCTCACAGCAGAAAGGATGTTATGCCACATGCCTACATACAACAAATTGGTGCGGGACAAAATTCCGCATATTATCACATCCAGTGGCAAGGAATGCCGCACACGTATTCTGGACCCGGAGGAGTATAAGCAAGAGTTAAGAACGAAGCTGCAAGAAGAATCGGATGAGTATGTAAATGCAGCAAGCGATCAGGAAGCGCTGGAAGAGTTGGCCGACATGCTGGAGGTGATCCGGACGCTGGCGGAGGTGCATGGTGCGAATGCGGCCCAGCTGGATAAGCTTCGGGCAGACAAAGCTGAGGAGCGTGGTGTATTCCAGGAACGGGTGTATCTGATCGATGTCGACGAAGCTTAACGTTAAACTGATTACAGATAACTTGGCAGACGAACTGATTGCCCGGATGCAGCATGCATCCGGGATTTATATTATGACGTCCTTTATTATGCATTCCTGGGTGAAAATACTGGCCCCGCACTTAAGCGGGCGGCGGAGCGTGGGGCGGAAGTACGGATGCTTGCAGGAGATTATCTTTACATAACACAGCCAGAAGGATTGCGGGCGCTCTGTGAGGTTGATCCACGAATTGAGACACGTTTGTGGCGAAGTAGGGGCACTTCTTTTCACCCGAAAGCTTATCTGTTCGATGCCGATTGTACATAAACCATAATCGCCTGATACAAAAACCTCAAAAAATCCTCATTGCCAAACTGATCAAAATAACCCGCATAGCGACGATCCGTCGTATAGGCTACTGCAATACATCTCAGAATCTCATCATCACATACCATGAACTGCTCCAGACAACTCTTCCATTCACGCACTAACGATTGCACCTCACCAGAATCAGGAGACAGATCCTGGTGCTTCGCCAACTCCCGAAATACCTGCTCCATGTTGACCGAAAACTGGTGGTAAGCTTGTTCTTGCTCTTCTACAGACAGCTGGCTCACATTAGCTTCAAACTCCTGATATTTCTCGGTATCTCCATATACAAACTTCGCCTCCGATTCATATTGCTCTTGAATGGACAGAATGGAAGAATCGTCAAACAGATGAAGATGAGAGAGATCGGTTCCATCCAGATACTCGTCCAATTGGTCGATGATGGTTTCGAGCTTTTGTTTGCGTTGAACGAGTGTGCTGCGATGCTCTCTTAGGGTATCTTTCTGTTCTTCTTTGGAAAGTTGCATCATGGAGGCAATGTCTTTTAAGGAGAAATTCATTTCTTTGAACAAGAGAATCATCTGCAGATTCCCCAGTACCTCTTGATCGTAATACCGATAGCCGTTGTCCTCGACTTTGCTTGGTTTTAAGAGATCCGTTTTATCGTAATAATGTAATGCGCGTTTCGTGATGCCAGTAATCTGAATGATATCTTTAACGGTGAAATAGGGTGTCTTCATTCCAAAATTCCTTTGTTTCAGCAAGGATGACACTTGCCGGAGTGATGGTTGCTTCGGTAATTGGTGTACCTGTTTTGTTCAGATAATATTGGATTAAGTGATAACCGCAGGCATAGCCAGCCGCATAGGGCAAACCTACGGGCGTGAAGTTTTGCATGATGGCAAGTTCATCGCCGTATAGATAGGGATTAATCTGCTCAAAACCGGTGACATGCAGCTGGTCTTTCATCTTCGGTTTGATTACTTTATTCAAAGTCTCCATATCCGTTTTAGCTACCCAGGGGCCTAGCAACTCTTCTCCATACAGGGATGTCGCAAAACTCTCGGCCAGCCCCTCGCTAACAACCATTTCGCCAAGCGTAACATGTTGATCCCACTGGATATGTTGATATCTCACATTATGATTGCATTCATGAGCTAACACGGATTGAATACGAGGTAGAGTATACCTATTGGGGATCAGGTTCGCAATAATATAACCCGGTATTCCACCATCTCCGCTGATGCCTTCGTTCATGGTGAGTGAAGGACTGTTCTTATCGCCTAATAAAATCGTGTATAGATATTCGGAGACCGATAGCTCAATCCCGTGATCTGTAAAGGTGGATAGACTCCTACGAACAGCTTCATGACACTGTTGCCAAAATGCTTCGGAAGAGATCGCTGCTAACGATTCGTTAATCTCAGGTGTGATATCTGCGGGAGCGATATTCATAAAGTTATTCATCATGATCACGTCGAAGCCATTAGGTTCGCTTGATCGAAAAGGGATCTGTTGAATGTTCCATTTGTTCATAAAGGGACTCATCATTCGCTCGCGGTATAACTCCAATTTCTCCTCGGGTGCAGCCTGGATGATCTTTTCATAAATTTGATCTGAGCGTAACGCGGTAATTTTCATCGTTAATCTCTCCTTCATGTAAGCTTGAGATCATTATCAAGTATGACCTTACGTTACAGTCAAGCATTGATGTTACACTGCTGGCTCTCTGAATGATTCTGCATCTTCATTGCGAATATCAGACCAGACAGGATATAGATCAGGTTTTCATTGATCCCTCCACCAACAAATAACTTCACAAAACGCTTACAAACTTTCAATTCTACCCTACCTTTTCCGCTGTGAAGCTGAGATAATGGGAGAGGAATAAGGTATGAAACAGACGCGACAACCATGTTCATCAACAGCCCAAAAATAAAAGCTGCATATCCATAGGAGGATTATTAATGACGACACAACCATTGAATCTGATCCAATCCACGGAGGGCCAAGCGTTGCTTGCCCAAATGTATGGACAATCACAAGTAGAGGAACAGACTGCACGTTACACGAAGCTGAACGCAACGTTCCAAGAATACTTTGGCGCGCAAGAAGGAAGCAAGTTGTTTAGCGCGGCAGGACGTAGTGAGATTGGAGGCAATCACACGGATCATAACCATGGTAAAGTGCTGGCGGGCAGCATTACGCTGGATACGATTGCAGTGGCAGCACCAACTGCGAAGTCGGTTATTACGTTTTACTCAGAAGGCTACGACAAGAAATATGTAATCGATCTCACGGATCTCACGCCAAATACAGAAGACGATGGCACAACAGCATTGATTCGCGGTATGGCTGCGGGATTTGGAGAATTCGGATATAAGGTTGGCGGCTTTCAGGCGTATCTCTCAAGTAACGTGTTCTCGGCATCAGGAGTGAGTTCCTCGGCCTCATTTGAGATGCTGATCTGTACGATTTTGAATCACTTCTATAATGATGGCGCAATGGATGTTGTCACTTTGGCCAAAATCGGTCAGTATGCGGAGAATCATTATTGGAACAAACCTTCCGGTTTGCTGGATCAGATGGCTTGTGCGTACGGGGGACTCATTGCTATTGATTTTGAAAATCCTGCACAGCCGGTCATCGAGCCTGTTCAGTGGGATTTCCAACAAAATGGCTACTCATTGGTCATTGTGAATACTGGTGGCAACCACGCTGATCTGACGGAAGATTACGCTGCTGTGCCGTATGAGATGAGAGCGGTTGCTCAGGCGCTGGGCAGTGAGTATGTTCGGGAAATTACAGCTGACGCCATTTATGCTAACCTCAAGAAGGTTCGTGAAGCGGCTGGGGATCGTGCCGTGCTGCGTGCACTTCATTTCCTGGAGGAAAACAATCGTGTCGACGGTCAGGTTCAGGCGTTGCGGGATGGACGTTTTGCTGATTTCCTGAAACTGATTACGGCGTCCGGTAACTCGTCATGGAAGTGGTTGCAGAATGTATATCAAAGTGGTGCTGTGAAGGAACAAGAGATTGGCATCGCACTGGCACTGACCGAGAATTATCTGCAAAACCTGGGTGATGGCGCTTGTCGTATTCATGGTGGTGGATTCGCAGGGGTTATTCTGACGATCCTTCCAAACGAAAAAGTTGAAGAGTATATGTCTTGGATGCACGGCATGTTGGACACGCCGATTATTGTTGTTAATGTGCGTGCACAAGGTGCAGTATGCCTGAATGCATTGATCGCTAACGCGAGCTAAACGCAGTCAGATTAATAGTTCTAATATGATTCAACGAAGTCCGGGCCATGCCCGGGCTTTTTGGGTTTTTCATTTTTTGAAAAATCTCCAAACCTTGAAGGTCCGTAATGTGTTATTTATATAATGGTTTAGTTAGGTGGGTAGTGTTCATCTGGGTGTCGTTGTGGGTGGAATGAAGATGTAAACCAGGAGCTGACTGTGGTGGTGTACAGTGAATTACTGTGCCTGCTGCTCGTAATCCAATCGATGAATCAGGAGGGCTTCGTATTTCACGTATATCTGGTTGGAGTGAGGAGCTAGCATTATGATTGTAGAGGCAGTGATGAGTGTAAAGATGTATACAAAGCGTCGCTGCCTGACAAAGTTATAAACCATTACCTTCACATATTTATGCAAATTGCTGAAATTATTCTGGTAACAACGTCCTATAATTTATGATGTGTTAGGTTTACTGCCTGAAATGTATAAAGACTTTTTACTCATTTCTTATATGTCGTATACACGATTCACAGAAGATGGACTATAATGATTCTACTTCTTTGGGAAAAAGAGGAATGGATTAGGCTGAGGGGCCTTATTATTACAAGTGAAAGAGCCATGTATCTTTACAAGGCCCTAAAGTTAGAAAGGTTAAAGTTCTTATAATTTACTTAAGAGGTTTGATGTCATCAGGCACTGAGCCTGTTTTGACTTCATAAGTATCATAATCCACCATTGTAAATATTTCCTGAGTCTTATTTCCTTTTACATACCCCGTCAGTGACACACTTACTTGATTTTTTGGTCAAGTAACTCTTTGGGTACAACGGCTGTTTGAACTTCAAACGTGTCATAATCAATGAGGATGGAAATTTCAGTTTCTTTATTATTTTCAACATGACCACTCAAACTGATATTGTGACTAAGATCTTTTGGCATAAATTTATGATCAGTGAATTCCACTTCAGTATTATAGTGATCAATAAAGTATTGATGACCCACTTGAGTTGCTTCTTCAATAATTTTATCTTGATTCGGCATAGAATTACATCCTCCCAATATAAGGGCTAAGATTATAAGTGTGATAGATACAAATTGAATATTTTTAAAAATATTCTTCAACCTCCTATATATGTGAACTTAACACTTTATAAATATACTTTAACTTTTTAGTTCAGTAAACAGAGAGGAGTTTTTATGGATAACTATATAACTGATAAAACATATAAGGAAATTTCGGAACTGGCCTATCTTAATTTAAATGAAGGGGATTACCCTGATACGCTGGATTCAGCTAATTGGAAAGTGGTTGAGCCAGATGGAGCAAAATTGCACAGAAAGTCTGGGTTCGACGCAATTGTTTTAAAGAATGATCTTACAGATCAGATTGTCATCGGTTATCGGGGAACGGAACCGGAAGGGAAGTTGACTGATAAAATCGCGGACTGGGAGACGGACGCTTTGGATGTCGTGGGGGGCAGAACAAAAAGGCTTGAAGATGCCGTAACCGACCCTGAGCGTCATAATATCTTCAAAAATAGTCCATTCAAACTCATGATGGATAATTCAAGTTGGGAAAACAATCAGTTTCATCAAGCTGAAGAATTGTATGAGGCTGTACAGAAGGCTTATCCTGATTCAGATATTTCGCTAACAGGCCATTCTCTTGGTGGTGGTTTGGCTCAATATGTAGCTGCTCGTCATGATGTGTCTGGTATGACGTACAGTGCTCCAAGTGTAATAAATCTGCTGGATGATATAAGTTTGGCTAAGGTGAATGAAGGTCACTTTGACAACAAAATGGTTAATGTGGTTCATCCGAGTGATTCTGTAGGAGCTGGTGGAATAAGTGAATATGATAGGCACGTTGGACTTACGGTGTACAAGGGACAGGATTTTGATACCGCTAATGCGATGTATCAGAACTGGAAGTTTCAACTACAGTTAAAGGTTCCTTTTCAACCTCTCGGTGCAGGCTCGCCGATGTTGGTTCATGACGTTGGAATAGATGTAGATCTGGATAAGCTGTACATTGGAAATATCGTTAGATTATTGGATTCCTTCTCGAAGGACGAAGGCAAGGGGTACCATTCTATGAAGCAATATGAATTTGATAAGGATGGCAACTTAATTGGCCCGTTAATTGATCGGAGTACGGGAGAGACGCTTGATATTTCTCCAAGATGGACTGCACATCAGAAAGCAATGGCTGTGTTCTCTAATGTGATGTCTGGTGCAGTAGCTTCGTTTATATCCGGAGTAGGTAGTTCTGGTGGCGGTAAGATTCAATTAACACCGGAAGAATTAGCGTAGTCTGCTCGGGAAATGAGACTGAGTTTGAGCGGATTTTCCAACGATGCACAAGCTTCTATTCAGATGTTCCAGACCCATATAGCAACGAGCGAAAGTCAGTCGTTTACACCGATTGCTTATAATGCAACAGCTACTTTGCAACAAATTAACCGTTGGTACCAGGAATCCATAAGTGAGATTGCAGATTATATTGAACGAAAGAGAGAAGATTTTGTAATCGCTGATCAGCAACAATAATAATGGGATTTATATAGATAGATTAACAGGAGGAAAGTGGACATGGGCAGAATATCCGTATCCCTGTCGGATTTACGAAGAGCCGTTCAACAATGCGAACAATTGCAGCAACGACTTGTACAACAGGAACAGAAGATGCGTTCGATTCATGGGAGGTTGCAGCAGGACTGGGTAGGAAGATCGGCAGAGGAGTTAACTTATAAGATGCAGTCTTTTGTAGAGGGAGCATCTGTGAAACTGACTGAACTTGAAGCTCATAAGGAGGAATTAAAGCGATATATTCGCAAGATGGAGGAAGCAGACAGAGAAGATCAAAGAAATCGCAGCAGGATACAGTGATTGTCTATATCTGCTCACACGTAAATAGTTAGATAGGAAGTAATCTTCCCACCTAACTATTTTTGCTTCGTTCATACAATTGTATCGATTGAAGTCACTTGGGTAAGCAGCTATTACTAATTAATGTAAATCAGTATTATTCTTGTTCAAAGTTTGAATTTTCTCTTGGATATACTGGTGGTAATCGCGGAAGCTACTGATGTGATGCAAAGAATCGGAGTTCTCAGACTGAATCTTAATTTTACCGTCCTGAGGTAAATTTTTCATCTCAGCCACGACGGATTTGGAACCTTGGATATCACGGGACATCTCCTGAATTTGCTGTAATAATGCTGGATGGCCTTCATGCTGGAGCATTTCGGCGAGGGGTCTCATTTCCTCCAGCTTCTGACTCGACCGTTCAAGCGTGGTCATTACTTTGTCTCCATCTGTACTTGCACTAAGTGAAACCATCCGGTGGATATGATCTTTCTCCATACGCTCAAGCGCCTCAAGATGGGAAGCTTCCAGTCGTTTGGGATCGCTCCAACTCTCCGACCGAACGGTGTTATTCTGTTGCTGGGAAGCATTATTCGCAGTGCCATTACCACAGCCCCATAACAGAGTTGAGCAAGTTAACACGGCTCCAACGGCGATGAACCTTTTTAACCTCATACTGTCACTCCTTCGGTAATTTCCTGAAGGTAGTATGAGCTATATTATCCAAAATCATGCTTCTTCTCTTCATTTCTTTCCCAGTATGTAATTGGATAACCTTTTAAAATCTCGAGAGTACATATCTTCGCTAATTTTTGTAGCCTGTATTTTCACGCACAGTTTCAACGTTATGTAACGAGGTGATGCATTATGAATCTTTATACTAACAACATCTGGCGCTGGACCATCAATCTTCTGTATCCTGCCATTATCTTTGTCTTCCAAAGTTGGGGACCGATATTGGATTCATGGACGGGTCCAATTTTGTTTGTCGCGCTGTTCTGCTTTCTATGGAGCGATGTAAAAGACATGTTCCTCTCAACGGGACTGACATGGTTTATGGCCATTCCGTGCTGGTGGTATCTTATCGAGCGCCCGAAACCATCATTCGGTGCGGAGAATTTTGCCGCACATCTATGGTTAATTGTACTTATGTACATTTTCTTCGTGCTCATTCCCCAGACGTTAATCTTGACTACTCGGTTGCGGGTAATGAATTATTATAAGAAGTGAACGTCAATTTAGAATAGGTGGCCGCAACAAGGATTAGGAGGTAACATATGAATCGTCTCAAAAGAATCAACAAGCCATACTTCATATTCCTCATCTGGAACGTACTCATGATTGGTGCTGTACGAGGGTTAACCTTTCAGCACGAACCCGGCAGAGGGGTGTCTGGCAACGGTAATCTAGGGCTTTTAGTGTTATTTCCATCTCTTCTGACCTTTCTCATTCTATGTATCTGGACGATGTTTCTATCCAAATGGTGGTTGCATGATCAGCGTCAGCGCTGGGGAGGGAAGATGCATGCCTCAATACCCCTGGTTGCTTTCCTACTGTGTGTGTTGTCAGTCTTTCTGGAGTTACACATCATCAATGACTTACGCATACAACTCAACGGATTTACGAATGATCCGGATTCCGCAGTGTACCGTTTTGGCTGGCTGAATCAGTACACGAACACCTTGTTTTACAATGTTCCGATCCTGCTGTTCGGTCTGTCTTTTTCAATATTGACAGGTTGGCTGATGGAATGGAAATTTCGCAGGACTAGATATGCATGATTCGAACTGCAAACGTAATACCTTAGAAACTTAAAACCCCTTATCCGTCGGTTCATACGGGCAAGGGGTTTTAAGTTCTTGTTACACTTTCCTCTTATACTTCCCTGTATACGGGATCGTGAGGTGGATTTTCAGATCGTGGATCGAGTCTTCGGTAAGCATCATCTTGCTCCCGTTGTTTGATAACTTGCGCCAGAGCTTCGGATTTTTGCGATACAGCTTCTCCTGAAGACCGTAAATATCCACACCACGCTCAAGGCCGTGACGATAGGTCTGCATGATCTGCTCCCGCAACTTCACTTCACTAATCTGGATCATCTCTTCATAAGAGGTGGGCACCAAGTATTCGTACAGGGCAGTGAGGTAGTGGGCATCAATGTTGAACGTAACGTCTTCACCCTGAATGACAGGTTTAATTTTGATCTTAGGCAATCCTACACTGAGTGCTCCATAGATCGTTCCATCCTTCTGCACAAGCAAGGGAGCACGCCGCATGTCTTTGATTAACCAATGATAACCGGGAAGCTGACTGCGTGGAAAGTATTCAAAGTCATAGCCAGTCTTCTCGAAAAAGGCCCCTTCCACCAGAAACAAATCATGTTTCTTTTCATTCTCAGCCCACTGGGTATTGTTCAATGCAAGACTCGGCAGATACGTCGTTGTAGCTGGATCATTATGCGTTGCAATGAGCTTGAAGCTGAGCACGGGCGGATACAACGATTCTTCCATATAAGTAGGGAGCGGATTGTGAAGAATACTATCCAGCGGTGACATATTATAGATGGACGTTGCGCTCAGAATTTTCTCCAGTGGTTCGCGGGTTCCATACACCCAAGTTGTATAACGGGATTCTGGAAAACGTCCCAGCATATCGAACACTTCTTTGATATGTTTACTGGTGAGCACACCTTCTGCCATAACGATGGCGGTCACATGCCCCCAGGCCATGTGTAATTGAGCCGTACGGAACAGCTCGTTCAGCGCCAGACTCATGGTTTTCCCTTCGGCATGTCCAACCCATACTGGTGGGGTATCTGCACTTTTGGTCGAACTTTCACTTTTGGCGACACTGGCAAAATCCAGCGTTTGCACATACAGATGATACATGCCGTCCTTATAATCAATCCCAAAGGCTTTGGCGTAGTCTACCTGTTGGATTTCAAATGCACTCCAGCATCCACTCGTCATCACGCACATCGATAGGCTTAACAGCCCCAGTATACATCGCTGCAACAAACGCTTCATCGTCCGTTCCCTTTCTTGCGGGGCTCCTGGGTCTCGAGATAGACGGGTCTACGTTTACCCAGCCCTTTTGGCAGTTTGAATAATGAAGCTATCGCTTGTTTGAAATGAAGCGGTGTTAACGGAGTGAGATACGGAATGCCAAATGATTTGAGATCGGTCAGGTAGATGAGGAACAGAATCAACGACAGGATGAACCCATAGATGCCGAGGGAAGCTCCCAGGACAAAACAAAGGAACCGCAGGATCAGCACAGAACTGGTCATGACCTGATTCACAATGGTTGCTCCAGCTACGACGGTAACTGCGATGATGACAATCATAAGGGGAGAGACCATGCCGGCTCGGATGGCGGAATCTCCAATAATGAGACCTCCGACGACAGTCAATGTCTGGCCGATGGCACTAGGCAAACGTACCCCCGCCTCTCGGAACAACTCCATCAGTAGCATAATGAGAAACATCTCCATTCCCGATTCCATCGGCAACCCCATTCGTCCAACGGATATCGTTGCAACCAGTGGGAAGGGGATCTGATCCATATGAAAGGATGTCAGCGCAATATAAAAGCCAGGCAGGAACACGGTGATCATCAGACCGAGAAAGCGGAGCATCCGTCCTACGTTCACAGGTAAGAAAGGAAAACTGGCATCCTCCGGTGATTTGAGCAAAAGAAACAGATTGACTGGCCCAATAATGGCGCTGGGATTGCCGTCGACAATGAGGATAAAACGTCCGTTAAGGAGACATTCCGCAGCAAAGTCAGGCCTACCCGTATAATGGGTAACGGGAAACAAAGTAATCTTCGAAGGAGACAGCAATTCTTCCAGTTCATTGGCGGTCAAAATGCGTTCGGTCTCAATCTTGCGCAATCGATCCTGCACGTCTTCGATCAGCTCCGGATTGGCGATATTCTTGATATACATCAGTGCCACCTTGGTTGCAGAACGTGTACCGATCAGTTCGATATTGCAAGCCAGTTGGTTCGTACGCAAACGTGTGCGTATCAAGGCAATATTGACGGCAAGGGGTTCAATAAACCCGTCTCTTGCCCCACGAATCGAAACTTCGGTGGTCGACTCCTCCGGTGTCCGTGTCGGGATATTGGAAATATCAATACTCCACATGGCTTGAAGAGAAGGGATACAGATCAACATATGACCTTCAAAAACACGGAGAGACATCAGCTCGGTTCCAAATGCCGGATCTTGCAGATCCATCCGGGTCCATTGCAGGCTGATGCATTTCTCAATGTCGGACGTACGGAAAAAGTGTGTTTGCTCATACGTTCGTTTGAGTTCCGGGAGAATAATATCATAGATCGCTTCACTGTCCACCATACCGCTGCAATATACCATAAGGATCTGCATCGGAGATTCACCGATCATGTGACTATTAATGATGACGTCGTCAGATCCGGCAAAAAAGGTGTTCAGGTTATGCTCGTTCATTCGGAACGGTTCAACGTCACGATTATTCTTGGGCTGGGTTGAGATCGGCATGTTCGGGAGCCTCCTTGTCCTTTTTGTGGATTAATGCAGCAATCGTTAATATCACGGTAACGACGGATACATAGGCGAGCATGACCGGGAACTGAATATGGTCCACATAATAATCCACATAATCAATGCGCCACCACTGCATCGCCATGAAGCTCATGATGACGGTAATGGTGAGAATAGCAATATATCGTTTCTTCGGTCTACGGAAATTCAGCAAATCCACGATGAGATACATGGATATAGCCACCCTTGCGAAGGAACCACTAAGCCACTGATAGATGGACAAAAAATCAACGTGTTGCAGCAACTTACCGATATTCACCAGTTTCCATTGCTCATAGGGACTGTTTCGTTGTTTTGCTGCTTCTTCGGGGCCGAATTCCACAATGGCTCCGATGGTTGGTCCGATCGCCATACTGAGCATAAACACGCCGAGGATCAGGACGTACCACCACCGAATTTTGCCTTTGACTTCATGTTGGAACAACATGAGAATCCAGATTTCCATAAGCCCGGCAAGGGAATAAATCATGCCCCGCCACACGGGACCCATACCGTTCTCCATGATCGGGAACAATAGACTGTAGTCTTTATATTTCATATTGGCGGACATTACAAAATAACCAAGCAAAATGACAAAGGGGAGCAGCAGACTGGAAGTCATCGCAATGGATCGTATGCCCTTGGACGCCGCCCAGGCAGCAACCAGCGCTCCGCCACCGGCCAGAACATAGGGCGGTGTAAATTGAAGATAAGTGGATACGGTCCAGTTGGTTGTCTCATATAGCGTATGCGTGCCAAGCGTGAACAGCAGAATGGAAGCGGAGATGCGGAAGATCCAGGAAGGAATGGCTCCGAATTCTCGGGTGATCCAATCTGTTAATCGCTGTCCACGTACTCGCCGAATGATGATGTACATCATACATAGAAACAACATGAACAAGGGAGCCGCTGCTACAACAGACAACCATCCGTCTCGACCTGCTGCTTCCAGAATTGCTGGAATGGACAAGACATGGCAGACCAGTCCGGCACTTAATAAAATGATGGAAAAGGACAACCAGATGGTAATTTGACCTTTTTCACGACTCATGGGAATCCTCCTTTCCAATGAAGGAAGTTTACGTTAGGTTGTACAGCATATGGGAAGTTGATTCCTTTTTCAGATTTTTTCACAGAAAGCGGCAAACGAGATGGACGAGCCAGGCAGAAAGCTTTAACATACAGATATAGCAATGTCGAAGACAACTACTGAGCGAAGTATAGAGAAATAGGGAGGAAACCTGTGATGACAAATACGACGAAGGCACCTGGAGAGACGAAAGTTGGCTTTATTGGTACAGGCGTGATGGGTAAAAGCATGGCTGGGCACATCCAGCAGGCTGGATATCCGCTGCATGTGTACACGCGAACTGCTGCCAAAGCGGAAGCGTTGGTGAAAGAAGGTGCCGTATGGCATGATACACCAGGCAAACTGGCTGCCGCGTGTGATGTCATCATCACAATGGTGGGGTATCCGAAAGATGTAGAGGAGATTTATCTCGGTGAGGATGGTCTCGTGGCCAATGCCAAACCGGGTTCATATCTGATTGATATGACGACATCCAGTCCGTTACTGGCTGCACGAATCTTTGAAGCTGCGGAAGCCAAAGGACTGCATGCACTGGACGCGCCTGTGTCGGGCGGCGATATCGGAGCGCAGAACGCCAAGCTGTCCATTATGGTTGGTGGTAGTTCGGAGGCCTTTGAAGCCGTGCGTCCGGTGTTTGAGCAGATGGGCAGCAACATTGTGCTGCAAGGCAAGGCGGGAGCCGGGCAGCATACCAAAATGTGCAACCAGATTGCCATTGCCTCTGGCATGATGGGCGTATGCGAAGCACTCGCCTATGCCAAGACATCTGGTCTGGACGCGGAGACTGTGCTGAAGAGCATTGCTACCGGTGCAGCCGGAAGCTGGTCGCTCAGCAATCTCGGTCCGCGCATGATCGCAGGCGACTATGAGCCTGGATTCTATGTGAAACATTTTATCAAAGACATGGGAATTGCACTGGAGTCTGCAAAAGCGATGGGCATGAAAACGCCTGGACTGGCTCTGGCCGAATCCCTGTATCAAGAAATAGCGAATAATGGTCTGGAAGAGAAGGGTACACAGGTGCTCTACACCTATTATCTTCAGGCTTAACAACCAAGAGAACAGCAGCGTATTCTTTTTCTATCCAGGAAAGGTTGCGCTGTTTTTTTCAATTTTATGGCCTTTTTATGCGTCTAAAGTCACAGGATTGGTTAAATGTTCATATGTACTTTGCGTATTGGAGAGATTTTGATCGTTTTCACTTTATTTTTACCCCGCTTTATCCGACATAAGTAATAGTAGTTTACATAATGAATGTGTCAAAGGATGTTATTCCTCCTGTAATGGTCACCCGTAACCCACACTATAATAGAACGGAGCTTGCCCATGTTCAAGAAAATCCTGTCTCTGTTCAAGACACAGCCAGAGCTTGCGAACCAGATTACAGCCTCCGCTTCAGCCTTACCATCGACGACAACCATTCCCCCGCGTATGGTCCGCAGTAAGCGCAAGAAAAAAGCGGAAGGGGATTGGACACGTCAGCCGGAGGAGCCCAGTACAGCAGATCAGCTGATAGGTCTTCCAAGTCAATATAAAGTGCTGAACGACTTACTCGTTACCAATCCGAAGTCGCGCTCCGGTTATTCACAGGTTGATCATGTCGTGATCGGTCCGCGGGCAATTTTCGTGATCGAAACGCGGAATCTGACGACAGGTGAGATCCGCGGTGGCCGAAGAGAAGCCAATTGGTCGGTCAGCAGCAGCCGGGTCAAAATGTACAATCCTCTCATGCAGCATCGTGCACATGTGGAAGCCATCCATGCGCACCTCGGAGATTACAAAAGAGTACGCCTTGTCTCCATGGTGACCTTCACGAACCGTTGCCGGATCAGTGTTGATCCTGCTGTGAGATATGTGAATTCGGATGAACTGATCATCTACGATCATGAATTGGTAGAGACCATTCAGCGCAAGACAGAGCGACTTGAGACTGAAGTTCCCGAGACTGTATTTCAAGAGAAGGATATTCAGGCGATCTACGCTCTGCTCTCATCGGTCAATTCTACGGATCCTCAGATTCGGTCAGAACACATGGAGAAAGCTAAAGGTATTAAATAATTCCGCTTCACGAACACTGTTGTCCCTACGGATGGCAGTGTTTTTGTGTTGCGTTGGTAGTTAATACAGGGATAGTAAAAGGCTTTAGACACAGGTATATCGTCGTATACAACCGATTTTTGACTTATGATAGAATGTAGACCATGTCCAATTGTGAATCAAGCATGTTATCTGAAAGGATATTTTTGGTAGTAAGTGTTCAAGGTTTGAAACAGAGGTTAATGGTTCTCAGGAATATACATACGATAGGGGAAGATTATACGATGAAATGGAATTACACGATAAAGACGTTCACGGTCATATTCGGTTTGGCAGCGATTTTGACAGCTTGTGGTGGTGGAGCTAAAGAGACATCATCATCGCCGGAGTCTGCTTCTGGTGCAGAAGTCGCTTCGTCAGAGACAAGTAGCTCGAATGCTACCGTAACAGAAACAGCAGCATCCGGTTCGAATGGGAGTGAACAGACAGGTTCAGCTACAGAAGAAACTTCTTCCACTGACGACGGCAAGATTGGAAAGGACTCCACATTGGAAGAGTTGAAGCAGCAGTATGCAGATCAGCTTGGTTATATCCGTATCCCTCTGAATGATCATCCGGTGCGTCGGGTTAGTGAGGAAGGTTCAAAAAATATTAATGTTGCCAACTATAGTGATGCTGTTGTGGACATGAATGCAGGGGTGCCGATTCATTCCGATTCGCAGCGGTTGATTGATGATGCCTTTCCTTTTTTCACAACCGTACAAGCACCTGACGAATCTTATATAACTTGGGAAGAAGCAACCAATCTGGAGCGTGCCATGGTGAAAACACTGTTTATCGCCCGTGAAGGCCTCTTGATTACAGAAGATGCGATGAAAAATAAGGATTATAGCAGTACATCGTTCCAGGATTCCAAGGATTTCTTCAGCGTCACAGCGAAATTTGAATCTATGGCACCCGTAGCTCAACATCCGCGTGACATCACGTTGAGTACGTTATACGACAAAGCCCGCACGTCGTGGGGCAAGCTTGCTGAGATGGATCCGGAGCAGGATGAAGCGGCGTTTGCAGAGATGTATAAGACGACGAGAACCGATGCCAACAATGCGATGGGATTGCTTAATGTTCTGTTGTCTACGAATGAGGAAGAGCGGATTGAAGAGATCTACGGTAAGTGAACAGAGGTATTGAATAGAATATGAATGAGCTAAACCCTGACTGCCTGTGATAATCGGCTGTCAGGGTTTTATGTGTTATATCCGAATAGATTTCGAAAAAACGAAGTGTAGAGAAGATTTTTGAAATCCGCTTGAAACTATATTCAGAACGACGCGTATCATAAGGTATTAATTGTTTTTTAATGTAGAATATTGCCGTATTTCAGAGTATAGTTAAGGAATAATTTAACTTATATTCAATCATGATGTAGGGATGAAAATTACTGAAAATCATGAAAAAAAGTAAAGAACACCATGTTTGAAACTATTGGAGGTTGAGTATGAGTTCATTTAAAAGCTGGTTAAATTCAACAAAACAAGGACTTGAAGAGCAAGTCAAAAAGTTTAAAAATAAAGATTTTATGGACGCCGTAGTTGCAGGTTGTGCACTGGTTGCTTTCGCGGATGGTTCCATTGACGAAGCCGAGAAGAACAAGATGGCCGGTTATATTAAACTGAGTCAGGAATTGAAAGTATTCGACATGGGCGAAGTGATTACACGCTTCAATCATTACGTGGCGAACTTTGAGTTCTCTCCGGAGATCGGGAAGCAGGAAGCACTGAAAGCCATTGGGAAGTTCAAATCCAAGCCGGATGTGGGCCGCGTTATTGTGGGCGTATGTAGCGCGATTGGTTCAGCTGACGGCAACTTTGATGATCAGGAGAAAAGAGTGGTTACCGAGATATGCATTGTACTTGGACTGAATCCGGGTGAATTCAATCTCTAAGTAGCTATTTTACATATGAAGGGAGGTGAAAATCAGTGGCAAGCATTAATTTGGTCAAAGGACAGAAGATTGATTTAACCAAAGGCAATGCAGGACTTACTGAGGTGATTGCTGGTCTCGGTTGGGACCCGGTAACTGCCAAAGGGTTCTTCGGAAGAAAGAAACAAGCGGATATCGATTGTGATGCATCGGCAATCATGTTAAATGAGGAAGGCAAGTTGGTGAAGGACTCCAACCTGGTTTGCTTCCACAACAAGCAAAGTGCATGTCGTTCGGTTATCCATTCAGGTGACAATTTAACAGGTCAGGGAGACGGTGACGACGAACAGATCAAAATGGATCTGTCCCGTATTCCTGCTGATGTTCATAAAGTATTAATCGTTGTTAATATCTACGATTGTGTCAATCGCAAGCAAGATTTTGGCATGATTGAGAAGGCTTATATTCGTATTCTGGATGGTAAAAATTCCAGTGAGCTCGTGAAGTTCAATCTATCCGAAAACTACACAGGTTCAACAGCGTTGATCTGTGGTGAATTGTATCGTCATGGAGGCGAATGGAAATTCTCGGCAATTGGAGAGGGTTCCCATGCGGTACATATCAACGAACTCGCTCGCAGGTACTCCTAAGTACAAGATTTAACCTAAATCGACAATAATCCTGATATTCATATGTCACGATAACTACAATACATTTAAATAAGCGAGGATGATCATACGATGGCAATTAATCTCTCTAAAGGTCAAAAAATCGATCTGACTAAAACGAACCCAGGTTTGACAAAAATCACAGTAGGCTTGGGCTGGGATACCAATAAGTATGATGGCGGAAAAGACTTTGACCTGGATGTATCGGTATTCTGTGCCAATGCAAACGGTAAAGTAGAAGGCGAGAAAAACTTCATCTTCTTCAACAATCCACAAAATGAAAATGGTTCTGTTGTTCACACCGGTGACAACCGTACAGGAGATGGCGATGGTGATGATGAGCAAATCAATATCGACCTGCCTAACGTACCCGCAAATGTAGAGAAGATTGCATTCTCCATTACGATCTACGAAGCTACAGAACGTAGCCAGAACTTCGGACAAGTCTCCCGTGCTTATGTGCGAATCGTCAACGAAGCAAACAACGAAGAACTGATTCGTTTTGACCTGGGAGAAGACTTCTCCATTGAAACGGGTGTAGTTGTTGGTGAATTGTATCGTCATAATGGCGAGTGGAAGTTCAGTGCCATCGGTAGTGGTTACCAGGATGGATTGGTTGGATTGACACGCGATTACGGTTTGCAATAGGACGTACAGAACGACTTACAGGATGGGAAGAACCGTCTCCTGGACGGTTCTCCTTTTCATTTAATCACATATTTTGGAAAGGTGGAAAAACAAATGACGATCAGTCTTGCCAAAGGACAACGTATTGACCTGACTAAGACGAATCCGGGCCTTACCCGTGTGGTGGTTGGTTTGGGTTGGGATACAAACAAATATAGTGGTGGAGTCGACTTTGACCTGGACGCTTCGGCTTTTTTGTTGTACGAAGATGGAAAAGCCAAAGGTACGGATGACTTTGTTTTTTACAACAATCCAAGCGGCGGTGCGGGTTCAGTAACACATACTGGTGATAACCGTACAGGTGAAGGTGACGGCGATGATGAGCAAGTTGTTGTTGACTTCAGCAAAATCCCTGCGCACATTCACCGGATCGGTATTACGGTAACCATCTATGATGGAGATGGACGAGGGCAGAATTTTGGACAAGTCTCCAACGCTTTCGTTCGTGTTGTAGATGCTGCAAGTGATCGGGAAGTACTTCGGTTCGACCTCGGAGAAGACTACTCTACCGAAACAGCTGTGGTGTTCTGTGAGTTCTACCGTGCAGGTGCGGACTGGAAATTCCAGGCCGTAGGCAGCGGCTTCACAGGTGGACTATCTGCTTTATGCAAAAATTATGGACTGGATGCACAATAACTTGGCATAGAAAGGTGAGTCTGCTATGGCGATTTCTGTCGTGAAAGGCCAGAAGAGTGATCTGACCAAAACCAATCCGGGCTTGTCCCGTCTAACGGTAGGCATTGGTTGGGAGGCAGCCTCGGGTGTGGAGCTGGACACATCAGCATTCCTTCTGGGTTCAGACAATAAAGTGGCTGGAGATGAGGATTTTATCTTTTATAACCAGCCCTCTACCTCGTTCATCACGTATAAGGATGGCGGGCAGGTTGGTGGCGAGAAGAAACAGTTCGCCATTGATCTTGACAAAATTCCTGCTCGAATTGAGAAAATCGCCTTCAGCCTGACGATTCATGACGGTGAAGCACGAAGCCATCATTTTGGACAGGTTCAGCATGGTTTTCTACGGTTTGCCAATGCAGCTACAGGTCAGGAAGTGATGAGATACGATCTGGGGAGCGGTTTTACAGTGGAGACCGCGATTGTCATCGGTGAATTGTATCGCCATAACGGAGAATGGAAGTTCAATGCAATAGGATCGGGTTTTGCAGGTGGTTTGAATGCACTCTGCGCTAACTTTGGTGTGGATGTGGATGGTGGATCAGAACCTGCACCAACGACTTCAACCGTTCCTCCGACAGCTGTACCTACTCCACCACCCCCGGTGCCCGCACCAGAACCGACGCCTTCCCCTGTGAATTCGATCAATTTCAGCAAAATCGAATTGAAGAAGAAGGGCGACACCATTAACCTCAAGAAAAATGCGGGGGGACTTGGTGAAATCCTGATTAACCTGAACTGGAATCAACAGGGTAGCAAAGGGTTATTTGGTCGTAGCAAGAGTGTGGATCTGGACTTGGGTTGCCTGTTCGAGATGAAGGATGGTACACGGGACGTGATTCAGGCTTTGGGACAAACGTTTGGCTCACTGAACCGTTTCCCTTACATTGCTCTGGATGGGGATGACCGGACGGGATCGGTTAAGACGGGAGAGAATCTACGGATTAATGGTGCCCGCATCTCGGAAATTGAGCGTATCCTGGTATTTACCTATATTTATGGTGGTGTGGCCAACTGGTCTCAAGTAGACGGTGTGGTAACCATTCAGCAGAAGGACGGTCCCGATATCATTGTTCGAATGAACGAATACGGGAGTCCGCTCGGCATGTGTGGCATTGCCATGTTACGCAATGTGAACAATGAGACATTCAGCATTGAACGAATCGTGCAGTTCTATAATGGGCATCAGGCGTTGGACGAAGCTCATGACTGGGGAATGCAGTGGGTTGCAGGAAGAAAATAATCATTCGTAATTATTCAATATAAATGCTGTATCGGTCAGCACCATTGCAAGGATACTGTTGACCAACGTTATCCTCGATAATAGACCATCAATCCCTCCAGATTAAGGAGGGATTGGTTTTTATGCCCCGACAGCTGGAATCAATTCATGCAGATTGGCTATTGCCAAAGGTGCGAGGAGGAGACAATCCTGAAATATTTCAATTTTTTGAGTCTGGAAGAAGAAGATACTTTATTTTTCTCTTCACCCGTCTCGTTCAATCACCGGACTTCCAAAGATTTACTGGCATATGCTGTTGGGGCTGCTTTATATATGCCCGCGACGCGCACACATATCGCGGACGACATTATGAATGGTAAGCATGAAGGTCTAACGACTATTATTATTGATCTGGAAGACGCTGTGGGTGACGACCAAGTGGAGTTTGCCGAACAGTGTCTGGTACAGCATCTAACTCAACTGATGACTTATATGGAGACAGGCATGCTTAGTCAGGATCGAATGCCTCTTCTGTTTGCTCGTGTACGTTCACCACAACAGTTGGAACGTATGATTGATACGTTGGGAGAACTGGTATCCATGCTGACAGGCTTGGCTTTGCCCAAGTTTTGTGTGGATAATGGCAGAGCCTATTTCGATCAAATCCGCAAATACAATCAACTGAAACCGGAGCATTATCCTGTTCTCTATGGCATGCCCATATTGGAGACTGCTTCGATAATCTATCGGGAGACACGTTGGGAGACTTTGCTGGACCTTCGAAACATCCTCGATGAGAATGATGAATATGTGCTTAATGTACGCATTGGTGCAACCGATTTCTCTAGCTTGTTTGGATTACGTCGAAGCCCGGAATTGACTATATACGATATCGCCACGATCCGTGACTGCATCTCGGATATTATCAATCTGTTCGGACGGATGGACAAGCCGTATGTGATCTCAGGTCCTGTCTGGGAATATTTCAGTCAGCGGGAGCGCGTGTTCAAACCTCAATTACGACAGACCCCATTCGAAGAAACCCTGGGCAAATCAGGGCTGCATCTGAGAATGAAATATATTACGAACACAATGGATGGATTGATGCGTGAAGTCATGATGGACAAGGAAAATGGAATTGTAGGCAAAACGATCATTCATCCTTCTCATATTAAGCCCGTACAAGCGATGTACGTTGTTACACATGAAGAATATTCCGATGCACAAGACATCATCGCCCGTAATGACGGTAGCCTGGGTGTGTTCAAAAGTAATTACTATAACAAAATGAATGAGATTAAACCACACTTGAGCTGGGCAAATCGAATTCTAATCCGATCACAAATATATGGGGTGTTACATGAACAGCAGCATTTTGTCGGGCTCTTGCCCAAGCACGAACAACAACATAACTACGTTCCCAATTCTTGATCAATTCAGTCTGCACGTTCAGGTTACACATAACCCGCTGGAACTTCCACTAGAATCTCTATTTTCCATGGCTGCACGAATCAATAAGAAACGTTCATTTCTGTTTGTAAGCAAACTGCTGGGCAAGCACATCCCGGTTAACCCGTATACCTCGCTTCTGAGTGGCGCGGCATTGGCTGTTCTGCTGTACGAGCACCTGACTGATAAGACGGAAGAGACGAAAGATCAGATAGTCAAGTGGAAACGGGAAATGGTCGAGGGGTTAATTGATCCCAAGCAAGCCCGGCAAGTGTACAACATGCTGTTGCAAGAAAGCTTGAGTTTGCCGGAAACGATTCGTTTTGTTGGTTTTGCCGAGACCGCTACAGCGTTGGGTCACAGCATGTACGAGATGTTTGCTGATCAAGCTTCTTATATTCACACCACTCGCGAGTATGTTCCAGCGATGCATCCAGATATTCAATTTGAAGAAGAACATTCCCATGCGATGGCTCATCGTTGTTATGCGTTGGATCATGAAGCTTTTGCAGGAGAGGGCCCGATTGTTCTGGTGGACGACGAGATTACGACGGGCAAAACGACGTTGAATATCATTCGGGATATTCAGGCTAGATATCCCCGCAAGCAATATGTGATTGCTTCATTGCTGGACTGGCGTACGGAAGCGGACGAGAATCGATTTGCCGAACTGGAAGTTGAGCTTGGGATTACGATTACACCATTAAGCCTGCTGAAGGGCCGCATTGATGTGGTGGGTACTCCACAGTTGGAAGCAACACCCCAAGATGAGCAGCTGTCTCATCCTGCCGTGACCATTCAGACATCTACCGTTGCCGATGCCTTCGAACAGCTGCATGCCACTTCGGAGGATGGTGAAGGTAAACGTAGTACAGCGAGCTACGTCCAGCATACGGGCAGGTTTGGTATGCAATCCCGGCATAATGGCGTATTACGTCAGGAGATTAGCCAGATTGCAGAACGACTTCGGTCGCAGCGTACGGGAGAACGGACGTTGGTGATGGGAACAGGGGAGTTCATGTACATTCCGATGCGTATTGCTGCCGAGATGGGAGAAGGCGTGTTGTATCAATCCACTACTCGCAGTCCAATCCATACACAACCAGCTCCAGGATATGCTGTTGTTAGTGGGGCTGGATATGCTTCACCGGAAGACGCATCTGTTCGTAACTTTATCTACAACGTCGCCCCGGGACAATATGATGAGATTTTTGTTCTGTTGGAGAGACAGATGTCTAGAGAGCGAATGGAACCGATGGTGAAGGTACTGGAGCAGTTAGGATGCGGACACATTCATATTGTATATTGCGGCTTGCCAGAGAAGACAGGGGACAACGAGCAATGAACTTAACTACACTGGAGCTAATCAGACAACGTGAGATTCCATCTCCCGAACCGATGGGCAGCTATGCTGCATCGGACGTTGTTTTCCTACTGAAGGATATCAGCCATGTTGATCTGGAAAAGGGAACGGGTGAACGGGAGCAAGCGATCCAATCCGGGGTTCATTATTCGGAGATGCTGCCCGTGGAATATCAGCCTACAGCAGAATACATCGAACTGTTTCACCAGACGCTGGAACAATCCGCCGCAAGAATTGCACTTCATACCGCCATTGTGGCTGAGAAGATTGTAGAGCGCAGGGGACTGAATCTTGTGCTGGTATCTCTGGCTCGAGCCGGAACCCCTGTGGGCATCCTGATCAAGCGTTATATTGAATTGAAATACAAGGTGACGATTCCGCATTATAGCATTTCAATTATTCGTGGCAAGGGTATGGACGAGAATGCAATTTTATATATTTTACAGCAACATGGGCTGGAAACAGCCATTCAGTTTGTAGACGGCTGGACAGGCAAAGGGGCTATTCGCAAAGTGCTGAAAGAGTCCTGTGACCAAATGGAACAGACTTATGGCGTAAGTCTCGATGACGATTTAGCTGTGTTGGCCGATCCGGGGCAATGTTCAGGAACTTTTGGGACAAGGGAAGATTATCTTATTCCTAGTGCTTGTCTGAATTCCACCGTCTCGGGACTCGTGAGCCGTACAGTACTTCGGGATGATCTGATTGGGCCGGCAGATTTTCACGGAGCCAAATGGTATCGTGAGTGGTCCTCTGACGATGTGTCGAACCAATACGTAGATACGATCGCTCAGCATTTTCCACAGGTGATGAACCAAGCGGAGATTCGCTCGGAGGACAATGCTACTGGTACTTCGGAAATCACCTGGAAAGGCTGGCAGGATATCGAGTCCATCCAGCAATCCTTTGGCATTGCGAACATCAATCTGATTAAACCCGGAATCGGAGAAACAACCCGGGTGTTATTGCGCCGGGTCCCCTGGAAAATTCTCGTGGATCGACTCGATAATCCGGATTTGCAACATATCATGATGCTCGCCAGAGACAGAAATGTGCCGGTTGAGGTATATCCGGGATTAACCTATTCCTGTTGCGGCATTATTCAATCCCTGGGAGGTGGCGGAGAATGATGATCTACGCAAGTGATCTGGACCAGACGCTGGTGTACTCCCGTCGTGCGCTCCGTATTCCCGAAGATACACCGGGACTTGTTCCCGCAGAGTGGATTAACGGCAAGTTGTCCGCTTTTATGTCAGCATATGCACTGGAGCGCTTGCAGTCTTTGCCACAAGACATTGTATTTATGCCTGTGACTACACGTACAGTGGAGCAGTATCGGCGCATTCATATTTTTCAGAGCGAATGTATTCCGAAATATGCGGTGACGAGCAATGGTGGCAACATTATTGTTGACGGTCAGGTAGACGATGAATGGAATCTGCATATTCGTTCTTTGCTTCGTCAGGAGGCAGCTACTCCTGAAGAGATCCTGGATTTGTTTGATGACGTACTGAGCCCGGAATGGGTGATTAATCAGCGATTGTGTGATGAGCTGTTCTTTGCATTGTTGATCGAACGTGACAAGCTTCCAATGGAGCATATTGCGGAAAAGATTCGGGTGTTAGAGACACTGGGATGGGAGAGTTCAATCCAGGGTCGGAAGCTCTATCTGGTGCCTTCGGCCGTAAACAAACGAGCTGCAGTGGAGCATATTAGGCAACGCATTGGCGATGTGCCTGTGATTGCTTCGGGTGATTCCTTGCTAGATCGTTGTTTGCTGGACTTTGCGCAGCATGCCATTGCTCCATCTCACGGAGAGTTGCATGTGGAGAGACAGCGTGTACCTGAGCAAGTACCGTATCAATTTACGGAACAATTCGGTGCATTTGCAGCAGATGAGATTCTCGATTACGTTCACCGTATTCATAACGATCAACAGACCCAGATAGACCATGCCGAGATAAGGGAGACCGTATAAATGAAAAAAATGAAGATTTACTTCAACCGTTGGTTCTCTGTAACGTACCATTATATGAATGCGATTCGGGACAATGAGGACGGCATGGAATTTGAGATCTACGGTACTCACCCTGATCCGGGACACATGGCATTACAGGGCTGTGATGTTGCAGAAGTTGAACCGCGTGTAACGGGCCGGGAATATGTAGATTTTTGCCTCGACTTTTGCCGTCGTCATCAGATTGATGTGTTTATTCCACGCTGGAACATGCTGGACATCAGCAGACATATCTCCCTGTTCGAAGAGATCGGTACACGGGTTATCGTATGCTCGGATACGGAATTGCTGGAACAATTGATGGAGAAAGACCGCTTCTATGAATCGGTGCGTGAGAAGGGCATTATGGAGATTCCGGATTATTTCACGGTTAATAATGCTGCACAATTCCAGCAAGCCTATGAGGCGCTGCGTGCACGTGGACACGATGTATGCTTCAAACCATGTAATGGTGAGGGCGGCATGGGATTCCGGGTGATCAACAATGAGCGTGATCCGTTGCAGGAGTTGTTCGGGTATGCGCTGAACTCGATTTCATATGAAGATGCCCTGCGTGCGTTCTCTTCTGCTCCGTCCTTTCAAAATGTCATGGTGATGGAGGTACTGGAAGGATATGAATACAGCATTGATTGTCTTTCGGATCGCAATGGGAAACTATTAACGGCTATTCCGCGTAGAAAAGAAAGAGGACGTTTGCGCTTGCTCGAAGAAAACGAGGAATTGCTCGCGATTGCCCGTAATGTGGCAGAGGTATATCGAATTCCTTATAATTTTAATATTCAGATGAAATATCGCAAGGATACACCGAAGCTGCTGGAGATCAATCCGAGAATGTCGGGTGGATTGCATATGTCTTGTCTGTCGGGCGTGAACTTCCCTTATCTGGCGGTCAAGTCTGCACTAGGCCGTGATATTGGACCACTTCATCCGAAGTTTGGTCTTCTGGGAAGTCATATCGAACAGCCATTTATAATCGACGTTCAGAAGGTAAGCGGAGTACATCACGTCTAGCTGAGAATTTTCATCAACATTGACACCTTCTGGATGGTTTTTTTACAATACGGATAAGAGGTTATTCAAAAAGTCCATCTTCTCGGTACTGAAAACCAGACTTTTTGAATATGCACTGTATGTGTTGTTAAGGCAGGAGGACAAGTAATGTTACGGAAAACGAAGATAGGTATAGGCGCATTGGTCGGTTATGGTCTCGCGGCGATCTCGAGTCCCTTTCTACCGGATGTGATCACGTGGGCGATTCCCGCACTGGCAACTGTGGTCGGGGGACTGATTCCTTCACGTTCCACGCCACGTACACAGGTCGAGGGTTCGTCATCAGCCCCTGTACCCATAACAGATATCGGCAATGAACCATCCCGCTTGAACGGTGGACAAGCACCGAGCGCAGTGCCAACAGGGGCCATAGATGCTTCTCCGGCACAGCCTCATTCGAGTTCCACTCCCGCACAACATGCGGGCACAGAACAAGTGAAGCCTTCCCGGACCGAACCAGATCCTGTATTTGATCCGGTGATTGAATACCTGGAAGTTCTGGAGGACATGATCATTTCTGAAGGTCAGAAGAATGAGCTGGATAATGAGATCGTGGAGAAATCACTGGCGTTGTTTGCCCGTTTGCAGCGTGTGATCCCTTCCCTTCAGGAGCTAAATAACGGGGATATTAACCATACGGTGCGCAGACTGATTTTGAAAGACCTGAACGGTTTTATTAATCCATTTCTACGTTTAAGTGGAGAAGCCAAACGCAATAATCGGCGTATGTTGCTGAATGGTCTTCGAGACGTGGATTCCAAGATATCGGATATTGTATCAACGATTGAACATAAAGACTTAATGGAGCTTCAGAACAAAGCGGAACTGATACATCAACGTTATAACAGCTCTGAATTATAGGAGGGATTGGCATGGCAACGGAATGGGCTCAGTTGAAGCAGGAAGATGAGCAACGGATTAACCAGGAAGCAACACAGCTTATTCAGAAAGTGTCCCAAAGTGATCCTGCTCACCTGGATACCTTAATGGATGATATCGGCAAGTTAGGCGTGAAAACACAAGAGAGAGCAGGACAGACCCTCAAGCTGCTTGATCGTCCAGTCAATGAACTGATGTCGGGGAATCGGGCCGAGGTATCGAACATGATCCTGAAGCTCCGTGATGAATGTGAGAGTTTACAACAGAGTAAAAATGTGAGTTTTGTCGGGAAGTTGTTACGTAAAAGCCCGCTGAAAAACTACGTGTACCGTTATCAATCTGTTCGCACGAACATTGATGCCATCATTAACGGGTTGCGGGACGGTAAGGACAACCTGGAAGAAAGCATCGTGAATATGCGTCAGTTGAAACGTTCTTCCATTCAGGAGATCTACAATCTGCAGACCAAAATTTCCTTCGGTAATCAACTGAAAGCATTGTTTGAAACCGAGATCGCCAAGCCTGAGAACGAGAATCGTAAAGCACATCTGGAGCGTGGGTTGCGCAAAGTGGTAACACGTACCCAATCCATGACAGAGATGATCATGCTGTACAATCAGGCAATCGCAGCTACCGACATCATTAATGATAACAATGACAAGCTGATTGATTCCGTTAATAATGCCATTGATAAAACAGCGAATCTGATCACCGTTTCGGCCATGATTGCGATGGCTCTTAATGATCAGGAGAAGGTCATTTCCGCTGTGGAAGCTACGAATAAGACGATTGAAGATCAATTCAAGGAGAACGCCAGATTGTTGAAGACAACGACGGAGAAAACGAATGAGCTGTTGTCCAAACCGGCTATGTCCCTTGAAGCAGTCAATCAAGCGATGGGTGATCTGATGTCTGCGCTGGATCTGTCCGAGCAGTCCAATCGCCGTATCATCGAAAGCTGCAATGACTACACCAACAAGATGACAACACTTAACGCCAAAATGAGCGATCGACTGGGGCTGGAAGGGCCGAAGGCTGCTGCCATTCCGGAGAAAAACAAACCGGATTCCAGTGCTTTAGGATCTTTCCTAGATTAGGTAATAGAATAGGGACTCGCTGCATATGGCATGGACATCACTACATGTATTTATTTTCTATGAGGGACGCTAAGTGCGTCTCTTTGTTTCATTTGTTTGATAGAATGAAGTTAAAATCTGGGGTTGTGCGAAGGAGCTTGCTGAACATGCTGGACTTTTCATTCGAGATTATTGATGAGACCAAGATTAATATTCAATACAAATATGGCAGTGAGTTCTTTAACTTTAACCTGTATTTTGCAAACGGGGAGTGGACACTGCATCCATTTGACGGCATACTGATCCAAAATCGTGAAATGTGCAGTCTGATTGTGTCTGAGTTGCTTCGTAACAAAGATTTTCATGTCATGTTGGCCAAAGAGAAAATTATCCTATCCCAGCTGCGTACGAGTGTTAATCTCCAGTCCAACGAGCCGGATGAATGGGTAGCAGATCGAAGAAACGCAGATTATTCCAGTCATGATGATGAATTGATGGATTACATAGGGAACCACAGTTTCGAAGAAGTATTGCAGCTTGAGCAAGAACAGATTGAGTCCAGAGTGCAGTTCTTCCAACAGATCATTCAGAGAATGTTTATGGAGGGACTTGGACCGGAAGATGCTGATTTTATCAAAGTTCAAGCCGTGATTCGGATATATAAAGAGACATACGATCGTCTTGGTGAGTTAAATGATCACAATAGGGGTGATCGTGGGCGCAGAAGATGGTAATGAACATCTCGCTTAGTATGTAAACAGATAACTATATTTCTGCGAAGTTAGGCAGATACTCCTGATTTGCAAGTGTCATATGGAGGGCGATCTTCATATGTTATTTTACAGGGATCTCCCAGAGAGAGAAGTTCTGGTGGAGCCTAGGGCCACCATCATTATTCTCCCTTTACACTGGCAGATCACTTGGCTTGCAAGAATCGTTTACTTTCTCCGACCCGAGATATACCCCGTAGATTTGTGAGGGTGCTTCTCGCAGCACTTTTGTCCAGTAGATTTATGAGGGTGTTTCTCGCAGCACTTTTGTCCGGTAGATTTATGAGGGTGTTTCTCGCAGCACTTTTGTCCGGTAGATTTATGAGGGTGTTTCTCACAGCATTTGTGCCCGGTAGATTTGTGAGGATGCTTCTCGCAACACTTGTGTCCCGTCGATTTGTTAGGGTGAGATGGTTTTCCACAGGATTTGTTTCCGCTAGATTTATTGCCGCCACGAACGATGCATATCGATTTGACGTGATATGTTGGAATACGAACCACTTCCTGACGATCTGTTGTGATAATTAACTGGTTTTGGTTAGCCTCAGCTAGGATTCCTTCCACCTCATCCCGGCTGCCTTCATTAATCAGTACACGTCTGAAACGCAGTGCCTGTAAGACTTCCAAAAAGGAGTTAGAAGGAATAGGATTGTTCATTGGAGTTGAGCTACCACTGGAGCGACCTGTGTCGGTGATGCTTTTGACATTTAATCCATTTACATATACGCATCCTTTTTTACAGCTAACGGCCATATAATCCCCACGAACATCTATCAATTTACCTTGAACCGCTTCCGGACCCCGATTGACTTTGACTTCTCTCCCGAGCAAACCTCGTATTCCCTGACCATTCATAGACATTGTATTGACCCCTTCCAGAACATAAGTTCAGATCAACTAAAATGACGGATGCGTTGTAATCTCTCAATCTGCATTCAAGTTTGTCTGTAGTTTAATCATATGTGGCATGCTCGTTGGAGGGACTAGCCAACAAACCATTTGTATATCAAATTGGCTATCATCTATAAAAAGTTTTGTATATTCATAGATGATAGATTCCTTATTTTTTTTCGTATTCGAGTACACTACATTCGCATTTGCTTGATTGATCCTGTGCATATGCCCGTTCGATCTGCTGTGCTCCTGCATAGGATGCAGGTAGTACTTAATGGACCCATATTACAGGTCATGAAAGGCGGATGAACATGGGTTTACCTGTCTACCGGATTGCTGTACATGCCAAGGAGTATCAACAACTGACATCCGATATATGGTCTGAACAACTGGTTAAAGGCTCCATACAGATGGACGGCAAACAGATCCCGATCCGGATTCGTTATCGAGGAGGGCATACACGCGGTTATCCCAAAAAGTCATTCGAAATTCGTACGTCCAGTCGAACGTATCATTTTAATGCGGAGTATGATGACCCCTCGCTGCTTCGAAATGCGCTGTCTTTTCGTTTCTTCGAGTCCATTCGTGTACCTGCCCCCTCTACTCGGCACTGCGTGCTCTACCTTAATGGGGAGCTGTTGGGAGTATATCTGCGGATCGAAGGGGTGAAATCCTTCTTTTTTCGCCAAAGGAAAATGCCTGTGCGCAGTATCTTCTATGCGATCAATGATCATGCCGGGTTTACGATTAATTCCAACTCATCATCAACGAGCACAAGCGCGAACCTATTGTCAGGATACAGTCTAATCCGCGGTAAGGATGTGGATAAAACCCGGCTGCGGACGTTTATTCAACAACTGAACACGAAGTCCAGACTGGAATTGTTTCGTTTTTTACAGTCGAGGATTGATACGGACAACTATCTGGGCTGGCTATGCGGGGCTGTACTTACGGGCAACTTTGATGGATTTGATCAGAATTACACGTGGTACGAGAAAATAAAAACCAAAAAGTATGGTATCCTGCCATGGGATTATGAAGGAACCTGGGGAAGAAATTGTTACGGGGCGAAGGTCGATGCCAGCCTTGTTCGCATCCAGGGGTATAATAAACTTACGGGCAAAATGCTGGCCTTCCGACATTTTCGTGAGCAATATAAGAAGCTTCTACGGCAGCATCTGATGAATGCTTTTACAGAGAAGCGAATTATGCCTATAGTCCATCGATTACACAATGACATTCGAGAAGAGGTCGACCAAGATCCTTACATGAAATGGCCCATGGATGTATTTGTGGGTGAACCGGAGCGGATTCGTACCTATGTGGCGGAACGGCGGGAATATTTGACTGATAGATTACATCAGCTGTAGGAACTTAACTAGCGTGAGGGAGGGAGACCTTCCTTTTTTTACTGCCAAAATGATGAGAAGTTTATTGTATTGGGAAAAGTAGGGTAATAAGAATAGAAGCGGGATTGTAAAATACGCTATAATAACCATATGTGTACATAGAAATGATTACATATTGGACGCAGTGGAGAAAACAACATGTCTAATGGAGGCTCTGAGCTGGAACGTATGATCGGTTTAGGGTGCTCCGGGCCGGAGGAATGCTTATGATCAAGCTGTTGTTCTACTTGAAGAAGTACCGAGTTGCCGCGATTGCAGCCTTGGTCATGATGTTAATTGAGCTGACAGTGGAGCTGGCTCAGCCTTATCTGATCTCCAAGATCATTGATAACGGAATTCAGCAGGGAGACTTATCTGTCGTCTGGTTATGGGGCGGCGTGCTAGTTGCTAGTGCTGTTGTGGCGTTTGCTGCCGGAATTGCGAGTTCGTTCTTTGCATCCCATGCAAGTCTGGGGTTCGGATACGATCTGCGGGAGAAGCTGTATGAGAAAGTGCAAACGTTCTCTTATGCTGTCTTCAACCGGTTCGCGACGTCTTCCCTGATTACCCGATTAACGGGGGATGTGACCCAGGTTCAGGACACGGTCTTCATGAGTCTGCGCTTCATGACACGTGTACCGCTGGTGGTCATTGGTAGCATGATTATGGCGGTGATCGTGAATCCGAGGTTGGGTCTGCTGCTTGTTGTCATGGTGCCTGTACTGCTCGTCGTTGTGGTGTGGATGATCAAAAAGGCAGCGCTGCTGTTCCGCAATGTGCAGCGCAGACTGGATGCCGTCAACGGAGTCATCCAGGAGAATCTCACAGGCATCCGGCTGATCCGTGTCTTCGTGCGGATGGGCCATGAGATTGAACGCTTTGCCGGATTCAGCGGCAAGCTGATGAAAGGCACGATCTCCGCGCTACGCCTGACGGAGACGACGATGCCGTTCATGCTGCTCATGATGAACGGTTGTATCATCGCCGTGTTATGGTTTGGACGAGTAGACATCGCCTCTGGTAATGCGACCGTGGGTGAAGTGGTCGCCGTGATTAACTACCTGCTTCGCACGATTGGTGCCATGTCTGCATTGTCATGGATTCTGGTAACCTTCTCCAGAGCGAGCGCTTCGGCGCAACGGCTGAATGAAGTATTCAATACAGAGGACACCTCAGAGACTGAACAGACAAAGGCATTATCAACGTCTACACCATCTGCTGGCTCTGTGAAATCTACGCACACTCCGCAATCGGTATACTCAGCGAAGAAACAGAGCGCTGTGCAGGGAGCGGTTGAATTCCGTAGTGTAGGCTTCAGTTACCCGAATAGTGATATTACAGTACTGAATAACGTCACCTTCACTGCAAAAGCGGGGGAGCGCATTGCCATTATGGGAGCAACAGGCTCAGGCAAATCCTCGCTGGTACAGCTCATTCCGCGGTTATATACAGAGGATCAAGGAAAGGTACGGATTGATGGTGCCGATGCCGCAGAATTAGATCTGTCCATGCTCCGTGGTGCGATTGGTTATGTGCCGCAGGAGGTCATCCTGTTTACCGGTTCTGTACGGGAGAATATTGCTTGGGGCCGGGAAGATGCTACATTGGAAGAGATCGTGGAAGCCGCGAAGCGCGCCCAGATCCATGAAACGATTGAAAATTTACCAAACGGTTATGATACATTGCTGGGTCAACGGGGAGTTAAT
This sequence comes from Paenibacillus sp. FSL H8-0079, assembly GCF_037991315.1. Taxonomy (NCBI): domain Bacteria; kingdom Bacillati; phylum Bacillota; class Bacilli; order Caryophanales; family Paenibacillaceae; genus Paenibacillus; species Paenibacillus sp. FSL H8-0079. The sequence goes on from NZ_CP150300.1 coordinate 1,175,929, forward strand.
CTCTCTGGTGGACAGAAACAGCGACTTTCCATTGCACGAGCACTGGTACGTAGACCGAGAATTCTGATTCTGGACGATAGCACAAGTGCGTTGGATGTAGCTACAGAAGGCAGACTGCTGGATGCATTGGAAGAATTGTCGTGTACCACGTTTATCATCACCCAGAAGATCAGTTCGACCACTTCGGCGGACCTGATTCTGCTGCTCGATGATGGACAACTCATTGGACAGGGAAAACATGAAGACCTGATGGAATCGTCAGAGCTGTATCGTCGAATCCATGAATCACAATACGGGGAGGGTGCACAGCATGTTCAAAGCATTCATTGAGCCTTTCCGTCAGCCACCGCCGCCGATTGATCCTGAGACGTTACGGTCAGGTGGTGGCCGCAAACCCAAGGCACGAGCGAAGAACTGGTCAGGTACATTAGGTCGGATCTGGACCTATCTGGCAAGGCGTAAGGTCAAGCTGTCCATGGTGCTGTTGATGGTGTTTGCCAGCTCCGCACTCGCTTTGCTTGGTCCTTACATGGTGGGGGTAGCCGTGGATGATTTCATCGCGGGTGAAGCTGGCTCAAGCTGGACCCGGTTTCTGATTGGATTAACGGCAGTTTATGTCTTATTCTCGCTCACATCCTGGCTCCAGAATATATGGATGATCGAAATTGCACAGGAAACCGTGTACCGCATGCGGTATGATCTATTTTCCCATCTGCACAAGCTGCCGATTCCATTCTTCGGTAAACGCCAACAGGGTGAGATTATGAGTCGGGTGACTAATGATATTGAGAATGTCAGCGGTACGCTGAACAGCTCGGCCATCCAGATTTTTTCGAGTGTGTTAACACTTCTTGGAACGTTTGGCGTCATGCTCTGGCTCAGCCCACTGCTGACCCTGCTTACCTTTATCGTTGTGCCTTTGATGGCCATCGGCATGCGCTGGATTACGCGTAGAACGGGACCGCTCTTCAAGGAGCGGCAACGTAATCTGGGTGAACTCAACGGTTATATCGAAGAGACGTTATCCGGGCAGCGGATCATTAAGGCATTCTCCCAAGAGGAGCGGGTGATTCGCGGTTTTGAGGAACGAAATACCCGCATCCGGATTTCCGGTTTCTGGGCACAGACGATCTCTGGTTTTATCCCGAAACTGATGAATGGATTGAATAACCTGAGCTTTGCAATTGTGGCGGGCATCGGTGGTATTCTGGCGATTCAGGGTTCCGTTACGGTTGGGGTGATTATTATCTTTGTGGAATATGCCCGTCAATTCACTCGTCCGCTGAATGATCTGGCGAACCAGTGGAATACGTTATTGTCCGCGATTGCGGGGGCTGAGCGCGTATTTGAGGTGCTGGACGAAGATGAGGAAGCGAAGGATGAAGGGGCAGCGATATCTCTGGACAAGGTAGAGGGAGCCGTTCGCTTCGACAAAGTATCCTTTGGATACGATGAAGGACGTAACATTTTGCATGACATCAGCTTTGAAGCCAAACCGGGTGAGATGATTGCCCTTGTGGGTCCGACCGGAGCGGGGAAAACAACATTAATTCAGCTATTATCCCGCTTCTATGATCCGACGGGTGGCACCTTAACGGTAGATGGACGCGATATGACCACCATTCGGCGTGAGAATCTGCGGTCCCATATGGCGTTTGTGCTTCAGGATTCATTCCTGTTTCAGGGCACGATTCGGGAAAATATTCGGTTTGGCCGTCTGGACGCGACAGATGAAGAGGTGGAAGCAGCCTCCCGGCTGGCGAATGCCCACTCCTTCATTGTGCGAATGAAGGATGGGTACGACAAAGTGCTCCAAGCAGACGGAAGCGGCATTAGTCAGGGGCAGAAGCAGCTGCTCGCCATTGCCCGGGCAATTCTGGCCGATCCGTCCATCCTCGTTCTGGATGAGGCAACCAGCAGCATCGATACCGTCACAGAGATCAAAATCCAGGAAGGGCTGCAGCGTCTGATGCAGGGACGAACCAGCTTTGTCATTGCCCACAGGCTCAACACGATCCGTCAGGCTGATCGAATTCTGGTGCTGAAGGATGGTTATCTCCTGGAGCAAGGCTCGCATGATGCCCTACTGGAACAAGGCGGTTTCTATAGCGAGTTGTATTACAGTCAGCTACGTAAGAAGGCACAGTAGCTTTTGGATAATATGTGACATGTATTAGAAAGCTCGTAGGTATGCAAAAGAGCAGGGATGAGGGCATGATGCTCCTCACTTCTGCTCTTTTTGCATATCTTATTGAAGAAACATGGGAAATGAAACTGTAATTATGTGTTAAAATATGGGTATGATGGAATGGGTTATTTTTTGGAAGGTTGCCAAAGGTTTAGAAGCATGAAAATGAATTATTACACGTAGGCCTGTAGTCAGTCATGTGATGCATTAAAAGAGAGGAGGGCAATGCGGAATGGAATTCAAATTTGGGAATGCTGCTATTCTTCTGCCCCCTTTACACATTACGATTATCGCAATCATTATTATTTTCATTCTAGTAAGGTGGAGCAAGCAATTAGAAACAAGACGTTTTACGGTTTTCTTTTACTTTTTGATTAGTACTTTCATTACTCCAATTTATTCTCAAAGTACAACAAAAGGTGTATTTGAGCTATGGATCCCCGCAGGGTTTATCGTGATTTTCTTTTATTTAATTCGCAGCGAAAGAAATCATCCATCTAAAATGAAAGCGAGTATCTTAGGATTTTCAATAGCGTTATATCAGTTAATCCTTCAATATATCGGATAACGGGACGGGACAGTTCAATTAGAACAAGTAAGCAGCCGGTCAACCAACGGGTTGCTTTTTCTTTAAGCTAATGGTCAGGTCAGTTCCAATATGTATTGAAATTACGAGGTCTGAAATCAAGTACATTACGTTTCTAAACGAAGTTATAGGTTGAAAACAAAAGAGCAAATCCTGTGATCAGGATTTGCTCTTTCTCATTTAACTGCCACTAACTTTCCAGTTGTCCGCCTGCTCCACCGTTAACGGCTGGTGTCTGCGGATGTAATCTTCCACCAGAGCTGCCATATCCGTGGCGCCTTCATGCAGCACCTTTTTGCCTGGATACATCGCATAATCCCCGCCGCCAGCAGCGCGGTAGCTGTTCATCACCACAGAGTATGTGCCATCCATATCCATGGGTTTACCTTCACGTTCCAACTTCACAACTCGACTGCCGACAGGTTGGGAGATATCCAGCTCGTACTCTAGGCCGGCCCACATATCATAATTATAATGCTGAGGTTTGGGCTCCATATAGGCCGGATTGACTGCCACCTCGCCAAAAGCATTCACTTCAAAATAACGTGCTGTTTGTTCCAGTGCATCACGGATATCTTGACCGCTCAGCTCCAGCACCGTCAGCGTGTTGGGATAGATGAAGTTGGATAACACGTCCCGAACGGTGATATGGCGTCCGAATCCACGAGCTTCTTCACTCAGCATGGCGGTATTGGACAGATCAGCCCCAGTCGCTTCCATCTGCACTTGATGTACAAAAGCAATGAATGGATGTGCCTTGAGCCGAAGGGACGTAGCATTGGTGATCGATAAATCCCCATCCACCTCGCCAATGGGTTGATCAAGCCATGCTTGTGCCTCGATTTCTACCTCATCTGTAAGTTTCATGACTGTCGCATCCGGCTCAACTTCACTATATTCATCCAGAAGTAACAGTCGAGCCTTCTTATTGGTAATCTGCCACTTCCCGCCTGATGATAGTTCCAACTGAACAGATACATGTCCCGCACCAGTCCCACTGAAACCCGGCTGAATGACGGTTACGCCATGAATACTAGCGGTAAGTTGACGATGTTGATGTCCGGTAAGCAATACATCGATGCCTTCGATTTCCCGGCAGATGGCATAGCCTTGATTTTCTCCGGTTAACCGTTCGGCAGGCTCGCCTGTCTCCAGATCACTCTCAAATCCCCCATGATAACTCACAATCAATACATCTGGTTGTTCATGCTCGCGTATATAGCTAACCCACGTACGAATGGTCTCCAAGGCATCAAGGAACTGTAAACCCTCAATATTTTTCGGGTGCTCCCAGTTCGGTATGTAATGCGTGGTTGCACCCAATAGGGCTATTTTGACGCCTGAAGACAAGGTTTTGATTAGATACGGAGGACCGTAAGCAGGTACGTCCGGTTGCTTATCTTTTACGATATTGGCAGACAGCCAGGGGAAATTGGAAGCTTCAACGGCTTCGCGTAATAAGGCCTGACCATAGTTAAATTCGTGATTGCCCATCACCGCTGCATCATAACCGAGTTCATTAAGTACTGTAATGAATGGATGCACTTCGTTTGTGGAAATCTGTGAAGCAGCATATGAGGCCAAGGGTGATCCTTGCAGCAGATCCCCGTTATCCACCAGCATGAGCTCAGGTGAACGTTCGCGTTCCTTACGAATCAGGGAAGCCAGCAGGGCAAGTCCGGCCGGGCGGTATGCATTGGTATTGTAATGAATGGGGCGGATGGCCCCGTGCAGATCACTGGTGAACAGAATGTCGAAGCTTGCCGTATGGTTTGTGGATGTCATTTTACAATCTCCTCTAATATATAAGTTCAGAACTATGGAATTACCATAAAACGGAGAAGACAGAATAGGCTGAAGAACCGAAGTATACGCCGTTATCTCCGATGTTCTCCCTATATCTTCAACCATAATGAGCCTATTCTAACAGATACAAGTCCTGCTGACAGCCTGACAGGAAACTTTACAAAACTCCAAATTTCGTTTCACATCGCGCTAATATTTGGCAACTATAGTAGATAAGTACTGAAAAATAGAAACTCTTTGGAGGGTGTTCGTTTGAAGAAGTCTGCTTTATTTTTACCATTGTTGATTTTGGTTATGTTTCTGAGTGCTTGTGGGTCTAGTAGTACAACTGGTTCGGCTAACGGGGATAATACGAGCTCTAATGCATCCGGTACGTCTACGGCAGAGACAGAGAAACCTGTCGAAGGTTATGTGCCAACTGAACTGACGGTTCAATTCGTTCCTTCCCAGAATGCAGACACACTTGAAGCCAAAGCGAAACCGCTTGAGAAGTTGCTTGGTGACAAACTGGGCATTCCGGTAAAAGTCAGCGTATCCACGGACTACAACACAATTATTGAAGCAATGGCTTCCAACAAAGTAGACGTAGGTTTCTTGCCTCCGACAGCTTATGTACTGGCTAAAGAAAAAGGCGCAGCACAAGTTATTTTGCAAGCACAACGTTTTGGTGTAAATGATGAGACAGGTGCTCCAACCGAAGAGTTGGCGGATTCCTATAAATCCATGTTCATTGTGAAAAAAGATTCGCCGATTCAATCCATCGAAGAGCTTAAAGGTAAAAAAGTCGCTTACCAAAACGTAACGTCTTCCGCAGGTTTCGTATGGCCGGCAGGTCTGTTGCTGGACAGAGGCATTGACCCATTGAAAGATGTAACACCTGTAACGTTGAAAGGTCATGACCAAGGTGTTATCGCTGTATTGAACGGTGACGTTGATGCGGCAGCTATTTTCCAAGATGCCCGCAACACGGTAGCGAAAGACTATCCAACTGTATTTGAAGATACACGTGTACTGGCGTTCACTGAGCCTATTCCAAACGATACCATTGCCGTTCGTACAGACATGAATGCAGATTGGACTGCGAAGATCAAACAAGCCTTCATCGATATCGGTAAAGATACTGAAGGTCACCAGATCATCAAAGAAATCTATACGCATGAAGGTTATGTAGAATCCGATGATAGCAAGTTCGAGATCGTTCGTCAGTATGGCGAAAAAGTGAAAGGTGAATAATTCTGATCCAAAAGTAGTTCAGGATCTGTTCACTTTGTAGTAGCTCTCTTGGATGGGAACAGCTTAATCGTAGCAATGGACAGGCCAGTTCAGCGTGATCTACGCTGCGCTGGCTTGTGCCATTATAGCAAGGACTTATGTATGGTTGATCATTATGAATGAAAGAAGGATTATTGCCATGATTGAGCTTCATAACGTTACCAAAACTTACGCTAACGGCACCAAGGGCCTGGATAATATTAATCTGAAATTTGAGCAGGGTGAATTCATTGCTGTAGTTGGCTTGTCCGGTGCAGGTAAATCAACCCTCTTACGTTCCATTAACCGACTGCACGACATTAGTGAAGGTGAGATTCTGATTAATGGAAGTTCCATTACGAAGGCACAAGGCAAACGACTACGCATGATCAGACGCGATATCGGTATGATTTTCCAGAGCTTCAATCTCGTGAAACGGTCCAGTGTACTACGTAATGTACTCGCTGGACGCGTTGGATACCATTCCACCATGCGTACTATTCTGGGGCGTTTTCCAAAAGAGGATATTGAACTGGCATTCACTGCGCTGGATCGGGTGAATATCTCCGAGAAAGCTTACTCCCGTGCAGATCAGTTGTCCGGTGGTCAACAACAGCGTGTGGCTATTGCTCGTGTCCTTGCGCAGGAAGCAAAAATCATTCTGGCCGACGAACCGGTTGCTTCACTCGACCCACTTACAACGAAGCAGGTTATGGATGACCTGAAACGCATCAATCAAGACCTTGGGATTACCACTATTGTTAACCTTCACTTTATTGACCTGGCTAGAGAGTATGCGACCCGTATTGTTGGATTACGTGCAGGGGAGGTCGTATTCGACGGTCCGGTAGAAGAGGCAACGGATGAACGATTTGCAGAAATTTACGGCAGACCGATTCTGGCTGACGAATTGTTGGACAAGCAGGTTGTGCATGAGCAGGGAGAAGTTGTGGTATGAAGGGGCAGTCCAACGTTCCACTTCAGAATTCAGGCGGGATGGGCAAGGAACCTGGTTCCAGCCCTGCAGAGGTTGTGAATCGTCCCAAGCCGCCTGGGCGTACGAAACATCTACTCACCCTGATCATTATTCTGCTTCTTCTGTGGGCAAGCGCGAAGCAGACGGACGCCACCTTCACAGAGTTGATTGAGGGTTTCCCCAACATGCTGGACTTGTTGAAAGAAATGTTTCCTCCTCGGTGGAGTTATTTTGACAATATCGTGCAAGGCATGTTGGAGACGATCCGAATGGCTCTGATTGGGACAACCATTGGTGCCATTATCGCCATTCCAATCTCGATCATCTGTGCCGGTAACCTGATGCCAAGTCGCTGGATCTATTATCCGGCGCGCTTTCTGCTGAACCTGATTCGGACAGTGCCGGATCTGTTACTTGCTGCATTGTTTGTCGCTGTGTTTGGTCTGGGGCCCATCCCCGGAATCTTGGCACTGGCTGTATTCTCGGTAGGGCTCATTGCGAAGCTGACCTATGAGACGCTGGAAACCATTGATCAAGGACCGCTGGAAGCGATGACGGCTGTTGGTATGAACCGGATTCAGCTCATTGTGTATGGCGTGGTGCCGCAACTGGCTGCCCAGTTCACATCCTATGTACTGTATGCCTTCGAAATTAATATACGTGCTGCTGCCATTCTGGGATTGGTGGGAGCCGGAGGGATCGGGCTTTACTATGAGGCCACACTTGGATTCCTAGAGTATGACAAGACCAGCGTAATCATTCTGTTTACCCTCGTCATCGTTCTGGTCATTGATTATGTAAGTACTAAGCTGCGGGAGAAATTGCTATGATGAAAAATGAAACAAGCCGCATCCGGCCAAAACCACGGAAAAACCCGCTACGCTGGGTTATTGTATTACTGCTGATCCTTGTGTATGCTTGGGCGCTTGCCGGTGTACCGTTTACTGGTTTCAAGGAAACCGCTGCTCAGATTATGAAGGCCATTGTAGCCGGTATTTTCTCACCAGACTGGGATTTTGTATATTTGCCTGAAGGAGAAGACTTGCTGCGAGGTCTACTAGATACGCTCGCGATTTCCGTGCTGGGTACCGTAATCTCGGCAGTGCTCTGTATCCCGTTTGCATTCTGGTCTGCCCGCAATATGAGTGGTCATCGTTCCATCTCGGGTGCAGGTAAAATGGTACTCAGCTTTATCCGTACATTCCCTGAGATTATCATGGCTTTGATGTTCATCAAAGCAGTAGGCCCCGGATCGTTCGCAGGGGTACTTGCCCTTGGATTACACTCGATTGGTATGTTAGGCAAATTGTACGCGGATGAAGTTGAAAATATCGACTATGGTCCGTCTGAGGCGCTGCTTGCCTCCGGAGCCAATCGCATGCAGCAGTTGTGGTTCGCCATCCTGCCGCAGGTTATGCCTGGATTCCTGAACTATACGTTGTATCGTTTCGAGATTAATGTCCGTTCTGCAACCATACTGGGTGTAATTGGAGCAGGGGGTATCGGTACACCGCTGATCTTTGCACTTAGCACACGGAACTGGCCGCGAGTAGGTATCATCCTGCTGGGTATTATTGTGATGATCACGATTATCGATTTGATCTCGGGGTATATTCGTAAGAAGCTGGTGTAGAGATAATGAGGAACTACGAAGATATTAGACAATAAAGTAAGAAGAGAGGACTATTCGGTGCCAGAATATGGGCAGGGATAGTCTTTTTTGTATCTGCAAATAAATAATAGAGCGTTCTTGTTGCTCTGCTAACCGTTGAGGAATAAGAGTGTTCAAAGAATATGTATAACAATGATTGAATTATTTTTCAATTATATGTAAGATTAATGTGTTTCTATATAAAGGGAATTAAGGATATTAATACTCCTCGTAGATACCAATATAAGAAATGAGTTTTTCGAAAGGAAGGTGACCTATGGAGATATTTTCTTCTATATGGATTGTATTTATGGTATTGATATTGCTGTACAGAATGATCTTTCAGAAGTTTAAAAAATATAACAGAGAAAATATGGGGCTCAGTGCAATCCTGATCATTTTCACGGGAAGCAGTTATACATTTACACAGATGAACTTGATTTTTGTCATTAGTGTCATCGCCGTGGCCGCTTATTCTGCTGTATGGAACAGCATTCTATTTGTTAGAAATGGATATGAACCAGAACGCTTGAAATGAACTTGTGCTATGATCCAAAAAACCGAAACCATGTTGCCCTGTGAAGCAGGCAATGTTGGTGTCGGTTTTTTGTTCATTTCTTAGCTAGCCAAAGGCAATGCTTTGTTTACTTGAACCGTAATTGTCTCTGTGCTGGTTACGCCTGCGGCGTTGATCAGCTCAGCACGGTACGTATACGTTCCGTTAGCGCGACCGGACAATTCCGTTGTAGCACTTTGAGAGGCAGGTGTTACCGCGTTCAACGCTTGTGTATCAATCAATACATCATTCTCATAGAGACGATACTCCGTTGCGTTCGTACCCCACCAGAGGTTCATGGATACGTTGTAGTTGCCGTCACCATCCCAGTTGTTTTGGGACAAGTTCGCTTTCCCTGGAGCAGCGTTCGTTACTTGAACGGTCAGCTCGTCACTGCGGGTAGCTCCTTTGTCGTTGGTCAGCTCGGCTACATACGTGTATGTTCCGTTAGCCTTGCCTGTAATTGCCGTTTTGGCAAATTGGGCGGACGGTGTTGTCGCAGTCAACTTCTGCGTATCCACAAGAACGCCATTCTCATACAGTTTGTACGTGGAACCATTTTCGCCCCACCAGAGGTTCATGCTTACGTTATACGAACCTTCGAACAGGCCCGTTGTATATCCATTATCAGAAGAAAGCACCGGTTTACCCGGTGCCCCTTCAGCTGGAGTGGAAGGTGTTTCCCCTCCACCTTGATTTTCCGCAGGTACAAAATCATTCAAGCTTCTAGGTTTCAATTGATATACGTCTTTGAAAATAGCGGAAACGCCTGTGATATCGATTTTGTCACCAGCAGCATAAGGGAAGGAAGTCTCCGTCACACCTGTACGTGTATCTACACGGATATGTGTGCTCGTTCCATCTGATGCTACCGCGTCGAATTCAAATGATCCAACGGGTGTAGCACTGATGATATTCTCGATGGTTACATCCTTCAATTGAACCAGTTGACCTTGGTTCGCATCTGTAATTGCTGTAACTTCGATTGGAGCAGGTACGGAAGCCGTACCTGTTTTCTCAATTGCGATGATATCGGTAAGCTCGAACTCGCTGTTATAGATGGTTGTTGCTGCTGTTACTTTCACCTTGTCACCAGCATGGAATCCGCTAGTGTGCTGGAACACGTAGATTCCGGCAGTTTCATCTTGAAGATAGAAGGCTTGTCCACCGAATGCACCCGGCTCTGTCGTTACAACACCTTCGATGGTTACGGTAGTGCCAACCGCTTTGGTGCGTGCTTCAGCAACGGTGATAGCTGCTGGAATCGGTCCTTCTTCTTCCGGCAGCTGTTCTGCTGGCACATTACCTACGGTCACGGCATTGGTGATCAGGTTGCTGCCGTTCAAACGCAAACGCAAGCTCGCAGCGCCAGTTGTACCTGGTTTGATGCGAACGTTCAGATCTTTGATCCCGCGACCTTGGCTGTCCGAGGTTACACTGAATGTGGAGCTATAGCCGTACGAAGTCGGCCAAGTACCACTTTCATTCTGGATCATGGCGACCTGTGTTCCGCCAGTCAGATAGATACCGGCACTATAACCGGATACGGTTGTGTTCGGAGCCATGTTCTCTACAACCACACGAATCTGGAAGTCTTCTGCATTTGGAAGAGTATCCTGTTTCACGAAGCTGTAAGCAGCGTTCGCACTGGATGCAGGGCCACCGTAAGAGCCAGCCTTGAACGTGGAGCGATCGTACCACTTGTATCCGGCAGCAGGTGCGGACCAAGGTTCAGCCTGAGGTTCTGTGGAAGCAGCCGGCTCTTCGAATGGCAACAGCGCTGTAGCTGTATCCAGTTCAAGTCCGTTGACTTGAGTCAGATCCGTGTAGTTCTCTTGTGTAGCGAGCCAGTTCACGGTATTCACGAGCAACACCGCATCATCGGCTTCTTTAAAACCGTCATAAGTCGTTTTGCGTGTGCCTGTCTCTTCACGCAAGTATTTTGGTGATGCATCTTCTACTGGAGAGGAGTCACCGATGAAGGCAGCCTTACCTGCGCCCAGCTTGGATACGGCTACGTAAGGACCTTCTTCGATCCCGCCGCCGTTGTATACGCCTTGGTCCACCGCGTTATTCCATTTTGCGTTGGTTTTTGGCAGGTACACAATGCCTTTGGCCTTTTCCGGATCAGTGATTGCAAGTGTTGAACCGGCGTGCATGGCTACAGCCGATACACCTTCTGTGATGCCGAAGGCTTGATCTGCCGGTACAACGATATTGGCATTGATATCGCCAAGTGCGTTATAGCGGAAACGTACGCCGAAGTTATCGGACAACCAGTCTGTGCTGGTTACATTTTGCATGGCTTCCGAGTTACGCTCATCTGTGCTCATACCTTTGGTCGGATCTTCAAAAGCTCCCCGACGATAACCGTTGATGACTTCAGAGCCATCCCAGCGGTTTTTGTTACGGTCAGCATTATAGTGATCTCCAACGAAGAAGATGCTGCCACCCGTTTCAACATATTGTTTCAGTGCTGCCTGTTCGGATGTTTTGAAAGGAATTTGAGGCTCTGCAATAACGAATACGTTATACTCTTTCAGATCATCATAGGTAAATGGTGTTGTCTTGCGAAGTTCTTTGACATAATAGCCATCATTCGCGAGTGCATTTCCGAAGTCGGAGAAACCACCATCAATGACCCAGTCTGCGGCTCCAGCCGTCTGGCCGTGAGAGTTGTCGAACAATACTTTCTTGCCTGCGTTCTGGTTCACAACCTTCGCCTGAATGAATGGTGCCGGATCTGTCGGCCCTTCCGCATGAACCGATGCATCTCCGTTCCATAATCCGATCTGAAGCGGCAAAGCCATGGACAATGCCAAGAGTGATTTTAAAAATACTCCTCGCATACCTGTTAATTTACCCAACCAAATCCCTCCCAAATATTAGTTGATTCATGAGTTCGTCCATATTCTACCACATGAAAATCTCACATAGTCATAACAATTTGTAAAAATTAACTCGATATTTGTAAAATTGGGTCTTTTGACATATCTATAGGTATTTCGGTCCCGGCATAATTCATCCAATTCTGCGTGCATATTGATTTTACGCAAATAAAAAGCCATCTCTATGAGATGACTTTGGCTCGAATTCGATTGACGGCATGGAAGACAGAGGATTTAATCATGCCTTCACTGCGATTCACCAGCTCTGCCGTTTCCTTAATGGAGTATCCGTGGATGAGGCGAAGTTCTAATATTTTACGATGCTCGGTGTTGTTAATATGGGAGACAATATCATGAACGCCTTCATTAATTTCAAGGTGGGGTGTATCAAAGTGATGGGTAGGTGCCTCCAGACGACTGTCGCGTTTGAGTGTACGGGTACGTCTGCGGAAGCTGTCCATCGCAAGGTTTCGGGCAATCCGTTTGAGATAATAGAGAAGCCGATCTTCAGGGATATTCACGGTAACGTTCATCAGTCGAATGAAACAATCCTGAGCCAGATCTTCTGCGTCTTGCGGTTGTTTGACGATATGGGATAGATACCTTGTGATTTCTGATTTATAGTTGATATAAGCTTCATTTACTTGTGTGTTATTCATATGATGTGAATCCCCCTTGGATACAGATCAGGCTTGGGTCCGGTCTGGTATGAGTCTCTTATGATCCAAGTATATCGGGAGGTTGTTTCCAAACGGTTCAGAGTTGTATCGGAGTTGTAACATTTCGTGCTTCCCTCTATTCAAGCATGCGGCTTGAGATACAAAATATAGGCAGATGAAATTCATAGAGCAGGGAGATTACGAGAGTATCATGAGACAAAAAGAGATTTTAATTATTGAGGACGAGGAGTCCATTCGCGATATTTTGTCCTATTCGTTACGTAAAGAAGGATTTGAGATCAAGGAAGCAGCTACGGGTAAAGAGGGCCTTGATCTGCTTCGGGATTCGAAGCCGGATCTGATCCTGCTAGATCTGATGCTGCCTGATATGAGCGGTTTTGATGTGTGCAGACAACTATCTGTGAATTCCAAGATACCCGTCATCATGATCACCGCCAAGTCGGATATGTTGGATAAGGTACTTGGCATGGAACTGGGGGCGGATGACTATATCACGAAGCCTTTTGATATCCGTGAGGTGGTTGCACGCATTCGGGCGATCTTTCGCCGGATTGACCTCATCAGTGAGACGCTGGAGAATCAGTCCTATGAGGTAGTAAGGCTCGGCAAGCATATTGAGATTCGTAAGGATGAACGGGAAGTCTGGAAAGACGGGGAACGTGCCGGACTCACGAATAAGGAATATGATCTGTTGTTATTTCTCGTGACCCACCATCGTAAGGTGCACACACGTTCTGAGCTGCTGGACAAGGTATGGGGATTTGATTTTGCAGGGGATACCCGAACGGTGGACATTCATGTTCAACGAATTCGCAAGAAACTGGATAGTGGTGTGCAAGGCATTTCGATGATTGAAACGGTATTCGGTGTGGGATACAAGCTGAATATTCAGGTACAGACATGAAGTGGACGATCCAGTTCAAAATGGTGGTGTTATTCTCGGTCATCGTCTTTATCGGATTCTCCGTTCTGCTAATTCTGTCCAATAAGGTGGCACAGGAGAATATGTACCGGGAAGTACATGAGGATATGGTGCAATCGAAAAGAAATCTGGACATCGCACTGAATCAGTACTTCCTGATTCATAACAAACGTATGAACAGGGAATCGCTTGAAGCAGGAAGCCGCGAGCTTGCAGAGCAGATTGGTTCAGCCGTTGGCGGGGAGATTACAGTATATCGTCCTGACGCTTCTTCATACGGATCGGTTGGCAACGAGGTTAACGTTGCTAAGCGGTCTGACCAACCTGATGTTCAGGAAGCCAGACAATCCCGGATCGCGTACACCACAGTCGTGGACAAGGGCCAGGTCACGGCCAGTCTGTCCTTCCCGCTCAAGATGGATCAACAATTGATTGGAATCGTGCAGATGGAGAAGGATTACACGGACTTGTTCAAACGCAACCTTCGCTTTCAAAATACGATCAAACTATTTGCAGCGGTTATTTTCGTGTTTGTATTTATCGCATCCATCTTTATTTCCCGGAAAATTACACAACCCATCCGTGTACTCACGAAACGTTCTGCGGAAGTGGCCCAGGGAAGTCTGAATGCAGACATTCAGATTACTACCAAGGATGAGATCGGTGAATTGGCTTCAAGCTTCACCGTCATGATTGATCGGGTACGGGAACAGATTGATGTGATTGAGCGAGAGCGGGACGAAGTGAAACAAGTGCAGGCGCGAAGCAAAGTCTTTTTTGACAATGTGACGCATGAATTGAAGACACCGCTAACGACGATTCTGGGGTACGCCCAGATTTTGCGGGATAACGGATTCACCGATCAGGACTTTTTTGACAAAGGCATGAATTATATTATCAAGGAAAGCCAGCGCCTCAACACGATGGTTGCGGATATTCTGGAGGTCTCGGTCTCGTCAGCGGTTATTCAGGCGTACCGATTCGAACGTATCGATGTATCCGATATTATTCGTGAAGCTTGCGAGGATATGTCGATTAAGGCGAGCAAGTACAATATAGGCATTCACTATGAACTGGAGGAACATCAGTATCTGCAGGGAGATCGGGACAAGCTGAAAGAGGTCTTCCTCAACGTCTTGGATAACTCGGTTAAGTACAGTGATGTGAACTCCATCATCGAAGTGCAATCCTTCCGATTAGGTGATTTCATCGCTATTGTGATCCGTGATCAGGGGGAAGGAATAGGTGCTGAAGCGCTCCAGCATGTATTTGAACCCTTTTACCAGGATAAAGGAATCAACAGGGCCGAGAAAGGCAGTGCCGGGCTGGGCCTGTCTATTGTGAAGAACATCGTTGAGCGTCATGGAGGAACAGTGGAGATGAAGAGTATCATGCGGGAAGGGACACAAGTAAACATTAGTCTTCCGGGGGAAATGAACGCATGAGACATCCTGGATTTTGGCGTAAAAACCGCGACAGATTGATGCTGTCAGGGCTGTTGATTGCATTTGTCAGCGGGATTTTCGGGATTGGCAGCCTGTTCAGTATCGGAAATCTCAAGCCTAGAACGGTGATCTTGCCCAGTGAGCAATTCAATAACCGGCTGGCACCACCACCGAGCAGTACAATTCAGATCGAGTCGGCAACCAAGATTCCAAATGACTTCGCGATCTTTGATTTTGAAGTGGTAGACCGGAACACGATTATATTGAATCAACTGGAATCTTCGTATTCAAGTCTTCAGCTGTCTCTCCTGCATCTGGATGATAATGAAGTAAAGAGTATTGCAAGTAATACGGAATATGGTGTAGCGATTAGCCCGGATCACAAGAAGATCATTTACTCCCAGTACCGGTCGGGTCAGGCGCAGAAGACGACATATGAGTATGTGATTGAGAGCGGGGAACGTCGCAAGCTTCCGAGCGACAACTCGTATTACAGAGTGTTTGTAGGGGACGAAACCTATATCGGTCAGGATGATCTATTATTCAAACAGGTTGATCTGAGCAAGGGGACGAGTCAAGTCATCTACACGTATGATGAGCTGATGGGCATGTTCACAGGACCAAGACAAGGGAAAGGTTCGAATGATACGTTTATCGTGATGGATGTGTTGCAGGTCAGTGAAGATCAGAAACAGTTTTATATGCTGGTGATGCTGAAAGACAACTATGCCATCTATCGTGTATCGCTTGAGGACGAGCATGAAGTGAAGGCGTATGCTGCAATGGAAGACATTCAACAATTCAAGTTGCTGAAAAATGGTGACATGCTCATCCAGGGAACGCTGCATAAGGTACAGGGGCTGTATCGGTATCGTGCAGCGCAGGAACAGTATGATCTGGTATTACAAGGTTCCATCTGGAACTTTGATCTGAATGAAGATGAATCGCGAATCGCTTACTTTTATCCAATGGATATTCAGAATCAGAAGAATGAGTTGCATATTGCCTACCTGAATGACAGCGAGCTTTCGTCGGATACGGTGATCTACCGTAATATTGATAACTTCATCAATCTGAAATGGAATGACGATGATCTATTTGCAGTGGGCAGCACGATGGATAAAAGTGAGATGTACCGCTTTAGCTTCAGAGCCTGGTAAGCTGCGGAAGGTATACGAATATAAGATCTTGGTCTGGATAGAGCTGGCGATAGCTACTCTGCGGACAAGGTCTTTTTGTTATGACATTTTACAAGTTGGATACAACTCCGGCCAGCCCGGATACATCTCCATCCTATAATAAAAGGGAATGTGCTACGCGAATCTTTACATACAAGTTCAAAAAAACTGGTTTTCAGTACCGAGAAGATGGGATGAAGCTAGAAATGGAGTAGCAGAGCGTAGGGAAAACTACGTGAGCAACGGACATTTCGGCTGAATTCTATATTCGATGTTGATGATGTCATTAGACATCCTTCGTAATCAAAAGCGGGCTTTTTTGAACAACCTCTGTACATATTTAGCAAGTAGAAAGGAAGAAATGCAGTAATGCTTCAAGTTGAACAATTATCCCACTCGTTCCGCAATGGCCAAGGAACCGTGCCCGTGCTTCAGGATATCAACCTGACGATTGGAGAAGGCAAGATGGTAGCCCTGCTGGGCAGTTCTGGTTCAGGCAAGTCCACACTGCTGAATCTGATGGCGGGGCTGATGAAACCGGATCACGGCAAGATTCTAATTGCAGGACAAGATATTGTACGTTTCAGTGAAAATCGCTTGGCGGAGTTCAGGCGCAGTCACATCGGGTTTATTTTCCAATCCTATGAGCTGCTGTCTAACCTTACAATCCGGGAAAATGTAGAGTTACCCTTGGTGTTTATGGGCATAAGCCCTTCGAAACGCAAAGCAAAAGCATTGAAACTGTTGGAGCAGGTTGGACTGGGTGAAAAAGCAAACTTGTTCCCGTCCCAGTTGTCGGGCGGTCAACAACAACGTGTCAGTATTGCACGCTCGCTCATTACCGAACCCTCGGTGATCTTTGCCGATGAGCCTACCGGGAATCTGGATACCGAGACGGAGGAAGAGATTATTGCGATTTTGCAGCAGCTTAACCGGGATATGAATACAACCTTCGTCATTGTGACACACGAAGCAGAGGTCGCCGAGCAGATGCAAGTTGTGTTGACACTGCAACATGGACTACTGGTCGAAGAGGCCGTAAAGGAAGTTTGAGGCAAAGGGAGAGGAATTGTGAGAATACGGGATATAGCACGTATGGCCTGGGGACAGATCATTCGCAGAAAGATGGTCACACTGCTATGTATGATGGGGCTGTCCATTGGTTCTGCCGCCATGATCATTGCACTTAGCGTGGGGCAGTCCGTACAGACCTATAGCGAGAGAACATTGAACGACAATTACAAGATGGATGAAATTACAATTACGCCTAATGAAGGCATTCGTACTGGCAACGGCAAGGGGAGCGGTCAGACATCGAAGTTTGAACGGGGTGCACTGACGTTGGAAAAAATTCAGATTATCCAAAGACTTCCCCATGTTGTTGCCGTGGCTCCCATGTTAAAACTGGATTCGCTAGAAATGGTGCTTCCGGATGGTCGCAGCACGTATGTTGAGGTCATCGGTACCCAACTGGAGACCCTGGGCGGGTTTGGATACAAGTATGCTGAGGGACGTGGGGCAGAGGATGGTCGTATGGCGGTGACCAGTTATGGGGCTGCATTTGGACTCGTGGACCCCAAAGTAACTCAGAAGTTATTCGAGCAGTTGAATGCTGATCCATATAACAATGAGCTTTTGCAGCAGTATACGGAAATGTCAGCGAAGCAGGATCAGCTGGTTCAGCAGCTGGTTCAGTTTCGATATGAAGATTATGCGAATGCGAGCAAAACCAAAATGAGTGGCTCTATACGCGTGTCTGGAGAGTTGATGAAGCCTTCCAACATGGATGAGATGAGTGCTCAAAACGATAAAAAAGTATATCTGCCGCTGGATACAGCTCGTGCATTACAGGATGAGCTTGGATTACAGCAGGCCGATAGCAGTGCGGCCAAGCATCTTAACTCTGCCTTGGTTAAGGTAGAGGATAAACGTTATGTATCCCAGGTGGAAGAACAGATTAAAAAGCTAACGTTGAACACACAGAGTAATCTGTTCCAGGAGGAAGCGATGGCAGGCCAACTGGCGATGTACCAAAAAGCAGCATTGGGGATCGGTGGTTTTATTATGCTGCTGGCCTCGTTGTCCATTATTGTGGCAATGATCATGTCTACGCATCAGCGGCGTAAACAAATCGGTGTGATGAAGGTGCTGGGTGCAAATCTGTGGCAGATCCGCCAGATGTTTATTACGGAAGCAGCGATGCTTGGGTTAATGGGTGGCATGGCTGGTGTAGGGATTGCCTTTGCTGCCCTCGGCGGGGTGAACAGTCTGCTGGCGAGTCAGATGGCAAATCAGGTCAATGGCCCGATGACCGTGGCTATTCAGCAGTCTGCTTTGCCGCTCGGCATCGTGTTTGCTGTGCTGGTCGGTATTGTATCGGGTATATATCCGGCCATCAGCGCATCCCGAACCAATGCATTAACTGTGATCAAATCGATGTAATTTTATCAGCGAAAGGGAAATTGGGCACATGAAGAAATGGATTAAAATTATCATCACCGTTGTACTTTTGGCAGGTGTGGGGTACTGGCTGTATGAAAAGTACAAGCCAAAACCGGAGGCACCTATCGAGATTCCGCCCCCGATTACCTTTGATGTGACACAGGAAACGATGACGCAAACGATTCAGGTGAAGGGGAAATCCGTATATACCGATCAGACCGATATATTTGCTCCGTATGCTTCCAACATCAAGCAATGGCACGTGAAAAGTGGTGAGCAGGTGAACAAAGGCGATGTCCTGTATACTCTCGACACGTCCGCGTTACAAACGGAAGTAGAGCAGTTGCAGAGCGATCTGGAGAAAGCTCAACTGGAAAATAAGATGAATCAGGTTAGCCTGGATCAGGCGAATATGAGCGAGTCGCTTGGCGTGACGGAAGAGGAACGCAAGAAGGCATTTGCAGACCGGGAAGGCAAACGTCTAACAAATGAGTTGAATCAAAAAGCGCTGGTCCTCAAGGAAAAGGAGATACAGAAAAAGCAGGCAGTGATGAACAAGTCCGTTGTGTATGCTTCCGCTTCTGGTATATTTCAGATGAATGAAGGGGACAGCAAGACACGTACGGTGACGGAAGGACAGCTTATGGGGTCCATTACGAACATCAGCAAACTGAAATTCATGACAATTGTTGGTGAGGAAGAAATGTTCAGACTTAAGGTGGGAATGCCAGTCAAGGTGCGAATGACGGCGCAGAAAGACCTGGAATTCACCGGGACGGTGAGTAAGGTGTCCAAATTCGCCCGCAAGAGTACCGATACGGACCTTAAACAAGCTTCCCAGTTTGACGTGGTCATTGATCTGAAGCCGGATGCCAGAATGTATGGAGGCGTGAGTCTGGAAGGCGATATCGAGACAACGCGGAAGGATAAAGTGACCGTTGTGTCCAGCTTGGCGATTATGCGGGATCAGACCGAACCTTATGTCCTGTTAGACAAAGGGAACGGACAGACAGAGCCACTGACCATCCAGGCTGGAATGGAGTCGGGGGATAAGACGGAAGTGGTTAGCGGATTAAAACCGGGAGATATCGTCGTTCTGCCCTAGACGAACGGGTTAATTCGATCTTGATCAACACGAGGTTCATTGTGGCAGAATGCCAGGGTGAGCCTTTTGTGTGCTTTGTGGCAAGGGATGTCCAGATTCCTGCCTGATTTATGGAAAAAAATATAAATAAATTTATATAATTCAATTTACAGTAATATTTACATGTCGTATAATCAGATCATAAGAAGGAGGTGAACACCGAACATCATGATTGTAGAGGGTAGGCGAAGGCCTTTTTTTAAACCACTTAAAGAAAGCGCTTTCCGAAATGGGATGTTAGAGATCCCGCAATCATTTTTCACACTTCTTCATGTCTAACACACGTTCAACCACACCCACCACATCATACTCACATGGTTCGACCCCACACACGATTTGCTCACTCAAGGTTCCAGCTACACAACCATTACTTTTGGAGGTGATACAACCAACTCATCCGAACGTTCTCTTCGTGCTAAGCATCTTAATGACACAGAGGATCAGACATGAGTACAACCCAATCTAACTAAAGGAAAGGTGGAACTATGAAGACTAAATTGAAAACCAAATCGAGAGGTAAGAAGATCCTGCGCAAAGGTGTAAAGCAAATAATGGCAGCAACGCTGCTCGCGGCGGGGATTTTCCCAGGATTGTCTCCAGGCTTGACTCAGGCGGCTGAAGCACATGTGGATAATCCATTTGTAGGGGCAACCGCCTATCTGAACCAGGATTACTCAGCTCTCGTCGATACGTCCATTGCGCTGACCAATGATGCATCGCTGAAGGCGAAGATGGAGACGGTCAAATCGTATCCAACGTCAGTGTGGATTGACCGCATTGCTGCGATCTATGGCGGCCCGGACAACGCTGGTCGTAAAAGCGTAGAGCAACATCTCGATGCCGTTCTTGCCCAAAAGAAACCTGGTACGCCAATAACCGCTTCATTTGTAGTCTATAACTTGCCCGGCCGGGATTGCCATGCACTCGCATCGAACGGTGAACTTCCACTAACACAGGCTGCGCTACAGACGTACAAAACAGATTACATTGATGTGATCGCAGATATCTTCGCAGATCCGAAATATCAGGATATTCGCATTGTGGCGATTATTGAGCCGGACAGTCTGCCTAACCTTGTGACTAACCTGAGTACTCCAGCTTGTGCGCAAGCCAGCTCAACAGGCATCTATGAAGATGGGGTTAAGTATGCACTGGACAAGCTGCATGCCATTCCTAATGTGTACAACTACCTGGATATCGGCCACTCTGGCTGGCTTGGATGGGACAACAATCGTACCGGTGCGATTGCCCTGTACACTGACGTAGTAAATGATACAGCGGCAGGTCTGCAAAGTGCAGATGGTTTTATCACCAACACTGCCAATACGACGCCTACCCATGAACCGAATCTGCCTAATCCGGATCTGAATATCGGTGGACAACCGATTCGATCTTCCGATTATTATGAATGGAACCCGTACTTTGACGAGACTGATTTCACTGCAGCACTCTATTCCGGATTTGTACAAGCCGGATGGCCGAGCAGCACGGGCTTCCTGATTGATACCAGCCGTAATGGATGGGGCGGGGTGAATCGTCCAACATCAGCAACAGGAAGTAATATCAATGCCTATGTGAATTCTGGACGGGTTGATAAACGGGATCATCGTGGCAACTGGTGTAACAACAGTGGGGCAGGTATTGGTGAAGCACCTAAGGCTGCACCGGGACCCGCACATCTGGACGCTTATGTATGGGTGAAACCTCCGGGTGAATCCGATGGCTCCAGCTCGGAAATTCCGAACAACGAAGGTAAAGGTTTCGACCGGATGTGTGATCCGACCTTCACCACTCGGGATGGCGTATTAACAGGTGCACTGGCGAATGCTCCGGTATCCGGTCACTGGTTCCATGATCAATTCGTGACACTGGTGAAGAACTCATTCCCTGTCCTGCCTGCAAGTAACGGTGGAGGGAATCCTCCGGGCGGAACAACGGCTCCAGCAGCACCAGCGGCATTGACGGCTTCTGCTGGTAATGCTCAAGTCTCCTTGACGTGGACTGCTTCCGCGGGAGCAACAAGTTATAGTGTGAAGCGGGCACTCAGTGCATCAGGTCCATTCACAACGATTGCTGCCAATGTAAGTGGGACATCATACAGCAATACCGGCCTGATTAATGGCACAACCTATTATTATGTGGTAACAGCAACGAATGCAGTAGGTGAAAGTGTTAACTCTGCAACAGCAACGGCTACGCCGGTTGCAGGTGTAACGGCACCAGCTGCACCGACTGCTCTTACAGCAACAGCAGGCAATGCTCAGGTGAGCCTGACGTGGACTGCATCTGCAGGTGCGACAAGCTATAATGTGAAACGTGCGCTGAGTGCATCAGGACCGTTCACAACAGTCGCTGCGAATGTGAGTGGTACATCTTACACGAACACGGCCCTGACCAACGGAACAACGTATCATTATGTGGTAAGTGCAGTGAATACAGCAGGGCAAAGTGCCAATTCCGCTGTAGCTTCCGCGACACCTCAAAGTGTCGTTGTGCCGACCAGTGATCTTGTTTTGCAATACCGTGCGGGAGATACCAATGCGCTGGATAGTCAGATCAAACCGTATTTCAACATCAAAAACCTGGGCAGTACTGCTGTGAATCTGAGTGACTTGAAGATCCGTTATTACTTCTCCAAAGAAGGATCGGCTGCGATGGATTCTGCCATCGATTATGCTCAAGTTGGCGGAGCCAATATCCAGCGTACCTTCACAGACTCCTATGTGGAGCTGAGCTTCACATCTGGCGCTGGCAGCATTCAGGCTGGTGGACAGACTGGAGACATCCAGCTTCGTATGTACAAAACGGACTGGTCCAACTTTGACGAGACTAATGACTACTCCTTCGATCCAACGAAAACATCCTATCAGGATTGGAACAAGGTAACACTCCACCAAGGTGGAAACCTGGTATGGGGTATTGAGCCTTAAAATTTACTCGTAAATGTTTTATCCGCAATCCTCAGTATGTTAGAGGATTGCGGTTTTTTGCTATTCACTACAAGAGTCATTCTCGATTGAAGTACTCGATCAACTGAGGAACGTAGTGGAGGGGACGAAATCGATTCTGTAAGCACTTATTTTCCAAATGACTCCTAATAACACTGATTATTGATCGTTTTGGTCGGATATTTGCCTAGGGTCTGGCAGGCAGGATGTCTATAATAGAACCCGATGGGCGGGATCACTTCGCTCGGATTGGAAAGAGAATGGAAGGGGGACCGCACTCTGGTAGTCGGGCAAGCTGATTTCTCTTTTTTAATATTGTAAGCGCAATCATTATAGGCGAGTCTCGTCCGTTAAAGAAGGTCTGTACGAATTATTGAACGTCTAATCATCATCGATGTGTATATGCGTCACCTATTCTGTCTCAAGGAGCGTGAAGGTGGATGAACTCAGAAACAACAGTGCCGGTACATAAAGGATCGGTGTCAGGTCGGCAATCAGGACGCAGGAAGACACGTATGCCACTTGCAGCCAAGGTGCTCTCTTCAGCACTCAGTGTAGCTTTGCTTGTTGGGGGAACAGCGGGGGTTATCGGGGCAGAAGCTTCGAACGGAAATAGTACGACGGAGTCCAGCCTGCAATCACATAAGGGGGGCAGTCACGTGAAAGAGATTCAACTGGAATATCTGGATCGCGGTCTGGTGGCTGCTTCGACATCTGAAGGTGTTTTTCTCAGTTGGAGATTGCTTGGTGATGAAGCAACAGGGTATAGCGACAAAGGGCTGACAGGTACGGACTTCAACGTCTATCGTGATGGCAAAAAGATCACTACCGTCACCGACAGCACCAACTATGTAGATGCCGCGGGCAAATCGTCTTCCCGTTATGAAGTGGCAGCGGTGAACAAGAAGGGCAAGGAGAGCAAACGCAGTGCATCCATCAAACCTTGGGCGAACGGCTACGTGGATATTCCACTTCAAAAACCCGCCGATGGCGTGACCCCTGCCGGAGAAACCTATACGTATTCCGCCAATGACATGAGCGTGGGGGATGTGGACGGGGATGGCCAATATGAGTTTTTCGTCAAATGGGACCCTTCCAACGCCAAGGACGTATCGCAAAAAGGATACACAGGTAAAACCTACATTGATGCTTACACCTTGGACGGTCAGTTGTTGTACCGGATCGATCTTGGGGTCAATATCCGTGCGGGTGCTCATTATACACAGATGCTTGTTTACGATTTTGACGGAGATGGCAAGGCCGAGATGATGTTTAAGACCGCTCCGGGCACGAAGATTATCAAATATAACAAAAAAGGAAAAGTAACATCCGAGAAGTACATCACGCTTCCGAAGCAGGATCGCAAGGCAGGGTACTCAAACGAAGATGATTATCGTTTAAGTGCGGATGGTTACTATGATCACGTGGTGGATATGTTCAAAAACTGGCATAAACACGATGAGGTTGTGAAGGGGAACTGGCCTGCGACATTGGAAGAGGCTTTTGGAATGGAGAAAAAATATAACTATCCATTATCTCAGCAGGATGCCGAGAGCTTGGCCGACTACTTCATTGATGTGTACGCGGTAGAACGCAGCAACCGAAATGAGCTTCGCAAGTTCGAAGGTTTTATCGTGGATGGTCCTGAGTATGTTACGGTATTTGAAGGCAAATCAGGCAAAGAGCTGGAGACCATTCCATATGAACCCGAGCGTCATGATGATGGCCTGATGTGGGGTGATTATGCTATGGCACGGATTGAACCGGGGAATCGGGTGGACCGTTTCCTGGCAGGCGTGGCGTATTTGGATGGCAAGAAACCTTCTGCAATCTTTGCACGCGGATATTATACACGTTCAACGATGGTTGCTTACAATTGGGACGGCAAGAAGCTGAAAAAGGAATGGAAAGTGGACAGCGGCTGGACACCGATGAAGAACCCGTTCAATGACGGACCGCACGGCGTGGATGGTACAGATCCGCAGTATGGCTCCATTACCACTCAAGGTGCGCACTATTTCAGTGTGGCGGATGTGGATGGAGATGGCAAACAGGAGATTATCTATGGCTCCGCTACGATTGATCATGATGGCAGCGTGCTGTACAGCTCCACAGACCTGATGCCTGCCGAGAGTGCTGCACCGGGAACCATTGCCCGTCTGGGTCATGGGGACGCACTTCATGTGGCAGATATTGACCCGGATCGTCCGGGACTGGAGATTTTCATGGTTCACGAGGGTGGTCCGTGGGCGCCATATGGCTATTCCCTGCGTGATGCGAAGACCGGAGAAGTGATCTATGGCGGATACACGGGGAAAGATACCGGACGCGGCATGGTGGGTGATGTTGATCCGACTCGCCGTGGGCTGGAGACATGGGCTGTAGGATTATGGACAGCGACTGGTGAGAAAATCAGTGATCAGGCGCCGGGTACGAATATGAATATCCGTTGGGCAGGAGATATGACTACCCAGATCGTAGATGGTGCCATCGACGTCACGCCTACAATCAAAGACTGGAATCGTGGCACGCTGCTGACGGCAACAGGCACACTGACCAACAATCACACCAAAGGTACACCTTCTCTCGTAGCTGATATTTTCGGGGATTGGCGGGAAGAGATGTTGGTGAGAACCACGGACAGTTCCGCGATCCGCATCTATCTGAGTACCGAGAAAACGGACCGCAAGTTGTACACGCTGATGCATGATGCGATGTATCGTGTGGGCATTGCCGGACAGAACAGTGGATACAACCAGCCTTCCTATCCGTCCTTCTACATGGCATCGGATATTGACTGGTCAAAAGTAACGCTGCCTAAGTTCTACACGCCAGGTAAGGGCGGAAAGTAAGCAGGACGGAGTAATAATAGGTAGCAATAGCAACATAATATGTGTTCAAAATCAGGCTGTAACGTAACGCAGCGTCGTTAGTTTTAAGCGTAGGTATTGGACCTTAAAAGCTCTGGAATCCCCATGTGTCTCGGCATATAGAGGTTTCAGAGCTTTTTTACATAAGGATCTGAGTGATTTGTGGATAGCACTTGGCGATTTCCCAGCCACCCATGTTACGTCATTCTTTTACATCCAGTTTATATTCAACCTATAGAATTGCTACAATGGAGAAAAGTGAGGATCGATCGTTGTAGGAATGGAGGCATGGATATGAGCATCACGAATCGCTGGACAGGAAGCCTGTATCAAGAGGCGTTGCGAACAGAGGATTGCGGGCCGCGTTTCTACGCGTACTATTACAAGCAATGGGACAACTACCGTATGTCCTATCACCAACATGATTCCACGGAGATCATGTATATTATTTCGGGAATGTGCCGGGTGGATGTGCAGATGTCGGATGGGAGTTCGGAGCAGGCGATTTTGAAAAAAGGGCAGTTCATTATGCTAGATGCAGGTGTCCCGCACCGTTTGCTGGTGGAAGATGGTGTCCCTTGCCGGATGCTCAATGTGGAGTTTGGATTCTCAGGCTCGCCTCCCGGACAGCTATCCATCCGCCAGCTCGTGTTGGAAGAGGAAGAAGTTCACACTCTACTCACTAATGCTTCTCCATATCTGGTACTGCCTGACCCGGAAGAAGTGTATCACATTATGAAAAGTCTGGTGCTGGAACTCGATCAGCGTGGTCTGCTGGAGCAAGGAAGAGCGTCCACGCCAATGAGGATTATTCCACCAGAGGAAAGGTCGTATCATCGCGAAGCCCGGAATCTCTCGTCACCGGAACAGGGAATACTGGTGCGTACATTGTTCATCCAGTTGCTGGTCCGTGTTGCGCGTTTGCGAGGAGAAATGAGCCGAAGTGCATCGGATCAGGCGGAGCTGTATGTCAAACGAACCATTGAATTCATGCATCACAATATGGATCGCAACATTCAGATGAAGGATATTGCGGCAGCCGTCAATCTGCATCCGGGCTATTTACATCGCATTTTTCGTCAGCACACGAAGCGGACACCGACCGACTATCTGACGATGGTTCGCATGGAGAAGGCCAAGATGCTGCTTCAGCAGACGAATATCCCGATTTCGGAAATCTCTGACTATGTTGGAGTAGGCAGTCGTCAGTATTTTCATATGTTGTTCAAAAAATATACAGGTCGTACGCCGGTTGAATTTCGCTCCTCTATGGAACGACATGTCAGCCAGTACCCGTCCGATGAATGAGCCGATTGCAGTTATTTTGGAATACAACTGATTAGTGAATCTGGTGCGTAAAAGTTAGGATTTTTGACAACAAGATCTTGAACAGGTCATGATTTTGATAACGCTTCCCCTTTTGCCGTTGGTACAATGATTTCATGAAGAGAGTCATTAACCGAAGCGAAAGATTCGGATTAGGGGAGGACATAGGCATGTCGTTTAAAGTGGCGTTTATCGGGGCAGGAAGTATCGGATTTACACGGGGATTGTTAAGGGATTTGCTCACGGTACCGGAGTTTAACAACATTGAAATTGCGTTCTGCGATATTAGCCAGCACAATCTGGACATGGTGACTGAGCTGTGTCAGCGGGATATCCGTGAGAATGGATTGAATATTCAGATTCAGCCGACAACGGATCGTAAAGAAGCATTGAAAGATGCGAAGTATGTACTATGTACGATTCGTGTCGGGGGACTGGAAGCATTTGCAACCGATGTGGATATTCCACTGAAATATGGGGTAGATCAATGTGTTGGCGATACGCTGTGTGCAGGTGGCATTATGTATGGACAACGGGGAATCGCCGAGATGCTGGACATCTGCAAAGATATTCGTGAACAAAGCGCACCTGACGTGCTGCTCTTGAACTATTCCAATCCGATGGCGATGCTCACATGGGCTTGCAACAAGTACGGCGGTGTGCGGACGATCGGACTGTGTCATGGTGTACAGCATGGTCATCATCAGATTGCGGAAGCTTTTGGATTGAAAAAGAGTGAAGTGGATATTATCTGTGCCGGCATCAACCATCAGACCTGGTACATTCAGGCTTCTCATGAGGGCAAAGACCTTACAGGTGATCTGCTCGAAGCCTTCGAGAAACATCCGGAGTACAGCCGCACCGAGAAAGTGCGGATTGATATGCTGCGCCGCTTCGGTTACTACAGCACGGAATCGAATGGTCATCTGAGTGAATATGTGCCGTGGTACCGTAAACGTCCGGAAGAGATCAACGACTGGATCGACTTGGGCAACTGGATCAACGGAGAGACGGGTGGATATTTGCGTGTGTGTACCGAGGGGCGCAACTGGTTTGAGACCGATTTTCCAAACTGGATGAAGGATGAACCGATGCAATTCATTCCAGAAAAACGGGGCGAGGAGCACGGTTCGTATATTATTGAAGGGCTGGAGACGGGACGTGTCTATCGCGGACATTTCAATACCGTTAATAATGGGGTAATCTCCAACCTGCCGGATGATGCGATTATTGAAGCGCCGGGGTATGTGGATCGCAACGGCATCTCCATGCCACATGTAGGCGATCTGCCACTCGGACCAGCCGCGGTATGTAATGTGAGTATTTCCGTGCAACGCCTCGCGGTTGAAGCAGCAGTGAACGGAGACGATAAGTTACTTCGTCAGGCGTTCATGATGGACCCGCTCGTGGGTGCCGTATGTAATCCAAAAGAAATCTGGCAAATGGTCGACGAGATGCTAGTTGCCCAGGCCCAGTGGCTGCCGCAGTACGGAGATGCGATTACTGCCGCAGAAGCGAGACTTGCTGCTGGCAATCTTATTCCGACGAAGGAATATGAGGGCGCCGCGCGTCTCAAGGTGAAAACCGTTGAAGAGATGCAGCAGGATCGCGATTCTGCCAACAAAAATGCGGGAGAATCCGATAAAGGGAAAGATCGCGAGAAAGTGCAGCAATAGATAAAAATGCGTAAGGGCCTCTCCAAAATTGGAGGGGCCCTGTTTATTTCTATTTTTTTTCGACACCACGGATAACAAAGGCAAAAGAGGTATCACCCAAGGAAACCTGCGAATTTTGAGAGGAAGTCCAGCGGGCAAAGGCTCCATAATAATGAGTACCTTTTTCCTGCGCTAACTGGAATGAACCTTCTCGCAAAGAGATGGGACGTGCAACTCCATTTACATATTCGACAAGAGTTAACTCGTCAGGTGATACATTTGTACCCAGATGAATAGATATATTCTCGCCTACCAACACGGAGACAGGTACTTGACCTTCCAACAGATCCATATCACCTGCATAGTCCGCACACATGCTTTCCCAGCAATAACTGCCCTGTAAAGCAGGAATAGGAGTACCACTTTCAGTCTGTATCACTGGTGTAGGCAGTTCCTGATTTTGTTTTAATTCCATCTTGTCTTCCTTTGAATTCGTTGGTGAGGCTAAGGCAGTTTTGTTTGTAACATTACTTGGAGTCGGATTACAGCCAGATAATACCAGCATAATTGAAAGAAATACCAATGTGGTCAATGTTCTTATCGTATTGAAAAATTTTATTTTATGCACCTCCCTAATATCTTCCAAACGAAAAGCAAGAGAGGAATGTTGCTAGTGTTACTCTTGCGATGCATATTTACCATGTGATACATATTACCTTTACAGACATAGTAATATGTCTTATAGTATACGCAGGATTGAAGAAAGTCGGTGAAACTCGCAGATGGATGTGCAAGTGATTAACAGTGATCTGATTCGGGGCAATATTGACCCGATCATTCTGAGTGTACTAATACCCGCGGATAACTATGGCTACAGCATTATTAAGGAAATCTATCGCAAGAGCGGAGAGCAATTTGAACTGAAGGAACCTACGCTTTATTCCAGTTTGAAGAGGCTGGAGAAGGGTGGATATGTGGAATCCTACTGGGGGGAAGAAACACAGGGAGGACGACGCAAATATTACCGAATAACAGTGCAAGGTCTTGAAGCATATAGAGAACAGGTTCTAGCTTGGCAGGCAGCCAAGACGCTGATTGATTGCATGATTGTATTCGAGGAAAAAGGAGAGGAAAACCTATGAGATTGGAAGTTCGCATCACTCGTCATATCAATCGTTTGTTCGCTCATGCACAAGATACATTGGACAATCGGGAATTAAAAGAAGAGATTCACAGCAATCTGGCTGCACGGATTGACGATTATATATCGCAGGGGATGAGCGAAGAGAAAGCGTTCCACACAGCCATTCAGCATATCGC
This sequence comes from Paenibacillus sp. FSL H8-0079, assembly GCF_037991315.1. NCBI lineage: Bacteria > Bacillati > Bacillota > Bacilli > Caryophanales > Paenibacillaceae > Paenibacillus > Paenibacillus sp. FSL H8-0079. Next base: position 1,205,761 of record NZ_CP150300.1, read on the forward strand.
TGGTATGGATCAGGTGATGAGCGACCATCGAAAGGTGCAACGGGTACCTTACTGGACATCATTGTTACAGTCTACCTTGATTTATAGCCTTATAGCTTGGATCATTACTATTCCAATGAGAGTGCTTATGCAGGGCTCCGCCATAAACAACCTGCTTATGATCGTGAGTCTTATTGTTGGTGGGACGTATGTAGTGTATATGTTGATTAACAGGGGGAACGATCCAGTATGTTCGGTGAAAACCACGGTTATTCGATTCCCTACCTTAATGCAGTGGAATCGCAGAATATGGTGGTTGTGGGCGGCGTTTATACTCGTGTTGTGGGGAACGCAGGCGGCGTTGCGATTCGGAAGTAATATCTGGTTTAATCGCCCTATTCAGGTGGATGGACCCTACCAGTTTGCTGTGATCGTCATTGCCTTTGCCATCCCGTTACTGAGTATTATTATTCCTTTGGTTGTGCATCGGGCGTATCGGATCGTTAGTAAGTATGAAGTGAGTGATGTGTTATGAGAATTAGAAACATATGGATTATAACACTTGTTGTGTTGGGCAGCATTGGCTTAGTGATTGTTGAAGGCTTCGTTAATCCGAAGATCGAGGCGAAGCAGGCTCGGTACGAGGAAGAGCAGCAGAATCCGCTGACACATGATTTTGCCGCTTTAGCCAAAAATCGCAGTCCCTACATGGGTGATAATTCAAACCTGAGTCATCTGAATCAGGCTTTACCTTTACGTGAAAGATTGAATGGTTACCAACTGTACCCGGAGACTTTCACGGCTCAAGTGAATTATAGCTTGGATACGCGTGAGATGAACGCAGAGGAACTTGAACGGATACTCGTATATAATGCGGTTGCGAACTTTGTTATGATCGATAATCTGGAGCAGGTCGTCTACCAGTTTCAGAATACCAGCCAGACCTTGCAACGTGAATCTGCCCAACAATGGACAGGTACAGAATTAAAGGAGCTTCAGAACCTGGAGCTATGGAATTCGACTGTACGCGAGAAGCTGGTGGAATCGGCACAAGTGAAAGAGGCTTTTTCACAGATTGTTGACAATTAAGCTGCACGAAATAGAAGGAAATAGGCAAGAGACTCGACTCTTCTCCCATGCTATGTTATTATAAATCTCTGATAACGTGGTAACGAACTAAAGCGTTTGGGTTTTGGTTATAGACATGGAGGGGTTCGAGAGATGAGAAAAAAAGCGATTCTACTATTATTCATTAGTATATGTGTATTGATTGTGGCTGGTTGTTCCAGTTCCGCAAGCAAAGACGATAACACGATTGTTGTAGGAATTGACGATAAGTTTGCTCCAATGGGTTTCCGGGACGAGCAAAATGAAATTGTTGGTTTTGATATTGATTACGCAAGAGCTGCAGCGGAGAAAATGGGTAAAGAAGTCACATTCCAGCCAATCGACTGGTCTTCCAAAGAGTCAGAGCTGAACAGTGGCCGGATCGACATGATCTGGAACGGGTACACCATTACAGATGAGCGCAAAGAGAAAGTGCTCTTCACGAAGCCGTATCTGGAAAACAGTCAAGTAGCTATTACCTTGGCAGACTCACCTATTACGAAGCTGGATGAACTCGATGGCAAAAATGTGGGATTGCAGGCGCTGTCCTCCGCGGCAGATGCACTGGCAGCAAGTCCCCTGAAGGATAAAGTGAAAGCTTCCGAATTCAAGGATAACGTGCTTGCACTGACGGACTTGAAAACGAAACGTCTGGACGCAGTCATCATTGATGAAGTGGTGGCGAGATATTACATGTCCAAAGAAGAGGGAACATTCAAATTGCTGGATGAATCTCTTGCACCGGAACAATATGGCATTGGTATCAAAAAAGGCAATGAAGAGCTTCTGAATCAGCTGCAAAAAGCGCTAGATGAGCTGAATGCAGATGGAACAGCAGCTAAAATCTCCACCCAATGGTTGGGTGAAGATAAGGTTTTGAAATAGACAGGTTATACACCTGATATATAGTTAGAAACAAAACGGACCCCGTATTCCATGCTGGAGCGATTCATGCCCCAGAGGAATGCGGGGTTAACAGATTAGAGGAGACAAAACAATGAGTTGGGATTATCTATCGACCATTTTAAAACCTATGCTAGAGGGTGCGCAGACCACCATTTTCATGTTCTTACTCGCCATTGTGCTCTCTGTACCGCTTGGATTTGCGGTCACGCTTGCGATGAGAAGCCAGATTAAACTGCTGGCGTGGATTGCCCATACGTATGTATATGTGATGCGAGGAACACCGCTGCTGCTGCAAATTCTATTTTTCTGCTTCGGTTTACCGTTGCTTCCGGTGATTGGAGAATATTTGGTGTTTGATCGTTTTGTTGCAGCGGGGATTGCGTTCATCCTAAACTATGCGGCGTACTTCGCTGAAATCTTCAGGGGCGGACTGCTTTCCATTGATAAAGGGCAACATGAGGCAGCGAAGGTACTTGGGTTAACAAAGTGGCAAACGATGACTAAAGTCATTATTCCTCAGATGATTCGTGTAGTATTGCCCGCAACGGCCAATGAGTCCATTACGCTCATCAAGGATACAGCACTACTCTATGCCGTGGCTGTACCTGAGCTGTTGTATTATGCCCAAGCGGCAGTGAATCGCGACTTGCAGCTGATCCCTTTCTTCGTGGCAGCGGTTATGTATCTGCTCATGACACTTGTACTCACGGTGCTGTTTAAGGCACTCGAGAAGCGGTTTTCATTTGAATAAATTAAATCTGATCAATCAAAGGACTGTCTGCATATGACACATATAATAGAAGTAAATCAGTTGAGAAAATCATTCGGTACACTTGATGTGCTGAAACAGGTATCCTTTAAGGTGGAACCAGGAGAAGTAATTGCCGTCATCGGGCCTTCTGGTTCGGGGAAAAGTACGATGCTGCGCAGCCTGATTCATCTGGAGGATATTTCGGGCGGAACGATTCGCATTCAGGATCAGACGTTGGTCGATAATGGTCGTTACGCGGGTGCCGCAGATATTCGCAAGATGACGGATCGTATGGGTATGGTGTTCCAGCATTTCAACTTGTTCCCGCATCTTACCGTTCAGGACAATCTGGAACTCGCACCGAAGACTTTGAAAAAAGAAAGCTCAAATGTCATTCGATATCGTAGTCTGGAACTACTCAGCAAAGTAGGGCTGTCGGACAAGGCCGATACCTATCCGGCGAATCTTTCCGGAGGACAGAAACAGCGTGTTGCCATTGCTCGGGCACTGATGATGCAGCCGGACATTCTCCTGTTCGATGAACCTACGTCGGCACTAGATCCGGAGCTGACCGGGGAAGTGTTACGCGTAATCAAACAGCTGGCACAGGAAAACATGACGATGATGATTGTCACGCATGAGATGGGCTTCGCCCGTGACGTTGCGGATCGCGTATTCTTCATGGATAACGGGGAAATCGCAGAGGCGGGACCGCCAGAACAAATCTTCGGCAATCCAAAGCTTGCACGTACCCGGACATTTTTACAGCGGGTGGAAGTGGAGAGGTAGAATACTGAACGTAGATGCAGACAGGTGCGAATGCCAAGCTCACATGAAATCCCTGGGGGATTCGCACCTCAGAATTTGTCGAAAGGGTCATTTTTGTTCCCTTTTGGCAATAAATACTTGAATATTCTGGATGTTGTATATTAAAATGAATATAATAATTAGCTCGATAAACGAAAACACGTAATAAGTATATATACATATGCTGCTATTACGTTTTTTTTTCGCTGGGTCGCACTCCGTATGGAGTGCGTGGATTGAAATATATTGTATCCACATCCGACCGCCGAATATTTTAGGGTCGCACTCCGTATGGAGTGCGTGGATTGAAATTGGAGAAGCAAGTCAACGGATAAGGACCAACCAAGGGTCGCACTCCGTATGGAGTGCGTGGATTGAAATTTTAGAGCCACTACCATAATACATACTGCTTGTTGGGTCGCACTCCGTATGGAGTGCGTGGATTGAAATACCCCACCGATACGCACGTCAGCGGTGTTGTTTGGTCGCACTCCGTATGGAGTGCGTGGATTGAAATGTTTTCAGCCCAACGAGGTACCTGGATACCGTTGGTCGCACTCCGTATGGAGTGCGTGGATTGAAATAGCCCTGATTGCAAACACTTCTCCAAGGCTAAGTCGCACTCCGTATGGAGTGCGTGGATTGAAATTTGTAACTGTCTGACTGACTGAGTTGTTGTTGGTGTCGCACTCCGTATGGAGTGCGTGGATTGAAATCCTACTCCACGTTGAAATATTGGTTTGGTCATTTAGAATCGGTGAAGTGAGGGGGAATTATAGGTAAGATTCTTTTAGGTTATGCCTCTCTGCAAATGCATCTAGCCCTTGGCTGTCGATAAAGTGATATATTTAATATAAATGGACTATTTACAAAATATGGAGTCCTCTATTCCTATTAATCGATTATAATGAACATACTATAATAAATAGGGAGGATTTACCTTGGGATATCGCGAGAATGATGTGGATCGTTATTATAACGACACACTTCCACCACCACCTTATGTAGCACCAGCCAAGACCAATAGCAAGTCGATTGTATCACTAGTTTTGGGGATTCTGTCCCTTACCATTCCTTACTTGGGATTCTTAATCGGAATCGTCGCTATCATATTTGCATCTTTAGCTTTCAAAGAAATCAGAAGTCGTATGGAGCAAGGAAAAGGATTAGCCATTGCTGGTTTGGTATGTGGAATCATAGGCACAGCAATTTATACAGTCCTTATTGTGCTCTTTCTATTTGTTACCATGATTTTTGTTGGCGCTGATTCTTACTCTACATACTAAGAATATAAAGTTAGCAAACTTAGATTGTATCTCAAATTAAAAAAGCAAAGGCGTACCTTAGCCAACACCTCTGTTGTCCATAAGAGGGGGGCTTAGATACACGCCTTTGCTTTTTATATTACGAATTTACAGGTGAAGTGCGACTTCACTGCTTACGTTATCGTTCTCTGTGGTGCGATGTATCAGGAAATACGTTAAGGTTCCTCCGAGACCGATCACAGCGAAAATGCATAGAATGCCGATCTGATCCCAAGCTACACCGAACTGTCCGCTTGAGATGACTGCTTTATATCCCGTTACTGAATAGGTCATAGGCAGCCATGGGTTGAATACTTTCAGCCAATTCGGAATCAGTTCGAGCGGGAAGGTGCCCGCGCTGGTAGTAAGCTGGAAGATCAGCATCAGAATCGCAAGGAATCGTCCCGGATTCTCCAGCCAAGTCACCAGCGCCTGAATAATGTACATGAAGCTTAGACTGGTAACAAAGCTGAACAAGAGGAATAATGGAACGCTCTGAACATTCAGACCCAAGCCATACAAGACCAGCCATGAAGCAAGCAGGGACTGTACAGCACTCATCAGCGTGAAAGCCAGCGTTTTACTCACAAAACGATTCCAGCCACTTGCTTCGCTAACTGTGCTGCCACGTGTGGGTACAACCAGTGTGGCAATCAATGCGCCGACAAACAGCCCGAGTGACAGGAAGTATGGCGAGAATCCTGTACCGTAGTTAGGTACCTCATTATATTTATGTTCATCGACCTGAACAGGCTCTGCATACATGGTTACCAGTTCATCCGTTTTTTTCACACTACCCGTCTGCTCAGCCGCTTCATTCAGCTTGGTGGCAAGTTCGCCAGAGCCGTCTGTTAGCTTCAGCGTGCCTTCTTTTAACTGACCAGCACCGTCATCCAGCTTATGTGAGCTATCTGCAAGGGTTGAGATTCCGTCTGTAAGTTGGCTTACACCCGCAACCAACTTGCCTGCACCAGCATTCAATTGACCTGAACCATCCGCAAGTTTGGCTCCTCCAGCGGCTGCCTCAGATAATTTGGAATTGAATTGTTTTAGACCAGTCGCAAGCTTTTCTTGTCCTGCGGATAATTGCGTAGCTCCTTGTACCAGTTGTTGTTGACCCTGTACCAACTGGCTGCTGCCTTGATGCAGTTGTTGCTGTGCAGCATACAGGTTTTGACTGCCTGCGACCAATTGCTGCCCGCCCTGATACACTTGTTCGCTGCCAGCGGCAACTGCCTGACTTGCTACCAGGAGCTGCTGCACAGCTGGACTTGCGGCAAGCTCGGGACTCGCTTCGGCCAATTGAGCAAGACCTTGTGCAACGGCCTTAGCACCCTCGCTAACTTTGCCACTGCCCTCAACAGAACTTTGCAGCCCAGTAGTCAGCTTTGCACTGCCTTCCTCGGAAGCCGCCAGTCCTGCATCCAGCTTGGCTGCGCCTTCCTGAGCAGATTGAAGGCCAGCCTGTAGCTGTTTGCCGCCTGTTTCAGCCTGGGTTGCTCCATCACCCAGCTTCGTGCCTGCTGCCGCCAATTGGGACAATCCATCGGACAGGGCACTGGCGCCAGTATGAAGATCATCTGTGCCTTGGGCGAGAGTGGACGTACCTTGTTTTAATGTAACTACGCCCGTTTCGAGCTTGTCGGTGCCTGCTGCCAGTTTGGACAGGTTCTCTTTTAATGTAGCAGCACCCTCATCCAGCGTGATCGCACCATCATGAATCTGACCTGCGCCATCCCCGGCATCCGCCAAACCAACAGAGATTTTTTCAACCTGATCCAATAACGTTTCGGTATACGATTCTGTGACTTTGGCAGCGACTTTGGAGCGAATTTGTTTGACCGCCGTGCCGCCAATCTGACCCGCGAGGAAGTTGTATCCTTCATTGGGTTCGTAGATCAGGTCGGCCGGCTCGGGGTGCTCATCCATCAGGGTTGTTGCTTTGGTGGAAAAGTCCTCCGGAATCACAATTGTCATATAATACGTGTTGTCTTGCATACCTTGTTCTGCTTGTTCACGAGTCACGAATTGCCAGTTGAAATCATCACTTTTTTTCAATTCATCGACGAGATTCTGACCGACCTCCAGTGATTTGTCATTGTAGACTGCGCCCTGATCCGTGTTGACCACGGCTACAGGTAACTCATTCATTTTGCCATAGGGGTCCCAGAATGCGTTCAGGAACAGGCCACTATACAGCACCGGAATGAACAGTACAACGAGAATCGGAATAAATACTTTTGGTTTCTTGAAGGCGGACTTCAGATCCTGCCCAAATACGTGGAATGATTTCATCATGTTCTCTCCCTATCCTTACGCTAATCCGTTTGTTCTATCTCTATTATGTGTTGAATCTAGTGGCATGCCTTTCTTCTATGTGGTGGATAAGCCATTCTTGAGAAAGAGGCCCACAAAATCCTTAATCTGATCCTTGTGCAGCGTAGGATGCGCTTTGTTCCAATCCGAGGTTAAGGTGACATACAGCTTCAGCAGGACAAAAGAAACCAGCTTGGAATCATCCCTGCGAATCTGCTCCAACTCCATGGCACGGCTGACCTGACGCTCCAGATATTCGAGAATGGCTGTCTCCACTTTCTGCAGACCTTCCTTGGCTTGCGGCGTACCGAACTCGTTGACCTCCTGAAAGAGCTTGATCAACAGCTCATGTTCCTCCCGGTACTCCAGCAAAGAATCCATACTCATATGCACGTTATCCAGAAAGGAGTTCTCTTCCTTCACTGTCTGCTCTGTAATCTGTCTCATATCCGCAATGATCGAGCGCAGAATCTCGCTGAACAGTTCTTCTTTATTTTCGAAAAAAGTATAGATCGTTCCCTTGCCCACATTGGCAAGTCTCGCAACCTGCTCCATCGTTGTAGCTTTGTAGCCAAATAGAGCAAAGGATTTCTCGGCAGAATCCATCACCTGTTGCCTTCGATCTATCGTTTTCATGGCGCAAACACCTCCTTGTAGGTTAGAAAGCATAAAAGGTAAGGTAAACTTTCGATTGACCGTTTTACTATTATGGTCAGTTGGTCGTTGATAACTGTAGCACTTGGACAGGGGAGGTGGATGTGATCTTTGTCATAAACGTATGTAACAGGTGCGAATAGGATGCTCACATGAAAACCCTGGGGGATTCGCACCTCAGAATTTGTCGAAATGGGCAAAATTGTTACCTTAAGGCAACACGTAGGCATATTTTGATTGAATAATGATATGGAAAGCCATAGAATAATAGTGGAAAAACGTGTTGTTAATGGCTCAGGTTGTTGAGATACGTGTTTTTTCGCTGTCGCACTCCGTATGGAGTGCGTGGATTGAAATTGCTGAGAAACTTGGGGCGGCAATGGATAGTGAAAGTCGCACTCCGTATGGAGTGCGTGGATTGAAATCCTGAGGCTGTGCTGCCCGTTCCCATAATACCCGGTCGCACTCCGTATGGAGTGCGTGGATTGAAATATACCTTGCGGAACCTGAATCTGAATGGAACCATGTCGCACTCCGTATGGAGTGCGTGGATTGAAATCGTAAAGTTTCCCTCTCTAAATCGTTCAGCAAGTCGTCGCACTCCGTATGGAGTGCGTGGATTGAAATATTTGTTCGGACACAGATCGTACCGTCTGACGTGCGTCGCACTCCGTATGGAGTGCGTGGATTGAAATTTCAACCTGAGCTTTAACCTTATATACCGGTTCCAGGTCGCACTCCGTATGGAGTGCGTGGATTGAAATTATCTACATCGCCCATCTTAGTTAAATACATTTTCGTCGCACTCCGTATGGAGTGCGTGGATTGAAATCGAACTACGGCCGACGCCCTTATCGCAGAGAACAGTCGCACTCCGTATGGAGTGCGTGGATTGAAATCTCTCTATGTGCCTTAGTGTATAACTGATCAACCGGTCGCACTCCGTATGGAGTGCGTGGATTGAAATCGCTCATGTATTTCAAGTGGGAGATGAAGTAGGGTCGCACTCCGTATGGAGTGCGTGGATTGAAATGCCTTACGGACACTTCGTGCCCGCTTGTGCTACGCGTCGCACTCCGTATGGAGTGCGTGGATTGAAATAACCCACTCTGGCCCCAGTTCAAGCATGTCTTTTGGTCGCACTCCGTATGGAGTGCGTGGATTGAAATATTACTCGATTACAAGAGGTACAGGTACAATAGAGTCGCACTCCGTATGGAGTGCGTGGATTGAAATTCTTGAAGAACAAATTTAGGATGACATTCGAAGGGTCTCACTCCGTATGGAGTGAGAGGATTGAAATGGCCCACCAAAGGAGAGATAACATACTTTGCAAAGTCGCACTCTACTTGAGTGCATGAAATGAAATCTTTGCAGTAACGTTGTTACAACAGATACGTGTGTCTGATCGTACTCCGTATGGAATGCAAATGTAATCCCTAAAAAGTCTTACCTTTCTTATGCTAAGCATGAATAAGTAGGTAGGACTTTCTATTTCAAAGAAGCTGCTAAACTGTGAAGAACAGGTTACATCAAGCATTAGTCAGACATTCAAAGCGAGAAATACCCTTGAAAGAGAAGAAGGCGATACTCGAAGTGCAAATTCCCCTGCTCCAAGCAGACAAAGAAATCTTCAAAAAGATTTATATGGACGAACGGAGGCGGAATCACGAGTTAAACGAGCACTTAGTCTTCGACACAGGGTTGAGTCGAACCGTGATCGAGAAATAAGCAAATGGTCAGTTATTTGCGAGGTAGATTTGATTTTATATAAATCTTCTGCTACATTGGTATAAGTAATTGTCACACTTGGTATAAAGTGTGTGGATTGAAAATGCTAAATTGGCATAAGAGAGTTTTAAAACAAAGCGCATCCTCTTGGGGGTGCGCGATCAATCATTGTTAAAAGTGTAATACATAATATTAAGTGAAAGATACCATAGTCAATACAAAGTTAAAGGAAGAAATTAAGGAGGGGTATATTTGATAAATGGATTTTATTTAGATGAGTCTGGAAATAATGGATTTAAAGATATGCAAAAACAACCTGTAGTTTGTTATGGTGGGATTTTAGTTCCTAACGCTAGTGTTATAGAGCTTGAACGGGATTTTGAAGCACTTTCCTTTAAAGCAGCTTTGCAAATCAAAGGTGAGATAAAAGGGTTGACAATTAAACAAGTTAATACGTTACCATTCTTTCAAAACTATGAAATTCACAGTAAGTCTTTCTTTGATGGGGACGATTTGTATTCTAAAATTCCGATCATTGATAGGTTTAAGCTTGCTGAAGAAATGTTAGAGCTTATTGATAAACATGGGGGTAAAGTGCTTGCCTCTGTAATTAATAAAAATACATATAAACAAAATACAGGTGATACAGGTCATACTAACATGCACCAGCTTGGAATGAGTAATTTAATTCAATTAATAGAGAAAGAACTCATTCAAAGGAATGAAACAGGAATTGTTATTCCTGACAATGGGCGCGATGAAGAGAGAGAGCTTTTAATTCAAGTTATCCGACAGGAGACTACCAGTGATCGTATATATTATAGCTCTTTCCTTCAGAACTCACACCATTGCCAGTTAGTACAGTTAGCTGACATCATTGTATTTCTTACAACTATCTTTTTTCGATTTGAATATGGGTATGCACCTCGTAAAGCAAATAATAAAGAATTAATAAACCTATATCAAAAAAAGATAGCTCCTTTATCCCCAACAGTATGGGAGTATAGGTGATTACAATTAAGGGAGCGTACCAATGCACGCTCCCTTAAAGTGGTCGAACCAATGTGCGGCCACATATATAGTATACCCAATGTTGGACTTCATTATGCACAATACAAAAAGGGGAGATTCATATTATGTCGGACCAATGTACGAGTTAACATGAATTTTCCCTTTTAGAAAGTTAATTAGGTCGAACCAATGTGCGAGTCAATTAACTTTATCTAATCAATATTATACGCTGTATCTGAATCTGAGTCAATGAAATTAAGAAGTTTAATACTGCGTAATCGAGATAGAAACTAAGATTATTTTTGGAAATAAAAAGGAGTTTGTCGTATGGAGTCGAAATGTTAATATAAGTATTTTGTCCTAATTAATGAGTTTAGGTACCGGATTTGAATCTTTTTTCTGAAAGGAAGAAGTGGACTAATGACCTATATTGCTCATATCCGACAAAAGGATGGCGAAATACAGACCGTTCAAGATCATTTGGTGGAGGTTCAACAAGGAGCGGAGCAGGCTGGAGAGAAGATTGGTGTCAGATATTTGGCGGGGATTGCTGGCCTTTTACATGATATGGGGAAGAATACGGATGCTTTTCGAAATTACATTCAGGAAGCAGTAGCTCATCCCGATGCTCCTCCCCGTAAAGGTTCCGTAGATCACTCGACTGCTGGTGGCAAGCTGCTGCATCATCGTTACCATGTCAGTGGTGCAACGGCTCAGGACAAGTATACTGCAGAGTGGATTGCCAACTGTATTATCTCACATCATCAGGGTCTGAGAGATTACATCTCGCCTGATAAAACTTCACCATACCTGGAGCGTGTTGTTTCCAAGGAATTAGAACAATACGAGCAAGCGAAAGAAGAGTTTTTTAAGCATAATCCTCCTGAACGTTTGGACAAGTTATTCGAATTAGCCACCACAGAGCTTCAACAATACATACAAATTATCAATAAGCATAAACTTCCACGTATTGCCGGGTCACTACTCATTAAATATATCTTTAGTTGCCTGATCGATGCAGATCGAACGAATACAAGACAATTTGAAGAAAATGAACCCTTCACAGAAGAATTAGATTACAAGTCTTTCTTTGAAACAAGCTATGAGCTACTGTCTCAACACCTAACCGGCCTTGAGCAAGGAAGTAAAGCAAACACACCCATTAATCGATTACGGCGGGAAATGTCCAGCCAATGCGAAGAATTCGCACTTCGTCCTTCCGGCGTATACACCCTTTCTATACCAACGGGAGGGGGGAAAACACTTGCCAGTATGCGTTACGCCCTAAAACATGCCATTGAACATAACAAGCAACGGATTATATATATCGTTCCGTACACCACCATCATTGAACAAAATGCGGCTGAGATCCGCAGTATTTTGAAGAACGATGACATGATTCTGGAGCATCACTCTAACGTTGTGGATGACATGGATGATGAACGGAAAGAGGGAGACGAAGGGGAAACTTATGATGCGCGCAAACAGAATCTTAAACTTGCCCGTGATCACTGGGATCGCCCAATTATTTTTACGACGATGGTCCAGTTTCTAAATACTTTCTATGCGAAAGGAACCCGAAACGTACGAAGATTACATCAGCTTTCCAATGCAGTCATCGTATTTGATGAAGTGCAGTCTGTTCCTGTTCGATGTATCTCGCTCTTCAACGCTGCACTGAATTTCCTACATGTGATTGGACGCTCCAGTTTACTGCTCTGTACAGCTACGCAACCCGCACTTGATTTCGTGAAGCACAAACTTCATTTCTCGGAGCAGCCTGAAATTATACAGAATTTAGACGACGTTGGACGAAGTTTCAAACGAGTTGAGTTACATGATCTAACACAGGATACAGCCTCAGGCTGGGATGCAGAAGAATTATCTTCTTTTGTACAGGATCAAATGAGAGAAGTAAACAGCGTCCTGGTTATTTTGAACACGAAAATGGCGGTTCGTAAACTGTTTGAACAGTTGAATGAAGTGGAGTGGCTGCAAGACAGCGGCGTTCAGGTTGTTCATCTAAGTACCAATATGTGTGCTGCACATCGCAAAGAGGTCCTTTCTGGAGAGAATGGCGTAGTTCAACGATTGGCAAAGGGAGAACGAATCATTTGCGTGAGCACACAGCTTATTGAGGCAGGCGTGAATATCAGCTTCGAATGTGTGATTCGATCTTTGGCTGGTTTGGATTCGATTGCCCAGGCGGCTGGTCGATGTAATCGGCACGGCAAAGATGAGATTCGCAATGTGTATATTATCCGATCCTCGGATGAAGTGTTGACTCACCTACCTGAGATTAAAATTGGTGCTGAGAAAACGGAGCGAGTGCTTCATGATTTCAAGGAAGATCCGGAGTCACTAGGGAATGATTTATTATCTTCAGAAGCAATCGCTCGTTATTTTAAATATTACTTTCACGATATTCAAGATAAAATGCATTACCCCATTCCTAAGCTCGAACAGAACTTGTTTGATCTGATGGACCGGAACCGCTATTACGTGGATGCATACCAAAAGAAACATGCTACAAAACCTGAGGTTGTTAATCATTATGCTATCGCTACAGCAGAGAAATATTTTGAAGCAATATCGACGAATGCCACTGCTGTACTTGTTCCTTACGGAGAAGAAGGCAGGGAACTGATTATTGACCTGAATGGTGAGTTGGAGCCGAGTGAATTGGGGGATCTGTTGCGAAAAGCCCAACAGTATACGGTGAACATCTATGATCACGAACTCAGGACATTAGAAAAAAGTGGGGACTTGTATCCATTGTTACATGGTCACGTCCTTGCTCTACGGGAACCAGCATACTCTGAAGACTTTGGTGTGGAATCCAAAGGGGAGGGCGCTTGGGAAACGATGATGATATGAAATGGTCACGCTAACGTAGAGTGGGGAGTTTCATGACACATGTTTCTCCCTCCCATAGCCCATAGAAAGGAGCTGAAACGTTGAGAAACCAAATCGAATTTGAGGTATCTGGTAAATATGCGCTATTTACCGATCCGCTCACGAAACTTGGAGGAGAAAAATTTTCTTATCAGATTCCTACATATCAAGCCCTCAAAGGGATCGTTGAATCCATTTACTGGAAGCCAACGCTGATCTGGATTATAGACGAAGTCCGTATCATGAATCCAATTCAAACGGAATCGAAGGGCATGCGTCCGATTGAATACAGCGGGGGCAATACACTGGCCTATTACACCTATTTAAGAGATGTTCGATATCAGGTGAAGGCTCATTTTGAATTTAATCCTCATCGTGAAGATCTGGTACATGACCAGAACGAACACAAACACCACAATATCGCAAAACGAGCTGTCCAGGTCGGAGGACGAAGAGACATTTTCCTGGGAACTCGTGAATGTCAGGGCTACGTCGAACCTTGCCAGTTCGGTAAAGGAGAGAGCTTCTATGATCGTATAGGTGAGCTTGATTTTGGCACAATGCTACATGGAATCAGTTACCCGGATGAAACAGGAAGCAATGAGAGAGAAGTTCGTCTGTGGAAAGCGAAAATGCAGCATGGTGTCATTCGGTTTATCCGTCCGGATGAATGTACATTGGTACGCAAAGCTGGAGAAGGTACAGCTAAAATTTTCGATGCAGGGAATATGCAATCTGTAGATGATCTTCACTCAGAATGGTTCGGAAATGAGGTGAGTGAATGAGCTGGCTGGCCAATTTGAGCAAAACGTATGATGATCATGCCGATGTCGTAGGGCAATTTGAAATGAAGAAAAGCGGCAAGGAATACGCCTTGATTCCAATCTCGCACACAACCCAGACAGCGCATATTGAAGTGCATCTGAATGAAAAAGGAGATATCGTAAATGCCAAAGTAGTAGAAAAGAATGATGGCAGCACGATTATCCCTTGCACCGAAGCTTCCGCAAGTCGAACGAGTGCGCCTGTACCGTATCCGCTTTTTGACAAGTTAGCCTATGTTGCAGGAGATTACACTCAGTTCTGCGGAGAAGCCAAGGGAACACCGTATCAGGATTATTTGATTCAATTGAAGGCTTGGTGCGAATCTCCATTTAGTCATCCTAAAGTACAGAGCGTACTTAATTATGTCAGCAAAGGCACGCTCATCGCTGATCTGGTCGATAGAGGGATACTTCATGCAGATCACCAAGGAAAGCTATTGGAGAAGTGGACGGCAGGATCTGGTGAACAGGAAGGCGAGAAACCGAAAATTTTCAATGTTATTGCTGCGGATCAGAGTGGTGCATTTGTCCGATTTGCTGTAAATATTCCAGGAGAGCCCGAATCCAGACTATGGCGGGATGCTTCGGTACAACAATCATTTATCCAGTTCTACGAGATGAGTTTGCAGGACAAGGATATCTGTTTCGTGACAGGTAATTATCTGCCAGTTGCTGATAAACATGCTTCTCGCATACGTCACTCAGGGGACAAGTCCAAGTTGATCTCCGCCAATGACTCCAGTGGATTTACGTATCGGGGGCGTTTTCGTACCAGTCGTGACGCAGCGGTAGTCAGCTACGAAGCTTCACAGAAGGGCCATAACGCATTGAAGTGGCTCATTGATCGACAAGGAACCACTATAGACGGCAAAGTTTTTCTGGTGTGGGGTAGTACAAGTCTGGATATGCCAGAACCTCAAGAAGATTCTTTTAGTTTATGGGAAGATGAAGATGATCATGAAGCACTTGCTGGTGGAGATACAACACATAAGGATTTTGCCTTGCAAATCAGGAAGGCGATTGGTGGCTATCGATACGATGGGGAGTATAACTCTAAGCATGAAGTGACTTTGATGACACTGGATGCGGCCACACCAGGGCGAATGTCGATTATGTATTATCGGGGTTTAGATCAGAACGAGTATCTGGACCGGATAACAGCTTGGCATGAGAGTTGTTACTGGATACATCGTTATCGTAAAAATAAAAACGACAAACCCGTCTTGTTTATTGGGGCGCCCGCGACCAAAGACATTGCTTTTGCAGCCTATGGCCCACGAGCTAGTGACAAAGTAGTTAAAGGACTCATGGAGCGGATGCTTCCATGTATCATTGATCAACGTCCCATTCCGCTGGATATTGTTCGCAGTTCTATCCAACGTGCATCCAACCCTGTAGGCATGGACAATTGGGAGTGGGAGAAAACACTGAGTATTACTTGCGCACTTGTTAATAAGAAGGAGGGGTATGGAGTGAGTCTGAATACAGAAACAACGGATCGTAGCTACGTATTTGGCAGAATGCTTGCCATTGCAGATGTATTAGAGAGAAGTGCTCTGGGTAAGGAGGAAAAACGGGCAACAAATGCCATTCGCTATATGAACGCCTTTGCGCAACGACCAGGCAGAACTTGGAGCATTATTCAATCTAATCTCCAACCTTACCAAGCGCGTATGGGGACGGGTGCCAGATATTATAATTCGTTGCTAGATGAAGTTGGAGACAAACTACAGTTGGAAGATTTTACGGACAAGCCACTTACGGGATTATACTTACTAGGTTTTTACAGTCAGCGTAATGATTTATATACAAGCAAGAAAGATAAGGAAGCTGCAGCTGTACTTGATAAAGACGATGAAAACCAATTGAACGAACAAGGGGATAACTAAATGAGTACACTTGATCACAAAATCGATTTTGCTGTTGTGCTGTCTGTTCGTAATGCCAATCCAAATGGTGATCCACTGAATGGAAACCGCCCTCGTCAGAACTATGATGGTTTAGGGGAAATCTCGGATGTATGCATCAAGCGTAAAATTCGTAACCGTCTGCAGGATATGGGAGAGTCTATTCTCGTACAATCCGATGAAAAACGTAATGATAGTCACCGTTCCATTAAAGATCGTGTCGATGCCAATGAGAATGTGCAGGAACATGCCAAAGGCAAGAAGGCAAATAAAGATCTATATGCTGAGGCTGCTTGTCAGTCATGGATTGATGTTCGTAGCTTTGGACAGGTGTTTGCTTTTGGTGGAGGGGAAAGTGTATCTGTGGGTATTCGAGGTCCGGTATCCATCCATACCGCTGTAAGCTTAGATCGGATTGATATTTCCAGCATGCAAATTACGAAGAGCGTAAACTCTGTTACAACGGCTAAAGATCCGGACAAAAAAGGATCGGATACGATGGGTATGAAGCATCGAGTAGATTTTGGAGTATATGTATTCTATGGCAGTATCAACACGCAACTGGCTGAGAAGACCGGCTTTACATATGAAGACGCAGAGAAAATTCGTGAATCACTGAGAACGTTATTTGAAAATGATACGTCCTCTGCCCGTCCTGACGGTAGTATGGAGGTGCACCAACTGTATTGGTGGGAGCATAGTTCCAAGATGGGGCAATATTCATCTGCGAAAGTACATCGTTCTCTGCACATTGAATTGAAGCCAGACGTAGCAGAAGCAAAGTCTTACGACGATTATAACTATACGGTGGTGCCACTGGAAGGCTTGGCAGTCCAAGAATATGAAGGACTATAACGAAGAGGATTATCTGCTGCTATCAGGTATTCAGCATTTTAATTTTTGTAGAAGGCAGTGGGCATTAATTCATATTGAACAACAGTGGGAAGACAATGTGCGTACCATAGAGGGAGACCATTTGCATCGAAAGGCAGATCAACCAGCGCTTCGGGAGAAGCGAGGAGATAAACTGGTAGTTCGTGCACTACCTGTACAATCGAGAGAACTCGGAATCACAGGTATCTGTGATGTAGTTGAGTTCATTCGTGATCCAGATGGTGTTCCACTTGCTGGGGAGGAAGGGTTATACCTTCCTTTTCCTGTTGAATACAAACGGGGGAAACCCAAACGAAATGATTCCGATCACTCCCAATTGGTAGCACAAGTCATGTGTCTTGAAGAGATGCTTGTATGTGATATCCACAAGGCCTATTTTTATTATGATGAGATCAAGCACCGGGTGGAAGTGGTCATTACTGAAGCAGATCGGGTGCGTGTTAGGGCCAGTATTAATGAGATGAGACACTACTTTGAACGCAACCATACGCCCAAAGCCAAGGCCGGACCACATTGCCTGAGTTGTTCCTTGAACAATATATGTGTACCGGATATCTTGAATAAGCGTTCTGTTTCAAGTTACATCGAAAGCAGGTTGAATGAATGAAAAAGCTGCTGAACACCTTATTTGTGACATTACCCGATACATACCTTGCATTAGATGGCGAAAATATTGTGGTGAAGCAGGAGGAAGAAATTCTTGCTCGCTATCCGCTTCATAATTTGGAGGCTGTATGCACCTTTAGCTATGCTGGAGTAAGTCCAGCATTGATGGGGGCTTGTGCGTCACGAAATGTTAGTTTGACGTTTATGACACGGACGGGACGATTCCTAGCACGTGTCATTGGTGAGGATCGAGGAAATGTAGTCCTTCGTAAAGAACAGTACCGCATATCTGACAATGAGGAGCGCAGTGCGCGGGTTGCTCGTAATATGATTACAGGAAAGTTGTATAACAACAAATGGATTTTGGAACGTGCAACACGAGATTATGCATTACGTGTAGACGTAGAACGGTTGAAAAAGGTAGCCAATTCACTTGGTGAGACGATGAAACTCTTACGTGAAGTGGAACAATTGGATATATTGCGTGGTTTGGAAGGCTCTGCTGCTGTGCAATATAATTCGGTGTTTGATGATCTGATTCTACAACAGAAGGAGTCATTTTACTTTTACGGACGGAGTCGGCGACCGCCCTTGGATAAAGTAAACGCGTTATTGTCCTTTGCTTACACTTTACTGGCTAATGATATGAAGTCTGCACTCGAATCAGTTGGACTTGATGCATATGTTGGTTTTTTGCATCGCGACCGTCCTGGCAGAGCTTCTCTCGCACTTGATATGATGGAAGAACTCCGAGGAGTGTATGCCGATCGTTTTGTGCTTTCGCTCATCAACAAGAAGGTAGTTAACGATAAAGGATTTTATATCAAAGAAAATCTTGCCGTAATTATGGATGATGATACACGAAAGAAAGTATTAAAAGCGTGGCAAGATCGTAAACAGGATAAGATTATGCACCCGTATTTAAATGAGAAAATACCTTGGGGTCTTGTACCATACACTCAAGCGTTACTACTGGCAAGATATATACGTGGGGACCTGGATGAGTATCCCCCGTTTCTGTGGAAGTAGGTGTAATGATTGCTTATTTTGATTACGTATGATGTAAGCACAATAGATAGTGAAGGCCGAAGAAGGCTATCCAAAGTGGCGAAAAAGTGTGTGGATCACGGTCAGCGAGTGCAGAACTCAGTGTTTGAATGTATACTGGACGCTACTCAATTTAGACGATTGAGATTTGAACTGGAAGAATTGATTGATAAGGATACAGATAGTCTTCGATTCTATAACTTAGGCGATAATTACAAAAGTAAAGTCCAACATGTGGGTGCTAAAGATTCTTATGATATGGGCGATCCGTTAATACTTTAGTAGGTGCGAATGCCAAGCTCACATGATTTCCCTGGGGAATTCGCACCTCGAAACTTGTCGAAAAGGTCTTTTTTGTGACCTTTTGGCAATGATTTATGGTCGAAAATTTGTGATAACCGTTTTAAAGTAGTAGAAATATCGAAAATACGCTAATAGTTATTCTTCAAGCATAGTTATTACGTCACTTTTCGCTGTCGCACTCTGTATGGAGTGCGTGGATTGAAATCCAAAGGGTCGGGGTCGATATCCGGTTTCTCCATGTCGCACTCTGTATGGAGTGCGTGGATTGAAATCTGTAAACGTAACTTTTGTACCTCTATACAGTGGTGGTCGCACTCTGTATGGAGTGCGTGGATTGAAATACGACTCAAGAACAACTTCCGAGTAAATTCCTGCTCGTCGCACTCTGTATGGAGTGCGTGGATTGAAATTTCTGTCATGTTCGGACCCATTGCAATGTGCAACTGGTCGCACTCTGTATGGAGTGCGTGGATTGAAATATATCCGTCACCCCTTGATTGATTTTCTAGGACGTCGCACTCTGTATGGAGTGCGTGGATTGAAATGGTAACGGCGCAACTATAGGAACGCTTGGCGATAGTCGCACTCTGTATGGAGTGCGTGGATTGAAATTCATAAGAAAACAGCCTGTAGTAGAAGATGGCGAGGTCGCACTCTGTATGGAGTGCGTGGATTGAAATACGAAACTACCATTCGCGGTCTAATCCGCAAGTAAGTCGCACTCTGTATGGAGTGCGTGGATTGAAATATTTCTGGATACTTCCATCTTATTAAGCAGCTCCAGTCGCACTCTGTATGGAGTGCGTGGATTGAAATAACTTTGCGCATCAAATCACCTTGGGCGATCTGCTGTCGCACTCTGTATGGAGTGCGTGTATTGAAATCTTGGAAGCGGAAAACCGCCCACAAACGAGTGTGGTCGCACTCTGTATGGAGTGCGTGGATTGAAATTTTATCGAATAGAGCTTTTACTACAGCCAAGAACGGTCGCACTCTGTATGGAGTGCGTGGATTGAAATCTGATCGGAGGGCTTTTAAATGCTTGATTGATTAAGTCGCACTCCGTATAGAATGCGTTGGTACAACTAAAAATGGCTTGTAGTTAGTTTTGTAGTACAACGCTTTGTAATCTTTGGTCAAAATCAAAATTGGATTATTGCATGAATAGACAACTACCTATTTTTCGCTGGAAAACCTGCCTTTACTTATTCGACTTAAATGTAAGAAAAAAATGCGTTTTCCCACATTTCTCGGCTCCACGCTTCATGGTGTTACTTCGTTGGCTCGGGCACAGATCTTTGGAATGGGAGAGTAGCGAAAGGCTTTCGAACCGACAGACATTTTTTTGAAATCAGTATGGCAGATCTGTAAACAGGGATAGTTCATATGAACGCAGCTGCATTAGAAAACCTGTCTGCCGGATTGTATTTGAATGAGATGTATTGATACTCCAGTCGGAAAAGGGAATCGGTGGATTGAGTGGCATGCTGGGTTCACTATCGTTTGAGGGGGAACATTCTCCCTTTATCAATTGGCTGAACGCTGCCCGTATTTTACATATTGCTAGGAAATCTAATTTTGGTTGTGTACAGATCGATGTGACCTACAGGTCAATGTGATTGCAGATCGTAATACAGGAGGAATGACATGGATAACACAGAAAGCTATGCGATATGGTATTCAACAGTTGCAGATTACGACAAAATTATGGCCCAGTTCGTGCAGGACGCAAAGGGATCTTGTTCGTTTGAACAGGATTTTGATTTGGTTCATAAGTATATGGACTATGATCATGCTGTAATGATATGGTACGGTCAACAGCACGGGGAACTTGGTAAGGTTATACGGATCCTAAATCCTGCGCTGGACGAAGGGTTTTCGTTCATCATTGATCCGGTTGCGGAACTTTTGGAACAGCAAGGTGTTGACCAGATCAGTTACCTTTTTGCAATGCCTGAGGTGTGTTACGAGGGGCAAATCCATTCTAACGGCATGCTGGAGTTTTTGGGGAATGTCAAATGCGAGCAAGAGACTAGCGAGTGGATGGCTGAGCTTTTACGTGATCTATAATCTTTGAGCAGGAGTGATTACTGTCGTTTGTAAAGCAACAAAAGATGAAATGATACAGTATCGTCTGGAAAACTTGTCCAAGCTTGCCATACCGCCAAGGGATCATCAATGATTCTCGTGAGGTATGTTTCATGCTTTTTGGAGGGTATAAAGGACTTATGTTATGCAAATTGTTTAAAAACATAGATTTTGATAAACTTGATATTGCTGTATATGTGGATCTGCTAGTGGAACTGTCCTATGGAATGATTCAGATTGTGGATGGCCATGAAGAAATTTGAGGCAGGTGCGAACCCCAAGCTCACATGATTTCCCAGGGAGATTCGCACCTCGGATTTTGTCGAAAACGTCCTTTTCGTGACCTTTTGGCAACGATAATCTTGAATGGATACTGATTTATCATAATGAATGGTCATGTTACTTGATAAAGAACGCGGAAATACGTAGTGATGGTCTGGAAATATAACCTTGTTACGTCCTTTTTCGCTTCGCACTCCGTATGGAGTGCGTGGATTGAAATATGATACTCTGTTTCTAATTCCTTTAATTCTTCGTCGCACTCCGTATGGAGTGCGTGGATTGAAATCCCTTCATCTACACTCACTTGGCCACTGCTTGGTAGGTCGCACTCCGTATGGAGTGCGTGGATTGAAATCTGTAAAGCGGAATATCGTCCTGTCTTAGATTCGCGTCGCACTCCGTATGGAGTGCGTGGATTGAAATTGAAAAATAAATTGAATCACGCGCTGAGATAATGGGTCGCACTCCGTATAGAGTGCGTGGATTGGAATTCCGGGCTGCCGTGTTCCAGAGATGACGCTTGCATGAAGTACACCAAGGAGGGCATTGCCCAAAATAACTAATCCCTGTTCTTATGTGTTAAATGACTAGAATAGCTAATCGTAAAAAAGCTTGTAACTATGTCTTAGTTGAATCCGTCTAATAGGTTGAGGTGATTGAGCATGAAACCATTTAAATATTGGAGCCAACGTTTGAGTATACTTTTGATTCTAGTCATTATTGTTGGCTGCGGGACATCGAATAAGGGCGAAATAACATCCAAACCCCAGGAAACGGATACGAAAGCAGCTTCAAAGGAATCAACGGAGAGATGCCCGGGAACCCTTGAATGGATTGATTTTCTGATGATTCATAATGTTACATATTTTCAAAACAACGAAGGGGTCAAAGTGGTACCTGCTGAACAAATTGGGGATAGGATAGGGGAAGTAACCTATATGCTGAACGATAATGTATGTGCGGATCACGTGACCGAGAATGGTGATGCGGCATATCTTCCGATTGGAACGGTTATATATGAACTGAAAGGTTATAAGTCGCATTATCGCGTCGTAGCGAATAATAAAGTTTACGAAGCAAAAGAAAATCCCAATGCGAAGACAATGGGAGACCTGATGGACATTGAAGACAAAGTTGAGAGAGTCAGCCTTGAAAGCGGAAATGATGGCAGTCCAATCGGTGACTTCCCCCAAGAAGCCGCATCCGAATTCATGAACGAGCTTTTGCCATTGCGTTATGTTGGCTTTGATGAGGTATATAAGAAATCCAAGCATGAGACAGGGATTTTTTTGCGTGTGCACCTTCAAGATGGAACATCTTTTCGAATGGTTTACTATCCGAAAGCGAATGCTTTCTCAGCAGGTGCTTTTGGAACAGAAAAGCTTCAATCGTTAATCGTGTCGCAGAGAAAAGAAATTAAAGCAGCTGCCGGATTATAGGGATTGGAGAGGAGGTCCAGCATTGAGACATTTCTCCTACATCCTGATGATGTGTCTTGTCCTACTCGGTTGTTCCGAATCATCAGTGGAAAGCAACGATACAGCACCAGACCAAATTCAAAGAGAAGGACAAATGATGACGGCAACCAGACAATCAGGGGAGTATGAACTCCGGTTAATTGTCCACCAATCTGGTGATCACAACTTCACTTTTCAACCGGGAATAAAATATAGAGGCCAAGATGCCAACAATGAGATATATCATTCCAAAGATGTGTTCGATATAGATCTGCAAATGGATGGAGAGACGATTCTCCCGCTGAGGTCGGGCACCAGTGAAGAATTGATAACGAAATTAACGAAAGATAGCTGGTATTCGAATGAAGTTGAAATAACACTCACTCCAGAGCAGGTTCAACAACTATCGAATGGTGAGATCGATGTTATTCTTAGCGCTGTTTTTCGATCCGAACAATCCGGTTATAATGACGAGAAAAAGATGATTATAAGTGGAGAAGAAATATTGTTTAGACAAGTAAATGCTGATCAAAAGGAATAAAACACCTGGTAACCAAAAAAAACCAAGGCTTCGAGTATAATCACTCATGAGCCTAGGTTTTTTTGGCATTACATGTAATGTACTAACGATTTTTCAACGTATCTTAAATTTCCTTTACCTTGAAGAACGAGATTAACTCTTGCAACTGCTCAGATACTTCCGCCAGTTCGTCAGAGGCGCTGACGATTGAAGCCATGGAGGCTTCCTGTTCAGCAACGGATTGTTCGATGCGTTTCGTGCTGTTCGCCGCCTTGCTGACATTTGCGGATAATTCATCCGCGGTAGCAGACATTTCTTGAGTGCTTGCAGAAATCTCTTCAGTAGAGCTGGAGATATCCTGAATCTGGTTCGCAACCTTATTCGTAGCATTCAAAATGTTTTCGAAGAATACGCCAGTCTCCTGGGTAACCTCCAAGCCTTTCGTTACTTCCTGAGAGCCCAAATGCATGGCTTCGGAAGACTGCATGATGTCCCGCTGAATTTCCTCAATCAACTGTCGGATTTGCTTCGCTGATTCCTGGGATTGCTCTGCCAGGTTACGTACCTCACCTGCAACAACAGCAAAACCTCTTCCTTCTTCACCTGCGCGGGCAGCCTCAATGGAAGCATTAAGCGCCAGCAAGTTGGTTTGTCCTGCAATCTCCGTGATCAGGTTGACAATGTTACTAATCTGGTTCGAGTTATTTTCCAAAGACTGAATCGAGTTTGACGTATTTTGCACCGCACCGGAGATCAGGCGCATCTGTTCAATAACTTGCTGCATTACCACATTACCCGTGCTGGAGCGTTGCTCCATACTGAGTGCTTCGTCAGCCACATCGGCTGAACTGCTCGCAATTGTCTGCACTACCGTTGACATCTCTGTCATAGCGCGTGCGTTCTCCACGGTGGCTTTATCCTGAGACACCAAGCCAGTGGATATTTCACGAATGTTGTGACTGATGGATTGAATATTATCGTTGTTTTTCGCTGAAATCTCCAAAAGCTGTTTAGACGAATTCGAGAGGTGATTGGACGTGGTTTGCACCTTGAATATCGTCGTGTTGAATCGTTCGATCATTGCATTGAACTTCTCGTTGATAATACCCAGATCGTCCCGGCCTGTTTGAATAGTTACATTCAGATTACCCGTGCTGACTTCCTCGATTCCCTTCATCAGGTTGCGAATTGGCAGCAACGTTCTTTTGAGCAAAATGAATTGCAACACCATGAACAGGATCAGGAAGCCGACAAGGAACATCAATCCGTACGTAAGCAATTCATTAAGTCCTTTTGGAACGGCACTTGCATCGACATCGAAGTAAAGAGCAGCGTACATGGAACCATCTGCGTTATTAATCGGGTAGATCAGGGTGGTCCAAGTTCCATACTCATCGGTGTAGAAATCACTGAAGGCAGGCTCTCCGTCCTCTTTCATCTGTTCCAGCACCACAACGTTATTCTCGGGCAGCGGGTACATGGCACCTGCGGGCAGGTTACCTTCCTCGAATGGTTGCAATAGGTTCGTTGGAATTGCGATGATGGACGTTCCATTTCCTTGTTCAAGTTCTGAACCGAAAATGTACGCCTGAGCGATATTTGGATAGAACTCATGGATGGAATCGAGATAAGCTTTCATTTCCTGCTGTACAGGACCGGTGTAGCTTTTTTCACTGGCGGCTTTAGCGACTTTGGCCGTGTCCAGATCATCGTACCATTTCTGGGTGATGACGGTGGCTTGGTCGTGTAACTGTTCGACTAGAATGTTCTTTTGCAGCTGGTAAGCCACGGTAATCAGGATAATACCAATTAAGGTGATGCTACCGAATGAGATCACCAGATTTTTAACAAAGAAAGGCATGGTACTCCAACGAAGCTTATTAAACAAGGTTGTTCACTCCTTCTACGATTGTGACAAAGGACTTATCCTGGGCGTTGTACACGCTATGTAATTGTTGGATCAAATGCTGTGGAATCGTTTCCTATATATCGTATCTAATCAAATTCTCTTTTGGTTCTGAAAAGCTTTTTCATCTTGTCTTTTAATATTCACGTATATGAACTCCAGGTAAGTTCTACTCCTTAGTTATATCGTTATTTCGACATATTAATGTTAGATATTTCTAGTAAAATAGGTCTTATGAACTGGTTCCGCGGGATTATATTGCGCTTCCATATAGCTTCACGTATATCGATGGAGGCTTCTTTGGCATAAAGCTTCACGGGTGTTTATTGAGATGTATACCATTTAAGATTCACTAAAGGTTCGTCCTCTACCATGGTTACATAAGCCTCAGTTGCTTAACAGAAACCTAAAAGGAGGATTCATCATTTGAATATTTTATTACGAAAAGTTGCAGTTACGGCATTGTCCGTGACCATGGTAACGTCATCTTTTGGCCTGATTGCAAGTCCGAATGCGGCATATGCCGCAGAGAGTACAGCGACAACCACGAGTGCAGGCGTGACGCAAGCTTATGAATCGTTGTTCCAGACGGATAACGTCATTGATGTGAATGTAACCATTGATGATGCAGACTGGAAGAGCATGCTCGAAAGCCCGCTGGATAAGGATTATAAGAGTGTTAGTGTGGAAGTGGACGGCAACAAGCTGGACAACGTCGGTTTCTCCACCAAGGGGAACCTGACTCTTAAAGCTGTAGCTTCAATGGAGGATTCGGACCGTTACAGCTTCAGACTGAAATTCGATAAGTACGACAAAACGCAAACGCTACTTGGACTGGACAAAATGGTACTGAACAACAACTACGCCGATCCATCCTACATGCGTGAAGTTCTTCACTACGAAGCACTTCGCAGCATTGGCATGGATGCACCGATGACGAACTACGTTAATCTGTATGTTAATGGCGAGCTGGTTGGTTTCTATACTGGGGTTGAAGCCGTGGATGACAGCTACCTGGAGCGCAACTACGGTGAGGACTACGAAGAAGGCGTTCTCTATGATACGGATGAGAAGAGCTATCTTCAATATGAAGAGGGCAGCGACTACAGTACAATCACCAAAGACTTGGGTACGGATAAGGACAAAGCCAAGCTAAAAACCTTCATCCAAACGCTGAATGAGATGCCAGAAGGTGAAAAAGGCGATATCGAGAGCGTACTGGATGTGGATTCGGCGCTACAGTATATTGCAGGCAACATGGTTTTCGGCAACTATGACAGCTATAACGGCGACAAAGGGCACAACTACATGCTCTACAGTGATGCTAATGGTAAGTTCACGGTTGTTCCTTGGGACTTCAACATGTCCTTCAACGGATATTCGGGTGGAGGCGGACGTGGCACAACGACCGGATCAACCACGATCAACACCAACGCAACGAACGTATCTGTAGATGAGCCTGTACTAGGCATTAGCATGGAAAATGTACCGATGATTAACAACCTGCTTGCTGTGCCGGAGTATAAGGGAAAATATTTGAGCTACGTCAATGAATTGACGGACTATATGGAAGGTATTCAGGATCGTATCACTGGTCTTGCCAATGAGATTCGTCCTTATGTGGAAGCAGATCCCACGAAGTTTTATACGACAGAACAGTTTGAATCCAACATCGCTTATTCTACAAACGCAGACGTAGCAGGTGGCATGGGCGGTACTCCACCAGAAGGATTTGAAGGTATGACACCACCCGAGGGCATGGAAGGCATGACGCCGCCTGAAGGTTTCGAAGGAATGACACCTCCAGATGGAACAACACCTCCGACTCAGCCAGGTGCCGCAACTGGAAACGGTACAACAGATTCAACAACGGGTACAGACAGTACGCAGACACGCCCTGGCGGTAACTTTGGCGGCGGTGGAGGCGGAGGCATGGGCTCCATGGCTGCCGGATCACTGACGACATTTGCACTGAACCGTCTTGCGAATCTGCAAGAGCAACTTGGACGTGAGGTTACGCCTTTGCCTGAGACTTCGGAAGAGACAGGTTCGAATACTTCATCCGGAGCAACAGATACAACGATTACCGTAACACTTGATGGTAGATCGATTACATTCCCGGATCAGGACCCGCTGCAGCAAAGTGGCCGAGTAATGGTACCTGTTAACGCAATTCTCGAAGCACTGGGTGCAGAAGTGACGTGGGACAAGACGGCGAAGACGGTCACAGCTATTTTGAATAACCAGACCCTTGTACTCAAAATCGGAAGCAGCACGGCCACTGTAAATGGGGAGAAACTCGAAATTGATTCACCAGCCATCATTCAAAATAGTCGCACACTCGTGCCTGTACGTTTCATCTCAGAAGGACTGGGATTGACTGTGGATTGGGATCAAACCGCTGCACAAGTAAGCCTTACATCCAAATAAGAAATATCTCCTGAAGAGCAACGTTGTTGTACGGAGAATACGAAAAGGGATTCGATGGTCAGATCGAATCCCTTTTTGCTCTGCTTTTTCAGGTTATACGGAGCGAACATCCAGCAAAATTCGGCCACGTCCATGTCTGGACTCACTTTTGGCATGCGCTTGATTCGCTTCACTTAAAGGAAAGATGGAATCAATCTCTGAACGGAGGGAGCCTTCAGCGATAAGCTGAGCGACCGTGTACAGATCTTCTGATGTCGGTAATTTAGAATTAAACTTGGCGGTAACGCCATACTGCTTTGCTTTTTCTGCAGAAGGCAGTTGAGTTAACGATACCAGTCGGCCTCCAGGTTTCAGAACACCCCATGAGCGGTCTTCGATCTCTCCACCAACAGCGTCAACAACCAGATCAACATGGCTTACCAGCTCTTCAAACAAGGCTGTCTTGTAATCAATCACTTGATCGGCACCCAATGAAGCAACAAAATCAACATTGGCACCAGACGCAGTAGCAATAACATGAGCGCCTTTCCATTTGGCCAGCTGCACCGCGAATTGTCCGACACCGCCCGCAGCAGCGTGGATCAGCACCGTTTGCCCGGCTTCCAGCTCACCTTCGGTGAATAGCACCTTCCATGCCGATTCGGCTCCACCTTTGATGGTCGCAGCACCCTCAAAACTCAGGTCGTCTGGCATATGCACCAAATCCTGAGCAGGAGCCATACCATATTCAGCATAACTTCCGTTCACATTACCAAAAACACGATCTCCCGGCTGGAAGGTATCGACACCTTCTCCCACGGATTCAACGATGCCAGACATAGCCGTTCCGGGTGTATACGGCAGCTTTTTGACAAACACGTTCTGCAACCAGCCGTTGCGAATCTTCCAGTCCAGCGGAATAGCTCCGGCATACTGAATGCGTACCAGAACTTCCCCGGCCGATGGCTGAGGCATATGAACTTCCTGTTCGAACTGTAATTTCTCTGGGCCACCGTATTGATGAACTTGAATAGCTTTCATTGTAGATGTATGCATTGTGTATTCGCTCCAATCGTTAAGGGATTTAGGATCTACTGCACTGAACTCCTCATTATTTAATTCCTGGAGATTATGATGTTTGTTGAGATCTTCTTCGAATGCCATATTTACCTCAATTTTCTCTTTTGCGTTGTCGGCAACATAAATATATCATTTTAATACGTGGTTGGCAACGTAATTTTATTTCTT
Organism: Paenibacillus sp. FSL H8-0079; assembly: GCF_037991315.1. Taxonomy (NCBI): domain Bacteria; kingdom Bacillati; phylum Bacillota; class Bacilli; order Caryophanales; family Paenibacillaceae; genus Paenibacillus; species Paenibacillus sp. FSL H8-0079. Next base: position 1,234,713 of record NZ_CP150300.1, read on the forward strand.
ATATGTAATGCTTACTTCTATATAAATAAAAACATATATAATATGCCTGTATAGCTTCTCTGAATTTCCAGACAGAGGCACATTCTTACATGATTACGGAGAATGCGTAAAAGATTAGATTTGGATAGGTTAATTTTGTGATAAAACTCACTGAAATATTATAAATATTGTGAACACTCCTACCGATAAGACTATAGTGATATTCGAAACGGAAATCGAAATTGGCTTGAATATCCCCATAATTACATAGGGAAAAGGGTGGCTCACACACATGCGAAGCATGAGCATAGGTACCAAAATCAGTTTGATCGTTATCAGTATATTTATCGTCTTCTCTTCAGCCGTGGCGGTAAGTGTAATTCTGGAGATGAGACAGGGGATTACGACATTTGCTACAGAGAAGGCGAAGCGAGATCTGGAGATGGCGAATCATATCATTACATATAAGCATCCAGGAGATTGGGCTATTAAGGACGGACAATTATTCAAAGGAGATACTGCGCTGGAAGGCAACTTTGAACTTGTGGATGAGATTGGAGAAGCATCCGGGGACACGGTGACGATCTTCCGAGGGGACGAACGTGTCGCTACGAATGTCATGGTGGACGGGGAGCGAGCTGTCGGCACGAAGGTATCGGCAGAGGTCGCCCAGACCGTTTTGCAGCAAGGAGAAAAATACTTCGGTGAAGCGGTGGTTGTGGGTCAGAAATATCAGACGCTCTATGAGCCAATCAAGAACGCGTCCGGAGAGATTATCGGGATTTTCTATGTAGGTGCTTCTCAATCGTTAATTGATGTGATTATCTCTTCGTTCCTCAAGACTTTCATAATCGTATTCCTGATCGCGATGTTGGTCGCGATTACCCTGATCCTGTTGTACGTTCGCAGGGTGAGAGTAAGAATCGAACGGGTATCCATGGCGATTAAACGTGCGGGGACGGGCGACTTCACACAGCCGGTTGTGGACGACGTCCAAGACGAAATTGGCATGCTGGGCACGGGATATAATGAGATGAGAAGCAATCTGCAGGTCATCATTCAGGGTGGACTTCAGGCTGCGGAGAAAGCAGAGCATTCGACTGGACTGCTACTGAAGATTGCGGACCAAACGGCCAATGAATCGGCGCAGATTGCATCCTCCGTTGAACAAGTCGCACAGGGAGCCGAGAGTCAGACGATCAGTACGGAAGAAAATCTGCAGGCCATGGAAGAAGTGGCGATAGGTGTACAACGTATGGCAGATAAGGCCTCCAGTATTTCGGAATCTGCATTGTATTCACGCAGGCAGGCAGAAACTGGAGGGGAAGCGGTGCAACTGACCGTTCAGCAGATGTCTACAATCGAATCCTCCGTTACCACAACGGATGAGGTCATTCGTATGCTGGAAGGGAAGTCGGCCCAGATTAGCCAGATGGTTTCTACCATTCATGAGATCGCGAATCAAACGAATCTGCTTGCCCTCAATGCATCCATTGAAGCGGCAAGAGCGGGGGAGCATGGCAGAGGATTTGCCGTGGTATCTACCGAGGTTCGTAAGCTGGCCGAACAAGCTGGAGATTCTTCAGATCGCATTGAAGAACTGGTTCAAGCCATGGAACAAGATATGAAGCAATCGCTATCGGCCATGTCAAGAGTGAAGGACGAAGTGCAAGAAGGACTGCGTTTGACCAAGGAAACGGAACAGAACTTCAGCCTGATTCGGGATACAAACCTGCGTATTGCTACAGAGATTGAGGACATGGCTGCAACGAGTGAAGAGATGTCCGCAGGTGTGGAGCAGATTGTGGCTTCCGTACATGAGATCGCTCGGCATGCGCAGACGGCTAGTACCAATTCACTACAGGCAGCGGATTCTGTTCACGAACAGCTCAAGTCGGTAGAGCAGATCAAGGCATCTGCAGCTATTTTGTCCGATGTGTCCACAGAGCTGCAGACCTCACTTAGTCCGTTTAAGATTTAATATCTGTTACAATAGGGAAAAGGAGGGACTTCATATGGCCCCTGATAAAACAAAACTTTTCCCGAACGAGAATATCCGTACGGTATGTTACATTCAAAATCTGCCGCCGCGTTCCAACGTGGATATCGGTGATTATACGTACTATAGCGATAACACGAATCCGCCAGAGCAATTCTATGACCGGATACAGCATCATTATGACTTTATTGGTGATCGCCTGGTGATCGGCAAATTCTGTGCAATTGCGGAAGGTGTGACATTCATGATGAATGGCGCGAATCATCGGATGGAGGGCATGACGACGTATCCGTTCAACATTTTTGGTGGAGGATGGGAGCGCGTGACACCTACACTGGAGCAGCTTCCATATAAGGGGGATACGGTACTGGGGAACGATGTATGGCTCGGGCAAAATGTGACGATCATGCCTGGTGTCACGATCGGAGACGGTGCCATTGTTGCTTCCAATTCAACCGTTGTGAAGGACATTGAACCCTATACGATTGTTGGTGGTAATCCAGCCAAGAATGTTAAAAAGCGCTTTGATGAAGAAACAATTGCGTTGCTGCTGGAATTGAAGTGGTGGGATCAGGATGAGGAATGGCTGGATACCCATCTGGAACGTCTTGTCTCTACATATGATTTACAGACACTGCGCGAACTTCTGAACAGCAAGTAGCATAGGTGTGAAAGGAAGACAAGAAAATGGCTGGTTCCTGACGAAGTCATTTTTCAAGCAAATCAGGCCCTGGACCGTTTTGAGCGGATCAGGGCCTCTTGTTGTCCAAGATGAAATGTTAGTTTAGCGGGTGGGTGGTCGTAGGGTACAATCAGACTTTGTTGATGGGGGCTTCAAATGAGTGTGATTTTCTGTATGATCCGTGTTCGTCTGTTTGCCTGAATAAAAGTTAATGATATCATCAACGGTAGTAAACACGACATTTAAATCCATATTATCATTGTGTGTTTGAATAAAAACCTCTTTTCAATAAGTTGTTGCGTTGTTTAATTTAAAGCTTCTTTCATGCTTAAGCCTGCTGTGAATACAGGAACTTTACCTGCAGGTAGTTGAATTTCTTTGCCTGTTCTCCGACTTCTTCCCGTTCTTGCCTCACGCTTTTGTACTTCAAATTTCCCGAATCCAACCAGTTGAACTTCTTTACCTTCTTTGAGAGCTTCGAGAATCGAGTCCAATACAACGGTTACAGCTTTTTCAGCATTCTTCTTGGAGAAACCGCCAGCCTTAGCTACTTCTGTGATCAATTGTTCTTTATCCATGGGGAATACCTCGCTTTCATTCTTGGGATGTGAAATCTTTTGTTTACTGTGCAACATATGAGTAAATAAAAAGCTGCCTTATTAATAAGGCAGCTTTCATATAATTAAAGTTTAGTAACGTTCTCAGCTTGTGGTCCACGGTTGCCTTGAGTTACTTCAAATTGAACGCGTTGACCTTCGTCCAAAGATTTGTAACCTTCACCTTGAATTGCACTGAAATGAACGAATACGTCTGTTCCTTCTTCAGTTTCGATAAAGCCGAATCCTTTATCCGCGTTGAACCATTTAACTGTACCTGTTTGCATGTGATTCCTCCAAAAAATAAGTTTTTAGCCGATCATTATGACGAGTATAAATTAAAATTGACACTCACCTGGTGCATTTAAACCACAGACTTGATGTCCGCTAATGTATCGATTAATATGATAATACCATGTCCGCTAATATAAGTCAAGATTTGGAGGTATTTTCTAATGAATCAGTCATCAGGGATTTCGGTGCAGCGGGAACCGACGGTAGAGGAATTCGTACATATGCTTGCCAGTGAGGGCGATTTGCATCCCAAAACCGTGAAGGAATACGCAAGTGATCTGAAGCATTTTATCGAATGGTACAAGGAAAGCACCATGCTCAGCGAAGAGTTCACACTGCGAATCGAAGACGTGGATACCCCCACTTTAGTCAATTATCGTGAAGATGCACACAAAGTTATGCTATTGAAGCCGGCCACCATTAACCGGAGATTGATTACATTGAAGCGTTTTTTCAAATGGGCTGTCTTGGAAGCCAGGCTCAGTCATGATCCTTCCAAAGTATTAAAATTCATTCCGGAAGATAAAGTCAGCCCGCGCCGAATGACATCCGAAGAAGAACAAGCGTTCATCATGGCAGTGGAGTACGGCAACTCCCTTCGTGATCAGACCATCCTGACCCTTATGTTTCACACAGGCTTGCGCACAATGGAGGTATGTAACCTCACGCCTTATGATATCGAACTTGGTAGACGAAGTGGTCACCTGACAGTAAGAGCCGACAAACGCAACGGGCAGCGAAAGATTCCTTTGAATGTGCAATGTGTTGTCATATTGAATCAGTACTTATCTGGTCTGGATACGGATAGTTCTTACCTTTTTCCTTCAGAGAAGACGAATGATCGTTTAACGGAGAGAGCGCTGCGCCACCTCATCAAAAAGGTAATGATTGCAGCAGGGCTAGAAGGACTGAGTTCACACGATCTGCGCCATCGTTTTGGCTACGCCATGGCAGAACATACGCCGCTGCACCGTTTGGCGGAAATGATGGGACATACCAATCCGGATACCACAATGATTTATGTTAAAGCATTGAGTACGAATCATCGTTGAAAACAAGAATGAAGGATCGAAACTATAGTTAGAATCAAAACTCCTCTTATTAGATGTACTTCGAAATTTTCCGTGTTTGTATTACTTTAACCTACCCTTAGCATTCATATACTATCCTTAACCTGTTATATAGGAGACTGCCCGTCAGGGTTGCCTCACCTCTAATGAAGAAAGCGATTACATATTCCGTATAATATTGTATATTATGATGGCAACCTCGGAACGTATCCACAGGAGAACTTTGCATTTTTGCAAGAATCCCGTAAGCAATAGAAACCAATTGTTACACAATGCTACATATATATTATTTGCTAGGGCATAAGGCCCGTCATAAAAGGGAGGAATCCGATCGTGTACCGGGTACTGCTGGTGGATGATGAAGAAGATGTACGCGAAGGACTGGTTGTAGAGGTCGATTGGGAAGCGCTCGATCTGCGCATTGTCGGTTTGGCAGAGAATGGGCGGGAAGCATTGGAGATGGCGGAACGGGTAGAGCCGGATATTGTGGTGACCGATATCAGCATGCCGTTCATGAATGGTCTGGAACTCGCGCAAAGATTGAGGAAGCGAAATCCACTTGTGAAGGTGGTCATTTTGACTGGATATGATGAATTTGATTATGCGAGGCAGGCCATCTCGTTAAGTGTGGATGAATATCTGCTAAAACCGTTCTCGGCAGGGCATCTCACCGAACTGCTCACAAGATTGCGCGCCCAAATGGCGGCTGAAGTTGCCGAGCGTGAAGATGTACAGCAGCTGCGTGAGCACTATCACACCAGCTTGCCTTTATTACAGGCAGATCTGATGGCGACCTTGCTCCATCGGCAGAAATCCTCGACATATATTCGTAGTAAAGCCAAACAATGTGGATTAGATCTGACAGGGAAACGGTACGGTGTATCTGTATTGACACTGCATATGGACGGAGATGCTGAACTGAAACGCTTTGCTGCACTTAACATTGCGGCAGAAGTGTGGGCTGAGCATGGGGCTGGTCATGCGTTTATGCATCAGGAGACGATTGTCCTGCTCTATGTGGATCGCTCGGGCGGTACAGATGGAACGAAGCGGCAACAGAAGGCATTGGAAAATGTCATACGCAGCATCAACCACTACTTACGTATCCCGGCGACAGTGGGATCTGGCCAGATTGTGGATACACTTGCGGATGTGAATCATGCCTACGAAGATGCCCTGCTGGCACTGGATTATCGGCTTGTGCCTGGGACGGATTCAATCATATATATTGCGGATGTGGAGCGGCAGACGGCGGGCAAGCTGCGTTTTGACGAGTTGAAGCAGCAGACGCTGACTCGTTGTCTGAAGGCCGGGACGCAGTCAGAGCTGGAGGAAGGCTTAGAGATCATTTTCCGGGAAATTACGGTAGAACACGGGCGAAGTGATATTCAGCTCTATCTAATAGAAGTGTTAACAACGGTCTGGAAGGCAGCACAGGCATCAGGAGAAGCGATGGAAGATATCTTCGGTGCAGGGTTCCAGTTGTATGCGGATTTGTTCCGACTGCCGGGACTTACTGAGGCGCAGATAAAGGTGCGAGAGGTCTGTCTGCTCGTACAACATCGCATTGCCAGCGGACGCCAGCATGTATACAAAGATATTGTCGAGCAGGCATTAGTTTTCACGAAAGAGCATTATGCTGACCCGGACCTTTCCATTCAAAAGGTGTGCGGACATCTGCATATCAGCTCCGGTTATTTTTGCGGCATTTTCAAAAAAGAAGTGCAGCTTACCTTCCTGCAATACCTGATGCAGATCCGAATGGAGGCAGCGCGTGAACTGCTTCGCTCGACAGAGCTAAAGTCGTTTCAGATTGCGGAGCAGGTTGGCTTTGCCGAACCGAATTACTTCAGTTTTTGCTTCAAAAAACATATTGGCGTCTCACCCAAAGAATATCGTAAACAGGCCTCCCAGGCAGCAAGTGAAGGGTCGATTCGATGAAGTTCCTGTTCAGATGGGTGAAGTCCATGGGAGTTCAATTGCGCTCTCGTCTGCGTTCCTCCAGGGTCAGCAGTATTCGGTTTATTATTACGTGGTCCTTCTCCGTCTTCATTGTCTTGGTGCTGACCATCATGGCGATGCTTCTGCATGACAAGTTCACGCAGGCTGCCGAGCGAAGTGCGGAACTGACGACGAGACAGATTGTGGATCAAGTCAGTTATAACCTGGAGGATTACGTCCGCAGTATGTCGCATCTGTACCGTGCCATTGAGGAACACATGCTGCGTGACGGGACATGGGAAGGGGAACAGGTGGACAAACAGCTCGACACACTGCTCAGCAGTCGTGAGGATATCATCTCCATAACTCTGCTCGATTCCAAGGGGCAATTGCTGAAGAACAGACCTACAGCCGAATTGAAAACCAGTGCCCATGTGACACAGCAAGGGTGGTTTCAGTCTGCGCTCCGTGTACCAGATCACCTGAGTTTCTCGTTACCTCATATTCAGAACATGTACACAGGCCCATATAAATGGGTCGTTTCCATGAGCAAAGGTATAACGATACGCCAAAATGGTCAGGATCGGCAGGTCATCCTGCTGGTTGATATCAACTTCAAACAGATGGATGAACTGAGCCGCCGGGTCAGTCTGGGGCAACGGGGATACATCTATATTATCGATGAGAGCGCGGGCAATATCGTGTACCATCCACAGCAGCAATTGATGTATATGGGTCTCAAAAGCGAGAATATCGAACAGGCTTTGGTGGCTTCCGGCAGTTATGAAGATGAAGCAGATGGGCAGAAAAGGCTGAATACCGTGAAGTCGGTTGCCAATATCGGGTGGAAAATCGTTGGTGTCGCCTATCTGGATGAGATTATGACAACCCGTCAGGAAGTGAACGGATATCTCATTCGTGTTCTGGTGGTAGTGCTGGTGCTGGTCATTCTTGTCTCTTTGTTCCTATCCTCCAGTCTGACTCGCCCGATCCGGCGAATGGAACGCAAGATGAAGGCCGTGGAGCGTGGGGATTTCAACGTGGAATTGCCTATTGAAGGGCCGCTGGAGGTGGAACGTCTATCTCGTCGCTTTAATCTGATGGTCAATAAAATTCGCACCCTGATGGATGAGATCATCCATGAACAGGAACAGAAGCGGCGTCTGGAGCTGGAAGCCTTGCAGGCCCAGATCAATCCACATTTTCTATATAATACTCTGAATTCGGTAGTGCGCATGGTTGGCATGAGCCGCAATGAGGAAGTGATTACGATGATCACGTCTCTCTCTCGCCTTTTCCGCATCAGTCTCAGTCAAGGCAAAACGATAATCACAATCAGGGAAGAGCTGGAGCATGCCCAGCATTATTTGACGATTCAGCAGATGAGGTTCAAGCGCAAATTCAACTTTACGATTAAAGCCGATGAGACGCTTCTGGATTGCCTGACATTGAAGCTGGTGCTGCAACCCCTGATTGAGAATGCCATTGTTCATGGCATCGAGTACCATATGGACGAGGGATGTATTGAGATCGATGTCTATCGTGAGGACAACAAGTTGGTGTTTCGCATTACAGATAATGGGGTCGGCATGACGGAAGCACAGATGTCAGGGTTATTAAGTGGCAGTCCGGTTGTTAAAAGCGGTGCAGGATCAGGCGTAGCGGTACGCAACGTACATGATCGAATTCGGCTTTATTACGGGGAGGCATATGGCCTTGAATTTGCAAGTGAGTTGGAAGAAGGCACCACGGTCTGGATGCGGATTCCTGTTCAATCGCAGCAGAAGGAGGGCGAGCCTGATGACGGACAATAAGGTGAATAGGAGCGATATCCCCAGCCACAGAGTTGTAGGGTCATACATTCGTACGTTTTTGAAAAAGGTTGCTGCGAGCTTTCCAGGAATACGGAAACGTCGGTTAGTAACCCTGACAGCCGCAAGCTGCTGTCTGTTCATATGTAGTGCCTGTGGCTCATCGAGTCCCGATGCTACGGCAGTAACGCCACGTATCGCGCTGATTACGCCAGCTGGAACAGGGGAACTTGCGGAAGCCATCCGGCTTGGTGCCGAAGCGGCTGCCAAAGAAAGTGGGGCGGAGCTGATGACCGTGGAGGCATACCCTTCCGACGGTAATGTGTATACGCCATCCATTCCAGACTCCGTTGGTAGTCAGATACAGGCTAAGCAGGCCAATACGGGCCGTGGAACGTTGTCTCGCAGTGCACGGGAGCAGGCCCAGGTGGATGCCGCGGCATTGGCTCTGAAGCAGGGAGCATCAGCTCTATTGGTTGATCCCCTAAGTGAGAAAGCACTTAGTGACATCATTCAGGAGGCACAGACAACAAATTCCGATGGAACCATTGTTCCTGTCATTGTACTTAACGATGAATTTCCCGTGAAAGGTATCACCAGTGTCATCTCTATGGATAATGTGGAGGCTGGACGGCAAGCAGGGCAGGCCATGGCAGAGCTATTGGAAGGACGAGGGTATGTGGCTTTATTGGGTCCCGATCCTCTTAATTCTGGTCTGATTCAGAGAGAGCAGGGGGTTATGGAAGCCTTGGTTCAGTATCCTAATATTCAAGTGGAACCCAAATCGATATGTAATACCAGGGATGGATGTTGGCAGACTGCGAAGCAATTGCTGGATCAGCAGGAGGTGGATGGCTTCATTGCTCTTCAGGAACCGGCTTCTCTGGGAGCAGCCGATGAACTGAATCGACGCAAATCTGCGGATAAGGTAAGAATTGTTGGATTCGGCAGTGAACAACAGCAACTGGAGCAATTGCAAGAAGGGGTCTTTGATCATCTCATCGTCCAGAATGGATACAGTGCAGGTTATCTGGGATTGAATCAAGCCGTTGCGCGGCTGAACAATCAATCGGTGCAGGCGAGAGTGTTACTTGAGACGAAGCTGGTTAGTACCGACAATATGTTCTGGATGGATAACCAGAAGCTGCTGTTTCCTTTTGTTCAATGAACGAGTGCCGGAACGAATGCTGAATGATGAAATTAATCCATTTTCTTAACTTGAGGAAGATTTCGATAAAACAGGTGAAGATATTGTATTCGAATTTAATGTAAACCCTTTCATAATAAAGATATCGGTAAAGCCGAATGAACTTGGGGGAGGTCATTAGGATATGAAGAAAACATGGATGACACTGTTAATTACGGCATGTATGGTTGTGGCGGCGGGTTGTAGTAGCGGTGGAGATAGTGCAGGTGGAAGTACGGGGACAGATACAGGAGGCCAGACAGCAGCCGGTACGGAAACGCCCAAGATTGGTGTCGCTATCTACAAATTCGATGATACGTTCATGACGGGTGTACGTAATGCGATGACTGCAGCAGCGGAAGGCATTGCGACCCTGGATATCGTGGATAGCCAGAATGCACAACCGACCCAGAATGAGAAAGTCGATCTGTTTGTATCCAAGAAATATAATGCAATGGCTGTGAATCCGGTAGACCGCACGGCGGCAGGTGTCATCATTGACAAGGCCAAGGCAGCGAATATTCCAGTGGTGTTCCTCAACCGTGAGCCAGTAGCTGAAGATATGAACAAGTGGGATAAAGTGTACTATGTAGGAGCGAAAGCGGAGGAGTCCGGTACGATCTCTGGACAACTGATTGTGGATTACTGGAAAGCACATCCGGAAGCAGACAAAAATGGCGATGGCAAACTGCAATACGTCATGTTGAAAGGGGAACCGGGTCACCAGGATGCAGAGCTTCGGACCAAATATTCGGTTCAGGCGATCCAGGATGCCGGTATCGAAGTGGAAGCACTGGCGGAAGACACGGCGATGTGGGACCGGGTGAAAGGTCAGGAGAAAATGCAGGCGTTCCTGGCTTCCCATGGTGACAAGATTGAAGCCGTTCTCGCGAATAATGATGACATGGCCTTGGGCGCCATTGAGGCATTGAAAGCAGCCGGATACTTCAAGGATGGCAAATCGATGCCGGTAGTAGGCGTAGATGCAACGGCTCCGGCTATTCAGGCTCTACAGGATGGTACGATGCTCGGTACGGTGCTCAATGATGCCAAGAATCAGGGTGCAGCCACGGTAGCACTGGCTTCCGTACTTGCCAAAGGTGAGACACCAACAAAGGAAAATACCAAATATGACATTACAGATGGTAAATATGTCTGGATTGCCTACAAAAAGATTACAAAAGACAACATTGCCGACGCCCAATAACAGTACGAGACAGGGACGTCCGTCATTCGGGTAGCGTCCCTTTTTTGCCGGTCATATGGAAGGGAGGAACCAAGATGGAGTCACCTTACCTGCTGGAGATGAATGGAGTTTCCAAAGCATTTCCGGGTGTGCAGGCACTAAGTCAGGTCACATTGAAAGTGAAGCCGGGAACGGTTCACGCCTTGATGGGAGAGAATGGAGCGGGGAAATCGACGCTTATGAAATGTCTGTTCGGCATGTATCGTCCAGATGAAGGAACGATACGAATCGAAGGAAAGGATGTGGATATTCCGAATTCCAAAGCGGCACTTCAGCAAGGCATATCCATGATTCATCAGGAGCTGAACCCGGTCCCGCATCGTCCGGTGATGGAGAATATATGGCTGGGTCGTTTTCCGATGAGGGGGATACTGGTGGACGAGAAACGGATGTATACCGATACGCTGGCCCTGTTCAAGGACTTGAACCTGGATATTGATCCGAAGGCTCAGGCGGGAACACTGTCTGTCTCCAAGATTCAATCCATGGAAATCGCCAAGGCCGTCTCTTTTCAATCCAAAGTCATCGTCATGGATGAGCCAACTTCTTCCCTGACAGGCAAGGAAGTGGATCAGCTATTTGCCATTATTAATGAACTGCGCAGTCGCGGCGTATCCATTATCTATATTTCACACAAGATGGAGGAGATCCTGACGATCTCGGATGAAGTGACGATCATGCGTGATGGCTTCGTTGTCGGGACTTGGGATGCCGCTGATTTAACGACAGATCTTATTATTACGCGCATGGTTGGCCGTGATCTGGATGAACGTTTCCCGGAACGGACGAACGTACCCGGTGAAGTGATATTGAAAGCCGAGGGTCTGACATCGAACCAGTCCAAATCGTTTCGTGATGTATCCTTTGAGCTGCGAAAAGGTGAAGTGCTCGGTATTGGTGGCCTGGTTGGAGCACAGCGGACAGAACTGATGGAGTCCTTGTTCGGACTGCGCGGACTCGCTTCAGGTACCATTTCGATTCATGGGCGCAAGGTGAAAATTAACTCTCCCGCAGCAGCGAAACGTCATAACATTGCGTTGCTCACGGAAGAACGAAGGGTCACGGGAATTTTCCCAGTGTTGTCAGTGTATGAGAATACGATCATTGCGAGTCTGGGGCGCTACCGAAATCGCGTGGGCTTGCTGGACGAGAAAAAGGGCCGCGAAGAGGCACGTGAGCAGACGCAGAAGTTCAGAACCAAAACGCCTTCAGTTAACACGCTAATTCGCAACCTGTCTGGTGGTAATCAACAAAAAGTTCTACTAGCTCGCTGGTTGCTGACCGACCCGGAGATACTTCTGCTGGATGAACCGACACGTGGCATCGATGTAGGAGCCAAATTCGAGATTTACACCATTATTATGGAACTGGCTCGTCAGGGCAAAAGCATTATCATGATCAGCTCAGAGATGCCAGAACTGCTGGGCATGTCGGATCGCATTATGGTGATGAGCGAAGGGCGTCTCACTGGAATCGTGGACGGAGCCGAGGCAACCGAGCAGAATATTATGAGGCTGGCCGCGCAGCAACGGATGGCTTAGTCAGGAGGGAAACAGATGAACACACAGATGATCAATCAAGTAAAACAATATGTCACACAGCGCGCAATCTTTATCGTATTGATTCTGCTCATCATTGGTATTGCGATTGCCGATCCGAATTTTCTTGCCTTCTCCACACTGCGGGACATCTTACAGCAGTCCTCCACACGGGCCATTATTGCGCTCGGTGCAGCCTTTATCCTCGTCACGGGCGGGGTCGATCTGTCCGCTGGACGGGTGGTTGGTCTAACGGCTGTTGTATCGGCATCGATGTTGCAAATTGATGAATATGCAAATCGCTTCTTCCCCGATCTGCCCCAGTTATGGGTGGGTCTGCCGATCCTTGTGGGGATTACCGCAGGTCTATTCGTGGGATTGGTAAATGGACTCATTGTCGCCAAATTACATGTGCCACCTTTTATCGCAACGCTGGGTACAATGGTAGCCGTGTATGGATTGAACTCCATTTATTTTGATACGGAACCCAACCAATCGCAGCCGATCGGAGGATTGAGACCCGACTTCACTGTCATTGGCTCTGGCTACATTGATCTGGGCGGGGGTTATTCCATCCCTTATATCGTCCTCATTGCGATTGCGGTGGCATTAATCTGCTGGGTGATCTTTAACAAAACACGTCTCGGCAAAAACATGTACGCGATCGGCGGCAACATTCAGGCAGCGCATGTATCCGGGATTCATGTAGCACGCAACCTGGTTGCCCTGTATGCCATTGCGGGTGCATTGTATGGTCTGGGTGGTGTGCTTGAGGCAGCACGAACAGGCGGAGCAACAAACAATTACGGTAACATGTATGAGCTGGATGCGATTGCCGCATGTGTGGTAGGTGGTGTATCAACGGCTGGAGGTATTGGGACTGTGCCTGGAGTTATGGCAGGTGTACTGATCTTCGGGGTCATCAACTATGGCCTGACGTTTATCGGTGTAAGTCCATACTGGCAGCTGATTATCAAAGGATTGATCATTGTTGCTGCGGTGGCTTTTGATATCCGTAAGTATATGGCAAAGAAATAAGATGAGCCAAAAAAGGTTACACCAGTCACTCCGATGACAGAACAACCTTCTGATCGCTGTTATCCCCAGATTTTCCCTTCTAAAGAAGTGAAAATCTGGGGATAGCATATGCTTCCGATGCAGCTTTCTTTCAGAAAGCTTTTAGGCGAACGCTCCGCTTCTTCAGGTTATTTCTGTCTTCTACGTTATCGTGTAAATAATTTGTTCATCTTATATGGAAAAGCAGCAAAGAAGCCAGCCCTCGGGATATAGAGAGCTGGCTTTAATTGTTTAACCATTGACCATCCAATCGATAACGGGGATAAATAGCCCAATAATGCAAAAGAGCAACATGAATCCGGCGACGTTATAAGATACACTTGTGCCAAAATGTGCACGATATTTTTTGGCAATTAAGAAGGTCGGAATCCAGAAAAGGGCTGCTACCACAAAAGGAATGTGAAGTCCCTGAGTTCCGTTGCTATAGATAGGCATGTTTATTAAGTTGAACAGGTAATGGCTGATCATAAAATTTGTTTTGCCCCATTGGAAGTTAAAGGCGAGACCCATCAACAGTACGAGCAGAGAGAGCGTTCCGAGGCCCAGTGGTTTTCGTTGTGTTGTCATGTAGACTCCTCCATAACTATGATTTTATCCTAAATTAATCCATTAATGTATTGTATCACAATGATGATCCATGCGTAGAATAATTGTTTCACTTTTGCCTATTACAATTCATGCATATGTCCTATTGCCTTCATAATTTATACATTCATGCGAATTTGAGAAGCCTCCACTAATCGACAACATCAGCTAATCATACTCGATATAATACATGTACATAAGTTGTTAGATGTGATTTTTTATGTCAAAGGGGGCGAGGCTATTTGCTAAGTTACACGATGAAAATGGTGATATTCCCACTAGGCTGTCTGCTTGTCATTCTGTCCTCTTATGTTCTAAGGCTTACCCCTCATCCGGCATTGATGTTGTTAGCGGGGACCTTATTGGTAGCGAGTATTTATGGGGAGAGAAGATATCCTGTGCTGCGGATGTTTCATTGGATTTTTCTCGGACTATTCCATTATTTCAGTCAACTGAACTGGTGCAACATGCTGTATTATATGCTCATTATTTCGATGATTCAGGATAAACAACGCGTAGCACAGACTTTACCGATCTCGCTGCTGCTCATGCTGCAATATACGGTGATTCGGCTTTCGTATGTGCCTGTAGATACATATGCTTTGCTGGTTTCGTTATTTGACCTGTTAACCTCAGTTGTTATCATTTTTTTGTATCACACGTTGATTAACAGTGAGGTCGAGAAGCGTCGGCTTCGGGAAAAAAATCGATTTTTAACCCTTCATGATCCGCTTACCGGATTGTTAAATTATGAAGGTTACATGGAAGTGCTGCATAAGACAGTGGAAGAGCGTCGCTCTTTTCTGCTTGTCCTTTTGAATGTCAATAATTTTAGCGGATATAAAAAAGATTCAGAAGATCCCTGGTGTTCGGTGATCACGGGAACAGGCGAAATGATTACCAATCAGTTCACCGAGGCGTATGGCATATCCCGATATGCGGGAGATCGTTTTGCAGTCGTTTTGCCGGAGATACAGGACGTGGAAGAACGAATCGCATCACTACTGTCCGTTCAGCTTCAAGGCCTACAGGTTAGCTATAGCATCTCTCTCTACCCGGAAATGTCGGATACCTTGCAGCACTTTATGACGGTTGCCGAGGACAGGTTACTTCAACAACAGCGCAGCAAATGGCTGAAAAATGAAGAAGAAGTATTCCGTTCCGAAAGGCTAAGAGCTGTAGGGGAACTGGCCGCTGGTATGGCTCACGAAATTCGGAACCCACTCACCGCAATTCGGGGATTTCTGCAGCTGTCACGTGGACAAGCGTACAATATCGCCCCGTGGTATGAAGTGATTATGGGCGAGGTGACGAGGGTAACCGATCTGACGGCTGAATTTTTACAGTTCTCCAAACCACATGCCAATCACATGAAACCGGAACAGTTGGGACACTGCCTTGAACGTGTCATGTCTTTGACCGAGTCAGACGCGGCATCCCGAGGGCATCGGATTACGCTTGAAATGACTAGTGAGCCAGTCATGGTCAACATGGACCGGGATAAAATTGTGCAGGTATTGATCAATCTGATTCGTAACGCTTTTGAAGCGATGGAAGACCCTGGCGAGGTTCATATGGATTTGTTGCAGGACGGGGAAGCAGTACTCGTCTCGATTACAGACACGGGAAGTGGCATTCCGGAAAATTCGCTATCCACGATCTTTAATCCATTTTATACGACCAAAGAAGAAGGAACGGGACTCGGGCTTGCACTCTGCCAGAAAATCGTTCAGGACCACAACGGTAAAATTACCGTCCATAGTGAGATGGGGGTTGGTTCTACTTTCACGCTTCATCTGCCAATGGAGACGTAACTCGTATAACGGACCCAGAAACAGCAACAACATAATCAATAAACAAAAAAACGCCGTATGGGTCCTGGAGAACCTCATGCGGCGTTTAGTATTTCGATTAACCTAATGTGTAGAATCCACATCGTATCAGATCATTTTAGTTGTCCCTGATGTAACTGATAGTAGAATCCTTGTTGCTGCATCAACTCATCATGATTGCCCCGTTCAGCGATCTGTCCATCATCAATGACGAGAATCTGATCGGCTTCACGAATCGTGCTCAGTCTGTGGGCGATGACGAAGCTGGTGCGGTCTTTCATCAATGTGCGCATCGCTTCCTGGATTTGCATCTCTGTACGCGTATCGATGCTGCTCGTTGCTTCATCCAGAATGAGAATGGCTGGATCAGCCAGAATGGCCCGGGCAATGGTTAACAGCTGTCGTTGTCCCTGACTCAGATTGCTTCCCCCGGAAATGATGGGTGTATCGTAGCCCTGTGAGAGTTTGCGGATGAATGAATGGGCATTCGCCAGCTCGGCCGCTTGCCTGATCTGTTCATCCGTTGCGTCTGGCTTGCCGTAGGCGAGATTGTCGCGAATGGTACCCGAGAACAGGTACGCATCCTGAAGTACAATGCCGAGTTGCCGACGGAGTTGATCCTTCTCCAGTTCCGAGATGTCACATCCATCGATGGTAATCCGCCCACCTGTAATCTCGTAGAAACGGGGTAACAGGTTGATAATGGTCGTTTTACCTGCGCCGGTGGGTCCAACAAGTGCAATCATCTCACCCGGTTTTGCGGTAAAGCTAACCTTCTTCAGAATGTCTCGATCCGCACTGTACCCGAAGGAGACGTCTTCAAATACCACTTTACCTTGGATCTGATCCAGTTGTTTCTTCTGTTCCTCTACATATTCGCCAGGTGTATCCATGATGTGGAACACGCGTTCAGCACCTGCGATTGCAGCCTGAATCAGATTGTACTGATTGGCCAGATCGTTGAGCGGCCGCTCAATCTGGCGGGAGTAGGCGAGAAAGCTGACGATAAGTCCGATGGACGTAAGATCATGATAGGCCATCCATCCACCTACAGAAGCCAGTATGGCAAACCCGATATTATTCATTACGTTCATTGTAGGGCCAACCAGACCTGAAACAGTCTGGGCCTGTGTGCTGGATGTGCGCAGTTTCTCGTTCAGGTTCTGAAAATGCTGATGTGCCTGATCCTGACGGTTATAAGCCGCTACAACTTTTTGTCCAGCAATGGTTTCCTGAGCATACCCGTTAAGCTCACCAAGTAATTTCTGCTGGGCGGTGAAGTGTTTGCGTGTTCTTGACGCAATCAGGCGAGTGGCGATGGTAATCAACGGTACCGTTATCAGACTGAGCAGGGTAAGCCGGACATCGAGTGCAAACATGATCGACAAGGAACCAACGAGCAGGATGGCACTAGACATTAATTGAGTTACGCTTTGATTCAACGTTGTAGATACGTTATCGATATCATTGGTGGCCCGGCTCATCAGGTCCCCGCTTTGATTTTTATCAAAAAAGCTGATCGGCAGCTCTTGTAGTCGGGAGAACAACGCATGTCGCAGATCCTTAACGGTCAACTGTGACACACCAATCATGACATAGGATTGAGCCCACATCAGGAGCGAGCCAAGGACATAAACACTCAGCAAGAGGAGACATTCCTTCAGCAAACCCGCTGTTACTTTGGGCACGATATGTTCGTTAACAGCACGGCCGAGAAGATAAGGTCCTGCCAGATTGAGCAGTGTGCCGAGAGCAGTTAGCACCAATGCAGCAATAACTCCTTTGCGATGACGTCCCATGTACGACCATACCCGAATCAGGGCATGGCGAGCATTTTTGGCTCGGACTTTGGGAACAGGTCCTCTTCCCGCTGGTCCGGGTCTTCCAATCGGAGGCACGACCGTTTGTTGATTAGAGGAAGATGCAGGTTTAGCCAAATTGAACATCCTCCTTCCGTTGCTGCGAATAATAGATCGCTTGGTAGTGTGAAGAATGAGCCATAAGGTCATCATGTGTGCCCCGGGCAACGATTTGTCCTTCATCAATGACATATATACAGTCTGCATCCTTCACGGAGGAGATCCGCTGTGCAATCAAAAAGGTCGTGCTGTCTTTCATCAAGGTTTGCAAAGCCTTCTGAATGTTCGCTTCCGTACGTAAATCCACAGCACTGGTGCTATCGTCGAGAATCAGCACTTCTGGCCGCATGAGCAGGGCGCGTGCAATGGATATACGCTGTTTCTGTCCACCGGACAGATTGACCCCACGCTGACCCAGCTCCGTGTCATACCCATCTTTCAGTTTCATAATAAAATCATCCGCTGCCGCAGCTTGTGCCGCAGCACGTAATTCAGCATCCGTTGCACCGGGCCGGCCGAAGCAAATATTATCCCGGATGCTGCCGCTGAACAGGATGGATTCCTGCAGCACAATAGATACACGGCTGCGAAGATCCTGAAGATCCCAGTGGCGAACGTTCACTCCGTTCACGAGCACTTCACCCTGAGAAGCATCATACAGACGGGGAATCAGCTGCACCAGCGAGGTTTTGCCTGAGCCTGTTGAGCCAATCAGGGCTACTTTCTCACCTGGGCGAGCGATCAGGTTAATTCCTGTAAGTGTATGGTCTCCGTCATAACGGAAAGATACGTCTCTGAACTCCACTTGACCCGCTACGCGTGAAGGAAGGGGAGATGGTTGGTACAAGTAATGATCACGCTTAGACTGATGTGACTGTATATTACCGGAGTTGTCGGTTCCCGATTGAATATCCGGCTCGGTATGTAACACCTCGTTGATCCGGGCAGCAGATACCTTGGCCCGGGAGAAACTCATCATCATCATGCCGATCGACGTGAGGGAAGAGAGTACAACCGTGACATAGTTGATAAAAGCAATTAGATCTCCGGCGGCAATATCGCCTCCGACTACCTGGAAACCTCCGAACCACAGTACCGCTACAATGGTAGCATTCAGCATGAGGCTGAGTACGGGTGCATTCAGTGTGACGATCCGCCAGGCTTTCACGGCAGTTGACGTGTAATCTTCATTGGATTGCTTGAAGCGCTTTTTCTCCAGACGCGCACGTGCAAACGCCTTGACGACTCGGATGCCAGCGAGATTTTCCTGCAGAACGGCATTGACCTGATCGAGCTTGCTCTGAACGCTGGCGAACAGCGGATAGGAAGCTTTTATCAGGATAAATAAAATTATAAACAGTACCGGCACAGTCGCAATAAGAATCAAAGCCAGCTTCACACTGATCGTAAACGCCATGATGATACTACCGATGATCAGCATCGGCGAACGGATAAACATCCGCAGCAGCATCTGTACAAAGGTCTGCATCTGGGTAATGTCACTCGTCAGACGAGTAATCAGAGATCCTTCCTGAAACGTATCCAGATTACGGAAGGAGAAGGTTTGAATATGGTCAAACAGTTCCTGGCGCAGATCCGTGCCGTATCCCACGGCAGCCTTACTTGAATAGAGTGTACAGCCTGCGCCGCCGACCCAGCCAATTAACGCAACAAGTAGCATGATCAGACCTGTAGTTACGATATGGGACAGGTTGCCTGCAAGAACACCATCATCCACGATGCTGGACATCAGCTTGGGCTGGAGCAGGTCCATGGCAACCTCAAGTACCATGAGCAGCGGGGCGAGGATCGCCGCCGACTTATACGGGGTCAAGAATCGTTTTAACGTCCACAATAGGAAATCACCTCAGTTTTAATTGCATAAGTAAGTTGTTGTTAGCGATGTCGCGCGTATGCATCACTTCAGGATTCACGCAGGTTTTGGAGCATACGCTGTGCAAGTGCAGACATCAGCAGGGATTCTTCCGGTGTAAAATCTTTCTCGGCCTGCCGTTCCAACTCCTGAACCACTTCTCTCAGTTCTCGTAGTGCAGAGCGTCCCTGATCCGTCAGGAATACCCGTAAACTGCGCAGATCCTTCGGGTCCGCTTCACGTCTCACATAACCAGACGTTTCCATGCGCTTGAGCATGACAGTTACGGTTGCGGGACTGCGCCGAAGTTGTTCGGCCAGATTTTTCTGGGATTGACCATCCTCCCGTTCAAGCTGGAATAGCAAAGGCGGCTGCCCCGGGTATAACTCGGGGTGGTTCACAAGTTTCTCATGAACCTTGTAGCGTTTCAGCTTCACGAGTTCGGATAGCTGTCCCATTAACCGATCGTTTTGGACTGGGTTCATATCATCCGCTCCGTTCATATTCATTTAGTTAGTCGACTAACTAAATCATAAGTTTGATTTGACATATCGTCAAGTGATGGGAACTCATTTATTTTGAACTGGAAATATTGACCTGAGACAAAATGGTGTGATAAATTGATATTATCTAAATATTAATAACATATTGTTAATAACAGAATGGGGTTTGTATACGATGACTAACGAAGGTTCATCTGGAGGAAAAGCCCCCGATTACCGGGAGCATCAGGATCACGTACATATCAGTGAACAACAGTTTCTGGAAACGTATAATGCTGGCGATTACGAACGTCCTTCCGTCACCGTGGACATGCTGGTATTTACGATTCGCAGTGAGGCCCAGGAGAACTATCGCAAGCTTGCGGAACCCGAACTCCAGTTACTGTTGATCCGGCGGGGTGGTCATCCCTATCTGGGCCAATGGGCGTTACCGGGCGGATTCGTCTCCATGCAGGAATCATTGGAAGATGCTGCTCGGCGGGAATTGCTGACGGAGACGGGGCTGGATGATATTTATCTGGAACAACTGTACACATGGGGAGATGTGGAACGTGATCCACGTACGCGTGTCATTAGCTGTTCCTATATGGCGCTGGTCGATAGCAGCGAGCTGGAGCTTCAGGCTGGCGATGATGCCAGCGAGGCCAACTGGTTTCGGGTGGAGCAGCGACTTCTGGAAGAAAAGCGGCATATTCACGAGCGTGGACGTGTGACAGAACGCAAGCTTCAGTTGATTTTGACCAATGGAACCGAAGAGTTGTCGGCAATTGTTGAGACGAAAGAAACGGTGGAAGGACGAGTACGGAGCCATAATTTGACGTTGGGTGAGGTTCAGGGGATTGCCTTTGATCATGCCAAGATCATTCATTATGCGCTTGAACGTCTGCGATCGAAGATCGAGTATACGGATATTGCATTCAATCTGATGCCAGAGACGTTCACGCTGACTGCCCTTCAGAAAGTACATGAGATCATCAGTGGCAAAAAGCTGCTGGCTGCCGCTTTCCGGCGCAAAATCGCCGATTGGGTCATCGAGACAGGAGATTATGCGAGCAGTGCCGGTCATCGACCATCACGCTTGTACCGATTGAATCCAGAGAGGCAGACACTGTAGACACGGTAATTATTAATGAAGTAGGACGAAGTGATTCAAGCCAGGGGCGGGATCGCTACAACCATGAGGAACAAGTAAAGAGGGGATATGGATGGAAAAGTTTACGTTTTTCTGGCGGACTGCATCTCCGTTCTCACAGTGGCACCCGGCGGATTTTACTGTAAAAGGGTTTCGCTACACGAGTGCGGAGCAATACATGATGCATCAGAAAGCGCTACTGTTTGGCGATCAGACCATCGCAGATAAAATTCTGAAGGCAAGCTCTGCTTCGGTACAAAAAAAGCTGGGCAGACAGGTCGCAGGCTTCGACCAGACAGTATGGGAAGCGGAATGCCAGCGCATTGTCTACGAGGGCAATTTAGCCAAATTCACACAAAACGAAGAACTGCTAACCGCGCTGCGCGGCACTCGTGGAACGACCCTTGTGGAGGCAAGCCCGGATGATCGCATCTGGGGTGTGGGACTGGCAGAGGAAGATCCGCGTATTCGTAATAGAAGAACATGGCGGGGAACCAACTGGCTGGGTGAGATTCTGACCCGTCTTAGAGAAGATATAGGAAGTGATTCAGATGAATAATTTTAATAAATCAGCAGGCTCCACTAGCTCCAATCCACGTTCCATGCGGGCCAGTATTGCACAGCAAACGCTAGCTATTCTTGATGAAGGGCAATACGTGAATGGATATAATCGCAAGGTTGAGATGGGCAACGATGTGCAGCAAGCCATCCGAAATTCGGTATTATACCGTCCTTTAGAGCTTTCCGGACTCAGAGAAAAGCTACGTACAGAAGCTCGCGCAGAAACTCATTCGGTAGCTTCATTAACTGAAGCAGAATCTGAGGCTGTGTCGGTTCGCATTGAGGTTACTGGCGAGACTACACTTGGAGCGGCTTCACGTTTGACGGTAGTTGAAGGAAGAGAAGATGTGGTCTGTTTGAACTTTGCATCGGCAAAAAATCCGGGTGGTGGTTTTCTTGGTGGAAGCCAGGCACAGGAAGAGAGTCTGGCCCGAGCGACAGGACTATACCCGTGCATCGCCCAAATGGATGAAATGTACGAGTACAATCGCAAGCGGCGATCGGGTCTCTATTCCGATCATATGATCTATTCACCTCGTGTTCCCGTAATTCGTGATGATGAAGACCGACTGCTGGACCAATATTATGTATCATCATTCATCACTGCGCCAGCGGTTAATGCGGGTGTGGTGAAAGAGCGTAGAGAGGCTGATGATCTACAGATTGAGTCCGTGATGAAGGAACGTATCCGTTATATTCTGGACGTGGCTGCTTCGAATGGTCACCGCACGATTGTGCTGGGCGCTTACGGTTGTGGAGTATTTCGTAATGAACCGACAGTGGTGGCGAAGTATTTTCATGATGTGTTAGTGGGAGAGGGGTTCAAGGATTCCTTTGAACGAATTGTATTTGCTGTATATGATCGATCCGCAGGTCAGCGAACATTAAAGGCATTTCAGGATCGCTTAACTGGGATATAAACAGAGTAAAATAGATAATAAAAAAACAAAAACCTCTGCTTTGAGCGGAAGAGAGTATGATAACGAACTCTGATCCCGTCTCTAAAGAGAGGTTTTTGGGTATTGTCACACGTTAAGTGTGGAGTGTACGAAAACTTACTTTTTGGAGAACATCTCTTTGGCTTCATCCATGGCCATTTTATTACCGATAGATGAATAATCCAGCCAAGGCTGTGCACCAATTGGGTAGACGTGACCGGCTTTGACTGCTTTCAGGCCTTGCCAGATCGGATTGTTTTGCAGCTCCTTGAACATGGTTTGGGCTTCATCATCCGAATTCACAACCACAAAGATCGCATCTGCATCATAGTCTGGCAATATTTCACGGGATACCACTTGATAAGGTTTAGTCGAATCGATATCTGTAATGCCTTTGGCAGGAGTCAGACCGAGATCCTCATATAAAATGGGACCCATGGGACGGCGTGTACTGAATACACGCAATTCTTTGGCAGTAACACGGATCGCCATGACAGTACCATCTTCTCCAATCGTGTCATGAACCAGAGATTTTACTTCTTCCGTTTCGCTTGCGTAGTCCTGAATGTATTGCTCAGCTTCCTTCTCGCGATTCACGAGTTTGCCAATGTCTTTCAGATGGTCGCGCCATGTGCCGTCATCCAGATTGAAGACATGTACCGGAGCAATTTTTTCGAATTTGGCAATATCATCACCGGAGAATTCTTCGTCGAGATAGATCACATCCGGTTTCAGGGCAAGCAAAGCTTCCATATCCGGATCTTTTACCGGACCAAGTGGCGTTGTATTTTGAAGACGATCAGCAACATGGGACAGGAAGGCCTTAGCTTCCCCACCGATAACGGAACCAACCGGAGTGATGCCGAGAGACAGCAGATCATTGGTCAGATGGATCGACATGGAGGCAATACGTTGCTCGCCCGAACTTGCGCTGTTGTCCTGATTTTCGGCTGAAGTGTCCGTGGACGAGCCGCCAGAAGCAGATGATGAATTATTGGCCGTTCCACAGGCTGCGAGTATAAGCACCAGACAGATACTCATGACAAGCATAAGATTTTTCTTTAACATGGGTAGTCACATTCTCCTTGAACATCTCTTGGATGTCTTTATTGTTTTTTGAAAAAAAAGATCACTTGCTTCGTACTAAAAGGTACAAAAAGTAAGGTGCACCAATCGCAGCAACCACCACGCCTGCCGGAATGGCATTAGGCTGAAAGATCGTTCGCCCGATGGTATCGGCGGTCACCAGAATAACCATGCCGATGAGTCCGGCAGCAGGGATCAGATGCCGATGCATCGGACCGACAAGCCTGCGCGCCAGATGTGGTGCCGCCAGACCGATAAAGCCGATCCCACCAGCCATCGATACACTGACGGCAGACAAAGCCACGGCACAGAGCAGCAAAATAATACGCTGGGATCGGACAGGCGTCCCGATACTGGTTGCGGCAGCATCTCCAAGATTGAAGGCATCGAGCGTTTTGGATCGACTCCAAATATAAGAGATACATAGCACCACCCAAGGAAGCAACGCTTGCACATGAACCCAATCGCGGCCCCAGACGCTTCCTGCCAGCCAGCGAGCGGCAAAGGAATAGGTGTCTTCATCCAGACGCAGGGATAGATAGAGTGTCAACGCATGGAACCCGGCCGCGACCGCGATTCCAACCAGAATCAGCTTAATGGGCGATACGCCGTTGTGCCGATCATAAGATAGCAGCATGATGATCAGGGCCGCGGCCACACTGCCTGCAAAAGCAAACAACGGAATCAGAAGGGCCACAGAGCTGTCCATTGTAAAGGAGAGACTAACAAACACCATTAGTCCGAACGCCGCCCCGGCATGCAATCCCAGAATGCCAGGGTCGGCCAGTGGATTACGAGTGATCCCTTGCAGGGCCGCTCCGGCAATACCTAGTCCTGCTCCGGCCAGTACAGTGACCAGAATACGTGGCAGTCGGTAATCAAACAGTACAATCTGATCATCCGGACTGCCATTGCCAAGCAAAGTCTGCAATACAGCCACTGGGGACAGACGGATGGTTCCCGTGTTCAGGCTGATCACAATAACGGCAATGGCGATGCAGAACAGCGTGACGCTGACAATTATCGAACGTTTACCTCGTAAAGGTGCATTGGAATTCATCGCTACAAGGCCCTCCTTTCTTTACGGGCCAGATAAAGGAAGAACGGTACACCGACAAAGGCGACCATAATGCCTACCGCGAGCTCCTCGGGTGGGTTCACAATGCGTGAGCCCAGATCGGCGAGCACTAGCAGTACCGCTCCCAGCAGGGAGGACATTGGAATGATGAGTCGATAATCTACACCCACCAGTTTGCGGGAGATATGTGGGATGACCAGTCCGACAAATCCAATCGAGCCTACTGCCGACACGGACACGCCAGCCAGAACAACAACCGCTGCCAGGGCGAGAAATCTCGTCCAGCGCAGGTTGATCCCGAGATTAATCGCCACTTCTTCACCGAGGGACATAAGGGATACACGCCGGGCGAGTGGCATGATCAGCACTAGCGTCACGAGTAGCACGGGAAGAATCAGCTTGAGATGCCGCCATTCAATCCCGCCAAAACCACCTGCATACCAGAAGGCCAGATCCTGACTCAGGTCAAAATAAATGGCGACGCCTGTGCTGAGTGAACTTAACATGGCGGCAATAACGGCCCCGGCAACGGTCAGTCTGATGGAACTCAGCCCACCGGGTGCTGCCATTCCGAGCAGGAAGATAAGCAGTGTGCCCAGAACAGCCCCCAGGAATGATAGAAACATGATCCAGCCGTAAGGCAGTCCGGGCCAAAAGGCAAAGCTCAGTGCCACGACAAAAGTGGCTCCTGCATTGATGCCCAGAATGCCGGTGTCTGCCAGCGGATTACGCGTAATGCCCTGCATTAAAGCTCCTGCAACCGCAAAGGCAGCGCCGATGATCACGGCAGCAAGGACACGAGGCAGCCGCAGCTCATGAATAATCTGGTGTGGCGTCAGAGCCGGATTGTACTGGAAAATGGCAGTCCATACCGTTTCCAGTGTCAGCCCTTTGGCACCTAACGAGATTGCGACAAACATACTTAGTAGCAGTACGGCTATGGCAGACAAAAACATCAGCCCAACCGTCACTGCAGATTTTCGTGAATTGGACGGACGATGTGGCAGTCCCGGATGTTGAATACGGGTCACTCCTTTGTTACCAACAACGCATTTCATTGTTATTGATTATCATTATCAATTAGTGATCATTATAAAATCTTAATTCAGGCCCGTACATGGCATAAATTAAGATTTCGGGAATGGACATTTTTTAGATTACAGAAATGAAGGTTTGTTCGTCAACATAGAGAGCGCTTCATCCAGCTGGATGTTAATGGAATATGGGGCATACACAACCCATGAGTTCCAATCGATAAAATGAACCCTTCCGGTTTTTACGGCAGGATGGCTGTTCCACAGTGGATTCGAAGCCATCTCTTTCAACAGTGTTGCCTTTTCATGCACGGAGTTAATCGCCAGTACCAGCACATCCGCCTCCAATCCGTCCCATTCTCCTGGTGTAAAAGGCAGCCAGTTTAATCCGACGCCGGGTGATTTGCCAGCCAGTTCGGTCTGAATCCGCTGAGGAGCGGCCAGTTGCAAGGTACGGTAAAAGACGTGTCCGAAGTTGCGATGACTGTACATCCGTGGACCTTTAGGGGTCAACGTGCCAACGGCAACGGTGATGTCGCCGATGAATTCCTTGATTTTTTTGCGTGCCCGCTCTGCCTTGCGTTCATGTCGATCCAGCCACTCTTTCGCTGCCTGGGTGCGATCCACGATGGATGCAATCTTCTGCAGATGACCGAAGACGTCTGTCTGGTTCCAGGGAATGGTGATAATTGGGGCGACATCGCCGATATGCTCCATGGCTTTCGCAGCTGCATTATCCTTGGTCAGAACCAACTCGGGATTCACATCAAGGAAGGCCTGACGACCTTGTTCCCAAGGTTCATAGGCGTGGAAGGGTAACGTGAGCGATTTGGGCATATGAGGCAGGTGACCCTGGATCTGAGCTGCACATGGCGTGATACCAAGTGTCATGAGGTGGTCCGTGTAAGGATAAGAGAGCGACACGATGTTCCGGTGCACCTGCTTTGAATAGGAAGTTGGCGCATAACCGGCATGGTTTCGGAAACGCCGGCTGAAATAGAATTCGTCACGGTATCCCACTTCGCGAGCCACATCACGGATACGCAGGTCGGAAGTGAGCAGTAATTCTTTGGCCCGGTTCATGCGCAGATGGGTGATGTATTCAATGGGATTCTTCTGCATGCGGCTCTTGAACAGCTGTGAGTAATAGGAAGGATGCATGCCTGCCAGTTCTGCCAGCGTCTCCAGCTTGATCTCGTGCATGTAGTTTTCCCGCATATATTGCAGGGTTGACCGGAGCCACTGTTCGGGTTCATCTTGTCCTGCCACTGTGTCAGTCAGGTCTTCTTGAGGCCAGAGCATGTGTAGCAGGTCCGTGAGGAGGAGCTGTGTTTTCAAGCTGGTGTGCGAACCGTCGTTGTTCAGTTGTGTAAGCTGTGCGGCAATCCGTTGTATGCCATAAAAGGGCCCTTGAATCCAGCCTGTAACAGGTGAGCTGAGTTCTCGTTCATAGATTCGTCTGGATGCCGTTTTCTCCGTAGCCCGAAACAGATCAAAATGAATGATATACAGTTCAATCTCATGGTCTTCATCACCAATCAGTTCAATTGAAGTGCCTGGAGTGCATAGACAAGCTGATTTGCGAACCACGTGAGATTCGGTCCCATTCATAGTCCGTGTGCCTGTGAATTTGTGCATATATATGAAGGTATGATGAGCTAACTCAGTTGTGGACCAGCTCCATTTCCCACGGGTTATAATATGTTCTGCCTGACGAAGTTCGATCAGGGTATCATTCAGAAAAGTATCCAGCTCCGTCCGGGTTGGAGATTCCTTTCCCTGGTTGGAGTTAGCCTGCTCATGCAATATCTGTGGAGCCATGCTGTTGTGGACGGTGCCAGGAATGGTAGTCATAGTGCTGCGGAACCTCCTCTCTTTGAACAGTTTAGGTAATGATTGAATCTGGAACGTACAATATTTTCAGATATTTTATAAAAAGCACTGAGGTATATGATCCCGTTATTCAGGTGTGATTGATAGTTTAACCAGATTGTCGCTAGTTACAAGTATGCTAAGGGACAAGAACTCTTGACCCTAGTCTGCTGATAATCTTAGCAAATCTACTGCAGAATTGAAATGTGTACAGATACGTTCGAGTCGCTAATAAGCTGATGAAGCCTGATGAGAGAACATATTCGAAATCGTTTTCTGACGTAAGCGTTTCTTTTTGGTAAAATAAAGGGGATAACATGTTGGCCTGATCTGAATCATGAACCTTTTCAACTCAATTTGCAGTAGGGAGGCTTTAATATGACAGAAGTAGTGGGACGGGACAAAGTACGCTGGGGCATTATGGGCACGGGATGGATTGCATCCCAGTTTGCAAAGGATTTGGGGCATGCGGGGAACGCGGAGAAAGCAGCGGTAGGTTCACGCACAGCGGGAAGCGCAGAGAAGTTTGCAGCTGAATATGGTTTTGCACGCGCTTACGGTTCGTATGATGAAATGTTGCAAGACCCTGAGGTAGATATTATCTATGTGGCAACACCTCATCCTTTACATAAGGAGAATGTAATGGCTTGTCTTGAGGCAGGCAAAGCGGTTCTCTGTGAAAAGCCGTTCACCATGAATGCGCGTCAGTTGGAGCAGCTGGTGGAGACTGCGCGGGAGCGCAAGCTTTTCCTGATGGAGGGCATGTGGACACGCTTCTTGCCACCCATTGAACAAGCCAGAGCATGGATTGCAGAAGGACGGATCGGTGAAGTTCGTTTGGTCCAGGCAGACTTTGGATTCCGTATCGGTTGGGAGCCGCAAGGACGTTTGCTTAACCCGGATCTGGGTGGCGGCGCTTTGCTGGATGCAGGGGTGTACCCGATCTCATTCGCATCGATGATCTTTGGCGAACAACCCCAGCATGTATGGAGTACGGCCAATATTGGTGAGACGGGCGTGGACGAGCAGTTTTCCGTGTTATTGTCCTATTCCGAGGGGCGTTCTGCATCACTAAGTGCTGCTATTCGTCTGAACCTCAGCAATGAAGCGGTCATATACGGTACGGAAGGCAAGATTCGTCTGCCTTTATTCTTGGCGGGCAAAGAAGCCCATCTGCATGTGAATGGTCAGGACGAGCCCGAGAAGTTCACGGATGATCGAACGTGCATTGGTTATGCTTTTGAGGCAGAAGAAGCGGGACGTTGTATCTTAGAAGGCCGCACGGAGAGCAATACCATTAAACTGGACGAATCCCTGGAAATCATGAAGTTGATGGACACCATTCGGGGCCAGTGGGGATTGCGTTACAAATCGGAGTAAACAGACAGGAGTTGGCGTGTGATGGTGAAGATTCTGATATCCGGGTTTGAACCGTTTGGCGGGGATGCGGTGAATCCAACGGGAGCGTTAATGGAAGCTCTTGCGAACGAGGTAATGGATGGTGCTGAGCTAAAAACAGTACTGTTGCCCGTGCACTTCAATGAATGTGCAGACCTGCTCATCGCAGAGATGGAAGTCTATCGGCCGGATGTTGTCATCGCCTGTGGATTGGCAAAGGGCAGAACGGCCATCACACCGGAGCGGATCGCCGTTAATGTCAAAGACATTCCGCCTGGCTCCTATGCAGATAACCAGGGGCAGCGTCCGGTGGACGAGCCGATTGTAGACGGCAGCCCGGACGGTATATTCTCCACCTTGCCCATACGTGCCATGGTGAATGACATGACGGCAGCAGGTATTCCCGCTGCCGTCTCCAATACAGCAGGCACGTATATCTGCAACAACACGATGTACCGGGTTCTAGATCATATTCGTGTAGGGCAGCTTCCGATCCGTGCCGGATTTGTACATTTTCCAGCCTCTACAGAGATGGCTGTGTTGCAGCCTTCCGTCCCTGCGCTACCTATTCCCATGATGCTGGATGCGCTGCGGATAATGATCCGCACAGTTGTGGCTGAATCGTAGGTGATGGTTGCGATTTTTCGGCTGCGGTTGCAGCAGAACGTAGGTGACGGTTGGATTCGTAAACCGAAGTTGTGAGAGGGCGAGCAGTGGATTGGAATGGGTTACAGTAGGGTTCAGGATGACGTGGAGTATAAATATGAAGTTGAATATAGAGTGAAAAAAAGAGCTGTCCCATCGTCATAAGTCTGACGTTAGGGGACAGCTCTTTCTATTTCGTGTGCCATGTGTCATGGGTAGTGTAGTCCAACATGGTTAGTGAGGTCACTAGTTTGCAGCAAAGTATCTTGATGCAAGTATTTCGCCTAGTTAAAAATTAGACTCTAAAACCGCAAACCGCAAACCGCAAACCCGAAACCCGATAAGGCTTATATAACTTTTGCTGGAAAGTAGAGATTTAGCGAAATAGATGCGGGGGAGTTTAAGCGTAGACTCCGATTCGTGAGCCTTCTAAGCTTCTGAATACAACTTTTATTAACCCGAAGTAACCAAGCTCTTACAAAACAAGACGCTAGGACACCGTCATCACCCTGGCTAGCTAAGAAGTTTGTATCCACGAATGAACCCTATGCAGGACTCTAACGAATCGAGCACACGCTATTCGCCGAGAATCCGCACATACCAATTTCTAACGAATCGTAGGATCGTTATTGTGTGGAATGAAGCGAGTTTGTCGACGATATGAACGAATTTTAGCCGAATACGGTGTCTGAGATTCGTTAGAATTCTCATACCACGTTATTCGGCTAAATAAGGTGCGCTGGGTTCTTTAGATATAGAGCGAAGAGAAACTAACTCAAATTAAATAAATGTTAGATTCGCAACAGATCAAGGTCGAACTCGGGAACGAGTCCTTCTTTCATGGCACGTCCAAGCAGTGCAGTGATTGCACCGTAACCATCATCGCCCAGGTTGGCGCTGAACTCGTTAACGTACAGGCCGATATGCTGTGCAGCTACGTCAGGGTCCATTTCTTGGGCATGTTCCATAACGTATGCTCTCGACTCATCCGGGTGAGCCCATGCATATTCAACGGAGGCACGTGCCCATCCGGCGAGGGCGTGAGCATCCATGTCACGACGTGCGATGATTGCTCCAAGTGGAATTGGCAAGCCTGTATCACTTTCCCACCAGTTGCCGAGATCTGTCATCAGTTTGAGATCATAGTTCTGATACGTGAAGCGTGCTTCATGGATGACAAGTCCGGCATCGATTTTGCCGTCACGAACAGCAGGCATGATCTGGTCGAATGGCATGACGACAATCTCACCTACACCGCCAGGAACATTTTGCGCTGCCCACAGACGGAACAACATATATGCTGTCGAGCGTTCACTTGGCACAGCAACCCGTCGTCCAGAGAGATAGCTGGGATCGGTCGTGCCATTTGCAGTCAGAACCAGTGGACCGCATCCTCTGCCGAGTGCGCCTCCAGCAGGAAGCAGAGCATAGTCAGATAGCACGTATGGAAGTGCTGCATAAGATATTTTCATAACTTCAGGTGTATCTGGTCCATCCGGATTTGCCGCCAGACCATTGGTAATATCAATATCAGCATAACGGACATCCAGCTCAGGTGCGCCGGGGATCAACCCGTGCACCCACGCGTGAAAGATAAATGTATCATTTGGACAAGGGGAAAATGCAATTTTCATGATGTAATAACCTCCCGTAAAATGGAACTTGCAGCCTGGAGCGCATCGAGGGCATCCTTGATGCGCCAAGCGTCGCGGTCGCGTGGACCGACCGCGTTGGATATGGCCCGCAGTTCGAGTGCTGGCACGCCGAACTGCTGGGCAGCTGTTGCCACGCCGAAGCCTTCCATGCCTTCGGCGGCGGCATCCGGCACGCGGCGCAATAGCTCCGCGGCCGTCTCCGCTGTTCCGGTCGCCGTTGACACGGTGACCGCAGTGCCTCCGCTGACAGCGAGCCCGGCCCGCTGCAGCTCATGGCGCAGGCGAGCGGCAAGCTCCGCGTCCGCCGCCACAATGGACGAGCCGAATCCAAGCTCGTCCACACTAAGGAAGCCGTCTGGCGTCTGCGAGCCCAGATCGGCAGCAACCATGGCGTCGGCGACCACGAGGGAGCCGACGTCTGCCCGGCCGGGGAACCCGCCGCCGATGCCGGCACTGATCACCAGCATGTAGGCTGGTGAAGATCCGGCCCCGGTAAGGGGCCCCGGCCTTGAAGATGTGGCAGATGTCTGTGCCACATCGGGTGTGCCTGGCGCGGTGGAAACCTGCGCCAACGCACTTGTGCTTGCAGCCGCTACGGCATATGCCAATGTAGCGGCCGTTCCCGCTGCGGCCGAGGCTGGGCCAACGCCAGCAGCGATGACGTCAAATCGTTCCGCGGCCGCGTCTCCCAAACCGCGGATGACCGCATCTTTTTCCGCATCAACCGCGGTTACAATTAACACACGCTGTGATGAATTTGTTTGGACCAAACTTATAGCTGAAGCGGTCGTTTCCCCGGTTAATTTCCCTTGTTGCCCACTGGTTTCGAGTGATGCGTTCAGTTTATTATTCTGCTTTTCATCCTGTTTATGTTCATTCATCTCGGATTCTCCTTGTGAGGTAGTTAGAGGCGTAGCATATGCTTTCAAAGAAGCTTCCTTACAGAAAGACTTTTGCTACGCTCCGTCAGGCTAATACTGCCTTTTAATTTCTATATTTCCGTGTACATGTACAGCTCAATTTATATAAGTTGAATTTAGGCATGTTTGTCCACTACAAAAGGACATTTATCTTAATTTTGTCTTTCAAAGAGTGGACACTTTTTCTAAAAAGGTACTATATCCATCCAGAAAAATGAAACACTACATATAGATGATTTCAGAAATAAAATTAAAAATGATCTATATGTAGAATATCAATTCCGAAGTGCTTTCTCATGTCCGTGTCCACCCTTTGAAAGACAAATATGCAATATGTATGCTCAGTGCAGACAGTAGGAGCTGGCACTCCGAACGAACAGATTTAACAATTATAAAAAGTAATCAATATACAGTGATTGTCGAACCCTTCATCTCCATCATAACGGAAGGGTAAAGACCTGAACAACCTTTGCATGTAATTCTGTCAAAAGCGGTCAAGCAAAGGTTGCGGGTAACCGTATCACTTCGAGTAGCCACATCTAGCCACATCGCTTCAGATAGCCGGTTTGCCTCACTTCATGTGAATGCCACCCTGATTCGAGCCCCATCATAAGCCGGAATGAACCTGTCCCCAAAAGTGATATATGTCAAATGTACCATATGTTCTATCTTTCTTAACGTACTCCGAATAAAACAAGAAGTCAAAGTAAACGGTTGACAATCCGATTTAACTGTATTAATAATAGTAGTACAGTTAATACACCTAAGAATTGAATACGTTCAGCTGTACAGCTCAGGTAACGCCTTTTTTACACCCAGATAACTACACATGCACCTTAGATACAGTCATTTAAACCGATAGGTTATTTCACACATTTACAGAAAGGAGGTGCGGGATGTTCGAATTAGATGTACGCAGCCGTAAGGCGATCTACGAGCAACTAGTGGACAAAGTCAAAGAAATGATCGTATACGGTATTCTAAAGCCCGACGAGCAGCTTCCTTCCGTTCGTGCGTTATCCACGCAGCTGACTGTGAATCCGAATACGATTCAAAAAGCGTACCGCGAGCTTGAACGTGAAGGTTACATCTATTCTTTGCAGGGAAAAGGAAGCTTCGTATCATCGTCAGTGGAACATCCGAATGAAGCCATGAGAGATGAGATCAGAGAGTCTCTGGTGAAGTTGATTGCAGAAGCTTCGTATTCCGGTTTGACCAAAGCGGATATGACGCTTTTGTTTGAGGAAGCGATGGCCCGTATAGAGAAGGAGGAGCCTCATGATTGAGCTGAATCAAGTCGTCAAAGCGTTTGAACAGGAGAAGGCAGTGGATGGCGTAACGATGCACATACATAAGGGATCGATCTATGGTTTGCTCGGTTCCAACGGGGCAGGCAAGACTTCGCTGCTCAAAATGATGGCTGGCATTTACCGTCAGGACAGCGGGACTGTTCGTATCGAGGATACTGAAATTTATGAAAATATGGATCTCAAAGGCCGCACGATTTTTATGGCCGATTCGCCCTACTTTTTCCCGCAATCTTCAATAACTCAGATGGCTGCATTTTATCGTTCCGTATATCCACGCTGGAATGAGGAGCGATTCAAGCAACTGGCTACCGTGTTCAAACTGGATGTAAAACGCAAGTTACATCGCATGTCCAAAGGCATGCGCCGTCAGGCAGCCGTATGGTTGGGGCTTAGCTGTATGCCTGAAGTGCTGCTGATGGATGAGCCGATTGACGGCCTCGACCCGGTCATGCGCCAGCAGATTAAAAATCTGCTGTTCCAGGAAGCGGCTGAGCGTCAAGTAACCATTGTCATCTCGTCCCACAATTTACGTGAGATCGAAGATCTGTGTGACCATGTGGCAATTATGCACAAAGGCCGAATTATTGTAGAGAAGGATCTTGATGATCTGAAGGCGGATACGCATAAAATCCAGGTCGCTTTCCGTCACCCGGACCATGCCAAAGCCATGGATGAGCAGATTGATATTTTGCATGAAGAGAAACGGGGAAGCGTTTCCCTGTACATTGTCAAAGGCAACCGACAACAGGTAACGGATCAATTCCGTGTACATGATCCGTATCTGCTGGATGTATTGCCACTAACACTGGAAGAAATCTTTATCTATGAAATGGAGGACGCAGGGTATGATATTCAACCGATTGTTCTGTAACCGGGGCATCCTGATCCAAAATTTCAGACAGCATGGATGGATAGGCATTTTATATCTCATCACATTGTTGTTCTCACTTCCGCTATATATTGCTACCGAATACAGGGACGCGCCACAGCAGATTACAAGTCTGTTTCAAGCTAATGGTGAAGTGCAGATTCTGTTCGCCATCACACTCCCCGTAGCGGCTGGAATCTTTCTATTCCGTTACATGCAATCAGGTGCGTCTTCAGATCTATTCCACAGTTTGCCGTTACGTCGTAAACATCTATTAACGGTAAATCTATTGATCGGATATGCCATGATTTTGCTTCCGATCTGGATTACAACTGCAATTACCGGCTGGGTATGGGCAGTACTGGATCAACCTGCTTTTCTGTTCGATGGCAGTACAATCTGGATGTGGGGCTTGAGCATGAGCATCTACTCCCTGTTTATGTTCATGCTAACTGTGGCGGTTGGCATGTGTATGGGGCAATCTGTGTTGCAGGGGCTCACTGTATACGCGCTCCTCTTGTTACCTGTGGTCGTGTGGTTCATTATGTCACTTCATCTCCAGCATTATTTGCTTGGATATCCGTACGATGAATTGGGACGTAATTCGGAAATGTCACTTGTTCTTCGCATGGCTTCAATCAGTTATTCTCCTATCACTAATGGAGAACTTATAATCTATTCGATACTCGCAATCCTGTTTATTCCTCTGACTTATGTGCTCTATGCGAGAAGACAGGTTGAATCTGCTACGCAAGCAGTTACGTTTACTCTTGTGAAACCTATATTCCGATTTGGTTTAATGTTTACGTTGGTTCTGATTGGCGGAGCTTACTTCACGATTATTGCTCCAAGAGGATCAGCCGGATGGGGAATCTTCGGATATGTTCTTGGTGGCATTGTGGGTTATATCGTTGCCGAGATGATTATTCGCAAAACATGGCTGATCTGGAGCAGTAGACTTCTGCCCAAGCTGATTTTGTATGGTGTCGTCGCTGGTTTGATATTGTACGTACCTATTGCCGGCTGGAATGGATACGCTGCGCGAGTGCCTGAACTGAACAAGGTGCACAGCATTAAGCTTGGTGGTGAGAGTTATACCTACAGTAACGGTGTCACTCAGAAAAAGGACGATGCTCACCTCTATTCTAATGATCCGGAATACATGGGGGCAGTTATCGCTCTTCATCAAAAAATCGTGGATTCCGATCTTCCTTTACTGAATGATCCAATCAATCCAAGTATGCGTGATGATGAGTATGTATTTATTAATTACAAGCTGGATAACGGCAAGGTGATGAAACGCAAATACTATATTCCAGAAGCCGAATTCCATCAGGAATTAATGGCTCTGAAACAGTCCCATGATTACAAAAGAGTAGCCTTTGAAACGTATAAGCTGGAAGAGGATGCATTAAGTTTTGGCATTCGCGCTGCCACTAGTTCATACCGAAAGGTGTATATTAGCAATCCGGAGCAAGTCCGTGAATTCAAGGAACTCTTGAAACAGGACATTTTGGATCAGACCTATGAAGAACAACGCTCCCCGTGGCAGTCGTTTGCCTACGTGGAGATGAATCAGGACTCGTCTTCGAAAGATCCATTTCAACCAAAAGAGATGTGGAATTTCGAGATCAAACCTAGCTATGATCGGGTATTGGCATGGCTGAAGGAGCACAAATTATACGATCAGTTGCTTGTTCAGGCAGACGGGATTGTCTCCGCACAGTTTGTAAAGCAGGAGATCAACAGTCCGGGTTCGCTTCAGTGGGCGACTCCGCAACCAGAATATATCGATGGGAGTCTAAGCATCAAGAAGCAGGTCGCGACTCAAAACAAAGAAATCATTAGTGATTTGCTCAAGCGTCAACGGTCTGGTTATCTAACAGAGAGAGATACCATCTATCAGATTAAGTTGAATGTAACTCGTGGCGAGAACATCTACATGATGCTGAAAGAAGAAGATCTGACCGAGGAAATGAAAGCTATTTTGGTCAATGAATAAGCTGAGCTGTATCAGTTGTAACTAAAAGCGGGAAGGGTTCTCCCGTTGATCGAAGGGTTGATATTAGACCAGTCAAACTATATAAATTGAACTAAACATTTACACAAAACGGAGAGGATAGAAAGGACCTGAAGAAGCGGAGCGTTCGCCTACAAGCTTTCTGCAAGAAAGCTACATCGGAAGCATACGCTATCCCCGGATTTCCCCTTTATAAAAGGAATCAAAAAAATCTGGGGATAACAGCGATCGGAAGGTTGTTCTGTCATCGGAGTGTGCAGTGTAAATATTCTTTAGTTCAATTTATATAGACACGACTTGACCAGACACAGTGAATGGAATATATTAGAAAAAGAAAAGGTTCGAGCGACTCGTTCAATCGAATCTCATATGGAACGGCTTATGAGGGAAGCACCCGTAAGAGCAGGCAAATGCCTGACTTGCGGGTGCTTTTTTGTCGTTCGCTGATTTCGTTGGCTATTCTGCTAAATATTTTAGAAGAAAGGGTGTAGGAGTACATGCAAACAGAAGCATGGAAGGAAACGATAAGTGAACAGGAGGCAATGGAATGTTGTTCCCTATTGGAACGATCAAGCTCACATAACTTCATAGATCATCATGGCTTGATTAAAGGAGAGAAGGGGCGAAAGCATCTCGAAGATTTAGCTTTAGAGGACATAGATCCAATGGAGACAAGAGTAAGTGCATCTCATGTTCTGACAGGAGATAGCGGTAGTCACGTAATACGTCAAAGTAAAGGCAAACCTGGTAAATTGCCATCGTTGGCTCATCTTTTACTCAGGTCACGCCTACTTATAGGGCTTGTAATTCTGTTCAGCGCAGGCACGATCTATTTTGCTTCCTCAGTCGAGGCAGCGGGTATAGATCTCGGCGTAACCGCGCAAAAAGCGTGGGATACCGTTCTGAACAAAGCCGATGCACAGAACAAGTTGACCCTGCAACGAGCATACGAGAAAGTGGGCAGCTGGAAGACACAAGAGCAGGCTTGGGAACAAAAAATAAAGACACTTCATGCCGCCAATACCGCGGAATTGGAGCGATTGCGTGTAGAAATAAGACAAACTGACGACGCGAAGATCGCAGCTTTAGCTGAAAAGGTAAAGCAAACCCAAGCCCGATATGAACCGCTCTTCACCCTGTACAGTTCAGTCAATCGACAGTTGGATGGAGCCAAAGCCATCAAAAATAAGGAATGGAGTGCAGCGATCCGTACGCAGGCCGACACATTAAGACCTGTTGTACAGCTTGCCAGAGAAGACATTCGGATCAAGAAAAAGGAGCTTGCCGAAGCACGTAAACGGAAGACTGCTGAAGTAAAACGTTTGCGCGTTATGCTGACGGGGGCCGATCCGGTGAAGAAACAGATTCAAACGGCGAAAAAACAGGCTAGCCTGGCGAAAGAACGATATTCAAACGCACTGCAACAGTTCAAACAGAGTACAAAGCAAGGCCAAACATCACGTGTACTCAGCTCATTGAACGCATTGGCTTCTGCAACAGAGAAGTGGGCAGGCTCAAAACAAAATATCCATACACTGGAGCAAAAAGTATCCACTACGTACGTCAAAGTCAGACAGGAACTCGCCAAGAGACCCAAATAAGAGGAAACCCGTTTCGCTCAGCAACGTACACCACTTTAGATGTAAAGACGTTTCTATGATGATGGAGCGAGGTGAAGTTGTTGCAGTCCAAGTTGGAAACGAAACGGGCGGGGAGAAGAGGTTTTAAACGTAAAAGGTACTGGATTCCCATTGTATTACTAATCATGATTACAGGTTTTGTTGGGATGGGTGCTCAATTAACACCGAAAATCACGATATTTTTACTGAAATCAGGCTTTGAACTTGCCAGTGCAGACAAGAACAGTAACGAAGCTGTTATCTCCGAAGGAGTAACTCGTGTTGTGGATGTGCCCTATGCAGACGAAGGTCGTAATGACAGTACACTGGATATCTATTATCCTTCCGTAACATCGGAACCTTTGCCTGTCGTGTTGTGGGTTCATGGTGGTGGATGGGTTTTGGGTGACAAATCGGACATCGCAGATTATGCCGTACAATTAGCCAAACAGGGCTACGTTATCGTCAGTATGAATTATGCGCTCGCACCGGATACGAAATATCCCATTCCCGTGGTCCAAACGAATCAGGCTTTGACTTACGTGAAGAACCATGTCAGTGAGTACCAGGGTGACCCGGAAAACATATTTCTCGCAGGCAATTCGGCAGGCGCCCAGATTGCAAGTCAGACCGCGGCAGTGGTGACCAATCCATCTCTGGCTAAGCTGATGAATATAACGCCAACCATTGAACCGGAAGAGTTACGTGGGGTCCTTCTATTCTGTGGACCATACAATCTGAGCACGGTAGCGGAAACGGGATTTCCGCTCATACGGACATTTCTCTGGTCATATACCGGAGTCAAAACATTTGAAGAGTACCCGCGTCTGGATGAAATGTCGACCGTGTTTCAGGCCACAGCAAAGTATCCGCCTGCATTTATTACCTCAGGCAATGATGACCCGTTGACCAGTCAATCGATTGAACTGGCACAAGTCTTGAAGCGACTTGATGTTGATGCGGAAACCTTGTTTTTCTCGAACTCATCAGAGAAGCTGGGACATGATTATCAATTTGATCTGGAGAGTGAAGCTGGACAACAGGCGATGCATTCGACTGTACGCTTTTTGCAACAGTATAGTCGATGAGCAGACAAGTCTGTGGTACACTCGAAGCAAATGAGGGCGCAGGAGGAGAAGCATGGCAGACAAAGAAGATTTGACTCGGTTCGGGGTGGCGTTTCCTACACCTTTGATTGAGCAGTTTGACCAGTATATTGATGAACAGGGGTACAAAAACCGATCTGAGGCCTTCCGTGATCTTGTTCGCAAAACATTACTGCAACCCTCTGCACTGCAATCCGATCAGGATGTGGCTGGTACCATTGTTATGGTCTATGATCACCATATTAGTGATCTCCCCATTCGCCTGATGGAGCTGCAACATGAGGCGCATCATGACATCATTTCCAATATGCACGTACACTTGAACCATGACCAATGCCTAGAGGTAATTGCCGTACGGGGTAACCTGGGACGATTGCGTCATCTGCATCAACAGATCCAGGTGCAAAAAGGGGTATTGTATGCGGAGCTGTCTGTGACTTATGTAGATGAGCTCAACAAACTGGCCCATGCTCAGAGTAGCGGTCAGGATGGCAATCCGGATCAAAGTCCAGATCATAATCACAGTGCGGGGCAGCATGGGCACAGTCATCATCATCGCTCTGAGGATTAAGACGAAATGTGAGTGTAATTTCTATAAAAATGTAGCGAACCTGAAAAAACAGACCATTGGTTAGATACCAATCGTCTGTTTTTTTGTCGTTTGTTATAATACCTAACTTTATAGAGCGGTACAAATGCTGTGTTATATAACTTTTCAATTATTTATTTCTGAAATATGAAAATATTTGGGTTTTGAAGTTAACTTTATTGACATATGTTTTGTGTTTTGTGCTACAATTTCCGTAAAAAGTAACACGAAATGAATGGGAGTAGCACAACTTTAGAGGGGGAACGACCAGAATGGGCAGATTTTCATGGAGATGGGGAAAACGAAAAGTTAGAACAGGACTAGGCATCTTGCTTGTATGTTCCATTGGATTATCCGGTTGTGCACAGGGGACAGCGCCAGCAACGTCATCGGCAGAGAACGGACAACCGGGGACAACCTCAACCAAAGACGAATTGGTGCTGGCTGTGGGCACCGAGCCGGAAGGCGGGTTTGATCCAACAACCGGATGGGGGCAATATGGGTCACCGCTTTTCCAGAGTACCTTGCTGAAGCGAGATGCCAAGTTGCAACTGGTTAACGATCTGGCAACGACATATTCTGTTAGCGAAGATGGTCTGACCTGGACAGTTACACTTCGGGACGATGTGAAGTTTTCGGATGGGGAGCCGCTTACGGCTGAGGATGTGAAATTTACATTTGAAACAGCTGCCAAGAGTGGGTCCGTGATTGATCTGACCAATATGGCTGATGTGCAGGCACCCGACGATCGAACGGTCGTATTCACACTGAAGTCGCCGCAGTCTACTTTCATCAGTTTGCTGACGACACTTGGCATTGTGCCTGAACACGCCTATGGTGCTGATTATGCAGAGCATCCGGTCGGATCAGGACCGTACAAGCTGGTTCAGTGGGACAAAGGACAACAGGCTATCGTTGAGGCTAATGAAGAATATTACGGAAACAAGTCTGCGTTCCACAAACTCACCTTCCTGTATCTGGATGAAGATGCGGCCTATGCCGCTGCACAGGCAGGTACAGTGGATATTGCTGCTATTCCGGCAGCGTTTAGCAAGCAACAGGTGAATGGCATGACATTGGAGGCTGTGAAAACGGTAGATAACCGTGGCATTATGTTCCCCATGCAACCTGCTGGTGCCAAGTCGGGCGATGGTCTTCCCGCAGGGAATGATGTGACATCCGATCTGGCGATTCGCCAAGCGGTGAATGTCGTGATTGATCGTAAGGCTTTGGTTGAGGGCGTACTGGAAGGGTATGGTCGTCCGGCTTATTCCGTCAGTGATGATCTGCCTTGGAGCAATGCGGAAGCTGTATTTACGGATGCCAATCTCGAAGAAGCGAAGCGCATTCTGGCGTCTGGTGGCTGGGTAGATGCGGATGGTGATGGTATCGTCGAGAAAAACGGCGTTAAGGCCGAGTTCAATCTGCTTTATTTTGCAGGTGATTTAACAAGACAATCTCTGGCACTGGCTGCTGCGGATATGGTTGCCCCGGCGGGAATTAAAATCAATGTGGAAGGCAAAAGCCGTGAAGAGACGAAAAAGCTGGCTTACTCCAACGCTGTATTGTTTGGTTGGGGCAGTCATGATCCTCTGGAAACCTATAATCTCTATAGCAGCACTCATAAAGGAGAAGGGTATTACAATGTGGGGCTGTACAGTAATCCTGTCGTGGATTCTTGGATGGACAAAGCCCTTCAGGCAACAAGTGAGGAAGATGCATTGCCGTTCTGGCAGAAAGCCGAATGGGATGGAACAACAGGTTTCAGTTATCAGGGTGATGCACCATGGGCATGGCTCGTAAATATAGATCATCTGTACCTGGTTACGAATGGACTGAACATTGGCGAGCAGCAGATCCATCCCCATGGTCACGGCTGGCCGGTGACAACCAATCTGGAGGAATGGTCCTGGGATAACAGTACAAAGTAGGAAACGTAGCGGTAGCTTTAGCCTGAATTGGGGAGAGATTGGATGACAGGCAGGAATGGATGGGCTAGATTTGTTGGTTTTAAAATGTTGCGACTTGTATCCTTATTGGTCGGAGTCAGTGTGTTGTCTTTTATATTAATGCAATTCTCTCCAGTTGATCCGATCGAAGCCTATATTGGTGGAGACATGATTAGAGTAAGTGCCGAACAGCGCAGTCTTATCGAAGAACGATGGGGATTGAATGAATCCCCTACAGAACGATTGCTCACTTGGGGACAAGCGCTGATTCAGGGAGATCTGGGAACTTCGATGATCTACAGACAACCTGTAGCAGATATT
Organism: Paenibacillus sp. FSL H8-0079; assembly: GCF_037991315.1. Classification (NCBI taxonomy): domain Bacteria; kingdom Bacillati; phylum Bacillota; class Bacilli; order Caryophanales; family Paenibacillaceae; genus Paenibacillus; species Paenibacillus sp. FSL H8-0079. The sequence goes on from NZ_CP150300.1 coordinate 1,276,885, forward strand.
ATTCAGGAACGGTTTATGAATTCTGTCGCACTTATGGCTGTAGCCTGGCTATTATCCGGCATCTTCGGGTTCGCTCTTGGGGTAGTTGCTGCCATGAGACGTGATTCGAAGCTGGATCGCCTGATCTGCTGGTATTGTTATACGTTGGCTTCCACGCCAGTATTCTGGATTGCGCTGTTGCTGCTGATGGTATTTGGTGTGTGGCTCGGATGGCTTCCGGTTGGGCTTGGAGTACCCGCAGGGATGTCAGCTGATCAGGTCACATGGGGAGATCGAGCTATCCATATGATTCTGCCAGCGTTGACTCTCAGCCTGACTGGGGTAGCTTCAATCGCTTTGCATACCCGGCAGAAGCTCACGGATGTGCTGGAGTCAGATTACATTCTGTTCGCTAGAGCCCGGGGTGAGCATGGATTTCAGCTGTTCCGTCGACATGGGTTCAGACATGTTGTTTTGCCAGCCATAACACTACAGTTTGCTTCATTCAGTGAACTGTTTGGTGGGGCTGTGCTTGCAGAACAGGTATTTTCATACCCCGGGCTGGGTCAGGCAACGGTCCAGGCTGGGTTACGCGGTGATGCTCCACTGTTGCTCGGACTTGTGATGTGCAGTGCAATTTTTGTTTTTACAGGTAATATGGTGGCTGACATTCTGTATCGCATGATTGATCCACGAATGAAGGAGGAGCTGATGTCATGAAGCAGACGGTTGAACGCTCCTCCGAGCAGACTCCAGAAACAGCCGAAGTGCAGAAAGTGAACACTGCAACTCAAGAGGTACGACACAACATTAATCCGGAGCTATTGCAAACGGGAGCTGAAAAAGAGACAAGCCATACTAGAAAAGGTTATGCGGGTGTCAGCAACCCACCTTTTCGCAATCCTCGCAAAAGGGCTTTGATCTGGGGCAGTTTCGCCGTGATCTGGATTGTCACTGTGTGGTTGACGGGCAGGCTACTCCCCGCTGGTTCTACGCTAACTTCATTAATGGATCGAAATCTGTCTCCGGCCTGGGCGCATCCATTTGGCACGGATTGGCTCGGAAGAGATATGTTCATGCGTACGTTAAAAGGATTGGCAACCAGTATTCAAGTTGGATTGCTTGCTGCATGTGGCGGTGGACTGATCGCACTGTTGTTAGGTCTGGGGGCCGCTTCAAGCAAGGCAGCCGACCGGGTAATCTCGTGGATTATCGACCTGTTCCTCAGTGTGCCTCATCTGGTATCGCTGGTCATGTTGGCCTTTGTATTCGGTGGAGGTTTGGCAGGAGTGGCGACAGCAATCGCGCTGACGCACTGGCCGAATCTGGCTCGGATTGTAAGAGCCGAGATGATTCAACTGAAATCCGCAGAATACATTCAGATTTCACATAAGTTGGGCCAATCGCGGTTACGAATTGCGGTGCAGCATATGCTGCCACATCTGGTCCCGCAGCTGTTCGTGGGCGTACTGCTAATCTTTCCCCATGCCATTCTGCATGAGGCGGCCATTACGTTTCTGGGGCTGGGGTTGTCCCCGCAACAACCGGCAATTGGAATTATTTTGTCCGAGTCGATGAGATATTTATCTGCTGGCATGTGGTGGCTCGCCTTTTTCCCGGGACTGGCATTGTTGCTGGTGGTTCGCGCGTTTGATGTATTGGGCAACAGTCTGAAGATGTTGACGGGTACAGGTAGTTCAAGGGAGGTGAGGTAAATATGGCTCTTCTTGATATTGAGGGTGTGTCGGTGTCGTTTCGGCGCGCTCGCGGTTGGTTTGCGCATGAACAGACTTATGTCATTCAGAATCTGGATCTTTCCATAAACGAGGGTGAGATCGTGGCTGTTGTAGGTGCAAGCGGATCGGGTAAAAGTGTGCTGGCGCAGGCCATTATGGGTATTCTACCTGCCAATGCCAGGTTGGAGGGGTGTATTAGCTATAGCGGCGAGCCATTGACCCCAGAGCGGCAGCTTCATCTGCGTGGTGATGAACTGATGTTGATTCCACAATCCGTCAGTTATTTGGACCCGTTGATGAAGGTGGGAAGGCAAGTTCAGCCAGTAACCCGAGATTCCGGACGGAAACGAGGCTTCATAACTCGATCGCATATGAAAAAGACGGAGCAGGAGCTGATGGAACGGTATCATCTTCCTCAAGGAACAGCCGGGAAATACCCGTTTGAGTTGTCCGGAGGTATGGCAAGGCGAGTGCTAATGGCGACAGCGACCTCCGGTCATCCGAAGCTGATCATTGCGGATGAGCCGACACCAGGCATCCATCCGGAAGTGTTAGCCGAGACGATGAAGCAATTTCGCGAGCTCGCGAATGAAGGCGTAGGTATCCTGTGGATTACGCATGATGTTACGACAGCCCTGACGGCTGCCGATCGCATTGCTGTATTTTACGCGGGTGCCAATGTAGAGACGGCGCAGGTTGATGATTTTACGGGAACGGGGGAACATCTGCGCCATCCGTATACGAAAGCACTCTGGAATGCGTTGCCACAGAACGGATTTCAGCCACTCCCGGGCTCCCAGCCATTGGCGGGTCAAGAGATTACAGCAGGATGTTCATTTGCTCCCCGATGTAGCGCAGCAACCGCAGCATGTACCCACGAACGTCCTCAGCTTCGTAAGATACGAGGCGGAGAAGTGAGGTGTTTCCATGTCACTTGAAGCACGGGAAGTGAGTTACTGTTACGATCAGACATCGTGGGTGTTCCAGCAGATGAATATGCAGGTGCAACAGGGAGAAGTGGTCGGCTTGTGGGGGCCGAGTGGCTGTGGCAAAACAAGTCTTGGACGCATCCTTGCAGGATATGCCGAACCCGTGTCAGGACAAGTACTTCTGGATGGGAACCCACTTCCTCGTACAGGAGTATGTCCGGTTCAGCTGGTATTCCAGCACCCGGAGAAAGCCGTGAATCCACGATGGCGGATGCGTCGTGTACTTGAGGAAGCGGCTGTGCAGGATGAGCAGTTGCTCGAAGCGTTGGGTATTCAGCAGACTTGGCTGGACCGCAAACCGAGTGAATTATCCGGTGGAGAACTGCAACGTTTCTGTGTGGCGCGAGCACTTGGTACAGCGACACGTTACGTGATCGCAGATGAGATGACGACGATGCTGGATGCAATCACTCAGGCACAGATCTGGCATACTGTGATGGGGGTGGCTCGCGAGCGTGATCTGGGATTACTGATCATAAGCCATGATCGGGATTTGCTGGATAGGCTATGCGACAGAATCACTCCGATGCCAACAATATAGTTTACTTACATCCATACAACGCATAGAGAAATAGGATCAGTTTGATCCAAATTTATGCTGATAGGAAACCGTTCTAGTGATTTATGCAAATTGAAAAATGCATATTTAAAAAGGGTGTCACGGTAGTCAAACATGAAAAAACTCATGGACATGACTACGGGGACACTCTCTTTATTTTCAACGAACTGTACAGGTTAAGCCCTGCTTTAGGAATGGAACGTTGCATAGATGTGCATGAGTGAAATCATGTGTATGGTCCGGAATTTGTGACTTTATTCATATAAGAACAACTTAACGAGCCAGAGAACAGTGGAGAGACAACAAAGACTATTTTTGTACGCCCCTGGTCCTGTTTTAGCCATTAATCGTTTACATCCTCTTACCAGATGCTATTATATTGCTAACATTTGATGGAACAACGGGCTGTTATCCGAATAAGCTCGTACCCATATATGATGAGCATAATTACATGAGCCTTTTGCATAAATCGAGCGAGCGTCATGAATCGTATGTTGCAAAAGGCTGACATTGAATTCAGGAGGCGTATTGGGATGAAAAACAAGAAGTGGTTGATTGCTGCGGGTGTGTTCGGCATGGTGTTGACGGGATCGGCAGGCGTATATGCAGGTACACAACTGGAGACGATCAAAGCTTATCTGAACCATGGACTCGCCATCGAAGTGAACGGGCAGAAATTTACACCGACAGGTGACCAGGGCAAAAAGCTTGCGCCAATTACGTATCAAGGCAGTACATATCTCCCCGTTCGTTCCATTGCAGATGCGTTGAAGACCGAAGTGAAGTATGATTCCCAGAATAATAAAGTAAGTATTGGCTCTTCAAGCTCCTCCGGTGGGTCAACATCCAGTGGCAACAGCGGTTCAACATCGCCGACAACAGGTACAAACACACAGGCTGCAGGCGTGAAATCCAAGTATCTGCCAGCAGATTTCCCATTACCGAAAGATGCCAAGGCAACGAGCTTAATTGAGAGTAATGTGGGCGGCAACGATAAAAAAGTAGTGCTTACGTACACAACAAAAGAAACATTACTAACCGTTGGAACATCCTACAAAGACTACTACCAGACTAAAAACTTAAGCCAAAACAGTCAGGATATACAGGTTGACGGCTTCAGCATCGTGGGTCGTGAAGACGGTGAATATGCCGTAACGATCTCAGGTTCTGTGTCTGCAACCAACAAGGATCTGAATGAAATCACTGTGGTGTGGGGCGAAGAGTAATCCTCCCTTCTATAAAAGGTAAACAGCAAAAGCCGCCCGTTGAAATCATAACAGATTTCATTGGACGGCTTTTAAGGTTGGTTGAATCCCTATCGGGTTCTATACTCTGAACTAACAGTTGGTTACAGGTACTCGTTAAACCATCCGGCAATATGCTCCAGACGGCGTACCCTCAAGTGAGGATGACCTCCCCGAGACAACTCATGGTTGGCGCCTGGGAACCGAACAAGCCTTGTGGTCTGCTTGCGCCGTTTCAACGCAACGTATAACTGCTCGGCCTGTTCAATCGGACACCGCAGATCCTGTTCGCCATGTAATATGAGCAACGGCGTACTCACGTTGCCAACGTAAGCGAGCGGAGAATGTTTCCACAGCTTTTCCGTGTCATCCCACGCGTTACCGCCAATCTGGTCTTCCGTGAAGAAATATCCAATGTCACTTACGCCGTAGAACGATAGCCAGTTGGAGATGGAACGCTGGGTAACTGCGGCCTTAAAGCGATCGGTGTGTCCAACAATCCAGTTGGTCATGAAGCCACCATAACTGCCCCCGGTTACGCCCAATCTGGATTCATCGATAAACTCATATTGGGATAGGGCATAATCCACGCTCTCCATGAGATCACGATAATCGCCACCGCCGTAATCTCCGCGACAGGCGTCTACAAACTGCTGCCCATATCCAAGGCCCCCGCGTGGATTAATGTATACAACAGCGTAGCCTTGTGCGGCGAGAATCTGGAACTCGTGCATAAATGTAAAACCATACATCATGTGCGGGCCGCCATGAATCTCCAGAATAGTCGGGATTTTGACCCCGTCGACCATGCCATGAGGTTTCATGATCCATCCTTGCAGCCGCAGGCCATCTGAGGAATTGAACCAGAAGGTTTCCGGTGTACTAAGGTGGATCTCATCCTCAAGCTGTGGATTGCTATGGGTGAGCTGAATAGGCTCTACTTCGGAATTTTCCGGCTGTTCATACAGATAGATGTCACCAGGACTTCGTGTATCGGCAACAGCGGCAACGATCTGCCCATTTTCCAACTCAGCAAACTGATAAATTTCCCGTTCGTCAGGCAATATATAGTCGGCACTGCTGCCGTCTCGTGCGAATTTGGCGATGCGTACACTACCATGGATGGTCGCTAGACAGAGGATGGATGATCCATCCCGACTGAATACAGGCCCCGTGGTTGTCAGATGTGATCTCATGTCACCAACAATACTATGATTTAGCTGCACGTCCCAATCGGTGCTTAGACATACGAGTTCACCTCCTGATATCGGAAGGGTGTACAGCTTCACAAGTGTGGCATTTCCATAGGAACGGTCGCTGGCGAGCAGTGCCAGGGATTGTCCATCCGGTGCGAAAGTTAGTCGGCTGAACGTATATCCTTCTGGGGTCAACTGCTGCACATCCGATCCGTCTGCCTTGGCAAGGTACACATGATTAGTCAGGGTGTAATCATTATGGTCCTCACCTTCTTCGGGCATCTGCGCGATCCATACGATGGATGTTCCGTCCGGTGACCAGGCGTAGTCTCCAACGTCATAATGACCTGTAGTTACAGGGATTGCTTCCGCTTCGATCGGCGTGATGGTGAAGAGATGGGCACGTCTTCCGTTCCATACTCCGCCGGCATCTGACTTCATGCGAATCCGGTCTACAACATGCTCTTGTGGAAGTTTATGTTCATTGTCTTTAGGATCTGTAAGTTCTAAGTCTTCTTGTCCGCTTATTTCCACGGATGATTTCACAAGCAAAGTATGGCCATCTGGTGACCAGAGCAAGGAACTGACGCCATGTTTCAGGTGACTGATTTGCCGTGCCTCTCCGCCATCTGTTGCGATGATCCACACTTGGGATTTACCATCATTCTCTCGTATAAAAGCAAGCTGAGACCCATCTGGCGACCAGGCAGGGGAATGATCCTTCTCTCCAGAGGTAAAGGGCCTGTCCTTTTGACTCCCCAGATGCAGCAGTCTTAGGTGAGAACAATAACCGTCACGTGCTTCATTCGTTTTCCGGCTTACATATACCAGTTGTCCGCCTTGAGGAGACGGAGTTGGATCGTTAACCCATGTAATCTGATAAAGATCTTCCGATGTGATGCCGCGCTGACTCATCATTGTTTGTCCTCCCACCATGAATTAGAATTGGTTAATTTCCTAACCTTTCCATTTATATTAACGGAAAGCTAGGGACAGGACAATAAGTGTAATGAAGGAGGGGCAAGACATTTAACAATGTATATTAATTGAATTAAATATTTGCACGTAACGTAGAGGACAGAAATAACCTGAAGAAGCGGAGCGTTCGCCTTTATCCCCGGATTTTCACTTTGAAAAAGTGGAATCGAAAAATCTGGGGATAACAGCGATCGGAAGGTTGTTCTGTCATCAGAGTGACCCATGCAAACATTCTTTGTTCAATTCATATAGGTGTGTTAAAAGGATTTGCTCGAAGGATGACGAATCCTAATGTTGAATAAGCGCAGAATTGATGAAAAATTGTCTTAATCCAAATGTTTAACATGGGTGAAATTAGTTTAATGGACAATGCAATTCCTGTTCTATATTCAGGTATTCGATTCAAAGAATTTCGTTTATATATAACTCTTATGATTCAGTCGCAATGGAGGAGGAACGTCACGTTGAGCACATCCTATGAGCAGCATGTGGAATATCCAAACCGAAAACGAATGGCGTGGCTTACAGCAGGGGCGGCACTTTTTGTGGCAGCCGGATTTTTTTTGATTTTTGATGGTTCATCAGTTACGAATGATTCGATCCTTTCGGGTGTGATCGGACTTCTTTCCATTTTATTTTTCGGGCTATGTTTCTGCTACAGTCTGGTAAAGATGATTAAGAAGGAACCTTCTTTTGTCATCGATGAGGATGGGTTTGTGGATTCATCTTCTTATACCGCAGGAGGGGCAGTGGCCTGGAGAGACGTTGAGAATATTTTTATGTATGAATTAATGGGTCAGAAAATGATCGGGGTTAAACTGCGGGATGAGAAAGCCTTTTTGGATCGCCAGAATGGGATGAAACGCAAGTTAATGACGGTCAACAGCAATATGGTCGATGCGACCATCAGCGTTGCCCAAAGCAGCCTCACTTTGCCACTGGATCAATTGTATATCATGATGATGAGCCACTGGAGACATGTGAGTGATAGCATGATTCATGATTCGTATAGTCGTCGTTAGAGGGTCACAAGGTCCATAGAGATTCAGAATGGAGGAATATAGATGATGCATAGTAATGCAACACGCACGATTCTGCTTCCAGATGGAACTGCCCTGCCTGCGATAGGACAAGGCACTTGGAATATGGGAGAGAAGCAATCCAGCCGGGAAGAAGAAGTACGGGCACTGCGTTCCGGTATTGAACAGGGAATGACCGTGATTGATACAGCGGAGATGTATGCTGAAGGTGGGGCTGAAGTTGTTACGGGAAAGGCTATCTCGGGCTATCGTGACGAAGTCTTTCTCGTATCCAAAGTGTATCCCCATCACGCGGATCGCAAGCAGATGATTACGGCCTGTGAACGCAGTCTCAAGCGCTTAGGAACAGATCGCCTGGATCTGTATCTGCTCCACTGGCGCGGAGGAGTACCGCTTGAAGAGACAGTTCAGGCTTTGGAACAATTGAAGCAATCCGGTAAAATCCTGCGTTGGGGTGTATCGAACCTGGATACAAGGGATATGCAGGAGTTATGGAACCTGCCGGAGGGTGCTCAGTGCATGGTGAATCAGGTGCTGTACCATGCAGCTTCGCGTGGTATTGAACATGATCTGCTCTCCTGGATGCGGGAACGGCATGTTCCAGTGATGGCGTATTGTCCCCTGGCTCAGGGTGGCAGACTTCGAAGTGAATTGTTGGAGCATCCGGTCATTCAGGAGATTGCACAGGATCGAGGAGCTACGACTTCGCAGATCGCATTAGCCTGGGTGATCAGGGACGGAGATGTGCTGGCGATTCCCAAGGCAGTACAGCTGAATCATGTGGCAGACAATGCGGCAGCAGTGAACATTGTTTTGACACCAGAGGAACTGACACGGTTGAATGAGGCATTCCCTGCGCCTAAAGGCAAGGTACCTTTAGATATCGTGTGAAATACGACTAATAAATTACGCAGAGCAGATCTTCACGATCTGCTCTTTTTTTGTATGTATATCGATAGGCGGAAGCTTGCCCGTCTATTGTGTAAATCTAAATTTTAACAAATGGGCTTTACAATGTTATTTTACTAGTGTACTATTTAACTAACACACAAGTACAGAGAGGAGCGAGAGCTTTGTGACTATGGAATTTGATAACAACTTACCGATCTATCTGCAGATCATGCAGTACATCAAGAGACAGATTGTGACCGGAACACTTCAGGCAGGTGACAAAATTCCTTCGGTTCGTGAACTCGCGGCTGAATTACAGATCAATCCAAATACAGTACAACGGACATTTCAGGAGCTTGAGCGGGAAGAAGTGGTCGAAACCAAACGGGGCTTGGGCAGATACGTGACAAGTGAGGAGCGGAAGATTATGACGATCAAAAAAGAGATGGCCGGTGAATTGCTAGAACGCTTTCTGACCGGAATGCAGGAACTGGGGATCGAAGAGCAGGATATCTTATCCATCGTAGCCGATGCCGTTGCGGAAGGAAAGGGAGGAACAACGCATGAGTAACATCCTTGAACTGAACCAGATTAACAAGACGTATGGTAATAAGAAAGCGCTCAGTAATATTACATTGGATATTGCTCCAGGCCGAATTGTAGGTCTGTTGGGTAGCAACGGCAGTGGCAAGAGTACGCTCATGAAGCTGGTTGCAGGTTTGTTGCATCCTAGCAGTGGCACGATTCAGGTTACTGGTAAACCAGTTGGTCTGGAGACGAAGTCGCTAGTTTCATTTATGCCGGATCGCCCATTGACCGAGAAGTGGATGAGAGTGCGGGATGCGATTGCATACTATCGCGATTTCTATACTGATTTTGATGAAGAGAAGGCACGGGAGATGCTGGAATTCATGAACCTTGTCGAGAGTGACCGGGTACGGCATTTGTCAAAAGGTATGAATGAAAGACTACAACTAACACTGGCGCTATCTCGTAAGGCTCGTCTGTATTTGCTGGATGAGCCTATTGGCGGAGTAGACCCGGTTGCGCGTGGCAAGATTCTGGATGCGATCGTCAAATTCTATGATGAAGACAGCAGTCTCATCATCTCCACGCATCTTGTGAATGATATCGAACGGATTTTTGATGAAGTGGTCTTCATTCGTGAAGGTCAGCTGGTGATGCGGGAAGAAGTGGAAACACTCCGTCTGAAGTATGGAAAAAGTGTGGATGAGATGTTCAAGGAGGTCTATGCGGAATGATGACATTATTAAAGTATGACTTTAGAAGGAACTGGAATACACTGCTGGCTGGGCTAGTTATTTTGATTATCGCTCAAGTGGGCCTGTCCCTTTTCATGTCTGAGGTCACAGGGATTGTGATTGGCGTTATGGGTTATGTTGGAGTAGGCGTGGCTATTTATGTGAAAATGATCAAAACATACACATCCAATATTCGCTCTTATAATCGCCGCCTTTTACCCGTAACGGGCCTGTCACATGTGTTGTCTCCTTTGATCTTTGGACTACTCTGCGGATTGGGGTTAGTCATTATATTTACGACGCATGCCTACATCTATATTTCAATGAAGCTCAGAATGAACATGCCTACCAATGTTGATTTTTCGGGCCTGCATATTTCGGATTATATTAGTGTGTTGCTGTTTAGCGTATGGGTTGTGGTATTCATGACCGTCATCATCTTCCTATCGATCTCGATTGCAGGCAGCTTCCGTTGGAGAACTGGGCCATGGATTGGAATCGTTGCATTCTTTGTCCTCGTTAATCTGATTGGCTGGTTAGAAAATATTATTATGACAGGAAGCTTCAGTCCAAATGAGCTATTCCGGTATACGGAAGAAAGTACAGGGATCTCGATCACAGCCAATGGCGTATTATGGTCGAATGATATGTGGGGAAGCACCATATTTGAGATCATCGTAGCCGTTATCTTGGTGTGGGCTACCATCTACCTGAACAACAAAAAAGTTGAAGTCTGATGACAGAATAACTTGAATATGATGCGAGCAACCAGGGTTGCTCGTTTTTTTACATCCAGAAATGTTCCACTTTTTGAATCCAATTCCATTAATTATACGTAAATAAAGATATAGTGTGCACTGAGTGTGAGATAAGGTTAAGAGAACGAAAGGCTATGTGAGGGAAAGGAGAAATCGTTATGGAATTATATTTCAGGGATAACTTTTTTAACGCGGGTTACACCGAGATTATGAATCCGAATCAGGAACAGGCCGGGCATCTGGATTTGAAAAGTGTCTTTGGATCTTCGCTCGATGTATCGGATAACTCTGGATTGGTCTGCAGCGGCAAATTCCGCATGTTAACGAATCGTTGGGACATTACTGCAGCAGATGGAAGACATATGGGGGTATTACGGGCGAGGTTTAGTTTCTTCAGCAAAAAGTATGAATATGATGCCGGATCACGCGGAACGTATGATGTGTCTGCTCCAGCATTTTCGCAGGAATATGATATAAGTGGCAGTGGTGGCCGCATCGTGGCAAGTTTCCGCCGTACCAGCGGCTGGTTTAGTTCAGGCGCATTTGTATTAGACAACCAGTCGGAACAACTGGACACGTATGAATTAATTGCGGTGGTTATGGGCGTGCACGCGATTAATAAAAGACGGAACTCGGCTGCCGGCAGCGGTGGAACGTAGTATAGATGCGCATTAACCGTCATATTAGCAAAAGTAGTCTCTTCAGGGTTCGCTGAACCTTGTTCATAGCATTGTGTTGAATCCAGGATACGAGCTTTAGTGGAATGAGGTAAAGCTGGTTGCCGCTGATAAGTTTACGACATTTTTACGAGCAAGTAGGTACACGAAAAAAAAGGTTTGGATTAGATTATCCAGACCTTTTTTGTGTATGGGTTTGCTTTTTGAACAATGGTTTATGGTTAATACAGTCTTACATAATCAATGACTATCGGCATTCGCGAGAGCTTCATCATGCTGGTGCTGTAAGACGCTTCGCGTGCGTTCAGAATGCTGATCAGGTTCAGATTTCGCATAACGGGCTAATGCCTTGGCAGCTGTCTCGGACATGCGTTCCCGCAGCACCGTGTGGTCTGCGATTCGAACCCGTTTGCCCAGAAAACGCATTTTGGATAAGACATAATCCATCTCGTTGCGAGGGATGGTAAGTTCGATCCAATATGTCTGCTGGGCTTCCATGTACTCAACCTGTTTCTCAAAGCAGGAGAAGGCATAGAGGATTCGGGACAGCTCCTGATTGAACTCAGGTAGGACTTCGATAGTGATGGTTGTCTTACGCTTCTCCGTTATCGCAGCGATTCGGGCAGTGTAGCTAGAGCCTGTATCTGGCTCAACCTGTTGGGCTTCCACGGTAACGATGCTGTGTAGCTTGGTGGACATGAGCTTGTCGAAGCGAGGAGCATACCAGAGCACGTACCATTCTTTTTTGACCATGGAATATTCCAGTTTGTACGGGAAGCCAAATTCATCATGGCTTGTGCGTCCATTGCGGACGCGACCCGTCATTCGAAATCCCTGATGATGCAGAATGATTAGCCGTAATTGTCGAAGAAGTGGGTGAGAGACACTGTTTTCTTCGCTTTTAGCTTTTTCGGTTAGATAATCCTGAAGGTTCAGGTCCTGCTCACCATTCAGCATGTTATGCATTTTATCCAACGTTACAGGGCTCAACGCTTCTCTCGCAGCAGGGTGATTCAGCATCATGCGAAGCCAGGCCCGTTCCTGTGAGGTCCAGGTGAACAGTCCGGTTTCATTCAGTCGCGTCATCATCTGGTAGTTGAACATTTTCTCGAACAGGTTCATAATATTCCGCAATCTCCTTCCATTCCTTGATCATCTCCTGGCGTAGTCTCTGAGGTGCGATTATTTCGCAGCTTGAGCCAAAACTCCGTAACCACGGTTTGATCTCGGTGGTACCGTTGACCTGGATTTCGTAGAGAAAGGTACTGTCTGTTTCGGGTATGATTTTACCCCATTGACCTTGCAGACGAACCCGATCCAGAATGAAGTTACGCTGACCACGCTCCGGGTGGAAGAAGCGCGCTTGAACCGTCACGGTATTGCCCGTATCCACGAGCCAACTGTAGCGACTGATGTCAGTCCACTGCTGCTTCAATTCAAGCAAGTATTCTTCTTCTACTGAGTCCTGTTCTTCCAGCTGAGTTATGCCTTCCATGCGGAATTTCACAAAGCCGCGTCGGCCCTGATATCCAATCACATACCAACGACCATACTGATGGTCATAGACCACTTCAAGGGGCACGATCCGGTTGGATCGTCCGCCTGCTTCCCGTTCGAAGCGTGGATTCGTATTCTGTGAACTGTAACTGGATGGTTTTTTTGGTGAAAAGTACAGAAACTGCACACGTTTGCGCTGGCGAATCGCACCAAGCAGTGTGTAGAGATGCGCTTCATCCAGGATACGAGAATAATAGTGATACTTATAGATATAGGGTTCGGTAGCTTCTTCCTGCGGATAACTTGCCGTAATGGCTTTCTTCAGACTATCCCGTAATAAGTACCCTTGTACGGAAGGCACCTGGGTGTTCGCCATAATATCCACAAAATCATACAACTCCAGCTGTTCCTCCACTGTTAATTCGGTAAGGACATCCTGTTGCAAGGCATATCGATACGGTCTGCCACCGGGCTCTTTTCGAATGACCCCAACCTCTTCCAGATACTTCAGATCGGAGCGAATGGTTTTCTCGTCAGGTAATGCCAGATCTTCCGGCAGATCAGCGCAGCAGGCGTCCAGCAGTTCCATCGCCGTTAAGGCTTTATCTTGTAAGGTATGCAAAAGCACAGAAAGTCGCTGAACCTCAGTCTCTTTCATCGACTTGGCGCGGAAGAGGAAGAGCAGCATGGGCTCTGCCGATTCTCCGTACTGGAAGCGGACGAGATCGGCCATTTCCCGGCTTGCTTCGGCACCTGAGCGTTGATCAGCGACAGTTTGCATGATTTCTTTTAATCTGCGATTGGTTTTATCAAAGGTATGTACGGATATGCCAAGCCGCTCGGCATATTGTTTACGGTTATATGCACCACTTGTTAGGGATAACATGCGTAAGAACTGAATTTCTTTGTCAAAACTCTCTCTTGCCATGAACATTCACTCCTTGTTTATCCCTTCATTGTAGCAGGATGAGTGGCAGGTTTCATTTTAAACTTATGAAGGTCGTCATACTTTTGCCATGTTCGTGTGCAGATGTGTGAGGCATAATGAGGGCATAGAGCAGAGTAGCAGACTTGAATTCATCCGGGAAACGATCTGTAACGGGAATGGTAATCCGTGATATATAAAGCAATTATGTTTAAAGGAGGCAACTGACGATGACCTATGTTCATGAAGAAATGAAAGATATGATCAGACAACAATTGAAGCAGATTGAACAGGAGGAGCAGGTACGGATCATCTATGCCTGTGAATCAGGCAGTCGGGCATGGGGGTTTCCTTCACAGGATAGTGACTATGATGTGCGTTTCTTATATGTAAGACCGCTGGAATGGTACTTGTCGATTGAGGATAAAAGGGATGTTATCGAACGCCCGATCAGTGATCAGCTCGACATCAATGGTTGGGATTTACGCAAGGCGTTGAAGCTGTTCCGCAAATCCAATCCCCCACTGTTGGAGTGGCTACAATCACCCATTCAGTATGATGAACAGTATAGTGTGGCACAGCATATCCGTGCATTGTCGCCTTTGACCTTCTCGCCCAAGTCCTGTATGTATCATTATCTGAATATGGCAAAGGGCAATTTTCGGGATTATTTACAAGGGGACCAGGTGAAGATCAAAAAGTATTTTTACGTGCTGCGCCCCTTACTGGCTTGTGGCTGGATCGAACGTTATGATGCGATGCCACCTATGGCATTCGAAGAGCTGGTGCAAGAACTTGTACCTGCGACGACACCGCTATATTCGGAGATTCATGAGTTGCTGCGCCGGAAAAAGGCGGGCGAGGAACTGGATCTGGAGCCGCAGTTGCCGGCAATACAGGCTTTTTTGGCGGAGAGAATCGAACATCTTGACAGACTTGCCGGACAGATGGAGAATGAGCAAATAATTGAATTTGAAGAATTGGACCAGATTTTCCGATTTGCATTGCAAGAGGTATGGAATTGAATCAAAGGAGGAGAACCGATGCATCTAATCTTGAAAGCAAGCGGCACTGACGCGGGGGCTGTATCCCATTTGTTAGCTAAAAATCCGCTGAATATATATGACCGTGTAGACAAAGGTGTGCGTGTAAGAATGGTGTACACTACGGCTACAGAGAACGAAACAGAAGTACTAATTCATGCCGAGCCTGATCCTGTGGATCTGGTCAGAGGTACACCTGATGGGTATGACATTACGCAATATATCAATGATCGTGAGTTCGTGACCAGCAGCCTGTTCTGCTCTTACATACGTGGGGCGCTCGGGACGGCCCTGAATGGTAAGCCGAAGGAAGATTATGTGCAATGGGTAGGTCATGCTTTCGAGTTGGAACTGACCTTTGGCCCAGTGGCGTCCGATCTGCCGGATCGGGTTGTTGAGGAATTATTCTCTCCATTAGGTTACGCCGTTTCGGTGGAACGTGGAGAACTTTCGTATTCATTTGATCTGAAAAATAGAAGTACGGTTCGCCATATCATCCTGCGTGGTCGTAACACGGTACAACATGCACTGCGTCAGCTGTTCCTGCTGATTCCAGTGCTGGATAATTACAAACATTATTTCATCAGTGAAGATGAGATCGATAAAATCAAACGATATGGTGAAGGGTGGCTGGATGCTCACCCACTGAAGGAGCTCATTGTGAAGCGTACGTTGCGTTTTGCCGAACTGATCCGGCAGTATGAGCGTCAAGAGGGTGCTTTGTCTGTGTCTTTTGGACAGGAGAGCGGAATAGCTCAAGTCACCGATACGGTCATTCAGGAGAATAACGTGGGACATCGGGAAGAAGGAGAACAAGGGCATTCGGGGTCCGAGTCAGATAGCGGACAATCTGAACCTCCAGTGCGGTTAAACGAGTTGCGTTATCGTGCGATTACAGATGTGGTTGCAGCGTTGCCAATCAAACGGAGCATTGTTGATATGGGGGCCGGTGAGGGCAAGCTTTCTGCCCGCTTATCCTACATTCCCGGAGTGGAATCAATTCTGGCAGTCGAACCTTCAAGCCAGTCACGACTTCGAGCCATGGAGCGTTTTGCGAAGCTGGAGGGTCGTTCTGGAGTGGCGGCTATGCCGGAGCCGATCATCGGTTCATTGTTTTATTTTGACGAACAGATGCAAAACCAGGACGTCATGATCCTGTGCGAAGTCATTGAGCATATCGAGGAATATCGTCTGAACGGAATTATGGATACAATCATGAACGATTATCAGCCAGAAGTGTTGTTGGTCACTACACCGAACAAGGAATATAACGAAGTGTACGCAATGGAGCAGGAAAGTTTCCGTCACCATGATCATCGCTTTGAGTGGACCCGTGCGGAGCTTGCTTCCCGGTGTGAGGAATGGGCGCAGCACGGAAACTATGGCTATGAAATTAAGGGTATCGGTGAGCATGTAGAAGGTTATGGACAGCCTACCCAACTGGTCATTTTTGAGCGGAGAAAGGAGAGTCTATCATGAGGAAAGAAACGGAATCTAACGAAGTAGCGGGTGCAGGTAGACGGCAGCAGAATCGAGAAAGTGGGACGGAGGGAAGACAGCGTGAGATTCGTCTGCCTCATGCAGGCATCGTTGTTCTTGTCGGCCCGTCTAACAGTGGCAAAAGTACGTTGTTGGATCGTCTCGTCGCAGAAAGTGTCATTCGCCGCACGGAAGCCGTCTCATCCGATCAATTCCGCATGCTGGTTGGAGATGATGAGTATGTGGATTGGAAACATCGTCCCCGCAGCGAAGCGGATGTGATCTATGCCGAGTATCAGCAAGTATCGGCGAAAGCATTTGAAGCGATGGAGGCCATGCTGGCCACCCGCTGCCGTCTGAACAAGCTGACCTGGGTGGATGCGACACATCTGTATCCCGAGGATCGCGAGCGTCTGATTCAGGTGGCAAGGAAAGCTCATGTGCCTGTAATTGCTGTGGTGCTGGATATCCCGGAAAAAGAACTGCTGGAACGTGATGCTCGGCGGGAATATCCGCGTGGACGTCAACGGGTGAAGCAACAGGTGCAGCAGTTCAAGCGTACATTACGCTCGATCCGTGAGGATGGCTTCGATGCCAGTTATGTGCTGAAGCAGCCGGATGAGATTACGTTTGTCCGCACATCCAATCCGCTGGTGACCGACATGGGTACAGGTATTGATATCATCGGAGATATTCACGGTTGTTATGATGAGATGATGGAATTAATCGTGCGCCTCGGGTATGTGGACCAGGACGGAACTGGTCTGTACCGTCACCCTGAAGGACGTAAATTGGTCTCCGTTGGTGACGTAACGAGCCGTGGTCCAGAGTCGTTACAATGTCTGTTGTTCTGGCAACGTCATTGTGCCGCCGAGCTCGCCTACATGATTGACAGTAATCACGGCTGGAAGATCGCACGTTATCTGGATGGTCGTGACGTTACGCTGAGTCATGGTGACGAACGGGTGGAGATGGAACTGCTACAGCTTGAGCAGGAGCAAGGTCAGGAGACAGCAAAGCGAGTACGCGCAGAGCTTAAGACCTTTCTGCTTGATGCACCATCTCATCTGGTCTTTTCTCGCAATGGGGTAAGACAAGTGGTTGTTGCACACGCAGGGATTCGAGATCATTTTATCGGAAAACAGTCCAAACGTATTCAAGATTACTGCCGGTATGGCGATGTGGAAGGGACGGATGAGCAAGGTCGGCCTGTACGCAAGGATTGGTACGTGGATCACAATTCAGGTGAATGCATCGTCTGGGGGCATGATCCCCGTCCATATCCTACGATTGTGAATGATACGGTCAACATTGATCAAGGTGTCGTTTTTGGTGGTATGCTTACTGCTTGGCGAATGCCAGAACGTGAGGCAGTCAGTGTTCCGGCCAAGCAGGATTATGCGGCAGATCCGGATAGTCCATTAAAGCGCTGGGAACAGCGGCGTTTTGCTCCACCTAATATACGTAAGTTCAAGGAGGGTTTTACGGTTCAGACAGCATCCAAACTTGATGTGTCTGTGCACGGTGAGGTGGCGAAGACGGCGATTGATACGTTTTCCCATTATACTGTTCCGCTGGAAGAACTGATCTACATCCCGCCTACGATGAGTCCTCCGCCGGGTGTATGTTCTATAGAGGGATACCTGGAGCATCCACAGGATGCATTCCAGTATTATCGCTCGCAGGGCGTTACCCGTATGGTTGCCGAGAAGAAACACATGGGCAGCCGGGCCATTTTGCTTCTTTTCCGCAATGAGCAAGCTGCGGTGCAGCGAGTGGGCCGACCGATGCTGGGGAACATTGTGACCCGGACGGGCCGATCCTTTTTTGACCCTTCGACAGAGCAGGATGTGCTCTTAAGGTTACATGCGGACTTGACCGCAGATGGTTATTTTGATCGTCATTGGACGGAGTTCGTACTGCTTGATGCGGAGATTGTACCTTGGAATCTGAAGGCGCGTGAGCTGATTGCTTCACAGTACGCACACGTGGCCGAAGCCTCGCTCATGGATCGCTCTACAGTGCTGGGCAAACTGCACGAAGCTGAAGCGGCAGGCCGTAATGTAAATGACTGGTTGCAGCAGACAGCAGGTAAACTCGCTAATGCTGAGACGTTCCGCGATGTATTCCAGAAATACTGCTGGGATGTGGAGAATATCGGGGACATTCGGATTGCGCCGTTCCACACACTGGCACATAGCACGGAAGCATTTTGGGAGCAAACACATGAATGGCATATGGAGCAGAACCGTGAGTTCGCTCGCATGTCGACCCTGATGATGGAGACGGAGTATCGCGTGATCACAAGTGAGGCAGATGAAGCGGATGTCATTCGTTGGTGGGATGAGATTACGGCGGAAGGCCATGAGGGAGTTGTGATCAAACCCGAAACATTCCGCGCCTGGAATAGCAACAAAATGATTCAGCCTGCGATTAAAGTACGAGGACGTGCATATTTGCACATCATCTATGGTATGGATTACCTGGCACCCGAGAATCTGTCCCGGCTTCGTAAACGCAAAACATCCAAAAAAGAACGCCACGCCTTAATGGAGAGTGCATTGGGGATGGAGGGTATTGAGCGCTTTATACGTAGAGAGCCAGTGGAACGAATTCATGAATGTGTGCTGGCAACGCTATCACTGGAGTCGGAGCGAGTGGACCCGCGTTTGTAAACTGTTATGTGAAAATAAATTTATGTATTCACCTATAATGTATGGGTAATTATGGTATGATACTCTGGCCAAACTAATTGCTGGAGGTTATCCATATGCGTATCAAAGTAATAAGCAGTTTGCTTGCCATGTTCATGATTTTTGCTACCGTAGCGTCTGCTCACCCAGGAAGAACAGATGCCAATGGAGGGCACACCTGTCGCACCAACTGTGCAAAATGGGGTCTGAAACAAGGGGAATATCATTATCACAACGGAGGTTCCTCTTCGAGTTCCAAATCTTCATCTTCAAGCTCATCCAGTTCGGGAAGTACCAAGAAAAGTAACAAATCTTCAACGGCAACCCAAAAGAAAGCTGCTCCTAAACCAGAATATATCAAGTCTTCTGTTCAGGTGAAGGTAAATGGTTCCAAAGTTATTTTCACTGAATCTCCTATTGTAATGAATAACACGAATCTTGTACCACTACGTGAGATGGCCAAAGCAATGAAAGCCAAAACATCTTGGGACAGTAAGACTCAAACTATTACGGTTACCAAAGATAAGTACAAGCTAATCTTTACCTTGGGTAGTAAAAAGGTGAAGGTGAACGGGAAAGAGGTCACCCTGCAGGCAGCACCCAAAGAAATTAAGGGAACGACGTACATTCCGCTCAGAGTTTTGGTAGAAGGGCTTGGAGCATCCCTCACTTCATCCGGTAATACGCTGACGGTGAAAGTGAAAGAATAAGAAATCATATAGAAGCAGGTTGGGAGCTAATCCTAACCTGCTTCTATTGCATATACAGATGTATTTATTTTGAGGAGTCCTCATCGCACAACGTATCTTGCGCTGGGACGTATGAGGTATTGTGGATCAGTTCGTATGTGCAACCGCACGAATCTCAATCAGTTGATGTGGGAAGGCGAGTCCCGATGTCCCAACCATCGTGACAGCCGGACGATGAGTACCAATATACTCTTTGTACACGGCGACACACGCCTCAAGATGCTCCTGCGGGTGAACCAGAAAAATCTCCAGTTCAGCAATGTTCGACTTGGTCACATCGAATCCTGCGAGCACACGATCCAAGTTATCCAGTGTCTGACGAACCTGTGCTTCAATATCATCCACACCAATAAACGTCCCCTGCATATCATGCGAAAATTGTCCTGCAATGTAGATCGTACCGTTAACGCTGTATCCCTGAGCGACGCTAAATGCTTCTTCCCACGGTACACCGTGGCTATAGATTTGAGCTGTAGTCATATGTTTCTCTCCTTTGGAATTCAAGATAAGGTTAGTATAAACGGAGAAAAACGACTTGGGCAGTACGCACTTTCATGACAGTGACTATCCACAAGGATAGCGTCAATACGGTGTTTGTAAGCCTAACGACTCATTTAAGAGAATCTTTATATCAGGATATTTAAGTTAGTTATAACTAACTTAAGTCCTATATCCTTCCACTAGAATCTGGGTAATAATTATAGTAGGCAAGTGAAATGGAATCTCATAACGTAACGATAGGGGGTAACCTGTATGGCATCCATGATTCTGCTGGTGAAACAGACGGAGGACGATGAGAAGGTTATTTATCGATTCGGACCGAATGAGCGAAAGATGGGGCTCATTGAGATGAATAAGATCAAGGAAAGTGTGAAGGAGCTGGAACCTGTTCAGGTGGATGGGGTAAGCCCGAGTTTTTTCTTTAACCGAGCCGCGCAGCGACTGGTACGATGTTTATTCAGGGAAGGCGGCAAGTTCCCGGAACGAACGACGTTTGAATCATAGTTTTAGCACTTCAAAAAAACAAGCCCACAACCCTACTCATGTAAAATGTACCCTATAAGATGGACACTTTGAAAAAAGCCCATCTTATAGGGTACTTTGTTTATAATGAAAAAAAACGATGTTGGAGCGGAAATGTTATGACGAAAAGATTACTGACGAAGAAAGAACAAGAACAACTAAAACGGAATCCAAATGTGATCGCTGTTAGTGAAAAGGCGATTACGTATACCGATGAATTTAAGCGCCATTTCATTGCACAAAATGAACAGGGTAAACTGCCACGAGACATTTTTGAAGAAGCGGGCTTAGATGTTGAATGTATTGGTTTAGAGCGTGTCCGTTCTTCTGGAAAACGTTGGCGTGCTTCGTATCGTGAAGCGGGTGTAGAAGGCTTACAGGATACACGTAAAACGAATTCAGGTCGCCCTTCGGAACGTGAATTAACATTAGAACAAAAGATTGAACGATTAGAAGCAAAAAATCAATTGTTACGAGCGGAAAATGAACTGCTAAAAAAGCTCGATCTACTCGAAAGGCAGATGTTGAAAAAGAAATAAAAGTGGCTGTAGAGCTGAAGTTTGAACTCATTTATCGGACGATCAGAACGTATAAATTGAAGCGGTTGGTCAGCTATCTATGCGATATTATGGAAGTATCACGTTCGGGTTATTACAATTACTTCACTGAAAAATCAGCGCAAAAGCGTATAGCTGAAGCCGAAGCAGATGAGATGGTAAAGGAAATGATTTTAAAGGCCTATCGATTCCGTGGACGTAAAAAAGGAGCACGCCAAATTAAAATGACATTAGAAAATCAGTACAAGATGACGTACAACTTGAAGCGGATTCGTCGGATCATGAAGAAATTTGAAATCATCTGTCCCATTCGAAAGGCTAATCCAGCCCGTAGAATGGCAAAAGCAACGAAAGAACATCGCACATGTCCAAACGAATTACAGCGCAATTTTAAGCCAGGCGAGGCGGGAAAGGTGTTATTAACCGACATCACCTATTTAACGTACAAAGGCAACCAGCGAGCTTATTTATCAACCATGAAAGACGCACAGACGAATGAGATTTTAGCGTATGAAGTGTCTTCTTCGTTACGCATAGACATTGCGCTGAACACGCTTCATCAATTGAAGAAACACCGACATATCACAAAAGATGCGTTAATCCATTCCGATCAAGGCTTTCATTATACGAACCCACAATTCCAATCCGTAGTGAAAAAAATGGGGTTAACTCAATCCATGTCACGACGAGGAAACTGTTGGGATAACGCTCCCCAAGAATCATTCTTTGGGCATTTTAAGGATGAAACGAATATCAAAGAATGCGAAACATTAGAAGAAGTAAAACGAGAAATTAAGAGTTATATGACGTACTATAATCATTATCGAGGGCAATGGAATTTGAAAAAGCTGCCGCCTGTAAAATACAGACAGCAGCTTCAACAAGTTGCCTAGTTTTTTTTCAAAATGTCCTTTACAAAGGGTACACTTTAATGGGTCATGGACTTGTTTTTTTATTTCAGAACGTTTTGGCATAAGAGATTAGTGCCGTAATTGTAATGATGTTCAAGAGCGTTGAGATTAGTACTGTCTGGGCTGCAAAATCCGGTTCGTTATCATATTCTTCCGCGAGGATGGATGCGTTGACACCGGTCGGCATACCCGAAGCGATAATGAGTGCCTGTGCAGCGATGCCTTCCAGTCCCAGCAGTAGCACAATTGAAATACCGATAGCGGGGCCAATCAGAAGACGCAAAAATGTGCTAATATACACATCAAGACGGTATAGCCGAATCGGATATTTTACAATCTGTGCTCCGAGTGTCAACAGCGCCACGGCAACCATACTTTGCTGCGCATAGGTCAGCGGCATGGACAGGAACGTAGGCAAGGGAACCTTCCACATGTGGAACAGAATTCCAAGCAAGAGCGCATACGGAACGGGCATTTTAAGAAATCCAATAATCACCGCACGGTAATTACCTTTGAGCTTCGCGCCCTGAATGGACAACACGCCATAGGTGAATGTAAGTAGTGCCTGCAAAGACATGACCAGCGCCTGAATGGAAGAGGCGAGTGGGTCGCCGCGGAATACCAGTGCATTGATGGGCAGTCCATAGTTGCCTGCGTTATCCAGCATAATGCTGTTATTGAAGGCAGCCTTCATGCCTTTATTCATCCGAAGCGATCGCGCAAATACAGAACCTACAATATAGAGAATTAATACATATATTGCGTAAAAGAGTGTCACAGTCCCGAGCAGTTCGCCGGACATATCCGAGTGATACATGCTCATAAAGACGGCTGCGGGGGTAATACAATAGAAATTGATTTTGGCGAGGGTGTACAAGTCCAGCTTGAACACCTTTTGCATCCAGGACCCGACGGCGATCAGAAGAAAGACGGGCAGGACGACTTCAAGCATGATGTCTGCAATCATCAGTTTCAGCTTCCTTTTTCATGAAAATTTCAATCCGATTTCGAAAATGCTTTGCTTATTATATCATTTTATACACACATGAAAGCGTGAATTGACTAAAAAAGATAAGGGGGATTCCCATTATGATTCCAGATCATCTGGATGTTGGTTTATCGATTCTGTTTATTGGCTTCAATCCGAGCATTACGTCTGGAGAGACGGGTCATCATTATGCTTACAAAGGAAACCGGTTCTGGCGCATTCTTGAACGGTCGGGATTAACCCCGCGTTTATACGATGCACAGGAGGATGGAGAGTTGCTGAAGCTGGGGTATGGATTCACGAATATTGTGGCCCGGCCCACCAGAGGTGTGGAAGATATTTCGAAGGAAGAGTATGCAGAAGGACGCCAGATTTTACGGCAAAAGCTGGAGGACTATCGACCGGACATCGCCTGTTTTGTTGGAAAAGGCGTATACACCCAGTACAGCAAGCGCGCCAAAGTGCAATGGGGATTCCAGGACGACCCGGTCGTCAAGGAGATTCAGGAGTTCGTCGCTCCGTCGTCCAGTGGACTCGTACGCATGTCGATGGATGAGATTGTGGCGATCTATTCACAGCTCGCTGATTTTGTTGCGGAGAAGAACGGGGAAAATGAATAGGTAAGAAGGACAGGAGAGACAAAAGGTAGCAGAAAGAGGCTACCACGGAATGTGTAATTGGGGTTGCGAGAAGATTCATTACGAAACCTGTAGAGAATGTGCAGCGGCGATCACAGAATGTAGGTACGCAGAGTTCACCCAGTCGGCTTCGCCGATAGGGCGAATTCTTTTTTTTGGATAAAGTGAGAGGTTTCGGAAACGTCTTCCGTCTATATAGTACAGAACCATGCATGGAAGCTGTAGAGAAGGGGGATTACATGACTCAACAGATACCGGAGGAGGAGCTTATTCAGCGCATTGTTGCAGGGGATAAGCAGTTGTTCTCCGTGCTTGTGGATCGATATAAAAATAAAGTCTACGGCATTATGCGCGGAATGGGCGCGAGTCATCCGGATGCACAGGATCTCGCTCAGGATACGTTTATTCGCATCTATCGTTATCTCCCGTCGAGGCGGGAGGAAAGCAGTTTCTCGTCGTGGGTGTATACCATTGCGGTGAATAGGATGCGGGATTTTATACGGGAAAAGAAACCCGTCATGTCTCCGGTCGATCGGGCGATCGAACCTGTCAGTAATGAAACACCGGAAAAACGTGTGCTGCATAAAGAGATGCAGCGTGAAATATATCGCCAGCTCGAACAATTACCTGAATCGTATCGTCTGGTGTTATTACTGAAGTACACAAACGAGTTGAGCTATGAAGAGATTGCGGATATTACAGGCATGAGTTCAACCAAAGTACGAAACGCCCTTTATCGCGGGAAAAAGACGCTGAGGAAGCAAATGGAACGCAAAGGAGGTTTAGCTACGTATGAAGCCTATTTCAAGGGATGAAGATCGGATGTGGGAGGAGCACCTGTATCGTGAGGAGCCGGACGCAGATTTTACGCTTAAGGTCATGCAGAAGCTGGATGGCGTGTCCATGGAAAGTGGAGAAGATCAGCATCCATTCGAGAAAAAATCCATGAGAACGCATTGGATGCGCCGGACTGGAATCGCCGCAGCGGCAGTTGTGATTCTTGCGGGAGGGGCCTGGTTTGCTTTTGAACGAACAGCAGAGCCAGCACAACCCGCGGTAAATGCTGTGGATCGTCTGCCATTGCCTAACATACCTGTGCCTGAAGCATTGAAATATTCCTATTTTGCGGATGATTACAAACGTCTTAAACCTCTTGGACTTGTGGTTAATCCGGATATCAATATCAATGACCAGGGCTACACGCTTAAAATTGAAGACGTGCTTGTAGACAGATCTCATATGGTAATGACCATGCAACAAACAACACCTGATGGATTAGGGTTATCGCGGTTACTGTCTGAAATGGGGAGAATTCATGTTACGGATGTAGAGGGGCGACAGGTTGCTAGTCTTGCAAGAGATACCAGAACTAAGGGTTCCGTAACCGAACGATTGATATTCCAGTTGCATGATGAAATTCCGGATCAGGTGATCGTGCGGGGGGAACTGCGTAATTTAAATATGGGCAGTTATTATGATTATGAGAAGAGATCCTACGAAGATAGAGATGTTACGGTGGATTGGAGCTTCCAATTTAAGATCGATATGACCCAAGCCAAGTCACTGGCTGTTGAAAATTCTATGGATAACACCTATACGACGCCAGAAGGACTGAAGCTCGATATGACACAGCTTGTACGCACGCCAAACGGAACCCGGCTTGACCTGAATGTGAGTCTGGATGATGAACTTCGTGCCAAAGTAGATGAGGATTGGGCAAATGATATGGACATTATGTATCATATCGAAATCCCTGAAACAAATGAGTATCGAATATTCAATGGGAACAGACCGGATACACGTGAAGCCAAGTTCCGTCTTCGAGATTTGAGCGAACTGAACCAGAACGGTGGTCAGTTGAAGTTGTCTGAGACATGGGACCCTACTTTGGTAACGGTAGATGCGAAGAACATTCGCTTTGTTCTGGATGGATATACCATTCCAGTCAGGGAAGAGAAATCCGTGGGAGTGGACCTAGATAAGATGCGTAAGGATGCTGAGTTCTACACCTACGTACTACGATTTGAACAGTTTGGAGATGAAGTTTTATTTTCCAAATACAATTATTGGCCAGTGCAGCAATCATTAAAGCTACCTGAAAGAAACTATGAAGGAACCTCTTCTCTTGTTTTGGAGGGAGTAGGGACTTTCCAAAATGATATTAATGGAGATCAATGGGTGGCTATAGATCATGAAGGAAAGGAGTATCCCGTTGAAGTGATGGGAACTACGAATCAGCCAAATAAAAACGAAGAATACATCGTAAGTGATCTCAGGTTGATTATCCATGGTTATAAAAAAGAAAATGGAACGAAATTCACTTTGAAACGAACTGCAGTTAACCGTGAGTATCGTGATGTGAATTGGGAAGTGAATCTTCCGTCGTACGATAGCCTGCCTTGGCTAAAATAATTCTCAGACATGAAGTAAATGAAGCTTCGAATGGATGATATAAGGATAGATGGATTAACAGATTTAAGTGTGGATGTATAGATATATAAGGTATAAGCCTAATACACGAAAGAGACCCTGCATATTGGTATGCGGGGCCTCTTTCGTATGCCCCAGATTTACGGGAAATACATGTACCTAACGAATTCATCTTCGAAAAAGAGTACCCTTTCCGAGTTACGCCGATTCCCTTGGAATCAACGTAGTCGATAACATAACCGTCTCTTTCGGTGTTCCCGGTCGTTCGATCCGGCGTTGTAACGCCTCGACGGCGCGCTGTCCAAGCTCCTCTTTGCACAGATTAACCGTGGTCAGGGGCGGGGAGGACGTAACCGCAGAGTGTACATTGTCGATACCGATCACAAGGCAATCTTTAGGCGTGGAGATGCCTATCTCCTGTAGTTTGTGCATCCATTGCAAGGCAATATCATCATTAACACCGATCCAGGCGTCAGGACGTTCGTCATCTGGCATGTTTTGAATTTTGGTGGCCAATTGGTTAACCCATTCGCCGTTCTCATACGGAATGTTCCATTCTCTAAAGCTGGTCGTATGACTGGTGTCCACATGGAAATGGTTCAAAGCCAACTCAATCCCGATTTTCCGCTGGGCAAAGCTCGCAGCACGACCGTCATCTGTGATGAGGCCGATCCGCTTGCACTGCATCGACATTAAATACCTTGCAACGGTGATACCTGCTTCCAGATTATCATGGCTGATCGTATCACAATTCAGCAATGGTTCCTGATGATCTACGAGAATTATAGGCCGACCCGTCTGAGAGAGCCGTTGCAGAACTGTATGAGGAAAAGCCCCCATGACAATAATCCCGGCACAACGTTCCCAGTCCAAGTGAGGAGCAATGGCTTTTTCGGGAGAGGTGTTCTCATCCGTCACTCCGAGTGAGGGAGATACAATAGCATGATGCCAGCCACGCTCATTACATGCGGAGATCATACCTGACAGAACACGTTGCCAGTAGTGAGGTTCACCGCGGTTGAGCTGATTCATGCATATGAGAGCAAACGGTGGGTCGGACGGATCTGCATGGTTAGCAGCAGTAGGACTATTGGTAGCACCTGGAGTACTTTGGCGATACCCCAGAGCCCGAGCGAGTTCCAGTACCCGTGCTCGTGTTGCTTCACTAACACCCGTCTTGCCGCTGAGTGCGCGGGAGACGGCATATTTGGATAATCCGAGCTGGTCAGCCAGCGTCTGAATGGATACTTTACGTGACATATCATTACTCCTTCGTATGTGAGCAGTTTGCATAAATCCAATGAGCCAATCCATTAAATGAATGCAATTTGCAGATGTAAATAGTGAATTGAATTTTCAATGAGATGACCTTTATGAATTGACGATCATCTTCTGACACAGTACACTTACAAATAATAATGTTATTATAATTTATCATAACAAAAATAACAATATAAATTGGAGTGCTAGATCCAATCTACATATGTTCAACTAAACATTTACACGATAACGGAGAGGGCAGAAATAATCTGAAGAAGCGAAGTGTTCGCCTTTATCACCGGATTTCCCCTTTTCAAATGGGAATCAAGAAATCTGGGGATAACAGCGATCGGAAGGTTATTCTGCAATCGGAGTGCTGGTGTAAAAATTTATTAGCTGAACTTAAATAACCAATTCAAAGGAGACGACATCCATGGAACAGTTCAGATTACCGAAAATCCCTATGCCACATTTGGAATTGCCACAAGCTGTGCAGGATATTCTGACTGAGGCGGACGAGCGTTTGCAACATCGACCGAGATTGCTGGCGCAGTTTCGAAATTGTTTTCCGAATACACTGGAAACGACCACGAAGCTATTAGAGGATGGAACAACCTTTGTAATTACAGGGGATATTCCCGCGATGTGGTTAAGAGATTCGGTAGAGCAGGTCATGCATTATGTTCCGCTTGCGAAGGATGACGAGAATTTACAGCGTATCATCGGAGGACTGATCAAAAGGCATACATTCTATGCTGATAAGGATATCTATGCTAATGCATTCAATGAGACGGCGAATGGATGGCATTGGGATGCCAATGATGAGACGGAGATGTCACCTTGGGTTTGGGAACGGAAGTTTGAGCTGGATTCTCTTTGTTTCTCCATGAAGCTGGCTTATACATATTGGCGGGAGACGGAACTCACGGATATATTTGATGAACGTTTCAAAAAAGTGATGGAGAGTATCGTTCAACTATGGGAGACAGAACAGCAACACGCAGAGCAATCACCTTACCGGTTCATGCGTCGCAATTGTCCAGCCCATGATACCCTTCGTAATGAAGGATTGGGAATGCCCGTGAATTATACGGGCATGATCTGGTCTGGATTTCGTCCAAGCGATGATGCCTGTGATTTTCATTATAATATTCCGGCGAACATGTTCGCTGCGGTAACCTTGCGGCAGATGGGGGAGGTCGCGAAGTGGGTGTTCCGCGATGAACAACTGGTAAGCCGGATGGCTCGTTTAGAAGAAGAAATACGACACGGTATCTCCCTGTACGGTACTTATCGTCATCCAGAGTATGGGCAAATTTATGCTTATGAGACGGACGGTTACGGTAACTATTGTCTGATGGATGATGCAGGCACACCTGGGCTGATGTCCATTCCGTATATGGAGTATGCTTCGATTGAAGACATGGTGTATCAGAACACACGTCGATTCATCTTGAGCAAAGAAAATCCGTTCTACTATGAGGGGAAGGTAGCGAAAGGCATTGGTAGCCCGCACACCCCTCCGGGATACATCTGGCACATGGCGCTATCCATGCAGGGGCTCACCGCAGACAATGACGAAGAGATGCTGGCGATGATTGAATTGCTGGAAAACACGGATGCGGGTACCGGATATATGCATGAGGGTTTCCACGCCGATGATCCCAACACATTCACCAGACCGTGGTTTGCCTGGTCCAATAGTCTGTTCTCGCAACTGGTGTATAAGGCAATGAAGAAAGGAATTCTATAAAATGATGAAAGTTCAAAAAGATGCTCACTGCTCGCGAAGCAGCCGTTCCGGTTACGAATCGTTCTTTTGATCGCTGTTATCCCCGGATTTCCTGATCGACTTTTGTAAAGTCGAAATCCGGTGATAAAGGCGAACGCTTTGCTTCTTCAGAATCGATTTCGTTCCCTGCACTGCTTTTACTATCGAGCGCGACTGTTTTTGAACGATATCATTTTTAAAATAGGAGAGTAGGTAAAAAAAACAAGAAAGCCCAAACTGCTGAACATTGCAGTTGGGCTTTGTTTAATTGAAAAACACAGGCGCTTTGCTATGTGTTTTTCAGCAGATCGGCGATGAACACTTTCTGGCCTATGCGGGCGCTTTCCAGGGAAGCGAGGACCATAGCCATGCTAAACTGGTTATCGCTGCAATCGGTTTCTGGCAGTCGTCCGGATTCCAGTGCAGCGAACATGTCTTCGAGACAGCCGTGATGACCTGTTTTGTCCATGACAGGCAGTTCCGCTTCAATCCGCTCACTTGGCTGGAAAAAGGATGGTTTGCCGTCAGCATCCAGGCTTTGCGCAGTAACTACTTCAGCATAGATGTCATCGTGACCATCCCAGATGGCGGTTCCTTTTTCACCCGTTACGCGCCAGCTTGCTTCCCATGATGTGGGTACACCCTCTGCGCACCAGGACCCGCGATAGTTGAACACGGACCCGTCAGACATCTCAAATATACATAACGCCATCGCATTGCCCTGATACCAGGAACCTGGAGGGTTGAACTCATGGCAATATACCGATACCGGGTTGGCTCCGAGAATATACCGTGCCTGATCAAACGTATGTATCGCCATATCGAGCAGCAGTGGACTATCCATCAGATCCCGGAAACCGCCAAAGTGTGGCCCGAGGAAAAAGTCGGCCCCTGCGTAACCTACCTGCCCTATAGCTCCGCCGGAAATGAGGTGCTGGTAGGCGCGGATCCGCGGATCGAAACGGCGATTCTGCATGACGGCTTGAATGTGTCCTGTGCTGCGAGCAGTTTGCACAATATCTGTGCAATCGGAGAAGGATTCCGCCAGTGGTTTTTCGCCAAATACATGACATCCTTCCTTCAGCGCTGTCATGGCAATGCCGTAATGGCTCGCCGGGATGGTGACATCGAATACGATATTCGCACCAGTCGCTTGAATGGCCTCACGGATATCGGTGAACGTGGGGCAGGTGAGGCCATGTCTTGTAGCAAAAGCAAGGGCTGTCTGTTCATATAGATCGACCAGCCCGACGATTTCTGTATCCGGTCTTTGCAAGGCATAGTCCGCCCACGTGTTTGCCATAGCACCGCAGCCAGCAATAATTACCCGATAAGGATGAGTCATGTTCTCATCTCCTTTGCATGGATTGTGTTATACAGCTCGCATTGTTTTCGAGAAATGAGGAATAGATAAATAAGGGTGTTATCCAACCTCAGGCCAGTAGTAAGTTAAGTTTAAGTTGAGGTTGGTTTCCTATACCGGATTTGGCACAAAATCGCCGCCGCGGCATTGTTTCAAATATCGCAATGCATGTACCTGTCCGGTCATTTCGAGTTCGTCTTTGTAGACGGGATCATGCCAGCCTTCGATATCAATCGTGCCTTGATAACCGTTCTGACGCAGGATGGTAATGATGTCTGCCCAGTTGCTATCCCCGAAGCCCGGGGTGCGGTGCCAGACAAATTCACGTGGGCCATGCACACCATATTCCTTGACGATATCCCAGGCAATCGTGGCATCTTTGCCATGTACGTGGAATACTTTGTGAGCCCATTTGCGCAGTTGTGGAATAGGATCGATCAGGCTGGACATTTGATGGCAAGGCTCCCATTCCAGTCCGACATTGCCATCTGGAACAGCGTCGAACATCATCTCCCAGGCCGTCGGGTTATGGGCAATGTTCCAGTCGCCCGTCTGCCAGGTTCCACCCATATCACAGTTTTCAAAAGCAATGCGTACACCCCGGTCTGCTGCCCGGCGTGCCAATTCACCAAATACTTCCTTGAACCGGGGGATAGACTCGTTAATGGGTTGATCGGTCAGACGTCCGGTGAATCCAGAGACGATATCTGCACCGAAGAGCTGTGCATTATCGATAACCCGCTCCCAGCTTGCCAGTGTATCGGCGTTGTCTCCGGCTCCTGTGAGCGGATTACCAAATACACTCACCGCGGAAATGACAATACCTTGTTCGTCCACGATTTCACGGACACGTTTGGCTGTCTCTGCCAAGTCCAGGTCGCCAGTTGTTTGCCAGAAGGTCAGGTTAAATGATTCAAAGCCGTGTTGCATGATCTGCGGAATAACACGGACGGCGTCTTGCCCGCCTACAAGGGTACCGATGCGTAATGATTTATCCATGGTTGTATTTCACTCCAATATTGGCTTATAGTACTTCGTGACACACTCATTATAGCCGTGCATTAACAGGATGGCTCTACACAATCTTGTGTAATATTAGTCGGATCTTGTTCAGAGGGGGGAGAAGTCGTGCTAGATCTGAAAGCGCTTCACGAAAACACCCGAATTGATCATAAATCACACCCATTTCAGCTGTTCCGAAATCGGTGTCAGGATATGAAAAAGGAAGAATGTATTCTATATTTGCATTGGCATGAACATTATGAACTGATTGTCATGCGTAAAGGTAGTGCACTGTTTCATATCGATAGCAAACCTTATGTGGTGCAAGCTGGTGAGGTCATCATCATTCCGGGAGGTACGTTGCATGTCGGGTATGCTCTGGATGATGGGGATGTGGATTATGATTCCGTTGTGGTTAACCGTGCATTGTTTCATGATTTCACTCATGATCCCGTACATGAGCAATATGTCGCGCCGTATCTGGAAGGCAGGGTGAGGTTTCCGGTCAAACCGGCAGAGGAAAATGCAGCCTGCGCAAGCTATTATTCTTTGCTGAATGAGGCTGTGGAGGAAATGGCGTTACAGCCCCCGGCTTATCAGCTCGTGGTGAAGTCCAAACTGCATGCTTTGTTCACCCTGCTTGCGCGTACCTTTATGCCGCAGCAGCTACCGGATAAATCGGTCGGATCGTATTTTCCAAACCGCGAACGTTTTAAACAGTTGATTGCACAGATTGAAGCGGACCCCACAGGTAAGATGTCTGTTACGGAAGCGGCAAGCCATGTGGGATTAAATGCGTATCACTTCTGCAAAATGTTCAAAAAGCTGACCGGACGTACCTTCGTGGAATACGTGAACGGGTGCAGGATGGGTGAGGCAGAACAACTATTGCAAAACAGTAGTCTGACCATTACAGAGATCGCCGCCAGAGTCGGCTGCGACAATGCCAACTATTTTACGAAGTTATACAAACAGTACAAGGGCATGACCCCCTCGCAGGGGCGGGGGAGAAAAGAGGGTTGAGCGCGAGCAGTTTAGCAGTAGTCTCGAATAAAATGTCTATAACGAAGGTTGTGACTCTAAGTAACTCGCAGTCGCAATTGTGAGCAAAAGCAAAAGCAAAAGCAAAAGCAAAAGTAGAAGTAGAAGTAGAGCACACAGCAGTGATTACCGTAACAATACTCATACTCACATCTACGAAGAATAACCCGGATAAAGGCCAATTCAAGGCGTTCATCCGGGTGGTTTTGATTCAATAATAGTAAGACAATCATCTATGTGTACAACGTGCTCATTTCATAAATCTGGAGAACAGACGATTGGCTTTCTTGGCGAGGTCGTCCATTTTGACGTTGGCATGATCGAACTGATTGTATCCCCATTTGATCGTTTGCAGCATGCGTGGAGATATGGGCGTTCCTTTGATCCGCGGATAGATGTTGTGATAGGCCCAGACCAGATGCTCCCAGCGATTGTCATTGCCGTCCTGAATATACTCAGATACGTCGATCACTTTGCCCCGTCCATCCTGAAGAATTACATTTTTCAGATGAATGTCGCGAGGGTTCAGCCCCCGGCTGCGAACGGCTTCTCGCGCTGCGTCCACATCGAGCATCACCTGCTCGGGGACGGGGATTCCTTTTTCCAAACATTCCAGCAGGGTATCTCCGGGTTCAAAACTAATCACTAGAACATTCCGGCCACTGCCGTAATAGGTAGGGAAGTATGGCAGGCCTTTGAGTTGCTCGTATACTTGCTTTTCATTTTCGAGTTTGTCCAAGGCATGATCCGAGTACATCTTGAAGGCATACTGCGGCAAGCCGTCATACGTAAATACAGCCGCATCCGTACCTGTGCCAATGCAATTCAATCCTTCTACATCGCCGATGATGTTCACGAGCTCATTCCGGTCGCTTCCGATGACTTGGATCTGTTGTAATGCTTCTTCCGCCTGGAACCAATCCGGTCGATTCATGGGTGGTGCCTCCTTTTAGGATATGCCTGTACAATTTTTAACTTATAAACATTTTCTAACGAACCGAGAACGTCTTATCTCACGTTTGTGTGTGAGATTCGTTAGCGCAGGGCCCGCGCTGGACCCGTAAGACCCTTACTAGCATCTTGGACTCGCTGCCCTCTATGGAGTATATTATGCGTTCTGCTCCGCAATTTCATCTTTTGGTGATGTTACTATATAAACGATACGGATCGAATCGGAAACGGTTGCGTCAGAAGAAAATAACGGAAGCGCGCTTGCGGCAATGTTGCCCGGGCTTTATACTGTGAGCATTAAGGGATCTCATGCAGATCCGGCATACAGAAAGGCAGAATATCTTATGGCACAATACCCGCAGTGGTCTTATTCGCAGTCGCGGGCGAGTATGTTCGATGAGTGCCTGCGCAAATATTATTATCATTATTACGGTGCCCATAACGGCTGGAAGACAGACTCTGCTGATGAGATGCAGGTTCGTCTGTACCGTCTGAAACAGCTTAGCAATCTGTACCTTGTCTTCGGGGACCTTGCGCATCGGATGTGTGAGTCGGCGGTACGCAGCAGGGAAGAGGGCAAAGATAAACCGCGTGAACACTTTTTGGAACAGACGATACGCAAGCTGCTGAATCAGGCGTATGTGGAATCGATGGACGCGGATCAATGGCGGCTGAACCCCAAGAACCGCACGATGTTGTCCGAGATTTATTACGGGGATGATACGTTGAATGACCGGATCGCCACGATTAAGGAGCGGGCTTCGGCCTGTGTTAGTAACCTGTACCAGACGCTTACGTGGGAGGACTTGTCCCGGGCAAGTACGGACATTCTGGAGATTGAGAAATGGGATACCATGATGCTGCATGATACGCGCGTGTATGTGAAGATGGATTTATTGTATCGACGCAGTAACGGCAATATTGTCATTGTGGACTGGAAGACGGGCAAGGAAGATGACTTCTCGGATCAGCTAATGCTGTACGCATCCTATGTGAGAGAGCACTACCGGGTTCCCTTGGAGCAGATTGAGCTGCGAGTGGAGTACCTGTTAACCGGGAAGCATCGAGAGTTCACGGCCACGGAAGAGGATATTCGGAAGGTGGAGGAGAACGTGGGTCGTTACATCGAGGAGATGCGATCCTGCGTGGAGGATGAGTATTACAACCGTCCCAAGGACGTCAACTATTTCACGGCGATGCCATCGCACCGGTCCTGTCAGGATTGCAACTTCCGCGAAGTATGTAGCGAACGGGCGGTCTAGAGCGCCAAAACCAGAAGAACATACGTAAGGCCTTATACCAAAGAGCTATTTCATATGTGAAAAAAATCAAGAAGCGCAAGCCGGGGACATCATCTGCCCGACTCGCGCTTCTATTGCGTCCCACAGGCCTGGCGACAAGGCGCCGAGGTGGAACGATCCTATCAAGATCACTGGACAGCGGCGGTATTCTCCAGCGCCTGTCCTGCAGGAACATAGTCATGCCCGAGATCCCGGGCAACCGCCTCATACGTGATATGTCCATTCAGCACGTTGACCGCGCTGCGAATGGACGAACTGCCGCGAATCGCGGCGGCTGCACCGTGGTTCGCCAGCTGCAGCGCATAAGGCATGGTGGCGTTGGTCAGCGCCACCGTGGACGTACGCGGCACGGCGCCTGGCATGTTCGCCACCGCGTAGTGCACGACGCCATGTTTCACATAGGTCGGTTCATCGTGGGTTGTGATATGATCAATGGTCTCAACGATCCCGCCCTGATCAATCGCGACATCCACTATGACCGAACCCGGTGCCATCGTCTTAACCACTTGCTCGCTGACAAGTGTTGGCGCCTTGGCGCCCGGAATCAGCACCGCACAGATCAACAGATCTGCCGCCGCAACAGCTGTTGCAATGTTGGACGGGCTGGATACCAGCGTGTGGATCTGATTGCCGAAGATATCATCCAACTGGCGCAGACGATTCAGATTCAGGTCAAGGATGGTCACATCGGCGCCAAGACCAATAGCAATTTTGGCTGCATTTGTTCCCACCGTTCCGCCACCAATAATGATTACTTTCCCCCGACTGACGCCGGGTACACCTGACAACAGAATGCCCTTGCCACCTTCTGTTTTCTCCAGTAGCTGTGCTCCGATCTGGGAGGCCATGCGGCCTGCAACTTCACTCATAGGGGTGAGCAGGGGTAGGGCACTGTTGACCTCCAACGTCTCATACGCAATAGCCGTTACCCGACTTTTAATAAGGGCTTTGGCAAGCTCCGGTTCCGCTGCGAGGTGCAGGTATGTGAACAGAATCAGTCCCGGACGAAAATATCCATATTCA
Source organism: Paenibacillus sp. FSL H8-0079 (assembly GCF_037991315.1). Classification (NCBI taxonomy): domain Bacteria; kingdom Bacillati; phylum Bacillota; class Bacilli; order Caryophanales; family Paenibacillaceae; genus Paenibacillus; species Paenibacillus sp. FSL H8-0079. The sequence goes on from NZ_CP150300.1 coordinate 1,312,839, forward strand.
CTGGCAAGCGGTTCTTTCACCTTGATGATCATATCGGCTTCGGTCCACACGGACTTGGCATCCATCCGAATCTCGGCGCCCGCAGTTTGATATTCATGATCCGTGAATCCACTGCCAATCCCCGCGCCTTGTTCAATCAGTACCTGGTGACCGGCTCTGATGAAATCAGCAGCCCCGGCCGGAGTCATTGCTACACGATTCTCATTGTTTTTGATTTCTTTGGGAATTCCGATTCTCATCACCATGCACCTCGTCCATTTATTGGTTGTTAGCTTATACTACAAGTTTATGACTTGCATAATCGTTTTGCACCTTACCCGATGTCTAATTTTTAGGGAACCAACTCAACATATTGTCGAAAAAGACTGTTCAGGACATTTGTCCATGGATTATAATGTAAGAAAAAATAACACGAAGAGGGATCGCCATTGCAAAATGACCGCGTGTTTACGATCAAAGATATCCTTGCACGTCCGGTATTTGGCCGAGCAAGACTAGCGGCAGGGAAGGATGGAGTGAACCGTCAGGTGGGCTGGGTTCATGTATTGGAGATTACGAATGTATCTCCATTCGTAAGCCCCCATGATCTTATTTTATCCACCGGACTGTGGCTTCAATCGGAAGAAGGGCGCGAAGAGTATCTGCTTCAGCTGATTGGCAGTGAGGCAGCAGGGCTGTGTGTGGAGTTTGGCACTAGCATATATGGAATCCCGGAAGAACTGATTGAACTGGCGGACAGACACCAGTTCCCGCTGATCGTATTTGAACAACCGGTTCGTTTTGTGGAGATCACACAGGATATTCACTCTCTGCTCATTAATCATCAGCACCAGCTGCTGAAAAGTCTGGAGGCTTACTCCCGTCAGCTTCAGCAGCGAACATTGCAGAGTACGGATATGTCTGCTGTGCTGAACCTGCTGCATGAGTACGCTGCAAAACCAGTGGTGTACATCTCGTCCATGGAGCCGGGCAGTTATGTGCCCGAACTGGCTCCAGAGATGGAACAGGCCATCTATACCTGGTATGAACAGGAGGTAGAGCAACTGGATCTGAATGATTCGGATACCGAATTATGGTTTCACATGGACGAAGAGAAGGTTCTACTGTGCCAACCGGTCGTCTGTTTCGGACAGGTATTCTCTGCTGTGGGCATGATCGTGCATCCGTCCGCTCCAGTAGAGTATCTCAAGTTGTTACTCGACTATACGGCAAAAGCGGCGGCAGCGCTCACGCTTCGTTCCCAGTTCCTTGAAGAGAAAATGGTCCGCAATCAGAACGAGCTGATCCAGGATCTGATGAATGGCAACATCCATCAGGAGGAACAAGCCCAGACCCGAATGGGACTTCGTTTGCTGGTGAAGGGACAGTACTGGTTTGCGGGAGGGGTTATCGAGATTGAGCATCGGTTGAAGGGTACAGGCCGGGAGCGAATGGAAGCGAATCATCAGGATATTCTTGTCCTGCTTCGTTCCTTGCTCAAGAAGAACAATCTGCCCAGCCTGATTATGCTGAAGAATAATCAGGTGTATCTGTGTTGTGCGAAGGAAGCAGTAACTGCTAATACGCGTCATCAACTGCTGCGCTTGCTGGAAGGAATCACGCTGGATGTGAACCGGTTTGCCAGCCGTAACTTGAAACAAGTCACCATCCATGCGGGATTTGGCAAGTTACGCAGCCGTTTGACCAGCTTGCCTGAGAGCCTTCAGGAGGCCTATCAGGTGATTGAAGTTTCGAGATCGGTAGAGCAGATGGAACATGTCCACTTTTACGAACGTATGGGTATATATCAAATGTTAAAAGCCTTGCCCCAAGCCTTCCTGCAGCCCTTTGTCCAAGATCATCTGGGTGTACTGATTGAACATGACCAGACCAATCACCTGCGATTGGTAGAGACGCTGGATGCCTATCTGCAGAATTTTGGTTCCAAACGGGATGCTGCTGCCCAGTTGTTTGTTCATCGGCAAACGCTGTATAACAGACTGGAGAAACTGGAAGAGCTGATGGGACCTGATTACATGAGTCAGGAGAGAAGAATCTGTCTGGAGATGGCGCTACTCGCGCATGCGATGATTGAGAATGGACAGTGGCAATCCTCTTGATGGGGTGATATGAGATGTAAGAAAGACTGTGCATTAAGCTTGTACTAACTCGTGCACAGTCTAGCAGTTTTTGCTGATCCGCCGAGTATGTTGTAACGAGGCGGGAAGGTGTTGCAGGATAGGAGTGGAGCGGCGTCCCCGATATAGTTTCGTTTGACCGGAGGATGGTGCCAGTGATAAAGAAGAAGGAGCAGCCAGCCGATATGGGGGTGTTGACCGGTCGGAGCGTCCTTCCGGTTCTGCCTCATGGGCTGCCATTGAAATACCGCTTTGGAGCAGCCATTCATTAAGTCGTTTGGGATTGATTCCGAGTTGTCCGCTCAGATTACAGATATCGAGGTTTATTCTCACACAAATCCGCCTTTCCTGGAATATCGGGCTGGTAGTAGGCTTTGAAAGGGAAGCATGAATTCGAGATCAGTAAATGCTCATGTGCATGTTGAGTGTAGCTTGATCGGCGGAATGATCCATTATGATAAGAAGTAGCGCGGAAACACATATGTATACCTTGTTATACGTTTTCAAGTCCGCTGTATTTGAATATTTCCAATAAATTGGCTTTTAACAAGATTCTATCACTTCACATGCATCTGCGCGTCTCAATATAGTCTCAATTTTGTGAGAAAATAGAATCAATTTCATAATACCTTCAGCTGCTTCAATCAAAGGTAGATATAGATCAAAACGATTCAATTTGTCTATATTTAGTTACTAAATGGATAGTTTACTGAGTTATGAAGTTGATTCAAAAAATATATTAAAAGTACCAGTACCTAGTACGGAGGACATATATGGGAAACAGTAGTGAGGCACAATACGACAAATATGCTAAGGATGGGAAACGTTTCGTTGGTCGAGCCAAGGAACTGACGACACTCGAGCAGTGGTTCGAACATCCGGAAGCCCCATTAACCATATTTTCAATTACGGGTATGGGAGGCATCGGTAAATCTTCCTTGCTTTCAGAAATGTTATCCATATCTCGGGATCAAGGTGCAACGGCAATATGGATGGACGGCCGATCATGCGGTGCGACCCCTTCCGTTTTTATGGATTATTTGTCCTCGACTTTGGGGTTGGAAACAATGGATCGTGAAGATTACCCGCGACCGCTGAGTTTGCTGAAAGATACTTCGGTCGATAAACGATTGGTCCTGGCAGTAGATAATTATGAAGAACTCGCACTGCTGGAAAGTTGGTTCATGGAAGTCTTCATATCCAAACTTCCGTTAAGAGGCATACTTGTTGTTCTTGCATCACGTCCGGAAATGGCATCCACCTGGCGGACACATCCCCGATTGCATCGTCGGTTTGTACCGATGCGGCTTCAACATTTTACCGTCGATGAGATTACGGAGTATATCACGGTGGCAGGCTCCCTGAATCAGGGCGTGGCAGGCACTATTACGAGAATGACTGATGGGCATCCGCTGGGTCTGGCCCTTGCTGTGGAAGCGGCGGATCAGAGACGCAATCTTCCTCACGCCGAATGGGCCGAGCTGTCGCATATGATCAGTGCCCGATTACTATTGGAACTTACCATTCCCCGTCTGCATCCTATGGTGGAGGTATTAACACTGGTTGAGACAGCGAATCAGGAATTGTTATCCGCTGTATTGGATATGACTGTGACGCAAGAAGAGTTTCACATGCTGAGACAGATGTCTTTTATTCGTTCCGGCCCGGATGGTCTTGCTATGCATGATATGGCCAGGGTGCATCTGCTACGGGATTTTCGCCAACGTGAGCCACATCGGTTGCAGACGATGCGTATCAAAATCGCCAAGTTGCTGAAACCACTGCATGAGCAGGCAGGGCTCCATGAGCGTCGCCAGATCGCCCGGAAGATGCTACTGCTCTGTCAGGAATCGATGCTGCAATATCGCAAGTACGCGGATGTGTCCCGTGATTCCTTGTTCTCGCCTCTTGAAACGATGAGAAAAGAGGAGCTGCCTGCTTTGCACAGATTGTTACATCAATGGTGCGAGTATAGCGTGGAACCATGGCAGGCTGTGTCCTACGGCCCCTTCCTGGATGAACTGGCGCACCGTCATCCCGAAGGGATCGTATTGATGCATGACAAGCTTGGAGAGCCAATCGCCATGTTCGTTACCGTACTTGTACATAAGGATAGTAGTGAGTTGCTCCTGAAATATTTTCCGAATGAGATGCATGAATGCTTTACGCCGCAGGAACTTGGGAATGATCCCGATCAGAGTGATACGCACTTTGCTTGGTTGGCTGCGGCAAGAGATGACGTGCCTGGTTACACACGAGAAGAACTGGTGGGGTATATGGCACTGGACCGACTGTCTCTGTTGGGTGATGGTGCGAGAGTAATGCTGATTGCGACCAATCCTCATCTGAAGTTGTTCCTGCAGAGTATTGGCTTTCAGATGCGGAGAACCCAAACCCGTGCTTGTGACAGATATGAGGACCCTGCTGATGTGCTTGATTTGGATTTGCGTAGTGGGCAATTCGGAGCGTGGGTTATGTCCCTGCTTGATCCGGCATGGCGAGATGATTGGATACAGCCAGGAACAACGGGGCGGGAGCGAACATCTTGGTCGGAACAGGAGGTTCGCAAGATGCTGGGGCACCTTCGTTCTCCAGGGGAATTGCATGAATATGCTGGCAGGGTTAAAGGAGCAAAGGATGGCATCCAGTTACAGCTGTATGTCATGGATCTGTTGGAAGGCAGAGTGCAGGGTCTATCTCCACAAGATCAGATGCTGTTATATGCGGCCTACTGGACGCATGCTGGCAATCCAACTGCCGCAGCCCAGACATGTTCCATGAGTCGGGCCACATTCTATCGCCATCTCAGAATAGCGCTGACTCGCTTGGCACGGATCTTGTAGGGTTCTATCCATTCATTCATATACCGATTATAACGACAAGAAGAGGCTGGTCATAGACCAAGCCTCTTCATGCGATTGTAGAGCGTTGCCCTGGAGATGCCGAGTTGCTTCGCGAGTGTTCGTTTGTTGCCACCTGCTGCCTCCAGATATTGAATTAAAAGTTGCGCTTCATAGGTTTCCAATTTTTGTTGATAGGTATCATTGGAGACGAGAATGGAATCATCAGAATTTACCACATTCGCAGCGGTTCGAGGTTTTTGTTCCGTTCCCGCCATATGCTGACGTTGCTCATGTTCACTGTTGGTATGTGGGTGAATTCCCGATGTCAGCTGCACTTCGGACTGTTCTTGCGCAATCAGGGAGAGAAGCGTATCGGGCAGGTATTCCGGCTTGACCTCACCATCTGTGGTCAGAATGGTCAGACGTTCTATTACATTTCTTAATTCACGAACATTACCTGGCCAATCATACTGGAACAGCAACTTGAACACCTCAGGTGGAACCAACTCAATATGACGGTTGTAGAGCAATGAGAACTCTTGCAGGAACGTCTGGGTTAATTCATATATATCTTCCTTGCGCATGCGCAGGGGAGGGATAACAAGGTTAATGACGTTAAGTCGATAATACAGATCTTCCCGGAATTGATTACGGGCAATCATGCTGAGCAGGTTCTGGTTGGTTGCTGCGATAATTCGGCAGTCGGCTTGTTTCATACGCGTTCCCCCCACAGGAAAGTAACTTTTCTCCTGCAATACCCGAAGCAGCTTCACTTGTAGTTCCAATGGCATCTCACCGATCTCATCCAGAAAAAGAGTACCCCCTTCGGCAAGCTCGATCTTGCCCTTTTTGCCTTTGGGATCAGCGCCGGAGAAGGCGCCCTTCTCATAGCCGAATAACTCACTTTCGAACAAGGAAGCGGGGATTGCTCCGCAGTTAATGGCGATAAATGGTGCAGTTTGTAATTCACGAAGATCATGAATGGCTTTGGCGAATAACTCCTTGCCTGTGCCACTCTCTCCGAGGATGAGTACGGTTGCTGAGGTGGTGCTGATTTTGCGGATGGTATCCAGACACTGGCGAATGACCGGGCTGCTACCTTTGATACGAGCAAATGGATCAGTGTCAGGACGCAGTCTGGCGACGGCTTTCTCCAGATGTTGGACTTTGGATGTCATATGTAATAGTTCCTGATGCAATCGGATTTCGGTTGTGATATCTACTTCCGCAGCTACTGCGCCCACAATGCGTCCATCCAGCTGAACCGGGCGGGCGTTAATCAGAGCGAACAGATCTGGTCTCGGCTGATGCTGTTTGCGATAGACGGTTTCGCCGGTATATAACGTCTTGAGGGACTGGAGGCGATCAGGCGGAAAAAAGTCTGCGGCAGGCTGTCCGATGATGTCATTTTTGCTAATTGAAAATACATGCTCCGCACCAGATGTCCAGTAGGCCACCTTGGCTTCTTCATTGATTAAGGTCAGTGCTGAACCTGCTGTTTCCAATGTGGTCTCAAAATAGGCCTCTATTAGCCGATGCGCATGCATCATGGCATGCAAAACATCGGATACGGCGATATATCCCAATATGGGTCCATCATCCTGAATGAACAGATAAGAAGATGTGTCGAATAAGGAGATAGTATCTGCCAGTGATGTTGAAGACGGTATGGTAGGCGTGGGGAGACCTGTATCCAGAGTGGCCACATCCGTACGCAATAAAGACATTAAATCTGGAAGTAGATGTTTCATTGGTATCACCTCAGTTGGGGTATAACGTTCAGAACTTTACCTGTTACAAGGAATTCTTGTGATTTGAGTAAATGGAAATATTTGAGTGAAGATAGTTATCCATATTATAGCTTTCAAAATGAAGTGTGTATAGATTTTTTGACATGAAGCATACATAATGCATTCGAAAATAGTAGTTGAGTTTGTGATATGTATTTATAATACGCTTTCATTTTTATTATTTGGGCTTAGTTATTAGAAAACATTAATCAAGTGGGAATATGAGTGAGGTATGAGTCATTAAATATAACATTTGATTCGGAATGAAAGGTTATTTTAAAAGGTTAAGTGATTCTATGTACTGCCCACTCAGTTTGTCCACACCATTAAGAATCTTCTGAATAATACTATAAGAAGGACTGAACGAATTCAATCAAAGGAGGGTGATGAAATGGCTATTCTATCAACTGGGCCCATTGAGAATAGTATTTCAGGTATAACCGGTATCCGGCCGACTCAATCCGTTACGATCAAAATCGATAACCGGAATGAGACAGAAATGTTCACGGTGCTTCTTCGGGGCTATTACCTTAATGGAGTCAGAACACTATATGTAGAAGAACTGCTCAATGTATCACCTAATCAGGTTATAACCAAAGATTATGATGGGAATTTTGACGCTTTCGAGTTTGTATTTTCAACCTCAGACACGGCTGCTGAGGAAGCCCAAATATCCGTATGGGGCAAAGGTACTGAAGACGAGTTAGTCGCAGCTCACCGATTGGTGTCTCAGGAGTTGTTGGGAGAGACACAGAGTACAACGGGAAAAGGTTTATCCTCATATGCTTATATTTTTAATACTTCAGCTCAGACTGTTGCTACCGAAGCGGACATAACCTTTGACAGTAACCAAAATCTTACGAATATTACTCATACACCTAATACCGCTGAGATTATAATTGGCAATGCTGGTGACTACGCAGTATTTTTTATCGTTGCAGGTGTACAGGCAAACCAATTCACCCTTTATCAAAACGGAGCTCCTGTGGGTGGTAGTGTCTATGGTACTGGTGCGGGTACCCAACCCAATCCAGGAATGGTCATTATCACTGCTGCATCAAATGATGTACTGACATTACGGAATCATTCCAGTGCATCAGCAGTTGATCTGCAGACCCTGGCAGGCGGAACACAGATTAATGCCAATGCCTCTATCCTAATTCAACAACTGAGCAGTTAAACTTTTCGAGCTTGTATTTTTGATTAATAAATGGATGTGTCTAGAAAAATAGACATTTAAAATTGGGGTTGCTAATTTTTTAGACATTATGAGATGAACCGGAGCAAAGAAAAATTGGATGCTCTGGTATGGTGTTCGTCGAGAAAAACCATGTGCCTTGCAAGATAGAGGCAGCATGGTTTTTATTTTGCCTTTGTTCATTTATATATTGATTTAGCTGAGATAATTATCGGAACATATTCTTAACAACCATCCAGAGATTAGCCGGTTTTTCGGCCAAACGGCGGGTGTAGTACGGATACCACATGGTGCCATAAGGCACGTAACAGCGAATCCGATAACCTTCTTTGGCGAGACGTTCCTGTTCGCTCATGCGCAGACCATATAACATCTGAAATTCAAACGCATCCGGTGATATTCCGCGGTCTTTGGCGTATTGTTTGGTCCAGCTGATGATGTGATCGTCATGCGAGGCAACCGCTGTGTATACCCCCTGATCGAGATGATTGCGAATCATCGTTTTGAATTGATGAATGACTTCAGAAGCATTCTGATAGGCCACAGATCCTGGCTCTTTGTAAGCTCCTTTGACCAGACGAAGCCGGATGCCTTCCCGAATCATATCCCGCGTATCTTTCTCGGTGCGATGCAGATAAGCCTGCAATACTGTGCCTGTATTATGCAGTCCTTCCGAGTGCAGTCTACGCACAATGTCCAGCGTCGCTTGAGTAAATGGGCTATCCTCCATGTCTATTCGGACGAACAAATCATGCAGCTTGGCTTGTGCGGCAACGGTACGGATATTTCGATAGCCCTCTTCTGGGTCGAGTGCGAGGCCCATTTGGGTTGGCTTCAGCGATACGTTGGAGTCTGCCTTCTCACGTGCAATGCCTTCTACCAGTCGTACGTACTCATCCCTGTATAATGCCGCTTCGCTGAGGCGGGTGATGCCCTCGCCCAGATGATCAAGCGTAGCCATGATGCCCTTGTTGTTGAGTATGCGGATCTCTTCGAGAGCTTCCTCCAAGGTATTGCCTGCAATGAACTTGCCTGCCAGCCTTTTGCCGTATTTGATGGACAGGTTCTCCACAGCTTTGTTGCCTGCCACGGTCAACAACGTTTTACGATATATTTCCGTTCCCACGCTCATCTTCGTTTCCTCCTTATTCCTTCTGTATCCTTAATTCAAGCAAGATATGTGCCAGATGTGGCGATGGTTTACTATTTTTATTTGAAAGAAAGCTGCATCGGAAGGTTATTCTGTCATCGGAGTGGCCCGTGTGAATTTTCTGTAGTTGAATGTAACGAGAAAAATATTTCAATTCCAACCGGAGTTGGCACGGATTTTGCTACATATATTTGGTGATGAGTATCATACACAAAGCAATTCAGGCGAGCAGCCAGCGAACCCACATCCTGAAGGAGGAATCATTCATGAATATCCCTTTTGTTAACGAACCATTTACACCCTTTGCGGTCCCGGCGAACCAGGAAGCATTCGAAGACGCACTTCGTCAGGTAGAAGCTGAACTTGGGCGGGAATACCCTGTTATTATTGGTGGTCAAAAAATAACAAGTAGCCGCACGTTAACTTCCGTGAACCCCGCAGCCAAGAATCAGGTTGTCGGAACGATTCATCAGGCAGATCAGGAATTGGCCGAGAAAGCCATTCAGACAGCAACGGAGACATTCCACACCTGGAAACATACCGACCCGAATGAACGGGCCCGTTACCTGTACAAAGCAGCGGCCATTATGCGCCGTCGCAAGCATGAGTTCTCCGCATGGATGGTCTATGAAGCTGGCAAGACTTGGCCTGAAGCCGATGCGGATACAGCGGAAGCCATTGATTTTATGGAATTCTATGCACGGGATATGCAGCGACTGAGTGAACCGCAGCCTCTCGTGCGGATTGCAGGGGAAGATAATGAACTGAGTTATATTCCGCTGGGCGTTGGTGTGGTCATTCCACCTTGGAACTTCCCGCTGGCGATTATGGCAGGCATGACTTCGGCTGCATTGGTATCTGGCAACACAGTAGTCTTGAAGCCTGCCAGCACAACTCCGGTAATTGCGGCAAAATTCATGGAACTGCTCGCAGAAGTTGGCGTGCCGGATGGCGTCGTGAACTTTTTACCAGGACCAGGCAGTGAAGTTGGCGATTATCTCGTGGATCATGCGCTTACCCGTTTTATTAGCTTCACCGGTTCCAGAGATGTAGGACTGCGAATTAATGAACGTGCAGCCCGTACCGCTCCAGGTCAGAAGTGGATCAAGCGGGTCATTGCAGAGATGGGTGGCAAGGATTCTATCGTTGTAGACAGTGACAGTGATCTGGAACTGGCGGCAGAGTCCATTACCGCTTCGGCATTTGGTTTCTCAGGACAGAAATGTTCGGCGTGTTCCCGTGCCATTATTCATAAGGATGTATATGATGAAGTATTGCAAAAAGTGATTGAACGGACACAGAAACTAACGATGGGCAGTCCACTTGAAGTGGGCAGTCAGGTTGGGCCGGTTATCGATGATAAGGCATATGCGAAGATTACGGAATATATTGAAATTGGCAAGAGTGAGGGACGTCTTGTGCATGGTGGCGGTACAGGGAACGTTGAAGGGTATTTCATTGAACCAACCATTATTGCGGATGTGGACCCGAAAGCCCGGATTGCGCAAGACGAGATTTTTGGACCTGTGCTTGCGTTTATCAAAGCAGAATCCTTCCAGGACGCACTGGATATCGCCAATAATACGGACTATGGCCTGACTGGCGCGGTGATCTCGCGTAATCGTAAACATCTGGAACAGGCAAGAGGCGAGTACTTCGCGGGTAATCTGTACTTCAATCGAAAATGTACCGGAGCACTGGTGGGCACGCATCCATTTGGTGGATTCAACATGTCGGGTACGGATTCCAAGGCAGGTGGAAGAGATTATCTGCTGCTGTTTACACAAGCGAAGCTCGTATCGGAGAAATACTAAACCAATTATCCATGATCCGACTAAAAGAGTGCTTACAATAGCTTGAATAGTATGCTATTATCCCTGCAAATGCTTTTGTTCGGATATGCTTATTACCCAGCAACGCATAAGGAGGGATACGGATGTTAGGTGTTCAGTTGGTACAGGAACAACGTATTCGGCTGTCCATCACGCCGGAGATGAAACAATCCTTTCATTTGCTAACCATGTCTGGTCAGGATCTGACCCGTTATTTGCAGGATGCGGCAGAGGAAAATCCGGTGCTTGAACTGGAAGAACAAGCTGAGCCTCTCGCCCGGATTCCGCGGCGAATGGATCAGCGCAGATATGCTTCCTATGATCCGCTGCTTCAGGCCAAAGGTGCCGAACCTACATTGGAACAATTGCTGATTGCACAAATTCGAGTGATGACACTTCAAGATGAATTGGAAATTATAGCAGTATATTTGGCAGGATGCGTTAATGATGATGGATATCTGACGGTTGAACTGGCAGAGGTGCAAGCAGCACTTGAGCTACCGATGAGCGAGGTTGCAGCAGGACTGGAGCTTCTCCAGTCGCTGGACCCCGCCGGTGTAGGAGCGCGGAATTTGCAGGAATGTTTGTTGCTCCAGATCAGACGTGATCCATCTGCTGCGCTGCATGCGGAGCGGATGGTGGAAGCGGGATTGGAAGCACTGGTTCCTTTTCACCCAGGTCGAACAGGGAGCCGATTAGGTATGACCTCACGGGAAGCTCAGACTGCCTATGACTATATTACACGTCTGGATCCCAAGCCCTGTCGATCCATCGGATGTACGGAACGACCGCATTACATTATTCCCGATGCTATTGTTGGATTGCGTAATGGGGAGGCTCATTTCAGTCTGCATGCGGCAGGTAACCCTCGTGTATCCATGAATGAAGCATGTTTCCGTTGGATCAGGGATGAGGCACCAGACGAAATTTGGTCTACTCGCGCGGCAGAAGCGAGGGCTATCATTCGTAGTGTACACCAGCGGCGCAGAACGTTAATGCGTGTGCTGGCGGCCGTGATGGAAGAGCAGAAGCACTTTTTGATTAAAGGACCATCCGCGTTAAAACCGCTTAATCTCGCTATTATTGCAGAGAAGATTGGCATGCACGAATCAACGGTAAGTCGTGCCGTGAACGGTAAATATATAGACACCCCGCATGGTGTATATGAACTCAGAACTTTTTTTGCCTCGGGAATTGGTACAACGTCCGGGGATAAAACATCCGCCTCAGCAGTGAAACGGAGATTAAAAGAACTCATTCGCATGGAACAGACCCATCGGCCGCACTCGGACAGTCAGTTGGCGACACTACTCGCTGAGGACGGGATTATCATCTCTCGCAGAACGGTCACCAAGTACCGGGAGGAGCTTCAAATTTTGCCTTCCCTTGAGCGTAAACGGTGGGCTTAACGGAGTAGCAAGCGTAGTTTGATCGCTGAATACAAAAGAACCCCTGCAAACCGGATCAATGGTTTGTGGGGGCTCTTTGTGATGTTATTCGTGTTTGATCTTCTGCATTCCTGCATTAGATTTCCTGATTCCCTACATGCGTTCCATATTACGTAGAAAGTGTTCTCCGGCAATACCTGGCGTGGTCATCTGCTCCGGATGAAGAATCTCTTCCAGTTCTTCCGGTGTCAGCAGTCCGCGTTCCAGAATGATCTCCTGCAAGGTAAGTCCAGTCTTGAGAGCTTCCTTCACGATGGAAGCTGCCACATTATAACCTAAGTGCGGGTTCAACGCCGTAACCACACTGAAACTTTGCTTCATGATTAATTCGCAGCGCTCACGGTTGGCTTCCATCTCTTCCACCGCATAACGCGTGAAGACATCAATACCGTTATTCATAATTTTCAGAGATTGCAGCAAATTGAATGCAATAACCGGGCCCATAACATTCAGCTCGAATTGGCCAGCTTCACACGCCATACAGATCGTATGGTCGTTACCCATCACCTGGAAAGATACTTGGTTAATGACTTCGGCCATAACAGGGTTGACTTTGCCCGGCATAATGGACGAACCGGGCTGACGCGGTGGCAGACGCAATTCATTGAATCCTGCACGCGGACCTGAAGCCATCATGCGAATATCATTACAGATTTTGGACAGGCTGACTGCACATACCTTGAGCGCTGCTGAAAGTTCCAGATAGGCATCCGTGTTCTGCGTCGCATCCACGAGATCTTCTGCTGTCTGTAGTGGTAGTCCGGTAACATCAGACAGGTGCTCCGTAACCTTGACGATATATTCGGGTTTCGCATTGAGGCCTGTACCTACCGCAGTTGCACCCATATTAATAGTAAGCAGGCGGCGATTGGCGAATTCAAGACGCTCGATATCCCGTCCGATTACGCGGGCATAAGCTCCGAATTCTTGTCCAAGGCGAATAGGCACGGCATCCTGAAGATGTGTACGGCCTACTTTAACCACATCGTTGAATTCCTCTTCTTTTTTACGGAACGCATCCTGTAGTCTTTTCATGGTAGCGAGTAACGTTTCGGATAGTCGATACGCCGCAATACGCAATGCTGTAGGCACCACGTCATTGGTGGATTGGGACATATTCACATGATTATTAGGATTGCAGTGGAAGTAATCTCCCTTACTTTGCAATAACAGTTCGAGTCCGCGATTGGCGAGAATTTCGTTCATATTCATATTCATGGAGGTGCCTGCACCGCCCTGAATGGAGTCCACAATAAAATGATCCAGATGATGGCCTTTCATCATTTCTTCAGCCGCCATGACGATGACATCGCCAATTTTGCTTGGTAGCATTTTCAGCTCCATATTCGTAACTGCCGCAGCCTTTTTCACCGCGGCCAGAGCTGTGATCAACTCCCGGTGTACCGGAACGCCGGTAATCGGGAAGTTCTCTACGGCCCGCACCGTCTGAATGCCGTAATAGGCATAAGCAGGTATTTCTTTTTCACCGATAAAATCTTTCTCCGTCCTTGTGGACATAGTAGACATTTCGTTCGCCTCCAGTGGCATCCAATAAATAGGTCAGCTCCGGCATTGCCGAAGCGCACTCAGTATATCATTTAAGCAAAATGGATGCCAAGCTAAATCATTTCGCCTAATTTGCCGATAATAATTTAAATTAAGGATTTATTTTACACGTAGTTCATCATTAAAGGGGGCTGAAAAGCTTGTCTTATTCATTATGCACTATATGGTAGAGAAGTCATGCATGAACCATAAGCAGGGAGTGGATAGAACGGTTTCAGTGATGTATGTCACATGATATTTAGTACATGATTGGTAAAATAGGAAAAAAGGACTACGGGGTGTAAACATGAAATGGACTTTAGGCGCAAAGACAGTCGCGGGTTTGGTACTGATCTCAATTATTACGTACGGAACTAGCGGCTTTTTTATATTTTTCCTCCAGGACTGGCTCTCATTTAACATGCCAAGCTGGTTGTATATCTCCATCATCCTTGTTATGGGGGTGTGTTGGAACGGGATTCTCGGATGGTTCGCCTCTCGCTGGCTAACTCGTCCAATTGTTCAGCTTTCTCGTGCGGCACAACAAGTTTCATCCGGGGATTTGACAACCGAGATTCCACAGCGACGTGCGCAGGATGAACTTACTGTATTATATGATGCTTTTCGCGTAATGGTTTCTAATCTCAGAAGTATTGTAAACGATATCGCAGACAGTACACGTACAACATCACAGAACGCCCAGTCGCTTAGTGAAGCGATTACGCAAGCTGCTGAGCAGATCGAGATGATGTCGGAAGCGGTGGATCATATTGCGGTGGGAGTAGAAGAACAGAAAGTTACTTCTCATCAGTCTCTGATTACTGCGGATGAGATGTTGAACGACTTCCAGCGTATGCATAGCCAGTCGATGGGCATGACAGAGATGTCTGGTCAGATGGAACGATCGGTGGATCATACGAAACAGACCTTCTCATCCCTGATGAAAGGAATGGACGAGCTGGCCGAGTCTCACAATCGTTCTCGTGACATTATGCTGTTGCTGGAGAAGGAAGCCTCCGATATCGAGGTAATTACCCAGTCTGTCAAAAATATTGCTGAGGAAACAGGACTGCTTGCCCTGAATGCTTCCATTGAGGCTGCACGAGCTGGCGAAGAAGGTTCTGGTTTTGCAGTCGTGGCGCAGCAGATCCGCAAGCTAGCAGACGAGAGTAAAGAATCGGTGCATCGTATTAATGAGTTGATTAGTCGTGTGCAGCAACGGATCAGGGAGACGGCACAACTGTCTCATGAGCAGCATGGACTGGTGGTTAATGAATCCGAACGGACGATCTCTGTGGATCAGACGTTGCATGAACTGACAGGTACGGTGGAAGTATTTATGAAGGGTGCACATGATATCGGTTCCAAAATTGCAGAACAGACAGGACGCGTGGAGCAAACACACGGTCATGTGAAGAAGATCCAGGGGAAAGCCGGATCGTTCTCGGATGAGGCGAGACGAATCATGGATGCCGCACACGAAGAGACAGCCATCATGGAGGAGATTTCCTCCTCGGCTGAAGAACTGAGACAATTAACGGATCGATTAATGGACAAAACCAAAGCATTCCGGATGCAGCCTTAAGCTGTGTTCGGAATTTTTTTTGCTTTTTAAGAATAATTTTGCCTTGGGAATTTGCTTATTCTGGTTAAAGCCGAACGTTCTTTCGTGAAAAGAGAAATATGTAAAGATTTTTTTTTGAAAGATTAACAAATTCGCAACTTGCAGGCGATAAATGAAGATATAATAGGATTATCACAACAGAAGAAGGAGCCCAGTATATTGAAAACTTGGACAGGTATCCTGCTGATGATTATTTTGGCGGTAGCTACGATTAGTACAACTTCAGCTGCCAGAACCATGAATGAATCGCAAAAACAGCTTAACATAGATGATCAATCCAGCCAGACCGAAGTGGTCGAGGCTTCCAATATAGATAAAATGCATGACGCAGCGAATACAATTCAAGAATCGATTCCTGTTAAAGAGCAGTACGTTTCAGTTGCATCGGAAAATGAGAATATCAGATTATACCCTATGAAAGTTGAGGGTTCAGGATATATATATAACGGAATGATTTTGGAAGTGGACGGCAAGACGCGAGAATTTAGTGATTGGCAAGGAGAAGGCGGGTCTTACAAGCCCGAAGTACACGAGCTGGATCTGAACGGAGACGGCCAGAAAGAGATTGTTGTTCTGTACACGGAAGGTCATGGAACAGGTATTTATTTGGGACAAGCACGTATTATTAATCCGGTAACGCTGGAAGAGATGAAGATGCAATCTCTCGATGAGATCGTGAAGCAGCATGTGCAGTCGAAAGTTACGGTTAGATCAGACCGTGTGGATGTTGATGTCACCGTTGATGGCCTACAAGCAGAGCCTTCACGGATCGAGGAAGACACAAGTGGTGGCGAATATAACAAAGAGTTGGGATTCGGTGGAGTGACGTATTACAGTGTGGAGGATGGTAAGCTTGTCGTATCAGCAGCAGGATCTTATGGTTTGGGTCTATACGCTGGTGATCTGACATTTGCTTATGCGTATCAAGATGGCGAATGGAAGGCCGCAGATCTGAAGTACAGCATGGAAATATATGAAGAAGAATATTATGAATCCTTTGATTGAGATTTAGTGAACAGTTGAACAGAATATCTCCTTTCTGCCTTTGCGGACAATGGGGAAAAGGACGAGGCTGAAAAAAACGTGACATACAGCCTCGTTTTGTGCTGCCCAGACATAGGAAATGTGTACTAAAAATGCAGGGAATAATTGACATGATCACTTTAGTCGTTTAAATGTATAAAGGACAACTCATTTAACGTTCAGGAGGGATTTTGATGAAGAAGAAGGTTGTACTGGGTTTGATGGTAGGCACATTAACGCTTGGAATCGGGACAGGTGCACTCGCAGCAACAGGGCTGGAACCAATTAAAGCTTATTTGAACAACAAGATTACGCTGAAAATGAATGGTGCTACGGTGACAGCCAAAGATGCAAATGGTAAAACAGTGTTGCCCATCACGTACAATGGGACGACTTATTTACCTGTGCGTGCGGTGGGTTCATTACTTGGGACAGAGATCACTTATGACAGTGCAACCTCTTCGGTGTTGATTGGTGGGAATAATGGTTCCTCGCCATCTGAAACCGATAAACTGACGCTCAGTTCACTCGGAACATCTGTACTTGGGACATCCGCATGGCATACTAAAGATCCTGCGGAGACCACTTACAAAGGCAAGGATTATAAAGATGTATATCTGCATACGGATTCCGTGAAGCAAGGGGATGACTTCCAGATCATGACGGGTAAAACGTATTCTTCCCTGCATCTGGAACTGGCCGCTCTTCAAGGTAATCAGGAGGTACATGTAATTAACCAGGACAATACGGTTCTCAAAAAGCTGAGTATAGCACCGGGAAGCGGCTTGGTAAGTCTGGACGTGGATGTATCAGGCACGGAGGCTATCTTTGTTGAGATTGTCACAGAAGATCCGGGCTCATCGCTGTTTGTGCCGCTTACAACATCGTATTTGGTTAAATAAAATAGACGTAAAAAAACGATTATCAACGATGATGTTGCTGGATCAAGTCCATCACACACATTGTGATAATCGTTTTTATGTTTATTCAGTTTAAACCACGTTGGTCATGTGAAATTAACGGATGACGGTGTCTAGCGGTTTAAGATTAGCTTCAATCTCGGCACGGCGACCTTCGAGGAATGGCGGCAAGGCAAGTGATTCTCCCAGATGTGCCAATTCTTCGTCTGTATCAAATCCCGGACCATCGGTTGCCAGCTCGAACAGAATACCGTTCGCTTCACGGAAATACAGGGAGCGGAAGTAGAAGCGGTCTACAAAACCGGAGCTTGGGAATTGGAAGTTATGAACGCGTTCCACCCATTGTCTGAGTTCTTCCTCATTGTCCACACGGAACGCAACATGGTGCACGCTGCCACGTCCAGGGCGTTCTTGTGCAAGATCGTTACGTTCTTCAAGATGCACCTCGGAGCCGCTGCCCCCTTCGCCTGACTCAAAGACCAGTACATCAGGTTGACCTGGAGTAAAGGCAGGGTAACTTCCTTTTGCTCTGAAACCAAGCAGTTCGGTGAGAACCGGAGCAGTGAGGGAGGCGTCTTGTACCGTGAGATGGATAGGGCCAAGACCTACAATGCCATACTCGGCAGGCACAGGGCTCTGATCCCATGGTTTACCACCAGCGACACCTGTATTGTTTTCATCCGAAACCAGAATCAAACGTTGTCCTTCAAAGTCCGTGAATGAGAGCGTGGCACGACCACCGCGTTCAACAATCTCTCCATGAACAACTTCGAATTCGTCAAAACGTTGCTGCCAGTAGGTAAGTGCAGCATCATTTGGCACACGCAGTGACGTTGCTGAGATGCTGTTCACGCCTTCACGAGTCTGTCCTGCCATCGGAATTTCGAAGAAGGTAAGCTCGGTACCTGGATTACCTTTCTCATCGCCATAGAAGAGATGGTAGACGGACACATCGTCCTGGTTGACTGTTTTCTTGATCAAGCGCAGACCCATGATGTTGGTATAGAAACGATAGTTCTGATCGGCATGTGCTGTTAGGGCAGATACGTGGTGAAGTCCTTTGATTTGCATAATAATTCCTCCTAGTTAGGTTTTGAGTACGGTATATTTTATTTCGGTTAAGAAAGTTACTAACTTTTAGTTTGTTTTGGTTCTGAAATTATCTTAACATAAAGATATTTAAATTACAATGCTTATTTAGAATTCCAACTGGACAGCTCTTTCATTCAATGGCAAAATGAAAAAGTTAACATTAAAGAAAGATAATGTTGGTGAGATGATCGCAAAGGAGAGAAGAGATGTATGGCGTATCCACCATGGCTGGACCCTTATGATGCAGAGCCGTTTATTCTGTTCTCCACTTCACATATCGTTTCCATTAGCTTAATTACAGCATTGATCCTCCTGATGTTTTTGCTTCGACACCATCTTCGGTCATGGTCAGAGAGGACACGCCGCACACTGCGGATTGTTCTAGCCTGTATCATGTTCGCTTGTGAAATTGTGCTGCAACTCTGGTATATGTATGGAGGGATATGGAGCCTGCAGACGTCTTTGCCACTCGAACTATGCAGTTTGTCTTTGTTATTATCGGGGGTATTATTACTCACACGCAGTCGTTGGTTACATTCTGCACTGTTATTCGCAGGCATCGCAGGAGCCCTTATGGCTATTCTGACGCCAAATCTGGGTTATGGTTACGCGCACTTTCGATTCATTCAATTTTTCGTCGCTCATGCCTGTATCATTTTGGCTTTACTCTACATGACGTGGGTGGAACAACTGCGACCTAGCTGGAGATCTGTGGCGGGTTCGATGATCTTTGTTAATGTAGCGGCACTCATTGTATACGTTGTGGATGTCTTGCTTGATGCGAATTACATGTTCTTGAGATACAAGCCGAGTACACCCTCGGTGTTGGATATGCTAGGTCCTTATCCCGTGTATATCCTTGGGGAAGAGATACTGGCGCTGGTCTTGTTCTCGCTGATGTACATTGTGCTTTTCGCCATCCCAGACCGTTTGAATCATCGTGTGAAAAAAGGTAAAAGCTCCTCGGTATAGTGGTGATCCTTGTAGTTGCGACTGTGTCGTATCATTATTCTTTATAAATAAAACATCCCGCAGTAATCTGAACGGATCAGATCGCTAGCGGGATGTTTGGGCGTTGTCCCTGAATGGGGGCCAACGCTTATTTATATTTTTATCCACGGAGCAGAGATTCCGCACCATCCACGTAGATTCGTGTACCCGTAACATGAGAGGCTTCATCGGAAGCGAGGAACAGAACGAGGTTCGCAACTTGCTTGG
This sequence comes from Paenibacillus sp. FSL H8-0079, assembly GCF_037991315.1. NCBI lineage: Bacteria > Bacillati > Bacillota > Bacilli > Caryophanales > Paenibacillaceae > Paenibacillus > Paenibacillus sp. FSL H8-0079. The sequence continues at coordinate 1,332,639 of NZ_CP150300.1, forward strand.
ACGTTCCGGGTTCACCCTTAAGCGGATGTTCATGACCTTCAGGGAATTCAACGGGAATCTGTACTTCTTTCAGATCATCTGACGGATAGGTATTATCATCAATGTTGGTATCGATGGCACCTGGGCAGACGGCGTTTACACGGATCTTATAACGAGCCAGCTCCAGTGCAGCCATCTTGGTAAACGCAGTTTGTCCCGCTTTGCTGGAAGCGTATGCAGAGAACCCGATACCTGAGAAGACCCGGTTACCATTGATGGAACTGGTAATAATGATACTGCCGCCATGTTCTTTCAGATGGGGGATGGCATATTTGACGGTTGCGAAGGTTCCGCGCATATTGATCTCCATCGTCTGGTCCCAGTCCTCGATTTCCATCGTTTCAATCGGGGCCATCGTTCCATTAATGCCAGCATTCGCAAATATGATATCCAGTTTACCTGCTTCAGTCGCAGCCTGATTGATCGCCTTCTGCACATTGTCCGGTTTAGAGATATCACATTCGATCACATACGCTTCTCCGCCAGCCTTTTCAATGGTCTGTTTCGTTTCCTCTGCATTTTCGGGTGTACGATCCAGCATGTACACTTTGGCTCCGTGCTCGGCGAAACGAATGGCGGTAGCCTGACCAATACCCGATCCACCTCCGGTTACAATCGCTACTTTGCCTTCCAAACGTTGTTCTGTCATCTCTGATCCCTCCATCGTATAGATTATCGTTGTACCTTCTACTTCTACATACCCGGCTCAAGACTGGTGAATCAATATGTGTCTATATCAAAAAAACAGGCCCGCAACGCGGCCCTGTTCTGGGAGCAGATCATCTTCATGATCTGTCTGCTGTCATATTATTTTGGCATGTGAATGGTGGGAAACTCTCATTCAGGTCATGCCCAATACTTACTTATGTTTCTTCCAGTCTATTGTGCTGTTATTGAGCAAATATTCGAAGTCGTTATCCCGGCGCTTTTGCTCCGCTTGGCGAGCTTCTTCTGCTTGCTGACGTTCCTGCTCTTTAACTGCTGCTTCGGCAGCTTTTGCCTCATCTGCCTGAGCTTTCAGCTTCTCTAACACATCACTGCTAAGTAGATCTTTCAGTGTTGTGGGTTTATCCTGTGCTACTGCTGCTTTGGGTGCAGGAGTGCGTTTTTTGGATTTTGCCATAGGAAAATCTCCTTTCCAAACATGAATCAGGTTCCATTTATCATACAGTAGTCATAGTATATCAGGTTCCCGGAATTCATTCCATGAATCTGCGGAACAAAAGCAGGAAAACGGGGTATGCGTGACGAATGAAAACGGGTATAAAATCATATAATAATACCGATACTGCGACTATTCCCTGAAGAAAGGAGTCGTTGTTCGTGGAAGTAAACCGTAGTTTACTGAAAGGGCTTGCATGGGGCGTTGCCTTTAGCTTCCCGTTATGGATTGCGATTATCGGCTGGTTACGTTTGATGGGATGGATGTATTGAGGATGATGCCAGAAGAGGTCCTTTTTTATAAAGTTAGTTATGTAACCGCTATCATTAAATTCAATAAATAAAGCTCTGCCTTGCGACATTCGCATAGGTCAGAGCTTTTATTTGTTTAGCAGTTCATTAACTCATTAATGAGATATAAAAATGAGGTTTCATCTGTTTGGCTAAGCAGCTGATTAAGGCACTTTTACCGGCTCTGGATACTCCAGACCATGGGTATCTACCGTAACTTTTTTCATGACTTGATCGGCAACCGGTTTGTCAGCTCCACCTATTTCTTGAGCTGCTATACCATCAACGACTTCCATACCTTCTGTTACCTTGCCAAAGGTGGCATATGCGTTATCCAGGTAATCCGCGTCAGCTAGCATAATGAAGAATTGGGAGCCAGCAGAATCCAAATCATTTGTACGCGCCATGGAGATAACCCCACGCGTATGATTCAGGTGGTTTTTGTGACCATTAGATGTAAATTCACCCTTAATCGTGTATCCAGGGCCTCCTGAACCGTTGCCATCTGGATCACCACCCTGAATCATAAAGCCGGGAATGACCCGGTGAAAGATCAGGCCGTCATAAAAGCCCTGGTTCGCTAGTGAAATAAAATTGTTCACCGTATTGGGGGCAATTTCCGGATATAGCTCGATGACGATTTTCTGTCCATCCGCCATTTCAATGGTAGCTACCGGATTAGGGCCCGTTGGTTCAACAGGAGCCGGTGTTTCCGTAGCGCCACTGGAAGGGCGTCCACAACCACTAATGACGATAAGCAGCATCGCGAGAACCAGCGAAACCACAGTGTTTTTTCTCCACCGTAAAGACATGAAAACGTTCCTCCTTGCATCTCTGCATTATATATTTTCTCCAAATCATATTTGGATATTTACCCAACTATCATACCGTTTTTATGGACAGGATGGCAATGCAATACGTGTGGTTGTGGTGAACAAGGGATGGTCTTCGTGGAATCATGGGTGTAAAATAAGGAAAATGCTTCCGCATCGGGGACGACGGGTCTGTTCCGTCCGCTCCAATACACGGCAGTCCCGACGTCAGTAACGGAAAGGGCGTGCGGGTATATGAACTTCTCGTGGAAGCGCAATCTGGTGATTTTATGGATTGGTGTATTTTTTTGCAGCACCGCGTATTCGATCTCTATTCCATTTCTACCCCTGTTTCTAAGTTCCGATCTGGGGGTTCGTGATCATCTGGAGTTATGGGCGGGACTGGCTTTCGGCATTACATTTCTTGCGAGTGCGCTCGTGTCACCGTTCTGGGGATCACTGGCTGACAAATACGGGCGCAAGCCCATGCTCATCCGGTCAGGATACAGTCTTGCCGTCTTATATTTAATCAATTATTTCGTGCAGGACCCCTATTCGCTGATTGTTGTTCGATTGTTCCAGGGCCTGCTTGCAGGGTTTGTTCCAGCGGCGATTGCTCTTGTGGGCACGAATACACCTGAAGAGAAGACGGGGTATGCACTGGGCATCATGTCTACTGCGGGAGCCACAGGTGGTATTATCGGACCGTTAATCGGTGGCGTGGTGAGCCATTATTATGGGAACCGGAATGCATTTTTGTTTTCGGCCATTGTAGTGCTGGTCTCTGCGATCATCGCAACCTTCTGGGTAAAAGAAGAGAACTTCAACCGGAACAAGGCGCGTTCCCACGTCATGGATGACATTCGTGAAGCGAGAGCGAATCGCTTGTTTATGACGGTGCTTGGCATGATGGGCATATGTACATTCTCCGTCATGATTCTGGAGCCACTATTGACGGTCTACGTGATGGAGATGGGTATACAGCCTGATCGCGCCTCACTCAGCTCAGGTATTATTTTCTCAGCGGTAGGAGTAGCAACAGTTATTATGGCACCGCGTTGGGGCAAGATTGGTTCAAGGATTGGATACGGTAAAGTGCTGATCATTGGACTGGTTGGTGGGGCTGTAGGCAATCTTCTACAGTTCTTTACAACAGGTTATATCGGATTTGGCGTATTGCGATTTGTATATGGTTTATTCTTTGCGGCTGTATTTCCGGCGATTAACGCCATGATTGTGCAGGCTACTGCATCTAGTTTTAGAGGCAGGGCCTTTAGTTTGAATCAGTCCGCTGCCCAGATCGGGACGATGGCGGGGCCAATCATTGGTGGTGTTCTCGGCGGCTGGCTGCCGATTCGCTGGATTTTTATCATTAACGGAGTTGCGTTGTTAATCACTGCGATTGTGGCGAAGTGGTCGGGATTGGATCACAAACTGCCCGTGGCAAGTAAGGTTCCCGCTAAACGGTGAGCTGAAGTGCGAATAGAAAGTGAACTAAAAAAGAACGAAAAAGATGACGCTGTTGTTACAGACGTCATCTTTTTTAGGTCTATACGGATCTATATTGATTGGTTGTCCGAAGAGGGCTTACGGGAAGCCTTCTCTTTAGGAATGGCATGCTCAACCGCATCGCGTTGATCCTCATCCTCAAGTGCTTCGGGGAAGGAGTCCTCAGTGAAGAGTCCAAAGTCTGGATCAATATCCCGTTCGGTCACGAGATTATCCGGTTCATGCACATGCTTGTGGTGATCTTCCTTCATCGTGTATGCACCTCCTCGTTCAGGATGTCATCACAGCCGTTAGCGTCGCGGTGGAATGTCGTTCTCCGGCTTGGCATCCGCACCAGCACCATTGAGCAGATCGGTACCATGCAATGCATCCGGATCGGGTGCAGCAGGATCAACCGGACTGTTGGGTTGCAGAAGATCTGCATCCGGTACAGATTCCAGCGGTGTCTCAGCCAAACGTGAATCCAATTCCGGCTCGTCCACAGCGGTTGCGGCTACGGGTGCCAGATCCGAATCTTCCGTTACAATTCGTCTACCCGAAACTTCATCAAAGGTGTCCATATCGCCTTCTGGAACTTCCGTCTCTGGTGGAATATCGCGGGACCTTTGGTAACGGTCATAATAGCGGTCGCTCTCTTCGTTACTGATCGGTTTGTCAGACATGAGTAGCACTTCCTTTCATCTCGGTTTCTCAAAAGCTTCTTACCCCGTAGTTACCCAAAGCGCTAACGTTGTAATCTTGCACAGGTTATTATCCCCGGGTGTTTGCTACGATATGAATGCCTTAGAATTTGGGAAATACATACTTGACCAAGAAGTATAAGAATCCAAAAAAGATAATGATATACGCGGCATATTTAATAAATGTGGAAGCGACCATACTTGAATCTGATTTATGCTGAACATCCTTATGTTCCACCTCAACCGTACGATGTGGCTCATTCATTGGAATCATCTCCTTAGGGTGTGTGTTTGCTTTGAGAAACCATTACACCCGAAGCAACGGATTGAATCGCAGCTACCGTTTTTACAGCTTTTCCTCTTTTGGCTATGTTATGATGAAGTATGAATATGTAAGGGAGGGATTTCAAGTGGACTGGTTCACACTGGGCAATATGATCACACGCATCCGTATTGGGCAAAAGGCGTCCACACCCGGGTTCTCCCGTACCGTCATCCGTCGTCCGGATGGGTTGTTTTGGGTAGGCGGTATATGGTCCGGGCAAGTTGTCCAGCTAAGGGATTTCCTTTTTTCTGATATATGGACCATCTATGATGATGAAGAAACAGAGCAGTGGCTTGAATTCCGCAGTCAAGTTGAACAGAAGGAACGTGAAATGATAGAGAATCAGTTCGAAGATCTGCGTGATTGATTGAATGATTTTAACAATAAAATGGAAATAAAACTATAAATCGACTTAAATGTGAATTTCATTTTATCTCAAGAAGGTGACGTGACAAACGGTGGCGAATGATAGATGAGAGAATCTAAGATAGGGAAAATTAGAACTTTGAGGTGCTGTGAATGAAAAATGTGCCCAAAGCTATCGTCATCTTATGGATGAGTGTATTGATTATTCTAGGTATGCCGCATGGGATAGTCTTTGCAACTACAGGAGAGGTTCAACAGCCTGTATCCATTGCAGGATGGGAAGTAAAATGGGGGAACGTTGACGATCAGGGGTTCATCAGTGAAGTTAAGGGAGCAGACGAGATATGGGAAAAGCAGGGTGTCGATAAGTTAGAGTATAGCAGTACAGATCGATCGAGCTCCTTATGGACTCGCCTGACCATCCCTGTATTGACTGAGGAAAGTTCAGCCATTCGATTCGAGAACATTAAAGGCAATCATATTGTGATCTATCTGGAGGACCGCAAGGTCTACGAGAACTACCATTACAATTATGATAATAATGCTGTGTTGCTGCCCTTATCCAATGAGAATTCAGGTGACACGCTCTATGTATGGTCGCAAAATGAGAAAGGCCGTTTGGGCATACAAGGTACCGTTCAAGTTGGACCGTATGCCGCTTTACAGGAGAAATATATCCATAACGGGCTTATTGATGTCATCTTGGGCGCGACTTTTGTCTTCACAGCGATTACGATGCTGAGTTGTACGTTCTTTCTGGGCAAATTCCACAAGGGGTTGTGGATCTCGCTATGCATCGTGATGGGCTCCATCGGCACGATGATCATCACGTACTCGCAATTTTTATATACGTTCTACCAGGTATATGGTGACCTGTATTCGGTAGTCTTTGATCTGGCGATGCTATTGGGTATGCCAGCGCTCTGTTATTTCTTTGAACAGATTATCGGGCCAGGTCTGCATGGAATCTTCACCAAACTACGAAAAATACAATTCATATATTCAGTTGTTGCTGTGTTTTCTCTATTTATCTATGTTACTTCAGGCGGACAATGGGAGTTCCTCTACAATCTGCTCGTACAGCGTGTGGTTGGCATGGTGCTTGTCATCCTGCTGACAATTCTGTTGGTTGGTACCATCGCCAAAGCGCTACAACGAAACCGGGAAGCGATGCTGCTTGCGACAGGATTCGGTACATTTGCCTTGATCAGTGTGGCTGAATTGTTGTGGTACTATCAGCGGAGTGGTTCATATCATCTTTTATGGTGGAAATGGTCGATGGTTGCATTTGTGATCTCGTTGATTGCCATTCTCGGAAGTCGTTTTGCTGAAAAACATACCAAAGTGCTAGAGTACTCCAAAGAACTGGAGTTGTTCAACAACGAGTTGCAGCGATCTGAAAAGATGGAGATTATTAGCGAACTGGCTGCTTCCGTTGCCCATGAAGTACGTAATCCGCTTCAGGTGACAAGAGGGTTCCTTCAGCTCATGACAGAACAGGAAGACAACAAAAATAAGGGGTATGTTCGAATTGCGTTGGAAGAACTTGATCGGGCTTCCGGCATCATTACGGACTTTCTTACCTTTGCCAAACCTGAGTTTGACCACATTATCTCGCTCAATATCTCGGATGAATTCAATCATATCGAAGGTATTCTTGTACCGATGGCTAATCTCGAAGGTGGTAAAATCACCACCGACATTCCGCCAGATCTATATATTCGGGGCAATTCCTCGAAGTTCAAGCAAGCTTTTATCAATATTATCAAGAACAGTATTGAAGCTCTGCAGGGACAAGGCCAGATAGATATCTGGGCGTATAAGCAGGATGGAATGATTAAGGTGCATGTCAGGGATAACGGAGAAGGAATGGACGAGGAAGCACTCTCCCGGTTGGGCGAGCCTTATTTCTCCAACAAAATCAAAGGCACAGGCCTCGGCATGATGGTGACTTTCCGCATTGTTGAAGCGATGCAAGGACAGATCAGCTTTACAAGCACCAAAGGGGTAGGAACAGAAGCGGTTGTATCTTTCACCGAGTTCGTCGAATGACGGACTCACAGAAGGATACAACCGCTTTTTTTGTTCCTACCCCTGATGTCTTACATTACAAGACTAGCTCACCCGATTTAACTTCTCCAAGGTCCACAATTCACATCATAATTTACTTTGGAAGGGTTGGGAGGTATGACAAGAACATAGTCATTCTGCTGCTCCTCAACGGTACGTACCTGAATGTGCTCCGGAATTACGATGCCGAACGCTTCACGAAGCGCCTGCTTCGGATTGGAGTGCAATTGTTGTCTGAAGTGCTCGTCACTCCAAGCCTTTTCAATAATATCCTCATGCAACGTTTTCTCTGATACCATCATCGTCAACATTCCCTTCATATTTAAAATTAAACTGAATCAGCTTCATCCTTGTGCTCAGGATTCCAACTGTTGCTCGCTGATCCAGTGATGAAACCCGCCTTGGAGGAGCTGTTTCTTCCGTTGTGTAATGTCCTGAATAGCTTGTACTAAAGTACTGTATAAATAGGAATTAAACGTCTCAAGATGCGATATACCTGAGTTAGATGATGTTAATATACGATTATATTGATAAGCAATGTCTACGTAAGAGTTCATGAGTTGTGTATTGTATACATTGTCATGTATACGTTCGCTAAGAGGATGAGCGGGATAGTTGTGATTCAGTGCTTCGGATATGTGGGAGAGGTAGCTGTTGTAGTTTCCATGCACAGCATCTTGTTGCGTGTCTGTGAAGTCATCGGTCATCTGGAGTGTCATGAGTGTGATATTGATGCCAGAACACACCGGGATTATCCGGTCGGACTGTTTTTGCAGAAGCAGTGCACCCGTAGCTCCAATGAGCAGAGGAGCAGCCTTTTGCGCAATCAACAAGGGACTCTTTTGAAAATAATCAATGGAATGCTCACCCGTTACACTTACGGCCCAATCCACGACATATTGTCTGAAATAGATCCAGAATGTGGAGGAAGGATCGAATAATTCCGAGTAAGATTGAAGTGCATCCATGTAATATAAATTACCCACGGATAATTTCCATGTGGCATCCTCAGGTTGTTCATCCATTACGTCGTCCTGATTCAGAAAATATAACATGTGAATGAGGCAGGCTGTACTTAATTGGTGTGCTTTTTCTTGGGGTAGTTTGTCTGAGTGTTGCATCCAGAGTGGAATGATGTACCCGATGTAACTGTGTCCTGAATCTCGTAACAGCGGATTAACCGAATACAGTTGTTTCAATGCATATCCTGACAAGGGTTCGGGATATTTCCGTACGAGTTGTTCCGCTGAAGCAAACACGATCTCCAGATCGGATCTAAACGGATCTAACCATTCTCTTCGCATCGTTACATATCGTCCTTCCTGCGATAAGGTGATTCAGGACTGTTCAACTATATCAGTGTAAATAATATGTAGTTCAACTGATATAGATCATGAAGTTACACTCAGTATAGCGGAAATAAACTGAAAAAAATAGGATTTTTTGTGATCAATTGTGAGAAAAATGATGACTTTTTGTATTTTATGGCATAAAAAAGTGGATTTTAGGCTCAAACTAGGGAGGCATAGGATTTCGACATCGGAAAGGCGGCAGAAAAATGAACATGAAATGTAAAACATGGATAGCAGCCGGATTGGCAGCTATAGTCATAACAGCAGGAACTGGGCATGTGGCATTCGCTGATCCAGCACTTCGGATTGAGGAACATAACGATGCATCTAAAGCTTCTTCGTCCGCTAAACAAGCAAAACCATGCATGCAGGCAGGACACGGTTTGTTTATGATCGGTGAAACGGCAGACCTGCTGGGGATTGGTCTTCGGGATCTGAAAGCACAGATGGAGCTGGGCAAGACGTTGTCCCAGATTGCCAAAGAGCGTAAAGGACTTAGTGAGGAGCAGTTACTGCAGAAGTTGAAGCCTACATTGGCGCAGCGTCTGGATCAAGCCGTAGAAGAAGGTTGTCTCACCAAGGAACAAGCAGCAGCTACCAAGGCAGACATGGATACCAAGTTGAAAAAGGTCATCAATACCCCGCTTCGCGATTTGCGGCGTGAGTTTGCCCACCATGGCAAACGTTCCATGGTAGATAAGGGCGAAATTGCCCGTTTTATTGGAGTTACACCTGCTCAACTGCATGAGCAGCTTCAGGGAGGGAAGTCCCTGGCTGAGATTGCTCAGGCAAAAGGCATTAGCGAGACACAGCTGGTGGACAAGCTGAAGGAACAATTGACGGGTGATCTGAAGAGGTTTGTGAATCAGAAGGGCAATGCGCATCCAGCCCCAGGTCACCAAGAGCCTGTTCCCGGACGATCCACTTCGACCGAAGTAAAATAAAGAAGGGCGTCTCCATAAGGGGGACGCTCTTCTTGGTTCATAATGTCTCACTCGTTCCCGGACTACGAGTGTGGCGGGGTGACGGAGTTCGGTCAGGTGAATTTCTTTTGTCCGCAGCAGCAGATGAATTGGGGCTTAAACGTGGTTTACGCATTAACCCTACCGTGAAGCGGGAGCCAGGAAGTTTGGATAGTGTGCAACTGATCGCAAGGGCTATACCAACCGTCACAAGGAACGAGAGCAATGTTACAGGCAGATGCCATCCACTGAGTTGAAGCGGTCTCGTAACGTAAGCGATCGCGTAGATCACCAGTGCATGAACCAGATACCCGCCAAATGAATAGCGGCCAATCCAGGATAACAGGCGCTGAAACCGTGTATCTTTTCCCTGCATCAGTACAAGGAAACCATACAACATGAGCATCTGAGCCATAATGATGAGGAATGTGGTTGGTTTCAAATAAGTAGAGATATTCAAATTAACAACATCCCCGGACCCACGCAGCACATCGTATCCAAGCCAAATGTACATCCCTATAAACATACAGATCGTCCATGGCAATATCTTCGTGCTCCAACTCCTCCAGCTATCCACTGACCAGGCACACACGGCACCCAGTAAAAAGTAGAACCAGTACATGATCCATGAATAGGAACGATATTGCAGCAACGCGGACCAGGGCTCAGAAAGTGATTCTGTCCAGCCACCCATATTATAGTAGGACCATTTCATAAGCAGGGCGTAGAATGCTGCTGCAAAGAGAATTAGCGCCATAATGACTTGCATGGGCGTGAAACGTGAGGCGTTCTGAATACGCTTCTGAATGGCTTTCGCTCCCGCCAGGAACAAGGGAAACAGAATATAGAACTGAAACACCATAATGACAAACCAGAGATGATATCCCGTCTGCGGGACAAACAGTTCACGGACAAGACTGCGAAAGTCCGGTATGCCTGCAAGCCAGAACTGGGGGGTAAAGATACGGACAGAAAGCCAGTAGATGAGTGTCCATACGACAAACGGCATATAGATATCGCCAAATCGCTTTCGAATGAAGCGAGGATATTCCGGTTTGGTATTACGGTGATGGTAAAACAGCATTACACCTGATAGAAATACAAACGTTGGCGTACCGAATCGGGTCAGATGATAAATCATAGTCAGCATAATGGAATCCGGCTGCTCAATATCGGCACGATAGATATACTCAGCGATATTATGCTGCATGACGATCGCCAGAAAGGCAATGCCCCGCAGCTCGGTCCATTCCGCTATGCGCGGTTTTTTCACATGTAATCCTCCCTCCAGGAACCGGAGTTCATCATATAAGGGTACCTGTTAAACATTAAGGCTGCATTAAATGGAGAAAATAGGTACAAAAAAAGACGGCTTCGGCCGTCTTTTCTGTTGATATAATTCATGCTTGTTTTAGTTCTGCTCTTCTGATGATGGAGTCTCGGAGGACGTGGCATCTTCTTCAAACAGTTTCTGAATATAGGACTGGAGTTTGGTTACATCAACACCCAGTACCTGAGCTGAGCCAACGAGTTCATTGGTGAGCAGCTTGTTCGGTGGGATCTGTTGTTGATCGATATCGTTCACATGGATATCGAAGCCTAGTGATGCGAGTTTTAACATCTGGGTTGGACTAAGGTCCGTCTCAATATAGGGAGCGATGGCTTCCAGGATATCCGGGATTTTGAAGAGCGACGTGGTGCTCTGCATCTTCTTTGCCAGCTCAGTCATGAAGATCCGCTGCCGTTCGGTACGCGTAAAATCCGAGGTGGCATCATGCCGGAACCGAACATATTGAAGGGCGGTCTTGCCGTCCATATGTTGCAATCCTTTTTTCAAATCAATGTCGTACATATGTTTATCCGCTTTGCTAGTGTAATACATGTCTTTCTCCACATCAATCTCAATACCGCCTACCGCATCAACGAGTGCCATGAAACCTGTAAAGTCTGTGTAGACATAATGCTGAATGGGAATGCCGAGCAGATTACTGACGGTTTGTTTGGTCAGCTCCGCACCTCCGTAGGAAAAGGCTGCATTAAGCCTGCTCTTGCCATGCCCGGGAATCGCGACATAGGTATCACGCAGTACGGAGAACAGGTGGGCTTTCTTGGTGACCGGATCAATGGAAGCGACCATGACCGAGTCTGAACGTCCTGCATCATCACCTCTGGAGTCTCCACCAAGCAATAGTATGTTTACCCGTTCCTGGCCCTCCCATCTGGGAATCGTTGTCGTTGGAGTGTCTGAATCGCTGCCTGTGCCCGAAGAGGAAGAATCGGATGAAGTCCCGGAAGCAGTTGAGATGCTATTGGCAAAATGAACAATCGAATATCCGTAATATACAATGACACCTGTGACAGCAAGTGCCAGGGTCAGGGCTGTACCCCATAACCATTTTTTAAGCATAATCTTCACCTTTCTATGTTTGAACTGATATGTAACCCAAACTAGTTTAACAAAAAGAAAGCAAAATGTCCTCTTTGATTTCGTAACTTCGGTCGAGAGGTGGATTGTTTGACAAATAGTTAGTGTATATTTATTATGTAAAAAATAATCTTGTTTTGTGTAATGGAGGTATTAAAAGATAGTTATGAATCAATCCATATTTAATTGGATCAATCAGTTTGCAGACCGAATTCCGTTTCTGGACTGGTTTATGATTACATCTTCCGAGTATGCGGTTTGGATCATGATCGCACTGCTCGTTATTGTATGGTTTCTCGGCGATCCATCGAAACAGCGAATTGTTTTCTATGCCTGTGTAGCGTCCATCGTGGCGCTAGTGTTGGCCAAATGGGGGATATCGCCAGCAGTAGGCCATCCAAGGCCTTTTGTGGAAGGGCCAGTACATCAGCTGGTAGCCCATGTACCCGATCCTTCTTTTCCAAGTAAGCACGCTTCCTTTGTATTTGCTCTTGCTGCTGCTTCATTCTTCATTGGACGCCGCTTCGGGTTATGGATGCTGTTACTTGCTGTGTTGACAGGGGTATCTCGTGTATATGTAGGTGTGCATTATCCAGGAGATATTTTGGGCGGATTCCTTCTGGGCAGTCTGCTCAGTGTAATTCTGATTACGACCCGCAATTACACCAAGTCGATTCCCAACTTCTTCATTAACATACACCGACGTGTTTTTCGTTAGCGTCTGAACGTAATGTGTGGCGAAGACGTGATGGTTTTGTTCAATAAAGAAGTCTCTTATCTCTGGTTCTGCCAAAGATGGGAGACTTCTTTTGCGTTATATGCGGAGTTACATGAAATTTATAGAAATAGAATTCTAACATCTACAATTCATGACGATAGGTGTCGATATACTATAAATATGTATTATTTTGAGGAGTGGGACACATGGAAGAAACACGGGGAAACATGTTGGGGAAATTGAAGTTAACGATTCGAGGCAAGTTACTGACTGGTTTTCTGATAGTCGTGGCTTTGTTGATTATTGTAAGTAGTTATGCGTTAATACAGATCCACAATATGTCAGGTAAAGCGAATGAAGTGGATCAGACCTGGATGCCCAGTGTAACCCTGTTAGGCATGATGAATGGGGATGTCTCCGACGTAGAGCGGTTGGCGCTGGCAATTATTGTTGAGCAGGACGAAAACGAAACAACCAAGATGAATGAAGCGTTACAGCTTCTTCTCACCAAGATTGAGGATGAGCGCAAACAGTTGCTTACATACATTGCAGGCAGCGAAGAAGCACTTAAGTTATATAATGAGAACTTCAGTACGAATTATGATGCCTATGTGGCTAAAATGCCTGCATTCATCGAATTGGGTCTGGACAACGACTATGAGGGAGCCAGTAGACTTCATACCGAGGCCTATCCAATGTGGTACACAGCTAACGACACACTTGCCCAGTTGATTAACTTGAGCAATGAAGGATCGGAAGCGGCAACGAGTGAATCTGTTGTGTTGGCAGAGAATACATTCAATGTAATTTTGGCAGTGACCATTTTTGCATTCTTAGTTGCAGTATTTATTGCATTCTTCATTGCAAGCATCATCTCACGTCCAATCAAAAAAATGAATGAAGCAGCCATGGCTATCGCCAATGGTGATCTGACGGGTGAGACGATTGTACTGAAGAACAGGGATGAACTAGGAACGCTGGCGGCTTCTTTCAATACCATGAGTGGCAATTTACGCTCGATGATTGAATCGGTGTCAGTAACCTCTGAGCAGGTAGCGGCTTCATCGGAAGAGCTTCTTGCAAGTGCAGAGCAAAACACTCAAGCCTCGGAACAGATTTCAGAAACGGTTGAGGAACTGGCTGTGGGCACGTCAGATCAGGTGGATATTGTGAAGCGTTCTTCGCAGGCGATGAATGAGATGGCTCTCGGATCAGAACAGATTGCCGAGCTTGCTCAGAGTGTATCGGTATCGGCTGTAGATGCGGCGAATCAATCTTCTGAAGGAAACATGATTATTCAACAAGCGGTGGAACAGATGGGTTCTGTTCGAAATTCCATTGCTTCGCTGACAGAGCTGGTTACAGGGCTGGGAGAACGTTCAGCAGAGATTGGCACGATTACCGAGGTGATCAACAACATTGCCCGGCAGACCAATCTGCTTGCACTGAATGCAGCCATTGAAGCCGCACGAGCGGGAGAGCATGGACGTGGTTTCGCCGTCGTTGCGGGAGAAGTACGGAAGCTGGCTGAGGAATCCTCCACTTCTGCGCAAAGAATTACGGATCTCGTACAATTGATTCAGAAAGATACGGATCATGCTGTTCAGGCTGTTAAAGTGAACAGCAGTGAGACGGAAGCCGGAATCGAGATGGTTACTGCGGCAGGACAAGCATTCGAACAGATCTCGGATGCGGTCAACAAAGTAGCGGGTGAGATTCAGGAAGTATCTGCAGGTTCAGAGGAAATGTCGGCGAGTACAACTGAGGTTGTAGGATATGTGAGTCAGATCTCCAACATTGCCGGAGAAGCAGCAGGCGGGGTGCATAATGTATCTGCCGCAACCCAACAGCAGCTGGCTTCGATGGAAGAGATTGCATCATCCGCAGGTTCATTATCCAAGATGGCTGAGGAACTGCAGGAGCAAATCAACAAATTCAAAGTGTAACCAATGAGATGTCCTGACACATGGTGATGTGCAGGCATGCCCAGGCTGATGGTCAGAAATGTCATTTGGTTTGTGGTGCTGGTTATAGCAATGATAAGAAGCTGTTTCTCTAACACGCATATGCGTCAGAGAAGCAGCTTTTTTTGTCGCATGATGCCGAGCAGGTCACAACAATGTTATTTTAGAAGTCACCAACGCTTATATTGCAAGTTAAACAAAAGACTATAATGGTAATTAATGGTGGAAGTTACACGGAGTTACACCATGGGGAGGAGCGGATACCATTCGCAGTCCAGAGTAATGCATACGGAACATTCATGAAGAGGAGATGAATAGTTGAACATGAAGGGGAGCTGGTGGAGACGAGTCGCTATGATTGCGTTATCGGCAGGACTACTGGCAGGCAGTTTATCGATGGGTACTGGACTTCGTAAGGCGGATGCGGCCGCCGGAAACCAGAACTATGCTGAAGCACTGCAAAAGGCCATCTATTTCTATGAGGCGCAGCGTTCGGGTCCATTACCAGCGAACAATCGAGTCGAATGGCGTGGCAATTCGGGCATGCAGGATGGGGCTGATGTAGGTGTTGATCTGACCGGGGGATGGTATGATGCCGGAGATCATGTGAAATTCGGATTACCGATGGCGTATTCTGCTACCATGCTGGCCTGGTCCGTCGTGGAATACCGCGAAGGATATGAGCAGGCAGGGCAACTGGAGGAGATTAAGGATAATATCAAGTGGGCCACAGACTACTTTATGAAAGCGCATACGAAACCAAATGAATTATGGGGACAAGTCGGAGCCGGGAATACGGATCACGCCTGGTGGGGCCCGGCTGAAGTGATGCAGATGAACCGACCGGCCTTTAAGATTGATGCTTCCTGTCCGGGCAGTGACCTGGCGGGAGAAACTGCGGCATCACTGGCAGCTGCTTCGATTGTATTTGCCGATGATGATCCTGTGTATGCTGCGAAGTTGCTTCAACATGCGAAGGAACTGTATCACTTTGCTGATACTTACCGGGGGAAATACTCCGATTGTATTACTGATGCGCAATCGTTCTATAACTCGTGGTCCGGATATTATGATGAGCTGGCATGGGGTGGGGCATGGCTTTATTTAGCCACTAATGATAGCGCTTACTTGTCCAAAGCCATTGCGGCCACCAATCAGTGGTCTTCCAGTGGAGGTGCCGCCAATTGGCCATATACTTGGACACAAGGCTGGGATACCAAAAACTACGGTGCCCAGATTTTGCTGGCGCGTATTACGTCCAGTCTGAACATGCCGGAAGCTGCAAGCTTTATTCAATCTACCGAGCGTAACCTGGATTATTGGTCTGTCGGAACCAATGGACAGAGAGTCAGATACACACCAGGAGGTCTGGCTTGGCTGGATCAGTGGGGCTCGCTCCGGTATGCCGCCAATGCATCTTTTATCTCGTTTGTCTATTCCGACTGGGTTAGTGACCCTGTGAAAAAAGCAAGATATCAGGATTTTTCCGTCTCACAAATGAACTACATTCTGGGCGATAATCCACGTCAGAGCAGTTATGTGGTGGGATACGGGCAAAATGCACCCCAGCATCCACATCACCGGACCGCTCACGGATCTTGGGTGAACAATGAGGATGTCCCGACGAATCACCGCCATATTCTGTATGGTGCCATGGTAGGTGGCCCGGATACATCGGATGGGTATACCGATGATATCGGGGATTATGTGAGCAATGAGGTGGCAACGGACTATAACGCCGGATTCACTGGTGCGCTGGCCAAAATGAATCTGCTATTTGGTCAGAATCATCAGCCCCTTGCAAACTTCCCTGCACCTGAGGTGAAGGGTGATGAGTTCTTTGTAGAGGCTGCTGTTAAATCATCCGGTTCCAATTATACGGAAATCAGGGCACTGCTTAATAATCGTTCCGCTTGGCCTGCCCGTATGGGAGACCAACTGTCCTTTAAGTATTTCCTGGATTTGAGCGAGGTGTATGCTGCTGGACGCACTGTATCAGACGTGCAAGTGACAACCTCCTATACAGAGGGGGCGACGGTATCCCAACCGGTTGTGGTGAATGCAGCCCAGCATATCTATGCCATTACGGCGAACTTCGGTAATACGAAGATCTATCCGGGTGGAGAGGGGAACTATCGTAAAGAAGTGCAGTTTCGTATTACAGGCCCGCAGGGCGCATGGAATGCAAGCAATGATCATTCGTTCCAGACGTTGACTACAGGCAATCCTGTGAAGAGCGTATACCTTCCAGTCTATGATGCAGGGGTGAAGGTGTATGGACAGGAGCCTAGTGTTACACCGGTCACGGTTCCGGGCGCACCTGCTGGTGTGCAGGCTGTGGCAGGTAGCAATCAGGTTAGCTTGACCTGGGCTGCTGCATCCGGGGCCGAATCATATACGGTGAAACGTTCCGAGGTGAGTGGAGGACCGTATACATCTGTCGCTACGGGTGTCATTGGATTGACCTATACGAACACGGGACTGACGAACGGGAAGGCTTATTATTATGTGTTGACCGCCGTGAATGCTGCCGGGGAATCACCGGGTTCTGTACAGGTGTCGGCTACGCCGCAAACAGCAACGACGGTGCCGGGAGCACTGACTTTAAGTGGGACAGCTGGCAATGCGCAGTCGATCCTGACCTGGACAGCAGCTTCGGGTGCTACTAGCTATAAGGTGCAACGTTCGGTAGCAGGCGGGGCATATGCGGATGTGGCAACCGGATTGTCCGTGCTGACTTACGCCGATACGACAGCCGTGAATGGTACCACGTACAATTACCGGATTGCAGCAGTGAATGCGAACGGACAGACGCTGTCCAATGTCCTGGCACTGACGCCTTCTGCACCTCCGGTGACGACCGGTACACTCGAAGTGCAGTACCGCAGCGGAGGGTCCGCGAATGCGAGCAATGCGGTGACCCCGCAGTTCAACGTGAAGAATACCGGAACGCAGGCGATTGATCTCAGTACCGTGAAGATCCGATATTATTTCACCAAGGATGGTGCGGAGAACATGACCTTCTGGTGTGATTATGCCCAGATGGGTACGGCCAATATCGAAGGGACATTTGTCGCAGTGAATCCGGCGAAGGGTACAGCAGACACGTATCTGGAGATCAGCTTCAAGTCCGGAGCGGGCAGTTTGGCCGCGGGAGCAGAGACCGGCGTGATCCAGACACGCTTTTCCAAAAATAATTGGAGCAATTTCGATCAAAGTAATGACTATTCCTATGACGCTAACAAGACGGCCTTTACGGCTTGGAGCAAGGTAACCGGGTATCAGGGAAACACTAAAGTATGGGGCTTGGAGCCGTAACTGACTGAATTTCATAAGTCGAAGAGCAGCATGGGCAGACCCAAACAACAGCGTTTATATTTAATTTCCACTATTCCAGGGAGGTATATATTCATGTTGAAATCAGCTGCGAAAAAAAGTTTAACAGCCATGCTGGCGGGAACCGTCATGTTGACCGGATACACCGGACTCTGGGCAGGGCCGCAAACGGCACATGCCGCAGATCAGGCCATCGAGATTCAGTCAGACAGCATTAATGAAACCCGGTTTTTGCAATTATATGATCAGTTGAAAGATCCGGCGAACGGATATTTTTCTCCAGAGGGCATTCCGTATCACTCCATTGAAACGCTGCTCAGCGAGGCTCCGGATCATGGGCACATGACGACATCAGAGGCGTATAGTTACTGGCTATGGCTGGAGACAATGTACGGTCACTACACGGGGGATTGGTCCAAACTGGAAGCGGCATGGGATAGTATGGAAAAATACATTATCCCGGTCAATGAAGGCGATGGCAATGAAGAGCAACCTACCATGAGTTATTACAATCCGAATAGCCCTGCCACGTATGCAGCGGAAAAATCTTTCCCGGATCAATATCCATCGGCGATTAATGGACAATATGCAGCAGGGAAGGACCCGCTGGATGCGGAGTTTAAAGCAGCTTATGGGAACAATCAGACCTATCTGATGCACTGGTTGCTGGATGTGGATAACTGGTACGGGTATGGGAACCTGTTGAATCCATCTCATACGGCTGCTTATGTGAATACGTTCCAGCGTGGGGAGCAGGAGTCCGTGTGGGAAGCGATCCCGCATCCGTCTCAGGATAATAAAACATTTGGGAAGCCGAACGAAGGATTCATGAGCCTGTTCACGAAAGAAACGCAGGTACCATCAGCGCAGTGGCGTTATACAAATGCAACCGATGCAGATGCACGTGCAGTACAGGTGCTGTACTGGGCGAAGGAGATGGGATACACCAATACGGCGTATCTGGATAAGGCGAAGAAGATGGGCGACTATCTGCGATATGGGATGCACGACAAGTACTTCCAGAAGATCGGCAGTGCGAAGAACGGTACACCAACTCCGGGTACAGGCAAGGATTCCAACATGTATCTCATGGCCTGGTATACGTCATGGGGCGGTGGCTTGGGTCAAGGTGGGGATTGGGCTTGGCGCATTGGTGCAAGTCATACGCATCAGGCATATCAAAATCCGGTCGCGGCATATGCCTTGTCTGATCCGGCAGGTGGCCTGATCCCCAAATCAGCTACAGCAAAGGCAGACTGGAATGCATCCTTGAAGCGTCAACTGGAGTTCTACACATGGTTACAATCCCATGAAGGAGCGATTGGCGGGGGAGCAACGAACAGTCTGGATGGTTCATACAAAGCCTATCCGGCAGGCGTAAGTACATTCTATGATATGGCTTATCAGGAGGCCCCTGTATATCGTGACCCGGATTCCAACACATGGTTTGGATTCCAAGCATGGTCGCTGGAACGTGTAGCTGAAATGTATTATATTCTCGCTGAGAGTGGAGATCTGAGTTCCGAGAACTTCCAGATGGCCAAAAAAGTCATTACCAAGTGGATCGACTGGTCCAAGGATTATGTATTTGTAGATGAGCGTCCAGTGACGGATGCCCAAGGGTACTATCTGAACGCAGCAGGAGGGCGAATTCTTGGTGGTCTGAATGCCCAGGTGGCGACAACTCCAGCCCCAGGAGAGTTCTGGATTCCAGGCAGTCAGGAGTGGCAGGGTCAACCGGATAAATGGAATGGCTTCAGTTCCTTTACGGAAAATCCGAACTTCCGTGTGGTCACCAAAGATCCTGCGCAGGATACAGGGGTTCTGGGAAGTTACATTAAGGCACTGACTTTCTTTGCCGCAGGAACCCAGGCAGAGAATGGAACGCTCAGTGCCAAAGGTCAGGAAGCGAAGGATCTGGCTGAGACACTGCTGGATACGGCGTGGGATTACAATGATGGCGTGGGGATTGTAACGGAAGAAGTGCGTAAAGACTACTTCCGCTTCTTCGCGAAGGAGATCTATATCCCGGCGAACTGGTCTGGAACCTTTGGTCAAGGCAACACGATTCCAGGCACAGCAGGTGTACCTTCTGATCCGGCAAAAGGTGGCAACGGCGTATACATTGGATACTCCGATCTGCGTCCAGCTATTAAGCAAGATCCGGCATGGGCTTACCTGGATAATCTGTACAAAACGTCGTATAATCCGACAACGAAAACATGGGAAAATGGCGCACCGACCTTTACGTATCACCGTTTCTGGTCACAGGTGGATATGGCTACAGCGTACGGCGAGTATGATCGTCTCCTCGGAGATTCTGATAGTCCGGAAGTGGAAGTACCCGCTGCTCCTGCTGGTGTAACAGCAACTGGAGGAAGCGAGCAAGTGGTTCTGAATTGGAACGCAGCCGCTGGTGCAGCCACGTATACCGTGAAACGTGCAGAAGTGAACGGTGGTCCTTATACGCCTGTAGCGACAGGGGTCACAGGATCAACATTCACGGACACAGGCTTGATCAACGGCACAACGTATTATTATGTCATCACGGCGGTGAATGCCGTAGGTGAGTCCGCACCGTCAACACAGGCATCTGCAACACCACTGGCAGGTATCATTGTGCCAGGCGCTCTCACCCTTTCAGGAACAGCTGGTAATGCTCAGGCAGTACTGACATGGACAGCATCGACTGGAGCAGCGACTTACAAAGTACAACGTTCGGTGGGTAGCGGACCATATGCGGATCTGGCAACAGGTTTGACCGCACTGACGTATACCGATGCTACAGCGGTGAATGGTACGGCTTACAATTACAGAGTTGTTGCCATTAATACGAGTGGTCAGACAAATTCGAATGTACTGGTGCTGACACCATTAGCACCTCCAGTTACAACGGGAACACTTGAAGTACAATACCGTAATGGTAGTTCAGGAACTTCGGGCAATGCGATTACACCACAGTTTAACGTGAAGAATACGGGCACAACGGCTGTGGACTTGAGCAAAGTGAAGGTCCGGTATTATTTCACCAAGGACAGTGCCGCTGATCTGAGTTTCTGGTGTGATTATGCACAGATTGGCAGTGGTAACGTGGAAGGACATTTTGTTTCCGTAGATCCGGCCAAGGGCACGGCAGATACGTATCTGGAGATTGGATTCAAACCGGGTGCTGGCAGCTTGGCTGCGGGTGCCGAGACTGGAATCATCCAGGGACGTTTTTCGAAAAACAACTGGACGAATTTTGATCAAACGAATGATTATTCCTTTGATTCCACCAAAACGGCTTTCAGTGCCTGGACGAAAGTGACAGCTTATCAGGATGGCGCCAAGGTATGGGGGATTGAACCTTAAACGAGCTGTTCAACTAGCCGTCGGGTAATGATACGAACGATACAGGTTAAGCCCGGGAGAAATCCCTGGCTTTTTCTTTTTTTTTATAAAATACTTCAAATTTGAATGATCTTGACCGAAGAATATAAAGGGTAATTATGTAAGTAATTCAACTATTTTAAATGAGAGGAAGGTAGAGTATGTTTAATGTTTTTGGGAAAAAGATTCGAATCAGCTTGTTGCTTACCATTGTTATTACGTTTGTTCTTCAGGATTTCACAGGAGGTATCCACGTCGCGGAAGCAGCGGGTAACGTCATTAAAGCCACGGACTTAGGCGTGAAGGTCAACTCCAAATCTTCACAAACGAAGGAAATTCAAAATGCATTGAAGTATTTCTATGACCGGGGCGTAGAGGGAACGGTTCATTTTCCAAAAGGGACATATCTGGTAGACGAATCCATTCGTCTATATGCAGGAGTAAGTCTGTCCGGTGACGGAATAGGGCAAACGATATTTAAGAAAACCGGATCAGCGGGCCAATATGTCATTGGTAACCCCATTCTGCGCAACAATGATGCACGTCTTAACATCAAGTTATCCGATATCACCATCGACGCAGATCGTACGAATCGCGAGGCCCGTGGGGAGAGTCAGGTAGGCGGAATCATTATGGATATGGCTGTCTCTCACCTCACACTGGATCGTATCGAGATTCGGGATACAACGATTGGTGCACTACTTCGCAGAACGAAGGATTCGGAGATTATCAATAGCCGTTTTGACCGGAACAATGGACATGCCATTGCGACAGGACACGAGAGTTATCCAGCAGGTGAGTTCACGAATGTAAAAATTATGAATAACCAAATTACCAATTCAGGTGGGGGCAGTGGTATCAATCTATCACGTGCAACCTTCACAACGGTATCCGGGAATCAGATTATTAATAAAACTCATCAAACGGATGGGTACGCAGGTATTCGCATTCCCAATGAAGGTGCCAACAACACGATTAATAACAATGTGATTGAGAATTATCCGCGTGGAATCTTTGTGCTGACGGGTGCGACAGGCAACCAGATATACGAAAACACGATTATTAATGCATCCTTGCAGGCTATTCTGGTCGAATCGAACAACAATACATTCACGAGCAATACCATTTTCCAAAGAAACGCTGCGCTGAAACCCGATGCAATCATTCGACTGGCTAATGCCAACAACAACAAGCTCATTGGTAACGAGATGACGACGAACGCTGGGTTTTCCGGGATTGGCATACGTACCACTGCATCTAGCAACAATGAGATCCGAAATAATGTAACCGACACCGCTGGCAAATCGATCAGTATCGAGGGTGGAAGCAAAAATGTGAACACGGGGAACCGTAATCGGTAAATGAACCATAGTAATGTTTACCATATTTGCGATATTAAACATTAAAAACTAGTTCTTATGACGCATGTCCTGGATGAGAATTGGCCTAGCTCTTATACCGTGGAAAAATGAAGTATATCAAATAGTTACAATAATTTAACCTTTGAAAAAGAAGGGATCAGCAGTGTTTTTTACCAGCAGCTGATGGACAGACCCTGATACTTAGTGCTCAAGTGTGCCTATATCAATACAGGACTTTCGACTGATGAACGTTATGGATAGCCCGTTTACAATGAGGCAAGCCCGGGAGAACCAAGCCAGGTTAAAATTCTGTAACATCAGGGGGAACTCGACATCATGAACTGGAAGAAAACCATTATTACGGCAAGTGTCACAGCAACGATGCTGATGGGAAGTCTGACGACAGGAGCACTAACGGCACAGGTATCGGCAGCTGCTGTTAACAATTCACAAGTAAAAGTAATCTGGGGCGTAAACCTGCGCACATCACCTACTTCTTCTGCGAAGATTGTTCGCATGGTCGCTAAAGGGGAAACGGTAACGGTGCTTCAGCAATCCGGTTCGGATTGGTATAAGATTAAGGATTCTGCTAACCGGACAGGCTACATATCTTCTTCATCCAAATACACACAAGCTGTTAGTGGTAGCACAAGCGGATCGGGTTCAAATAGTGGTACATCGGAAACCGGCAATGCGTCTGTGGAAAAAGTGATTGCGGCGGGAATGAAATATTGGGGTACACCGTATGAATTCGGAGCGAGTCGTAACAGTACAGCTACTTTTGACTGTTCCAGCTTTGTACGTCAGGCCTTCATCGATGCACTTGGCATCAAGCTTCCAGCGGATTCTCGCAAACAAGGAGCCTATGTGAAGGAAAAGGGTGCGGTTCAGACCAACTGGAAAAACCTGAAACGCGGCGATCTGATGTATTTCATGTCGTATAAAGGTAGCTCTGCGTCATCGTATTCCAGCGTTAATAAATCTAGCGCAACCATTACCCACACAGGGATTTACCTGGGCGACGGCAAGGTATTACACACATATTCCAACGCCGGCGGTGGTGTAACAACTAGTGATATCTCCGGCAAACACTGGGAGTATCGCTTCCTGTTTGGTGGCAGTGCGCTGTAGGTTAGAATAAGGAACTTCTTAAGATATTCCGCGGATGTTCTACGATATTTTGCAAATGTTCATATGCATATAAAACACCTTCCATTCTGCCTTTGACGGGCGAGTGGAAGGTGTTTTTGTGTTATTTATTATTCCGAAAAACTCAATCCTGATAGTACAGTCGGAACAGGATATCCTGGTTGTAGTTGCCGAATCCCTCACCATACAAGGTCAGACCGCCCACATGCTGGGCATCTTCCTCCACTGAGAGACGCAAGGTCCATTGGTTTCGTTCTACCGGAATATCCGCGAGTGTGATTTCGGACAAGTGCTGTCCATCAATAAACGTACCTTCATTCGTAATTCGCAGCACCTTAAGCATGCCATATTGATTGACACTGTCACTCCACCATTCCGGGGTGAACATGCCGCGTCCGTTGCCTGAATCTCCAGGGCTTGTCCATTCCCCCAATCGGATGCCATTAAGCATAAATGTAATATCTGAGGGCCAATTGGGATTCACCGAAGGGGCTTCTGATCCGATCTCCAGAGACAATTCAATGGCATTGATCTGTTGTCCGGATAAGATATAGTTTGGAATTTTGTACTCCACGAATCCACGACCAAACCATAGAATATGGGCGTGCATGCGCTCGGGGTCGAGAAAATAACGAGGGTCATCGTACTGTCCAATGACCTGAGTGGATGTAGCTAGACCACATGTAGGATAGACGTCAAAATGAGTGTAGTGCCCAACAGGTACAGAAACCTCATGAAGCTTGCGGGATGTTCCGGTTTCCTGAGGCATGGAGATGCCAATCCAGTCTACAGCAAGGCTATTCATTTTATGTGTGCCGCCGTCTTTGCGTATCATTTTGGACTGGATAATACCCACATCTTGAAGTTTGCGGACATGCATGGTCACGATGGCACTACTCAGACCCAGTGAAGCAGCGAGGTCTTTCACATTCATCGGTGTCTCTGCAACAAGGCGGATGATCTGTAGACGAACTTCACTGGCGAGTGCTTCATATAGGGGTAGAAATTCAGCATCGGTATTTGCTCTGATCACAAGTGTTCCTCCATTTTCGCGTATTGAATTAAGTTAAACATAAATTCAGTGAAAAGAATAACATTTTGCAAAATTCCTGTTGAAATTAACGCTATAATCGATTTTAATATAAATATGAACGTTGATCCATAGAATATAAATTAATTTTTATATTAATCTTAGGGAGTTGAAATTCATTATGGAAAAAGCAAAAATGACGGTAGACAAGGATTTTACAATTGGCGTAATTGACAAGCGTTTATACGGTTCATTCATTGAGCATCTCGGACGTGCCGTGTACGGTGGAATATATGAGCCTGGACACCCATCTGCGAACGAACAGGGTTTTCGCACGGATGTGCTGGAGATGGTGAAGGAGCTGCAAGTACCGATTGTACGTTACCCTGGGGGAAACTTTGTATCCGGTTACAATTGGGAAGATTCGGTTGGACCAGTGTCAGAACGCAAACGCAGACTTGAACTGGCCTGGAGAACGATTGAGACCAATGAATTTGGCTTCAACGAATTCGTGGACTGGGCGAAACAGGCCAATTCTGAAGTGATGATGGCGGTCAATCTGGGAACACGGGGTACGGATGCAGCTCGCAACATTGTGGAGTACAGCAACCATCCGGAAGGTTCGTATTATAGTGATCTTCGCATCAAGCATGGATACAAGCAGCCGCATGCGATCAAAACATGGTGTCTGGGCAATGAGATGGATGGTCCTTGGCAGATCGGTCACAAAACGGCAGAAGAGTATGGACGGTTAGCTGTTGAAGCGGCAAAAGTCATGAAGTGGACGGACCCGACGATTGAGCTGGTAGCCTGCGGAAGTTCGAACCTGAATATGCCTTCGTTCCCGGAATGGGAAGCAACGGTACTGGATCATACGTATGACCACGTTGAG
This sequence comes from Paenibacillus sp. FSL H8-0079, assembly GCF_037991315.1. NCBI lineage: Bacteria > Bacillati > Bacillota > Bacilli > Caryophanales > Paenibacillaceae > Paenibacillus > Paenibacillus sp. FSL H8-0079. The sequence goes on from NZ_CP150300.1 coordinate 1,358,450, forward strand.
TATCTGTCCTTGCATCAATACTACGGCAATCAAGAGCAAGATACGCCAACCTTCCTGGCACGCTCGCTTGAAATGGATCGTTTTATCGATACCGTGAAGGCGACTTGTGATTATATCAAAGCGAAGAAGCGTAGCAAGAAGACGATGTATCTTTCCTTTGACGAGTGGAATGTATGGTATCACTCCAATGAAAATGATTCGAAGATGGACCCGTGGCAGATTGCTCCACCACAGCTGGAGGATATCTACAACCACGAGGATGCACTGCTTGTCGGCTGTATGCTTATCAGTATGCTGAAACATGCGGATCGGGTCAAAATGGCCTGTCTGGCACAACTGGTTAACGTGATTGCACCGATCATGACAGATACGGGCGGTGGTTCATGGAGACAGACGATCTTCTATCCATTCATGCATACGTCCCTCTTCGGACGTGGAACAGCATTGGTGCCATTGATCCAGTCTCCAAAATACGATACAAAACAAATCACAGATGTTCCTTATCTGGAAGCTATTGCGGTTCATAACGAAGAGCAGGGTGAAGTGACTGTATTCGCAGTCAACCGTCATCTGGAAGAATCCCTTCCGCTGGAAGTGGATCTGCGCAGCTTCGGGAAGTGTACCGTGATCGAGCATATCGTGCTGGAAAGTGATGATCTCAAAGCAACGAATACAGCTGCACAACCGAACCGTGTCGCTCCTCATAACCGTGGAGGTGCAGTTATATCTGATACCCTGATCACGGCGAGCTTGGCAAAAGCATCATGGAACGTGATTCGTTTGAAAGTTCAGTAATGGTCAGCGTACTTCTTGAATCAAAAAAACTGGGTGCGAGTATATCGCATCCAGTTTTTTTCGTTGTATTTTATAGGGAGAGGGAAGGCATTGGAGTTGCGTGCGCACTTACCCTTTAAAATTCAAAACTTTCTCCGTCGCGTGGAATGAGCACCTGACCATCCAACTGCTCGGATGCCAGATAAGTGGCCAGATCCGTGCGAGACACCACACAATGGTTAATCGCATCCATGTGCACAGCGATGACATGAGCCGACGGTGCATGGCGCTTCACGGCAACAACGTCAGGCCCGTCCATTGTAATGGGATCACCCTCTACGAAGCGAGCTCCTCCGGCGTTTAGGACAATGACTTCAGGGCTGTATTGGCGAATAGCCTCAGCGGGTTCTTCACACCAGATGGTATCCCCGGCAATGTACGTGACAGGTTCTCCATTTGCTTCAAGTACAAAGCCGGACACCTTGCCCATACGTTCGCCGATTTCACCCGTACCATGACGCCCGGAAGTGAGGGCGAATCGAACAGAGTGATACTCATGCTTCTCATCTACAGCTGTTACATCCGTGAATCCAGCTTCTAGAAATGTGTTCTCGTCCCCAGGCTGGCAGATCAGCGGGATGTCCTTGCGAAACTGCTTCGCTGAGGCTTCATCCCAGTGGTCCAGATGGGTGTGTGTGATAATCAACAGATCCGGATTCAGATAATCCGTTTCGAGTTCTGGCAGACCGACTCTTGGGTTACGCAGCTCATTTGGTGTGTTTGGAAAAGCAGGCATGACTTCAGCGTCCATCAGCATCGGGTCGACGAGGATGTTCAGCCCTCCGAATTCCAGCCAGAGTGTAGCATGGCGAATCAATTGAATTTTCATTATATTTGCACTCCTTCAGGTTGTTTAATAGTATTACCCTATATGGTATACAACCCGTTTAACGTCGTACATAACATGATGAACGGAATTAGGCCACTCTAATTTCACTGTGAAAGGATTGCTGAAGCCACATGAATGAAACGATAGATGACACAGATATACGCATTCTGCAGATCCTGATCGAGGATGCCAAACGTTCTCATAAAGAGATTGGTGAAGAGGTGCATCTCACAGGACAGGCCGTCGGTGCAAGAGTGCGCAAGCTGCAAGATCTGGGTGTGATCGAAGGGTATACGGTAAAATGGAACCCGGAACGCCTAGGCCGCGGCCTTCAGGCTTTTGTTACGGTTTTTCTGAACTCCGGCGACAGACATGCCGCCTTTCGTGCATTCATTGCTGAACGTGAGGACATCGTTGAAGTCCACCGCGTCAGCGGAGAAGGCTGTTATCTGATGCGGGTACAGACTGGCACTACAGAGCAGCTTGGACTACTTCTTGAAGCATTGCTGCCTTACGGCAATTACAAAGTCAGCCTGTCCATAGGTGTAGAGAAATCGCAATGATGTAAGCGAAGCTTGTCCTCATCCATCCCGATGCTCAACGAGCTTGCTGCTGTTCCTGTAAAGTCTGCTGAAGCAAAACCACCGCCTGGTTCAGCTCTTTTTTGCTGAGTAGGTGATCAGTCTGAACGTGCGATCGTGTGCCGTCCTTCAGGTACAGGACGAACATGGGGGAGGCAGACAGGAGCCACTTACTGCGGGCAGGTGAGGCAAGTTCAACTTTGCGGATCTGGCTCCATGGAATTTTCCGTTTGCCAGTACGTATAGACTCATCATCCCAAGACAATAACACGGCAGGGTTTCGGGTTAGTCGAGACAGGAACATGAAGAACAATGGACCGATCAACCACATCCCCAGTACGGCCGCGATGGAATAGTATATGGTCTCCAGTCTTTCGGCTTGTCCATCCACGATGATCCACAACAGGATCACGCACAAGAGAAGTAACAGGAAGCATAAACTTCCTTTCCATAGAGCCGTGCTGCGTCGGTAACGAATGTGCTGGTTGTTACGCTCGGGTGTTTCAGGTTGTTGCATAGATCCTCCTCCTAATCAACATTGCTGCTCGCTATGCCAAACGTGCCGCCTGCATGAGCAGAGCGGCATGTTCAACGTTCTTTGTTTACTATAACTCAGGTTCATTACCCTGATATAGCTGAATTTTTACCTGCATCACGCGCATGGGTGTACAAGTCAGCATACACACCTTTGGCTGCGATCAGTTCCTGGTGTGGGCCTTCCTCCACAATCTCACCATCCTCCATCACCAGAATTCGATCGGCATGCATCACCGTAGACAGGCGATGGGCAATGACAATGGTGGTGCGACCCTGGGATACCGATTCCAGCGCCTGCTGCACGAGCTGTTCAGTGTGTGAGTCCAGATTGGCGGTTGCTTCATCCAGAATGAGCACGCGAGGCTGGAACACCACGATCCGGGCAAATGAGATCAACTGCCGCTCCCCGGCAGACAGACCGCTTCCGCGTTCGGATAGATGCGTATCATATCCTTGCGGTAAACGTGAAATCATCGCATGTGCTCCGACAAACCGACAGGCCTCAATCGCCTGCTCTCGCGTAATATCCTCACGAAACATTCTCACATTATCAATAATGGAACCGGAGAATAGGAAGGGTTCCTGTTGAATCAGACCCACGATCCGATGAAGCTTGGCCTGCGGCAGATGCCGGATATCGGTACCATCAATCTCGATACTGCCCTTGTCTACATCATAGAAGCGATTGAGCAGGGAGATCAGTGTACTTTTACCAGCACCTGTTGTTCCCACGATACCTACCATTTCGCCCGGATAGAGGTGCAAGTTCATCTGCTGAATCAAGGGCCGGTCTGCCCGATAACCGAACGATACATCATTAAAATCAATCTGGCCCATTACACTCTGAGGTTCCAGTGACGAAGCCTGTTGAGGTTCGGGATCGGCAACTTCAGGCCGCGTATTCAGAATGTTCCAGATGCGATCCATCGATACGGTCGTGGACTGGAATGTATTCCATTGCATCGTAATCTGGTTAATCGGTTGAAAGAACTGACGGATATAGCTGATAAACGCATACAGTACACCGACTTGCAGGGACTCGCCCAGTACGGCGCGACCCCCAAGCCAGACCATCATGACCAGTGCCGCATTGCCAAGGATATCAAACGTCCGGTTGAATATGACATTGGAGCGGGCTTGAGCAATGTTGGCTTTCAGATGGTGCGCATTTTGTTCCGAGAAGCGTTTCTTCTGTTCTTCTTCCTGGTGAAAAGCTTGAATCAGGAACATGCCGGACAAGTTCTCCGCCGTAAATGCGATCAGACGGGAGAGACGCGTACGGGCATTTTGATAAGCTTTTCGCAGTCGACTACGGAATAATACCGCAACCACCGCAATGACAGGCAGAACGATCAGGGAGTAACTCGCCAGCACCGGATCAAGTTGGAACATAAAGACGATAATCAGCACCAGCATCATGCCATCTCGAATCAGACTGAGCAGTACTTGGGTGAAGAAGCTGCTGATGGTTTCCGTATCACTGGATACGTTCGTGACCAGACTGCCGATATGAAAACGGTCAAAGAAGGACATGGACATTTTGGAGATATGTTTGAACAGGTCCTTTCTGATCCGGGATACAATGTTCTGGCCCACGTGCTGCAACAGATTGTTTTGGATATAGGTGAAAATAAAACTGATGACAGCCAGCCCAAGAAAGATGGCTGCGAGCTGAACGAGAAAGCCTACGCTGGTCTTCCCTATAGCCAGATGATCATCGATAGCGATCTTCACCAGATAAGGTTGCAGCAGATCTGCCGATATGCCAAGCAGTGAGCAGAAGAAGATACCGGCAAAAGCCCATTTATGCGGTTTGGCGTATGCCATCATCGCCTTAAACGAAGTTCGTTTACTCTGATCAGCCTCTGCATCTGGGTGAAGTTCAGCGTTATCGTTAGACATGATGTAATCCCTCCTCCTGCAAACGGTAGGTTACCGCATACAATCCTTTGGCAGCCATCAGCTGAGCATGTGTACCCTGTTCAGCAACGCGCCCTTCATCCAGAACGATAATATCGTCTGCATGACGGACCGCGCTGATGCGATGAGAGATGATCAATGTGGTCTTGCCCTTGCCGATCTCGCGCAAACTTCGCAGAATGCCACTCTCGGTGACAGCATCAACGGCGCTCATGCTGTCATCCAGAATAAGTAACTGTGCTTGCTTGATCAAGCCCCTCGCCAGACTTGTACGTTGCCGTTGTCCACCTGATAACGTGAGTCCTCGTTCGCCAAGTAGGGTATCGAACCGATCGGGAAAACGGACAATATTATCATAGATCATGGCTTGGCGCGCACTATGCTCCACCGTATCCAGCGATACTTCCCGGTCGCTAAATGCGATGTTATCCCGGATGGTGGTACTAAACAGGAATCCATCCTGAGGGACATAGGCGATGCGCGATCTTAGACTTTCCAGCGACAGCTGCCGAATATCTGTACCATTGATGCGGATCGTTCCTTCAGGTGGTTCATATGTACGCAGCAATAGCTTAACGAGGGTACTTTTACCCGAGCCGGTCTTGCCTACAATGCCGACCGTTCGTCCCGCACGGATATTGAGTTGAATGTTTTTGAGAGCAGGAGATGAACTGCCAGGGTAGGAGAAAGTTAGATTCTCCATGGTGATATCTTGTACGGTTTGGAGCGCTGTGGCTTCAGGAAGCTCACGCACATCGGCTACTTCGCTCAGCAGATCATTCACCCGTTCCAGGGATGCGCCTGAGCGCTGGACGGTATTGATGACATTACCGATCTGCTGAAGTGGTCCCATGATGATCCGCAGATATAACGTCAAGGCGACAAAACTTCCGAGCGTAATGGAATTCTGCATGGTCATAATACCACCGACAAGCAAAGAAACGACCAGTGAGATCGCTCCGAGCAGCGGGAGCAAAGCTTGAAACAAGGAAGACAGACGAACGAGTCGAAGCTGTTTGCTCTTGATCGCATCGACGGTGGTTCCAAAGCGGGCACGAGCACTATCTTCAATAGCAAACGTCTTAGTTACGCGAATGCCGCCCAACTGTTCTTCTGCGGATTCCGTCATGGTTGCAAGAGCTTCCTGTACGTCACGAGAGCGCTTGCGAATCCGTGGACCGAAAAACACGACCAGAAATGGAATGGCCAGCAAGGGTACAACACTGATCAGAATAAGCGTCAGCGGAATCCCGCTAAGCAGCATCATGACAATACAGGACAACAGCAGGAATGTTGCATTGGTCATGAGCGTAACGCCGTTGGATATGGCTTCACGGACGGAAGTCACGTCATTCATGACATAACTGAGCAGTTTTCCGTTTCCCTGTTTGGAGAAATAGTGTTCACTGAGTTCGGAAAACTTACTGAATATACGCTCACGCGTCATGAATTCGAAGCGTCGACCGAGCTTCATAATCATGAATTGTCCGGTGCCGAACAGTAGATTATACCCGATGGCAATAGCTAGCAGGGAAAGGCTGTACCTTACGACAGTCTGCATCTGGAGCGTATTCTGCATCAACTGATCCGTGAAACTGCCCAGTATGCGGGGCAAGGATGCCTGCCCGACATTGGATGCAATAATTAGAAGAACAGCAACCAGATAGATAGGCCAGTTGGACACAACGTAACCGCGAAGTAATCCTTTCTTGGACATAAGCATTGTTCTCCTTTTGGTATAGGTGAAGTCAGTCCAGCATGTGGAGTCAAGAAAAGGGCCGACACCTGTTATTAGCGCGTCGTGCCCTCTTACTGTATGCGATCTGGTTTGCAGTTTATCCGTCATCCGATGGATTTCTCTATTCTTATTTTTGCGCTAATCCGAATGGATGTCAACGAAGCCACTTAGCAAAAGCTGGTGGCTTGGACTAGTGAACGCGGAGAAGAGATGTATGCCGTGTTCCTGTGTTGTATTCACCAGATGTCGAAATTACTGAAACATTTTCTAAGGGTATCCCGTCTGTAGGAATGAAGAGGTAAAAAATAGGCTTTACTAATCATATGGAGGTGCCAGGAAATGAAACATAAAAAAGGATTGGCTGCAACACTTGCGCTCTGCGTTTCTTTGACAGCAGGAGGTGCATCGGTACTCGCTTTTTCAGATGTGAAGGATGAAGGACAGAAGTCGGTTGTGGATTCTTTGAAATCAAAAGGCATTGTTAACGGAGTAACGGCGGATCTGTTCCGTCCAGATCTTGCATTGTCCGAGCCTCAGGGTGTTCAACTGATTGTGAATGCATTTGGTCTGAAAAATGCATACGCTGCGTCTTCCGCTCAGGATAAAATTAGCCCGGACACGTGGTATGCCGATGCTGTTCAAGCGGCTACGCAAAATGGATTGTCCGTTCCGGTAGAAGTGAACCCGCAGGGCAAGATGACACGTGAGCAGTTTGTTATTTTGCTGCATGAAGGAATTAACACAACCGGCAATTATCCGGTGATCATGTTGTATAATGGTATCAAGGACGAAAATAAAATCGGTAAGGACGCCAAATCTGCAGTCCAGAACCTGCTGAACATGAACATCATTGAACTGGATAAGGACGGTAACTTCCGTCCAGATCAGTCGCTTACCCGTATGGAGGCTGCAAGCATGATCTTCAATGCACTTGAATTTGTAGATAAACACGGCAATGGCGGCTCAGCAGAGCCAGCTCCAACCACTCCAGGTGAAGGCCAGCAAGCGATCGTACCTGAAGTGACAACGACGAAGGTTGATGACAAAACAACTAAAGTTAAACTCAGTGCTGAAATGCCTCACCCTGGTTATGGATTGAAGATTGATGATGTAAAATTGGAGAAGGATGGACGTGCCATCGTGCTCTATTCCATTATTCAACCTGATCCGGACATGATGTATCCGATGGTTATCACGAATGTGACTGCAGAAACGGATATCCCAACAGGCTATACGGCAGAAGCTCAGCCTTCTGGCAAGTAATCTATTTTTCTAAACAGAATATAGCTTAACTTAAAAACCCACTCTTCATGCGTACATGGAGGGTGGGTTTTCCGTTGCTGAGGGTTATTCTTCCAGCGGTTTATAGTCAAACCAATCAAAACTTGCAGGAGTGCGTTCCCCCGAGGGATCGTAGGCATACATGGCTATAATCACACCTGTGAAGCCACTTGCCACTTCGGTAGACAACAGATGGGTTTCACCCGAACCTACTTCGATGGCATCGGATGAGCCTTGCTGGTAGAGGAACGTAAAGTGATTCCGGTCGGCCTTGATCTGTAAAACAATCGGACCCTGCTCACAGTCAAGCATCTGTTCAGTTCGTAGAGAACCGACAGTTCGTCGTAGGATGATTTTTTTCTGGCCGTCGATCTGTGTTACAGCCAAGTCATAATGATATTTATTATTCATAAATACAGTTAATCCGGCTTCACCGCCGCTCGCACCTGGCTCATAATGCAGCTCGGCAGCCATGTTGCATAAGAAATGGCTCAAGCGACGCCCGACAAAGGCTGGATTTTGTCCATCATCGAGCGAAACTGAATGACCCCGCAGGATGAGTTGCCCGGGATTTTCTGTGAGCGTCCAACTATCCGGAGCCGGGTTCCGCAAGAAGATCCAGTTCATGTTCAATGTTGGTTCGTCAAAATGATCCCGTATAGCCTGAGGTGACCAAGGATGCTCAGGCAACGAAGGTCTGGTCATCTCCGGCTGAATATGTCCGTCCACACCGATTATCGGCCAGTTATCTTCTGTCCACGTGACAGGGGCCAGGAAGGTCTCGCGCCCCAGATGGTGTCGCATGGGGTAACCTGCCGGACGAAGGCCCAGACATACGGCCCACCAGCTTCCATCCTGGATCTGGACAAGGTCTGCATGACCCGTTGCATGGATACTGGATTTCATGCTTCGATTGGACAGAATCGGATTATGAGGGCACGGTTCAAATGGTCCGTATGGATCTGTGCTTCGAGCAACGGTCTCCATGTGACCATACTCCGTTCCACCTTCGGCGATCATCAAATAGTAGAAGTCATTTATTTTGTACAGGTGGGGAGCTTCGGGGGCTGCTCCTCCGGTTCCGGTCCAGATCAATCGGCTATTGGTTAGTCTGGCTCCGGTCGTGATGTCTATCTCGCACTGATAGATGCCCTCGCCTTCATCCCCATTACAGGCCGTTTGAAAATACACACGACCATCTTCATCAAATAGAAAAGAGGGATCTATACCATCTTGATCAACAAAGATGGGAGTAGACCATGGCCCTTCGGGTTGGGTGCTACGTACATATAGATTTCCGCCGCCGCTGACATTGGTTGTTGTCATATAGAACCAGCCATCATGATACCGGAGTGTTGGAGCATAAATACCGCCAGAGCTGCCTGCATTCGCTAGAGGAAGTTGTTCTGGGGTAGTAAGGATATGACCGATCTGACGCCAGTTCACAAGGTCTTTACTGTGGAAGAGGGGTACACCCGGGAAGTATTCAAAGGTACTAGTCACCAGATAAAAGTCTTCATCTACACGGCAGATACTTGGATCTGGATAAAAACCCGGAATCACCGGATTAGTATATTTCATCATGTTATACTCCTATTCATTGTGAGAGTTTAGTACGAATCTGGACACATTGAGAATCCCTGCTACAAGGCGAATTATAACGCTTTTTAGTATATGGAACCTTGATTTTTCGGTCCTGGAATAGCATGATATAGACATTCAACCCAACTATGTTCGCGGAGGGGAATGCTTTTGAGTAATGCATATTTGAGATGGTTTACTTCAGACCATCAACAATTTCCGTTTTTTATTCAGTACGGTGGACATGTTGAGGACATGGAGCTTCATAATCATATGGATTTTACGGAACTTGTGATTGTTCTGAATGGTCATGCAACCCATGTGGTGAACACCGAGGAATTTTTTATTAAAAAAGGAAACGCGTTTGTCATCAATGGTGACACCCATCATGCGTATAAAGACCCTCATGATTTTAGGATCTGTAACGTGATGTTCAGTCCCGAGATGCTTGCTTCGGCTGGGCCTGATCTTAGGAAATCCAACGGCTTCCAGGCACTGTTTGTTTTGGAACCGTTTTATCGCAATACCCACTCATTTCCGAGTAAACTGGCGTTATCCATTTCCAGTCTGGAGTATGTCGAATCGTTGATATCGTTCATGATTGAGGAGTATCACAGTAAACAGCAAGGCTATCAGACGATGCTGATCTCACGTCTAACGGAGATGGTTGTATATTTGTCGAGGCAATATGATACGCAGGAAAAGGGCATTGAGGGCAATAATTTGATGCATCTGGCGAATGCCATTTCATATATTGAGGATCATTATCTGGAGCCATTGTCGCTGGAGGACATTGCGGGGAAGTCGAACATCTCGATAAGGCATCTGAATCGGATTTTTCGATCCTATTATCAGATGACTCCGATCTCTTATCTGCAGAAGTTGCGTCTGGAAAAGGCTTGTCATCTATTGAAAAACGGGAACCTGTCCATTACGGAAATTTCGTATGAATGCGGGTTTAACGACAGTAATTATTTCACCCGCCAGTTTAAGAAAGCCTTTGGAGAGTCTCCCAAAACATACAGGCAAAATCATTAATATGGGAAACAACAAAATAGGGCCTCCGCATAGGGAAGCCCTGTTTAATGTTTTTCAGAGACACGCTAATAGTTCAAAAGGCGACCATTATCATGCCACTGACCGTACATTTTATTTTCCTTCGTATTGGTTATGAATTTATCCAATCTCTTCTGGAATAATGCTGGCTGATTCTTAACACTTTGGATCGTATCGATCCGAACGTTTTGATACAGGGTAGGGAAGGACAGGAAGTTCGTATAAACCCGTTGGTCCTCTTTCAGCCTTTGTTCGATCACACCATCAATAATGAAAGCATTCAGGTCCATCACAGGAAGAACCTTTCTGCCCTTGTCATGCATCAAGCCCAACTTTTCAAGACGGCGGACACGTTCCTTGTTCAATTCAGTCCAAGAGCTTCGTTTGCTTCGGGGAGATAATCTCTGTGCTAATTGGGTCTCGGATATTTTCTTTTTGACACCATCGATCCATCCGAAACATAACGACTCTTCAACCACGTCCAAGTACAGCAGGGTATCCGAAGTTGGTTTCATGCTCACAATCACCCAACAAGAATTCTGGACTTTTCCGTGCTCTTGCAACCAATTTCTCAATTCTTCCCTCGATGTCACGGGGATACAATGTACATTTTCCATCGAATCGTTGTCTATACTTGAGCCGGTTCTTGATACCAAAAGAGTGAATAGTCGTTCATGATGGAGGCGTGCCCCAATTGACGCAGCATAGTAGATACATTGCCTCGGTGGTAGGTCCCGTGATTGACCAGATGGAATACCATTTCCGATAAGCTGGTTTCGCGTACTCCGGCAAATGGGTTATTGAGTAGAACGGTTTGTTCCAGATCATCTTGGCCTTGGAGGCACTCACTGTATTGTACCGACAATTCGGCAAAACATTGGATGTACTCATCAATTGAACCGTGTATCTCACTATTGAGAGGTATGCATGCTTGCAGCGCCTCGGGCATACCTGTGCCGGTTAACACCAGGTACCACATCTTATCCACGGCATAGATATGGCTGAGGGCATGAGCGATGGTTGGAAACGAACTATTCACTTCCTGACTCAGTACAGAAGCGGGCAGTTCCTTGATTCTGCTCAAGATGGTTTGAGTGGCCCATGAGTGGTAGTTATACATCTGCTCCGGATGATTCATTAATAATTGTCTCCTTTAATTTGGCGGTGGATTGGGTTACTTACTGAGACGATTATAAAAAAAGAAGTATGACAACAGCGTGTCATACTTCTTCATAGAGCTTGAGTGCGTTTTGAAGTTGTTCTTTCAGAATGCCACGTAATTCAATCGGTTCAAGCACCTCGGCGCCACTGCCCAAACTAAGTAGAAACGACCATAACCACTTGGCATGTAACGGCTGATGGACCCGGATATGCATCGTCATACTTCCATCCTCGTGAAATTGCTTATCCGCTTGTTGAAAATGATCCATAGCTTCCGCGAGTGCTTCCGGTTTCACTAGAAATACAACATCACTGATCTGGTCTTGCCATGATGGATCTGACACAACAGTCGCCTGAGGAAGCTCCAGATGTGGTTGAAAGTGTTCCGATGTCAGGTGCACGTTCATCATCCGGGACAGTCGAAACTCCCGATAATCCTGCCTTGTCTGGCAAAATCCATAAACGTACCAATTACGATATTTAAAATGAAGTCTTACTGGTTCCAGATGGCGGGTTATATGTTCATTTTTCGTATTGATGTAGTCAAAACGCACAACTTGATGCTTCGTAATCCCTGTACGGAGATGAGGAAGGGCGTCGGGTTCCGTTCGACGAGTCTCCAGATCCACCGATAGACTTGGGTTCTGATGCTCGGGTCCAATCGTCTGTAGACGTTCAATGGTTCCCTGTGCACGCGCGTCTTCGAATACGGTGGATAGACTGCTAAGGACCGTAATCAGGGCATCCACATCATAAGAACCGAGCAGGCTCTTATCCATTTTATATCCATCCATCATGCCATATCCGCCTTTAAGTCCCTGATGGGAGACAACCGGAAAGCCAGCTGCGCAGATTACATCAATATCCCGATAGATCGTTCTGGGGGACACCTGAAACTCTTCCGCCAGAGTGGAAGCAGACAACACTTCGTGGTTCAGTAGTTTATATATGATTGAGATTAATCGCTCCAGTTTCAAAAGGTATCCCCGCCCGTTATTCCATTTTGTCATTCCAGGCCATTATTATATCACGACATAGCAAACAAGATGGAAGGCTACAACTGGTCAACATAATTTATATAACCTACTATGTTTTGTTCCAGCTGGAATGAACAAGGGAGTGGTCAGGATGAAACAACAAAAAAAGAGTGCTGAATCGCACTCTTTCTAAGGTACATTATTGTTGTGTTGAACAGTTATCTTGGTAATCCTGTGTTGAGCTGCCATTTCAAGCTTTATGTCAGAGGGGGCTCTATTCCTCTTGCACGTTATAGAGAACGCGAGCAAGCAGATTCTGTCCGTAATTGCCAAAGTTTTTGCCGAAGATTGTTAAGCCACGTTTGTTCAAAGGTCCGTCCGTTACAGCAATGCGGAAGTGAATATCGCTTTTGTAATCCAAACCAATCTGGTCCAGCGTTACGTCCGAGATACGACATCCATCAATATAGCTACCTTCCTGCGTGATTCGGATCAGCTTCAGCATGCCGTACTGATTCAGATGGGGAGGCCACCATTCCGGGTTAAAGGTACCACGTGTATTGCCAAAATCCCCCGGACTCGTCCAGCAGCCAATCTCAATACCGTTAATGTAGAAATAAATATCCGAAGGGTAATTGTCGCAAAAGCCAGGTGCCTCCGAACCCAGTTCCATCGACAACTGAATTTCGCTAAACGACTGATTGGGCTTGAGATAGTTGGGAATCCGATATTCCAGATAACCTTCAGCCAGCCAGATCATCTCCGCATCAATTCGCAATGGATCAGCAAAGTAACGCGGATCATCGAATTCTCCAACAATACTGTCTCGGGTAGCGAGACCACATGTAGGTGCTGCCTGATAATCGCTGTAGTGTCCTACCTGAATTTCCACCTCGTAACGGTTGTTAATCTCCTGTGAACGCAGATCAACCATTAATTTTTCCTCATTGAGATAACATATTTTCTGAATTCCATGTTTACCAACAGCGGTGTTGATCTCGATCAATCCGCTTTCTTCGAGCTTCTTGATATGCATCGTGATGGCACCATTGCTAAGTCCAAGTTTGGTTGCAAGATCATTGAGATTAAGACTTTGGTTTTTGGCCAGAAGCTCAATGATCTGAATCCGGATTTCTGAACTGAGCGCTTTGAAGATATTCACACCCGACATCAGATCTTTAATATAAATCATAGGTGGAGTTCCTTTCCCCGTTCTGAACAAAGTCTCTTTGTAACAGACATTTGCACATTTATATGTTTTATTTCAGATAATTATAAATCATTCCCTCATGGAAGGGAAGGGCAGAGAAATAGAAGCCAAAACCCCTATGTATAGCGCAAATAGGAGTATATAATTTATATTTTGTTCACTATTCCGGTTAAAATAAGTGTTAATCAGTTCACATATATTTGAAATATACCATTGAAATGTCATGTAACCGCTTTTATAATCCTATTATACCTAAATTGATTCATTACTTCATGAACCTAATTAACCATTTGATCAGGAAAGGTGGAGTTCGGTTTGGAAAAGTTAAGCAATGTGAAGAGGTTTAAGTGGAAACAGTTGGCGTTACCGGCATTACTTGTGATGGTACTACTGCTTGCAGGTCAGTCAAAAGCTATGGCGGCGTTCTGGAATCTGACCGGTGATACCGCCGTTCATGATCCATCAATCATTAAAGAGGGCAGTTCCTGGTACACCTTCTCAACCGGTCCGGGCATTCAGGTGTTGAAATCGGATAATGGATCGTCCTGGTATCGTGTTCCACAGATCTTCTTAAGTAAACCATCCTGGTGGGCTTCTGCGGTTCCGGGACAAAGCGGATTGGATGTATGGGCACCAGACGTAGAGCAGTACAACGGAAAAGTATGGCTCTATTATTCAATCTCCACCTTTGGTTCCAATCGGTCTGCGATTGGTCTTGCGTCCGCGAACAGTATTGGTGCGGGACAGTGGAAAGACGAAGGGTTAGTACTTCAGACCACGACCGCCAATAATTATAATGCCATTGATCCGAATCTGGTCATTGATGCTTCAGGCAATCCATGGCTGGCCTTTGGTTCTTTCTGGAGCGGTCTGAAGATTGTCAAGCTGGACAAAAACACGATGAAACCGACGGGAAGCATAACTTCCATTGCTGCGCGTCCGAATAACGGGGGTGCTATTGAAGGACCAAGTGTTGTATATCGTGGCGGATACTATTACCTGTTTGCTTCAATCGATTCTTGCTGCCAAGGGGTAAACAGTACCTACAAGATGGTCTATGGGCGTTCGACCAGTATTACAGGCCCTTATGTGGATAAAAACGGAGTGAATATGCTAAATGGCGGCGGAACGGTACTGGATACAGGCAATGTGAAATGGAAAGGTCCAGGTGGTCAGGACGTATATAACGGGAATGTCATTGCACGACACGCCTATGATGCAGAGGATAATGGCAATCCAAAATTGCTGATTAATGACTTGCTGTGGGACGCTAATGGTTGGCCGAAATATTGATTTACTTTAGATAAATATAAAATGTTTTATAAAAGTATTGACTAAAGTGATCTGGATTTGTTAAATTTAACAACAGAAATCCTATTTCATCCAATTGAATACGGTTACAAATCCAGATCAGGAGGGGTTCAGATGGTAAAGAAAAAGAATTGGGTCACATTTATGCTTCTTATGCTGGTAAGTGCGCTGGTACTTGCGGGCTGCGGAGGAGGAAGCAGCGGTGCGAGTGGGGACAAAGAGTTAACGTTTATGTTCCGCGGGGGCACAGATGAGCAGAAAGCATATCAGGCGGTGGTCAAGAAATTCGAAGAAGATCATCCGGGTGTGAAAGTAAAAATTATTGTAACGGCTGCAGATCAATACGCAACCAAGCTAAGAGCGGCAATTACAGGCAACAGCTTGCCTGACGTATTTTATTTTAATCCAGGCGATATTAAGGCCTATGCGAACAGCAATGTTCTCATGAATCTTACACCTTACATTGAAAATAATGCGGATGTTGATTTGAATAACATCTGGAAATATGGAGTGGATCTATACCGTTATGATGGCAAGATGGCAGGTCAGGGTGATCTCTACGGCATGCCGAAGGACCTCGGGCCATTTGCACTAGGCTACAACAAGACTTTGTTTGAAAAAGAAGGCATTCCATTCCCTGACAAGGATAAACCATATACATGGGAAGAGTTCGTTAAGGTGAATCAGCAAGCGACCAAGGATACCAACGGGGACGGTAAACCGGATGTATTCGGTACAGGCTTTAACGTACAGTGGGCACTGCAATCCTTTGTATGGAGCAATGGTGGGGACTGGCTGGATGAGAGCAAAACGAAGGTGACAATTGATGATCCGAAATTTGCAGAAGCTCTGCAATTCTTCGCGGATATGCAGAATGTATACAACATTACACCTTCCATTGAGGAAGCGCAAACATTGGATACCTACCAACGCTGGATGAAAGGCGAAATGGCCTTCTTCCCTGTAGGTCCTTGGGATATGAGTACATTCGAGACATTGCCTTTCGAGTATGATTTGCTACCTTTCCCTGCGGGATCGACTGGCAAGTCGGCTACGTGGATTGGCTCCCTGGGAATCGGAGTATCTGCGAAATCGAAACATCCGGAAGAAGCGGCAGCATTGGTGAACTACCTAACCGCTTCGAAAGAAAGTATGCAGCTACTGGTAGATGCCAAGGTACAGATTCCGAATCTGCTTGATATGGCAGACGAGTGGGCTAAAGATACATCCACGAAACCATCCAACAAGCAGGAGTTTATTGATATCGTAGAGGATTACGGACGTTCTTTGCCAGGTAACTACACGTACAATGCGGAGTGGTATGACCTCTTCTTCACAGACATCCAGCCGGTATTGGATGGCAAGATTACAGCCGCAGATTATGTGAAGCAGCAACAGCCAAAAATGCAGAAGTTGCTCGACAAAGCGGTTGAACAGGAACAGAAATCTCAGAAATAGTAGATAGGAAAGGGTGATGCCGGCAGCCTGCAATCATGCTGCTGGCATCATTCGTATTGGAACTTATGGGATTCCATACGGGCATGTGGCATTCGTTGATCGGCAAGGTTCAATCGAAGAATGCCACATGCTGATACTAGAAACAGGGGTGAACGCCGTGATTACGAAATCGAGTTTGTATCGCAAAGAGATGCTGTACGGATATCTGTTTATTTTACCTCCGATCCTTGGGTTGCTGATCTTTGTCATGTTTCCATTCCTCTACTCCCTCTATGGTTCCTTTACCGACTGGGATGGACTGGGACAGATGAACTTTATCGGATTGGCCAACTTCAAGGACTTGCTCACGGATGACTTATTTTACAAAGCGATGTTTAATACATTCTTCCTGATGCTGGGGATCCCGATTGGCCTTTTGCTGGCATTGTTGCTGGCTATGGGTTTGAATCGTAAAATTCCCGGGACTACGACCTTCCGCGTAATTTACTATATTCCGGTCATCTCCTCTCTGGCTGCAGTGTCCATCATGTGGAACTGGGCGTATAACGGGGATTACGGTCTGGTGAACCAGTTCCTCGGTCTGTTTGGCATTGAGGGTCCCAACTGGCTCGCGAATAAAGACACAGTCAAACCAGCACTGATTATTATGACGGTCTGGAAAGGTTTGGGATACACCATGTTATTGTACCTGGCAGCGCTGCAAAGTGTATCACGTACATATTATGAGGCGGCTGAACTGGATGGAGCCAATGGGTTCCAGATTTTCCGCAATATCACCTGGCCGATGGTGAAGCCTGTTACCTTTTTCCTCGTCGTTACGAATATCATTGGCGGTTCCCAGATCTTTACCGAGATGAACATTATGACGCCTACAGGTGGTCCTGAATATTCATCGGCTTCGATTGTCTTCTACATCTGGCAGAAAGCCTTCAGTAACCTTCAGATGGGTTATGCGTCAGCCATGGCTATGATTCTTGGTATTTTCATTTTTGTCATTACCTTGGTGCAATTCAAAATGAACGAAAAATCAGCCTATGATGGGGATTAATTGTCAAGGGAAGGAGTGAATCGGAGATGTCTTACAGTCAAAAAAGGAATTTAACGAACACGATCATTTTTATCGTACTTGCGATTGGTGCTATTGCGATGGTTGCACCACTGATCTGGATGCTATCCACTTCATTGAAGGAGAAGCAGGATGTATTCGCGCTTCCACCAGTGTGGATACCTGAAGTATTTCAATTTGGAAAGTATAAGGAAATCTGGGAAGCAGGGCCGCTGCTAAGCGGGATCAAAAACAGCCTCATTGTCGCGGTGAGTGTAACGATCGTCGGTACGTTTACATCCAGTATCGCTGCGTTTGCTTTTGCCAAATTGAGATTTCCGCATAAAAACAAACTGTTTCTTGCTTTGCTTGCTTCCATGATGATTCCATATCCAACAGTCATGATTCCACAGTTCATGATGTTCTCCAAGCTTGGCTGGACAGATACATTATTGCCGCTTATTGTACCGGGGTTGTTCGGTAATGTGATTATGATCTTCTTCCTCCGGCAATATCTGCTTAGTGTGCCAGATGCCATTATTGAAGCAGCCAAAATTGATGGAAGTTCCTATTTCCGGCTCTATTCCAGTATTACATTCCCGTTGATTAAACCTGCCGTTGCTGCACAGTTAATTCTCTGGTTTATGGGGATCTGGAACGATTATCTCGCACCGATTATCTATCTGAATTCACCGGAGAAGCAGACGCTTCAGCTGGTTATAGCGAACTTCAATGCCACGTATGCAATCCAGACGGATTATCCACTTATTATGGCAGCATCGATTGTGGCTCTGTTACCGGTATTAATCATCTTCCTGATCTTCCAGAAACAGATAATTGAATCGGTTGCCATTTCGGGAGTGAAGGGATGAATCAGCGGAAGAGATTCCGAGGGTGGACATTTTCGAAGAGAGGGGTTGTTGCTTCCATGTTGCTGTTGTTGATTACTGGGGCTACTGGCTGTACTGGAGAAGGGGCGGGAGAAACGGTGCCCCGTCCGCTCTTTCCTGAAGCTCCTCAAGATACCCAGCTGTATGACACTTCCGTACTGGATGATGAATCCCGTTGGACGGTGAACAATGCGCATGATCCGGCCATTATCAAAACTGATCAGGGATACTACGTCTATTCCACAGACGTTCGTGTAGCAGGGGAAGCGAAACCCGGCGTCATGGTACGCAAATCGGATGATCTGATCCACTGGACGTGGGTAGGTCAGGCTCTACCGGGCATTCCGCAAGAAGCGCTGGATTGGACAGGGGCAGTCAATTTGTGGGCACCGGATGTGATTCAGGCTGGCGATACCTATCGGATGTATTATTCGGCTTCTTCTTTTGGCAGTACTCAGTCGGCTATTGGTCTGCAGACATCGTCATCTCCCGAAGGCCCTTGGACAGATGAAGGACTGGTTGTGCAAACTTCTGCCAATGAACAAGACAAATTGAATGCGATTGATGCCAATCCCATTGTGGATGCCGAGGGCAATTCGTGGATGGTATACGGTTCATTTTTTGACGGTATCTATATTGCACCACTCGATCCGGACACGGGGAAATTCAAGGACGAGGGCTACGGTACCCGCATTGCCGCTCGGGATCGTGCTACGGAAGAAGGGGCAGTCGAGGGTCCATACATTGTGTATAACCCGGAGTTCAAAAAGTATTATCTATTCGTCTCCTATGATTCCTTATTCGAGGACTATAACGTGCGGGTTGCGCGTGCTGATTCAATCACAGGACCGTATACGGACATAAACGGCAATAACATGCTGGATACGGAGCATCTGCCACAATATGAGATTGGCACCAAAATTCTCGGCGGTTATCGCTTCACAGAAGGTGAAGGCTGGGTTGCGCCCGGACATAACTCCGTTCTGAAGGACGGAGATAATTATTACATCGTGCATCATGCACGGGGTGAGACGGATAAAAACTGGCCATATCTGCATGTACGCAAAATGTTATGGACCAAGGACGGATGGCCTGTGGTTTCACCTGAGCGTTACGCCGGTGAGATAGTACAAGATATTCCGAAGTCCATGATTGCCGGGGAATGGGAAGGCATGGCGCTTGATCCGTCCGTGGATGGACAGATTCAGGCTGTGCCATATACCCTAACGGGCAACGGTAAAATTAAAAGCGAAAACGGTTCAGGAACCTGGACATTTGACGGTAAACAAACATTGACACTGAAGTGGAAAGAAAGCCCATGGGGCGGAGCTTCCACGGAAGAGCTAAAGCTGCTCCCGTCCTGGGACTGGGAGCGAAGCCAATCTGCGCTCGTAGTAACAGGCCTCGATGACCGCGGTATCGCGGTCTGGGGCAAGCAGATTAGCGCAGCTGAGGAGTAAGGAGCGAGCTGCCGCTCTAAGAGTGCACAAGTAGTGAGGGGGCGGAAGGAGCCGCAGGAGCGAGTTTGGCATCCGATTTCAACCGCCAAGAGCGGTGGGAAAAAGAAATCGGAGGACAAGAGAGCGCCAAGGCCCTACCACCACCGAACGTCCGCTGTGTACCTAAAGCTGCCTATAGCTCGGTAGCCAGCACAGCATTACGTGGGGAGAGTTGACCCTGCGAAGCGGTCAACCCCATAAGACCGAGCCAATAAAAAGGCTCGAAGTAAGGTTGTAATCCAGCGAGCATTTTAAGAGCGAGCTACCGCTCTAAGGGTGCACAAGCAGTGAGGGGGAGGAAGGAGCCGCAGGAGCGAGTTTGGCATCCGATTTCAACCGCCAGGAGCGGTGAAAAAAGAAATCGGAGGACAAGAGAGCCCCAAGGCCCTACCACCCCCGAACGCCCGCTGTGCACCACCCGAAAAGGTTTTCGCTTTTTTCGCAATGGGGTTACATCCCTAACTACGAGCCAAACAACATTTGAAAGGGGAGCATTCCCATGACTGATTCCATTACATTTACTAATCCCATCCTGGAGCAGCGCGCTGATCCGTGGGTGTACCGTCATACGGACGGTTACTATTACTTTTCCGCATCCGTACCTGCCTTCGATCGAATTGAGATTCGGCGAGCAGAGACGTTGGAAGCGTTGAGAGATGCTGAGCCGGTAACGGCTTGGACCAAGCGTGATACTGGGCCGATGAGTGCCAACATCTGGGCACCGGAAATTCATTTTATCGATGGCAAATGGTACATACATTACGCTGCGGCTCACACCAGTGAGACTAACGAAGGCCTGTTCGATCATCGGATGTATGTTCTGGAGAACGATTCTGCCAATCCACTCGAAGGGGAGTGGGTAGAGAAAGGACAGATTTACACCCGGTGGGAATCATTCGCGCTAGATGCAACGACCTTTGAGCATAAGGGTATCCGCTATCTGGTCTGGGCGCAGAAAGATCCTGATATTGTGGGCAACTCCAACCTGTACATTGCCGAAATGGAAAACCCATGGACGCTACGCGGCGAACAGGTCATGATCTCAACGCCAGAGTACGATTGGGAAATCATCGGCTTTAAGGTTAATGAAGGAGCAGCCGTGATGCACCGAAATGGGCGATTGTTTATCGGCTACTCGGCCAGTGCGACCGATTACAACTATTGTATGGGTCTGCTCACCGCAGATGAAAATGCCGACTTGCTTGATCCGGCGAGTTGGGTAAAATCACCGGAGCCGGTGTTCCAGACTTGTGAAGCGAACGGCCAATACGGTCCGGGCCATAACAGCTTTACGGTGTCACCGGATGGCAAGACCGATATTCTGATTTATCATGCGCGCAATTACAAAGACATCGAGGGTGATCCCTTGTATGATCCGAACCGTCACGCCCGTGCTCAAGTGATTCATTGGCGTGAAGATGGCACACCTGATTTCGGTGTTCCAGTTCCAGATGGAAAAGCAGCAGCAGAAGCAAAATAAGATGTAGTGAAACCTTATATCCAAGAGCCCTTAGTTAGCGAGTGATGCTGATTAAGGGCTCTTCTGTATGTGAACGATAAGGAATAGTGGTCTACATATTGATGTCTTGGATATAAAACAAAGCAACCACAACGATGATTTTTGCGTATGAGAAAGATACGGATTACGATACACAACCTATTAGGAGGATCACATATGGATTCACGCGAAACATTGGACCACGAACTTGAACAGATTTTGAAATGGGAAAAACAACAGAAGGACTTGTTTATATGGGATAAAATCGGGCGTCTGCCCTTTGCGATGTTGGATAAAGTGATGCCTAAAGCGCTGAAACAGAAGATCGGAGATTCCCTGAATGACGTCGGTCAGTATGTACAGAACGGGGGCAAGTTCCTCGTACAGAAGAAAAAAGTAGCCAAGCTGTTGCAAGAGGAAGCCGAGAAATCCGGTTATTCCATGTCGGATACGACCGATCGTCTGGAACAGGATGCTGAAGCTGAGGGGACAGCCAAGATTCATAGTGTAGAAAATCTGCCACTTCAGGTGCTGGACCAGGTAGCCGATAACATTACCGAGAGTCGAACGAAGTTTGCCGCGGCTCAAGGAGCAGCTACAGGGTTTGGTGGCATTGTAACCATTGCAGCAGATATTCCCGTGGTGATGGGGCTTTCCTTGAAGGTACTACAGGAGATGGCACTATGTTACGGCTATGATCCCGATGAACCGCTGGAGCGTATCTTTATTGTCAAATGTCTGCAGTTCTCTTCCGCCGATATTGTAGGCAAGAAGGCGATTATTGAAGAACTGGCCGCTTACGACGATCCGGACAAGCCTATTGAAGTGGTATCGCAGATGCAGGGGTGGCGGGAGGTTTTTAACTCCTACAGCGAATCCTTTGGTTGGAAGAAACTGTTCCAACTCGTGCCGATTGCCGGCATGGTGTTTGGTTCAGTGAGCAACAAAAATACGATCCGTGATGTAGCCGAAGCAGGTAAAATGCTGTACAAAAAACGGCTGATCCTTCAGCGTTTGAAATAAGGTTATAGCAGAATACTTAATTGAAAGAGATGAATTTTACATGTTAAACAAACAAGGTTTCTATGATCTTTTGGATCGCAACAATATCGTTTACGAGAGTATAGAACATCCCGCAGTATATACGATGGAGGAAATATTCTCTTATCAAATTCCACATACAGAACATATCGTTAAAAACCTATTTCTACGTGATGACAAGAAGCGCAACTATTATCTGGTAACGATTGCTGGAACGAAGTCTGTTGATTTGAGAAGTTTAAGCGAAAAGATACCTAGCCGTAAACTCAGTTTTGCGAGTGAAAAGGATTTGTTGGAGTTCCTCGGATTGGAAAAAGGGCATGTTAACCCTATGGGGGTTCTCAATAATATTCAGAAGAACGTAACCGTCGTCTTTGACAAGGATCTAGTCGGTCAGAAAATCGGAATTCATCCCATGGAAAATACGGCGACGGTATTCCTTGAATTTGAAGATGTGAAGGAATTGATTACAGCTCATGGCAGCAGCGTTGTCCTGTGTGACGTGGAATAAAACTGCTTTAAGCTGAATTCGAGAAAAACAAATATAACAAAAGGGTTCCTGCCGCTCTGTAAATACAGAGTTGGAGGGAACCCTTTTGTTGTGGTTAGACTGTTTATTTACTACAAATGTAGGTTACTCTTCACTACCATTTTCTTTCGCCCAGATATTCAGTAATTTATCGGATGGAAGCAGGAACGTGAAGATCCCGAGCAGGGGCAGGAAGCTGCACATCTGCATCACCGGTGATACACCGAAGACATCAATCCAGTTACCCAGAACAAGTGCGCCCAGACCTCCCATACCAAATGCCAGACCTGTGATCAGGCCCGAGACCGTTCCGATTTTGCCTGGAATCAGCATTTGGGCGTATACAACCGTAACCGAAAAGCTGGATAACATGATAAAACCAATAATGGTTAGCAGTACGCCTGTCCAGAACAGGTTCGCATAAGGCAACATCAGCGCCAGAGGAGCAGCTCCGGCCATGGACAGGAAGATCAGGTTACGTTTGCCGAATCGATCCGCCAAGGGGCCTCCGAAGAACGTACCCAGTGCTCCGGCAGCCAGGAACAAGAAGATATAGATCTGCGCGTCCTCTGTGGACAATCCAAAGGTATCTTTCAGATTAAACGCATAGAAGCTGCCGATGGAAGCGATATACCAGGAACGAACAAAGACGAGCAAGATCAATAGTGTAATGGCGGCAGTAATCTTTTTACGTAAAGCAGGATTGGGTGCACGACGGGCAGCAGCCTGTCTACGCAGGTATCCTCCCGATTGCAGCATGCGTCCATACCAACGGGCTATGTAGATCTGAACTGCAATCCCCATGGCAGCAATGCCTGTAAATCCAATGGCACCGAACAGTCCAAACGGGATAAAGATCCAGCGTGTAAGCAATGGGGCAAGGGATTGTCCGGCGTTACCTCCGACCTGAAAGATGGATTGTGCCAGCCCACGGCGCTGACCAGCAGCCATATGCGATACCCGTGAACCTTCTGGATGGAAAGCTGCGGAACCCAGACCCACAAAAATAACGGAGATGAGCACAGCCATATAACTGTCAGCGAAGGCCAACAGCAACATGCCGGTAAATGTAAAACCCATGCCTATGGGCAGAATGGATGGCGTCGGTTTTTTATCTGCAAACCAGCCTACGACAGGCTGCATAATGGATGCGGTAAAGTTAATAGCAAATGAGATCCATCCGATCTGAGTATACGTGAGGTGCATGGAATCTTTTAGAATCGGAAAAATGGCTGGAATAACTGACTGGATCGAATCATTGAAGAGATGAACCAGACTGATGGCAATAAGTATCCGGTAAACAGTGCTTTGGGCATCCGATCCGGGTGGGGCTTTCGAACGCGCTGCGGCGTCCTTGGTTAATGTGGATTGAGTAGACATGTACAATTCTCCTTTGGTCGCGGTCACGAGGGATCAGCGCCTGATGTTGTAATATATGCGTGTAAGCATATTGTTACATAATAGGATAGATTGATTGGACCGACAAGGGGAACAAGGGAAAACGTTGTTGAATGCAACTCTATTTCTGAGGTGGTTATTTATAGCATTACATTTACAAAACAAACATATTACTTTAGCATCTACTGTAAGAAGACTCATATTTATGTGTAATAAGGATAGAGGAGGAATGGATGTGAAATCCTTATCACCTTATGAATCCGCCAAACGTGAGTTAGTGATGACTATTTTGTATATGGCTGTAATAACGTTTCAGGCTATCTATGTTGCACCGAAATCTCCATCTGTTGCTATCGTCATATTTATCATTTTTCAATCGATTGGTGTGCTGATGTTGCGACATTACATTAAAAAAGTCAAAGAACTAAAGGAAGATCAATCTACTTGAGTTTCAATGCGATCCCATTGTATCGAGAGATTGAGGTTCTACGGGTTTAAACTAAACAAAGAAAAAGCCGGACTTCTTCAGATTTTGAAGAGTTCGGCTTTTCTGTGTCCTATAATTTATTATAGCAGAGTTGATTTACCCGCCAGTTTAACGATTATCAATCGTCTCCGGGTACATATCATGATTCATCATGCGGTGGTCGGCCATCTGTTCGTATTTCGTTCCCGGCTTACCATAGTTCGTATAAGGGTCAATGGAGATGCCGCCGCGCGGTGTGAATTTGCCCCATACTTCAATGAAGCGCGGGTCCATCAGCTTGATCAGGTCGTTCATGATGATATTCACACAATCCTCGTGGAAATCACCATGGTTGCGGAAGCTGAACAAGTACAGCTTGAGCGATTTGCTCTCCACCATTTTCACATCAGGAATGTAGCTGATATAGATCGTCGCAAAGTCCGGCTGACCCGTAATCGGGCACAGGCTAGTGAACTCCGGACAGTTGAATTTTACAAAATAATCGCGGTACGGATGCTTGTTATCAAAGTTCTCCAAGATTCCCGGATCATATTCAAACGTATATTTAACGTTCTGGTTGCCCAGCAACGTCACATCTTGCATCTCTTCAGGTTGTCTCATCGGTTCGTAAACGCTCCTTGTTTCCGTCAAAGCCAAAGCCTCGCGGTATATATGAATAGGCAATTTTTTTGCCTGTTGAATTCTTTTATTTTCTAAGGACGTGTTGTCCTCATCCTTACATCATGCCGCCCATTCCACCCATCAAACGCCGCGTTTGTTGCCCCATACCAGCGTATGAAGCTGTGGAAGCACACGAACATCATTCAGGTCATCGGAGGCACTGACTTGGTCGATCAGCCACTCATAACGAGCAAGCAGCGAGGACGCCAGATCTGGCGTATCAGCGGAAGTCACATCCGGGTTCCCGGTTTGTAAAAATAAATCCGTGCCCGGATACCGTGCATGTACACGACGGGCGTAGTCCAGGTCTGTCTCATCGAAGATCACGATCTTCAGACTGTGACTTCGTTCTACCGATCCAGCGGCCAGCCGTTCGATCAGATCATCCAGCACGGCCCAATCGGTGTCCATGCCGGAGCTTGGTGGCTTGGGCGAGACGGTGACTTCGTCAATGTTCGCCAGCCAAGGCTGCCAGCGGGAGCCCTGTGTCTCCACCGCAGTGCGGATGCCGTTCTCCCGCAGCAGGGCAACCAATCCGCCCAGCGAAGCGAGCAGGGCGGGATTACCGCCGGAGATGGTGACATGGGAGAAACGGGTGCCGCCAACGCGGCGCAATTCTTCCCATACATCCTCTGGCGTAATCATTCGAATCTGGTCCTTGCCGCTGCCGTCCCAGGTAAAGGCCGAGTCGCACCAGGAGCAGCGATAATCGCAGCCCGCGGTACGAACAAACATCGTTTTTTGCCCGATAACCATGCCTTCGCCCTGAACTGTCGGTCCAAAAATCTCCATCACGGGAATACGAGCTTCTTTGCGAGCTCCCGTCTCATTCACCTGTTGTGTCACACTACTCATCGATCATCCACTCCCGTCTCGCTTCCGCGTAACTGGTTGGTGTCTCGAAGAGTAGGACAAACTCCGTCCGCCCACCATCGGTCAGCCCGGCATAAGGCTCCGTCTGGAGCGCATGTTCCATCTGTTCGAACAGCCAAACGACCATATTTTCAGCCGTTGTATTCATTAAAGGAAGTGTCTCGTTGAGGTACTGATGATCCAGATATCCCTCAATCTGAGTTTTCCATATATCCTTGATATGTCCAAAATCAACCGTCAGCCCGGTTTCACCCGGATAACCGCTGATGCCAAAAATAACTTTATACGTATGACCGTGCAAGTTCTTGCACTTGCCTTCATAACAATGTAGATGATGTGCCGCGTCAAAAGTAAACTCTTTGCTGACGAGCACACGTTTGCGGTGATAGCGCAGCTGGGTGGGCAGAATATCTTCTCCGATGCGTTGCAAATGCTCTACAATACGGAACGTTCCGGGTTCTCTCATCGCACATCCGCTCCCGCAGATTCAGCAGCAGTACGCTGTTGCACATAGCGATCCAGTCCGGCTTTGCGCAGTTTGCAAGCAGGGCATTCTCCGCATCCATCGCCGATCACGCCGTTATAGCAGGTTAAGGTACGCTCGCGCACATAATCAAAGGCACCGAGATCATCGGCCATCTTCCACGTTTGGGCTTTATCCAGCCACATGAGCGGGGTATGAATGACAAATGGATAGTCCATCGACAGGTTAAGGGTCACATTCATCGATTTCACAAATGAATCCCGGCAATCCGGATATCCGCTGAAATCCGTCTCACATACACCTGTAACCAGGTGGCGTGCTCCTTTTTGCTTTGCCATAATGGCTGCAAAACTGAGGAACAGCAGATTCCGTCCATCCACAAAGGTACTCGGCAGTTCGCCTTCTTCATGGGTAATCTCCACATCTGTGCGAGTGAGTGCATTGGGTGCAAGCTGGTTTAACAGGCTCATATCCAGTACCGTTTGCTGTACGCCCAGATCACGTGCGATATCCGCTGCGCATTCAATCTCCAACTTGTGACGCTGACCATAATCAAACGTAACGACCTCGACTTCGGCAAACTGTTGCTTGGCCCAGAACAGACACGTGGTACTATCCTGACCGCCGCTGAATACAACGACTGCTTTTTCTTCGTTCAACATAAAAAAACCTCTCCATCTTCTTGAGATCAAACCATGCACGTATGCATAGAGTGTCGGAAGAACAGAGAAGTTCATGAACTGGCATCCATCAAAAAACACACCTTCTCGATAACCGCTTCAAAAAAAGCAGGCATGAGTAAGTGTCCTTAGTTTTTTACGTACATTCCGTTAAGCAACGTGTACGCAAGACTTATACTGACCATCAGATGGTCAAGTCTTATAGAGGGAGTTCGCGAACCTCTCCCATGCCGTAGGCATGGATTTTCTTCTTCAATTGTCTGAACCATTATAACATGAAACCGCGTGGTGACCACCCCACCTGAGCATAGTGGCAGCTGGTCACACTGCCCCATCATGTAACAGCTTATTTGATAAGTACATTACCGAAAGGAATAACTTCTTTCAGAATTCGTTTGAACAGTCCCTCATCGTTGAGATCCTGTTCCAAGCGGTGATTCTCACGCCCTGCCTGAAAGAGTACTGAGCCATGTCCCGTCATCTTCCAATGATAGTTCATATGCTGACTGGCAAGGTTGTTACCATAAACGGTTAGTTCCAGATGTGCATTTTCGGGATAGGCAATAATGCTGCCAGCATCTACATAAAGCGGGGCAGTCGGATGCAGTTCCTGCTGGCAGACCTGACCTTGGGTTAGCAATCCGATTTTGCCTTTGCCGGAAAATTTCATTTTCACTGCATCACGGGTGATGAGCATATTTTTAATTTTCTGAATTTTGGTATGCATGGTTACACCATCAGAGTAGAAGAAGAGGTGGCGGAAGTCATAGAGCAGGTCACTGTCCTCCGTGAGCTCTACTTCTTTCATGGTGAATCCGGGAGGCAGGGCGGCCACAAATTGGCAAGGTCCGGTAATTTCGGATTTAATCAGCTTTTTTTTGCGATATATGCCCGTGATATTCATGAATTTATCATTGCGACTACCACTTGGACCGCGGAAGGCCACAATTTGCTGCGGATGCAAAATATGAAGGCGGTCATCTTTAATCAGCGAGAATGTGACGACTTGTCCAGCTCCGCCTGCTTCAGCGTTGTTCAGGTGTATGTTCATGCAGTTGCTCCTGTTCTTTTATACTCGGCCCGAACGGCGACGCATTCCCCAGCGCATCACACGAATCAGAATAAAGTAACCTAATATGAGAGAAACGACAGTGATGATCATCGTCTGAATTCGTTTGGTGGTAGCTGCTTTGGCATTCTGGTCATCCTGCAATTTACTTACCATCTCAGTAAGTTTCTGGTTCTGAGCCAGTAGCTGTTCGTTCTGGGTCTTGAATGCTTCGACATTAGCCTGGGCTTGTCCCAACTGGGCGGACGTTTGATTTAGTTGCTCCATCGTTTGCTTATAGCTTTCCTGCAGAGCGTTCACTTCTCCGGGCAGTTCGGAGACTCGCTCCCATCCGCTGTATATATCCGTGAAAATATTGGCACTGGCTGCAC
Source organism: Paenibacillus sp. FSL H8-0079 (assembly GCF_037991315.1). Taxonomy (NCBI): domain Bacteria; kingdom Bacillati; phylum Bacillota; class Bacilli; order Caryophanales; family Paenibacillaceae; genus Paenibacillus; species Paenibacillus sp. FSL H8-0079. The sequence goes on from NZ_CP150300.1 coordinate 1,387,448, forward strand.
TTACTGTGGAAGCTATTGAAACGGTAAATAGAATGCATGTGGTGAATAACACCCGAATGAAATAACCCTGAATGGATTTTGGCATTGTTAACACCTCTTTCTTCGGTAAATAATATAGATCGCCGAATTCGTCGTCTATTGTTGAAATACGCTCTTACATTATACGTCAAAACCGGGACGATGGGTTCAACATGATATCGTTTTATTACCCGAAATATTTAAAATTATTTATAGTAAGAGCTGTTTAGCTTATAAAACTGTGGGGTAATAGTACGATAGGCAAGCACACCGGACCGTTCTTACAGATCTTTTACTTCAGTTCCGGGTGCATGCTATTCACAAATACGCAATTTAATGAACGATACTAATATATCCGATTGAATATAAGATCGTGAACATGAAGGAGTAGAAACATATGTATACAGCAGATCAGAACACATCAACCAAAACCATTATGATCACTGTTAACGGAGAGCCAGTGGGACGGAAGCTGGTCATTGACAGTGTCACCTATGCTCCGGTAACCGAAGCAGATGGTACACATTTTTTACACAAAATGGGAATCGATCATCCTACGGTTTAATTTAGGCCTTGTCATAGAGAAGTGATTGAAAAGCTTGGCATAACGCCAGGCTTTTTCGTCGTTTATTGTCGTATTGAGACGGATTTAGGGGTATAAAACTAATATATTGGAAAAATTTAATACGAACATGCGTTCCGTGACAATATAGTGTCCATTCACCCTGATAACTTAGAAGATAATACATATAAATCGGGGGAGAGACTACCAGTGAACTCAGTCTTTGAAGTATCTTATTCGTGGAATAAAGAGGCCATACCGACAGGGGGAGCCGACCCCGTATATATGATGGTAGAGTGGCGTAACGGTGCCCCTGCCAAAAGACTTAGGAAAATAGCACCCAAAATTGTATCAAGAGATTTGGAACTTTTGCTCAAACCGGAATTTGGAGTACAGCTAAAAGGCATTTATGGATGTCGTTCCAAAGAAACGGATATTGGCTGGTTACTGAGGCTTGGCGATATGTACAAGGGGGAAAGCAAACAAATTTTGCTTGAATTCGTCATGGGACCCCGTGTATCTGGAAAAGCAGCCGTATGTTCAGCCTACTGGAGCACAAGGAAGTTGAAACAAAGTCAACGCGTATTGTTACGAAGAGAACAGCTGTATATTCAATACACCAGTCATCTCGGCATGCTGCGACAGCCGGAAGATCCAAAGGTAGAGAAGACGATCAAATTAAGTGAAACCGTACCGCTGATCAAACAAGCCCTGCGCGCTTATGAAAGAGGCCGGGTTCAAGAGGGAAGCAATATGTTGCGTCGTCATGCCGATGCGCTGTTAATTGAAGCTGCGAGGAAGCAGGATCTGGATTATTACGCGGAAGCCGAGATCATTGAAAAGCTTCGTTATCACTATGAGATCACGTTTACAACCGGATATCATGATCGTAAAAAAAAGATATTAGGCGAATAGGGTTGATTTCAGATGGTAACGGTATAGAGAGAACGAGTCTACATATATTTTGAAGGTGAAGTTTAGGAGAAGGTCGAATGTATGTATCAATATCATATTAAACAATGGATGGAGTTGTATCAAATTTATTGAAACAACATCGTGGAGGGTCCGGCAAAATGACAGACCGACTAATCCGATTAATGCGCATTATAACGCTGGTGCAGGCCAAGCCTGGTATTTTGGCACGTGAGCTCGCCCAGCGATGCGAGACGACGGAAAGGACGATATACCGCGATATGGAGGCCCTCAGTGCAATGCATATCCCAATCGCCAATATGGGACACGGGCAAGGGTACATGTTCATCAGCCATTTTGCCATGTATCCGCTAAATTGGTCTGATGAAGAAGCCCAAGCTTTCATGCATCTTGCTGAAGTTATGGAGAACATTCGTCCTTTGCTGAAACCTGCTTTTGAGAGCGCTTATGAGAAAGTGGTTGCTTCGAGTCAGAAAAACAAAACAGAACGAGTGGAATGGTCGGAGCAGATTAGTGGGTTGTTTAGAATGGGGTTGCCTGCATGGCAAAATGAGAGCAACGATCTACAGAATCAATCCCTGATTACTTTGCTTCAGGCTGGCATTTCACAGAACACCATTGAAGGGGAGTATCTGTCTCAAGGTAAAAAAGGGATCGTACGTATAGATCCTTACTGTCTTATCCCTCGTGAATACAGATTTGAGCTGTTAGCGTATTGTCACCTGTCGGAGAAACTTCGAATATTTCAGGTGAGCCGGCTGCAAAAGATACGGATATTGCCACGCACGTTTCGCAAAGAGGATTATCTGATCCAATCGCACTTCCGTATTCCTTGGGCATACGAGGGAAGTACGGAGTGGACAGCGTTCAAAATTCGATTTGCACCCCATGCTGTGGAGCGTGTGATGCAGGAGCAATTCTTTATACGCCCCATCTTGACCATAGAGCCAGAAGGTAGCCTGTTATTTGAAGCCATATTAAGTGATGTTGAGGAATTTCTCGTATGGATTTCTAAATATGGACCTGATGCGGAGATCCTTGAACCTGAGATCTGCCGCATCAAGATGAAAGAACGCCTGAACTGTTGGCAACAAATGTACGATAGAAGTTGAGATTTGCATGCAATCTGAATCAAAAACACGGATGCTAGAACACAGAAGCTAGAAATCCAATAAATTCCATGCTGTAGACGGCTACTCTTTGGTTTTGAAAAGGGTCGCCAGATTGCCAAAAGGTGATTCTTTCTCTTCATCTTCTGTGGAGCTGGAATAGACGACCTTGGATGCAATGCCCTCATCATCCGCTGCACAGTTGTTTTCCAGCGTGAATCGGTCAAATTGATGCATGAACACCTTGGCTGTATTGATGGCATCATCCAATGCGCGGTGCTGGGTACCATCGAATTCGATGCCACAGATTTCAAGAGCCTGCGCGAGTCCGAGTTGACGGAACTTGCCTTCTTTGCGAACGGTGCGGGACCATTGCTGCTGGAGATCGTTATGATTGGTGATCCAGGCTACATCGAGCTCATGGGTACGACAATGAGAGATTAATTTGCTGCGGTCGTCGGGTCCCCAGGAACACATGTAATAGGATTCGGTTCCCATCCAGGCGATGAATTGATTCAGTGCTGCCGGAAAAAGAGGTGCTGCATCAATATCTTTCTGCGTGATACCTGTAAACTGAATCGTGTCGGTGGACAGAACGGACTTGTTGGAAGGACGAACATACGTATGGAATGTATCTGTAACGGTCAATCCATCCGCATTTTCCGTAACTTTGACGGCGCCGATATCGATAATTTCAGAAGAATAGCGAGTATTACGGCTTACTGTGAATTCAAGATCATATATAATATATGGCATAGGACAAGCTCCTTTATCGATTAATACCAAGGGTATATTTCTATTCCTCTATATTACAGGGAACGCGCTGTCATGTCAGCCATCGTTACGGAATTCATTGTACTTTATGTTAACTCGGTATGGTTGACAATTTCTTGTAAATGAACTAATGTGATCAAAAATGATAACAGCGTTATAACGAGGACATGATTGTGTTGGTCAGCTTCAACAGAGAGGGAACAGTGTGGTGCAAGGTTCCTGTGGCTGCTTCGTAATTCCTACCTCGCGAGCTGCGGAAGAGAATACCCGTCCAGGGTTGCAACCTCCGCCGGAAGGGCCCGTTATGCCCTGTAGGACTGCATGTCACAGATCGCATAGATTGCGAGCGAACGATATAAATTGCAGTTAAACAAGGGTGGTACCACGACACATTCGTCCCTTGACGGATGTGTCTTTTTGCTGTTTATACTCAAGATCATAAATATGAGGAAGATTAGGAGTGTGTTCAGATGCGTCAAAGTGAAATGCTTGTTCCAACATTACGTGAAGCGCCAGCGGAGGCAGATGCAGCGGGACATCGCTGGTTACTACGTTCCGGTATGATTCGCCAACTGGCGGCGGGGATCTACAGTTACCTGCCCCTCGGACGGCGCATATTGTTGAACGTTGAACGGATCGTTCGTGAAGAGATGGATCGTGCCGGATGTCAGGAAGTGTTGCTACCGATTATGCAGCCTGCTGAGCTGTGGGAAGAATCCGGAAGATACACACAGTATGGTCCTGAATTGATGCGTCTGAAGGATCGTCATGCACGGGAATTTGCTCTTGGACCAACACATGAGGAAGTCGTAACTGCGTTAGCGCGGGACGAGGTGAGTTCGTACCGTAAGCTGCCATTCACCCTATATCAGATTGGAACCAAGTTCCGGGACGAGCGCCGTCCTCGATTTGGATTGCTGCGCGGTCGTGAGTTCATCATGAAGGATGCGTACTCTTTTGCTTCGGATTGGGAAGAGCTCGATCGTACGTATCAGGCGATGAACACAGCGTATAGCCGCATTCTGGAACGTTGTGGTCTCGACTATATCCGTGTTGAGGCGGACGCGGGAACGATTGGCGGTCAAGGGGAAACGCATGAGTTCATGGCTCTTGCTGACGTGGGTGAGGACACGATTGTAACCTGCAAACATTGTGGATATGCTGCAAATCTGGAGAAAGCTGATTATCAGACTTCCGTAGATATTGGGAAAAAAGAAGGAAGCTCTGAAGTTTCGGCTGTTTCTGTGAACGCAGACTCTGCGTTTCAACTGGAAGAGCAACCAGGAGTGGAAAGCGTAGTACGAATTTCGACACCTGGTGTTCGTACGATTGCAGAGTTAAGTTCCTTTGTGGGCGAAGGTGCTGAACATATGATCAAAACGTTGCTTTATGTGGCAGATGGTGAGCTCATCGCTGCCCTTGTACGTGGAGATCATGAACTGAATGACATCGCATTGAAGCAGGTGTTGGGTGCAAAGGAACTGATCCTTGCAGACGATGCAGCCATTGCGGCACATCCGAGTCTGAAGGTAGGTTTTCTGGGTCCGATTGGACTGAATCTGCCGATGGTGGTGGACGCTGACGTGGCAGGGATGAAGAGCGCAATTACAGGAGCCAATGAAGTGGATATGCATGTTTCTGGCGTACGCCCAGGCATTGATTTTGCATTGGAGCGAGTAGAGCGCATTCGTTTTGCTGCCGAAGGGGATGCTTGCCCAACGTGTGCATCGCCGCTTGTGTTTACCAAAGGTATTGAGGTTGGACATATTTTCAAATTGGGAACGAAATACAGTGATGCCATGGGTGCTTCATTCCTGGATCGCAATGGTCGCCAGTGCGCGCCGGTCATGGGATGTTACGGAATTGGCGTATCCCGCCTGATGGCCGCGATAGCTGAACAATATGCAGGAGATGAAGGCATTCGCTGGCCGGCCGCTGTTGCGCCATATGATGTGCATCTGATTACAGTGAGCTGGAAGGATGAGCAGCAACGTCAGCTTACCCTCGAACTGGAACAACAATTAGTCGATGGCGGTTACACTGTACTGGTCGATGACCGGGATGAACGTCCGGGTGTGAAATTCAAGGATGCCGAGCTAATCGGATTGCCTGTGCAGATCGTCATTGGCAGAGGTGCAGCTGAAGGACAGGTTGAATTGGGATCACACGCGCTTGCGGCATTGGGTGAATTGAAACGAATCGGGTTGACTGCACAGGAGGCTGTGCTTTATGTGAAGGAACAGCTTACTTCCTAGATTTAGAGATTCGCTAATTGTATGAGTTCATATAATAGTACCGAATATGATGCGGTAGCTGATTTTGATTGCTGAAATTCCAATGAGAGCATGAAAAAGAGGGCTATAGGCATACAAATGGGTAGGATTTTATGAGTAAAATCATACGAAATAACTAAATTTGGATAGTTGTATTCAGTATACAAATGATTTTAAAATTAAGGGTATGTGGATGATCGTACTCGGGCAGATTTATGTGCAAGTATGCAATTTTGAGAAGACAGAGATGTCGAAATTAAATGTACAATAACCGCATGAACACGGTGATTCCAGAGAATTTTATATAGTTCGTTGTCGAAGGCGCGTGATAAAGTTGGTCCATGAAGCCCTCACTGGGATTTATTTTTTTCTCAGATGATTGCCAAGATCAGCAGGATATGTCCACATGGAATATTCATGTACCTGATGTGGATTGCCGTGTAAGAATAACATACAAAAGGGTGTCCCCTTAACCAGTAATCTGGCCTGAGGGACACCCTTTTTGTTATGACAAGATGGATCCATTATGCTGCTGCTCTGTATTGAACTTAAGAAGCTGCAGGCAATTTCAGTTGTTGACCTGGATAAATCCAGTGTGGATTTTTGATATTGTTCAGCTTTTGCAATGCCTGCCAAGTTGTGCCGTATTGTTTGGAGATGGAGTACAGGGAATCTCCGGATTTCACAACATGCAGTTTGGCTGGAGCTGGTTTGCTTGATGTTGGTTTAACTGGTTTTTCCGGTTTTGGTGTTTCTGGTTTTGGCGTAGTTGGAGCTGGTGTTTCGGTTGCAGGAGTTTCCGGCTCTACTGCAGGTTTCTTCGCTTCACTGATCCGACCATCTGTTTTGATGTCTACAGCGCCAAGCTTTTGCATGTAGTTGATCAACGCTTCATCCAATGCGCCGTACATACCTGTTGTAGCATATTTGGTGAACATGGTGTATTCGTCACCGCCAACAGCAGTGAAATCATTGGTTGCCAGCGTGTATGTTGCTTCCGGATCAAGGGCTTTATCGCCAACGATTACGGAATGTACACGGCTACCTTCAGCAGCGGAAGTATCGATTTTGAACTTGATTCCAGATACTTGCGGGAATCCACCGCTTGGTTCCGGATAGGAAGCTACACCGACTTCAAGGGCTGCCAGAATATCGGACCCTTTCACTTCAAGCGTTACAACTTGGTTACCAAAAGGAAGCACTGTGATGATATCACCTTTGGTTACGATACCTTTTTCAATGGAAGCACGGATACCACCACCGTTAGTCAGTGCGATATCTGCGTTGCTGATATCACGAATTGCATCTGCAAGCAGGTCACCCAGGTTGGTTTCACCTGCACGTACCTGTTCACGTTTACCATCCAGCAGAATAGCTGTGTTGGCTACTTCTTCTTTCAAGATAGGCTCTTGTTCTTTTTGAATGGAGTTCACGAGAGTCGCAACTTTCTCATTCGGTTTGATGTCTTTTGCTTCAGTTTCATCAATCAATGTTGCTTGTTTCTTCGTTACTTTACCACCATCTACCCACAGATCGATGACACCTACATAGTTGGTGTATTCTCCTGCACTTGCGATCAATGTTCCGTTATCGGATACAAGGCCATCTTGCAGTATTGTGTGACTGTGCCCATCGATGAATACGTCGATGCCAGGAACTTCTTTAACGACTTTAAAGCTAGTATCGGTGCTGGACGCGTCTTGTCCAAGGTGTCCCAGAACAACAACAACATCTACTTTGCTGCGGATTTCGTTCACCAGAACTTTAGCTTCCGCAGATGGATCTGTAATATCAAGACCTTCTACGTTTTTCGGATTCGTTTTGTACAACGTTTCCGGTGTAGTCAAAGCGATGATACCAATCTTCACGCCATCGACTTCCTTAATGAGATAAGGATCGAAGAGACGTGTTCCGTCTTTTTTCTTCACGTTGGCACTCAGCATTGGGAAGTTCATCATGTCTGCCAGTTCGATCAGGCGATCCGAACCATAGTTGAATTCGTGGTTACCCGGTACGATGGCTTGGTATCCCATTTCATTCATGACTTTCACGATGCTCTCACCATTCACAAGAGTGGCAAATGTTGTACCATGCACAGCATCTCCAGCATCGAGCAAGAGCGTGTTCGGGTTTTCGCTACGATATTTGTCAGCGATTCCAGCTACTTTGGCAAAACCCATAGCAGGTGAAGATTCAACTGCACGGGCATGCGTATCATTCGTATGTAGAATGGTAATGTGTTTGCCTGTGCCCGGAGTGGTGTCCGTTGCAGCCGCGGCAATACCTACACTGCCAAACAGCAAACAGACCGTTAGCAGAAGTGAAACATAATTTTTCCAGATTTTCATATGAATCCGAAACCTCCCAAAATAATAATCTACTTGAGCGTTTACACAGCTCAAATAGTATTTTAACAGACTATTATTAGGAAATCTCGCGATTTACGTAAAAATAAGTAACCTGAAAGTGACATGTGATTCTGCTAATGGAAAATAGAGAAAAAATAATCCTGCGAAAGAACATATGTTCTTAAATGGTGTAAAAAAAATGCTGCGCTTCACGCGGCAGTCCGGTACGTAAACAGAATTTCTCCAGAGATTCATCCGGTTCAGGCATCACTCCGGACGTTAACAACTGAATGGCAAAACGATTGGCCTGTCTTTCCAGCTTGCCTGGTGCAAAATAGGAGTGCTCCTCCAGAAAGAAACGATTGATTCCTTTGTGAAGCCGATCATGGCCAAGCTCATGGGCGCACACGAACCGCTGCCATTCCGGCGGCAAATCATTGTGTATGACGATAAACCTGCGCCGGAGCTTGCGAAAGTACAGCCCTTTGGTGGATTTCCCCAAATTGGTGAAACGAATCTGTATTCCAACCGCGCGGGCAATGCTGAACGGGCAGTTGGTCCGGTGTTTTCGAATCAGCTTTGTTACGATGTCATCCATATGATCTCACCTGCTGCCTCATTAAATTCAGTTCGTCATGCCTCATGGGCGCTTGTCCGATTTATCTGTCTTCTTGCGTTTGTTCATCTGTTTGGCTTCCCAGAACAGACCTGTCAACACATCCTTGATTCGTTTCTTGTCATCTTCATCGAGTGGAATGCCGTCAAACATCAGATCATCATCGTCCTCCAGCATCTTTTTGAAATCACGACGGTCTTTGTATGTAGCCCATTCCGGTACGTCCTGAAGTTCAGTGGAACTCCCTGGTTCAATATAGCCGGCTTGCTTCATCATCTCTGTATAGGGAACCGAGAGTGCATCTGCAATCTTGCGAATGGTTGCAGGTTTGGGCACACCCCGTACCCCATTCTCAATGCGTGAAATCTGTGAGTTGCTTATTCCGGCTGCTTCGGCGAGCTGATTGATGCTGTATCCTTGTTGCTCGCGCAGTTGTTTCATATAAGGACCAAAAGCGTGCTCCACAATTTATGCCAACTCCTTCGATTCGTACAAGTGCTTGAAATTATAAATTAAGAGAGCTCGTGCTGCACAGATCACTTCGATGACAGAACAACCTTCCGATCGCTGTTATCCCCGAATTTCCTGAATGTATATCTTCATAGGTAGAATTTCGGGGATAAAGGCGAACGCTTCGCTTCTTCAGGTTCTTTCTGTCCTCTCCGTTAACGTGCATATTTAATCCAAATCTTAACTTATAAAATCAAAGGACTTATACGGAAGTTCATTAATTAAACAGTACTATAACGTATATATACCATTAGGTAAAGAGATATGAAACAATTATGCCAAAAGGCATAGGAAATGAGAGCGAAGGTTTTATTTTATCGTCAAAATGAACCAAAATGGAGGTTTACTCCGATCTCCAGAAAGTGGTATCCTCAAATAGAAATACGAACAGTATGCGAACAAAATGTAAACTTGATACAGCTTAGAGTTTGGGGAATTAACCTATGAACAATGGAATTCCCCGGATTATAGCGGTTTGGAGTGATTCCAAAAGGCAACAGGGGAAATATGAAGAAATGTCGTTATTTTTTTAGAAAACTGGACAACTCTATGATTAAGAGCATTTTGCTATCGTGCAAAGAACGATGGCAAAACAATATGATGTGAACGATATAGTTACACGAAAACGTAGAGGGCAGAAATAACCTGAATAAGCGAAGCTAAAAACTTTCTGAAAGAAAGCTGCATCCGAAGAATACGCTTCGCCTTTATCCCCAGATGAAGTGAATCAAAAAATAAGGGGATAACAGTGAGTCGGAAGGTTGTTCTGTCATCGGAGTGATCAAGCGAAACTATTAGAAATTTATTTTATAAAGAATACTAAAGGAGGAAGATAAATATGGAATTGATGCTGCCCGAATTGGACCGACGTAAAACGCAAACAGCTGTTGAGGCTGCGCTGGAAAAATACCGCATTTATAAGACCATTGCATTTGAAGAACGAGAGGTTATGGTGACGGCAAGTTATGCCGAGCGTTTCCACGGTGCAACCAATGTGACAGGGGATTCCACGGCCAGAACGGCGATCTATAATGTGGACGTGCAGCGCGCGCGTCAGGCATACTGCGATACGATTGATTTTGTTGTGTCCCGGTTGAGTGAGAAAGAACGTGTACTCGTATGTGAACGGTACTTGAAAGACGATGATGTGTTCGACTATAAAGTGTATAACCATGTGTTTGATCCGCCTGTCAGCAAGGATACGTATACGAAGATTCGTACGCGTGCTTTCTACAAAATGGCGCTAGCTCTGTCGGACCGCGGACTGATTAATATGGAGCCTTTGTCCGTGTCCCGTAAAGAGAGGCAGAAGCTGGGCTAAGCGAAACGAGTAAGAAGTTGATCCTTTAATATCCAAGGTGGATTGGTTACAATAGTTGAACAAACCACAGTTGGCATCAGTCAAAGGAGAGAAGTCTGTCATGTCGGAAGAACTCGGAATGCAGGAAATGGTCACGCTGAAGACCATCGCGGAAACGCTCAATACGTCCAATGATCTGAGTCTAATGCTTGATACGGTGGTCGGCAAATTACTGGAGTTGACCGGATTAACTGCCGGCTGGGTGTTTCTCATCAATGAACGCGGAGACTATACCTGTGTTTCGGATTATAACCTGCCCCCTGCATTACTGCGGGACGATAAAGAGCCCATGCGAACGGGTACCTGCTGGTGTGTGAACCGCTTCAAGGATGGTCGATTGAATTATGCGGTCAACATCATTAACTGTAAGCGGTTGGAGGATGCGGTGGAATTCAAATGGGGAGATACCCATGATATTACCCATCATGCGACCGTTCCGCTAAGGTCAGGTGAGAAGATGCTGGGCCTGCTCAATGTTGCTGCGCCATCTAAGGAACATTTCAGCGACAGCGAACTGGCACTGTTGCAGGCCGTGGCATACCAGATCGGTAGCGCAATGGAGCGGATGCGATTGTATCGTGCGGAGCAGCGACGAGCTGATCTGTATGCCAAGCTGGGGGAGTTCAGCACGGCTTTGGGTCTCGCAGTCAACGAATGCAGCAATTCAGAGGCTCTGTCTGTAAAAGTTGTGCAACTGCTTGGGCAGCATTATGACTGGCCTTTGACAGCAATTATTCAGCAGAAAAATGGCGTATATACGGTGCAGGCAGCTTATGCAGGTGGCATCGTTCAAGCGTTATCAAGTGCGATTCTATCTTCGGAAGCGGCAAACCACATGAATCGTGTGATCAATAGTCACAGGGCTGCGTCCCTGTCTGCGATAGAAATGACTGAGATTTTCACGGTGTGCGAGCCGGAGAAAACGATAAATCTCCTTACTTCGGGGATTGCTGCTCCCCTTCCATACCATGCGCTTGGGGAACCGGGAATTCTGCTGATCGGACTTGGAACATCAGGTCCTGCGCAGGCAGACGCTGAAGTGCTGGAGGCATTGGCTGAGCATATTACGGCCTCTTGGGAGAGTCTCAAGCTGGCGGAGAATCGCCGCGAACTGGCACGACTGGAAGAGAGGAATCGGCTGGCTCGCGATCTGCATGATTCGGTCAATCAGATTTTATTTTCACTATCGTTAACTGCTAAAGGTGTGGAAAGTATGTTAACCGGCTCCGAACAGTTACACCCGGCAGTAGAAGCGATGAAGGATATTCGGACCTTGTCTCAGGAGGCTCTTAAGGAAATGCGCGCATTGATTATGCAGCTCCGTCCCGCGGGGCTGGAAGCAGGGCTGCTCCATGCGCTACAGGAATACGGCACCAGCCAGGGTCTTCAAGTGGTGATGAATCGGACGGGAATGCGGTCTTTACCGCGTAATATAGAAGAAGCAATGTGGCGAATCGGGCAGGAAGCGCTGAATAATGTACGGAAACACGCTGGTGTTCGTTCTGCTGAGGTCACCCTCAAGTTAAGTGAACATGAAGCGATGCTCACCGTCACAGACAAGGGAACAGGCGGAGCGAACAGGCGTAAAGCACCGTCTGGAAGTTCACTTGGTCTGTCCATTATGAAGGAACGGGCTGAATCACTTGGAGGCAGGTTAGAAATAGTTAGTTCTTCCCGAAAGGGAACGACAGTAACGGCAGTCATTCCACTTCCGTTCGAATCTGTATAAAGTCAGGGGGAAGAGAGATGCCGATTACGATTTTGCTCGCAGATGATCATGCGATGGTGAGACGCGGGCTGCACGTTTTTTTGACCACGCAGCAAGATATGAAGGTTGTCGGTGAAGCATCAAATGGGCAGGAAGCATTGGAGCAGGCGGAAGCGTTAAAACCCGACGTGGTATTAATGGATATGCATATGCCGGTCATGGACGGGATCGAAACAGCCAGACGGTTGCGTGCATTAATGCCAGAAACGCGAATCATTGTGCTCACCTCGTTTTCGGATCAGGATCATGTCGTTCCTGCTGTTCGCGCAGGGGTGAAAGGATATCTGCTCAAGGATATAGAACCGGAGGATCTGGCTGTGGCTATTCGTAATGTGCATGCAGGTCAGGTGGAATTGCATCCTGCCGCAGCAGGTCAATTGATGCATGTGATGGCTTCATCCGATTGGTCCATAAATGAACAACGACCACAGCATATACCGACAGATCGGTCAGTAGACAATCAACATCAGGAGCCAAAGCAGAAGGGGAAATCAACTGAAGCGTCTCTTGGCGGACTGGATATGCTCACTCGCCGTGAACAAGAGGTCTTGGGGCTGATTGCTCAAGGGCTGAGTAACAAGGAAATTGCGGTTCAATTGGTCATCACAGAAAAAACGGTCAAAACACATGTCAGTCACCTGCTGGACAAACTGGGGCTGGCGGATCGGACGCAAGCGGCCCTTCATGCCGTGAGAAACGGCTGGGTCGTCTGACCAATTCCGACATATCCTCATACTTAAGTCGTATAAACTCAACCTAAAGGTTGAGTTTTTTGGTATTTCAAGTTAAGTCTATCTGCTGACGATTTGGCTGTCGAAGAAAGGTAAGATAAAGATAGCAAAAGTCAGATCGGTTGAAGGAAACGTGAAAGTAAAAACAATAAAAAAACCAAGGAGAGTGACATGAATGAATATTGTTATTTTGGCAGGTAGCAATCGGAATAATGCAACCAGTACACGTTTGGGAGAATACGCAGTGGAGATTATTCGTGGACAGGGACATCAGGCCAGCCTGTTTGATCTGTATCAGACGCCCCTCCCATTCTACGCACCCGATGAAAAACAGGCGGATCATGAACATCTGGCAGACCTGAATACACGTATGCTCGCGGCAGATGCCATCATCCTATCTACGCCAGAGTACCATGGCAGTATTAGCGGTGTGCTCAAAAATGCACTGGATCACCTGAGCCAGGCTCATTTCAGTGGCAAGCCCGTCCTGTCCATCAGCTCCTCTGGTGGAGCGGTGGGGGTAAGTTCGCTTTTACAATTACAAGCGATTGTTCGCAATCTGCATGGTATCAATGCCCAAGAGTGGATCTCCATTGGGGGTGCGCAGCGCAGACGATTCGAAGCGACATTTGACGGATACGAAGAGTACGAAGGCAGTCAGGATATAGAGGACCGGGTGCAGCGGGTTATTGGATCGTTTTTGAATCTGGCCCAGACGTTAACGAATGCGCGGAACTCATCGATGAGTTAAGAACGAACGAAGAGGAAATTGGGAAAAGGAAAAGAGGTTGAACATCATGATTACAGGCATATTTGAAACACATTTGAACGTAACAGATCTGGAGAGATCCCATCATTTCTATGAAACGGTCCTGGGTTTACCCCATGCTTATGGGCAGAAAGAACGTGGGAACTCCTTCTATTGGATCGGTGGAAAAGGCAATGCCATGCTGGGATTGTGGCAAAAGGAACCTTCCGAGGTGAAGCGTCAGCACTTTGCTTTCCATGTATCTCTGGAGGATATGAAACATGCGGTGGCTCACTTGGAGAACAAAGGGATCAAGACACAGAATTTCCTGGATGATGATATCGGTGAATTGTACGTCTTCAGCTGGATGCCTGCAGTATCTGTGTATTTTACCGATCCGGATGGTCATTCGCTTGAATTCATCGCCATGCTCCCGGATGAAGCGAAACCTGAGCTTGGCATGGTGCCATGGAGTCAGTGGGAGGAGATGCAGGAGAAGACCGTATGATGATCGAAGAATTACAGTTATATACAGCACGGCTGGAGGACCTCAAGCATTTTTATCGCGATACGTTGGGAATGGAGGTATCCAGTGAGACTGATCAGGCCTTCAACCTACAGGTTGGAAGGACTAAGATGATTTTCAATCCGTGTGAAACAGATCGTGAGCCCTTCTATCATGTGGCCTGGATGATTCCGACGAATCGGTTCAAGGAAGCGAAGCAGTGGGCTGCATCACGTGTTGTTTTAAGCAGGGAAGAAGATCGGGATGAGACGTATTCTGCTACTTGGAACTCTGATTCTCTCTATTTCGAAGATCCGGCAGGCAATATTATCGAGCTAATTGCTCATCATCGTATTAAGAACGAGAGTGATCATGACTTCTCTGCTAAAGACATATTACAGGTGTGTGAGGTTGGATTGGTGACGGATGATGTTCTGTCTACGGTGAATAAGCTTCAGCAGATTGGACTCGCGCGCTGGGGTGAGGTTAGTGAAACCTTTGCCCCTGTAGGGGATGTGCATGGTCTGTTTATTGTGGTGAAGAAGGATCGGACGTGGTTTTTCTCTACGCAAAAAGCGCAGATCTATCCGCTGGAAGTGTCCATTCGTGACGTGGGCAGGCTTCGAATAGGCTAAACTTTGCATTCCAGGGCAAAACGGGCATATGTGGAGCAATTCCATCATGTTATAGAAGTAAACGCTTTATTTATTAATTTCAGGGTAGTTCCTGTGATGGGCTTACATAATATGAAGGGTGGTGGCAAGCTTGGATCGACGTTTGTTGGAAGAAGGACTAGCGATTATCGTTTCCAGTCGGGAGCGTACAGGAGATCTGTGGCATGCTCATTATGGGGCGGGTGCGATTGCGGCATATTTTTGGGTGCGGGAAAATCGTCTCACTGCCCTTGCCGCCGGCAGTGTTACCGCCGAAGCAAAAGCCATGCTTCGCCAACATGGAATCAGCCCTGGTCAGACCTCTCCGATTGGTGAAATGATGCCCAGGGAAGATGCCGAAGCGCGTATTACGGACGCATTGGATCGAACCATTGGAGAGTTGCACTGGGTTGGACATCAGGCCATTTACGGGGCAATCAGTCTGAAAGCCATTCGCGAACTGGATGGATGGGGTACTGCGGAGGAGATTGGTCAGCTGGTTGAATTGATCGATTCATTCGATCGAACCATCCCAGGAAGATCCTGGATGAACACAACCGTGAAAGAAATTCGTAGTCTGAAGCCTGAGAAGAGCGATGGTTTCCCCGAGATTGAAGATCCAACGCAGTTGTCACGTCTGATTCTGGATGAGCTTGGTGCGTTCCAGACCATATATCATGCGGAAGCGCATCATGACCTGATCGGCCATATGCTGACCTACGGACATGCGCTTAATATATTATATGAACTGGGTTATCCGGCATTGTTCCATAAAGGCATTCCGCCTTTCCTTACTATGGTGAAGGCGCTACGTTTAAGCCGAGATGTGAACAGCGAACAGAAGATGCCAACACTGCAATCACCTGTAGACCTACTGCCATTATCGCGGGCGGAACGTTCGGTAGCACTGCCCCATGAACTGGAGTACTGGCTCACCGATAGACGTTCCCGTGACTGGTACGGAGGTCATGTGTTCAAATTCCCGTTCAGCTTCTATCATCATGCCAAGAACGGGGATCCTGTACCGGAAACATGGGAGAACTTTCGTTATATCATCGCGTGAGATAAAACATACAATATGAATGGAACCAATATATAACCAACGATATGGAGCAAAAATGAAGAGCACTTGCCAAAGCTGGCAGGTGCTTGTTTTATGGATGTTCTAGATTCGTTCAGATTTAAACCGACAATTAACCACCATGGAGACGACCACATTCATGCGTAATTCATCCCGATTACCATCAGCGTGAGTGGGCAAAGGCGGTAAAATGGTATTATCGGATCAGCCGCAAGGAAGACAAACCGACAGCTCATACGCTAAAGTACAGACCGGCTATGGAGCCGGTTTTTTTAATTCGGTGATTGCATCCTTGCCCTGATCGGGTACTAAAGACTAAACAGATAACAGGAGGCTACGTGATATGAAAACAGTATTGTATGTTCCACTGGATGATCGTCCAGCGAATCTGGATGATGTGATTGTGCAAGGGAAAGCAGCCGGTATCCATATCGTTACACCGAACCTGAGTGATCTTAAGAATCGTCTGGACTCGGAGAAAACCGTAGATGGCACAACGTTGCTCGGCACCTCCACGCCGGTGTATGGTAAACCGTCCAACATTCATGATTTTATTCTGAAACATGCTGCCAAAGTTGATGGATTTATTATTTCATCCGATATGCTCTCCTATGGGGGTCTGATTGGCAGTCGTCAACTTCGAGAAGATGGGGGAGGTTCCTATCCGGAATACGATGAGGAAACTACTCGTTTGCTGGATGTGATCCGCGTGATCAAGCAGAAATATCCACGCAAACCCGTATTCGTAATGGATACCATCATGCGGTTGGCTACAACCTCGTTTGCAGATGCCTTGGCGCTCGATGCCTATAATGAATCCCGTGCGTTGATGCAGCAGCCACGTCAGACTTACACCGAGTTTGAGGATATTATTCAAGGTTATAACCAATCCCCCGATGGAGTGGAATATGGGGCAACGACCTATTTTGATAAAGAACAGTATTACAACACAAGACAACATAAATTCAAAACAAATCTGTACATTCTGGATCAGCTGGCTCGCACAGGTTATATCGATTTCCTTGCAGTTGGTGTTGACGACGCTAACACCCAGGGGGTTCAGATCAATGAAATCAAATATGTAGAAGCGCGGATCAATGAATGGCTGGGTGGAACCAATGGACAAAATCCGGATCGTGCTATCATCTTGCCGGATGCAGATGGTCTGGGGCACGCTTTGGTTGCTCGCATGGCGAACCAGTTGTTCCGAGGTGGTGCGAAGACACGTTACGGAGTGAAATATTTTGGTCCTCACGGAAACTCCATCATTAACACGTATGAATACATGGATGTACACGAGAATGTGGTTCGTCATGTGGATATTGTAGGTGGTGTGCTTGTGGCGGATTCGGCATATCCCGAACCGGAGGTGGTAACGGATGCGAGTGCTGGCTTGGAAAATGAACAGCTGGTGGCTGTATCAGCCGAGCAAGTTGTCCCATTTGACATGGCCTCCGAACTGGATCGTATGACGAAGGGTCATCCGGGAAATTCCGGAGAGAACACAGGCATCGACATTGAGATTATTGCCATTACGGCTCTGGATCAGGTGCAAGCTGCGTTGGAGCAATTGACGCTGAATGGGGAGCAAGGTTTGCCTTCGGTATTGATTGATTTTGTGGGTAAAGGACCAGCCAATGTTGATGTTGCTGAAGCGTTGCTAAACAGTCCATATACCGGACGCGTGCTGGGATATAGTGCCTGGAATACGCCAGGTAACAAGATCGGTATGGCCGTAGGCATGGGGCAGTCGAGGTACGCGTTGATCACAACAGAGAAGCATGAGCACAAATTGCGAGATGCGATGAATGCACATGGCTCGTTGTTGTTTAAGCGTTTTCTGAAGGATTACTACTACAAAGCGGTAGCGATTGCGGACATCCGCACATATTCCCGAGCCCATGCGCTGTATACCAACGTGGCTACCCTGTCGGATCAGAATATGTTGCTGTTCAACTCAGAGGAAGACTATGCCCATTTGCAAACATTGCTCCGTGATTTAATGCAGACTTATACTACGGCGCTTGCGAATAAAACTGCCTTCCAGACAGGCAATGTGGCGATCAAAGAGATCTGTGATGGCGAATTGTCTTATGCGACGTATGGCAGTGCGCTGCTGGAATATGCGAACCCTGATTTTATCTGGGGCCGTGCATTTGAGATTACGTTGAACCCCCAAGTTAGACTGAACTAAACTGCTATCTCACCATGGGCTCCTCATGTTTAGGGTGATCACTGGTATGACTGTATTGCTTAATCTCGCCGTTGTTAAAAATGATATATTGGTACTTCGCTTCGGGTTCATCCGCGAATGTTACGGAGGCACCGTAAGGTGCTTCAGAGCTCTTTGAAGAGTACGTACCTTGTACTTCGATAAACTGTTCAAGTGAATAACCCTTCTGATCAATCAGGTAAGTGGTTACCTGTTGTTCAGCATCATTTTTCTTGAGCGAATTACCAAGCAGTCCGAAATAAGCCCAGCAGGATATCCCGAGTATAAATGCTAAGATGACAAGTGAAGTGATCTTGAATGTTTTACTCATAGATATTCCTCCTTCTTGTACGTAAGCGACAATGGATTTGATAATGAAATATTAATATATTTGGATAAATTTATCAATTCATTGATCTTAATCTTAATGCTTACTTAGGTATCCTTTAAAATGATGATTCCAGAATCGTCTTTTTTCCACCCGAACGACTCCCTTAATCGCACCGAAGTCGTACGGAACACCATCCGCGCTAGGGATGAGAGGGTGTAAGATTGTATTATCGGATTAATAGCAAGGGACGCACCGAAAGCACATACGCTAATGTATAGACCGGCCAGCTGGCCGGTCTTTTTGATGCGGTGAATGTAGTCCCGGCACTGGTTCGATAGCAATACAGACTCTGAGTTAAAAGGGGGAGTCTACTGCTGCTGCACTGTCGCTGCAAGGTGTGGGCAGATCTCAAACTTGCAGCCAAAGGGGGCGAAATGAATGTGTCTATGAGAAATGAGATTAACACTGACATGAGCACCAGTAAATTGAGTACGCTCATTAAAAAAACGCTGAAACAGAAGCTCGCGGTACTTGTTCCAGATTGGGGCGGTCGTGTGCTGGATGTACCTGGGCCAGGCGAAGTGTTTGCTGGGCCTTGTGCAGTCGTTGCGTTTGCCGAAGAGGTGCCGAAGTCTGCTTGGGCGGGATATCGACGGATTATTAAAATCTCACCCTACGCTCGCCCGGAAGATGGTGGCGCTGAACAAGTGGAAGCTTGGTCAGCTGATCTAATCGAAGGGTTGCACCAGGTAAGACTGGTGGATGAAGCAGGTGAGGCCTTCACTTGCATCTATTTGGGTTCTTCAGATAGTGACCGGGTGGATGCAGGGTCTGGAATGTTTACGCGCAGTCTGCGGTTCGGAGTGTATGTTCCCGAAGACTCGGGAGCTGCTCTCGTTGAATCAGAGGATGCGTGGTTAGCTGCGCTTCAAGGCTGGACACAGCAGGAACTTGGCTCGAACTGGTCGGTATATGGGGATATCTGGCCTGGTGGGTACGAGAAGCCGTCTGTGTTATGGCGATTGGCCGGATGCAGCACTTCTGTGGCGGGGACTTCAGCATTGGAGGTTCGACAACAGTGGATTGGGCATGTGCTCACCGATCATTCGGTGTTAACACGCCAGACCGTTACTCGGTTGGTCCAGCAACTTGCAGTGCAATCTCGTCTTGCCATCACTGAAACGGGTGGCGAAGAGCACAAAAGTAACACACGGTATGTGACGGTGGATGAGGTAACGGCAGATCTGCAGACGGATGCGTATCTGAACGGTCAGATTCGCCTGACGTTGCAACAGCGGATTCGTCGTCCGGGTACGAATGTACCCTTCATCCGTGAGATTCACCATAGCAAAGGCATGGAGTAAATGTTAGCCCAGAGGAACTTCAGTTTAAAGGTTGGTTCCAGATTATAGCTTTGAGTAGATTGGTTTAGCTTCAACATTATAGCTTTAAATTCATAGGTTCATAGGATCGAAAATTCATAGGTCAACCTTAAAGATCAACGATTCACGAAATCAGTAGTCCAACAATGAGGTGAGATGGCAATGGCAAGTTCAGTGAAAAAAAGCAAACAGACAGCCCCGCGGTATACACGGGCAGAACTGATGAATCATGCAGAAGCCCTCTTTGCCGTTAAGGCAGAGGTGCTGTACGGTGCGCTGTACGAAGCAGTGCAAGAGACGTTTTCCATTGAAGAAACGCAGGAACGAATTAACCAATTTATGAAAGCGAAGGTGAAGGGATAATGGCAGGTGGAACTTGGGAGCAAACGAATCGTCCGGTCCTTCCGGGCTTATATATGAATTTTCAGGCGGCAGCATCTTCGGCCATTCAAGCGGGTACGCGGGGAACGGTCGTTGTGCCGATCAAGGCCAACTGGGGTCCGGCAGGGACTTTTGTTGAGGTAGGGAGTGAAGCGGCAATTGAACGTATCTATGCGGCAAATGTGCTGGACAACGGTACGGCTTATACGTCCTTGAAGCTCGCCCTGTTGGGTGGACCGAAGAAGTTGCTCGCTTATCGTGTAGCAAGTGCTGCGGCCAAAGCAGCCACGCTTACTTTGAAGGACAGCAGTGATGCCAATGTGCTGCAGCTGGATGCGAAGTATCCGGGGGATCGTGCAAATGGATTCTACGTCACCATCCAGCCAGGCGTGATTGATAATACGAAGCATGAAGTGCGTCTCTTTGAAGGTAACCGGATGTTGTATGCGCTCCTGACAGCGGATATTACAGCAGCGTCTCTGGCGAAAGAGATTAATGCCGATGAACGAAATGTCTGGGTAACGGCGCAGGCGATTGGCGATGGTACAGGCGCGGTTGCTACTGTTGCGGGCGCGGCATTCAAAGGCGGCGTAAGTGGTAACGATGACCTGACCAATGCAGAGTACATTGCTGTACAGGGTGCGCTGGAAGGGGAGCAATTCGACGTCTTGGCTTTGGATCAGGCGGCTGATGCACCCCTGCTTGCGAGTTTTGCGGCATGGGTGAAACGTGTACGTAGTGAAGGCAAACCGGTGATGGCCGTATTTGGCGGTTCCGTAGCGGACGACACCTCAGCTACAGCAGCGCAAAAAGCGGCAGCACGTTCGCTTGCGCTGAACCATGAAGGTGTGATTAATGTTGGTACAGGCGTTCGCCTTGGAGATGCATTCTACAGCTCGGCGGAAACGTCTGCCTATGTTGCAGGTCTGATCGCCGGACAACGTCTGAACCAATCCACAACCTATGCAGCTACTCCGTTCGATGATGTGACACGTCGCTGGACGCGTGCAGAACAGGAGCAGGCGGTACAGAATGGCGTATTTATTTTCTTCCATGATGGACGTCAGGTGAAAGCACTTCGCGGTGTAAACACACTGGTAACGCCAGCCGCTGGACAGAATAATGCTTGGAAAAAAATCCGTTCCATTCGTGTGTTGGACGCCATTAACACAGATTTGCAGCGTTCTGCGGAAGATACGTATATCGGTAAGGTAAACAATACCGAAGAGGGTCGTCAGGCGCTGATTAGTGCCATGAAGGCCTATTTGGCGTTGCTTGCACAGAGCAATGTGATTGAAGCTGACGGTTATGATGTCATTCTTGACCCGGCGTATTATGGAGCAGCACCAGTTCTCAAACCGGAAGCGGATCAAGTATTCCTGCAATGGAATGTGAAGCTGACGGATGTGATGGAGCAGTTGTTTGGTACATTTTACGTGCAATAAGGTTGTGTGAAAGGAAAGAACGATATTTTATAATTTCAAGGAGGAAAATATATGTTGGATGCGTCAAGAGTGATTCTCGGTACCCATGGTCAGCTGCATATCGATGGTGTGTGGCAGACAAACATTAACAAGTTGGAAGCGAGTGTGGAGATTGAAAAGCGTGAGCTGAACCTGGTCGGTAACGACTGGAAGGTGCACAAAAACGGCGCGAAAAAAGGAACAGGCACGATGACGGGTTACAAAGTCACTTCCGATATGATCCAGCGCGGCTTCACCAAATTCGAGATCATTTCCAAGCTGAATGACCCTGAATCGTATGGACATGAGAGTGTTTTGCTGAAAGGTTGCATGGTGGACAAAATCCAACTTGCCAACTGGACAGCGGGTGAGGAAGTACCGGAGGAAACAGGCTTTACGTTTGAAGGATTTGAATTGCTGAATCCGATTGTGGCGAACTAAAGGTTGAAATAGGCACGTTATTGAGCTGGTTTGCTCAAGCGTGATTGCATAGTTACTTCATATCATATGGACACCAATGCAGGCCGAGATGATCTCGGTCTCTTTGTTGTCTCTACAGGCTTGGAAGCTGGCATAGCTAAACCCATTTTTGAAATAAGAAGGAGATAACGCCCGATGAGTATGAATGAAAATATGTCCGAAGAACAGATTTTGGATCAGTTGTTTGAAGCAGCAGAACGTTTGCCAGAGGAAAATGTGCGCATTCAGCGTCTGGATCTGCTGTTGACCTTGCGTGGACTGACGTCCTCCAAAGTGGATCACATTCGCGAACGCTGTACGATTCGAAAAACGACCAAAGGCCGCACTGAGGAAAAGGTGGATACCGAAACGTTTAACGCACTACTCATTTCCGAAGCAACGGTGAAATTGAAGGTCCGTAGCCTGGAATTGTCCGGTTGGGGAGACACCCGTATTACCGGCCGCATGAAGCTATCTGGTGGAGAACAGGCGGTTCGGCGCATGCTGCTCGCGGGTGAATTGGATGCCGTAGGGGATAAAGTGCTGGAGCTGTCCGGCTTCGGTGTGGAGATTGAAGACCTAAAAAACTGATTCACTCCGGCGGGATGACCACGTTTCTGTATCACATGTGGGTACGTCATCATCTCCGGCCCGGAGAGTTCTGGTCTTTGCCACGCGGGGAGCGCTCGCTGTTAATTGCGTTCTCGGAAGAGGAAATGTCAGCGATAACTTCGCAAATGAATCGATAACGATATAGGGCAGGAGGTGAAAAAATGGCAGAAATGATTGTAGGTCTATCCAAATCCAATGCGGAAATGCGGACAACCCTTCGTTATCTGGATCAGATCCAGCGCTCGACGGAACGTCTGGGCAGAGTTCGTTATCAGAGTCTGATCAAGGTAAACAATGAGCTGAGAACGACAGGACGCAGGTTAGAACATATTTATAGTATGGCTGTGCGAATCAGCAGGCTGCGAATCACACCGACAATTGGGTTGATTGATAAGCTGAGTCCAGCGTTGGATCGCGCATGGGCGAAACTGAACAGTTTCAGGGACCAGATGGTTACGGCTTCGGGAACAGTATCCCTTGAAGTTCGGCAGAAGATTGAAGTGGCGATGGGTAAGATAAATCCGGCGAGTGTGTCGTCCACGTCAGTTGTGATCGGGAGTCATAATACAACGATTTATAATGTGGCTAAAGAAGAAGATAAAAAGTGGTGGGAAAAAGCACTGGAATGGACCAGTACTGGATTAGATATTGCAAATAACTTAACTGATTTGATTGGGAAGGGAAAGAAAGCTTGGTCTGATCGAAAGTCTAAAAAGGATAAGGCTTCTAATCCCAGTAAGAGTACAGAAGTGGCGGAGGGCAAGAAAGGTAAAAGCCAAACTCGTAACAGTTCAAGATCTGGTAATTCTAATCCGAGTGAAACTCCCTCACGGAGAGTAGGTGGACGACGCGGTGGAAGGAATCGATCATCAACAGCAACTCCTGTCCCAACGCCAAGTCCTATCATTACAGATACTTCAGATCGTTCTTTTAATGAAGCCAGAAATGCAAGCAACAGGAGAAGTGGTGGTGGCAGGAGATCCAATCTCATCACTGGCATCATGTCCAGTTCACCAACGGCAATGTCTAATCTT
This sequence comes from Paenibacillus sp. FSL H8-0079, assembly GCF_037991315.1. Taxonomy (NCBI): domain Bacteria; kingdom Bacillati; phylum Bacillota; class Bacilli; order Caryophanales; family Paenibacillaceae; genus Paenibacillus; species Paenibacillus sp. FSL H8-0079. The sequence continues at coordinate 1,411,311 of NZ_CP150300.1, forward strand.
TTTTCAGGTGATGGGATGCTTGGTAAATTGGGTGGTGGCTTTGCCAAAGGAGCCAAAAGGTTGCTTGGACCCATCAGCATGCTTGCTGATGTGGCGAACGTAGCGACAGCACCTCCAGAAGAGCGTGGCCGAGCGGTGGGTTCGATGATTGGCGGTACAGCAGGTACTGCGATTGGTAGCGCCATCGGTAGCGTTCTTTTGCCCGGCATCGGAACATGGGTTGGTGGTGCAGTAGGTGGTTGGGCTGGAAGTGCAGCAGGTGGTTGGATCGGTGATCATGCTAAAGATATTGGAAACTTTATGTCTAGTGCTACCGAGGGTGTAGGGGATGCTTTGTCGGGTGCAGCTGATTATGTTTCTGAGAAAACAAAAAAAATCACCGATGGCATATCCGGCTTCTTTGGGTTTGGTTCCAAAAAAGAAGAAAAGACGGTCTCGGCAGCAACGGTGGCTGCACCGTCGCAAGTACCAACAGGCCCGCAGATGGCACCTGCCTATATGCCACCGGCACTGACCATGACAGGCCCAACGGCTTATATGAACAGCAAAGTCGGTCAGCCTACATCTGCTGGATTCATGGGAACAAGCATGATGCAGAGCCAAGCGATGGCGCTTGGTAACGGTGCGCAAACGAATGGGAAATCGTCCACGATGACGGTACAGATATCCGAAGAGCAGATGAACAGTCTGTCCGGTTACTTGAAGGATTTCAAAACCGAAACTACCAATCAGATTGCGATCAATATTCCACCAGGTGCGGTGCAGGTGACCGTGCGCGAAAATGCGATTGATTATGACGCAGTTTCTCACCAGGTGGGGCAACGGATCTCTAACGAGTTCCGCCGTGCGATGCAAAATCGCAAAACAATTATGGCCTAAGCAGAAAGGAGGCCGCAGATATGTCAGTACTTGAAGATAAAGTTGGTCCTAACAAAATGTCATTTACGTTGAAGGACGGCAACACTCCATTTCAATTCCCAGTGAACCCTGAAGAAGTTAATATTTCCAGGTCTAAGGGATATGAAACGGTCAATATGTTGGAGCATGGCGAGTTTGATTTTGCACAAGGGGAGAAGGTGAAGGAGATCACCTTCTCTTCTTTTTTTCCCAAAAGATTTGATCCGTCCTATTGCATGGATGAAAAATCTTTTCTAGATCCACGTGTGGCGATGAATGTGCTGAACACCTTTCTGATCTCCAAAAAGCCGCTGCGTTTCATCATTTCAGAGACGGGCGTGAACGTACCTGTTTTTATTGTTTCGCTTAATTCGAGCTTTCGTGGGGGGGAGACAGGGGATATTTATTTTGACCTGACCCTGCGAACATGGCGGGATTCTAAGGTGGAAAAGGTGGGCTCTGCGGCATCCGGGAGCAAGTCAGGCTCTCGTACCGATTTGAAAAAGAGTAGCAAGACCTACACCGTCAAATCTGGCGACTCCCTGTCCAAAATAGCAAAGCTGGAGCTGGGCAGCAGTTCCAAATGGAACGAGATCTACAAGCTGAACGCGAAGATCATCGGGAGTGATCCAAACCGGATCAAGCCCGGGCAAAAGCTGGTGATGCCATGACCTACAAGGTCATTGTCGACGACAAATATGACATCACCAAGCTGGTGGAGACCATTACGCTGAAGGACTCGCTGGACCAGATTGCGTATCAGGCCAACATCCGGCTGGCGGTGTCTGCGTCTTCCGGTCTGCCTTCGATCTCACCAGGCATGGCGGTGCGAATTAGCGGGGTTCCTTTTGGTGAAAAATCCATGGTTCATCTGTTGCATCCTGCGGTCATCTGGGAGGTGGAGAGTTCCAATAGCGGCACCAAGCGGCTGTCTCTCACGGTGTATGACCGGATGATTTATCTGGAAAAGTCGGAGGATGAGTTCCTGCTGCCGAAGGATCAGACCGCTACGCAGCGACTAAAAACCTACGCCAAAGAGTGGAAGATTCCATACGCTACATTGCCAGAAACCAAGACAAAGCTGGGAAAAGCTGTGTATCGGTCACAGACGATCTTTTCGATGATGTTTGCTGATCTGAAAGAAACGGCAAAGTCCGGCGGGGACATGTACCATCCACGGATGATGCCCGGTGGGTTGCAGCTCTTCAAGGTCGGAAGTAATGCAAAGGTGTATGAGCTGGATCGACTGATTGATCTAACCCAGATGCGTACGCTCGAAGGGGCGGTTACCAAAGTTAAAGTCATGGCAGCTTCGGAGTCCACGAGTGGCAAAGAGGTCCCTTCCAAAGTGCTCGCGATTGAGCAGAATGGTGTGGAAGAACTGGGCACATTGCAAAAGCTGATCGAAGACGATCAGGTGAAATCAACAACCGCCGCGAAAAAACTGGCGAAAAGTCATCTGACGGGTATTCAGGAGACCTTTACGATATCCGCACCGGATGTGAATACGATTCGCGCCGGGGACGCAGTGTTGTTGAAAGGATTGAAGCTAATCGTGATGTCGGTCAGCCGTGATCTGTCTGCCGGACCTGGAACGATGACGTTGGAGCTGGGGACGGTTGAGCTGGTGAAAAGGAGGTATTACCTTGAATAAAGATGATCCGTATGGGCATTTTGCCGACGTCATGCGGGGTGCGATGAGTACACATTCCCGTCAGGCCGTGAGTGGGCTGGGAGCAGTACTGGGTACGATGACCTCATCCGGCGTGAAGCTGGATGATTTCAAGCACGAAGTGCAGGATTATCTCGTGGCCGAGTTGCCGGGCACGCTTGGACTGCCGGAGCGCGAGGCTGCTGGCGCGATCTCCGGTATACCTGACGTGGCAAACGGCGGAACGACGGGCACGGGACGGTTTCTTTTGCAAGAAGAGGAAGTGGAAGAAACGGTGTTGTCTCTTGGCAAAGGTCTGAAAGCGGGAGATCGTGTGCTGGCGATGCGCGTGAATGGCGGTAACGACATTGTGGTGCTGTGTAAGGTGGTGAGTGCACATGCCTAGTTTGTTTCCGGAAACGGGTGTGGTCTGGGGAGATGAGGAGGATCTGTCGGGGGCGGCTTCGGATGAGGTACGCTTTGGATGGAGCTGGCGATTTGATTACGATGCAGGGGATTTTGTACTGACCCCAAGTGGCAAAGTAGCCGCGGCTGGTGGGCATGAAGCCTGGGTGCAATGGTGCATTAAGGCAGTGAAAACGCCACGTTACAGACATGTGATCTATTCCCGAAACTATGGTTCGGAGCTGGAGGATCTGGTGGGTCAGGGTGATAGCCGAGGTGTGATGGAAAGTGAGATTACCCGGATGGTGACGGAAACGTTGCTGGCTGATCCACGCACGGAATCGGTAGACCAGTTCACGTTTGATTGGAATCGGGAGCAGTGCATGTTCTCGTGTCGGGTGGCGAGTGTGCAGGAAGAGATGTTTATTCTGGAAAGTGAGGTGATCTGACGGGATGGCTGAGATTCCGCGTTATTTGGAGGACCAGACGGAGGAACAGATTATGCAGCGTATGCTGGATCGTCTGCCCGCGGATCTGGATAAATCGGAGGGTTCGTTCTTGTGGGATGCGGAGGCTCCGGTTGCGTTTATGCTGTCTGAGGCAGCTTTGTGGGCGCAGGAATTACTGCGGCGAGGGTTTGCAAGTACGGCTGCGAGTAGTGATCCGAATTTTCGTTCGGAAGAGCTGGATCTACGGGCAGGAGAGCACGGCATCACACGGCGAGCTGCAGTGGCGGCACAAGGTGCAGTGAGGTTCATGGGTACGCCGGGGAAAGTGGTGCCTGCGGGAACAGTCGTGGCTACGCTCGCAGATGAAGTGTCTGCTGAAGCTTCGCTCGAATATGAGACAGTGGGACGATTGGAACTGGATGCAGAGGGCTCCGGGATGGTAGGCGTGCGAGCGCTTGTTGCTGGGAAAGAGAGCAATGTACCTGCGGGCACGGTAACTGTGTTGTCTACACCTGTAAGTGGCGTGACTTCTGTCACGAACATTGAGGTGATCAAAGGCGGTGCGGATATTGAGGCCGATACGGCGTTGTTGGAACGCTTTTATGCCAAAGTCCGCAACCAAGGGACAAGCGGCAACAAAGCACAATATGTGCAATGGGCCAGTGAAGTGCCGGGTGTTGGTGCAACGCGTGTTATTCCTTTATGGCAAGGGCCAGGCACGGTGGGATTGTATCTGTTAGACACGGAAAAGCGCGCTGCGGGCACCGATCTGGTGACGGCGGTACAGAAGTATGTTGACCCAACGCAGGATGGACAAGGTGAAGGTGTTGCGCCCGCGGGGCCAGTGGTATCCGTTATGCCAGCCGAGGAAGTGCCGATGAATATTCAGGTGAAGCTGACGCTGGCAAGTGATGCGACACTCGCCGATGTACGAGCATTGATCGAAAGCGGGGTGACCGCGTATCTGAAGCAGTTGGCTTTTGCCGATCCACTCGTTCGTTACACTCGCATTGCCGCGATTCTGCTGGACATTCCGCCGATTATCGACTATTCGGAGCTTACCGTGAACGGTGTGAGCGACCAGAATATAGAGATGACCGCGAGCCAGGTGGCCGTGCTGGGGACGGTGGATGTGCATGAGTAGTGTTGGGCAGATGGTGGATGAGGAAGTAGTTAGGGAGTGCGGAGACCAAGAAAGATTGGGAGAAGTGCGCCTATACGGATTGGAGCTGGTGAGCGAGACGCTCCCTGTTGATGTGCAAGGAAGGGAGGGGACAGGGCATGAGTGCTCCTTCTATTGTAGATGTTGGACTGACGAGTGAGAAAGGGCGGGAGCTGTTCTCGTATTTGCCCAGGTATTATGAGACTTCTCGTGTAATGCAGGCCGATATGCAGACCAAGGGCAGCGAGATGGATCTGCTGTATCAGGCGCTGGATGAGACGCTGGAGCAGTTTTTTGTCCGCACGGCCACGTGGGGGCTGGACTTTTGGGAGCAGGAGCTAGGTATTGAGACGGACCGTCTCAAACCTGTAGAGCAGCGGCGTGCCGTGGTGGAATCGAAACTGCGCGGTGCCGGCAAGTTCTCTGGAAGATTGGTTGCGAATGTGGCTGAGGCGTATGCCGGGGGCAAGGTGGATGTGACTTTTCAACCGGAAGTGTGGAGTTTTACGGTGAGCTTTGTGGACACGATGGGCATTCCGCCCAATATCGACGATCTCAAACGTGCGATTGAAGAATTGAAACCGGCCCATATGGTTGTGGAGTATGAATATCGTTATCTGGTCTGGGATGATCTGGACGACAAACAGATGACATGGGACGAACTCGATGCCGCGTCCTTGATGTGGAATGAACTGGAGGTGTGGGCGTAATGCCACAGGAAACAGAACGATTGAAATTGCCACTTCCCTTGGGGAACGAGAATGTGACCCGGGAGAGTATTAATGGGATTTTTGAAAAGATTGATGCAGGTGTGGCGACACAGGCAGATTTGGATGCGCTGCGTGAAGCGGTGAGTCAGATGGGTATTCCCGATGCGTCATTGACGCAGAAAGGGAAGGTGCAACTTGGAAGTTCCACAACGAGCAATAGTGAATCACACGCAGCAACATCAAAGGCAGTTAATGATGCTAGGCAAGCGGCCATAGCTGCAAGTGTGCCACGCACTGGAGGATCTATGACGGGGCGTTTGACTATGAATGCATGGGGAACTTTTTCTGGCTCAACAAACGGTTCAACATTGTACGGAAGTAATTGCTATCTTGACGGTAATACGTTCAAGTACGAGAACACTCATTCCAACTTAGGGGCTCGCGGTATCTATATGAGATATTCAGGTGGAGGTTCTCAACCAGAAGTGTACATGTTCGATACTGGCCCCATCTCGACAACTGCTGGAGCAACATTCACGCCGACATTGAATCGTATTGTTAATGCGGGTGAATCGTTTCAAAGACATAAAGTGACCAATGATAATGGTGTAGTACTAAATATATCTAATCAAAATATAAACAACCTCGTAGTAACAGGGTTCTATGCAGGAGAAAACATCGAAAACGCACCAACGACTGCTGTAGGTGCATGGTGGTACATTGAAGTAATTGCAATGAGCGGGACACACATTAAACAAATTGCAATGGATCTTTTCAATAACACCTATCAACAACGTACCAACAACGGTAGTGGATGGTCTGCTTGGAGTCCTGATGTTTTTCAATCTGGCGTTGACGCGAAGCAAGGCATAGTAAATGCCATCAACGCCAAGGGTGGAAGTGCTTCGACCAATGATACATGGGCACAGTTGGCAACTAAGATCAACTCCATACAACAAGGTAACTACCAAGCTGGAGTACCGGGTTCTTCGGGAGGTTTCACGGTTCCAGGAGCGGCAAACAATCATATTGTCGCCACACTTGCAACCTTTAGTGCGGGCACTAAATTGATATCACTTGTGCCCAAGAACACGAATGGCTGGCTTTCGTATATAGCATTAGCTGATCCGAGTAGGTCTTATGGAGCGCAATTTGCTTTGCGGGACAACGGAGGAAGAACATGGATTGTGGGAGAAGCGGTACACAGCACATCAGTGCTAAGAAAGAGCTTATTATATTGTACTATTGATCTTGTTGCTAAGACTCAGGTAGCTCAACTTACTTTGGAGAATAACTTATATGCAAACAGTAGTCGATCTTGGACGTATGTTGCTCCTACTCCTCCTGTTAATTTTAACGCAGCAGGTCAGCTAACGTTGGTACTGTTATGTTACTCCAACGAAGCATCATCCGTTTCTCAAAACAACTATCTTTTTGGTCACTCAGTAATTTCCATATAAATTTCAAAAATAGGAGGTAAGTATTTATGGAAATAGGAGCTAAAGTTTATTACGAAAAGTCTACGGGCAACGTCGCTCATTTTATTGGAGAAAGATTCGGAAAAGTATCAGAAACAACAAAAGAACAAGACTTCGCTTCTTACGTTGCGTTAGCGAATAGAGTCCCTGATTCCATTGGCATGATCCAGTTGACTTATGGCTCTCATTACGGAGATTACGAAGCAGGTGGTATTGTCACTCAGGTTGACCTGGAAACAAAGGAGCCGTTGTTTACCTATCCAAAGTCAGTTGATCCAGAAACACCAGAACCCCGCCCTGCACTATCCGAACAGGTTGGTTCTCTGGGTGGTCAAATGGCTGAAATTAAGCTTCAAGACATCGAGAATCAAACTGTAATAAACAGTCTAGGCGGTGAACTGGCTGTTGTGAGAATGCAGAGTATTCAGCAACAACAGACAATCACATCGTTAGGTGCAGAATTGGCAATCGCCAAACTGGAAATCATCCAACTGAAGGGAGGTGAACCGTGACCACAAATCAACTAACAACCGCCATCACTAACACACTCACACAGCACTTTCCCAACATCCAAATCCATCCGTCAACGGGCAACACTAGTCCTATCCCGGACAGCCAAGGCATCACCTACCGCCTGCTATCCGCGCAACTCACTCGGGAACGAAGTGATCGTTTCGTGCAATCGCATACTTTTGAAATTCGCTGGCTTGACGCAGACAACATCCCGGCAACCCTGCCGGACAATCTTTTTGAAGCATTGGAAACCATCGACGTGGAGGGCACACCTTATCGGGCAACAGAACTGCGTTGGGAGAACGAGAACAATACTCCGCGAATGCTGGTGTATTACACGATGCTAACCACCAAAGTGTCGGAGTCCGCCATGACCATGCAGCAGCTGGAACAGCGACCTACCGAACTTAAAGCTGCTAACCAATAAACTTATAAAATGAGGGGTCTAGATGAAAGGAATAGGAGGCGCATTGGCGATGTTCACCAAAAAAGAAGCAAGTCATAAGAACGTGCAATCGGAACAGAGCAACCATCCGAAGTACAGCAAAGCACAGTTCGCCGAATCCCGGCAACTCAGCCGGATGGAGAAAGACATTTTGGTAGCGGTGCTGCTGGAACAAGAGACTTACACCATGGAAGAAGCACAGCAACACATCCAACAATTCATGAATGGGGAGGCACAATAATGGCTGGAGGAACATGGACGACACAAAACAAGGTACGCCCCGGCGTATACATGAATTTTGCATCAGAGGGCTCATTACCCGGTACGGTAGGAGAGCGGGGAACGGTGGCTTTGGCACTTCCATTGTCATGGGGACAAGCAGGCACAATCCTGACGGTACAAGCAGGTGAAGATGTACAAGACAAATTAGGCTATGACTGGACAGCACCGCAAATGCTACTGATCCGCGAGGCATTGAAACGAGCGCAGACATTGCTTCTGTATCGACTCAATGCAGGGACCAAAGCCAAGGCAACCTTGGACAAATTGACAGTGACAGCTCAACACGGTGGTGTGCGTGGTAATGACCTGGCAGTTGTAATCTCCGCAAATATTAATGAACCGGACCAACTGGATGTCTCCACTTTGCTTGCGGGTAAAGAAGTGGACAAACAAACTTTATCCACCATCGAAGCTCTGGAATCCAACGCATACGTTACATTTACTGGTGAAGGGACACTCACAGCTACAGCTTCACTTCCACTAACAGGTGGATTGGATGGTACGGCAACGAACCAGGAGAATTCCGATTTCCTGACCAAGCTGGAAGTACTGGATTTTAACACGGTCGGTCTGGTCTCAGACGATGCCACACTCAAGTCAGTCTACACAGCCTACATCAAGCGTTTGCGTGATACCGAGGGCAAGAAAGTGCAACTGGTTCTGTCCGATTATCCTGCTGCAGATCATGAAGGCATTATCAGTGTCAAAAATGGTGTTGTGCTCGCAGACGGTACCGTTCTTACGCCGAAACAAACTGTAGCATGGACTGCTGGTGCAACAGCGGGTGCTAACCTGAATGAATCCCTGACGTTCCGTGCGTATGACGATGCCGTGGATGTGAACGGACGATTGACACACAGCGAGACAGAAGCAGCATTGCGTAATGGTGAGTTTGTGTTTACGGCGAGCAGCAACCGTGCGGTGGTGGAGCAGGATGTGAATACATTCCGTTCCATCACACCGGATAAGGCACGTCATTTTGCCAAAAACCGTGTTGTCCGCCTTCTCGATGGTATCGCTAATGATATGAAACGTATTTTTGAGTCCTATTACATCGGCAAAGTGAACAACAACGAAGATGGGCGCAGCCTGTTCCGTTCCCAATGTGTCACTTATCTGAAGCAGCTTCAAGATATTGGGGCTATTCAAAATTTTGATTCTAAAACAGACATCACTGTTGCTCCGGGGAATGAGACTGACAGTATTCTGATCGAGATTCAGGTCCAACCTGTGGATTCCGTTGAAAAAGTATATATGAAAGTGAAGGTGGTTTAAGATGGCATTTTTGAAAGCAAGCGACACAATCTCCGGCCAGGAGGGCCGCGCATACGCAACGATTAACGGACAGACGGAAGAAATGTTCTATGTGAAGACGCTGGAAGCAACAGTGGAGAAACAAAAAGCAGAGGTCAAAACCTTGGGTCGCCGCGGTGTACAGCACAAAGCAACCGGTTGGTCCGGTTCGGGTTCCATGACGATCTTTTATACCACTTCCCGTTTCCGCGAGCTGATGCTCCAGTACATGCAGAACGGTGTGGATACGTACTTCGACATTGAAGTGACCAACGAAGATCCTTCCTCTACGATTGGCAAACAGACGGTGACCCTCAAAGGCGTCAACCTCGACAGTGTGATCATGGCATCCCTGGATACCGAGGCGGAGGCGTTGGAGGAAGAAGTGAGCTTTACCTTTGAAGATGTCGATATGCCGGTATCGTTCAATCTGCCGAAGTAATGTAGCGTGGAAAGCATAGTGATTTAAGATATAAAGAGTATAACTTAGCAGCGGGTTTGTAAAAGAAACCTGTTCAACTTGCCTGTGTTACGGGCTATTTGGCGTGTCATAATTCTGCTCTTCGCCGCTTCTTGCGGCGGGGAGCCTAACTTTAGAGGAGGAACAATACATGAGTGGATTGAGTATGTTTTTTGCCCAAAATGCAGCAACGGATACAACGGAGGAGTTTATCGTATCCCCCCGTTTCAAGGATGAGAAGGGCGAACCGGTTGCCTGGAAACTGCGCAGTATGACCGAGGATGAAAACCAGGAATGCCGTAAAGCAGCTACCCGCAAAATCAAGGGTAAGAACGGTGTCTACACACCCGACATCGATGCGAATGATTACATGGCTCGCCTGATGAGTGCAAGTGTCGTGTATCCCGATTTGAAAAACGCAGAACTCCAACGTTCATATGGCGTAATGGGGGCGGAATCGCTTTTGCGGAAAATGCTATTGCCTGGGGAATTTGCTTCGCTCGGTGAACAAGTTCAGAAGCTGAACGGCTTCAATCAGGACATGAACGAACTGGTGGATGACGTAAAAAACTAATTAAAGAGGGCGATTCCGAAGCCAATCTGGCTTATTACGCTCTCCATGAACTTAACATTTTGCCGCATGAGCTAATGGCCTTCTCCATGCGAGAACGAGCTGCCATCTATGCGATGATCTCCATCCGGGTGGATGAAGAGAAGAAAGAAAGGTCCAAGAGCCGTGCCCGGAAGAAATAAAAAGGAAAGGAGGGAGAAATGAATGTCCGATACAAGTATCAATGTAATCAATCCTCCGTCCATGAATACCCTGATCAATAATCTAAATCTGGTTCAAGTAAGAACTACTGAGATCCTTAATAATTTCAACCAGATTAACCGGATTAATCTGAACCAATTTAACCAGACGAACACGACCAACCATTTTAATCAAATAAATCAACAACTAAATGTAACGATTAATTTAATGGAAAAGTTGGAGGATAAAGCAAAGGATACTGGCAAGTCATTAAGCGATAACTTGAACGAGCTCTCCAAGTGGTTTCAAATGATAAAGTCAGCTGGAAGTGTCGTGGTAAAGGCGGCTGCTGAGGAAGAAGACTTCAAGTACCGTTATATGGTTGCAGCTGAAGACCCCGTTCTCGGGGAAGGATTATATAATAAGTTTCGAGATCAAGCCTCCAGGAGTGGTCAAGACGTCAATAATTCGCTCAAGTCTTCTCTAGGGTTTGTGCCGTTGGCACAGAATACAGGGCAGGTAGATCAGTTAAATGAAATGACTCAACGATTAAGTATGTTGTCACCAGATAATAAAAGTCTGTCAGATGCGTCTGGTGCAATTGTTAGTGCCATGAATGGCGATAACGGAGATTTGGCTAGTCAATTTAACATCCCAGAAAGTGCATTGACCGGGGCTGGATTAGGCGAATTTATTCAGACTAAAGACCTTGACGGTTTTATACAGGGTTTGCAGACGGTTCTTGAAATGCAAGGTTACACACAAGAAGCCTTTGATACGATGCTGGATTCTCCATTGCAAAAATGGACGGCTCTCGTGAATCAGTTCAATGGAATACTATCTGAAATCGGGACAAGAGCTTTGGAAGTTTTATCTCCTGTGCTTGACCGATTAAACGAAGCCATAAGCTCAGGTCAGTTCAGTGCTTTCATCGAATGGATTGGTGGGGCCTTCGCAATTATTGCTCAAGTGGTGGCATTTATCGTGGATGGGTTCATCAATTTTGCTACAGTTGTGCAAGAAAATTGGGCTATCATAGCACCTATTTTGACTGCTATTGCTATGGTGCTGCTTTACAACATGATTATCTCACTTGGCATTGTGATCGCTGAAGTGTTTTTGCTTGCTGTAGCATGGTTGGCTGTAAACTGGCCTATATTGCTGATCATCGCAGCAATTGCTGCAATGATTATGATTTTCCAAATGTTCGGAGCAACCGGTACCGATATTCTCGGGGCTATTATTGGTACATTTATGATGCTTGGCGAGATCATCAGAGTGGTAATTGCTACCGTGTGGAACATATTTGCTTCATTGGCAGATTTCTTGATTAACCTGTTTATTGATCCTGTCTACGCAATTCAAAAGTTGTTCTATGACCTAGGCATGTTTGTTTTACAAACTCTTTACAATGTTATGGTAGGTATCGAGGATTTTCTTAAAAGAGCTGTAGGGGCCATTAGCGATGTTGCTTCATTTATCAATGATACCTTTGGTACGAACCTGAGTGTGATGTCCGAATCGGATATTAACATTGGCAGCAAGAGCATTAAGAGTTGGATGGACACTCTGAAGTCTATGGAGCCACAGAGCGACAAAAATGTATTTGAGTCTATGCGAATGGACGGAGAATATAATCCCAGTGTATATGGGGAGGGTCAGATAAAGGCTGAGGAGTGGGTTTCTAAGTTCTCTTCCAACCCGACGGATGACTCCAAGGATAAAGGTCTACCAGGTAACTTTGGCAAAGACTTCACACCCGAAACTCCCAAAACCCCTTCTATGCCATCGATGCCAACTGCACCAGCTCCCACCGTTGTTCCCAACAACAATATGAGTAACATCAACAAAATCAACAATATCGGACAGGTGGACAAGATCGGTGACGTGGACGGCACAGTGGATGTGACGAGCGAGGACCTGAAACTGATGCGCGAGCTTGCCGAGATGCAGGCGATTCAGCGATTCGTCAGTCTGACGCCAACCGTTCAGGTTACCACGGGGGATATCAACAGCGGACATGACGTGGACAGCATCATCAGCAAAATCACCGATGGACTGAACAGTCAGATCGTCTCCAGTGCCCAGGGGGTGTATGGATAAGTGGAATATTATATTCAACTAAGCTTCAATAACCGCTCCGAATACATGTTTTTCCCGGTGACACCAGAGAGCATTGAGTTTTCGGATTCGGGAGACGGCAGTACGTTTAACGTTAGCGCTTTGGGTGAAATTAACGTGATCAAGTCGCCGAAGCTGCGCGAAGTCAGTTTCAGCGGAATTTTTCCGGCAGACTACAGCCCGTATCATCTGAACTACGATGCAAGACATCCGGCAATTCAGAAGCAGTTTTACCGTGATCCCTATGAATATGTGAAAAAGATCATCCGTTGGATGCAGACGGGCAGACCCGTCAGACTGTTCTTTTCCAGTGCAAGGTACACCATTAATATGGCGGTTTCCATTGAGAGCTTCGACTGGAAGGAGACAGCGGGTACGGTGGGGGATATCCAGTATGATATCAAGCTGAAGCAGTTCATTTTCTATTCCGCCAAAAAAGTAGTGCCACTCAAGGAAAGCAAGGATACGGCTGCTTCGAAAACAAAAACCAAAGCCTCCCGGCCCAATGAAAAAATCCAACCCAAGACTGTCACACTCAAAGCCGGAGACTCCTTGTGGTCTGTAGCTAAAGCCCATCTGGGAGATGGCTCTCGCTGGAAAGAGCTGCAAAAGCTGAATAGCATCAAAGATGCACAACTGAAGAAGCTGCCGATTGGACTTGTGATCAAGCTTCCGTGAAAGGAGAGGGAATATGCAAGAGCAGATCAGGCTGGATGATAAGCTGGCAAATATGAAGGAACGGTTATTGCTGGATGACAAGCAGGGCAACATCTGGGACATTAGCGAAATTGCTGGCGATATTACGTACAAAACCTCCCGCATCGGCAAGCCTTCTTCTCTGGAATTCACGTTGATCAAGGGCAGTCTGTACCAGAATAAGAAATTCACCTATGAGAATGGATATGTCGTGAAATATATCAGCAACGAGGTAGGCATATTTTACGGATATATCTTCTCGGTGGATAGTGGCAAGGACGAAAGTGTCAATATCAAAGCCTATGACCAGACTCGTTATCTGACCGCGAATCAGACGTACAAGTTCGTGAACGCCACCGCTACGGATGTGATCAAACGAATTGCTACTGACTTTCAGTTGAAGGTGGGCGATTTGATTCAGCCAAAATATGTTATTCCGCGTATGTTGTTTGATAACAAAAAGCTGATTGACATGATCTGTGAGGCTTTGGACCGAACGTTGATCTATGGCGGAAAAAACTACATCTTCTACGATGATTTCGGCAAGCTTGTGCTTCGGGATGTGGAAGAGATGCCTTACGGCTTTGTTATTGGGGATAACAGTCTGCTCACGGATTACAGCTATACGCGGTCGATTGACGACCAGACGTATAACAAGATCAAGCTGTATCGGGATAACAAGGATACGGGAAAAAGAGAAACGTTTGTTCATCAGGATTCAGGCAGCATCCGTCAATGGGGGCTGCTTTTTTTGTACCAAAAAGCGGATGATGGCCTGAACGAAGGTCAGATTGATGAAATGCTCAAGACCCTGATGACCCTCCGTAACCGCGAGACGCAGACGATGAAAGTGGACGCGCTTGGTGATTTCAAGGTGAGGGCAGGCAGTTTTGTCAACATCCAGATCAATGAACTCAAGATTAATCAATATTTTCTGGTAGACGAATGTACGCATAAGGTACAGGGGGGCGTGCATACGATGTCACTGGATTTGAAGGTGGTGTAATGATAAATGATGCTGGACGTGATTAAAAAGGCGGCGGTGGCCGCTGTAGATGCCAAGTCTCCCGTTCAGGTAATGTACGGAAGTGTGACAAACACCCAGCCTCTGGAGATCACCGTTGAACAACGGCTGGCATTGGCTGAGCCTTTTCTTGTACTGCCGGAATCCGTAGTGAACAAAGCTTGGACCGTGGGTGACCATGTCTTGTTGTTACGTGTTCAAGGTGGAGACAGCTTTGTTGTGCTGGATCGGCTGGTGAATCCATGATTCCACAGGGGGCGCAGATTAGCGCAGAAGATCAGGAAGAAGCTGCTGTGCTTCCAAGTCTGACGTATGTGTTTCAAGCTTCAGGACAGCGAATTGGAAGACTGCAACTGGATGGAAAAGATGCGGTAAAACAGGCGGTGTACAAAGCGTTGTCTACACGCCGCTACGAGCATCTAATCTATTCTTCGGATTACGGCATGGAATGGTCTTGGGAAGGAATGGCCGGGAGATCCATGGTTGAATCGGAACTGGAACGCTGGATTCGTGAAGCATTGCTTCCGGATGATCGTATATCGGATGTAACGGAGTTCGATTTTGTCCACGAGGCTGACGGGGTACGGGTTTCTTTTACTGTGGAAACGGATTTTGGCAGCTTTAGGGAAGAGACGGAGGTGAACATGAATGTATGAAGAGCAGACGTTTGAAGTCATTTTAAATCGAATGCTGGACAGAGTGCCGGATGGTGTGGATAAACGTGAAGGCAGCATTATCTATGATGCGCTTGCGCCAGCGGCAGTGGAAATGGCTCAGATGTATATCGAGCTGGATGTGAACTCCAACCTGAAGTTTGCGGATACAGCATCTGGAGAGTATCTGGATCGTGCGGTGGCTTGGTCTGGCATTAGTCGGAAAGCGGCCACGAAGGCACGTTGGGTTGGTAGTTTTCGGGATAACGAAGGGAAGCCTGTTGAGGTTCCTTTGGAGAGTCGTTTTTCCACGGGGGATCGCGTGTACGTTATTGTGGAGCGCATCGCGGCAGGGCGATATGTGTTGGAATGTGAAGTCGCGGGAGCGGAAGGTAATGAATATACGGGGGCGCTGCTGCCCATCGATTATATTGCCCGCCTGACGACAGCTGAATTGACACAGTTGCTGGTTCCTGGCGAAGACGAGGAAACGGACCAAGCCTTGGTTGATCGATATCAGGATAAAGTTTCCCGTCCGGTTACGAGTGCCAACAAATATCAGTATGAGTTATGGGCACGGGAAAACTCTGGTGTTGGCAAAGCCAAAGCTTTTCCACTATGGGATGGTCCGGGTACAGTCAAAGTAGCATTGCTGAATAACGAAATGCAAACACCTGCTGAGGCGGTCATTAAGGCGGTGCAAGAGTATATCGATCCAACCCAGGATGGAATGGGAGAAGGCGCATCTCCAATCGGACCTGTGGTCACAGTGGTGGGGGCGGAAGAAATACCCATCGATGTCGAGGTACAGGTTACGCTTGCTTCCGGTTCAACGTATGAGGGCGTGAAGACACTGATTGAAACGGGAGTTACGGCGTATCTGAAAGAACTGGCCTTTGCCGATCCGTTGGTTCGTTGGACACGTATTGCCAATGTCATTCTGGATATCCCACCCGTGATCGATTATAGCGATCTGCTGGTGAATGGTGGTATGTCCAATCTGGAGATCGCCCCTGGCGCAGTAGCCGTTCTCGGGACGGTGAAGGTGACATGAGTAAAGCGGACGTATTAATGACTCTTTTGCCCCCGTTGTATGAAAATGTGCTGGAGATGCAGCTTCTTACGGAGACCGAAGGTGTTGAGCTGGACAAGCTTACGGTGGGTTTGGAAAGTGTGCTGGATCAATTCTACCCGGAGTCTGCGACCTGGTCATTGGAACGTTATGAGCGGGATTTGCAGATTCCGACAAATCAAGCCAAGCCGGATGATCAGCGAAGATCCGTAATCATTTCCAAAATGCGCGGCAGCGGCAAAGTCTCTGGTTCCATGCTCAAGAACGTGGCTCAGGCCTACGAAAGTGGCGGGATTGATGTATCCGTGTCGCCAGAGGAATACTTGATCCGAATCCGTTTCAGCGATACTTGGGGCTTGCCGCCCAATCTGGACGATCTGAAGGCAGCGATTGAGGATATTAAACCAGCACACATGACCGTGGAATACCGTCTACGGTATTTGACGATTGCGGAGGTTGAAAGCATGACGCTGGAGGAGATTGAACAGACTCGACAGGATAAATTTGCAGGAGGTGGAGCTTAAATGAATGAACCAAAAACACCGAATTTGGGATTGAATAAGATTGACCGATCCTCGCCATCGACGACCTATTTTGATCTGGACAAGTATCTGGATCAGAACTGGGAGAAGGTCGATGAGGGTGTAGCCACAAAGGTTGATTTGGAAAAAATGAACCAATTGATAAACGAAATGGATATTCCGGATGCATCCCTTCTCCGTAAGGGGAAGGTTCAACTCTCCAGTGCGGTTGATGGTACATCCGAGGAACTAGCAGCAACACCAAGAGCTGTTAAGACAGTTAATGATGCACTTACTGCACATACGGCGGATTATATTCAACACCTTGCGGACTATGTGCGACAAACCGGGTATGCGATTACAGAAGGAGTTGCCAATGCTTACACAGTGACAACAGATCCCACACCAACTAGATATGTGGATGGCATGGGAATTGTGATTCGAGTCCACAAATCAAACACAGGGGCATCTACTCTGAAATGGGGATCACTTAAAACGGTTCCAATTCTAGACAGTAAAGGCAGTGAACTAACAACTGGAAAGCTTCCCGAAGGTGGGATGTTTACCCTCCGTTACAATGAGGAGGCTATAAATTTTCAATTACAGGGTGAGGAAGGGGTGTCAGAAGAGTTCGGAGATGGCAGCGACGGGGTACTAAATACTACCAGTAATGTCATTATTCCAGTAGCCCAACAGGACGTAACAACTGTTATAAAAAACTATAAAAGCCTAACAATTAACGCGGGACATACTATGTCACTGGCGTCTAGATGTAGGGGGCTAATTATATATGTAGATGGGGATGTTGTAATTAATGGAACTATAGACGTCACTGGTAAAAGTGCCTTTGTAAATCCAAACAGCGTTGAGCCAATTCTTATTCCAATCACAATAAAGAAGATGATGGCTTGGGACGCAACAAATAAAATATTCACAGTTCCAAGGGGGGGGAGCGGTGGAAGAGGTGGTAGTGGAGGAGGAGGTTACCAAGGCACTTATCCAATTTCTGGTGGGGATGGTGGTGGAGGTAACTGGTTTGGTGGTGGCCAGGGAGGCGGAGGCGGAGGCGGCACCGCATCGGTAACCTCTGGAGCAGGAACTAACGCTACGACATCGACTGGTGGCATGGGAGGTGGAGGTTCTTCAGGTCCTGGAGCAGGAGGAGGAGGAGGAGGTACTCAAACTAACATAGCTACTACTTCTTCAGGTTACCCCGGGGGAATTGGTGCGGGTGGTGGTGGGGCTGCTGGGTACAGAGCCAATATAGGGTTTGTTGCAAAAGGGGGCACTGGTGGTAGTGGAATCAACGGAGGAGGAGGAGGAGGAGGAGGAGCTGCTGTAGTTGGCGCTGCTTCAGATGCCACCGCAGGCGACGGTCAAGATGGAAAGAATATTGGTGGTGGATTGGTTGTCCTAGTCGCTAAAGGAGACATAACAATAGGTTCCAATGGTAAAATACTTGCTAACGGATTAAATAGTGGTTCAAACGGCGGTTATTCTTACTTGCACGGAGTCGACACCTATGCAGGAGCCGGCGGTGGAGGCGGCGGTGGTGGCGCTGGTGGTGGTGTAATTGCCTTATTGTACCGTGGCACATATAGGACATCAGGAACTTTGCAAGTAAACGGGACGGCTGGAGGAATTGGTGGAAGTTACACCGGAGGAAGCGGCTCGGCTGGAGGCATTGGTTCAATATTAACTAAAAAAGTTTAGGGAGGATAAACCGTGTTGAGAGTAATTTTGATAGACAATCCACACGACAGCAGAACCGGGGTTCTCAAAGATCAATTATGGCAGCTTGGATTGACAGATGAGACACATGTGATACCGTTTGATGAAGCGGCGAAAGTTCTCCCAATACAGTCAGCTCCGTGTGTTTTTTTGGTAGGGACTGAGGATTTGTTTGATACAGTTACTGGTGAAACAGTTAAGGATTATGTTGATTTTTTGCGAAATAAACATAAAACAGAGGCCAATATTTCATACCTTGGTGAACTTGCAATTAAAGCTAGAAAGGTGGGTATTCGGTGAGGGATTTTGAGTTTTGGAAAATGGCTTATGAAAATGAAAGGGGCGAAATGCCTAATGATCTTAAATGGGCCATGAAAATGGGGAAATCTCGGTTGAAGAATATAAAGAAATTTTTGGCGAGAATTCTTATTTCTTAGCGTAATTCTTGAAAGGTCGAAATGAGTCAACCTCTTAATTATAAATGTCTGAAAAAGGAGGTGAAACCATGGAACGATGGGATACCCTATGGAAATGGGGAATTGCACTCATGAGCAGCTCAGTAACCTACTTCTTCGGAGGCTGGTCAGGCGTGCTCGGCGTATTGCTTGTATTCGTCATCCTCGACTACCTAACTGGGATTGCGGCAGCGGGCATGAGTGGCAAGTTAGAAAGTAATGTTGGCATGTTCGGCATCGCGCGAAAGGTATTTATATTTGCAATGGTATCGGTGGCTCATCTGGTGGACGGTGTTCTGGGAGACGGACATTTGTTCAGGGATGCGGTCGCCTTTTTTTATATCGCAAATGAGTTGTTGTCCATTATCGAAAACGGGGGCAAGTTAGGTGCTCCAATCCCGCCGGTGATTCGGCAAGCCATTGAAGTGCTCAAGGGTAAAGGGGGGACCGGGGAACTCCCCGGTAACTTCTCCCCGAGTGCCAAAGACTCTTTTTCACAGGCAGATCCGGATGACATAGATTCAAAGGCTGAAGATAGTAAGAAGTAATGCGACTATAGCAAGCTAGCACTTGAAACTACACATAACTCAACATATAAGGGACACGCACACAAGCAACCCCTGATCCAACTGCATTAACTATATACAAACGGCAAATTGCCGCACAAAGGGTGTGAGAAATATGCAAACGAGAAGTCCAGGCAACACACAGGGCATTGACGTCTCCCGATACCAGGGCAATATTGACTGGGCGAAGGTGAAGGCAAGCGGCATGACATTTGTATTCATCAAGGCAACCGAGGGACAGACGTATACCGATCCGAATTATCAGAAAAATGTAACTGGCGCACTGGCGGCGGGCATGCTGGTCGGAACATATCACTTCTTCCGCGCGACATCTACCGATGGTGCCAAGGCAGAAGCTGCACATTACGCCAATACACTTAACAAAGTTGGAGGCGCCAAGGCGCTACAACTGCCACCTGTTATGGACTACGAGAACAACCCCGGCAACCTGAGCAAAGCGCAGATGAATACAGTTGCCAAAGCTTTTTTAACCGAATTACAACGTCTGACAGGTGTAAAACCGATCATATACACGGGCAATTCATTTGCCGGGAATTTTGACACATCACTCAGCTCATACGATCTGTGGATCGCGCGTTACAGCAACACCCGTGTACCGGACGACCAGCCGGCATGGAAGCGTTGGACGTTCTGGCAGTATACGGATTCAGGCAAGGTGAATGGCATTAGCGGCAACGTGGATATGAATGAATTCGAGGGAACAGCGGCACAGCTCAGAGCAAGGTACGCAGCTGCCACTCCGAAACCACCGGAGCCATCCAATCCGACCAATCCAAGTAATCCGAATCCACCAACCGTACCACCGAAAGGGGGCGAACCGATGACAGCCGAAGAGAAAGCAGCGTTTGATGCGCTCAAATCCCAGGTCGACAAACTGCAGGCGCGTCAGCAAATGGAAGTTCCAGTATGGGCGAAAGCAGCTGTGGATGCAGCACTTGCATATGACACCAAAAATCCATTGTTCAGCATCGATAATGGGGCGAGTTATGATTTTTACCGTTTTATTACCGTGATGCATCGCAGAGGTTTGTTTAAAAAGTGAGCTGATTCTTAGCAAATGACAGGTTGATCTTATCTGAATGTGGATTGAGAAGAGAAGGGACATGGGACGCTTTTTGTCGAACCATGTTCCTTTTTTGTTTTTTGTGTAAGTAATACTAACGCATATAATAAAGTTGAAGACTTATGTCTGTAAATCTCTTGTCTAATTGATTAATGTGATGTAAAGTAAGTTACACGAAATTGTTTTTCACTACGGTTTATTTACATAATCCTCCTCATCATGACAAAACCATAACATACGAAGTTATTGTAATGTCTCCCGTTGTACAATCCAACATCTCAAGATGACTCGCTCATACGTTTTACACATCCAATCTGCAAGAGAAAGCCACCGTATTAAACAACTTACACGATTCATCAAACAACCTAGCCTATGTTGAGTTTCTTTCGTCCGTCCGTATCTTCGATCTACCAACTTAAACTTGCACTTTCCAGTCCGTACCCATTCGCTGTTGCTTATTGACCTAAGTTCAAATAAAACGCAACACCTCCATAGGATCCATCTCAGAAGATACATAGTTGAACGGTTTCTTTTTCTATAAAAGTAATCAAACAACGTCCTCAATCCATGTGCACGATCTGAAATTTACCTGTATTCCATACGTATCCCATGCTGTTTTTACATTTCATATACATGCCTTACTTTTCCCGGAATTTTAATTCAGGTATCGCAGGCATCCAAAGCCTTTTATATGATACAGAGCACCAAACCGATTGCCAACATTGGAGATCTTTCATGCCAGCATCACACACATTATGAGACAGGGAAGGGTGTTGTACGTATGCGAATGAGAAAAAAATGGATGTCCGGTGTTCTAACGATGGCTTTGAGTACCGTATTGGTGTTGTCAGGTTGCTCCAGTAACGAGAGTGGAGAGGCTACGCCTGCTCCGGCGGAAGGAACCGACCCTCCAACCGAAACGGTAGCGCAGGATACGATGATTATGGGGCGTGGTGGGGATTCCGTAGCACTCGATCCGGCGATTGTGACAGATGGGGAGTCACTCAAGATTGGGCATCAGGTGTTTGATTCGTTGCTGGACTACAAGGAAGGCGGAACAGAGGTCGTTCCTGGACTAGCAGAGAGCTGGGAGATTTCGGCGGATGGGCTCAAGTATGTATTTAAGTTGAAGTCCGGTGTGAAATTCCATGATGGAACTGACTTCAACGCAGAGGCTGTTGTGTTCAACTTCAACCGCTGGAGCGATCCGGCGAGTGAATATAAATTTGAAGGAGATTCCTTCGATTATTACGATTCCATGTTTGGTCCAGAGGACGGACGTGTGATCAAGGAAGTGACGGCGACGGACGAGACTACGGTGGAGTTCACATTGAACCAGTCACAAGCGCCTTTCCTGCAAAATATTGCGATGACGCCATTTGGCATTGCCAGCCCAACCGCGATTCAGGAGAAAAAAGAAAACTTTAAGAGCGAGCCTGTGGGCACCGGCCCATTTGTATTCAAAGAGTGGAAGCGTAACGACTCCATTACCCTGGAGAAAAACGCGGATTATTGGAAAGAAGGACTGCCGAAGCTGAACAAAGTGATCGTGCGTTCGATTCCGGATAATACGGCTCGCTTCAATGCCCTGCAAAACGGCGAGATTGATGTCATGGAAGACCTGAACCCGGACGATCTGTCCATCCTTGAAGGCAACAGCGAGTTGCAGAAGATCGAGCGTCCACCGTTCAATGTGGCGTATATCGGCTTTAACTTCAAGAAGAAACCATTTGATAATGTCAAAGTCAGACAAGCCCTCAATCATGCGGTGAACAAGCAGGCCCTTATTGATGCGTTCTTTGCGGGACAAGCTGAGCCTGCCGTGAACCCGATGCCGCCAACGCTGTGGGGGTACAACGATACCATTGAGGATTACCCATATGATCTGGAAAAAGCAAAAGCTTTACTGGCCGAAGCTGGCTTCCCAGACGGATTGCCTGAACCGGTAACTTTCTATGCAATGCCAGTATCCCGTCCGTATATGCCAGATGGCAAGAAAGTAGCGGAAGCGATCCAGGCTGATTTTGAGAAAATTGGTGTGACTACGAACATCGAATCTCCCGAGTGGGCGACGTATCTGGATGATGCCAAAGCCGGGGAGAAAGACGATATCTACATGCTCGGCTGGACGGGTGACAACGGGGATCCGGATAACTTCCTCTACACGTTGCTGGACAAAGACGCCATTCCGGGTAACAACCGCAGCTTCTATGTCAACGAAGAGTTGCATGTGTTGCTGACGGATGCGCAGAAAGAAACGGATCAGGACAAACGTGCCGAACTGTACAAGCAAGCGCAGGTAATTATCAAGGAAGATGCACCGTGGATCCCACTCGTGCACACCACGCCAATTCTGGCGGGTAAATCGAACCTGAAAGGTTTCGTACCATCCCCACTAGGCAGTGAATCCTATGCCAGTGCCTACTTTGAGTAACGTAGAGGTAAGTTGAATCTGAATATGCATCTAACGCATTAACCATTCTTTCTTTTAAAGCGCTGGTGAGACGCAATGCTTGGCAGAACCCACATCCGGACGTAACTATCCAAAGCATGCGTGTCTGCCAGCGCTTTTTATTTTTGCACGATATGTCGAAGGCAGGTGAACAGGATTGAACAGCTATATTGTCAAACGTGTGCTTGTGTTGCTGCCCGTGCTGCTGGGTATGACTCTGATTGTCTTTTCCATCATCCACGCGATTCCGGGTGACCCGGCCGAGACCATACTTGGGCAAAAGGCAACCGAACAATCCAAGCAGGCCCTTCGTGACCAGCTCGGTCTGGATAAACCATGGTTCCAGCAATATTTCGCCTACTTGGGCGATTTACTTAAAGGAGACCTGGGAACGTCCATCCGCACCAAGGTGCCTATTGCCCAGGAAATTGTGCCTTATCTGACAGCAACCCTTGAATTAACGATGGCAAGTATGTTGTTTGCTGTCATTATTGGGGTGAATGCCGGGATTGTCAGTGCGTGGAAGCATAACTCCTGGTTTGATTATTGCTGCATGGTCATTGCTTTGGTGGGGGTATCCATGCCGATCTTCTGGCTCGGTCTGATGGAACAATGGTTGTTTGCAAACAAGTTACAGTGGCTGCCATCTATTGGACGCATGAACGCACGCGATCCGGTGGAAGCCATTACAGGCTTGTATGTGTTGGATACGATGATTGCTGGACAATGGAATCAGTTGTGGACTGTAACGAAACATTTGATTCTGCCAAGTGTTGCACTGGGCACGATTCCGATGGCTGTTATTGCCCGGATGACTCGTTCCAGCATGCTGGAAGTGATGAGTTCCGATTACATTCGTACAGCAAAGGCGAAGGGACTGGGTCCGTTTTTTGTCGTATATGGACATGCGCTCAAAAATGCGTTTATTCCCGTGCTAACGGTTATCGGTATCCAGACCGGATCGTTGCTTGGGGGTGCGGTGTTGACCGAAACGATCTTTGCCTGGCCGGGCGTGGGACGTTATATATATGAAGCGATTAGTTCGCGGGACTATCCGGTGATCCAGAGTGGCATTCTGATCGTGGCGTTCTTTTTCGTGGTGATTAATCTGATTGTGGACTTGCTCTACGCCGTGTTCGATCCTCGAATTAGTTATAAATAGGGCATTTATCATTCATTCATATCCGAGAAGGGAGACGCCTCATGGCCAAATTATCGACCAACACCGGACCATCCATTAATGCTGCGACAGCGAGCACAGCCGGTCCATGGCGGGAAGCGTGGAGAACGTTTCGGAAAAATAGGCTTGCGCTTGCGGGCCTGATTATCATTGTATTTTTCATCATTTTGGCCTTTCTAGCCCCATACATCGCTCCTTACGATTATAAGGAACAGGTGCTAGTGGATCGGCTCCAGGCTCCTTCGGCAGAGCATTGGTTTGGTACGGATGATCTGGGACGTGACGTGTTTTCCAGAGTGCTGCATGGAGCACGTATTTCATTGTGGGTGGGCTTCTTTTCCGTCATTGGATCCATTATCGCGGGTACGTTGCTTGGTCTGATTGCCGGATTTTATGGAAAATGGGCGGACATGCTCATCTCACGTCTATTTGATATTTTGCTCGCATTTCCCGGAATTTTGCTAGCCATCGCCATTGTGGCGATATTGGGCCCGTCGTTGCAAAATGCACTGCTCGCTATTGCTATCGTGAACATACCTACCTACGGAAGATTGGTGCGTTCAAGGGTACTCAGCTTGAGACAGGAGGAATTCATAACGTCAGCACGGACACTGGGAGCGGGCAACGGGCGAATCTTGTTTCGTCACATCTTGCCCAACAGCCTTACTCCGCTGATCGTGCAGGGTACACTCGGAATTGGAACGGCGATCATCGAGGCTGCTGCGCTCGGATTTCTGGGCATGGGAGCGCAACCACCCGACCCGGAATGGGGCAAAATGCTGTCGGACTCCCGTCAGTTTATACAAAAAGCACCATGGACACTGATCTTCCCCGGCGTTTCCATTATGTTGACCGTGCTCGGCTTCAACCTGATGGGCGATGGACTGCGCGATACCCTTGATCCGAAAATGGCGAAAAAGTAATGTTTTTAAATTTGACCGTAAATGTCTTTCCCCAAGCCGGTTCGAACTTTGGTTCGAGTCGGCTTTTGTTTTACTAGCGTGATTACGTTAAAATATGGAGGTATGTTCCAAAACGAAAGGGTTGTTCGATCTTTTTGTTAAAATAACCGCCTTCGTATTGACACCCAATTTTCCCATATGTTATATAAAAGGAAGGGATTAGCACTCCGATCACTAGAGTGCTAACAAATGATGTTTTTACTACACGACTACATATGGAATGATTCTGTTTTTGACAAGTAGGTAAAGTTCACCTTGGGATATGACATGCGCGTGAAGTGGCTAGAAAAATTTTTCTGAAATCGAAATGTGTTCGGTGAATTATTTCCATTTGAAAATGTCTCGTATCATTAAGTTGTTTGTCGGAACACCTCGGTAGTGAAGGGGACGGAATCGATTCTGAAGAAGCGGTAGCGTTCGCCTTTGTCTCTGAATTTCTACAAATAAAAAATAGTTCAAGAAATTTCATAGACAACAGCGATCAAAAGAACGATCCGTAACCGGAACGGCCATTAGAGAGCGACAATAACTGAGGTGCTGAGTTGTGAAATGGGAATTTAATAATTAGGGGAACAATCGATAGGAAGGTTTTCTAGTGACCTAACCTTTTGCATGTGAAATTCAGAGGTTTACTTTCTATTTTCAATCAAATCATTCGATATCCAAATTTGAAAGGAGTCCACCCAATCATGGCTAAGAAAGAATTCCAGGCAGAATCCAAACGTTTGCTGGATATGATGATCAACTCCATTTACACCCAAAGAGAAATCTTTTTGAGAGAATTGATCTCCAACTCCAGTGACGCCATTGATAAAATTTATTACAGAGCACTTACGGACGATACGCTCGTTTTCAACAAAGAGGACTACTTCATCAAGCTCACGATCGACAAAGAAAACCGCACACTTACACTGACAGATACCGGTATTGGTATGACGCAGGAAGAGTTGGAGAACAATCTGGGGGTTATCGCGAAGAGTGGTTCCCTGGCGTTCAAGAAGCAAAATGAAGCTAAAGACGGTCACAACATCATCGGACAATTCGGGGTAGGTTTCTACTCGGCATTCATGGTGGCGGACAAGCTGACCGTAACAAGTAAAACGCTAGGCAGCGACGAGGCTTGGAAATGGGAGTCCGAAGGCGCGGACGGTTACACGATTACACCAGCTGAGAAGGATTCCGTAGGTACTGAGATCGTCCTGACGATCAAAGAAAATACCGAAGAAGATTCGTATGACGAGTTTTTGGAAGAGTACCGCCTGAGATCCATCATCAAGAAATACTCCGACTTCATTCGCTACCCGATCAAGATGGATGTAACGGGTCAACGTCCGAAAGAGGGCACGGAGAACGAATTCGAGGAATACCAAGAAGAACAAACCGTGAACAGCATGGTGCCGATCTGGCGTAAAAATAAAAGCGAACTGACCGAAGAAGACTACAATAACTTCTATATGGAAAAACGCTACGGTTTTGACAAACCGCTCAAACACCTGCACATCAGCGCAGATGGCGCAGTGGTATATAATGCGATCCTGTTTATTCCAGAGAACACACCGTTTGACTACTATACGAAAGAGTATGAAAAAGGCCTTGAGCTGTACTCCAACGGGGTATTGATCATGGATAAATGCGGAGATCTGTTGCCGGATTACTTCGGATTTGTTAAAGGTATGGTTGATTCCGAAGATCTGTCCCTGAACATCTCCCGTGAGATGTTGCAACATGACCGTCAGCTGAGCCTGATCGCGAAGAACATCAAGAACAAAATTAAGAGCCAACTGCAAAGCCTGTTGAAGGACGAGCGTGAGAACTACGAGAAGTTCTACCAAGCGTTTGGCCGTCAGTTGAAATATGGCGTATACAGCGACTATGGTGTGAACAAGGATACATTGCAGGATCTGCTGTTGTTCACGTCTTCCAAAGAGAGCAAGCTGGTGAGCCTGGACGAATACGTCTCCAGAATGCCGGAAGATCAGAAGTACATTTACTATGCATCCGGTGAGTCTATTAGCCGTATTGAGAAGCTGCCGCAGATCGAGGGTGTTCTTGAGAAAGGGTACGAAGTATTGTACTTTACCGATGACATCGACGAATTCGCAATCAAGATGATCACGAACTACAAGGAGAAAGAATTCAAATCCATCTCCAGTGGTGACCTGGGCATCGAAGATAGCGCGGATAAAGAAGAAACGGATGCTCAGGACAACGACAACAAAGAGTTGTTTGAAGCGATGCAAGTTCAATTGGCGGGTAAAGTCAAAGCCGTTAAAGCTTCCAAACGTCTCAGAAGCCACCCGGTATGCTTGTCCACCGAAGGTGAGTTGACGATTGAAATGGAGAAAATCCTGAAAGCTATGCCAAACAGCGAAAATGTACAGGCTGATAAAGTGTTGGAGATCAACGTGAATCACGATGTATTCAAATCGTTGAAAGACGCTTTTGCACAGGATCAGGAAAAGCTGAACCTCTACACTAGCCTGCTGTACCATCAAGCATTGCTGATCGAGGGATTGCCAATTCAAGATCCAGTAGAGTTCACCAACGATATCTGTAAGGTTATGGTGTAACATCGTTGCACCCACTATCTCCACCCCGACAGGGCATTTCCGTCCTGTCGGTTTTTTGTCTTTTTACCCACAACGGGGAGGGCGCGGGGGAGGCAGACTATCATTGTAGTGATGGATGAACATTTTAATGGATTTTTTAGCCTTTCATAATTTTGAAGATTTACCCTTTTACTAGGGAGTGTAATTTCATTTAGATTGGGTGTGAATCAAACAGCAAAAGTAGTGAAGGGGACGGAATAGATTCTGAAGAAGCGAAGCGTTCGCCTGAAAGCTTTCTGTAAGAAAGCTGCATCGGAAGCATATGCTATTTCCGAATTTCTCCCTTTTTAAAGGGAATCAAAGAAATTTGGGAATAACAGCGATCATAAGAACGATCCGTAACCGGAACGGCCACCTGGCACAGTTATTACTTATGATTGTTCTGCCATGGGAGCGAGCATATGTGAATAATGAGTTCAATATGAATCATTATCATTTAGATGCACGGATGATAGTCTGACAGGGTATAATAAGAGAAGATGACTGTTCATTACAAGTTGATGTAAGAAGAGATGACAATCGCAGACAGGTTTTACTTTTCGAAACCACAGATGTTGTGTATAATCACTCAAAATAGAGACAGTCGGCTAGGAGTGATCCCCATGCAATGGAACGATCTGAGAGAACATAGACAATATCCCGAATTAACCAAATTGGATGGATCTCGTGCAGCGTATGAACGGGACTATTCCAGACTCATTCATTCACCAACCTTCCGTCGGTTACAGGGCAAATCGCAGGTGTTTGGCGCAGGAACGGGTGATTATTATCGTACTCGCTTGACCCATTCCCTGGAGGTGGCACAGATTGCACGAGAAGCGGCCAGAAGTCTGATTCGTCGTTTTCCCGAGGTAGACTGGGACCAGGCGGATAGCCCCGGCCTTATTATTGATTCAGAAGTGGTGGAGTGCGCTGCAATCGCACATGACTTCGGTCATCCGCCTTTTGGACATAAAGGTGAAGAAGTATTGGATGGCATTCTCGATGACCTCATTAACACCGAGGCTAAGAAAATCATGAAGAAAAGCCGCGGCGCCAAAGTTCCCAAGGTGGAGTCTGAGGTGCGTGCCGAGCTTAAACGGAAATACGAGCATTTTGAAGGCAATGCGCACAACTTCCGCCTCATTATGCACTTGGAGAAACGTGAAGATATCGACGGGCTGAACCTGTCTGATGCAGTATTGCTGGGAATTAACAAATATCCCTACCCTGGGACGGAGAGCAAGAAAGGCATGTATCATCATGAGTGGCAATATATTCGTGAGATCCGTGATCGCTGGAACGTGCCGGCAGGCAAGAAGACGCTGGAAGCGCAGCTGATGGACCTTTGCGACGATATCGCGTACTCCTCGCATGACCTGGAGGATGGCATCAAAGCCGGCAAAATTGAGGTGCATGAGCATTTCCTACAAGATCCGCATGTGAATCGACTGATTGTGGATAAGATTACGACGTTGGAGGATCTGTTCTGGAACGGATGGACCCGAGAAGCCATTGGGCAAAAGGTAGAAGAGGTACTCGCTTCCTTCCTGCGCATCTGGAATGAGAAGATGCCGTTCTGCGAGCATGATTACTCGCGTACCCGCCGTGAAGTAAAAGCCTATTGGGTGAGCTTTTTTGTAGGCAGTCTGGGCGTTATTGACGACGGCGACTGGAAGAAGGTAACCTTTGTCCGTGAAGGGGCTGAAGACCTCGATATGCTGCGTACGGTGAGCGTGCTCAAGAGCTTTGCCTGGGTGACGATGATTCGTGACTTGCGTGTGCAGCGGCTACAGAA
Organism: Paenibacillus sp. FSL H8-0079; assembly: GCF_037991315.1. Classification (NCBI taxonomy): domain Bacteria; kingdom Bacillati; phylum Bacillota; class Bacilli; order Caryophanales; family Paenibacillaceae; genus Paenibacillus; species Paenibacillus sp. FSL H8-0079. The sequence goes on from NZ_CP150300.1 coordinate 1,440,710, forward strand.
GCGCAGTGAGTGGATGATTAAGCGGTTATGGGATGCATTCCTCGATCCGGAAACGTCCAAATCGATTATTCCATCCGACTGGCTGCAACGGTATGAGAAGGATCAAGCCAAATCCCAGCCGATCTGGACTTGGGAACACATGGTGATCGATTATATTGCAGGAATGACGGATGCATTTGCCGAGAAAATATACAATGAACTCTACGGTCTGAAGGTGGGTTCCATCTACGATCTGGATTAGAGTTAACCAAGATAAAGGGAGATGAGACGCTTGGCTACAAGAATGAGTGAGAAGTTCAGTCTGGGCGTACTTGACCTTGTTCCAAGGTTAAATGATGCAACAGCGGAACAGGCGCTTCAGCAATCGGTGACACTTGCGCAACATGCTGAGGCGTGGGGATACGCCCGATACTGGACGTCAGAGCATCATGATATGGCTGAACTGGCCTCAGCTTCTCCCGAAGTGCTGCTCTCACACATCGGAGCAAGGACAACAACGATTCAACTTGGCTCTGGTGCGGTCCTGTTGCCGCATTACAGCCCGCTCAAGGTGGCGGAGTCGTTCCGTCTCCTAGCTGCGCTCTATCCGGGGCGCATTGAGCTGGGGCTTGGACGCGCTCCTGGTGGTGGACCCCATGCGACGATGGCACTCAGTGGCAATTACTTGCAGCATGTGTCCAAGCTGCCTGAATCGCTCGCAGCACTGACGGAACTGCTCGAAGACCGCTACATGTACGAAGATCATCCCGTGACGGCTCGTCCGATTCCCAAGCTTCCGTTATCGCTTTGGATGTTGGGGACGAACGTGAAGAGCGCAGAGTTTGCGGCACGGTTTGGCATGGGGTATGTCTTTGGACAATTCATGAGTGATGCCGATGGAACAGAGGCTGTAAAGCGATACCGTGAAGGGTTCATACCCAGTGCAACCATGAAGGAGCCTGAGGTTATGGTGGCCGTTAGCGTATTGTGTGCCGAGTCAGAGACGGATGCTTTGGCTTGGAGTCGTGACATGGCGGAGAGACGCAAGGCGGATGGAAAAGAACGTTCATCCGAGCAGAGTTCAGGTGCGGTCTCGGCCAAGAACACGAATGATGAAGCGGTGCGGCACTATGCAGGTACACCTGAGCAGGTATGGGATCAATTGCAACAGGTCAGCCGTAGACTGGATACGCAGCGTTTGCTGCTGGTTACGACTGGGCCGGATTACGAGCGCAGGCTAGATTCTTATCGATTACTGGCTGAAGCATGAATCCGAACAAATCGAAGAGCTGCAGAACGGGAATTTGCCGTATGCTGCAGCTCTTTTTTTGACTTTGTTAAAATTCAACAATCTTTTACAAAATAAAGCATCTCTCTAACAAAATAATGTTATAATACTTTACGTCTATTTTCCTATCGATATAATATAGATAAGTACTTTTGACAAGGGGTCAAAAGAAGGGAAAAACAATGACAAAACACCTGAATTCGGGATGGCCGAAGAGGTCGAGGGGGAAATCATATGTTCAGCAGATTCAAGATCAAGAGTATCGGTCTGCGTATCAGCATCGCGTTCTACTTGTTAATCCTCTGTTTAATTGTTTTGAGTGTCACGATTGTCACCCGGATGAATTCAATTGAATCCAACACCAACGAAATTACGAACAATTGGATGCCATCAATCCAGCAAATTAACCGGTTAAACTATACTACAGAGCATGTCCTGTCACTAAGTTATCGTCACTTTGACGCGGATGAATCGGACAAGGCATTCTTGTCAGAAGAGCGTACCAAGTATATTCGTGAAACGACGCAGGCGATTAAAATTTATGATCAGCAGGAGAAGTCTCCCGATGAACTCGAACACTGGACTGCGTTCAAGAACAAATGGGAAGCATATCTCAAGATTAATACGCAATCGATCAAGCTGAGTGATGAGGGTCAGACACAACTGGCGAAGGAAGTATCTGAAAAAGGTGCCGATTCCTTTGACGCCATGCAAGTCGATCTGGATTATCTTGTGGAATACAATCAGGAACAGTCCAATCTTGCTGCCGCTCAAACGATCAGATCTGTGCAGGATGGCAGATTGTTCATCATTTTCGGAGTTCTCATCATGATTGTTATTACAGCGATTAGTATTCCAATTATTCGTTCACAGGTCGTAAAGCCACTGCTACGTGTCATTAGTGCGGTGAAACTGATTGCAGAAGGCCAATTGAATGTTCAGGATATACATACCAAACATGAGGATGAAGTCGGTGTTCTGGCCAAAGCGGTCAATGACATGAAAGGTAACCTGACTTCGATGGTGCTGAGCGTCAGACGAATTGCGGAAGCTGTCAATCGGCAGAGCGGTGAACTGGCAATCTCCTCGGAAGAGGTTAAGATTGGTAGTCGCCAGATTGCTGTGACGATGGAAGAGTCGGCTAAGGCCGCGGAAAGCCAAGCAGAGACAGCCGTGGAATCAGCCCGTACGGTTGAAGTTTTGAATGATCACATCCAGAAGCATACGGAACAAGGCAGTCAGTTGCGCGTCATGTCCGATCTTGTACTGGAGCAAGGTCTTAATGGTCGCAAAGCGATGGAACAGTCCGTGCAGCAGATGCAACAGATTTCTGGTTCGGTCTCGGCTTCCATGAACAAGATGGAACGTTTGAATCGTAAAAATGAAGATATTTCCAAGCTGGTTCAGGTCATTCACGACATAGCACGCCAAACCAACCTGCTGGCATTGAATGCCTCTATTGAGGCAGCGCGTGCGGGAGAGAGTGGACGCGGATTCGCCGTAGTGGCATCAGAAGTGCGGAAATTATCTGAAGCTGTGCAGACTTCGGTCGAAGAGATTACGGCGATTACCGAGGACATTCAACAGGATTCACAAGGGGTAGTTGCAGAATTGCGCACGGGTGTTCAGGAGACCGAACTGGGTCAGGAACATGTGCTTGCTTCAGGTCAACTGTTCCGTACAATTAATGAATCGGTGGAAGGCATGGTTGGTGTCATCAGCACCATGACGGATGGTCTCACAGGCATGCAGGAAGCAAGCGGACGCATGAATGATTTCAGTCAGCAGATTTCCGCTGTTTCGGAACAATCGGCAGCCAGTGTGGAGGAAGTTTCGGCATCGGCAGAAGAGCAGGTCAGTTCCATGGAAACGATTAGCGGCAATATTCAAAGTCTGAAAGAATTGTCTGAAGACCTGCTTACATCCATTGAAAAATTAAAAATATAACCTTCTTCTTTTAATAGAAGAAACTGGACTTACACAGGCAGCAATTCGTGAAAATTTAGCATAATTTTGAGCTGTTGGTCTATAACGAAAGTTGACAAAAAGGTATCAATTTCCAATGCTGTAATCTCAAATAAAGTAAGGTGTTCCCGAATAATGGGAATGCCTTATTTTTTTTCTTTCTAATAGATATAAGCAGGGAAAAGACAGTTGTCTAGGAGCCTAACATTGTATACAATGACTACCTGAAGCTAAGTTACAGCCAATATTCGCTATGTCTTCAATAGGCTAGTATTTATATAGAAGTGCGTGTTCAAAAAGGTTGGTTTTCAGTACCGAGAAGATGGGATGAAGCTAGAAATGGAGTAGTGGAGCGTAGGAGGAGACTACGTGAGCAACGGACATTTCGGCTGAGTTCCATATTCAATGCTGATGATGCCACTAGGCATCCTTCGTAATCAAAAGCGAACTTTTTGAACAACCTCTAGAAGAAACATGAGTTTTGCAGGAAGGAGAGGATAACTTTGTCTGAAAAATTACCTGGTATTCACCCTGTTTCTGGGAAATACATCTACACCTTTGCTTGCCATGAGAACGAGCGCGAATTATGCACGCTGGAGCTGGACACACTGCTCGAACCGAGTTCGGAGATTCGCTCAGACGGGGGTTCGTATGTGTGGTCCGAACGATGTATTCCACCTGGACGTAGCCCTTTTATCCACGGCAGATTGGACGTGATCGGCGAAGGGGACACTGTGACGGATCTGCTTCCTCTTGCCAAAGATATTCACCTGCTGCCAGATGAGACATTTAAGGTAGTCTGTCTGAAAGAAGGCGATCATGCCCCTGATTATGAACAGTCTCGTCAACTGGAAAAAGAAGTCGGTATGTGCATTAAAGGCAAGGCACAGATGAAGCAACCTAAGGTGACTTTCGGCCTAATCCAAACAGGAGAAAAATGGATCTTGGGCCAGTGGACAGAAGCGGATCGATCTTGGCAAATTCATAGGCAGAAGCCGCAAAACTACTCGACTGGATTGGGCATCACGCTCGCCAGAGCATTGGTTAATATTGCTGTTCCGAAGGTGGAAAACCATTATTTGCTTGATCCGTGCTGTGGTATGGGAACGGTTGTAATTGAAGCTTTATCCATGGGAATTGATGCAAAAGGTAACGATCTGAATCCTCTGGCTGTCCGAGGTGCACGTATCAACCTACCGCATTATGGATATGATTCGGATCGAATCACACTGGGAGACATGAATGAACTGGAAGGTATGTATGATGCAGCAATTCTGGACATGCCCTATAATCTCTGCTCTGTACTTCCGGATGTTGAGCAACGAGCCATGCTGGAGAGTTTGCGCAGATTGGCAAAACGGGCGGTGATTGTTTCCACAGAGTGGGTAGAAGAGCACTTCTTGGAAGCAGGATGGACCGTAAAAGAGTACCGAACAGTACACAAAGGCACGTTTATACGTCATATTTGGCTATGTATGTAAGCGTAAAAAACAAAAGCTCTACCTCTAGGGAAACTTACCAGAGGTAGAGCTTTTTACTGTGTACATTTCAATTGTACTAACCGTTTACACGAGAACGTAGAGGACAGAAATAACCTGAAGAAGTGGAGCTAAAAGCTTTCTGTAAGAAAGCTGCATCGGAAGCATACTCTTCACCTTTATTCACAGATTTTAACCTTTCTAAAAGTGAATTAAAAAAATCTGGGAATAACAGTGATCGGAAGGTTGTTCTGTCATCGAAGTTGCAAGTGTAAGTTTCTTTAGTTCCATTGATATCGTTGATCTGATTTGCACAATATTGCATGGGAACGGGTGTTTGTGTTAATATTTATGACTATAATCCACAAGGTTCACCGGCAGGGTATCGCCAGCGACGTAAGCTTCCAAATTTTTGACGAAAATATCAACTGCTCGATCCGCGTATTGCTCTGTACTTCCTGCAATATGTGGCGTAATTAACACGTTATCCAAGCCCCATAGCGGATGGTCTGCAGGAAGAGGTTCTTCTTCGAATACGTCCAATGCTGCGAAGGCGACCTGGCCGTTTTGGAGTGCATTCAGTAACGCTTCCGTTTTCACACTGGGGCCACGGCCCACATTGACGAAGCAGGCACCGGATCGGAACTGCTCAAATGCAGTTTGATCATATATATGTTTGGTTTCATCGGTTAGCGGTAAAATGTTAATTACATAATCACCCTGGCTCAAGGCTTCATGTAAACCAGTCATGTCGTACATTTGATCCACATTGGGGACATCCTTACCTGAGCGGCGAACTCCGATCGTGCGCATGCCCAGTGCTTTGAGAATGCGGGCTGTTTCGGTTCCGATCTCACCCACACCAACAATGACCGCTGTTTTGCCATGCAGTTCCGGCAGTGGTTTGGCAGGAGCTTTCCATTCGGCCTGCTGTTGATGCAGCATAGCTTGTTTCAGCCAGCGACTGTGGGATAACATCATGCCCAGAATAATTTCGGTGATTGGAATCGCGTGAACTCCATTTGCACTGGTGACTTGAACATTCTTTTGTTGCAAATCTGCGAAGGGGAGACTGTCCACACCTGCGGACCAGACCTGGACCCATTTCAACAGGCTGTCCTGTTTCAATGCATGTTCAGTGACGAGTGGTGACCAGCCGAAAATAATCTCAGCTTCTTTCAACTCAGCGGGGTCCAATTCCTTAGCTTTTCCAAATTTCAGGGTGTATCCCGGTGCAGCATTCTGAATGCGTTGTTGCTGTTCTTCGGATAGAGATGGAAAACATACAATTTTACCCATAATGTGTGGTCCTCCTGAGATAAATAGTTTGATGAGTTTGATAATTGAAGTGTATCAGATTTAATGTTGGATGTGCATTAAGGTGGAAAATGCAGGAATCTAGCCTTATTTGCAAATTCTGATCTTTGTGTCACTCTATACTTACCCAACTTGAAACAATATGTATAGTTATGAAATAATAGAGCGAACTTTAGAGAGGTGTATGCAATGAATAACCAATCATATCAGGATCATGCATCCCGGCGGGAAAGATTGTTTGTAGCGATTCGTCTTCCTGTAGCTGTTCAGCAGTCTCTTCAGATGGATGCGAGGCTTGTACAGAACAAGCTTGATTTTCGTAAATGGACAGATCATAGAGATTTTCATATAACCTTGCAATTTCTGGGGGATACCTTCGTTAGTGACATTGGACATCTTCGAAAAGTATTGCGCGCAGCAGTAGTTGGATTCCAGGCTTTCGAACTTCAGCCATCGGGCTGGGGCACATTTGGGCTTGAAGAAGCCCCTAAAGTGCTCTGGAAAGGTGTTAGCGTAGAGGTCAATCAATTGCTTTCGTTACAAAAAGAGATCGTGAAGGCTACTTCAACCCTTGGGTATGAAGCTGAGTTAAGACCATTTGCTCCGCACATTACAATCGGCAGAAAGTTTATGGGTCAGCTTCCAGGTAATGAGAATAAAGGGGTGTCAGGAGTGCTTCCGGAACATTCCACAGGTGCTAATTCATGGATGGTGGAGGACGTTGTACTTTATGTGACAAGGCTTGAACAATCGCCAATGTATGAGGTCGTGGATACGTTCTCTTTTTCCTGAAAATCATTTTTATGCCATAAAATCACATTGACATAACGTTTATCCCTATGTAATATTAGCCATCGTTATTCAAATTCTTTTTTTTGGGTTACTTAGATTAGGGAATTGTTTCGACAGGAGGAATCTTCGAATGAACATTATAAGCAAGAATCGTTGGGTAGCACCGATGTTATCAGTGCTGCTTGTATGTATAGTGGGGGTAAATGTCGTTCAGGCGACGGGGAAGTGGAATGAAGCTAGTGATAGTAAACAGATGACCGAACTTGCGGCTTCTGTGCAAAATAACCAATCATCTACGCAAGAAGAGAGGCGCATGATGGAAGATGGGACAAGTCTGTCCTCTAATCTGTCTACCCAAACCGTAGCGTGGACTGAAACTCTGCCAGCCAAGAACTGGCTAACGACTGCTCAAGAAGAGCAGGAACTGCAAGAAGCCAAGGCCAAGAACAAAGCTAGAGCAGTAGCTGCGGCCAAAGCTAAAAAAGAAGCTGCACTGAAATTGGCCAAAGTGGAACGAGCCAAGGCGGTAGCTGCTGTAACAACCCCCCCAAAAAAACTATACTTTACGCGGACCGAACTTTTGAACCAGGAAGACTCGAAACTTGCAACCTGGTCATACAGTGTGTCCGATAAAGAACTGCATCTGCTGCAAAAAATTGTCATGGCAGAGGCAGAAGGTGAACCGTACGAAGGCAAAGTGGCAGTTGCCAATGTTGTCTTAAACCGGCTGCGGTCAGCCAATTTTCCCGATACCATTTACAAGGTGATCCATCAGAAATCCCAGTTCAGTCCTGTAGCGAACGGACGGTTGAAACGTGTGGTTCCCAACGAGGACAGTATCAAAGCAGTAAATGCTGCGCTGAATGGGAAGAAGGAAGTTGCCGATGATACGTACTATTTCTTGTCATTGACGCTTGCCGACGATCTGACAGTTGCTCGCTCGAAGAAAAAAGTAAAAACGATCGGTCATCATACTTTTTACAAGTAATCGACCCGTAAATTCTGCAAACAGGCAGGGTAGTCAACTGTGTGTGTATCACACGGACCTTGAAAAAGCCTGAATCGTAGTTTTATTTCGTTATTTTCAAATATCGTTATACTCTAAATTACCCTTTTTTCTGCCAAATCATACGGTGGATCCAGTGAAAATAAAAGAAGGTTCCCTTCCAAAATTACGGAAGGGAACCTTCTTTGTATATAGGGAGTATTTGTCTTGTCCCCTATAACACCTCGTGAGAGCTATTCTATAGGTCCATAGAGGCATCAGAATGGCATTCTGGTACCTGACAAGGATGTGGCAGTAATTCCGGCTGTGAAGCGCTCTACGGGCGTTGTTGTGACTTCGGATGTTGTTGGGAATAATAAGTCATGAACAGCTTGTGCACAACACGTTGGATCGTAGGCCGAACGGTTACCTGAATTGTGCGCTACGTTCAGCGGGCTTTCAGCTTGAGAGGATGCCTGCACACATAATTGTCTGAAACGATTGGTGATTACGTTGGCAGAGTGAATGACCTGGCCGTATCCGGCTTGTACAAAGTATTCACAGTTCTCTTCCTCTTGACCCGCCAGCGGAGGGATGAACAGCATCGGTAGACCCTTGGCTAGTGCCTCAGTGCATGTCATGCCACCTGGCTTCGTGATCAGCACATCGGATACATCCATCAGTTTGCTTACTTCCCGCGTATATCCCAGAATGCGAATATTAGGGTGCTGGAAGCAAGACATTTCCTTCATTTTCGCGATCATTTTCTCGTTGCTTCCTAGACAGAATACCAATTGAACACGATCTGCCCAGGACGTGAGAGCTTTCATATGATCCTCATCAAACGAAAGTCCCCAGCCTCCACCCATGAGCAGCGCGGTAGGCATGTTCTGAAGCCCCATCTCTTCTCGTAGCTTCACCTTGTCGCCAGCTTCCCAGAAGTCTGGATGCACAGGGATTCCTGTGATCTGAATGTGGGAGGGATCGACACCCCGGATCTCAAGCAATGCTTTGACCTGAGGGGTAGAGACCAGATATTTGTTCACTTCCGGGTTAATCCATGTTCCATGCACATCATAATCCGTCACGACGGTATAGAGCGGGATATTCAGACCCTGCCGTTTAAGCCGGGAGATCACTGCATTTGGAAAAGGATGAGTACAGATCACCGCATCCGGTTTCAGCTGGGATACGACTTGTGCCGTTTGTGTATAGAAAATCCGGTGCAACGCCAGCTTGGTAAAGCCGTTTAATGATTTGTTATACTGTGTGCGATACAACAGGCTGACCAGTTTGGGTTGAACCGATAGTGTCTTTCGATATGCAGAAAAGATTAGCGGAGCCACTGTCGGATTTAAAAATTTGCCTAGTTCAATGACACGACTGTGAACATGTGGACTGACTTTTTTGATGCCATGTGCCAGCGCATGAGCGGCCTGAGTGTGACCGGTACCGAAACCTTCCGATAATAAGAGCACTCTTGGTTTTCGCATGAGTTCACCTTTATTCATAAGTTTTAATTCAAAATGAAGATATTCATTGTTTATTCTAGCTATGGAATGCGTTACTACATAAATATACATTGAAGCGCAAAATCATGTTTCTTCTATGAATATTTACACCTTATATCTTACAATGAGACAACCTAAACTTCATTATATATACGTATTATTTGAGTCATCTTACACTATAGACGACGACAGAAGGAGTTTCCACTGCATTTAGGTTAAAAAATATTAACACAATTTTTTAATTGTTAGGGTTGCAATCTGTTTTCGAAGGTGGTATTGTAGTTTTTGACCGAATGACTGAATTGTATTTTTGGTCATTTATATAGAACGTTTAAACAATGAATCAGCATAAAGGAGGGATACGATGGCTCCGATTGACAGGAGACAGCAGGTTATTCATGCAGCAGCCCAGTCGTTTGCCATGTTTGGATACAAAGCAACCACGATGGATCAGGTCGCCAAGATTGCGAACGTTGGCAAAGGAACGATCTATACGTTTTTCACGAATAAAGAACAATTGTTTGATCAGATCTTGGTAGAAGTGATTCAGGAAATGAAGAACATCGCGCATCGTGAAGTACATCAGGAAAGTGCATTTTTCGATAATCTGTTTCGAGTACTGGATGCCTTGTTGGAGTTTCGTCGTGATCACGATCTGCTCGTTAAGTTATCTCAGGAACTGAAGGACTTTGGTACACTGCAGGCCAAGGAAGGTTTGGACAAAGTGGAGAAAGTGATCTCCGACTTTCTGGCTAAGGAACTTGAGAAAGCAAAAGACAATGGAGAGATTCGAGATTGTGATCCGCAAGTCGTCGCATTTATGATGATTCGCCTGTACATTGCACTCACCTCAGACTGGAGCAAGCAACATCAACCGCTGAGCAAAGAGGAAATCAAGACTTACTTTCGCCTTTTCTTAATGGAAGGAATTGCTGCTGTAACGTAATCCGAATTTAATCTACTATAATATAAGGATTTTCACGCGTATCAAGCAGGGAGGCTTGTCGGAAGACAGGTTGTTTTTTTGCTCTAAATTGACCGTTTGAGGAAAGTGGTCATTTCGTGTTTCAGTATATTTTCTGGAATGTGACATTGTATTTCATTATGGTTATTCCTGCTCACAGAGCAGAGAGATTAAGGGGAGAAAATGACATGAAATCTTTATCCGTGTTTTTCAAGGATGTGGGATCGGCCGTGAGAAACCCGAAGGTGTTGATCCCTGTTATTGCAATTATGTTTATACCGATCCTGTATAGTGGCATCTATCTGGCAGCCTATTGGGACCCGTATGGTCATGTGGATGAGATGCCGGTTGCCGTTGTCAATCTGGATAAAGGTGCTGAGCTGGAGGGCAAATCCCTCCATGTAGGTAGTGATCTGGTGGATGAGCTGAAGAAAAATGCAGATTTCAAATGGGATTTTGTCAGTGCCAGTCAAGCTAAAGAAGGCATGAGTAATGACAAATATTATATGCAAATTACAATTCCGGAGAACTTTTCATCCCAAGCAACAACGTTGCTCGATGACAAGCCAGAGCCGGCTGATCTGATCTATGAACCCAATGGCAATTATAGCTTTGTGGGTGCACAGATCGGTAAGACTGCCATTAAAGATCTGAAAGCGAAGGTCTCGGCCAAAGTTACGGAATCCTATGCAGAGACATTGCTCGATAAGTTCTCCGAGGTATCTGATGGTTTAGCGGAGGCAGGCGACGGAGCAGGGGAACTGAATACGGGTGCAGGTAAACTGGATGATGGTGCAGTGAAGCTGAAGGATAATTTGGCGAAGCTCGCATCTGGAACGCTTGAACTTCAGGAAGGACTTTCTCCATTAAGTGATGGCGTTAATGCATTGCATACGGGGGCGACCAAGCTTGAGAGTGGAACATCGAACCTCGTCTCCGGTTTGCAACAGCTTCAGGCAGCCGCTTCGAGCCAGCTTCAGAGCGGAGCTGATCAGTTGACGGATGGCAGTGCCAAGCTGGAAACGGGACTGCAGTCCTCACTGGATGGCACAGGTAAGCTGCAAGTTGGCTTGCAATCGTCCGAACAGGGCAGTGCCAAGCTGTCCGAAGGGCTGCAAACGGCCGTTCAGGGCAGCGGTACACTGGCAACAGGCCTGCAATCGGCTGTAGATGGCAGCTCCAAGGTTGCTGATGGCGCACAGGGCGTAGAAGCCGGATTGAAACAGCTCGCTGCATCGAACCCGGAACTGGCTGAAAATGCGGATGTACAGAAACTGCTTGCGGCAAGTGAAGCTGTTGCTGATGGCAGTGCGCAATTGCATGAGAGCGAGCAGAAGCTGGCACAGGGTGCAGATCAGTTGCATCAGGGTAACCAGCAACTGGCTGCGGGTGCAGCCGAGCTTCATGGAGGTCAGGAGCAACTTCTAGCTGGTGCGAACCAGCTGCTGGATGGCCAGAAGCAATTACTGGCTGGTGCCGGACAGCTTAGTCAAGGAGGCGCGAAGCTCTCTGATGGCCTGAAGCAGTTTAGCGGCAAACTGGGCGATGCTGCAAGTGGCGGTACATTGCTTGCGGATGGTGCCAAGCAGCTGGATACAGGTACAACAGCTTTGCAAACGGGTGTAGGTAAACTCAGTGGTGGCGTTAGTTCACTAACCGATGGTTCCAAGCAACTGGGTGATGGCGCAGGCAAACTGGCTGACGGCCTTACTGAATTAAAAGATGGTTCTAGTGAACTGGCCACCAAGTTGAATGATGCCGCACAGAAAACATCCGAAGTTAAGAAAACGGATGATGTGGTGAACATGTTTGCTGAACCTGTCAACTCTTCGGAGAACACAGCAGAGAACGTGAGCAATTATGGTACAGGATTGACACCATTCTTCCTGTCCATCGGTCTGTTCGTGGGATCGTTAATTTCGACAATAGTATTGAAAATGCGGGAAACGTCCGTACCTGGTGCAACAGGCTGGAATCGTTTTGTTAGCCGGACACTGGTATTTGGCTCCGTGAGCATTTTCCAATCGGTTATCGTGGCCAGCTTCATGTTATACGGTCTTGGACTGGAGACGCACAGCGTCGGGTTGTTCTATCTGTTCACCATTATTACGGGGCTGACCTTCATGTTTATTGTTCAGGCACTTGTAACTTGGCTGGATCTGCCTGGACGTTATGTTGTCATTCTGCTGCTGGTCTTCCAGCTTGCGGCTAGCGCAGGTACTTTCCCTGTAGAACTGATTCCATCATGGCTTCAAGCATTTAGTCCTTGGTTGCCAATGACACACAGCATTATGGGCTTCAAGGCTGTTGTATCGAGTGGCAATCTGGATGTGATGTGGCATCAGGCAGGAATTCTTAGTATCTATGCGGGTGTATCCATCGTGTTGACGCTGGCCTACTTCCTCTGGAATGGCAGACGTCCGAAAAAAGAAGTCGAACGGGCTGATTCTGGTCAAGTTGTGACGGCATAAGTCCAACCGGATCTTCAGCAACGTGAGATTTACGAAAAAAAACTTTATTTTCATGTAGCGAAATTATGCAATATAGTAGTCAAATAGTGCAAATAGCCTGCGGCCCCAAAATGGGGTTGCAGGCTATTTTGTATACAAATGCATAGAGAAGCAAAGATTCGCTGGATCAAGCGGTGACAATTTGGTGGAATAATGGATAAACACAGGCTGCATATGGAACGATTTTCTTCTGTCAGCAATTTAATTCAGTTGTACTCTGGCTTAAAAAGTGTATAATTATTCGAAAAAGAGATGAATTTAAACGTCATTACAGTAAAGCTGTACTGCAAAACATTTCTTATCAGAGGTATTAAAAAGTTTAAATTGCGCTGATGTTAGGTCGGTGTTAAAATAATAGAACTATATCAAAAAACGTCGCTCCTTATCAGTAGCCGTGCCAGCGGCTGCGTGTTGATTTATACATGCTGTTTGCCGGATCGTCCGGATCAGCTCATCTCATTTAATGGCTTCTGCCCAATAGCAGGCACATACTTTTGACAGTCTCATGCTGTCGCCTCTTCTATCTAGCAGGCTCTATCGCAAGCGAAAGGCCAGCTCCTCCCGTTTCATTGTTGCCTGTTGCCTATGTTCTTGATCTTTCCGAAATACTTCATTATAGAAAGGTTGCGTTCCATGAGACACATCGGATTACCTCCAAAACAGGGTCTGTATGACCCGCAGTTCGAAAAAGACGCATGCGGAATGGGTTTTGTTGCCAACATCAAAGGAGTACCTTCACACGATATCGTTAGTCAGGCACTGACTATGCTTAGTAACATGGAGCACCGTGGAGGACAGGGAAGTGAACCGAATTCCGGTGACGGAGCAGGTATCCTGATTCAGATTCCACATCGTTTTTTTGCACAGGAAGCGGAACGCCTTGGTTTTGTATTGCCTGAACAGGGATTCTATGGCGTAGGGATGTTGTTCCTTTCCCAGGACCCTGCCATTCGCAGTGCGCATGAAGAGAGCCTTAAGAAGATTATTGAAGAAGAAGGTCAGACGTTCCTGGGTTTCCGGGATGTTCCTACTTTTGATGAAATGCTGGGCCGTTCTGCACTTGCAGCGAAACCTTATGTACGTCAGGTGTTCATTGGAAGATCCACAGATGTGAAGGATGAGCTTGGATTCGAGCGTAAGTTGTATGTTATTCGCAGACGCGCTGAGCTGGCTATTCGTTATTCGGCAGATGAAGCAGAAGGTGGTTCATTCTACCTTCCGAGCATGTCTTGTCGCAAAATTGTATATAAAGGCATGCTGACAACTGAGCAAGTTGGCGGGTTCTATCTGGATCTACAGGAAGAACTCGTGGAATCGGCCATTGGACTTGTGCATTCCCGTTTCAGTACCAACACCTTCCCAAGCTGGGAACGTGCCCACCCGTATCGTTTCATGATCCACAACGGTGAGATCAACACGATGCGTGGTAACGTGAACTGGATGCATGCTAGGCAGTCCTTGTTCGAGAGCGAGTTGTTCGGTAACGACATCGCAAAAGTAAAACCGGTCATCAATCCGGACGGTTCGGATACAGCCATGTTCGATAACACGCTGGAGTTCCTGTATCTGAGCGGTCGTTCCCTGCCACACGTGGCGATGATGATGGTTCCTGAACCTTGGAGCACAGATGAGGGCATGGACCCTGCCAAAAAGGCATTTTATGAATATCACAGCACAATGATGGAGCCTTGGGATGGACCAGCAGCAATGGCCTTTACAGATGGTTTGCAAATTGGTGCAACACTCGACCGTAATGGATTGCGTCCAGCTCGTTATTATGTAACCAAGGATGACCGTATTATCTTGTCCTCTGAAGTTGGGGTATTGGATATCGCACCGGAAGAGATCCTGTACAAAGACCGTCTGCGTCCAGGTCGGATGTTGCTCGTGGATACACAACAAGGCCGCATCATTGCGGATGAGGAAGTAAAAGCAATCATTGCAGCCGAGAATCCGTATCAGGATTGGCTTGATGAGCATTTGATGGATCTGAGCGAGTTGCCGGAAGCACCGGAACTTCCTGATCCAAAACATGATAACGTGACCCAGCTTCAGCTGGCATATGGTTATACATTTGAAGAGCTTCGTAAAATCCTGGAGCCTATGGCAACAACAGGTATGGAAGCTACCGGTTCGATGGGGTATGATGCACCGCTGGCTGTCCTTTCGGATCGTCCACAGCGTCTGTACAACTACTTTAAACAGATGTTCGCGCAGGTAACCAACCCGCCAATCGATGCAATCCGTGAAGAGATTGTAACGTCTACGGCAACAACCATTGGTCCTGAGCGTAACTTGCTGAACCCTGAACCGGAGAGCTGTCGCCAGATTCGTCTGGATACACCGGTATTGTCCAATGAAGACTTTGCGAAGATTCGCCATGTGCGTCGCCCAGGCTTCCGCTCCATGACGATTCCGATCTTCTTCACCGCTGCGGAAGGAGCAGAAGGACTTCGCAAAGCGATGGAACTTCTCTTCGAAGCTGCAGACCGTGTCATCGACAAAGGTCATAACATTCTGATCCTGTCTGACCGTGGTGTGGACGCTGAGAATGCTGCCATTCCTGCATTGCTTGCTGTAGCAGGTCTGCATCACCATCTGATTCGTCAGGGAACCAGAACAAAAGTCAGCATTATGCTCGAATCCGCAGAGCCGCGTGATATTCACCACTACGCATTGCTGCTGGGTTACGGTGTAAGTGCGGTGAACCCTTATCTGGCCTTTGAAACGTTGGATGACATGATTCAGCAAGGGTTGCTGCGTGGTATCTCGCATGAGAAAGCAGTGAAAAACTACATTAAAGCAGCTACCAAAGGCGTTACTAAAGTGTTGTCCAAAATGGGGATTTCTACGATTCAATCGTATCGTGGAGCTCAAATCTTCGAAGCAGTGGGTCTGAAATCGGACTTCGTTGACCGTTACTTTACCTGGACACCTTCCCGGATCGGCGGAATTGGGTTGGAAGAAGTGGCAGCCGAAGCGTTGACACATCATAACCGTGCCTTTACGGAAAAAGACGGTAACGATAAAGTATTGGATTCCGGTGGCGATTATCAATGGCGTAACGACGGAGAAGAGCATCTGTTCAATCCGCAAACCATTCATACCCTGCAACACGCAGTACGTACTGGTGATTACAAGCTGTATAAAAAATATTCCAAGCTCGTGCAAGGTGAGAATGATCAACTGTTGACTATTCGCTCCATGCTGAAGCTGAAACCGGTTGGAGCTTCCATTCCACTCGAAGAAGTTGAATCTGTAGAAGATATCATGCGTCGTTTCAAAACGGGTGCGATGTCCTTCGGTTCGATCAGTAAAGAAGCACATGAAGATCTTGCCATTGCTATGAACCGTGTTGGTGGTAAATCGAATACCGGTGAAGGTGGAGAAGATCCGGCTCGCTTCATTAAAGATAGTAACGGGGATTCCCGTCGCAGTGCGATCAAACAGGTAGCATCCGGACGTTTCGGTGTTACATCCAACTATTTGGTTAATGCCGACGAGATTCAGATCAAAATGGCTCAGGGAGCAAAACCTGGTGAAGGTGGACAGCTGCCAGGACGTAAAGTATATCCTTGGGTTGCTGAAGTTCGTGGATCAACACCAGGCGTAGGTCTGATCTCACCACCACCACATCACGATATCTACTCGATTGAGGATTTGGCGGAGCTAATCTATGACTTGAAAAATGCCAATCCGCGTGCTGAGATCAACGTGAAGCTTGTATCGGAAGTGGGCGTAGGTACCATTGCAGCGGGTGTAGCCAAAGGCCGTGCTGATATTATCCTCGTCAGCGGTTATGACGGTGGTACAGGTGCATCACCGCAAGGTTCGATTCGCCACGCAGGTATGCCTTGGGAACTGGGTCTTGCAGAGACGCATCAAACGTTGATGCTGAACAACCTGCGTGACCGCGTCGTCCTCGAAACAGACGGCAAAATGTTGAACGGACGTGACCTTGCGATTGCAGCCTTGCTTGGAGCCGAAGAGTATGGTTTCTCTACAGCACCACTCGTTGCACTTGGTTGTATCATGATGCGTGTCTGTCAAATGGATACCTGCCCAGTTGGTGTAGCGACACAGAATCCGGAGTTGCGTAAAAATTATATGGGTGATCCAGCTCATGTGGTTAACTTCATGCGATTTGTTGCAGAAGATATGCGTGAGATTATGGCTGATCTTGGTTTCCGTACCATTCAGGAAATGGTCGGACGTACAGATTGCCTCGAAACGGTAGAAGCCGTAGATCACTGGAAGAAAAAAGGTGTGGATCTGTCTGTATTGCTGCACGTGCCTGAAATGCCGGAAGGCTCTACACGTTACCGCACACAGCATCAGAACCACCAATTGGAAGAAACGCTGGATATGCAGCAATTGCTGCCACTTGCACACTCTGCGATTGAATCCGGTCAACCGGTTGAAGCGGTACTTCCAATTACGAACGTTAACCGTGCAGTAGGTACCATTTTGGGTAGTGAGATCACACGCAAATATGGACTCGCAGGATTGCCTGAAGATACGGTTAAATTCAAATTTGTTGGCTCTGCTGGACAAAGCTTTGGGGCCTTTGTACCTAAAGGTATGACCTTGACTGTTGAAGGGGACTCCAATGACTACGTGGGTAAAGGACTGTCCGGTGGTAAACTGATCGTGATGCCTTCTCCGAAAGCAACATTCGAGGCGGAAGACAACATCATCATCGGTAACACGGCTCTCTACGGCGCAACAAGTGGTGAAGCGTATATCCGTGGTATTGCGGGTGAGCGATTTGCTGTACGTAACTCGGGCGCCAAAGTCGTCGTTGAAGGTGTCGGCGACCATGGTTGTGAGTATATGACGGGTGGACGTGTCGTTGTACTCGGCGATACAGGTCGTAACTTTGCAGCAGGGATGTCCGGAGGTATTGCCTACGTGTATGATCCGGAAGGCACATTCCTGAAACGTTGTAATCTGGAAATGGTTCTTTTGGAGCGTATCGAAGATGTGGCTGAAAGTGCAGATCTTCGAGGCATGATTCAACGTCACGTTGCCAACACGGGAAGTGCTGCGGGTCAGCGCATTCTGGATAACTGGCAAGATGCGGTGAATCAGTTCGTTCGGGTTATTCCGAAGGACTTCAAACGCATGACAGAGCAGATTGAACGGATTCAGGCGACTGGTTTGACTGGAGAAGCAGCATTGCTCGCAGCATTTGAAGCGAACATGCGTGAACTTGCACGTGCTGGAGGCTAATAACTTCCTTGTTCAAGTGTAAGTGCATGAACAGGTTGTATTAAGAATAATAGGAGCAATATGGTTGCCATTTTGGCGCCATATTGCTCCTATTTGGCTTTCGACAAAATTAGAACCCGTTCAAAAAACGTTATCGCCATGAGACGACAACATTGAGGAAGTTTCTCAAGTATAATAAGGCTAGTTTTGGAGTGCAGGGAAAGTATAAAGATAAGAGAGGTTAGAGGAATGAATATGAAGCATCCAAACAGGGGCGATCGTAAGCCGACAGGTAAACAAGTCGAAGCAACCCAGATGGACATCATGAAGGTGTTACTGCAATGCGGAATCGACCCGGAGCGTTGGAACCAATTCGTATCCTCCGTCAACAACAAGCGTCCTTGACACAATAGACAACCATAGAATGGAGGGAATTCAAGACACAAAAAAAGCCCAGCAGCCGGAGAGTGCATCTCTCGGGAACTGGGTCCTCTTTTCGGGTTTAGTCCATGCTGCGTTCCATTCGGACAAAAGCAATAAAACGACGTGCCTCTTCTTCCGTTAAGGACTTACCATCAATCATCAGATCAAAGCGCTCCAGCACTTCCTTGTCCGATAACTCCAGAGTGTCAACGAATTCACGTACGTCTTCATCCATCTCGACATCACTTTGCTTCGTACGTCCAATGAGATAATCAATGGACACGTCAAAGATGTCGGCAAGTCTCGTTAACACTTCGAAATCCGGTTTACGTCGGTTCTTCTCGTAGTGGGAGAGAGCAGCTCTTGTAATATGAATGGAGCTCGCAAGTTCTTCTTGAGTAAGTCCCCGCTGTTCCCTTAATTCAGCAATGCGATTTCCGTAGCTCATAAGCTATTTCCCCCTGAACGACATCAAATATATATTGAAACAATCCTGAGCCAAGTTTTTGATCAGGGCAGCTTTCCTGCAAAAGAGTAACTCCTCATGTGTTTCCTTTAACCCATTTCCATTTGTAAATAGGTCTGTCTAAGGACATCTCAAATTGTCGTAAATCAAAAGAACCATGTCCAAATACCGCTTGACATGATACGTATTGTATCGTAAATTGGACGTATGGAGTTACAAAATGTATCATTTGGAATATTTTAAGTATCTCCTTGTTGCCTCCACCATATACCTGTGAGAAGGAAGTAGAGGCAGTCCATGTAGGCTAATCCATTCTAAAGGAATGAAACCATGAATTCAATAATTCAAGAATGGGCTGATATGAAATTAAATGTCCATATGTACATTCAGGAGTTTCATGGGAAAATGATAGACCGCAAAAGACGTCCCGTTCTGTTACTTGGAATGGACACGCAAGCGATTACCTTCCTGAGCGACCTGAACTTGCCAGTATCATCAGAAATGCTCATTGGTTTGGATGTTGAAGATCATCATGTATGTGTAAGACTTCACGCAAGGTTGCAATGGAAACAGCCCTTCGGAGAGCTCACAATGTATCATTCAAACTTGCATATTCAGCACGAACAGAAACTATATATAACTGGACAGTTAAACGCAATGATTACTGAAGTTCAGTTTCCAACGGTTTCCCGTTTTCAGTATGAAAAGGCGACAGAGCAAAGGGCTCTGCAAAAAACCTATCATTACATTAATTTCACCATATAATTCCAAGTCGAATCTTAACATTTTCTGAATAAAACATGTACTTAACGCCATTTTACTATATTTCATAGCGTTATGCATTAGTTCTTTAACACCAAAAGCATTTGCGCAATGAATAAAAGGGCGAGGGGGATCATACTATTTCAGGAAGTTTGGATATGGTTGAAATGCACTGCCACATATTATCCGGTCTGGATGATGGTCCTGTTCGAATGGAGCAGTCCGTTGCGATGGCTGAGAAGGCGGCAGCCTCAGGAATTACCTCCATTATTGCTACTCCGCATCACCTGAACGGGCAATACAACAATGAACCGATGGTGGTCAATCAGGCCGTGAACCTGCTTCACGCAGAACTTCGCAAACGTAACATTCGCCTGGAGATCCGTCCCGGACAGGAGATCAGGGTGCATGACAACCTGATTGGAGACTTATATGCAGGAAAGTGCTGCACACTCGCCGGAAGCCGTTACATGTTGCTGGAACTGCCCTTTGGTCATATTCCCTCACAGTTCCCCAGGATACTGCATGAATTACGAATAGCGGGAATTACCCCTATTATTGCTCATCCGGAACGCAATCGTGTCATTTTGAAGAAGCCAAAGCTGTTGGCTGATTATTTGAGTCAAGGTGGGTTATGTCAGCTCACGGCTCAATCTTTCACAGGGCTTTTCGGTCGAAAAGTTCGGCAGTGGTGTTTTCATTTTTGCAAAGAAAACGGGTTTCATTTCATTTCATCAGATGCACATGATACGTGCAAAAGGACGTTTGCCATAAGTGAAGGAGAGCGGGTCATCGAGCGTCGATTCGGACCTGAAGCCGTCAAAAAGCTGGCAGAGAATGCATCCCACATTCTATCGAATTCGAACCTGGTCACAGAACGCTGGAAACCTCGCAAATGGCTACTGTCCATCTGGTAGTTACATAGGTTTGATCACAACATATAGGAGGAATGAAAGTGGAACTTAAAGGATATTTTCGACTCTTACAAAAGAAACTGTGGTTGATTGTTGCAATAGCTTTAATAGCCGGTGTGGGTGCAGGGGTCAAAAGCATTTTCTTCACTCAGCCCATCTATGAGGCAAGTTCTAAACTGATCGTGAACCAGACCTCTACCGTTCAAGGTCAAGCGATGATGGACTTCAGCATGATTCAAACGAATATCAAACTCATTAACTCGTACAGAGAAATTATTAAATCTTCCGCCATTATGGATAAAGTCGCTACTACGTATCCGGACCTAGGCTTAACCTCTGCACAGCTCATGAATAGCACCTCCGTCTCTACAGCCAGCGAATCCCAAGTGATGAGCATAACTGTACAAGGGACTACCTACGAAAAAGCCGCAAAAACGGTCAATGCCATCTCCAACGTGTTCCAATCTCAAATCCCCCTGATCATGAAAATCGATAATGTGGCTATCCTCAGTGAAGCAAAAGTGGATAGTAACGTACCTCCAATCAATATGAAAACCACATTAAGCATCATTGTCAGCCTGTTCGCAGGTCTTGTGCTTGCGATTGCACTCGTATTTCTACTGGACTATCTGGACGATACATTCAAATCCGAAACTGAACTGGAAAAAGAGCTGGGGCTGCCTGTGCTTACCGTGATATCCAAAATGAAAAAAGATGATCTGAAAAATACGAAAAATTACGTATCTCAACAGAAAGTGGGGGATGGCAAATATGTCGCGGCTAACCAATGAAAATAACAGTCTGGTGACCTATTTTAACTCCAAATCTCAAATTTCGGAAGGATACCGTAAATTACGGACCAACATCCAATTTTCTTCGATCGATAGTCATATCAAAAAAATCATGGTGGCTTCGGCCGAAGCCGGCGAAGGAAAGACCACAACCATTAGCAACCTGGCGGTGACCTATGCCCAGGAAGGCAAGAAAGTTCTGCTGATCGATGCGGATCTGCGTAATCCTTCTTTGCACAAGGTGTTTTCCGTACCCAATCATGTCGGTCTCAGCAGCGTACTGTCCAACCAGTACAGTGTGGAAGAGGTGCTCAGAGAAAGTTATATCGACAATCTTCAGTTGTTCACGTCTGGCCCAATTCCGCCGAACCCATCCGAGATGATCGGCTCCAACCGGATGAAAAAGCTGATTGAAGAGTTAGAGGACCAATATGATGTGATCATGTTTGATACGCCTCCGGTGCTCGCTGTAACGGATGCACTCATTGTGAGTTCGCTGTGTGATGGTGTGCTGCTGGTCGTGAACTCAGGCAAGGTCAAGAAGGAATTGGTGAAGAAGACCAAGGCTGCTCTGGAGCATGTGAATGCACGAATTTTGGGCGCCATCTTGAACAATATCAAAAACGCCGCAGTTCCGGTGGGCTACGGAGAGAAGTAAAACTTCTATCGTATCTTCCCAATTAAACAGGTAATGTCTACTGCACCTCTATCACCGTAGGCACTCGGTCATGCTGTGGGTTCAATGAACCTTAGACGTTAATCGTCAAAGGTATGACGTGAGGACGGGTTAGATGCCCTGGTTCAACTTTTATCAAACTAAAAAAAGAGGATAGGGTGGTATTTATGAAAAAAGTGAGAAAAGCGATCATTCCTGCAGCTGGATTGGGTACACGTTTTTTGCCAGCCACAAAAGCGATGCCCAAAGAAATGCTCCCTATTGTGGACAAACCAACTATACAGTATATCGTTGAGGAAGCCATTGCCTCTGGAATTGAAGACATTATCATTGTAACCGGTAAAGGGAAACGGGCGATTGAAGATCATTTCGATAATGCCTTTGAACTGGAACACAATTTGCTGGAAAAAGGGAAACTGGGCTTGCTTGAAGAGGTACGTAAATCTTCTAATGTGGATATCCACTACATAAGACAAAAAGAGGCCAAAGGACTTGGTCATGCTGTCTGGTGTGCACGTAACTTTATCGGTGACGAACCTTTTGCCGTGTTGCTCGGAGATGATATCGTCGTATCGGAAGTGCCATGCACCAAACAATTGATCGATCAATATGATCAGGTTCAACATTCCATTGTTGGCGTACAGACCGTACTTGCTGAACAAACAGACAGATACGGCATAGTAGACCCGCTACAATCGGATGGCCGTTTGACAGAGGTTCTCAGGTTCGTAGAGAAACCTGCCCAAGGCACAGCGCCTTCCAACCTGGCGATTATGGGGAGATACGTACTGAGTCCAGAGATTTTCGAACATCTGGAGCAACAGGAGATTGGTCAAGGGGGAGAGATTCAATTAACAGACGCGATTCAGCGTCTAAATGAGACACAAGGAGTGTATGCTTACGATTTCGAGGGTGTACGTTATGACGTGGGCGAGAAACTGGGATTCATTTTGACGACCATCGACTTCGCTCTGCAAAAGCAGGAACTTAGAATTCCAATGCTGCAAGCTCTGCAACAGATTCTGGAAAAAGAGTCGGTAGAACATGTAGCCGGGGGGGAGTTTGAATGAGTCCATCTCCCCAAACGAAGGAAGCGGAGATCGTTATGGACCCAAGTCTGGGGTACAATGCATCAACGATGGCAGGACAAAATGCAGATAAAGTGTATCTATTTATGAAAAGAATGCTCGATTTGCTGGGTTCTTTCATAGGTTTGATCATTTTGTGCCCCTTGTTTGCAGTCATCGGATTACTGATCAAAATCGAGGCCCCGCAGGGGTCTGTTTTTTTTCGTCAGGTGCGGGTCGGACAGAATGGGAAAGAGTTTCATATGTACAAATTCAGGTCCATGGTGGCGAATGCAGAAGATCTGCTGGAACAGTTGATTGATCAGAATGAAGTGAACGGGAACATGTTCAAAATGAAAAATGATCCCCGCATTACCCGGATCGGCAAGTTTATTCGCAAAACCAGTCTGGATGAGTTGCCACAGTTGTGGAACGTGTTCCGAGGAGAGATGAGTCTCGTTGGACCCAGACCAGCTCTGCCCAGAGAAGTGGAGAACTACACTTCCTATGACAGACAGCGCCTGCAGATGATTCCCGGATGTACAGGGTTATGGCAAGTCAGCGGTCGAAATAGTGTCGGTTTTGATGAAATGGTAGAGCTGGATCTGACGTATGCCCGTGAGCGCAATATGATGGTGGATATCAAAATTATCTTCAGAACGTTCAGGGTGCTGGTTGGTTCGAAGGATGCGTTTTGAAACACGATTCTGGCTTTGAGGTGGCATAGCAGATATGCAAAAAACAGACTATTTTGCTTCTTCCAGAGGGAATACGTTATATATCATTCTTTCCTCATTGATCATTATTGGCATGGCAGTATACTTACCGATCATTTCAATTATGGCATTGGCGCTACTGATTCTGTTTGGGATATACATGAAACATCCAAGTTGGGTCTATATGATCGTGATCGGTACATTCTCGCTATCCATGGACAAAATCTTCAGAATGCAAATGATGGGTTTTGACGCTTCTTCCTTTTACAAACTGTTGATCCTGTTTTTCATACTCCCTATCTTTTTGAGATATGGACTGAAGAAACAATTCATTTATCCAGCTTTGGCTGTAGGGTATCTCTTTGTTCAGAGTTACTTTTTATCCGTGATGCCAGGCAAGATGAGCCCACTGGATCCCTTTAAAGCTTTTTTGGGATTAGTGGTGCCCTTCCTGTTACTAATGGTGAATTTTCCGAAGGATGTTAGCAAAAGGATCATCAGAGTTCTGGCCTGGCTTCCGGTGTTTAGTTTGATTGGTGGTCTCATCCTGCAGCAAACGGGTATGTTATCCATCACCAATCTGGAGGGTTCAGGCGTCAGTCGTTTACAGGGAGCCAATATTGCGGCACATTTGGGGATGCTTTGTTTTATTTCCATCTGTGTTTGTCTGATGGAGATTCGATACAAAAATCAGGTGATCTTGAATTATGCTCTTACGCTAACTCATTTTATTATTTTGATTCAAACGGGAACCCGCGGCCCTTTACTTGCGCTGATTCCCATCGTGTGTATGTATTTATTTGACCATGTTAGGAAATTTGTGAAGGGCAGAACGAGTGCTCTTCTTCCTGTTGTTTTATTTCTGGCTGCCGTCTCCGTGATGGTTGTTTTACAGTGGGACAATTATGAATTGAGGCAAGAGAGCAAGGGATTATCAGGTAGAGATTCTGCGTGGGCCTTCTTTATCAAAAAAGCGAATGAGTACCCCATTTTTGGTCAGGGACTGGGTTCCGCCTTGGTTGCCAATGATGGTAGTATCTTTTCAGGCTTTACTGTTCCCCATAATGAATACATCCGCTTTTATTATGATGGAGGACTGGTGGGGGCTTTGCTGATTTTTGGAGCCTTATTATTTGTATACAAAAAGGTGTACAGCAAGTTGAATCGCCTCGTGAAACCTTATTTTGTTGGCATGATTGTGGGCTTCTCCATTTACTCTTTTGTCGACAATACATTGTCCACCATTCATTTAATTGCTCCTTTTTGTGTGTATCTTAATGCGTTATATCAGATCAGTGATGAGAAACGTGTTGTCCCTGATCATCCTCAGGAGTTCGTCCATCGAAAGGAGATCGTGCAATGAAAGTCTGTCTAGTAAGTTCCACAGGAGGCCATCTGAATCAATTGTTAAATCTAATCCCTGCGGTGGAAGATCATGATTACTTTTTGGTAACGGAAAAAAGCGAAGCGAGCAGTAAACTGAATCTTTCCAATCGAACCTATTTCCTGTCTCAGCAGGAGCGAAAGAATATCCTGTTCCTGTTTATTGTGCTGCGCAATATCATAGCTTCGTTGTTCATTTTGCTGAAAGAACGCCCGAAAGTTCTGATCACCACTGGAGCGGGAGCGGTATATCCCTTATGTTTACTTGGGAAATTGATGGGAGCTAAGCTTGTTTTTGTGGAAAGTTACGCCAAAATATATTCGCCAACCCTGACGGGGAGAATGATATACAAATTTGCCGATGAATTTTATATCCAATGGGAGACACTCCAAGAGGCTTATCCGAACGCGAAGTATAGGGGGGCTTTATTTTGATCTTTGTCGTGCTTGGAACACAGCGATTCCAGTTTAACCGACTACTGAAAGCCGTCGACAATCTCATCCAGGAGGGGCAGATGCCTTCGGAGGTTCTTGTGCAATCCGGTTACAGTGAATATAAGCCGCTTCATTATCAACAAAAGCCTTTTTTTAATCAGGAAGAGATGAATGAGCATATTGAGAAAAGTGAATTTGTCCTGGCCCATGCGGGAGTAGGGGTCATTACCAGTGCACTGCAGATGAACAAAAAGGTAATCGTGATGCCAAGGCGGAAGGATCATGGGGAGCATGTGGATAATCATCAACTGGAGATCGCAAAGGTGTTTCAAGATAAAGGGTATATTTCGGTAGCTCAGAACGAGGACGAACTCCACGCATTAATAGCCAATATTGATAAACTCGACTTTCAACCCTATGTGAAAAGTAACTCGCAGTTGCTCTCCTCTATTAAGGGTTATATTAATTCTCTATGATGGGATGGGTTCGTTACGATTCAAAAGGAGTGGAATGATGAAACCTAAGGTGCTGGTCATCGGTTCTTCTACGAAGGACATGGGCGGAATTGTAAGTGTCATTGTAAATATTGAGAATTCATTGATCGCCGAGCAGTACCATTTACAGCGGATTGAAACCTACATTACGGGTAGTGTGCTCGCACGACTAATCATCTTCATCAAAGGATTTCTTCAATTTCTCGTGAAGCTCGTTACATTCAAACCGGACATGATTCATATTCATATGTCTTACAATGGGAGTTTTTATCGTAAGGCGTTGTTCATTTTTGTTGGCCGTAAAATATTCAGGGTGCCAGTGATTGTGCATATTCATGCTTCCAGCTTCGATGTGTTCTATAATCGGCATCCGTTGCAACAGAAGCTATGCAAGTATGTATTGAATCAAGTGGATAAATTAATTGTACTGTCGTATACATGGAAGAGCTTTTTTTCCCGGATCGTGCCTGAATCCAAAATCGAAGTGCTCTATAATGGGGTATTCATTAAAGAACCTCCGGTTAGAGAAGAACGTCAGGTTCCACGATGCTTGTTCATGGGCCGTCTTGGCAAGAGAAAAGGTGTGTATGATCTCCTGTTAGCTATTCAACTATTGAAGAAACGAGGGGTCGAAGCAGTATTTACACTGGCTGGCGATGGGGAAGTTAATGAAGTTCGCGCGCTGGTTGAGCGTTATGGCATCACCGAATATGTGGAAGTGCCAGGGTGGATTAGAGGCGAGGAGAAGGAACGTTTGCTTCACCATGCGGATCTGCTGGTTCTACCTTCCTATCATGAAGGGCTTCCGATGGCCATTCTGGAGGCTATGAATGAAGGTTTGCCGATTGTTTCTACTCGGGTGGGTGGCATACCTGAAGTCATTACAGATGAGCTAAATGGTTTTCTTGTTGAACCAGGGGATGTAGCAGAGATGGTTCATGTGCTAGAAAGACTTATTCTGGATAAGGAACTGAGAGTGCAAATGGGATTGAACAATAAGGAACTGGTCACATCCAAGTTCAACATGAACAGTCTCATTGAAAATTTATCGTCCATCTATGACAAGGTGCACATGAAAGTGTCCTAGTTTCAAGGGAAAGGTGGTTCTATGGAAGCATTGGTAAGCTGTATTATAACAACGCATAATCGCGCTGAATTGTTGAAAAAGGCCATGGCAAGTGTGCTGGAGCAGACCTATCCCTTTCTGGAAATTATTATTGTAGATGATGGCTCACAGGATCATACCGAAGAGGTATGCAGAGCATGGACCAAGGAAGATCACAGAATACAATATATCCAGGTTCCTTATGCTCAAGGTGCCAATCATGCTCGAAATTTAGGGATACAACGTGCCAATGGGAAATATATTGCGTTTCTGGACGATGATGATCAGTGGCTGCCTGATAAAATTCAATCCCAGACTCGAGCCCTGGAGCAAAATAAAGGCCTCTTCTGTTTTTGCAGTAAAGTCCTTGTCTATGTGGATCAGGATCACAAGGTGACTCGCAGGAAGGTATCGGTTGAATCGCGTGATCTCGTATTCTATGCGGATTTGCTGACCTACAACTGGATCGGTGAAACCTCCAAAATCATGGTGCAGACCCAGTTGGCACGCTCCGTCATGTTTGATGAACAATTAACCTCGGCACAAGACTATGATTTTTATCTTCGTATTCTGCAAAGAGGATATCATGCAATCAATATCAGGGAACCTCTTGTGCATATCTATATCCATCAGGGGCCACGCATCTCGACTTCATCCAAGAAAAAGTTTCAGGGACAACGCAAAGTACTGATTAAGTATTACAAGGATATGAGCGAGGAACAAAAGCGGCGTCAGCTTCATCATTATCGCATGATGGAGTGGTCCAAGAATCCGAAGCGAAATGTTCTTTTTCTCAAAAATACGTTGGCTCTTTATCCATGGTGGAAAAACTTCACCTTGTTCAAGCGTAATATCCGGACCATATTGGTCGGTTACCGTTTGAGAAAACAGTTCCGAAGCGAAACGTTGAGCAAAGAAGAGTATAAAGGAACAGCCTAAAGCAGAGGTGTAGTCATGCGTGAACCTGTAGTTTACATGTTGCCCAAAATGATCAAGACGAACAAATTCAATGAATTATTATCGCAGTCCATAGAAGATCAGGGATGGGATGTGAAGCATTTTTCCAAAAAAGACTTAAAACATGTCCGTAAGAATGATGTACTTCATTTTCACTGGCCGAGTTTTTATTACAAAGGAAGCAACGCGTTCTCGACATTCATCAAGTCCATATTTTTCATTCTCATGATTATGTATGTACGACTAAAGGGTGCGAAGTTGTTCTGGACGGTTCATAACATATGGCCGCATAACAGTGGTAGAACGTGGCATGATTACTGGATGAGAACGTTTCTGGTGCGGAATTGTACCAAACTGATCGTGATGGGCAAACCGCTCATTCGCAGCGTAAGTGAGACGTTTCATGTGCCTGAGCACAAGATTGAAGTTATCCCTCATGGACATTATCAGGGGGTATATGGACGAACAGGGCAGAACATCAGAGACCTCTTTAACATCCCGGCAAATGACTATGTCTTTGCTTTTTTTGGTCAGGTTTCGCCGTATAAAGGGGTGGATGATCTAATCAAGGCGTTCAACCGTCTGGATTGGAAGGATTCTCATCTGTTGATTGCTGGCAAGAAGGCAGCTGACTATGATCTGGAGGATTCAATACGTCATTCGGATCGCATTCACACGTATTTCAATTTTATTCAGGATGGGGAGTACTCGGATTATTTTGAAGCCATTGATTCGATGATTCTTCCGTATAAAAATATTGCGACATCAGGCAGTGCAATTCTGGCACTGTCTTTTGGTAAACCTGTCGTTGCCCCAAGAATGGGGCTTATGGAAGAGTACTTGCCCGAGAACTGTGCAGTATTATATGACCCTTCGGATCAAGAGGGACTGGAAGAAGCTATGAAAAAGATCCGTGCCAAGGATGACGAGTTCAGGGAAGGAAATGGATTCCAATCCATGCTAGATAAGTTGGAATGGTCAGGGATCGCGAAGCGAACGATTTCGCTCTATACGATCTAAATCAATGAGGATGCGGGGACGATCGAATGAAAGCCACTGTAGCCATTTGCACGTATAACAGAGCCTATGATCTGAGTGAATCCATTCATAGTGCCATCAGACAACATGTTGAATATGACGTTGAAATTATCGTGATCGATAACAATTCAACCGATGGTACAGCTCAGCTTGTGCAGGAGATTCAGGCGAGCGAAGGCGTAAATAACGTCAAGTATGTTCTGGAGAAAAAGCCGGGCTTATCGGCGGCAAGGAATCGAGCCATCCGTGAAGCACGCGGCGAGTACATCCTTTTTCTAGACGATGATGCTATCGCATCTCCGCTATGGATTCAACATATCGTTGACGTATTCGAAAGTGACTCTTCCATCGGATGTGTGGGGGGCAAGATTGAACCTCTCTGGGAGAGCCAGAAGCCAGAATGGATTCCTAGCGAGAACCTGTCGCTGTATACCATTCTGGATTATGCAGACCATGTGGTTGAGATGCCTAATCCATCGATACCGTTCGGTGCGAATGTAGCGTTTCGTACACAGCTCTTTCAGGACATCGCGCCTTTTCGTGAGGACCTGGGAAGAGTGGGGAAGAACCTGTTATCCAATGAAGAGAGTGAACTGATCGCGCGGATCAGAGTCCAGCATAAAGTGTTCTATACGCCCTTCGGCTCCGTTCAGCACAAGGTATCCAAAGAACGAACGACCAAGAACTGGTTTTTGCGACGTGTCTTCTGGCAAGGGGTCAGTGATGCTGTTCGCAAAAAAGACAAGGGTACGATTCGAACGGTAAAACACGCTATTCGTTTGGGGCAAGGGGTTATTCGAGCCTTATTATGCATATACAGTCCGAAGCGTTTCACCCGGCAACTGGCTCAAATCTGCTACCGGAACGGTCTGATCATCGGGATACTCAGATATAACAGTAAGGAATGAGGAATAGTTCATGTCACAACTCGCGCTCCCAAAACTCTTAAAAAGCAATAGTCTGTTACAGACCATTGTGCATACCAGTGGAACAAACGTCATTATTATGGTCTTTACCACGATTACTTCGATCATTACTTCTCGGATGTTTGGTGTTGAAGGTAAGGGAGCTTTTTCGGCGATCTTGTTCTGGCCGACATTTCTCATTGGTCTGGTAAGTTGGGGACTTCCAACCTCGATTATCTATAACCTGAAAAGGGAAGCTGCAGAGAAAAGCGCTGAATATTTACGACTTAGCTTCATGGTCCAAATTCCGATTAGCTTTATTCTTGGAGCGATTGCCTGGATCTATATGCCTTCCTGGATGGCGGATTACCCGCCAGAGGTCATTACGATTGCCCGCTGGTTTACCGTCACCAGTATTCCGGTACTGATCCTGATTAATCTGTTATCTGCCCTGTCGCAGAGTCGTGACAGATTCCAGGTCTATAACGGGATACGGTTATATAATCCGGTGTTGAAAGTGATTGTCATGATCTCTTTATGGTTGCTTGGTGCGATGAGCATTGGAATGGCTTCTTTTGTGTCCATAGCAAGTTCAGTGATCGTTGTCGCATGGGCAGCATATACGCTCAGAGATAGCCTGAAGTTTAAGTGGTTCACCAAGGCTATTGATCGAAAGGCAGCCCAAAATCTGTTTGGTTACGGCAGTCGGGTATTTGGTGTGGAACTCCTCGGTACCCTCTACACCCAGTTTGACAAGATTATTATATTGGCCCTGCTTACGCCTAGAGATTTCGGACTCTATTCCGTCGTCTTTGCGTTATCTCGCATCTATAATGCGGTGCAAAATGCAATAAGCAGTGTTGTATTCCCCAAGGTCACCGGATTACCACAGGAACAGGTCATTCGTACCGTGGGGCGAGCATTCCGACTCTCTTTAATTATCATGACAATCATCGTCGTGCCAACCATGTTTGTAGGGAATTGGCTGATGGGTGTTTTGTTCGGTAATGAGTTTTTGGAGGCGAGTCAGGCATTTTATATTTTGGCTTTTGAATGTATTATTGGCGGCGGTTCCTGGATTCTCGCTTCTGCATTCAATGCTTTGGGAAGACCGGGGCTGGTTATGATCAGACAACTCATTGCGTTGTCAGTCACGATTGGTCTGTTTTTTGTGCTTACTCCCCTATGGGGATTAAACGGTATCGCCATTGCCCTGCTCATCGGCTCGATCGTGCGCATGATGGTCACCGTTGCAGCGATGAAGATCGCGTTTAAAGTCAAGTTTAGTGGCATGTTTTTCGACAAAAAGGATATTTCTTTCCTAACTGAACGGTTGAATAAAAAAAGAAGAGTCACCCAAGGAGGAGATGGAGATGCTGGGCACTAACAATATTCATCCCATGGAAGAGTTGAAGGGACACTTACTTCAGATTCTGAAGGTCATTCCCCCGCGTACCGATATCTATTATCTGGATTACCCGGTTCACAGCAATGGTGGAGACTTGTTGATTATGAAAGGTACGGAAGCTTTCTTCCGAGACAATCATATTAATGTACTTGCCAGATACAGCATTCTGGATTGCCCTTTGTCCCTTAAGGTACCAGAAGGTATCACGATCGTGCTGCACGGTGGGGGCAACTTTGGTGATCTGTACCCGGCTCATCAGAAATTGAGAGAACGAATGATTGCCCAGCATCCGAATCACCGGATTGTTATTCTGCCTCAGACGATGTTTTACAAAAGTGATATTGAATTGAAAAAGACAGCACAGGTATTCAATCGTCATAAGGATGTACACTTTTTTGTCCGGGATACATTATCTTATGAGATTGCCAGTAAAGAGTTTCAACAAACGAACGTATACCTTTCTCCAGACATGGCGCATCAGTTGTGGCCTCTCAAATCCAAAAGCCAACCTGTTGCCGATATGCTCTATTTCTTCCGGAAAGATATTGAGAAAACTCAGAATCAGGTACATTACGAATCCATCAGTGGGCCTAAGGCCACATTCAAAGACTGGGAGACATTGTATAACCGGGTAGATCGGAAGATCATTCGCATGATCTCATCCCGGTTGAAATCAGGGAAAGGTAACGCTCTCTCCCGCTGGTTGTGGTACAAATACTCTGATCGGATGGTACATACGGCCGTAAAGGAATTCAATAAATACAAAACCATCACGACATCTCGTCTGCACGGACATATTCTGGCTTGTCTCCTGGATCAACCGAATATCTTGCTGGACAATTCGTATGGCAAGAACTCGAATTATTATACAGCCTGGACGCGGAACAATCCGGTGGGCAGACTGGAAGCTGGTCAGACCAGCACATATAACCAAGCAGCTAAGGCAGGTAAAGGGTCTGGGGCGGTTGTGCTCTCGGATGGAGCAGCCCTATGAGAAGTATTTTGTTATCCGGTGGTTCGGGCAAGCGTCTCTGGCCTTTATCCAACGATTCAAGATCCAAGCAATTCCTTAAAGTGCTCCATGGACCCGAGGGCAACCCGGAATCGATGGTGCAACGGGTATGGCGGCAACTGAATTCTGCCGGACTTGCATCACAGGCGTTGATTGCAACCAGTCTGCCACAGGTCGAGATTCTGACTTCACAGCTTGGAGACGATGTGAAACTGGTAGTGGAGCCTGAGCGCAGAGATACGTTCCCTGCTATTGCACTCGCAGCTTCCTATCTGTATTCGGTGGAGAGTGTGAGTCTGAGTGAAACGGTTGCTGTACTGCCTGTAGATCCTTTTGTCGAAAAGGAGTTCTTCGAGGTTCTGACCACCTTGCCTGAGATGCTCGATAAGTCAGGTGCGGATCTGGCTTTAATGGGAGTGGTGCCGACCTACCCGTCAGAGAAGTACGGATATATCATTCCGCAATCCTCATCTTCCAGTGGAAGTGGCAACGAATACGTTCATGTAGCGAAGTTCCAGGAGAAACCCTGCGAATCCGATGCAACCCTCATGATTGAGCAGGCTGCATTATGGAATTGCGGGGTTTTTGCTTTTAAGCTGGAGTATTTGATCAATTTGCTCATTGAGATGGAGCTACCCATACAGTACGACGAGATGCTGAAACAATATGGACGATTGCAAAAAATCAGTTTTGATTACCAGGTTGTCGAGAAGGCAAATCAGGTTATTGCCATTCCTTACAATGGATTCTGGAAAGATCTTGGAACCTGGAACACCCTTACCGAAGAGATGGGAACTCCTGTTGTAGGTAAAGGCTGGATTACGGATGATTCTCACGATACTCACCTGATCAATGAATTGAATATTCCGGTTGCCGTCTTGGGGCTGTCAGGTGTGGTGGTTGCTGTAAGTCCGGATGGCATTCTGGTCAGTGACAAAGAAGCGAGTCCGCGGATTAAAGAGATCGTGAAAAACGAGGATCAACGTCCTATGTATGAGGAGCGCCGATGGGGGTGCTACCGGGTGCTGGATTATACGAGAAATGAAGCCGGCGGTGAGGTGCTTACCAAACGAATCTGCATCAGTGCTGGGAAGAACCTGAGCTATCAATATCATCTGCTTCGCAATGAGGTATGGACGGTTGTATCGGGTTCAGGGGAATTGATTCTGGATGGCAAGCGGCGAACGATAAGCCAGGGAGATACAGTAATTATCGATAAAAGCATGCTTCATTCGGTCAGAGCGGTTACTGAACTGGAGATCATCGAAGTGCAGATCGGAAGTCAGCTGATTGAAGAAGATATCGTTAGAGTATCCACCGAATGGCAGGACATTGTTCAGACTTATATGAAGCACGTTTAACCAAGACTTTATGATATGGGGGAGATGTTGGAATGAATATTACGGTGATTGGAACAGGTTATGTAGGTTTGGTATCGGGCGTATGTTTTTCGGAACTGGGAAATAACGTGATATGCGTCGACAATAATGTAGAAAAAGTGACTATGCTGACGGATGGTCATGTTCCAATCTATGAACCGGGACTCAAGGAAGTCATGACTTCCAATATGGAAGCGGGCAGGCTGACATTTACCACCAACATTCAGGATGCCATCCATCGTTCAGATATCATTATCATCGCGGTAGGAACACCATCACTGCCGAATGGCGAAGCGAATCTGAGTTATATTGAGCTTGTTGCGCGAGAAATTGGTTCTTTTATGGATAATTATAAAATAATAATGACTAAAAGCACTGTTCCTGTCGGAACCAATGATCGCATTCAGGAATGGATCAGCAGTTTGACGAGTCATCCGTTCGATATGGCATCGGTACCTGAGTTCCTTCGGGAAGGCACGGCTGTGAAGGATACATTGTATCCTGACCGAATTGTAATTGGAACAAACAGCGAGAGAGCGGTCACCACGTTGAAGGAGCTGCATCAGCCACTAACCGATCAGATTATTGTAACGGATATTCGTTCGGCTGAGATGATTAAGTATGCATCTAACGCTTTCCTGGCAACCAAGATTTCCTTTATCAACGAGATTTCTAATATCTGTGAAAAGGTAGGAGCGGATGTTAGTCGCGTTGCTGAAGGCATGGGGTATGACAGACGAATCGGTGCATCGTTTCTCAAGGCAGGCATTGGTTATGGAGGTTCCTGTTTCCCAAAGGATACACAAGCTCTGATTCAAATTGCAGGTAATGTAGATTATGACTTCAAACTGCTGAAATCGGTGGTGGAAGTGAACAAGGATCAACGTTTTAATGTGATTCGTAAACTGGAAGAGGCATTAGACGAACTGGATGGCAAACAAATTGCAGTCTGGGGTCTTGCTTTCAAACCGGACACGGATGATGTACGTGATGCACCAGCGGTTGAAATCATTCAGCGTCTGCTTGATCAGGGAGCAACGGTTAAAGCTTACGACCCCATTGCTACGGAAAATTTCCGAAAGGAGGTTGATTCACCGGCAATTACATGGACCTCTAGTGCAATGGAAGCCGCCGAGGGTGCTGATGCACTCTGTGTCCTCACTGAATGGAAGGAGTTTATGGAGGTAGATCTGACCGAACTGGCAGCCCATATGAAGCAACCGATTTTAATCGATGGAAGAAATATTTATGAAGAAGACCAGATCAAGGATACCGCTTTTCAATATTACTCTGTAGGTCGTCCAGGGTTAACGAATATCGATGGAAGAAAAACCGCAGTTCTGTAACCGGAGGCATGAACATGAAACTCAAACTGGGGATCAAAATTTCGTTGGCAGTTCTCATCCTTATGATAGCCATTGTACTTGGTTACGCAATCTATCTGTACCTTCATGTGAAATCAGCTGCAGAGAACATCTATGAGCCCCGGGACCCTATCAAACAGGTATCTATTGTGGATAACAGAGGAGGAAGGTTCCCGATTGACATGGAGAATCAGGAACCTTTCAACGCCTTGATTCTGGGTGTTGATGAGCGAGCTAATGATCGTGGACGCTCGGACACCATGATCGTGCTCAGTGTGAATCCAGCTCAAAAATCGGTACTCATGTTCAATATCCCTCGCGATACGCACACGAGCATCGTGGGGCATGGAACAGAGGATAAAATCAACCATGCCTATGCTTTTGGCGGTGTGAACATGTCTGTGCAAACGGTTGAACAATTCCTCGGAGTACCCATAGACTATTATTTGAAGGTGGATATGGAAGGATTCGCTAAGGTCATCGATTTGGTTGGTGGGGTAGATGTCCACAATCCTTTTGCCTTTGAATATGAAGGTCATCGATTTGAGAAGGGCACCGTCCACTTGGATGGTGCGACTGCACTGGGATTTTCACGCATGCGTTATGATGATCCCAAGGGTGATCTTGGACGAAATGACCGGCAGCGTGAAATTATCAAACAGGTATTGAAAAACACTGTTCAGATATCTACTGTATTTCAGTTGGAGTCATTACTTGGAGAAGTGAGCGAACATGTCAAAACAGACGTTTCCTTTGATGAGATGAAGCAAATGATCAGTAATTATCGCAACGTGCTGGAACATGTAGAATCGGTTGAGATTAAAGGTACAGGTAAGAAAATCGACGGAGTATACTACTATATGGTGGAACAGTCTGAGAAGAATCGGATACATCAGTTGATCAAAGAACACTCCGGTTAAATGGATAAGGGGTGAACCACATGCGTATGTTCAGGCTGCCTAAATTGGTATTGATCGTCATTTTAATGTATACACTTATGATTCCGACAAACCAAAATGTTGTTCAGTCTGCTGAAAGTTATCAATGGGATCAAATACCCATTGGCGGTGGAGGTTACGTTACAGCGGTTGTTGTTCACCCAACAGAGCCTAACTTAGTCTATGCTCGTACGGATATTGGCGGTGTCTATCGGCTCGACCCCGTATATAACAGGTGGATTCCTTTGTTGGATCATATTGAACCTGACGAAAGTAATCTATATGGCATTGATGGCATCGCACTGGATCATCAGAATCCGGATATCGTCTATGTTGCTGCCGGAAAGTATGCGAATGGAAGTCCCAGTGACATCCTAAAGTCGACAGATCGAGGCGAGACATGGACACGAACGGGATTGAATCTTCGTAATGTTTCGAATGGCAATATTCATAGGGCAATGGGGGAGAGTATTGCTGTCAACCCATCAAACTCGAACTATCTGCATGTGGGCACAAGATATGATGGATTATATACATCCAGTAATGGTGGAGATACATGGAGCCATGTGCGTGAGGTCCCCTATGGACTCTCAGGGCAGGGGATTCGGAGCGTTGCATATGGAGTTAACCCTGCAGCCAAGCATGAGCAAGTTGTGTATGCGGGGGTAAGAGGTATAGGAATCTTTTCCAAAATGAAACGAAGCAATGGTCAGATGACCTGGGAATTGATCAGGAATAGCCCAGAGAGTACAGCACGGATGACGGTATCCAAAAGTGGGATTTTGTATGTGACTACGGATAACCGTGGAGTTCTGAAATACAATGGAAAGCAATGGACCAATATTACCCCGAGTTCTCAATATTCATCCTACTATGGTATAAGTATTGATTCCTCCAATGATAATCACATTTTGGTTGCTGTTCGTACGGGCGGCAGTAACTTACCCTTATATCGCTCCACCAATAGTGGTCAAACCTGGACCAACGTGAACAAAACGTTAAACGACAGACCCCCATGGTGGACATCCAACATGTTCTTTTCGGCGACATCAAGTGTTGTGTTTGATCCCCATCATCCCGGAAGAGTATATGCTTCCGATTGGTCAGGGGTATTTAAGACAGATAACATTACACAGGCGATGACGCAATGGGATGCGATTACAGATGGACATGAGGAAGTCGTTGCCCTATCAGCTACGACACCACCTCAAGGGGCTTCTTTCTTTAGTGGTGTGGCTGATCAGATTGGGTTCAGGCATTCGGATGTGTTCAATACACCGATTAGAAAGCTTCCGCTTTCAGGCATGCAGGAAGTCGTGAGCATCGATTATCACGAGGCAGACCCCAATCAGATTATTTATTTGGGAAGTAATGATTGGTATGGAACCATTACAAGGCTATTTTTGTCATCCGATAACGGGCTGACGACTACCTCTGTGAATGTGCCGCCTGGCTCCCAATTGGGACGTGTAGCATATTCGGCTGCGAATCCAAATTTGATTATTTATTTACCACAAACCGGTAACGCAGTGAGAAGCACGAATAAGGGCGTAACCTGGCAAAGTATGAATGGACTTCCACCCAATAATACTGGAGGAGATTCCATATTCACGTATAACCAGACGTTAGCCGCTGATCGAACAAATGGAAATAAGTTTTATGTGTATTCCGCTGGACATTTATATCGAACAACTACCGGCGGGGCTAACTGGATCAAGGCGAATACAGCTGCATTGCCGCAGAGTGAGAAAATCAAGGTGGAGGCTGCACCAGGCATGGAAAATGTAGTCTGGGTGAGTCTGGGGGGAGCAGGCTTATATGCTTCCAATACTTCCGGGGCTACGTTCACCAAAATACAAAATGTACAATCGTCTGAGCTATTTGCTTTTGGAAAAGGGAAATCAGGAGCGGCTAATCCTGCTGTCTTTATCTATGGCACGGTCAATCAGGTCAAAGGATTCTTCCGTTCCGATAATATGGGACTCACCTGGAATAACATCACACCTGCGACCGGCATCGGTCTCGGTAATGAGCCCCAAGTGATGGAGGCTGATCGTCAGACATATGGGAAGGTCTATGTAGGTACGAATGGCCGTGGATTATTTACAGGCTCTTTTGTTCAATAATCTGTACCTGGCACTATAAGAAGTATAGAAAGAGATATGAAAGTGGTGATTACAATCCTAATAGAGGAGGGCTCCCGGCGACAGAATCATAAGCGGAGAAGATACGGATACGTGATCTCCGTGCTTCTGATTATGTCGTGGATTTTGTTCATCTGGTCCATGTCCGCACAATCCTATCAGCAACAGACCATTCAGCCTTGGCTCCATCAATGGTCTGAGAAAATACAGTGGGTGTTATTGCTGCCTGATATCCAGTTCACTTATGGTGAGCATCATTATTCATTAAACCAACGACCCTATGACTTTGCCGAGTTCGTATTTCGTAAAAGTGCGCATGTATTTGTCTATGCTGTCTTGGCTGTACTCGTCTATTGTGGGATGCGATATCAGAGAAGCGGCATGAATACATCTATAGGAGTTGCATTGGCTACTGTTATCGTGATCGCATCCATCGATGAATATATCCAACGTTTCAGTCCCAATCGGACGGCTTCCATTCGAGATGTGGGAGTTGATCTGGTCGGTGGTTTCTGTGGTGTGATGTTATGGATAGCGGGCGTAGCGATCTATCAGAAATTAAGATCATTTAGACGCTCTCATCGCTAAAGAACGTGATTTCCCAGGAAATTAGATGCATCGTTCAGCTTCTACTTGTCTACCATTCATCATAAATATGGATGGAGGACAAGGAGGACTGGACATGCTGCGAAGAAGAAACAGGAATGCTTTGCTCAAGAAAATCGGGTTCATAGCGATTATACTGATCCTGCTATGGTTGATCGGTAGAACCATTCCGTATTTGTTTCGGGCAGATACACCGGATGAAGCTGCGGCTGTTGCCGAAGAATTTTACAAATATGAGCAGACGGGTGACTTCGGCAGTTCATGGGAACTGTTTCATCCCCTGATGAAAGAGCGGTTTCCAAAGAGTGCTTACGTACAGAACAGAGCACATATATTCATGCAGCACTTTGGCGTGGAAACTTTTGAGCTGGAGATGGAGCAGCCGGAGCGTGAGTTCGATGTCACGGTGGTGGATGGTGTGAAGCCATTCTCAGAAGCTTACAGAATCCGGGTCACTCAGAAGTACTCAGGTACCTTTGGACAATTCGATATTGTGCAGACCTGTTATCTGGTAGAGGATGGGGATGAATGGACCTTACTCTGGTATTATCCGAATCAGAAGAATGAGGGTGCCTCACAGGATAACAACAGTGAATAATCATACATCAGTGTCAAAGCAACTGGAACTCCGTCATAATGATATTCACCCATACGTTGCACCGAATTGTATCATTTACCTAACATGAGGCTCCATAAATGCGAGACTTTTGTCGCATTTATGGAGATTTTTTTGTATTTTACTCGATTTTATGGCTGTGAAGCCTTGACATTAGTCCCGGTGTCAAGTAAATTACGAGGTAGATACAAAATGTATCAATTTTCAGCGTCTAACGACAAATAACAGGGACTTCTAAGCTCCTTGTGAGGGGAAGGAATATCATTGATCGAAACGGGCCGCTTTTACTGTGTCAGTTGTGGGATGATTGTGTCGGTCGCTAGAAGCTCTGTCGAAATGAAGGAAGAGGGCTATGGAGGCAATCACGTATTTCGCACCGGATTCTATCGGAGTGAAATGCCGCTTGGATGCTGTGAAGCGTGTGTAGTTGAAGTGAAACGTCAGGGGAAAACCCAGTTTGCGGGACAATATACTAAAGATTATGATACACTATGTGCATATGAGAAACGGGCATGAGCTATATGCTCGTCCATGAAGGAGGGGATTGAATGCAGCAGGAGCCGGTCGTCCGGATTCAGGGCGTCAGCAAGATCATATCCTCCCGATCATTGGTCAGCGACCTGACTCTGGATATTTCTCCGGGGCAGGTTTTTGGTTTTTTAGGACCTAATGGCGCGGGAAAAACAACGACGATTCGAATGATGGTTGGACTGATGTCCATCAGTAAAGGTGATATTTTCATCTCGGGACACAGTGTGAAGAATGAGTTTGAGCAGGCGGTAGCGCAGGTCGGAGCCATTGTGGAAAATCCGGAGATGTACAAGTTTCTGACTGGATACCAGAATCTCGTTCACTTTGCCCGCATGTCGCCGGGAGTGACGAAAGAACGTATTGCGGAAACAATTGAGCGTGTGGGGCTTACGGCCCGTATTCACGATAAGGTTAAAACCTACTCACTGGGCATGCGCCAGCGTCTGGGTGTCGCGCAAGCGATATTACATAAACCGAAGCTGCTTGTACTGGATGAGCCGACCAATGGTCTGGACCCACAGGGTATACGGGAACTGAGAGATTATTTGCGTCAGCTCACCCAAGAGGAAGGCATTACGGTCTTCGTATCCAGTCATCTGCTGTCGGAGATGGAACTGATGTGTGATACCGTAGCCATCATCCAGAACGGCAAGTTGATTGATGTAAGAAACCTTCGGGCTGAAGCTGGTTCGGATGCATTAATCGAAGTTGCCTTTGAGCTGAATGATGCAGACCGCGCTGTCGATCTGATTCAGGATGCTACAGTACAGGGCAATGTCCTGGTAGCACGGGTGTCTCGTGAGCAGATTCCGGATATCAATGCCAAGCTGGTTAGCGAAGGGTTTCAGGTATACGGTATTCGTAACGTGACTCACACCCTGGAAGAACAATTCTTGCAAGTCACTGGGGGTGGAGGCATTGGGTAGTTTCGGTAATCTGATATTGAATGAAAACATGAAAATTTTCCGTCGTCCTCGTACCTGGATCATGTTATCGATTCTGGCACTGATCTCGCTGTTAATGCCAGTGTTACTGCGAGAAGGCATGGGGTCCAATGAAGTCTTGTACTGGGAAGCGGCTGTGACGACCATCCAGATCACGTTTTTCCTGAACACGATCTTCTGTGTTGTGATTGCAGCGGAATCGGTCGCAGGCGAATTCACCTGGGGAACCATTAAGCTATTGCTGATCCGTCCATGGTCACGAAGCAAAGTTCTCGCTTCCAAATACCTGACCGTCATTGGCTTCAGTATTGTCAGTACATTGCTGGTCATCGCGATGGCCATGCTAACGTCCTATATTCTTTTCTCGCATGATGCTCCGGGAGGAAGCAATAGTCCGGCTACGAATGCTCTGACGCTATGGGGATATCTGTACGTCGATCTGTTCATTACGCTTGCGATTGCCTTCATGGTGTCCTCCGTCTTTCGTTCAGGCGCACTTGCGATTGGATTATCCCTGTTCATTATGTTCTCACAAAGTATATTCTCACTCATATTCAATCCGGACCGTTATGAGTGGGCCAAGTATGTTTTATTCAACAACATGGATCTTAGCAAATACATGACTTCCGGAGCGGAATTTACGCTCATGGGTGGTCCGAGTGCAGGAATGACACTTGGTTTCTCCATTGCAGTCCTGGCAGTGTATTATGTTATTTTCATGGTGATTTCCTGGGTTGTATTCAGCAAAAGAGATGTGGCAGGCTAACGCCTGCTTCTTTTTTTTGCTCCAATGCTGTTTTGGGAAGAAAAAAGTGTATATTCAGCATCGGCTGTGGCATGACTGTCATTTAAGGGTACTTATAAATGACTAGATATACATATCAACGCCGCAGTCACTTTGGCAACGCAGCGCATGGAGGGATCACGTTTCTTGATAAACAACAAGTTCTACCGCATCTGCACAGCGATTATTCTGCTGCTGCTCATCGTGTATCTGGGGGATAAAGTGAACTTTATTTTCAGCCCCCTGACCTCACTGATTCACATCATCATCATTCCGCTGCTGATTGCTGGTTTCTTCTATTATCTGCTGCGCCCGCTCGTCGATTACATGGAAAGGCATAAGATCAAGCGTGCATTGTCAGTTCTGATTATTTATGTCGTGACTGCATTAATACTTGCTGGTTTCAGTGTGTTGGTATGGCCTTCATTGAGAGAACAACTGATGAATTTTGTGGAGAATGCTCCAGCGTTGGTTACTTCGCTCAGCGACCAGTTGAATGCACTTGAAAAGAGTAATTTCGTTTCCAGATATCTGCCTGACGATTCCAATCTATTCTCACGACTTTCTGATATTCTAAGCCAAGGGATCACTCAGGTAACCGATTATGTCTCCGGGTTATTCTCCGTGGTATCCAATCTGGTTATTATTCTGGCTACGTTCCCGATCATGTTGTATTACATGCTTAAGGAAGGCAGCAAGTTTGGAACGAATCTGACCTTATTGTTGCCAAGACATTATCGGAAGGATGGGGAAGAAACCGTCCATGAGATCGATGAGGCACTAAGCAACTATATCGTCGGCCGGGTTATCGTTAATGTAGCCCTGGGGATTCTGATGTACATCGGTTTTCTCATCTTAGGTTTGCCGTATGCGTTGCTGCTGACCGTTGTATCGATTATTCTGAACTTTATTCCTTATGTGGGAGCTTTGCTGGCAGCTATCCCGGTTGTCATTGTCGCGTTTATCGAATCACCTTCGATGGCGATCTGGTCCCTGGTCATTATTGTAATCGCACAGCAAATTCAGGATAACCTGATCTCACCTTACGTCTACGGCAAGCAGCTTGATATTCATCCACTGACTACCGTTATTCTTTTGCTTGTAGGTGCCGATCTGGGAAATATCTTGGGTATGATTATCGTGATTCCGCTATATATGATTCTGAAAATTATAGTTCGCAGAATCCATTATCGGATTGTCGAAGATAAGACTGAAACTTAAATGGAATTAGAAATATAACTCTGTTATGTGTCTCCACTAATGTTTGCTCTTGAATCACATCGATAAGCTCAACAGGATAAGCCGCATATCCATGGTGAAGGGTTGGTAACTTGCCCTCGCGATGAATATGCGGCTTATTTTTTATTTTCAGAATTATTGCTCACTCATGTTATACCTGTTATACTTGATATATAACAGATAATAAAAAGAAGGTGAACCCTTGATTATTCAACTGGATATGCAATCCGAACTTCCCATCTATTCGCAACTTGTTTATCAAATTATTGAAGGCATTGCTAGTGGTGAGTTACAGCTAGGTGAGGCGCTACCCTCGGTTCGGAATTTGGCAGCAGATATTGGTGTTAACCTTCACACGGTCAACAAGGCTTATACACTACTCAAGCAAGATGGATACATTCTTGTTCATAGACAAAAGGGAGTCGTGGTAAACCCTGATGGAATGCCTGATTTAACGGATGATTTTTTGAAAAAGCAGCAAAGCGAATTAAGACCGATTATTGCCGAAGCGATATGTCGTGGAATGACCAAAGAAGAGCTAACTGCGGTATTAGACCAAATGTATGATGATGTAAAGATGGGTCACAACAGAGAATAAAGAATCAAGGGAGTGTGTTATGTATGCAACTATTTAGTATATTACCTATCATCTTAATCTTTGCTCCATTAGCCTTACTTCTATCCTTTACACCTTATTTGACAAGGGAAACAATTAGCTTTGGGGTTACGGTAAGTGAATATAAT
This sequence comes from Paenibacillus sp. FSL H8-0079, assembly GCF_037991315.1. Lineage (NCBI taxonomy): Bacteria > Bacillati > Bacillota > Bacilli > Caryophanales > Paenibacillaceae > Paenibacillus > Paenibacillus sp. FSL H8-0079. Next base: position 1,484,551 of record NZ_CP150300.1, read on the forward strand.
TACCACACACCCATCTTACGTAAGCTACGGAGTACGTTTGCTACAGTAAGTTTGATCGGGAACGGGTTGGTTATCCTTGTCTGTCTGTATTTACTTCGATCTGCTAATGAAGAGTCAACCGCAATAATCACCGGTGTTTGCACAATGATATTCATTGTGTACTGGTCAGCACTGCACATCTTATTTCATTTCAAGATGAAAAAGATAAAGGGAACACTTACAACTGTAGAAACACCTCAAAGGGTTAAAATCGATACTACCTTCCGCCAAAATAAGCTCACCTATTCCAACTATTGGTTTCTCATTCATATTGCTATTATTGTAGCCATTGCGATCATTTCGATCCTGAATTATAAGGCACTCCCTAACATCATTCCAATGAAATATGATTTTCAGGGCAATGTCACTTCCAGTGTGCCTAAAACCTACCTTTCGGTACTGGCTATTAATCTTGTACAGCTAGGAATTATTGGACTTATGATGTTGGTGAACTGGAGTATTAAAACAAGCAAACAACAGCTTACTACGTCTAATCCTGCCAAATTTGCTGCTGAAAATATTCAATTCCGCCGTAAATGGTCCCTATTTACGATCATAACAGGGTTCCTTCTTACCATTTTATTTGCCTTCATTCAGATCAATATGTTCGTCCCTAATCTGGTCTTGTTAACAGCGATTAGCTTTATCACCCCCGTGGCGATCGTATTAGGCGCTATATTGCTGTCTCTCACAGGCAGACAAGGCGGTGGGAAAATTCGTAATCATCAAGAGGATCGCGAACGATCCAAGGAGCAGCCTGTGAATGACGATGAATATTGGAAGCTTGGTTTTATTTACTTCAATGCCAATGATCCTTCTTTTACCGTAGAAAAACGTTATGGAATAGGCTGGACGATTAACTTCGCTCGTCCGCTATCTTGGGTCCTGTTGTTATTCATCATTGCTATTGTTGTTATAAGTATAGTCCTGAGCCAATAAATGCTCATAGATCTATGCATATCATAAAAATAATTAGGAGGATTTATGATGATGAACAATTGGAAAAAGCTATTACTGTCTCTTACTTTCGTATGTCTCATCCTTCCGGTGACAGCCATCTCAGCAGCTGCTGAGAAACCCGCTGGTAGTGAAAATCTAGTTCCTATTCGTGAGATTGCAGAAAAGAATGGGGCAGAGGTATCTTGGCAACAACAAACAGGAGAAATCACAATACGAAAAAATGAGCTTACGATTGTAGTTAAGGTAGGAGAGAAACAGGCGATGGTGAACGGGCAGGTCATATCCTTAGACAATCCTGTTCAGTTAACGAAAGGAGTTACCTTTATGGATGAGGGATTTCTTACTGATACGCTGAAAGCAACACCGGAGGACATATTCATTTCACTTATAAGTGAGGGCGATGGCAAGGAGGCTGCCAAGTATGTTCATACCTCTGTGAGTGGAGTGTTGTCACCCACGTTGTTGAGTCAGCTATGGGGAGCTTTAGAAGGACAAAATGGCAAAATTACAAGTGAAGCCATAGCTAAACACGTAGAAAATAACACAGTACATCGTAATGTCACCTATACTTTTAAGACAGAGCTTACTCGTATAAATATTACAGTCAGAATGAATGATGACGGACTTGTGGATGATTTGTATATTGCTGCCGCCACGCCAGATGTGTATCAAAAACCAAGCTACGACGACCCATCTGCCTATACAGAACAAGATATTACCGTTGGTCAGGGTGATTTAGCTTTGCCAGGGACATTAACTTTGCCCAAGGGAGAGGGATCTTTCCCGGTTGTCATTCTGGTACACGGATCTGGGCCTAGCAATCAAGATGCTGCCATTGGTGGTACAAAGCCGTTTCGCGATCTTGCGGTAGGTTTGGCTTCACAAGGAGTTGCTGTATTAAGATACGATAAGGTCACGTATGAGCATACCTATAAGGTGGCTTCACAGCCTAAATTCACATTAAAACAAGAGAGCGTAGATCAGGTAAACGATGCGGTGGAATTGCTTAAAAAGAATGCACATATTGATTCTACAGCGATTTTTGTAGCTGGACATAGTCAAGGCGGGTTTGCAATGCCGTTAATCATTGCTGAGGATAAACAACATGATATTGCAGGAAGTATTCTACTTGCTGCACCAAGTAGTAGCTTTGTGGATGTGCTTACCGAGCAGCAGGACGAATTGGTAGAGCGGATGAAGCAGCTTGGATTGGACACGGAGATCATTCAAGGGCAAGCTGATTTTTATAAAAATGTGGCTGCGATGGTTAAAGATCCAAAATATTCTGTAGATCATCTTCCTGAGGCGTTTCCACTTCAACCTGCTTATTGGTGGTTTGAGCAGAGAGATTATGTGCCTGCGGAACTGGCTAAAACACAAAATACACCTATGCTTGTTATACAAGGCGAAAACGATGTGCAGGTGTCTATGAATCAATTCCAAACCTGGAAATCGTCTCTTCAAGGTCATTCCAATGTAACGTACAATAGCTATCCAAAGGTAAATCATCTGTTATCCAGCTATGATGGACTTTCGATTGGTCAAGAGTACGCTGAGCCATCTAATGTCTCTAAAGCCATTATCGATGATATTGCAAAGTGGGTATTAAACCTTGATTGATACCTTGGGAAAGTGACATATTGAGCGAGAAATAATAAGAAGAGCACTTACCGATGTAGGCAAGTGCTCTTCTTATTGCATAAAAAGTTACTTTATTTAGCCAAATTAGGAGACTCTTTCTCGTCTTCATCGGTGTAGTCAGACATGGTCAGTGGTTCCTTGGGAACAACAGCAACTTTGTAGAACCGATTTTTGTCTTTTTCCAGCAAAACAAAGATTAGATTATCGAACTCATATTCTTCCTGTTCGTTCATCTCGGGACGATGGCTGTAGAGCCACCCACCAATGGTGTCCCACTCATCTGCATCCAGGCTGGACATAAACATGTCGTTCACCTTCGATAAGGAAACCTTGCCATCCATAATGACATAATTCTCATTGATGACTTGAATATCTTCCACTTCGTCTGCGTCGAACTCGTCGCGAATCTCACCAACAATCTGTTCAAGTACATCCTCGATGGTTACAATTCCGGAAGTTCCTCCATATTCGTCGACAAGTACGGCGATATGTACGCCATCCTTCTGCATTTTCTTGAGCAAGTCCTTCACAGGAGTTGTTTCGTGAACAGCCGATACAGGCTGAATCAGGGAGGACAGATCGACAGGTTCATCGTTTCCGTAAAGCTCCAGGAAGAATTGCTTTGTATTAATGATTCCGATGATATCGTCTTTACTCTCATTGACTACTGGAAAACGGGTATATTGTTCTTCACGAATGATCTCCAGATTTTCCTCGTTCGTTCTATTCACATAAAGGCAGACCATATCGGTCCGAGGTACCATGATTTCTTTGGCTAACATCTCATCAAAAGCAAAGATCCGGCTTACATAACCGAACTCGGCTTGGTTGATTTTACCACTTTCAAAGCTTTCATTAATAATGATCTGCAACTCTTCTTCGGAGTGAGCATCTTCATGTTCAGAAGCAGGTTTGATTCCGAACAGTTTCACCAGTTGGTTCGCTGAGCCGTTTAGCAGCCAGATAAAAGGATACATAATTCGGTTAAACCAGATGATAGGTGTAGACGTCAGCAGTGCAACAGTCTCGGCTTTCCGGATTGCAATCGTTTTTGGAGCGAGTTCACCAACCACAACATGCAGATACGTGATGGAAGCAAACGCGATAACAAATGATAAGAATGAAGAAACCGCCTCAGGAATTTGCATGCTTTCGAACACAGGGTGGAGAATCTTCTCTACCGTTGGTTCACCCAGCCAGCCCAGTCCCAGAGATGTAATCGTGATTCCAAGCTGGCAGGCAGACAAATATCCGTCCAGATTGGCAACGGCTTGTTTCACAGCCAGCGCACGCTTGTTTCCTTCTGCAATCATTTGATCGATCCGGCTTGGACGAACTCGTACCAGAGCGAACTCCACTGCAACAAAAAACGCCGAAAGTCCTATCAAAAAAGCAACCAATACTAAATTTAACGCATACCTCTCACTTTCCATTCACTGCTCTTCTCCTTTAGGTAATAAGTTTTTAACGAGTATTATATCTAATTTTACGTAAGAAGACCACCTTCTCATGAATAAAAGAGGGAGAGTCTGGAAGCAAAATTGAGCAGATTGGCGTCACAATGCGGTTCTGTTCGATCATTAATCTGATATGTAGAAGGTAACACAGTCAAAATATACAATCGATGAGCAGAAGTTCGGATTACCAGAATCAAGTATTTCGTATGCTTATGTAAAGTTTTATCTAAGTAAACGTTACGAACAGGGGTTACATTGGGTATCTATGATTAGCTGCAGGCTTAATCGTCAAAGCTGTGTAAGTGAGAGATTGGCAAGGTGATGAAGCTTGCCAACTGAGGAGGAAGCCGAATGTTCTGGCTGGTCATTATATTAGTCGTATTTATTTTTCAGGCAGCCACGATTCTTTTGCTGGAATTTCGGAATCCGGCCAAAGCTGTGGCTTGGCTGTTTATTTTGTTCTGTGTGCCGCTGGTCGGTTTTGTGGTGTACTATTTCGTGGCCCAGGACTATAACAAACGCAAAAAACTTCGCAAGGGCGGATCACGGATCTTTCGGGAAATGAGGGGAACGATCTGGGAACAAGCCCACATCATTGGAGATGTTGAAGAGATGCCTGGCAATCGTTACAACCATCAGCATCGATTGTTTAACCTGCTATCCCATCTGTCGGAGAGCCCCATTACGGGTTGTAATCACAGCACAGTGCTTACGAATGGGGAAGAGGCATTTGCAGCGATGCTGAGGGAAATGGAAAAAGCAAAGCATCATTTGCATGTGGAATTTTACATTTTCCGTGATGATGTGATCAGTACGAAGTTTCAGGATGTCATGATTCGCAAGGCACAGGAGGGCGTGAAGGTTCGGTTTATCTGTGACGGTCTTGGCAGTCACAAGATGAGCTGGAGTTTTATCCGCAAACTGCAGGATGCAGGTGTGGAGTTTCATTATTTTCTGCCTCCACTAATTGCAACAATTGACCGAAGAGTTAACTACCGGAATCACCGCAAAATTGTCGTTGTGGATGGACAGGTTGGCTTTGTGGGCGGCATTAATGTAGGCGATGATTACCTAGGACAATATCCTGAGATCGGTTTCTGGCGGGATACACATGTGCAGATTGAGGGAGATGCCGTGTACTTCCTGCAAAGTACGTTCCTGAACGACTGGAAATTGGCTTCGGGTGAGCGAATTACCGAACCTCAGCTTGCGGAATTGTTTCCACCTCATATCTGTAGTGGAGAAGAACGAATTCAGATTCTGGCCAGTGGCCCGGATCAGGACTGGGATGCCATTCAGGAGATGTGTTTTGGTGCCATTTCGGTAGCCTGTGACCGGATTTACATTACCACACCATACTTTATCCCGGATCCTGCGCTGTATGAGGCACTCAAAACGGCTGCTGTCAGTGGGGTCGATGTGAGAATTATCATTCCTTATCAATCCGATTCCAAGCTCGTGCATCTGGCGTCACTTTCATACGTGGAGGAGCTGTTGCGAGCAGGTGTGCAGTTTTTCCAATATCGCAAAGGTTTTGTACATGCCAAAGTGATGATTGTAGATGAGTTGCTCGCAACGGTAGGTACGGCCAATATGGACATGCGTAGTTTTTTCTGTAATTTCGAAATGACGGCCGTATTGTTTGAAAGCACTCCGATTGACCGTTTGGTTGCTGACTTTGAACGGGATCTCGGGGAATGTAGTCAGATCGATGTGCGGGTATTTCAGAAGCGTTCGCGGTGGCAAAAAGGCGCAGAAATGCTTTCTCGGATGCTTTCTCCGCTTCTTTAGCCGATTTAGGGCAGATTTCTGAAGATAAGTTCACTTTTTGTGAATTTATCTTCTTTTTGCTAAGTATTTTGCTCAAATTTGATCTTTTATGATATAATAGATATATAAATCATGTCTTGGCGAAGGAGGGGAGTCTGCGGGAAAACAGGCTCCCTTTTGCTCTCTTTTGAAAGTGTAAACCGGAATTAAGACAATCTTGAATCCATTTCATATAGCCTTTAGATGCTTGTGCTCGTACTGACAGGGTACGTATAGAATCGATCTTTGTGAACACGCACTTCTATATGTAGGTTCCCCCGTGGAGTATTTAAATGATTTATGAAATGGATTCACATACTGATCCAACGGGGGGGATACCATGTCCAATGTAACGGTTAAAGAACTGACATCCAAGCCTGACCGGGGCGTCAAAAGCTCGGTGTTTACATTAAAGCTGCTGCAACGTATTGTGATGATTCTGATCGGTGCTGCACTGATGGCTGTATCGCTTGAAGTGTTTCTCGTGCCAAATGGTGTTATTGATGGTGGGATTACAGGTATTTCAATTATGGTGTCGGAGCTTACACATCTGCCACTGGGAATATTCCTGACTTTGCTCAACTTGCCGTTCCTGATTCTGGGTTACAAGCAGATTGGTAAAACGTTCGCGTTATCCACGCTGCTGGGGATCGTGGTCATGTCCATCGGGACTTCATTATTGCATCATGTTCCTGCACTAACACCAGGGGAGCCACTGCTCGGAGCTGTATTTGGCGGATTGATCCTGGGTGTAGGGGTTGGACTCGTTATCCGGTCTGGTGGTTCACTGGACGGTACAGAGATTGTGGCGATCCTGCTTAGTGAGAAATCACCGTTGTCTGTAGGACAGATCGTATTGTTCATTAACGTATTTATTTTCGCAGGTGCAGGATTTGTATTCGGCTGGCCGAATGCCCTGTATTCCATGATTGCATATTATATTGCGATGAAGATGATTGATATTGTGAATGAAGGACTTGACCAGTCCAAGTCGGTATGGATCATTAGTGAGAAATATCGTGATATCGGTTCAGCTCTGACAGACCGTCTCGGTCGCGGGGTGACTTTCCTGGATGGAGAGGGTGGATTCAGCGGGGACGAGAAGAAGATCATCTTTGTCGTAATCACCCGTCTGGAAGAAGCGAAGCTCAAGACCATCGTTGAAGATTGGGACCCGCAAGCCTTTGTGGCTATCGGTAACATTCATGATGTGAAGGGCGGACGTTTTAAGAAAAAAGGTATCCATTAGCGATGTATATACGCATGAATGATAATAGCCGACACCCTTGTGATGAGGGAGTCGGCTATTTTTTCTTCAAGTGCTTGAGAATGAGCTCAACCGGTTGGGGTTCAACGGCTGCAATCAGATCACCGATGTCATTCAGGCGCTCAACAATGTTCATCAGATGGTAATCCTGGATGGAGACATTGTTTCGAACCTCATCCCAGGTTAGTGGAGTAGAGACGGTGGCTCCTGATTTGGCACGTGGTGTATAGGGAGCCGCAAGGGTCTTGCCCCCATAATGCTGGAGGTAGTCAAAATAAATCCGGTCTCCACGGTCCTTTTTGAGTCGTTCCAGTGTGAATAGATCCGGGTGCTTCTGAGTGACATATTTACCAACAAAATACCCGATATCCCGCAATTCGTCAAAGGATATCCCTTGCACTATCGGAACAATGATCTGAACGCCTGTGGCGCCTGAAGTTTTGGGGATGGACCTCAGACCAAGAGAAGTCAGGGTCTCGCCAACGATGAGTGCAGCTTCCATAATCCGTGGCTCATGCTCCTGAGAGGGGTCCAGATCAATCATCCATTCACAGGGCAGAGTGCTTCCAATCGCATGCAGGGAGGGGTGGAATTCAAGTGCAGCCAGATTGCCGAGCCATAACAATTCGGGGAGTCCATTCATGACCACATAGCGGATACCGTCGTGTACTTGAGTCCGAACATAATCCGGGACAGGCTCAGGGGCATTCTTTTGATAGAAAAATGTCCCTCCAGCTCCGTGAGGATACCTTATGGTTGTAAGCAATCGATTGCTTGTATATGTGAGCAGATACGGAGCCAGGGCGGCCAGCTTTTGCAGATAGATGGCTTTCGTAACACCCGCATCCGGCCACAACAGCTTGTCCGGGTTCGTGACCGTTAGCTCAGTTCCATCTATTATGATGGTTCCTTGGATCTTTGGGGCCATAACAGTACACCTCCTATTGTCTAATCAATCGTTGGAATCATGGGCTGAAACACGCGTGCAGCGATCTTTTCATCATTGAAGAAGCTGGTTCGCCAGACAATCCTCGCGGGTTACATCTGCGAAGGTCTGGATACTGGGATGACGCAATGTGCGATGATGAGTCAGTTCCATATATTGAACTTTGACACCTAATCGTGGTTCCACCCAGGTGGTCTCTGCACTACGCTCGGGTACATTGTGGAACGGCCTATCCTGCCTGACCAGAGGCTCCACTTGATGTGTAAGTTCCCGCCAAGTATTGGAGTTCAGCTTGCCAGTCCCGACATGACCAATATAGACAAAGTTAGGCCCATCATATACACCAATCGCGACGGCATTCACGATACCGCTCCGGTAAGTGACTCCTCCGATCATGGCATATACATCATGCATGATTTTGACCTTCTGCCAGCGCTGATCCTTACCCTGAATGCCGTAGCTGCTGGTGAGATCCTTACAGACGATACCTTCCATCTGGTGCTGTCTAATGACCGTAAGCAGGGAAGCAGCATCAAGCGTATTGGTGACCTCCTGAACATGGGGAGCGGTGTTGAGAACCTCGTGCAACAGGCGTTGTCGATCTGCCAATGGCTGATCCGTCACCCATTGTCCCTCATAGAAGAGGATATCAAATACCATATAAGTAACCGGAATCTGATGTATGGCCTGGGCGATACCTTCGGGCCTGCTCATGCGATCCCGCCGCAGAACGTGATAAAACGAAGGTTTTCCGGTGTCCGGGTCCAGCGCAATCACTTCTCCATCCAAGATATAGGAGGAGCCTGAACATAAATTGCGTGGTGTTACTAGCTCGGGATACTGTGCGGTTCGATCATGCAATCTGCGATTCACCAGACGCAGCTCCTGCCCGTCCTCATAGGCAAGCATACGGACTCCGTCCCATTTGACCTGGGCAATCCATTGCGGTCCTGTGGGCAAGGTGGCCCGGGATATGGGTTCGAACGGAATCAACGGTTTGAACATGGAGAACTCCTTTCACGTACCAACCCCTTGGCACAGGTTAATTTGGAATCTTGTTGTATTTTTGAAAACGGGACTTCATATGATGCACCAGAATGAGCAATAACGGAAGCGCTATGCCACAGGTCAGATCCCAGTCAATCCAATAGGGAATGATGACCTTGAGGTAAAAGTTCTCGTCCGGAGCGATCAGAATGGACATGGCGAGAATAAGCATGGAACCCGGCAGAATCAGTGAACGATAACTGGACAAGCGAAATAGGTGAGCCGTGCCAAGGACAAAACTGTAGAAGAACAGTGCGGCTTTGAAGAAAACGGCAATAATCCAGACCGATGCCATGAAGGCTTCAATCCGTTGCAGGAAGTTTCCGATATTGATCTTCTGTGAAAGGTTGAATGAGGCGAACCAGTGATGCTGTGTCATCCATGGTCCCATGACGAGCAGACACATACTCAGCGTCAGTGTAAGTAACAATCCGCCAATCGTGCCCGCTAACAGGATGTCCTTCTCCAGATGGGGTTCCTTTTTCGTGTAGGGGAAGAGCATCATGAAGATGCACAGCTCGCAGTAGGGATATGTGAGTACAGCTACAAAACCTTTGAGTGGATTAAGAAATCCTTGTGCAAGTACCGGTTGGATATTGGCCAAATGTACATGGGGGATTAGACACACCGTCAGAATAAGCAGAAACAACACGACCAGAGGAAGAAAGACTTCGGCACTCTTACCGATGCTCTCCAGACCCGATAGAAGCCCCCAGACAAGCGCACACATAAAAGCCAAATGCAGAACCAATAATGGAGATTCAGGCAAGATCTGAGTAGCCATAAAATCGCCAATCTCTCTGATGAACGTTGAGGTACTGATCAGGAAATAAAAAAGGTAAAAAGAGCTAAACAAGGCCCCAATCCAAGGTCCCAGTGTGCGAAGGGCATTCTGAATCAGACTTAATCGGGGATGCAGTTTGTAGGTAACAAGCATAATGATGAGTATGCCGAAGCCACCTGCGACTCCTAACAAGGCGGATAACCAGGCATCCTGCTGTGCGTAGGATGTAATCATGGAAGGAAAGACCAGAATTTGTTCCCCAATCGTGCACAGAAACATTAGTGAAGCGAGCTGCCTAACAGTTAAGCGCCCCTTTTCAATCATAAGGTATCTCCTTAACGTATCTCGTCTGTGTATATGGATAGGATGCGCCAATTGTTCCAGTTATATAAATAGGCAACCAAAAAGCCCGGATAGCTGACCTCTCTCTGTGATGAAGAGAACTCAGTTACCCGGGCTTGCTTATGTGACCCGTGAGCGATTGAAATTGAATGATGCAGAATGCGGGATGTTAGTTAAATTAAAGTACTGCGCAAACAAAGTCAGTTTGCGGTGGTCAGACGGATACGGATATTCTGTGGGTCTACCGTAAACCAGCTGTCCTCCACTTGTGTAACAGCTGCGCCGGATTGACGCAATTGTTCAAGTGCCTGTTGCACTTCTTCCTTCGTGGCGTAAACAATGGTGAAGTAGTCAATTCCTGTAGCGTTATCGGGATTAATAGGCGCGTGTACTCCTGCCCAGATATTGAGTCCCAGATGGTGATGATATCCGCCGGCAGAAACAAATAAAGCGGACATGTTGGCGAAGTTACCTACGATATCAAAACCAAGAGTGCCGGTGTAGAAGTTGCGCGCTTCTTCCAGGCTGCGGACGTGGAAATGCACGTGACCAATGACTGTGCCAGCAGGCAGACCCTGCCAAGGTTCATTCTCCGATATGGCAAAGAGGCTTTCTACATCAACAGGATCACTTGCCATCACGTAATTATTGTCGCTATCCCGTTTCCAGGTGTCACGTGCACGGTCAGCATAGATCTCAATCCCGTTCAGATCGGGATCGGAGATATAGAAGGCTTCACTGACCAGATGATCGCCTTGGCCGATTTCGATACCGGATGCGGCCAGATTACGCAGAGCAAGACCCAGGGACTTGCGGTCAGGTAGCAGGATGGCGAAATGATACAAGCCTGCGTGTGAGCGTTCAGGCAAGGTAATTCCATCCGTCAGCTCTTCCAATCGCAACAGGGACTGTTTGCCGTCCGCTGTTAATGTAGCTACTTTGCCGCTCTGCTCCAACAATTTTAGTCCGACCACATCAGTATAGAACTGAATCGAACGGTCGAGATTCTTAATTCGTAGACTCACTTCGCCCAGATGGGTTGTGGCAGGGATTTGATACGTCGTATTCATAATGGTTTCCTCCTGATTGTTTGATCATTAGATAATTGGGCTAATCGTTTGATTGCGTATATGCGTTGAATCGAATGATTGAATTGTACTCGTCACTTGGCTGAAGTAGAAAATGTAGGATAACTGTATATTCATAAATAAGTTACTTTTCATAAGTAAATATAAAATATAAATTACCTTTCGTCAATCGTATTTTATGATGATAGCTGGAGTTTTATCGGCAAGAATAGTTTCAATAATTCCGTCAAATAAAAAAATCCGACTGAAAAGCCGGATCTGAGTTGAACGTATTACATGGGCATAGGCATATAACGGAATCATTCTTGCCTGGGCGACAATTAACCCTTTGGTTTGGGTGTGGCCTTTTTTCTTTTCGCTGGAGCAGGTGCATCGGTTTCTCCACCCGCAACAGCTTGAGCGGACGTTTTCCGTGGTGCACGTTTCTTAGGCTTGGCGGTTGTTGTCCCAGGGTCAACTGGAATGGGTTTTACAGCCTCGATGCTTGCCTGTAAAGCAGCCATCAAATCCATCACATTGGCTTCAGGTTTGGCTGGAGCAATCTTGATTTCTTCGCCTGCCACTTTGTGCTGGATCAGATCCAGCAGTTTGCTGCGATAGTCATCGTTGTATTTACCAGGTTCAAAAGGCGTAGAAAGTTGATCAATCAGCAGCTTTGCCATCGTGAGTTCCTTCTCATTCACGTTCTGCACTTCTGGCAGGTTGGGCACCTGGGAGACAGGACGAATCTCGTCCGGATAGAAAATCGTCTCCATCGACAGGCAATCTTCCAGCACACGTATGGCAGCGAGACTGCTTTTCGAGCGGATGGAAATTTTGGCGATGCCAATTTTGCCGGTATCCCGCATCGCATTCATCAACAGCTGGTAGGCGTTACCCCCAGCCTGATCGGGCGATAGGTAATATGTTTTCTGAAAATAGATGGGATCAATCTCAGTCAAGTCAACAAAATCCAAAATGGTAATGGTTTTGCTGGTGGAGTCATTTAGCGCTTCCAATTCATCTTTCTCGAAGAGTACGAACTTTCCTTTTTCATATTCATAGCCTTTGGTGATTTCCTCCCACTTCACGTCCACTTCACAGGATGGACATTGGCGAACATAAGCGAGCGGGCTGCCGCAGACTTTATGGATGTAGCGCATGGAGATGTCTTTGTCTTCGGTAGCCGAGAACATTTTGACAGGCACATGCACAAGGCCAAAACTGATTGCGCCTTTCCAGACGGTATGCATAAGTCGGCTCCTTTCGAAAGGGTACATTTTTATTCAATAGTATGGGCATCTGGTGCGAGGGATAATCGTCTTATAAACGAATGAATTCGTATGGTTAAGCGAGACTCGGGGATCATAAGAGAAGTGATCTTGTAATTGAATAAGCCGGGAGGTGCCGAAATGAGTAACAGACGGGATGAAGAGGAAGCGCACAAGCATGCTTTTACTCCGTATCCTCTTGCTGATGCCGAAAGCGCTGAAGAATTTTATACACCAGCTACAGCTGTGAATTGGGAAGCAGTCACTTCTGAAGAATTACCCCTTGATCGGGAGTCATTCATGCTCGACATTGACCGGATGGTGAATGAAGGGTTAGGTGGAGGACAGGTTACGGAAGATAACGGTCATATTGGTGAAAGTACAACAGATAGCATGGTTCGTGAATCACATGATGATCCGGAAGGGGAGTATGAATAAGATGATGGATGCAAAGCGTGCCAAAGCGATCTATGATTCCAAGGATACCATTGCTGTAACATTGGAAGGGGATCCGGTGTGGATTGAGAATGTGGATGAAGCCAATGGCATGGCGACCGTTCAGGTTGGCAGCAGGCCGGGAAATACCCAGACGGTACGTGTGGATCGGTTGGAGGAGTAGTTACAAGTAGCGTGTAGTTATTGTGGAATCGGTGAGTGAATAAAAGCTAAAATATGTGCGTAGGACGGCCGGTACCGAGAGGTGCCGGTTTTTTGTTTTTCCTAGTGGGTGTCTGAAAACTCCGAAGGAAGCAAGTTTCCAGACCCGTCTAATAATGCACGTTTATATTTGCGCTTGTTCCTTCGATGTTGCGGGGGAAGAAAGGGACCGATATAATAAGGTTCAAAGTGAACTCAGGCGGCTGGACCGCCAAAGGTGGGGCGTATATTGAATCAGACGCACGAGCAGTGGGTGTATCAATCCCATGGCATTGCAGATACAGAAGCGCTCGCGTCCGCACTCGCCAGACAGGCAAACGCCGGCATGGTGATTGCGCTGGATGGTGATCTGGGCGCGGGGAAAACGGCATTTTCACAGAAATTTGCTTGGCATTTGGGTGTACGTGATGTGGTGAGCAGTCCCACATTTACGCTAATCAAGGAATATGAAGGGCGCCTGCCCTTGTATCACATGGATGTATATCGCATTTCGCTGGAAGAAGCGGATGAGCTTGGACTTGATGAATATTTCTATGGAGCCGGAGTCAGTCTGGTGGAGTGGTCAAGCATCATTCCCGAATTGCTGCCGCAAGAGCACTTGCATGTACAGATTGAGACAACGGGCCTAGAGGATCGAACGATTACACTGGATGGGTACGGCGAGACTTATGCAGCCATGTGCCGACAGTTCAGACAGAATGGAGTCAAATGATGATGGAAGATTTACAAAAAGAGCCGCGTCAGCGGTTTTTGGCGTTGGATACATCCACCGCAGTGATGGCAGCTGCGATGATGGAAGATCATGCGCTTCTGGAAGAACGCAATGAACGGGCAGAGCGCAATCATTCGGTACACGTTGTACCCGTAATGGAGCAGCTGCTGGCCGCCAGCAACACAGAGCCTGGTCAGCTGGACGGTATTGCCGTCGGCGTTGGCCCAGGCTCATACACGGGCATCCGCATTGCGGTGACCGCGGCGAAGACACTGGCCTGGGCGTGGGACATCCCCGTAGCCGGGGTGTCCAGCCTTCAGGCTATCGCCTGGGGCGGCTGGCACAGCGGCCTCGCCGCCAGGGCAGCAGCTGCGGCAGAGGATGCCGCAGCAGGGGCTGGCGGAACGCCATCCGCGGACCAGGGCAGCACAGGTGCTGCCCCTGTCCACTGGATCGTTCCGCTTGTGGATGCACGGCGCGGTCAGGCATGCACCGCGCTGTTTGCCTCCGCCGGGAGCGATGCGCCCCGGCGTCTGGCGCCTGATGCCATCCGCAAGATGGACGGATGGCTGGAAGCCCTCGCCGCCCGCATGGCGGAGGCGGCGCCGGAAGAGCGGCCCGTAGCCGTCTGGATCGTCGGCGAGACGGGCCCCCATGCTGCGGCAGCGGCGGAGCTTCGCTGCCCCGCAGGAACGGCGCTCCAGCTCGTACCTTATGAGCTGGAAGGCCGCTGGGTTGGGCGCCTTGGCGCCGCCGCGCTGCTTGCAGGTCAGCGTGATGACGTGCATGCGCTGGTGCCGAATTACACCCAGTTGTCTGAAGCGGAAGCCAATCTGCTGCGCAAAGGCTAAAAGAGGTTGTTCAAAAAGTCCGCTTTTGATTACGAAGGATACCTGGTGGCATCATCAGCATCGAATATGGAATTCAGCCGAAATGTCCGTTGCTCACGTAGTTTTCCCTACGCTCCGCTACTCCATTTCTAGCTTCATCCCATCTTCTCGGTACTGAAAACCGGTCTTTTTGAACACGCACTAAAGGGGGAGGGGAAGCAGATGGACAACGTGGTGAATAATAAGCAGGAAGCAGCGCTTCAGTTCAGGTTCATGACACTCGCGGATATTCCCGATGTGATGGAGATCGAACATGAGGCCTTTACCCTGCCCTGGACGGAAGAAGCATTTCAAAATGAATTGACGCACAATCATTTTGCTAAATATATGGTGATGGAATTAGAAGGAAAAGCCATTGGCTATGCAGGTATGTGGACAATCATGGATGAAGCCCATATTACCAATATTGCAGTTAGAGGCGCGTATCGTGGACGCAAGCTTGGTGAAAAGTTACTGGATGAAATCATGAGTACAGCGGCTTATCTCGGCATGGAACGAATGACGCTGGAGGTTAGAGTCTCGAACATTATTGCTCAGCGTTTGTATCAGAAAAAAGGGTTTGAATCGGCGGGTCTTCGTAAAGGATATTACTCCGATAATGGGGAAGATGCGATGATTATGTGGGCGAACTTGCCGTCTGCAGGCCGGAGCGGCGAAGAGGAAGGAAGCGTACTGGATTCATGAACGAACTCAATGAAAAAACAAATTCTGCACCATCCTATATATTGGCGGTGGAGACAAGCTGTGATGAAACAGCGGTAGCGGTAGTCAAGGATGGACGGGAAGTGCTGTCCAATCTGATCTCAAGTCAGATCGAGACCCATAAGGCATTCGGCGGCGTTGTACCTGAAGTGGCCTCACGCAAACACGTTGAAGTCATTACGCTGATGCTAGAACAAGCGATCGAGCAGTCCGGCATTCGTCCGCGTGATCTGAGTGCGATTGCTGTGACGCAAGGTCCGGGACTGGTGGGGGCATTGCTGGTAGGAATCGTTGCGGCCAAAACGCTGGCGATGGCACTGGGCAAACCGCTCATTGGCACACATCATATTGCTGGGCATATCTATGCCAACCGACTTACTCATGAACTGAAATATCCGGCAATGGCACTGGTCGTATCAGGTGGACATACAGAACTCGTGCATATGGAATCCGAGGGCAAGTTCAAACTGATTGGTCGTACTCGTGATGATGCTGTAGGTGAGGCGTATGACAAAGTAGCACGTGCATTGGGCTGTCCTTATCCAGGAGGTCCGCATGTTGACCGGATGGCATCTGAAGCGGAGAATGTAGTGCCGTTGCCACGGGTATGGCTGGAAGCGGGTTCGTACGATTTCAGTCTCAGTGGTCTGAAGTCTGCTGTACTGAATGCGCTCAATCAGGCCAAAATGCGCGGAGAAACGTTGGAGCCATCTGCGGTTGCACGTGGTTTCCAGGAAGCTGTCGTAGAAGTGTTGGTGGAGAAAGCCGTAAGAGCAGTTCGTGAGTATGGTTCACGTCAACTGTTATTATGCGGTGGCGTCGCAGCTAACCGGGGGTTGCGCTCGGCATTACAGGAGCGTTGCGCAAAGGAAGGGCTTGAACTGTTAATCCCGCCAATGGAATATTGTACGGATAATGCGGCCATGATTGGAGCGGCTGCGTATCTGAAATGGCAACGGGGAGAAATTGCTGAGTTTGATGCCAAAGCAGACCCTGGACTTTCTCTGGAGCAATGGTCCGTTCAGTCCTTATAGAGGTTGTTCAAAAAGCCCGCTTTTGATTACGAATGATGCCTAGCGGCATCATCAGCATCGAATATGGAATTCAGCCGAGATGTCCGTTGCTCACGTAGTTTTGACTACGCTCCGCTACTCCATTTCTAGCTTCATCCCATCTTCTCGGTACTGAAAACCGATCTTTTTGAACACGCACTTATAGTTTATATAGACAGGCAGTTTGAGATTAAGAGTTGACAGCCTGGATGTGAAGAATGTATATTAGTTACAAATTTAAACAGGAATTTATCTTCCTGAACTGATAAACGCGATGAACAGGAATAGTAAGGTCAATCCCGGTCTTAGAGAGCTGCGGTATGGTGCAACGCAGTCGAAGGAAACCTGAAACTCACCTGGAAGCGGAACGATGGAACACGGTGACTCCCCGGGAGAATCCGAAGGCCGATCATGGCCCAAAGTACATGGTTACGGGTTGCCTCCGTGAATGGGCCGTTGTCGGTAGGGCCGTTATTACAAGGATCGACTGACGATAACTGAGGGGGCTTCCAGGCTGCTTCAAGTAATCCGGATGTGCGAAAGCATTCAGGGGTTGTCTTGAATGAACAGGAAGGAAGTCAACAAGAGTGGTACCGCGAAGGTGAACAGCCTGTCGTCTCTTGCATTATTGCATGAGGTGGCAGGCTTTTTTGATTTTCAAAATAAGGATGAATGAAATTAGGTCATATGATAAATGTGATGAACGGGAGCAGTAGAATGATAAAGCGCTCAGAGAGCTGCGGGGTGGTGCGACGCAGTGGCTGGAATCATTCGAATCTCGCCCGGGAACAGAGCTGTGGAAGCGTAGGGACGATATCAATTGCCCAGTTGTCCTGATGGACAACGACATGTGTTACACAGCAACGGTTAACCCCCGTTATAGGGTGTTTCTCCGAATTCCAGTGGTGTCGTGCGTGCATGCACAATCCAGCGGATCTCGGAGACGACGAGGTGGATGGAGTCCGGCGTAAGTCTGGCCCATCAAGCGAGAGTGGTACCGCGGAGGGGATAATAACCCGCCGTCTCTTATATGAGATGGCGGGTTATTTGTGTTTGCTGCCGGCAGCAGGGTGGGCAAGGGAATGAACCATATGGAGATTGAAGAATCAGAAGGTCAGGGTGTAAGTCGACGTACACTCTGTTGTAATGAAGCTACAAACAACATACGCGTTTACAAAAAAATATATAACAACAGGGACGGCGATCAGCGGGTGTTTTGTGGCTCGTGGATCGTAACGAACATGATCTTAAAAATTTGATGGAGGTTGATGGATATGACAACAACTAATAACAAACGCATGATTGAGATTTTTGATACAACGCTGCGTGATGGAGAACAGGCACCAGGGGCAAGTCTGCAACCCGAGCAAAAGATCGAACTGGCACACCAACTGGCTTCTCTGGGCATCGACGTCATTGAGCCTGGATTCCCGATCTCCAGTCCGGGTGAGTTCGCGGCGGTTCAGGCGATTTCGAGACAGTTGCAGAACGTGGAGATCTGTGGATTCGCGCGGGCGGTCAAAGGCGATATTGATGCAGCCGTTCAAGCAACGGCGGATGCAGCACGGCGCCGAATTCACCTGTTTATCTCTTCCTCGGATATTCATATTGAGCATCAGCTGCGTCGTCCGCGCAGTGAAGTGGTGGCTACGGCCCGTGAGATGGTGTCTTATGCACGACAGTTCACGGACATCGTAGAGTTCACCGCGATGGATGCGGCACGGACGAAGATGGATGATCTGATTGAGATGGTCGAAGTAGCGATTGAAGCAGGAGCCAGCATTATCAATCTGCCAGATACCGTGGGTTATGCTCTGCCACATGAGTATGGAGAGATGTTCCGCCGGGTACGTGAGGGTGCAAGAGGCGGCGATCAGGTTCGTTATAGTGCCCACTGTCATAATGATCTGGGCCTGGCAGTAGCCAATAGCCTAGCTGCGATTGCCAATGGTGCTTCCCAGATTGAAGTGACCATCAATGGAATTGGAGAGCGGACGGGGAACTGTGCACTGGAAGAGCTGATTATGGCGCTGGAGACTCGAGGAGATGTAATTGGTGCAACGACCAATATTAAGCTGAACCAACTGTATGAGACATCTCGTCAGATCAGCCGTGCGATGCACTTCCCGATTGCATACAACAAGCCGGTGGTGGGACGTAATGCATTCCAGCATGAATCCGGCATTCATCAGGATGGTCTGCTGAAGAATCGGAGCACCTATGAGATTATGGACCCGGAAGCGCTGGGTATCCCACGCAGCATGATTATTCTGGGCAAACACTCTGGTCGTCACGCCCTGAAGGATCGGGTTCGCAAATACGGTTTTGAGCCGGATGAGCAACAGATGGAGCAATTGTATGAGGTGTTCAAAGAAACCGCAGACCAGCAGAAGGTGGTCAGTGACGACCAGTTATTGCAGATGGTTAGCCAGACCATGAATATTCCTGCACAGGACTATGAACTGGTTGAATTGCAGGTGACGGCGGGCAGCATGACGGATCGAATGGCCGCCGTTCGCATTCGCACAAGCGCTGGAGAGCAGTCCTACTCTGCCGTTGGCGGAGGACCCGTGGATGCAACCATTCGTGCGATTGGTCAGAGCATTTCCGATGATATTGCGTTTGTCGATATGGAGATGCATGCCTTGAGTGGCGGAGAAGGTGCAAGCGCAGAGGCGGTAGTTACTGTGGAGCGTGCAGGACGTGAGTTCCCGGGAACGGCAACACATAATGATATCGTCATGGCTGCCGGCCTTGCTTATGTAGCGGCTTGTAATGCTGCTGGGCTTAAGGCCGAGTCTTCCGAACAGCATGAACAAGTACATGCGTAGATCATCTTGGTCAGATCGCATTTGCAGCAGCAATAGGAGCAATCCCGTTTCGATGTAAATGTGCATGGCATATAGGTAGTAAGCAACGGGCAGGCCTTGAACGACAGAGGTCTGCTTTTGTCTTATTATGGAGGAACATTGAAGAGTGGACGAATACATTTGTCAAGGTGTGACTATAGTTATCCACATATCCAGTGTAAAATGTGGGTAACTATCATAAAGTCAAACCAGGGATGTTTTCGAAACGAAAAGGGTTTAGGGGATAGAATGGCTCATTGCTATCCACAAAGTTGTGGATAAAGTGGATAACTTGGTGGATAAATATGGTTTTTGTGTGAAAAAGTCTATTCTACCGCTGTATAATTAAGCTTATTAATGTGCTTGCTATCTTGCTTTCTTGTGGATAAGTTTGAGTGGAGAGTGCACAAAAATATTTCTCTTTATTCGAGTAAATTTGACAAAACACAAAACATTCTCTTGAACCTCCGCATACGTTAGTCCTTACTTAATGAACATAAGGAGCATCGCTTCAATCTATTCAATCTCGACCCAAAAAGCTGATCCCCATAAGGAATCAGCTAGTGGTACGACTATACTTTTCAGAACAGAATCAGTCAGGGCTAAGCCCGTACTATTCCATGGCTAGTTCTTCCCATTCTTCGTACGCCTTGCTGAGTTGTGTCTTATGTTCCTCCGACTGTTGCTGGAGTTCTTGCAGCTTCATATAATCCTGATAGATTTCAGGCAGAGCCATCTGTGCCTCAAGTTCGGTAATCTTCGTTTCCAGGTCCGCAATCTGCTGTTCCAGAGCTTCCTGCTTGCGTTGACGGTTACGCTCTTCACGCTTCGCCTGTTTTTCCGCTTCGAATGAAGCAGCTCCTGATTTTTCGGTTGTGGCTGTATTCGAATCGGACTTGGACGAGTTCTTGGATGAAGCCTGACGTGCCTCAGCAGCTTCGCGTGCGATGTCCTCAAGCTCCTGTTTCTTCTCCACATAATCATCATAATTTCCGAGGTAGTGTTCCGTCCCACCTGGATGAAGCTCGACAATGCGCTCAGCCATTTTGTTGAGGAAGTACCGGTCATGGGAGATGAACAGCAGAGTGCCTTCATAATCCATTAACGCCGCTTCCAGCACTTCTTTGGCAAACAGGTCGAGATGGTTCGTAGGCTCATCCAGAATGAGCATGTTCGCTTCCTTCAGCATCAGCTTGGAGAGAGACACACGTGCTTTCTCGCCGCCGCTGAGGGAGGAAATCTTCTTGAGCACATCGTCACCGCTGAACAAAAAGTTCCCCAGTACGGTCCGAATGCGTGCTTCTTCCATCCCAGGATAGGCACTCCACAGTTCTTCCAGAACCGTATTGGACGGATTGAGCCCAGTCTGCTCTTGATCATAATAGCCAATCTGCACTTTCGTTCCCCATTGGATATCCCCGGTTACCGGACGCAAACTTCCCGTAAGACACTTCAGCATGGTGGATTTACCAATACCGTTTGGACCAATCAGAGCAACTGTTTCCCCGCGCCGCAGATCGAAGGATACATTGCGGAACAATGGAGAAGCCTCGTCATAAGCGACAGACAGCTGATCCACACGAAGTACTTCTTTGCCGGACATAACGGCGGTTTCGAAGGAGAAATGGGCTTTTTTCAGATCACCCATCGGTTTATCGAGGCGCTCCATTTTGTCGAGGGCCTTGCGGCGGCTTTGCGCCCGCTTGGTCGTCGAGGCACGCACGATATTTTTCTGGACAAAATCCTCCATCTTGGAAATTTCACCCTGTTGTTTCTCATATTGCTTCATCTGAATTTCATACTCGGCAGCTTTGAGTTCCATATAACGACTGTAATTGCCCGTGTATTTTTTGGAGCGGTGACGTTCGATCTCCACGATGGTCGTTACGAGTCGATCCAGGAAGTACCGGTCATGGGATACCACGAGCAGTGCGCCTGAATACCCTCTCAGATAATCTTCCAACCATGTAAGAGTGGCGATATCGAGATAGTTGGTAGGCTCGTCCAGCATGAGCAAATCAGGTGCCTGAAGCAAAATACGAGCAAGCGCAAGGCGTGTCTTCTGCCCGCCACTAAGTGTGGCAATAGGGGTATCTGGCGAAAATTCACCGAATCCCATCCCGTGCAGTACACTGCGAATGCGAGTTTCCATCTCGTAGCCGCCATGGTCCTTGAACCAGTCGGAGCGTTTCGCATAACGTTCCAGCAGGTCCGCGTATTTTTTCTCGTCTTCCATCTGGGCAGGGTCGGCAATGTCGCGTTCCATCTGACGCAAATCGGCTTCAGCCTGTGTCAGGTGAGCGAACACGTTCATCATTTCTTCCCAGATGTTACGGTCGGATTGCAGTCCGCTGTTCTGAGCGAGGTAACCAAGCGTCGTTTCTTTGGATTTGAAAATCTGTCCTCCGTCATAAGACATTTCACCCGCCACAATTTTGAGCAAAGTGGATTTCCCTGCACCGTTTACACCAACGAGTCCGATGCGCTCGCGTTCTAATATTTGTAAGTTCACGCCGTCCAGGATTGGATCGACACCAAAACGTTTGATAATTCCGGATACTTGCAGCAGCATAAAATTAAGTTCCTCCATAGGTCCAGTTCTTGATTTGACAACTACATCTCAGTTTACATGAAATACAGAGCAATTGCACCGATTGGGAACGCATGGGGCATGTAGTCTTTTTGATCAATCAATGATAAACTGAAAGAAGGCATGTTATTACATGAGGATTTTGCAGAAAATGAATCATTTTAACCATTTCAACAAGATGACATCTGGTCATAACATATAAAATGTTTTTAATGAGAGCTTTTTTCTACCTTCCCTATCAACAGGAGGTTATTCAAGGATATGCAGGATCATGCGGAACTGAAAAGCCAGCTTCGTTCCAGACTGAGACAGAGCCGTGATCTTATGGATGCGAGCATGCGTCAGCAGGCAATGACTAAGATTAACGTTGGATTGAAGCGGGAGTTGGAGCGCCTTAGACAGGCCAAGCGTAAGGTCGTGAACAGACCACTCGTCATATTCAGTTATTTGTCCTATGGAAGCGAAGCATCCACAGCTTTTTTGTTTGAAGAGGGCTGGAAGCATGGAGATGTGATGTTAGCACCGAAAGTATTGGCGAATCCACCCCGAATGGAACTACGGCAAGTAACCGGAGAACAGGATCTGGAGCCAGGCATATGGGGGATATCAGAACCCAAGGATTCCTGTGAAGTTCTTTCACCTGAAGATTGGCCGGATATCGATCTCGTTCTGGTACCTGGGCTTGGTTATGATCTACATGGAGGGCGTATTGGTTATGGTGGCGGTTATTATGATCGTTTTGCCGAGACGCTTGTAGCAACATGTGCGATGACGGGCAAGAAACCATTGATGGCTGCGATGGTGTTGCCGGGTCAGCTACAGGAGGAGATCCCGATGGACCTGCTCGATCTGCGGATTGATCTGTTGATAACAACCGAAGGTATATTACATATCGAATAAAGGGTTGTGATGTGATTGAGTTCAGAAGTGAACAACGGCCAGGCTTCCGGTGGTAAACTGACCCATTTTAATGAACAGGGGCGGGCCCGGATGGTTGATATCTCAGGTAAGGAAATTACCGTACGTACGGCTGTGGCTGTAACCAAAGTGACGATGAATCCAGATACACTGGAAGCGATTCGGGAGGGCCGAATCGGCAAAGGTGATGTTCTGGCTGTGGCTCAGATTGCCGGGATTCAAGGCGCGAAGAAAACGTCGGACTGGATTCCGATGTGCCATCCGCTGGCACTGACGGGTGTGGATATTCGTTTTCATGATAACGGAGTGGATGAATTACACATTGAAGTTACTGTCAAAACCGAAGGCAAAACGGGTGTTGAGATGGAGGCGCTCACGGCTGCCTCAGCTGCAGCACTGACGGTCTATGACATGTGCAAGGCCATGCAAAAAGATATGATTATCGGTCCAACCATGCTGAATTCCAAGAGTGGTGGCAAAAACGGTGATTACAGCCGATAGGCAATATTTATTTTCATAGAGGAGAAGGGTGATCTTTATGGTGTGGAGAACAGCAATCCTGACAGCCAGTGACAAAGGAGCCCGCGGGGAACGTGAGGATACGAGTGCACAAGTCATTCGGGAGCTGGTGGAAGAAGAGCTGGGTGGTCAAATCGTGGAGTACCGTATCGTTCCGGATGAACCCGATGAGATTATTGCGGCTTTGATTGAGATGACGGATTATTTTCACGCCGATTTGGTGCTGACTACCGGTGGCACGGAGCTGGCCATTCGTGATATTACTCCGGAAGCGACCCGGCGCGTAATTGAGCGGGAAGTTCCCGGGATGGCAGAGGCCATGCGGTACAGTGTAATGAGCAAAAACCGTTCTGCAATGCTGTTCCGTGGGGTATGTGGCATTCGTGGACGCACGCTGATTGTTAATCTGCCAGGTACACCAAAGGGTGTGCATGAACATCTGGCTGCCATTATGGATCAGCTTCCGGAAGCGCTGCTGATGGTTACGGGTCAGTTCAAGCAATAATCGAGCACGGACTCTGGGGCAAGATATCCGATTAGCCATGAACCGGTGTTAGATTGTTCTAGTGACATCTCTTATCTTATTTGTGAATTTTGCGGGTTATGTAAGTGGTTACATCTATGGTATGATGGGCTTAAATTAAGAACGCAGCAGAGACATCTATGAACATCTGGCCGAGTATGCGCATCTTCAAAGCTTGAGACGAGGAGGAATATCAATGTTTAGTTCCATTGGGCCAACGGGCTTTATTTTGCTGGCCGTGATTGCATTGTTGTTGTTTGGACCCAACAAACTTCCGGAACTGGGACGTGCAGTTGGGCGTACCTTCCGTGAATTCAAAGAGGGCGCTCGCGAGATTATCTCTGAGGATGACTCATCCAATCGCAAAGAGCAGGAGAAAGCGAAACCGCTGGCGGCTGAGAGCACACCTGCAGACAAGCCTGCTGATAAACGCCTGCCGGAATAATCTTGACGGCAATGAAAGAGAAATCCCTTCCTGCCGGAAGGGTTTTGTATTTTAAGCTGGCAATAATGGGGGGCAGGCATGACGCAGCAAATGGAAGAAATGTCGATTACGGAACATCTGAGCGAGCTGCGGAAGCGGCTGATTTATGTACTAAGCATTTTTGTGCTGGGACTGATTGCAGGATTTTTTGTGGCGGACCCGGTATACCAATATCTGACCAAGGCAGAGTCGGCAAAAGGTTTTGTATTACATGCCTTCTCGTTCTGGGACGGGATTGGCATCTATATGAAGATTGCAGGGTTGTTCTCACTTATTATTACGCTGCCGTTTACGGTGTATCAGATCTGGAAGTTTGTTAGTCCAGGGCTAAAGCCGCGCGAGCGAAAAGCAACGCTGAAGTATGTGCCCTATGTGTTTCTTTTATTTCTGACAGGTATGGCTTTCTCGTATTATGTTATTTTTCCAATGGCACTCGCCTTCACGACAGCGATTACGGAGAAGATGGGGCTTGTGGAGACCTACGGGATGAAACAGTATTTCAGCTTCCTGTTTGGCATTGTGTTGCCTGTGTCCCTATTATTTGAACTTCCTTTACTTATTATGTTTCTGACAGGACTGCGGATACTGAATCCAATTCGTCTTCGCAAGATGCGCAGAGTCTCTTATTTTGTCTTGATCTTCATTGCAGTGGTCATTACACCGCCAGACTTCATATCCGATCTTCTGGTGATGATTCCCTTGCTCCTGTTATATGAGATCAGCGTTCTTCTATCCGCAATCGTATATCGCAAGCAGCTTGCGGCCGATCAAGAGATCGAATCCCGCTACGTTCGTGCAGAGGATAAGAAACATGCGGGCTGAATGAGGATAAGCTGTAATGTGCCCGGAAAAGACGGTCTGTTCTTATCCGGGCTATTTCTGTAGACTGCCGACCACCACGACAGGACAAGCAGGCATATTATGTTCAACAATGGATACAATGGGAAAGGGACTGTCTGCTAACGTTGCAGAAGGGCACAAGAATTTCGTAGAATAAGAGTAGCGAGTTGCAACATTTATCCAGGCACACCGGGTGTTATTTGGTTGTGTTGGTGTAAATTCAACGTAAATTCTCGCAGGAATTCGTCAAAAGGACTTGAAATCATGCTTCAAGTTGAGTATCATAAAGTTGGTTGTTAGCACTGAACACTGTCGAGTGCTAATACATATGGCTACAACCTACAATGTAACGTTATATAATTTCAAAAGGAGGCTATTTTTCATGATCAGACCTTTAGGTGAACGCGTATTGGTAGAACCACTGGAGCAAGAACAAACAACTTCTTTCGGGATCGTACTCCCGGACTCCGCCAAAGAAAAACCGCAAGAGGGTAGAATCATTGCAGTTGGTGCAGGAGTATTGAAAGACGGCGTACGTGTGGCTCTGGAAGTGAAAGAAGGAGATCGCGTTATTTTCTCCAAATATGCCGGTACAGAAATCAAATTCGAAGGTAAAGAATATTTGATTATGAAAGAAAGCGATATTCACGCGATTCTCGACTAATTCAAATTTAATCGGATAACCGAACCATATAGCACTACCATTTTCCAACAAAAACTAGGGAGGTTTTCTTAACATGGCTAAAGACATTAAATTCAGTGAAGACGCTCGTCGCTCTATGCTTCGTGGTGTGGACGCATTGGCTAATGCAGTAAAAGTAACACTCGGTCCTAAAGGCCGTAACGTGGTTCTGGAGAAAAAATTCGGAAGCCCGCTCATCACTAACGATGGTGTAACCATTGCTAAAGAAATCGAACTGGAAGATGCATTCGAGAACATGGGTGCACAACTGGTTAAAGAAGTAGCAACGAAAACCAACGATGTTGCCGGTGACGGTACTACAACAGCAACTGTATTGGCGCAAGCGCTGATCACAGAAGGTCTGAAAAACGTAACTGCAGGCGCTAGCCCCATCGGTATCCGTAAAGGTATCGACAAAGCGGTTAAAGCTGCGGTTGCTGAATTGCAATCCATCTCCAAACCAATTGATTCCAAACAATCCATCGCACAAGTTGCAGCAATCTCTGCAGCTGACGAAGAAGTAGGCGAACTGATCGCTGAAGCTATGGAAAAAGTAGGTAAAGATGGCGTAATCACAGTAGAAGAATCCAAAGGATTCGCTACTGAGCTTGAAGTGGTTGAAGGTATGCAATTCGACCGTGGATACATCTCTCCTTACATGATCACAGATACGGACAAAATGGAAGCTGTTTTGGACAACCCGTACATCTTGATCACAGACAAAAAAATCTCCAGCACGCAAGACATCTTGCCATTGCTTGAGAAAATCGTTCAACAAGGTAAACCGCTGGTATTGATCGCTGAAGATATCGAAGGCGAAGCACTGGCTATGCTGGTTGTGAACAAATTGCGTGGTACTTTCAATGCTGTAGCTGTTAAAGCTCCAGGATTCGGTGACCGTCGTAAAGCAATGCTGCAAGACATCGCTGCCCTCACTGGTGGCCAATTGATCACGGAAGAACTGGGTCTGGACCTGAAATCCGCTGTTGTGGAACAATTGGGTACAGCTCGTCAAATCCGTGTAACAAAAGAAAACACAATCATCGTTGACGGTGCTGGTAACAAATCCGATATCGATGCACGTGTTAGCCAAATCCGTACACAACTGGAAGAAACAACTTCCGAGTTCGACAAAGAGAAACTGCAAGAGCGTCTGGCTAAATTGTCCGGCGGTGTAGCAGTAATCAAAGTTGGTGCGGCTACTGAAACAGAATTGAAAGAACGCAAACTTCGCATCGAAGATGCCCTGAACGCAACTCGCGCTGCGGTTGAAGAAGGTATCGTATCCGGTGGTGGTACAGCGCTCATGAACGTATATAGCGCGGTTGCGGCTGTAGCTCTGTCCGGTGACGAGCAAACAGGCGTAAACATCGTCCTGCGTGCTCTGGAAGCACCAATCCGCACAATCGCAGCTAACGCTGGCGAAGAAGGTTCCGTAATCGTGGAACGTCTGAAAAAAGAACAAACAGGAATCGGCTTCAACGCTGCAACTGGCGAGTGGGTTAACATGATCGAAGCGGGTATCGTTGACCCTGCGAAAGTAACTCGTTATGCATTGCAAAACGCTGCTTCCGTAGCAGCAATGTTCCTGACTACTGAAGCAGTTATCGCTGACAAACCAGAACCTGCAGGTGCTGGTGGCGGAATGCCTGACATGGGCGGTATGGGTGGAATGGGCGGCATGATGTAATAAAGGTGTAAAAACCTTTAAAGCATTATGTGCCTAGCAGAGTGAATTCTCGTTGCGATGCGACGAAAATTTGTGAAGCAGTCACTGATACAAATTATAAATGAATCAAAAACCACTTCTTAATTTATATTAAGGAGTGGTTTTTTGTGTTGTTGAATACTATCATAATTCAAGTTCACTAATTTTGGAGAGTTCCCATTTTTTCTTTCTTAGAGTTACCTGATATGTCTTCTTCCTATTGCAAAGGGAATATTTGCAGTTGTATGATGAAGGTTAGTATTAAGAGATACGGAGGCCAGATATCATGAAACATGTTAGAAAAATGATAGTGGCAGTTTTGGTGTCTGCTGCTGTTATTATCTTAATTTATAATTTCACTTCCAATTCTAAAGGAAGATTCGTAAAAGAAAATGAACCTAGAAATACTCCATCAACTACATTAAGAGTAATTAATAATGAAGATTTCGCAGGTACTGCTAACACGCATCGGTTTGATATTCCAGCAGGATTTGGATATGTAAAAGCAAGTTTTAAAAACACGGGTTCGAAACACTTCACGTTTACGATCAATGAAGGATCTACTAGTGGAACCGCAATAACGTCGGGCAGTGTCCCAGCAGATGGAAAAGAGCATACATATTATAGCGACAAAGCGTTGTCGACTGGTTGGTATTATGTGAGCACCTCTTCTGCACAAGGGATGTCTGGCGTATTGGATGTTTCTCTGGGAACTGATGCTAATAAATGATTCGAGAATCCGCTCTAAATGCAGATTTTAAGCCCTGAGATTGAAACCTTGTTTCTATGATTTCGTATGTACAGTGATACATAGACAGGTTATGAGTAACGACTTGAGGAGGAAATGAATTGAGAAAGGGTACGAAGTGGGTATTATGGATTCTGGGCTTGATGCTCGCTGCAATTTTTATCAACTTTTTTATGAATCTATATAGCTTTGCTTATGCGCTGATTACCGTGCTTTTACTTGCCTTTATGGGGTGGGGATTCTTAGCAAAGTTAAAGAATGACGTTCGTCAGCATGAAGATCATCATAGAAGAGAGCATCAGTCTGCGAACGATGACATCGATAGATACACCAGGTAATAACTAACTAACGAACAAAAGAACATAGCATACTTAGAATCAAAGTTAAGTTACATGCAACCTACGCTGCAATAATTAATGGCTCCCGAGAGGTAGTCTTTTTAATGTTGATTTTTTCAAAAAAGTAGTGTGGTTTTCTTCTATTGCTAAACAGACAGTTGTTAAGTAAAATAAATATATGAATAAGTGCTCATATATTAGTATATAGACGATATTGGAGATGATACATATGTACGATGTATTGGTTATCGGAGCTGGACAAGCAGGTTTGGCAGCAGGTTACTATCTTCAGCGGTCGGGGTTAACCTTTTTAATCGTTGACGCTGCCTCATCAGTCGGGCAATCTTGGCGTAAACGGTACGATTCCTTACGTCTTTTTACCCCACGAATGTATGATGGGTTACCTGGAATGCCGCTTAGTGGAAATGAAAGTGGCCTGCCAAGCAAAGATGAAATTGCAGATTATTTTGAAAGTTACGCCAAGCAAATGCATCTTCCTATAAAGTTAAACTGTTTAATCTCTCGTCTCTCGAAGCAAGATGAGGTGTACTATGCTGAAACCAATAATGGAATGATCGAAGCGCGCAATATTATCGTTGCGACGGGACCTTTCCAGACGAAGAATGTTCCTCAGTTTGCGAAATCATTATCCGAGCAAGTGATTCAGCTTCATTCTTCAGAGTATAAAAAAATCTCTCAATTGCTTCCTGGAACAACAGTAGTTGTAGGCGGAGGCAATTCAGGTGCTCAAATCGCCGTAGTGTTAGCAGCAGATGATAAACAAACCGTATACATATCCATAGCTCAAAATATAACCTTTAGGCCTTTGCATATCATGAAACGAAGTATATTCTGGTATTTTGAAAAGCTCGGAGTATTACGTGCAAGTGCAGATCGTATGGTTGGAAAATGGTTGCGAAATCAGCCTGAGTACGTCTATGGTTATGAGTTAAAAGAATTGATGACCCAGGGAAAAGTTAACATGCGCCCACGTGCTGTAAATGCGATAGATGACCGTATCCTATATGAGGATGGTAGTGAGACACGAATAGACAATATTATCTGGGCGACTGGGTTTAAGCGAAATGACAGTTGGATCGATATCGATACTGCTTTTGATTCCAAAGGTGTAATTTTACACGAGACAGGAGTCTCACCCGTTGTTGGACTGTACTTTGTAGGTCTACCTTGGCAAACATCACGAGGTTCTGCATTGTTGGGATGGGTCAAGTACGATGCTCAGAGAATCGTTAGTCATATCAAAGGTAAGTCACATTAAACTATATAAAGCGATTGGAAGGGTTATTCTGTCATCGTAGTGTCTGTGTAAATAACTTTAGTTCAACTTATATAGATTAGATATCAGGAATGATTAGCAAATATCACAACTCACATTTTTGGGTATATTCCTAAAAGGAGGGATATTATGAAATTATTTAAACTGCCATTGATTCTTTGTGTTATAGTGCTTGTATCTATTGTCTCAGCTTGTGGTGCGGATGATATAATCCGCGGAAAGAGCGATAACTGGAATATATCTCTTCAGAGATCGACAGGGATCTATACTATAACCTACATCGGTGATGAAAAGCGTATAAAGGATTTTGTGTTTGACCTTACTGGCAACAATTTATCACAACAGGGGAAATCACTTGAAGAAGAAGGGGTACCGTTCACGATGTCGGGAACAATTACGGAGACGGAGAAAATGAAAAATCCGATTACCTTTAAAATGAGTTGGAACAATCAAAGCGAGATTGTAACTTTTGAATAACTCTCG
The DNA here is from genome assembly GCF_037991315.1 of Paenibacillus sp. FSL H8-0079. Taxonomy (NCBI): domain Bacteria; kingdom Bacillati; phylum Bacillota; class Bacilli; order Caryophanales; family Paenibacillaceae; genus Paenibacillus; species Paenibacillus sp. FSL H8-0079. The sequence continues at coordinate 1,515,173 of NZ_CP150300.1, forward strand.
CATGGTGGAGGTGTTCATCATTGGTTTGGTGGCAACTACACTCCTATAGTACATACCACACGTTATGCCGTTCCTTCATGGAGCGGCCTAACGTGTGGTATCTTATTTCGCAACAGTTATTTCAAACGTCGAGTGATCATGATCCTGTACGCTGAAGCGATATTCCAATCCATTTCGAACTGTCGCCCCATCAAAATCAGACTGATTCACATCGCGATCCAATAGACCGATATCCTGGATGACATCTTGTGCATCGTTATACGTGTACTCACTATTGGTTGTGAGAATGAGTGTGGCGATAGCAGTCAAAAAAATTCCACCCGTTGGTTCGCTCGTATCACCAGTTCCATATAACCTGATTTCCTGTATGCTCTCATCTGCATTCACTACACCAACCAAGCGCAATTCGTCATTGAAAACATACTCGAAAGTGTCAGTGTCCTGCGCTGAAGAGTTTTTCATATCCAAGCGGGTAATACTCAAACCATTCAGTCGATATTTACCAACGGCGCCATTAAACTTGTTTTTAAATTCATCGGTAGTCATGTGGAGGCCAGAAAGTTTAATCTGGGGTGAAGGGGTCTGATCTATTGCAGGCTGAGTTGAGTTTGATGATAAAGTCAGCATGCCATACAACCCTATTGAAGCAATCGCAAAACAGGCCGTCGTTAGAAAAATGTATCTGATCGGCAACCTATTACCCTTTCTCATGGGTAGGATCATCCATACAAGAAATACCAAGAAAGAAAGTAAGCCAAGAATAAAGATTATTGTAAAAAGATATTGCAAAATCTCACCTCGTAATAGAGTAATAGCTGGTAAAAATCTTTCTTGCACCTCATTCATTATAATGTTCCGTTGAAAAACTTCAAACTCATACTACTCACCACTCCACAAAAAAAGCACTGCCGGCGTACTGCCAGCAGTGCTTGCTTGATGTTATACGGGTCTTACCGTAAAGGTGAAATGATACGCGCGGTTGGCTGGCAAGGTGTATTCAGCATGTGTGCGAGCACCCCAGCTGTCATCTCCACCGACACCCATTTGTTTGTAATTGATACGCGCCACAGTCTGTGTGCTCTCAGGTAATTTGTACACATGGTCGTTTGCTTCCAATTCCTCAGGTGTCCACGGTAACGCATTGATTTCATATGGTATGGTGGCTTCTACGTGCAGACCACTTTGACCATCCGCTGATGTAACTTCAGCAAAGCGTACATCCGTTTTGTTACCACACTCTTGTGGTTTCAGGTATGGAACGAATTGATCTCGAACCGCACCTGTGTAATAGCCGAGACGTGCACTGGTCAGACGGTCTGCGTAGTTGTCGTGCGGCCCTCTGCCGTACCAAGATATGGTATCCAAGCTGTTATTCAGCTGCAGCAGCATACCGAATTCCGGTAGATCGGGTAGGCCTTCGCCTGGAATAAGGGTTTGACTGATTTCCAATACGCCATCCGGATCAATTCGGTATGTGATGGACAGCGTACATCCCGGATGTTGATCCCACGTATAATCGGTCGTCACGAGAATGCCTTGTTCGTCTGCATGGTGCTCGAAACGAATTAGTCTGCTGGTAGCGTGAGCATCTCTCCAGAACGCAGAACGCTCATTCAAGCGGTTCCCCATATCGTTGTCTGTCATGGCTCTCCAGAAATTCGGGCGGACAGGTGCGAGCAATTGCTCCTGATTATTGATCTGATAGGACGTGAGCGTGCCAGTAGCTGGATTGAAGCTCAACGTGACTTGGCCTGCAGCCACTTGCAATTCATCTTGTAGATCCTGTACCTGCGGAGCATTGCCTTGTCCTTGATACACCGGTTGGATTGGACGCAATCGTGGAGATACCACGAACTGATCCCAGGCAATCTCATGACCTGTTCCTGCCCATTTGGTTGCAACTTTCGTAACCAAGGATATAGTCAGCACCGCTTCCTTGAGCAAATCAGACGATGGCGTGTATGGGATACGGACTTCAGCCGATTCGCCAGGAGGTAACGCGATATCGAGCGTGCCGTTCTCTACGGATACACCATCGTGTGTTACTGTCCACACGAGTGAATATTCGCTCAGATCCGTGAACAGGAACTGGTTTCGGATGCGTAGCAGGCCATCTTTTATATCAACGGCTTCCATACGAACGTTCTGATAACATTTCTTCACTTCTTCCAGCTTCGGTGTAACTGTCTTATCGGCCAGAATCAGTCCGTTTCCGCAGAAATTGCCATCATGAGGGGATTCACCGAAATCACCGCCATAAGCGAAATATTCGACACCGTCTGCCGTAGTGGTACGAATGGACTGATCGACCCAGTCCCAGATGAATGCACCCTGCAACACATCATATTTATCGAACAAATCCCAATACAGATGCAGACCACCGCAGGAGTTACCCATGGCATGGCTGTATTCGCAGATAATATAAGGTTTCTTCGGTCCTGGCATGCGAGCATAATTCTCCACATTTTCAGGGCTGATATACATTGTCGATTCAATGTCGCTTGCTGAATCAGAAGGGCGATAATGGAAGGTCCCTTCATAATGAACGAGACGGGTTGGATCGACTTGTTTCAGATAATCGTACATCGCGATGAAGTTATCACCGCCGAAGGACTCATTACCGAGAGACCAGATAATCACGGACGCATGGTTTTTGTCCCGCTGGAACATCGAGTTACAGCGATCGATTACGTTGTTACGCCATTCCGGCTTGCTCGCGGGAATGTTGTCCTCATTCATTTCCTTTTGCCCATAGTACCACGTGCCGTGAGTCTCCAGATTCGTCTCATCAATAACATAGAGGCCGTATTCATCACAGAGTTCGTACCAGAGTGACTGATTCGGATAATGGGATGTGCGCACGGCGTTAACGTTATAGGACTTCATCAGCTCGATGTCACGGATCATGTCTTCCCGCCCAATAGCCCGACCGGTATCCGGAGAAAACTCATGACGATTCACACCTTTGAATACAATGCGTTTGCCGTTGATTTGCATCAGGCCGTCCTTCAGTTCAAACTTGCGGAATCCGATCCGGCTGCGGACCGCTTCCAGTGTTTCGCCTGATTCGTCCTGAATGGACAGCACAAGTGTATATAGATGAGGGGACTCGGCGCTCCATAGAAGCGGATTGATAACCTCTGCTGACAAATTAAATGAAAGTTCATCCTCGCCCTGGAACGTAACGGCCGCAGTAAGTGGCTGTTTCAATACAGTCTGTTGCTGTGCATCATAGAGCTGGGCTTGGACGGACAATCCGGCAGTGGTCTGCGCGGCATTATGATTAAATAATTTCAAATCCAGCAGTAACTCCGCATCCTGATACGCGTCATCCAGTTCGGTACGAACAAAGAAATCGGCGATCTGAACGGGTGAAGGTGAATGCAAGTATACACCACGGAATATGCCGCTTAACCGCCAGAAATCCTGATTCTCCAGCCAGCTCGCATCACACCAACGATATACCTCCACAGCGAGCTTGTTCTCACCTTCCGTTAGATACGAAGTGATATCGAATTCTGCCGGTGTGAAAGTGTCCTCGCTATAACCGACGAGCTCCCCGTTGACCCATACATAAAAGGCGGATTCAACGCCCTCAAAGTGCAGCAGGACAGGCCGGTCTTTCCAGTCTGTAGGCACAGTAAACGTACGGATATACGAACCCACTGGATTATAAGTTGTTGGTGCAAATGGGGGCTTCAGTTCAGGCTCACGCTCGACCCACGGATACGTCATATTCGTATATTGGGGATAATCGTAACCTTGTAGCTGCCAGTTGGAAGGAACGGCGATCTCGTCCCAGTCACTGGCATCATAGTTGTTCTCATAAAAGGATGAAATCCGTTGCTCCGGTGTCTCCGCAAAGGCAAACTTCCACTGACCATTCAGTGATTCGTACCATGGCGATGCGCTGGAATCATTGGACAATGCTTCTGCTATAGATGGAAACGCTACCATAGAAGCATGTGCGGGTAGACGGCCTACTTGAAAAGTCTCGGGATTATTGTTCCATTCCGGGTATCCATTTGCCGGAGGGGTGTGTACCAGTTTCTTTCGCATAACAGCAACTCCTTCTGAAATGTTATAATATTGTCATTATAGAATTGAATTGAGACTTAGAAAATAAAGAATATTGCCCACATATATAACAATATGAAACTAACGACAGAGAGAGTGGTGTACTGGATGGATACCCGGATTTTTTTTGGTAAAACAGAAGAAGCTGCTCGCCTGCCGATCTATATGACCACGGTTGGATACTGGGAACACCAATATGAAACCGAGCGTCCAGAGGGATTCCCGGATTATCAGATCCACCAGATCATTCATGGTCAGGGGAGACTGATTATACAAGACGAAGAGTACATCGTCGGACCGGGGGATGTTTTCGTTCTGTACCCTGATGTCCCACATCGATATATGCCCATCAGTGACCGCTGGGAGCTGGCTTGGGTCTCGTTTCAGGGGAGAGAAGCCAGTCAGCTATTATCTTATGCGGGGATTACCGGTTCACGGGTATGCAGACTCAGGACAGCCACGCTGTTGCATGGCCTGGAGCAACTTCTGGTTAGAGGTGAGAGTGGGGGGGATACGGATTATGCAGATTACGATGTGGAGTGTTCCAAACAATTATATGCTCTGCTGCTGGATCTGAAGCCACTGCTCATCGTATCTGCCAATTATAATGATGAACTGGAGCGCTTGAAGCCTGTGCTGCGTTATATCGCAGAGCATCTGGATCGTTCACTGTCGCTGAAGGAACTGGCCGCTGTGGCTGTGGTGTCTCCTCAATATTTGTGCAGACTGTTTCAGAAGGCGCTCCATACCAGACCTGTATTTTACGTAAACCAGGAACGAATCAATCGGAGCAAACAGCTCATGTTCAGTGAGAGAGAACTCCGAATCTATGAAGTTGCTGATCGGGTGGGCTACGAGAACGCCAGTTATTTCTGTGCGATGTTCAAAAGGCATACAGGCATGAGTCCGGAGCGTTTTCGCAAACTGCACGGACTGAGTTGAAAATTGAGTAATTTTGATCTGATACTCATCCCAATTTCAGTTTCCATTAAGGTTGTGAAGGTAAGATAAGTCTTGTAAACCCCTTCTCGTGTTAAATAGATGTGTGACTGGCCCTATCGGATTGTCCTCCGGTAGGGCACTTTTTTTCTTCCTTTCTGCGGTTGATGGTATGATAGATGAATACATAATGTGTAACCAACTCTAGTGATCGGAGGATGGAATTGTGGATCACAGCCTGCACCCGTTGTTTAAGCCTATTCAGATAAATGGAACGTACCCTGACAGTTATTATGTTGAGAAAATACCTGCTGCCGGCTTGATGGCTTATGTGGCCTGTTATTGGGAATCAGGATCTCTTCCGAACACGCATGCAGATGTTACTTGGGGAGAAGGTCGAGAGCCATCGGTGATGACTGTCCCTGCACGGGTATTGCCGGATGGTTGCACGGATATGCTGATTACATACGACCCGGTCTGTTCAGAGCACTCCTATGCTTACTGCGGCAATTATACACAGCCGTTCGCTGTACCTGAGCGATCCGATGATGGTTCGCCTGCTGGAGATTACACCTTTGGCGTCCGATTCTTTCCAGGTGGAGCGCATGTCTTCCATGGCATGCCTCTGGAATGGTTTACAGATAAGCGAATTGCCCTTCAGGAATGTTGGCCGGAGAAGCTGAACGAGCTTCAGGAACGGATGGCCGAAACGAATCGTTTTGCAGAGCGGGTAGAAGTTATGAACGCGTACTTGAGTCCGTTGTCCATGCAGGCAAGCACATCTGAGAACGATCTGATGAAAAACGTGCTGCACCGCATCTTTATAGATGGGGGACGTATGACTGTCCAGGAGCTGGCGATGCGTGAAGTGATCAGTGAGCGGCAGCTGCATCGCAAGTTCTCGGAGTGGGTCGGAATCAGTCCCAAACGGTTCAGTGAGGTGGTTCGTTTTCATCGTGTGCTGAATGATATCCATCAGGGGAACACGGCAGACTGGGCAATGCTTGCCCAGAATCATGGGTTCTTTGACCAAGCCCATCTGATTCGGCAATTTCGCAAGTTTTATGGAGAGACTCCGTTGACGGCAGCCAAGGAGCATGGCAGGATGTTGTCCGATTTGTACAATAGATCTGTAGAACCTTCGGTTATACTTAAATCGTGAGAATAAAAGATAAGGGAGACATCATATATGAATGGAACATTGCAGATTCGGGATCATTTGTTAAATGAATTGGAAACAGGAGTGCGGACGGGGGCTTCGTTAATTCGCTTAATCCGTTCGGAGGATTGGTCGTATCGTCCACAGGAGAATATGCGTTCATTGGTGGAGCTTGTGCATCACTTTATCCAGATCACGGCATCGGATCTTGCCATTATGCAGGAGAAAGGTGAAGCAGAGGTTGGTCTGGTGGAGAACAGTTTGTCTGAAATCGAGGATATCGAAAAGCTGGAAGCAACGTTGTGGAGCAATTTCGAATCCTACAAAGCATATATCACAGGATTGAGTGAAGAAGATTATTTAAACCGCTCTACCAAAGCTTTCTATATGGAACATGGTCATTTGCAGGCGCAATGGCAGATTGAAACGTTAACGCATGTGTTCCATCACCGTTCGCAGCTGTATAACTACCTCAAGCAGCAGGGTCATGAACTGAACTTTTTCATGCTGTACGCCTAAAGCAATTCCTTGAAAAGGGGGACACAATATGTGTCGCCTTTTTTGTTTTGCATGGATATCTAACCCATTTGACAGAACACGATAAGCATCGTTATAATTGAGAATTATTATCATTTAAAACGAACGGATGGATTTCAAAGGGGTTATGCAATGAATATAGACAGGTATATTGAGCTATGGAATCAGGCGGCGGTTCAGGTCGTGGATGTGCAGCATCATATGTTGGGATACGGGCAGGACCCTATGATACATGAATTGCCGACCAGTGGACTAATCTACACGGTTCGTGGCGGTGGCTTGATTTACGTGGATTACAACCAGTACAGAACAGATCGCTATCATCTGATTCATGGCGGAAAGGGGAGCCTTCTGCAGATTGATGTTCTTGAAGAACAATTGGAGTATTATCTGATTTTGTATCAAGCACACATCTTGTTATCTGCTGGAACAGCTGCTCGACTACTACCGGATGGGAGCCCGTTGTTAGAGAGTCACTATGACCTGAAGCCCACTCACCCAGTGTTGTTACAGGATAAAATAAGTCAACTTAGACAGATGTGGACATCTCCACACCGTTTGCAGGAAATGCAGGTACGTTCCATCTTTTTGCAGATCATGATGGAGATTCTGGAACAACTGCAGTCCGCAGAAGTCTCGTCTGAACCTCCTGATCTGGTGGCACAGGCGATGAGCTACATTCAGGAACACTATCACCTTCCAATCACCATCGATTCGCTGGCTGCCAAGCTGGAATGCAGCCCAAGACATCTGGGACGCTTGTTCCGCAATAGCGAGATTGGTCAGAGCCCATCGGATTATCTTGTGCAATTCCGGATGAGCAAAGCAAGTGAATTGCTTGTGCAGACCGATCTTGCGCTGAAGGATGTGGCGAGTAGCATCGGTTACGAGGATGTATATCATTTTAGCCGTATGTTCAAAAAGTACTGTGGTTTATCTCCGATTCACTATCGTAATCAGTATCTTCAATCGCCAACAGGTCTGAATACGACATCAGCTATGTCCGATATATCCATTGTTGAGTCGCTAATACCCCGTTATATTGATAATGGTTCTCAAAACAAACAAGTAAGCGGGGGTTCTTTCATGATGTACAATTGGTCCAGACGTTCAACGGTGATGATGCTGTTGCTGAGTTTTAGTCTTTTAATGAGTGCGTGCGCGAGTCCATCTCCATCTACCAATGCTCCGGCAGTATCAAGTGGAAGTGAACAGGCAACCGCAGATACTACTTCTTCCCGCACGATCAATCATGATCTGGGAAGCACGAAGGTACCGGTTGAGCCCACACGGATCGTGGTGTTGGAGCAAGGATTTACACAGACCATTGCAGCGCTTGAAGTGAAGCCTGTTGGGGTTGCTGATGATAACAAACCTGAGCGTTTCCCCAAGGACACGCTTGCTTATATTGAGGGATATACCTCGGTGGGTACCCGTTCTGAGCCGAATCTGGAAGTGATTCGTACGCTCAAACCAGATCTGATTATTGCGGATACGAGCCGTCATGGCAATGTATATGATGAATTGTCGGCCATTGCACCAACGATTGTATTCAAGAATGATACAGCCAACTACGAGGATATCTTGGTGTCGACTGAGAAGATCGGTGAAGCGTTGGGCAAAACAGAGGCTACCACCGCCTTGCTGGAAGAGCATCAGAAGCGATTGGATGAGTTGAAGCAAACCATCAATCCTCAGCAGTCGGTTCTGATCGTGGCTGCGGATGAAGATGAGACGCAATCGTTTCAGGTTCGGACAGATCAGGCCTTTCATTCTTCTTTCTTGTCTGCGGCAGGTCTGAATTATGCCCTGAAGGATGAGAAAGAAGTTAATCAATTGATGACGACAGAGCAGCTGCTTACCATCAATTCGGATCAGATGCTGATTCTGATTAATGAAGATGGGCCCTCCGTGCTCGAAGGTCAGAAGGATAATCTGCTCTGGAATCAGTTGAAGGCAGTACAGAATGGTAATGCTCATGAAGTGGAATTGGCAACGTGGTCAAGACAACGTAGTATACCTGCATTGAACAATATTATGGATGAAGCGGCTGCATATTTTAGATGAATAGAACGCTGACTGCGGCCTTGGTTGGCATAATCGGATTGATTGTGCTTTTTCTGGGCTCGCTGATGATCGGTACTTCCTGGATACCCTTATCCACTGTGCTGGATTATATGTTCGACTATTCTCCAACGGTCAAAGAACATGTCATTCTGCATGTATTGCGAATGCCACGTGCCTTGGCTGTGCTGTGCATTGGCGCCAACCTGAGTATTGCTGGTTGCATTATGCAGGTGCTGACCCGTAATCCGCTTGCATCTCCGAGTATATTCGGGATCAATGCAGGCGCCTCCTTTATGATCGTCCTGTGCACGATTGTTTTCCCAACGGTTAGTGGCCTGGCGCTGGCAGGTGCAGGCTTTGCAGGGGGATTACTGACGGTGAGCATTGTCCTGTTGATGAGCTTTGCCATGCGCGGAGGCCAAGCCGAAGTACGGATGGCACTGATCGGTGTGGTGGTACAGGCATTGTTATCTTCATTTACGCAAGGACTGTTGATCTTCAATGAGGAGTCCGCCGGTAAAATCATCTTCTGGCTCGCCGGTTCGGCTGCTGGCGTCAAATGGGAAGAGATTAACCTTTTGCTGATATTCAGTTTAACGGGTCTTTTCATGGCTTTGTTGATTAGTAAATCATTATCCTTATTGAATCTCGGCGAAGACATCGCCCGCGGATTGGGACAGAAGATCTGGACTGTTCGGATAGTGGGCAGTGTAATTGTGATCATTCTGGCAGGCATATCCGTGTCAGTTGTGGGGCCAATCGGTTTCGTGGGATTAATCGTGCCACATATAACCCGATATCTGTTGGGTACAGACTATCGGTTGCTGATCCCTTTCTCCGCCTTATTCGGAGCGATCCTGTTAACCATAGCAGATATTGCTTCCCGCTTTGTTCATTTTCCATCAGAGACACCTGTAGGCATTATTACGGCCCTGGTTGGAGCACCTTATTTCGTATATCTCGCAAGGCGACAGAGCAGGAGTGCATCATGAAGAGCATACTAAGGAATAGGAATCTTATGGTGCTTGTGGCGCTTGTTATTCTATTGGGTCTTCTCATGATGGCGAATATTCAGGCAGGAGCGGTAGGGATTAGCTGGCGGGAGATTTGGGCTTCCTTTACAGGTGAGGGAGATCCGGATCTTACTTATATCATACTGAATTATCGTCTTCCTCGTATTGTACTGGCCATGCTTGTTGGCTGTGGTCTGGCTGTTTCGGGTCTGGTCTCCCAGAGCATTCTTCGCAACCCGTTAGCCGCACCAGATACGCTGGGAATTTCGGCGGGGGCTGCCTTGGGAGCCGTATCTACGGTATTGTTATTACCTGTTGAGATGCAGAGTGCATGGCTCACTTCACTGGCTGCATTTGTTGGTGGAGGAGCAGGGGCGCTGCTTGTATATGTATTCTCTTACCGAAATGGGGTAGATCCGGTACGACTGGCTCTGGTTGGTGTAGCGGTTAGCGCTTGTGGGAGCACCTTGGTGCAACTACTGATTACACGATCATCGGCGAACACCAACACCGTCTTGCTCTGGCTCAACGGTTCATTATGGGGACGTAACTGGGATCAAGTATTGCAATTAGTACCCATTATTGTTCTGGTTATTCCTGTGGTCTGGATGCTGGGCAAAGTTATGGATCTCTTCGGCCTGGGCGAACAGTCTGTCAAAGGTTTGGGTCTGCGTGTGGAGAGGATGCGTGCTGTACTGCTTCTGTTGGCCGTTCTTCTCGCAAGCGGTTCGGTTGCTGTGGTTGGTATGATTGGATTCGTTGGTCTGGTCAGTCCGCATATCGCTCGCCGTCTGGTCTCGGGAGGACATCGGTATTATGTACCTGTAGCCGGGCTCGTAGGGGCAATCATGATGTTACTGGGGGATTATATTGGACGTGTGTTGGCCCCACCACTGGAATTCCCCGTCGGATTGGTAACATCGATCATCGGTGCACCTTACTTTCTATTTTTACTGTGGCGCCAATATCGGACTAAAAGCAGACCGGATAAGAACATCTAATCGGTCATCATAGGTTTTCGTATTTTATAGGGTTGGACTGGCTCCATCGGACGTTCCGGTGGGGCTTTTTGCGTACAGTTGTCTATCAATCTATGCTGTCTATTAAAAATGGACGTTATAACACGGTCATTTCACCGTGACTTTACTAGTTTCTGAACATAGAATACCGTATCAAAGCAAAAGGAGGTGATTTCAATGGCCATCCTTTTACCATTACAGTATTACAATCTTCCAGCTGGCGTAGGCAAGTCCTACTACGAAAACCTGTCTGGAGGAACCAATGCCAGCGTTACAGTAAACAACTACGGACCTTTCCCAGTATCTCTCGTAATCACTCGTGTTAATGCACCAGTAGTCACTTACGTGGTTCCAGTAAACAGCAGTCTTACAATTACTGCAAGTGCAGTCCTGGTTTTTGCATTACAAGCCAACCTTGGAGGCGCAGCTTCCGGAACAGTTCAATTCGCCGTAGCAGATTTCTAATTGGTGTAATACAGTAGATGGGCCTCTGCCGGACATGATGTCGGCAGGGGTCTTTCTTTTTTTGGTGGAACCTTCTGGATTGAAAGTGATATTATACTAGGGTCTTTATACATATTTGTTTATCCTGACGGTCATTCGATTAATTTAAGGTATAGGCGGCACGCAGATTTGTGTTGGCATACAGGAGGTTAGTGGATGATGAACAGAACAATCTTATTTGAAACTGAACGGTTGGAATGTGCGTCGTGGAACGAAGGGGATCGTGCGCTGGCGTTTGCGCTGTGGGGCGATCATGAGGTTGCCAAGTGGATTAGCAGTAAGGGATTTCTAAGCGAGGATGAAGTAGAAGCACGATTAACACAGGAAATTCAAAGGCAAAAGGAAGCGGGGGTGCAATATTGGCCCCTTTTTGAGAAAGAGTCCGAGGTGTTTGTGGGCTGTTGTGGCCTGCGTCCGTATTCTTCAGAAGAGGATATGTATGAACTGGGATTCCATCTAACCCGGGATCACTGGGGCAAAGGGTATGCCCAGGAAGCAGCGCATGCGGTGATTGCGTATGCCTTTGACGAAATGAAGGCGAAGGCACTGTTTGCCGGGCATCATCCAGATAATGAAGTGTCACGTCACATCTTGATCAAGCTGGGATTCAAATATACAGGTGACGAACGGTATGAACCGACTGGAAAGATGCATCCGACCTATGTACTGAAAAAATCATAAATATGCTTCGAATAGGAACAGGCCACATCGTATCCGCTTAACGTGAAATAGATCGAAAGAGGTACGTTGTCCATACCTGCTCAACCCGCTTTTCATGCTTTTTTTATTCTGTTTTCAGCTTCTATTAAGGTAGCCGAGGTATGATAACTCTTGTAAACCCCTTCTCGTGTTAAATAGATGTGTGACTGACCCTGCCGGGCGCCGGTGGGGTATTTTTTTGTTTTATTTTCAAATAAACAAAACTAAACAAAAATAAATAAAAGATTATTTCTGTGTTTGTTATTGACTATCAAAGATAAACAAAGGTATAATTAATGTGAAAAAAAGAACTTACTATGTACGTGGCAAGCCATATTATTTTCAATATAAGGAGAGATTGATCATGAACGTGACCCTTACGAATGAAACAACGCAGGCTGCAGGTTTCCATATTCCATTTATCCGTGAGATGGCCGAAATTACACAACATATGTGGAAAAATGGCTGGGATGAGCGCAATGGCGGTAATGTCAGCTATCTGCTGGAGGAAGAGGAAGTTGCCCAATATATCGATATCCATCATGTGATTCGCAAGATCAAACCGGCATTTTCGGTGCATGAGCTGGCAGGCAAGTATTTTATCGTGACCGCATCGGGCAAATATTTCAAAAATGTACTCGCTGATCCGGAGAGTAATCTAGGGTTGCTGCGTGTATCGCAGGATGGACAGGAGCTGGAAGTACTCTGGGGATTGAAGTCCGGGGCGAATCCAACAAGTGAGTTGCCTACACATTTCATGAGCCATATCGAACGTTTGAAATTGGACCCGAACCACCGGGTTGTCATGCACAACCATGCCACTCATGTATTGGCTATGACGTTTATCCACGAATTGGATGAAGCAAAATTCACGAAGACCCTCTGGCAGATGTGCACGGAGTGTGTGGTTGTATTCCCGGATGGGATCGGTATTATTCCATGGATGATTCCTGGATCGAACGAGATTGGCCGCGAAACGGCTGAGAAAATGAAAGAATATCACGCGGTCATCTGGCCACAACATGGCATCTTCGGAACAGGTACAACGATTGACGAGGCTTTTGGTCTGATTGAGACGATTGAGAAGGCAGCCCAAGTGTATATGCTGGTTGCCGGTCACGAGATCCGGCAGAGAATTACGGACGAACAGCTGATCACACTGGCGCAAGCGTTCGGTGTTACCCCTCGTCCCGGCATTTTGGGCAGTTAAGGAAAGCTGTATTGCAATATAGTCAACGCATAGATCGAGGAAGTGGTCTTTGGTTCATTGAACCGAAGGCCATTTCCTTTTTTTTGACGAACAATCGTCATTTTGGTTCAAAAAAGTTCAAATTGCTGAACAAGAATGGCTTTGTTATCGATTATTGAATCGTAGAATGCATTATCACGCGCTGGCGAATTTCGGGTGAAATGACGTATTGTCAATGGCTCTGCGATTTTGCATAATAACAATGCTTCACAGATGAGAGACGGAAGGAAGTTATGATCATGCTTGGCAAAATGAAGAGAATCTTAATAGGCAAGCCCATGAAATCGGCTGAACTGGATGGAGAAAAATTGGGGAAATGGAAGGCACTCGCCATCCTGTCCTCGGATGCCCTATCGTCCGTTGCCTACGGTACGGAACAGATTTTGCTGGTGCTCGTTGCGGCCGGATTCGCCGCCCTATGGTACTCCGTTCCGATTTCCATCGCCGTGCTGGGATTACTCGTCATTTTAATTTTTTCCTATCGCCAGACGATATTTGCTTATCCAACAGGGGGCGGCGCTTATATCGTAGCCAAGGATAATCTGGGTACAACATCCAGTCTGATTGCCGGAGGATCTCTGCTGGTGGATTATATTCTGACCGTTGCTGTGAGTTCGTCCGCAGGCACGGATGCGATTACATCGGCTTTTCCAATGCTGCATGACTACAGTGTCGTGATTGCACTCATTATGATTGTTTTTCTAACGATTATGAATTTGCGGGGAGTGACGGAGTCAGCGTCTGTGCTGGCGATCCCCATCTATCTATTTATCTTCTCGATTGCGGTTCTGATCATCTCGGGCGGAATCAAATTTCTTGCCGGGGGGATGGAAGCAGCTGCACCTGAATTCGGAACAAGTCTATCCCATGTGAGTATGTTTCTGTTACTGAAGGCATTCAGCTCTGGATGTTCGGCCTTGACTGGCGTAGAAGCGGTAAGTAACGCGATCCCGAACTTCAAGCAACCTGCCGAGAAAAATGCTGCCGGTACGTTACTGCTCATGGGTTGTATATTGGGGGCCATGTTCATTGGCATCACCTTACTGGCTTATGGGTACGGAGTGAAGCCTGATCCCAAAGCAACGGTCATTTCCCAGATTGCTGAGGCGACGTTTGGCAGGGGCACGATGTATTTTATCATCCAGGGTGTAACGGCACTGATCCTGTTCCTCGCAGCCAACACAGCTTATTCGGCTTTTCCACTGTTATCCTTCATGATGGCAAAGGATAAATACATGCCGCATGCATTTATGGTCAGAGGAGACCGCCTTGGCTTCTCGAACGGCATTATTTTTCTCAGTGTGATGTCTGCGCTGCTGGTGGTCGGGTTCAAAGGAAATACGGAAAGCCTGATTCCGCTCTATGCGGTAGGGGTGTTCATTCCATTTACCCTGTCTCAGCTCGGCATGATGATTCGCTGGATCAAAGTGAAGCCGTCGGGCTGGCAGATGAAACTGCTGGTCAATACAGTCGGTATGCTGACTACGCTATCGATTACCCTGATCTTTATTTTCACCAAGTTCACGCAGACATGGGTCATCTTTATCTTTTTGCCGCTCGTTGTCTATGTGTTCATGCGTATTCACCGTCACTATTGCAATATTGCAGATGAACTGCGGATTGATATTCAGGTCGATAAGCCGGCCAAAAAAGGCAATACCATTGTCATTCCAGTTGCAGGCATTACCCGGGTCGTCATGAATACGATCAGTTACGCCCAGACGATGTCGGATCATGTGGTCGCACTGTACATTGGATTCGATGATGAGGCGATACGCAAGATGGAGCAGAAGTGGGAAGAATGGAATCCAGGCGTTCGTCTGGTTGTGATCAAATCGAGGTACCGTAGCATTATGGGGCCGCTCAAGAAATTCATTGATACCGTAGAGTGGAAAACGGCGGAGACCGATCATATCACCATTCTGATTCCGCAATTCATCACCAAGCACTGGTGGCAAAATGTACTGCACAACCAGACCAGCTTTATGATCCGGGCTTATCTGATTAATTACAAAGACGTGATTGTCACCACAGTACCATATCATCTTAATCGTTAACTCGAACGGTTAATCGCTTCACCTCGTTTGGAAGATTTACAGATTAATGTAAAATGAGTCACTTTCATTAATAGGAAAACGTTCATATTCCATTTACACATCGAACCGCAGGGACATCTCCAAACAGGGGAGTTCTTGCGGTTTTTTGTCGTGAAATCCGGTCTGGATTTCGCTTTCGAATTGATGCACATTTGCGTAAACACCCTTGTCCATGATTAACGTTACGTTGATTCAGAACGGATTTTGCTGTGACATTCGACTCTTACACTAGATAACGTGGTGCTGAAGTGGATGTAACATCTCACACACACTGAATGCGTGAAACAAGGGGGAAGAAAATCCGATGAGTGAGCTTGATAACCGGATCAGCTTGCCCGCCGCCAAACGGCGCGTATCCGGTACGAGTGAGCGCCGGACAGTCTCGCTGCGTGTGCAGCGAATGCGGGAGAATATGCTGGCCTATGGTTTCCTGGCACCATCGCTGCTTTTGTTTGCAGTGTTTCTGTTTTACCCGATGTTTAAGTCCGTGTACCTGAGTCTGCATTCCACAGATCCGACGGGACAGATTGCGGCTTACGTAGGGCTGGATAACTTCAAGGCGGTGTTCCAATCAGGACTGTTTATGCAAGGGATGAAAGTGACATTATTATTTGTCCTGTTTACAGTGCCTACGGGTATGCTGGCTGCTCTGATTCTGGCTGCACTGACCCACAACCGGTTCAAGGGAATGCGTGTGTTCCAATTTGTATTCTCGCTGCCCGTGGTGTTATCCGTCGGTTCGTCAGCGGTGATCTGGAAGTTTCTATTCCATCCGACCCTGGGCATGCTGAATTATCTGCTTGGCAAAGTAGGCATCGATCCAATTCCCTGGCTCACCAGCCCGGATTGGGCATTGATCTCGATCTCCATCATGACAATCTGGATGAACCTCGGATTCAACTACATTATTCTATCCAGTGGTTTGGCAGGCATCCCGGATGAGATCTACGAGAGCGCCAAGATTGACGGTGCAGGACCCTTGCTGACGTTTCGCAAAATCTCGATGCCCCTACTGTCACCAACGTTATTTTTTGTTACGGTCGTATCGATCATTGGTGCTTTTCAATCGTTCGGTCAGATCAACATTCTAACCCGGGGTGGCCCGATGGACAGTACGAATGTTTTCGTCTATTCCATCTATCAGGAAGCTTTCGTTAATTTCCGCTTTGGTACAGGTAGTGCACAGGCACTGATCCTGTTCGTGGTGATTATGCTGCTGACCCTGATCCAGTTCAAATGGGTAGAAAGGAAAGTGCATTACCAATGAGTGCGACATGGACCAAAACGCTGTTGTATGTATTACTGACGATCTGTGCAGCACTTGTGCTGTATCCGGTGATGTACACCTTTTTCATGGCCGTCATGACGCCGGAAGATGCGAGCGCTTATCCGCCGCATATCATTCCAAATTCAATCGATCTGTCCAACTTTAGCGAAGTGTTCGATATTGTTCCGATCGGTCGATTTATCGGCAATACCTTTCTTGTCGCAGGACTGACGACGCTTGGTCAATTGATTACAGCGAGTATGGCAGCCTATGCTTTTGCGAAAATGCAGTTCAAAGGCAAAAACGTCATCTTCAGTATGTTTGTCGCAACGATGATGATTCCATGGGAAGTAACGATGATCCCAAATTACCTCACGGTTCGCAGCTGGGGCTGGCTGGATAGTTATCAAGGACTGACGGTGCCGTTTCTGGCAACGGCGTTTGGTACATTCCTGCTAAGACAGTTCTTCATGCAGCTACCCAAGGAATTGTTCGAGGCGGCGAGGATCGACGGTTGTGGTCATATTCGCTATTTCATATCGCACGTCTTGCCTTTGTCCCGTCCGGCACTTGGTACACTGGCAATCTATTCATTCTTAAGCATGTACAATTCGTATCTCTGGCCGTTGCTGGTGACAAACACACCGGAAATGAGAACCGCGCAGATCGGAATCTCGATGCTGGAGTTCCAGGAATCAACAGCATGGAATCTGGTATTTGCCGGAACAGCAATGGTGATTCTACCATCCTTACTGCTATTGATCTTCGGATTGAAACAGCTTGTCCGCGGAATGGCCGCAGGCGCGCTGAAGGGGTAAGGAAGAAAGTTTTACAACTATTTAATTGAAGTGGAAGCTCTGAAGGTTTTGATCTAAAGATTTTGATTTAGAGGTTTCGAATTAAACATTGTATCTTCGTACAAGGTCTACGGTTTTAGATACCAGGAGCGAATAAAATGAGGCTCGCCTTTCAATAAGTCTTTGAATAGCTGCAAAAGTAGTGAAGGAGAAGAATCGATTCTGAAGAAGCGAAGCGTTCGCCTTTATCACCGGATTTTCCCCTTGAAAGGGGGAATGAAAAAAATCCGGGGGTAACAGCGATCAAAAGAACGATTCATATCCGGAACGGCCACCTTGCAGCACCTACAGCACTTATTATTACGCGAGCCATATAAAAGGAGAGCGATTTCGGTTGAAAAAAAGAGGAACATTTGCATTAATGCTGGCTGCACTCATGTTGGTCATCTCCGCTTGCGGAACGAAAGCAGAAACGAGCAGCCCGGCAAGTGGAGCTCCAGCAGAAGCCGCCGCCGCTGAAACAACACAATTGACGTGGTGGCATTCCATGTCTGGCGCAGGGGAGAAAGCCATTAATCAACTCGCTTCCGACTTTAACGCTAGTCATCCAGAGATTCAGGTGAAACCCATCTATCAAGGGAAGTACGATGAAAGTCTGAACAAACTCAAAGCATCCATGGGCTCAGACAGTGGTCCTGACATTATCCAGGTCTACGAGATCGGTAGCAAGTTCATGATCGATTCGGGCATGATTACGCCAGTACAACAGTTCATCGACAAGGACCAATTCGACCTGTCCCAACTGGAGCCGAACATCATCCGATACTACACCATCGATGGCAAATTGAACGCGATGCCATTCAACACATCGAACCCGATTCTGTACTATAACAAGGATATGTTCAAAGCAGCAGGTCTGGACCCGGAGAACCCGCCGAAGACATATGAAGAGTTTGAACAAGCAGCAAAAGCATTGGCGAAAGACGGTAAGCCAGGTGCATCCATGGCGATCTACGGCTGGTTTATGGAACAGTTCTTTGCAAACCAGAATGCAGATTATGTAAACAATGGAAACGGAAGAACCGAAGCAGCCACGGAGTCTCTGTTGAACTCCGAAGCTGGAGTGAAGACATTAACGTGGTGGAAAAAGATGATCGACGAGAAAACCCTCTCCAATCTGGGACGTAGCACAGACGATACAACAGCGGCATTTACAGCTCAGCAAATCGGTATGACCCTCGATTCCACGGCTGGCCTGCGTAAAATCGTAGAAGGTTCAGGTGGCAAGTTTGAACTGGGAACAGGCTTCCTGCCTCGTCCAGCGGATGCCAAAGAAGGCGGCGTTGTGGTGGGTGGAGCGAGCTTGTACATCATGAATAACAAATCCGAAGCACAACAGCAAGCAGCATGGGAGTTCATCAAGTACTTGGCTACACCAGAGGTACAAGCGAACTGGAGCGTTGCGACAGGATACTTCCCTATTACGACAGCAGCCTACGAAGAGCAAGTATTAAAGGATAATATGACGAAGTACCCGCAATTCCAGACAGCAGTCGACCAATTGCACGCTTCCGCGGATTCGACAGCAACATCCGGGGCATTAATGGGTGTATTCCCAGAAGCCAGACAACTTGTCGAAGGAGCGATTGAAACGGTCCTGAATGGACAAGGTACACCACAGGAAGCGCTGGATGCAGCAGCCAAACAAATTACAGACAAGATTGCGCAATATAATAGCACGGTGAAGAAATAATTTTAGGTTAATCTCAAAATAAAGATGCGGCGATCAATCCTGATCGTCGTATTGTTATGCCTGTGTCTTGAAATTCTATAAGACTTAAGTCTGATTTTTCTTAAAAAGGGATAGATAGATGTTGTCATTAAATGTCGAAATAATAAACAATTCATATCTATTATGTTAATTTATCTAACCTAAATAGTTTAATGTGCACATAAACATGACTCAAAAAGATCAAAAAGACATGATTTTGATCATAAATTAGTCCTATTTATCTTTAAAGAAGAGAAAATGATTTCTTCCTGTAATGTATATGTTCTATTTTCTTTCATAATGAAGAAATATTGTTTACACGAGTCTGTTATTCAGTTATCTTATATTTGAACTAATGTACAAGCTGTCTGAACAAATGATTGCCAAGTTGAAAACATGGGGGTAGGAAAAAGATGCAAAGTAAGCAAATAAAGAGTTGGCTCAGATTATTCTTAGCTGTGGTCCTGCTGATTACGGGTGCCATACCTGCTGGCTTATTCAACAACAAAGTTGCAGCGGCGGATGAGCCGCTAACAGTTGCAGAGGCGCTCGCTCTTGGTTCGGATGATTCAACCGCCACGGTTGAAGGTTATGTTGTCGGGACCTACAGCAACGGTCCAAGTGTAAATCTGAATCCACCCTTTACTGTAGACACTAATTTTGCAATTGCTGATAGTCCAACCGAAACAAATCTTAGTAAGATGATGCCTGTTCAAGTACCCACAACTGCTCCTCGCAGCACGTTCGGACTACAAAGCAATTCCTCCTTATATCAATCCAAAGTACGTATTAACAACGGTACGTTATCTCAATATTTCACTTCTAAAGGTATACGATCCGTTACATCAACAACTTTTCAACTGATTGATGAGACACCGGAAACGGAAGTGGCTAATGTCACAGCTAATCCGTCCCCAGGGGCCGTTCCGTCAGGAACACAGGTTACTTTGGGAACAACTACAGTCGGTGCAGCCGTATACTACAAGTTAAATGATGAAAATGCGTTTCTTCCTTACACAGTTCCCATCACGGTTAATGATGCTATGCACATCGAAGCTTATGCACACAAAGAAGGCTTGCTGGATAGTGCAATTGCTTTATTTAATTATACGATCGTTGACAATACTCCAATTTCAATATCTGATGCCAGAAACAAGCCTGAAAACTCTCCGGTTACCGTTCAAGGGATTGTAACCTACCGAGAGGAATCCGGAGGAATGGCGAATCTATATATTCAGGATGAGAATGCTGGAATCGTCATTCGTGGTACAGATTCAACTGTTGAGCCAGGTGACCGGATTGAAGCGTATGGTCCGCTCACCATTTATAACGGTCTACTCCAGGTAGAGAAGGATAAAGCAGGATTTCCAGGCGGTTATATTAAGATCTTGGATAAAACACAAGAAATTCCTGAACCGCTTACGTTGACATCCAAAGACTTTGCGTCTGCTGAAGACGGAGGCAAGGGTTCGGGCGGCATCTATGAAGGGATGCTTGTCGAAGTCAATGGGGTCACGGTGACAAGAAGTAGCAGTTCCACCTTTTTTGCGACAGATGTGGATGGTCGAGAGATCACGATCTATGCCAAAAATAGCCCCACTGCACTGGCAACAGGCAAAACATATGAAAAAGTGACAGGCGTCCTGACTTATCACACAAGCTATGGTCTCGAATTAATCCCACGCACAGCAGCGGATGTTGTCGAGAATCTGCTTTCTGTTACAGCTAGTGTTCCTTCAGGGGGGATTGTAAAAGGATCTACGGTGACTTTATCCTCACCAATGGCGGGAGCAGAAATTTATTATACGGTTAATGGCACTAACCCTACACCAACATCTACGCGGTACACTGTGCCGATTACAGTAGATGAGGATACTGCTATTAAAGCTATTGCAGTGTCTGGTGGAGATACAAGTAATGTATATACCTATACTTACAAGGTTCTTCAGGAACTGAACAATCTTAGAATCCACGATATTCAAGGGGCCACCCATAACTCCTTATACGATGGTTTGGCTGTGCAAAATGTGGAAGGTATTGTGACTCATGTTGTAAATGCAACTTCCTTCTACATGCAGGAGATTCCTGGCATGGAAGATAACGATGACAGAACATCTGAAGGTATTCTGGTCTATAAGTCTTCTCATGGAATGACAGTAGGTAACAAGGTGAGCGTATCTGGACAGGTGAAAGAATATGCAACAGCAACAACGGAGCTGGCGATAACGGAAATTGTAGCTACAATAATTACGGTTGAAGACAGTAATAAAGATCTGCCTGAACCTGTGGTTTTGGGTGCTAATGGTCGCATGATTCCTACCGTAATTGATTCCGATCAATTCGGCGAGTTTAATCCGGATAAGGATGCCATTGACTTTTATGAGAGTCTAGAAGGGATGAGGGTACAACTCGATAATGCTACCATTATCGGTCCGTATTCCAGTGAACCGGGTCTCGCTGTTGTTGTAGATAATGGTCCGAACAATCCGTTGCGCACTCCTGCGGGCGGTGTCATTCTGACAGGGGATGGTGCAGAGCCGTTTGAGAGTTCACTTAATCCGCAACGGCTGTTCATCAATAAGAAACCATCCCAAGCTGTCAAAACGGGAGACAAGCTAGGTGGCTCCGTTAAAGGGGTTATGACATACTCCAATGGGAACTTTAAAGTGATTCCTGAAGGTAATCTTCCAGCAATCACACCGAGTCCCCTTGAACAAGCAATAACAAAAATTCAACCCACCGATGACAAATTGACGATTGCAACTTTCAATGTAGAGAATTTCAGTCAAAAGGATGCGGCTAGAGCTGTTAAAATTGGCGGCATTGTCGTCAATAATCTGAAAAATCCAGATATTATCGGCATTATGGAAGTGCAAGATAATGATGGAGCAACAGACAGTGGAGCAACAGCTGCAGATGCTAGTTTCCAAACCCTAATTGATGCCATTGCAACTAAAGGTGGTCCTGCGTATAAATACACAGATATCGCTCCGGAAAATAACAAGGATGGCGGAGCACCAGGTGCCAATATTCGTGTAGGGTTTCTGTATAATGAATCACGTGTGTCCCTGAAGGAAGGGATTAAAGGAAGTGCTACAACAACAATTCAGGTAGGCGCTGACGGGAGCTTATCCAATAATCCGGGGCGTATTGCACCAGGGGACGAGGCGTTCGCCAGCTCTCGCAAACCGCTGGCCGCTGAATTCGAATTCAATGGTGAACGTGTAGTGGTGATTGCCAACCACTTCAATTCCAAAGGTGGAGACCTGAAACCATTTGGAAGTATACAGCCTGCGACTCGAAGCAGTGAAGTTCAACGTGCGAAGCAAGCTTCATTGGTGAATGGGTTTGTGAAAGAGTTACTGAATAAAGACCCTGAGGTCAATGTCGCTGTTCTCGGTGATTTTAATGACTTCCAATTCTCAAATACCTTGAACATTGTTGAAGGTAATGAACTGGATAATCTGGTAAATGAACTGCCAGAAAATCAGCGGTATTCCTACATCTATGATGGAAACTCTCAGACACTGGATCACATTTTGGTGAGTAAAAACCTGACTGAGACGGCAGCCATTGAAGTGGTACATGTGAATGCCGATTTTGAGACAGCAGATGGACGAGTGAGCGACCATGATCCACTGCTTGCACAATTAAGTATTGGAGATCCAGTGGAAGAAGGGGACTTCAACCTGCGCGTACTGCACACGAATGATACGCATGCACATCTGGATAACATCCCGCGCCGAGTAACGGCAATTAAGGAAGCACGCAATGATAATACCCTGGTGCTGGATGCAGGGGACGTATTCTCTGGTACGTTGTACTTCAATCTGTTTAATGGTCTGGCTGATCTGGAGTTCATGAACATGATCGGATATGATGCGATGACCTTTGGTAACCATGAGTTTGATAAAGGTCCAAGCGTACTGAAAGCATTTATTGAAAAAGCGGAGTTCCCGTTCGTGAGTGCCAACATTGATTATTCAAAGGATGCGAGCTTGAGTGGCTTTTACAACAATAGTATAGGTGATCCGGGTGAGAAAGCTGAGATCTATCCGGCGATTATTACGGAAGTGAATGGTGAGCTAGTAGGTATTTTCGGACTGACGACACCGGACACGGTATCTCTTTCTTCACCGGGAGATGACTTGAAGTTTGTAGATTATAAGGCAAGTGCACAAGCAACTGTAGAGATGCTACAAAATGAAGGTATCAATAAAATCATTGCTTTGACTCACCTTGGCTACTCAGAGGATCTCAAATTGGCTGAAGCCGTAGAAGGGATCGATATTGTGGTAGGTGGTCATTCACACACCATTCTGAAGGAACCGATTGTTGTGGGTAGCCTGGATGAGCCAACATTGGTTGTGCAAACCGGGGAATATGACGTTTCTCTTGGTCAATTGGATGTTACGTTTGATGAAGCGGGTATATTGAAGAAGTGGAACGGCAAATTGCTGAGTTTGGATGCGAAAGATGCTGCCAACCAATTCATCTATGCTGATGATGTGGAAGCCGCAAACAAGCTGAAAGAATATGCTCCTCAGTTGGAACAGTTCAAGAAAACGATTATCGGTAAAACGAATGTCTTCCTGGATGGAGAACGTGGCACTGTGCGGAAACAGGAAACCAATTTAGGAAACTTGATGACAGACGGTATGCTGGAGAAAGTGAAATCCATTGTGCAGGAAAACGACGTCAAAGGATACGTGGCGATCCAGAACGGCGGTGGCATTCGTGCTTCATTCCAGACAGGTGATATTACGCTGGGCAATCTCCTGACTGTGATGCCATTCGCTAATAATCTATCTGCGTTGAAAATGACAGGCAAGGAAATCACAGCCGCGCTGGAAAATGGCGTTAGTGGTGTGGAAACGGGAGAAGGGCGCTTCCCGCAAGTGGCAGGCATGCGTTTCTACTACGATTCCACGAAACCAGGCGAAAAAATTGATGCCACGACCAATACCGTGACCCAAGTGGGTCAACGTGTGGTCAAAGTTCAGATTAAGAATGCAGATGGTACGTACTCGGATATCGATCCGAACGGATACTATATCGTCGCTACCAATTCATTCATGGCTAACGGTGGAGACTTCTATCGTGCTATGAGAACGGCAAAAGATGATAATCGATTCTACGAATTGAATCTGGTCGATTATGAAATCTTCCATGAACATTTGGACCGTGTAGGTACAGTCGATCAAAAGACGGAAGGACGTAGTACGGATCTGAAGGGAGCGCCACTTCCTGGGGATGGAAATGGAAGTAACCCTGGTAATGGTGGCGGCAATGGAAGTAATCCGGGCAGTGGTAACAGTGGTGGAGGTTCTACAACACCTACTACGCCTGTAACTCCAACAACACCCACTACACCAACCAATCCTACGAACCCAACTACGCCAACCGTTCCTGGTAATGGAGGTACTAATCCAACCACTCCGGTCGTAGACCTGAAAGATATCGGGAATCACTGGGCAGCTGCTGCCATTGAGCAGGCCATTTCCCGGGGAATTGTGAACGGGTATCAGGATGGTAATTTCCGTCCGAATGCACCAGCCACACGCGCCGAATTCATTGTGATGTTGGGAAGAGCATTTGAACTTCCAGCCAGCAACAAGGCATTGACATTTAAGGATGCTGCTGGGATACCTGCATGGGCGCAATCCTTTATTGCTCAGGCAGTGGATCAAGGCATCATTAGTGGATATACGGATGATACGTTCCGTTCATCGGGCAAAGTATCGCGGGTAGAGATGACAGTTATGCTTGTCAGAGCTCTCGGCCTCCCGGTACAGTCGAATCCCGCACTGAGTTTCGCGGACGCCGATAAAGTACCGGCGTGGGCTGTTCCATATATCGCTGCTGCATATGATGCAGGACTGGTGAAGGGAACAGGGAAAAATATGTTTAATCCACTCGCCGAAGCAACCCGTGCTGAAGTGGTGACCCTGCTATTGTCGGCAAGCGAGTTGCAAAAGCAATAATACGCATGATACAGACGTAGTAGAACGGCTTGCAGACTTCCATCTGCAAGCTGTTTTTTTTCTAATTTATGCCTGTTAATTTTCACCAAGTGAAGGTATAGTAGACAGGATTATATTATAGGAGTGTTGACGAAATGCAAGAACAACCCGTTTTAATCGCACTATTTGCCATAGCGGCAGGAATTTTTAGTTTACTCGGTGGTATCAACAATTGGGATTGGTTTATGAAGAGCTTTAGAGCAGGAATTTTTGTGAAGACTATTGGACGACAGGGCGCAAGAGTGGTGTATGGTATTCTCGGTGTTGTCATGATTGTCATTGGTGTACTACTATTGCTGATCGGATAGTTGTTGGAAATAATCGAACTCACCAAGTACTATCTACATAGAGTGTTCATGAGCGAAGTAAGAGGATATGTGCGTAGCGTTGAATGGGAAAAAGCATGTGAATGATTAAGGTAGCAGTATGACCAAGATTGAATAGCAAATCAAATTGGCATGCCTGAAAAAATCATAGCCAAAGGAAAAAGACCACCGAAAAATTTCGGTGGTCTTTTTACCAAATTCAGGTGTATTCATCTCAATCTGGTTTAATTATCTTTTAAATCTTCAACGGAGTTGATATCCATGTAAGTTGGAACAACCAGACCTTGTTTGACTCCGGTCATGCTTACAGCAATATCTTCAATCTGGTCACCATACGTCTCCCAATAGTCCCCATGTGTAAGCGGGAGCCAAACGGCTGGAGAAGCATCGATATCACCTGCCGCCAAGCCTGCCCACATTGGACCAGCTTCGACTTGCAGTGCTTTGACTGTGTAACCCAGATCCGCCTCAAGCACATACTTCATCAGGTTGGTACTCGCAATTTCAGAGTCCCATGCCACATAACCAAGACGTAGATTATCACCACTAACAGGAGTTAACCCGGTAGTCCATTCTTTAATCTGGTCAGGATGTTTTTCTGCATAAGTCTTGGCTGCTTCTTCAGGCGAAACGCCCTTTTGAATGTCAGTCATGATCTCACTCATCTGATCCGCAGTCCAATTAAAACGAGAGAAGAACTCATAGGCAACAGGATGATCTTCCTTGATTCCCTTACGTCCCACCGTGTGAACTTCCTCTGCATCGCCGAAAATTAAGTCGGGATCATCCAGATACTTCAGATCATACTGATTGAACATCCAGTGGGGAGTCCAACCCGTAACGATGATGGGCTCCTCATTTTTATAAGCTTTGTCCAGCGATGCAGTCATCGCGGCTCCAGAGCCTTCGATTAGATTCCAGTTAGACAATTCATAATGCTCAATCGCATTTGCCGTAGCTTTCATCAGACCTGCACCTGGATCAATACCAACGATTTGGTGATTAACCTCTTCGCCCACATTGGCACTTGCCGATGGAGCGGAAGAAGCGGCACCTGTCTCCAGATCTGCAATCGAGTTTACTTCAGTCATGTAACTAGGAACCACGAGTCCTGTACGTACACCCGTCATGTTGGCACCCAGATCGTCCACCTGGTCTTTGTAACGTTCCCAGTAGTCAGCATGTGTCAATGGCAGCCAAGCTGCTGGAGAGGCATCTACGTCGCCTGAGGCAACACCCGTCCACATGGGTCCAGCTTCTACTTGCAGAGCGTTAACTTTATAGCCCAGGTTGTTTTCCATCACATATTTCAGCAAGTTCGTACTTGCGATTTCGGAATCCCAAGCCACATAGCTCAGTTTGAAGTCATCGCCGTTGACCGGAGTCAGACCTTTGGTCCACTCATCAATCTGATCGGCATGTTTCTCCGCATAAGCTTTAGCTGCTTCTTCCGGGGATGTACCCTCTTGGATAGCAGTCATCATCTCACCCATTTCATCCGAGGTCCATTGGAAACGGGACAGGAATTCAAAAGCAACAGGGTGATCTTCTTTCAAACCTTTGCGGGCGATGGTGTGAATTTCTTCAGCATCACCGAAAGATTTCTCTGGATCTTCCAGATATTTCAGATCGTATTTGTTGAACATCCAGTGTGGAGTCCAACCTGTAATGATGATTGGATCTTCATTTTTCATGGCTTTGTCCAGTGTGGCAGTCATGGCTGCACCTGAGCCTTCAATGAGAGTCCAGTCAGTCAGGTTATAGTCTTCGATCGCTTTAGCTGCGGACTTCATGATACCAGCCCCTGGATCGATACCAATAATCTGATAGTTCACTTCTTTACCTACAGCATTGGCTGCTGAGTTGTTGCCGCCAGCGGAAGTCGTGCCACCAACGAAGTATTGCGAGAAACCAGCTACTAACACAAGGAATGTTGCAGCAGCAGTGATCCACGCTTTTTGCTTTGTTGTAATGCGAGAGGTCTTTTTGCGACCAGGCATAAATAGATTTTGTGTAAAACGGTCCAGTACAATTGCGAGTACAACAACAGCGAGACCGGCTTCGAAACCTTTACCGATTTGCAGCTGCGTTACTGCACGATATACTTCCGCACCAATACCTTGTGCACCGATCATGGATGCAATAACAACCATGGACAGTGACAACATGATCGTCTGGTTAATACCGGACATCACGGTAGGCAAAGCGAGTGGAAGTTGTACTTTGAACAGTTTTTGCATGGAAGTCGATCCGAATGCATCAGCTGCTTCAACCAATTCGCCAGATACCTGTCTGATACCCAGGTGAGTCAGACGAATCGTTGGTGGAATCGCAAATATAACGGATGCGATAACACCTGGAACGACACCAAGGCTAAAGAATGTAACCGCAGGTAGCAAGTAGACAAATGCAGGCATCGTCTGCATGAAGTCAAGTAGCGGTGTGACGATACGCGCCGCAGTTTTACTGTATGCGAGCCAGATTCCGACAGGCACACCAAGCAGGATCGAAACCAAACCTGAAGTGATAACCAGGCCGAGTGTGTCCATGGATTGGGACCAGTACCCCAAGTTATCAACGAGCAAGAACCCGATAACCGTGAATAATGTCAGTGGGAGTCGACCTACAAGGAACGCAAGAACACCCAATATGGCAATGAACAGAAGCGGATGGGGCAACATGAACAGCCCAGAGAAGAATCCGACTACTGCCTGAATAACAACAGAGATTACATTAAACAATCCGGAGAGCGAGGAGCTCATCCAGTCAACGATGGATTCAATCCACGATGCTAGTGGTATTTTGGGAATCATTCACAAGTTCCTCCTTTACTGCAACTTCACCGCTAAGTGCACCCAGCAGGGCACCGCGGACGATAACACCTTGCAGACGGCCATTCTCACCAACAACAGCGAGCGGCACATGGGCAGAACTTACAATCTCGAACAATTCATGAATCAAGGTCTCAGGCGACACCGTCGGCCCATCCGTGATCAGAATATCGTTCAATACTTTGTTTTCGCGCATGGCACGAGTTGCATCTTCAGCTGTAATGACACCAAGCAATTTTTTCGAACGGTCAATGACAAACAGGTTGGAAATACCACGTTCGCGCATTAATTCGAGGGCAACACGAGGACCACGATCAAGCGTAATTGTTTCAGGGCGACGCATTACGTGAGATGCTGTAAGGACCTTGGACAGATCCACGTCTTCGACGAAGCGGGCCACATATGAGTTGGCCGGTTGAATCATGATTTCTTCCGGTGTACCGATCTGCACGACTGCGCCGTCTTTCATGAGGGCAATACGATCGCCGATGCGCAGCGCTTCGTCCAAGTCATGGGTAATGAAAATAATCGTCTTTTTCATTTTATCTTGAAGCTCGATCAGCTCATCCTGCATATCACGGCGAATCAATGGATCAAGGGCACTGAAGGCTTCATCCATTAATAGTACTTCCGGGTCATTGGCAAGTGCACGGGCCAAGCCGACACGTTGCTGCATCCCGCCACTGAGTTCATCTGGCATTTTGTCTTCCCAGCCTTTAAGGCCAACCAGCTCAAGTGAGGTTTTCGCCTTCTCACGGCGTACTTCTTTGTCTACTTTCTGTACTTCCAATCCATACTCCACATTATCAAGAACGGTACGGTGCGGGAATAACGCAAACTTCTGGAAGACCATGCTGATCGTTTTCCGGCGCACTTCGCGCAATTGTTCTTTGTTCATCTTACGTAGATCCTTACCATGGACCAGAATTTCTCCGGATGTTGGTTCAATCAGACGATTGAACATCCGTACTAATGTGGATTTACCACTCCCGGACAGCCCCATAATAACGAAAATCTCGCCTTCCTTAATCTCCATGTTGACCCGGTTGACACCAACCGTTATCTGTTTTTCTTTGGCCAACTTTTCTTTTCCCCAACCTTGCTCCAGTAATTGCAGACCTTGCTCGGTTTGGGGTCCAAACAATTTACTTACGTTTTTCACTTCAAGTATGGTCATGTTTTCACCCCTTCTGATGTGTTGTGCACTTCGAACGGCTTTCAGCATCCATAAGCCCATACACTTATGCGCCCAGCCACGAAATCCGGTAGTTGTTGCTTCGCTTCCCGTCTTTCTGGGTAACGTTTTGTATTCTAACAATACTTACCCCGTATAGCAACCGAATAAACAGTACATAATGTTTGTACAGTAAAAACTGTACAAAGTTTTCCTCCCATATGCTCCGTCGTTCTCCTTATTCTGTCTAATAAGGTTCCTTTACATTTGATATCGCTTTTCCTACAATAGAAAATGAGCTGAATTGAAGCTGATTTTTTTGGTTAAAAGATAGTCATAGGCAAAAGTAGCCTGGTAAAGTTCCCATTTTCATACATTGGGTGAAAGAAAGCCCTCTGGCATATAGGATGTCCGGCCGGATGCTTTCCCATGTAAGCAGGACTTTTAAAGTGTTGCAATATTTTTGCCAAGACTGTGGAATGTTCAGAATGGAGGTTGCAAGCATGGGCTTGGACCATTTACAAGAGGAACAGCAGGCAACCGTACTGAGGATTCGTAAACGCGTCATTGAAGCCATTGGACGTAATATGGATCTTTACGGCGTTACGCTGTCTACGGGACACTTATATGGATTGCTATTTTTTGCAGACAAGCCAATGACCCTTGACGATATGGGACGGGAAATGGAAATGAGCAAAACGAGTATGAGTACAGGTGTACGAACACTGCTGGATTTGAAAATGGTAAACAAAGTATGGAGCAAGGGCTCCAGGAAAGACCTATATGAAGTAGAATATGACTGGCATCAGACATTTACGGATTATTTTGCGATTAAGTGGAGAAAAGCTGTGGAGAGTAACCTTCAGATTCTACGCAAATCGATTGAGGAACTGAATCGGTTAGTCGAAGATCTGGATGAGCAGGCAGACGCTGAACTTATCCACATTCTGATGGAAGACAAACATAAGGTTTTGCAAGCGGAAGCATACTACAAATGGTTGGATCGGTTGATTGATACCATGGAAGATGAAGAGATATACAAGCTGGTTCCGAAGGAAGAGATCAAGGAACATTCATAATTACATGCAAAGGGCCCTTTCCGTTAGAGGAGAGGGCCTTTTGGTTTGTACAATATCTTAATGAAATATAATGAAGGAACACGATGGGAAAAATAACACTGCACATCGGGCAATTCGTTTCGAGCTGATATTCACATCTAATGTCCGATCAGACCTGCCTGAGGAAAGACCACAGACTGCTGAGCAATCTGCTCCAGTTCGTTCAGAATCTGCAACCGGCCCGCCGGGGTCCAGCATAACAGCTGCCAATTCGAGATATCGTGAACGTCACCATGCAACACGGCAGGGCAGCGATTCCAGGATGCCGTTTGCTTCATACGGCGGAATACCTTTTCACTGGCAGGCTGAAGCGAAGCCCGATGGATCAATAGATAATCCGTGTCCAACACGGGGATATTATCCGCAACATACTCATTTCTGGAACTTTCGGGAGATACAAGCTGGGCAGGATGGAGTCCCAATTCAGCATACAACAAGTGTTTTAATGGATGCTCGCCAGTCCCCTGTAATCGAATGAATTGATTCGTAATCTCCATCAGAGCGATACGTTTTTGTCCGAAATAAGGTTGTAGGCTTAGGCCTGCTTCAAGCTTGCGGAACGCAAGTTCCTTGAAATTCAGCAACGCTTGCTTCTCGCGTCCGACCAGTTCGGCTATGCGAATATGGTTCTCTTTCCAGTCCTCAGTGGATTCTAAGATGATGGTTGGTGCAATACTTTTCAGGCGATCATAATAAGGCTTGTGGTAAAAGTCACCGATGATCAAGTCTGGCTTCGCCTGCCGAAGTTGATCTAATTGTCTGGTTAATCGGCGTTCTTGTTCATAATCATCGGATTCTCGGTCAAGAACTCCTTCCAGTACAGCTACAGGGCGCAGTCCAAGCGAGGCCAGATTCTCGTGGAATCCCATGATGGATGCTGTAGCTACGCGAAGTTGATCTCTTTTCATATATACGCTGGGAGCAATGCCCAAGGTTTGTTTGAATTTGCGGCTAAAATAATACTCGTTGCCATACCCGACAGATACCGCGACGTCTTTGAGGACACATGGTTCCTCTGTCAGCTGTTTTTTGGCTTCGTCTATACGTAAACGGTTCAGATAATCGGTCGGCGACATGCCCTTGGCTTTCTTGAAACTGCGAGAATAGGAGCTGGGTGTGAGTCCAGCAATCTTGGCAAGCTGATCCATGCTGATTCCTTCACTCATGTAACGTCGCATATACATAATACTGCGCTCCAAGGCAGGGTCCACTTTCTCATGATTGGCTTCCAGCCGGTTCTCTGAGAGAAACTGCAGCAGTTCATGCAGCTGGCTATGTATGCTGATAAAGTGATCCGGTTGAAGACCGCGATAGGTTTCATACAATTGTTCCAAGCGTAATACAGCCTGCTGCTCATGACGAACCAGCAACCTGCCTGTCTGCCAATCCAGCGGGAAGGCAGGTGAAGAGGTCATTTTCCATTCGCCGCGCACTTGCTGCAAACGAACCGTATCCATGCTTAGCAATATAAATTCGGTCACTTTCGAGCGTGCAGCGGCCTCGATGGTTGTACCTGACTTCAACACGAACAAGCTGCCCGCTTGCGCCGTATAGACTGTATCATTCAGGACCAGAACACCGTCTCCTTGCAAAATAAGACAGAGCATGGGCCGGGACACCGTCTTGCCTTGCACACGGAAATTCTCCCCACGACGCACACGGCACATGGAGGAGAGGAGCGGTAGAGATGAGGTTTCAGCAATGAAGGGAAACTGTTCAGTCATACGGACCATCCTTTTGTCTTATTTTCTTAATGATAACAATTATCATTCTCATATGGAAGATATTTTTGAAAAATAGTTTTCGACAACCAAAAAAGGACTACCAAGAGCCCGTATGGCTGCAAGGTAATCCTTTTTGTTATGGATAAGTCCGTTGAATGGGCTACACGCCTGAATCAACAGGATATGTTAGTACGGTGTCACCAATAGAATATTGTCGAGGAAAACGTCACTCATTACTTTTTTCCCTGTTCCACCCGTTTGCACATGATACAAGCGATACTGATCTTTGGCATTGATGTAGAACAAGCCGGCAACATCATCTCTGATATGGAATGCATCCCATTCGTCACTGGTAAGTTTCGTTACCTTGAGAGCTGTATTGACCGAATAGAGACCGTTGTTGCCCGAGATGTATGCAGCTGTAGCTGTACCATTGGTCAATTGATTTGCAACATACGTTACATTGTTCAGGTTCAGATTGGCGGACTTGGTCACTTTGTTGCCGGAGACCGTTTTGGCATAAGCCTTTTTGTCTGCATCAATAAGGACAACCTTGTCTGTACCTAAGGCACTTACTTCCCGGACGCTCTTGTTATGAAGCTGAAGCGTTTTGGCTGAAGTCGTTAACGCAAACGCTTTGCCTTTGGCGTAATTGTAATCCTTATTAATGTCGAGATCGATTCCTTTGTTATACACGTAAAGATTATTTCCCCAACCACCGGAATATACAGCATTCACATCCAGTTTGGCTTTGGGATTAACAGCAGTTGCCTTGCCAGTGTTGTAGTTCACTTTATACATGACAACAGCATTGGTGGAATAGAAGTCCTCGTAGGGGTCTGTATTTACCATCAGTTGCAGTTCGTTTTTGGCTTGATTCGTAAAATAACGTCCTTCCACTGCGCCTGCGGCAATCCGCTGCACAGCTCCAGAACCGTTGGACGTTTTGGACACGGACCACGTGTTTCCATTAACCAGCGCATTATAGTAAGCACGCCCTTTGGCTACTAGGAGAAATGGAAAATCAGTGTCTGCTTTGTCAGCAATCTTGGTGACAGCTGAAGCGTCACTGTTGCCATTAGCGCGATAAATTGTACCTGTAGCATCCAGATAATAGATGAATCCGTTATCCGTGTAATAGCTCAGTACATCTGTAGCAAATGTCTCTGCCGCATCGCTGGACCCGTCATTCGGAACCCGGAGCAATGTTGTGGAAGAAGCAGTCTGCGTGTAGTAGAGATAAGAGCCTGCTGCGTGCAAGTCCACCCCTTGGAAATCAATTAATACTTCTGTCGTATTGCTGCCATCAGCCGATACTTTGTACAGGATGCCATCGGACTCATAATACACTGTGGATTGGCTGAGTGAAGCTGCCTGGGCTGCGGTTCCGCCTCCCAATGTCATTGCTGCAATGAGTGTAAATAACAGTAATGTACAGATGGTGCGTTGTAAGTATGTATACCCTGTTTTCATTTTTTCATCGTCCCCTTCGTTCTATATGTATGTAATTAACGCCTTATGTTATATCGGTAAACTATGGAAGATATGTTAGATCTCGAACATGAAAAAAAGAAGAGAATGAAATTGAATTTCATACATTTTCAAACCTGAAATCGAATTGCGCATGATGCTGCCAATCCCGCCTCAAAGCATTCTCCGCCTGACTTGATCGTGATAACATTACACTCAACCAGAGCAGAGGAGTGAGCGATCATGATATTGAATATGGCGATCATCGGATTTGGGAACGCAGTGGTGAACTATCATTTGCCTTATCTGGACAAGAAAGAAAACATCAAGGTGAAGACGATATACCGTCGGGAGGAAGATCGGGTTGGCGATACAGAGCGTGAATCACTCTATCCCGAGATTACTTTTTCAACGAATATCGAAGACATATTGCAGGATAATGAGATTGAATTGATTGTTGTTGCCACCCATGTGGATAGCCATGTAGAGTACGCCAGGCTGGCATTGGAACACGGGAAACATGTGCTGGTGGAGAAACCTTTTGCCTCTACTTCTGCGGAAGCCAAAGATATCTTTGAACTAGCCAATCGTAAACATCTCATCGCCATGGCGAATCAAAATCGCAGATTTGATGGTGACTTTCTGACATTGAGAAAAGTGATTGAGAGCGGCAAACTGGGGAATATTGTTGAAATCCAGTCCCACTATGATTATTTTCACCCACAGTACGCCAGAAGCGGATTTGGATTGCTGCATGGTTTGGCCGTGCATACCATCGATCAGTTAATCTCCATATATGGTGTAGCCGACCGAATTGATTATGATGTTCGGAGTTTGATCGCGCCGGGTGAATCTGATGATTATATCGATATTGATTTTCGTTATGGACGAATGAAGGCTACGATTAAATGCAGCCTGCTTGTGAAGATCGAGCATCCGAAATTCATTGTGCATGGGGATCGGGGAAGCTTCGTCAAATATAGCAGCGGACATCAAACGAAAAGTGGAGATGGACGAACCAAGGTATCCATTGAAGCTGAATCAGAGGATAACTGGGGTACGATTAGTTATGTGGATGAAAAGGGAACATCACAAACAGAGAAAGTTCCTTCGGAAGCAACGGACTATGGCATTTTATATGATCGCCTGCTTCATGCCATTCAACATAACGGTGATAAACCGGTCAAGGATAAAGAGGTTTTATATGTATTGGATATTTTACATGACGGAATCGAAGCGGCGAAGAAAGCCAACTGACAAATCAACGACAGGAGCGAAACAATATGATGAATATAGCAACGATTGGTACAGGGTCCATTGTGGATGCCATTTTGTCGGCGATAAATGAACTGGAAGATGTCACTTGTACAGCGATGTACTCCCGGAAGAGAGAAACAGCACAGGAGCTTGCGGGTAAATATGGGGTAAGTACGATCTATACGGATCTGGAATCCCTATTTTCAGATGCGAATGTAGATCTCATATATATTGCTTCACCAAACAGCATGCACTACGAACAGGCCTATCAGGCACTTCAACATGGCAAGCATGTCGTCTGTGAAAAACCGTTCACGTCCACGCTTCAGGAAGCAGAGACGCTGATTGCACTTGCGAAAGAAAAGAATCTGTTGCTGTTTGAAGCCATCTCCAACATTCATCTGCCCAATATTAAAGTCATACAGGAGCAACTACCGAAGCTTGGTCCGATCAAACTCATCCAGTGTAACTACAGTCAATACTCGCGCAAATACAATGATCTGCTTGCAGGGCAAACACCCAATGTATTTAATCCACAATTCTCTGGTGGGGCGCTGATGGATATCAATATTTATAATCTTCATTTGGTTATGAATCTGTTCGGTAGCCCGAATGCCGTATCCTATACTGCTAACCAGCATGCAAACGGTATTGATACATCAGGAGTTGTGGTTCTCAAGTATCCGGAATTTATTGCGGAATGTGTAGGTGCCAAAGACACGAGCAGCATGAACTTTGTGCTCATTCAGGGAGAGAAAGGTTATCTTCAGGTTGTGGGAGGAGCTAACGGTTGCCGGGAGATCAAGCTTCAGATCGGGAATGAGCCTGCTGAGGAATATAATGCGCAGACCAAATCCAATTGGCTGTACTATGAGTGGGAAGCGTTTAGGGACATCCATGCAAGTGGTGACCACAAGCGGTGTTACGAACTACTCGAACACAGCCAGTCTGTGATGAGTGTACTCATGAGTGCGCGTAAGGATGCTGGGATTGTATTTGCAGCGGACCAGCGTTAATTGTTAATACGCATCGCTAATGCTCCCCATGTACAACATGTCGAAAATATAAAGTACCGAGACCATTGAAGACATTTTGGACAGTCGTAATTGTTCGTTGTATCCATAAGCCAGTAGCGTTTCATCGCAATGTCTGGACAGGGTTGAATGGTTGTTGCCCGTAACCGCAATGACTTTCATTTGTTTGTTGCTGAGCACTTTGGCAGCTTCAATCATGGATTGATTCTCACCTGTGTGCGAGATAACAAAAGACAGCGTCAGGCTGTTGGGATTCATCGTGTTCAAGTAATGCATGTTGGGACTATTGTGAGCAATCGCAGATATGCCGAGTTCATTCCACTTGGCACAAGCCTGTTGAGCCAGATAATAATTCATATCACTGCCATAGATATCGATACGTCCGGATTCTTTGACCCAGTTAGCGATTCGTAGCAAAACAGGAGCATTTAACATCCGGCGCGTATCATCCAGCGCCTGCTGATACAGGTAAGGAACCGAGTCGATGGCAGCCAGCACGTTGCCTTGTTCTGCAATAGCATGATCCTGCGTCTGCAACGCGGAAGGTATCTGTTGGTATTCAAGAGCAAGCTTGAGCTGAAAGTCTGGGTACCCCTTGGTACCCAGCTTTTTGCATAGGCGAACAATGGTAGATGAGCTTGTATAGGTCTGCTGCGCCAGTTCATGGGCTGTAGAATCAAATACAACTTCGGGGTTGTTCAGGATATAGTTCACAATATGCTTCTCCTGTGCCGTTAATTGGGAAGCATATTTTAATTTTTGAAGTAGTTTGGATTCCATGCGGTTGTTCCATTCCTCTCTATAATTATCCCAGTATACATGTCTCCACATCATAACCTGCGTTTGTTTATTTCTCAATCTGCATCACTCAGATCTGACTTCCGCCAGTTGTTGACGACTATTCCATAGCGTGACGAGACGAAGCAGAAGCAAACTTCAAATGCATGACGAAAAAAGATGGATCTCTCCGTCAATAGTCCCGGATGAAGGGTGCGCACTTCCCCTCAATTCCACTTCAAATCGGGTCTAAGGTTTGTTTTCACTATGGCCTGTACCATGTATCCTTATTTTAAGGGTAGAACATCCGTTTCATTGCTCTTTATAACGTGGTAATGAAAGTTAAGGCCTTACGTCTCATGAATGTCTGAAATATTCATCTAACGCCGGTCTTGGTTATCCAGGGCCGGCTTGACGTGATGTTTTGGCGTGCCTGTCACGGGAACGTCGGTTTTTAACGATTACATAATGAATTCGTCTAACACATCCATATGAATACATCGTATGGGTACATATTGTGTTTGGACGTAGAGGAAGGTGAGTGAGTCATGACAGCATCCAATGAGTATCGTTTTCAAGTGAACCTGAGTGGTATGATCCAGATTTTATCCAACCATCTATATAGTAGTCCGAAAGTGTTCTTGCGCGAGCTGATGCAGAATGCGACTGATGCGATTACCGCAAGAACGGAGGCGGAGCCAGGATATCAGGGTGAAGTTCGTGTTGAACTGACAGGAACAGGGGAGCAACTGACCATGATGGTGGAGGACAACGGCATCGGCTTGACTGAAGCTGACATCCATGAATTTTTGGCCATGATTGGACAATCCTCGAAGCGGGGGCAGCAAGCGCTACTGGATGGAGAGACTTCGTTTATCGGACGTTTCGGAATCGGGTTGTTATCTTGTTTCATGGTAAGTCACGAAATTGTCATGCTGACGCAATCCGCGAAGGGTGGCCCTTCGATGGAGTGGCGTGGCAAGCCGGATGGCACCTATACGATTCGGCAGTTGGACACACAGTTGTCCCCGGGCACCAAAGTATATTTGCGCTGCACACCAGACGCGGCTCACTACTTTGAAGCGGATTATGTGAAAGAGGCCTTGTTCTATTACGGAGCGTTATTGCCGTATCCGGTCACGCTGCATCATGACGGTGTGCAACATGTGGTGAATAACGAGACGCCGATCTGGCTGATGGACCCTGCACTCGCACGTTCACGCAGAGCAGAGGTCTTAGCTTTTGGTGAACGTCTGCTTGGCGAGAAGTTCCAGGACTTCATTCCGTTGACGACGGCTTCAGGCCGTACGGGAGGTATTGCTTTTGTACTGCCACACGCGGTTAATCTGAATGCGAAGCGTTCCCATCGGGTGTACCTGAAGCGAATGCTGATTTCGGAGAAAGCAGAGAACATTTTGCCAGAGTGGGCTTTCTTCGTGAAATGTCTGATCTGGACAGATGAGCTTCAACCGACGGCATCACGGGAACATTTTTATGAAAATGAAAAGCTGGAGGAAGTTCGCTCCGAACTCGGAGACGCACTTCGCAAGGGACTGGCTAACATGGCCGAGAGTCAGACGGAACGGCTACAGAAGCTGATTCGCCTGCATGCCTTGTCCATGAAGGCACTGGCTGTGCAGGATCAAGCATTCTACGCAATGATTCACCGCTGGTTGCCATTTGAGAGCACGAGAGGCCACCGGGAGCTGGGTGAGCTGATCGATGAAGGAGAGACATTGTATTTCACGTCCTCTGTCGATGAGTACCGTCAGATTCATCATGTGGCATCGGCACAATCGATGCTGGTGATTAACGGCGGCTACATCTATGACAGCGAGTTGATGATGACACTGCCGATGACCGTGCACAACCTACACACGGAACGGCTAGAGCCGGATCAGGTCTCGATGAGCTTCACGGATGTGCCACCGGCTGAACGTAATCAGTATTATGATGCGTTGCGACTTGCCGATTCCGCTCTGCAGCGCTTCCGCTGTCGAGCTGAGGTGAAAGGTTTCAAGCCATCGGATCTGCCGGTATTGTTCACTCTTTCACAGGAATCCTCAACACTCCGTGCGCTGGAAAAAGCAAGCGAAGAGAGCACGGAATTGTTCTCTTCCCTCCTGGGCTCCTTATCCTCCGGGATCAGTTCGGCGGGATATTCAACCTTGTACCTGAATGTGAACAACCCGATTATTCAGCGTGTGCTAACGTCACCGGATGACCAAATGACGCCGATTGCCATTGAGATGTTGTACGTCAATGCACTGATGATGGGGCATTATGCGATGAACCGGCAGGAACTGGAAGTGCTGAATCAGGGCATTGTTCGTTTTATTGATTGGGGTTTGCGTGGGAATACAGATCGTAAGGGGGATGCCTGATGAAGACAGAGATGGATTTTGAGGAATTGATGGACGAGGCCTACGGCTTGCCTAATGGTCCGGCGAAGCTGGGTATGCTAGAGGAAGCGGCAAGAGTCGCCGATGTGAATGGCATGGAAGAAGAGGCATACGAAGCAAGATCAGAGATTGTGGAGACAGCGACATTCTGCGGTTATCCGATGAAAGCACTGATTGCTTTTTCCTGGCAGCTGGGCAAGTTCGATCAACAGCCGGAAGAATATGATGAAGAAACGTTAATGTGGTCGTATAAATGGATTTTAGGCAAACTATCCAGTTTCCCGGAAGTATCACGCGATAAAATGATGGAGCTGCTTGAGGACTTCGGACAGCGATTCAAGTCATTTGGCTACAGCGAACGTTCGTATTGGTATTATCGATTCCGCATCTCCATGGATCTTGGGGAGCTGGAGGAGGCAGGAAGCAGTTATGCCAAGTTCAGAACGATGGATCGAGACTTTATGAGTGACTGTGAAGCCTGTGAACAGGACGAGATGATGCGTTATTTTATCCTTACTGGTGACGACGAGAAGGTGCTTGAAATGGCAAAACCGATCCTGAAAGGCCGAATGAGCTGTGCGGAGATTCCGCATCTTACCTTGTCGGAGATCTTGATGCCACTCTACCGATTGGGTCGGACTGCGGAAGCAGACAAGCATCAACAAAAGGGCTACCGGTTGATCAAGGGACAAAATGATTTTGTGAGAAGCTTTGCCGAGCAGATGGATTATCTTGCACGTACCAATCCGGCGAAGGGGATTGATGTGCTGGAAGAAAGTCTGGTGTTCGCGATGGATAATGAAGATCCATTTGCCAAAATGTTGTTCTACGGCAGAACGGCACCATTGTTACGCCGCTGGGCGGACGAATCCCCGGAATACCGATTACGTCTTCCTGCGTCCTTCCCATATGAAGGAGATCCAGGAGATTTGCGTAAACTGGCGGATTATTTTGCGGAATATGCCCGAGCAGCGGCAGACAAGTACGACCAGCGTAATGGCAATCGTCATGTCTCTTCGTTGCTCGGATAGAAACGGATATAACCCCGTAACAGATAGATTTATAAGTTGTGAAAAGTAAAAAAACAGGCTTGTTCGAGAAGGTTTTTACCCTTCCGAACAAGCCTGTTTTTTCTTGCATCATAAGCATGATAATTCTAATCGATATGAAGATGTTTTATTTTTATTGTGCTGAAGTCGCAGAAGGGACCGGCGCTGGTACAGGAACCGGCGCAGTTTCAGATGTCTCATCTGCAGGCTCAGCGCCTTCGGCAGGTTCTGCTTGTGGTTGTTGAGCTGCCATCAGTTCAGCGACGATTCGATCTGTTGGTTGTGTAAGCAGCGCATACATAATCGCAGCCTCTTCCTGACGAATCAGAGGTTTGCGGGAAAGGAAATCAACAGAACCGTCCTCCAGTACCTTTACCTCAGGTCCGTGGATACCGAGCGTATACATCATCTGAATGGCTGGTACAGCCCATGCATCTGTGTGCCCCGCAAGTTTCACATCATTGAACAGTTCGCTAGGATATTGCAGTTGCATAATTCTCCACATCATGACCATTGCTTCCTGTCGGATAATCACTTGATCCGGTTTAAACTGCTGTTCGTCCGTGCCAGTAATCATACCCAATTCATATCCGAGTTGAATATATCCGGCTGCTGCATGATCTGCCCAGTCGGTTCCAGCAGGAGGCGTTGTTTTGCTGGGCTTCAATCCACTCAGTTTAAGAATGTTCTCAATAAATTCAGCTCGTGTCACAGCCGTTTTCGGTTGGAAAGACTTGTTAGCACCATTTTCATAATATCCAAGAGATTGTATTGCATAGATTGCTTCAGCATAAGGACTGTTCTCACGAACATCCCGGAAGCCTTGAGGGATCTGTCCTTTTTTCTCATAACCGATTGGGTTGAGATAAGGTTCTTTCATATAGATGGTTCCATCAGCATTTTTCTTGAATGCCGTGAATTGACCGGTCAATTCATCTTTGAAGAGATTATCTTCCACTTGAATCAGGTTGCGTTGACCTAGGAACGCATCCGAAATACTTAATTGTCCAGGCTCTGTGCCGCTATTTTTCAGGGAACTAACGATCGTGCTAATTCGCAGATCCGCGTACAATCCGGTGAGGCGTTGTAACTCTTCGGTGGATTGTGGCGTGTATTCTTTGAATTGGATCGGCTCTGCATATTGCGGGAAGAAGTTCTGGATAAAGGCCGGATAGAACAGATTACGAAGTGCTCCATTCTGATTATAGGTAAGGAAGACGCCTGTATTTTGCTCGGGAATAAGGAAGAGATAAGAGCTGAATCCAGTCAGGTCGCCTCCTTTTGTAATAATTTTTGGACTACTTCCTGCTCCGGGAAGCTGAAATGCAGCTTCAAATCCATACGTGGTGTTTGGTAACAGTGGATGAATGGAGGAACGGTATTGTTCCATACTTTTCACTGTGGATTCTTTGAAAATCCGCTTGTTGTCCTTCACGCCATCATTCAGGAACGCAATCATGAATTTCCCGATGTCCTCAGCGGTAGACAACATACCACCTTGAGGCATTGGTGTTGGAGAGATGGTATACAGATCAAGCGGATTGTGTGCCGCATCATAGCCTGTAGCTAGCTGCTTTTGGAACTTGTCGTTCAGCATGAAGCTGCTGTTATCCATGCCTAGCGGTTTGAAGATATGTTGTTGCATATAAGATTCAAAGGGCTCGCCACTCACATTCTCGACAATCATGCCGAGTAGCAAAAACGAGAAGTTATCGTACATGTAGGCGCTACCAGGCTCTCGAACGACAGGAGGCATGTGTTGCTGGGCGTAATCCTCCATCGCTATGTACTTGTCAAAATCAGTATGGATGTCTTCCTGCTGTGGATCACGGATCTCAAATCCGGTCGTGTGTGTGAGCAGGTTCTCTACAGTTACAGGTTTGTCAAAAGGATTATCAAATTCGAGCCCTTTCACATAGGTCTGAAAGTCAGCTTGCAGATCAACCTTGCCTTGCTCCACCAGCTGCATTACAGCTGCTGACGTGAACGTTTTGGAGACAGAGGCTACACGGAAGGCCGTATTTTTCGGATCGATAGCTGTTTTACTCTCCACATCGGAGAAGCCATATCCTTTTTCCGCCAGAACTTTGCCATCTTTCACAACAACAACGGAGGCTCCAACATAATGGGCTTTTGCCTCAGGTGAATCGAAGAATGAATCCAGAAATGCTGTAGCCGATTCAGTTGTCAGCGCTTTCGTCTTTCCTTGTTCAGAAGCGACTGGAGTCGCGGTCTCCGCCTGAACTGCGGGTACCCACAGACTGAGAGACAGAACCACAGCCATAAAAGCTCCTGTTAGGGAGGTGAACCTGAAACGGGTCTTTCGTTTGGATAAATGCATGCAAACACTCCTTTATGAAAATATTTACAAAAAAAGTTACTCGAATCAATTTCATAACTCACTAAAAATGGAATTGTGTAACTAAATATAGACAAATCAAACCGTTTTTGATCTATATCTAGCCTTCATTGAAGCAGCTAAAGGTATTATGAAATTGATTCACTTACCCATGTATTACTGATTACTCGCACGATAGGTTTCACGATAATAGATTCCGATGTTGGCAATCCAGATAATAGAGAGCATTACAATTGGGAATGGAGCAAAGGTAAAGAGCATCGAATATAGAACCATAGAGACCATTCCGACACCAAGAAGTACATTCATCATCTGAAAAGAACGATAGGCTGCGCGATACACAAGCCATTTCTCGCCTTCATCCAGCTTCTCAAAATGATCCTTCTTCATATTGCGCGAGTTCAGATCCAGAGTACGTTCAGGATAATAACGGTTGTATCGCTTCACAGTCAGAGTTTGCACTACCACGACGATGATAATAGAGATACACGAAGCAACGAGATTCACGAGGTTAAACAGTTCTGGATAATTCGGCATGTTTCTGTTGGATGCGTACAAGGACAAGGCCAGTGCTGCCCAGGTAAACGCAACAATAACACTGAATCCGCTGAGAATCATCGCTTTTCCGAGGGAGCGCTCTGCGGGAGAGATGAGTGAATCAGACTCTCCATAAGTTTCTTCTTCCATCGGAGGAACAGATGGCGTGCGGGAGAGACTGAATATGTTCCACAACATCATAACTACCACAAGAGCCGCAAGGATTGCGAATAAAAGATCATAGTCATAGTACACGGATAGAGTCCAGTTCAGATCAGAAGGGACTTTGCGGACCCCGTTAGCTCCGATAAAACCAACTACAGCGCCACCTGCTGCATACAAGGGAAGACGCAACCGCTTTTTAATGGATGAGGATGATGAATTTTTCAATCTAATCTCCACCTTTCAACTCAAAGATTTTTTCGACTGGTTCACGAAAGACGTGGGCTATTTTTAATGCCAGAACAACCGACGGAGAATAGTCTCCGCGTTCAATCAGGGCAATGGTTTGACGGGATGCGCCAATGAGCTTGGCTAGTTCCGCTTGGGACAGCCGGTCTCTGGCTCGTAACTCCCGAACGTGATTGTGTAATTCTTCCACTTACTCACCTCCATGAACCTAATGTACATGATATTTAACTAAATGTAAACTATAATATACAAAATGTTTATGATAATTTACTTTAAAGTAATGATAATGGGCATAAAA
Organism: Paenibacillus sp. FSL H8-0079; assembly: GCF_037991315.1. Taxonomy (NCBI): domain Bacteria; kingdom Bacillati; phylum Bacillota; class Bacilli; order Caryophanales; family Paenibacillaceae; genus Paenibacillus; species Paenibacillus sp. FSL H8-0079. Next base: position 1,559,157 of record NZ_CP150300.1, read on the forward strand.
AAGAGAGCCTGCTGGGCTCCCTTGCATGATTATTTTGTTGCCGGAGAAGTGAAATCAAGATGCATCTGCACATGGCAGATGTTCATTCTGTTCCTCTGTCTTGCGAAGTAACATTCGGAAAAAGACGAGCGCTCCAAGCCCCATGAGTACATACAGACCAGCCATCGCATATGAAGGCAGAAAGGCACCAATGGTTAACCCGAGACTTCCGAGGAGGGCAGCTGCGTTATAGCTCAACCCGTCAGCAGTCATGTAGGCAGCACGGTCCGAATCGGGAATCATACCCGCGAGCATGACTAGACGAACAGGAGCGTACATCAATTCTCCAATGGTCAGCAGTATAGCGGATGAGATAAATGCAGACCTGAAATATCTGAGCCGAACAGTTGGGCGGTGAATTCACTTTTTAAACGAACAGCGATGTATTTATCCAACTGGAATTCCAGGGAGACAGAAAGTACTGTAGCCATGAAAAATACCATAAAACGTTTGTCTTGAAAGACCGCCCAGTATGTGTTCAGTATGTTCTTCTGGATTGGAGCATCTGCCTCCATTAGTCTGGTGGATGGACCGGAACCCTTGGAATGCTTTGTACTACTAATTGCACGTTTATCCATTGTTTCACGAACCATAAAGACCAAAATAAAAAGAGAAACCATACTTTCTAGGCATACCAGACTGAACAATAGAAAACGAAATGATTCGAAAAATAGTCCGCCCATCAGTGCGCCAAAGGTTACAGCAACGTTTGTTGTCCAATATTGCAATCCGTATACATAATGGCGTTCATGTTCACTGCTTACATCGACAATCATGGCATTAGCAATGGGGACGGTGATCCCTGAACTGAGACTGCTGAGCAGAAACATGACACAAGTGACGATGATCGAATCCATCCACGGCGAGTTGGCGCTGGCCAAGCATAGTAGAGCCACGACCTGCAGACTTTGTGCGATCACCATTAATTTCTTTCGTCCAATTCGGTCAGACCAATATCCTGCCCACAACCCCACAATCATGGAAACCACAATATTGACCATCAGCAATAACCCCGCCAAGCCTGCGCCAATCTGAACACTCAGATAGATCGCCATGAATGGAATGATGGACTTCTGGGTTAGATCGGTGAAAAAATCAGTAATGATGCGTATCCTGATGTTCAGGTGCAAATCGGCGTATTTCATAAGTCGTTCTTCTTCCTTCCCGCTGGTCATGTTGATGTTACTGAGTATAATGGAGAAAAACCTGAAGAAAAACTGTAGAAGCAACCGAATGGATTTCGTATTTTAGTAGATGGAGCAAAGTACTTAAAAGATAGAAGTTAGAACATAGAAGAAGGGAGGACATATATGGACGTATCAGAACATTACATTCAATTGCGATTGAACTTTCTGCATGTGCATGAGAAACAAGAAGTACATACAACGGTAGGTGAACTCGCCGATCATTTATGTTGTACCATGCGTAACATGAACCTCATTATGAACAAATTCAAGGAGAACGGATGGGTCATGTGGAACCCGCAGCGCGGCAGAGGCAAAAAATCGATACTTGTCTTTTGCGTACCGCTGCTTGAAGTGGCTCGTGAACGATTTGACCATCTCCTGAATGGGAACAGGATCGAGGACGCCTATGAACTGGCCTCCACCTTACCAATTACGATGCGAGAACATCTGATGCAGCAAATGCAGCATCAATTCGGTCTGCATTCGAACGAGGGAGCCAGAGGGCGAATGGATACATTACGGATTCCGCAGAATACACCGTTTAAGACACTGGACCCAACGCAGACGGCGATGTGGGGAGAAGTTTTCATCATTGCAGAGGTGTTCGATCGTTTGGTTCGCTATAATGCTGAACGCCAAGTCTGCGAGCCGAGTCTGGCTATGGCATGGGAGAGTCATGCGGATGGAAGGGAATGGACCTTTTATCTGCACAAAGGCATACCTTTTCATCATGGAAGGATTCTCGATGCAGAGGACGTCAAGTTTACCTTTGATCGTATTATCTCTGACAGGAGTAATCCTTCCAGGCCGCTGTTTGGTTCGATTGAGAGCATAGAGGCGTATGACCAGTTGACTGTACGTTTTGTGTTGAATAAGCCAAACTTCATGTTCCCGGATCTGATGAGCAGTATGTGTGCATCTATCCTGCCTAGAGATGTGGAGATGAACCCGCTTCATCCGATTGGAACAGGACCTTATCGATTGACTCGTCATAATTCGAAACTGCTTGTGCTTGAGGTGTTCCTTGCCTATTTCAGAGGACGGGCTTATGTGGATCGTGTTGAAGTGTGGCAGCTCCCTCACTCAGCAAAGGCGGAGTCCATCATCAAGCATGATTTATTTCCGGATACACAACCTCGTGCCGTACAGCATGAGATGCAGGGCGGTGTGTATATGACGTTTAATATGCAAAAGAAAGGGCCACAGCATGATGTGAATTTTCGCCTGGCTGTCCAACTGCTATTGAATGCACATGAGTTGTCGGAAGCGCTTGGGAGCACAAACACGCAGGCTGCCTATAGTCTGATTCGAGAACGAGTTCAGAACCAGCATCTAACGGAGAGCCCGGATCAAGGGGAGCCGTGGAAACAGCAATCGGAAAGATTGGATCAACCAGAAGGTTCCCCAAAATCAGCAACTTTAATAGAGTCTTCACTGGCGCAGGCCTCAGCATTATTACGTCGTAGCTCTTACCAGGGGCAGATATTAGATCTGTGGGTGGAAGAAGGAGAGAAGATGGAGGCAGACATGATCTGGTTTGCAGAGAGATGTGAACAGATTGGCTTACATATATGCATTATTCCGGGAGACCCGGTCCATGCAGTCTATCAAGATGGATTCAGGGATTGTGATCTGATCTATACAGGAGAAGTGTTCGATGATCATGTCGTGCTGAGTCTGGTGACGATGTATACATTCCAGAACACGTTATTCCTGATTGCGATGAATGATTACTGGAGACATGAACTGGAACAGGAATGCGGACGAGTGGTCATGATCCAGGAACCAGCGGAGCGGTTGAATAGATTGATTCAGCTGGAAGATCGACTTATTCAGGAGGCGTTGCTTCTGCCTACGTACAGCTTCAAGGAAGAACATGCGCATCATTCTTCTCTGCGTGGTTATCACGTTGCGGGGCATGGTCTGCCTGATCTGCGCCGATTGTGGGTGAAGAGAAGACCTGGTACCGCTGAAGAGGATACGAGTTATCCGGTGTATATTCCGTTGTGGTAGGAACGAGTACCACAACGGAAATACACCAGGAATTGTCTATATAAATTGAACTAAACATTTATACAAAACGGAGAGGGCAGAAATAACTTGAGGAAGCAGAGCGTTCGCATTTATCCCCGGATTTCCCCTTTATGAAAAGGAATCAAAAAAATCTGGGGATAACAGCGATCAGAAGGTTGTTCTGTCATCGGAGTGACCCGTGTAAATATTCATTAGTTCAATTTATATAGGTTCAGATCATTTACGAAACTCTGATGAATTCAATAGGCTTCGTACCCGGCTCAAGCAACAAAGGAATGGAGATGGATTGAGCAACTTCTGATGATTCATTCAGGTTGAACGTATACGTAATCTTCAGACCGAATAACACAAATTCGACCGAAAACGTATCTTTTCCAGTGTATTCCATAGGCATTTCGATGGCGTTAAAAGTTGCCTGCAACCCGTTCGTTGTTTCCTGAATGGACATTTCGCCATAACCAGGATGCGTGTAAATACCCGCATAAGCGGTGAGAGCACGATCGCACGGAGCGACTTGAGGTTCTTCAACGGTTTCCTCAACGTCAGTTTCTGGTTGAATAGATAATTCCGAAGAATTCTCCGGATTAGTCTCTGTTTCTGCCGGTTCTTTCCCCATTAATTTGCTCATTCTGGAACTCCAATTGACGGGTTCCAATCCAAGCAGTCGGTCCATGATATGAAAAGCAACTGTATATGGAATAACACTTCCGTTGGTATTGCTCAGTACTACGATCCCGATCTGCTCCTCTGGCAAAAAGGCAACCTGTGACGTAAAGCCGTCAATCCCCCCGCCATGATGAATCATGGCATGTCCACGATACGGCTCGATCATCCAACCCAGACCGTATGTACCCACAGGTAGCTCTTTGCTGTTGAATGCTGAATCACAAGCCATCTGAGGACTGTGCATAACCTTCATTTGTTCCTTGGAGATCAATGATTGTCCTTTCCACTGTCCTGAATGCAATTGGAACTGAAGCCATGCGATCATGTCGACCAGATTACTGTTAATAGAGCCGGCAGGGCCAACAGCGTCAATAGCTCGAAATGGTATTCTTGTATGCTGACCTTCCTGTTCCATATAAGGACAGGCATAGTCAGTCTGAAGCTGCATCTCATCGACAGAGAACAGGCTTGAGTTCATACCTAGCGGGTCAAATATAGATTTTTGAACAACTTCTTCCCACGAATTTTCTTTCAATTGTCCAACCAGATAACCTGCCGTCATGTACATCAGATTCTGATACTGCCATTTGTTTCGGAAATCCTGATTCGGCTCCAGGTACTGTAATGTACGAACAAGCTCTTCTCTTGTACGTGGGGAGTTGTACCATACCAACTCATGTCTTGGAAGGCCGGAGCGATGACACAACATGTCGCGAATGGTGAGACGTTCTGTTGCGACCGGATCGAACATTCGGAAGTCTTTCATATATGTCTTCACAGGTGCATCCCAGTCGAGTATCCCCTGATCCACCAGCATGGCAGCAGTTGTTGCCGTAAAGGCTTTGGTACATGAACCGATGGCAAACAGTGTATTGGCGGTAACTTCAAGTTTAGACTCCAGATCACGGTACCCGTAGCCTTTTTGCCAGATGACCTCATCCTTATGTATTACAGCCACTGCAGTGCCGACACCTTTCCATAGTTGAAGTTGCTCGGTGATGAATTCGTCCAGTCCTTCCAGTGAAGCGCGAAGCTGAGTTATCGTCATACCTTCCCCTCCCGATATTCAATGAATTGGATCGTTTCCTACAATCCACTATGCCTTTTCTGGATAAAGTTAACATCCTCCCCAAGACTGATTTTGCGTAGCAATGCCGTATTAACTGACTTCACTGCATGCTTGTCAAACTAGTCCGCATATATCGAACAAGTCCCTCATAACATGTACTAATCAAGTAGGGGTTCTGCTGCAAGCACAATCCTGAAGTGAAAACATGTGCTAAAGGGGATGATGTCATGCGCCGAATATCATGGATGCTTGCCATGGTATTGGTCTTATCGGTCTTGCTTGCCGCCTGCGGGAAGAAGGATGCGGCAGCTGTGGTCAAAGATCTGAACGAAGTCGTAGGAGAGATGGAAAGTTACCAGGGGGCAGGCGTGATGACGCTGCATACCGGAGATTCGCCGCAGCAGTACAAGGTCGAGGTATGGCATCAGAAGCCTTCCTATTATCGTATTGCGTTAACCAATGCCAAAAAGGATGTAACACAGATTGTCTTGCGTAACGATGAGGGTGTGTTTGTTCTGACGCCTAGCCAGAACAAGAGCTTCCGTTTCCAGAGCGACTGGCCAGATAACCAAGGACAGGTATATCTCTACGAAACATTGATTCGGAGCATTACTGGGGATACGACCCGTCAGTTTGCGGATGAGAAGGAGAGCTATGTTTTTGATGTAGCTGCCAATTATAATACACATGCACTCGTCAGACAGAAAATCTGGCTGAACAAATCGGATTACGCACCGAAACAGGTGGAGGTATCCGACTCCAATGCCAATGTGGTCGTGGATGTGAAGTTTGATTCCTTCAAATTCGGTGCTGCATTTGAGAAAGACGCCTTTGACATGCAACGTAACATGACAGCCAATACAGAAGAAGGCGGCAAAACAGGAACGGACTCTGGTGTGGCTCCTGCGGAGCAAACAGGTAATGAGGGCGGTAAAGAACCTGCCAATCCTCAGACTGCGCCAGAAACAGACGGCGCTGTCACTGATGGACAGTCGGGTGTAGGTGTTGACACAGAGCAGCAAGGTACAGAGGGTGCTGCAACAGGTCAGGAAGGCGAAGAGCCAACACTTGCAGAACCGGAAGGGGCAGACAGCTTCGGGGTGATTCAGCCGACCTATGCGCCGGAAGGCGTGCAGCTCAAGGATGATCAGATTCTGGAGGAAGCAGGAGACTATTCCGTCATGCTTCGTTATGAAGGAACATACAATTACACGATATTCGAAGCCAGACCGCAGGATCGTGCTGTGTCGCTTGCCCCATCCCGTGTACTGGATCTAGGATTCACACTAGGGATGGTCAGCGGAGATGCACTGCAGACACTGACATGGACGACAGATGGTATAGAATATCGGATCACCAGTGCCGACCTGCCTGATAACGAAATGGTACGTATTGCAACATCGATGCAAGAAGAGTCAGGCAAATGATTTTTGAACAAATGAACGAATAGTAGCATAAACATAAGGAATGCTAAGAAGCATCGGAGACCCGTTCTCCGGTGCTTTGCTTTGATGAGAGACATGTGTACATCTGGAACTGATTTTCTTACTCGGAGCACCCAATAATACAAAACGCGCTTCTACGCAGAGGGAACCGGGTAAATAATCGATATAAGCAGATTTTTGTTAGGGTGAAAAGTGAAATTTTGCCTTGCAAATCTCGTTTATCGATCTTCTTCTGTGTTCGCATTTGTTCCTCAAACGGCGCACCTTGCACCTGTTTTTGAATGCGAAACTTCGGTTCATTTGACAGTCACATGCTAGAGCATTACGATGGAGTCTGACGTGAGCCGGATTAAGATGATTAGAGAAGGTGACTTAACGTGCAAGGACAATATCGGCCGACCCAAGCGGAAATCAATTTGGATCATTTGTGTACTAACGTAGAAGCTTTCCGCGAGGCATTGCCTCAGGGCATGAAATTCCTCGCTTGTGTGAAGGCCAATGCCTATGGACACGGAGCGGTGGAGACGGCTAGAGAACTGGAACGAGTGGGTGTGGATTACTTAAGTGTTGCTTTTCTTGACGAAGCTCTGGAACTGCGACAATATGGGATTACGATTCCAATTCTGGTATTGGGTTATACACCGCCTGAAGGGATCGCTGTTGCTTGGAAACATGATGTGACCATCACGCTGTTTAGCAGGGAAGTGCTTGATGCCATTCGACATCTGGATGCGAGCACATTCGCTAACCAACTGAAGGTTCATATCAAAATCGACAGCGGCATGGGCCGATTAGGTCTGTTGCCTGGCGATGAGGCATTGGCTTTCATAGAGGAAGTGGCCTCGCTTGATCAGGTGATGTTGGAAGGCATGTTTACCCATTTTGCCAAAGCGGATGAAGAAGACAAAACCTATACACTGGAGCAGTATCGACGGTTCCAAAGCGTGGTTCATGCGCTCAGGGATCAGGGATGTGTCATCCCGATTATACATACGGCGAACAGCGCCGCTGCCATTGATACACCGGAATTATCCTATGACATGGTACGTGTAGGAATCAGCCTGTACGGATTGTATCCTTCGGCTCAGGTGAATCATCAGGTGGTGAAGCTGTCCCCGGTATTGACGCTGAAGACGAAGGCGGTTCTGGTCAAAACACTGCCACCCCATTGGGGGATCAGTTACGGAACCCGATATGTTACACAAGGGCACGAACGAATAGCGACCCTGCCGATCGGCTATGCAGACGGATTCTCAAGAATGCTGACAGGTAAAGCACAAGTGCTTGTGCGCGGTCGCCGCGTTCCTGTCGTTGGTACGATCTGCATGGATCAGTGTATGGTGTCGTTACAATCTTTCGCGGAAGAAGCGGAAGAAATTCAAGTCGGCGAAGAGGTTGTCCTCATCGGTCATCAGTCTGGTGGCGTTATAACCGCAGACGAGGTGGCAATCCAGCTCGGTACGATTGCTTATGAAGTGATCTGCATGATGGCGCACCGCATTCCACGGGTCTATACCCGTGACAGCGCAGTAGTCGCCAGAATCAATCCACTTTTGACATCCTGACAAGTAAACTGGACGTCATTACCAATAAACTTTTTTCAGAACAGAAGGAAAACTGTCGGAGCATCTCGAATTATGTATGACGATAGGATTTAAATCCTGAAATGAGATGTTTGGTCTGTACGAATATTGTTCCCCGTGTTTATAATGGAGTACAGCATACTTGATATACTCGGGGCATATATATTCCTTTGTATAAAAGTTCTGGAAAAACGTAATACTGGTTCACAATGGCGAAAGGTTTGTGGGGGTGGAAGAAAGGTGGCCAACTTGCAGAACACCAAGCGGATCATGATCAGTTTACCTGATTATCTTTTGCAGGAAGTGGATGGCATCGTAGCGCTGGAGAATTCCAACCGCAGCGAATTGATTAGGCAGGCTATGAAGCTGTATTTGACGGAGCGTAAGAAACGTTACATCCGTGAAACGATGCAGCGCGGGTACATGGAGATGGCAAAAATTAATCTGACCATGGCATCCGAAGCCTTTCATGCGGAGGAAGATGCGGACAGCACTCTGGACCGCTTAGTTAGCGGGGTGTAGACATTGATCGTAAAACGTGGTGACGTTTTTTTTGCGGATCTTTCTCCCGTTGTCGGTTCCGAGCAAGGCGGAGTCAGGCCGGTTCTGGTGATCCAGAATGATATCGGCAACCGGTTCAGTCCAACTTGTATTGTGGCGGCTATTACCGCCCAGATCCAGAAGGCAAAGCTGCCAACGCATGTGGAAATTGATGCGGCGGCACACGGCTTTGACCGGGACTCGGTTATTTTGCTCGAACAAATACGGACGATTGATAAGCAAAGGCTGACTGACAAGATTACCCATCTGGACGAGGAGACCATGAAATTGGTCAACGAAGCCTTACAGATCAGTCTTGGTTTAATCGATTTTTAAGGCAGCAATCAGCGTCTTGTACGCTGTCCTGCCGTCCGTTGGCAATGGATGTTCCTGTAAGGGAACACACTAATTTCAGACTGTAACCAAAAGAGCGTATGGCATCCTTCGGGCTGTTGTACGCTCTTTTGATTAAAGCATGATGAAAGCGTAGAACATTGGCGATCTTTTCGTTATAATGGAACCTGAGAAACCGTTTACCCGAAAGACCTATATATAGAGGTGGAGGAGACATATGAGTATTTATATCAATCAAGAGAAACTTCAGTTTCATTTACAGACCCGTGAGGCCAGTTACGTATTTCAGGTACTGCCTTCAGGATATTTGGTGCATTTGTATTATGGCAAAAAATTACGCGACACCGATCTGAGCTGGTTGCATGTACGGACAGAACGAGCATCTTTCAGTCCGAACCCGGTACCAGAGGACCGTACGATTTCATTTGATACATTGGCAGTGGAACTACCCGTGTATGGCACAAGTGATTTCCGTAATCCGGCTATCCAACTGGAACTTGAGAATGGCTCGACGGTTTCGGAGTTTACGTATACAGGCCATCGATTGGTCAAAGGAAAGATAGCGCTTACTGGTTTGCCAGCAACGTATGTTGAATCCGATGAAGAAGCAGAGACGCTGGTTATTGAGTTGGAAGACCGCGTTGCAGGCATCAAAATCGAGCTTTCCTATACAGCCTTTACGGCATTTAATGCAATTACACGCTCGATGCGTATCGTTAATGAGAGCGCTACCTCAGTGAATGTGGTGCGTGCGCTCAGTTCTTCTGTCGATTTCCCGCATGCAGATTATGAATTGTTGCAATTGTCAGGAGCTTGGACACGGGAACGTGATATCGTTCGCAGACCGCTTGCTTCAGGCTTGCAAGGGATTGAGAGCCGTCGTGGTTCAAGTAGTCACCAGCAGAATCCATTTATTGCGCTGATGACACCAGGCACGGATGAAGATCAGGGCGAAGTCTACGGATTCAGTCTCGTCTATAGCGGTAGCTTCACTGCACAGGCTGAAGTGGACCAGTTCCACACCACACGTGTATCGCTCGGGATCAACCCGTTCGAGTTCAGCTGGAAGCTGGAGCCACAAGAAGCGTTCCAGACACCGGAGACGGTTATGGTTTACTCAGGTGCAGGGCTGGATGGTATGTCTCAGTCCTACCACGAATTGTATCGGGAGCGTCTTGCGCGTGGTAAGTTCCGCAATGCGGAACGTCCGGTTCTGGTCAATAACTGGGAAGCGACTTATTTTGGATTCAATGCGGACAAGATTGAACAGATCGCTCGCGCCGGACAGAAGCTGGGTATTGAGTTGTTTGTCTTGGATGATGGCTGGTTTGGACACCGGGACAGCGACAATTCCTCGTTGGGCGACTGGATTGTAGATAAGAACAAACTGCCACAGGGACTGGATGATCTGGCTAACCGGGTAACAGGTCTGGACATGCAGTTCGGATTGTGGTTTGAGCCTGAGATGATCTCACCAGACAGTGAGCTGTACCGTGCACACCCAGACTGGTGTCTCCATGTGCCTGATCGTCGCCGGACAGAAGGACGTCAGCAACTGGTACTCGACTTCTCTCGTCAGGATGTACGTGATGAGATTGTACGCATGTTAACAGACGTACTTGGTTCTGCACCAATCACTTATGTGAAATGGGACATGAACCGCAATATGACGGAAGTGGGTTCTGCATTGCTTCCGGCAGATAGACAGCGTGAGACCGCGCATCGTTACATGCTGGGGTTGTATGACGTTATGGAACGAATCACTTCGGCATTCCCGAACATTCTGTTCGAGAGCTGTTCAGGTGGTGGTGGCCGCTTCGATCCAGGTATGCTGTATTACATGCCGCAGACATGGACAAGTGATAACACGGATGCGATCTCCCGTTTGCGGATTCAATATGGTACCAGTCTTGTGTATCCGGTGAGTTCCATGGGATCGCATATCTCAGCGGTACCGAATCATCAGGTCAACCGGATAACTTCACTTGAAATCCGGGGACATGTTGCGATGTCAGGCAACTTCGGGTACGAGCTGGACCTGACGAAATTCACGGAGGAAGAGAACGACATCGTGAAAGCGCAGGTTGAACTGTACAAAGAGATCCGTGGAACGGTTCAATATGGAACATTCCGCCGTTTGCTCAGTCCATTTGAAGGCAATGAGACAGCGTGGATGTTTATTGCACCAGACGGAAGCGAAGCCGTTGTATTCTACTTCCGCGTGCTCTCTGAGCCTAATGCGCCACTTCAGCGCCTGAAGCTGAAAGGATTGGACCCTAATGCGGATTACCGTCTGAAAGGCGGCTCTGAGACCTTTACCGGCGATGCCTTGATGTATGGTGGTATTTCGGTAGGCAGTGCATCAGGAGACTATCTGAGCGAAATGTTCCGGTTCGAGCGCGTCTAGATAAGTGAACTACATTTTATTTACACGGATACTACGATGACAGAACAACCTTCCAATCGCTGTTATCCCCAGATTTTTTGATTCCCTTTTCTCAAAGGGGAAATCCGGAGATAAAGGCGAACGCTTCGCTTTTTCAGGCTTTTTCTGTCCTCTCCGTCATCGTGTAAATGAGCAGTTTCACTTATTAGATTGCTATTGTATTTAAAATTTTGAATAAGGAAAGACCGAGGAGCGTCGTGTTGACGTTTTTCGGTCTTTTTTTGCCGTAATGGGGAAGGCTGGAGGATGACATCATTCTGTCAGAACTTGTATGCTTGCGGATTGATGGAAATCTGGACGGGATTTTGTGATAATATAGGGTAGAGTGGATGAAACAAATGGTTTAACTATACTGTAATTACAGCAGCAAAGCTGCCCTGAAATGATTGTAACGAACGATTCAGGAAGGAAAGAGGGATTTATTTTGTCTGAACAGGAAACGGTTCTGGAACCCAATGAAGAAACAATAAAGGCAGAACGCCATGAACGAATCATCAAACAGGTAGCCAAGGAACTGTCACTGTCCTTGAAGCAGGTCCGCACGACGTCGGAGCTTCTGGACGAAGGCAATACGATTCCATTTATCGCCCGCTACCGTAAAGAAATGACTGGAGAGCTGGATGAGAACCAGCTGCGATCGATTGAAGAACGCATTGTCTATCTGCGCAATCTTGAGGATCGCAAATTGGAAGTCATCCGTATTATAGAGGAACAGGGCAAACTGACCGGAGAACTGAAGAAGTCCATTACTCAGGCTGTGAAGCTACAGGAAGTGGAGGACTTGTATCGTCCTTACCGTCAGAAGCGGAAAACGCGTGCCAGTGTGGCCAAGGAAAAAGGTCTTGAACCCCTTGCTGGTTGGATCTGGGGTCAACCGAAACAAGGAGATGCACTCCAGGAAGCTGCGCAATATATCAACGCTGAACTGGGTGTAGAAGACGCGGAGTCGGCGCTTCAGGGAGCCAAAGATATCCTCGCGGAGAACATTGCAGATGATGCTGCCATTCGTGCCTGGATTCGTCGGTACACACTTGATCACGGGATGCTGACTTCGGAAGCGAAGGATGCTCAAGAGGAGTCCGTGTACGAGAATTATTATGATTACCGAGAATTAGCTAAAAAGATGCCTCCGCACCGTATTCTCGCGATTAATCGCGGTGAACGTGAGAGTATTCTGAAAGTCGGCCTGGACGTACAGGCAGAACCGGCCCATCGCCATATGGTAGGACAGATCATTCGTGGTGCTTCTGCCGTGCAGGATATTCTGCGTGATGTGATTGAGGATGCCTACAAGCGGCTTATTGCGCCTTCCATCGAGCGTGAAGTTCGTGGAGAACTCACGGAAAAGGGTGAAAATCAGGCCATATCGGTATTCTCGGCCAATCTGCGTAACCTGTTGCTTCAACCGCCGATTCATGGCAAACGTGTGCTGGGTGTCGATCCGGCCTATCGTACTGGTTGTAAACTGGCTGTAGTAGATGATACGGGCAAGTTGCTGGAAGTGGCTGTGACCTATCCAACGCCACCCCACAACAAGAAACGTGAAGCTGCGGAAGTATTCCACCGCATGATCAAGCAATATGATATCGGACTAATTGTTATTGGTAATGGTACCGGATCGCGTGAAACGGAGCAGTTTGTGGCCGAGATCATTCAGGAGAACGGTGATGAAAGTCTCGTATATCTGATTGTTAACGAAGCTGGTGCAAGTGTGTATTCTGCATCCAAGCTGGCCCAGGACGAATTCCCGGACCTCGATGTAGCCGAGCGCAGTGCAGCTTCCATTGCTCGCCGGGTACAAGACCCTTTGGCGGAACTGGTTAAGATTGATCCAAAAGCCATTGGCGTGGGTCAATATCAGCATGACGTTTCCCAGAAGATTCTGGAAGAAAGCCTGAAGGCTGTCGTGGAATCCGCAGTTAACCATGTGGGTGTGGATGTTAATACGGCTTCACCTTCGTTGTTGTCCTATGTTGCCGGAGTTAACGCTACGATTGCCAAAAACATCGTGAAGTACCGCGAAGAGAATGGCCGGTTCACGAACCGTCGTCAGCTTCAGAAGGTACCGCGTCTGGGTGCCAAAACCTATGAGCAGTGCGTAGGCTTCATGCGTATTGGCGAGGGCGAGAATCCATTGGATCGTACACCGATTCACCCTGAGTCCTACAAGGTAGTGGATCAGCTGTTCAAGGAGCTTCAGGTTGCACTGGACAAGCTGGGCAGCAAGGAACTGTCGGTGTTGCTGTCGGAGCAACAGCCAGAGCAATTGGCCGTGAAACTGGACGTAGGTGTGCCTACATTGCGTGATATTTTGGATAGCTTGCAGCGTCCGGGTCGTGACCCGCGTGAAGAGATGCCGTTGCCGATCTTCCGTACGGATGTATTGAAGATTGAGGATCTGGTGGAAGGCATGGAGCTGCAAGGTACAGTTCGGAACGTAATTGATTTTGGTGCCTTTGTTGATATTGGAATTAAGAGTGATGGGCTTGTCCATATCTCACAGCTCAGCAACGGGTATGTTAAACATCCGATGGACGTTGTGTCTGTCGGGGATAATGTAACGGTCTGGGTTATGAGTGTGGATACCAAAAAAGGCCGTGTCGGCCTGACGATGAAGAAGCCTGCTGCGCAACAGTCTTCTTAAATAGTAGGATTGGAGAACAGCCTTCCCTAACCAGGAAGGCTGTTTGTTGTGGACAGTAATAGTTCCGTTATCCGTTCTAATTCCTCTAGTAAGTACGGTGGGCAATATGTGCATTTTCTTAAAGTGCGTGTTCAAAAGGCCATCCTTCGTAATCCAAAGCAGACTTTTATGAACAACCTCTTAAAGTTCATTCTCCGCGCTGCGCGGTGTGCCACTTGCTGGTTTGTTACGATAAAAGAACCAGCATTCGTTCAGCAGCTTGATTTGCCGGCTGTCCTTTTTGTGAAATGCACGCATCAGTTGATTGCAAAGCCATTGAGGCAAGGGTATCTCCTCCTCTTGCATAATTCATCTGTACGTTAGCATATGTGGTAATAGCCTGGACTGTGCGGGATAAGTGGCAGACCCCGGCAAATCAATATCTCAATACCAAAAAGCACAAATCCCAATTCAGGGAGATGCGCTTTTCGTTCTCATCATTATAAAATGATAACTGCAGTGAATTAGAGAGCTTCCATCTCTTCTTCATACCATTGTTCCAATTGGGCCTGAAGCGCCCGGATTTCGGTAAGCAGAGAAATCAAGGGATAATGGTTTTCACGCAGTGCTGCAAAAGACTCTTCAAGTGCATTGATATAATCAAGGCCACCGATAATGGTGAGATTTTCGTTCAGGAGATCCAGGTTGTCACATTCGGCAATCGCCCAAGGCAGGACAGGGACATCTGCTGCAGTGAGTTTATCGATTTCCTTGTGCAGGCGCAGATTGAGCGCACTGAGTTGATAGGCGTAATCCGCCGGCATTTCCACAAACTGCAATTGTTGTTCCTGCTGCAAGATGACATAGCGCATTGTAGGCATAACGAGTAATAATCTCCCCTCATACATTCTACTTGACAGTGTAGCCTACGAAACGGTTAAAATTCAAGTATATTGCCAGAAAAACCAATACTCCGAGGGGGTGCAAGGAGAGGATACCGATGGAAAATGAGGAGTTGCAACAATGGATCGAACAGATATCACTGGATCATTTCGGAGTGCCGTTCACCCATGAGGCGTTGTTTAACAGTCGCCTGACCACCACAGGTGGGCGTTATATGCTCAAAAGTCACCGGATTGAGATCAATCCGCATCAGCTCGAAGCCTACGGGCGAGATGAAGTTGAGAAAATCATCAAGCATGAGCTGTGCCACTATCATCTGCATATTCGTGGGCGTGGTTATCAGCATCGCGACCCGGAATTCAAAGCTTTATTGCAGAAGGTGGGAGGCTCACGGTTCTGCCAATCCCTGCCTGATGGCAAAGGCAGAAAACCTCTGCCGTATCGTTATAAGCTGGTGTGCAAGAGCTGTGGCACGGAATATTTGCGCAAGCGGAAAATAGATCCGAAGCGTTACCGCTGTGGTCGTTGTGCGGGAAAACTGGGCCTTCAGAATATCTGATGTGTGCATCAATCAATGCGCTGAAGAAAGTGATGGAAGGCATGTTGACTTGGATTATTAATCATGATAAATTAAGTTAATCAAGATTAATTTTCCCTGATAGCTCAGTTGGTAGAGCACTCGACTGTTAATCGAGTTGTCACAGGTTCGAGCCCTGTTCGGGGAGCCATTTCTTGGAGAGATACCCAAGTGGCTATAAGGGGACCCTCTGCTAAGGGGTTAGACTGCGTAAGCGGTGCGAGGGTTCGAATCCCTCTCTCTCCGTTCTGAATTAAACTTCTCTGCAAAGGGATGAGAACCCTAGAGGTTCGTCGGAGCATAAGCTTCGTTAGCAATACTTCGCAGTCTCGAACGAAGTGAGAGTACCCCTCTCTCTCCGTTCTGATTAAACAATAAAATCCTCTTCACATTAGACTGGTTAACGGTCAGTGTGAAGAGGATTTTTTGCGTTTTATTCTTCTTCGTTTATCCCAAGCTGCATCTCCACCTACAGACTACAGTGAGATACCCAACACCTCGTATAAACCTTTCTTGCCAGCTTCCTTTACTTCGACAGAGCGACTTCCTGTTTTTTGACGAATCCAGTCCAGTTCCAGTAATCGATGTCTGAGTTGTTCCCCAAGCATACCTGAGAGATGATGACGGCGTTCGCTCCAATCCAGACATTTACGAGCGATGGCCCGGCGTGACTCCGGCTTCACTTGAAGTTCAATGCCGAACGTAGTGAACCACTGCTTTCCTTTCTCTGTAACTTGATAATCCTTGCTATGTGCCTCTTTGGGGTCTGAAAGATAACCCTTCTGTACTAAGGCCTCACAGAGCGAGATTCCTAATTTCCCGGCCAGATGACCATAACAGGTCCGTGCATAACTCAGTTGTTGAAGCTGATCGGATTGTTTGAGAGAGCGTATCTGCACAGGCGGGGCAATACTGGCCATGGTTTCAATCAGATTAGCAATTTCTTTGCTTGCCAGACGGTAGTATCGGTGGCGTCCTTGTTGTTCGACTTCGAGAAATCCTCCCTCTACGAGTTTGGCGAGATGGCTGCTTGCCGTCTGGGGAGTGACGCCTGCCATATGAGCAAGTTCTCCTGCGGGCAACGCCCGCCCATCCAGCAAAGATGACAGAAAAATAGCGCGGCTTGGATCAGCGATTAACGATGCAATAACGGTAATATTCGGATATACATTCATACTTCGATCATATCTGAACTATTACTGTATTACAATTCTGTTGTATCGTCCCATACGGGTCAGATTGAGCTTATAAACCAATGGAATTGGAACAGGAGAGGTAAGGATGAAAAAGATAACGAAACAGGACTTTGCTATAGAGCAGTTGTCCGAGAGTTCAGAAGTGATACAACATGAAATGCTTAATCCAAGTATTTTATATTATGGTACGCCCGTATTGCTGTTAAGCACATTAAACGAGGAGGGGTCAACCAACCTGTCTCCACTGTCTTCATCTTGGGCATTGGGGGATTGTTTGGTTCTTGGTCTAGGTGTACAGGGCAAAGCCTATGAAAATCTGAGTCGACATCCGGAGTGTGTAATTAATCTGCCGGATGCGACCATGTGGAAACAGGTTGAGGCATTGGGTCGTTATACGGGAGTTACCCCTGTTCCTGAGGAGAAAAGGCAGATGGGCTATACGTTTTGCCAGGATAAATTCATTGCGGCTGGACTGACATCTCAAGCATCGGTTCAGGTGGCTCCAGATAAAATAGCTGAATGTCCGCTCCAGATTGAAGCCGCTGTTCAACACATCCGTATTCCTGAACACACACCGTTCATGGCGATTGTAGAAGTGAAAGTGGTGAAGGTGCATGCGCACACAAGACTAATATCTGGACTGAACAAGATCAATCCGGAGGAATGGCATCCGCTGATATATAATTTCAGACATTATTACGGATTAGGAGAGAGACAAGGGGAAAATTTCCGGGCAGAGAATTGACCAGAGTAGAGGCTTTTATTGTATAAGATGAATTAATCATTTACACGATAACGGAGAGGACAGAAAAAACCTGAAAAAGCAAAGCGATCGCCTTTATCACCGGATTTTCCCTTGAGAAAAGGGAATCGAAAAAATCTGGGGATAACAGCGATTGGAAGGTTGTTCTGTCATCGTAGTGCCAGTGTAAATAATCTTTAGTTCAACTTATATAGTCAGGGAAAGATTGGGTAATAGTAAAGATAGACACATGTAAGCATATACATAATGAAAGAGGTGATGTGCATGGAAGTGGAATATTTGATGCGTGTACTCATAGCTGGAATATGTGGTGTGCTAATCGGATATGAGCGCAAGAATCGAATGAAAGAGGCGGGAATCCGTACTCATTTTGTGGTCGCCGTTGGCGCTGCCCTGATGATGATTGTGTCCAAGTACGGATTCCAGGATCAGGCAGGCTGGGACAATCTGTCCCTTGATCCATCAAGGATCGCTGCACAGGTTGTTAGCGGTGTGGGGTTCATTGGCGCTGGCATGATCTTCACGCAGCGGCATACGGTCAGAGGATTGACCACAGCGGCAGGCATATGGGCTACGGCAGGCATGGGACTTGCGGTGGGTTCAGGTCTGTATTGGACAGGTGCAGGCGTGACGCTGCTTATTGTCGTGGCACAGATGCTACTACATAGACCTACGCGCTGGCTGGTTTCGGCACGAACAGAGACGTTAACCATCCATCTGCAAAAGGAGGGAGAGGCCCTGAAGACTGTTCTGGCACTGCTGGGACAGGAAAAGATCTCGGTCATCGGATTTAAAACAGAACAGCAAAAAAGCACAGACTCCGAAGAAGAGACTGTGCTTGAGTTCACATTGCAACTACCGGGTTCATACCGGGGAGAGCAATTGATTATTTTGTTACAGGATGTGCCTCACGTTCGATCTGCTGAGTTGAAATGAAGCGAACCTGCATGGATCAAAAGACGACCCATCCATCCAGATTCAAATGTTAATTCCGTACAGGTTCGATTACTGACCTTCTCCAACAATGGTTTCCGGTCGAGACACGGGTTTGCCTTCAAGCAGGCACTCAATGGCATGTGCGACACCGTGCTCCACATTAGTCAGCGTTATGGCTTTGGCTAATGCCTGGATTTCGGGTTCGCCATTACCCATGGCGATGCCGAGTCCTGCCATTTTTAACATGGAGACATCGTTGAAGTTATCCCCGATCGCTGCTGTATCTTCCATGGAGATGTTCAGGTGAGCCGCCAGTTTGGTGAGGGCATTACCTTTGGATACGTCCGGGTGCTGCATTTCGAAGTTGTGCTCAAAGGATACAACCATGGCTACATCGGATCGGGAAGCGAAGTGTTCTCGTCCTGTCTTTACTTTGTCCGGATTCATGGAGAAGGCCATAATATTGTAGATGCAGGCTTCTGCCGGAATTTCGATGTGGTTATTTACGCGGTGGTAGTCTTTTTTGTCATAGTGTTTCTTGATGGCCCGAATCATGCGTGCAATGTCTTCACCAGGGTTCGAACCAAGAACGCGTTCCATTTCGGCGAGCAAGGTCTCGTGACTGCTAAGCGGGGCATAGATACCTTGCTGCGTGGAAGCCTCATAATAGAAATCATGATCTTCCAGCCACTGCATGACGGAAGCTGCTGTGTCACGTTCAAGTGGAAGATGGAATAGACGTTCACCGTCTGCATCATGAATCGTGGCTCCGTTGGAGCCGATAATTGGGGTTTTGATTCCGCCTTCGCGGCTGATGGTCACAACATCGGAGTAGACACGTCCTGTAGCGATTGTAACCTTCATACCGGATTGCTGTGCTTTTTGAATGGCTGCGGCATTCTCCGGGCTAATCTGGCTGTCTCTGTTCAATAAAGTTCCATCTAAATCTGTGGCAAATAATTTCATATATTTACAACTCCTTATCATTTGTAGGTTCGGGAATGAGAATCTCAACTTGTTGTTCGGCTAGAAAAACAAGCCATTCTTTGGTTGGCCATTGATCCGTAATCAATACATCCACCAATGACCAGTCGGCAAAACGATAACCATAACGTCTATCAAACTTGGATTGATCTGCAAGAACAACGACTTTCTTGGCAGCTTTCATCATTTGGTGTTTAATTTTCCCTTCCTCTTCGGAAGCACTGAAGCCATCCATGGTGATACCGCCAATTCCGATAAAGGCTTTATCTACATAATAGTGGGAGAGAGTCTCGATAACAGAGGTACCGTAGACATAACGTTGTTCCTTATCCACTTTGCCGCCGAGTAAACGAATCTGGACAGCTGTGTGATTGGAGAGAAGATCAGCGGAATGAATCGAATTAGTAATGACGGTACAGGATTTGCCGTTCAAGTTCTCGGCACAGGCCTGCACAGTCGTGGAAGAATCCAGAATAATGATCTCGCCTTGTCTTACAATGGCCGCAGCGAGTTTGCCGATGGCTCTTTTTTCCTCAGATACATCGAGTAAACGGTCTTTGTAGGATCTGAATTCTTGCGGAGGAGGGGGAAGAATCGCACCGCCACGTGTTCGAATAATGGCATCCTGTTCCTCAAGCTTGATCAGATCCCTGCGTGCAGTATCCCGTGATACATCAAACAAGGTGACAATATCATCGGCTGAGATGCGATTGTGTTTGCGTAGATGTTCAACAATGAGCTGCATTCGTTCTTCTTGAAACAAACATGTCACCTCCGGTTGTATGGATGACCGTACTTATACTGATACTTTAATTATAAGTATTCTTAATGTGCTTTGCAATATTATAAGTGAACATAAGTTTTTATAAGTGTTTTAATGGATGATTTACATTTTTCCTGCACAGTGATGACATTGGCATGAATAGGGAAGGTGGTGATTAATGGGTTTCTGAAGAGAAGTATGCAACGGACAAAAAAGGCTTGGGAAATAAATTTTAAAAAAAGTGTTGCAAGTATAAAATGTCCTGTGGTATACTCATTCTTGTCGCCAAGAAAGACAACTTGTTATTAAGGCCCGTTGGTCAAGGGGTTAAGACACCTCCCTTTCACGGAGGTAACAGGGGTTCGAATCCCCTACGGGTCATATCTTCACCACCTCATGAGATTTATATTTTCGATGAGAAATCCTCAAAGTCATTGCTCTTAGAGACAAGAATGAAGCGTGGCACATCCGGTGAAGTTTACAGCAAGAGCCATTAGCTCAGTTGGTAGAGCACCTGACTTTTAATCAGGGTGTCGAAGGTTCGAGCCCTTCATGGCTCACCATTTTTTACAATTGAATATGCGGTCGTGGTGGAATGGCAGACACGCTATCTTGAGGGGGTAGTGGGTGTATACCCGTGGAGGTTCGAGTCCTCTCGACCGCATCACAGCAACAACGTTATAAGATAGACTCTCATGATCATTCGTGGGAGTCTATCTTTGTGTTATATGATATGCCTCATCATATTCGGGGGATTTAAAGGCTGAGCATTCAGGAATAATGTGGTATAATTTAAGCAGATGAGTTGATTATTACGGTTGGAAGGCGGTTCTTGTATGCAGTCGATCTATGAGCGAATTGAACACCTGATTGCCGAACGAGGAATGACCAAGAAGGCTTTCTGCCAACAGCTGAAGATTAGCACAGGCAATCTGGGTGATTGGAAACGTGGCAAGTCTATTCCGAGTACGAATAAGTTAATTGAAATTGCTTCGTTTTTTGATGTGAGTCTCGACTGGCTCATGATTGGGCGTCCATCGAAGGAAGCGATGGTGCGGGAAAAACGGGAGGATTATTTTTTTGACGTGTTGCGGCAATTGAATTGCCAGGAAAGCGAATTATCGACTGTGGAACAGTCTTTTATCAGTGAATATATCGAGTTTACCCGTTACCGTAAATCCAAGGAAAGCAAAGATGCAGGAGATTATCGCTATAAGCTGGAGAATAATTCAGGGAATAAGATAGAGAATAAGTCTGAGGAAAACGAAGCGTAAACGATATGAGCATCCATAGACTGGATGTACAAAAACCTCTGGACTAATCCGAAAAATAAAGTGTACCCTTTGTAAAGGACATTTTGAAAAAAAACTAGGCAACTTGTTGAAGCTGCTGTCTGTATTTTACAGGCGGCAGCTTTTTCAAATTCTATTGCCCTCGATAATGATTATAGTACGTCATATAACTCTTAATTTCTCGTTTTACTTCTTCTAATGTTTCGCATTCTTTGATATTCGTTTCATCCTTAAAATGCCCAAAGAATGATTCTTGGGGAGCGTTATCCCAACAGTTTCCTCGTCGTGACATGGATTGAGTTAACCCCATTTTTTTCACTACGGATTGGAATTGTGGGTTCGTATAATGAAAGCCTTGATCGGAATGGATTAAGGCATCTTTTGTTATATGTAATCGCCTGTTAACTGACAGCGATTACATTTGGGTTTCGCTTTAGCTGTTCTTGTTCTTTCTTAGTCAGTAATCTTTTTGTCATAAGAGTTCCGCTCCAACCTCTTTTTTCATTATAATCAAAATCCCCTATAAGATGGACTTTTTTCAAAGTGTCCATTCTTATAGGGGATTTTAAACCTTCGCTTATAAAAGCTTTTTTTTCATATCACATAGTTAAATCTAAATGAAGATCTCTAGATTAGCAGAAATTTTTTTGGATAACGAAATTAAAAGCTCCCGCTCCTGTTCCGAAAGATCTTGAGAAGCGACTTTCTCCATTTCCGTCCAAACAGCAGTAGCCTTATCCACAAGTTCTCGGCCAACTTCAGTTAGTTTAACAAGCGTGACACGACCATCCTTGGGCGAACGAGAACGAGTGACTAGCCCTGATTCCTCCAATCGCCGAACTGATTTGGCAATCGTAGAATGATCAAGTCGCATAGTCCGTCCAAGACTTTGCTGCGATTGCCCATCTTGCTCCCCTAACTGCATCAACATAATTTCTTGACCTGGAAACAAACCAGCCTGACGCAACAAATGTGCGGCCAAACCACGGTGTGATCTAGCCATAGAGAAAATTGCGAAATTTATGATAAATTGCTGAATGACTTGCATATCCTTTTCAACTTTAGATGAATTGGAGATATGCTGGTTCTTTTTTTCAAAGTTACTCATCTTTCTTATCACCTTTCCGCACTTACTTATTACCAAGCGTAGTGAATTAATCTACACTTCTAAAGGAGCGGAGTTGTAAATAAAAAAATGCGCCCATACTATAGCTTCAAATGCTGTAGTATGGTGCCGCACAATATGAAACTATAGTCACTGTTTATTTCATGGTTGGATAATCGGTATAGCCGTGACTGTCACCGCCATAAAAAGTTTTAGGGTCGGCTTCATTTAGGGATGCTCCTGATTTCAAACGCTCCACTAGATCAGGATTGGCCAGGGCCAAGGTTCCTACCGATACAATATCGGCCAAGTTATCTTTCAAGTCTCTATCCAGTTCTTCTAAAGGACGTCCCGGTCGATTGACGATAAGTACAGTTGGCCAAGCCAAACGTATATTCTTAAGCGTCTCTTCATCCCCGCCGTGTAGAATATGAAGGTAGGCTAAGTTAAGTTTCGCCAGCTCGGAAATCAAGTATTCATATACTTTGGGACCGTCTGTGCCTTCGATAAGATCCCCTAGAGGAACCCCAGGTGATAGTCGGATTGCTGTACGACTGGCTCCAATTTCCTCAGCTACTGCTTTCGCCACTTCGATGGCAAATTTAGCGCGATTTTCAATAGAACCTCCATAAGAATCGGTGCGTACGTTTGCATTCTCAGAAATAAACTGATGTATAAGATACCCGTTTGCCCCATGAATCTCTACACCATCAGCTCCGGCTTCTATGGCAGCTGCGGCGGCTTTGCGGAAATCCCCAATGGTTTCTTGAATTTCTTCCAAACCTAACTCACGCGGAACAGGAACATCTTGCATGCCTTTTGCAGTATACATTTGTGTCTTTGGGGCAATTGCTGAAGGTGCAACTGGCTGACGGTGATGAGGTGTATTTTCTGGATGTGACATGCGGCCTGCATGCATAAGCTGAATGAACAAATGCCCTCCTGCTTGATGAACACGATCAGTGATTTGTTTCCAGCCTTTAATGTGCTCATCCATATAAATACCTGGTGAAGATAGGTAACCTTGCCCATCCTCTGATGGCTGAACTCCTTCACTGATTAAAAGCCCCATTGAAGCACGTTGTTCATAATACTCTGCACTATGTGTTCCAGGAGTGCCATCATAAAGAGCGCGTGATCTAGTCATTGGGGCGAGTGCCAAACGATGTTGCAAATTTAAGTTTCCTACTGTAACTGATTTCCAAATTGTATTCATATAAAAACTCCTCATAATTTTCTGATTAAATGTTTCCGGCAACATAAATTTAACAGACAGTATTTTGATTGTCAACACATTTACTTTTAACTAACAAGACTTGTTAAAGCAGCAAAAAAACAACTGGCTTAGTTTCAAATTTCTCAAAACCAACAATAAATTTTGGCTTAGTAAAAACTCTTTTGAAAAATGCGTTGACGAAAGCATATCTCATTAGATATATTCATGTTGCCGGAAACGTATTTGTAGTGAAAAGATTCTCTGCATAAAATGGAGATTCTAAAATACTTCAATGACAAGAAGCGCTGGCGACTCGTTATGATAAGTTGACGTGTGGGTTCAAGTTGTTTTTTGATACTAGCATCCATTATGCTGACTTGCTAAAGTTTTAATACAAGCCTAAGAAAGGCTTTTGTGAAGGTGGATACGATGAATAGTGAGTTAAGTGTTGCTTTGTATGTTCTTGTTCTTCTAGGTACAAATAAAGAAAGATTAACAAGTTCTCAAATTTCTGAATGTATTCAGGTACATCCAGCTAGAATACGTCATATCCTCAGTAAATTTAAGAAAAGTGGATACCTTGAGACAAAAGAAGGTAGCGATGGTGGTTATCTTCTATCACAAAATCCACAGGAAATTAATCTAAAAGATCTATATACGATGATTTCATCGAAACCACTTCATATTTCGAAGCGATCACTAAATTCTAAGGAAAGTTTTCCTGCAAAAGTGGACAATCAGTTGGAGTTTATTTTTAAAGCTTGTGAATTAAAGCTTTTACAACAACTTCAGGAGATCACCCTCGCAGATATGATAGATTCAATCAACAATGCTTCAGGTTAACAATGAATCCAGAAAGCAATAAATTCAACATTGGTGAGCCCATGGAGAGGAACATAATATTTATGGAGAAAGTCTACACGCTGTATACTGACGTAATTTATTCTCTGAAAATGGTTAATAATCAACTTAATACTAATCTTGACAAAAAAGGAAAAACCAATTGGACCAGATGTCAAATTTTAAGATATCTAACGGATATGAGTGAATGTACTCAAACATCGTTACAGAGAGCTATTAATATAGATCATGCAGCAATAACCAGACATCTTCAAATACTCGAAGTAAACGGGGATATATTTCGAAAACGTAACCCCGATAATCTTCGGGAAAATATAATTCAGATTACTGAGCAGAGTCTTTCAACCTATAACTCTTATTCTATTAGTCACATGGATTTGTATGAGGAAATATTCAAGGAACTCGACTCGAAAATGCTTGTGACACTTTTAGATAATCTGAAGAAGTTGGACAATAATTTAGAATCTATATAATTATCTTGTTTACATTAACAATTTTAGCCTTAATCCTTACGAGGGTTTAAGGCTTTTCATTTATGTCCCTGTTTAACCCAAAAGAAAAGATGACATCGAATCATGTAGTACATATTGTTTTTATTGACACTAATATAGTCTAATGTTAGGATGTTTTTACCCTAATATTAGGATGAATAATGTTAGGGTAAAAGGGGGGAGTAATGAATATTTTATCAATTGTTCTTCAAGTTATATTGGGGTTAGGATTTCTAATGTTTGGATTTATGAAGTTTGGGTCAAAGCAAATGGTGGAAGGATTTAAGCATTATATGATCGAAGTCATTTCAGCGGTATTCATTATTGCAGGTATTTGGAGTAAGAGTTTAGCTGCATGGGGAGGTTTACTCATCGTAGTGACAATGCTAGGTGCCATAATTACTCATATTAAAATAAAAGATCAAATGAAACAAATGCTAATGCCTATTATTTGATTAATTCTTGGATTAGCAGTATTACTAATAAATTTCGAATCTTTGTTTGCATGAATGCTTAGTTAATCTAAGGAGAAATTAAAATAGGAATTCAAATTATTCAAACTGGCTCTGGTGTGTATCATGCTGAGGCTTTAAAGGAACCAACAGAAGCCTCTCAAATCTGGTTTGAACCACACTTAAGCCAAGCAGTAAAACGTGCACCTATCTATTTACAATACGAATCTAATCATTTTTCCTTAATAGATAAAGATGGTGTAACAATTAAAAGACTTTTAGGAAACCATTCACCAATGCAACTCGTGACGGATGCCCAAATGTGGGATGTAATCATTCCACAGGGAAAAGTATATACCCATAGTCTTTCGTTAAATCGTACATTGGCTGGTTTAGTCATCAGAGGGGATGGAACTCTTTCATCAGACACGATTGAAGCAAATTTTGTAGTTATCTAGCGGGAGATCTGGTGAATGCTTCATGGAGATGAACAAAGTCAGATAGATTTACGGTTATTTCGTGTGGAGGTGAAGGCAAGTAAATAAGAAAAGCTTCCCATGAAATTACGTTAGCCGACGTCTATGTTGCTGTCAAAAAGTGAATACACGGAAGTCTATGAGAATGTCAATTGCATTGAGGCGCAGGTCCGCGCCGCTTAATCATATAAACCGAGAAAATCAAAAAAACAAGGAGTGAGAGCTATGCTACAACCAATGGAGCAATTTTCGATGTACTCTTATCCGGGAATCGTCGCGTCGATCACTTCCCGTCATGATGGTAAACAAAATTTGATGTCAGCAGGATGGCACACATTAATATCGTATCAACCGGCGATATATGGGATTTCAATTCGAAAAGAAACATATTCATACAACTTAATTTTAGAAAGTGGATCTTTCGGAATCAATTTTCTTCCTTCGAGCCGTTCCAACTGGATTCAAGCCGGAGGTACGTTTTCTGGTAACCAGAAGGATAAACTAAAAGAATTTGATATTTCATATCGTGATGGAAAGAAATTGGATATCCCTATTCTCACAGATGCGTACGGTGCATACGAATGCAAAATCCTAGATATCCACTCCTATGGCAGCCACGAATTTATTACTGGTGAAATTGTGCAATCCTATCGCGATGACTCTCTATTCCAAGAGGATGGAATTCCTGATTTGACCAAGCTGCAAATACCACTGTACTTAGGAAGATCAACTTATTTGACGGTTGACGATACATTAAAATCCACAGATCATCCTTTTTATCTAGAGAAAAATGAATAACGAGTCTTTGAAGTCATTATGAAAAGTTGTAGGGCAAAGCTGGTATACTCATCGCTAATGTTGGTCATTTAGGAGGTCCACTGAATGTTTCAAGGAGATGAACAAAGTGAAATTGATTTACAGCTTTTCCGTGTGTGGGTGAAGGCAAGTAAAAGTGTTTTTGGCCATGTCGTAAAAGATATAGAACGATATGGAATTAGTAATATATAAGTGAGAAATTTTCTATCCCTAGTGGGAGTATCACATATGTTGTAGATAAGCTTGAAAAGAAAAAATTAGTGAAAAGGGAGCCAAGTCTAACAGACCGTCGATCTTCAAATGTAGTCCTAACTGACAAGGGCCAAAATTTATTTAAAGAAATCTTTCCTCAACACATTGAAGTCATATCTGAAAATTTGTCTTCTATAAGTAATGAGGAAAAAATACAGTTAACGGATCTTCTCAAAAGACTTGGGCTAGGTGCTAGTAATATTATGTAGGTATCATTTATTAAAAAACACACCAAAATTTTAAAAATAAGCCGTGGGAATCAGGAAGGATATACTCCTGGCAGTCCACGGCTGTTTGTGATTTTCTTACAAAAACACACAAAAAATTAGCTGGCGAGTATATGAAGCAGAGGTGGTCAAGATAGTGATCCTTACCCTAATTATATACAACTTTTCTGTTCCAAATCGGTCAAACAGCTTCCTGCATCCACAATTCAGTGGAACAAAGTGTGGAGTATAGCAAAATTAAATCAGTCAGCCCTCTTCTTTACCTTTATGTGGATATAGCTGATGCAGCTAGAATTTTCTTGAAGAAATCGGTAGGGATCAAACAGGCAGTACTCAGATATTGGGTTTGGTAGAGACGGGCTGTTTCAGGGTGGTACCAGACTAGAGGAGCATAGCCAGCATGCACAGGTATTTGCTGTATTGATATAGGTCATGAGTGAAATTCAAGCACGGAACTTATGGGTGGACTGGTCAAAGTAAATGAAAAAAAAGTTGAGTACAGGGGCATCAATCTCAAGGTAGAGACACCTGGAGGGGGAAATGTTAATTAACTTTATTACTGCGGCCGCCTAAATTGAACCTGCAATTAACTTGGTATTGAAAAAGATACTTGACATAGCAGACTAGTTGTAACTATAATGATTACAACATATGAGTTGTAACTTTTTTAGTTACAATAAATTTATCTGAAAAGGAGTTACCTAAATGAAAATAGAAGTTTGGTCGGATTTTGCATGTCCCTTTTGTTTTATCGGGAAACAAAGGTTCGAAAGAGCACTAGAACAATTTGCTAACAAGGAAGACGTCAAAGTTGTTTTCAAAACTTTCGAATTAGATCCCAAAGCTCCAAAAAGCGTAGATCATGATGTACATGACATGTTGGTCGGCAAATATGGAATGAGCCGTGAGCAAGCCATCACCATGAATAACAATATCGGCAAGGAAGCCGAAGATGCTGGACTTGCGTTTCATTTTGATTCGATTCAACTGACCAATACGTTTGATGCCCACCGAATAGCGAAATACGCATCAGAGCATGGAAAAGTGAGAATAATACAAGACTTTTTTAAGGCATACTTTACGGAAGGTCGGCATTTAGGGGATCATGAAACCTTAATTGAATTAGCTGTACAAGCAGGGTTTAACGAGGACGAGATTCGCCATGTTCTTAACGGAGATGAGTATGCTAAAGAGGTTCGTATGGATGAGGAGGAAGCACAACGACTTGGCGCAACGGGTGTTCCTTTCTTTGTGATTGATCGGAAGTATGCTTTATCTGGAGCACAATCAAGCGATAAATTCCTGCAAACTCTGACAACAGCTTGGAAGGATTCCCAGCCGTTGCAATTGTTAAATGATACCGCTGTGGATTCAGAATCCACAGATACATGCAGTGATGGAGCATGCAGCATCAAGTAATGTAGCGATCAGTTGTGTGTTTGCAGGTCCAGATCATTTCAATATCGGAACAACATATTATTAAAAAAAACGATTTAAAAGGAGTCAATAATTATGTCTAATTTGTCGATTGAAGTATTTACAGGTTCCTCCCAAGCTTTTAACGTTAACTCGGCTATCGTATATGGAGAAAAGGATGCGGTTCTAGTCGATGCTCAATTTTTGCTTAGCGATGCGCACCGTCTTACGGCCAGATTGCTTGAATTAGGAAAAAACTTGACGCACATCTACGTAACCCACTTTCATCCAGATCACTATTTCGGTCTGCAGGTTGTAAAATCGGTGTACCCTCAAGCTCAGGTACTGGCGTTGGCAGAAACAGTTGAGGACATCAAAAATACATTTGCCAAAAAAATTGCTCAATGGAAGCCTACAGTTGGAAACAACGTTCCAGACGTACCAGTAATCCCAGATGTTCTGGATCAGGATATCATCGAACTCGAGGGACATGAACTGAAGATCAAGGGTCGCCTGCAAGGGGACACACCAAATAACAGTTATGTATGGATTCCTTCGATTAAAGCGCTCATTACCGGAGATATTGTTTATAATGATACCTTTGTATGGACGCTTGAAACCAATACAGAATCCCGTCAGGCATGGCATCAGACTTTGGATGAATTGCAGTCGCTGAATCCTGAAATCGTGGTCGCAGGCCATCAGGCTTACAATACGGAAAATACCCCTGAAGCCATCGCACACACTCGTCGCTACCTCGTTGCTTTTGATGAAGTGCTGAGCGAATCACCGACAACAGATCAAATTATTGCTAAAGTGAAATCTCGCTTCCCAGAGCTGAATACTGTCGAAATTGGCTTAATCCTTGCCGCCAAAGCTTTCGGGGTGAACCATGCCGAGTAATCTGGGAATCATAAGAAGCACGTATGAAGGAGATTCTAAAGAAAACGGTGTGAAGTACCAGACCTATTTGGCGGAATATGCGGAATGGACAGAAGCTGCAGGTTTTCCTTACGCTGGAACATATATCGGATATGATGAAATCTTTAAAAATGTTTTCTCCCGTCTGGGAACGGAATGGGACGGATATAAAGCAGAAGTCAGCGAGTTTTATGAAGATGGAGATACCATTGTTGCGGTAGGTGTGTATTCAGGAACTTACAAACAGACGGGTAAATACTTCGAAGCAGATTTTGTGCATATATGGAAGCTTGAAGATCAAAAGATTTTGAAATTTAAGCAATATGTTGATAGTTACCTAGTACAGCGTGCCATGGTGTCTGAATAATTGGTTCATAAATGCAAATAGGCAGAGGATGAATATATCGTTGAAATCATGGTTGGTTTATTATCGTAATCGAAAAAGAGAGGAAGATTTATAAATGTTAAGCAAAAAATCATCAATTGGAGCTCTTTTGTTATTGTGTTTTATGTTAGTACTGAGTGCATGTTCTACAACAGCAAGTGGGACGAATAGTGCCACAGATACTTCGTCGAATACCGATACAACCAGTACGGCAAGTGAAGAAACGGAAAAGTCGTCAGTCGATCTCAAGATCACAACATTTAACCCAGGAGCAAACAGCGTATTCGCAGTCTCCTCAAGCCTGATTGAAGGACCGAATGAAGTGGTGCTCGTTGATGCCCAGTTCCAAAAAAATGATGCACAGCAAGTAGTCCAAATGATTCGTGACACCGGAAAGACACTGACTACAGTTTATGTAAGCCACAAAGACCCGGATTTCTACTTTGGTCTGTCGGAGATCAAAGCAGCATTTCCTGATGTGAAAATAGTCGCTCCCCCGGCCACTGTAGAAGGGATCACAGAAACAATTCAGGTAAAGAATGATTATTGGAATCCAATCTTGAAGGAAAATGCACCGACCGCGCAAATCATTCCCGATGTTCTTGATGGCGATAATCTGACAGTTGATGGGGAAGCAATACAAGTAATCGGTCTCGATGGTCCAGATCCTTCTCATACTGTCCTTTGGGTTCCGTCGAAAAAGACGATCCTGGGTGGTGTTCCGATCTTCGAAAACCAGCATGTGTGGATGGCAGATAACCAGACTCCAGAGAGTCGCGACGAGTGGCGTGAAATTCTGGACCAGATCCTTGCCCTGAATCCAGAGCGGGTTATACCTGGTCATTACCTCGGTGAGAGCGCTGGAGATACATCCAGCATAACATTCACCAAGGACTACATTGCTAAATTCGAAGCTGAAACAGAGAAAACCAAGGATTCCAAAGAACTGATTGCGGCGATGCAAGCAGCATATCCAGATTTCAATAATATTAGTGTCCTGGAAACGAGTGCCCAGGTCATTAAAGGTGAGATTTCCTGGCCATAATTTAACGTGAACTCCGAGAATTAGATTTGGAGGTTTACATCATTGGTTACATCATTAAAACGCCCGGGTTAATACCGAAGCCACTGAAGAACTTTGCTTTTTTCAAGTAGTGGATAACGTTTAGCCAAAAAAGAAGACATTTACACCCAAGTATTGGGTGTTATGTCTTCTTTTTTGGCATTATTTGTTTGTGTTCTCTATTCTCCTTACTCTGCTAACTTCAATATTCGTTTTAAGTTCACAGCAAATATGGCCATTGCACCTTGTAATTGCATGCCAAGTAAACCCGAAGATAGGGCTATATCGTAGCCGTGTCCATGTTTGAGTTCACTGTTTTTTGCTTCAATTTTGTAACGTTCTCTAGATTTCTCTTTGAAATATTCCGTTTCTTGAAATGCCATTTGTTTGGCATGTTCTTCAGATTTTATCGAAACGGAATACGTCTTGCTTTTCGCACCTTCTTTGTAGCAACCTTCCTTCAATGGACAACGTACACATCGCTTTACATCAAAATAATAAGTATGTGTTTGGTTTTACCAATACTTTTCTTGCCTTGCCGAGCCTTGCGGACGGCCATATGCCCAGCTGGACACACGTACCGCCCTGCATCCTTGTTAAACAGGAATTCTTCTTCCTTTTTACGGTTGCCTTGCGTAATCAGTGGATTCAATTTCGCTACAAGTTCAATCTCATTTTTATGGGTGTAAATAATATTATCCCTCTCGGAATAAGCTGCGTCTCCAATGACGGTCTTCACCTGTAAATCGAGTGAATGAGCGAGATCATCATCATACACTCCCGCGAGATCGGTACCTTTAGGGAAAAACTCTCTAAGCAACCCGTTCGCATTCTCGTTGGATCCGCGTTGCCAGGATGAATACGGATCAGCAAAATAAACGTGCAGGTTATGGGTGGTTTCTAGATTGGCATAGTGTGCAAACTCCTTGCCTCGGTCAGCCGTGGCTGCTGTGAGAAAGGTTACCGTGGGATACTGTGAGATCGCTACACCGAGCGCAATCTCCATCGACAAAGCGGTGCGATCGGGCATGAGAACAGCGGTATATAGACGCGTTTTGCGTTCAATCAACGTCGCTACGCGGCCTTTACTATTCCCACGACCCGATACAACGGTATCCAGTTCCCAGTGCTCAAACGTTTCACGGGAACGACTTCTTTCGGGTGATCTGTAATAGTTTTTCCAATGGCGAATTTACCGCGCGTTTCTACGGGTTTCTGACGCTTCCCTTTGTGCCAAAGAACCTGTTATACGCCTCGAACCAGGCGCCCAGCTTAGATCCAGCAATAAATGGTTTTGAAAGAGACTGTACGCCGCCCTTCGGTGATTTGTTCCGGAGACCACTTTGCCTCCAGTTTTTCCAGTGAACCAGCCAAGGCGTCTGACCTATTCCCTGGAAAGACCGAAGCCTTACGACACGCTTCTCATAAGCATTCTGATCTTGTTCTGCCTGGTAAGGATGTGATGAAGCCACACGATCTAACTCACGACAAATCGTTGATGGATGCCTACCTACCCAGTTCTTTCGCAATCGATCTTGAGCTTTTACCTTTGTCTGTGGAGGATCTCTAACTTACTGGTTTCGATTATGCTAAGATGTCTGTAGCTCATGGTTGGATTCTCCTTGTGTGAATGGTGTTGTGGTGACTTCATTCTACACGAATCCGGCCATGGGCCATTTTTTATTTATTTCCAGTAGGTGTCGCACTTCATATTACAATTCGTCTCATTATCAACAAAATACCCTATAAGGTGGACTTTTTTCAAAGTGTCCATCTTATAGGGTACATTTTATAATCCGAACACACTCGGAGACAGTTCAGAGGTTTTTTTGTGTTAACTTATGCTCCATATCTTTATTTACGAAAGACGAGGGTTTCTTTGCCTAGCAGATGGGGGCGGAGTGTATTCCAGATCTGAAGACATTGCTCCTGAAGCTCCCAAGCTGCCATGCCAAGGAGTCGAACGCCGATGCCGCCGGTTGCCAACAAACTCGCCCCTGCGAGCATTCGTCCATCTGGTGGCAGAGCGGATCTGACCTGTTCCAGCTCCGCAGTGCCCAGTCCTGGGGCAATCATCCACAATGCAGCCGTGTGAGTATAGTGAAGGAGGGATGCTGAGTGTTTGGGGTCATCGGTTTCCGGTTCGAGTCCGAATCGATCCCAGACAGCCAGTTTCTCGCCTTGCCATATCTCCGTCAAGCTGCGGTAACGCTCAAATTGGAATGCTTCTCCCCGATGAATCCGTCCGGCAGACCAGATGTCTGCATAGGCCAGAATCGCCTGGTCTTCCAGCTCAAAGGTTACAGCGAGGGATGATGAACTGCCTTTGAAGGGAATCACACATTCAGGAAAGTATTCCAGTGTGGCCCCTTTTCCCAACCGAAAGTGATGATTAACGGATGAAGGAATGGAAGGTGTAGGATGAAGTCTGGTAGCAGATGTGCTGCTCAGCATGACATGGGTGCCTTCCCCTAATTCCCACTGGGAATGATAATGATCCCCGTTAAGGACTCCGGGAGAGACGTCTGACGTGTACACACATAATTCGGTTCCACCTCCGGGAGGTCGAAAGGATCGGCTAAACCGGAGAGGCGCACTGTAATAACGATCGGTCATGACAGTGCGCTCACCTTGAAAGGCAAAGGTGGCTCGAAGCTCGCTGCGGCGCGTGACGGGCTCACTTGCACTTTCGTTCCGATTCATCTCTGTTCCCGTAGGAACGGAAGATGAATTAATGCGAGTGAGTGCCATGCTCATGGCTGTGTGAATGCAGATGTGCAGCGGAAGCATCGTCATCCATATATTGATGTTCAAGCCAGTGGACAATCTCGGATACACCTTCACCGCTCATTAGATTAGACATGACATAAGGACGGCCTTCGCGTACCCGCTCGGTATCATTTTTCATCACTTCCAGGCTTGCTCCAACGTAAGGGGCGAGGTCGGTTTTGTTAATTAACAGCAGATCTGAACGCGTGATGCCGGGACCGCCTTTGCGAGGAAGTTTCTCTCCTTGGGCAACGTCGATAATGTAGATGAACACATCAGCCAGTTCCGGACTGAATGCAGCAGAGAGATTATCGCCGCCGCTCTCGATGAAGATCAGTTGCAGATCCGGGAAGCGTTCAATCAACTCGTCAACTGCTTCAAAATTCATGGAGGCATCCTCACGAATAGCCGTGTGCGGGCATCCGCCTGTCTCAACGCCGATAATACGCTCTGGTGCCAATGCATTCTGACGCAGCAAAATCTCGGCATCTTCTTTGGTGTAAATGTCATTTGTGATGACAGCAAGGCTATAACGTGTACGCAGTGCCTTGGACAGCTTCTCCACAAGGGCTGTTTTACCTGAACCTACCGGTCCACCAATGCCAATTCGCATCGGACGACTCCGATCAAATTCGTTGCGTTTCCACTCCGGATGATGCGTATGATTAGCTCCTCCACACATAACAATTCCTCCTAGGTTAGATAAAAGTTGTAGTTAAGACATAAACAGCCGCGCGGGTAAAGTCTCGTGTCGCATGGCATAGATTTCCTGGGCGATTCCGAAGCTGTGCATGTCTTCCGGTTCATTTTCCCGAATGAGAGCCCATTCCGCTTCAATATCATCAAGCAGTTTCTGAATCAACATCTGCGCTTCGGTCTGTCCGATGGGCAGCAGGCGAAGTGCGCTGTTCACATAAGCGTTCACTGAGGTATACAGATGCCCGGTAACGGCTTCGTCCAATCCAATCTCCAATTGATAGTTGATATAACCATGAATGGTCGTGATGCCACCATACGCGCCGTATTCCCGTATGGCCTCATCGATCAGGGAAAAGTCCATCCATGGATAGAGTGAACGGGCGAGCTTGAGCAATCGCTTGCCCATCTTGTGGCCGCTTTCCCTGAGTTCCCGAGGGGAGCGCTGGGCATGCACGCGTTTGTCGTATAGAGCGAGTAGAGCGGCATCTTGCTGTTTTATCGCTTGATAGACGCCTTTGATGGCAAGACCATCTAGTCGCACGAGACTGGAATGAAGCTGGCTGCGAATAAACTGTTCAAGCTGTGCGGTATTCCGCACGGTGCCATCATGCGTGTAAGCTTCCAGACCGAAGGAATGGGAGAAACCACCGATGGGCAGGGCCGAATCCAGCAGCTGAACGTAACGGAGTAACTTCGTTCCACTGTTCATCATGAGTGCCCCCTTATCAGCTAATCCGTATTCCTATCAAAACATAAAGTACCGCTGTGCCATAGGCAACTCGTCTGCGGGTTCGCATGTGAGCAGTTCGCCGTCGGCGCGTACCTCATAGGTTTCGGGATCGACTTCAATAACGGGGGTGACATCGTTATGAATCATGTCTTTTTTGCTGACCGAGCGGCAGCCTTTGACCGGTTCAACCCGTTTCTTCAGGCCCAATGTCTCTTTGATCCCTGCATCTGCCGCGGCTTGGGAGACAAAGGTGATTGATCCGCTGGCGATGGCGCTACCATAGGCTCCGAACATGGGCCTGCCGAATACGGGCTGAGGTGTCGGGATGGACGCATTGGGATCACCCATCTGGGCGAATGTAATCATGCCACCTTTGATGACGATCTCGGGTTTAACACCGAAGTAAGCCGGTTTCCATACCACCAGATCTGCCAGTTTGCCAACTTCCACCGAACCGACGAGATGACCGATTCCATGTGCGATAGCTGGATTAATGGTGTATTTGGCTATATATCGCTTGATCCGATCGTTATCGGACGGTGAATCCGGGTTGAGTTCGAGTTTGCCGCGCTGTTTTTTCATTTTGTCAGCTGTCTGCCAGGTACGGATAATGACTTCACCCACGCGTCCCATGGCCTGTGAATCGGAACTGATGATGCTGAACACGCCAAGATCATGCAAAATGTCTTCGGCTGCGATTGTCTCTGGACGAATCCGGGAATCGGCAAAAGCCACATCTTCCGGGATGGAAGGGTCCAGATGGTGACAGACCATCAACATATCAAGGTGTTCTTCCACGGTGTTGCGTGTGTACGGTCGTGTTGGATTGGTTGATGAGGGGATGACGTAGGACTCCCCAGCGGCACGGATAATATCCGGTGCGTGTCCGCCACCAGCGCCTTCCGTGTGGTACGTGTGGATCGTCCGGCCGTTGATCGCTGCTAGTGTGTTTTCGAGAAATCCGGTTTCGTTCAGTGTATCGGTATGGATAGCGACTTGAACATCATGTTCCCCGGCGGCAGTCAGGCAGGCGTCGATCGCGCTCGGGGTAGTACCCCAATCTTCATGCAACTTCAGGCCGATTACACCCGCTTCAATCTGTTCGATTAAAGGTGCGGTACTGGAACTGTTGCCTTTGCCGAGGTAACCGATGTTCATGGGAAAAGCCTCTGCCGATTCTAACATCCGGTGGATGTGCCAGGCTCCTGGTGTACAAGTGGTAGCTTTGGTTCCCGTTGCCGGTCCTGTTCCACCGCCGATCATGGTCGTGACCCCGGAGGATAACGCAGTCTGAATCTGCTGTGGACAGATGAAATGAATATGGGTATCGATGCCTCCAGCAGTTACAATCATGCCTTCACCGGCGATGATTTCGGTGGAAGCACCGATGACAAGTGCGGGATGCACACCATCCATTGTGTCCGGGTTACCGGATTTGCCAATGGCGCAGATGTGACCATCCCGAATGCCGATATCTGCTTTTACAATGCCCCAATGATCGATAATGATGGCGTTGGTGATAACAGTATCAGGGGTACCGTCACTACGGAGGGCAGAGGTAGATTGGCCCATCCCGTCGCGGATAACCTTACCACCCCCGAATTTGCTCTCGTCTCCGTAGACGGCATAATCATGTTCAATCTCTGCCCATAGTTCGGTATCCGCAAGTCTGACAGCATCACCGGTTGTGGGTCCGAACATCGATGCGTATTGTTCACGGCTCATTCGTTTCATGAAGGTTCACCCCCATCTTGTATGGGAGGAGAGAACGTCTTCAGGAATGTCTCCAGTTTCTGTGGATCAGGAGCTTGATCCGCAGAACCTTCGGTTAATCCGTTGAACCCGTGAATCTGGCGTTTGCCGCCAAAGGTCGTGAGTTCAACCGGCTTCTCTTCACCGGGTTCGAAGCGGACTGCGGTACCTGCCGGAATGTGCAGGCGATGTCCGAAAGCTGACGTGCGATCAAAGTCCAGTGCCGCATTAACTTCATAGAAGTGAACGTGAGATCCGACCTGGACGGGGCGGTCGCCGCGGTTAAGGACAATCAGGCGTAGGGTTGAACGATCCGGATGACAGATGATGTCGTCATCTGGCTTCAAACGGTATTCACCAGGAATCATGGTTTCTCCTGCCTTTCTCAGCGTATAGGTTCATGTACGGTAACCAGTTTCGTACCGTCAGGAAATGTGGCTTCTACCTGTACTTCAGGAATCATATCGGGAACGCCATCCATGCAGTCTTCGCGTGTCAGGATGGTACCTCCGTATCTCATTAATTCGGCAACACTCATTCCATCCCGTGCTCGTTCCATCAATTCGGAGGTCAACAAGGCGATGGCTTCGGGAACATTCAACTTAAGTCCGCGTGCTCTTCGTTCACGGGAGAGGTTAGCGGCCACGGTAATCAGGAGTTTTTCCTTTTCCTGCT
Organism: Paenibacillus sp. FSL H8-0079; assembly: GCF_037991315.1. NCBI lineage: Bacteria > Bacillati > Bacillota > Bacilli > Caryophanales > Paenibacillaceae > Paenibacillus > Paenibacillus sp. FSL H8-0079. Next base: position 1,596,863 of record NZ_CP150300.1, read on the forward strand.
CAGTCCAGTGCAAGGCAATCCGACCTTTCGCTTAAAATGTCTGATATGTTCATGGATCATATTATATGTTAAATATACTCACACAGGGTGAATCCTTTGTCAATAAGCTTCCGGGCTTATTAGCAGTATGCATGAAACGAGTAGGCATGAAATAAAATTATGTAAGCTATATTGACATGAAGAGTGTGACGCTCCATAATTTGGATCAACGAACATTTCGGACATAAATGACCTTAATGTTCGTCAATAGACTAAAAAAAGGGAGTGTAGGCTATTGAAGAAGAGGTCGGTCAAGTTATGGAGTATTTTGCTCGGTGCGGTCATTGTGATGACAGGATGTGTGGAGGGAGCTGCGCCGCCTGAAGCGTCGGGTTCAGGTGGTACAGGAGAGCCGGCGGCATCCGGTGAACCGATTAAAGTTGGCATCCTACATTCCCTCAGCGGAACGATGGCGATCAGTGAGGTGTCTGTTAAAGATGCCGAGATGCTTGCCATTGAAGAGATCAACGCCGCGGGCGGAGTTCTGGGTAAACAGATCGAGCCTGTAGTTGAGGATGGCGCTTCAGATTGGCCTACTTTTGCGGAGAAGGCTGGAAAGCTGCTACAACAAGATAAGGTCGCTGCGGTATTTGGCGGATGGACCTCTGCTAGTCGGAAGGCTATGCTCCCAGTGTTTGAACAGAACAAAGGTCTATTGTTTTATCCAGTGCAATATGAAGGATTGGAATCATCGCCAAATATTTTTTATACAGGAGCAACAACGAATCAGCAGATCGTTCCATCCGTAACCTGGTTGCTGGAGAACAGGGGTAAGACGTTTTATCTGCTCGGTTCAGATTATGTATTCCCGAAAACGGCCAATCAGGTCATTAAGGCGCAACTCGCAGCAGAAGGCGGCGAAGTGGTGGGTGAGGAATATACACCGCTGGGACATACCGATTATAGTACCATCATTAGCAAAATCAAGGCTGCAAAGCCGGATATTGTATACAATACGCTGAACGGAGACAGTAATGTAGCTTTCTTCAAACAATTGAAGGATGCTGGAATCTCCTCGGATCAGATGACAACCTTGTCGGTCAGTGTAGCGGAGGAAGAAATCCGTGGCATTGGTGCAGACGTATTGAAGGGGCATCTGGCTTCATGGAATTATTATCAGACAACGGATACGCCTGAGAATGCAACATTTGTTGCCAAGTATAAAGAAAAATATGGCGCTGATAGAGTGACAGCAGATCCAATTGAAGCGGGATATGTAGCAGTTTATCTCTGGAAGGCGGCGGTGGAAAAAGCAGGATCAACCGACGTGGAGAAGGTGAAAGCGGCTGCCAAGGGTCTGGAGTTTGATGCTCCCGAAGGTAAGGTAACTGTGGATGGAGAGAATCAACATATCTACAAAACGGTGCGGATCGGTGAGGTGCAGGAAGACGGGCAGTTCAAGGAATTGTGGAATTCTGGTGAACCTGTCAAGCCGGACCCTTATCTGAAAACGTATGAATGGGGAGCTTCCCTCAGCGCTAAATAACATAGAAACCTCGGAATAAAACAGGCAACTAGCTTCAAAGCAGCCAATTCATAGACGAGGGTGTGACAACACATCCTCTCACCACATTGCGGTAAAGCGTTACTGTGACGTTTAATATATTCTGCCGCAAATTGAAGTCATGTGAAATATCGAGAGTCACGGTATGGAGGAGGGGATAGCGATGGATATGTTTATCCTGCAGATGTTCAACGGTCTGAGTATCAGTTCAATTCTGTTGTTGATTGCATTGGGGCTTGCAGTAACATTTGGGCTGATGAATGTGATCAACATGGCTCACGGTGAACTGATCATGATCGGTGCGTATGCAACGTATGTAACACAAAATCTGTTTATGTCCTATGCTCCCGCGGCGTGGTTCGGTGCTTACTTTGTTGTGGCTCTGCCGATTGCGTTCATTGTAGCTGCTCTGATTGGCTGGTTGCTTGAAGTGGTGTTGATCAGGCATCTGTATGGCAGGCCGTTGGACAGTCTGCTTGCGACGTGGGGTGTAGGCATGATGCTGCAACAACTGGCCCGTACGATATTCGGAGCGTCGAATGTGGGGGTATCCAGTCCAGCCTGGCTCAATGGTGGATTGGCGATCTCGGGTGGCATTGTATTTCCGTATAAACGAATTTTCATTATCGCACTGGTTGCGGTTGTGCTGCTGTGCATGTACCTCTATATCTATCGAACATCTTCCGGAAGACGAATGAGGGCTGTAATGCAGAATCGGAGCATGGCGGGCTGTCTGGGCATTTCGACACGACGGGTAGATGGCATGACCTTTGCGATTGGTTCGGGAATCGCTGGAATCGCTGGTTGTGCGTTAACGCTCATTGGTCCCATTGGTCCTTCGCTTGGTACGTATTATATTGTGGATGCGTTCATGGTGGTTGTCCTGGGTGGTGTGGGGAAATTGGTCGGAACCGTGTGCGGTGCACTGGGGATCGGTATGTTCAACATGTTGTTCGAAACCTATACCTCGGCTTCCATTGGAAAGGTGCTCGTGTTCGTATGTATCGTTGCTTTTCTGCAATGGAAACCACGCGGCTTGGTCGCGATACGCACACGGAGTCTCGATTAACGTGAAGAAGGGGGTTAGTTCATGTCGGCATTACTCAAGACTGGCAGTCTGAAAATGAGGATTATCTGGGCGGTTGTACTGATCATGATGTGTCTCGCTCCACTGATCTCCACGGAGTTTCGTCTGAGTCTGTTAGCCAAGTTTTTGGCGCTGGCGATCCTGGCCATTGGTCTCGATCTGATCTGGGGATATGGAGGTGTACTGAGTCTAGGCCATGGTGTGTTCTTCGGTCTGGGTGGGTACGCGATGGCGATGTATTTGAAACTTCAGGCTAGCGGTGCAACACTTCCGGACTTCATGGGATGGAGTGGTCTCAGCGGCCTGCCGTGGTTCTGGGAACCGTTTCGCTCTTTCCCGGTGGCGGTGTTATTGGGGATAGCCCTTCCCGCATTGCTCGCCTTTGCTCTGGGCTGGTTTACATTCCGTAACCGGATTACCGGTGTATATTTTACGATCCTGACGCAAGCCCTGGTTCTCATTACGGTGACATTGTTTGTGGGCAAACAGGAATGGACGGGCGGAACGAATGGCATTACCGGGTATAATTCGATCTTTGGATTTACACTTCATTCCGCAGGAACAACGATTGCTCTCTATTATATAACGCTTGCTGTTCTGGTGATTGCTTATGTGCTGTGTCGTCGAATGGTGAACAGCCGGTTCGGTCAGGTGCTGGAAGCTGCGCGGGATGGAGAGAATCGGGTGCGATTTCTCGGATATGATCCGGCAGGATATAAAACACTGGCTTTTGCTTTTTCCGGTGCGCTTGCAGGCATCGCGGGCATGTTGTTTGTTCTTCAGGTCGGTATTATCTCGCCATCGATGATGGGGATTGTGCCTTCTATTGAGATGGTCCTGTGGGTTGCGCTGGGTGGTCGAGGTACGCTTATTGGAGCGGTCATCGGAGCAGTGGTGCTGAATGCAGCCAAAACAGGCATAAGCGAGGCTTACCCTGAAGGGTGGCTGTTCGTCATTGGTGGGCTCTTTGTAACGGTAGTCTTGTTCATGCCAAACGGAATTGTAGGTGTATATCGTCATATCGTTCGTTTGCTGAAGCGGAGAGGAGAGAGTGCACATGTCCAAGTCACGCGGGAAAAACCTGAAGTCTACTGAGGAGTCAACGGTGTTGGTAGCGGAGGATATAACGGTAGCCTTTGGTGGGTTCGTTGCTGTCAAAGGCATGAATCTGAAGCTGCATGAGCATGACCTGCATTTTCTGATTGGACCGAATGGTGCAGGGAAAACGACGATGCTGGATGTGATATGTGGCAAAACCAAACCCATGTCCGGCTCGGTAAAGATGGCGGATGGTACGGAATTGACCCGAATAAGGGAGCACCAGATTGTTCGTAAAGGGGTAGGACGCAAATTCCAGGCGCCATCGATCTTTGCGGGTCTGACGGTGCAGGAGAATCTGACATTGGCGGCGGAGACTCGTCGTTCCCCTTTGCAAGCCATCGGTATTCGACGATATGGGAAGATGAGTGCTGCCATGGAGCATATTAGCCTCCAGATTGGTCTGCAAGACCGCATTAACGCCCGTGCAGGAGCATTATCCCACGGGGAGAAGCAGTGGCTGGAGATCGGCATGTTGCTCTTGCAGGAGCCTCGTGTGTTGTTGCTGGACGAACCAGCCGCAGGCATGACGGATGAAGAAACACACAAGACGGGGCGACTTCTGCAAGAGATTGCGCGTGAGCGCTCAGTTGTGGTGGTGGAGCATGATATGGAGTTTGTACGAGAGTTCGCAGCCAAGGTGACCGTGATGCATGAAGGTAAACTGTTGAAGGAAGGTACGATGGCGGAAGTACAGGCGGATCCGAAAGTGGCAGAAGTGTATCTGGGCAAAAGGAGGGATGACCATGCTGTCGCTGCAACGAATTGAATCCGGCTATGGGGAAAGTAATGTGCTTCGAGGTGTGAGCCTGGACGTACAGCCTGGACAGGTGGTGTGTCTGATGGGCCGTAACGGTGTGGGTAAAACAACGTTGATGAAAACATTGATGGGGCTGCTCAAAATACGCAAGGGCAGTATTCAGTGGCAAAATCAGGAGTTGTCCACGTTGGACACAGCCAAGCGGGCAAGGGCAGGCATCGGTTATGTACCGCAGGGGCGGGAGATTTTCCCGCAGCTTACGGTGAAAGAAAATTTGTTGCTCGGTCTGGAGACAAGTGCACCGGGAGTAAAAACGTTCCCGGAGGATGTACTGGCGATGTTTCCTGTGCTTGCTACGATGTATGGACGGCAGGGTGGAGATCTGAGTGGTGGACAGCAGCAGCAGTTGGCATTCGCCCGGGCGCTGGCTTCGCGTCCGGGGTTATTGCTACTGGATGAGCCGACAGAAGGCATTCAGCCTTCCATCGTGGAGGACATTCGGCAGGTTATTTTACAGCTCAAGGCAAAAGGGAATCTGTCGGTTCTACTGGTGGAGCAGAGTATTGATTTTGTGCGCAGTGCCGCAGATTATATCTATATCATGGACAAAGGTGCCATTACCCTGCACGGGACACCGCAAGAACTGGATATGTCGCAATTTGAACATCATCTATCCGTGTAGTTGTAGTTAGCGTGTCAAGTGGATTGAGTATTCAGGAGCGCTTGTCCAGGATATTCGAGTATTTCGGATATAACCGCCGGATGCATTCCGGGCAGATGTCATGGGTGAATTCGGCGTGGGTATGCTTCTCCAGATAACTTTCCACGGAGTTCCAATGTTCCTCTTCGTCCTTGATTTGTTTGCAGACAGCGCAAATAGGCAGTAATCCGCGCAAGGTGCGCACGTCAGACAGAGCCTTCTTCAATTGGCGTTCTGTCTTTTTCTGTTCGGTAATATCCATGTGGGCAATCAAAGCGAGATCGGTATTCAGGTTTGAGTTAGTGTGAGATAGAGGGGTGAGTTCCACACGAAACCACCTCTCTTCGTTGTATACCGTATACACGCAGATGTCATATGTATGATTTCGACTAAAGGGTGTTCCGCGTTCTTTCAAATTCTGTGCGACAAGTGCCATATTGGCGTTCTTGCCTTGTAATGCCCAGGCTTCCAACAGATGCAGGTAATGTCTATGAGTACTGTTCGCATCCGGGTTGGGTAATAGTTGACCGAGTTCCTGTTGCCAGGCGCGGTTACAACTGTGGATAATCCAATCGTGATCAACGATGATGAGCTGGTGAGTTATGGATTGGAACGACAGCCTCTCCAGATCGGATGTAACATGTCTCATGGATGGGGTCCTCCTTTGGCAAAAATCTTATCTCAGTTCATCTGGAATATCCAAAATATCAGCGACCAGGTGTCTGAATCGGGTTGCTTTGCGTGTGCCGTGAATGAGATTGGATAAACGATAGGGTGGGATGCCGTGCTGTTCACAAAAAGTCTTCTGGTCCACTTGAAGTTCGGTTAGCCGTCGTTTGATGGCCCATCCGAACGGAGTCACTGGTTTTTTCTTGTTCAAAAGGGTTCACCCCTGGTTAGAATGTAGTATTCAGTCGCCCTTTCTTCATGTAGAATATATAGAAATGCGAGCTGTATATTTTATTATATACGTAAATCCGTCATCTAACAATTAAAAAAGACGGAAAAAAGTGTATTTTGTGATGTAAAATGGCGTAAATACGTTAAAAAAACCAATAAAATGACAAAAAACACGTCGGCAAGGAGGTTGCCGCGTGTTTTTTTGTTTGTCTGAATGAAGGGGAGTAGGTGTAGGTGGACAAGGATTAGGCCCTGTAGGCATGAAGTCCAGCTCCAAGCATATGGAAACTGGGGAAAAACGATTTCATGGACATCGAGGTTGGCTGTGCCAGTCCATCCGCAGCCGAGGCGCTGACGGTGTTCCATTCATTCTCCAGATCTGCGGCCAGGCGTACCGTCAGTTCTTTGATTGTATCGGTGTCCAGAGGAATGACTTTGGAGGCTTCGGTTATGCAGGCATTCATGGCTGAATGCAGATAACCAAGAACTGCCGCCTCGACAGGGATATCGAGGTGGTGGTTAATCCAGGCGTGAACAGTGGAGAGGCAGCCAACCGAATCATATTTGGCGAAGATCTGTTCAAGCTGGCTGAAATCAATCCAGGGGTGCAGAGCGCGTGCAAGTCTGATCAATCGTTTACCCATGGTAGCAGCTTGTTCTCTGAGATCTCCAGGAGTTCGCTGAACATGGACGAGCTTGTCGATCAGGGCTATCCGCCATGTATCCTTGTGATCTGCTGCGGTATAGATGCCTTTGATAGCCATGCCTTCAAGACGAACGATGCTGGGGTGCAACTGACAACGCATGAATGATTCGAGATCTTCAGCATTACGAATGGTACCCTCCTTGATATGGATATCCATGCCGAAGGAATGGGTAAACCCTCCAACCTGAATAGAGGAATCAAGCAGTTTAACATAATCGAGCAGCTTATTCCCACGGTTCACGATCATTCGCCTCCTGTGTTCGTTAAATGTAACTTTAAGTAACATTTATATTCCTTTTTTTTTGCTTTATGTTTGAAAATCCGAATTATATGATAGTTATCATCCCATAAATGTCCGCTTTTTGTCAATAGTGTCATTGAAATTCAGCAAATTAAATCTGTAATTCAATATTTGTGTTATTTTATATAACATTTAAAGTTAATTGTTTGCGAAATGTAGGGAGGGCTACGTATAAATGAATCAACAAGATCGGCTCTAACCGGAAAAGAGGGGATCGAATCTAATAATATGCAGTTCATGGGTAAAGATGACGAGAATATGCGATTTTTGATGAAAATGCCTATCTGAAAAAGAAGTAATAGAAAACACTTTACTTTTAGATCAGAACCCGGTATAATCAATTCTGTTGCCGATTATTTACGACATGCGGTCGTGGTGGAATGGCAGACACGCTATCTTGAGGGGGTAGTGGGCGTATGCCCGTGGAGGTTCGAGTCCTCTCGACCGCATCATATGAACGATGAAGAAGAAGCTTTCCGTTATTGGAAAGCTTCTTTTTTTGTCTTTTTTCGAACAGTATGACATTTGGGTTGAAAAAAAGGCCATCCATTACCGGGGGCAATGGTGCTCTACCTTCCGGCTACGGGTGGCCTGTGTATTATTTTTGGAGTAAGTTCTTGATATCTTCTTCAATCTTGTCAGGTGTTGTTTTGGGAGCATAACGTTTCAGTACCTGTCCGTTCTGATCCACAAGGAATTTGGTGAAATTCCATTTGATTGCTTTAGAGCCGAGCAAGCCAGGAGCTTCTGTGCTAAGGTGTTGGAAAAGTGGGTGAGCGCTTGAGCCGTTCACATCAATTTTCTCAAACATGGGGAAGCTCACGCCATAATTCATCTGACAGAACTCGGCAATATCGTCGGAAGAACCTTTTTCCTGTGCAAACTGGTTGCTTGGGAAACCAAGAACTTCAAATGGAGCATCTTGAAACTTGTCTTGCAGTTCTTGCAGACCTTTGAATTGAGGGGTAAGGCCGCATGAGCTTGCCGTATTCACAATCAGGAGCACTTTGTCACGGTAGTCGGACATTTCAACTTCTTGACCGCGAAGGGTATTCACTTTGTAATCGTAGACTGTCATCTAAATCGCCTCCATTGATATACTCTTATATCTTCTATTATATTGGTTGCAATTAAATATTGCAAAACTAATATAGTGTTAAAAGAATCAAAACAGACAAGTTGTGCAGAATACGTGAATGAATTGCGAAGTGATTTTCGTCAGAGTGAGAATTAGATAGCCTTGAAGAGATGGATAGAGTATAACCTTATTGTAAGCGTTATTATGGATGATTATTGGCAAAAATCTGCCGATTCGGTGATCTCTGCGGACTTTACACCGTCATGGCGGGGGTGTATGATTCATAACGTAATTTCAATTTAAACTAAATTGTACTTGAAAAACGAAACAAACGATAATATCGCTCGATCTTACCTTGAGATATACGAACGATGTTTTAATCGCTGAGTTTCCATTCATTGATGAATGGGAAACGGGGGAACCAACGGAATGCGCTGTCCAGGACAGTGGGCATTCATGGGGTGAATTTTCCGGTGACAGCCGGAAATAGGGCGACTCTCGCGCCCGAATCCGTCAGCTAACCTCGTAAGCGTTAAAGGGAGAGGCAACAAGCCGTACGCTGGTTCATGGTGTTTTCGCCATGGGTTATTTAAGAAGCGTTCGGGAGGCCTTGGTCCCCCACGCTTCTTTTTTGTTGTCTTTTCACGCCAAGGGAGGAACGAATGATGGATACTGAGATGATCTTAGTGACTGCTCCAAATGAAGCAGGACGCAAATTTATCAAATTGCTGATGTACAAAAAAATGCCGTTTGCCGTTCTAACCAACAGTGCAGGAGAAGAGCGGAGACTCCGCAGAATCGGGGTAGAGCATGTTATTCGAATGAATACGGCTGCAGCTCAAAAATGGTTTTTGCCGCAGGGTAGCGTAGGCAATGTGTTTATTTTCGAGAACAGTCTGAATCTGACCTGTCGTTATTTGCAGATCTGCCGTTCATGGACATCTAAATCCCTGTGTGTCATTACGGAGCAGAGTAATCCAAAGGGCATCTATCGGGGGATGGGCGCAGACCGGATTGTATATTCGCTCAATGGGGAAGTCGGCTTTCTCCTCAATGGTTGATGCCATAGCTTGTGATTGCTCAGGTGTAAGGTGCCTGTTATAATTGAATGTATTAGAATCAATTTCAGAATTCACTCAAGGTATTATGAAATTGATTCATCGATAAACGGAAATTTGAGGAGACTCATGCATAATGGTGGGTCTTCTTTTTTATGCTTACAAGGAGGAATTGGCGTGCCGGATGTAGGTGGATTAAAGTGGTTGTTTTTTGATGTTGGAGATACGCTGGTGGATGAATGGGAGCCGGTTGATGATATTATCGGACAATTCGTCCGTGAAGCTTGTGCTTTGGGGTATCCGGTGACAATTGAGGCGGTACGCGAACTGTTCGCGAACTGTTACCGGAAATATGAGCAATGGCCCATGAGAGTGGCTATTCGCACATTCATTGAAGACGAGAAGCACCAGAAACAGATTCAGGACAAGCTGAAGTTTCAAAAAGATCTTGAACGTCCTTTTCCTTCAGCGGATTCCGTTCTTCAGCAGTTGTCACGGTATTATCGTATTGGCATTATTGCCAATCAGAGTCCCGGAACGGAAGAGAGACTGGAGAGTTACGGATTACGGAAGTATGTTGACGTTCTGGCCTGTTCGGCTGAAGAAGGGGTGTCCAAGCCAGACCCTGAGCTATACGCTGTGGCCTTGAAACAGGCAGGCTGTGAACCGGAGGAGGCTGTCATGGTCGGGGATCGGATTGATAATGACATTATTCCTGCCCGGAAGCTGGGCATGCGCACGATTCGAATTATGCAGGGTTATGGGAGATTCCAGCCGGAACGATCGGATGACGAACGTGCGGATTGGACCGTTGATTCATTGGATCAGCTCCTGCCTTTACTGATACCAAACCAGGATTAGATGATTGCGTATGAGAGGTTCTACTCTAAATGAAAACACGTTGCTGTACAGCAACAATAAAAGGCTGATCACTTGGGTATAGCATACCGGAGTCGATCAGCCTTTTAATTATTTAGTCGATTAGAACCAGATTAGAACAACCGGATTGTCTGAATGATCAGATATACATTCAGCACAACGATAACAGCGGCAATGACCCATGAGATGATTTTGAGCCATAACTTGTTGGCGAATGCACCCATGCTTTTTTTATCACTCGTGAACATCACCAGAGGGATTACAGCAAAAGGTAATTGAAGAGACAGCACAACCTGGCTCAAAATGAGCAATTCTTCTGTGCCATGTTCGCCTGCAATCGCTGTAACAATTACCGCCGGAATGATGGCAATCAGACGTGTAACCAGTCTGCGCAGCCATGCTGGAATTCGAATGTTCAGAAAACCTTCCATAACAATCTGCCCAGCGAGTGTACCTGTAAGGGTAGAGTTCTGACCTGATGCTAACAGCGCCACACCGAACAGAATACTTGCAACCGTTGTACCCAATAGAGGTGTCAGCAGATGGTAGGCATCAGCGATCTCGGCAACCTGCGTCATACCAGCACTGTGGAATACAGCTGCAGATACAATCAGGATGGCTGCATTAATGAATAGGGCCAGTGTCAGTGCGATTGTAGAGTCCATGGTCGAGTACCGAATGGCTTCTTTTTTGCCCTGTGCTGTCTGTTCAATCTGACGGGTCTGCACAATGGAAGAATGCAGGTACAGATTATGCGGCATCACGGTTGCTCCAATAATACCAATAGCGATATAGAGCATGGCCGGGTTTTGCAAAATCTCAACATTCGGTACAAAACCATGGAGCACACCGCCCATATCTGGTTTCGCCAGGAAGAGGTCAATCCCGAAGCAGAGGGCAATGGTTGCCATCAGCACAATGACGAGTGTTTCCAAAGCGCGGAAGCCTTTGTTTTGCAGTACAAGAATCAGTAGTACATCGACTGCGGTGATGATCACGCCGTATAACATGGGAATGTTAAATAACAGCTTTAACGCGATGGCAGAACCTATAACCTCAGCCAGATCGGTGGCTGCAATGGCAAGCTCACACAGAATCCATAACATCATGACGACAGGCATGCTAAAACGTTCGCGACAGGCTTGAGCCAGATCTCGTCCAGTGACGATGCCGAGCTTGCCAGCCAGCGATTGAAGTACAACGGCCATCAGGTTCGAGAGTAGGATGACGGATAACAAGGTATACCCGAACTGCGAGCCGCCTGCGATATCTGTTGCCCAGTTGCCGGGGTCCATGTAGCCTACGGCAACGAGGTATCCAGGGCCTACAAAGGCGAGGAATTTCTTCCACCATGCAGCATTCTGTGGAACTTTCATGGAGTTATGCGCTTCTCCGAGTGAAGGCGCCATGCCCGCAGTAGATAATGATTCTCTTGAAGGGGCGTTGAACGGATTTTTTTTACTCATACGATAATCACCTGACTTTGAAATATTGATGCGGAATGAACCGCTTATGATATATCTAAATTTTTATGTTTATTGTTACATTGTACCCCTTCAATTATTTTTGTCTAGTGCAACTTTTATGTATCAGCACAAAATTTCTGCTGCAGCTTGAAGATGCCCCTTCGTATATTACCCAACCTTAGAGAAAATACAGCCATGAAGTTGAAATGCATGAAAATAATAAAGATGTAAAAGCTGATAAAGATCCAAAATGCGTTTCAAAATGAGCCAGAAGTTTAAATTGAAAGGAAGGCAGTTAAAAATTATATTGATGAGGGAGAGATTCTTAATGGAAGCTTTATATACAGCAGTAGCGACAGTTAAAGGTGGACGTACAGGTTCGGTGACTTCTTCAGATGGCGTGCTCAAGCATGATCTGAAAATGCCCAAAGAGCTTGGTGGTTCCGGTGGTGAAGGTACCAACCCTGAGCAACTCTTTGCAGCTGGATATGGCGCCTGTTATGAAAGTGCTCTTGCCAATGTAGCACGCAAAGCGGGCGTGAAATTGGAGAATGTGGTAGTAACAAGTAACGTATCCATTGGTAAAGACCCTGCGGATGACGGTTTCCAATTATCTGTTCGTCTGGACGTGAGTATGCCTGGTGTGGATCACAGTCAAGCCGAAGATCTGGCCCGCAAGGCGCATGATTTCTGTCCGTATTCCAAAGCAACACGCGGCAACATTGATGTTGTATTAAACGTAGTCTGAGATTTGACTTCCTGTAAGTAACGGGGAACATATAGAGCAGGGTATCCTGGATACCTGATGTTCAAGTACAAAGCCCTGCTGGCAATCGGCAGGGTTTTGTGTTGATTAAATATTGGACATGATGCAGGATATTCCATGCCAGATCGCGTACTATTTTACATAATTGCACTCCCACTTCATGCTACACATTCCATAAAGGGGGAACGAAGATGAGTATTGAAGAGATGATCGAGCGGCGATTTGTATGTACGAAATGCAGGAGCACAGATTGTAACATTAAGGAAATTTCCATGTCAGGAGCAGGCCTGAGCAAGGTGTTCGATATTCAGCATAACCACTACCTGTTTGTGGGCTGTGCTTCCTGCGGGTATGTTGAAGTTTTTGATCCAGATGTCTTGAAAGGTAAAAAACAAGGGCAGGTAGGGACGATTCTGGATATTCTGTTTGGCGGGTAGACATGCGCGAGTTGACATTGACCTGAATTTTCTTTAATATAACTTAGTACTGAGTAGTGTCATTGCATGAACCAAATTTGAATTAAACAGGTGATATCCATGTCTTATAGACCGCGTATTGCAGATTTAGAATTAGCTTATGGTAACAAGGAAGACGGATTGTATGAATTCAAAATGAATTTGGTAGACGGTACAAAATGCCGTGTATTCTACTCCCGTTCCCCGGAATGGAAGATGACCAATATCAGCCGTCTGCAGAAAACCCCTTGTCCAGTATGTCGCAAAGATTTCATTTGCAAATGTATGGACCAGTGGGCAAGTGACCTGCATCAACAGATGATCGACGACCAATGGATGGAAAAGGCAGTTACGGAGTAATTGTCGGACAGATACGAGCGTGGGCACAATGCCTGCGCTCTTTTTCTTTATATTTTCCATTAATGCGTGTTCAAAAAGAGCGGTTTTCAGTACGAGAAGATGGGATGAAGCTAGAAATGGAGTAGCGGAGCGTAGGGAAAACTACGTGAGCAACGGACATTTCGGCTGAATTCCATATTCGATGCTGATGATGCCACCAGGCATCCTTCGTAATCAAAAGCGGACTTTTTGAACTACCTCTAGAAGAAATAAATTTAGAATTAGTGAACAAGATGGCCCATATTGGGTAAGTTACTCTAACCGCAACAATAGGAGGCAGCCAATATGACAGCAAACCAAACGGATGTGCATCAGGGACATCCCATCGTACTGGTGGATGGCGTCTGTCACTTCTGCCAGGGCTTAACCAAGTGGATTATTAAGCGTGACCCGGAAGGGAAATATCATTTTGCTTCGCTCCAATCGGATGTAGCCAAGGAATTGCTGGAGAAAGGCAATTTGTCGACAGATAGTATGGACACCTTTGTTCTGATTGAAAATGGAACATACTATACACGTTCAACCGCCGCACTGCGATTGGCTAAAGGTCTGAAGTTTCCTTATCCATTGTTATATGTGTTTATGATCATACCGAAATTTATTCGTAATGCAGTCTACAACTGGGTTGCACGCAACCGCTATCGTTGGTTTGGCAAAGATGAAGCGTGCATGTTGCCTACACCGGAGATCAAAGATCGGTTTTTGTGATTAATAACGGGAATTATTGGGTAATCACTACAGATCATATCTATTTTGGGAGGACAACAACTTGAAGAAGTGGACTACAATATTTATCGGGGCATTATTAGCAGTGAGCTTGGCAGCATGCAGTAACGACACAGATAATACGGCAACGCCGCCAGCGACTAACAACGAAACGTCTAACGAGGGCAATACACCTGCAGAGCAGGAAACAAAGATCCCTACCCTGGACGAGTTGATTACCAAAACCAATGCAGCTACGAAAGAAATGAAAAGCTTCACAACTGAAGCCAACATTGATCAGAATCTGAATCTGGATGCTGGTGAACAGTCCCAGGATCAACAGGTTAAAACATCGCTCAAGATGGATATTATCAAAGATCCAATGATGATCTATCAAGAGATGAATATGGAAATGTCGGGACAGGAAGCGCAGAACGTAAAGCAGTATATTACTTCGGATAAAATCTACTCTCAAGTTGGGGAGCAATGGGTTGCGATTCCTGAGGCTCAAACGAGTGAACTGATTGAGCAGATGAAAGCAAGCATGAATCCCGAAGGTGAATTGGAGCAATTCAAAAAGATCGAAGAAGATACTGAAGTGACCGAAGAAGGCGACAATTATGTGATTAACGCTGACGTATCCGGTGATAACGTGAAGGAACTGGCCAAAGCCGTGATGGAGCAAAACGGATCGGATGCCCAGATGCAAGCCATGCTTGATCAGATGAATATCACCAGCATGAAGATGAAATATATGATCAACAAAGAAACCTACCTGCCTGCAAGTACGGACGTCAACATGGTCATGGAGATGGAACAGAATGGACAGAAAATGACGATGGACATGAAGATGACGAGTACATTTTCTAACCACGATCAAGTGGAAGAGATCAAGATTCCACAAGAAGCATTGGATAGTGCAAAATAATTTGGTTATGCCAAATGTGCTGAAGATGATTTAATGCGGTAAGCGAGCATCAATGTATGCCGTTTGCAGGGCACCTCTGAACTAGATCTGTGTGAGCCGTGAGGTTTACCGGATTGGGTTCAGGGGTGCTTTTCTTTTTAATGGAGATTATGGTCAGGGTTCAAGGTGTTATAGTATAGTCATATTTAATTAGAGAGGGGGATATAAAAGATGATTGAATATGCACACATCCACCATGTTAGTCTGGCTGTTCGTGATCTGGAAATCGCGAAGAAGTTCTACTCGGGGTTACTGGGCATGCAGGAGATTGAACGCCCAGCCTTCCGCTCCACGGGTACATGGTACGCTATCGGCAGCCAGCAGCTTCATCTGCTTCAGCACCCGGAAGGTCACACGCTACGCGAGGCTGGTATTGATACAACAGACGGCCACTTTGCGATCTGGGTCACCAGTTATTCAGGGACTATAGCCTGGCTGGAGCAGCAGGGAATTGAGTATGAAGCGAGACCTGAGAGTGTAGCTGGATTCGCACAGATTTTTGTACTTGATCCTGACCGTAACATTATTGAGTTCGATTCACCCTATCACTCTTAAGGGAAAAATGGTTAGAATAAATCCCTTGCTCCACCAGAAATTGTATGCTATATTATCCATACATTCATAGCACGTGACGGAAGCACCGTCCATATACTGCATGTTCATGCGGTTACTGGACGGTGCTTTTTTGTGCTTTTTTTGCAGGGAGGGAAGGAGAAATTGATTGTACTAAAGGCAGTATTGGTTTCCAAAGACAGAGATTATATCAGTGCCTGGCTTGATTATGTACAGGGAAGTTCGTCAGGTTTCCAAGTGCGTTTTACGGCCTTCTCCCAATGGGATTCGTTCAGAGATCACATGAACGAGCAGCAGGAAGGTCGGGAGATGCCGGATCTGGTCGTTGCGGAACCGGAATTCCTGAACAACTGGTTGAGTAACGGCGGAGAAGCATCGGGTGTACCTTGGCTAATGCTGAGTGAAGGGATGGACGAGGTGGACGAGGCGAAGCGGCTGATGAAATACCAACCCTTGCCTACGTTACTGGAAGCTGTGATGAATGCTTGCCGGCAGCCGCGCCGCAAGAAGATGCATCGTCCGGGGCAGGAAACCCTCTCTATTGGTGTATTGTCCGCTTCGGGTGGAAGTGGTAAAACGGCAGTGGCCCTGCACATGGCGAAGCAGTTGGGGCTCGCAGGTTATGCTGTCCTCTATCTGAATCTGGAGACGCTGGATAGCACGCTCCCGTTTCTGGAGAAGGGATTTTCTAGAAGTGGGCAACGCCACCCGGATGCGGAGACGGGGTTGTCACGCCTGCTTTACGATCTGAAGGTGGGCAGAAAGGAATCGGGCAAGCAGCTACAGGTGCAAGCCAAGGCTGTGGATGGATATGTGATCCGGCATGAAGCGTTGAAGTCTGATGTATTCTGGCCATTATCGAATCGGAAAGAACTGTTGCAGATGACTCGTGAGGATACGTCGAATCTGCTTCGTTATTTAACGGATTGCGGACAATATGATGTGCTGGTTCTTGATGGCGATTCCGGTTGGGATGGGCGCAGTGAAGGGGTGCTGGGTGCAGCAGACGCATTTGTCTGGCTGGTTGAGGATGATATATCTGCCATGCATCGATGGGGACAATGGTTACAGCATGCTGAGCGTACGAAGCCGGATCTGTACGAAAGTGTGCTGAACGGTTCACGCTTTGTGGTTAACAAATATCGGGACAATGTCGTCAATGCACTTCCACGGCCTGATCTGCATCTGGATGCGGTGTTGCCCTATATTCCTTCATGGAAGCAACTTAGTCAGGAGGAAGTCATGCTTAGTTCTCCGATCTTCCAGCGCGAAGTGAAAAGATTATGTGCCATGCTGGTACAAGATGGCGAAGAAGAATTGAAGCAGACGGGGCGAATTCAGAAGCAGGATCGGTGGGCGTTATGACGGAGTCATCCAATCGAATACTGGATCGTGAAGAACAGTTTCAGATCATGCGCAGGGAGGTCAGGGCAGGCCTGGATTTAACCTCTTCGGCTGGAGACGATGAACTGTGGCAGGGGATAGAATGTAAAGTTCTCACTGATCCGAAGCTGGATGATCTGACCTCCGGAGAACGTCATACGCTGGTACAGCGATTGTTTGACTCCTTTCGTGGATTGGATATTCTGCAGCCGCTCGTGGATCATCCCGATATTACGGAGATTATGATCAATAGTCATAAGGAGATTTTTGTGGAGCAGGAAGGTGAAGTCAGCCAGATCACCCTAGAATTTGAGTCCAGGGAACGGCTCGAGGATATCATTCAGATGATTGTGTCCGGAGTAAACCGGATTGTGAATGAGTCTTCTCCAATCGTGGATGCCCGGTTAAAGGATGGTTCGCGGGTCAATATCGTGTTGCCTCCCATTGCCTTGAAAGGCCCTACGATGACGATTCGTAAATTTCCGAGTGAGCCGATGAAGATGTCTGATCTGATTGATAAGGGAGCCTTGCATGAAGAAGCCGCAGAACTGCTGCAACAGTTGGTACGGAGCAAATACAACATCTTCATTGGAGGTGGGACTGGCTCGGGGAAAACGACCTTTCTGAACGCCTTATCCCAATTCATCCCTGCCGATGAGCGGATTATAACGATTGAGGATTCGGCTGAACTGCAGATTGTAACGGTACCGAATCTGGTGTCACTGGAGACACGGAATGCGAATACCGAGGGCAAAGGGCAAATCTCCATTCGTGATCTGATCAAGTCTTCCTTACGGATGCGTCCGAACCGGATTGTCATTGGCGAAGTAAGGGGCGCGGAAGCGTTGGATATGTTACAGGCCATGAACACAGGGCACGATGGGAGCTTGTCTACAGGGCATGCGAATACCATTTCGGATATGATCAGCAGACTCGAAACGATGGTGCTCAGCGGTGCGGATCTTCCCATTGCGGTTGTACGACAACAGATTAGTTCCGCAATCGATATATTTGTACATTTATCCCGGTTAAGGGACCGCTCACGGCGGGTGACAGAAATCAGTGAAGTGATCGGTATGCAGAACGGTGAGGTTTTGCTGAATCCACTGTTTCGTTTCCAGGAACAAGAAGAGCGTGAAGGCAAAATTATTGGCGGGTTAGTACAGGTTGGAAAGTTGAATCAGGTGGATAAAATTCAGATGGCTGGGCTCGGGGACTGGCTGGATGAATACATAGAACAATATAGTGTTGAATCAGATTCATCAGATAACAACGTGAATTAAAGCCATTGGAAGGTGATTACTGTTGGGTGAAGCCAGACAGATGTTGACGGATTACACCGTATATACGCTTTCCCGGAGACAACGAATGGTCTGTATGCTGATTAGTGGTCTGCTGTTTTTTGGCATCGGAATTCTGTTCTACCATCATTGGTTGGCTGGAGCGATCTTGGCTGCGGGTTGCATATGGGTACCAAAACATTGGACTAAAGTGCTGTTGGAACGAAAAAGAATGACACTCAGTTTACATTTTAAGCAAGCGTTATATGCATTGTCTTCGGCACTGGCCGCAGGAAAATCGGTGGAAAATGGATTCAAGGAATCCGTAGAGGATCTGCGGATGTTGAACCCGGAAGCGGATACCGATCTGATTCGTGAGTTCACGATATTGCGGACACGGATGGAGTATGGACAACCAATCGAAGAGGCACTACAGGATTTTTCGGATCGGGCGCAGATTGAAGATATTACGAATTTTGCAGATGTGTTCATTACGTGCAAACGAACTGGCGGGGATCTGGTTGAGGTTGTGCGTCGTACCTCTGCGGTGATTGGTGAGAAGCTGGACATTCAGCAGGATATTATGGTCGCGGTATCGCAGAAAAAGTTCGAATCAAAGGTGATGTTTGCCGCTCCATTTATTTTTCTGATATTCCTCAATCTGACCGCCAAGGATTTTATGGAGCCACTATATAGCGGGATGGGGTATCTCATCTCTAGTGGTGCATTGGCAGTACTGGCCTGCTGTTATCTATGGGTTACTCGAATTATGGATATCAAAGTATAAGGAGCTGAAACGATGCTGCTTCCCGTTATAGTTGCAGGGATGCTCGGAGCGGGATGGCTGGTGCTGGATCGAACCCGGGGACAGACCTACCGGCATCTGCGCAAGCTGAATATGGAAGGATTACGACTGAAGAAATTGCATGGCCCGTTCCTATTTGTACTGGACAAGTTCGAGATTGGACGCAGATTGCCTGTGCTCATGTTTCGGATGCAACATGCCATTCAGAAAATGTATGGCATACAGCACAGTGGAGAGAAAACGATGCTTTATTGCGCTGAAATGTTGACTTATACGTGGCTCATGTTGCTGGTAGGTTGTCTGTTAACACTCGTTGGAGATATGGGTATCGGAGGCATGGTGGGTGGACTCGCGTTGGGTATAGCTTTACCTTTTGCACTTTATAAAGACCTCAATACCAAGGTTCAGCGGAGAGATCAGGACATCCTCATGGAGCTGCCCGAGCTGCTGAACCGAATTGTTCTGCTGGTGGGCGCTGGGGAGACCGTTCAGCGTGCCATCGTTCACTGTGTGACAAGCCAAGGGGAACGGGATCATCCGCTGTACAACGAACTCAGAAAGACCGTGGGGGATTGGAATAACGGTTATTCGTTTCAACAATCATTTGAACAGTTCAGCCGCCGTTGTGGTGTGCAGGAAGTGACGATTTTTACGACGACGGTCCTGCTAAATTTCCGGCGTGGGGGAGGTGACTTTGTATTGGCGCTGCGGGATCTGTCACATGTGTTGTGGGAGAAACGCAAGGCTGTTAGTCGGGCGAAGGGAGAACAGGCTTCTTCTAAACTGGTGTTTCCGATGGTGCTAATCTTTTTTACGATTGTAGTCATGATCGGGGCACCTGCTTTTATGATGATGAATATGTAGGAGGAATTGGGATGATGGAAGTATTGAAAAACAAGGTGAACGCATTTTGGAAGGAAGAGGACGGACTCGGCACGTTGGAGCTGATTCTGATTATCGGCGTTATTATCATTATTGCTTTGATATTTAAAGACCAAATAACGGCACTAATCAAGTCTCTTCTTAGCAAAGTGGATACAAAAAGTAATGAATTTTTCCCGGGTTAACAGGCTGAAGAAGGAAGAAGGGAGCTTCACCGTTGAAGCCTCCCTGATCTTCCCTGTCGTACTGTTTATTCTTGTATTGTTGCTCTTCTTTACCATGTACATGTATCAAAAGACATTTCTGAATCAACACGCCTATGCAGCTTCCGAACGTGCAGCATATAGCTGGGACAACAGCAACAAGCAGGCGATGACGGGTGAATTTGTCGCTGGAGAACATGACAATCTGTACTGGAGACTGACGGATGATCGTATGCTTGGAGCGCTGTTTGGCTGGGCGGGAGCGGATAATCAGGTTAGTGTTTCTATACCTGCTGGTGAAGGCGGAAGTCTCTCGGAACAGAAATTAGCACAAGCGGTGCAACATATGCCCTCAGCTATGAAAGGAACAATTGAGTATCAGAATTCTCTGATTCAGCGGAAAGTAACAACCAAGCTGGACCAGGTAATTTCTTTGCCTCTTCCTTCTTTTTTGTTCGATTCAGGTAACCGTGTACTGACTCAAGGATCATCCGCAGTTGTTGAACCGGTGGAATTCATTCGAACGGTCGATCTGGTCCGTTATTATGCAGCCAAGTTTAAAGGCAAAGGCGGAGAAGCCGCGAGTACTGCTGCGGAAGCGGGACAGGTTGTGCAGCATTTTGGCAAAAGCAAAAAGTGAGAAAAGGAGGAGGGCAGAGCTGTTTAGAAAAAAAGACGGTGAGTTGGGGGCCGTAACCCTTTTTTTAATATTAATATTGGCTGGAGTTTATATGTTTGTAGCTATATTCATTGATTACGCTCGTATTGCGGCATTCAAGGTGCAGACTGAACGAATGACACATGCTGCAATGAGGTCCGTTATGTCCGCCTATGACACATCACTCCGAGAGTATGGTTTATTTGGGTATGGCGACAGTAGTGGGGATGCGATTATGGCCAAAGTGCTGAACGATAGTGTGAAGCCTTCATCCGTAAAAGATGGATTCCCTATTCTGGATATCCAGTGGGATACAACTTCGCTGAGCATGGAGCGTGAACTGGGCAGATACGATATTTTCAATCGCCAGATTCAGGAGGATATGAAGTATCGGGCTCCGGTTGATTTTACCCTTGAAGTGATCAATCGGTTCAAACCGATGTCGGACGAGATGAAGGAAGCAGCGCACACGGTAGACTTGCTGAAAAAATTACAAAAGTTATATGACAAACGTGAAGAATTGCTGGACGAAGCCATTGTCAATCAGACGGAGTCCGCGGAGAAGCTGAAGAATCTTCCAAAGTTGATCATGGATCCGCCTTCACAGCCGATCTATGAAGAAATGCTGGAAGAAACACCAGAGACAGCTGCTGAGGCAGCGGCACGTTATGCAGATTATCTGAACAAGCAACGGGCAGATGAGGGTTTGCCGTTCAGAGAGCAACAATACATATTGGAACTGGCTCGTTATCGGACTGGTGTGAGTAATGTGGTGACAGGCATCAGCATGATCATTCAGCCCGCTTTACAGGCCCATCAAACGAAGCTGGAGGAAGCACAGTCCAAGATCGAAGAAGCACGGAAGATTAATGAGGAAATGAAACGTGTGATTGCGGAGGGGGAGAACCGTTCACAGAATGCCAGCTACGACAACGTGGGCAATTCGAATCTGCCTGGGACGAGTCCTGCATCTACTGGATCAGGCAGTGAAGCCAAAAGCACACGTTCTCTTGCTTCGGAGCTTGTGAGGGCAGATAGCCTATTTGATCAGTTGAAGGCACGTGTGGTTTCACAGAATTCGGACTTCGGCAACGTCAGAAGAGACAACATGGAGTTGAATAATCAGCTTCGCAGCGTTACGGGCATGAGTGGGGTTCCGATTAAACCCGCGGTCAGACAGGCAAGTCAGATTACGGAACGATACATGGACACCTATGTGCGTAACGGTCCTGCCAACCTCATCCAACAGAGTAAGCAACAGCTGGAGAGTGGTCGTGGGTCGGATGCCCAGCGCAAAGCGAATGACAAAGAATCCAAAGGCAAATTGAAGGAAGTCAAACGAATCTTGTCGCAGATTCAGAATGGAAGTTCCGGATCTATGGACGCTTTCAAGCAGTTGGAGGAATATTACAACACTAATATTGCTTTTAACGAGGCTAGTCGTGAGGATGCCAAAAAGGCAGAGATTGCGGATGATCCCTATGACTCTGGTAGCGAAGCCATGAAGGGTATGGACAGTTTGTTTGGCGGGATGTCCGGTCTACTGGACAGTCTTGGCGACGAATTATTTCAGAATGAATATGCTTTAGCCTATTTCAACTCCATGGATTTTGGGCAGCTATTTACCTGGACTGAAGGTGGAGATGCTGGTGATGTTTTTAAACTGGAGAATCAGGAACTAGAGTATATCGTTTACGGGTTTCATAACCCTTCGGGCAACATCGCTGCGGCATATGCAGAGATCTTTGGGATGCGACTGGCTATTCGGACAGCAGAAGGGTTAATTGAGCACAGTAAGCTAGGAAATCCTCTTCTCGTGTTATCTGCGGCAATCTTATACGGGATTACAAACGCTATCGCGGATATGGTGAAACTGGCGAAAGAGGGCAGTGTGGAATTGTCCAAGTATATCAAAGTCAAACTGCCGTACAGGGACCATCTCCGATTGTTTCTCTTGATGCATAGTAACAATGAACGCAAAATGTCCAGAATGCTGGCTCTGATCCGATTGAATACCGGTGTGAATCCAGATGAGAAACAGACATATGCTTCGGGTAACATGCGCAGTAGCATCAAGTTGTGGTTTTTGCCTGGGGTGGTTAGAAGCATAGGTGCAGTTATGGGGAGTGCGGATCAAGTTGAAGGTGGACGATTTTTCATTGAGCGGAAGGCGGATTATTCCTATTGAATGATCGGGATTGTTTCGGTGGAGGGATTATGGATAAGCAGCAACGATATGAAAAAGAATGCTCACAATTGCAGATTCGTTTAACACGAATAATTAGATTGCAACGATTGAAGTCTCTGAATAAGCAGATATGTTCTCCGAACAAGGAACAGGGCAGCATGGTTCTGGAAGCTTCACTGGTGTTACCTGTCTTTCTATTCTTTATCATGTTTCTCATCTTCATTGTGCAAATGACTCTAATCTCCACGGCGTTACAGAGCACGGCGGGTGAAGCGGTGAAGCAGTTATCAACGAAAATATATCCGGTATCCCTTGTGTTCACACCTTCTGATTCCGCTGGCGGTGAGGGCTCGGGAGGAGGCTGGAAGATACCGGAGCTGTCTTTGACAGAATGGGCAGAAGGTTATGCTTCTTCTCTGCCCGAGCCATTAAGTGATTGGGTGCGTTCAGCAGCGGTCAGTGGTGAACAGCCACTACAGGAGATCAAGACATCTGTGTTAGAAGCTGTGCTTGATCCGACAGTCAAACCGTTGCTACAACCCTTCATAGAGCCAACTCTGCTGGATATGGAACGTGTTCATGTGAATGGTATTTCGATACCAGATCTCAAAAACAAAACCAATCCATATTTCAGGCTTGAACTAAGTTATGAATTACCGGTAAAGGTGCCCTTTCTCAGCAAACCGCTACGGATTCAGGCTGCTGCGGCAGAACGGGTATGGATTGGTGATACAGGAGAAGGATCAGATGGTAGCGGAGGGGACGAGGATACTGCGGGTTCAGCAACTGTACTATCGAAGCCTGACCCGGCTTACATAGGTAACAATGCAACGATCAAGGTGAAGGTAGAACCAGGAGCGACAGCCAACTTAACGATATTTTACAAGTCAGGTGAAAGTTCTGCAAAGCACATCGGTTGGGCGACCGCAGATGAGAATGGAATTATTGAATGGAACTGGTTTGTTGGTACTCGGACAACAGAAGGAACATGGAGTTTTGTTGTCGAGACAGGTGACGGTGTCAAAACGGAGACTACGTTTACCGTGGCCTCCAGAAAATAAGGAAGGAGATGATGGAGATGGAGTGGTTTTACATTGCCTGTGGTATATACGTAATTGCAGCTTTTATTACAGATATTCGTTCAATGAAAATTCCAAATCGATTGACTTTACCCGTGACTGTTGCAGGCGTATTGGCCCACATCATATGGGGAGGTTGGGATGGTTTCTTGTTCTCAGCCGCTGGATTTGCAGCAGGTTTTGGTATTTTATTCTTGATGTATGCAATTGGAGCGGTAGGAGCAGGAGATGTGAAATTGTTTGGTGGGATTGGGGCATGGACTGGACTCGCTTTTGGCATTCATGTCATTATTTACTCCGTTTTGTATGCGGGAGCAATTGGTCTAGTGATACTTCTATTCCGTAAAGATTCAGCGAAACGAATTCGAGGTATGGCAGGTAGTCTTGCAGGGTTCTTCATGCTCGGTTCGGTCAAGCTGGTAAACAAAGAGAAGACATTGAAGTTTCCGTTTATGCTGGCGGTGTTACCTGGATTTATCACGGTCCTTATCTCAGGACTTTTCCCTTAAGTGAAGGAGTAGAGAAAATCTGAGGATAACAGTGATAGAAGATGGCACTGCAATTGGAGTGGCAAAGTGTAACATATTGTAACTCAACTTATATCAACTAAAATTTTTACACGAGAACGGAGAGGGCGGAAAAAACCTGAAGAAGCGGAGCGCTCGCCTTTATCCCCGGATTTCCCCCTTTATAGAAGGGAATCAAGAAATCTGGGGATAACAGCGATCGGAAGGTTGTTCCGTCATCGAAGTACCCAGTGTAACTTTCTTTAGTTGATCCTATATAACAATGGAAAGAGAGGATTGGCATGTATGGATTAACGAGAGATTTTATCCGTAATGGCGGGGCGTTTATGGTTTTGGAGAAAGCAGACGGGTTACGAATGGAGGAATTGAGCCGGGTACAGATGGGGATGTTGTCCTCTAATCAGATACCGCGCCTTCTTCCTGTACATATTCGTGAAGTGGATCGAAATGTAACTTTGCAGTATGACATATCAGGCTACAAGATGTTATCCCAGATGTTAAAGTCAAGCAAAATTCAATTGCGTGTTCTGTACGGTCTGTTATTCCAACTGGCCGATGCCTTCACGGAATGCCGACAATATATGCTGGAACCTCGTAAATTATTGATTCAGGAGGAGTACTTGTTCATTAATGGTTCATTTGAACAGGGTGAACTTGGGATGGTATATGTACCGATTATGGATACGATTGAAGTTGATTCGACGCCCCAGCAATTCCGAGAGCTAGTGATCAGGTTGATGGCCCATGTACAGGAACTGCAGGGAGAAGGCATTCAACGTGTTCTGCAACTATGCGACAATGAACACTGGGATATCAGACAGTTGCGAGAGCTTTTGCTGGAGTTATACGCTGACGAGCAAGAGAGTGGAGGAAGCGCAGCATTTCTCTCATCCAGAACGTCGGACACAGTGGATGATCCAAGAGGCAATCTTCATTCATCGATTTCTGAGCGGGATAACACGCCGTTTACTGGTCATTCTCGGCCATATCAACCCGGTGCTCCCATTCAAAATGCTTCTGTGGAGCCACAGCTAAATTTCCGTCAGCCGCAGAAAATGAGTGCTTCTGAGGTTGAAGATATTCCGGTGAGATCCCGAACCTTTCCAGGCAGACGCCCATCTGGACAATCTTCATTGGCGGGCTCAAGAAGCGTGGATCAGGGACCAAGTAACCCGTATGATTCGTCGTTAGAGCGTGTTGATATGGACGTGGAGGAGAAGTCTGGATCTTCCAAAGTAACCTATATCATACTGGGCTGCATGGTGGCCATGGCATTGGTATGGAGATTCGTATACATGGAGCAACCTGGGCAGACACAGATGATCATATCGGCGTTACTAAGCCTTGGTTTGCTTGGTGTAGCAGGATGGACGTGGAAGCGTAAGGGGAGCCCTCAGAATGATGCTGTGAATAAGCGCTCTTTTTCATTCAGCCTAGGCAAGAACAAAGACAAGCAAACGGAAGCTGAAGAGGAACTATTTCAGGAGAGTTGGCGCTGGAATACAGCTGATAGGTCTGAGGAACGTGTAAACCAAGCGGTTGAATCCGATTCAGAAGGTAGTGCGCATTCCCGTTTTCAAAATCTGCATATGACCACTGAACATTCCGAACCAACATTCGTTCAACACCAGGATAGAACAGTAGATTCAACTTCGGAGTTAATCCGACATGATACAGTTGCTGAAGCAACCGTGAACTTGCAGAATCTGGATAAAGGTAACTTTACAGGGGAAGGCCCAGTGATGGCGTCTTATTATCTTGAACGAAGATCCGGAAGCAGTGACCAACATGAACGGATGGATGTGCAGGGAGCGTCTTTTGTAATCGGAAGATCAGTGGACATGGTTCAGTGGGTGGATACAGCGACCGGCGTGTCCCGTGCTCATGTGGAATTGAGCAGGAACAAATCGGGCTATGTGATTAAGGACTTGGGTTCCGTCAATGGAACCGTTCTTCAGGGCAATATTCTTGCTCCTTACAAGGAGTATCCATTGGCGGATGGAGATACATTTACCCTGGCTGAATCTGTTTACACCTATCGGTCGGTTGGATAAGCTATGGTTCATTCCCGTGGTTCAATCAGTCCGATAAGCCACGGTGCTTCAGATCTTCAAGAGCCTGAGTCAATGTGGGGAAGGTGAACTGGAATCCGTGGTCGAGTGCTTTTTGCGGAATGACTCTCTGCCCCTGAAGCACGACAACGGATAGTTCTCCGACCAAGGTTTTAATCAGGAAGCTGGGCACGGGGAACCAGTGAGGGCGATGATACACCTTGCCCACCGTGCGACCGAATTCATCATTGGTAACGGGATTTGGTGTGGAAGCATTCACAGGCCCGGAAATCTGTTTGTTCTGAATAGTGAAGTCAATCAGTCTGACGATATCCATAATGTGAATCCAGCTGGTCCATTGCTTGCCACTGCCAATCTTGCCGCCAACACCCAGCATATAAGGCAGTTTCATTAATGGAAATGCACCTTTTTTATGTCCGAGTACCAAGCTAACCCGAATTTTAACAAGTCTCACATTTTTGATTGCATCTGCAGCAACTTCCCATTGTTCGGAGACACGGGAAGGGAAATTCATGGACTTTTGCGGACTGCTCTCATCAAACGTTTCGGAAGGGGAGGTGCCATAGATGGCCATGGCAGAAGCTTGAACGACCACTTCCGGTTTTTGCTCCAGTGATTCCACCAATCGGGCTACCCGGGCGACAGTCGTGACTCTGGATTCAACAATCTCCAGCTTCGCCTTGGTTGTCCAGCGTTGGTTCAACGTTTCTCCGGCAAGGTTAACGAGCGCATCCACACCTTCTATCAATTGCGGTTGTTCTTCGACTTGCTCCCACGATATATATGTAAGATTGTTACTTGGATTATGCAAGTCAGGCAGTTTACGTGTAATGACTTTCACATGGTGTCCGGCTTGCAGCCAGTAATCCACAAGTGCTCCTCCCACAAACCCGGTACCTCCACAAATGGCAATTTTCATATCGAACATCCTCTCTGTACTTTCACTGCGCTGACGTATACCCATGAATCGACAAACAGCCCCGGACGGTAAGTAATGCCTGTTGGGAACGACTTACCTGACGGAGCATATCTGTATCTAATTAACCAAATCCATATATGACTTAACTTATCTTTGTAATTTATTTAATCAAGTGTTGATAAGGAGAGTAATCGATTTTGTTTTTCTCCAAAAATTTCACCAGAAACTTATTATCCCGCTTCGGTGTGGCAATAATGTATCCTTTGATGCAATGATCTCTCGAGACTTCCGTGGCGTTGTCCTCAACTGCAATTTTACCAATCTCTGCAGCAATGGAATGTTTGGCGATGTCACGAAACGGCCCAGGTACAGGCTCCACAAGTTGATCCAAAAAAGCTTTGGCTTCATCAGTCCATAAATGACGGCTGGCTTCAACCCAATAATTCTGCCAATCCAGTTTGGACCTTCCGTCCGCTTTTGGTAGCACTTTCAAAAACTTGCGCATCATAAAAAAACCACCGATACACATGCTGCCAAGCAATAAAAAAGTCCAGAATGCGATCGTATTCATAAACCAATTGCTGGGGGAACTGCTGGTCAGTATCATCGCGTAGGAGTCGAAAATCATTGCGGAGTCACCTCGGTTCATTGATTTTCACGGAAAGACGGATTCCGCCCACCATGTTCCACATATTAGCTGCCAAAAATAGCCTCTATCCCGAATTATAGCGCATTTCTAGATTTATTTCGATAATCGCGTTAGAATAAGGGATAATTCAGATTAAGGGGGATCAATAATGCTGAAAATCGGCTCCCACGTGTCCTTTTCGGACAAGGGATTATTGAGTGCAACGAAGGAAGCGTCTTCGTACGGTTCCAGTTCGTTTATGATATATACGGGTGCACCACAGAATACACGTCGCAAGCCAATTGAGTCCATGTATATTGAAGAAGGCAAGGTTGCCATGCAAGAGGGTGGAATGGAAGATATCGTTGTCCATGCACCGTACATTGTTAATCTTGGCTCATACAAAGAAAACACGTTTAGACTGGCTGTAGATTTCCTTCAGGAAGAGATTCGTCGGACACATGCCATTGGTGTGAAGAACATCGTATTGCATCCCGGCGCATTTACAGACAAAGATGCCCACTATGGGATCGGACGGATCGCAGAAGGATTGAATGAAGTGCTGGAGGGTGTGAAAGACACGGATGTGAACATCGCTCTGGAGACCATGGCTGGCAAAGGTACGGAGATGGGTCGCAGTTTCGAAGAGATCGCTCAGATTATCGAGAAAGTAACATATAACGAGCGCCTGACTGTGTGTATGGATACATGTCACATACATGATGCCGGATATGATATCGTTAATGATTTTGATGGTGTACTTGAACAATTCGATCGTACGGTAGGACTTGACCGCGTTGCCGTAATGCATATTAATGATAGTAAGAATGCTGTGGGTGCGCACAAGGACCGTCATACACCGATCGGCTCTGGATGGATCGGCTTTGAGGCGATTAACCGCATCGTGAACCATGAGAAGCTTCAAGGACGTCCATTTATTCTGGAGACACCTTGGATTGGCAAAGAGGCCAAGACACAGCGTCCAATGTATGAAGTGGAGATTGCGCTGCTGCGTGGGGATGTTGCAGGTCGATTCGGCCAGGAATTCCTGACAGAAGTAGAACAGCTGCAACACTTTTTCAAAGGTAAAGAGATTGAGTCCCGTTCGTATATTCTGGATGTATGGACATTGCTCAAGAATGACGCCAAAGCCAAAAAGGCAGATCCGCGCGAACCGCTGGAACGCCTCTATGACATGGTGGCTGAAGCTGCACTGTTCCCGCATTTGAATGAAGAGCAACTGAATCATCGCTTGATTGCCTGGCTTGCGGGTTAACCCCCGCAGGTCATGGCTTAATTGAAGGAGGAAGAATAACCCGATGGAGATCCATGCTAAACAAGTACGCCCTGATTCTAAAAACCGCGCCGATCGTGCGCGCATGCTCATTTCCTGTCCAGATGGTCCAGGAATTGTTGCTGCCGTGTCTCATTTCCTGCACCAGCATGGTGCAAACATTGTTCAGTCGGACCAATATACAATGGACCCTGCTGGCGGCATGTTCTTTATGCGGATTGAGTTCGATCTTCCGCAGTTGTTAATCAACCTGCCGAAACTGGAAGCTGATTTTGCAGAAGTGGCAAGCCGTTTCCAAATGGAATGGACGCTATCTGCGGTTAGCCGTAAGAAGAAACTGGCTATCTTTGTATCCAAAGAAGATCATTGTCTGGTTGAATTGTTGTGGCAATGGCAGGCAGGCGACCTGGATGCCGATATTGCGCTTGTGGTCAGCAATCATCTGGACATGAAGGACTATGTAGAATCATTCGGCATTCCTTATCATCATATTCCGGTTACAGCAGATACGAAGAAAGAAGCGGAACAGCGTCAACTGGACGTCATCGGCAATGATGTGGATGTGATCATTCTTGCTCGTTACATGCAGATTATCTCTCCAATGTTCATTGAGCACTACCGCAATCGAATCATTAACATCCACCATTCGTTCCTGCCAGCCTTCGTGGGCGGTAAACCGTATGCGCAAGCGTACAACCGTGGTGTCAAAATTATCGGTGCGACAGCGCACTATGTTACGGAAGAACTGGATGGCGGCCCGATTATTGAACAGGATGTGCAGCGTGTAAGCCACGGGGACGATGTAACCGAGCTGAAGCGTATTGGACGTACCATTGAGCGTGTTGTGCTTGCACGTGCCGTGAAATGGCATGTCGAAGATCGAGTTCTCGTTCATGAAAATAAAACCGTCGTATTTTAAGCTTATGCTTTAATACTGCGCAAGGTTGATTCGGAACCATGGAATAGACTAACAAAAAGGCGACCCCAATTCGTTTACGAAGTGGGAGTCGCTTTTTTAGCATTCATATACTTTCCGCACAAGCCAAGCACAATACCAAACAGCAGATGCCCTGCAAACCAGTAGAGGATGGCTGCCACATCGTACAGGTCTGGCACACGCGAAGATAGTTGAGAGAGTGGGATGTAGAGCAGAGACGAAACAGCACCAAGCAAGATTCCTTTGAACATGGGGCGGCCTGTGCGCTGTACCCACCACAAATAGAAGATGCCAATGGCAACAGACACAATTAGGTGCAAAGAAAACTCAATGAATTCGGGTAAGGTTGGCGGAAGACCAGGCACAAAATCGATATTCAGAAGCAGAGTATATACTTGTTCATCGGTGTAGGCCTGAATCATTTTAAGGAAAAATCCCAGGACAACTCCCGACAGAATCCCCGTTAAAATACCGGATATCCAGGGTAATGCGTGTTTTACCGATGGGGATGGGTGAGCAGCAGCATCTGGCATGATTGCGACCTCCTATGATTGACGCATGTTCATTTGAAAAGTAAACCGCAGCCCAACTTTCTAATCCATATTCAGGAATATTATATGTGAATTACGGATGGATATCTAAAAAATGCATGGTTTTCAGCTTAAAGGTTATACTTCATGCGATGGATTTGCGAGGCTCGTTAAGTCTGTTTTTAGGTTTAAGTGCCTTGTATAGTGCGATTTTTGCTTAATTAGCAAGGGGTTATTCATCACAAACAACCGATTTTTCCGGAACTTCTAAAAGAAGGTTATGGAAAAGCTTCACGCCAAGTGATACAATACAAAAGTGAATAAGTCAAAATGAAACACTCAAGCGGATTCACTTATTGTGAAATTCGGTTTGCTTGTATGATGAGAGGGATTCGCTTGCGCACCCGACTTATCTAAAGACATGAGGAGGACAAACCATGACTGACAAGAACGAAGCGATTCAAAAGGACGAGAACACTACAATCGACAACCTGTCGATTACTACCGTACGTACTTTGGCGATTGATGCAATTGAGAAGGCAAATTCCGGACATCCGGGTATGCCTATGGGCTCCGCTCCAATGGGGTACCAACTTTTTGCAAAAACGATGACTCATAACCCGGACCACCCAACTTGGGTTAACCGGGACCGTTTTGTCCTGTCTGCAGGACATGGCTCCATGTTGCTGTACAGCTTGCTGCACCTGAGCGGATATGATCTTCCGATGGAAGAACTGAAACAGTTCCGTCAATGGGGAAGCAAAACTCCGGGTCACCCGGAATTCGGACATACTGCAGGTGTTGATGCAACAACTGGCCCACTGGGTCAAGGTATTGCAATGGCTGTAGGTATGGCGATGGCTGAAGCTCAACTGGGCGCAACATACAATAAAGACAAGTTCAACGTAGTTGACCACTACACTTACGCAATCTGTGGTGATGGTGACTTGATGGAAGGCGTATCTCATGAATCAGCTTCCCTGGCTGGACGTTTGCACCTGGGCAAACTGATCATGTTGTTCGACTCCAATGACATCACGTTGGATGGTAAATTGGATCTGTCTTCTTCCGAAAGCATCGCGAAGCGTTTTGAAGCTTATGGCTGGCAAGTGCTGCGCGTTGAAGATGGCAATGATCTGCCTGCAATCGAAAAAGCAATTCAGGAAGGTCAAGCAGATACACTGCGTCCTACACTGATCGAAGTTAAAACGGTTATCGGTTATGGTAGCCCGAACAAACAAGGTAAAGGTGGCCACGGCGGTACTCACGGATCTCCACTGGGTGCAGACGAAGCCAAATTGACTAAAGAGTATTACAAATGGGTTTACGAAGAAAACTTCCACGTACCAGCTGAAGTTCGCGATCACTTTGCACAAGTGAAAGATCGTGGTATCTCTGCTAATAAAGCTTGGGACGAGAAATTTGCCGAGTACAAAAAAGCATTCCCTGAGCTGGCAGCTCAATTCGAAACAGCGATTAACGGCGACCTTCCAGAAGGTTGGGACCGTGATCTTCCTAAATATGCAGCAACAGACAAAGCTCTTTCCACTCGTGTAGCATCCGGTAACGCTCTGAACGGTCTGGCGCACAACGTGCCACAACTGACAGGCGGATCTGCTGACTTGGAAAGCTCCACAATGACTCACTTGAACAACCTGGAGAACTTCACACCTGAAGATTACTCCGGCCGTAACATCTACTTCGGTATCCGTGAATTCGGTATGGCTGGAGCAATGAACGGTATGGCACTGCACAGCGGTGTGAAAGTATTCGGAGGTACATTCTTCGTATTTACCGATTACCTGCGTCCGGCTGTTCGTCTGGCTGCCCTGATGGGATTGCCTGTAACGTATGTTCTGACTCACGACAGTATCGCTGTTGGTGAAGATGGTCCTACGCACGAACCAATCGAGCAACTGGCATCCCTGCGTATCATTCCTAACCTGACGGTTATTCGTCCGGCTGACGGTAATGAAACTTCGGCTGCTTGGGCTTACGCGCTTGAGAACAAGAGCAATCCAGTTGCACTCGTACTCACTCGTCAAAACCTGCCGATCCTGGAAGGTACGGTTGAAGGTTCACGTGAGAACGTGAAACGTGGTGCTTATGTTGTCTCTGATGCAAAAGATGGCAAAGCGGTAGCACAAATTATCGCTACAGGTTCTGAAGTGCAATTGGCTGTTAAAGCTCAAGCAGCACTTGCAGAACAAGGCATTCAAGTTCGCGTAATCAGCATGCCAAGCTGGGATCTGTTCGAGAAACAAGATAAAGCTTACAGAGAGTCCGTTCTTCTTCCGGATGTTAAAGCTCGTCTTGCGATTGAAATGGCTTATCCAATGGGCTGGGAGAAATATGTTGGAGATCAAGGTGACATTCTCGGAATCAGCACATTTGGTGCTTCCGCGCCTGGCGACCGTGTTATCCAAGAATA
Source organism: Paenibacillus sp. FSL H8-0079 (assembly GCF_037991315.1). Taxonomy (NCBI): domain Bacteria; kingdom Bacillati; phylum Bacillota; class Bacilli; order Caryophanales; family Paenibacillaceae; genus Paenibacillus; species Paenibacillus sp. FSL H8-0079. The sequence continues at coordinate 1,630,120 of NZ_CP150300.1, forward strand.
TGGCTTTACAGTGGACAACGTGGTTAGCCGCGTAAAAGCATTGCTGTAATAGCTTCATAAGCACTGCTATGGTTGGGAGGGCATCATGCTGTCCTGATCCATGGCAGTAAGTTATTTCCGCAGAGATGGGCGGTGACTCGTTATCGCCCTGATCTGTTTGCCTTTTGTTTTCATTAACTTCAGGGGAGCGGGTACGCATGTCACAATTCGATCAAGTCAGTGTAGTGAAAGAGGCCAACATTTATTATGATGGTCAGGTAACCAGCAGAACGGTTATTTTGGGGGATGGCAGCAAAGTGACTCTGGGCATCATGCTTCCAGGCAGTTATGAATTCGGTACGGATTCCCGTGAAATTATGGAGATTCTGTCCGGAGATCTGAAAGTATTGCTTCCCGGAGCAGAAGAGTGGCAAGAGATTCAAGGTCAAGCTACGTTCCACGTGCCTGCCGAATCCAAATTCAAACTGGAGATACGCAGCGTTACTGACTACGTCTGCTCGTACCCGGCGGAATAACATAAGAAGGGTAAGCAGAACCGCAACCCGCGGATTCGGTTTACCCTTTTTGCTTCTTGAATTCTAACGACAAAGTTCGAGTTGCAAGCTTGTCAGCCCCGTGGATTTGAAGTATCCTTAAGGCAAGTTGTTTAGAATGGAATACGCGGAAATAATATAACCGAAATCAGGAGGTTTTTGAGATCATGGCAAAAAAAGTGACATTTGACTATAGCACGGCATTGCAATTTGTAAATCAACACGAAGTGGATTATTTCGCAGAACCGATTCGTCTGGCTCACGAGCAGCTTCACAACGGAACAGGAACAGGCTCCGATTATCTGGGCTGGATTGACCTGCCAACGGCTTATGACAAAGAAGAGTTCGCACGCATTCAAAAAGCAGCTGCCAAAATCCAAAGCGACTCCGAAGTACTGATCGTTATCGGTATCGGTGGATCATACCTGGGTGCACGTGCAGCGATTGAAATGCTGACTCACTCTTTCTATAACAATCTGCCAAAAGACAAACGCAAAACGCCTGAAATCTATTTTGCAGGAAACAATATCAGCTCCACATATGTAACTCACTTGCTGGATCTGGTTGAAGGCAAAGATTTCTCCGTTAACGTCATCTCCAAATCCGGTACAACAACAGAGCCGGCAATTGCTTTCCGTATCTTCCGTGCAGCACTGGAAGAGAAATATGGTAAAGAAGAAGCACGCAAACGCATCTATGCTACAACAGACAAAGCGCGCGGTGCACTGAAAGAACTGGCGAATGCTGAAGGATACGAGTCTTTCATTATCCCGGATGATGTTGGTGGACGTTACTCCGTTCTGACGGCTGTAGGTTTGCTGCCAATCGCAGCAGCTGGTATCAGCATCGAAGAAATGATGCAAGGTGCGGCTGACGCATCCAAGGAATACAGCAACCCGAACGTAGCTGAGAACGAAGCATATCAATATGCAGCTGTTCGTAACGCTTTGTATCGCAAAGGCAAAGGCACTGAGATTCTTGTAAACTATGAGCCATCCTTGCACTTTGTATCCGAGTGGTGGAAACAATTGTTCGGAGAGAGCGAAGGTAAAGACTACAAAGGGATCTATCCTGCATCTGTTGATTTCTCCACAGACTTGCACTCCATGGGTCAATTCATCCAAGAAGGTAGCCGGAATATCTTCGAAACTGTTATTCAGGTTACTGAAGTTGCGGAGCATATTTCAATCAAATCGGATCCGGACGATCTGGACGGTTTGAACTTCCTTGAAGGCAAAACCATGGACTTTGTTAACAAAAAAGCGTTCCAAGGAACACTGCTTGCACATACGGATGGTCAAGTACCAAACCTGATTGTGAACATTCCAGATATGACTCCATATTCTTTCGGATATCTGGTATACTTCTTTGAAAAAGCATGCGGCATCAGTGGCTACCTGCTGGGCGTCAATCCATTTGACCAACCAGGTGTGGAAGCTTACAAGAAAAATATGTTCGCATTGCTGGGCAAACCAGGCTTTGAAGAAGAGAAAGCAGCGCTCGAAGCGAGACTTTCCGAATAATTCATCGGTCTGCTCATATAGTTAAATAAAGTAATGTAAATCTATCGGGGAATCACTGTTCGTGTAAGATGCAGTGTTCCCGGATGTAGATAACCAGGGCAGTTCGTCCGCGTTCGCGCGGGGAACTGCTTTCTTGTAAAATGGATTAAATGGAAAATTGGACTCAGGAAAAGGTCAGAAAGTTGGATTTGGGATGATTGAACGTTATCGCACGGTTCGAGGACCGGGCAATCTGGAAATTGTAATCAAGAAGTCGCGATTTATCGGTCATATTATGCCGGTCACGACAGAGGAAGAGGCTGTTGCCTTTATCGATGAGATCAAGAAAAAACATTGGAATGCGACTCACAACTGCTCTGCGTACATGATTGGGGAGCGGGATGAGATCCAGAAGCAATCCGATGACGGGGAACCAAGCGGAACAGCAGGGAAACCCATTCTTGAAGTGATCAAAAATCAGAAATTGAAAAATGTAGCAATTGTGGTTACGCGATACTTCGGGGGAATTATGCTTGGAGCTGGTGGGTTAATTCGCGCTTATACGGATGGAGCTGTAGCAGCCATTGAAGCCGGAGAAGCCATTACCAACGTGCTGCATCGTGAAGTGTTTGTTGAACTGGATTATACGTGGCTGGGTAAAGTGGAAAATGAGTTAAGGAGCCGGGAAGTCCGTACAGGTGAAACTGGATTCACCGATAAGGTTACGTTGACTTGTCTTCCGCCGGATAGTGAAACCGAGGCTTTTGTAGCCTGGATCACGGATTTGACGCAAGGGCAATCCCGGATCACGGAGGGACAGCGGCTTTATTTTATTGAAGGGGAATAAAATATATGGCTAGAAGAGCAGTCGAACAGGAGTTGTCGAGGGAGCGGATACTGGAGGCGGCGAGGCACCTTTTTATTACCAAAGGATACCGCGCCATTTCGATGCGAAGCATCGGCCAGCATCTGGGCTATAGTCATGGGTCGCTGTATTATCACTTTAAGGAAAAGGCAGAGCTGTTCTATGCCATCGTGGTTGAAGATTTCAATCATCTGGGGCATTTGCTGCTGCAAGCCATGGTCAGGCCGGTTCGTGATGATGTGAGCAAGGTAGAGCACATTATGATGGAGTTTATTCGCTTTGGTCTGGAGAATCCATACCAATACGAAATTATGTTTATGATCAGGGACGAAGAACTGTTGTCTTATTGTCGTACCGAACAGGGACGTTGCTTTGAATTGTTTGCATCGATTATAAGGCAGTATATGAATGAAGAGAACTGTACGGAAGAGGATATTCAAAGGGTACCGCGTACGCTATTTTTGGCTATGCACGGATTCATTTCTTATTACATTCAGGACCGTTTAACGTTTGTGGAGATTGAATCGTCTGCGCTGTCTCATGTCAAAGTGCTGTGCCGCAATCTGGGTCAGCAGCCTGGCGTCCAATAATGGCGCTATTGTTGCACCCCTACACTTCAGGGCGGTGATTTGTCATAACTTTAATTCTTTATAACGTTGTCTCGCGAAAGTTAGTATGCTCCAAAGACCAAGTCAGGCGGCTCCGACCCGAAATGAGGGTGGACCGCCTGTTTGTGTTTGCAAAAATGAATGAGTTGGTGGCAGGTCTGTTGGGCCGAATCTAACCTTCCATGATTTTGAGAAAGTACTCTCGCTCACGTGGTCCATCGAATTCGCAAAAGTAAATGCCCTGCCATCGGCCAAGCAGCAGTCTGCCTTCATGAATAATCACCGTCTGTGATGGCCCCGTTGTGATCGATTTCAGGTGAGAGGCTGTATTGCCTTCGGCATGTCGATACTCGGGATGCTCCCAAGGGTACACTTCGTCCAGGCGCAACAATACATCGTGTTTCACATCCGGATCTGCATTTTCGTTGATGGCAATACCCGCCGTTGTATGTGGACAGTAGATGAGCACAGTCCCATTCTGCACGCCGCTACTTTGGACAACCTGCTTCACGTCCCGTGTGATATCTTTCATTTCATCTCGTGTGGAAGTGGATATATTCTTCGTATATAACATATTAAATCACTCCTTAGGATCTCATTTCTTACCCTCGATTGTACCTTAACCACTACATACCAAACAAACCACATATGACGCTGATTATGGGAATGGCACAATAACGGAGAAGACAGAAATAACCTGAAGAGATTTTTATTAATCGATCTCATATGTGGCCTAATTATATTCAATAAAAGCATTGACGATTAGCACTGCAAACTGGTAAAGTATCAGAAAAGCAAAACCAAGTAGACTAATGGGAATAATATTAAAGTAATATAATCCAACTTAGGAAAAATGTCGTATCGAAGCAGGGAGACTGCCGACCGGAACTAAAGCCGGAGGCTGGGAGGGAACGCAGCAATGAATACCGTTCTTCGTCATAAGGGATGGACTTGGGGATTTCGCAGTACCGTATTGTTATATTTTATCGTACTTATTGTACTTCCAATCATCGGTGTGTACGTCAATTCCTTCTCCGAAGGATGGAGCAACTTTGTTCAGAGCATTACGGACCCGATCGCGTGGAAAGCCGTACTGCTGACCATTCGGCTGGCGGTGATTGCAACGCTGATTAATGTGGTTCTTGGCACGATGATCGCATGGGTGTTGACAAGGTATCGCTTTGTGGGCCGATCGTTTCTCAACAGTCTGGTCGATCTTCCGTTTGCACTGCCAACCGCAGTGGGCGGCTTAATGATTATGCTGCTCTTGGGTCCGGTCAGTGCCATCGGGAAACTGGCAGAATCCATGGGATTCGAGATAGTGTTTCACCAGCCCGCAATTGTTATCGCGATGACCTTTGTCACATTTCCATTTGTGATCCGTGCGGTGCAGCCTTTACTGGAAGAGATTGATCCTTCCGAGGAAGAGGCCTCGTACACGATGGGTGCTTCCAAGGCTCGCACGTTCATGCAGGTTATTCTGCCTTCCATGGCACCTGGCATGATCAGTGGGGGGATGTTGGCTTTCTCCAGAGGACTCGCTGAATTCGGGGCTGTTGTGCTGGTGGCTGGTAACATTCCGGGAAGAACACTGACCGCTTCCGTATTTATCTACGGGGAGATTGAAAGTGATAATCCAACTGGGGCAGCTGCTGTATCCGTGTTGCTCCTGACGCTCTCTTTCCTGATCCTCTGGCTGATCAATCTGGTGCAGATGCGGGGGAGAAGACGATGAGACGACTCTTAATCGGACTGACGTTTGCGGTATTTATTGTACTGCTGATCATCCCGCTCGGACGCATTTTTATTGGCGCATTTGAAGACGGGGCAGGCGGATTCCTGAAAGGGTTAATGCGCCCTGAGGCGCTACACGCCTTGATGATGACCGGACTGGTGGTTCTGGTGGTCACCCTGTTAAATACATTATTTGGCATCATGATGGCCCTGTATCTGGTACGTGCCGGGTGGCTGAGTGAACGGGTGAGAGGGCTGTTGAACAGCATTGTAGACCTGCCTTATGCCGTATCTCCTGTCATTGGCGGCTTGATGATTGTGTTGATGTTGGGACCTAACAGCATTATGGGCGCTTTTTTTGAAGGAATCGGATTCAATGTGGTCTATGCCTTCCCAGGTATGGTGATCGCAACGTTATTTGTTACCTTTCCACTGATGGTCAGAGAGGTTATGCCTGTTCTGCAGGAACTCGGTTCACAGCAAGAGGAGGCAGCATCTACCCTTGGCGCCTACGGCTGGAGAACGTTCTGGAGTGTGACCTGGCCTTCGATCCGCTGGGCGGTGGTGTACGGTCTTGTCTTGACGGTTGCGCGCTCGCTCGGGGAATTCGGTGCAGTGCTGGTCGTATCCGGTAATATTATGAACAAAACGCAGACAGCAACAACGCTGGTCTATCAGGATGTTGAGAATTTTAATGTTGCTGCCGCAAATGGTGTGGCATTGGTGCTGGTCACCTTCTCCGTCGGGCTACTGCTCATGATGGAATGGGCCAAGAAGCGAAAGGAAGTGCATTGATATGCATGTAGAAGTCCGTGATCTGAACAAACATTTCGGTGATTTTCATGCGGTAAAAGATGTCTCATTCGATATTGCCAAAGGCCATCTGATCGGTCTGCTTGGACCCAGCGGAGGCGGAAAAACGTCCATTCTGCGTATGCTTGCGGGTCTGGAGAATCCGGGTTCTGGAGAGATTCGCTTTCACGGAAAAGTGGTGAATCATCTGCCTCCACAGGAGCGGGGGATCGGATTTGTATTCCAGAACTATGCCTTGTTCAAACATATGACGGTATTTGAGAATATTGCTTTTGGACTCAAGGTCAAGAAGACACCGAAAGCCCAGATCCGTGATCGGGTTATGGAACTCGTTGAATTGACCGGGTTAAAAGGTTTCGAACAGCGCTATCCACATCAGTTGTCTGGTGGGCAGCGTCAACGTGTTGCTTTTGCCAGAGCACTTGCCCCTGAACCGCAGCTGTTATTGCTGGATGAACCGTTCGCGGCCATTGATGCGAAGATCCGTCAGGAACTGCGTTCATGGTTACGTGAGTTGATTGAGCGAGTGGGAATTACTTCGATATTTGTAACGCATGACCAGGATGAAGCGATTGAAGTGGCAGACGAAATTATGATTATCAGTCAGGGTCGTCTGGAACAGAAGGGCACACCTTGGGATATTTACAAAAACCCGCAGACACCTTTTGTCGCTACATTTATCGGGGAGTCTACGGTTGTGGAGGATGCTTCGCAGCTGAAAGGATTCGAACATGCGGTTGAGGGTGAAGGTACACGAGCGCTGATCCGACCAGAGTATATTGAGATCGGTTTGAAAAACGAGTTTACCATGTTGTCTGCAACAGAAAAAGGTACAGTCAAACATCTTCATTTCCGCGGCAGTGAATGGATGGTAGAGGTGGAAGTACAGGGTCACAAGTTAATCACCTATCGTTCCCTGGAGAAAACGACATTGGAGATCGGTCAACAGATTAGAGTCCTTGTACACCGTGCATACTTGTTCAATGATTCCAACAGTTGGGTGGTTGAGAACCGACTGAAGGAAGATCCGATGCCGGTGATGATTTAGATCGAGTGACAGAAAGGGGCTGCCCATGCAGACGAGGAAGAAGAAAGTCATACTCTTATATGTTGCCCTCATGCTTCTGCTCGTCTGCATGACCGCTGGATGCAGCAAGCAGGAGGAGTCAAGCGAACAGAACGAGCCCACTGGTAACGATTCGTCCAATACGCTGGTGATCGGTGCTTATAGTGTAGCGAAAGACGCTGTAGGTGAGTTGCTACCCAAGTTCCAGGAGGAGTGGAAGGCGAAGACTGGGCAGACAATTAACTTCCAGGAATCCTATGAAGCTTCGGGTACACAGGCAAGAGCCATCGTTGGTGGATTCGAGGCTGATGTGGCCCTGCTCGCGATGGAGAGCGATATCGATAAGCTGGTCAAAGCCGACTTGGTTAGCTCCGATTGGAAACAGACCCCTAATGAAGGCATGATTACTCGTTCAATTGTTGTTCTGGGAACAAGAGCAGGTAACCCGCTGGGGATTCGTGATTTTCAGGATTTAACCAAGCCGGGAGTGAAGGTACTGTACCCCAATCCAAAGACATCCGGGGGCGCACAATGGGATATTAATGCCATCTACGGTGCCGGATTGAAACTGTCGGAGGAGCAAGAGGGTAAGAAAGACCCTGCCGCAGCCAAGGCTTTTCTCGAACAGGTACATCGCAACGTTGAATCATTGGACAAGAGTGGTCGCTCTTCGATGGCGGCATTCGAGTATGGTGTTGGTGATGTCATCGTCACGTATGAAAATGAATTGCTTGCCCGGATCGCCAAAGGTGTAGATTATGACATCGTCGTTCCGAAGAATACAATCCTGATTGAGAACCCGGCAGTCGTGGTGAATAAATATGCTGACAAACACGGGAATCGTGAACTGGCGGAAGCCTTTGTCGCCTATCTGCGTACACCAGATGCACAGCGTATTTTTGCCAAGCATGGTTTTCGTTCAGTAGATCCGGATGTATTTGCACAGACGGAGTCCACATTCCCAACGCCCGAAGGTCTGTTTGATATCACCTATCTGGGTGGATGGGATGAGGTACGCAGTACGTTGTACTCCAAACGCGGGGTGTGGTATCAGGTGCTCGCGGGAATATGATATGAGTATTGTTGATGCAATCGAATAGGTAGCCGAGCGTGTTGATACTAAACCTTCATTTCAATGGAAGTAGAGATGGAGGTTTTTTACTGCCAAAAGGTTATAATAGAGGTATACTGAATCATGATTGTTACATAGTGCAGGAAGGTGTGAGTTGGATGAGTTCAGAGATCAAATTATCCCAAAGTACAGCGATTCGACTGGAGCAGGCCCGTGGTAAGGGGATGCCTGAGGAAGAACTTTTAAAAGCTATTCAAGCGAAAGACGTTTCCGCTTTTGACGAAGTGTCTGAAGAGGAATACAGATATAACGAATTTTTCTCGTATGCGGACGAGCATGGTGAGAATCTGGAGGCAGCAGTGAAAGACGGGTACCGGATTACCTTTAACACGCGTGGTGGACTGGGAATCTGGTTGGAGAAGGCCTTTAAGGTGCAACCAGAGAAAGACTTCACAGTGGGTGAAGGAATCGTCACCGGATTACAGTTGAAACCGGAGCAGGCAGAGGTGCTGGCGGAGCGACTTGCGTCAAACTGGGTCATTACAGACTCGAAGGATGTACCTGGAGGTCAGGAACTGACATTGAAGCTGCGGGCACTGGTGTAATCCCAGCGCTGGATTAATGTGACTTGAATCAATCGGTCATGGCCTGGCAAAAGGTGAAGCCTGATCTTCATGCGGATGACCCAGCTGTAAGGGGGAGCGCCAGATGTGGATGAGCGCAAGCTCCCGATGGAGCGAAGCATGGAGATGAAGTCTGACGGTGAACGGTCAGACCACAGACTATCCCGAATTGCAGTGAAAAACTGCAGCGGGATGGTCTTTTTTTTTTGCAAAAACAGAGGTGGACGATTACAATCTACATATCATTAATTCAGGGGGAATGCGGATTGAATCAGCTAACATTTCTGGGCACTGGCGATGCGATGGGCGTTCCACGTGTGTATTGTGATTGCGAAATATGTTCAGAGGCGAGGCTTACGGGAGAAAATAGACGGAAACGCTCTTCTGTTCTGATTGACGGTGATGGCGATGGTGCGAGTGAACAGTTCATGATTGACTGCGGGCCGGACTGGAGATCACAGATGGAGGAGCAGGGATTGCGTATGGTGCATACATTACTCATCACTCATGCTCATTTCGATCATATTGGAGGATTGCCGGAATGGGCCGATGCGTGCCGCTGGCTGGGTGTGAAGGGACGTTTGTATGCACCACGTGAAGTGATTGCCACCATTCAGGGACAGTTTCCCTGGTTGGGGCGTCATATGGACTTTCTGGAAACGGATGATGATATTGAATTAGGCGGCTGGAAGGTGCATTCCTGGAAAGTGTGCCATGGACATAACGGGTATTCTTACGCCTATCGATTGGATCGGGGTGGATATAGCTGGGCGTATTGCTCAGATGCCATAGACCTGAAGGTATCCGAGAAAGAGCCGCTGCACGGACTGGATATGCTGGTGCTCGGAACGAGCTTTGTGCATGAGCTTGCGGAATTCTCAACACGTTCCGTGTATGATATGCACGAGGCGCAGGAGTTGCTGAGGGAACTGAAACCGGGTCATACCTATTTTACACATATGTCTCATGACGTCGATGTACGGCAAAATTACAAGCTGGATCAAGGCATTACGATTGCCCTTACAGGGATGAAGGTACCGCTTGGAACCTTATAGCTGGAAACGAATGCGTAACTCAACTTAATGAGTGTAACAAAATAAATTCAGAAGAGCGTATCCTTTACAAGGGGTTCTTCGTTTACATAGTGTAAGTCAAAATCAATCAGGAACCAGCAAAGGGGGGCCCCAAGATGGCCTTTGTGAAGTCCGTGGATTGCAGAATCAACAGACCACATGATGATGGTAAAAAAGCTAAATACAATATTGAATCCGGTGGCAACGACGGAAAAAACCAATTGGACCAAAGCATCCATGCCGTATTACCCGACCTAATGGGTTCGTTGTATGCGTATTGTTTATCTCTGACGAAATCAGTTCCAGAGACGGAGGATCTGGTCCAGGAGACTTGTCTCAAAGTATTGTCGTCGAGTGTCGTTGGAACTTACGGGATTAAAGATATAAACTGGGAAGCTTATCTGATCCGTATGGCACGCAACAGCTGGATTGATATCTTACGTCAGCGTGAGAGATTAGCATATAAACTGGATAGCTTGAAGCCGCTTCTGCACGAGATGGAGGAGGAAAGACGATTCGAGGAGTTGGAGTCTGCTGTTCAACTTCTTGTAGATAAGCTACCACCGTGGCAGCGAGTGATATATGTATTACGTGAATTAATGGGTTATAAGGCGGCAGAGACTGCGAAAATGTTGGATACGACAGAAGGCGCTGTGAAAGCAGCGTTAAGTCGTGCCCGCTCTGCCATAGCCGAAGTGAGGCACAGGTTGGAACAATCGGACGCTGAATTGCAGTATGAAGCAGGCGCAGTGGAAAACAATCGGGAGGAACTGCGCAGCTATCTGCTGGCATTTCGTAATGGAGATACAGCTCGAATCATTGATCTGTGCCTGAATCGGACTGATGATCCGATGGCTGTGGCGGGTAGTATTTTGCAGCAGGCTTTGCCGTCTCCATCCATGCAGCCAATGATGTACGGGTATTCCACTTCTGGCATGAACTCGATGTCATATGGAGGAGGATACACGGTCAACATGGTTGCCTAAACCGAGGAGGCGACACACATGAATGTAGTACCTTATGTGGTGGAACAGACAGCTCGCGGCGAACGGAGCTATGATATTTACTCCCGTTTGCTCAAAGATCGAATCATTATGGTGTCCGGTGAGATTGAGGATCAGATGGCAAATGCCATTGTGGCTCAGTTATTGTTTTTGACTGCAGAGGATCCAGAGAAGGACATCCAGATGTACATCAACAGCCCCGGTGGGTCGGTGACTGCGGGGTTCTCGATCTATGACACGATGCAATTCGTGAAGCCGGATATCTCCACGATCTGCACAGGTATGGCGGCGAGCTTTGGCACGATATTGCTGGTGGGTGGAACAAAAGGCAAGCGTATGGCACTGCCAAACAGTGAGATCATGATCCACCAGCCACATGGCGGTACGCGAGGGCAGGCATCCGATATGCTGATTCATGCTAACCGCATCATTCAGCACCGGCAACGCCTTAACAAGCTGTTAGCCGACCATACAGGACAGTCGATTGAGCGGATTGAAAAGGACTCGGATCGAGACTATTTCCTGACCGCTGCGGAAGCCGTCGAATATGGATTGGTGGATAAGGTCATATCCAGCACATAACAGTAGCCCGGAAGGTCATGTGACCTTTCGGGCTTATTTTGGCTTCTAACGATACGCTTATGTCACACACGCAGGAGTGGGGATCATTTTAAATTTAGACTACATTTCTTTCGCAAGCGTAATGAGCCTGCTCATACCTTCCCGAATCTGCTGCTCATGTGCATAAGAGAAGGACAAACGCAGCTTGCGACTGGCTGAATCATCCGAAGAATCGAATACGGTTCCGGGGACAAAGGCAACGGATTGCTCCATGCATCGATGAAGCAGTCTTCCTGTATCCACGCCCTCGGGAAGCTCCGCCCAAAAGTTGAGTCCGCCCTCCGGCCGGGTCCACGTCCAGTCCGTTTCCAGTAGACATTGTTCCATTACTTCCATCCTTAGCTGGATGGCGGTCCGCAACTTGGACAGATGCTGATGCATGCGGTCTGACTGAAAATAACGGAGGAAAAGCTTCTGGTTCAGAAGGGGCGACCCGTTATCTGTCAGTGATTTTACAGCCTGTAGTCCTGGCATGAATCGTTGACGACATATGATGGCTGCAATCCGTAGCCCGGGTGCAACATACTTGCTGTAACTGCGAATGTACAGGGTGTGACCGGTGGTGTCGTAGGTGAAAATGGGTGCAGGAGGTTTCTCCTTAAAATAGATATCATAGGTGCTGTCGTCTTCGAGTAGAAAACAACCATACTGTTCTGCAAGTTCCGGTAATTGCTTGCGCTGTTCAACTGGAACATTAACGCCGGTCGGATTATGAAAGGTGGGCGTCGTATAGAATAAGCGTGGTTTCTCCGTTTTCATCAGATGCTCAATCTGCTCCAGATCATACCCATCCGAGTGAATATCCGTAAAGATTAGACGAGCACCTTGCTTGCGAAAAATTTCCATTGCAGGCCCGTACGTGGGCCTATCCATCAGAACACGATCACCAGGTCTGACCAGACTGCGAGAGATTACGTCGATGGCCTGTTGGGCTCCCGAAGTAATGAGCACTTCGTCTGCCGAGAGATAGAAGCGTTCTTTTTTCGTTAAATGGCTTGCCAGCGCACTTCGCAATTCCAGATCTCCCTGAATTGTGGAATACGTTCCAAGCAAACGGGGATATTGATCTAGCAGATCACGCATCAGTTCACCCCAATAACGGTTGGGCAGCAGAGAGGGATCGATTAACGATTTGGAAAACTGGTATTCAGCTTCAAGGGACTGTACCCGTGCTAGTGAATCCCAATGTAGCCAGGCAGACACAGCGGGATCATCCGCCTGATCTGTTACAGAGAAAGGGGTAGCTGGACTGACATAGTAGCCAGACTTGTCCTTCACATAAACATTCCCACGTTCTTTTAACTCCTGATACGCTTTGAAAACGGTCAAGCGATGTACGCCGAGTAGCTCGGACAGGCTTCGTACAGATGGCAGTTTTTCATGTTCAGCCCACTCTCCCGCTTCTATACGCACAACGAGATAATGGATTACTTGCTCATATAGTTTAAGGCTGTTATCTGTCATCATCATGGTTTTGCCCACCCGGCTCACACTCCTTTTGAACTCTATTGTAACAGCAAACGGAAGATAACTGTTCTGTTTTGTGCATTCTGTTCTGTAGAGAGTGCTATATGATGGAGAACAGATGAAGGAGGGGCTAGCATGGTTGGGATCGCATTTACCGTAATGTGTCTTATTTTTGGAACAACGTTTCTGGCAATCAAAATTGGAGTGGAAGCTGGCATGCCGCCTTTTCTGTCAGCTGGAGTCCGTTTTATCGTTGCAGGGGCTTTGATGTTTGCATGGATGTGGATGAAGGGGAAGGTCAATATTTCCCTACTGTGGCGTAAAGAAATGCTCATTACAGGTGCAGGACTGACGTTTGGTACATTTGCGACCTTATATTGGGCTGAACAATATGTGAGTTCGGGCGTTGGTGCTATTTTGTCTGCTACAGGTCCACTCATGATTATGCTGATGCAGACAGCTTTGTTGCGACAAAAAACATCTGCACGCATGATAACGGGATGTCTAATCGGTTTTGCCGGAGTAGTGCTTGTGGTTCTGCCTGGTGTATCCATTGGTGGAAGTCCATTATGGCTATGGGGCTGTATTGCCGTTCTGGTGGGCGAAGTGTGTTATTCAGCTGGAGCGATATACTCCAAAAAGGTTATTAATCAGTTCAAAGAAACGAATCCCGTAGCAATCAACGCAGTACAGATGATGTATGGGGGACTGTTGTTAAGCTTGCTCTCAGCGGTGACAGAATCGTGGAATATGTCCGCTCTGGATTGGGTGCCTGCTGTCTCGTCCGTGATATATCTGACTGTAATTGGCTCGATGGTGGGGCATAGTCTGTTCTATTGGATCATGTCTCGTACGAATCCGTTGTTCCCGGCAACCTGGCTGTACATCTCCCCGCCGATTGCGGTTGGTCTGGGTGCCGTTGTCTATGATGAACATGTCAGCTGGATTACGTGGATCGGTGTGGCATTGGTCGTTACAGGTTTGCTGGCGATGAATGAGAAAGTAATGGGTTGGTTAAAACGAGGTGAGCGTTCTAATTCATTGGTCCAAAATTCCAAACCTGTGGTAAAATAGGTGATATGTAATTCTGGACAGGAATGAGGAAGTAACTATGGATAACAGACAAAAACTTGGAGTAGTATTGTTATTTGCAGGTATTCTTCTATATGGTGCAATTCATATTGCGACTGTTATACACATCCCGACCGTAATGGTTTGGTCTGATACGTGGGGGCAGTATTTTGCAGCTGTGTCTGAGACACATGGCTGGGTTGGATTTATACTGGCCATCCTATTATTTATAGTGGGGGCGTTGCTGTTGTTGTCTGTTTTCGTTTCTGGTATTTCCAAGGGGAGTATGATGCAAGAGATCAGGGAACGTGATCAGGAATTCGAAGAGAAGTACAGGAATGGAAGGCACTAGGCGAAAGTGATTGCAAAATAGTATCGGGTGGCATATTGATTGGTCTGATCATAATAACAGCCCTACACAAGCGAGTTATCGCTGTGCAGGGCTGTTTATTTTGTGTTTTGATCAAAACACATGTTAATGCAAAATGCACTTTTCTAAAATGGTTACTCTGCGTTCAATACAAACTTCTCGATAACCTCTTTTACGCCATCTTCGTTATTGCTCGCCGTAATGTAATCAGCCAGCTCTTTAAGAGCAGGGATGGCGTTACCCATTGCTACACCAAGTCCTGCAACTTCCAGCATCTCATGGTCATTCCAAGAGTCGCCAATGGCAATGCACTCGCTCAATTGGTGACCAAAGTGGTCTGCGAGGAATGTAAGAGCATGGCCTTTAGTTCCCTCATTGTGCATGATCTCGAGGAAGTAAGGTTTGGACTTTGTGATATGCACTTGTGGTCCAAGCAACTCACGCAGGTCAACGGCAACCTTATCCAAGTAATCCGGCTCATCGATGATCAGCAGTTTCGGTGTTTTTTGTTCAATTACTTTGATGAAATCAGATTCGATGTAATATTGTGTGCCGTTCAATTTGGCATAATCACGCAGTTTGTCGTTTTCTTCACGAGCATACAGCTTGTCATCAATGTACGTTTGAAGGTGAAGATTATTTTCCAGGCAATAATCGTACAGTTTGCGGGAAGCCTCCTGTGGAACGTAGCGCTCGTAGAGTACTTTTTCGTCTAGCAAGTTCTTCACCAATGCGCCTTGATACGTAATGATCGGCACATTAAGTCCGGTCTGACGAGCAAGCGCTTGTGCGGAAGCATAAGCACGGCCAGTCGCCAGCGTTACAGTTACACCATGAGCAACCGCTTGTTCCAGCGCCGTTTGCGTGGCAGGGGTTACTTCCTTGTTGTCGTTGATCAGTGTGTCATCAATGTCGATTGCGATTAATTTGTAGGTCATCTGAGTTTCTCTCCTTTTTTATCTGTATCTATTCGGGTCTTAATCTATAAATTCAACTTTACTCCTCCAGAAAAACAAGGCCGATAAAGTCTTCCAGCTCAAGGTTGCCGAAGTAGTGTTTTACATCCAGCCCCTCAAGTGCAGTACGCACCTCGGATTCCTCATAACGCTTGCCACGCAGCATATCTTCGATATCCGCCACATCGCCTACGCCGAAGAAGTCGCCGAAGATTTTGATATCTTCGATTCGTCCATCTTTGATGTTCATGCGCAGGTCAATAATGCCGACAGGGAATTTGCGGGTATGCTTCACATTGCTTTCCGGAGACAGACCATAGTTCCAGTCCCAGTTGCTATACCGCTCGGCAGAGATTTCCTTGATCTTGTCCCAGTCTTTCTCTGTGAGTGTATATTGCGGGACATCTTGCGGCTCCATCCGGAAAATGTGACGCAACAGCTCATCGCGGAACTGTTCAATCGTCAGGTTGCTGTCGATCAGATCACGAATGTTGGCAACCCGGCTGCGCACGGATTTGGTACTCTTGGATTTGAATTTCTCGGGATTTACGTTCAGGGATGCTTGAACATGATCCAGATTCAGGTTAAACATCAACGTACCGTGACTGAACATGCGTCCACGCGTGGAGAATTGGGCATTGCCCGAAATTTTCTTTTCTCCTACTTGCAGATCGTTACGTCCAGTTAGCTCGGCATTGACTCCAAGTTCCTGCAAGGCTTCAACCACAGGCTGGGTGAATTTGCGGAAGTTGTGGAAGGATTGACCGTCATCGGCTGTAATAAAACTAAAATTTAGGTTGCCGAGATCATGATATACCGCTCCGCCTCCCGAGAGACGACGGACAACCTGCACACCGTTATCCTGCACGTATTCGATATTAATTTCTTCAATGGTATTCTGGTGCTTTCCGATAATAATGGACGGGCGATTGATGTAGAACAGCAGATAACTGTCATCCTCCATTGGCAGATGCTTCAGAATATACTCCTCAATCGCGAGGTTTACAGACGGATCTGTAATGCCCTGGTTATCAACAAACAGCATGGTCATTCCTCCATTAATGTATGTGAGGGATCAAGATCCCTTATGTAGTGAACCTTGTAAAACAAACGAAACCGAAATTCCTCTTCTATTGTAAACGAATTGTGGTTGGGACACAAAGGAATTAGAAGGGGTACCGAAGGGTCGCCACGAACGAGCAACATACAGCCTGGCAGAAAGACTTGCAAAACGGGATTGACCCGTACCTCCCACGCCATCCATAATAAAAAGGACATGTGGAAAGGGTGACGGAAGAATGACCGGTTATATTGAAGTTTTCGGACATGGCGGTGACGTGGAGACAGCCGCATCCCGGTTTGGAGGGAACGCTGCGGATTTCCTCGATTATAGCGCAAATATCAATCCGTTGGGCCCGCCAAAGGAAGTGTTGGAGGCTTTGGAGCAAGGATTGCAGTCGGTTCTTCGTTATCCTGATCCGGGCCATCGAGGGTTCAAATCATTACTCAGTGAACGTTTGGGTGTGCCACAGGACCATATTTCGGTAGGCAATGGTGCTGCTGAAAGCATGGCTTTGATCTTGCTCGGACTTGCTCCGCAGAAGGTCGGCACAGTGGAACCTGGATTTTCAGAATATCGTTCTTTAGCGCGACAATTCGGTGCGGAAGTCCAGCATGTGGAGGGACGAGAGCAGCTGGAGTGGCGTGCTGAACCTGAGAACATTGAACGACTGATGGAACAGGTAGACCTGCTGTTTCTCGGTCAGCCCAACAATCCAAATGGCGTACAGTATCCGGTGGAGGTATTGCATCGTCTGGCTCGCAAAGCAGAGAAAACGGGTACTGTCTTGGTCATCGATGAGGCATTTATGGATTTCATTCCTGAATCAAGACGACAATCTCTTGCACCAAGATTGAACGAATACTCACAGGTGATCATCATTCGATCAATGACGAAGTTTTATGCCATTCCGGGTCTGCGTCTGGGGTATGCTTTGGGACGTCCGGAATGGATTCGTGCGATGACGGAGAAACAAGTGACCTGGAGTGTGAATGGATTGGCATTGATTGCAGGTGAAGCCTGTCTGCGCAGTGGAGAGTGGTTCGAGCAGGAAACGCTGGCACAGATCGCCGAGGAACGTGTGTGTTTAACGAAAGGCTTGGAGTCGTATGGTTGTGTGGTAACGCCGGGAGAAGCTAATTTTATTCTGGTCCAACTGCCTAAACCCTGGACAGCGGCATCCATGCAGGCAGCGCTGGGCAAGCGTGGCATTCTGATCCGTAGCTGTGCCATGTATCCAGGACTTGGTGAACGACATGTACGCTTGGCAGTAAAGGACGCAGAGGCCAACGAAAGCTTACTCGAAGTGTTAGGAAGTGTAATGGGGCAGCCACATCTCAATAGACATATGATCGGAGCAGGGGGAACGTGCGATGACACTGCCGTTTTATAATTACTACAAGAATGCACAGGCAGGCGAGAACGAATACCGTTCCTCTTCGTGGCCCGGGCTGAAAATTACTGCACACGATCGAC
The DNA here is from genome assembly GCF_037991315.1 of Paenibacillus sp. FSL H8-0079. Classification (NCBI taxonomy): domain Bacteria; kingdom Bacillati; phylum Bacillota; class Bacilli; order Caryophanales; family Paenibacillaceae; genus Paenibacillus; species Paenibacillus sp. FSL H8-0079. Next base: position 1,648,034 of record NZ_CP150300.1, read on the forward strand.
ATATCCGCGCTGCGAGTCCTTCTGTTGCCAGTGCAATTTCAAGTGCGGTATATGGTGGCGGGATGCTTGAGCTGAATCGGATATTTAACATCTATGTGGATCGGCATTATCGCTGCGATGATCCTCCTCGTGATATCGAACGTTCTCTAAATGAATGGAAGGAGCAGCCTGATCAATGTGCGGGATTGCTGACTGCGGTTCGACTGGAGCATACCTCCATTCAGGAATATACAAGTGAGGAATTCGGAATTCTGTGTTGTACAACAGCCGGGGTGTCCAATGCTGCGCGGGCAGGTTCCGTAAGAACCGTATTTGATACGGAGGGAAACGAGACTGTTGCTGTAAGACCTTTAAAATCCACAACCCAATCTCAAATCATGAAGCCTTACGTCCCAGGCACGATTAACGTCATGTTATGGTTGAACGGACGCATGACATCTGGAGCGATGGTGAATGCCGTCCAGACTGCGGTGGAAGCCAAAGCGGCGGCGCTGGCTGATTTCAGTGTTGCGGACTCGGAGAACGGGCTGCTGGCCACCGGGACGACAACGGATGCTATTGTACTTGCAGTCAGTCAGGTGCACGAGCACAAGCCGCTAATTTCTTATGCGGGAACAGCTACGGTTATTGGTGCAGCCATCGGCAGGTTGGTGTATGACACGATCATGGAAAGCCTACAAGCGGGACAGCAGTGGAAAGAGAGGAACAGGGTGAAATGACATTTCAGATAGGGCAACTGGCCTCCTGGCCGTTCTGGACGGGAATGGCGGGTGCCTGGATTATTATAGGGGCTTACATACTTGATCGATGCATCGGTGATCCGCGTTGGATTCCTCATCCAGTGATCGGCATGGGGAAGGCCATCTCTGCGCTAGAGCGTAGTATTCGTTCCCGTGTGAGCACGGATTCCGGGCTGAAAAGAGCGGGTCTATTATTTCCGTTGCTGATTGCGGGTGGGGCGTTTGTAATCACTTGGGCATTCGTATATGTGCTGGGTTTCATTCATCCAGTCGTAGCGGTAGTGGCTGAAATTGTGCTTATTGCGACTACCATTGCTTCCAAAGGGTTAAAGGATGCAGGGATGGAAGTGTATCAACATCTGATTCAGAAGGATTGGCCTGCTGCAAGACGTTCACTTGGCATGATTGTTGGACGTGACACAGCTCATCTGGATGAACCGGAGGTTGTGCGAGGAACGGTGGAGACGGTAGCGGAGAATATTGTGGATGCCATCGTGTCCCCTTTGTTCTATGCGTTAATTGGTGGCGCACCACTTGCGATGGCCTATCGTGCCGTGAATACATTGGATTCCATGGTTGGTTATAAAAATGAGAAGTACTTGCATCTCGGCTGGGCTTCCGCCCGTTTGGATGATTGGGCAAACTGGATTCCCGCACGGCTCACCGCCATCCTGCTGATCTTGGGCGCATGGGTCATGAAACTGGATGCCAAAGGCGCAGCACGTATGGTGACCCGGGATGCCAGATTGCATCCAAGTCCGAATAGTGGTTTTCCTGAATCGGCGGTGGCCGGAGCACTGGGGATCAGACTTGGTGGACATAATGTGTACCATGGCGTAGCTTCTTTTCGTGCCTATATGGGTGAGGAAACACGTCCGATGGCAGCAGAGGATATTGTGCGAACGACACGTCTCATGTTCTGGTCAGCAGGTTCTTTTGTAATCCTGTGTACACTGGTAACGCTCGGAATATGGCTCGCTGGAGGTACGTTGTTATGGAAGTAACTGCAGGGCAGAATGGATCACAGCAACGAAATATCCTGTTTGTACGTCATGGCACAACCGCATGGAATGTGGAAAAAAAATATTTGGGGCATACCGATATCGCTTTGCTGCCGGATGCAGAAAGAGAACTGGCTTCGCTACGCGAGCAATTGAGCAACGTCTCGTGGGACTCGGTATATTGCAGTGATCTGCTCCGTTGTCAGCAGACGCTGGCAATGATCGGGCCCCATTTATTAGGGCATGTGAAGCTGGACCCACGTCTGCGAGAGGTTGATTTTGGTCAATGGGAAGGGTTGACGTACGATCAACTTAAAGACAACCAACAATACCGGGACTGGATCGATGCTCCGCAGGACGTCACCCCGCCCGAGGGGGAGTCATGGCAGGCGTTCACTGCACGGATCGATTCATTTCTGCAAGAGTGCATAGGGTCTGATTGTCCGTCCATGCTTTCTCCTGAGTCAGGCGTGCCCACCATTATTGTGGTCACCCACGGCGGTGTAATTCGGTATGCTTTATCCCGACTCATTGCCGATCTGGGATTCTGGGATACGCAGGTGATCCCTGGACAAGCCATACAGGTATTGCTGGAGCGTCATGGGGATCAGTGGGCTGGCGAGAGGGTGACTTTTCCGGCAATCGGGTTGTAAGGATGTGCAATATAACCTATAATCACAACAGAAGTGTGACAGCACTGTAGTTTCGTGTGACAGGCAATAATGCCTGCATACGAATGCAGATTGCTCACTTGAATGGTTAATCCATATCAGCGACCAAGGGTCCCGCGTGCATGCAGTAATGGTTCATGGCTGTAAATAGTCATGGATGGCATACGGGTGAAATAGGGAAGCCGGTGCAAGTCCGGCACGGTCCCGCCACTGTAAATCAGGAACAATTCCTGTAAGTCAGGTTACCTGCCCTGGACGTTCAAACCGGTGTTCCTTCGAGGAAAGGACAGCGTTTCGGGCAGTTCTATGTGCGTTCACAACAATATGTTGAACACGTACAGATCGCCATATGCGAGACGTCATCCCTGATCCTGACGTAAGGATTAGGGATTTTTTATTGTTCATATAAGATGAACCAGACATTTACATGAGGTCACTACGATTGCAGTACCATCTTCCGATCGCTGTTATCCCCAGATTTTTTGATCCCCTTTTCGAAAGGGGAAATCCGGTGATAGCATACGCTTCCGATGTAGCTTTCTTGTAGAAAGCTTTAGGCGAACAATTTGTTTCTTCAGATCGGTTCTGCACTCTCCGTAAACGTGTAAATGTTGCGGTTCAAAACCTTAAATAGGAACACCAAGGCAAGGGTAGTAAGAGCTCGAGCACGATGCAAGAAAATAGTACAAATAGAGAAGGGGAGAATAACAGAATGAATTTCAAGAATTGGAAAAGCGTAGCGTCCCTGCTGAGTGCAGCGGCACTGGCACTGGCTTTGGCCGGATGTGGCAATGCAACAACGAACGAGGGCACAGGTACTTCACAGCAACCGGCACAGGAGCAGTCCCAAGGCCAGGCGCAGACGGATCTCAAAACACAATATCCACTTACAATTACCGATGCAACGGGTGAATCGTTCACATTTGAAAAGGCGCCAGCCAAAATCGTATCCGTGTCTCCAGCTGAGACTGAAACGTTATTCGCACTTGGATTGGACGAGCAGATTGTAGGGGTATCCGACTATGATGATTATCCTGAAGCTGCAACAACCAAAGCGAAAATGGGTGGCATAACGAAGCCAAATGAAGAGTCCATCATTGCGGCTGAAGCCGATATTGTATTCACAGGTATCTCGATGAGCGAAGATGCAGTGAAGAAACTGCGTGAGCTGGGCATTACCATTTTCAAAACGGATCCAAAATCGATCGATGATGTGATGAACAACATCGAAACTTTCGGTAAAATCACGGATCATCAAGAAAAAGCTCAGGAGATCATCACACAGATGAAACAGGATGTGACTGATGTAACTGAAGCGGTGAGCGCTGTTAAACCGGAAGAGAAGAAAAATGTATACGTTGAATTCTCCCCAGGCTGGACTGTGGGTAAAGGCGAATTTATGGATGAACTCATTACTGTAGCCGGTGGTAGCAATATTGCTTCGGACAAAGAGGGCTGGTATGAAATTAATGAAGAGAACGTAATTGCCTCCAACCCGGATGTGATTCTGTATGCCAACGATGTCATTGATGAAAACTCCAAAACACTGGATCAGATCATTAAAGCTCGCAGTGGTTGGGATCAAATCACGGCTGTGAAGAACGATGCAGTCATCGGCCTAGATGCCAATCTGCTCAGCCGTCCAGGCCCACGTGTAACCGAAGGTCTGAAAGAAGTAGCCAAAGCGATCTATCCTGACCTGTTCCAATGAGTAAAAAACTGGCCGTGTACGCATCGGCAGGGATCGCGCTGCTTGTGTTAACCGTGCTCATCTGCACGGGCATCGGTTCGGTTTCCTTGCCTATTCGTGACATTGCAGGTATTCTACTTCATCACTTGCCATGGGTCGGAGACTGGATCACGCCCGACTGGAGTGCAGCAGCCGAACAGATTATCTGGAAAGTCAGATTCCCACGTGTACTGCTTGCTGTGCTCGTGGGGGCATCGCTGGCGATTGCCGGTGCGGGATTCCAGGGGGTTCTTCGGAACCCGCTGGCGGACCCGTTCACTCTGGGCGTATCATCCGGTGCTTCGGTGGGTGCAGCCTTCTTGATTTTCTTCGGATTGCAGTATGCACTGATCGGAATCTGGACGTTGCCACTGGTAGCTTTTTTGACAGGTGTATTAACATTATGGTTCGTCATGTCCCTGGCTCGTGAAGGACGCAAAATACCAACACACAGTCTGATTCTGGCTGGTGTCGTGATGCAAAGTTTCTTGGGAGCGGTGGTTTCCTTCCTGTCGACGATGTCGAAACAGACCATTAATGAAATTATATACTGGACGATGGGAAGTCTGGCTCTGCGTGGGTGGTCGTATACGGCCATCCTTTTCCCGTATTTTCTGTTAGGTCTAATCTTTCTCTGGAGCCGTGCACGTTCCTTGAATGTTCTTGCGCTCGGAGAACGTCAAGCTGCGCATATCGGGGTTGGCGTCGATCGACTGAAGTTGTCCGTGCTTGCTGTAGGAACACTTCTTACGGCAGGAGCGGTCTCCGTATCCGGTGTTATTGGCTTCGTTGGATTGGTGATTCCGCATATGCTTCGGTTGCTTGTGGGGCCTGACTATCGATTGCTGGTGCCTTTATCCGCCATTGGTGGGGCCATCTTCATGGTATGGGCAGACACCATTGCCCGATCCTTACTGGCGCCGACTGAAATTCCGCTTGGTGTGGTGACGGCCTTTGTAGGTGCACCATTCTTCGCTTACCTGTTACAACGGAACAAAAAACTGCAGAAGGGGATGATGCCATGAGTATTAATTCGGACGAACCGCTTTTCGCAGTTACCGGGGCAGGTAAAATGTATGGTAGTCATCAAGCCCTGGACGCGGTGACCTGGCAGGTTACGGAGGGGGACTGGTGGGGTGTCGTTGGTCCAAATGGCAGTGGTAAGTCTACCCTGCTCCAGCTCCTTGCTGGAACGGAGCAGTCAAGCGCAGGCAGTATACGTGTTAATGGCCGGGATATCGCCTCATACAGTCGGAAAGATCTATCACGCATGATTGCCGTGTTACAACAGGATGGTCTGCCTGCAATTTCTTATCCTGTGAGGGATGTCGTGGAGATGGGGCGTTATCCATACCAGAATTGGCTTGGGCGAGAATCAGCAGATGGAGCGGCTGTAGTTGACCGTGTACTGGAAGAATTGGGATTGACCGAAATGGCTGAAAGGCCTTTGGATGCACTTAGTGGAGGACAGCGTCAGCGGGTGGCACTCGCCAAGGTCATGGCACAGGAACCACGGTTATTATTGCTGGATGAACCCACTACGTTTCTGGATATCAAATATCAATTGCAATTTATGGAGTTATTATCGACATGGCGGCAAAAAAACAGCATTACGATTGTGGCTGTGCTGCACGATCTAAATCTGGCTGCGCAGTTCTGCGACCACATTCTGGCGCTGCGAGAAGGCAAAGTGGTGGGGAATGGAACGCCCCATACCTTGATGACCGAAGACAACATTCAGGACATCTTTCGCGTTAAACCTGCGATGGTGAACCATCCTGACAATGGAATCCCACAGCTCTTGCTGCGGCGGGAGAAGGAATGAACGAAGCGGGGCAACCCATATTTTGATGAAGGAAGTGCTGGCTGTATGAATAATGAACAGGTGTTGGAACAGTTACTGGGTCGGATCGTGGGTCCTAATGAAGAAATTGCGGCGGAAGCATCCGCACATGTGGATGCATTGACGAAACCACCCGGCAGTCTGGGTAAGCTGGAACAACTGGTTATTCGTCTTGCGGGAATCACTGGCAAGGCTCGTCCACGTTTGGATCGTAGAGCCGTCATTGTGATGGCTGCAGATCACGGCGTGGTGGCGGAAGGTATTAGTGCTTTCCCAGCCGAGGTAACGCCGCAGATGGTCCTTAATTTCCTGGCTGGAGGGGCTGCTGTCAATGTGCTTGCCCGCCACGCCGGAGCCGATGTAATCTGTGTGGATATCGGGGTTAATGCCGATCTGGAACATCCTAACCTGCTTTCCCGCAAAGTTCGTAAAGGTACGGCCAACATGGCAAAGGGTGCAGCAATGACTCGCGATGAAGCAATTCAAGCCATTCTTGCAGGAGTCGACGTGGTATCGGCAGAGGTGACAAAGGGAACGCAGTTGTTCGTTACTGGAGAAATGGGGATTGGCAATACAACCGCGAGTGCAGCGGTGATGTGTGCATTAACCGGGATCGCCCCAGCTTCAGCGGTTGGGCGAGGAACAGGGATTGATGATGCGGGTTTACAGCGTAAAGCCGCGGTGGTTAGCCAGGCACTGAGCGTGAATTCCCCAAATCGGGAAGATGCACTGGACGTACTTTGTAAAGTGGGTGGACTGGAGATTGCCGGACTGACCGGTGTGATTCTTGCTGCAGCTGCGAACGGATGTCCTGTTGTTGTGGATGGATTCATCTCCACTGCTGCCGCATTGATTGCAAGACAGCTTGCTCCCGTGAGCACGGCTTATATGATTGCTTCTCATACTTCACATGAAAGCGGACATGCAACCCTGCTTCGTGAACTTGATCTGAAACCGATGCTGGATCTGGATATGCGGCTGGGCGAAGGAACCGGAGGTGTACTCAGTCTTCATCTGATTGATGCAGCCTGTCTCCTTTTGAATGAGATGGCGACCTTTGCAAGTGCAGGGGTATCGAATGGAACGAACAAGGCTTCGGATGCCGAGGTGGACGCAAGCGAGGGTGATGTAGCAGACTCTGATGTTACAGGTGCTTCGACGGTTCAAGGAGAGGTATCGCTATGAGTGTGTTGGTGACGGGTGGAGCGCGCAGTGGTAAAAGTTCGTTTGCCGAGCGCCTATGTATGCAACGTTCCTCGGAGGCCTGGTATGTGGCTACGGCTCAGGCGTATGATGACGAGATGCGCGAGCGTATAGGTCTACATCAGAATCAGCGTGAGGCATCAGGTTATCTATGGCATACGGTGGAGGAACCACTTGCATTACCTGCACTCATTACACGTATGGGAGAAGACCATACGGGTACGTCTGCACCCACGATTCTGGTCGATTGTCTGACGCTCTGGTTGACCAATGTTCTGCTTGCACATGAGCACGAAGATGAGCAGATTTTGCAAGATCATATGGATGCACTGGTGGAAGCAATCCAGTCTTACCCGGGGCTGCTCGTGCTTGTCACAAATGAAGTGGGGGACGGTATTGTCCCGGAGTATGCGCTTGGGAGAAAATATCGGGATCTGGCGGGCATATTGAATCAGCGGATTGCAGCCATATGTCGTGAAGTGTTCCTGGTGACTGTAGGTATTGCGATTGAGCTGAAAAGCAAGGAGTATCGTTTATGACCGATCTTACTCATCAACGTAAACATGCGGCTGCGGCCGCTTTTCAATTTTTATCCCGATTTCCGGTAAAAATGCAGATTGACTTCGTCCCGTCGCTACTGCGGGAAAGTGTCGTGTTTTATCCACTGGTGGGTGCAACAATTGGAATATGCGTTTGGCTCGCAGGGGCCTTAACGGGTGCGGTACTTCCCGCCTTTCCCGCTGCCGTATTAACCTTAACAATATGGGTATGGCTCACTGGCGGCCTTCATCTGGATGGCTGGATGGATACGGCAGATGGACTACTCAGCTATCGTACACGTGAGCGGATGTTGGAAATCATGAAGGACAGCCGTGTAGGAGCTATGGGCGTGCTCGCCTGCGTCCTACTGCTGATGATGAAAGCAGCTCTGATCGCCGATTTTATCGCACGTGGCAACTGGATCTATGGTGCGCTGTTGATCTTGCCCATGGTCTGGAGTCGTTGGTTCATGGTGTATGCCATCTCAGCCTGGCCGAATGCACGTGGAGATGATGGACTTGCAGTATTATTCAAGGGATTGGGTGAGCGTAAGGAAGTTCAGCGAGCACGCAGCTCTGCGGTTGGGTTGACCCTTCTTGCGGGTGTAATTACGTTTGTTGCTGTATGGATATTTGGGCCGGATGTAGGCACCGCAGATGCCATGGTGAGTAGCCTGGGAACATTGCCATGGTGGTTGTATCCTGTGACGGCTGTCATTGTTGTACCTTTTGCGTGTTACATCATTGGTAAATTCGTTGCTGCACGCATCAGTGAAAGGCTGGGCGGACTTACAGGAGATACGTACGGAGCGATGAATGAGCTGCTGGAAGCGGCTTTACTCACCGTGCTTAGTGTGCTTCAGGGACTCTTTTGGCTGTGAAAAACGCAAAAAATGAGTAAGGTGAGACACTAACAGGAGACTGAGGTGATGGTGTATGGAAGATACGCCTGTACAACAACCGGCGGCAGTACTTATGCTGCAAGGGACGGCATCGGATGTAGGGAAAAGCGTGATTACAACGGCGCTGTGCCGTGTATTCAAGCAGGATGGCTTCAAGCCTGCCCCGTTCAAGTCACAGAACATGGCACTGAATTCCTACGTAACGGAAGACGGCAAGGAGATTGGCCGGGCCCAAGGCGCGCAGGCAGAAGCCTGTGGTATTGAAGCAACGACGGATATGAATCCGATCCTCATCAAGCCGGTGCGCGATATGCATTCGCAGATCGTGGTACACGGTGTACCTTTTGCCCAGATGAGCGCATCAGATTATCGGCAGAAGTTCCTGCCCGAAGCGAAGCAGACGGTCATGGATGCGCTGAACCGGTTGCGGGACACCTATGATGTGGTGCTGATGGAAGGAGCAGGCAGTCCTGCGGAGATTAATCTGAAAGACCGGGATATCGTCAACATGAATCTGGCAGGTTGGGCCGATGCTCCAGTCATTCTGATCTCGGATATTGATCGGGGCGGCGTATTTGCTTCTATTGTCGGCACTCTGGAGCTGCTAGAGCCACACGAGGTGAAGCGTGTAAAAGGTTTTATCATCAACAAGTTTCGCGGCGATCTGTCCCTGTTGCAGCCCGGACTAGACTGGCTCGAAGAACGGACAGGCATTCCAGTATTAGGTGTATTACCTTACATAAGAGATATTCAGATTGAAGCAGAGGATTCAGTGGTTCTGGACTCCATGCGTCATGGAAAATCCGGCAAGACAGAGTTGGATCTGGCGGTGATCCGATATCCGCGAATTTCCAACTTTACAGACTTCGATGCACTTTCCCGTGAACCGGATGTGAATGTGCGTTACGTGACTTCGCCAGAGGAATTGGGAAGTCCTGATGCCATTCTTCTACCGGGTACGAAGGATACGATAGGTGATCTGGCTTTCCTGCGTGAGTCTGGACTGGAGCAAGCGATTGCCAGCCAGACCGAACGTGATAACGTTCAGCTCGTAGGGATATGTGGCGGATACCAGATGCTTGGGAGACATCTGAAGGACCCGTTTGCAGTGGAGGCGAATCAGATCCAGGAAGCGAAGGGACTCGGTTGGCTCCCGCTATCGACAACATTTCTTCAGGAAAAGCAGACGGTGAGGGCTTCTGGACGGGTGCAACTTCAGAATCCGATTCGTCTGTATGGTGAACCAGATGTGAAAGCATCTCCACTACCTATTAATGGATATGAGATTCATATGGGTGTTACGGAGTGCCACGAACCTGAACATGTAACCGCACTATTTGAAATCTCCCATCCAGGTGGTGAAGCATTCCATGAAGGCTGGGGCACAGTGGATGGCAGCGTATGGGGAACCTATCTGCATGGTTTGTTTGAAAGTGATCAATTCCGACGTTCGTGGCTTAATGGTTTGCGTGAAGGAAAGGGACTAGCTCCACTTCAAGAGACATATAGTGCACATGAACGTAAAGAGATGGAGTTCGATCGGGTAGCCGAATCATTGCGGTCCTCATTGGATATGAAGCGTGTGTACGAGATTATGGGTGTTCAGGCACCGGAGTAAGTTGTTATACATAAATACCCCCATGTCCGACAACCCGTTTTCTAGAAACGGAATGTTAGCGGCATGGGGGTATTGCATATCCTATGACTAAATGGGGTTTAAAACAGGGAATGATGGGTTAATGGTATACCTGTTAGTTTATTTTGAAATTCTTCATGGCGGATTGCAGTTCTACAGCTTGTTCATGCAGATGTCGTACCGTATTCGAATGTGAATCCATCTCGCTGAGCTGAAGATCTGCTGTTGAAGCAATCTGTAGCATGCTCTCACGGGATTTGGACGTAATCTGTGCCGTTTCTTCAACAGACGCACTCACTTCTTCTGCACCAGCGGATACTTGTTGCGTAGAAGCCGAGACAGTCTGGATGGTCAGGTTGACGTTCTGAATCAGTTCATTCAGTTGCTGGAAGGCTGAACCTGCCTGTTGAACGACAGTCGTACCTGAACCAATCTCCTTGGTTACGCGGTTCATGGCGTCAACCGAGCGTTCAGCGTCTTCACGAATGGTACCCAGATAATCCGAAATTTCCTCGGTGGCTGTCTTGGATTGCTCCGCAAGTTTGCGAACTTCTCCAGCAACGACAGCGAATCCGCGTCCGTGCTCTCCAGCACGTGCTGCTTCAATGGAGGCGTTGAGTGACAGCATGTTAATCTGTTTGGTAATTTCAAAAATGGAAGCAACAATGGTGCCGATGGCTACTGAACGTTCATTCATGGTCTCAACATACCGCAACGATTCGCTTGCTGTCTGACCTACACGTTCCATCTGCTCCACGGCATTCTGAGCCAGTCGGTTACCATTAACCGCCTCATTGGCTGCTTCGCCAATTTGCTCAGACACTTCAGCAGAAGAAGAAGCGATATGCATGATACCCTGCGTAATTTCTTCCATGGCTCTGGCGTTCTCGGATGCACTGGAAGCAATACTGATGCTGCCTTTTTCTGCATCTTCAGCAGAGCGGCTGGAATTACGAACCATACCGGACATCGATTCAACCCGCTGAAGCAGGTCATTGGAGCCTGCCACAACTTCATCGGACGTGGACAAGGCACGGCTAATCATTTCTTTCAGGTTATGCGTCATCGTCTGGAAGCTTGCGGCAAGCTGGGCAATTTCATCTTTACCTTTGATCTCTAGCTCAGCGGTCAGATCGCCTTGGGATATTTGTTTGCTATGTTGAACGAGCTTGATGATGGGTTTGGTTACTCTTTTGATCATACTAGTTGAGATAAGCCAGCCGAGCACGAAGACTAATGCTGTAATTCCAAGACATAACCAGAAGACCTGAGTAATCTTGTCTTGAATGAACTGGGCGTCCATGCTTACAGCCATAATCATATTACTTCCTGCGATTGGCATAAAGGCTGCTTTATGTACACCGAAGGAATCGGAGTAGACCTCGCTGATTACCATTTGTTTGTTCTCGATCGCTGCATTCATTGTGGGTTCTACATTAATCTCATCTTGGGCTTTCATGCCTGAGGAAGAGTTGGCAACCACCACTTTGGCTGATCCATCTTGAATGGCAACAATGTATGCGGCATCCAGATTGTGTTCTTTTGCTTTATCTGCGAGATACGATTCTACGGTCATAGCAGCACCTTCGGAACCGGCTCCGCCACTCTGTACCTGTAGAATCTTTGAAGCAGAGGTATTCTTGTATATATCCTGAATGGACGTGTTTAGGACTTTATCGAACTGCGGGAGCACGTAACTTTGAATAATATTCATCGATACGGCATAAAAACTGATACTGAACAACAGGGAAGCAACCAGCAAGACGAGGAACAAAGTGCCTCTAATTTTACCGGCAACGGTGCGATTACGAAACATAGAATCATCCTTTCACGTCATGTTCATTAACATTGTCGCTTTTCCGTTATCATAAGACCTATATACCAATGAAGAAAGGCCTAATTTATACGTTGAGAAAACTTGGGAATAAGCGGATATACCTATATTACAGAATTAACCGGAGGTTGAATAGAACAATTTTCACGATTTGGTGTATTTTTTTCAGAAATAGATTAATCTGTTACATGCATATTACATAATATCAATTAATACCTACCAGAATAGTTTGATATATGGTATATTGTAAAATGTCTTGTTGGTCGTATAAAAAATAGAAGAGAAAATCGGATAAGTTCCGGTTACACATGTTGAGGAGGATTTATAGTAATGGATACTTTTCTAGTCATTTTGAATGTAGTGATCATGCTGGCATTTTTGGGTGTGCTCTACTGGATGCAGAAGAAACATATTTCCTTTACGAAACGCGTATTTGCGGGTTTGGGTATGGGGGTTGTATACGGTGTAATTCTTCAATTGATCTATGCATCCGGCTCTGATGTCATCACGAAGTCGGTCGATTGGTTCAATCTGGTTGGTTCAGGATATGTTCGTTTGTTACAAATGGTCGTGATTCCATTGATTATGGTATCGATCATCTCGGCTATTATGAATCTGAAAGGCAAGCAAAACCTCGGTAAAATGAGTGTCTCCATTATTGCGATCCTGTTGATCACAACGGCGATTGCGGCAGGGGTCAGCATTGTAACGAGTCTTGGCTTCAACCTGACTTCTATTGAGATTGAGGGTGGAGATCGGGAGCTTGCACAAGGACAACGCATGGAGGAACGTCTTGTTGATGTACAGGATCAGACGATTCCACAGCAAGTGCTGGAATTCATTCCTTCGAATCCATTTGCGGATATGACTGGAGAACGTCGTACATCTACGCTGGCGGTTGTTATTTTCTCCGCGTTCATCGGTGTGGCTGTACTTGGATTGGATCGCAAAAAACCACAGCAGGCGGAAACATTCCGAGGCATGGTTAATGCGGTATATGCGGTAGTTATGCGGATTGTAACGTTGGTACTTCGATTGACGCCATACGGTATCTTGGCCCTGATTACGAAGGTAACGGCGACCACGAATCCAGACGAGATTCTGAAGTTGATCAAATTCGTTGTCGCATCCTATGTAGCGTTGCTCGTTATGTTCATCATTCACTTGATTATCATTGCGCTGTCGGGCTTCAACCCACTGACGTATCTGAAAAAGGTTCTGCCAACACTGGTATTTGCCTTTACGTCCCGTTCAAGTGCGGCAGCCATTCCGCTGAATGTAGAGACACAGACGAAGAAATTGGGCGTATCGGACGGAATTGCGAACCTGTCTGCAAGCTTTGGTGCTACGATTGGGCAAAACGGCTGCGCCGGGATCTATCCGGCCATGCTGGCGGTGATGATTGCTCCAACGGTCGGAATTGATCCGCTGAGCTGGGACTTCATTGTGACCTTGATCCTCGTAGTTATGATCAGTTCATTCGGCGTAGCTGGAGTAGGCGGCGGGGCAACCTTCGCTTCCCTGATCGTATTGTCCACGATGAACCTGCCGGTAGCCTTGGCAGGATTGCTGATTTCCGTTGAACCGCTGATCGACATGGGTCGTACAGCATTGAACGTGAACGGGTCCATGACTTCTGGACTTGTAACCAGCAAAATTTTGAAAGAAAATGATCAAGACACCTTCAATGATCAAAGCCGTGAACTGGATTCAGCTGTTCAGGTGTAATACAGAATGGATCAGGTAGAGGCTCATATAAGAGCCAAAGCCATCTACAGTTCAAGCAAGTAAAGCCGTCCTTCGGAGAAATCCGGAAGGCGGTTTTTTTTGTAGCAATCGCACCATACCTGTGCTCGGTGTGCGAAGTCGTCTACTTTTTGTTACACGTGGTAAGAGAGATGGAGGTAGGAAAAACGGAGTATGGTCGAGAGAGACAAAGGAGTTATATAAAAGGGACTGGGAGTCACTGTAGGTAGGCTTGGGGTTATTTAGTGCTGTTCAAGGGACGAGAAATGTGGTAGAGTATTCATGTTTTGGCCCTGAGCCAAACCGCGGTTCGTAACCATCCCGCGTAATCAAAACTAGGAAGGCAGTGTATGTATTTATGTTTAATTTAGGGTGGGGAGCGGTATTCGTTCTCGTAACTTATGGATTTTTCCTATTGTGTTACCGCTTGTTCGGTAAAAAAGGTCTCTATGCCTGGATTGGTGTGGCTACGGTTATAGCCAACATTCAGGTGACCAAAACGATAGATATCATGGGAATTGTACTGACGTTAGGCAACACGATGTATGTCAGCATGTACCTGACCAGTGACCTTCTCAATGAGAAGTATGGATCGGGTGAAGCGCGGAAGGCCGTATGGTTCGGATTCTTTACGTTAATCATGACGACGGTTCTGATGCAGATGGTGTTGTACTTTGACCCGGCACCGACGGACTTTGCACAGGATTCGATGAAAACATTGTTCGGTCTGCTGCCACGTCTGGCACTCGGAAGTCTGACCGCGTATTTCATCAGTCAGTTCCTGGATGTGCGACTGTTCAGCTGGTTACGCAAGGTAGCACCTGGACGTAATCAATTGTGGATTCGTACCAATGGTAGTTCGATCATTAGCTCATTTGTAGATACACTGGTGTTCTGCACGATCGCGTTTGCGTTCATCTACCCTTGGGACATCTGGCTGGAAATCTTCCTGACTACGTATGTCATCAAATTCGTACTGACTGCGGTCGGAACACCGTTTCTGTATGCTGCACGTAATTTCAAGTTTAAGGATGAAGCTTAGACAATATTCAAAAAGTATCACTTAAAATCACCCTCTGCGCAGTCAATTGTAATTCGGACTCTGCAAGAGGGTTTTTTCATAGAAAAGACCCGAAACAAGAAAAATACTTTTTACATTTTTATGAAAAAGTTATAATATAAACGACCTGTCGTTATGAGCGTGTATCATTAGCAACGATGATTTCAACCAAAGGGGAATCGCACATGTACTCTACACTGCGTTATAAACTGGAAAGCAATGGAACAACCTATGAGAATGATAACATTAATGCCTCGTTATTGGTGGAGTTGATCACCAATCTGGAATTGCAGGAATACGTAGTACTTGGACCTTCGGAGCTGGTGGAGGGAAGTATGTATATGCAGGCTGCTGCGCTTGAGGAACCAGGGCAGATGGTGGCGGAGATTCGTTTGCAGGAAGGTGAGGACGGTTTCCGGCATTACAGCTACAGCACAGCAGATACGACTGTGATTATTCAATGGTTTCTGGATTACTGGGGGAAGCAACAGCTGCCACAGCTGGAATCCTGGCATGATATCACGCATGAGTTTGATTAATGGTAAATGAGTGAGCAGGAATAAGATCACGTAGAATGCAGACGGAGTAATGTAGGATATGCTTCGTATTAATTAAAATCCCGCGACCCATGATATTATGGGTTTGCGGGATTTTGTTTTTGACATAGATCCAATTGGATTAGTCGGTAAGGATTTGCAGCTCTTTAGGATATGTTGTCAGAACTTCGACACCCGTCTCGGTCACAATTACATCATCCTCGATGCGGACGCCGCCTGCTGCGGTATATATGCCTGGTTCAATCGTGAATACGGTACCTTCATTCAGGATGTCCATGTTTTCTCCATGGAGGGAAGGATACTCATGCACGTCGATACCCAATCCGTGGCCTACTCTGTGCATGAAGCGCTCGCCGTATCCCGCTTCTTCCGTGACCTGGCGTGCTGCACGATCCACTTCGGCGCAGGTGATGCCTGGTTTCACGACTTGGATAGCAGCTTCGTTCGCTGCGAGCACAGTGTTATAGATGGTTTTGAGTTCAGGTGAGATGTCACCAAAGGCAAATGTGCGTGTGATATCCGAAGCATATCCTCCAGCGTACACACCCATATCGAACATCAATAGGTCACCATGTTGCAGTTTCCGTTCACCTGGTGTACCGTGTGGCAGACCTGTTTTGGGTCCGGTGAGCACCATGGTATCAAAGGAAGGGCCATCCGCGCCCAGTTTCTTCATCTGGTACTCCATCTCGGCGACAAGCTCAATCTCGGTTACGCCTGTGCGAACGTGAGAGAGGCCTTGACGCAGTGTTTCTTCGATCAGATAAATAGCGTGGCGAATGCGGGCTACCTCATCTGGTGTTTTTTTCACACGCAATGTGCGAAGCAAGGGGCCGACATCTTCAAAGCTGGCGGCACCCAGCGCGGCGGTCAGCTGCTCATAACGTGAGACGGTCACGTATTCTTTTTCGAGACCTACTCGGCCCAGACGGCCTTGATAACGTTCGAACAAAGCGTACGGATTATCCGTATCCGTATGAGTGGCAATGTTGGATACCGAGGAAGCGGCTGCGGCAGCTTCAGCGTCCAGAGCGGGTACGATCAACAAGGGTTCTTCGCCACGTGCGAGAACTAGGCCAAGGAAACGTTCATGCGGATTGCTCGCGAAGCCAGTTAAATAGTAGATATGTTTCGGATCTGTGATCAGCATGGCGTCCAATCCTTGCCCGGACAGATCGTCTTCAAGACGAGATAAAGGGTTTTGATTCATAAGTGTAGTTGTCCACCTTTCCATTCATACTATCCTTCTATTATAAAAGATTATGGTGGAATTCCAAACTACAGTGATTCCATGCCTTTCGAATCCCTTGAATTCGCCGTTTGAGTGGCTGGTATGAAGGGTAATACAGGGCGAAACCGCTTTACAGAATAATAATAGCACCACAACTATAGAGAACAATACGTTGAAGCTTGGCTTACTTATTTTATACGAAAAACGATATGAGAAGGGAGATGTAATCATGAATAATCGAGTAACCGTTCCACTGTATGCTTCATTATTAAGTGTGGCCCTGTTAACAGCGTCATGCTCTTCAGGTGATCCCTCTACAGGAGGAACAGAGCAGACGTCTCAGGGGCAGGGAACAGGTCAGGGACAGACAGCCAATGGAGGCAATGGCAGTACGAGTGGAAACGAGAGTGGAGCGCAGGGAGAGACGGTTATTCCGTATCAGGCTTCCGTTCTAGTTGAAGGATTGAATGCACCATGGGAGATTGTGAGTGTGCCTGATGGTCGGATGTTTGTAACGGAGCGCCCTGGTGCAATTCGGATTATTGAGGATGGAAAACTTGCTCCTGAACCACTGATTGAATTCTCAGCCCCATTTAATGAAGAAGGCGAAGGAGGTCTGTTGGGTCTTGCAGCTGATCCGGACTTCGAGGATAACGGTTATCTATATGCGTACCACTCCTATCTGGAAGGCGATGATATTGCGAATCGGGTGTTACGCCTCAAGGTGAATGATGGCAAAGCGGTCATAGATCAAGAGTTGCTTGGTAACATTCCAGGCGGAACGAATCATAACGGTGGGCGGATCAAGATTGGCCCAGACAAGTTGCTCTATATTACGACAGGTGAGCGCTATGAACCGGAACTGTCACAGAACGAAGATAGCCTTGGGGGTAAAATATTGCGGATTGGTCTCGATGGATCGATCCCTGCAGACAACCCATGGCCGAATTCGCCTGTATACAGTATGGGACACCGGAACGCACAGGGACTGGCCTGGAATCCGGACAACGGTTATCTCTATTCTACCGAGCATGGTCAGCGGAATCATGATGAGATTAACCGGATTGTGGCCGGGAAGAATTATGGCTGGCCCGAGGTAGAAGGAGACGATGATGACAATGGCGCATATCAGGCTCCGCTTGCACATAGTGGGAATGATACGTGGGCGCCGTCTGGTGTAGCTTATGTTGAAGAAGGACCATGGGCCGGATCACTGATTGCCGCGAATCTGCGTGGAGAGCAGTTGCTGAAGGTTACTCTGTCGGAAGATGGTACACAAGTTAAACAGGTGGAACCAATCTTCGAAGATGAGTGGGGCCGGATTCGTAATGTGAGTGCTGGTGAGGACGGAAAGTTATACGTGCTTACGAACAATCGGGATGGGCGGGGATCGCCACGTGATGGGGATGATAAGCTGATTGTGCTTACTCCGGAGAGCTGAGTCAGGAGTAAGGGGAAAGATAGCGTGCACATGTCGTGATGCAATATAAAATGCTGCGTGTATACCGTACGCAATAGGAGCTACCATACGGTCAACACCAGTGCAGTAGTAGAAGTGCGTGGTTAATTAATTAAAGGAGCTGTCCCGTCAAGTTCATGACATATGGGACAGCTCCTTGATTATAATGTATGTGTCATCCTAATTCTGAATGCGGTACAACGCATAGTGCCGCACTAGTAGAAACAGCGTTAATAGGATGCTTGTGTCATTTCAAAAACACTCACAAGTCCGCGTTCGTTACTTACTCTGCGCTCTCCTTCGCAAGTGTGGCAATGCGCTGAGCGGGATCATTCGTGTACTCTCCACCGTGATAACAGAGAACCTTATTGAGCTTAAGGTTGGTCAGTTTCTGCAGGCTTCGCAGCGCTTCAGGCATGTCCGGTGTCGCGGGTGGCGCAGGGCCAACCAGTTCATCATCAACCACACGAAGTTCATCGGCAGCGAGCAGGAACTGTTGCTCTCCGAAATACAGGCTGATATGACCTGGGGTATGTCCCGGTGTATGAATGACCTGTGTACCGCCTTGAAGGGGCAACAGATCTCCGTCCGCCAGCGTTCTGCTGATGTTCACTTCCGGCAGCTGCAAGAGCAGTTGGTCTGCCAGTGCCAAAACGGGTGCGGGCAGCAAAGCACGACGTTCAGGCGTGAATTTGATCAAAGGTTTCTCACCAGTTAGATACGGAATTTCATCGGCATGTGCCCAGATTTCCAGATC
This sequence comes from Paenibacillus sp. FSL H8-0079, assembly GCF_037991315.1. Classification (NCBI taxonomy): domain Bacteria; kingdom Bacillati; phylum Bacillota; class Bacilli; order Caryophanales; family Paenibacillaceae; genus Paenibacillus; species Paenibacillus sp. FSL H8-0079. The sequence continues at coordinate 1,666,942 of NZ_CP150300.1, forward strand.
AGGGATGGCATCCAGAAGAGCGCCTAGGTTACCGATATGGTCGATGTCCTGATGGGTAATAATCACACGTTTGACGTCCGAGAGCTGTACATCCTCTTGTTCCAGTGCGGATTGAAGTTCTGCAAATTGTCCAATCATGCCCGTATCTACCAGGGTAACGCCATCTTCGTCATGAAGCATGACGAAGATGGCGTTACCCTGAAGGTGTAGGAATATGAAGATGTAGTGCAGTAATCGAAGTTGTTGGATGGCTCATGGTTATCCGGACCGTAGTCCGGTACACCTCCTTTTCTTTTTTAGCGATGATTGTTGTTATTCAGGGCGATTATATTTCAAGTGTTTTCTATATTTTTTTACCGTATGGAGTAGCGCTTCGAACGTTTCTTCTTCATTACTGCCGTCTTTAACGATGGATACAAACGAGAAATTATCATGAACGAGCTTGTTTCTCGTCTGAAACACCTGACTAAGGGACTCAGCGAATTGTTCTTTTTCGGATTCAAGGGCAATGAATTCTTTACTAAGTTCGGCCTGGATGATCTCCATATTGGAACGCGCACGGTAGGCAGGAGTTTTCATCAGCTGGGTCGAATTAAACTTTTTCTGATATACCTGTCTATACAATTGATTTAACATTTGTTCAGTAATGGCGCATAGTTCGATGACCAGTGAAGCATATCTTCGGTTTTTGCGTTTTCGGGTGAGCTCACGTGTTTCTTCGTCGTCCAAGATACCGTATTTTTCATACAGCGTAGAGTCATCTTTCTGCAAGATCTCCTGATATTCCTGTTCGAGTAGTGCGATTTCAAGTTTGGCTTGTCGTTTAACTTTTTTAAAATCTTCTTTGGTCAGCATACTTGTCCTCCCATGGAAACCGAGATGTGATCCTATCATTATCTCATATTGTACGCTGTAGCGCCTCTAATTTCGGAACCTCAGGTTCAGAAGGGAATTACCTCATGTCCATTCAGACAGCAATTGTAACAGGAGCTAACTCAGGTATGGGTTTGGCAACTACCATTGAACTTGCAAGGCAAGGATATCGCGTAATTATGGCATGCCGCAGTGAGAAGCGCGGACAGGAGGCACTTCAGGAAGCTGTGCGTCAGTCCGGCTCTTCTGCAATTGAATTGATGCTGTGTGATCTTGGTTCACTCGAAAGCATACGCCAGTTTGCCCGCACATTCCGTGAGCGCCATGATCGCCTGGACGTTCTGGTTAATAATGCCGGGGTGGTTATGGTCAAGCGGAAGGAAACTTCAGACGGGTTCGAACAGAGTATCGGTATTAACCATCTGGGTCATTTCCTGTTGACCTTACTTTTGATAGAACCTCTGAAAGCCGCGAAGCAGGGACGGGTTGTGAACGTTTCGTCAGGTGCGTACAAGGCCGGCAAAATCCACTTTGAAGATCCACATCTGCACAAAGGTTATAATCCGATCAAAAGCTATGCTCAATCCAAATTGGCTAACGTGCTGTTCACTCGTGCACTGGCTCGAAAACTGTCAGGTACGTCTGTCACAGTGAACTGTCTACACCCTGGTGCGGTGGGAACGAGTATTGGCGTAGATCGTAATACCGGATTCGGCACACGCATTATGGCTTTTGTAGGCAAGCTTCCATTCTTTCTGTCGCCTGAAGAAGGGGCGCGAACGGCTGTTTATCTGGCCACAAGCCCTGAAGTTGTCGGCATCACCGGGCGTTACTACTATCAACAGAAAGAGCAGCAGCTGAAGAAACATGCCGTTGATGATGCTTCAGCTGAGCGTTTCTGGACGTGGAGCGAAGAACAGGTGGGGCTAAAGCCTGACGAGAAGTTGTAATTCAGCACAAGCTGATGAGTGACCCATGAATAGAGTCGTTACATCTTTTATACTTTTGCCTTCACAGCTTGCTGGATCATTTCAATAACAGCTTCAATACGTTGGATGCCTTGATCTCCCTGACCGTATGCACGGACAGAGGCGGATGAGGCATTTTTCTCATTCTCACCAAGTACGAGCGAATAAGGCACTTTTTCCATCTGGGCTTCACGGATTTTGTACCCGAGCTTCTCGCTGCGCAGATCTGTTTCTACCCGAATGCCCGCAGCCCGGAGCTGGCTCTGTACTTGGAGCGCATAGTTTGCATAATGATCTGATACAGGTAGGAGTTTCACTTGTACAGGTGCAAGCCAAAGTGGGAACGCTCCTGCATAGTGTTCAGTCAGGATGCCGATGAAACGATCGATGGAACCGTAGATGGCACGATGGATCACGACAGGACGGTGTTTCAGACTATCTTCGCCAATGTAAGTGAGGTCGAACTTCTCCGGCATTTGAAAATCAAGTTGGATTGTTCCGCACTGCCAGCTGCGTTTCAGCGCATCGAGGATATGAAAGTCAATTTTCGGTCCATAAAAAGCACCGTCTCCTTCGTTAATGCGATATTCCACGCCTCGACGATCCAGTACATTTTGCAATGCGCGTTCCGCCTGATCCCACAGCTCTTCTGATCCCATGGAATCTTCCGGACGAGTGGACAACTCAATCTTATATTCGAATCCGAAGATATCGTACATACGTCCGATCAGTGAGATCGCCTGATTAATCTCGTCCTCGATCTGTTCTGGCATGACGTAGAGATGCGCATCATCCTGGCAGAACGTCCGTACACGCATCATGCCGTTCAGGGCACCTGAGAATTCATGACGGTGAACCTGACCGAATTCCATCATGCGAATCGGCAATTCGCGGTAGGAATGGAGTGTATTTTTGAAGATCAGCATGTGCCCAGGACAGTTCATCGGTTTCAGTGCAAAAGTCGCATCGTCCACTTCCGAGAAATACATATTGTCCTTGTAATGCTCCCAGTGACCGGATTGCTCCCACAGCCGGTTGTTCATCATGAGAGGAGTCCGAACTTCCTGATAACCTTCCTGCAATTGCAACTCACGGGAGAACTGCTCCAGTTCAGTGCGAACAGTCATACCTTTGGGCAGATAGAAGGGCATGCCGGGCGCTTCTTCGGAGAACATGAACAGTTCAAGCTCTTTGCCAAGTTTACGGTGATCCCGTTTTTTCGCTTCTTCGAGCATGTGCAGGTGTTCATCCAGTTGGGCTTTGTTCGGGAAAGCAGTGCCGTAGATGCGTTGCAGCATCTTATTATCCGAGTTACCCCGCCAGTACGCACCAGCGACATTCAGCAGTTTGAATGCTTTAATCCGACCAGTGGATGGAAGGTGGGGACCACGACACAGATCAAAGAACTCTCCTTGATCATAGATCGAAAGCTCGGCGTCCTCGGGTAAATCCCGAATAAGTTCAAGCTTGTAGGGGTCCTGGATTTCTCCAAAGATGCGGAGGGCTTCCTCCCGGCTAACCACTCGGCGACTGATCTTTTCATTTTCCTGAATGATTTTGTTCATTTCCCGCTCGATGGCAGCCAGATCGCTAATGGACAAGGCATGCTCCAGATCAACATCGTAATAAAAGCCCTCTTCAATGACTGGGCCGATACCCAGTTTCACTTGTTCCGCGCCGTATATGCGTTTGAGCGCCTGTGCCAGCACATGTGCTGCGCTATGACGGTAACGATACAGGCCTTCCACACTGTCCAAAGTAACGATGACGAGTTCGCAATCCTGCTCAAGCACCCAATCAAGATCGACATTCTGACCATCTACAATACCGCCAATGGCTTGTTTTCCAAGACTTGTGCTGATGGACGAGGCGACCGCACCTACAGTGATGCCTGCTTCGTAAGAACGTATCGCGCCACCTTGCAGACGGACCTCAATGGAATGACTGGATTGTTGCAGATCGTTTGCTTGGCTGTCTAATTCGTTACCTGATTTGTTGCTTGCTGAGTTACTGTTTTCTTGTTTGCTCATGTGAACCACTCTCCATTTCTTAAAATGAAAGCGCAAAAAACACCCGTCCCGGAGAAGGGACGAGTGCGCTTGGCTCGTGGTTCCACCCTAATTTGGTTATGGTGCACCCTGATCTCGACCAGCCGCCGTGAACAGGAAACATCATAACCCTCATTGGAATCCGTTATCGGGGATCAGGCGGTGAACTCTACTGGCAGCATGCCAAACATCCGAGGGAAGTTCGAAATGCTGAGGTTCGAGGTCACGGCTGCAGAGGGGTAATTCCGGTCCGTTCGCTGAAGAAGGTTTCACCAATCCCCTCTCTCTCTGGGCAGCACGCAAACGAAATCATGTCTCTGGTCATCGCCAAATATGTTAGATCAACTCATTAAAGTTATCCTGAAATGTGTTGCATTCAATATCAATATATTGGAACAGGTGTTGTTGAGTGTCGATTATATAGACTGAAAATGGAAAGGTCAAGCGGAACATTTTATTTGGTTTCGGATGGTTCATCCCATATTAAGCGAATGATCGTTCCTTCACCAGGCGTGGATTGTACCTCAATACGACCTTTCATGGCTTCGATCAAACCTTTGGTTACCGCCATGCCCAGACCTGATCCAACATCCGATGTACCTGTGTCTGTACCGCGATAGTATCGTTCAAATAACTTCCATACCGTCTCGGAGTCCATACCTCGTCCGTTATCGGCAAACTGAATGCTGAACTCATCAGCCTGCTTACCTGAATGAACACTGACAATCAGGGTGGACTCGGGCGGATTATGGAGAAGGGCATTGGCGGTCAGGTTATCCACGATTCGTTCAAACGATGGAATGTGAACAAGTCCATACACAGGCATTTCGGAAGGTTGGAATAGGATGCGACCTTCTCCATATGCCGGATTCCGTTCAGCGCGCTGAATCAAATCATGAAGTAACGTATTTACGTCAGTCTCTTCCACGACAGGCTGATATCCTCCACTACGTAATCGATAGGTCATCGCAAGGTCATTGACAAGCCTGTCCATATACATGGATTTATCGAGCATTATACCTGCGAATTCCCTGACTTCTTCCTCGGTCCAGCTATATTTATCTGCTTCAAGCATATGGGCATAACCCTGGATGGAGGATAGGGGTGTCTTAAGATCATGTGTTATGCCAGCAATCCATTCCTCCCGGAGGGACTCGGTCTGTTTGCGGAGTTCTTCATCTTGCTCCAACGTGTGGGATAGGGCCTGCATGGAGCGAAGCACTTCAGCATACACGTGATATTTCCGTTTCCACTTTCCGTTACGACGCTGACTTCGAGGCACTCCGAAAGCTCCGGTAGGCTCCTCATACTGCCCTCGCTCCAGACGCTGTAACCATTGGAGCATATGCAGCATGGGCGAGCCGAATCGGTTGGCATACCAGAAGGCGAGCAAAATGAGCAGCATGATGATGGATACAATCAATACGACCAATGCCGGCTCCAAAATAAAGTTGTAGGGGTTCTGATCACTGCTCGCCGCTGGATCAACAGGGATGCTAATCAACCAAGTGGTTTCACTCTGTTCATCGTACCACGTGGCAACAGACAGGCCGGATCGACTCGGATAGCGAACTTGCAGAACGAGTTCCTGAATGGTGTATTCGGTCGGTACGCCCATGGCTGGTTTGTTGTAAGAGGAGAGTTCGCGTCCTGACGGGTCCAATATTTGAAGATAAGCATTGGCAACGCGTAGGGCCTCCTGTTGGTCGGGCTGGAGATTTAGCTTCCCGTTGGTGAGAGCAAGATCTGAACGAATGTTATTCATTAAGGACTTGGCCGGGTTACGCTCCCCATATAACAAGGTAAAATCCTTTCCGTTCTTCTCCCGGATCAGCATGACAATCTGATAAGGGAACGGCTTTTGGCTTTCCCAGTATGCAATCAACTCCCCTGGCTTATAGTGATTAGGAACATCGGCGGGGGTGTGGTATTCATCAATGGCGTAACCTTGTTCATCCAGAACTTGGAGCCAGCCTTGATTTTTATCCACTTGCTTCAGCAATTCGGGGTCATATTGGATGGTATCATCTGGCATGATCTCTGCTGTATTAATTAATTGGTCCAGACCGTTGGCAGCAAAATCATCTACCAGATTCACTTCATTTACCTTTTGCACGACCCAGTAAGTCGCTATAGACCCAAGCAGGATGATAAGAACGACTGCACCGGCAAGCATCCCGATAAACCGGGTCATTAACCTGCGACGAATACTCATGGGCGTGACACATGTTCCGGCTGAATAAGTTTGTAACCCAGACCCCGGACGTTCACGAGAAACACCGGATTGGAAGGATCGGCTTCAATGCGCTCCCGAATGCGGTGAATATGAACCATCACGGTATTGTCATCACTAATGGCTTCAGAGCCCCAGACTCGCTCATATAGATCTGATTTGGTGAAGATTCGATTGGGGTGCTTGCAGAAAAAGAGCAGTAGTTGGAACACAAGTGCCGGACAGGATACGGACTCTCCTTCAACCCGAAGCTCACCAGCCCATTCCAGCACCTGGAATCGTCCAAAGTCGTACACGCCTTCCGATGTGCTGGGAGATGACGTATTTACGTTAGATGGGACGTGATCCGGGATCGCTGTGGTTTTAGTGGGTAAATAACGCTTCAGTAATGATTTAATTCGAGCAACCACTTCCAGTGGATTAAAGGGTTTGGCAACATAATCGTCGCCACCGACGGCGAACCCGGTTAATTTGTCATAATCCGTTGTTTTGGCCGTCAGAAACAGGATGGGCGCATCGGTGACCTGTCGTAGAAAAGGACAGATTTCCAGTCCGTTTTTGCCAGGAAGCATGATGTCGAGCACGATGCAATGATAGGTCTTGTTGTTGCACGCCTCGATGGCAGCTTCGCCTGTTGTAACGGTATCAATATCGAGAAACTGCTCTTTGAGCAGAACGGTTTTGAGCATATGCAGAATAGCCTGTTCATCATCCACAAGCAGTAATGAGACGTTATCCATAGTTTGAAAATGACCTCCTGATCCTTCCGTTGTGTTTATTGCTAATCATACCATCCAAGAGGGCTGTATAGCTTACGAGCTATCTTAACGGAATCTTAATTATGCAGCGTTAGAGGGCGAGACGAGTTTAACTACTGGTAAGTTAGGGTTAGACGAAGGATAAGACTCATTCTGTACACTTAACTGGAAAGTATAACGATTAACGGGAAGGGATGTTGAGAATGAACAGAGAAGGCCATCTGAAATCAGAACAGAATACACATTCGAAATTACACCATAGAAAAGGCTGGAAGGTGCTTGCGATTACCCTTGGAGCTTGCGTGATATTATCTGCTTGCGGCAACAGCAACTCGATTACTTCCGACGAGGCGGAGCAGCGGTCATCCGAACAGACGTCCAATAATGAAGCGAGCGAGAACTCCGATCAGGAGCAGAACTCAAGTTCAGAGGTGAGCACGATGGTTACACCAGACAATTTCATAGATACGTTGATGAACGGTTCAAAGGATGCAATCTATAGTCAGTTTTCTCCGGAATTGAAGGGAACGTTAACGTTGGAACAATTCAAGGAAGCTGCTAACCAGTTTCTGGAGGGTGTGGAATCTTGGGAGCTAGTGGTAGATGCGGAAATGAATCAAATAACCGAGTATAGCTGGAAGGATCAGACTGGAACGAAAGGTGTTCAAGTTTATTTTTCTGAAGAAAATCAGATTGAAGGTCTCTTAATTCAGCCGCTGGAAACTTATGAGGACACGGATGCCAAATTCACCAAAACAGAGTTCCAATTCCCCATGAAGGGGGAATGGTATGTATTCTGGGGAGGCAATGATGTGTTGTCCAACTATCATTATGCGCATGAAACTCAGCGCTACGCCCTGGATATTGTTCGTACACAGAATAATTCAAGTTATGAAGGCGATACAAAGGCAAACGAAAACTACTATGCTTTTGGTGAACCACTCTATGCAGCTGCGGACGGAACAGTCGTCGAAATCAAGAACGATATTCCGGACAATGTACCGGGTGTTATGAATCCGGAAGAGCCGGCGGGTAACTATGTGGTCATCGATCATGGAAATGGTGAATACAGCATCACAGGACACATCAAGGAAGGCAGTGTTTCGGTCAAAAAAGGAGATAAGCTCAAGCAGGGAGACCCTATCGGTGAGCTTGGTAATTCGGGTAACTCCAGTGAAGCTCATCTGCATTTCCAGGTATCGGACGGTCCGGATCTGTTCACATCTCGCTCAATCAACATTCGTTGGGCAGACCAGACTCAGCAGTTAACGCGTGGGAACACAATTCAGGGACTTCCAGAGTAGTGCTCTGTCAGAAGATTAGGGATGACGAAAACTTCTCTTCTCCGTTATAATATCCTCTATGGTAATAGAACGATCTGGAATGATGGAGGAATAGCGATGAAGCTGGAAGATGTGCAGATTGAATATGCGCGCCTGGAGGACTTGCCGAGGATTGTGGAAATCTATAATTCCACCATTGAGAGCCGCATGGTAACAGCGGACTTGGAGCCGGTGACGGTGGAGCAACGTGTTCCGTGGTTCGAGGAACATTCACCGGATCATCGTCCGCTTTGGGTGATGAAGCAGGCAGGACGGGTGGTAGCCTGGGCGAGCCTCAGTTCGTTCTATGGACGGCCTGCGTATAATGGAACAGTTGAAGTCAGTGTATACGTGGATCAGCAATGCCGCGGGATTGGGGCTGGCGGACGTTTGCTCGAAACTGTATTTGCGGCGTGTCCTGCACTTGGAATTACGACGATTCTCGGATTTGTCTTTGGTCATAATGAACCGAGTCTGGGGTTATTGCGCAAGCATGGTTTTGAACAGTGGGGGTATTATCCCGAAGTGGCTGTGCTGAATGGTGTGAATCGGGATTTGGCGATTTTGGGCAAAAAAATATAAGTGTCGTTCTTGTTCGTGAGATAAGAACATTGAAAACCTCCAACCTAAATTAATAGGATTGGAGGTTTTTTGTCGTACAACTATATTCTTCGCTATGTGAAAGTTGAGGTTGTGTTTATATGCCAAGCTTATGCTTAACCCCTTGAATCTGTCCCAGATGACGTTCCTCATGATAACTTGCAAAGTCAATCCACTGGGTAAGATCCATCTCACCGAATACGGGATGAGAAAAGGACTTGCTGCGCAGCAGGTCAGGGTCATGATCCAATGCAAAGTTGTTTAACGCTTGGTGAGATTCGTCCAGATCATTGCGTACGTCTGCGAGTGCTTCGGGCGCTGCTGGAGGCTGTAGGTGGGGTGGCGCCTCGACGGAGCGACTACGATCCAGCGTTAATTCATAAGGTTTTTTGTCCACAGATACGGTCTGTTCCTTCTCGAGCGCAAGACGCGCTTGTTTCCCAATGACATGTTCCATCAGATTCAGATGACGCAGTACTTGCATGATACTCCATTGTTCGGGTGAAGGTTTTCGGTTCAGTTGTTCTTCTTCGAGTCCTGAGACGCTTTCCCAGATTTGGTTGCGTATATCATCATTACGAGTAAACATCGTGCAATCCTCTCCTTATATGGGTTCTATAATGTTGATAGTCTGTGTATGTCCATTACCCAAAATGTGGATGCTTATTCTATAAGCATAGAGAATTGAATAGATGAATGCGAATCATAGGCATGATTAACCTTGTTAGGTGTAATCTGTTGCAAAATAAAAAAGCCGTTCTCCATGAACGGTTCGTTTCAATTATTACGAAGTCCAAAAAAAGATTGACGGGCAGACCCCGGCAAACTATAATCGGTAACAAGTAACTTGATATGTAAGGAGTCCTGACATGATATGTTAGTAATCGACGAGGTGTATCACCATACAGCATTGCAAATATCATCGTCCGATTTATTGTACCTTATCGAACGACTGAAGGTCAAAAAAGAAAATGAGATCCAAACGCTCAAGCAGAAGATCGAACAGTTCGAACAAAAGCGTCGAGCGGAAGAGGTCGCTTATCAATCGTTGTCGACCGTACGCAAATGGTTCGCGGGACACCCCGCATCCCATCATCAGGCGGTAGAATATATGGTTCAGGTGAAGGAACGTTTTCGCAAGATGGAACAGATTCGCAGACGCATACGTGATCTGGAGCAGATTGCAGAACGGATTAAGCATCCGGACAGCATTGAGCGGGACGAGATTGAGCTTGCGCCCGATACAATCCGTGAGCTCAGACAGCTTAGTGAAACGGAGGATGTACAAGCATGACTTTGGAGACGTTAAGCACCGGGATCGATACGGTCTGGGTCGTACTGAGTGCAGCCATGATTTTGTTGATGGAGGGTGGATTCGCCCTGCTTGAGGCTGGCTTTGTGCGTTATAAAAATAGTGTGAACATTATTATGAAGGTTTTTGCTGATATTACGATTGGAACGTTGCTGTTCTATGCGATCGGTTTTGGACTGATGTATGGTTCGGACGTTGGCGGTTTTGCCGGAGTAACGGGATTCTTCCTGAATGGGGATTTGTCTCATCTGGATGTACCGGTATCTCTGGAGACATTTTGGTTGTTCCAGGCTGCCTTTACCATTGCGGTTATTTCTATCGTCTCAGGAGCGGTGGCAGAGCGGATCAACTTCCGCGCTTACCTCCTGTATATCATATTGATGACGGCGATCATCTATCCGATTGGTGGACACTGGGCATGGGGCGGCGGCTGGCTTAGTCAGCTGGGGATGCAGGACTTTGCCGGTTCGGCTGTCATCCATGCGCTTGGGGGATTCTCGGCACTGGCTGCTGCGATTATTATTGGTCCGCGTAAAGGGAAGTACACGCCGCTTGGCGTAAGTGCCATTGCACTACCGAGTAATCTACCACTCGCATCTGTAGGTGCATTTCTGTTATGGTTCGGCTGGTTTGGCTTCAACGCCGGCAGTACGCTGAGTGCGACGGATGTAAGAATCGGTCACATTGCGATTGTTACGATGTTATCTGCGGCTTCGGGTGGTGCGGTTACGTTACTGTACACTTTGTTCCGCTTCAATCGCTCGGATGCGCCATCGGTCATTAACGGTTCGCTTGCGGGACTGGTCGGCATTACGGCGGGCTGTGCATTTGTTGGCGATGTAGCCGCCATATTCATTGGGGCAGTATCCGGCTTATTGATGATGGCTGCCACCAACTGGCTGGACCGTCGGCAGATTGATGATCCGGTCGGTGCTTTTCCGGTGCATGCCGCATCAGGAATGTGGGGCACGATTGCTGTAGGTCTGTTTGCCACGGATGGTGGATTATTCATGGGCGGCGGCTGGAGGTTGCTGGGTGTTCAGGCACTTGGTCTTACAGCCCTAGTCATCTGGGGATTCGCCATGACCTGGATCGGGTTAAAGCTGATTGGCAAAATTGTGCCTGTACGTTCGACGGAAGAAGAGGAAGATCTCGGTCTGGATATCAGCTATCATGGTGTGATGGCAGCACATCAGGCCCATGAATTCCTGGATGGTGAGGAGCATATGCGCGCTTACCAGGAAAAGTCTTCTGATCCAAATCGTTAAATGGAATATAGGATAAAGAAGTAGACTGACAAGGAGTGTCAGTCTCTTTTTTCTATAGCGTGCCCAGCTAAGCACGCATCTTCTAGCCGATGAAAATCCGGTCGCGGGAGAGGCCAAGCCCCGTGTAGCTAGGATACTTGCGTATGGAGAAATCTGTGCGTAAAAGCGTATCGACGAAAGTACCTGTCAGAGACAGGGCGAGCGACAGTCCAGGCCGTAACATCAAGTGAATCCTGCCGCGTCGTCAAAAAGGCCTTGCAAGAGGGAAAAGAGGAAGCCGAGTCTCGTGTAGATGGACGAAGGCCAGGGAAGCTGTTTTGAACTTGGAGCGACAGCGAAGAATCCTCCGGCGTAAGGGGAGCGGCATGGTCTGAAAGAGGATGTAGTGAACTGGGGAGACCCTCCCCTGCACGGATTTTTTTTTTTTATGAATCCGTAAAGTGGTACTCTATAAGCCAGAAGGTGAAGTGAGTGAACAGCAGGAAGGGAGTCCGAGGGGCTCATACTACCTGGGAACGCAGGACAACACAACCTGCGGGAGGGAAGGAGCCCTACTTTGTTCACGTTTCACCAAGAGGTACGAGTTCGTGAATGCCAAAATGGCTAACGACACGCTAGAAAACACTCAACAACTCTTATAGGGGAAACTAGGTCATGAGGCCAAAGCAAATATGCTGCATGCCCATGAAAGATGAACATCGGAAAGCCGTATGAGGGAAAACCTCACGTACGGTTTGATGAGGAGGGGCTGGGTTTTGCCCAGCCTTTTACTCTAGTAAATTGAACTACATATTTACACGAGAACGTAGAGGACAGAAAGAACCTGAAGAAGCGGAGCGTTCGCCTTTATCCCCGGGTTTTTACCTTTGCAAAGGTGAATCTAAAAAATTCTGGGGATAACAGCGATCGGAAGGTTGTTCTGTCATCGGAGTGGTAAGTGTAAAATATTCTTAAGTTCAATTTATACAGAAGCAGGGAAAGACGTCCGGGCGGAAGAATATACAGGTGTGAACCTGAATATGTCTCAGCATAGGTGTATTGTCAAAAGGGGAGGAACTATATGATTAAGCCAGAACAATGTGAACGTCTAACCAGAAAAGCCCGTAAAACACTTGAGGAATATGGTTTGGGAGTCGCTGCCGATCTGTTGTTATCTTCAAGTCGCTGGGGAATCCGCCTCGATGTATCCACTGTAGATGAATATCGAAGAACAGGAAATTCACGTGTGGGTGGACATCCGGATTTGCCAAGTCGCATGGAGTGGCCCGTAACACAAGAGGGGGTACCCATGACTTTCCTGGCCCAGCTGAACCTGGTGGATTTGTCTCCGTATACGCCGAATGATGGGCGTGGGACTTTGCCAGAACGGGGAATGGTATACTTTTTCGTTGGTAGGGATGAATCGGCCTGTCCCATTGAACATCGTGTGATTTTCGAGCCAAGTGCTCATAACCTGATAAGGCGAGAGCCAGAAGGGGATACCGCGCTGGAGGGAGCCCCGTTTGTTGCCCATTCGGTGACCGTACTGCCTAATCTTGAGTTTCCTACATATGCATATATAGACGCCAACGCGCTGAACGAGCTCTCGCCTCCGCGGAATGAGACCGATGAGACTGAGGCGGAAGTGGATCTGTATGACCGATACCTTGAATTCGAGTCGAGCTGGAATCATCCAAGTACGCTGAATTGGGGTGGGATGTTTGGATATCCTGACGGACAGCATCCGGATGCCGAGCATCGGGCCTTGTTACAGATCGCGCTGGGAGAAGAGTACGGTTATAACGAGCAGGAATGTGAGGAGAAGCTAACCAAGCATTACGGCGGAGACGAGGATCGGACATGGCAGGAACTATCCGATACGCTGCTGCTGTTGAAGATAGATACCCATGATGCTATTGGTTTCCAATGGTGGGATTGCGGGGAACTGCAATTTTTTATTCGCAAGTCTGACTTGGAGGCTGGACGATTCGAGCAAACGTATTGTTCGTTATACTCAAGTTGAGCAAAGATTTGAAATCAAATAGGCAACAAAATGTCCTGAATCCCGTCTATATGAAGGAGGAAGGACTTTTTTGTTCGAATATTGTTAGATTTGGTGTGTAGTTTGTTTATATATTAAGGAGGGATATCTTGGTTGATAACCGATCATATGTTCTGTATAATGGGATAAAAAGGAAGTGTGTCTGTTGATTCAATCTGCATTCAAACATATTGATGTGGCAGTAACATCGTTAATTGATATATGTGATCAGCTGTCAGAAGAAGATTTGGCTTTGACGCCAATAGAGGGCAAACGGCCTGTTGGTGAACTGCTTTCCCATCTGTCTGTGATCTGCCGAGCGGATGTCTATATTTCTGAAGGTGCATCGGAAGAAGAGATGACTTTATTTTATGAGGAGAACCAGGTTCATTCGCTCAGTCAGATCAAGCAAGCTCTGATTGATAACCAGATGTATCTGTACCAACGGTACAGGCAGTTTAACACCGAAGAGTTACTGCATGTGACGGATTCATACTGGGGAGCTTCCTATAGTCGGCTAGAGTGGTTACTTGAGATTATGGGACATGTGTATCATCACAGGGGACAATTGTATACGATGCTAACCCTGACGGGCAAAGAACCCAAATCCGTGCTTTTTAAATAGAAAGGTATTATTCAATACTAGACATACGGTAATGATAGGAACGGTTAGATTACATATAAGTACATGTTCAAAAAGAACGGTTTTCAATCCAACAATACTACAAGCTATACTTGAAACACGGAGAATTCCGGCAAGTTTGAACGTATCCGTGAGGTCAAGGCACGGGAAGTCGGGCACGATTCTTTCCTTATATTGAATAACACAGATTCTGGATTTTAATGTATAATATGTTTTTTTTATCTAGCGTAAAAGGAGGAAGGAATGGACTATAAATATAGAAAATCGGAACGGGATATAAGCTCGCTGCAACCCAAAACCGGGATCAGACCGGAACGGCCTGGTATCTCCGGATTGGGTGGATGGCTTATTTTAATCCAGATCAGTCTTTGGCTTGCGCTGGTGTTTCTCATCTCGGATGTATCGCAGGTGAATGTCATCATGGACCCTGCCAGATGGGAAGTAGGCCGTGGTGTCGATCCTCAGATCTACGCGGAGATGATCCGTCCACTCCTATGGTTTGGCTTCATAAGCAGCAGCATTCTATTGATGATCGTTATCGTGAACCTCGTTCTTTTATATAAACGGAAGAGACAGTTTCCACGCATGATGATGGTAATGTACATGATGAATGTGATCATAAGCATCGCGACCTGGATTCTGATTGCACGAAATGAGATCCCAAGAGAACAGCATGTGCTTGATGCAACACCGGCTTTTCATCTGATCGTACGATCCATTCTGGTGTGCTGTATCTTCATTCCGTACTTCTTGAAGTCGATTCGGGTGAAGAATACGTTTGTGAAGTAACTTGCTTCGCTAGTGACACGGTAGAACCCAAATGAAAAGGCCCATGGCATACAAAGCGCTAAGCTTGTATACCGTGGGCCTTTTTGCAACCAAGATATCGATAGAGGTCATTTCGATGATGATTTTGTCCGTATCGAGCCGGGAATTCGGCGTATCATCTGGTTTAATACCTCTGACAGCACGAGGCCTACGGCAATAGCGCCGGATAACATGAGTGCCTTGGCTGCCATCTCCATGGCTGCACCGTAATCATTTTGCACAAAACTTCGCATCGCATTATAAGCCAGTCCACCAGGAACCAGAGGAATGATGCCTGCGACGCTGAAGATGATTACGGGTGCGCGAAACATGCGAGAGAATATTTGGCTGATGACCCCTACGGCTATGGTCGCTGCAAGTGTAGCAGGAACCGCATCCGCTGCATATTCGAGCACGATATAGATAATCCAGCCGATCATGCCGACAAATCCACCGTGGAGCAGCATGCGCCGTGGTGCGTTGAAGATGATCCCGAACGCGGCTGAAGCGACAAAACTGGTTAAGGCTTGTTCAATAAAATGGAGCATATCCTGCATTCCTCCGTCTTACATAAAAAGTGAAAATACAACCGCAATACCGGTACCTATGGCAAAGGCAGTCAGAAAGGCCTCGGCTCCTTTGGATAATCCGGATACGAGATGTCCGGCCATCAGGTCGCGTACAGCGTTAGTAATCAGCAGCCCCGGAACTAGCGGCATAACCGAACCAATAATGATTTTGTCCCGTTCATGACCCACTCCCATGTAGATGAGGAAAAAAGCGAGCAAGCCAATGACGAAGGATGCCGTAAGCTCGGCAAAAAATTTGACCCGTACCAATCGGTGAAAGGCAATCACTGCTGCGTAACCTATACCACCACAGATCAGCGCCGGAAGAAAGTCGCTCCAGCCCCCGCCAAACATAATGGTAAAACACCCACTGGATAACGCTGCAGCCGTGAGCTGCACAGCCGTTGAATAGGAGGAGGGCTTGCCTTCAATCTGAACCAACAGATCATGAGCTTCCTGCACAGTGAGCTCCCCTTGTCCGATACGGCGGGAGACCGCGTTCACCTCGGATACTTTGTCCAGATCCGTCGTACGCTCCGAGATGCGAATCAGCTTGGCGGGTTCGGTTGCATCGACAGAGAAGAAGATGCCTGTTGGCACAACGTAACTGTGCGAATGGGGTAAACCCAGCGCTGCCGCCATGCGTTTCATCGTATCTTCCACACGGTAGGTTTCACCGCCGCTTTGCAGCATGATTTTGCCTGCGAGCAGACAGATTGCAATCACGCGGGATTGTTCAGTAGGGTTGTTGCCAATCATACCCGTCTCGGTCTGAGATACGGGTGATGAATCATGACGTATGTATTCCAACCGGATCAAGCTCCGTTTCATATGAGATAAGGCGTGGTGCCGACACCATTGTATCATATTTCACACCCCCGTAAGGAATCATACCGCACTAGCGCTATGACGTTAAAAAAGCTTCGTTCCCAAGACTTGATTGTCACAGGAGCGAAGCTTCTTGAAGCGGGTTCGGAAACAGACGCATAATACCAGCTACATCAACAGTGTAATAACCAACAATTCATACAGCACGAGTGGCAAAATCGTCGGTCCAAACAAGGCACGCGGCTCAGGATATCCATGCATCGGGGTAACCTGGAGATACAGAATTCCCCGGTCTGCGCTGATGATAACGCCTTCCCATACCTGCCCATCGATATTCTGGACTTGTACCTTCTTGCCTACATGCTGCCGGGCTGTATGATGAAGCATATTCCGCACATTTTGCACGGATTGAAGCATCGGTTGATTAGCTTGATACACGACACGCGTGGACGGCGTGGATGTGGATTCAGACATGATGCACAACCCTTCCTCAAAATAAGTTCTTACTTCAAGGTATGCATCTGCCTACAAAAGGTGATTACACGAACGCCATTTCCAGGCTTCCGCGTCCATTTTCATAAGCCACTTTGCCCAGAGCTCCATTCACAAAGGTTAACTGGGGCGGAATATGACCGAGATCCACATCGTACAGTACAGGGACATCCAGATCTCCAAGTGCAGAGGAGAGGGCATCCATGAAATTGAAATCCGCTGTATCGGAATAACCGGCAGGTCGGCCGAACATGAAACCTTTCACACCTGCAAACCAGCCGGCCTGTTTCATCTGCCACAGATGACGGTAGATATCACCCGCGTTCATCTCACAGCTCTCCAGATACCAGATGGTTCCTTCGTCTGCACAATACTCATTCAGATATGATGCCACGGGTGCATACGGCGTGCCGATCAGACAGGTGATTGTATCCATACAGCCGCCGATCAGCCGACCGGAGAACGACACAGAGGTATCTGCATCTTCCGAGTGGCCGAGCTGTTTCCAGCGCGAAGGTGTATCCAGGTTAAATCCAGGCAGTTCCGGTTTCCATGCCGCTTGATAATGCGTGGAAGACGATTGTGTGATCTCTCCATCGTGTTTCGTCTGTAAAACATCAATCCATCGTGCTGTCACCGGATCGATGGCGCTTGATCTTAAATCCACATAATTGGTGCCATGCGCCGTCGCTGTTCCGGTAAGCAGGGTATAGGCAAATAGGAAGGTACTGATATCCGAATAACCCATGACCCATTTGGGAGGCAACGATTTCAAGGCTTCCCAATCTAGCAGGGGCAAGATATCCATCAAGAACTCTCCACCCCATGGAGGGATAATGGCTTTAATATTTGAATCACGGAAAAACTCATTCATCTCTTCGGCGCGATCCTCTTTGGAGGCACTCACACATTTGATGTTGTGGCGGAGCGATGGGCTTTCCTGCACGGCAAAACCAAGGCGCTCCATATTGCGTTTGCTCTCCTCAAGATAATGGTGCAGGGATTCGCCTACACCGCTGGAGGGTGCTGCCACACCGATGGTATTTCCTGGAGCGAGTGGCTGCGGATAACGGATGGAACGTTGATTCATGTCTAACCACACCTTCCCTATTAACATTATTAATCGTTATTATGAATGTTTCCATTATATAGAATATTTACGAAAATCACAGCCTCCTGACGTAAGATTAAGGATTCACAGGAATGTCCAATGAGAATGGGGACTTCACTTTCATTGGATAGGTGGAAATGTGCATTTGGATTTTCCCCTGCATCGTGGCTCCATTTTCGACAGTAGAGGAAACAATCGTATGACTGTCATCCATCCCATCGCCACTCCCCCAACTGGAGCCAGAAATCTCATATGACTTCCCTGCACTGTCTGTAACATCATCGAAACCTAGAACGTACCCGCCGTTCATACTACCAGCAACAGAAAAGTCGATAATTAGATTTTTGCCTTCAACCTTGCTGCCAACCATTTTCAATCCAGGAGGGCCACCTGTTATCCGACGTGACTTCAGATCAAGGGAAAGATCCAGATCCTTTTTATCTAATCCCGAGAAGCCGGATCCCTGTAAGGTCAGCTTTTTCGGTATGGAGAAGTACATGCTTTCGAAGTAAATGGAGCGTTCATCCCCACCTGTCGAGGTATCTGTTCTCCACGCGCGACCTTGTTCGTCGACCAGTTGAAGATCGCTGAGTCCAAATACCTTTTTGGTATTCTTTGGATCAAAATTCACATCAAGTACAAGACGGGTTGGATACAGAGTAGCCTCTTTCACTTCAATACGCTGCCCATCCACCGTTAACGTCTGATTCACAGGAATAACTTTTTTCATGCCTTTGGTAAGATTTTTGTCTACCGGGAACGTCACTTTCCACTTTTCAGAACCTGCTGTATTTCTTGGATTAAACACAACGCTTAGCTCTTCAGGCGGAGGGGCTCCATCCGAGAAGATCACGTCAATCATATTCTCATATACATTCTCGTCTGAAGTCGGTTTAGGTGAAGAATAACCAAATGCAACAGGAAGATTTTTTCCGTTCTCATCCAGCAAATCAATGTCATAGTTGAATTTCTCGGAATCTTTCATACCTTTCATCGTGTAAAAAATAACCATACGTGACTCGTCTGTGATAATGCCTTCAACGGTCACGGAAGCACCATCATGCTCGTCGCTGACACCGACCTTCTGTAAGAGGGACTGATCGATCGCCATCATTAATCCTTTATCCTGGCGAATCAGGCTCACAATGCCTTCCATGCCAGGCAATTGCTCCACGAAGGACGCAAAGGCGGGAGAGACACGAATACATCCCGTAAATAGCAGGATGAGGGCAGCTGCTGAGATGGAGCTCATATACCAACGCAGCCGGGACTTTCGCTTATGGGCAGCCCGGCGGATTCCGGACTGCACAGCCTGATCGGCGGCGGCATCGGGCACAGGCATTGTTTCGTATTCCGTCTTGCGAGCATTCAGACGTTCTTCCAATGCATCAAATGAGTTTTGTTCATTCGTCATGAGGATACATCTCCTTTCGTTTCAAGTTGATCACGGAGCTGTCCGAGTGCCCGATGTAATCGGGATTTTACGGTGCCGGTTGGAATTTCGAGAATATCGGCGATTTCAGTTAAGGAGAAACCTTCGAAATAACTCAGGACAATAATTGGTTTGCAATCCCGATCAAGGGTAGATACAGCCGCAGCAAGATCGGGGTCCGCAGGACGATCCCAACTGCTGGATTCATGGATCTCGGTGACGGGACTGAACCGACTTTTGCGTTTGCGTTCGTCCGCGCAGTAGTTGAGCAGTATGCGGATGAGCCACGTACCGAAGTAGGAGGGCTCTTTTAATTTTTTGAGTTTGCGGAACGCCCTGAAGGTTGATTCCTGAATTGCTTCCAGCGCATCACCTTCGTTGTGCAGATACGCATAGGCGATACGGTATAGTTGGCTCTGATGCAATTCCATTAAGGCTGCAAAAGCCTCGGCATCCCCTTTTTGTGCGGCGATGGTAAGTTGAGTAGGGGTCACTTGGCTCCTCCTTTCATGGATATGTTGAGTATTAGACCGTGTAAGGCGTCAAACGGTTCTTATTTTCTAAAAAATATAATGTATCGGGATTTCTATAGAAGTTGAACTACGTATGTATACGAGAACGTAGAGGACAACAAATAACCGTCAGGACTCTTTTTACTCCAAAAAGAGTCCTGACGGTTACTCACGGTATTGCTCACGCTACCTGAACATTATTGCTATCTAGCTGCAACGGCTGCTTGCAGGCACGAAGCTGTAGATGTGTTACCACGTTCAAGTGCAATGTCCAATGGGGTTAGACCTGATGAGTTCAATGCACTCGGATCGGCACCATGTTGGAGTAACATCTCGATGAGTTCGGTCTGATCCGTATGAAATGCTGCCGAGTGCAGCGCATATTGTCCATCACTATCCAGAATGTTCGTAGATGCCCCCTGTTCGAGCAAAAGGCGGATCACTTCTGGCGAACGTTCTCCGGCAAGTGCGGCATGCAGTGCAGTATTGGATGGAATAAAGGAAATCTTGGAATGAGAAATGGCGTTAACATTGGCACCGTGCTCCAGAAGAACTCGAACTGCTCCTACTTGTCCATAATGAGAGGCATATCCCAGTGGCGTAAGGCCATCTTGATTTTCAATGTTGGTAAGTTCCGGGTCAGCATCAAGCAGTGACTTGAGTTTCTCAACGTGGCCTTCTTGTACCGCCTGGAATAGATGATTCATCTGTTCTGCATGATTCATAGCGAATACCTCCATCGGATGGAATATTAGAATTACAGGGATTCATTATATAGCTTCTTCGCAGCTTCCAGCCCAGGTACGGCAAAACAGGCGAGTGGAGAGGGGAGATCGTTCAATGGGAACCAGCCGATCTCACCAATGGCTCCGCCTTCTTCCAGATTACGAGCATGGCCGCCAATCACCTTGGTTGAATAGAGAACAGATATCCAATGTTCCTTCTGCTCTGGCTGGATCGTCTCTGCCGTGCAGAGCAAACTGTCGATGGCGATATCCAGATCCACTTCTTCCTTGATTTCACGAATGACGGCGGTCTCCAGTGATTCGTAGGGATCGACTTTCCCGCCGGGAATACTCCAGGTGTGCTGTTCAGGCTTGCGGTTCCGCCAGGCGAGAAGCGCTTCGCCCCGTTCATTCAGGATGACCGCGCCTACGCCGATCCGAGGCGTAATTTCAGATTCATCTTTTGGATCTGAGCTTAACGCCGACATGGACAGCGCAGCTTGTTCGATCGCATGACGTTGTGAGAAACCACCCGCGTCCATTTCCCCAGATTGAGGCGTGCGAGTAGACTGGAATGACAATGGAAGATGAGACTGTACAGACCATTCTTCCGCAAGGATACTCATTGAGATCAGGTCATAATGCATGCCATCCCGCAAAACTGCAGAACGCTGGCGACCCTCTTCCCGAAATCCGGCTTTTAGGTACGCACGTCTAGCCGCTTCATTGTATTCAATGACTTCCAGCGCAATCCGGTTCAGGTTCAATTCGTGGAAGCCATACCGAAGAATCAGAGCCAGGGCGTCGCTGCCGTATCCTTTACCCCGATCATTCTCTTCGCCGATACCGATAGCCAGACGAGCGGAGCGATTGTTCCATTCGATCCGGTACAGGGCCGTGAAGCCAATGAATCGGTTACCCTCCAGTGTACGTAATGCAAATTCAAAACCGTTGTCTCGGCGGACAGACGAGGAACCCGTTTCATCTGGCGTTAACGGAATAGCGATATCGGTATCCATGTTGCGCAAATATTCGTAATCGTCTGTGAAACGGGAGAGACGCATGCAATCTTCCGGGCATGGAGCCGCGAGCCTCACTTTGGAACCATGAAAACCATTTAAATGACGTGGAGCCATGTTGCACCTCTTTTGTTCGATATGAAATCAATCGTTTCTCCCCATTATACTACGAACAGGAGCGGATACCGAAAAATGGCATCAAAGGAGCTACACTCAGGGGAAAAGACCATAAAAAAAAGCAGCCATCGGGGGCTGCTGTACATTCATTATTTCAAATCATTCAGTAAATTTTTCATTTTTTTGTAGTGTCCACTGACCCGATCGACCATGTAGTTATACATGAGCTGATTCTCCGAGAGATTCGCCATTTCCTTGTCAATGTCAACGTTATTGTTGTTATTGTTCATGGCTGTGTCGTTGTTCTCGACAATTCGGTACTGTACGATGGAAGAATTGGGATCACTGATAGGAAAGTGTTTGTCATGAGTCCGTTTCATGGCGAGCTGATCTGTTTTGCCATTTTCAACGATACGTCTAAGCTCTTCCTGAAACTCTACTGTTTTCTTTTTGTAGTTGGGCGTGTCTGCATTGGCAATGTTATTGGTGATGGCATTGTGTTGTGCAGTCAGTGCCTGTAACAGTGATTCGTTACGTCTTGTCGTATTGGTTTCGATCACGGGCTCAGTCTCCTTCACTGCAGATTATACAGTTACTTCTATAATAAAAAATAAAGTTGTACACTGTCAACAAAATCAAAGAAAAAGACAAGCACATGTCGGAGGTCCCCTGAATAGAAGAACCCTGCCTTCATGATATCTTGTCTTAGACTTCGCCCTCATAGATCAGCCATTGAACAGCCTCTTAGGAGGGACGATTGATGTTTTTGCCGTAATAGATCTCATCCATCTCCAGCTTCAGCCACTCGGTAATCTCCTGTTGTTCCTTCTTGCTCAGCTTATCCTTGGTGTACCCAAACAGATAATTGTCGAGATCGAATTCCCTCAGTTTACACTTGGTATGAAAAATGTTCTCCTGATAGACGTTCACGTCAATCATGTCGAAGCTGCTCTTGATCTCGTCCGGAATATAATTCTGAATCGAGCCGATCTCATGGTCAATGAACAGCTTACGTCCGCTCGTATCCCGCGTGAAACCACGTACCCGGTAATCCATCGTCATAATGTCCGTATCAAACGAGTGGATCAGATAATTCAGCGCCTTGAGCGGTGAGATCTCACCGCAGGTGGAGACATCGATGTCTGCACGGAAGGTACTGATACCTTCACTGGGGTGAAACTCAGGATAGGTGTGAACAGTGATATGACTTTTATCCAGCTGCATAACGACGTTATCTGGCAGAGGGCCGGGAGATTCATCGAGTGATTCCTCGGGGATCTCCACGATCGGACCTTCGGAGACCAGCATCGTCACACTCGCACCTTGAGGCACATAATCCTGCTGCGCAACATTCAGAACATGAGCCCCAATGATGTCAGAGACGTTGTTAAGAATTTTGCTCAGCCGGGCGGCGTTATACTGTTCATCAATATATTCAATGTAAGCTTCGCGTTCGTCTTTGGTTTTGGTATAACAAATATCATACATATTGAAGCTGAGCGACTTGGTCAGGTTGTTAAATCCATGCAGTTGAATGCGCTGCTCTGGCGTAATTGTCATGGTTGCAGTTCCCCTTATCCCATACGACATATCATCGCAGTTATAATACTACTTATACCCAACCTGCCTCGAAAAAAAACATATGTACGTCATTCGAAATACGATTCTCCTCTGATCACAGCTATGCATGAAAGGACTTCAGATAATCTACATTTTTTCAGAATGAAGAATCGTCGAAGTCGGCAATATCGTTCATGCGTTCATCCTCAGCTACCGATTGGATATCCTCTGAAGTGACACTGATGATCGTATAGTCCTCATTCTGCTCTTTCTTCACGGCTTTTTCCTTCACAAAACGCGGACTGCCTTCCCCGGCATCTTCGTCATAGACGAGCAGAAGACCGTCGCTTTTACGCAGCAACAGGTCATCCCGTGCAGTGAACTGCCACGGCCCGATATAAGGTTGATTGCTAATCGCACCGTAATAGTCCACACCCGAGAGGATGGAACGGTAATACTCCTGCTTGTCTTCTTTCCATTGCTCCTCCGGGTTCTGAAAGGCAGTGATGATCGATAGCTTCAGATGCGGATACGTCTTCTTCAGATCAATCACCACTTCGCAGGCCCACAGGTCCACACCGTATTGTCCCGGGGTTAGTACCCATTCCAGACCATCCTCGACAAGGGGTGTGAGGCGGGAGGAGATGGCCTTTTTGATAAAAGGAATACCTTCATGCTTTTGTCCAAAAATCTGCAATTCATGTGCCCGGTAACCGGTGATTAACAGGTTTTTCAGTGTCCGTTCCTCCTTTCAGGCATATATAACGATGCAGTTATTTCGCGGGTGGAGTTTCTGCACGGAACG
The DNA here is from genome assembly GCF_037991315.1 of Paenibacillus sp. FSL H8-0079. Classification (NCBI taxonomy): domain Bacteria; kingdom Bacillati; phylum Bacillota; class Bacilli; order Caryophanales; family Paenibacillaceae; genus Paenibacillus; species Paenibacillus sp. FSL H8-0079. The sequence goes on from NZ_CP150300.1 coordinate 1,690,964, forward strand.
GATACAGGAATGGCTTCGGAATATCCGTCTCAAATGACATCAGTTCATCGGTTGTCGGATGAATAAACGAGAGTATACGTGCATGAAGTCCGAGACGGCCGAGGTCTCTTGTACGTGCGCCGTATTTTCTGTCACCCGCAATCGGATGTCCGAGATCTTCCATATGCACACGAATCTGATTTTTGCGACCTGTTTCCAGGCGCACTTCAAGCAGGGAGAACTCCCGGTTCGACTTCAGTCGTTTGTAATGCGTAATCGCATGTTGTCCATCATTCGGACGCGAGCTGGAGTACATCTTCAGCGTTTTGGTTTCCTTCAGCCAGGAAGAAATGGTACCTTCTTCTTTCGCTACCGAACCTTCAACAAGAGCGACGTAGACGCGATCCTGTACATTTTCTTTCCAGTTGTTTTGCAGCTTCTGTTGTACCTCTTCACTTTTGGCAAACATCATGACACCTGACGTATCCCGATCCAGACGATGGACGACAAAAATCCGGTTCAGCGGATTGGTGCGGCGCACATGCTCTGTCAGTTGGCGATAAGCCGTCAGGTCATCTGTCTTGTCAGCAGCAATGGACAACAGTCCAGCTTCCTTACGGATCACAATGATATCATCGTCTTCATGCAAAATGTTAATGCCTGTCAAGGACGGAGCAGCGACTGCACCTTCTTTTCTAATATATACAATCTGGCCTGGCGTCAGCGCCTCATTAAACTTGGTTACGACTTTCTGATCCACGGATACCTGTCCGCGACCCAAAATGGATTTTACCGCATTACGTCCCGATTTCAGATGTTGCAGCAAGAAATTCAACAGTTCATCCGGTTCCGTTACTTTGTACTGGCGCGGTGGTTCCTGCTTGCGATAATAGGAATTGCCCGGGCGTTTAGAAGCACTGGCGTTTTTGGATTTGTTGCCTCCGGCTTTCTTGGGCGCGGCCGACGATTTCGCGGCTAATGGCTTCTTGTTCTCTTCTGTATTGCGTGATGCGGAAGCACCAGCATATGATTTCCCCTTGGCCGAAGCCGATGTTTTGCCTGTTGGACGTTTGCGTTTATTCATGAATAATAATCTCCTTCTGAACAGCCTGTACCGCTTGTGTGCATACGATCCGTTCATTTCGTTATGCAGTTCAATATACCACTAACAGTCGACAAATAAAAATAGGTTCATGGAATCTGCTATACATCCAATCCGAAGAGTTGTGAGATTCATAGGATATGGTATCCCATAGCATTGGAGGTGTTACTCATGGGCGTGTTTCTCGATATGAGAACTTCGATGAACTCGGGAACCGTAGGACAGCCCGGAATATCTCTAGGTCCATCCCCGGAAGCATTCGGCGCGATTGGTCTTCAGACACAGGGCGTGGCGAATCCCATTATTACGTTGAACGGGACAGTAGGTGTTACTGGAGAACTGGGAGATACCTTTGTTGTGGAGCTGGTACGGGGATTCCTATATGATCCCTTCTATGTCATCTACCGTGCTGAAGGTACGGTTGGACAGAACGGCGGTGCCGAATTTCATTCGTTCACAGCTCAGGATCTGTCTGCACCACCAGCAATGGAAAGCGTGTATACTTCGTTCATCTCGGGGGTGTCCACAGCAGTAAGAACCGGGCCGGAATTGTTTTATGGCATTGCAGCCACCAACTAGTTGTGAAGGACGTAATGTGAGAACAGCAGAGTGCTTCAATATCGCTTCGCCCACGGCAGAGTTCGCTTCATACCCAGAAACCAAGAAGTATAAGGCAATGTAGCGATAGGTTTCGACTAGCGCTCAGCATGAACCCCCCGGCTCAAGGAGTCGGGGGTTTTTGTCATACAAGCATCAGTACATCTCAATGTAGCTCGCTCATCTGAAGGAGGTGTCCGTGTGGATCAGTTGGCGCGACCCTTGAGAATGATGTTGTTGGCTTTGCCAAAGTCGATGGCAACTTTGCCTGCGAGTGCAGCTGTTCGCTCAGCAAGAATAACGGCGTTAACACCACAGGAGAAGAGAGCAACATCAAAGGTATCTTGATTTGCCTGAATCCACTCAAGCGTATCCTCCTTCTGATCATAGCTGTCGAAGGGCAGTGCAGTCACAATGTTCAGATGATACGGCTCACGTTCAAGCGTGGCACGCAGTGCCTCAACCTCACGGGTAACGAGAAGCACTCGCTTGCCTGCAAGCATCTGCCAGAAACGCGGGTTCTGCACCAGCTCCCGATTGACACAGGCATGACAAGTCAGTGGAGGAGAGATGCCAAAATGTGCAAACACCATATCGGTCAGGGGTCTTTTGAGATAATCCGGAGCGTTAATGGTGCTATCACCGCGGGGAAGAATGCCGACGATATCGGCCCGTTGCAAGGAAGCCGCGACCTCATCCCGTAGCTGCGGGTTGGGAAGGCTCAGTCCTTTTTGTCCTAGATTGGCCTTAATGGCCCAACGCTCCTGAAGAACCTGTTCTGTGGGCCATACGGTTTCTTGAGACATGACGATATTCTCGCCATCGCCAACTCGCACCAGAGAAAGAGGACGCTGTTCAAGAAGCGCCGCTTCAAGCTGATCAAGCACACCTTCCATTTCAAGATAGATCGAATTCATTCCAGTGGTTGCCCCCTTTGAAAATTGAACTGCTCTATTCTATGTTGCGGCTACAGTAACGATATGTACGTTCGACCCGCAGGGCACCATCTTCAAGTGTATATCAATCTATTTCATTGAAAGGTAGTACATCTGTCGTTACCGCTTCTATCAGCGATTCATATGTTATAGAGTGCTGGGTTGGTGAGCGGGATGTTTCTCGTAAGCAATCAGTCAGGTAGAAGAGGTTTTCGTAGAAGACGGTATCATCACATTGAAAAAGGTCTGTATCCGGTAAACGGAATTTGCAGCGTTCATGAGGAGGAATGTTATGTCCAGGAAAGTTGTGATTGAGATTAACTTCAACAATTACGGGATGGACCCGCAGCGATTGACGCGGGAATGGCTGGAGCGTCGGATGAGCATCTTCCGCACGTTCACATTGCATTGCCTGAAGGCACAGACGAATCAGGATTTCCTAACGGTGGTGAAGCTGTCCAAGGAATCGGGGGACTTGATGCAGGAAATTCTGGCAAGTCAGGAGCCGCTTCCTTCCAATATTCGTTTTGGAACCAATATCGAGAGTGTGCGTGCCATTCTGGCATTTGCCGAAGGTGCGGAGCAACTCTATATTGCCCGTCTGGATTCGGATGATCTGTACCATAAGACTTTTGTTCAACAGCTCTACGATATTCAGCCACAACCGCAGACGATGGCCCTAATTAATCAGAATGGTTATCTGTGGGATAGCGTGAATAATGAGATGGCCCCGGCATTTCACCGTTCTCCGCAATTCTATGTCTACTTGTACCAAACGACCGAATATGCAGCGGGGTACCGGGTGAAGCTTCCGGGCAGGGGTACACATGGCAATGTCATCGAACTGCTTCACGAGCTGCTTGCTCCGCGCAATTATGTCAACATCGTGCATTCCAATAATACTTCAGTCAAAAGGGTACCGCCCAATGACCGGTTAAGCCGGGATGAGATGGCACAGGTATTACGCGAATTCATGATCTGAGCTGGGAGGGATTCATCCATGATTCAAGGACAAACGATTCTGATCACCGGAGGAACAGGCTCCTGGGGTCAAAAGCTGACCGAGGTGCTGCTGGAGCAGGACCCGGCTGAGATTCGTCTTCTGTCACGTAATGAATACGCCCAGATTGCGATGCAGCGTGAGTTCAACCATGACCCGCGTCTGCGATTCGTCATTGGGGACATCCGGGATTATCGGGCAGTGGAAGATGCGTGCAAAGGCGTAGATGTGCTCTTCCATCTAGCTGCGTTGAAGCATGTTCCAGTCTGCGAGGACCAGCCAGATGAAGCGTTCAAGACCAATGTGATCGGGACGCAGAACATTATTCGGGCTGCGATCCGCATGCAGGTTCCCAAAGTCATTGATGTGTCCACCGATAAGGCGGTAGATCCGATTAACGTATATGGCATGACAAAGGCCTTGGGTGAAAAAATGATGATTCGCGCCAACTGGCTGAGTGAAGGCACTCGGTTTGTCTGCATCCGCGGGGGCAATGTGCTTGGAACCAGCGGCAGTGTCGTGCCTTTGTTCCATCGTCAGATCGATGAAGGCAAGAGCCCGACCATTACGGACAAAGGCATGACCCGCTTTTTCCTAACGCGTACCGAAGCCATACATCTACTGCTTAAGGCGGCTGAGGCGGCGGTGGGCGGGGAGACGTTTGTGATGAAAATGAAAGCTTGCAAGATGACGGAACTGGCCTCCGTCATGTTGGAACAGGCAGGTCGTCCATCCTTCGATTATAAGGTGACAGGCATACGTCCAGGCGAGAAATTGCATGAAGTGCTCATTTCGCCCTATGAAGCACCGCGCACGTACCAATACGATGCGCAGTATTATGTCATCCTGCCTGAGCATCAGGACAAGGGACTGACCGATCAGTACAGTAGCCTGTCTCGTGTGAACTTCTCCGAGTATCGTTCGGACAGTGCCATGATGAACAAGCCAGCGATCGCCCGGTTTTTGCGTGCAGGCGGATATATCGACTAATGGAAGGGAGGTGGAGCGTTTGGAGGTGGAAGGAATGGAAGAGAATCATCAGCACAAGCAGCACGAAGGAAAAGAAGAGTTACAGCAACGCAAACTAATACAACATATTAATGACCGCTCCCTGAAGGCTGTCGTCATTGGTCTCGGTTATGTAGGTTTACCTATGGCCGTGGAGATGGCACAAGCAGGTTATCAGGTTCATGGGATTGACATCGATACCTCCAAGATAGCGAAGCTGACCGCCGGGCATTCGTATGTCATCGGTATAGAAGATGATGTCCTGCAGTCTCTGATGCAGGCAGGCTTATTCGCGGCAAGCACTGATTATGCAGCAGTGGAGCAAGTCAATATCATTGTCATCTGTGTGCCGACTCCGCTGACCGCCGAGCATCAACCGGATATCTCGTATATTTCGGCAGCGGTGGATGGCATGACTCCTTATCTGCAGGAGGGTAGCCTGGTTATTTTGGAAAGCACGACCTATCCGGGCACGACGGAGGAACGCGTGAAACAACCGATTGAAGCGGCGAACGGCTGGCGAGCTGGAGAACAGTTCTACGTCTGTTATTCTCCAGAGCGGGTAGATCCGGGCAGTGTGAATTATGGTGTGAAAAATACCCCGAAGATCATTGGCGGCTCTACACCTGCCTGTCTGGATTATGGTAAACAGTTCTACGGCTCGTTCCTCAATGAAGTTGTGCCGGTCAGTTCAACGACGGTAGCGGAGACGGCGAAGCTGTTCGAAAATACGTTTCGCAGTGTCAACATTGCACTCGTGAATGAGCTGACTCCGGCCTGTGAACAGATGGGTGTAAACATCTGGGAGGTGCTGGGTGCGGCGGCAACCAAGCCATTTGGTTACATGCCATTCTATCCAGGTCCCGGCATAGGCGGACATTGTATTCCAATCGATCCGATCTATCTGTCCTGGGCTGCAAACCGGCAGGGGTCGGAGCTGCAATTCATCCAGCTGGCAGATGCAACCAATCGGCAAATGCCAGAGAGAGTGGTGAAGCGTGCAACGGAGCTGCTGGAGCAGAATGGTGTATCTGTTCAGGCAGCGCATGTTGTTCTGGCGGGTATGGCTTATAAAAAAGACATCGACGACTTGCGCGAATCGCCAGCGCTGGACGTCTTCCGGCTACTGAGCGCAGCGGGTGCAGAGGTGATTTTCACCGATCCAATGGTGCCTGTCTTCCGTAAGGATGACGGTACGATGCTCCAGTCTCGGCCTGCTGCGCCAGAATTGTGGACAGGGGCTGATCTGGTGATTATCACCACGGATCATTCGGGATTCAATTATCAGGAGATGGCGGATCATGCGAAGCTGATTTTTGATACACGCAATGCAACGGCCGGATGCCACGGGGGAAATATTGTGGTGCTGGGCCAACCTGTTCGGCAAGGAAAAACGGGAGAAGTCTATGGCAAATTATGACCGGGTGAGTGAACGCTATTACGGCGAAATCAATTCGGAAGATTCTCATGAAGCAACCCGGACACGCGTCCACTGGATGTGCCGCGAGACCACAGGTAAACGCATCCTGGATGTTGGTTGCAGTCAGGGCATTACGTCCATTTTGCTGGCGCGTGAAGGATTTCGTGTAACAGGGGTCGATTTGGAAGAAGAAAGTATCCGATACGCGCAAGCCGAGCTTGCTAAAGAGTCCAAGCCAGTTAGGAACAATGTGGATTTTCGAATGCTGGACATTACGCAATGGAAAGTAAGGACTACCTTTGACACGGTGCTGCTTGGAGAAGTGCTGGAGCATTTTGCTCATCCGGAGACGCTATTGGTGCAGATTCATCGGCTGTTGCAAGAGGATGGGACGCTGGTTGTGACTGTGCCGTATGGATATCACCCGTTCTATGACCACAAGCAGACCTTCTATGCAGGAAGCCTGGCGATGTGTCTAATGCCGTATTTTGAAGTCTTGAAACTGGAAGTTCATCATAAATATCTATGTTGCGTGGCCCGCAGACGGCAGAATACACAGCTGCATATGTCGCCAGAAATGGATCAATTGTTGGAGTGGATGGAGCTGGATCATATCCATTTTGCTGAGGTGGAACAACAGCATCTTCGCGTAATGAAGCAGCGCAAGAAGGTACTGGACAGTGCGGTGGAGCAGGTGAAACGTCTTCGCCGTCAGGGGAGTGGGGAAGTGTAGTGGTGAAGGTATGGACAGGGCGGGGAACAGGACAGATACAGCGGTAAGGGGGAGGTTAGAGCCAAAGCCAAGGATACTTTAACTGTGTTGCAAGTAAATGGAGCATTTCTATTCCAAACTGCTGATAAGTGTGAAGACAGAGCTACTCTATGTTCTAACGAATCTCACACGTCTTATGTTGGTGATTTTGGAGAGGGGAAGAATGTAACGAATCTAGGCGGCGCTATTTCATCCGGTAGCTGCTATAAACGACCAATGGTTGCCCTAAAATGCGAGAATAGCGCGCCTCAGATTCGTTAGATTTTCCAATTGGCTGAAATGCACAAAATAGCTTCACCTCAGTTCGTTAGCCACGGTGAAAATGATATGTGTTTTTTATTGAACTTTGAGAATTGTGGTACTTGTACCAATACTAACTTCTAAATACCAATGCTAGTACTTTGTTCGAAGTATCTAGTCAATGAAAGAACAAACCCGTTATGAAATTTCGCAATACGCGTACGACAGGAAGGGGCTCAAAACGTGATCACCATCAGTCTGTGCATGATTGTGAAGAACGAGGAACGCACGCTGGCACGCTGTCTCGATTCGGTTGCTGGCATCGCGGACGAGATCGTCATCGTGGATACCGGTTCATCAGATCGTACGATGGACATCGCTGCGCAGTATACCGACCAGGTCTACACGTATGAATGGAAAGAAGACTTTGCCGCAGCGCGGAATGAGTCATTCGCCAAGGCCACGCAGGAGTATATTCTGTGGCTGGATGCGGATGATGTGCTGCTGCCCGCGGAACGGGCGAAGCTTGCGGTGTTAAAGCAGCAGTTGCCGTCTGAGGGGGAGACGGCGGCTGTGATCTTGAACTACACGCTGGCCGAGGGGCCGGAGGGAAGTCCGCTCGTGACGGACCGACGCCTTCGCCTGGTCAAGCGGGATGCCGGGTGCCGCTGGCATGGCCGGCTGCACGAGCAGCTCAGCTTCCCGCCGAGCGGGGTCATTACGGCAGATATTGCCGTCACGCACCGCCGCGAAGCGGGACATCATTCGGCGCGAAACGTGCGCATTCTGCGCAAATGGATCGCCGAAGAGGGCGTAGCCCAAGGTCGCCTGCTGTTCTATTATGCAGGCGAATGTTATGACCGCCAGCGTTATGCGGCGGCGGCACGCGGGTACGCGAAGCTGCTGGAGCAGCCGAGCGGTTACCGCGAAGATCGTCTCATTGCCTGCGCGCGGCTGGCGGAATGTCATGAGCGGCTTGGCGAGCCGGGCCGTAAGCTTGGCGCATTGCTGCAGTCGTTCCAATATGACCTGCCCCATGCCGATTTTTGCTGCGCCATTGCGGCTTGCTTCCATGAACGGCAAGAACCCGTCTCGGCGATCTATTGGTATATGCAAGCCGTAGACGTGAGCAGCCGCGATCCCGGTCTGCGCCCGGTGCCCGTGGCTTGCCGCACCTGGCTACCACATGCCCGTCTTTCCCTATGCTATGCCCATCTGGGCAACTGGGAACAGGCACTGATGCATAACACCAAAGCCCGTGAGTATCTGCCGAACGATCCCGGATTGCTTGCCAATCGGCAGAAGCTCGAAGTGGTGGTGCGCAAGGAGATAAAGGAGCGGGAAGATCGTGGTGAAGTGTCACCTCGCAAGTAGGGAGACGAACTGGGACAGATGAGTACAGAAGGGTTTGAAGCGGATTAGGAAATAGGGGGAATAGATTGAAGTAGAAGTGAAATAACAACAAAAACTAATTCGTTGCTGGTAGATGCGATAGGGCGGATCAGTGAAAATAAGCGTTGAGTGGAAATAGAGTGTAAGGCACAATTGCGAGCAGAAGCAGAAGCAGAAGCAGAAGCAGAAGCAGAAGCAGAAGCAGAAGCAGAAGCAGAAGCAGAAGCAGAAGGTGCTTATGATTAAGCGGTAGAATAGATGTGATAGATAAGTTATGTGCTGCCTTATGTTTAAAGTTCTATAGTACGAAGTTGTTAGTGAAAAAGCATATCAAACCACCAATGAAGTATAAGTAATTATACGATAACATGTAGAACAAGCGTAGCCCCGCTTAACCGAAAGAGTCGGTGAGTGGGGCTTTTAATGCTTCACGTGCCGCGTGTATCTCCTGCCATGGTGTAATGAAAGTAGCATTTGGTGAAATTTTCACAAGGCATACAGAGCGTTGGAACTTCTGACATGCGGTGCAGTGAGGATTACTCATCAAGATGAGACCTCGAGTGTTCAGAGCCGTCATATTAGCGGCTAAGTTGTTTTATTTTTCGGGTGCCAGGCATCGCACAGACTGATCTTTCATCCGTAAGCTCTTGCACGCCCAGCCCCATCCATCATATATTTCGTCATCGATGTTGAGGGTGATGGTCTCATCCGTATATTCATTCCAGTTTTCAATCCGGAGTGTGTTTTCACTTTCCCATTCAAGATGATTATTTCCGTGGGGCTCGGCACGATAGATCGTTTTTACTGTGGAGTCCTCAGGGGCATTCGTCTTCTTCACATCGACCCACATCGTAACCCCGCCTGCCGCACCACCATAGGGCACACCATAAATCTCGGCGGTATATTCACCGTTCCGCGAAGGCATGGAATAGCTCAATTCTCCTTTCTCAGAACGGTCAAACGTGGAGAAGTAAGGACGGAGCCAGAAATACAGGAATACGGCGGCAAACAGTACAAGAATCAACAATGTAAATGTAATGAGAATTGGGTGTCTACGTATCCAAGGTTTGCGAGAATTTGTATGGGATGAACTTGAATTAGCTTGAGTCTTTGAATCCATAAGGTTGAACCTCCAATTGTAGCTTACAGTGAAATTTGCTTTGCAGGAATATAAATGTCCATTTCTCCGTAGTGGTCCTGAGCCAGACTGCCATCAATTCTTTCAAAATAGTATGGATCACTCTTCTCATACCCCGAATGGCCCTGCCAATATTCATCAATAAATGTCCAGACACTGTCCAAGTGATCAATATTGATGAGACTTGGATGGAAATCACAGACGAATTTGAATACGGCATACTGGTTGGCCGGGACCTCAATTCCGTCCAGCTCTTCAGGGACATGATCTAGACTAGTTACTTCTACAGACGGCTGGTATGTACTGTAATCCTCATTAATCTCATTGGTAAATCCAATATATACGTTGGGTTGCAACACGTTAGGAATCGAATGAAAGTGTTTTTCAAAAAAGTCGTTGCCTGCTGAATTAGCTTCATAGTGCTCTTCATTGTCTGCATACCGAATGTGGGATCGTTGCCCAATGAGTTTCATGGCCGGTTTTCGTACATATGTTGGTTTGAAAATATATCCATATGGAAGCATTGTGATCATGGATGAAGTCATGCGGGCTGTGAATTCAAGATCTCCAGCTCCCTGTTTGCGATATTGCAAAGGTGTGATGCCGAAGGCTTGTTTGAAAGCACGTATGTAGGATTGTTCATGTTCAAAAGCATAATGTCCACTGATATCGATAATCTTCCAGTTCAGATTCACCAATTGCTCCAGGCTGCGTGCCAATTTGCGTGAGCGAATGTATTCTCCAGGCAGTTGTCCGCTCACATGTTTGAACATGCGATGCAGGTGGAACTTGGATATATGAGTCACGGATGCCAGATGATCCAGCGTTAATTTGTCTTGAATATGATCTTCTATGTAGTCGAATAGCTTATCCAATGTATTCAGCAAATCATGTTGCATAGCGATCTCCTTACTTCTGATAGTACTTACAGCAAGAAATGTTCATTTTTTCCTTATCACCGATGATATCATAACCAAGTACATAATTTAATTACAAGATTGGAGAAACCATCCATGTTTGCTGACAAAAGAACTTATACGACGTTAGGCATGCTAACTCGATTATGGACATTAACAGGCAAGTACCGAATGTTCATCATCCTGTTGCTTTTTGCCGCATTTATGGTTTCCCTGATTGAGGTCGGATATCTGGAATCGATCCGAAGATTGGTCAAAGGCGCTACAGAATCGAAGTTTCCGTTACTCTACTCAGGTTTGATCATAGGCGTATCCATTGTCGTATTACGATTGATTGTAACCGTATTCATGACGTGGGTCGAGACGTTATTTCAGCAAAAGACACTATTGTCTATGCAGTCTCTATTGCTCAAGTCCCTTGGCATCACAGAGACGCGTGATCTGGCAAACTATCATACGGGGGATCTATCTTCCAGGGTTTGGACTTCTGCCAAGGAAGCACAAAAAGGGATAAATCAACACGGCATTGAACTTGCAAAAAATGTGATACAACTTATTCTTGCTTTTGCTTATTTCAGCTGGGTGAGCCTGCCATTGTCATTGGCTATTATTGCATTCACATTGATCTATCCTCTTGTAACGGTAGGACTGGGTAGACGTCTGCAACGACAACATGATCAGTTGAATGTCAGTGCGGCGTCAAGAGATGAGATGCTGACTGAAATCATTCAAGCCCCTGTGGAGATCCGGAGCTATGGACTCGGGGGTTCTGTGCACCAACATTTTAAAGATCGAATGGATCGAGTGTTCAGACATACGATGTCCGTATCTGTGTTACAACGTCTTTCGGAGGCAGCCGGACGGGTCTCGACGTATGGTGGCATGATTCTGATTCTCTATCTAGGCGGCATGCAGGTGTTGAATGGACATATGGATGTGGGAGGTTTGGCGGCTTTTTTGGTGGCAAGCAGTCAGTTAACTCGTCCGATTGAGTCTCTGTCCGGTTTGTGGAATGATTTTATCGGTTCAGCTTCTCATGCGTCCAGGGTCTTTGAAGTTCTGGATCTGGAGAAAAAGAACACGGATGCTAATACTAGTACCAATGCATATGTACAACGATCCGAACCGGGTTCAGGTGAACTTGTGAAGCAATCTAAACCGAATGGCATTAAGGTACAGCACGTGTCTTACAGGTATGCAGAGCAAGAAGAAGTGCTAACGGATATTTCTTTTGTAGCCACGAAAGGAAAGCTCACTGTAATCACTGGGCCAAGTGGATGTGGAAAGACCACGTTATTGGAATTAATAGCGGGATTAGATACACCTGTCATTGGTTCGATCCAGGTAATGAATCAGAAGAATTCATCAAATGATACGCAAGAAGTTAAAGCAGAGCATCTCAATCAGGTATATGTTCCGCAACAATCCTTTATTTTCACAGGTACAGTGGAAGAAAATATTGTTTTTGGACAAGAGGGGATATCTGCCGATCAAGTAAAGGTTGCGGCCCATATGACGCATGCACATGACGCGATTATGCGTCAATCGCTCGGCTATGGGACAGAGCTTCAGCCGCAAGGCGGGACGATGTCGGGTGGTGAGCTTCAGCGTATTAGTTTAGCCAGAGCGATGCTGAGGAACCCGGATATTCTATTGTTGGATGAACCGACGTCATCTCAAGACCCGTGGCATGAGCAACGATTGAATGATCTCTTTGCCCGAATCACTGCTGACAAAGGCACAACGGTTATTGCAGTTACTCATCGATTATCGCTGATCGAACGGGCAGATCAGGTCATCTATATTCAGAAGGGACGCGTCGAAGATACGGGGACTCATCGTGAATTGCTGGATCGTGCAAACGGATATCGAAGCTATATTACGGAGCAGGATACGGAAGTGGAGGGACAGCATGAGTAACAAGAGTGAAACCGTAGCGTATGCCGATAAGGTTGAAATGAAGAGCAGCCATGAGAAGCGTGGAGCAAACGAAATGAAAGAAGATAATGAAATAGATACTGGACATAAAACGGATGAAAATCATGTTCCAGATGATCCAAAGCAAGTTGTATCACTGAGAACAGTGTGGCCTGTTATTTTCCGTTGGATGAAGCCTTATGGATTAGCTGTAGCGATCTTGCTCATTTTTATCTCAGCAGATGCGGTCTTTGATTGGGGACTTGCCTTTGTACAGGGATTCTTCGTGGATGCTATTCATGATGGGGGACAGGAACAGCTTAATGCCACCGCAATAATTTTCATCGCCATTTTGGCAGGATTTATTGTATTGCTCGCGATGCATCGTTATGTACTGGTATGGCTCAAGGAGTCCCTGTACAGAGACATGTCTATGGACTTGCTGAAGTTATTAAACAGGATGCCTTATGCGTGGGTTCGCAGACAGAAGTCCGGAGATGTAATGCTTCGCATCAAAGAAGACACCAAGCATGGTGCAGAAGTGGTCGAGGCCATTGCAGAGGGTGTTACGGTTGTATTCATTATTATATTATCACTGGGATACTTGTATAAAGCCGATGCATGGGTTGCAGTTATCGCCTTAGTGAGTGCAGGGATAATTTGGTTCACGGCGAGGTTGTATGATCAGCGAATTGTACATCTGTCCGATGAGGTCGAATCCAGAGAAGGCGAGTCACAACAGCAGATCCAACAGTACGTTGAAGGAATCCCAGTGATTCAGATGTATGATGCTTCACCTTGGTTTCTCGCTCGATTTCGAACACAACAGCAATCACTGAATCGTGTTCAGGCCAAGTTGCAGATGACTTTGAGCATGTCGGATAACGTGGCGATGGCGGTATTTGGTTTGGCTCAGTTGGCAGCGTTGTTTCTAATTGGTTTGTCAGCAGCTAGAGGAACCTTGTCTCCGGGTATGGTTGTTGCAAGTAGTCTGCTGTTCGAATTGGTGGTGTGGCCCGTGCTCGGCTTGTCCAGCCAGTGGAGTCAGATGCAAGCCAGCGTGGGCGCATTTGGACGTATCTCTGCATGGTTGAAATTGGCGGAGAACAAGAAGACAGACGCAACCAGTACTAAGCAGGAGACGCGTGCACAGGGAAGTTTTGACCAAGATCAAGGGTACACACAACAAACAGCATATCAAGAGAAAGAAATTGCTATGCTACGTCTTCAACAGGTTACAGTAATAGATGATGACAGTGGTCGGAGGATTCTGGATCAGATTACGCTAAATCTGGTTCCAGGTGAATTGGTTGCGGTAGTTGGTGCCAGTGGTGCAGGCAAATCTACACTATGCCAAGTGTGCGCAGGGCTGATCGAGCCAACAAACGGAAACGTATTGCTGGGTGATAAACATGTTGCAGAGTATATAGAGATGGATAATAAATCTAGACTGACGTATATGCCGCAGACACCAACTTTTTTTACAGGAACGATCGAGGACAATATCCGTCTCAATATAGACGCTACGTTGGACAAGGTAAAGCTTGCGGCAGAGCAGGCAGGTTTGCATGAATTCATTGAGGCCAATGAAGAGCAATACGCTGCGATGTTGCAAGAGAAAGGGGCCAATCTATCCGGAGGCCAGCAACAGCGACTATCGCTTGCCAGACTCTTTATGAGATCATCCGATCTGTATATTCTGGACGAACCAACGTCATCATTGGATATTCAGACAGAACAGAACGTAATGAATCACTTGCTGAACTTTATGAAAGGCAGAATAGGATTACTTGTCACACATCGGATGGAGGTCGCTCGTCAGTGCTCTCGTATCCTTGTGATGGAGCATGGCCGAATTGCCGAGGATGGAACGCATGAACAACTGATGCAGAGGAAAGGATTGTATTATCGCATGAATGTTAGAGGCGCTGCTGCAAATGAATGAACCTACTTTGAAGAAGGCGATGGATACGTTAGATTTCTTGAGTCAGGATCGGGAAGCACGTCGTTTGTATGAAGAGCGGCAGAAGTATTTGCATGACGAAGCTTCCATGATTGAATGGGCTACGGAAAAGGGCATAGCTAAGGGATTAGTGGAAGGGGAAAAAAGAAAGGCGATTGAGATTGCAAAAAACATGCTCTCATTTGGAATTGAAGTTTCAGTTATTGCCAAAACAAGTGGTCTAACTGTGTCTGAAGTTGAGGCGTTGAAAGATTAGAAATACCACCAGTGTGAAACAGTTATTGTATGACTTAATAGTTTTGTCAAAATTAAATGCAATCGTTTTGTCCAACTAGGGCAGGACGGTTGTTTTTATTTTAATGAAGAAGCTTCAAACGTTTTACAGTAAAACGCGGTTGCTCATTCGGGGCTGGGCCGTTAAACTAAAGGGAGCGGCGTTTGCTTGACGGACAAGTCATGAGAACGCCATTTTGTTGTCAAGGATGCGGCATATGAGCCGCTTTCGGATGTCAGAATCGGATCGGACCAAGCTGGTGGAAGAACACCGGTGATAAGTAAGGAGTCTTTACATGAGTGTGCAAACACCTACATTAGAAGAAGCGCAGGGTCTCCTGCAAAAATATTATGGCTACCCCGACTTCCGTGAGGGACAGAAAAAGATTGTAGCCAGCCTACTCGAACGTGAAGATACGTTGGGGATTATGCCAACTGGGGGCGGTAAGTCGATCTGTTATCAGATCCCCGCTCTGTTATATTCGGGTCTGACACTTGTTGTCTCCCCGTTGATCTCATTGATGAAGGACCAGGTCGATGCGTTGACGACCGCCGGAATTGCTGCCGCGTATATTAATAGTACACTTAGCGGCAAAGAAGTGAATGATCGCATCCGCGCGGCGCAGCGCGGTGAGCTGAAGTTGCTCTATGTCGCGCCTGAGCGACTGGAGCTGGATTGGTTCCGCGAGGAGATGGGCTATTTGCCGATCTCTTGCGTTGCTGTGGATGAGGCCCACTGTGTATCGCAGTGGGGGCATGATTTTCGGACAAGCTACCTGGCGGTAGCGCCGTTTGTGGACAGTTTGCCGGAGCGGCCGGTGGTTGCGGCCTTTACGGCTACAGCGACGCCCGAGGTCATGGGCGATATTCTGCGTTTGCTGCGTTTGCAGGACCCGCAGACGTATGTGACCGGACTTGGGCGGGATAATCTGGCGTTTAGCGTGCTTCGCGGCGAGAGCAAGAAGGACTTTGTCCTGAATTATGCGCGCGAGCATGCCAGCGAGCCGGGGATTATATACGCCGCGACCCGTAAGGACGTGGACGATCTGCATCAGCGTTTGTTGCAGGCGGGATTGCCCGCAGGACGCTACCATGCCGGGATGACGGACGATGAACGGTCCCAGAGCCAGGAAGCTTTTTTGTATGATGATATACGGGTGATGGTGGCGACCAATGCGTTCGGGATGGGGATTGATAAATCGAACGTGCGTTACGTTATTCATAACAGCATGCCGAAGAACATGGAAGCATATGTGCAGGAAGCTGGACGTGCGGGTCGGGACGGTGAGCCAAGCCAGTGTATTCTGTTATTCGGGGCACAGGACATTATCACCCAGAAATTCTTGATCGAGCAGAATCCGATGGAGGGCGACCGGAAACAGAACGATTACCGGAAGCTACAGCAAATGGTGGATTACTGTTACACGACACGTTGTCTGCGCAGTGCGCAGCTGGATTATTTCGGTGAGGTGCATGACGATACACCGTGCGGTACTTGCAGTTCCTGTACGGACGACCGTGAGTTGGTAGACATGACGATTGATGCACAGAAAATATTCAGCTGCATTCACCGCATGCGTGAACGGTATGGTGTATCATTGGTAGCTTCGGTGCTCAAAGGCTCTCGTGCCAAAAAGGTACTCGATTACGGCTTCAACTCTCTGCCAACCTATGGCGTGATGGGTAATCGTACGGAGCGTGAAATTTCGGAGATCATCAACGTGATGGTATCCGAAGGATATCTGATGCTGTCCGAGGGACAGTATCCGGTCGTTCGTCTGCAACCACTGGCGGTCGAAGTACTCAAAGGCCAGCGTGAAGTGATGCAGCGTGTGGTCCGCAAGACAGCGGCAACGGCTTCGGGTACGAACTACGGCGGACGTCGTGGTCGCGATGCGATGCCATCTGCGGTCAACGAGACCGTATTCGAACAGCTGCGTCTGATCCGTCGTGATCTGGCAGCCAAAGAGCATGTGCCATCGTACATTATTTTCAATGATGCGACTCTGCGCGAGATGAGTGTGGTATGTCCACAGACAGAACGTGACATGCTGGATATCAAAGGGGTCGGTGAGGTCAAGTACCGCAAGTACGGACTGCCGTTCCTGGAGTTTTTCCAGAAGCAATCGGGCGAAGAAGTGGATACGGATGACGATGCGTTTTACGAGTATGAGTAGGTATGAGCACGTATAAGTAAGTATGATCAATTATGAGCGAGTTTGGCTGGATGGGATGGAGTGAGAATTTTTGTTACATTCGCCCTTTCAAGTCTTTGAAGTTCGTGACACGTAAAGCTTAATTGATCTAAAAGTTGGTAGATATGCTTCATGCAAGTCGATGGTTCGTCCATGATACGGGGGAAGCGTTCGGCAGAGGTTCGAGGCTAAAACCTAGAGGCTAAAGGCAGTAAAATGTGGATATCGAATTGCGGATGGAATGCGAATGAGGTCTTTTACAGGTTGAAGTTGAGTTTGAGGTTAATTATGATGTCTCCTCATTGTGGACAAAAGAAGGTAAATTGTCTTTTAAAGGGTGGACATTGCCGATCGCATTGGCCGATAGTAGATTATACAGCATGTAGTTTGGTTGGAGACACTTTATGCTGTATGTTGTGGTCTGGGTTTGGTGGGGTGTATATGCCTTTTTGAAAAGAGTGTCCACTCTTTGAAAGACAAAAGTTGAATATGTCCATGAGACATGGAATGGCTAGTACAAAAGGGGTTTAGATGAACAGCATCCGGGGCAGGATGGCTGCGATGCTTTCCTTTTATAAAAAATATGTGGTCTGGGTGTCCAGGCAAAGGTTGTGAACCATGAAGGTTATTCTTTCTACATTAAATGCAAAGTACATCCATACCTCTTTGGCCTTGCGGTGTCTGAAAGCGTACAGTGAGAAGGATTTTGATATTGACCTGGCGGAGTATACGATCAAGGACCCGGTGATGAATATTGTGTCTGATCTGTATCAGCGCGGCGCGGACGTGATTGGTTTCTCGTGTTACATCTGGAACATTGAAGAGACGATCAAGGTCATTGATAATCTGAAAAAGGTTATGCCGAACGTGAAAATTCTGCTTGGCGGGCCGGAAGTGTCCTACGACACGGAATATTGGATGAACCGGATTCCAAATGTCGATTTCATCGTGATGGGTGAAGGGGAAGAGACGTTGCATCAGCTCTTGACGGAGCTGGAAGGAAGCAAGAAGTTCCACTTTGTCTATGGACTGGCGTATCGCAAAGGGGAAGAGGTCATTCTCATGCCAGGACGCCCGAAAGCGGATCTGAACGATCTGCCGTCACCGCATCGATTTGATGAGGATATCCCGGAGCTTGGGAAGCGGGTTGTTTATTTTGAGACCAGTCGGGGCTGTCCGTTCAGTTGTCAGTTCTGTCTGTCCAGTATTGAGGTCGGCGTGCGGTATTACGATATCGAGCGGACGAAGTCAGATATTCTGTATCTGATCGAGAAGGGTGCAAAGCTAATCAAGTTTGTGGACCGGACATTCAACATCAAGCGGGATTATGCGCTCGAAATGTTCAAATTCCTGATTGAGAATCATCAGGGGACAGTATTCCAGTTTGAAATTACGGCAGATATTATGCGTCCCGAAGTACTGGACTATCTGGCAGAGAATGCGCCGCCGGGCACATTCCGGTTCGAGATCGGGGTACAGTCCACGAACGATCCGACGAATGAACTGGTGAAACGCCGTCAGAATTTTACCAAGCTGAGCCGTACCGTCAATAAAGTCAAAGCTAGTGGCAAAATCGACCAGCATCTGGATCTCATCGCCGGACTGCCGGAGGAAAATTACGATACGTTCCGCAAAACGTTTAATGATGTGTTTGCACTGGGGCCGGAAGAGCTTCAGCTCGGATTCCTCAAAATGCTGCGTGGTACAGGTCTGCGTCTGGATGCGGAGAAGTACAACTATACGTACATGGATCACGCGCCGTATGAGATTCTGGGCAGTGACGTGCTGCCGTTCAGCGACATTGTGCGCTTGAAGCGGTTGGAAGATGTACTGGAGAAATACTGGAACGCACATCGGATGGACCATACGCTGAAATATCTGATGGAGCAGGAGTTCAACTCGCCGTTTGATTTCTTCCAGGCATTTGGGGATTACTGGGAAGGTCAGGGTTGGCAGAAGATTGGTCACCAACTGGAGGATCTGTTTACTCGTTTGCACAGCTTCCTGGAGTCGCGGAATACGCCGCATATGGATATCGTGCTCGGCCTGATGAAGCTGGACTATTTCCTCGGTCACAAATACAAACCACGCAAAATCTGGTGGGAAGATCCGCTTCAGAAAGACCAGTGGGCGGGTTATATGAAAACGTTGGCTGAACGTCCGGAAGACGTTCGCCTGCCACGTGTTGCCGGCGCCGCAGGCACGGCATGGCTGGAAAGCAGCGGCACGGGTGCGAGTGCCGCTGGGGCAAGTTCGGCTGCTGCCGGAGAAGACTCTGCCGCAGATGCGGCGGGTGTGATCGGCAGTGAAGCCGGGGGTACAGCGTCGCGCGTTGCGGGCGACGCAGTTGGGTCAGCCGTCGATGGAGCGGCGGACATGGAGGACGGCAACGCTTCGCGTGCGTTGCCGATGACCTCGGCCATGACCGCACAGACGGTCATGGGTGCCCGTGCTTTCGCCGACCTCGGTCTCGGCGAAAAGGAATTGCAGAAGCACACCGTATTGGATGTGCTTCCGTTCCGGCTTGAGCGTGTGCTAGCTGGCGCCAGCCCGCTTGCCGCGAAAGGCCAGACGCTGCTGGTCGTTGTATACCAGCAGCATGAAGGGCAGCAGGCGCAGTATTACACGCTGCCGCTGGGAGAAGAAGCCGCTGCAATATAGATGCAGCGGCCTGATACGAGCTGCATGGCCTATTGGCATCATTCAGCAGGAAGATGTGCCACGGCTTTACGGTCCGTGGCACGTTTGGGGCAGGCATCACCGCTATGTGCGGGGGATGCCCGACTTGATGAGCACCGCGCTATTGACCGCGGTGCTTCTCCATGAGGTGCTGCCCATTGGGCGCAGCACCTCATCCTTACGCGGCTTGTCATTGCACAAGTCGCGCTCCGCTTCACTTTAACCCAAATATATATGTTCCGAAAGCATCGGAAGGTCGTCTGATTCCCTAGGGGATGAAGAAGGGCCTTCCTTTTTGTTTTTCAGAAAGAGTTTCCTATGAATGAACATGCTACTACCACAGAGACGATTACCATAACAAAAGGTTCCGCTGAATTACTGCACATCTACATCCCGTATAACCCTGCATATATTGAGCGCATTCGTCGGATTAAGGGCAGAAGGTGGGAATCCAAACCAAAAGTGTGGATCATCCCTTACACCACAGCTGCTATACAGGAGTTCATGAATCAATTTGATCCAGTTGATGTCCAGATTGCCCCGGAGTTGTGGGTGGAAAGCGAAGATTTACAGCATTGGAAAACTAGCAAGGGAAGTAATGTATGGAGTAAAGAGTCACTTCAGAAGGAATTAACATTACGAGGATACAGCCGTAAAAGAATTAAAGCGTATTGTAATCAGGTCGAACGTTTTCTGAGTAGCCTTGCGCTTAAAGATACCGATGTGACTAGTTCCAAAGTTCAGACGTATTGTTTAGGTTTGCTAGAGCAAGGGATCTCCCATTCAAGCGTGAATCAGACGATCAGCGCAATTCGTTTCTATTGCAAACATGTACTCCATCATCCTACAGAAATCCAGTATATTCGTCCCAAAAAGCAGATAAAATTACCTAAAGTCATGTCAGAAAAAGAAGTTGCTCAACTACTCAAATCTGTTACCAATCTAAAGCATAAGACGATTCTGTTTCTTACGTATTCTTCTGGTCTTCGTGTTGGCGAAGTCGTTCGTCTTCAATGCAGCGATCTGGATATTGAGCGTCAGACACTTATTGTACGGCAGGGAAAAGGTCAGAAGGATCGGAGAACTCTTCTCTCTAACCTAGCTTGGGAAATTGTGCAGGAATACATTACGGAGTATAGACCCAATCGTTGGTTATTTCCGGGACAATCTTCGGATCGGCATCTTACCGAACGCAGCGTACAGAAGGTTTTTGAAGAAGCTAGACAACGCGCAGGTATTGTAAAAAAGGTTAGTATTCATGCCTTAAGGCACTCCTTCGCTACGCATTTACTGGAAAACGGAACAGACTTGCGCTACATTCAGGAGCTACTTGGTCATACGAGTGCACGAACAACTCAGCGATATACGCATGTGAGTATGAAAAATATCCAGCGTATTCAGAGCCCGCTGGATCGTTTGGATCTGGGAGAGTGAGTTCTCCTATAAATCTACCTTTTTCACCAAATTCTTCTTCGCAAATACCACAGCATCGGTTATCATAGACGTAGTTCGGATATCAGGCAAGATCCGTGGTATTTACGAAGTGCATAAATTAGATGTTAGGTGAAATTTCTGAAAATGGAGGAACTAATTTGTGGGATAAATTAATACAGCTCGATGGTGAAACATTAAAATCAGTAATTTCGCTTTTCGCGTTATTTTTTTCATTACTAGCTATAGTAATTACTTTTTGGAATGTAAATAGACAACGAGTTGCTAATCTAAAGAATGACACTGAAAAATTTAAAAGAGAATTAAATCTAAAAACATGTGATGAGTTCATTGAAAAGATATTTAGTGCTAAACAACTGCTGCAAAGGACGCGAAGTCTTGAGGGACAATTAAGGTGGATGATATTTGGAGCTAAGTCGCAAGAAGAATTTAATGAAGATTTATGGGGGATTATTGAAGATAAGAGCATAGAGGATTTATGGCTGTACATTCTGAAGAGAGAAATAATTCTTAAAAAGTACAAGGGAGATTGTGAAAAACTGTATAAGGAATGGGATAGATCTACACAAGAAATTTGGAAATTTAAGAACTTTTGGATTCCAGGGAGAACAGATCAAGAACTTTTTGAAGAAATCATAAAACCTAATGAGGTAGCTGAACCTTTAATTGAACTAACTGAAAAATTACAGAGACAGATTCAGAATGATTTTTTAGGTCATATTTATCAAAATAAGATTTGAAATATAGACCAGTTATGTTTATGAATGAAGTCAGAAACATCACCTAACATAACATTCCTGCATCGTCGCTGACGCTCCTTGGTCGCCAAGGGGGATTTCGAAGTAGTGATTTCATGCGACACATTCAACCAGCTAAGTCTGACGACCCGGACCTACGGTCCTTAAGCTGCTTGAACGTCAGGAATGCACAAACGTTATCAGAAAATACTGAAAAGAGGTATAGTAAAATCAATTCCAAAAACTTAATTGAATGGTCAGAGAAGTATGCGGTTATAGAGCGGACAAAAAAAGGTTTTATAACATATATGGAAAATTGGAAAAAAGAAAATAGAGGTGACTTCTGGGACACTTTTAAGGGCAAGTCAAATTTAAAGTTAATCAATTCAGAATTTTATTCTTTGCAACTGACATACATTAATGAATCTAATGACTTCGTGTATTGTAATTTAAATATTATGTACATTGGAGAGTATGTAGGGAGCTATAGAATGGTCTTTACACTTGATGGTGAAGTTGCTGACGATTCAATTGATATTGATAGATTTATGGATAAGATTATTAATGAGGGTACTACAAGAGTAGAGATTATTAAAAAAGCTATAAAACATGGGTATTTAATAGATGAAATAGCTGGACTTGTAGAACTAGATAAAGATTTAATAAAACCATTATTTGAAAGTTAATCAAAGAAGTTAGTAACTTCTGATAACATAATATTCATGCTACGGCTCCAAGTGGAGCCTTGGTCTGCAAGAGGAATTTCGAGGAGGCATTTCAGCAGACAACCCTGTGGGGTTTCATGAATACAGGAACGTTAGATGAAATTACCGAAATATGAATTCAAATTACTATCAAGAAGGAAGCTGTCGTACAAGATGATTATAAAAGATCAAGTTATGGAAATGCTATTAATTTCGAGTCCATCTTATAAAAATAGATATGATAAATACATTAAAGAAAATTATAAACCGGGAGAAGAAAGATTGATTTATATAGAAGTATGTGATTTTATCCATCATCTATTTGATAATTATCTGAAGCGCGAAGTGGATGAATTCGATAAAATCTTTGAACTTATTGAAAGATTACATACTGATGGAGACGATTTTGTAAAAGAATTAGCTACCGTAGGATTTTTGGAAGATCTTCAGAACATATTATTGCGGCAGAACATTGATTTAATTGTTTTTGAAGTCTATTTAAGACCAGTATCAAGAACTTGGTGGAATAATTTAATTGATTTTTGGAATGGAAAAACGGGATACCTTGGAGGGCCATTAAGAGAATAATAGGATTTGAAGTTAATTCAAAGAAGTCGGTGACATCATCTAACATTATATCCACGCATCGGAGCCTGACGGCTCCTCGGTCCGCCCGGAGAGATTGGCAGGAAATGGAATCAGGCGGACACATCTGCACCGACTAACCGCGTCGCGGCCGGCTGCTGGCGCAGCCTTAAGTCGGTGAGACGTCGTGGATACAGAAACGTTATGGGAAATTGACCAAGACACTAACAAGATTTAATACCAATGTAAAAGTTCATATCATTTTTCGATATTTATAGCTTTCTCAATTTTCGCTTCCAACTTATCAATGTTACTAGGCCGAACATAGTGAATAACTACAATATTTTTATTTCTATATTTATCTACTACAGGCTGTGGGCTGAGCCGTTGCGGGAGCCGGACACATAGTTGGAAGGGTACAGGGAATTATGGGAAGATCGGTTTGACAGACTGTGCGATTATAAGGATCAGGGCAACGGCATGGAATCCTGGGGCAAAGCGCTGTATAAGGAAATTGAAGCGCCGGCGCGTATTGTGATGATGGATGTATTCTCCGACGCGGACGGCAATATTACTGAAGGCATGCCGAAGGGCATTACGGAAACCTGGGAGCGTTTGGCGGTGCGTCTGTCTGGCCAAGCTTCAGCAGGCTTAAGCAGTCCAAGGCAAATTATTATCTTCGCAGACATAATAGACCGACTGGAGACCGCCCATATGTTGCGGTTTTTTGTTTATAAGGAGCAAGAGTCGATAGAATGCATCGGATCGGTTTTTCAAGCTCCTTCATCCCACTTGCAGGTTATCTTCCGACATTAACGATTTTTCTGACCCATGTCGGCTCATCCGTCGCAGCGCGTACAAGGCAGTCGGCACAATCTGCGAAGGGCAGCGGCCGGAACGGGGCAATGCGTGCCGACGGACCTGCGGTATAGCTCAGAGTGGCAGCAGCATTACTCAGCCCCGACGGTCTTACAATAACCCAATCCAGATCACTCCGCTGCACCGCATACTCAGCCGCAGCCTTATCCTTGATCGCTTTTGAGAAGATACGGCGATTAATACCCATCGCCCACCGATTGCCTGCGGACAGCTCTTTGCCGTCGCTCAAACCAATGCCGCTCTGCATGACCAGGCGCTTAACGCCGGCACGCTGACAAGCCTTAAGAATATTCGGAATTCCCTCAGACATGACTGTACCCGGTGAGAAGTTTGCCGCAAGGATATTCAGGATTCCCTTTGACACGACGGTACCCGGCGAGGAGTTACTGGCCGGACCAATGCAGCTGATTACCACATCCGTACCAGCGATGACTGCGGCCATACTCGACGCATCGAATACATCCCCCTGCCGGATGATGAGCCGCTCTGCGGGGGGAATGACTTCCGGCCGGCGGGCTACGGCTATAACCTCATGTCCCAACTCGAGTGCCCGTTCCACCACTTTTCTTCCAGTTCCTCCTGTTGCTCCAATAATCGCAATTTTCATTAAAACGTCTCCTCTTTATTAGTGATTATAGTTATTTTCATCCCCTTACACGTACATAAATGCACAGTAGAGTGCTAAGGAACTTATATGTATAATTGTAAAGAGGAAAAGAAAGTCTGCAATTAGCAAAAAATCAGGTTCCGTGCATTAGTACACAAAACCTGTAGCATTGTGCATTTATTCTCAGGAAAGTCGGTGATTCTCCAGTGTTAAAGATAGATCGAAGGATACGCAAATCACAGGAAGCCATAAAAAAGGCTGTTGTTGAACTGATGATTGAAAAAAACTTTGATCAAATTACGCTACAAGATATTTCCGATAGGGCAGATGTTAGCCGAAGGACCATCTACCTACACTACATGGACAAATTTGATCTTCTGGATAAGCTCCTCGAAGAACATATTGACGAGCTGCGGGAACTCTGCGATACGGCAGGCCAGGACGCCGAGTATATGGATGTAGGGTTGTTATGGTTCGAGTATTTGGAGAGGCATTATTTATTCTTTTCCGCGATGCTGGCAAGTAAAGGAAGTCCATTTTTTCGTAATCAATTTCTTGCGTTTTTCCTCCAAGAGTTAGGGAAGAAAGAGAACAATTTGCCTGAAGAGAGCAATCAAGAATTGGCTGATGGGGAGATAGTTGATATTCAATTTTTGGGATCAGCTATCGTGGGGATAGTGGAATGGTGGTTCAAGAATAAAAAGCCTCTCTCGCCTTTGTTCATGGCTGAGCGGTTGGGAACGCTGCTTGAACGGAATCTTGAAGCTGATTTTCCGCGTGCCTGAAGCAAGCTTCTACGTGGTGTCCATGCACAAATTTCAAGTTTTGTGCCGCCTCGCAGGCTGCATACACGCCGTGAAACTGGTCATTCCGCCGAAGAAAAACCGCAAGCAGCTGGGTGAGTATGACAAGGAACTGTACCGTGTCCTTCACCTGATAGAGAACGCGTTTTCACATTTGAAGCGCTGGCGTGGAATTGCTACGCGGTATACTAAGCATGCAGCTTTTTTTGTTGCTGCCGTTCAGATTCGTTGTATTTCCTTATGACTCAAGGTATTAACCTAACTAATGTCGACACGATCTAGCGTTTCTGTCGTTGTAGTAATTTTTTTTCTTGAAATGCCTCAATGGCTTCCTTAGATGAGTTGAAATTAAAACATTATCAGGATTTTTGTTTTCTTGAGACATTTTAAATTGATAGGGTAATTTTCCTTTCATTTTTATCTCAAAGGGAGGATTTACTTCAGCGTATTCAAAGAAGAGGTCAACATCCCATAACAATATATTCACGCTGCGGGCATACGCCCTGGGTCCGGCATACGCCGGATACCCAGCCTGCGCTGGGTCGTGAATACAGGAACGTTAGATGAAATTCCTGAAAACGAGATAAAAAGATGAAGTAGGTGAAGTTTAAGTTGTCTTATATGAAACCAGTAATCCGAGAACCTTATTACGATAAACCTAATTGGATTGAGAATGAAGTGAATCGAAAGGAATTTACTTTTTTATCCTCAGAAAGTAGTGAAGCAGAAGTTGAATTGTTTTTACTGCATTTATTTGGATACAACAGCATTGATGTATCGAAGTCTTTCGAGGAATCTTTTGAAGAGCTATTTGAGCAAGATGAAGTAGCGCTACTAGGTGGGGCAGCTTTTATAAAGGATGATGAGACATGTATCATGCCTAGCTGCTGTTGTGGGCTAGAAGAAATACAATCAATAGAACATTCAATCCAAGCTAAACAAAGTCCATGGCTTGGGCATGACCCATCGCCTGGAATTCAGTATTTTGATGATTACGCCTTAGTATGGTCAGATGATCCGGAACCACTTAAGGAAGAACTCATAAGCATTAAGTTTACCTATAATGAACTGGCAGAAAGCCTTAAGAAATGCAAAAAGGACTTATTGGAATTTATAGAAGAACCATTATATAAATGGATTAAGGTAAGAGATGGTGACATAGCGAATCGAATGAAGCAAAAGATGTTTCATTGGTTTTTGAAAGAAAATTCAAATAAAGAATAGTGGTGAACCAATATGGATATTCGATCCTTGATTTACTTATATGGCAACAAGACATGAATTGGCCAATTGCACTAGAAATACTTAAACCAGAGCTAGAAAGAATAAGGAACTACCCAACAAGTGATGAGATACAAAGTGATTTAATAGAAGAAGTAGAAGTAATACTAAAACGACTCTTGTAGGTAGTACATAGAAGGGGAGTACTTCTGATAACAGAACATTCGAGCTGGGGCTCCTGATGGAGCCTTGGTCTGCGGGTTAAATTTCAAGGAAGTAGTCTATTAGAACAACGGTACAAGAAGCATAAGAAGGAGTTTATATGAAATATACTAAAGCATGTCTTATAGTCATTCTTATCATCTTGTGTAGTACGGGATGTGGAACAAGAGAAATGATAGAAATTAATTATAATGTGCAAGAAATACCTAATCATGATTTTATGCTTACTGTGAATAACTACTTTCAACATTTTGATGATATCCGGAGATGGAAAGACTACACGACAGAAACATATGTGAAAAGCGTATATGCATGGTGTACAGGAGACTATACAGAAGAAGCAACAGTCGATGAGATGGTTAAAGTATATTATCAATTGAACAAGGATTCTCTTAAGTTAGAATCGGTAGATATAAATAACATTGAAGTAAGTGAAAATGATGAGATCTTAATTGAAGTATCTAGAACATGGGAAGATGGCCAAAAAGATGAATCCACGTATTCCATACTCTTCGAAAACGAGGGATGGAAAATTGACGATCGAATGTGAACGTTGATTGGAAAGCACTAGCATATGTATGAATGGTTTGAATGAACTGAAGGTATACTTGCGAAAACAAAGAAGCCGGGGCATTAAATGTCCGGCTTTTTTGTCGATCCTATGTCTCTAAACTCGCACAACAAGAAGACTTTCCCGACACAAAATATGGTGAATAGGGAATCGTGTAATCGTACCCATTGAATAATTAAATTTACATATAGAATAGTTCTATAAGTATACCCGTTGACGATATTCCCACTGGGATGATATTTTTAGATCAATTAATTCCTACTTAACATGTATGAATTGGTGGTTTAAAAATAATATAAAACATAACGGGGGATAAAAACATGAAAAAATGGTCTGTTTTAACACTAACTACTGCACTAGTTCTGGCGTTGACAGGATGCAACACCGGGGGAGAAGCGAAGACGGCATCGGGAGCTGAGGGGGCAAACGAACCAACCCAGATTATTGTGGGAACAGGCACACAGTTTCCAAATGTAGCCTTTATTGACGAAAATGATAAGCTGACGGGTTACGATGTAGAACTGGTCAGAGAAATTGATAAACGGCTTGATGATTACGAGTTCGAGTTTCAGACACTGGAGTTCACCAACTTGCTGCTGAGCCTTGAAACGAACAAGATTGACATGGTTGCACATCAAATGGAAAAAAATCCGGAGCGCGAGGAGAAATATCTGTTCAACAAAGAAGCGTATTCCCATTGGAAAAACAAAATTGCCGTTCTTAAAGATGACAACTCCATTCAATCCATTGACGATTTGAAGGGCAAGAAAGTATTTACTACAGCAACCAGTGCACAAGCCATCTTGCTGGAAAACTACAACAAGGAGCATGACAATGCACTTGAGATTGTGTATTCAAGTGGTGTGGCCAACGATTTAATCTCACAACTCAAGTCCAAACGGGTTGTAGCGTCTATAGCTGCAGACTTTACCCTTCCACTTATCGATCCAAACAACGATTTGAAACTGGTCGGTGCGCCGCTTAGTGAATCAGACACGCTGTTTATGTTCCGCAAAAACGACCCTGAGCAGCAAAAACTCGCTGACCGTGTCGATGAAGTGCTGAAGGAAATCAAGGCTGACGGCACATTGAAGCAACTGAGCGAGCAATGGCTTGGTTTTGACGCTACGCAATCGGAAGCCAAATAACACGTAGAGGAAAGGCAGGTCGCTGCGATGGGTGCACCATTTGAATTCAGTTATGTCATTGACTACTTTGTAAAGCTCCTACCCACCATCAGTACTACGCTTCTAATTGTAGTTAGTGCAATGGTGCTTGGACTTATCATCAGTTCCATCGCGGCACTGCCGCAGATGTATAATATTCCGGTGCTGAAACAGCTGTCTAAGCTGTATGTATCCTTTTTTCGCGGTACACCGATCCTGATTCAACTGTTTTTGTTCTATTACGGTGTACCGGAAATTTTAGGTTTGTTCGGTATTAATGCCAATCGTGCACCTGCGCTGTATTTTGTCATTATGACTTACTCGTTGAATAGCGGAGCGTTTATGGTAGAGATGATTCGGGCTTCAGTCGCATCTGTGGATCGGGGGCAGGTCGAGGCTGCTTATGCGCTGGGCATGTCCGGCCCACAAGCCTTTTTCCGGATTGTATTGCCGCAGGCATATGTGACGGCACTGCCTATATTCTCCAATATGGTGATTGGCAGCCTGAAGGATACATCACTTGCTTTCAGTGTGGGTGTCATGGAGATGACCGGTAAATCCTCCACACTGGCGACGATCTCTCGTCATTTTATCGAAGCGTATATCTCACTGGCTCTCATTTATTTTGTTCTAAGCTTTGTGCTGGATCGGGTGTTCCGTGTGCTTGAGCGGAAAGTACAGAAGAGGGGGTTTGCTCCGATATGAGCTTTGATCTTTCCTTTGTATGGACCGCTTTCGTGGAGCTTCTCGGTGTCATCCCGATTACGCTGGCGATTACCGCTGTATCGGTTGTCTTCGGTTTTATCATCGGCACAGCCGTTGCGCTTGTCCGCCAATTTCGGATTCCTGTGCTGAGTCAGCTGGCGGCTGCCTACGTTACATTTATTCGCGGTACGCCAATGATTACGCATTTGCTTCTGATCTATTTCGGTCTGCCCATGGTGATTGACAGTGTGACAGCATCGCTCGGACTTGGATTCAACTCCGCGTCGATTCCGTTGATCGGCTTTGCCTACCTCGCATTTTCGATTACGGCTGGGGCTTATGCGTCAGAGATTGTTAGATCCGGCTTGCTCTCGGTTGATCGCGGGCAGATCGAGGCTGCTTATTCCCTTGGCATGACAGCATCGAAGGCGATGCGCCGAATTGTGCTGCCACAGGCTTTTTCGGCGAGTCTGCCCAACATTTCGAACATGCTGATTGGTATGCTGCATGGTTCAACGCTGGCATTTGCGGTCTCAGTGGTGGAGATTAACGCCAAGGCGCAAATTGTCGCATCGACCAACTGGAAGTTTTTTGAGGCGTATGTAGCGGCAGCTCTCATTTTCTGGGGTCTGACCATAACTATTGAAAGACTGACCGCGCTGGCAGAGAAGCGGTTCAGGGCGTACAGCCGGGGAGGCGTGTCATGATTGAACTAAAGCAAATACACAAAAGCTTCGGGGATAACAAAGTGCTTTCGGGAATTGACCTGAGCGTAAAGCGCGGAGAGGTTGTTGCCATTCTGGGACCAAGTGGTTCTGGCAAAACAACACTTCTACGCTGCATTAATTATTTGGAGAAGCCGGATTCTGGGCATATCAGCATCGGAGACTTTACCCTGAATTACAAGCAGCATAACAAAAAGGATATCCATGCTCTGCGCCAAAAGTCAGCGATGGTATTCCAGCAATATAATTTATTTCGCCACAAAACGGCGCTGCAAAATGTGATGGAGGGGCTTGTCGCTGTCCGTAAAGTGCCGAAGGAGGAAGCAAAGGCGCGCAGCGCGGCCTTGCTGGAGAAAGTTGGCCTCGGAAACAAGCTCGATGCGTACCCTAGCGAGCTGTCTGGTGGACAGCAGCAGCGCGTCGGCATTGCACGGGCGTTGGCGATGAATCCAGAGGTCATTTTGTTTGACGAGCCGACCTCTGCTCTGGACCCCGAACTTGTAGGCGAGGTGCTGGCTGTCATTCGCCAAATTGCGGAGGAAGGAATAACGATGATCATCGTTACTCACGAAATGGGTTTTGCGCAGGAAGTAGCGAACCATGTTGTATTCATGGATGGCGGTGTCATTGTGGAGGAAGGCGATCCGAAGCAGTTATTCCGATATCCGAAGGAAGAACGCACGAAGCAATTTCTCAAACGCATTACGCCTGACGCCGCATATTCGATATAAGAGAATCAATTTCATAATACCTTTAGCTACTTCAATCAAGGCAAGATATAGATCAAAACGATTCAATTTGTCTATATCTTGTTACAAAAAACCATTTTTAGTGAGTTATGAAATTGATTCAAGCAACATTGGAGGGGGACTGTACATGTCATTTACATTAGGAATTTTGGACCAAAGCATCGTGTTTCCCGGCCAGACGGCTGCGGAGGCGCTGAACAATACAGTAGAACTGGCGAAGCTCGCGGAGTCGCTTGGCTATGATCGGTTCTGGGTAGCAGAGCATCATGACTCGGAAGGTGTTGCCGGATCATCGCCAGAAGTGCTCGTATCGTATTTGCTGGCACAGACCCATACAATAAGGGTCGGCTCCGGTGGTGTAATGCTCCAGCATTACAGTCCATATAAGGTAGCGGAAAACTTCAATATACTTGCGACGCTGGCCCCGGGACGGGTTGAATTGGGCATCGGGCGAGCGCCGGGCGGCTTACCTCGTTCCACGAAGGCGCTGCAAAAGGGAGTCGCAGAGCCGGAAACGCTGGAAGACAAATTGGTGGAACTTAAGGACTTCCTGCATTCTCCGGCGAGTGAATCCCATGCGCAGCCAGGGCTGACGGCTCATCCGTTACCAGGACAGCCAGCGGGTATTTATATGCTGGGTACGAGCGTTTCCAGTGCAGAGCTGGCTGCAAGGCAGGGGCTTCCTTATGCGTTCGCCCTATTTATTAACAGTGATCCCGAGACGGCACGCGCTGCGTTGGATGCTTACCACACACAGTTTAACGCTGAGCAAGGCGGGGAGCCACAAGCGATTCTGGCTTTGTCTGTCATAGCAGCAGATACGGAGGAAGAGGCTAATGCGCTGGCGGGACAGCATAAAAGTGTACGTGTGACGCTGGCCAGTGGCAAAACCGTTAATGTGCAGACGTTAGAGCAGGCAGCGGAATTCGCAAGGCAGGCGGGAGAAACGTATACGGCGGTTGAGCGCGAAGCGGACATTACTCGCGGTACGAAGGAAACGGTGCGAAAGCGGCTGCTCGAACTATCGGAGGAATACGGTGTGAACAGTTTTGTATTCACAACGATTATTCCTGATTTTGATAAGCGGACCCGTTCCTTCCAGTTGCTTAGAGAAGCATTTACAGAGGAACTGGTGCAACGTTAATAATGTTCACAATCGAATTCATTTCATAATACAGATCGGAGAGCGGTAATCATGGGGAACGCAACAGGGAAGACAACATCAATCATATCGGCGTATGTAGACGCTTATGAAGAGATTGAACAGGAAATCGCGGGACTGACCGAGCGGCAGTTGAAATGGAAATCGTCTCCATCCTCCTGGAGTGTTACCGAAGTGCTGGCGCATCTGGTGGACCACAGCATCGTCGTTTCCTTTCGCATCCGGGAAATACTAGCAGGATCTAAAGCGACGTTACCCGGTTTTAACCAAGATGCGTGGGTTGCTGGACAGAAAGCAAATGAGGAGCAAATCTCTCACCTGATTACGATTGCTCATGGCCTGGTTCAATACAACTCAGGGCTACTGGAGCGCCTGGGCGATGAGGAATGGAGCAAAACCGGCATCAACTTCAAAGGGGAGGCGGTATCTCTTTCTGCGATCATCCCGGCTTTTGTAGCTCATGTGGAGAACCATCTCAACCAGATTCGCAGAATCAAGCAAGAAGCGGCTGAAAAGCAGGTGCAATGATGGGAAAGACTGAGGCGCAATCAACGGAAAAGCAACAACCGAATCCGAGCAATGACGGCCGGGAACTGATCATCAGGGAAGCGGCAGCCGATGACGTTCGCTTGCTGGAGGCCATCCTGTTTGAGGCATACAGCCAATATGAACAAGAGCTTCCTCAGGATGTATGGCTTGCCTATAAAGCAAGCATTGTAGAAGCTATTAATAAATCGTCAACGATAGCCAAGCTTGTAGCAGAACTGGACGGAGAAGTTGTAGGCAGTGTGTTTGTATATGCTTCATCCGAGACAGCATACGGTAATGCAGAGCTTGGCATCCATTCCCCGATTATCCGTCTGCTGGGCGTGACTGGTAAGGCGCGCGGCAGAGGTGTGGCTACAGAGCTCATTCGAGCCAGCGCCAAACTTGCGAGAGAACAAGGTGCGGATACGTTGTACCTTCATTCCTCGGACATGATGGGAGAGGCCATCCGTCTCTATGAGCGACTGGGCTTTGAACGAGCCCATGATAAGGAGTTTACTACAGGGCAGACGTTAGTCAAAAGCTATCGTTTGCAGTTGGCTGACACTACACTGCTTCAATAAATGGATCAATGCGGGAGGGTGACCATGAGTAAAGCGAAACAGCTTAAATTAGGCAGCATTATTTTGGGTGTTGGTGGAACGATGTCCAGTTGGCGTCATCCCAGTGTGCCGGTGGATGCCAGCGTTAATCTTGAGTTTTACACACAGCAGGCCCAAACAGCGGAACGAGGCAAATTCGACCTTGTGTTTATTGCCGATGGGCTGTTTATCACTGAAAAATCAATTCCTCATTTTCTAAATCGCTTCGAGCCACTTACGATTTTGTCTGCGCTTGCGGCAGTAACCACCCGAATTGGGCTGGTTGGCACGCTATCCAGCTCGTATAGTGAACCCTTTAACGCGGCCCGTCAGTTTGCTTCTCTCGATCATATCAGTAAGGGGCGCGGAGGCTGGAATCTGGTCACATCGCCGTTAGAAGGCTCGGCAACAAACTATAGCAAAGAGTCGCATCCGACCCACGGGGAGCGTTACGAGATTGCCGAGGAGTTTTTGGACGTTGTGCGCGGTTTGTGGGACTCCTGGGAGACGGACGCCTTTGTGCGAAACAAGGAGACGGGCGTCTTTTTTGATCCTGCCAAGCTGCACCGTGTCAATCATGAAGGTAAGCATTTTAAGGTAGCGGGGCCGCTCAACATTGCACGTACGAAGCAGGGACAACCTGTAGTGTTTCAGGCTGGCTCGTCGGAGCCTGGAAAACAGCTTGCGGCGAAGGGTGCCGATGCAGTTTTTACAGGGCAAAACTCGATTGAGGACGCAAGAGCATTCTATGAGGATGTGAAGCGGCGTACCGTGGAGGAAGGACGCGCGGCAGACGATCTTGCCATTATGGTAGGCATTGTTCCGATTATCGGGAAAACCGACGAAGAGGCGGAGCAGAGATATCAGGTGGCTGCGAGACAGACTCCGATTGAGGAAGCGCTGGACGTGTTGGGCCGGTTTTTCGACCATCATGATTTTCACCAATATGCACTGGATGAGCCATTCCCGGAGCTGGGGGATCTCGGTCAGAACTCGTTTCGTAGCGGCACGGACCGAATCAAAGCAAGAGCCCGCGAGCATGGACAAACTTTGCGGCAGGTTGCTCTTGAAGCGGTGGCCCCACGTTCTCCGTTCATCGGCTCGGCCGAGACGGTAGCGGATACGCTGCAGCATTGGTTCGAGACAAAAGCAGCCGATGGCTTCATCGTACACCCGATTACGCCAGAGGATCTTAATATTTTTGTGGATAACGTCGTGCCGATTTTGCAGGAGCGCGGTGTGTTTCGCACGGAATATGAATTCGATACACTGCGGGGACATCTGGGTTTGCCTGTGCCGGAAAACCGTTATGCAAAGCAGCCGACAGCAGCTGAAGCACTTTGAACAAAACGTTTGCAGATAGAACGGATATAAAAATGAGATTACATTAACTGAGAGGGGAACCGTAATGTCGAGAGAGGGTCAATTAAGGCTGGGAACATCACTGCACGGCGTCGGCTCCAGCGTTTCGGGCTGGAGACATCCCGAGCTGCCATCAGATGCAAGCATCAATATCGATTTTTACATCCAGCAGGCTAGACAGGCGGAGGCCGGCAAGCTTGATTTTGTATTTATTGCCGATGGCTTGCATATTACAGAGCAGTCCATCCCCCATTTTTTGAATCGTTTTGAGCCACTTACTGTCCTGTCTGCTCTTGCCGCATCGACCAGAAACATTGGACTGGCAGGAACACTCTCCACATCCTATAGCGAACCGTTTACGGTGGCTCGTCAGTTTGCATCCCTGGATCATCTCAGCGGTGGACGCGCAGCGTGGAATGTAGTGACTTCGCCGTCGGAAGGTGTAGCGGACAACTTCAACAAGGGGGGCCATCCGGACCATGAAACCCGTTATCGTATGGCGGAAGAGTACGTGGAGGTAACACGTGGATTATGGGACTCCTGGGAGGACGATGCGTTGATTCGGGACAAGGAAAGCGGTGTGTTCTTTGATCCGGAGAAGCTGCACAAGCTGAATCATAAAGGCGAATTTTACGAGGTGGCCGGACCGCTGAACATTGCGCGTTCGAAGCAGGGGCATCCCGTCGTTTTCCAGGCAGGCGCGTCGGAATCGGGCCGGGATTTTGCTGCAAAAACGGCTGATGCTGTATTTGTCCACGGTCAATCGCTGGAGGAAGCCAAGGTGGTATACGATGATCTGAAGCAGCGCGCGGTCTCCTTCGGACGTAAGCCTGAAGACATACTGATTCTGCCGGGCATTGCACCCATTGTGGGACATACCGAAGAGGAAGCCCAGCGTAAATATGATGAGGTTCTCCATCTGGGCTCCGTTGATGATGCGGTTCAATATTTAAGTCGTTACTTTGATTATCATGA
This sequence comes from Paenibacillus sp. FSL H8-0079, assembly GCF_037991315.1. NCBI lineage: Bacteria > Bacillati > Bacillota > Bacilli > Caryophanales > Paenibacillaceae > Paenibacillus > Paenibacillus sp. FSL H8-0079. The sequence continues at coordinate 1,726,243 of NZ_CP150300.1, forward strand.
TTTTACCCAATATGATCTGGATGAGCCTTTTCCGGATTTAGGCGATTTTGGTTCCAATGGATTCCGAAGTTTTACGGATCAGATTAAGCGGGAAGCACGGGAGCAAGGATCGACACTACGCGAGGTTGCGTTACATGTTGCACAGCCCCGATCCCCGTTTTTTGGTACACCTGAAACAATTGCCGACAAGATGCAGCTATGGTTCGAAGAGGGGGCAGTGGACGGATTCATTATCCTGCCGACTGTACCGGATGGACTCGAAGCTTTTGTAGAGTTGGTCGTGCCTGTGTTGCAACAGCGTGGACTGTTCCGTACGGAATACGAGCATGATACGCTGCGGGGAAATCTGGGACTTTCAGTGCCTGTTAATCGATACGTGAAGCAGGGTGGGTGAATCATTAGGCAAGAAAAGTTGATTCATAGTATATTGATTATAAAAAGAAACCGTCTCTATCCAATGGTTGGGTGGTACCTCCATTTCACCAAAGAACGGTTTCTTTTTTGTTTTGTCATTTGAGTACGTTTTACAGAGAGCGTCTATTCATTCATAATCTGTTAATGAATGATTTCTCCAGATTAAGTTTAACGGTCAATGGAATTAGAACGAATCAGGCCAGTAAACTGGCAACCATCTTTAAAGATAATTTGGAGGCCTATTTGGCTGTTGAGGAAATCCCTGATTACCTGGCGAACTTTTTTTTGTAAAAGAGCTTCAAACAAGATATGAAATGGAGAGCTAAAGAATTAATTAGATGAAATCCGAGAAAATAATGGAGGTAACAGAATGGATCTGAAAACGTACTTGGCAGAATATTTTCCAAACCTGACCTTAGAACCGCCTCTTTTTTATAATGGGGATGTTGGAATACGATTCGAACTTGGCAATTCTCTGATGTTTGGAATGAGTACGGAGTATTACATGGAACAAGTTTATCATCGATCACTTGAATTATTTAAGGCTCTTCATGATCAAGAAGATGAAGTCCTATTAATAACTCAAGCTTATTTGGGAGATAGGCCTAAACACAAAGTGAAAAAATTGAACCTGTACAGAAAATATATCAAGAAGAAAGGGCCGATTAGAGCCTTGAGCCTTGAGATATTTCCAGGTTTGGATTGTGAACCAGATGACATGCAAGATCCAAGAAACACCATGTATAGGTACTGGACTAAATGTAGAGTTGAGGACTTGAAATATAATCAGTTAATCAAAGCTATATGTAATCATGATGTTGGAATTAAGCCAAAGATTTATCATAGGGTGTATTTTGTTAATATAAGTAAGAAAACGATATTTCATATCTATGATGATAGAGGTTGCGATGTTATTTCAGCATCAAGGGAAGAACTAATGGGTATTTATAAAGAATATAACGATTGGATTCTAGATTATGATCGAGAGATAATTAACAATGTATTTCTAGGATAATGCGGGAAAAACCTGAAATTTAATCGAACATAATTCCTAATGGAATGCATGGTCGATGAACCAAGACCGTGTTCAGATGTAAGGAGTAAGGATTATGGATAAAAAAGAAAAGAATTTTATTATTGCTATAATTGTACTTGCTGTAGTTGTACTGGGGACTATATGGTACCTAAAAGTGGGATATTTATTAAGGAAACCAGAGATGCCCGAGGCAAAAATTGCAATTCAGACCCAAATGGTCGATGGTGGTGCGATTAGTTTACGAAATGCTGATTACACGGAAAATCAAATCAAGGTTGGATATGAAGTGAAAGGGTTTAGTTTGATGGAGTATAACATTTCTTGTGAGCTTTATCGTGACGGGAATTTGATTTCAACTTCTGGCTCAACAGGTGGCGGTTTGATAGAACTGGACGAAAAGCATTATTACTTCATTGGTAGTGAGAATATAACTCAAATGAATCTGCCTGAATCTATACATCTAAACGTGGAGATTAAAGTGATACCCAATGATTTTAGACAAAAATCGATAACTTCATCCTTTGACGTAAGCCTTGATAAAGAAGTGCAATAGATAGAAGAGGGCAGCTATTCCCGGTGATTCAGACAACTGTTAGAGGGATGATTGTTGTATGGTGAATGCCTCAATTCAAATGGTACTTCTTCATGACAGAGTTACGGAAAGTTTCGTATTCTGATAACGCTTGTGCAGTGGAGGATTGAGGTACACTATATTGACTTATCCCTTCAAGGCTGAATTTGCCTAAGTTATCATTAATTAATCCATAATCACCAAAGGAGTTTTTCATCAAGAAGAGCACACTTTTATCACCTTTCTGCAGTTCTACATAGTCATTAACTGTGTACTTGACGTCTCCTTCCAGGCTGACGGGTTCAATGATTGTTAATTCGTTCTGATCAGTAGGAAAATCGTTCGGTTGCTTTAATATCTTTTCAATCTTGATGTTTGTATTGGTGTGAAAGGATTGCATAGTCCCATCATCAAATGCAGTAATAACATGCTCTCGATCTCTGACATCTGCTGTGGCATAACCAATGACGATCAGTTCAGCGAACGCATCCAGCTTATCAATTTTATGAAATGTTAAGGAGTTGGACGAAAGGTTGACGACTTTATGAATGGCTACGTCCGGTTTCGATTGACCATTTACGTAAGCGATTGCACCAGAGAAGATAGCCGATAAGATTAATACAGAGACTAGTACAACCTTCCTTTTGAAAAAAGACATGATATCATCCTCTCCGTTAGATTTAGTATTTTGAAAGTATTTTGCTTCATTTCTACTATACACATATCTGATAATTATTGTGAATTAATAATATAAACCTAATAGAATATCACTATTAAATTTAACATCGAAAATATAGTGGAACCAATGAAAAGGTGGGAACGCTTGTACGTAGGAATGGTTACAGATAAAATATATACATAATTAAAACTTGAAGGAGAATGATTCCCAATGACGTTACTAAACTTATTTCATGAAAAACCAACCAAACTATGGAGCGAAAGAATGATTGAAGGCGGAGATGAGATTTTTACGGAAGAGAGATTACTCATGTCTGACAAAGCCTTGGATAACTTTTTAAACCAGTTAATAACATTACAAGAAACGAAACATCCTGAGCATATTATGAAAGCTGTAGAAGAAGTTGTGGTTACATTTAATGAGATGAATGAGGAAAATGGCTATTTCATTGAAACGATGGAACGTGAAGAATTGGCCGATTTTATCGACAAGGCAGCTAGGCTTGCTGGATTAGACATTGAGGACGATGAAGATATTACGGAAGAATGGAGAGAGTGGTAATTCAGTTGAATTGTAGCAATAATTTTAATTATAAGGGTGATAGATATGGAACGAGGACTCATTATATTTTTGAACGGAACGTCAAGTTCGGGGAAGACGAGCATCGCGATGGAAATGAAAAATCAGGGAGAGGTTCCGTTTCACCATCTATCTGTAGATCAATTTCTTCATAATTATGATCAGTTTATCGACAATACATATCCAGATATGAAACCAACAAGAGAAGTGGAACACCATGTGATGACAGATATCCTGTTCGACCCATCAATTCGTTGTACTGTGCAACCATTAAGCTGTTTTCGGAAATGAGTTTGAATGTCATCGTGGATACGCTGATCAGCAATGACAAGTGGTTTAACGATTTTTATAATTTACTATCGGATTATCCGATATTGTTTGTAGGCGTGCATTGCTCCAAAGAAGAACTCACCAGAAGAGAGCAGAGCAGGGGAGATCGCGAGATTGGACTGGCCCATTCCCAGTTCGACTACATATACTCCTATGATGAATATGATCTGGAAGTGAATACGGAAGAACTCAGTTCAGCTGCATGTGCGGAAAAGATACTAAGTTATATGAAGTCCGAAAAGGAATACTCGGCATTTAAGAAGTTAAGCAGAAGAGAGGTAAAAACATCGTAAAAGAAATGAATTTAAGACCAAGGCTGGTAAGCTGGCGTTTTGATGATGAGGTAAGATCGGATAACTTGGAAGAATGGAATTGGATAGAGATCACGATAGTTTTTACAGATGGTTCCAGACGATGGAGCATCTTATATACACCAGAACGTTTGCTAAATAACTTGTCTCGACCGGACATAGACCCACCAGGTCTTCATATGCAGCAACTGATTGTTGTTAGAAGCTATGAAGTGGATGACATTGAGAGAGTGCTGAACGTTTTTGATGAAGAAGATAAATTGATCGAGGCATCAAGGGAATATCCAGAGTAGCTTCGAAATGATGAGTTCTATATCAGATGTGTTAATACATGTTTATGTTTTATGTCTTGAAAAGAAGATTGGAAGGTTGTCTGATCTCTATGGAGTAGAGAAGGACCTTCCTATTTGTTTTTAAACCTTTGGTGTACAAGGGGGAGAACGTTATGAATCCCGAAGATCATATTCAACAAATGTTACAGGCGATCATTAAAAAAACACAATCCATCATCAACGATACTGGTAAACAATCCTTCGGCTCTTTGGCGTATTTCATGGAGCACATGATAGCCTACCGGGATGAACAGCAATACATGTCTAACGAGTGGCATATCCGCACACCGCGCTGGCTAGGGGAGTATGGAAATACGCCGGAGGAAGAAGAGCTTCTTTCAGACATTTACCGATTGCAAGCGTACATTGCAGAAAAGTTAAAGGGCGGATAAGCAGCTCGCGATGTCGCATTAGTCCGGCTGAAATGTCGCAAAAGTACATGGTAACACGATACGAAGATCGTATATACTCTCTTTATGTTTCGATAATGAAAATCATTATCACCAGTATACATAAGGGGGATTTACAAATGAAACAAGGAACAAAGGGGCAAACGGCTGGTAACAAAGCCTACACTGCTCACAAATCACGATTACTCATGGGCTTGATGATGGCCCTTATTCTAGTCCTGACGGCTTGCGGTGCCGCAACAGGTACAGATAGTGGTAAGCAATCTGCTGCAACGCCAGCGGAGACACCTGCGAATGCGGAAACGCAGACGGAAGGAGCTTTTCCCGTAACGATCAAGGGTATGAAGGGTGACATCACTCTAAACGAAAAACCACAGAAAATTGCAGTGCTGGATGTTAAGTTTCTGGATCAAATGTTAGCCGTTGGCGAGAAGCCAGCAGGTAGTGTTATCGCTGGAGGTAACACTGATTTTCCAGAATACTTAGGCGATCAACCGAGTGATGTACAGGTTCTGGGTACACGGGATGAGCCTAACCTGGAAGCGATTGTTGCACTCGACCCGGATCTGATCATCATGACCGACTTCCAGGAGAAACAGTATGAGAGTGTAAGCAAAATTGCACCTACCCTGGTACTCGATTTCTACGAAGACTGGCGTGATACGTTAGCCACGGTTGCTAAAATTACAGACAAGCAGGACGAGGCAGAGAAAGTGCGCACAGCCTATGAGGAAAAAGTTGCTGGCCTGAAGGCACAGCTGACAGAGAAAATGGGAGATGAGACAGTCGCTCTGATTCGTCCGCGTAAAGAAGGTATCCGTGTCCATGGCATCGAGCACCGCACAGGCGGCATTTTGTATAATGATTTGGGCTTAAACATGCCTGAACTCGTAAAAGAGATCAAGGATGATACCTCTGTTGAAATCTCGATGGAAAAAGTCCCTGATATTAAGGCAGATCGTTATTTTGTGCTGTCGGATGAGCTGTTTGCAGCAGAGGCAGAGGCTATGTTGACTAATCCAGTGTGGAAGTCCCTCGATGCTGTGAAAAATAACCTCACGTATGACGTAAACTCAACTCTGTGGATCGCTTATTACGGACCGCTTGCGATTAATCTGATTGTAGATCAGGCATCGGAAGCCCTGCTCGGATCGAACTAATATGAACCCATATCTCTCGACAGACTTATGGAAAGAGACGGTAGAGGATCATTCGATTTTGCTTGGTGAGCCGCCTGAACATAGTGTCCGTACCATTGCTTTGAGTGAGTTGCATGACGAAGAGGCGTGTCGAGAGTATATCAGCTGGTTTCAGAACTATATCGATGCGCCTGACATGAAAGTCGCAGCCTCCATGTTAGCCAAGCGGCTTGGCTATCTATGGACGGCTCCGCTGGTGACCGCGATGACTTTTCATCATCAGCATGTTTCGTTTCAGCTGGAGAACAGCTTTCTCTATCATCCGGCGCTCTCAGATCATGAGGGCGGCACACGATTTCCTTTTCTAGCGGTGAATGGGCTTCAGGCTGAAGAACTGACTGGAGACAGGATCGTATGGCGGGAAAAGGCAGTCCAGAGCATGTTTGCGGTACAGCTTACACCTCTGTTAAAGACACTTGCTGCGATTGCGCCTCTTTCGATGAGTATTCTCTGGGAGAATATCATGGTACGTATCGGCCGACTATTCGCTCCTGATGAAGCCGAGACAGAGCAGGAAAGTAAGATCATTCGAGAGGACTTCTCCTATCTGACGCAGGTGGCATCCGGGGAAGTGTTTGGTGAGAGGAAGAATCCGTTAACCCGCTTCACCGATTGTAAGGATAATGTACATGTTGCCAAAAGCGAGCGAATTACCTGTTGTTTCTATTATCAGATGTCAGGCGAATATTGTCTCAAATGTCCGAAAATTGACAATGAGAAAGAATCTCAACTAAAATGACAACAGCAAGAATTTTACCTTTGCGATTGTCAGGAGATGAGAGAAATGTCGCTGCAAGAACAGACAAGTCTATGGAGTGATACAACGATCAAGATGCTTGACGGGTATAGCGGTACTTTGCAGACAGGCAGCGTTTTACACGAAACGGATTTAACTTCAAATGTGCTGCTGTTGGCATATGGAGGCGAAGGGGAGCTTGCAATGGATGGCGAGGGTTGCCACATTGGAGCTTCTTTTGCCTGTCATGTGGTGAAGGGATCATCCTTTACGCTGACGGCCAGATCAGAGGACATTCATTATATTGTCATTATGTACAAGGCTTCTTCCATAGAGGGAGCTTCCCTTGTTGTACCTTCATATCGCAAGCATCCGCTGCGCAGGTCATTTGTTCAAAACTCGGCAACCCATGCGGAATGGATCGAAAACGCCGAAAAAATCGTTGCCAAATGGCGACGCGGTGAAGGACTGGAACGTTTCTATGCCAACGCTTTGCTCCAAGGAATGATCTACGAGCTGATCATGGAGTATGAACGTGGTCAAGGGGGAGCGGAGTCCGACATGGTGGATGTAGTCGCTTCTTATATCACATCGCACTATCGTCAAAACTTGGAGCTAAAAGAGCTGGCAGCTCTGGCGGGCTGTAGTGTAAGACAGCTGCAGCGACGATTCAAACAAGAGAAGCAGCTTGGACCGATGGAATACGTCATTCAGCTGCGTATGGAAAGTGCCTCACGCATGTTGTGTCATACGGATGCTTCCATCGGTGAAATTGCGGACAAAATGGGCTATCGCGATATGTATTACTTCAGCAGAGCATTTAAAAAATATAATGGCGTCCCACCGCTACATTACCGGCATGCCGCCGCTTCGAGAAGAGATGCAGACTATGCGAATGCTTTGCTGCAAAATCGCACAGCTTCTTCCTATGAATCAGCAGAAGGCCCGGTCATCTGCCATATGCGCGGGGAGTACACCGTCACCGAAATACCACAGCGTATCGCTGTCCTCGATGTGCAATATGCTGATCATTTGCTTGCACTGGGCTTGTCTCCGGTAGGAAGTGTCGGACTAGGAAGTACCGTGTTAACGTTCCCTCAATCACTCCGGGCAGGACTCCAGCATACAGCATTACTTGGTACGTATGAATACCCCGATCTCCCGGCGGTAGAGCGACTTGCGCCGGATCTGATTATTTGCACCGAGGTGCATGATCAGCATCATGAACGGTTAAGCCAGATCGCTCCAGTGCTCATGTTCAAGCGTAATGAAAACTGGCAGACCATCCTGAGTCTATTCGGTGAACTGACAGGCAAGCGAGCAAAGGCCAAGCAGATTATCGCGAATTATCATCGCCGAACAGCTTTGCTGTCCGAGGAATTGTCCTCTGTACTGGCAGGAAAAAGTGTGGCATTGATACGTCCACTGGATTCCCTCGTGCGCGTCCATTCTGCTGCTCATCGCACAGGCGCTGTGCTGTACCGGGATCTGGGTCTGCCCGTTCCGTTATTTGTTGCAGATACCACCGACACGGCCTATCATATCTCGGTTGAGAGATTACCGGCAGTACAAGCTAGCCACTACTTTTTGCTGAGTAATGAGCTTATGCAGGATGGGATATCTGCGACAGAGACGAGGGTTTTGGAAATGCTGGATGGGAGCGAGCAACAGTGTGTACATTCTGTTGATGCTGCAACATGGATCGGCTGTTATGGGCCGATAGGTGTTAAGGGGATTGTGGATCAGATCGAGCAGGCGTTGTTGGGATGAGAGGGAGTTCTGATATGACTCCCTCTATTTCTGTATATTCAGAATTCATCGAATTAGTGGATAACTTCTTAAAACAGAGGTGTATCTTAACTTAAGAACACAATCATTCTATTATGTAGGTCGCATTTGTTTCTTCATATTATTGTTACGAAGAACGTTGACAGAAGTAATTGACGAAAGATACAATCCATATATTCCCTATAGTTTCAAATTGTTTATATAGATTGATCGTTTTGAAAATAACTTCAACTCTCTATTTGGAATTTGATTTTTTGGATATACCTTCAGGAAGAGATAGTGTCTTAATACTTAAAGGATCGTAGTTCACGAAAACAAATACCTTCTTTTTCTTATCGCCTTCAATGTAGCCATGGAGGCCTAACGACTTGGCTAGATCGGGAGGAGAGAATTTATACTCCGTAAAACGAACGCTTACACCGTATTTTTCAAGAACATAATTTGCAGCGAACTTCTCGGCGGAGGATACAATCATCTTTTCCTCTTCGGAGGCACATGCTCCAAGCAAGAGAGATGAGATAATTAAGATTACAAACAGGAAGAAAGGTTTTCTCAAAAGGGACACCTCTACTTTCATAGACTGGTATTAATATACTATAAAGATTGAATTATCACTAGTTTACATAATCATATTGAAATGTTCAATTCAGGAGGTATTTATGCGGAACGATTACATTAGCGATGAGTTGTATAAGGAAATATCTGATCTTGCCTACCAGGACAACGTTACTGCCGGAGCACCGCTTACAGAAGAGGGAGATTATGCACAATGGAAGGTCATTGAACCTGAAGGTGCCGAGCTCCACAATAAAGTGTCGGGTTTCGATTCCGTCATCCTCCACAACAATCAGACGAATCAAATTGTCATCGGTTACCGCGGAACAGAACCAGGTGGGAGCTGGCTTGGGAGAGCAGCCGATTACGAAACAGACGTGTTCGATGTTTTAGGTGGACGCACCAGAGAACTGGAGGATGCCGTAACTGCCCCTAATCATCATAACATTTTCAAGAAAAGCTTTATTCAATCCATTAAGGACGATATCAATTGGGAGAACAATCAATTTCATCAGGCGGAAGTGCTTTATGAACAAGTCAAAGCAAAATATCCTGACGCAAGTATCTCTCTTACGGGACATTCGCTTGGAGGTGGTTTAGCGCAATATGTGGCAGCGCGACAGGATTTGTCGGCCATGACATACAGTGCTCCGAGTGTAACCAATCTGCTGGACGATGCAAGCTTGGCGAAAGTGAACGAAGGTTACTATGATAAAAAAGTGGTGAACATCGTTCAGCCAAATGATTCAGTAGGTGCAGGAGGACTTTTTGAATATGACAGACATGTTGGCAGTACGTACTACAAAGGCCAGGATTTTGACTCGGCCAATGCGATGTACCAAAACTGGAGGCTGCAATTCCAGCTCACGGTGCCGATTAGTCCGATGGGGCCCAGCGGCCCGTTAGTCACATACAATTTCCCAATTGATATCGATCTGGACAAGTTTCAGGTCGGTAATATTGTTCGATTGATGGACTCGTTTTCCAAGGAAGAAGGCAAAGGATATCACTCGATGAACCAGTATCAGTTTGATGAACAGGGTAACTTGGTAGGTCCACTTATCGATCGCGCAACAGGAAAAAAAATTGACATCTCACCACGCTGGAATGCTTATCAGGAATCACGGATGGCTTTGTCAAATCTCGTTGGCGGGTTGGTGGCTCCCTTGATTGCGGCTGTATCCAATGGAAAGTCAGGTCAAGGTGGTGGGACAATCCGACTAACGCCGGAGGAATTGGCACAGGCAGCCAAGGAAATGCGCCTTAGTCTGAGCGGGTTTTCCAATGATGCACAAGCTTCCATCCGAATGTTCGAGGCTTATACTTCCACAAGTGAAAGCCATTCCTTCACGTCAATCGCTTACGAAGCTACGGCGACACTGGAACGAATTAACCGTTGGTATCAGGAATCCATCAGCGAGATTGCCGAGTACATTGAACGCAAGCACGAAGATTTCGTTCAAGCAGACCAGTTCTTAACGGGAGGTAATTGACATGGGAAGAATATCGGTATCTTTATCCGATCTGAGAAGAGCCGTTCAGCAATGTGAGCAGTTGCAGGAGCGCTTAGTGCAGCAGGAGCAGAAGATGCGTTCAATACATAGTAGACTGGAGCAAGATTGGGCTGGGAATGCTGCGACCACGCTAGGGTTCAAGATGCAATCATTTCTAGATGGGACATCCGCCCGAATGGATGAGTTGGAGGCGCATAAAGAAGAACTCCGACGGTATATCTACAGGATGGAGGAAGCTGATCGTGAGGATCGTAGAGATCACAGGGAACACAGTATGTTAAGATGAGAATTTCGAACAGTGGTATGCAGATTCTGTTGAAACAAAGATCGGCACAGGGTTGTAATGTAGAAATCCTGAATGTCAATCCACGAAGTTATGACATTCAGATGATGTGGTGAAGCGATACGCTCTACCTTTTTTAAAGTTGATAGGTTCCAAAGCATCGGAAGGTCGTCGGATTCCCTATGGGATGAAGAAGGACCTTTTTGTTTTATTACTATAACGAAAGGTTCGACTGCATACTCCCGTCCTGTACAACCCTGCATATATTCAGCGTATTCAGAACCCATTGGATCGATTGGATAAAGGTTTGAGAAAACTAATATATTTCCCTTATTCGCCAATTCACCTTCGCAATTGTAACAATATGGGTTATCATATACGTAGTTCAGGCACTAGTAGGAGGTAATTCAATGAAAAAAAATATAGCAATAATCGCACTAATGGTTGGATTGATAATAAGCATGTTTTTCAACTATCAATTCAAAGTGTACAAAGACAATCGAGAAGTTGATTACGCGGTTAAACTAAATCATGGAACTCAAATGGGTATAAAAGAATCCATTTTCAATTTAGATAATGTGATAAAAAGCTTAGAGGACGGCTCTTCCAAGGAAACAGTCATACACGCATTAGGAAATGTGGCAGTATCTTTGAAAGTGGGTGAAGAATCATTTGTCTTTCTGAAATCCGACTTCAGGGAAGATCAATTATCATCAACTTATTTAATCTATAATGTGTTTAGAGATATGTATACGCATATAAGAGTAGAAATCATAGGCGAAATTTTATCGAATAAGATATCGCTAGAAAAAGAATCGAGAAATCAACTGATTAAGGATATAGGAGTGCTTAAACAAGATTTGGAGTATATTGATAGCCAATTTAACGAGGATATTCTGAAAGAACAAAGTCCTAGGTGGATTGAAAACAAATGGAAAGAGTTAATTGGAGAGATTGTAAATCGAAATACGGATTATAAATTATATGAAAGAATGAAAATGAAATACAATTTATAAGCATGTTGTGGAAGGCAATGATATCTAAAGAACGGATGAAACCATTACAAATTATCAAAATGTCAAATCCGGAGAACCAGAATGAATAAATCACTTCCAATAAAGAAAGTAACAACTAAATTAGGTTCAAGGGATGTCACCACAATGATATTAAAGCAAAAAGAAATTAATATCATCGTTAAAGAAGAACAAGGTCACTTACTAATAATCGATACAGCCGATTCTCATGAAATGTTTTTATTGGCGAGTTTATTCGATTATTCAATGAAAAGTGGTGATGTGATTTATTTAGCACGAGAAGACCCAAAGGCTACAAACTTATTTATATTTAACGGAGCCATCAATCCTTTAGCAAAAAAAGAATTGAAAAAAATTAGATTATCTATGAAATTTTCTAAATCAGAAATATATCATCTACCTCTACTAGACACATATGATGAAACCATTTGGGACACATGGGAGCATTGGAAGTACGATGAACAACTTAGAGTAAAGGCAGATCAAGATATAGCCATAATTAATTCAACAAAGCTTGGATTTGAAATGTTAGTGCATAGTTGCTTATTTCTTGCGACTTCAGATTCCGGACATTCTCATTTTGACTATTATTCTACCAAGTCGTCACCAGAATTAATGATAAGAAACATAGCGAGAAATTAAGTGATTTGTATGGGGAGCAATACCACATAACCTATGAGGAGAAACTATGAACGAAAAAGTTGAAGAAAAATTAAAAAAGCAATTGCTACTCATCGTTTTATTTATTTTTATAATAGGAATTCAAGCAGCTACTAGATACTTAGTATATCATCCTCCTGCATGGACAACTGTAGGATATATGATTGGCTGCATTATACTTTGTACACTTGGACTTTTAACATACCTTGATCTCAAGAAACAAGAGCAGTTCATAACGATCGGACAAATTGTAGATGTGAAGAAAAATAAAAATATCATTATAGTTAAAGGATTGGGACGAGGTAATAGCAAAGTTTTAATCAAAGATAGTCCTATCCTGAATATGATGCAGCCAAATGACCTGATTGAAATCACGAGATTAAAGTATACAAAAATGATAACGAAAAAAGTGTATAAGGACCAAGAGATACAACTTTGAGCAAATGGATCTAACTAAAACCCTTGAAGAGCTAGAAGACGAAAGGTGGGATGAACCGAATTTTGCTTCTCGATTAGTTCTCCGAGCAAATGAATTAAGAAAGAAACCTCTCTGTGAATTGAATAATGAGGATTTAAGGCTTTTGATCGGGCAACAAATGAGTCTAGATTTTCTTTTACCTCTAGCTTTGGAGAAATTAGTGGAGAACCCATTGAGATCAGGAGATTTGTACATGGGAGATTTATTTTGTTCGGTGCTCAAGATAGGGCAAGGATATTGGGAAGAACATAGAGAACTGAAGAACGAATTAGATGAAGTGATTAGAACATATGAAGACGCGAGAAAGACATTAGAAGAGTACATAAATAAACACAGATGTGATCCTATGTAAGGATATTCAAGAAGTCCGGTACACCACATAACATAAATACTCAAGAAGGTGAAAACAATAGGACTTAAATTCGTTCCACTAATTATTCCAAATGATTGGAAAGTCGTGTGGAATAACTTCACACAAGCTGAACCAGAACATTTTGTTAATGCGGATTACATTCATGTTTGGGAGTTCCAAGAAGACATTATTTACTTCAGAAATGAGAAGAAAAAAAGAATATTAGATCTTGGATGGTACCCTGCCCATCAACCTGAAGGACAGTATACAGTCATGCTGATTCGAATAAAAGAGATTGAAAATCATACAGAAGATGAACTAAACGAAGACTGGGAAAATCCTTTTTTAACGTACAAAACCAGAAATATCAATGAATTAGAAAAGAGAATAAATTGGATATTGAAAGAAGTGAGTGAAGACAGATTGTAAGGATATTCAAGGAGGATAAGTACTATAAAGCTATTGTGAAAGGAATTCCGAAGAAGTGAACCCATTTCCCAAAGACTATGAATTAGTGGATTTATTCGAGTCAGAACCTAAAGTTTTTGATGAAGAAGTACCGTGGTATTATAATAATTTGTTTTTTTCTCTGAACAGGAATGATGTTACTCTAGTATGTCTGCTTCAACCAGCATATGGAACTTTATCGTTACATCTTAAGGTGAATAATAGGCCTGTTTATGATCTTAGTCTTGAAAAAGTGGTTGGAATAGAAATAGAAAAGTCTTATGGAAAGGAAATATTAAAGATTATACTAAATGATGAAGACGCCATAAAAACCTTATTATTAGAAACCAAGCCAAACATCTACTTGATGTCTACAACGGATAACAGCTTTAGAATGTAACTCAATGATGCTGGTAATAAGAGATAGAAGATGCCAGTGATGCAATTAAGTGGGTGCAATTTTATGTAAGCGACACAAGCAATTATTATACATCCAAGCAAGGAGACGTATGGATTAAAGAGAGTCTAAATAGTAAGCAAAATATTGTGGAAAAGATTTTTGAAGAAATAGATCAGGAAGACAATGCTGAGTAGAGAGCTTTGCAATTCAGCAGACACTTCTGACTACGACAAACGTCTTGAATGCAGGAACGCTATGTGCAATTGTATTAAAAGAGTTGGAGTAGGTGAGTTCAGTGGTGGAGAGGAAATTCAAAAGTCATTTTTTGTACATTGTTCTACTGTCAGTTCCATTTGTAGTATTAGAGGTTTTACTTTTATTAAAATATCCTAACACCGGATTAGGCAGGATTATAAGCTTGCCCATGACCTTTTTGATGAATGGTATGATTATTCTGATCTCATCTAGTTTAGTTTATTATTTGCTTAAATACACCAAATTTAGAGTTGTTGGGCGAGTCATTCTAGGATTAATGATATGTCTGACTCTTATCGTAACAGTATGGTTGTATCCGCAGGATGCATCCAAACATATTTCAAAAATTATAGTAGAAGATATTAAGAGTTTATGGAGTGAAAAAGGTATTTAATTGTGAAACAGACAAAGTCAACTTACTAAGGTATTGGATGTGACTCTATGAATCATGAACTGTTTAGCAAAATCAATGGATATTTAGAAGGAGTAAGTAATTTAATTACGTACTTTGGAGGATGCTATGGACACGAATATAAGTTTATAAATATTGATCAGCCAATTGAACGAGCAATAGAACTTCATAATACTAATAGTAATTTAAAAAATCACAAAGATATTAAATATGTAGGACTAAGCGAAGTAGATGATTGGAAGGATGAGATATTTAATATTACCGCAAAATGGTTTTTCTCTTTATTTCGCGTACAAGATTTTGGCGTAAGTGTTAAATATCCAGACACTGATGGAGAAACACCTGCAGAACTAGATAAAGAGTCAAATAAAGTGAGTAATAACCTGATTAGACTGTTGGAAGAATTGTTTGAAGGGTCAAATGTTAAAGCTTATAGACTGGTAACAGAGATTGAATGGAAAGATGAGTTTGATTGGGAACAGATTTATTTTGCGATAGGTGATGAAGTATTTATCTTAGACCTATATCAGTGGGGTTAATGGGCAAATTTTCACTTCTCAGTCTGTCGAATCATTTTCGTTGGTATCTAGTAAACGTTACAGGAAATTAACAAGCAAGTCCAAAAAATTAAAGGAGCTCCCAAATTGATAAATCAAAAGCGTTCAATGATTTTACTATTTCTTTTAATGATACTAGCCCTAAGTGGTTGCATTTCATACAGTGTGAAGACGGATAAAATTGTTGAGGACGGGTTGATAATAAACTCAAGTTCATTTGGACTGGGAGAGAGCGAAGAAGATGCAGGTATTACAGTCGTAACATACAATTTCAATCTTCGGAATAGAACCAATACATCAATAATGTTAAAAACAGTTGAACCGATCTTGAGTAAGGATATTCAGGAGCGATTAATTGATAGGGACATTAAATTGGACATAAATGAGAAAGTTGATGGTAATAGCTCGGAAGAACTGACAGGTACTTTTAAATTAGACACTAGAGGGCTGGATAAAGAAGGAATAATCAATTTAAACATTAATGTTAACGAATTTAATGTAGCAATTGAACAAGTCATAGGAATGAATGAAGTCAATAACTAATTTGAGATATCTCCAAGAAAACATACTTAACAACGAGGTGTATCTTTATGGAAAGAAAAAAAGATGAAAACAATGAGATGGCTGTAATTCCAGAGCATCATAGCCCTGTTCGACATATGCTTAATGAAGTAAATGGACTACCGAACAATCAGTTTATAGACAGTTTTAATAAAGCTGTGGATACTCCAGATGCATATGTAATTATGGAGGGTGATTATGGAGGACAAATCTATTTGTCTTGCCCTATGAAACTAGTAAGCTGCAGTGAAGAGACATTACATACTCTATTAAAAGATTTAGATACCATTGCATGGGACTGTAATGAGGGAGATGGCCAAGGACTATTTTACGAAAAACTCTTTCCTGGTGATAGGATTAGTGGAGGTATGGGGGGAGGAGATGTTGAGGAAGGACTATGGATTCATAACGAATTTATAGATTTACAATTATATGATGAAATTCATGAAGTCATATTAGGGAATAAAGAAAGAATAACAAAGTAATAAAATGAATGATCATAAGGCCTATCAACATCGGATAACAAAGTGTTCATGTGGATGGGCAAACTGTTGAAGTACTGCATACAGAGAAAAAGGAATATGTGAGGTGAGTTATGGGCGTAAGAAAAAAATATAAACGTAAAATCGTTCGCTCCAATCGATTATTTTATTGGTATGTTGAACCGGATATAGACGATGAAGGGATAATCAAATTACATATCGTTTCTGAGGATAAGAAGTTAATCGTCACTTATGAAGTGGGACAACATAGTATTAAGAACAAGCCCCCATTTATAGTCATCATCGGAGAAGAATTCGAAGGCTGGACGTTAGAATATATAGGATACAGAAGAGTACTAACACCGAAATGGAGCGATGAGATCATCACGCCAAAATTGATAGGTGAAATCATTGATTGGTGTCTCTTGAAAGACAAAGAAATAAACATCGTTAATTGGAAGGGCGAAATTCTCCGACATCTCTCCTAAATGGAGTGTAAATGCATTGGAGAAATAACTTAGATTCGTGTGGACTCTTTTGAAAACGCATACGTGAAAACAAGAGAATGTAATTAACATTTAAGATAAAAGGAGAGAAGAAATGCAGATGAATTGTAGACATCACACGGTAAACAAAGTAATTGCTTGTGTTCTGTCATTCATATTTATCATTATGGCAATAGCGGTACCTGCCCGCGCTGAAGAGAAACAGGTTGAGACTACATCATCCAGGATTCCTTTATCCAATTTAGAGGAAACGATTGATGCTTATGTTGCCTCGTATGAGAAGTACACCGCTGCCGTTTCGGTTGTGGCTATCAAAGATGGTGAAACCATTGTGAATAAGGCGTATGGTTACGCAGATATTGAGAATCAGCGAAAGGCGGATACCTCTACTGTTTTTGAATGGGCTTCCATCTCGAAACTGTTGGTCTATACGAGTGTGATGCAACTTGTCGAACAAGGAAAGCTTGATTTGGAGACGGATATCCAAGAATATCTGCCAGAGGGATTTTTCAAAAAGCTGAAATATGATGATCCGATTACGCTAATGAACCTGATGCATCACAATGCGGGTTGGGAAGATCAAACAGCGGCCGAGGTATTTTATTACTCCGAGAATGAAACGTTAGAATTAGGAGAAACGTTGCGTAGAAATGAGCCGAAACAGATCTATAAACCGAATAGCATAGTGGGTTATTCGAACTACGGCGTTGGCTTAGCCGGTTACATCGTGGAAGAGATAAGTGGCCAACCTTTTTATGAATATGTCAATCAACATATATTTAAACCGCTTCATATGAACGACACCTCGATTCATCCAACGGGGCAAGATCATCCAGACCTAGTACAAAGAAGGAATGAGATTGAAGGGTATACGAAAGATCTGAAACTGATACCTGAGAACAGAGTATACTTAACATTCTATCCTACAGGGGCAGCGATCGGGACAGCAGAAGATTTAGGGAAATTCCTTGCAGCGCTGATGCCTGTCGATGATAGCCATGTATTATTTGCGAAGAGGGATACGTTAGACGAAATGTTGTCAACAAGTCTGTATTATGATGGGACTTCGATTCCTCGATTTGCGCATGGGTTCGTTGAGATGGAATACTGGGTGCCTACACTGATGCACGAGGGGAATTTGAAAGCATTCTCCAGTAAACTTGTTTTTGATCCCGAATCTAAATTTGGAATGGTGGTCATGACAAACCAGTCTTTTGAGGAAATTTATTATTATGGACTTATCAAAGAAATTTTTGGTGATAATGTCAATTCTAATAGAGTTACTTCGGAGGGGGGAGGGTATTTTCAACCCGCACGACGGGCAGCCGCTAGATTTACTAATTTATTTACGTTTCTCGATATAACGAAATATACAAAAGCTGATTTAGCAAAGTCTTATAATGTTGTCGAGCATAATGGTATTATTGAGAAAATTTCAGTCACTCCTTACATTGATTATTTGCCTGTATCGAATGTAAAGGTGAACTTACTTAAGATATCTCTTGTTCCTGTTGCGCTAGCCGCCATTTTCAGTTTATGTGCTTTGATCGGCTATGTAATCCGGATGCTTCTTAACAAGCTATATAAACGAGCAAATCCTACTACCAATTTTAGTAAATATCATCTTGCAATTAACTTTGCAGGTGTGGCACTCCTTCTTAATCTTTTCATCATACAGAAGAAGATTAGTTTTCCAAATTATCCTGGTTATTCTTCGTTACGGATCAATTTAATGTTTAATCTACTTTATGTGGTTCTAGCAGTAGCGTATCTTGGCTTGCTTATTTACAAACTGCGGAAGAGCAGTTACAGCAAAAAGCAAAAGGTGATGTACATCATGTCTGGCATCTCGGCGTTCATCTTGGCTGCTTTTATTGTGGGATGGAATTTGTATGTTTAGAGTGTTGTAGAAGATACTATATCTGGAGAATAGGAGTTCAATTACGTGTTGATCTTTCAAGAAGTTTTAAACAAGGTTAGTTTTGAAGAAGTTTGGAGTAAGATGCTTGAATATTATCCCGATCTGGGTCAAACCAATGAAAAATATTCAACCGTTTATGAATCATTGTTTTCAAAAAAATTAATCACAAACTTAGAGAACATGATTATTCATATAGATGCGGTTGATTCTGATGATTCTCCTAACAGAGAATATATTGAATATCGTGTTCATGGAAAGAATAATTCGCCTGAATGGAATGGATACTGGGATATTTCTGCAAATAACTGGGATGAGTGGTTAGGTTTTTATGTAGATCATAAAGCAATTGATAATTTTTCGAGTGAACAAATTGTAGCGCTTTGTTTATATGAAATGACTTGGTTTGGTTTTACTGAAGAACAAATCAAGAGCAAGACCGATAACTTGGAGAACGACAAATCATCTTAGCAAGCACTACTCAACACAGGAACGTTATCTGAATTCCAAAAAAACTTACACATTCATGAAATGAGTGATCTTATGAACATACAAGATTTAAGGGATTGGTCGGATATGCATAATGCAAGAAATCGGGCACTGTAGGCTTTCTGGCATAACTTAGAAACCTATAGAGTTGAAGATCCTGAGGAGTTTACAGAGGTATTCTGGGATTACGACAAGAAGTATTTGAAGATTTGGATAGTGGATATATCACTCCATATCAAGAGTCTGGAATACCTGGACCCAAGTAATAAAGAGCTTGAATATATTGAAGTGAAGGTCAGAATTGAATATAGAGCAAATCATATAGGATATTACAGAATAATTTTCGGTATAGACGGCCAGGTTGAAGATGATTATTTTATTTCGGATTGGACTGGATTAAGACTGTATCAAACAAGGAACTTGTTAGAAGATATGAGGGAAGAGATCGAAAACGACCTGATCAATGGGGAAATAAAAGAAAAAGAAGCTTGAGGAAGGTCGACTGATTCCCTGTGGGATGAAGAAGGGCCTTCCTTGTTTGTGAGTGTATTAAAAAACCATTGGACTGTATGGATATGTGAGACTAAGCATCCTGGTAATTTTCCCATTTTCACCAAATTTTCCTTCGTAAATATTACCACATAGGTTATCATATACGTAGTTCAGATATTACGATGAATGTGTAGTATTTTCGAAGTGAATGAATTAGATGTTATAAGAAAGCCACAATTACATATGGAAGAGGGACAATCATGGAAGCAAAGGTAAGCCAAACGATTATTGAAGTTATTAAAGGAGATATTACTAAGTCTCTTTTAGATTGTATAGTCAATGCAGCAAATACAAGTTTGCTGGGTGGTGGTGGAGTTGATGGAGCTATTCATCGAGCTGGAGGAAAGGCAATATTAGATGAATGTATTAAGATTCGAAATAAACAAGGGAATTGTCCTATTGGTGAAGCTGTAATTACAACAGGAGGAAACTTGAAAGCAAAATATGTGATTCATACAGTTGGGCCAGTATGGAATGGCGGTAATAACAATGAAGCTGAGAAACTAAAGGATTGTTATATGAATTCTTTGAAACTGGCACTAAATAATCATCTCCGAAGTATTTCAATTCCAAATATAAGTACTGGAATTTACAGATACCCTAAGAAAGAAGCAGCAAATGTAGCAATCAACTCTGTAGTAGAATTTATAAATAGAAATGAATCGATTTCGCATGTCCAATTCGTCTGCTTTGATGATGAGAACTATGAAATATATGAAGAGATCCTAAAGAGCTATATGTAAGAGTCTCAAGAAGTGTCACTTTCAGATTACATCATATCCACGCTTCGGAGCCTTAAGTCGGTGGGACGTCGTGGATACAGGAACGTTATAAGAAAGGCCAGAAGAATATATAAATCATGAAAATCAAAGGATGAAAGTGATGGATAGTTTAATTGAATTAATTTTTGAGCCTGTATTTAACCGAGTTATATTCAAAATTAAACAATTGAAAGCTCAAGTAATATATGGAACTTATTCAAAGAAGAATGATTGGATAAATGGAAACTCGAATAATAAAACGTATAAGGAAATAATTTTAAGTGACGAGAATCTCTTGAACTTATTTTTAAATAAAGAATACAGAAATAATAATTTAAAGGATGAAGAAACACGGATAGTCTATATTGAAAACATCAAAAAAGCGATACAGAAATAAATAATTATTTTGATCGTAAAACAAGAAGCATCAGCAGCACAGAACATAATATTCATGCATCAGGGTATTCGCCCGTCGGTCCCAGAAGCGGGTTCAAAGAGGTGGTTGCTTTGTACATTTCTGACTACGACAAACGTCCTGAATGCACAAACGTTATGTGCAATTGTATTAAAAGAGTTAGAGTAGGTGAGTTCAGTGGTGGAGAGAAAATTCAAAAGTCATTTTTTTATATTGTTCTACTGTCAGTTCCATTTGTAGTATTAGAGAGTTTACTTTTATTGGTATATCCTAACACCGGATTAGGCAGGATTATAAGCTTGCCCATGACCTTTATGATAAATGGTGTGATTATTCTGATCTCATCTAGTTCAGTTTATTATTTGCTTAAATACACCAGATTTAGAAAGAGTTACAATTAGAATAAAAACAGACGCATAAAAGTGGGAGAGCAAAGACCATGAAGTTTAACTATAAGAATTTTTCTTGTGATACTGAGATCTATCTCAAAGACAATGACATTATAATAAGGTTTTTTGATCGTTCTAAAGAACAAGCAGAAGTTGACATAATAAATCTAGTAATAGTTGATCCTGGGTATGGATATCTTTGCTTGAAAAATAAAGATGATGCAGCACTCTTAAGTGGATTCCTAGATGAGGATGTTTTTTCATCAGATGGGCATATAGATGCAGCAATTAGTTTAATTGAAAAAATCAGTCCAGCTACTAAGAATATGTATACTCCTTATCATATTACACGGTTTAAACAAACCAGTTTCGTTGAATATAACGGTGAATACTAACATTAAATTGAAAGATTCTCGAAGATGACATCGTCATCATAGATCTAACTAAGATACTGATTAGGATGTGTGGATAGTCCAAAGATTCTTGAATTCAGTTGCTTTCTGTAGAGGAACTGATCGATTCGTATTAGGGAAAGTAAATATGAAAAAGAGAAATATAGTGGTCTTGTTATCCGTCAGTTTTATCTTATTCTTCTCATTCATTTATAAATACTACACGTTAAACTATACGAATGAGGGTATAACAAACTCAGCGGATAACGTTTATTAAGAACAAGACCCCATATGTATAGTCATTATCGGGGAAGAATTGAGGGCTGAATAAATGATCTTGGTTTATCAATGTAACCATTCCAAAGTTATTGAAATTAGGGAAAGCGGAAGATGTTAGATTGATTTTCTGGTTTGGTTAGACCTTATTGAAAACGCATACGTAAAGGCTGGGCAAAGCTCATTATTATCTTTAGATCCTGTGTTTTATTTAGCTGAATCAATTGGAGGAGTATGAAGCATGAAATATATGAAGTGGTTTACAACTGGAGCTATTCTTATGTTGATCGTTGGTTCGATTCTTCTCGGATTATCGCAAGTTCAGGCGCCCAACGCCGCAGATTTGAATGCACCTCTAGACACTTTCTCTGCTGAGCGGGCCATGGAAAAAGTGGAACGGATCGCGCAGGAGCCACACCCTATTATGACGGATGAACATGATAAGGTACGTGATTACCTCATTGCTGAGCTTGAAAATCTTGGATTAACGCCCGAGGTGCAGTGGGGGATGGTCAACTCCAAGTATTATTCTTCCAGAGGAGTTGTCGAGAATATCATTGCACGAGTTCCGGGAGAGGATAATAGCAAAGCTGTAATGATTTCCGCTCACTACGATTCGGTTAACAACAGTCCAGGTGCGGCTGACGATGCTTCGGGCATTGCCGCCATGCTGGAAACTGTACGTGCGATACGTGAATCCGGTCCACTTCAGAATGATCTGATTCTGCTCATGACGGACGGGGAGGAGATGGGGTTGCTGGGCGCGCAGGAATTCATTTTAGAACACCCATGGGCAAAGGATGTCGGGGTTGTGCTGAACTTTGAGGCCCGTGGTAACCAAGGGCCTTCCTTCATGTTTGAAACAAGCGAAGGTAATGGATGGCTGATTAAAGAATTTATTGATGCTACTCCGTACCCGTTGGCTAACTCACTTCTTTCGGATGCTTACAAGCTGCTCCCCAATGATACGGACTTTACAGTTTTTCGTGACGGTGGAATGGCAGGTTTGAATTTCGCCTTCGGTATGGGGCTTGATGCGTACCACACGGTGCTCGACACTCCGGAAAACCTGGATCGGGGCAGTCTTCAACACCATGGGGAGTATATGCTGAGCTTGACTCGGCACCTCGGCAACTTGAACTTAATCGATATTGTGGAAGAGGATTATATATATTTCAATGCTATACGTAACTGGATGGTACACTATCCGCAATCGTGGGCGATCGGGCTTGCGATTATTGGAATCTTCGCTTATATCATAACGATATGGCACGGTATGAGTCGCAAACAATTATGTGTGAAAGGCATGATCGGCGGGTTCCTGGTATCTTTACTTAGCATCGCAGTGGTTGGGATGATCGTCACTCTTCTATGGATGGCCGTTCAATTCGTCGTTTCACAGGAGCAATACGAACATATAGTGATGGATTCGTCAGCAAGCCTTCCATATCTGATCGGGTTATTCTTGGTCATGGCACTGATCATTTATATCCTCAACCGTTGGGTGTTGCGTCGGGTTCAGGCCTTTAATCTATGGGCAGGGATTTTATTCCTGTGGCTACTGCTCGCAATTACAACTTCGATCTTTTTGCCCGGAGGGAGCTATTTGTTCGTATGGCCGTTGCTGTTTAGCGTCATTGGATTTAATGTGTCCTTTCATCTGGAAAAAGGCCACTGGAGATGGGTTGCTATACTGTTTGCGTTACCGGCTTTTCTGCTGTTCGCGCCTATCTGTTACATCCTTCTGATGATGTTGACCTTAAATGCAGCGAGTGTGTTGTTTGTACTTATCACATTTGCGTTCACCATCATTTTCCCGGTGCTGTCATCGGATCGGCGGGTGAGCAACAGAGCTCATGTAAAGAATTCGTATGACTATGAAAAGCCTAGTGTAGGACTATGAGGTTGCTCTGCCCTAATACCTTTATAACGTAATGAGATCACAGTTAATTTTAATGTTAAGGAGAGTAGCTAATGCAAATAGATCGAAGGTATCGCTATGTTAACAAAGTGGTCGCCTGTGTTCTGTCACTCGTGTTTTTCATTATGGCATGTGCGGTACCAGTATACGCTGAGATAGAGAATGTGGAGACCACGCCTTCCAGAATTCCGTTGTCCTCGCTAGAGGAGACGATCGATTCTTATGTGGCTACGCATGAGAAAAACACCGCTGCTGTTTCAATTGTGGCTATCAAGAACGGGGAAACGATTTTTAGTAAGGCCTATGGCTATGCAGATATTGAGCAACAGAGAAAGGCGGACAGCTCTACTGTTTTTGAATGGGGTTCCGTCACTAAACTGTTGGTCTGGACGAGTGTAATGCAGCTTGTCGAGCAGGGAAAGCTTGATCTACATACTAATATTCAGGAATATCTACCGAAAGGGTTTCTAAAGAAGCTGGAGTATGGTGCCCCCATTACGCTATTAGATCTTATGAATCATCAAGCGGGTTGGGAGGATAGGATGCTTGAGTTATGGTATCTATCCGAGAATCAAGTTATGGATCTGGGAGAAACATTGCAAAAATTTGAACCAAGACAGATCTATGAACCGAGGAGTGTATTTGCTTATTCAAACTATGGTGTTGCTATGGCTGCCTACATCGTAGAAGTGCAGAGCGGACAACCTTTTTACGAATACGTGAATGAACATATATTTAAACCACTGGATATGAAAGAAACTACGATTCATCCGTCACATCAAGATCGTCCAGACCTCGTGCTGAGAAGGGATCAGATTCAAGGCTATACTGCTAATGCCGAACTCATCCCCAAAACCAAAGTATACATGAACATATATCCTGCAGGAGGTGCCATGGGCACCGCAGAAGATGCAGCAAAATTCCTAGCAGCCCTGATGCCAATCAATCGTGGTAATTTATTATTCAAGAACAAAGAAACCTTAAACGAAATGCTGTCAACCAGTTTGTATTATGATGGAACTTCTATCCCTCGAATCGCACATGGATTCATTGAGGTAGAGTACTGGACACCTGCACTGGAACACGGTGGGAATACATTGGGGTTTTCGAATAAATTGATCTTTGACCCGAAATCTAATTTTGGGTTAGTGGTGATGACCAACCAGTTCGAAGAAGAGGTATATTGTTTCGGTCTTGTCCAGAAATTGTTTGGGGATAATTACAGCACTAGCTCTGTAACCTCTGGAAATGATGGATATTATCTCACTACACGACGTTCTGGTTCTGGATTTACGAAGCTCTATTCGATTCTCTTGCTGAAAAAGTATTCCACATTTGATCTTAGTAACTTCACCAATGTTGTTGAGAAAGATGGTGTCGTCGAGAAGGTATCCTTTACTTACAATGATTATGTACGTGTATCAAGCTCAACGATGATCTGGATCATTGCCTCTTTAATAGCTCTTGCAATAGCCACCGTATTCAATTTGAGAGCTGTGATTGGCTATTTTATCCGATTATGTTTTTACAGATTGAAAAAATGGGAAAGACCCGGGACAGGGTTTGATAAATATCATGTTGCCATTAATATTGCAGGTCTGGCATTCCTACTGAATACTACAGTACTAGCCATGCGAGCATTGAGTTTAAACGCCTCCTATTCTTCATTACGAGTTCATCTCATCTTTAACCTGATTTATGTGATTCTAGCTTTAGCATATCTTGTCTTGCTAATCTACAAACTGTGGAAGATAAGTTACAGCAAAAAGCGAAAGGTCGTATATATCATGACCGGAGTGTCGGTGTTTCTATTTACTGCTTTTATTGTGGAATGGGATTTGTACTTTTAGAAGGGCACTTATGGAGATGTATTGGAGTGAAAGACAGCAGTTCCTCATCGGGGACTGCTGTCTTTGTGTTTATATGCTCTTTGGCTTTTGAAGAAACTGTAAATGACCATTAGAATATTCAATAATAATAGACCTATATATCCATCTGTTAACTTTGTGCGTTCAATCCACTTGTTCACTAACTCTCCAGAGAGAGCTTGTTTTCCTAAATATTTATTTATATCATTCGGATGGATTTCATCTATATATATAAGTGGAAACTCCATGCTGTTGGAAGAAGCAGCTAGCGGCGGATAGAACTCCACCCATTTTTGACCTGCCCATCGATCATACTTATAATGCAAGTCTGCGCTGGATTCAAGATCATCCCACCTGAGAAAACCCAATATGATTAGAATACAAAGTGTAAAGACGCTAAATATTAACTTCTTGTTATTCAAATATACCCCATCCTTAAGTGTGTACTACTAACAATATCACTGTGTGAAAACAATTTTATCATCCGTGTATATTCTATCAGCATTTTCCGTTATCTGTAAGTAGATTAATTCAATGAAATGCTAATAAGTAAAAAACCAATCGATCAAAGAATCGTTGCAGCAGATTTTTGAAGAAGCTAGATAAAGCCGCAGGAATTGTGAAAAAGGTAAGTATTCATGCGCTGAGACACTCCTTCGCCACTCATTTGCTGGAAAACGGGACAGACCTGCGCTACATTCAGGAGTTACTTGGTCATACGAGTGCACGTACAACTCAGCGATATACGCATGTTAGTACGAAAAATATCCAGCGTATTCAAAGCCCGCTGGATCGGATGGATTTGGGAGATTGAATGCTTCAATAAATCTCCCTTTTCCACCAAATTCTTCTTCGCAAATACTACACCATAGGTTATCATATACGTAGTTCACATATCATGCAGGATGTGTGGTATTTACGAAGTACATAAATTAGATGTTATATGAAATTAGGGCAATACCAAACTCTCAAATTCTTTATTCTATACCCAATACATGATAAGAACCAAAAAGAAAAGGTGGAATTTCACATGAGTTTTTTATCTACAGTAATAACAGGAAATTATCTTATAGTTATGGCAGATCGAAGAGCAACGCAACTTCTCCCTGATGGATCTTACGGAGACATTGTAGATGAAGATGCTCATAAAATCATTGAAGTGTCTAAACATTCATTTCTTTCTTTTGTAGGCGCCGTTGAAACTGCTCAATCATTTATGCAAGTCACTAAATTTGAAGAAATAATCTTTACAAGACGTGGAATCATTAATGAAGCTAAGTTGCAATCTTGGTATTTAGAAAATCAGGAAATGCTTCAACAAGTACCAAGCTCATTTCAACTCATCTTTGGTGGCTTAACTACGCGCGATACATACAAAGTTTTCTCCTTAGACAGCAAGGATGGATCACTTAGTTTCATTGAAAGGGAAGATGGGAAGCTCAATTACTTGTTATACCCAAGTTCTTTCTTCGAGAAAGAAGAAGTAGCCGCTGAATGGTTTGAGGATCTAGTCAATAGTAACACCGTAAATTTACAAGAGGATATGATACGAATACAAGCATTACTTAATGATAAAATTGCCGCTCATGACCGATCAGTAAACACAAAAAAAACGATGTTTATTATTAACTTTTAGATAACTAATCTATAAATCATAATCTTTTTTGTTAATAATCTGAGATAGTTGATTCGAGGATGGCCCTAACGTCATATAACATAATATTCACGCTGCGGGCATACGCCCTGGGTCCGGCATTCGCCGGACACTCGACATGCGTCGAGTCGTGAATATAGGAACGTTAGATGAAATTACCGAAATATGAATTCAAATTACTATCAAGAAGGAAGCTGTCGTACAAGATGATTATAAAAGATCAAGTTATGGAAATGCTATTAATTTCGAGTCCATCTTATAAAAATAGATATGATAAATACATTAAAGAAAATTATAAACCGGGAGAAGAAAGATTGATTTATATAGAAGTATGTGATTTTATCCATCATCTATTTGATAATTATCTGAAGCGCGAAGTGGATGAATTCGATAAAATCTTTGAACTTATTGAAAGATTACATACTGATGGAGACGATTTTGTAAAAGAATTAGCTACCGTAGGATTTTTGGAAGATCTTCAGAACATATTATTGCGGCAGAACATTGATTTAATTGTTTTTGAAGTCTATTTAAGACCAGTATCAAGAACTTGGTGGAATAATTTAATTGATTTTTGGAATGGAAAAACGGGATACCTTGGAGGGCCATTAAGAGAATAATAGGATTTGAAGTTAATTCAAAGAAGTCGGTGACATCATCTAACATTATATCCACGCATCGGAGCCTGACGGCTCCTCGGTCCGCCCGGAGAGATTGGAAGGAAATGGAATCAGGCGGACACATCTGCACCGACTAACCGCGTCGCGGCCGGCTGCTGGCGCAGCCTTAAGTCGGTGAGACGTCGTGGATACAGAAACGTTATATGTAATAGGCCTAGAGCATTCAATAACAAGCAAGGGGAGATCCAATGAAGAATTGGATAGAAATAAATGAAAATGAAGAAAATGAAATATGGGATAAGATATATAATGATTTGAAATTTAAGCCCAGTGTTCATCCTAATGATTGGCCTAGCTTACAGATAAGTGCTCCATATATAAAATATGATGTTAGTGATATATATAAGGATAATAAGTACGAAGAATTATATAAGGACTTAGAAGAAAAAATGGAAAATATCTTTGTTGAATGTACTAAAGAGAATGAGTACGTTTTAGCGCTTGATTGGCAGCATCGGTGTTACTATTTTAATCCAAGAATAGAGAGCATAAGAGATGAATTTGGAGAATGGCCAGTGCCTATTTTTCCGAATGGTGATTATTATTTCTTTATACAGAAAGAATTCAAATGGGGATTTTTGGGTCATCCCTGGGAGAAATCGATAAGTATATTTGGAGAAGAACTAATTCAAAGTATTGAACAAAAGAAACCGAAATTATTAAAAAAAATTGTTGATAAAAACTTTTGATTGTGAGTGTTGCTTCGAAGCGGCCTACTACATATAACATCATATCCACGCTTCGGAGCTTGCCGGCTCCTCGGTCCGCCCGAAGGGGAATGGCAGGGGAGTGGAATCAGGCGGACACATCCACACCGACTAACCGCATCGCGGCCGGCTCCTGGCGGAGCCTTAAGTCGGTGGGACGTCGTGGATACAGGAACGTTATCGGAAATTCATGTGAAGTAATTAAATATTATTTGGAGGGCTCAAAATGAAAGAAACAGTTATACCTGAACATAAATTAGGTTTGTTTTACGTGTCGGGGTCTATTGAAGAAAGCGATCTTTTATTGATAAGCTCTGATTTGAAAGAGAATGGAATTCAATTTATAGCGTTAGATAAAAGTGGGCAAATTAATGCTTCGATTGATGAATTTTCTAATGTTTTTTCATTTTTAGTTAGTTCTCCATTAGCTATGGGATTGGTTTCAGGTATTATTGCTAGTGCAACATGGGATAGCATAAAAATCGTAATATTACGGACTTTTAAAAGAGTGAAAAACAAAAAATATAACAAGATAACGAAAAATGGCGTGGAGGAGAAGCAAATAACATTTGGGTTTGAAGTGAAAATTAATGATGATCATTACAACTTTAAATTTAATGGAATATCATCGGATGAAGCAATGCGCGAAGCTCTAGATAATATTATGTCTTTGCTACGGAGCAAAAAATCGCTATCCAGTGAAACAAACCAGTTGTCAGGATCTGGTTTACCTAATTATATTGCAACTTATGACGAGGTATCGAAAATATGGATCGTTAGAGATACCAATAAAATCATATTAGAAAAAATAGAGAACTCCAAGTAATTAAGCTAATTCGAAGAGGACAGGAACATCCGTTAACATAGTATTCAAGCGGCGACTCCTTACGGAGTCTTGGCCTGCTGGATAGAATTAAAGGAAGTAATTTAGCAGACACATCCGCCATTTGTCGGACGTCGTGAATACAGGAACGTTATCTGAAACCGGTACAAATACTTATTGAAACGATGGAGGATATGAGGAATGAAAAATCATGTGTTTTATTCTTGGCAGTCAGACTTGCCGAATAATACAAACCGGGGATTTCTTGAAACGTGTATAACTGGTGCCCTGAAAGAACTGAATGTTTCAGATACATACGATATTGAGTTTAGTATAGACAAGGATACTAAAGACAAAGTGGGCACGCCTCATATCGCAGAAACAATTTTTTCTAAAATAGAAAATGCAAAATTATTTATTGCTGACGTTAGTATTATTAACTCTATTAGTGAGGGGAGAAAAACTCCAAATCCTAATGTTTTAATAGAATTAGGTTATGCAATCAGGACGTTAGGATGGGACAGAATAATATGTATATATAATCAATCATATGGTGATTTTGACGATCTTCCATTTGATCTTAAGTATAGAAGGCCATTATGTTATGAATTTAGTGTTGACAACGTCGAGGAGAAAAAGAAAGCGAAAAAGACCATAATAGACGCTATCAAAAGTAATATAAATTCAATTGATCCTAAGAATTTCACCTCCATTAACGAAGTTGGTACATATCTTATATATGAGGCATCTGAATTTTATAATCAGTTAGAAATCAAAATCGGCAACATATTTTCAGATAGAAAGCTTCAAGAGAGATTTGGATATACAGACGAAGATTTTAGTATAGATATATGGGACGATTTTGAATATAGATTCGAAAACGACCAGCCTTATGGGGAGAATGATATAGATCATCATATATCGGTAGTTTTCAATGACGATTCTTATTCTCATAATGATGTTGAAGGCAGAGAGTGCTCAGTGTTTTTTACTTTAAATCAAAAATTCAAACAAATTAATTTTAGTAACAATAAAGTATATTGTGGGTTCGAGATTATTACCCGTGGCTATTCTCCTTCTGGAAAAGGAAGAGACTACAGCGAACTTTCTGATGAATTCATGAAAAGAACTTTATCTTAATTTAAGAATAAATTCAACATTAGTAACTCAATGATGATACCAGCGTCAGATAACATAATATTCAAGCAGCGGCTCCTTAGGAGACTTGGTCTGCGGATGGATTTCGGGAGGAATTTCAGTAGACAACCCTTTTGGGGTTCATGAATACAGGAACATTATCGGAAATTAGCGAAAAAATAAAAAAGATAAATTCTGTCAAGTGCGTTTGAAGATCTTCAACTAACGGGCAGTTTACGTTGGTGAAGGTCATCTGAGTGAGTTAAACAATTGTGGTGAACGTACTCCACCTCCCAACTAAGGATATAGATATGGCTTAAATAGCACCCCAATTTTTGGTGTACTAGATTTTAGCTTAAGCAGACAATAAGATAGGGGGCAACAATGGATAGTCAAGAAATTATTGCATTATCAAAAATTGCAACATTAATCAGCGAAGAAAAAATCATTTCAACTGATAACAACTCCATATGGGACAAAATATTGTCTAACGCAGGCCAGAGTGAGCTTTTTGATCGTTTTGACGATTACCTTAAACCTCATTCTTACAATTATTCAGGCGGAAGAACATACGAGAATCCCAATCCTCAATTCGGAGGTTTCTTTTCTGCTATTAAATCAATCTTGAAGAAGGTCTACCATGAAGGATATGATAACGGAGAATTTAATAAGCTGATGGCATCTATTGCGGAGAATATTAATCCAAACTTGATATTTGACGGAGATTTCGATGAGTTTAATAAAGGATCAATATGGAACAATTATTACACGTTTGAATCCTTCTTGAACAAAGAAGACGAAGAAACGATCAATAAAGTCTTGAGGGAGAACACGACAGAAGGATACAAGGAGTTTTTACTTTCTCTTCAGGTGTTAAACTTTGAGCTCACCTTTAAAAACAAAAAATTTGTTTTAGCTCCATATACGGAAAGTTTATCGGATGGCCAAGGGAGAGACGTGTCGAGTATTGTTCGTTGGTTAACAACCAACCATCCCGACATAGCCTCCTTATATAATGAGGCGGTTCGAAATTACATTGATGGAAGCGCTGTTTCATGCATCACCAGTTGCAGAAGTCTTATCACTGGATTGTTTTCTAAATTCCAGAATGACGGACAGGACAAATGGTTAAGGGGACTGCAAAACTTTAGTAAAGACATGAATGTAGACAAGGTTACGCCAAAGGAAATCACGGGTGGAGTAGTAAATACGAAATATGTGTTTCCGAATGGCGGTCAGTTCAATTATCCGCGCTTTATGTTCGTTTATGGGGCGTATAAATATACATGCGATTTGGGCGCTCATGCCTTGGAGGCACCTATGATCGATGGGAATTTACAGACCGAAACGACTACTGTTAACGATGCATTTTTGGCTCTTCGAACAGTAGAAGATATTATTGTTTGGGTGAAGAGCGATTTATCGACATAATCAACTTCAGATGGGACTTTACTATTAAGTATTAGGCTATCGAGGAACGTTAGTTTAGAGCCAGCCAGGAGCAGTTTGCCATCGCGGTAGCAGCTTCATTAAGCTAAAGGCAGTTTACAACAAAATTTATTATTAATTTGCACTATATGGAATAATATTAGATTATATTGAAAATGATGGGAGTTATTTGTATGAACGATAATTTTATAGAATTGATAGAGCTTATCAAGAAGAGAAATATGTTGTTATCTGAACTTATGCACTCTAGCGAGTCATCTAATACTGAGTTAGATCCCATTCTTTTTAGAGAATTTATATTTAGGGATGAATACGATCATCGTATCCTCGTTGCACTCCATGAGTTAAGGGATCTTATTGAGCGACTAGAGAACAACCAAAGAAAAGAAGTCCTTTGTCCATTAGTTGGAGAGAGTGGAGACTCAAATCCTTTACACGCAGTTATTGCGGAAACATTTGATAAAAGCAAAAAGGAAGCACGAAATGAGGGACTTAAGGAAATAAGGGATTTTACAAGAGAGGCTGAAAGTTTGATAATAATAGATCCATACATGTATGGCGGTGAAGCAAGCAAATCAAGGGAATATGTTGATGAGTTTGCTAGGGTAAGTCGTATTAAAGCTCGGCATATGAAAAGAATACATATTATTTATAGTTCTAATCACGGGAAAACCAAAAAAATCATGGATGATATTAAAGATCTAGCAAGAGAAAATGATTGTATTCTTACTGATTACGACACGGACAAAATACATGATAGAGTATGGATTGCTGACAGGAAGAGAGCAATAGTTGTTGGTACATCCCTGGGAGGGATAGGGAACAGACTATCATTCATATTAGAGTTGCCCAAGTATGATTTAAGTGCCTTGATTGAATACTTGAATGATAAAAACTTAATATGACGCAGTGAATTCGTTCAGGAGAAAGGCTGTCTTTTCATTAAACTAACGGGAAACGATAGTTGAAGAACTTCAGTAAGTAATTCGAAGAAGTCGCTGACATCCGATAACATCGCATTCAACGCTGTGGTCCGGGACGAGCCCGGCCCTTGTTCTGCCCGAGGCATTTCGGGGAAGTAATTCTCAGGTAGACACATCCGACCGCCTAACTGCCGCAATCGGCAGCCGGTTCTTGGCGGAACCTTAAGGCGCTAGGACGTCGTGAATACAGGAACGTTAGCTGAAATTGCAGAATGAGAGGAAAAGATAAATGACAACAAATAATTATAATCCATTTGATAGCATGAGCTTCTCTTCGGATGAATGTTTTTTATGCGGACAAATACTCACTGATAATGCTAGTGCTGAACATGTATTTCCTAAATGGTTACAAACTAAATATAATTTGTGGAATCAAAAAATTTATTTACTCAATGGTACAGAAATTCCTTATAGACAATTAACAATTCCGTGTTGTAAAACATGCAATGGCACTTACTTGAGTGAATTAGAGAAAAAAATAGAGAAAGCATTAGAGAATGGTTACGAATCTTTTAAAGAGTTAGATGAATTATATATTTTTCAATGGGTATCTAAGCTTTTTTATGGTCTTTTATTTAAGGAACTTTCGCTTGCAGCTGATCGAAGAAATCCAGAAGCAGGGAAAATTATGACCCCTGAAGTGCTTGAGAATTTTAGATTGATTCACAAATTCCTACAGTCAGTGAGAACTCCTTATGATTTTTCGGAAGGAGTCCCTTGGTCGATATTTGTACTTGAAACTTTTGAATACGAAGATAGTAGGAGTTTTAATTACATCGATGGAATCACAACATTAACGTTTCACATAAAATTAAACGATGTTGCGATATTTGTTTTTTTACAAGACAACGGTATCCATAAAGAATTTCAAAATGATTATTTCGAACAATTTCGGGGAGAAAAATTACATTCCGTACAGCTCCATGAAATCATGGCTAAAGTAGCATATGGGTCAACACTAATGAATAGAGTCCCTAAATTTATAATTATTGAACAAGAAGACTCAAATATGAGTTCTGTAATAAGCTTACCACTACAAGGCATGACAAATAAGCCTATTTTTGATCCTTGGATCGAAGAAGATTACTGTAGGGCATTAGAACATTTTTTACAAGGCTGGGGTATTCCTTACGAAAATCTTTATTATGGACCAGGAAAAGTCGCTACTTATTTATTTAATAAAGATGGTTCTTTTAAGAAATTTCATCCTGATGCAACGATCGCACCTACTTAATACAAAATTTGAAGATTATTCAAAGATGATGTAACGTCAGCTAACATAATATTCACGCTGCGGACATTCGTTCTGGGTCCGGCATTTGCCAGACACCCTACATGCGTCGGGTCGTGAATACAGGAACGTTATATGAAATCACCTGAAATCCATGACTAATCAAAAGAGAAAATATGCTATGTCAGCATAGATAAATAGTAATTCTAAAAGTAATAATGAAAGAGATAAACTTATAATTGAACCTGGGAATAGAATTGGAAAATTAAAATTGCGAATTTAAGGTTGTAGTCAAGGTGACAAGAGTTTGGTTGTAGGAGAGAAAGGCAATTAAGTAGGTCGTAGGATGAATTAGTATTAGGGAGTGAAGAGCTAAATGCCAAGGCAAGAAACAAATATTGAAGAAATGGTCTCAAACATTATAAAACTTCGTGAAGACCTTTCTCCTTACTTGGTTCATTTAACAAGAGATTTCGAAGGAAATGAAGCCAAAGATAATCTAATTTCCATGCTTAATTCTGCAAAGATAGAAGCGAGAAATGTAGATCCCTACTTCAAATATCGTTTAAAACAAGAATTAAAAAAACACTTTAAAGTACTATCTTTAACAGAAACGCCTTTAAAGCAATTGCATCATTTAACTAAAATTCCTTACAAGCGTAAGATAAATCTCAAACCCTACGGTATTGCATTTCCAAGAAGCGATCTTATTAACAAGAATGCTGCTCCAGTCTATTATATTTATAATGAGCAACAAAAAAACTTCTTTGATCATCTTTTAGAAAATTTTATAGAATCAATGCAAGTAGAAGGAACACAAATAGAGAATTCTGTATTCTTATCTGTCGGTCCCTTCCTAAAACGGATTTATGAAAGAGAAGATTTTCACTGGGAAAGAGAATGGAAAGTAAGGGGAGATCTTCTTTTTGATTTCGATAACATTGTTATTATTGTTCCTAGTTTAGCGTTGGCAAAAGAGATATATGAAAAAACGGGTTATAATCAAAATATAATTAATTTTTATTTGATGGAAGAAAATGAATGGCGATTCTTTATCCGTAGTGAATTTATAGGTAGGGATGATGGAACTTTCGTCTATCTAAATGAAGTGTACTCAATATATGAAGAGATAGAGGTAGAAGGGGAGTCAGAGTTTTCAATGAATACGATTGAGACAGTCTTTATTGAAGAAACCAAAGTTCCCAGAACAGAATTTTATAGTTGGTAAGAAAATACGGGTGATATCATATAACATAATATTCACGCTGCGGGCATCCGCCCTTGGCCCGGCATACGCCGGACACTCAGCATGCGCTGAGTCGTGAATACAGGAACGTTATACAAAACCTCTAAACCAAACAAAACAAAACAAAAAGATACAACACATTTGAAAGTTGAGGATGAGATTAATGGAGGATCGAGTAGGAGCTTTTTAAAGCCTAGGTTGGAGGGGGGGAATCTTAACAGACCAGTGAATTTGCTGTGACTGTGAGGATGGATAGGAAGCTGAGAGTTGGTCTTATTATTGACACCGAAAGTTTATATCGGTGTTTTTTTATTTTTAATTCGATTGCCGCATTAAAGCAATCATAGTTTATCTTAAAATTTGGATTAGATAAAAATATTAGTATTAAACATCTGGTAGAGATAATCGCATTAAAATTGACTGTTCACGTCTAGTCTTAACAAGACATGGCGTAGTTTAGACCCATCAGAGAGGTGGATGTATGAGCCGGTTGCTTGACGTATTGGAAGAGGAACGGCGCAAGCTTAATCAGCTTGGTGAGGCATCCTTGAAGCAAGCGATTCCGTTGTGGGAGAACCCTGAGGTTCAGGAACAGAGCCGAAGGGTGGACGAACTGGTGGCACGAGTTAGTGAACTGAGGGCAAAGCATAGTCGAGTGGTACGGTGATGAGTACGGTACATATAGGGGAGGAGAAGCAATGAATTTTCCACCGTGGATGCAACGAGCGATTCAAGCAAGGCTGGATGAGGTGACTTCCCGGATCGAACATGATCCTGAACTGAGTAGAGTACGTGGGCGAACAGACGAAGCATTTGAAGTTTTGTTTGCAGGTAAGGATGTCGAGCAGACACCTGAATATATCGAGTGGGAGAATCGTTATATTGTCAGCAAAGGCATAGAAAATGAGCGGTTGTATATACAGGGACTACGAGATGGCATTGAGCTCACAGTATCCTTGCTGGGTCAGTCGATGCCAGAGGAGACCGAGACAGAGGCTTGATCCACTAAGGCGAACCCATAAGTCAGGGGAAGCAGCATTGATCTTAACTCAATAACCGGAGCCGAAGCGTGAATCTATTGCTTCGGCTCCGGTTTTAATGCTCTACTTTTCCAAATTCTAAATTAAGGAAAGGAGGGCTTTGAGTATGTGTTAAGCTTAAACAAACAAAGGCAGAAGTGAGGTATGGTTATATGAAAAAAAATTCTAAATACTTAATCCTGCTTTTTATGTTTATTTTGATTGTGTTTATTCTGCTTTTTTTAAATACCAATAAAAATGAAGCCAATGAGCCAGTGGTTAATGGCAAAATCATTCACGTCAAAAACTTTGATCTGGATGCCAAATCAACGAATTTAAAGACAATGACAGAAGGATCGATATTCGTTGAAGGTGAGCAGGAGCATATTGATCATATCAAAATAGTAGCACATGTAAAGATTGACCCCGCTGACTGAGGTGGTGTTGCATTTTATATCCCTGATCAATGGAGTGTCTCCAGCATCACCAGCAGTTATCCTGAACATCAATCGAAGTTAAAGTCTGCTGAGTATGTATCCACCTGGATGAATTCTTCTGATGACTCTTCATGGCGCACAATGATTGAAATTGGGAGAGAACGAAATTACATAGCAAATGGCGGAGGTACTGGAACGATTGTGATCGAATTAAGTCCAGATAAAAAGGGTGAGTCCCCCTCTAATTCATTAAAAATTGGTATTGAGGTCGGGTCAGAAGATAAAGCTAAAAAAAGAGTTATGGGTACAGATTCTGTTGAAGTTCATGTATTTTAAAGTGCCGGGTTAACTAGATATAGAAAACAAGCCGAAGCGATGGCAATGCACGCTTCGGCTTGTTTTTTTATTCTTTTATTTTACCCAGTGTTACTTCTTTAATTCTTACTTACCACTCACAGACTTAAACCATTCATTCACTTCTTGCGTGATTTGATCTCCGCCATTGGATTTCCAGTTGGCGACGAATTGGTCAAAGGCATCAACTGGCAGTTTGCCGTAGATGATTTTGTTGAAGGTTTCCATCTCGGACTGGCGGAGCAGGTTCCATTTGGATACCATGGTTGGTGTTGCAGCGCCAGTAAAGTAGTTTTGTTTACGAATGTCGATTTGCGACATTACGACTTTACCTGCATACCAGTTTTCCGGTTTGCGGAACTCGGCCATTTGTTTCTCGTAAGGCGTTTCGGGCTTCTCGCCGTCAGCCAGCTTCACGAGGGTTTTCATGAACAGATCCGGGATACGGGCTGGCCCTGTCAGGAACGGGAACTCGTTGGAGAAGTCTTTGATCTTCTCTTTGTCACTGGTTGGTTTGCCGTCTACGATATCCCAGTCGTAACCTTTGGCAAAGCCGTATTCATACTCACTGCCCGCAGCCGGGTTAGCCAGGTTATCGAGCAAGTAGTTGTAGTACAGGAAGATGGCTTCTGGATGCTTCGCATCCTTGTTGATCATGATACTTGCGTTGACACCAGAGTTCTGCCACTTCGTACCGATCTTGCCGTCTGGGCCAGCAGGAACAGGGTAAGCTTTATATTTTGAGCCAGGTACGTTCTTCAGCAGGTCAGGTGCAGGCCAGTCCGGTACCCAGTTTGCGCCAGGCAGAATGCCCGCTTTGCCAGCTGTCCAGCTTTCAGCGGATTTGCCTTCGTCCCACAGAGCGGAGTCAGCGTGGATATAACCTTTATCCATCCATTCAGCCAGCTTGGCAAGGGCTTGTTTGGCACCCGGGTTAACGGAGCCGTACTCGAGGTTGCCGTTCGCGTCTTTGTTCCATTGCTCCTCGATTGTGCCGTATGCACCGAACAACCAGTCGAGCTGACCCATCCAGGTGTTGGTGTTATTTTTCAGCGAGATCGCCAACGGGAATACTTTGTCTGGAGACAGACCGTCCGGGTTCTCGTTTTTGAATTTGTCCATGATGTTCTCAAGGTCTGCGATGGTTTTCGGAGCTTCCAGGTTCAGCTTCTCCATCCAGTCCTCGCGGAGCCAGAGCAGTGTGTCGTCGTTATCGGTGTACTCCATGATCGGCATGTTGTATTTCTTGCCGTCCTTGGTGAACGGATACCACAGTTCAGGATGTGCTGCTGCGTGATCTTTCAGGGTCTGACTCGCGTACTTGTCGAACAACTCATCGATCGCGATGAATTGACCGGAGTCGATCAGCTGATTAGTCAGTACCGCATTGGTGGGTACGGATACAAAATCAGGCAGCTTTTCGCCAGAGGCGATAGCTAGTTGCAGCTTTTGTCTGTATTGATCGTCATTTGCCGGATACCAAGTATCTTTATGCTTCATACCCAGCGTTTCGAGCATCCAGCGATCGTGCACGTTATTTTCTTTGGTATCTCCTTGCACGTATTTCTTCGGCATCAATACCGAACTGAACTCGATGGGTGGGTCATATTTTCCTTTGGCAAAAGCAGCTTCTGCTTCCGCTGAGCCGACAGTTCCCGGCGTATTATCGCTACCATTGTCACTGGCTGTCTCGCCACTGCCGCACGCAGTGATCGTGATGAGCGCGATAACCATGAGCAGTGACCACCATGTTTTTTTGAATTTGATCATTGTTCAATCCCCCTACGGTGTATGATCTTTACAATGTAACTGTACCAATTTGGGCGGGAGGGCATCTATATGAGTTTGTTAGTTTCGATAGGACTCTATTAGTGAATGTTCAAATGAAGTTCAAAAAATTCGGTTTTCAGTACCGAGAAGATGGGATAAAGCTAGAAATGGAGTAGCGGAGCGTAGGAAAACTACGTGAGCAACTACAATGTTTCCAAAGGAAACATACTTCGTAAGCCTCGCGCTTATTTCGGCTGAATTCCATATTCGATGCTGATGATGCCGTGAGGCATCCTTCGTAATCAAAAGCGGATTTTTTGAACAACCTCTAAGATGTTATTTATGCTGGTCTCTGTATTCTTGCGGCGTAACGCCGAATTGACGCTTGAACACTTTGATAAAATAAGCCGGGTCCATATAACCAATCTCCATGCTGATTTCATACACCTTTTTGGTGGTCGTGACCAGCTTGTGACAGGCCCGATCCATGCGCAGGCGCGAGATATAATCACTGATGCCTTCGCCGGTTTCTATCTTATAGATCTTGGACAAATGGGTCGGGTGCAGATTGACATGGTCAGCGAGCACACGCAAAGACACATCCAGATGCAGATTCTTATCTGTAAAATCCTGAATCTTCTTCACATACTCGGAACGGATGTCCTTGATCTCGTTGGACGTGCCTTCCTTGAGTTTGCCAAGCACACTGAGCGACCATTTACGCAGTTTGCTGATGGTAGCGAAAACTTCCCCACTTTGCAAATCCTCGACATCATTGCCCATTAAAGTGGTCAGAGTCAGTTTGTTCCGGTGGGCAATATTGGTGAATGAAGCCGTAATAAGAAATCCTGCCTCCATGCAGTGCTCCCATGATTCCGACCATTTCTCATCCAGCTCTGCGCAGACCGCGCGTATTTTCTCTTCCGCTGCATCCCACTGTCCGCTCTCTAGCAAACTTATAAAGGTGGGCGGGGTATACAGTACATCCAAGGGACCTTGTGCCGCAGGTGTCTCGACATCGCTGACACGCATGACAAATTCGCGTTCGTCGCCGACGATCTGCCGGAAATAGGCGGAAGCCTGACGGAAACGATCGTAAAGCTGATCCGGAAAGGTGAACCACTCAGTGATAACGATGGAGAGGGAGCCTTTCAGAAACTGTTTTACTTTGGATTGAAGCTGAATGGACAGCTTCTCCAGAATGGTTTCTTTGCCAATATCGCCTTTCCGTTTTTTCAACTGAAGTAAAAACACCAGATATCCGTGCTCCTCCTTGACGCCCCACACTTCCATAAACTCACCCATAATCTCTTCCGCCATATTGATGATTGCATATTCGATCAGGGTCTGATCATTGCTGTCATAGTGTCCGAATTCTTCTTCCAAACGAACCAACATTAATGCGGCATCTCCGGTATGAAAGGGCAGATCGTAATTGGCGAGTTTCCGCTCCCATTCGGCAGCGGCGATTCGTTGTCCCTGTAAAGCCCCTAGAAGCAGTCGTCCCCGCAAATGGGGGAGATTCTCTCGCAACGTAAACTGCGTTCGTGTCAGTGAACTGACAAGTTCCCATTCGTTGTTCAATTGATCGATGGCCTTCTGAACAGCACCCATTAATTCATCGTCAGTAGGCGGCTTCAGCAGATAGTCCACGGCTTCGAACTGGATGGCTTTTTTGGCGTAATCGAATTCGGAATACCCGGATAACAGAATACATTTTATTTTTTTGTCCCGGATGCGGATGCGTTCGATCAGTTCTATGCCTGTCATTTCGGGCATCTGGATGTCCGAGATCACGATATCGATGGGGTGGGTGTCGATCATTTGTAGTGCTTCGTGTGCTGAGTATGCTTTATGCACATGTTCGATCCCCAGCGTACGCCAGGGCTTGGTCATGGACAGGTTATCGACCCAGTGTGCTTCATCGTCTACGATCATCATTTGCATGGTGTATTGTCTCCCTTGGTGGTTGAACTAAGGCATATTTACACTTGCCACTCCGATGACAGAACAACCTTCCGATCGCTGTTCAAGCCCCATTTTCTGACTTAATTGATATAAGGTTAAAATGGTGCTTGAAAGGCGAACGCTTTGCTTCTTCAGGTTTTTTCTGTCCT
Organism: Paenibacillus sp. FSL H8-0079; assembly: GCF_037991315.1. Lineage (NCBI taxonomy): Bacteria > Bacillati > Bacillota > Bacilli > Caryophanales > Paenibacillaceae > Paenibacillus > Paenibacillus sp. FSL H8-0079. The sequence continues at coordinate 1,767,712 of NZ_CP150300.1, forward strand.
CTACGTTCACGTGTAAATGGTTCGTTCAAAATCAAATAGTCAACTTATCGTTAGTATCGAAATTAATTTGTAGCGGTATTTCCTTTATCGGAATCTGTGTCCTCTTTTGGTATCTCCCAGATGATTTCGGTTCGGAATCCGCCAAGTGGGGATGGGCCGAATAGGAGGTAGGAGTGACTGCCGAACAGGTGCGTGATTCGTTGGTACGTATTCCAAAGGCCGCAGCCCATTTCTTCTTGTAAAGGTTCCTGCATCTTCAAGTTTAGCGCTTCGTATTGTTCCGGGCTTAAGCCTGGGCCATCGTCGTCGATGTATATTCTGCCAAACCCATTCAATCGCTCCCCGGTAATTCGGATTTCCCCGGATGAATAGGACTTCGCCACGCCGTGTATCACGGAATTCTCGACCATCGGTTGAAGCATTAATCGTGGTACAGACTGGGCAAGCATATCCTCTGGGATATCGATGTGATACTCAATGCGACCATTGCGCAGTTTCTGGATATCCAGATAGTTGATCAGTAACTTGATCTCTTCTTGTAGCGACGATGTCTCCCGTTCCATACGGGTGGTGTAGCGATAATACGCACTTAGGTTATGCGCCATGGACACTACGGCTTGCTCGTCTTTCATCTGGGCCATGTTGATGATATAACCAAGACAATTATATAGGAAATGCGGATTGATCTGCGCTTGTAATTGCTTCAGTGTAGCTTCCCGGGCTCTAATTTTCTCATGGAAAACATTCTCGATCAGATCCTGAATCTGATGGGACATATCGTTGAATCGGCGGAACAGGAATGAGAATTCATTCTGGTGTTTGCTATGCAGTCGGACAGAATAATCCCCTTGCTCGACGCGGCGTAAGCCTTTGATCAGCTTTTTGATCGGATATTGCACATTCCGGTACAACAAGATTGAAGCAGAGATACCCACGACCAGCAGCAAAATCATACAGGTGTAGAACAGATTCTGACTGAGCGAGATGGGTTTCAGAATCTGATACAGCGGGATCACGTCAACCAGATGCCAATCTAGATAAGTGGATTTCATAGAGCTAACCAGATAGTTCTTCCCGTTCAACTTCACGACATCCTGGGTGGTATCTTCTGGAGAGTGTGTATCCAGATACTGAATGAGTTCTGCGGATAACTGCTTGTCCGCGCTACGATTCAGAATGGGTGAATTTCCTTTGTGATATAAGAAAGGATCGCCTTGTCCGCCCGCCTTATACGTATCCAGCATATTTTGAATGTTTTCATAACTGAAGCTGGCTTCAATCACCAGGTTACTTCCTGTGAGCATCCCCGGCTGTGCCAAGGAATCGGTATAGAACCAATAGAAGGATTGCAGCTTGTCTTTCGATTGCGCACCTTGGTCCCCGTAGGTCCATTGTCCGCTCATATTTTTTTCCAAATACGCCTGATCATACCCTGTAGTTCGGTTGTAGTTGGCGATGACATCCTCATTCTGCTGTGAATGCACCGCATATCGGGTGGGCCATATATCCGTAACGCCGGTTTGCAGCATCATCTTCTCTTGTATCACATAACGGGTCTGCATCCGGTCATACCGATCATCCCACATGTTGAGGCCGTTGAATGCTCTGACATTCGGGTCTCGGGAGAGAATCAGGCTGAAATCCATCATCTGATTGATACGGGAGTCGATCTGACTGGACAGAAAGGTGAGCTGTTTTGTGTTGGAGATCTGCAGTTCTTTGCTGACGACATCATAGGTGACGTTATTCGAGTAGGTGTACATGATTAGAATGGGGATGAACAAGACCACAATTAACAAGTTTATTTTGGAAAACAGACTGAATGGGGATCTGGTTTTACCTTGAAAAGGCATTAAGCGCTTCCATATATGCATGAAAAGTCTCCTTCTAATTCGTGTGTAAACAACCTCTTCTGATGATACCCTAACAAAACACTATCAAGCCTAACAATGTTATATAGCAGACCTCAGAATGGCTTGATACTATTTATATCAGAGAACCCGATCACACACAAAAACTTTTTTTGGGAACAGGAGAAGCGCTATGGAGGCTAAATTGGAGGGTAAGCGGATCCCGCAGGCAAACGTTGGGAACAAGCTGGATAAAAAGAGAAAAAAACGCTACAAACAGCCATGGATTCTGCACTTTATGGTGTTGCCGGCGGCCATTATGGTCTTTATATTTTCATACATTCCGATGTCCGGGATTTTGATGGCATTTCAAGATTATAAACCTGCACTGGGATTTTTCAATTCCGAATGGGTAGGACTGAAACACTTCAGGTACATGTGGGAAAATGATTATTTCCTGCAAATTACGTGGAACACGCTATTTTTTGCCTGTACGAAGATCGTCATGAATCTCATCATTCCGTTTATCTTTGCCTTATTACTCAACGAGGTACGGAAGATGGCGCTGAAAAGAACGATTCAAACGCTCGTGTATCTTCCACACTTTCTGTCCTGGGTTACACTATCAGGTATTCTGATCGACATTCTGGCGCAGACGGGTATTGTCAATCAGTTCCTGGTATCCGTATTTGGTATCAAGCCGATCTTCTTCCTGGGGGATGGCAGCTGGTTCCGGTTCACGATTATTGCGAGTGATGTCTGGAAAGAGTTTGGTTTCAACACGATTATCTTCCTCGCGGCACTGTCTGGCATTAACCCTGCACTCTATGAAGCGGCTGAAGTGGATGGAGCGGGACGTTGGAAGCAAACGATGTATATTACCATCCCGGCACTGATTCCCATTGGGATCGTAATCGCAACGCTGGCACTGGGGAATGTGCTTAACGCCAACTTTGACCAGATCTTTAACTTATATAGTCCGTTGATTTATCAACAAGGAGATATTATCGATACGTTTGTGTATAGAGAAGGTCTGTTAAGTGGGCAGTTCAGTTTCGCTACCGCTGTGAATCTGTTCAAATCGGTCATCAGCCTGATCCTGATTGTGATCTCGTACCGACTGGCTTACCGATTCGCCGGATATCGAATTTTCTAGAAAGGATGACAAACGAATGTACCATAAAACGATGCCTTACCGCATATTCAGCATATTCAACAATGTGTTACTGACCATCCTTTCACTGCTCTGCTTGCTGCCTTTGTATCACTTGCTGATGGTATCACTTAGCGCATCTGCACCTGCAAATGCTGGTCTCGTAACGTTCTGGCCAATTGGATTTACACTGGAGGCGTATGCCAAGACATTTGCCAATACCAATTTCCTTTCCTCCTTATGGGTATCTGTGGAGCGGACGGTACTTGGTACTGGACTTGCGTTAATCGTTAACACGATTGCAGCCTATGCGCTTTCCAAAGAGACGCGGGTGTTCCGCGCACGTAACATCTATCTGTGGTATTTTGTCATCACGATGCTGTTCAGCGGTGGCCTCATTCCGGGGTACATCCTGATTCTGAAGCTGGGACTGATGAACACGTTGTTGGCCTTGATCCTGCCAGGATTGGTTGCCGTGTTCAACATCATTCTGTTGCTGAATTTCTTCCGTACCGTTCCGAAGGATCTGGAGGAAGCGGCATTTATCGATGGCGCAGGACATTTTCAGACGTTTATCAAAATCTATCTGCCTGTCTCCGTACCCGTTATTGCAACGGTTTCGCTCTTCATGATGGTTGGGCATTGGAACGCATACTTTGACGGAATCATCTACATCCGTGATGCGGAAAAACTGCCACTCGCGACATTCATGCAGACGATCATCGTGCAGGCCGACATGTCGAAGCTTGATCCGGAAGCAGTAGCGAACCTGTCCCAACGGACGATTCGGGCTTCGCAGATCTTTATCAGCGCACTGCCGATCCTGCTTGTGTATCCGTTCCTGCAACGTTATTTTGTAACGGGAATCGTGGTTGGTGCTGTTAAGGAGTAGTTGAATGTAGGGGTTAGAATAGGGTTGTGAAAAAGGAGTCACTGAACTGGGGAAGGCCAGGGAGGTGGCTTCTTTGTGTTAATATTTTCAATCCTATTAATTTGTTGTAAGATAGTACCAATCCATATCTTATTGTTCAATGATAACGACGAAATGCAAGCATGGCAATTGCAACAGCTAGGCAAGAACCTGGATACATGGAAGAGAATTAAAAGAGATTTCGACCCCAGAATCAAGAAATTAAATGAGTATCGAAATCACAGAAAAACCAAGCATTATTATAATAATGAGGTTAAGGACATTCGAAGACTCACTCAAAAAAGCTTTCGAAAACAATTCAAACAGAACATGGTTCATGAAGAATTCTATCGTCCAGTACCTCATGATTATCGAACTTATGGTCGGATGTCTTACTAAAATGGAAAGAGAGAAGAAATTCTCTCTTTTTCTTTGAGAGAATGTTGGACAAGAGAAAGAGTACAGGCTATTTACAAGAGACATGGATTTTAACACGGAGGAGCAAAAATCATGATGGACAAAGAATATTATGTAAAGCTTAGTCAAGATGCTCAAGAGAATTATACGTTTTATAAGGAAGATGCTGAAGCATCAATACATAGAAGAGAATATACCACCAGCAAGCGTTATGACATTGCTCCGTATTGGTATGCACGCCAAGGCGAAGTCCCTGGAGATATCTCAGATGAAGAGACGGATACATATTATGAGTTTGATCAAGATGACAGAATTAGAGTCTCGGCTTGTGATGAGTTAATTGATGGGTATGCTTATATTACTTATGAAGAAAATAAAATGACTACCAGAACGTTTGTGGATGGGATTTTGGATTCCATCAAAGAGTACTTGTTGCAAGGTGGATTGATTGATCGGTCTATGGAATATTTCCCTCGATTCGATAAATTAGAGGTTGAAGACTACATCTACGAGGGGACTACTCTGGTTCAAATATACCAACCCCAATACGAAAATGATGCTTATTTTGATCACCTTCTTCGAACCCATTTCGAATATGATGAGCAAGGAAATCTCCTGCGAGTGTTAGATGGGGCCAAAGGTGTTATCTACATAAGGATGCCATCTGAGGAAGTTTTAATACTCAGAGAAACGGTAAAGGAGGAACTCTTTCAAGCTTTAAAAGAAATCATTAGCGATCTCTGTGAGAATCAATCAGGTAAAGAATATTGTTTTATGTCGATCTACTTGCATGATGAAGTGCATACCGTATACTCACCTATTTTCCATCCTGGTTTGAAAGAAGTAAGAGATGAACAAGTAGAAGAAAATGATAATAATGAGGATGAATATTATTACACGATCTGGAATTCAGGAGATCATCCAATGAACGATCAACAAGAACTTACGGATCAACATTTAATTCAGAAACTTCGAACTCTTATTATGTATTGGCGTAGCAACGGAGATTGGTGGGAGGAAGGCATGAGCTTGTGGAAAGAGGTTGCGTATGCCCTTAATGAAAAGACGAATTGGTCCGATTATTCCATACTCACGGAAAACTTTGTTGTATTCGTCGAATGGGAAGCGATCGATGTTATGAATGGAGATTTGCAAGAAAGCATCCCTCATGCCAAGTTACTGAGGTTGCAGTCTGAGAACTTGGCTCCAACGGTTTAAAATAAATAAATTAAAGATGGATCTTCAAAGCTTTGCTGTCTCCTCTAAAGCCGTTGCCTACACTATGCGGCCCCTGTTATAATTCCGATATATCTACTGCATTGGGGGTTATGACGTGGCAATATCGATGATGCCGGATTGCTCGTTCGCTAGAAAGCCTTACGCAAAGCCTGAATAGGGGCGGACTTTGTGTAGGGCGCGACAAAAATGAGATCGTTTGCCCTGGAATCAACATCAACATAATGGTTCAACCCACAGGTTTTGCACCTTATTTGTTCTTCCAATTAAAATAAGGGGCTGAAAGCCATGCAAACACCATTTATTTATAATCATCAATTTAATTATATTCAAAAACAAGCTGATTTCCTGCTCAAAACGCTACGCTCGGTCGTGGATCGAAAAGTATTGGAAACCGTCCGTTATACGGTCGGCACGAATGCAGTTGGCATCTTCAATGAATTGACTCCAGAACAAAAACAACTGCTGGAGCAGTTATCCACGTATGAGACGGCACATGAACTTCAGACGCATCTGAACCAGCTCGAATCATATCTGATTCCATATCCGCAAGTATCAGCCAAGCAGATCCAAAAGCTGTTTCCAAAGGCCAAGAGGCTCAAAGTGCCGGATCTGGAGTTAGTCGATTACGCACGTACTACCTATCTGAGATGGACTGACATTGCGACGAGTCGTTTGTTCATCGTGTACCCGTACGAAGGCAGATTCCTCGGTATTGAGGGACGGATTACACCCACGAACAAAAAAGGGTACTGTATGTTCTGTCATCGTCATCAGGAGCTCGGATTCTTCAACGTGAAGACCAAGGCTCATTCGCCGGACAACTTTTCTTCCATTGCCCAGTACGTATGCATGGATAACACAGCTTGCAACCATAGTATTACCGATATCACTATGCTGGAGAAGTTTCTTCTCTCGACAGTAAAATAATGCAAGACACACAGGCAGGGTCGCTCTTCGGAGCGACCTTTTTGCCGTGTTCAAGCGTAGTGATTCGCCATTGAACGTACCACAAAACTTCAGAATTCATATTCGGGTCATACCTTTTTTCTCATACGATCATGGAGTCGAAGTATCGTTGGCATAGTTCAGTCCCAAGTGATGTGCATGGTTCAGCAGTGCCTCATAATGCTCAGGCTTGGATTCCAACGTTTCATATAAAAACTCAACCCTTGATTGGGATACACCGCAGTAATCGGCAATACCCACATTGAGCAGATTGGCGATCGATTGCCCATAGTTGCGCTTATGCATCTGTTCTTCCGTCACGCCGGAAAGAGCGATCCACAATATCTGCTGATGAGGAAGTTTGTTCGTGCCATAGGCAAATCCGTTGTTCATGACACGATCCACATAACCTTTCAACATGGCTGGCAGATGCCACCACCAGAGAGGAAACACAAAAGCCACAGCATCGTGTTTCTTCAACCGCTTCATCTCCGTTTCAACCTCAGGTGAGAACACCTGATTTTCTTGGGTATAGTCCGGTTCATCCATCTCTCGAAGAATGGGGTCGAATCCAATTCCATGCAAATCCAATATCTCATAACCGTGACCAGCCTCGGTAAGACCTTGTACAAAACGATCAGCAACCTGGAAGGTCAGGGAATCTTTTCTCGGGTGGGATACTACTACGAGTACGTTCATCTTATCTTTCACTACCTTTCTGGATTGCGGTCTTGTAGCCATAAATCAATGGCTGATGCTATTATAAACAAGTATGAAAACATCTGGAAGTACGCACTTTGATGTTCTCTAGGAAGAATGAAGTGCCATAGGAACATTAAAGTACCCTAAATGAATGCCTCGAAATGAGCTTAAATAATATAAAGAAGAACAGCAAAAAGTGTATATTTTCACTTAGGATACAGCCTGATTATGGAGGGGTTCAAAAATGACGGAACATGGAGAAACAAGCACTCCAAAGAAATATAAAGTTGGGGTGGAAGCGGCCTTGGAAGTGATGGGTGGAAAATGGAAGCCTTTGATTATTTACCACTTGATGACAGGTCGGAAACGCACGTCGGAGATTCGAAGATTGATACCTGACATTACGCAGAAGATGCTGACAACACAGCTCAGAGGTCTGGAAAAGGACGAAATTGTGCAGCGAAAGGTATATTCGGAGGTTCCTCCCAAAGTGGAATATGAGTTAACGGACTACGGTTGGGGGCTCAAGCCTGCACTGGACCATTTGTGTTATTGGGGAGAAGAGCATCTAGATAAAATCCACGGGGATAAGTTCAAAGTATTGGAGGATTTCGATTCTCAGGAAAGTTGAAGAGAGGGGCACGAGAAGGTGGATGGTACAGAGCACGTGAAACAGGCAGTTCCCATTCGTTGTGAAGGCGTGGCTGTAGTTCTGTTGAAGAAGAGCCTGGATCAATACCGTGTACTGATGCTGAAACGGGCTGGTCGTATTTTGCATAACGAGTGGTGTTATGTTGGGGGCGGGATAGAAAAGGGCGAGAAGGCATGGGAAGCTGCACTTAGAGAAGTTCATGAGGAAACAGGTATTACGGAAGTCCGGTTGTATTCTGCCAATCAATTCGAACAATATTATTCACCAAAGGAGGAGTATATCTATATTGCTCCCGTATTCGTAGGATATGTGCATGAAGACCAGCCTGTCCGGTTAAATCATGAACATACCGAATACCAATGGATGACGTTTGACGAAGCCAGAGAAAACGTGGCATTGCCTGGCATTGATGACATTTTGGATTTTGTTGAAAAGCATTTTGCCAGAAAAGCCCCTTCCGAGTGGCTTCGGATTAATGGAGAGAATGATTAGGAGGTAGAACTCATCACATACAAAACGATCTATCCAAGAGCATGGTTGAGCCTACTATGTATGTTGGTCATTGAAGCTATACTTTTCAGGGATGGTATTTACGATAAAAATGGTATTTCGAAGTACTCCCTGATCGTTATATTGACCTTTATTCTGGGTTATATCATTTTTCTGATCTGGCGTTTGTTTTTCACTAAACCCAGTATTACGCTAGAAAGTGATCATGTGATTTCTATGAAACATCAGAGATATGATGCATCTCAGATTGAGTGTATTTATATGAATTACAGACGGATTGGCATCAAACTCTATGGTAAACGGTTAGTGCCGATGGATCTATGTTTTTATTTTCAACGAGGTCAGGAGTCCGCAGGCGTAGAAGCTGTGCATGAATGGGCGGCGCGAAACGACAAAGAGATCAAACATAAATTTTTTCAAACCTTGGGGTAGACCAGTACGTCTGTTGAGTATAAGGAATCGTTGAGGCTGAAGATTTTGGAGGAGTAGCGGTGAAAACAATAGCAATTTCAAATGAGCGGTGAGTACTTATGTGATGATCCAGATGGGGAATTCCCGGAAACAGAGGAGTCTGATGCAGGAGTTCGTATCGTCACTAATTAAAGCGTTCTATGCTCCAATAGCAAAGTAGATTTAGATTCCTAAAAATTAGCAGGAGAGATGCATATGAGATATCGAACGAAAGAATGGTATGAGCTTTGTCAGCGGACAGGGCTTCATTTTGGGATGAGGGTACATAGAGGAACTTACGAATTGGACGAAGCACTTTTCCTGCGACGTTATAAAAGAAAAGAAAAAGAGTATGTAGAGTTTCAGCGTGAGATGTATAATACAGATCCTCGTTTTTTGCTGGAGCAACATGGCCATGTTTTTGTGCCTGCTGAAAAGTTCTTTAGTGGAAATGAAATATTGGAAAACGATAAAAGAATATACCAGATGCCTGCTGAAGAAAAAGAGCGGATCGAAAAATTAATCGCAGATTATGATGTGAGGCCTCCTTTTGATGAGTTGAGCCACAAGCAAGAGTTTAAAAACAATCTGGAATGGGATTGTAAAAACCAGAAAGAGCGTTTACCTAAAGAAATCGTTGAGAAAATTGCGGATATCCGTGTATTTACGTTGGGTTATTGCACGAGAGAAGTGATGCTACAGTTAAAGAAACAGAGTGCAGAAAATAGGAGAGAGATGGAGCGTGTATCGAATGAATACAGGGAAGCCATTTTAGCGCAGGATATTCCCGATGAAATTCGTAGCCGGATTCAATATCATGATTGTACAGTGACAGAACTACTGACAGGGGATGAAGTGGTTATTCGTTTTGACACCCGTGGGGGCTTCACCAACATAAATAAACTTACGCTCGTTGCACCCGAAATCATCAAGCAAGACGGTGAGATTGTCGGCAGTTACTGGCTGTATCAAGAGCTGTATCGGATCGATAACGGATATGAACTTCACGTTCTATTTGATGGAGAGGATATGCCTGAATTGATTGTTCGCTGTGCTGATATTCTTGCAGAAGAGGAGTAGGGTGCAGTGATGCTAAGCAAGAGTCGTCAATTTGGTAAAGTAAATGTACACAACGAACTCTACCGATAAAGTGACGACTCTGATGAGAAAGGTAAATATACAATCCGGTTTATCTTGCAATCGGTTTGAAGCGTGTAGAACACGTATCATCGTTTCGCGAGTATATTAATCCCGTCATCCAATTGTCCCGATAATGATAGAACATCATAATAGATCCATTTTTCCGAATCCATGGTTTGTACTTTACCTTGACGGACAGCGGACAACTGCCTCCACACAGGGTTGTGCTGCAGTTGCTTATAGGTTAGGGCAGCTTCGGCCCCATATACAATGACAAATAACCGGTCTGCTTCATATTGCCAGAGCTGTTCCACCTCTACTTTTCTACCATACTGGTTAGGGTGTTCTACAAGCAAATGTTGAATAAGTGGCGGTGGCTGCAATCCGAAGGAACGGTACATGATCTCGCCCGCATTCCGGTCTCCCAGCACATATATTTCTGACCCTTCAATCACGAGCAGGCCAACGGTCTCATCCTTACTTACATACCTCTTGATTCGCTGATGTGCCACCTCACGCTTCAGTTCGTAATCGTCAATCCAGCTCTTTGCTTGTTTCTCCATCCCAAATACATCACCAATGGCTTGTAAATGTTCCGTGGCGTGGAGATCCATCCAAGGGATCGTCACTATGGGAGCGATATGCTCCAGTTGTTGTTGTGTTTCTTGGTCTATCGTGTCACAACTGATAATTAGGTCCGGTTTCAGAGCTTTCATTCTGTCATAATAAAAGATCGATTTGTCTCCAATGTTCGTAATGTTCTGTCCTAAACGCCCAGCATAATAACCCAAATGATAGGCAGGTGCGCCAATCGGTTTGATGCCAAGTGCCAGTAGCGCACATACATAACTCATCGACATGATTTTGTACTGTTTCGTGTTCACATATACTCGCGGCGGGACGCCTGTGATCTGCTTAAAGCGACGGTTAAAATAATAACTGTCCAGATAGCCGACCTGCTCTGCAATTTCAGCAAGCGGTTGTCTGGAAACGATCAGTAGTTCCTTTGCCTTGCGTATACGGAGCGTTGATATATATTCATGAGGCGTTACGCCTGTGATTTGTTTGAACAAATGAATGAATTGCTTGACACCAATCCCGGCCTGTTCAGCCAATTGTTTCGTACTAATTTCTTCATTGAAATGGTCTTTCAAAAATAAAACACTCTGTTCCACCGCATGCAAAGATGTCACGGTTTCGGATTTAATTATATTTTGCTTAAGCAATGTGTGCATCCATTTCTGGAAACGGAAATGGTAGCTTAGATGTTCTTCTTCGCTCTCAGGATGCTTCAGGGCAATTAGCTTGCGTAGCACTGCAAGTGTACGAACAAAAGGATTGATGGTAATTTTGTTATTCGCGAAAGGATGCCGCATGCCGTCGTCAGGCTGAGCAGAAATGATGTCAAAGGTGACATCAAAATAATGAAAATCCCTCTTTTCTACAGATGAAGTGACAATAAGCTTAGCGCCAGGAGAGACTGCATAACAATCTCCAGTGATAGCAGGGTAACAACTGTCGTCTATAAGTATGCTGCCTGAGCCTTCAGATACAACAATCAGCCTGTAACTCAGACTAACGTCGGGAAGTAGCTGATGCGTAGTGTTAATTGTTACGGATTCAATATCAACAAACCTAAAGAAATATGAATGAAAGGCAGTAGGAGGGTGGGGGGAGTTCCTATTCGCGGTGCTTTTGTTCATGAAGTCACAGATTCCTCCTGCATACAATGAGAATTATTATCATTATATTAAATGACAAAGAAGAAGCTAGTCAACCATGAGGTGAACTAGCTTCTTCTTTGTGATTGTTTATTAGTCAGGAATGATCGCATTCATGACATCTTGCATTTTTTTCTCATAAGCGAGTGGACCATTGGTGATCCATACATCACCACGGACTTCATAGACATGACCTTGTTTAACCGCAGGGATCGTCTTCCATAACTTGCTTTCTTTAAGCTCTGTAGCCTGTTCTTCTCGTCCTTCATCTACAGCGAGGAAAATATAGTCTGCATCGATCTGTGGAATAGTTTCCATCGAGATGGCTTGGATATCCATATCCTCTCCCCATGCCAACTTGCGTACAATCGGAGCAGGCTCCAATCCAAAGTCGCCATATAATGCTGTGCCTACCTGACCTCCGGGACCTCCATATAATCGCATTTCTTTACTGGCATGAATGCGAATCATAGCTGCTGTTTTGCCTTTAGCGGCGACCTGTAATTGCTCTTTGGCAAGCTTCGTTTCTGCTTCGCGCTTCTTGATTACGTCTTGTGCTTGTTCTGTCTTTCCGAGTAGATCAGCTACAGTAAGCAGGTTCTTTTTCCAGTTCTGAGGGTATTGAATTTCGCTACCTGTAAATACATAGGTGGGAGCAATTTTAGACAATTTCTCATACGTGCCGCCATCTGCCCAACCTTGGAAGCCCAGAATAATGAGATCTGGCTGTGCCGCCATGATTGCTTCAAAGTTAAATGCAGCTGTGTCGAACTTCGGTACATCTTTTAAATAATCCTCAAGATAGGTCTGGTAATAGGTCCCGCTTGAGTACTGCATAATTGGTTTAACACCAAGTGCACTCATCTCGTCTTCAACGAATAATCCAAGAACACGCTGAGGCTCGGCAGGCACTTCAATTTTTCCAAGAATATGCTCCACAGTACGCGGTTCTGTAGATGTATTTTCAGATGATGCCGGTGCTTGTTCTGTTTGTACCGCCCCAGCCTCCTCCTTCACAGTTCCCCCGCCGCATGCAGTAAGTACGAAGATAAGCACAAAGATCATGCTAATTATAGAAAAGCCTTTTTTAGTAAATGTCATTCATCTGCCACTCCTTCTACTGATATCTATTCTCATTTAGGTGCTTTGCTTATCTTAAGTAGCAGGACGGATTAATTCAATGGACTTTTGAGTAAAAATGATCCTTTTTCGAAATATGTCTTAAATGTACATTTAACAAGAGCGGTTCCGTTAATGAATTTAAAAAGTATATTTCCTTTATTTTAATTTCAATAAAATGGTACTATTAACCAATGTTCTTTGTGCTGACATTCTCATAGAGGAAGAATGAGAGAGGTCAAGAAGCAAAATAGGAGGGAATGTAGTGAAGATTAGCACCCTAGAAACGAAATTAGCTTCAAGATACGACGAGTTCGATCCTGAACAGGATGGGAATAAAAACACGAAATTTGCTGACATCATTATTGATGGTACATCGCTTTATCAAAGGCTGAAAAAACATGATTTGGTACCTTGTCTCGGATGGGGAAGCGATGAATATCAAAGGCTTCTTATTGATTATTTTTTACTTAAGAAACCACATGAATCCATGTATTATAGATATCCCATTTTAGTGTGTCCCTGGTGTGGAGATGAGGAGTGTGGATTTATTTCTGTAAAGATTGATAGGGAAGATGATATTGTGATCTGGAGAGATTTCATATTGAACGACAAGAACCTACAGGTAGGCCCGTTTTATTTTGGTTGGGAAAATTATAAACAGGCCATCGAAAATACGTTTGGTACGGCAGGAATTCAGTAAGGAAAAAGGAGGATGAAGGAAATAGAGATGGAATGGACCACCAGTACCTTTGGTTATTTATCTACTCCCGTATTTGTCGTGGGCATTGCGTGTTACTTCTTTCCTGATTTTCTATACAAAATATTTGTTCTGATGAGATATCGAGAAATAAAACCAAATCACGCGTTTGAAGATAACCCTCCTAACAGTGATATCCCTAAACATATAGAAGTGATCTTAAAAGTGCTAGGAAGCATTATGGTTACACTAGGGATCATATGGTTTTGGTTTTCGGAAGAGTTTTACTATTTATTATTTTGACAGCAAGGAGTTGGACACCATTTTGGAATTTATCTGGACTTTAGTGATCTCAATTATAAGTTTAATTGTCGTTCTTATCTTTGCTGCAATTGTACGTTATGCGATAGATTCATCTAAAACATCGAAAAAGTTGGATATATTAATTAAAGAAGTACACTATCTGAAAACTGAAATTAAAAAGCAACAACACCATAAGCAGCAAGATGACAGCAAGCATATTATTGACGAAAAAATATAAGAAGAAAACGGAGGTAGAGCTGTATGGGCATATAATGAATCAACCTGGGGACTGATTGCCGGAGCAATCGAGCTTGGTGAGACACCGGCGCAAGCGATGGTAAGAGAGGCACTGGAAGAGACAGGTCTAGTTGTTGAACCCGAGAAGATTATCGGAGTATACGGGGGTGAAGCAAGACGGTTTACATACAGTAATGGTCATCAGGTTGAATATTTGACTATCGTATTTGAATGCAGGATCAAATCGGGTCAACTCACGCCGGATAATGAAGAGATGAAGGATTTGCAGTTTTTCCCCGAGGATCAGCGCCCACCCGTGGCAAACCAGTATTCAGATTACATTTTTAGTTCCAAGCAAGAAGAACGAGCTCATTTTGATAGATAATTCATTGAACCTGTATCGAAATAAAATAGAAATGATCGATATGGAGTGGACCAGCAGTACATTTGGTTATATATCAATCCCGATGTTTCTCATGGGTGTAATCGTTTATTTTTTTTCGGATATTCTATATAAGTGTTTCGTCCTCTTGAGATACAGACGTATTAAACCCAATTGGGAATTTGAAGACAATCCACCGAGCAGTGAGATTCCAAGATGGGTAGAAGTGCTATTAAAAGTAATTGGAAGTATTATGATGATGCTGGGGATTTTATGGTTTTGGTTTTCGGAAGAGTTTTACGATTTTTGGTTTTGAAAAATGAGTGAGAATATCCCTAAAGGAAGAGTGACCTTGAGAAGTTCAAAATACACACCGTATTATAGTTACATTGGCATTGTTTTATTTATCCTAACCCTAGTCGTAAATTTGAGTTTTGGATTTAAAGTGTCTTCGGATGAGGGCGTACTCTTTCTATTGTCTGTTTCAAATGCTGGATTATTGCTGTTTACTTTGGGCTGGGGAGTATTCGGAATTATAGAGGTATATTTAATATTGAAAACAAAGACTAGACTTAAATCCCGATTACATCATGGTAAGATCAGTACAGAAGAGTATATGATTAGCGATAAAAGTTTTACATTCAGTCTCGTTGTAAGTATAAGTTATCTGTTTTTGATTTTAATTCAAATTGGATACGTCATTATACACTGGGACGAGGTTAATGTATAAGAAGAAATGTAATGACTTGTATTAAAGTTTTGCTCTATTGGGCTAAGAGCAGTAGAACAAATGATACCTATAGGAGAGAATTAAAATGAATTATCAATGGCAAATCAACAATGTGCTAGATGAATGGACATGCCCATCCGAAATTGGAAAGGTAATTAAGGGGAATGTGTTCACTTTTGAACAATATCTTATCGTTGAAAATGCTTACATAGATACAATCATGGAGTTTTTAAAGGCAGTAGAACAGCAGACTCTACGGGCTATTCAAGTATCGGATCGATCGATCTCACAAGAAGATAAACGATCTGTGTTATATGAACAAGAATTTAGCGACATCGGTATTAAGGAAGATATGACGTATAGCATTATTGAAATTCGCACGATATGTAAGATGATATTAAGAAATTATGCGGACTGTCAGTTGTATGCCAAAGATCATTTTTTTGTGCATTTTAGTTGGGACTATTATATGTTCATCGGTAGTAGTCATGATTCATATCAGGCCATTGAACTTGCTGAAAGTAAAAACTTATCCGTTGAAGAATGTACTTCACCCTATTATTTTGAGGAATCTGATGTAACAAGATCGGTTGAATGGAGTGAAGTGGGTGCAGATGTTCCAGTCATTATTGGTGAAGAGGAAGTTCATCAAGTGTCATTAGAGGAATACCGCGAGGTATTTGGTTTATCAGAAGAGCATCCTGTTTTTGGATATTTTAGAATAATGCAAGATCATCAAGATTTCTTTCAATCCAAGTTAAAGCATAGGTTGAATTTCACTAAATATAGGTATGGACTATGTGCTAGATGTTAATGCAAATAAGCCGCTTTGCTAACTTTCAATCGATAGTTGAATCCAAGAAGGCATAGCATCGGATAACTAATATTCAAGCATTGCGCTCTACTTTCGCCAATAGTGATGTTCTTTTTCATATAGAGGAGGTTAGATCAAATGTCTTTGATGAGATATTTAAGATACCTGCAGGTTTTGCTGTATGATATAACAAGTTTGTAGACATCGAATCTGAGAAATCTGAAGAAGATCAGTTCGTTATGCTCAGCCAGCGAGCTCCAAAAGCTAATTTCATAATTCCTTAAACGGCTCTATCGCTTGTTGGAAAATCGCTTTATAGATTTCTAGGAAATACAAATAGAAGCAAATTTAATCGTAGGAGATGGCGCGGTGAAGAAGAAAACGTTCATTTATATAGGCTTTGTGTGCATCGTTGTTTTAATAATTAGTGTTTTAATATTTAGAGAAAAAGTTATGATATCCATTCATCCTGATGAAATCGTTAGCGCTGAGATTTATAGTGAAGGTATTCGTAAGAATGAAGTTCAAGTGATGGCAGTAACTAGGAAACCTGACGTTGCAGAAGTGATAGAACATTTAAGTGAAATCAAACCAAGTGATCATTCACTGTCATTAGACGGAAATTATATAATCCTTTTCAATAAAACAGACGGTACCCGATTAATCTATAGCTATGCGAATGGGATCGTTACAACTTCAAATGGATTTAAAGGTAGAACGAATGATGATAACATTATTAATAGGCTATGGGCTAAGCTTGATTATCCTGTACGAAATTTAACGGAGAAAGAAACTTCATCTTTAAATGGATTAATAGCGAAATAAAAAACACAATGAACAGACTTCATCCCTGGGGTAATCGCACTGGTGAGACATCGGCCCATGTGATGGTGAGAGTGTCGTTGGAATAGACAGGCCTTGTTATTGAACCCGAGAAGATTATCGGAGTATACGGGGGTGAAGAACAAAGGTTTACATACAGTAATGGTCATCAGGTTGAATATTTGACTATCGTATTTGAATGCAGGATCAAATACGGGCAACTCACGCCCGATAATGAAGAGATGAAGGATCTGCAATTTTTCCCCGAGGGTCAGCTTCCACCCATGGCAAACCAGTACCCAGATTATATTTTTAGCTCCAACCAAGAAGAACGAGCCCATTTTGAAAGATAACCCAACCCACTGTGCAATTGGAATCTAAACTCACCTTATGTTTACCAAATGAGATAAGATCCTAGTTATTATGAGGAGAACCACATGTTAATCAATCCAACGATAAATGAGATCAATGACTTATTCAAGATGCATCATATCAACGAAGAAATCACTGGAGTTCAAAGTTTGTCAGGTACCACCGCTGGACGTGTTTATCGGTTGAGCACGAATCTGAATAAGCAATATATTCTAAAATCGGATGAACCGGAGCAGATTCACATTGCCCAGCAGTTCCTGGACACGTATAAGAATTCTTCGTTACTGCCTGAAGTTTTGTTGACTGATCCGGATAACACTTATTTTATTTATACCTATATGCAGGGCACGACTCATTTCAACTGTGGACAAAAAAGAGACTGGTTATCTCGTCTGGTGAAAGAGCTGTTCAATACATATGTGTGTTCTTCAGATACGGAATCATGGGGTAGAACAGAGTTCCCACAGAGGACCTGGAAAGAATTCAATCAGATTAGCATTCATGAAGCAAAGATGAATATCGGAAGTATTTTAACGACAGATGATTATAATCTGGTCCAATCCAAAGTGGATCGCCTGTTTCATGAGCAAGAAGAGAAGTTTCTTTTACATGGCGATACGGGGGTTCATAATTTTGTATATGATCAAAATGAACTCATCGGCGTCATTGACCCATCTCCATTGGTTGGACCTATCCTCTATGATTTTTTGTATGCTTTTAGCTCTTCGCCAGATGATATCACCACCGAAACATTATTTGCTACGTTCGAACTTTTAGAGC
Organism: Paenibacillus sp. FSL H8-0079; assembly: GCF_037991315.1. Classification (NCBI taxonomy): domain Bacteria; kingdom Bacillati; phylum Bacillota; class Bacilli; order Caryophanales; family Paenibacillaceae; genus Paenibacillus; species Paenibacillus sp. FSL H8-0079. The sequence continues at coordinate 1,785,660 of NZ_CP150300.1, forward strand.
AAGTTGATATGGATAAATCCAGATTGATAGAGGAAGCTCTGGTCCATCTGTATTGCAGAATTGGGCTGAGTAACAAGCATCATCCGGATGATCTGCCTGAATACTTGAAAGCATGGCAGGAATGGAAGCGATTATGTCATGAATTTTGAACTAGCAAATTTTTTACAGCTATCGCAAATGCCTTAGATCAGACTATACAAGACAGGAGAGATATCACAAGTTGGATAACAAAAATAGTTTGAATCGTCCGAATGCTTGGACGACCTTCGATATGCATCATGGCGACTTACTTGCCAGTAAAGAACTTATCTATGACAAGTGTGGATTTGATTGCTCTCAACCACATGAAGAAGAACAAAATGCAGAATATGGGGCATATGTGTTCACCTTAAATTCTCTCTCCATTCGATTCCGTGTGGCCAAAACCACGCCAACCAAGATTGGACAGTTTGTTACCCTATGGCAGCGGAGTGAAGATGGATCGACACAGCCATATGACATAGCAGATCCAGCAGATGTGTATGTCATTAGTACGCGCGCAGGCAGCCACTTTGGTCAGTTTGTATTTCCGAAGCATGTATTGTTACAGCGAGATATCCTATCGGATCAAGGCGAAGGTGGCAAGCGGGCTATACGTGTATATCCGCCCTGGGACAATCCAACAAGTAAGCAGGCTCTCAAAACGCAGCAGTGGCAACTTGAATACTTCCTGGAAGTACCTGTTACCGAACCATTGAACTGTGATCAAGCCCGGGTACTTTATGGCACCCAGCGATTAAGTTAAGAGAAACAGTAGTCCAGCATCCCCAGGTTTTTCCCCTCTAAATATCAGCTTTTCATAGATCTTTCGATATATCTCCTCTATTCGTTATTTCCTAGCAATGAAGCGTGTGGGATGTCCTCCATTTGATAAAAAATAGTGAACGTCAGTCAATTAAATTATTTTTTTGAAATTTGTGCTTGCCTTAATGTGAACATTAAGCTTTAGGATGTAAAAGAACCGGCCAAATGCTTCCAAAAATGAAAATAAAGGAGGGGTCAGCATCATGGCTTTCTCGACGGGGATTCAACCATTCCACAACGGAAAGCGATCCTTCACGAATATCAAGAAGAATTACATCGCCGCCAACTTAAAATTGCCGAAGCCCTTGCAGCGGTGATTAACAAATTGACCATCTATGAAGACATAGAAACAGGCAAGCTTCCTTCAGAAAGCAAGCTGCTAGACCAAATGGAAAGCATCGAAAAAGACTAATATTAACAGATGGAGCGATGAAGAGATGAAGCAAAGATTGCTGGGAAATAGCGATATCGTCGTATCTTCGATTGGACTGGGTGTTATGGGCATGTCTCCGGGGATGTACGGGGAAACCAATGACGAGGAGTCAATGAAGAGCATACATCACGCGCTGGATATTGGCGTTACACTCCTAGATCCAGCAGATGTGTATGGGAATGGTCATATTGAACTGACACCGGATGACTTAGCTCACATTGAAATGGTAAGTCCCAAAAATGAAGTCCATGGAACACGTTATATGAAAGAAATGATGACTCAGCTTAATGGGTAAAGATGTAATACAAAAGAGACTTTCATTCGCGAAAGTCTCTTTTACGCAACGCTTATATTACAACGCTTATTTCGTAAAGAACGGCAAAGCTTCCTTCAGAATCTCCGCTCCAGACAACGGGCCTTTACCCAAAGCCCATACTTCATCATTTACAACCAGGACGTGGTTGTTTTTAACCGCGTTGATGGATTGGAAGCTGCTATTGCCCATCCACTTGTCGAGGTCGGCTTGGGCGCCGTAGATGACAAGGTAGTCCGGATTTTCCTGTACGAGCGTCTCCAGATCTACATCTGCAACGTCAATCTTGCCCGGCGTTTGTTGCTGATTGGATTTGGTTTCATCGAAGCTGTACTCCGCACCGATATTCTCCAGCAAAGTAGCAATATAGGACGTTTTCATCCAAATGTAGAAGTTTTTCTCCAGCACTTTAACGACCATGACTTTAGGCGTGCCATTCATTTGAGAATGAGTTTGCTCAATGTTTTGGTTCAGATCACTCATGACCTGATCATGCTCTTTTTCTTTGCCAAGTAACGTTCCCAGCACAGCGAAGTTTTGTTCCATGTCTCCATAACCGTTGGTGTAGAGCGCGATGGTTGGCGCAATTTTCTCCAGGTCATCACGAATGGCTCCATGTACATCGGCATTGGCGATAATCAGATCAGGTTGGAGTGCAGAGATCACTTCAAGATTGGGCTGCTGGTGATTACCTACAAACGTGTAGTCCTCAACTTTATCTTTCAGATAACCAAGCACTTCCGCATTATAAGAGCCTGCAATCCCCACAGGAGTAACTCCCAGCGATACTAATTCATCCGTAAAGGAAAAGTGTAGTGCTACGATTTTGTTAGGTGAGCTAGGCAAAGTGGTTTCTCCCCAGGCACTCTTCACGACAAAAGAGCCATCTGTATTGGATGTAATAGATGGACCGCCTGCTGCATTTGTATCGTTTGCGCCTTGAGCCGACGAATTATCAGCAGCAGTTGTTTGCCCGGTATCTTCGGTAACTCCAGCAGTGTTTCCTGCTGTCTGTCCCCCGCAGCCTGCGAGTACTAGTGTCATGATCAGGATAAAGCTCCAAAGTAATGATTTACGATTCATTGTGTATGAGTCCTCCATGTGTAATTATTTCTTCTTTCCTTGCTTGATGATCAGGTATACAAAATAAGGTGCGCCGATTAACGATGTAATGATGCCGACCGGAATCTCCATCGGTGGTACGAGAACACGGCCGATGAGATCTCCCAGCATGACGAGTAACGCACCCAGAGCTGCGGTAAATGGCAGTGAACGGATGAAGTTCTCACCCACCAGCTTGTGAGACAGATGTGGAATGATCAGTCCAACGAAGCTGAGATTACCCGATATGCTGGCAGCGCTTGCGGACAAGGCCAATGCCACGATTAGCAGTGATGTGCGGACAGTACGAATTCGGGTGCCTAATGAGACAAGCACGGATTCATCGAGCTTCAACACATTCAGGTATCGCACGAGCAGCATGGCGGCTACGAGTCCCGCAACCGTCCAAGGCCATAACAGCTCGGCATGCTGCAAATTACGTGCGTAAAGACTGCCCTTGAGCCAGACCAGTGCCTGACTGGAGCTCATGGCGTATTTGACGATCAACATTTTAATAACGGCCTGTAATGCCGAACTAACGGCAATTCCCACGAGCGCGAGCCGAATCATGGAACTGCCCTGACGCTGATAAGCCAAAAGGAAAATAATCAGGCTTGCCGCCACGGAACCCGCCATGGAATAAAACGGAAGCCAGATCGCCGGTGTTAATGGTGCGAGCAGAATGACGACGACCGTGACAAGTCCGCCACCCGCTGTTGCGCCTATGACGTCAGGGGATGCAAGTGGATTACGAAGTACCGTTTGCAAAATGGCTCCCGCCACAGAGGCAGAAATCCCTACGAGAATGGCACAGAGGACGCGTGGTAAACGAAGTTCGTAGATGGTACCTGAATGAGCCTGGAACTGGGCTATAATCTGGCTGAATGTGACGGGGGTAGCCCCGAAACGTAACGATAGAATAAATACCAATACGATCATGACCAGGACTGTTGTCATTAGAACCGGATAACTATTGCTACGTAAGGTTAGACTTCTCAAACTTTTCATGAATTCTTCCTCCCACGCATGCGCATAAGGACAATGAAGAATGGTGCTCCAATGAACGCTGTGATTAGTCCTACAGGTGATTCCAGCGGGTAGAAAAGCATGCGTCCAATCAAGTCAGCGTATACCAGTAGAACGCTGCCCGTAAGCGCTGCAAGAGGTACAATAATTCGGTAATTAATACCGACTAGAGTCCGAATAATATGTACCGCCATCAAACCGATGAACCCAATCGGTCCGCATACAGCGGTTGCTGCACCTACCAGTACGATAATGCCAACCATGATTCCGGTTCGAATGACCGTTAACCGCTGTCCCACGGAGATGGCTGTATCTTCACCCATGGATAACACATTCAATTGGCCTGCGAACAAGCAGCAAACGATGCATACAGGCACAAGAGTGAATAGGGAGAAGATCACATCGTCCCAGGACATGCCAGACAGATCTCCAGCCATCCAACGAAGAAGCTGATACAGGTCCGTGTCATGGAAGATGATCAGAGTAGTGGTCATCGAACTGAAGAACAGACTGTTGACGAGTCCGGTTAGCACCACGCTGCTGGAACTGAACCGACTGCGTAAGCTGAGTACATAGATCAATATGCCGCTAAGCGCTGTTCCCAGCATGGAAGCTGTAACGGTGAAGAAACGGAACGTCTGGAACTGGAGCAGCACCATCAGCACAGCTATAGCCATATTGGCGCCCTGATTAATCCCCATGACTTCCGGATCGGCTAGATCATTCGATGTTAGCGACTGTAACAGACAACCAGCTATGCCAAGCGCAGCGCCAACGAGAGCTGCCGTTATAATCCGTGGTAGACGAATCGTCGTTATGGAACGGATCAGTGATTCGTTATCATACCAGCCAAACCAGTTGAACAGGATGGGGTCTTTACGACTGGGTTGCAGATGAAATATCATGGCCAGATAACACCCGCACAGAAGAAGGACAACTAACGTCAGACTGATCCAACCTTTTTTTGACATAGCAAAGCGCTTCCGAGCAGAAGAGGAACGAGATGAGTTATGAAGTGAAAGAAACATGCTGGATTACCTTCATCCCCTTTTTGCGTTTTTAATGAAAATGATTATCATTGTTGCTATAATACATAACAGTTGTGTGATTCATGTGTTTTTAGGAGGAAAATTGTGAGACGTTCCGTTTTATTAATAGAAGACGAGGAATCCATTCGTGAACTGGTAAGCGATTATTTTACGCAATCCTCTTGGGATGTGATCGAAGCAGCTAACGGGGAAGAGGCACTGGAGTTATTTGAAACCGGTCCAGCGGATCTCGTTATTGTTGATCTGATGATTCCGAAGGTGAGTGGCTGGAATGTGTGTCGTCAGATTCGCTCACGATCCACCGTGCCCATCATCATCCTTACTGCCAAATCAGAGGAAGAGAATAAATTGCTTGGCTTTGAACTCGGAGCTGATGATTATGTGACCAAGCCTTTTAGCCCGAGAGTACTGGTTGCCCGTGCAGAGACACTCATGAAACGTGTGGACAACACAGTGGGACAGGAAGATCCGATGATCACATTTGGCAATACGGTGGTCTACGAAAGAAAACGTATGGTTGAGTTAAACGGCCAGCCTGTCGATCTGTCTTATAAAGAATATGATGTGCTGCTGCATCTGCTGAAACATAAAAACTTCCCGTTAACGCGTGAACATCTGTTAAATCAGGTATGGGGAGTGGACTATTTTGGTGATTCCCGCGTGGTAGATACGCATATTAAAAACCTGCGGAAAAAACTGGAGGCAGATGCTCGTTACATCCGGACCGTGTTTCGCATCGGTTACAAGTTTGAGGTCGAATCATGAAACCCAGAGGTATTGTATTTAAGCTTTTTGTTGCGAACCTGATCTTTTATATCGTCTTTTTCGCGGCTGTTGTGGCAGGGCATTTCTGGTTCTTTGAACGTTTTTACGAGCATGAGCGAACGTCAGATCTAGGGAAAAAGTTAGCTTCATTCGCTTCAGATTACACCCAGCAGAAATGGGTTGCTGAGAAAACACCAACGGTTATGGGGAGTTTTATTACACAGAATCATGTGCAGATGGCGATTCTAAGTAAGGATGGAGAGGTGCGTTATGATAATCCTTTCCGTATTCAAATACATACAGACACAGGACAACCGTTGTCTATTGCGGTCTCCTTCTTTCCGGACATCTCTTCCTTAACGGCGTATGGCTTGCAGCCTGGTGACCGTATAACCGTGCAAGGAGAATACTATGCGGAGCAAGGGCACTCGTTATTCTCCCCCTATGTTATTCACAAGAAGGGCTCCCCAGCAGTGGGAACACTTCCGAATAATGCGAATAAAGATCGTGTGATCGAGTTAAACGGAACGATTGACTCGTTATTACTCCCGGCAGCGGGGCAGTGGAATAACCGGGAAGGCATTATGGCAGCTGCACTGAAGGTGTGGTTTCCTTTGCCACAAGAATATAACGATCAGGTGAACCGGGGGGAAGCCATCCATATTGAGTGGAAAGAACCGGTCAGCGGAGTGCACAATCTCGTGTTTGTGCAGCCGATTCTGCGCAATGGTGAGGTGGTCGAGTACCTATTTGCCTTAACCCCGTTAACACAGCTTGGCGAGGCATTTGGCGCACTGGAGGTATATTATGCTTTCTTCAGTATTACGGGAGGATTGTTGCTCATTGTGGTTCTTTCGTTTTTATTCTCCAAATTGGTCTCACGTCCGCTCTTGGAGTTGAATCGCAACGCAGCACGAATGGCGAAGCTCGATTTCTCGGCGATTTCATCTATTCATAGCAAGGATGAGCTGGGGAGTCTCTCAGAAAGCTTAGTCAGTCTTTCTTCCAATCTGGATCGTACCTTGAAGGAGCTTCAATTGACCAATGAGAAGTTGGTGCTGGAGATGGAATACAAGAGCAGGATGGAAGAGCTGCAAAAGCGCTTTGTTTCCGATGCTTCTCATGAGCTGAAGACACCGATTAGTGTTGTTAAAGGGTATGCCGAGGGACTTCTGGATCAGATTGCTGAAAATAAAAGAGAGCGTTATATCCGTACGATTTTAAGAGAAGCGGATCGGATGGAGAAGCTGGTGCTGGACATGCTGGAGCTTACTCGGCTTGAAGCTGGAGCGGTGAAGTTGCATCAAGCGTTGTTCCCAGTGGACCAGCTCGCATTAGAGTCCGTGGAGAAGATGGAGCAACTCGCCAAGGCCAAACAAATGCAGATTCAGATTCAAGGAGATCGGAACATACATGCTTGGGCTGACGCAGAAAAAATAGAGCAGGTGCTCCTTAATTACTTGAGTAACGCCATTCGAAATGGTGCCAAAGGAAACATCATTCAGATGCATATCCAGTATGATATAGAGAAAGACCAAGTCTGCATTGCTGTAGAAAATGAAGGGCCCACGATTGCAGAGAGTGAGTTATCCCTGATATGGGATCGTTTCTATCGAGAGGAAGATGCTCGCAGCCGTCAAGCCGGGGGAACTGGACTGGGGCTGTCCATCGTGAAGGAAATCATGCAGCTGCATGAGCAAGCTTATGGTGTGATGAACACGCCGAGCGGGGTCAAGTTTTATTTTACACTGGATGTCCCAAGAGAGTAGCAGAAGAGCCAACACTATGAGTATGGATGTAGGAGTGTGGTCATGATCGTATTGACGTCAGCAATCGTGTTCATCGTCCTGATTCTGATCGTGATTCTCTTTCAGATTGCATTGGCTGCGGGTGTGCCCTGGGGAGAGTACGCCATGGGTGGGAAGTTTCCCGGGAAATACCCCATTTCTATGCGTTTTGCCTGCATATTTCAGATCGCGATTTTGGCATTCATGGGTATCATTGTTCTGAGTAAATCAGGCTTACTTTTACCACGATGGTCTTCGTTCTCAGATATAGCGATTTGGTGTGTCGTTGGTTATTTGGTGCTGGGGACCATATTGAATCTGATCACGAGAAGTGTATGGGAACGAAGGATTTGGGCGCCCGTAACGTTGTTGATGCTGGTAAGTAGTGTAATAGTAGCTATGTGATAACAGTGGAAAGAAAATGAAATGAACAACATAGAGCCCTGGCATGTATGCCCAAGGGCTATTTCATAGTGGACTGTCGTCATTTATACTAATGGGAGTTTCGTCCATATACTTCTGGATTTAATAGGGGCATCTACAGGATAAGACAGGTAGGTGGATTCATCAAACAGTGGTTGCACGAGCAGCTCCAGCTGTTCCTCTTGTGTCAGTTGTGGAGATTAACTGTAGGAGGTAAGGTATGCCGGGGAATTTGCAATCTGGACTGAAACGGATGAAAACGAATAGGAGTGGAAAAGAGGGCTGAGTACGGTGAATAGTATATCAATGCCACGGCAACTTGACCTTATGTTTGAATCAATACGCATGACTAACGGATTAACGTCAGTTTTTTTAGAGGTGCTTACGATCAGTGGGTCAATGTTAGCCAAGTCGAATCGGGAGAGAGAAATGACGATCTGGCTGGCACAGCGAGATCAGTCTGTCGTGGGGATCGGTACGGTTGGTTTCGATATTGATGAGATGCCATGGACTATAGACACCTTTGATGAAGAAAAAGAGTTTATGCTGCGCATGATTACCACTGCAATCACCGAAGCAGGGTGGAAGAAATTAAGTTATGAACCACGTAAAGACTGGGTCATACAATGTTTGGAGCAGTTTAGGGTGATGATTTATGCCTTCGAGAAATATAATGTTAATCTGGATCATTATCTGCAATGGTCTGAGATTGAAGAGGATGATGATCAACCAACTATTCCGAGAGGGTACCCTAAATGTGGAAAACATGAAACGTATTTGTCATGCCATGGCTGCATTTTATGTAACAATGAAAGTTAGTGAGGAGGAGAATCCGATGAGAGCCTATATACAAACAAATAACAATGGAGACTTCTATAATGTCAATGCTTTTATTGCTAATGAAGGCTTTAGTTCATTGGGTTGGGAAACCATTAAGTTTTTTGATTTACGAGAGATCCAGGATAATAGCCCCGAAAGCCTACTGGTGGGAGGCATAGGCAATGTAAGAAAGCGTCTAGAACAATTAGGATGTGGAAGAACACAAGGAGAAATAGATTATCCAAACGTCTTAGCAGGTTACCTGGGAAGAAAAGTGTGGAGTACAACGATTAATGAACTTTTTCAAGATAAAGAAAGTTGGAATGTGTTCATCAAACCAAAGGATACGACCAAAAAGTTTGCAGGAACAGTGGTGAAAGAATACATCGATTTTATTGGACTTGTGGTGGAGAATGAGGATACTAGCGTATGGTGTTCTGAGATTGTCGATTTCAAAACAGAGTGGCGCTGTTTTGTTCGTTACGGAGAAATTCTCGATATCAGGCGCTATAAAGGGGTATGGGATTCAACGTTGGATGCTAGCGTTATCGAAAAAGCAATTAGCGATTTTAAGGATGCACCGGCTGCATATGGAATGGATTTTGGCGTGGATCAAGAAGGAAATATGAAACTGGTAGAGATCAATGATGGCCATTCTCTAGGAACCTATGGAATCAGTCCAGTAAACTATGCGAAATTCCTCTCAGCAAGATGGTCAGAATTAACGAGAACCACAGATTATCTAAGAACTTTATAGACAAATAGAAATTGCCGGAAAGGAAGAGCACATGCGAAGCAACAAATTCACACCGTATTTAAGTTTCATAGGTTTTGGATTAGTCATTCTGACCTTAAGCGTGAATGTAAGCTTTAAGCTAGGAATTGAGAAAGGTTTGGATGAAGGTTCCCTTATGCTATTGTCAGTTGCTAATGCAGTGTTACTGGTATATCCATTGGCATGGGGAGTATTTGCTATACTTGAGTTCTACATGTTATGGAAAGAAAAACAAAAGATGAAGTCCAAGCTGGAACACGGAAAAATGAACAAAGAAGATTTCTTAGATCAGATCAAGAAAGTTAAGACCAGCTTGGGAATCAACATCAGTTATATTGTGATTCTGATGTTTCAGCTGGATACGTCATTATAAACTGGGACGAGGTTGATGTTTAGTCTTCTGACCGACCTCTCCTGATTTTGAATAGAGACATACATAACCTTTAGGAGGAATATTCATTGAAAGCATTATCGATCGTCAGTCTTATTTGGTACGTACTTAACTTTTTATTAATAGCAGTTCTTTTTCTAGACGATTCACCAGACGGTTCAGATGCCGCAGCAGGCATGGGAATTCTGGGTGTCCTGTATGGTCTACTTTTCTCAATTGTAGCTTTAATCATATCAAGTAAGAGAAAAAAGGCCCCTGTGAATGTTCATGAACAACTGCTACAGTTGGGTGAATTAAAAGAGAAAAATATCATTTCGGAATATGAATTTGATCAGAAGAAAGAGAAGCTACTCTACAAATACAAGTAGTACAGAGGATTGCGGATAAGGTAAAGGCTATTCCTTTTCTGCTCATGCAAAAAGCTGAACTTCTGCAAACAAAAACAGGGCGTTCCCTTCACCGGGGAACTGCCCTGTTTTTGTTTGCAACTCTATTTTATAACCATCTCAATGGTGATGATGCGCATGAGCATCTGGTGCGTCGCCTTTGACGGTACATAGTACCGAGGTATCATGCAGATGTTTCTCGGACTCCACTTGGAGCGTTACATGTTTGATTTCTTTATGTTCCAGCATATGTTCAATCTTCTGAACAAGGATCTCGGATGCATAGACATCCATCGTTCCATCCACCACGATATGTGCGGTCAGCGCATTCAGCTTACTGGTAATGGACCAGACATGCACATCATGAACGCCTTTGACGCCATCGACTTGTTTGATGGTCTGCACCAGTTCATTCACATCCACATTGGCCGGAGTACCTTCCATCAAGATATGCAGGGATGATTTGGTGACATAGAAACCACTTCGCAATACCAACGCCGCGACAATTACACTCGCAAGTGGATCGGCCCAACCCCAGCCAAAGAACATCATGAGTAGTGCTGCCGCAATGGCCCCAACCGATCCCAACATGTCACTGATGACATGGAGATAAGCACCACGCATATTCAGGTTATTCTCCGTATCGCTACCACGCATCATGATCCAGGCCACCAGAATATTGATGAGCAATCCAATGACGCTGATGATTAACATACCTACGGTTGCGACTTCTGGCGGGTTGATAAAACGACCAATCGCTTCGTAGAAAATGTAGAGCGCAATGGCAATTAACGTAATTCCGTTTAACGTGGCGGCCAAAATCTCAAATCTTCTATACCCGTACGTTTTACCTGTATTCACCGCTTTTTCACCAAAGGTAAACGCCAGTAAAGCGATCCCAAGTGCAATGGAGTCGGACAGCATATGGCCTGCATCCGAGATAAGCGCGAGACTGTTGGTGATGAATCCACCAACGGCTTCAACGATCATATAGATGGTAATAATAATGAAGGAAAACAACAGCACTTTCTTATTATTGGTGGTGTGAGCGTGGTTGTGTCCATGATCGTGCCCATGGTTATGACTGTGATGATGTCCGGACATATAAAATCCTCTCCTTTGGAGCCTTGCTCCGTTATGTAATATGATTTCTGATGTAGCTATAAATGATTCTTAACAATAATTAATTGCCAACAAATGAATATATGAGCGTTTGTTCATATGTTATGGTTTTATTATAATTCTGCCTCATAGTAGTGTCAACCAGATTTAAGGAAATATAAACATGACCGGTGTCTCAGCGCGTATGTACTAGCTAATGCGTTTGTTTTTATGCTACCATCTGTGCAGAATCAAAGTGAGATGTACTTGTTACATAGAAAGGCGGACAACCATATGAAACATCTGCTGCTGGCAGACGATGATGCCAATATTCGAGCACTCCTGCGGCATGTCATGACCAAGGAAGGATACCGGGTCCATGAAGCGCAGAATGGATTGGAAGCGGTCAAACTGATGCAAGAAACGCCGATCGATCTGGCGATTCTCGATGTCATGATGCCAGGCATGGACGGACTGGAGTTATGTGATTTCATTCGGCAGCATTACGACATTCCAATTATGTTGCTGACGGCACGTGATCAGCTATCCGACAAGAGAGATGGTTATTTGAAAGGAACAGATGAATATGTAACCAAGCCATTTGAACCGGAAGAACTGGTCTATCGGGTAAAGGCGTTATTTCGTCGGTACCATCGCACATCCAGCGATATCATCCGTATGAACCGGATCGTCATTGACCGTAACAATGTGGAGGTTACGGACGGGCAATCCATTCTCTTTTTACCGATGAAAGAATTTGAATTACTCTCACAGCTTGCCCAGTTTCCAGGGCGGTTGTTCTCGCGGGATGAGCTCATTCGGCTCGTCTGGGGAGCAGACTACGAAGGAGATGACCGTACCGTTGATGTGCACATCAAGCGGCTGCGTGATCGTTTTGCGGACTATACGGACGATTTCGTCATTCAGACTGTGCGGGGCATTGGTTACAAGATGGAGGTGAAAGCACCTTGAGGACCTTGTACGTCCGGGTATTTCTCATTACGATTGCGGTGATTATGGTCAGCGGCATGCTCGGTTTTCTTTTGTCCAACATCTACTATCACACGAAGCTCAAGGATTTCAATGATGAGAAGCTGGTGGGCATCGCAACGCAAATGAAGCAATTTGTGGAACAGCAACCCGGTACGATGGAGGATTATCTGAACAATGCGGCCGCACTCGGGTACGAAATCTATGTGACGGATGGAAAAGGCAACGACCAATTCTACGGCCGCGAATTCCGTGAGAAAGATCTTGACAAGCAAGCTGTGGAACTGGTGCTGAATGGAGAGGTATACCATGGCGTCGCCCAGTTTCCAAGCAAACCGTTCATTACCGGTTTCTTCGATAATCAATTAAGCAATACCGTGGGTGTTCATCTACAGCTAGGCAATGCGAATTATGCCCTCTTTATGCGTCCGGATGTAATCCTGCAATTCGGTGAGCTGCGAATCTTTTTTGCACTGATTGGAGCATTGACGATAGGTATTAGTATTGTGATTTTTCTGATTAGTACCCGCTATCTGGTCAATCCCATTGAACGTCTGTCCGAGGCGACCAAGCGCATTGCGCAAGGAAAATATAATCTGAAATTGCCTACCGCAAGACGGGATGAGATTGGACAGCTGGCCCAGCATTTCATGACCATGAGTCGTGAATTGGAAAGGGTAGATCAGGCGCGACAGCAGTTTGTATCGAATGTATCGCATGAGATTCAATCACCGCTGACCTCGATTCAGGGGTTTGCCCAATTGGTGGCGGATCGGGATCTGCCCGAACAGGAACGAGAGCACTATGCATCGATCATTGAGGAGGAGAGCCGTCATCTCTCTTTGCTCAGCAAACAACTGCTTCTCCTGTCTTCCCTTGAACAAGGCAACGAAGATCTGTCCAAAGTAAAGTTCTCTCTGCGAGATCAATTCCGGCAAGCGGTTCAGGTGCTGCAATGGCAGCTTGAGGAAAAAGAACTACTGCTTCGGATTTCGGTACCCGAATCCATCCAGCTAGTGGGCAATGAAGTGCTACTCATGCAGGTGTGGATGAATCTGCTGGGCAATGCGGTAAATCATCTACCGCAGGGAAGAAGCATCGAGATTCATGCCGAGCAGACAGATAACCAGTGTGTAATTCAGATTCGGGATACAGGAGACGGAATTGCTGCAGTGCATCTGCCTTTCCTGTTCGATCGATTTTATCGGGTGGACCGTGCGCGTGAACGTTCTTCCGGACGAACTGGACTTGGACTTGCCATTGTGCAGAAAATAATCCGAATTCATGACGGTACGATCGAGGTTTCCAGTTCGCCTGAGGGTACGGTCTTTACGGTGACACTTCCGCAGATGTAATCTGTTATTCATTTGCCGTTCATTTTCGCCTCCTATACTTGGGTTATCAAGAGGGAGGTCACAGAACATGTACTTGGCTATTCGGGAAATGAGGTATGCCAAAGGGCGGTATGCCTTAATTGCTACAATCATGGTACTGGTTTCATTTCTGGTACTGTTTGTTACAGGTCTTGCACAGGGGCTGGCGTATGATAACGCAGCTTCGGTCAAAAATATGGCAGCAACCCACTTTGTGCTGGAACAGGATTCGAATCATCGATTTACCCGGTCACAAGTGGATCAGGATCAACTTAATCAAGCTCGCTCCGTGGTGGGGCAAGAGAACGCTGAGCCACTCGGTGTGAAAATGACAACCGTCAGTCCAATCGGCGACACAAAAAAGATCGATGTCACGCTGTTCATGGTTAATCCGGAGGGCTGGCTTGCTCCAACGGTGACCGAAGGATCTCCGATTACCAGTCAGACGGATGGGCAGGTTGTGGTGGACCATAAGTTGTCTGAATCTGGCGTCACAATTGGCACCGTCCTGGTAGACCAAGCTTCGGGAACGGAGTGGACCGTTGGTGGATTTGTCCAAAATGAGTCTTTCAGTCACTCTCCGGTGGTATTCCTGAATGAACAGGAATGGCTTACGCTTCAAGGAGGTTCACGAACTTCGCAAGGTTCAGCAGACACCAATGCTAATGCTCCGGTGTACAATGCCATTGCGATTAAGGGTGCAGGCGAGCAGGTAGACGGCTTGAGTGCTGCCATGCCTAATACGGAAGTCATCACAAAGTCGGATGCCGTATCGGCCATCCCTGGATATAAGGAAGAGCAGGGATCGTTGCTCATGATGATCGCTTTTCTATATGTCATCTCGGCGTTTGTGCTTGCGGTATTTTTCTATGTCATCACGATTCAGAAAACGAGTCAGTTCGGTATATTAAAAGCCATTGGAACGCGGAATGCTTATCTGGCGGGTAGTGTTTCGTTACAAGTCTTGGTTCTGTCGGTTGGCAGTCTGGTGATTAGCGTACTATTGGTTCGACTGTTCGAGTCCATTCTACCAGCATCGATGCCGTTTCAATTAGGCTTGTCCACCCTCGCTCTGACCTGTATGTTATTCATACTCATGTCTGTGGCGGGTTCATTATTCTCGGTGTGGAAGGTTACCAAAATTGATGCGCTTGATGCGATTGGGAGGACAGCAGCATGAGAAACCGATTGGTATTGCAGGGAATTACACAGACCTTTGAAGATGGCGGTAGCAAACGCACGATTCTGGACAAGCTGGATCTTGAGGTTGCTGAAGGGGAACTTGTAGCTGTGATGGGGCCTTCCGGCTCGGGTAAAAGTACATTCCTGTCCATTGCTGGCGCACTTCTTGAACCGACGGAGGGGCAGGTTCTACTGGATGGGGCCTCTATTATGGGCAAAGGCAAACAGGAGATATCCGATATGCGGCTTCAGCAGCTCGGTTTTATTTTTCAAAGTGCTAACCTCATTCCGTATCTGAAAGTAGAAGAACAACTGATGGTGGTCGCAAAGCTCGCCGGAACGGAAAAAAACAAGGCGGAGAAGCGCGTTCATGAGCTATTAGACACGGTGGGGTTGACCCATCGGCGGAAGGCATATGCAGAGAAGCTGTCTGGCGGGGAACGCCAGCGGGTCGCCATTGCAAGGGCGTTGATGAACGATCCGGCTGTCCTGCTCGCGGATGAACCGACAGCCAGTCTGGATGCGGAACGTGGACTGGATATTGTCGGTATGATTGCACGGCTCGTGAAGGAGCAGGGCAAGAGTGCAGTGATGGTTACGCATGATGAGCGGATCTTGCCGCTCTGTAGCCGGGTCCTTTTTTTGGAACATGGGAAACTGGTGCAGCATTAGAAGGAGCATGGTCTGAGAGTCCGGAGAGAATACTGATCCAGCGCTTAAGGGCAAGAGCGTAAGGTGAGGGTCACGTATTCCCGGTGGGAAGGTGGCCTTCTTTCTGTGTTTTCGACTATAATTGGAAGAATAGTGGAATTAGATAGAGAGGATCGGGTGCGGATGAGTAGCTTGAGTGCGGAATTATTTCCGGCGCTGAGTACGTCAATTCATTGGGGAATTATTGAGGCGGAGTTCAGATTGAACGAGATCGTGGATGAAACGCTGGTGAGTAATATTAGCATCATTCCGTTTGTCGGGGATCAATGTGTTGTCTTTCAACTGGATAATGGAGATTGGGAGCTGCCTGGAGGAACGCTTGAAGCAGGTGAGCAGTATATGGAAGGGTTAAAACGCGAACTGATGGAAGAACTCGGAGCAGAAATGCGGTCCTATCAGATTTTCGGTCAATTCCACTGTACATCCAGTGCGTTGGAACCGTATCGACCGCATATCCCGCATCCCCATTTTGTACGAATCATCGGATATGGAGATGTTGAACTTGTCGGTGATCCACTGAATCCGGAAGATGGCGAGCAGGTGGTTGCAGTTGAAGTGGTAGAGATTGATGAAGCGATCCGAAGATTTCAGGAACAGAGTAGACATGACATTGCGGAGATGTACAAACTGGCTTATATGCTGCGAGAAGAAGCTAAATAGTATTTTTATAAAATTGAACAAGCATGATTCTGAACAAAAAAGGGTAACAACGTATTAAATAAACTTTGCCTTGGGAGTGATATCTAATGCAGGAACTCTTTAAGAAGATCATCAGTACAGAAGTCAAACCCGTATTTGCCAAACACGGCTATTCCAAGAAAAATCTGAATTTCTACAAAGCGGATGGAAACCTCGCATATAAGTTCAACATTCAAAGAGCAAAGTATAACACCAGTAGTCAAGTCCAGTTTTATGTTAATTGTGGTGTTCATTCCACCGAACTTGCGGAGTTGCATTCCGTTGGATTGAATGGAGACATATTGGAGTTCGTATCTCACTTCACCTGCCGAATCAGAGAAATAGTCCCTGCCGCTCCGGCCCACTATACCTTAACGCCTGATATCGATCCAGACGCTCTATCTAAAGAACTGGTGTCACATTTGGAAGAGGGCATGTCATTCCTACACTCGCTAACAGGTGCCAGAGATATAGTCCATTATTATATGGACAAGACAGCGCTACATTTAAGCGAAGTAACCTTCCGCTTCCTGCTAAAAGCCGGCGATACGGAAGAAGCCAAGCATTATTTACAGCAACTGCACGCCAAATACGGAGCCGAAAAGCGCTGGACGATATTGGAAAAGAAATATGTAGCCGTTTTTGCCGAGTTCGGATTGTAATCTTTGATTCAGGAGGGGGATGCCCATATGGTAAACGATAAAGGAACACTCAGAATATGCGAACAAGGACATTCGTATTATAAAAAAAGCGACTGCCCAACCTGTCCGATGTGCGAAGCTGAACGTAAACCGACAGAGGGATTTCTAGCCTTGCTGTCTGCTCCCGCCAGACGTGCCTTGGAGAATGAAGGTATTGCAACACTACAGCAACTTGCGGAGTACACGGAGAAAGAGATCTTGAAACTGCACGGAATCGGGCCATCTGCCATGCCTAAACTGCGAAACGCATTGGAAGAAGAGGGATTGTCTTTTAAGAAATAACCCTCTTCACTCCTTTCCTTTAATCCACAACGGAAGTAATCTCCTCCATCGTTACCTGGTACAACAAGTTACCTTCACTGAGTAGCAGACGATGTTGGCGAAAATCCTGCCGTGCCTGCTTGAAGGGCTGATTTTCTTCGTTTAGCAAATCAATCTTCTGCCCCTTGCTCAATCTTCCGGGCTTCTCCATTTTCTTAAGTACAAACGTACCATGTTTACCGTACCCGGCATCGAACAAGAAATGATAACCATCCGTACTGAAGCCGGAGGAACCGGAGATGTTTGGATTCATGAATGTAACGTCGGGTTCACTGGTTCCCCCTGAGATACAACCGAGTTCAAAATCGGTATAGAAGTAGAACCAGACCTGCTTTTCATTCACCACATTGAGTGCGTAACAATCTGCAATGTCAGCTGCGCGGTTTTCGTACACTTTATTACCGTGCTCATCCCAGGCCAACAGACCGTTTGATCCAATTGGATCGCTCCATCCGTAGTTACCAAACACCCCTTCATCGAAGTAACTGGTCCAGATCGTTCCCTTCTCTGCGACCTGTTGACTTTGGATACCATCTCCCAACAGAAACTCGCGGATCGTATTTCCGTCCAGATCACACACTTTGGCATTCAGATCAAACTTTTCATTTCCGTAATTCGCACACCGTGCTCCGACGAGCAGCAGATGATCATGTAATGGTTGTACGTAATGATAATTGAACGTCTGTCCCCAGATGACAACTTCCTCGATAGTTTGATCTGTCACAATAAGCACTTTGTACGTATAGCTTTGATTCAATGTACTTTGGACGAACATACCTCGTTTTCTTTCAGGGATCTGATTCAGCAGCAGCACATAGGCAAGGCCATCACCGCCCCACTGGGTGGAAACGATATCGAAGCCCTCGACATAATTCGAAATGTCGGCAAAAGGTAAAAGTTTTACTTTAGGATTGGGCATATCCATATCCTCCTTCGTAGTCCCAATGCAGAGTCACCATCTGCATCTGTATAAGAGCATTATGACGTACGTGTACTTTGCTGAACATGGTGGAAGTATAGCGAAGGTCTTTTTTGGCTTTTGCAGCATCTGAATACGATGGTTTAAAATGGATGCTTCGTCCTTGACACTCGTAGTACAATAAGGAAGTTGTGTAAAATTCTATATAAGAGGAGGGCGGAGAGGTCGCTATAAGAAGAGTGTGAAAATACATACAACGCACGTGAAGTAACGGAGTGAAGCACCCGTAGATTCAATTGGCAATAGTACGAGGAAGACTCATCTCAGAAAAACAAAACTACATAAGGAAGTGTTACAAGGTGGAACCACATATTGAAGAGCAAAAGACAGATTACCGTCCACTAGGCGTCTCGGGATTGGGCGGTTGGCTGATTCTCATCCAGATTGGATTATTTCTTACGGTAATTCTGCTTGTAGTGCAATTATTTCAACAGATAATACCCACATTCACTACGGAGACTTGGGAAATGCTAACTTCCAAACAATCGGACTACTATCACCCGTTATGGGGTCCAGTACTTATTTTTGAGATGGTGTACAATACGCTGTTTTTATTATTCAGTGTCTACACAATTTTTGCGTTTTATAGCAAGAAAGCAATATTACCCCGTCTGATGATCATCCTCTATGGTCTCAGTCTGATTGTTGGAATTATTGATTACCTATTATTACTCCAGATTCCGTTAGCAAGAGAATTGGAAGATGGAAGCTCGATCAGAGAAATTGCTAAATCTGTAATCACTTGCGCCATCTGGATTCCTTACTTTATCAAATCTGAGCGAGTTTATAATACATTTGTAAGATAAAGTTAGGCAGGAAATTCCCGATCTTGGATAGAAGCTATCTGAGGTCGGGTTTATTTGATACATATTAAGAAGATGGCACATGGGGCTTAGAATGGAATACGGAGACACTAATTTTATTGCATTAGTCAACGCGGATCAATACAAGACGTACGTAAGTGAAGACTGGGAGCTGGATGTGCTGTTAAACCATTTTGTTCAGGAGATGCAGGTTGGAAACATATTAGTTCTCCAAATGACTAATGAAGGTGTTGAGCATTCATGGACAACGGAGTTTACTTTTGAAAATAATATAGACGTTGAAAGCTGCTATAGAAGAGCTAAAGGATACATTCAGGTTACTGATAATCAGTTATATCTGGTGGACTACACCTGTCTGACCATGGCAGCCCAATTTGAAGATTGTATCGTACCAGACGATAATTGCGCCAGATATAGAATTGAGTTACAAAACGGAACATATCAGGTAGAGATCATTCAGTATTATAATCCAGATCTTGGAGAGTACGTTGGAATAAAGGAAGCAGAACTTATTATGAATTTTAAGAAAGTAACTGAGCTTGGAAAAAATGAGGATAAAGTGATCTGGTGCAGTTATATGTAGACGGAATGGGTGAACCACGGATGCTCTTGGGTATTTATTTGGAAGAAGACAATGATCTGCTTACATGGGAAGCGGAGAGTAAAGGATATAGATCCGACATTTATGTAAAGGTAGACGCAGAGATGTTTCAAGTTGTGGCTTATGATATGGTGAGAATTACTCAGGATTTCAACGATGAGTTACAGAATTCAGGCTTTTATAGTATCGATCCTAATCTGATTTTATTAAAATCAGTCACCAAAGATGAGATTATATTGACCATCACTAGGCTACATCAACATCATTTTTTTAAGGCATTGAAACCGTTAGCGGAAGAGGACATATCGAACCTATCTCTTGTTAAAATAAACGAATAGATTAAAGAGAAGATGGAGGCGATGACATGAGCGATAAACCAATTGAACTGTTGCAACGTTTAAAATCTTTATCCGGCCCATTTCCAACGTGGGATATGGGGCAGTTACCGGATCGGCCGGGGAAGCTGTTTTTGGATTGGTTGAGATTGGCGGTTGAGAACGAAGTGAAGGAACCTCATGCTATGACGATCTCCACCGTGGATCAAGAGGGTTATCCTGATGCGAGAGTATTGATTTTGAAAAACGTAATCGACGAAACGTTCTATTTTGCCTCCAGTTCGGAGAGTCGAAAAGGGCAACAGTTGAAGGAGAACTCTCATGTGGCCCTGACATTCTACTGGCCTTTACTTGGAAGACAGATTCGGATAAGGGGAATTGCCGAGGATCGGGGAGATGAAGCGGGCGCCGATGATTTCCGCAAACGTTCAGCTGGAGCAAGAGCAGTTGCTATGACAGGGCATCAGAGTGAGGTTTTGGATAGCGAGGAAGTGTTGGATAGTTCCATTGAAGCTCAGAAGGAAAAGATAAGACGTGACCCTAGTGTTGTTACATCTCATTGGCGTTTATATGCCGTGAATGCACAAGAGGTGGAGTTTTGGCAGGGAGATTCGGAGCGCAAGCATGTACGAGTCCAATATGTAAAGCAATATGGGCAGTGGAAGACACTCAGATTGTGGCCTTGATTTTACAACAGATGAGTTAGGCAATATGGAGCGAGCTGCTGTATCCGAGTTCTATTTTAAAAGAAGACTTCTATACTCGTATTAAATAAAGAACGTATTTTTGAAAGGGCGATCGAGGTTGAACAAAGGAATTCTGTATTTATTCTATTGATGACTTTTTTAAGTAGCTCAGAAGTGGCTTACAATCGTAATGCCGTTTCAAAAGAACCTCCTGCATCTCATGCAACTAAGATATTTACTGAGGATGAATTCCAATTTGAGATTAAGTCCAAAGATATTACGATTAAATTAGGAAGTACTCGTGAAGTGGTTGAGCAGCAACTTGGACCCCACGTTGATTATTTCAACTATACGAATGTCTACCAGTACAAAGATATGAGAATTCATTACAAATATGGCATTGTGGATGGCATCATGATTGATGACCCGGCAAAGTTCAAAAAGTATAAAACGCCAAGAGGGATAGGTTATGGAAGTACAGTCCAGGAGGTCTTCCAACAATACGGCAAAAAAGCTTTTATAGATACTAAAAAAGGAAAAGTAAAAAGTATTACATATGTCATGGAGAAAAATAAACAAGGCAATTACTATGTCATACCGTCATTTGATCATGCAATATTGGAAGGAGGATTTGAGAACATGAAAGGGTTGTCCATGAATTTTGATCAAAATGGGCGTGTGTCATTCATCATGCTGGCGAGCCATGAGTTTGCCTATAATCCTGAGCTCAATATGGATGACATACAATAGAGGATTATGGGGTTACCTTATATCACTCCCGATCATTAAGAAAATGGGTTTTATTTTTGTTTTCAGCAACCAACGTACATAATGTCATATCGTCAACCGGGTGCCTTCCGCTATAATCTTCAAGTTATTAAAACATGGATTGAATGAAGGAACCAGGAGGTACAACGAATTGATAGCCAAAAACAAATATAAATCACTCGAACTGGAAACCCCCGGCGTATATGAATTGGAAGGGCTTGAGGTGGGAGTGACATCGAACTGCAATTATAAATGCGACTATTGCTGCGCCTACAATCGGGATGATGGAGCATGCATTGATAGTCAGGAAGTCATCCGTATTATTAGTGAGTTGCCTCATCTCAAGCGAGTTCGATTGTCCGGTGGGGAAGTCACTCTAAAATACCAGGATTGCCTGGAGATCGTGAAGTATTGTACGGCACATGGTATTGATACGCAATTGAACAGTAACGCCAGTCTGCTGACAGAAGAACGGATTCTCGCGTTGCGTGATGCAGGCTTGTCCAACATTCATATCTCGTTCAATTATACGGATGCGGAGTCCTATGCTGCGTACTACTGCGTGCATCCTCGCATGTATGAGAGACTCGAGCAGAATATCCGTTTGTGTACAGAAGCCGGTCTGGAAACGGTATTGGAAACGTTACTGTTTGAAGGTAATCAAGCGAACATGCAGGCCATTAGCGATAAGGTGTATGACCTGGGTGTGCGCATCCATGAGATCCAGAACAGCATTAAGATGCCGCATACCGATTGGAGTCAGATTGTATCCAAAGAGTCTCTCGTTCGATCTGTAACGGAACTGATAGAACATAAAAAGCCGGATACAACGCTCTATTTTACCTGTATGGATCGGTTCGCTGAACAGTTGAATTTGCGTGAACAACCCGGTGTGTATTTCTCTAATTGTGTGGATGGCACGAAACAGCTGCACCTGCACGGCAACGGGGATATTCTCATCTGTGAGTTATGCCACCCTGTTGTGATTGGCAACATCTACAACGGCACGTCGTTGAAGGATATCTATGCCCAACAGCCACCGGCGTTAACAGAATTCTTGGAAAAGCGGCCTTGTCCCGCATACGATGCTCTTTTTGCAGATGCATAACAGAACAGGAAGACCTGTTGAAGATATGCGATATGTATGTTGAACGAATATGTACATGATATTAGTGGCCTTTAGGGTTGTATAGATTAAAAATCAAGGTGATCTGATTTCCTCAATGGGAAAACGGATGACCTTTTTTGATATCTTTCATTTGGTTTCAGATTCATTTAAGCTATCCGGCCTAATATGGCCTTAAGAACTTAGATGAAGAGGTGAGCTTCACATGATGAAGATTGATGAGAAACCAACCCGGAAAGACCCACATAAAAGTCCCATCTCTCCAAGAAAGCGCAGATGGCTCATCATCACACTTGTCATCGTGCTCGCGGTAGGTGGAATCCTGTATAGTCTGGCTGACCGTTACCTGATCCGGCATGTGCAGGTTGTTGTAGCGGATGAGAACACAGAAACGGCAACAACTGGCACCAACAATGATTCCAGCAGTACTTCGACCACCGCAACTGAAGTGAGTGCAACGTCAGATGATTGGAATTATTCAAGTGATGATATGAAAGTCAGTATTGAAAAGGTACAGACGAGTTCAGGCTCGGATCAGATTACGTATTATGTCGCTGATGTTCAGCTAACGGATGCAAGCAGCCTGCGAACTGCGCTGGCAGACAATAGTTTTGGAACGAACATTACTGAAAATACATCGGACATTGCCGCTGCCAATAATGCGATTTTTGCCATTAACGGTGATTACTACGGATTCCGCGATGATGGTGTCATTATCCGCAATGGAACATTGTATCGAGACAGCCCAACGCGGGATGCGCTTGCCCTGTTCAACGACGGTACGATGAAAACATATAACGAGAATGAGATTTCTTCCTCAGAACTTCTGGCTGAAGGTGCAACCAATACGTTATCCTTTGGACCCATTCTGATTCAGGATGGCGAGATCGTCAGTGATTTTAGCAGTGTGAAAATCGATAACAACTTTGGCAACCGCTCCATTCAGGATACGAATCCAAGAACAGCGATTGGCATGATTGCTCCGAATCATTACGTCTTCGTGGTGGTGGACGGACGGCAGGACGATAGCCGTGGCATGACTCTAGCAGAACTGGCGGATGTCATGAAAGGCCTTGGAGCAACGGAAGCCTACAATCTGGACGGTGGCGGTTCATCCACGATGTATTTTATGGGCAGAGTCGTCAATAACCCGCTGGGGCGTAACCAGGAACGTGGCGTAAGTGACATTCTATATCTGACGGAGGGACAAGGATCATGACGATATTAATTCCATCATATGAACCCGATGTACGTTTACTGAATCTTGTTCTTCAACTGCAAACATTTAAACTTGGACCCATTGTGATTGTGGATGATGGCAGTGGCCCAGGTTACCGTGGGATTTTTGAAACGGCAGAAGCCTATGGCTGTACGGTCCTGACACATCCCGTCAATCTGGGTAAGGGCAGGGCGTTGAAGACGGGATTTCAGTATATTAAGGAGTACGGACCTCAGGGCGGTGTAGTGTGCGCAGATAGTGACGGACAGCATCTGCCACATGATATTAAGCGTATCTTCGAAGTATTGCTCGCACAAACGACACCGGGAATTGTACTCGGCAGCCGTCGTTTCAGTGGAAAAATCCCAGCACGCAGCCGTTTTGGCAACACAGTCACACGGGCGGTCTTTTCACTCACGACAGGTACCAAAGTATATGACACGCAGACCGGTCTACGCGGTTTTCCTTACTCCATGCTGGACTGGTTGAACCAAATTCCGGGGGACAGGTTTGAATACGAGATGAACATGCTGTTAACGGCACACAAAGAAGGGTATGAAATTATAGAGGAGTTTATTGATACGGTGTATCTGGATCACAATGAGTCCTCTCATTTCCGCCCGCTGGTCGATTCATTCCGAATCTATATGCCAATCCTGATGTTCAGCACATCTTCAGTGTTGTCGGCACTGATTGATTTTGGATTACTGTTCGTCATCCAGTATTTCACGCACAATCTGTTTCTGTCGGTTGTCGCAGCAAGACTGTGCAGCTCCATCTTCAACTATACGATTAATCTGAAGTACGTGTTCTCCGCAGGACGGACCTCGAAGGTTCGGCAGTCTTTGCCCAAATACTTCTCACTTGTCCTACTGGTGCTGCTATTAAACTATGGTTTACTGTATTTTTATAATGAAAAACTAATTATCCCGCTGCTCGCAGCCAAGTTATTGACTGAAGTATCCATCTTCGTATTCAGCTATTGGGCGCAGCGCAGATTTGTCTATTAACCCTGAAGAGAGAGCAGGCCTAGGGCTTGCTCTTTTTTGGTTGAAACGGTTTCATATTCACCCCGAAATAGGTTACGATGGAGTGGGAAATAAGGAGCCTTATTTTAGGCGAAATGGACGTGAAACGATATTGAATCGTGTGCGCAAGGACTTGCGTTATTACTGTGAAATTTAATCGTAGATTGAAATAGAGGAATAATGGGAGGATGATTATGTACCTTCGAAGTGTAGAACTCATGTCGGCCAAGATCGAGAAACGAGACCAATATCCTTTTGACATCCCCACGATACAATCCTTGGAACGCTTGGAGTTTACGAATAACATTACTTTTTTTGTAGGTGAAAATGGTTCTGGGAAATCTACGCTGCTGGAAGGCATCGCTCATCAATGTGGATTCAATACCGCAGGGGGCGGCAGGAATAATGCTTATGAGACACATGCTTCGGAATCCTCGCTCGGGAATTACTTAAGACTGGCATGGCTTCCCAAAATAACGAATGGCTTCTTCATGCGCTCGGAATCTTTCTATCAGTTTGCATCACATGTGGATGAGATGCCAGAGTCGCTTCAATATTATGGCGGGCGTTCATTGCATGAACAATCCCATGGAGAGTCTTTTCTCAACCTGTTCGTCAACCGCTTCAGTTCCAAAGGCATCTATCTGCTCGACGAGCCCGAAGCCGCTTTATCTCCAGCAAGGCAACTGTCCTTGTTGCGTATTCTCCACGATCTGTCAGGCACTTCGCAATTCATTATTGCGACGCACTCACCGATTTTGCTGGGATATCCGGGAGCGGAAATTTTAAGTTTTGACGATAGCCATATTCAAGAGGTAGCCTATGAGGATACTGATCACTACCAGATTACCCGTAGCTTTCTGGAGAACCCTGACAGGATGCTGAATGAATTATTTAAGGATTAAGTTAAGTTATCCGTGTAAACAAGGGAAGATACTAAACCATGCAACGTAAAATTTATTGTTGAGGAGAGATGGGATGAAAGTAGGTTTGCTAATTGTTGATATGCAAGAAAGTATTGTACGGAAAAAGATGGACCAGAGATCGATAGACCATGCCTGCGAGTACATTAACCATGTGGCTAACGTGCTGCGCTCGAATAATCATGTAGTTGTTCACGTGCAGGATGTGGAGGGCATGGAGGAGGCAGAACCGGAAGAGTATCGTATTATTCCCGAGGTGGATGTGACGGAGAAGGATCTCACCGTTACCAAGGAAGCTTCAAATGCCTTCTGGCAAACTCATCTGGAGCAGGTGTTGAAGAGTCATGGAATTGAATTGGTGATCATCGCCGGGTTTGCTGCGGAGGAATGTGTTCTATTCACCTACAACGGAGCAATGGAGCGAGGCTTTCGTCCGGTGATGTTGCAAAATGGAATTCTTAGTACCCATCCCGAAGCGGTGGCTTCAATGTACAGAGATCGCAATGTGATCTCATATCCTGTAGTTGATTATCTGATTCAATAAGTGTTGGCTAAATGCCAGTGGATACTTGGTGAAAAATAAAGATTAGAACAATAATCGGACTCTATAGGGAGTCTTTTTTTGCACAAATAAACATTTCCACTACGACAGTTAAGGTTACTTCATGGTTTAAATCAAACTTTGCTTATATCTGCTGGGGTTGAAAGGATATATTGAAAGCAGGGCGCAGGAAACGCGCTGTGGACATTGGTAAGGTCGTGTATGGATCACTAACTAACTCATTAACTAAGGGAGATATGTAATGAAGATGAACGTACAAATTGCGAGTATTTTGCCAGAACAAAAGGAATTGTTTCTCAACCTGTACAACTTGTATTTATATGATCTGTCCGAGTTCTCGGGTGAAGATTTGCTTGAAAAAGGCACATATGATCCAACGAACACCTATCTATATCTGGAACGCGAAGAATTACATCCGTTTTTGATTCAGTATGAAGGAAAGGTTATTGGATTCGTACTGGTCTGCTCACCTCCATATGTGCCAGAAGATGTGGATTATACGGTGCAAGAGCTATTCCTGGTCAAAAAGTATCGCGGACAGGGGCTGGCAGCACAAGCGGTTGACTTGGTTTTTGCTCAATTTGAGGGTACATTCAAAGTGGAGCAACTTGCTAACAATGCAGCAGCAGTTTCATTCTGGAAAAGATATTATGCGCAACATCAGATTGAATATACTGAGTCTGAATATAACATTGAGATTGACAACATCGCTGGCAGCCACCAGATTTTGTCCCAGACTTTTGTGCGTGGAAGAGAGAGAGAATATAACTTAGAAGGTGAATAGCTTGTTTATTATCGTAGCAACTAAGGGGAATTTGAAGTGGATATCAGGTGTGTTTCAGGCAGAAGATGCAGCTAGGCAGTACATGGATCTCATACCTGATGAGCTTAAGGGATACCAGGAATTCGTTCAGGTAGAGAACATCACATATCCTTTTTATATTATAGAGCGTCAGGCATCTCCATTTAGGTTTCTCGGCGAAGCTGAAGTGATTTCACTTTTTGATAATACCGATGTGTCAGATGACGAAGATGAGGTGCACTTCAATATCTACACGATTGATTCCGATTACAGACCGAAGAAACTAGGTACAGACTATATGGGCACACTGAGACATGATCATGTGACCAATGAATTTATAGCGATGTATCGTGAAGAAGGAGCAGTGATTCTGAGTAAACGAAGGATTTTCTAAATGTAATGAATTTTTTCTCAAGGTCCGATTTGCTTCTCCTGAGTTAGGAGGTAGATAGGATCTTTTTTAATTTCCATTTACCAATACATGGGTTATGATGAATTAAGAGGAGTCTATGGGAGTGAAGTGTTTGAGGGGGCATAAGCATGCCGAAGCATCATTTTGTTATTGAGAACAAAGCGGATGTAAACGAGTATATCCATACTTCCTACTCTTGGGACTCTCACGGAAGGATACATAAAAGTGGGTTAACGCCAGAGAAACATGCGACCCTGGAAGACGAATTTATTGCATACATCTATGATTCCCTTCAATGGTTGGATACATGGAATCCGTCCACCTGTACGAGATGTAGCGGACTGAACAACTATGGAATAACCGTTATTGAAGAACAGAATGCATTGTTGAAGTTTCAACAACTGATTCAAGTCTGGATTGATCTATTTAGCCATGCGACTGATCCGATTGTTCTTACAGGGAATTACAGTATTGATGGAGAAGATCAAAAGGGATACTACGAGAAACTCATGTACAACAAAGTACAATTAATCAACGAATTATACACGCTTGCGAACATGGCAAAGTATGCTGAGATAAATGGGAGATGCATTGTGCATTTTGGGATATAAAATTTAATTCTTTTATTTGGGGATAAACAAAAAAAGAATTGCTATACTTGTTGTTTTCAAAAGTCTATATGAGATTGATATTATCACTAAGAGGTGTAGGAATGGAACAAAACAAAATTAAAGCATACCAAACATTAATATACCAAGCCTTTTTAGATATACGTGTGATTTCATCCAAGTTAGCATATCCCTCAGTTGTAGGTGTCGAGGATACTAAAAGAAGTAGTTTGCTCATATTTCATATGACAAACGCTTTTCACAATCTTGCATTGTCCCTGGCTGAAGACACAGTTTCAAATTGTGAAGATGACTTTTGGAGTAAAATAAAGTTTATCAATGAAAAATTTCCTGAGACGATACATTATAAAGACATATTTAATCAGTTGATTCAAAATTCAGACTGTTAATGTAAATTCATTTCAATATAGAAAGGAGTTTTTATATTGCCTTGGCCGATGGTTCATTTTGCAATTGCATCCGAATTGATATCCGAGCCATCCCCTGAATTGTTACTGGGAAGTCTCGCTCCTGATTCTATCCATGTAAGAACCAATACCCGTACCGAAAAGGCAAAAACTCACCTCATGCCAGAGGCAGGAAGGTTCGCAACAGACGAAGAGCTTGAACCTTTTTCGAGTCCAACAAGCAGTTAGCTTATAGTGATCCCAAATTTATGCAATATCTGTGCGGTTACATCGCCCATATCTATACGGACCGTGTGTGGACATTCGATATTTATCCTACATATGAAGTTCATCCCAATGGAAGAAGCGTTTATACACAGGATGTCACGAAGCTGGAGTTTATGATTCTACGGAATTGGAACGGGGCCCATGAATGGTTAAATGAGCTGAACAGGGGAAGAGCATTTGATTTAGGTGGATTGCTAGAATCTGAGGTGTATCAGTATAGGGGAGAGAAACTTGAGTTATTAGTTAACTCTGACAATGAACCCTTGGGTGATTTAAATATTTTATCCATGGAAGCTATGGAAGAGTTCATACATACAACCGGCTTGGCGCTAAAACGATTGTATACAGAATGGAATGTTTATAAAGATTTACGTAGCAATGTGTAAGTAAGGGAGGGATTTACCTGAAGGTATACAGGAAACAAGTCCGCAAAATTGTAGTGAATGATACACTGTTTTTGTATGTTGTGGATGAGCAAGCATACGATATTGTTATTCGGATCTATTCAAATACATTTAATTCTACATTTGTAGAGTTCGATGTGGCTTGGGAAGATACAGGGGATATATTTGTCTATGAACCTAAACTGATATCCAACCTTATTCAATATGCAATAAAACATGGGTGGGACTACCAACAGAAGAATAACAGAATGAAATTCAAAAACATGACAAGTATCGTAAGAATTTTAATGGCAGAGAAACAAACATAATAACAAGGAGCGTGAACACAAATCAAAAGGACGTTTTACATATGTATTTTGCTGTTGATTATAGTCGCTGGATGTAGTTCACCAAGTAAAGAGATTGATCCGATCCAACGTTTGAAAAAGTACGATACTGCCCAAGAAGCCATTATGCAATATGTTAAGTCATATCATATGACTGGTCCAGTAGCACAGATTAGTATAGGAAACGAAGATCGTCAGTTGGTTTTCACGGAGTCCAGCAAAAGAACGTATTCTATCGCTGAATTAATCGAAGTCGAAGGACAATATGCAGTAGCTAAGCTTTCAGCTGAAGTGAGACTAAGCGAGCTCGCGTGGGCCAAATGGAGTTTCCCTACATTGGATGAGCAGGTATACACGATAACCATTTCCAATGAAGAAGAGCCGGATTTTGCAGAATATATCAAGGAATTCGGATTGTATGTACATCTTAGTGACGCACCTACCGACAAGAATTTGTTCACAACTTCACCTAATCTCATTAACTTTTATAATTCGGTTGAAGTGACAATGTAGAAGAATACGATTGTAATTTTTATTTAAAAAGGAGACCCTATCATGCAAAAAACAATAATAGAACTATCTGATCTGATGAAGAAGTATCCTAAGAGTGCGGCATTTTTATTATCTATCATTGTGTTAAATTTGGTTTATGCCTTTGGTAAAGATATCGGGGCGTGGCTTTACCACCTGACTCATTAGAATATAATCCAAATGAAAGGAGAGGTGTACGGAAATGGGAAATTCCATTCGTTTGGCTCTTTATCATGAGCAATATGATCAAGATTTGAATGATATCTCGCTGAAAGGGGAGCAGATTCAGTTTACTGCAATGCCTGCGGATGTGATTGAGGAAGCGATCCAAAATCTGGACAAAGATCCTATAGTTATCCTTCATGAAGAGAAACCCGTTGGGTTCTTTATTTTACATAAAAATTCTGAGTACGCTCAAGAAAAAGATGCATGTCATACGATATTGGTGCGCGCACTATCCATTTCGGTGGAACACCAAGGAAACGGGTATGCGAAGGAAACAATGAAGGCACTGCCTAAATTCGTTCGCCAGCTCCATCCGGAGATCAATGAGATTATTTTAGCAGTAAATGAAGGAAATATTACGGCTCAACAGTTATATCTGAAAGTGGATTTTCTCGACAGAGGCGTTCGAAAGATGGGCATCCATGGTCTCCAGTTAATCTTGCATCATAGAATCACATAAAGAAGGATGGCTGTGGATCCAAGGAATATCACAAACGGTGGAGTTTTGAGTTTCCCCTGAATGCCTATGAGCGGATAGGAAGGGTCGTCCAGATCCGATGAAATCGAATGTTTTTGAAGAGAAGGAGGGGTAACGTGGCGAACATACATAAGGGAAGATATTCAGCTCAGATCGAGGGAGAATTTGTTGTTTTTATCATCGGTATGAGGATCAATCGTCTGTGGGCTATACATAAATGGCTGCCTGTTTTTAAGTCCATGGGCCCGATGATTAAAGAACTGTATATGAATCCGGAGACCGGATTTCTGAGTACAGAGTATTTTATAAGCTGGCGTGGGGTGACGCTACTACAATACTGGCGCTCTTACGATGAATTGGAGAAATACGCACGAGGTGGACTGCACTTGGAAGCTTGGAAAAGATTTAACCGTTCCATTGGTTCTGATGGAACCGTAGGGATCTATCATGAGACATACAAGGCTCAGTCAGGTTCCTTTGAGACCATATACGCCAACATGCCAAAATTCGGATTAGCTAAAGCGTCTGACCATGTGCCTTCGACAGGGAAAATGGAGACATCCAGACGCAGAATGGGCGGAGAGAATGACCCGGCAGTGGAAGCACCAGAGAAGTCTTAAAGCATTGAACAGAGAGGGGGATGTTATTGAAGGCTAGAGTGCGAGTAGAAGATATACATTCAAAGCAACTTAGCTGGTTATGTATTGAACCGATGCTTGTTTCTGTACGGGGCAGAGATATGACCGCCAAAACAGAGATATACCGACAGTTACATGAAGGGCAACAAGCCTTATTTCTGTTCTATTCCTATCACAATCACACGAAGAGTATGGCAGAGTTTTATTGGTTTTCGGCATATAACATCATCGAGATCAAGAGCTGGAATGGAATTAAAAATGGGATGCACTTTTTTCATTTATATGAAATGGTAACTGTACTGGACCAGATAGAAAGTCTGATCACGGACAAAAACAGAGTGGATGAAGTGTGGCGTGAGGTACTGCCAACGGATCTGGAGAAGGACCCGATCTTGCTCCAGAGAACAGAGGCATTATATGCTGCATATCAGACTGTGGCACAAGTAGCTATTGCACACATGAATGAGATAATCCTGCAAGATCAGGAGATGTATCTGGAGATTGAGTAAGGTTATATGAATGCATAGGGGCTACTCATGAGTGAGTAGTCTTTTTATCATGTCTGAGAACATTGGCTGCACATCATCGCTTTTTATTTTTATGCTAGAATGGATAGCAGGAAAAAAGCGGAAGAGTTAAATAACATTCTCAAGTAGGTAAGGAGAACAAGGATGAACGAGGAAGAACTGCTGGAGTTATACGAATTGGAGCCTGATGAGGTAAACCGGGAGGCCATCCGACAGCTGCTTCATCAAGAGATGGAGGACCGAAACTCAGAGGATAACGAAACTCTGAAATTGTTGTGCATTATGTTGTTCTGTATCGGAAATGTGGAGGACACCACGCTGATCTGGCAAGCCAAACGAAAGAATCAGGATGCGGGTAGTTATATTGATGTGCAGTTACTATGTGGTGCGGGATATGATCAGACTTTATTTTATCTGGAAAAAATAGACGGGGAACAGGCGCATGAAGAGTTGCTTTACCTTAGACAGTGCGAGCCGCATGACTTTGTTGATTTTTCCAAAGCGGAATGGGTCTCAGACTATAAACAATATTACGGTGATTAATATATGAGCACACCAGAAGGAGAGGTACTATGCCAAGTTTGCATGACAATATCATACTAAGTTACGAAGTCGATTTAGAGAACAAAAGGATCAGGATGAGCACTCGTTCGAGTCATTCTGTACCGAAAAATATGGATGTTATATTCTCTGGTGTAATGGCCCATGCGTTTGATACACCGCTGCATGGCAGCATTATTTTGGATTTGGATGAGTGGGATATAGAGCATTTTATCCCTTATAATCGCGAGTTGTTAGAGTCGGGAAAAGGCTATGGTTGGCCTGTCAGCTATGATTCCTATGACGAATTGCAAACTCGACTGATCGAGGAGAAATACAAGTACATGGTGATCTCATCCTCGTATGGATTGAATGGTTGGGTTTTGGCGAAGAACGTAGAGATTTCTGTTCAAGAAACGGGGTGATCGGGATGAAGCGTGAGCACAAGCAGCACGTTAGCAAGAGGGGTGCGGGACTAAGAGCGGGCATTTTTGTGCTGGTTGTTCTGCTCGTAATTCTAGTAATGACCAATCCAAACGAAGAAGATTTTGTTGCATGGCTCGCAAGTGAACATGACATCCATTTTTCGTATGATGTGAATGAAGGCAGGCCGTTTACGCAGACAATTGACGGTGAGGGAAAGAAGCTTCATTTTAAAGGTGGACATATACGTCATATGGGGATTTTTTCAACATATAGTTACCGTTTTGCGGATACTGAAGAAAAGGAGATTCAGATTGAAGCGGTCGGCATAATCAATATGTTATTGAATAGATAGCTAGATAGATTGTGGACGGTTACAAAAGTTGGATGAAAGTTCTGCTGATATCCACGCGCTTTGCATGATGTAACAGTAACACGTGCAGAGTAGCGTGTTTTTGGCTAGAAATGCGATAGAAACAGAGATGGTTTACTTCGTTTATTCGCAAATCCCACATTATGGGTTATGATGTACCTTGAGAGAAAATTTTACATACATAGGAAGTCTTCTTCTTTTAAAATAAAAGCAAGTAAAGTCATAACCGGGATGGTGTGTTCCGTGGATGAATTGAAGAAACATTTGAGTACGCATCGGGCAGGGCAGGTATTGGACGTAGGCACGGGATCGGGGAGATTTATTCCTACCATACTTGAACTATTCAGTGGTATCGAACAGATTACCGGAATGGATTCGGATATGGATTCATTACGTCATGCAGAGGCTGCTTATGCGGGCCATGGAAAGATTCAGTTTAAGCCGATGGATGCGGGTAACATGGGATTTGCAGATGGTACAATTGGTTACTAATGCCTGCAAACAGTATATGGAACGGGCCAGGGCGTTTGAAGATTATGCGGCTTTTGCAGAACAAGGTAATTCTATCATCAAACGTTTGAAAACAGTCGGAATTCAGCGCCCAACGCAGCTCATGATCGTGGGAGGTTTGGAAGATTAGACGACTGCTGATCGGAGGATGGAATATGAAGAAGTTAATGATAGTTTCATTATTATTGTTACTTCTGGTGGCCTGTCAGAACAAAGGAAACACTGAAGATGCACAGCAGGATGAAGAAATACCGACTTCCCAAGAGAAGGAAGACATTCCACCTGTGTACCTTGATGAAACAAACTATACAGGGGATGAATTGGAAATCGTCAAACTTATGAATGCCCGAATGCGTTATTTATACGAGAGGGACGAAAAGGGATATATGAGTTTGATTGATCCTGAATCACCCGTCTCAGGCATGGCAGGTTCTAAAGTCCGAAAGATCATCTCAATGGATGAAATCATTATTCAAGAGCAAAAAAAGCTTTATCAGGGAGTCGTGACGATTACAGAATTAAGAGAGAATGACGAGGAAGCTAGTCATATCATGGTGTTTTGGAAAAAGAAAGAAGATGGCGATAACGCGCAATGGATTTTTGCAGATATCGATTAATAGCATAGTGGCTGATAGATGGAAGATCCATATCATCACACAAAATAAAGGATGATGTAATGATGGCTAGGAGATTAGTACTCATTGAAGGATTACCGGGTTCAGGTAAGTCAACGATTGCCAAGATGGTATCCGAAATCCTGATAGGTCAAGGCAAGCGGGTACAACTATTTCAGGAAGGAAACCTGGATCACCCTGCTGATTACGAAGGCGTTGCTTTTTATCATGCTGGAGAATTCGAGGCTTTATTGAGTACGTATGAAGATTACAGAGAGATTCTGGAAAGTAATGCGATTGCCTATGATCAAGGTTTCCTGATTCCATACCGTAAAATGAAAGAACAGTGGGGAATAGATATTCCCGACCATGTCTTACAGGATATATTCAGACGGGATATTTACGAAACTTCTTTTGCACAAAATGTTAAACTGATCACCGAGAAGTGGAAGAATTTCACTGAAAACCTGTTAAGCACGAATGATGATTCCATCACGATATTTGAATGTTGTTTTATCCAGAATCCACTGACCATGGGTCTTGTCAAATGTAATCAATCCAAAGAGCAGAACGTGCAGTATGTATTGGGACTGGGGCGTATCATTCATGCTCTGAATCCGCTTCTCATCTATATCGACCAGAAGGATATATCATATACATTTGATAAGGCGGTCAGTGAAAGACCAAAAGAATGGTCTGAGGGCTTCATTAATTATTATACGAATCAGGGATTCGGGCAAGCGCAGGTTTATCATGGTGTTCAGGGTACGGTACGGGTTTTGCAGGAAAGAAAGAAGTTGGAGTCCGAAATCTATGGGTTACTTCAGATGGATAAGGTATGGCTGGACAATTCGGATTATGACCGCGAGGCTTCAAGGCGCAAATTAGAAAAGATTCTGGAGTAACCATACGGTGCTAGGATTATCGAAAGCAGGTGAACAAAACAACATGAAAAAAACGTTATTTGAGCTTGTAAATGAAGTCGAAGATGAAGTGACCTTTATGGCTTTCCTGCAACAATTAAGCAAGGATCGGAAAGATCATGCAGATGAATGGCAGAATGATTCGATAGCGTCATTTCTGGAAGCGGCAGCCGAGTGGGGGCAAGAGTCGGTGGATGGATTACTGCATTACGAGAAGCCGAATAACCCATGGAAGAGATGTGCTCAGATCATGTATATGGGCAAGGTTTATGAATAGATTGGTAGATTAAAACGAGTGGAGGAAGTTAGTAACATGATGCATATTCAGCTGACAGAAGAAGATTACTGGCAAATGAACAAATTTGCGATGTTTAAACTGTATGGGAAGGGGATGCTGATCGCTGTATGTGTGCTGCCTGTAGCTATAGCCATAATATTTAGACAATTAGATTTTTCATGGGTACAAGCCATTATTGCTGCGCTACTCTGTAGTACATTCGCCAATGGTATGACCTACATACGAACCAAAAAGAAAATTAAGAAATTGGCAAGTGAGAGCAAAGGGATACTGGGTGATCATCAGCTAGAAATCTCAGAGCAGGAGATTCGCTGGAGCAATGATATGACTTCAGGTGCAACACAATGGAAAGGTTTGGAGAGCTTCAGTGAGACAAAACACTATTTCTTTATTTTCATTAATAAGGCAAGTGCGCATGTGATTCCAAAACGATTTTTTGAAACTGAGACGGAAGAAGTTCAGTTTGCTGAACAGGTTAGAGCACATATGAAAACTGCTAATCATAATACATAACGGAGGTTTATTTTCATGGCTTTTTTTGAAGTAGCATTAATCGTTGTAACGGCTCTATTGTTAGTATTCGGTGCAAAAACGAAACGTAAACCATTGCTTAAATGGGGCATAGCCAGTTTGATTTTATTGCTCGTACTCATTATCCCGTCATTCATCATGGGATTCATGGATGGACTGTCTGATGGATGGTCAGCGAGATGAGTAATTCAGAAAATAAAAATATATCGTATGAGCAGCATAATAACAAATTCAACTTTCGTGTGGCAGGTATTGTGATAGATAAAGGACGAGTTCTTTTGCATACGACTGAAAAGGATGATTTCTGGAATCTGCCCGGAGGGCGGGTAGAATTGAACGAGACAACAGAAGCGGCTATTGTGCGAGAGATGATGGAGGAACTGGCTGTTCATGTAGAAGCGCACAGGCTCGCATATGTTAGTGAAGATTTCTTTGAATATGATGGCCTGAAGTATCATGAAGTTGGTTTTTATTATGTCATCACATTGCCGGAAGCCCATAAGCTATATAGCGAAGTTGAGTTCAATGGTCTAGAAGACAACGGTAAGCTAATCTTCCGATGGTTTTCCTTGGAGGAACTAGAGCAGATGGAAGTATATCCTGTGTTTTTGAGAAAGGAACTGACTAATCTCCCCGATGCAAAAGGTATCAAACACTTCATTCAGGAATAGAGGTTCTATGGATATTACATTTATTCGTCATGGTCATGGTGAACACTTGATAGATTACCCTAACCAATTAAATTGCCTGCACCCCGGCCTCACTGAATTGGGAAAAAGTCAGGTCATAGCGTTGCGTAAACAAGTGGTTTTTACGCCTGAGGACGTCATTTTGGTAAGTCCAACGAAACGTACTATTGAAACTGCACTCCTTCTAGCCTCAAACACCAATCTTGCGTTCAGCCCGCTGGTTGGCCCAAGAATGTTCCCTCAGAATCCGGAGTTCTTTCCTTTCGTCTGCGATCAGATCTATTCCAAGGAAGAACTCAGTAATCAGTATAGTGACATAAAAATGGTTGAATTGGGTTTGGATTGTTGGAAAGAAAGTATTAATCAGATGGATGCACATCGATTCAAGAAATTAGCTGAACAGCTTCTTGAATGGTGCAGGCAACAGAGCGGCAATACGTTTATCATTTCACATGACGGTACGATATCGAACTACAGGATGTTACTCGGAGAAAAAGGGTTAACCAAAAGTGATTTTCTTGGTGAAGCAGGGCAGTACACGATCAAGAACTTTTAATGTTTAAGGAGATTCCGTCATGACTTATTTTCCTAATGTAGAGTCTGAACGATTGTACCTCAGAGAGTTAACCCTAGCGGATCGACAGGTTGTATATGAGCATTTCGCTGAACCAGATGTACCCGGTTTATGGATATTGAGCCTTGTCGTGACGTAAAAGAAGCAGAAGAAATCATACAATTCCACATTGATGATTCGGGTTGCAGGTATGGTCTATTCCATAAATCAGATGGTGAGTTCATAGGCACAGCTGGATTTCACTGTTGGAATCAGGAGTCACCATCGAAGGCAGAGATTGGCTTTGATTTATCCCCATCCTATTGGGGGCAGGGGTTGATGCAAGAAGCCTTAATCGCAATCATCGAAATCGGATGGAACGAGATGAATCTTGATTTTATTGAGGCGACAGTGGAGCAGGAAAATGTCCAATCGCAACATTTGTTGAATAAGCTGAACTTTTTGAAGTCCACTGAATTAGTAGACAATCTCTTCTACTACACATTACAGAAAAAATATGTTGGGACTGACATATATCGTTTTTGAGGAGGGAGGGATTACATGAAATCTGTTCCGTTCTCCATACTTTTAGCCAGTATCATTTTGGGTATCTCGTTTATTATTGGCTGCATATTGTTAACGATTCAGGAGAGAAATAGTGAACTGACTCATGCAGTAGAGCAAGAAGTACCTAACGATAAAGTATTATTGACGATGCAAGAAACTGCCGAATATTTGAGTATGACTGAAGAACAGGTGATGAGTATTATTAAGGCTGAACAAGGGAGTTTCACGGTGTCTGGTTTCTTTGATGGGAGAATGTTTCCGTTCATTAAGATTCAGGATGAATTTTTTGTTAGTAGAGTGGAGTTGGATTTGTGGGTTCAGGAAGCATCTGCAAGTCACAGAAGATATATTAATGGGCAAATGCAGTAGTCCTATGGGAACGCTGCATAATCCAAAGGAGATGAATCCACATGGAATTCGT
The DNA here is from genome assembly GCF_037991315.1 of Paenibacillus sp. FSL H8-0079. Lineage (NCBI taxonomy): Bacteria > Bacillati > Bacillota > Bacilli > Caryophanales > Paenibacillaceae > Paenibacillus > Paenibacillus sp. FSL H8-0079. The sequence continues at coordinate 1,823,967 of NZ_CP150300.1, forward strand.
GGGAGAGAAGGTAAGAATAACAACAGTCACAGAGCAGGACCTCGACTTCATAGGTCAACTGGAATGTGATACAAGCATATGGAGTTTTGAAGAGACCGTTGAGACGGATGAGGAGAAGGTCCGTGAGAAATACCGCAGTCATTTTGCAGTCGTAGATGAGAAACCGTATGCCTATGATTTCGTTATACGCCGCTTGAATGATCCGGAGGATACACCTCTTGGTATTGTTCAAATGTGGAGTTATGTGGATTACCGAAAAAGCTGGGAACTTGGATTCGCTGTACTTTCGGAATATGCAGGTAAAGGATACGGGAGTGAAGCTACCCGACTTTTGCTACAATTTGCATTTCAAGAGTTACAAGTTCATAAGGTGGTTGGCATGTGTAATTCACAAAACGTTCGCTCAGCCGCACTTATGCAGCATGTGGGTATGACACGGGAGGCCGTCTTCACTGAAGAACTATTGTGGAATAATCAGTGGACAGACCAGTATTTTTACTCCATTTTGGATAAAGAGTTTAAGCCAGTCTCATAGGTACAGGAGGAGATAAGATGACGTTGGTTCTGCTAAGTGATTTGGTTTTTGAAACTAACGATAAATTGGATCAGAGAATACGAAGCTTATTCGACAGTGAACAGCCTTCCATCGGATATATCCCTTCATGTTCCGACCTGGAGCGGAAGTATTTTGAACATACTAGACGTTACTATAATCAAATAGGAATAGATAACATTCAATATTATGACCTTGATCTGGAGTATAAGGAGAGCACATTTGGCGCTATTTTCGAATGTGATGCGATTCATCTATCCGGCGGAAATACGTTTTATTTTCTAAGTTTATTACAGAAGAGAAATGCACTTGGTTTGCTGCGTTCCTATGTGAATAGTGGCGGCATTTTGATCGGGGTCAGTGCAGGCAGTATTCTGACGACACCTACGATTGAGATAGCCGGGTATGGTGAAGATGCAGATGAAAACGATGTGGGTTTGGATGATATGAAAGCACTGGGGCTCGTTAAATTTGAGTTTGCACCGCATTGGGACGGTTCGGAAGACACTCTGAATTCATTAAGAGAGTATACACGCGTTAATCGTACGGCGGTTTATGCGTGCCAAGATGGTGGCGGGGTTGTAATTGATTGTGAAAATGTAGAGTTATATGGAAATGTACGTCTCGTACATTACAGAGAGAGTGGGTCTGATCATGAGTGATGTTACGGTCTATCATTATGATGCTTTCTCCACAGTTCCCGGCCAAGGTAACCCGGCAGGAGTGGTTTTTGATGCGGATCATTTAAGTGAGACGGAAATGCAGCAGATCGCTTATAAGGTTGGTTTTAATGAGACGGTATTTGTGTTGAACTCTAAAGTAGCTGACGTCAGATTACGTTATTTTACGCCAGGTCATGAGATTAATCTGTGCGGTCATGCCACAATGGCATCACTGTATGGTATGAAGACACGTGGTATGTTGGGTGACAAAGAGTTAATCGCGATTGAAACCAATGTAGGCATATTACCCATACGATTTGAGCGGAATGCCGACACCATTTACATGGAAATGAAACAGGATCAGCCGCAGTTTGTACCGTTCCAGGGTGACATCGAGAAGCTGGTAAGCGCCTTAAACCTCACTCTGGATGATGTCGACCATTCTACGCCAATCGTTTATGGAAGTACAGGAACCTGGACGTTATTAATCCCAATTCGTGAACTAAGCTCTTTTATGAAAATGAAACCGGATTCTTCCCTGTTCCCTGGTATTTTACTTGAAAACCCCAAAGCTTCGCTACATCCCTTTTGTTTCGAAACCCGTGATTCCGATGCGATGATGCATGCGAGACATTTCTCTTCACCGTACTCAGGTACGACGGAAGATCCAGTGACTGGAACAGCCTCCGGGGTGATGGGTGCTTATTATTTAACCTATGTGAAACCGGAGATCGATGAGGTACAGTTTGTGGTAGAACAAGGGCATGAGATTGGTAGAGATGGAAAGGTTCAAGTGAGTGTGATTCGGGATGGTGAGGATATGGATGTCGAAATTAAGGGGACGGCTGTTTTTGTCCGTGAACTTAACGTTGAAAATATAAAAGTATGAAGGGAGATTAACATTTTGCAAATTATTGATATTCGGCAGAAGCCGGACGTGCTGCAAGAAGCAGTACAGTATTTCTGGAAACAATGGGGCTCAGAAACGAGCTTCCATTTCTATCGAGATTGTATAGAGCGTTCTTTGGATACAGAGAGTGATGTGCCAAGATTTTATGTGATGCTGGACGGAGACCGAATTATTGGTGGGTACGCATTGTTACGAAGCGATCTGAATAGCAGGCAGGATCTCTTTCCATGGTTTGCGTGTCTTCATGTTGATCCGGAATATCGGGGCCAGAACCTGGGTGGACAACTTCAGACCCATGCAATGAATGAGGTGAAAGCTAAAGGGTATGACAAGCTGTATTTGTGTACTGATCTGACCGATTATTATGAGAAAAATAACTGGGCCTATATCGGTAAAGGATATCTGCTTGATGATGAAGAGACGAGAATCTATGAACATAAGATTTAATAGAGGTTATACACGCTTTTAGGGCTTTGTCTTGAATTCGGGAGGAATGAACCTATGATTACTGAGATTAATAAACATGAATTCCATAAAGTAAAACATCTCACGGACTGGTGTCAGAATATTGAAGTCAAAGCGGTGGCGTATGGCTTGAACCCGGGACGGATCTATGTAGATGATGCAGAGAATATAACAGCAGCACTAATTTGGATACATGGACAATCTGGTTTTCAGTTGATCGGAGACTCTCGAAGTGAACCCTTTCTCAATGAATTGAAAGAGTACATGCGGGAACGTATTGAACCTGAGTTATTGAACTTACATATTCATGCTGTGGAAATTGGTGTGGTGGACGAAGCCTGGGAAGATGTTCTTCAGCACATCTCCGGGAAAAGAGAGATCTCCAGTGATATTCAGCATGTATTCAAATTGAATCCAAATCCGATAAGTTATCAAGTAACTCTCGACGTATGTGCTTCTCAGGACGAGGAAGTCAGAATTCTCAGAATAGAACAAGTACTATTAGGAGAGAAAAGGTATAAAAATTCCTCTTTTCTGAAGGATAAAATCTCTCACTTCTGGACGACAATAGATGATTTTTTACAACATGGCTTTGGCTACATTGCAGTGCATAACGATGATATCGCGAGTGTTTGCTTTTCGGCATTCACTGCAGATCAGACACATGCGGTTGATATTGAAACGGTTGAAGTATACAGAAGAAGAAATTATGGTGCGATGGTGGCAAAAGCTTTTGTAGAAGAATGCGGACGTGTAGGTATACATCCGTATTGGGATTGTTCACCGGACAATGCGGGCTCAATTCGTCTGGCACAGGGTGTGGGCATGTCACTGGATTTTAACTATAGAGTCTACTGGTATGACCTATTCACGTAGATGGGTATGAAGGAGGATGTGCTGTGAGCGAATCGTTACAGGATCAGATTCACTTTCTCATTGAGATTGATAAACTCAAAACGATTGAACGAAAGACGAAGATTATCCATGGTGAGAGATTTGAAAATGATGCGGAGCATTCCTGGCATCTGGCGATGATGGCCTTGGTTTTGCAGAGTCACGCCAACAAGGATGTGGATATCCTCAAAGTCATTAAGATGCTTCTCGTTCATGATCTGGTTGAGATCGATGCCGGTGATACTTTTGCCTACGATTCGGTGGGGAATACGGATAAATATGATCGTGAACTCAAAGCGGCTTATCGGCTGTTTGGTATGTTGCCTAAGGAACAGGCTGAAGAACTACTCCAGTTATGGTTAGAGTTTGAAGCAAAGCAGACGCCTGAAGCACAATTTGCCTCATCTCTTGATCGGTTGCAGCCTCTTATCCACAATCATCAGAATGAGGGAGATACGTGGCAGAAATATAACATTACAAGTGAACAGGTGTTAAACAGAAACCGTGAGATTGCAAACGGTTCCGAAACATTGTGGGAGTATGCGCAGCAGCTTATTCAGAAATCCGTGGATCAGGGAATCTTGACCAAATCATAAGGGTACGTTTCACGTATGCACTTTGAAGATGGGGGAGAAGCATGTATGAGATATATCATGGAGCTAAGAAAATTGGTAGGCCCGCGTCCTCTAATCATGGCGGGCTCATGTGTACTCGTGTTCAATGAGGAAGGTCACCTTCTGCTGCAAAAACGTACAGATAGCTTGGATTGGATGATGAAGAGCTGCTCCGATATTTTAATCTGAACCAGCCAATATTTGAGATTAATCCGTTTACGAAAGATACTGACAACGAAAGAAGTTGAGCTCGTTGTCTAAACGGTCGGTTACGTAGACAAGGCTCGGAAATTCACCGTGTATAACTTCTTACAGTATTGGTGTACTGCCGCAAGTGAAGAGCGGTCCAGTTATCTCTTCGGTGCAGACTATGCCACCCATAGTGGCTTGCCCTAAGTTCACTATTCCTGTTTTTAAGGAGCTTTACATCTACTCATCCGTAAATGTAACTGGGAAACTAGGAGGAAACTTGCCTTCCCCAAAGAATTATTCCTTATTCACTCTAAGACCATGATCGTTGGAAAAACACGTTTACCTTGGTCCTTATCATAGAGAACATACTGCAATGAAGTTGCATGTAGCTTTACAGGATCGAAACATGCAGCCGTTTAAAGTTAAGGAAAAGGTGGGGTGAAAATATTTATTTGTTATTTTTATTGATTGAAAATACTGTCAATTGGATCGGTTAGATCGGTTTAAACATGATAAGCATCCTTTGTGGTTCGGCTTCGTGATCATGTTTGATATTGAAAAAGCCAAGTGCACAACAACATCGAGTTGTCTAAGACTCTTCTGTCATCCGCGATATGATATCTCTCAACTGGACATACCGCAGTTCTGTTCGAAGAAGCTCCACCGTGTGGTCATCTTTGGTGATTTCGAGGGAAGGAAATCTCGTAGTTACAGATTTAATGTGAGTGACAGGTGAATCAATTGCTAACATCTACAAAGCACGCTAGCAAATAGAAGTCTTCTATCGCTGGATCAAGTAGCTTTTAGTAATCCCGACCTTTGCACACCAGAAATTACCGTTCATGGACAACTATTCTTTACAATGATCGTGTTTGTGCTGCTAAAATAGCTATTTGATCAGGCTGAGCCATTGTCACGTCATGTGAAACTTTTGTTTGTTTGATTTACTAGCTTGCTTTTACTGGGGAGATTACCGATTAAATGGGGATGCACATCAAAAGCATGCTTTATGTGGAATATAAATCTATTTAAATTACAAATTTCGGTTATTGAATAGACCTGAAGACAAAGGTTATTTTGTAAATATAAAAAGCATTCCCATGATATTAGGAATGCCGTAAAATGAGTCTTAAATTATTTAACATCTCCAGTTGACAAAACTGGTTTTTCACTTCCTTCCCAGGGGAGATGTCCGAAAAAATCCTCCAAATCCCTGTTCAATGCAATCATATCTTCGATAGTTTTAGGATTGTTGGTTTCGATAATTGTGTTTAGGTTCTCTAAGTGCAGATCAATTTTATTAAGGATTTCTTCAACTACTTCATTTAATCCAGTCTTGCTGTCATCCCAAAATTTTGTAATTGCATCGGAATAGGAACTAATTACGTTTTCCTTCTCCAATGTTTTAACTACCACTTTAGCAAGTCTTTTTTTCCACCCATCCCCGAAGAGAGAAGATGCAATAGCAAACACTCCCAATGCTAATGCGATACCAATAGTGATTGGACCACCGATCATTGCTACGAAAGAAGCCGCTGCTGCAGTGCCGCCTACTGAAATTCCTAATGCGCTGAGTAAGCTGACTCCTTTTGCCACAAGAATATAGCCGCCAAGATTGCCTACAGTAGCCGCCCATAATCCTAAACCACCAAGTATACTTGCCCCAGCAATTCCACCCGCGAGTGCACCTTTAAAATCAAATGGAATTTGGACGTTACCGACAGTTATCTTACTTAATGAGTTTACTTTCTTCTCAACATCCTCAAAAAATTGAGTCAACATCGTGTTGAATTCTGAAACACTACCTTTTAGTATCTCTTGCATTTTCGCATAATAGAGATCAGATATGTTAGAAAGAAGATACTCTTTAGCTTGTTTTTTATCGTATTTTTTCTCATTAATTAAGTCCACAATAAACTTTTCGGTTATGTTTTCCTTTTCCCAGAGTTTTATTTCAAGTATGTTGTTTTCATGAGATTTATCAATGAAAGAGATGAGTTGGTTTCGAAGAGAATTAATTTCGTCGAATTTATGAGGTTTTTCTCTGACAGCTTTCTCATACTCTTTTTTGGAGTTTTCACGGTCTCGTAAAATGGTCTCATATTTTTGTATTTCATTTGAAAATAAGGTGCGAGATTCTTTTTTGAAATCCTCTATAGCTCTATTTAATCTTGCTTTTTGAATAGTCGGCAATGAATTTACAAGCAATTCTCTAAATGTATTTTCAAATTTCTCTCGGAGAACTGGAGTGTCAAGAGAGTATGGGAAAAATCTTGTCGTAAATATCTCAACAAATGTTCTTTTATCAATATTGAAAATTTGTTTTATTAACTCGTCTGAGAGTTGCTCCGAAAATGCCATAGATCTGGTTTCTATTACTTGCGCTATCTTTTCAGGACCTACAATATGTGCCTGAGATGCAATCACAAATAGGTTTGAAAGTAATGGTACTTCTTTCGTATTAATGATTGGCAAAGTTCGGATTACGTCTTTTAAGAATAATATATCAGAGTGCTTATTCAAGAAACTGTTGCTCTGACATAGGAACAGAACAATATCTGCCTCATCTTTAGCTCTTTGTGCTTTAAGCGTATCGTCCATTTCTTCAGTTCCAAAGCCTGGAAGATCAACAATATCGCAAGACAGTAAGATATTCGAATCTAAATAAACGACTGCAGAATCCACGTCTTTATGAGATTTGTCTGAGGTTCTATTGCAGTATTTTTCTAAGATATTATAGTTCCCAATGTGTAGAATATGTTCCCTACAATACTCCATGTCGTGAATTTTTCTGGAGTTCCAGCCTTTGTCATGAGCTTCCGCTTTGAAAATACTAGCATTATTTTCACCCATCCAGGCTGGTTTATCATCAATATGTTTTACGTAGACTGTTGATGAGGTTGTTGGTGTCCATTGTGATAACAATGCATCGATACCTGTTAGGCTATTGATCATCGTACTTTTTCCTGCATCAGATGGACCAAGTAAAGCTACGAGAGGTTTTGCACCATAAATGTTGACTATTTCATCTAATTCGGAGATCTTATTTATTGCAGTTCGACATTCAGAATTTTTACTAAATTCCTCCATTTTTGGAGCTATGTAATATTTTAAGGCTTCTTTCTTCAAGGCTTCTTCTGCATACACGTTAGGGATATCAAGAGCCTTTGGTTGTTCTAGCTTAAAGTTACTTAAAACATCGTTTGGTAGCATACGTACTACACTGCATAGATCCATAAAGAATTCGAGGGACATGTTTCCAGGGTTGCTTTCCATTCTGGAAATGTAATCTTGTCCACATTGTAGAGCAGAAGCAAGTTCAACTTGGGTATAACCTAATTTTTCTCTAAGAGCTTTTAGATCAAAATCCTTCATTTTAGGCACGCCTTTCAATTGGTAATTTTATGAACAAGATATTTATACCACACCAATCAATAAATGTAAATATTGGATATGCGAAATTGCATATTAATATTGAAGAGAGCTAAGAATATTAAAACTGAGTAGAGAGCGGAGGGGAGCTTTAATAGAAGATTTTTATTGAAGCAAGTCCTCAGTGGTGAACGAACTTAGGAATTATTATGGCTCAAAACCATAATTAGTGGTTGATTACGATCTGATCTTTAATCGCTTTTAATATCACAGTCAAATACAGTCCCAGAGTCATAAAATGATTTGGATCTGTCAACCGCTATTTTTAGATTGAGTCATTACATATGGTCTGGGAGATTTTTTCGTTTTTCAACCAATAAGCACGCTAAGCGACTCTCACATCTACCCAAAAAGTTAACTGAGGAAAAATATGCTAGAATAGGGAGTGAACATTTAAAAGGGTCAAATAGGAGGAATAACAATGATGATTACGATATTTCTAATGTTGATTAATGTGTTGTTGTACGGACTGGGTATATATGCACTGATCCTGTTTATTAAACTTGCCCGACGCGGGATTCAGGCACTGGATATCTACCTGTATGAGAAACGCGGAGAACGTTTCTAACGTTCAGCAACTCATACTCGAACAGAATTATCATTTTTCTCTCAGTGTTTTATCTTTTCTATTCTTGTATGATTAACGCATCATTAGAGTAAAGAGAGGTTAATAACATGGAGGCTTTTTTAGAGCAAATTAATGAGTTAAACGAGCTTCAGAAAGACTTGGTTAGCCTGCATCCTTTGTTTGCAGAACATTATCCAGTGATTGTAGCCTATGAAGCTTTATTATATATCTATGATTATTCGTTCAAAACGCAGCAATATGAGTGGGTGAAGACAGTACCGGACGATTTATATATTCCAGATGAATGCCTTGCCGCAATGCCGGTGCATCATATGGACGGAAGAATGTGTGCGATTGTAACGGATGCAGCGTTCAAAGATCTGGAGCAGAAAGTCTATCTATTCCATGAATATGTTCATTGCTATGTATATGAGAAATATGATGAACGGATCGTGAACCGTCTTCAGATTAAGCACAAAATGGACCAACTGAAGCGCGTGACATGGGAACTGGATTATGAATTTCCGTATGAAGATGAAATCGTTGTGGAGCGGATTAACTCATTGTTGTCTGCTTTGAAGAGTAAAGACCTAACGGAAGTGCAAACAGCTAGAAAGGCGTTGTTCCGTGCATTAAATGAAGAACAAGCCGAGTACTGGAGCTGGCTGGAGTGGAACGAAGGTTACGCAAGGTATGTTGAGAATCTGATTCGGGCAAAATTTGGACAGGAAAGTAACCATTTTGGAGATACTGCTCCGTTCAATCGTCTGGTATTCTATGAGTGTGGCTCGGAATATATTAGCCTGCTCGCGAAGGAACAGCCGGAGTATCATACGGAGCTAGAGCAGCTGTTTGACCGCATGCAAGTGGAGAGAATTCAGGGATAATCACGCATCTACGGTGAAAAAAGGTGGAACCTAGCGAAGTCTCACTATTCGCGAGATCTGTACGTTGCACCAGTAAGTTATATCGTTTCTTTTTCTAAGTATAGTAGAATACTTCCCGATAAAAGGAGATTAACTCTATGCCGTTACCTATGGTTCATCTCAATATTGCTAATCGAATTGCAGAATCTCTGCAAATGCAGTCTGATCGAGGTTCATTCTATCTGGGGAATATCGCCCCAGATTCCATACATATGCGTGAAGGCACAACCAGAGAGGATAAGGAATACACCCATTTCAACCCGAAAGATGATGGAGATTACGTTGGCGGACTGAACGAACTCTACTCATCCTATATGCAACAACTCACCGATGAAGGATGGAAGTGGTTTGTGCGAGGATACTTTATGCATGTGCTGACAGACTATTACTGGTTCCGAAGTGTGCATCCTGAATTCGTCGAACGGGTCAACAAGGCAGACCAACATAGAGGCATTAGCAGATCGAAAGATGAACTGGCGCGTTTATATTACCAGGAGACGGACCAGATCGATTTTAATTTCTATCAAGGTTCAAGTTGGAGTGAAGAAGTGTGGCAGGTGCTCAACAGTTCACCAGGCTATGTCATGACGGATCGTTTAACTGCTGATGAGATTATTCGCTGGCGGGACCACACGTTTTCTTTTCTAAATGGGGAAGAACCGGGAATTACTCCTGAGTTCATTACGGGTGAGAGGGTTCAAGCATTTGTGGAAGAGACTGTTGAGCGACTGATCTCTATGTTGTCTTCATGGGACCCGGAGTTACGTAACTGGATATGACTACAGAAAGTTAGTGCAGTTGTGCCATTAGATACTGTATTTATTACTTCTCTATTCATTAATTGTCTATTCATTACGAAGTCAGGGAGGCAAGAGGTATGGTGAAATATGGAGGTTGGTTGATGGTACTCGTCATTGCTACGTTCATTACAGGATGTAGTCAACCGAATGAATCGGACTCGGAAGAAGGGCTTCCTGTGCTGATCACTTTAACCTGTAATCCAAACCTCACTTTGGAACCATGCCAAGATGTTGAGTTTGATCGATCTGACGAGATTCGGATCATGATGGAGGCCATACATAAGGCTGAGCGTTTGCCGGGGAATCTGAATTATGGTACACAGTACATGATGAGTATAAAGAATGTAGACGGCTCGGTTACCAAGTATGATTTTTCATTAGGAATGGATCCCAAGATGCAGGGCCTCTTAGTAAACCAGGAAGACACGTCTACCGGTTATAGTATATCCCTTGAGGATGCTAACCAATTAAGAAGATTGATCCAGCGACGTACAGATTAAGAAGGTATATGGAACGGAGAAGAACCTGTGGATGACAAAATTATCATTGAACCTTTGACGCGAACGGATGCGGAGGCAGCGTGTCAGGTGTTTGAGACAACGATCCCCGCAGCATTCGAACAGGAGGGCATAGGCTCGCTACTGGATGATATCCAGCATGAAATAGCACATAAGAGAGCATTAATTCACACTGCATTGCAGCCAGATCATAACAAGGAAGCAAATGTATTTTTCCTCGTGGCCAAAATGGACGATGTTATCGTAGGCACAATCTCATATGTACCTTGTGGTGCGGAGATTCGAGAATGCGCAGAGGGCCGACTGAACAAGATCGGAGAACTGGGGAGCCTGTACGTGTTGTCCGATGTTCAAGGTCAGGGGATTGGTTCGGCGCTCATTCTTGCACTGGTTACCGAACTGCAGCGGCTGGGAATTCAGCAATTTTGCCTGGATAGCGGCTATCGAATCGCACAGCAGAAGTGGCAACACAAATTCGGTGAACCCTATGTCGTGGCGAAGAACTACTGGGGCGAAGGAACAGACCATATGGTTTGGTTGTGTAGAGTGCAGGATTTTGCTGATAAAATAAACAGATGTAAAAGATGACCACCTGCTTGGCAACAGGAGTCATCTTTTTTATTGCGTTCATCTTGGAGAATCCACCTTGTTACATGTGATCGTTCTTATTTCCTTATTTCGATGGCATTTCTTCTTCAGCGATCAATTCATATTTTTCAGTATAGGTACCTTTGGCGAGCACTTTTAAGAAGGTGCCTTGATTAAGTGTACTGCTGGTGGTAAATACTACTCGTTTAATTTCTCCGCTTTCGGTGATTCCTTGCAGCCTATATTTATATCTACCGTTATCATCTACAGGTTCATCTTGAAGCTTAACATATACATATTCCTCTTTAATCATTGGATTAAAACGATCAAATGGCTCACGCATGAAGAGATAGAGGCAAGCAATCATAACAATTACAACGAGACAAGAAATGAATATCCTTTTTTTCATCATTTTCTTCCTTTCTATAGAGCATTGGTGACGATGTTTTTGTAATACCGGATGGTAACGACGGTGAACACTAGATAGATAAGAACATATACTGCCATACTTATGAGGATTGGGGTTAGCATGCTTGCTGCAAGGAGTATAGAGCTTACCTTCAAGGCAAAAGCAGCATGGGTTAATCCGATACCCAGCGGAATTAAATAAACAAAGAGCTGTTTACGGATAATGCCTTTCATCATATCGCTTACTTGAAATCCGAGTTGTCGCAGTGTCCGATAATGGTTTTTTTCTTGTTCAGCCTCTGTCATTTGTTTGAAATACAAAATACTTCCCGTTGAAAGGATAAATACCAAGCCTAAAAATCCGGCAATAAAAATGAGCAGCCCGAAGTTTTGACGCGATCCCTCGTATGTGGAATAAAAGTCCCTGAGTAACAGGTCACTGTCTACACTCGTTCGAAAGATGTCCGAAGCGGTATCTGTTTTCTCACGATCTAATACGTTAAAAACCTCAAAATTCAAAAGTTGTTTGGATTCATCCTCCTGAATGCTGCTTCTCATTCTTTCGAAAGTTGCTTGAGAAACAAGTAATTGATAGCCATAGTTAATGTAATTCATCATATTGTTAAGCTTATACTTGGAGACGGTTAGTAGATTTGTTTCATCATTTGATGCGTATTGCACTTCTTTTGGAGATGAAATCTCCATTCCTTCTATAATGGCTCGCGAACTATGATAGATGGCTTCACCATCTTGGGGACGCTCAAGATCTACTCCAACCTGAGTCATCTGCTCTGCTGAGAAAAGCAAAAACGGTCTGTTACGATGGCTTGGTTTTGAATTCTGATTCTGATCCACCCATGCGCCATTAAATCGGATGGCATTCACTTGATAATGATCGAATTCAATCTGCGCATCTCTTAACTTATTTGATATCACAGCGGCTTCCTCCGGCATATTTTCCACTGCAAAATCAAAAGGCATCGCCAATCTTACATCCTTTTCGATGGAATAATATAAGGAATAGGAAAGAGAAATCATCGTAATCGTCATCGCAGACAATATCGTGATTAAGGTTAACGAATTGGCGTGACCTTTCATTCTGTGCATTAATGGTGCTACCGAAAGGCTATTAACCAAGCCGAGATTCCCATTTTGCTTTTTTCGATAAATATATAATATCCAGCTTATGGTTGTATGGAAGACTAAATAGGTTCCAAGTATGGTACTGACGAGAACGATTAACATCAGAAAAATGAGAGCATCTGCATTGTATCCAATAAAGGTAGACACATAATAACCAAATCCGATCAGACTTACGCCTGCTAAGCCTAAAATGCCTGAAACGATGCTTGGACGTTTGACAAAGGCCTCATTTTGATGAGTAGCCTGAAACAATTGCAGTAATGTACTGCGATACACCGTCCATATCATTTGTAAGGATGTAACCGCAATCAGGCAAGTAAACACAGCAATCGTTTGAATGAGTGCTTGGGTAGAGAAGGTTAAGCCAAACTTGGCATCAAGCCCTAACAGGTTTATTAACAGTAAGAGAAACAGTCGCGAGAGTAAAGTTCCAACTATCGTTCCGATCAATAAAGCACCTAGACCAAGAATCGTGTGCTCCAGGATCAGTACCCGAGCGACCCAAGCCTTGGACAAGCCAATTAACTGATACAATCCGATTTCTTGACTGCGCCTTCTAATAAAGATGTTTGTCGCATACATCGTAAACACAATCGTAATAAGAATGAGTAATATGCCTGCGATTTGAAAAGCCGTTGAGAAGTTCACGCTAGATTGAACCGTTTCAACAACGGTTTGATCATTTTGCAGGGTAGAAAAGATAAAATATAAACTTATGCTGAAAATCATCGCGAAAAAATAAAGATAATACATTTTGATGTTTTTCCGCATGCTGCGCATCACTAGTTTCCGTATGTTCATTTCGGGCTGCCCCCTCCAAGAACGGCCTGCATATCCAGAATGTCTTTGAAAAATGATTCTCTCGTTTTCTCTCCCCGGTACAATTCAGCAAATACTTTGCCATCCTTTAGAAAGACCACCCGGTTACAATAGCTAGACGCTAGCGGGTCATGAGTAACCATGACAATGGTGACTTGTCGTGACTGGTTGATCTCATGTAAATTCTCTAACAGATTGGAGGCTGCTTTGGAATCCAGGGCACCGGTAGGTTCATCCGCAAATACAAGCGAGGGCGAATGAATTAACGCTCGTGCCGCAGAGGTACGTTGCTTTTGGCCGCCTGAAATTTCAGTAGGATACTTATCAGCCAATTCATGAATGCCTAAAATCTCTGCAATCTCATTAAACTCATGTTCAGCTTCAATTTTGCTTATTTTTGTTAAAGACACAGGCAGCAAAATATTTTCTTTTACCGTTAACGTATCGAGCAAATTGTAATCTTGAAAGATAAAGCCCAAATGTTGACGACGAATATCGGAAAGCTGCCTATCCTTCATTTTAGAAATCTCGTGCTCATGTATAAAAATCTTGCCATCTGTGGCTCGGTCAATCGTCGCTAACGTATTGAGAAGAGTGGTTTTACCTGAGCCTGAAGGTCCCATAATTCCGACAAACTCACCCTCAGTCACTCGAAGATCAATTCCTTGTAACACCTGTTGAGCATTTCCCTTTGAACCATAAGATTTACGTACGCCCTCAGCATTTAAAACGGTTTTCGGTGTCATTTGATGTGTCATTCCATACACTCCAATCGAGTTGTTCTATATACAGTGTAGTTCTTTTAAACCTTCAGGTCGTAAGCTCTAGATGATAAAACAGGCTCGAATGTGATATTTTCGTCACATTGCAACGATAAAGCAGTCAGGCTTTATACATATCCTGACTGCTTTTATGATTACCCGGTTTATAGTAAAGTTCGTCTAAGCATTTCAAACGGATTATCACTCGTGAATACCATCGAAATAGATGTTCCTTCTCCAACAGCCGAATCAACTTCAAGTCGAACATGTAACTTCTTGCATATTTCTTTTGCAAGATAGAGTCCCATTCCAGTCGCTGAGTTCTGTATCCTCCCATTTTCACCCGTAAAGCCCTTATCAAATATGCGAGGCAGGTCATGTGCCTGAATGCCAGGTCCTTCATCTTTAATGATTACGATCACGGACTCATTTTCATGGAGACCCATGTGAATGAATAGTTTTCCATTGGTTGGACTGTACTTAATCGCATTCGTTAAAAGCTGTCTTATCACAAACCTGCACCACTTTTTGTCCGTGTACACGGCAGACACCGTATTCGCCGTCAAATCAATGGATATATTCTTTTCCATGCACCATGTGGATAGCTCACGAATCTCTTCTCTTAGCAAATCTTTCACTTCCAGCTTTTCGGGGAGTAAGTCGGAGTCCAAGTTGGCTAATCGCGAAATGTATAGCTGTTGATCAATTAATAAGTGCATTCTAAGCCAAGACGCATTTAACCTTTGAGCTAGCTCATTAGAACGATGAGCATCAATGGTTATCTTCATCGCTGTGAGGGGTGTTTTCATCTCATGAACCCATGAAGCAAGATCCGTATGTTCCATGAGTTGGGTAGACTGTTCCTCTCGCCGCTTGTTTTGATAATGTTGATGAATGTTTTGTAAAAGAGTATAAACCATTGGGGCAGGAAAAGAGCTGTGAGGTTTGGGCACATCTTCAAACCAGTCCTCTCCGACATCATCAGAAAGGGTGCGAAGGGATTTATAATAGGCGGTTTCCTTGTTATACCTCCAAATAAAGAAGCTCAAAGTGATAATTAGGAACAACGAATTTAGATAGATGAGAGAATGAGGCTCCACACGAATGCCAGCATCTAATTGTATTAAAGCATTGGTGAGCAGAAGTAGTAACCCAATCAAGACAATCCAACTTTTTTTATACATGAGATAAGCGATAAACAATGGGGAACCTCCTAAAGAGTAACGGCCATATACCCCAGACCTTTTTTAGTCACAATCCCATCAGCTAAGTTGAGACAGGAAAGCTTTTGACGTAATCTTGTGATGTTGGCTGTGAGCGTATTGTCATTAATGAATTGATCATCATCCCAGAGCATTTTCATCAGTTCATGACGTGAGATAATTTTATTATTGGATTTAACTAAAACCGATAGTATAAAAAATTCATTTTTTGTCAGGCCAATGGTTTGCCCATCCTTATGAATTTCACCGCTTTTTAAATCAAGAATCGCTTGATTCCACTCCAAGACATTGGAGGAAGCCTCTTCATATGTATAGGTTCGACGAAGAATAGCCTGTACCTTGGCGATCAGTACATCCATATGAAAAGGTTTAGGAACGTAATCGTCCGCCCCTAAGTTCATCGCCATCACCATATCCATCGGATGATCTCTTGATGAAAGAAAGATAATAGGAACTTTGGACACGGCACGTATTTCTCTACACCAATGAAAGCCGTCAAACTTGGGAAGCTGTATATCAATAATCACTAAGTGAGGTCGATGATCTACAAAGGAATCCATCACATGTGAAAAATCAGTAGGACTACTTACCTCATATGACCACTGATTTAATCCTTCTCTAAGCGCTTCCAAGAGGAGAGAGTCATCCTCAATAATAAAGATATTCATATTCAGACATATCCCCTCCTTCAGATGCCACTCCAGTATATCAACGGACAGTTCGAATTACCAGAACGACAACTTCGTACCCTACAGCATTCGATCAGGAAGGAATAGGCTCCTTTTGTGTGAAGTACAGGATTATATAGTAAACTGAAATGAACAAAAGAGATGACGACCTGAACTGTACAGGGACGAAAAGGCGGTAAAAGATGCACCTCAGCGAGTTTTGAGACACGCCCTAACGGAATCTTTCTGCATCGATCGTGGGCGATTGTTCGTACAGTGTATCATGTGTGTTTTTATGTACCCGAGGAAAAAAGGAGTGAACATATGTCAATGCAGTGGAAGCCACCCGAGCAACGGTTATCTCCTCATGCAGTAAACCTGTGGAGAATTAGCGCTATCATATGGAATATGATAGGTCTTCTGATACTTGCCGTACTGTTAATACTTGACTCCATCTATGGATGGAAGACGTGGATTGGTTGGATTTTGTGGGGCGTTACGGCCATATCTGTGCCTTATGCGGTGTGGGATATTTTCATCCAGCCTTCATGGTTATACAAGCGTTGGTACTATGATGTGAATGAGGAGTTCCTACAACTGAAGCACGGGGCACTAACCAAGGTACATCAGATCATTCCCATGGCGAAAGTGCAATCGGTTACAACGAATCAGGGACCTTTGATGCGAAAATATGGACTTTATTCCGTATCGGTGGGCACGATGGGTTCATCCCATGATATTCCGGCATTGCCGGAGGAAGTAGCGCTCGCACTCCGTCATCAGATCGCATCTTATGCGCGGATTAATGAGGTGGATGAATGATCGATATGAAACGACATCACCCATTAACCATGCTGTGGAGCTTATGGAAACTGGTGAAGAATTCGTTCGCGATCATCCTGTTTTTGTTTGTTTTCCGTCAGGGCTCAGAGTCCCAATGGCTCTTCTATGGAAGAATTGCCTTTTATGCAGGTATTTCCATCGGTATCGTGTCGATCATCTGGAAGTGGTTTACCTCTCGTTATACAGCAGATGATACGGCTTTTCATATCTATAGTGGTGTGTTCAACCGTACTCGTAGAACGATACCGTATACCAAGGTCCAGAATGTGAATCGTCATACGACAGTGTTTCATCGCTTGTTCCAGGTAACGTCAATTCGATTCGAGACTGGAATCAAGGGAGAAGATGCTACTTTTCAGTTACATGTTGTTTTACTTTCCGAAGCCGAACAGTTGGAGAAGATTGTAGCAGGTTACATGGCAAAAGACGCAGAAACAGTAGAAGCAACAGAGGAACCTGTTACGTTGGATGCTGTTGAGTCCATGGAAGAGGGAGAGGCGCAATCTGAACCTGTTATAACGGATGAAGTGATGTCTTCACCTGTAAAAGAAAAACAGGAACGGATTGTTCATTATCATTCCACCCGGAAGGATATATTCAAAGCCTCTTTTACTTCGCTTAGTTTTCTCGTACTTATTCCGGTTCTGGGCACGCTTTATTCTTGGGTGAAAGATTTCTTCCCCGATGAAGAAGTAACCGAAAGTCTATTATTAACCTGGCTCGATTCCTGGTGGATTGCCGGTTTGATGATTTTAGTTTTATTGATCATATCTATTGCTTTGGGTATTGTCAGAACCTTCGTAAAGTATGGAAATTTCCAGATCACCTCGGATACCAAGCGGATCTATATTACGAAGGGCATGATGGAGCAAACGTCATTTTCAATCCTGAAAGAGCGAGTCCAAGCCGTGAAGATCACACAGTCTCCGATGAAAAGGCTGCTTGGATTAGCGGAAGTAGAACTGACCACCGCAGGTAGTCTGGGAGAATCCGCTCAGGAGGTAAACTCACTCTATCCCTTCTTGCCTGTGAAACAAGCCTATACGATGATAGAGGAGATCCTGCCATCCTATCGGGTTACGCAGGAAATGGAAAGACTTCCGAGAATATCATTATGGTTGCGCCTGCTTAAACCAAGTTGGGGATGGATCATTATCACGGGTTTACTGTGGTATTTCAAACCATTCGTGTTAGGACAGAAGCATGCCTGGTGGATGATTTCGGCGATTCTGTTAGTATGGATTGCAACATGCAGAGTGGTGGACTTTTTCCATACCAGATACATTCTGAATCAGAATTTCATTCAACTTCGGACCGGCGCGCTCACATCAACCCTCTTCATCTCCAAACGTGAGAAAGTCATCGAAGTGCAGATCACCCGTAATGTGTTACAGCGTTGGTTTGGTGTTGCTTCCATTCATACGGTAAACCGTGCCAAACCTGTTCTACATCATCGGGCACATGACATCCCCCTGGATACGGCGGAGTCATTTCAATCATGGTACATGGGACGTACCCAAGATGTTCAGACCCGTTAATCACAAGAGCAAGTGCAGGAAGACCAACCAAGGTTATTCTGTACTTGCTCTTTTTAATTGAAGACAGAGGAGGAGTAACATTTTGATTAAAGCTGTGTTCTTTGATGTGGACGGTACATTGCTGAGCGAAATAGATCGGAGTTTATCACCGAGTACAGCTGAGTCTATCCGGGAATTGATTCGTAAAGGAGTTCAAGTCGTACTCGTCACAGGCAGGCCCTATAATTTATGCGAAGAATTCAGAAATCTCGGAATCGATACGATCATTTCGGCTAATGGAGCATTGATCAAAGCAGGTGATGAAGTGATACATAAGTCTGTACTTTCAGCACAGATGGTTAGAGCATTTAGTGAGTTTGCCGAGTTGCATGGGCACAGTATTTCATATTTTACAGAGTCATTTGAGACGAACGGGTTGTGTACAGCAGATGGTCGTGTTACTAACGCCTTAAGAGATACGCTTGGACTCATGAATTCCCCGCAGAAAATTAGCACGTTGGAACAGGACGTATATTGCATTTGCTTATATGCGGATGAAGCGGAGACGGAGAAATTCCAGTCCAGATTTCCTTCCTTACGATTCGTGAGATTCCATCCGTATGTAGTGAATGTGCTGGAAGCGAGCGAAGTCAGCAAATCTATAGCCGCAGAGAAAGTTCTCGACTACCTGAAGATATCCAGAGAAGAGATGATGGCCTTTGGTGATGGAGAGAATGATGTGGATCTGCTAGCGTATGCGGGAATCGGAATTGCGATGGGAAATGGCAGAGAGCGGATTAAACAAAGCGCCGATTATATTACCCTGCGGGCAAGTGAAGATGGAGTCACCCATGCGTTGAAGCAATTTAAGATTTTATGAGATGCACATTAAATAGATGAAGGATATCCCATTTGTGGATTTTCATGTAGAATGGTATAGCACGTATTAAGCCCTAAAGCATAGGGTGTTTATCGAAGGGTGACTTATGAAAAAGGTTGTTATCGTAATCCTGTCTCTTGTTGTACTTGTTGGTGTATCCTCTTCTGCGTATGCTCATCCAGGCAGACTGGATAAGAACGGTGGACATAACTGTTCAGCCAAATCCAAGCAAAAGGGCCTGTGCACGGGCTATCACTATCACAAAAAGAAAAAATAAGCACTGCTTCACATTCTTGAACTGGGGGAAAGAAGCGGTGGATCATATTAAAGCGGTTATTTTTGATTTGGACAATACGATTCTGAACAGAACGACGACCTTTGACGGCTTTACGCAGCGTTTAATCAAGACGTATTTTGGTCATCTTGAGTCAACCGAAGGTATAAGTAAGCGAATTATTGAACTCGACCAGGATGGTTATAAGGACAAATCCCTTCTGTTCAACGAGTTGTTGCATGAACTGCCCTGGGCAGAGCATCCGCCACATGCAGAATTGATGGAGTTTTATGGCAGAGAGTATGTGAGAAGTTCAGTTTTGATGGAACAGGCGCGAGAAGTCGTTCAGCATCTTCGGGGGAAATATCGAATCGGGTTAATTACCAATGGGCAGACCGATATTCAGTATGGGAAAATCGATCAACTCGGTATCCGGGAGGATTACGACCATATTATTGTTTCAGAAGAGGCTGGAGTCAAAAAGCCTGATCCTCGGATATTTCAGCTTGCACTCAATCATTTCGGTCTCACTCCCGAGCAATGCATTTACATTGGCGATCATCCGGTGAACGATATTCAAGGAGCGGCAAGCGTTGGCATGAGTACGATCTGGATAAAGGTTAACCAGCCATGGCAGGACAGCATTACGACTGGTCCGTTACATACGATTGAGCATCTAAGCGAGCTAAAAAAATTGCTTTAAAAGACGGTTAGAAAAGTAAATTTCAATATCACAGTTTTGAAAGCGAGGTACATATGGAGATTAGACAGATGGCTACAGCGTTTTTGAGCAATGGCTCAGACATGCTGATGATGAAGAAGGCAGGCAGCAGACTGTTTGATTTTGAATTCTGGGGTGGCATTGGAGGGCATCTGGAACAAGGAGAACTGAACGCACCTATGACCGCCAGCTATCGGGAGATAGAAGAAGAGACCGGATTCAAGCCAGAGAATGTCGAACACTTTCGACTTCGATATATTCTGTTAGAGGTTAGCGGAGGTGAGATTTGGCAGCAGTTTGTATATTTTGGTGAGACCAAGCATCGACGGTTTGTGCCCTCGGATGAAGGGGAGTTATTCTGGATACCGCTGGATGAGGTGCTGGATTTACATGCGTCTATTCTGATCAAAGCGACACTTAGGCACTATTTACAACATCCGGGAGCAGAGGATATCTGGATTGGCAACGTTCAGAACGGAACAGACCTAAAAGGTACACCACAGGTAATATGGAAAAGAATGCAGGAAACGATATCATTTGAGCCAAGGAATGCCCCGCAAATTTTCTAATTTGATACGAATAAACGTTTGAAAATAGTAAGCGTCTTCATTGGAGGAGAACTCTGCGATGAATTCCCAACCTCAGCGACCGAAAAGCCAACTGTTCAGAGGAATAGTACTGCTGATACCAACAATCTTGCTCTTATTTGTACTATTCCAACTGTTCCCTTATACAGGAATCTTGGTCATAGTCGTGTTTCCTATCATTGTTTTGATGAATGCAGCCCTGATCTACGCTATGATGAAAAAAGCAGGTAAGAATCACGCTCGGTTAACCAAGCGTAGATATGTACTAACCCTATTGCTGACGATGTGTCTGGTAATCGCACTCTTTCCTCAATCATCGGGGACACATATTGTGGTTCAGGCCACAGATGGATTTAATGCTATACAGCATTTGGAAGACATCAGCTTAGATGATCTCAAACTGAAGAAAGACAAGAGTGGCTATGTTATCGGAGACTCGAGTGAGAGATATGTTGCAGCCTTATATAAGTTTCGACAGGAGATTCCTATGGATGGGTCCTTTCACATCTATGAGAGAGATGGTAATCCAAAGTTTGATCCAGTGATTACTGAAGTGGGGCAGATTCCTGATAAATTGTCGG
The DNA here is from genome assembly GCF_037991315.1 of Paenibacillus sp. FSL H8-0079. Lineage (NCBI taxonomy): Bacteria > Bacillati > Bacillota > Bacilli > Caryophanales > Paenibacillaceae > Paenibacillus > Paenibacillus sp. FSL H8-0079. The sequence continues at coordinate 1,845,514 of NZ_CP150300.1, forward strand.
GTTTTCATAAAGTCATGTGGTGGATTTTGGATCTATAAAATATTTTAAAATAATCTAAATAATACCATCATTTTCTGACATTTTATAGTATATTAAGAGTGTCTGGGAGGTGAGTGATGAGATAATCCATGTCGGTGATCTGTTCGGCTTCTATGTGTCTACATACCGTGTGAATAGCTTAACCCATCCCAAGAAGGAGGTTTTGTTATGAAGCGTATTGGAAACATGTTTCGGAAAGCAATGCTGCTCTCTCTGTCATTAATGCTGGTGTCTATCGCGTATTCACCTCATCCAGCTTCCGCTGCAAGCGGGCCTGTCAAAGGATTTCATGTAAGCGGTACCAAATTATTGGATGCTACAGGTACCCCTTTTGTTATGCGTGGGGTGAATCATGCCCACACCTGGTTTAAGAATGATCTGCAAGCGGCCATTCCGGCCATTGCTGCCACAGGTTCCAACACCGTGCGTATTGTCTTGTCCAACGGAAGTCGCTGGACAGCAGATTCACTGGCGGATGTAGAGCAGATTCTGGCGCTGTGTGACCAGTACCAACTAACCGTTATGCTGGAAGTACATGATGCCACCGGGTCGGACAGTATTGCAGAATTGCGAAAAGCCTCAGATTATTTTATCAGCATCAAGGATGCCCTGATTGGCAAGGAAGATCGCGTAATCGTTAACATTGCGAATGAATGGTACGGTTCATGGGAAACCGCGGTGTGGGCGGAAGGATATCAACAAGTGATCCCTGAACTCCGTCAGGCGGGCATCAAGAATACGCTTGTCGTGGATGCCGCAGGTTGGGGGCAATACCCTACAGCGATTTTCAATCGTGGACTGGATGTGTTTAATGCGGACCCACTGGCAAATACCATCTTCTCCATTCATATGTATGAATACGCAGGCGGCGATGCAGCAACGGTCAAAAGCAACATTGATCATGCGCTGGCCATCGGCGTACCTGTCATTGTAGGCGAATTCGGCTTCAAACATAGCGATGGTGATGTAGATGAAGCGACGATCTTAAGCTATGCACAGCAAAAGGGAGTCGGCTGGTTGGCCTGGTCCTGGTACGGTAACGGTGGCGGTGTAGAATACCTTGATTTGAACAACGGTCCAGCAGGCTCCCTGACCGATTGGGGACAGACGGTGGTCAATGGACCGAACGGTACGCTAGCAACCTCTGCATTGAATACGATCTATACAACCCCTGGCTATCAGCCGGTGCCAGATAACGGTAGTGGGGGAGTTGTTACGATCCCGGCTGCGCCGACAGGTGTAACAGCCACGCCGGGGAATGGACAAGTAGCTCTGAACTGGAGCGCATCTCCCGGAGCAGCGAGTTATATTGTACAACGTGCGACAACGAGCGGAGGAACCTATACGGATGTAGCCACGAGTGTGAGCGGTAAAACTTACACCAATACGTCTTTGACGAATGGAACCACGTACTATTACAAAATCAAAGCCGTGAACAGCGCGGGTACCAGCCCAAGCTCGGTACAGGTGAGTGCGACACCGCAGGCGGGTACAACCACGCCAACTTCCAATCTGGTTCTGCAATATCGTGCCGCAGATACCGATGCAACGAATAATCATATCAAGCCCTATTTTAATATCAAAAACAATGGTACCTCCGCTGTTAACCTGAGTGGTCTGAAGATCCGTTATTACTTCACGAAAGACGGCTCCGAGGGATTGAATACGATCATCGATTGGGCGCAGATCGGAGCAGCCAATATCACGACCAGCATTGGAAGTATCACGGGCACGAATGCAGATACCTATGTTGAGATTGGTTTTACTTCGGGTGCAGGTTCTCTGCCAGCGGGAGGTCAGACGGGAGACATTCAGCTCCGTATTCACAAGGATAATTGGAGCAACTTCAACGAAAATAATGACTATTCCTTCCGTCCAACGCAGACTTCCTATGATGTGTGGAACAGGGTAACTCTGCATCAGAATGGCAACCTGATTTCAGGGGTCACACCTTAACGTTCAGCGTATCCGCTATTCAGGCTGACCGTAGCAACGTGTACATACTGCGGCAGCCTGAACGGGCGAACCATTTTAACTTTGCAGAGACAGAGGCGGTTGTTATGGGTTGTTGAAAGAAACTGATTTCGTCGGACTAGGCTGTGATAATTCGATCTTTCGTTCGTCTGTTCCGATGTTCTATGGCTTCCTCATAATCCCCGATTAGTGTATCAAATATATGCTCCCACGACCGCTGCTCAGCTAGCTTTCTGCCTTCCAGTCCCATCATCCTCAATTGGTTCCCGTGATTTCCCCAGAGACATATCTCCCGAATCAGTGCATCAGCTTGACCTGGCTCGAATAACACACCATTGCGGTGAGGGGATACTAGATCCTTGACACCTCCGGCATTGGCTGCCACCACAGGAAGTCCTGAAGCCATTGCTTCCAGCACCACATTGCCAAATGTCTCCGTAGAGGAAGGAAACACAAACAGATCTGCCGAAGCATACATAACAGCAAGTTCTTCGCCATGCATATATCCTGTAAAGGTGACATTCGATGGGGTTTGTGTACGCATTTTGGGGAGAGATGGGCCATCGCCAACAATAATCCAGTGTACTTGGGACTGCATTTCCTGTGGCAACTGCTGCATGGTAGTTGTGAGCGTAGCGATATCTTTTTCGGGGGCAATGCGTCCAACGTAGAGTAAAATAAGGGGAGCGGTGATCTGATATCGTTCACGGATATCCGAGCTGCGTTTATCGGGAGAGTACAGGTTGCAATCAATCCCGCGGGACCAAAGCTTCAGACGCTGAATGCCTTGAGCTTGCAGGGTGTTCAACGTTTCCTGCGATGGGGTGAGTGTTGCATCACAGGCACGGTGGAACCATTGGATATATTTCCAGTAGAGCGGAATCATGCTTTTCAACCGGTAGTATTCGAGATAACGATCGAAGTGAGTATGGTAGGAGACAACATGCGGAAGATGATGCTTCAGCGCATACCTCAGGCCAAGTAGCCCCATATTAAACGGCGTGGCGATATGCATCAGATCGGGCTGAAAGTCTTGTAGCTGTTTGTGCGTGTTTGCTCTGTTGGGTAGCGCAATGCGGCATTCGGGATACAGAAAAAAAGGAATGTTAGCAACCGATCTGACTTGAGTCTCATGGCTCCCTTCGATGACGGAGTTCGGAGTAAACAGCAGATGTTCAATTCTTTTGCGGTTCAGATGGTTACTCAAGCGGTGGAGCGTGCCAGCAACACCATTGGTTTCCGGAAGATAGGTGTCTGTGAATAAGGCCAGGCGCATCATTACCCCTCCCAAGACTCGTGATGCCAAGATCATAACAGCGGAACATTTTCCAGAGGTCAAGTGCACGTTAACTTGACGATATTCCCTGTAAATTTGATAACAAAATAAGCAATACCAACTTCCATAAGTTCAACTTATATAGCGTATTCTGCTATGATGTAATAACGTGTCGGCGTATATATAGCCAGAGAGATACAGGAGGCAGAGAAAGATGAACAAGTTACAAGAAGAACTGCAGGAATTGTTACCACTTGATCAGCTTGAGGAGATGTCAGGTGAAGAAGTGGTGGGGGGTATTGCCATGGACCTTTATCGGGCTGAATTTGCGACGATTCGAGAGAGTGGACCAGAGCTTCCGCAAGTATTGCGAGATACCATTCTAATCATCGATCTGGATACCGAACTGTCCATGAACGGGATGACCGGTTTCCTTGAGAATGCCAGCGGGCAGTATCTCGGTGAGACAATAGCAGCGATGGAGCGGATCGGTAATGAGGCTGATACCGTGATCCTGAAGAAGATCGAGCAGATCTTGTCCGAGAGCGGTGTAACGCCCGGGCAATTACGAGATAATGTGAATGGCCTGTCCGAAGATGACATCACGACAAGTCTGCAAACGCACGGAGAACAGATTCATGAGGTATTGCAGCGAATTGAGCAGGAAGCCGGCAATATAAGCATGCAATCGGATAACGAAGAAAGTTTCGACCTGTTGTATCAGTATGTGGATGCGAATAAAGATCGTCTGAAACAGGAGATGCAGCAATTCTTGTCTAATTGAATGGGAAGAGGAGACAAATGACAAACATGAACAAAAGATTAGCGATGGAATCCGTTCTGGTTACCTTTTTATTCATCATCGGTTTTGTAGCTTGGAATGTCGTTCAAGGCATGATCATGACCATGAATTACGTACCTGATCTGACGAACATCGCTTCTTCGGGTACCCCATTGCAAGCCAAGATTGCTTTTGGAACCCGTGTTCAATGGGATACAACATCCATGATTATGGCTGTTGCCGGATTCATTTTGCTCGCCGCTGCATATTACGGTCTTCGATCAGGAATGCAGCGCTGGACACAGCGTTCATGAAGTATTGTCGGCTTAAGCCCCACGTTCAGTGAACTTACGCTATCTCTGTAACACACCAATTGCAACTGCCCTGAGTCCATTAGACTCAGGGTTTTTACTATGGCTAATGTTTTTCCGCTTCGAAGGGGAAATTTTCTAGATCCAAGGTCGAGGAAGAATCCGTTACAATGATCCTGTAAGCGCTTATCGTTTTGGATAGAGAGAGGAGGAGAGACAGAGATCATGATTACAACCAATCAGATTTATCTCGATCAGACATTGCATAGCAAAGAGGACGTATTTGATTTCATATCTGCGGAGGCAGAGCGTTACAGCATCACTACAAACCGTGTTCAACTTGCGGCTGATCTGTGGGAACGCGAACGTGTCTACTCCACCGGACTTCAGGATCACTTTGCGATTCCCCATACCCAGAGTGAAGTTGTAACACGTCCGGCGGTGATGGTCATTCGATTGCAGGAGCCCATTGATTGGGAATCACATGACGGCAAGCCGGTAAAATATATTTTTGCCATCCTTGTGCCTAAAGGTCATGTAGACATATCCCATCTGCAAATTATCTCTTCACTTGCCACCTTATTGCTTGAAGATTCATTCAAAGAGGCCATCGCAGAAGCGGTGCAGCCGGAAGATGTATATGCCTTGCTTCATCAATATACGGAAGGACTGGTGTCATAATGAAAATCGTAGGTGTAACGTCATGTATCGCAGGTCTCGCCCATACCCCGATGGCCGCCAAAGCATTGGAAAAAGCAGCTCAACAACTGGGATATGAGATCAAAGTGGAACAGCAGGGAGCCATGGGACAAGTCAACAAGCTCACGGAAGAGGATATTGCTGCAGCGAATTTTGTACTGATTGCAGCGGATCAAACGGTGAAGGACATGGATCGGTTTGGCGACAAAAAAGTCGTTCGTGTCAAAATCGGTCATGCCGTAAGTCAGGCAGAAGCGGTATTAACCAAAGCCGTCGAGGCTGTGAACGCACAAGCTTAACCCACCTTCCACATGAGGAGAGAGTACGATGAGAAAATGGTTCGGTGAAGCAAAAACACATCTAATGACAGGTATCTCCTATCTGCTGCCGGTCATTATCGCGGGTTCCCTGGTCGTTGCCATCTGTAAAATTATTGCACTATCGATGGGCATTACCGATCTTGATCCGTACAAAGATGGAAGCGGATTCTTGCATATTTTATATCTCGTGCAAAATGTAGGATGGAGTGGCATCGGATTATTGACGATTGTCCTGTCCGGTTATATTGCGTACTCCATTGCCGACAAACCTGCGCTGGCCGCAGGTCTGATCGGCGGAGTGCTGGCACAGCAGACCAACGCTGGTTTCTTGGGCGCGTTGATCTCCGGTTTTTTTGCCGGATACATCACCTTATGGGTCAAAAACAAAGTTAAGATTACAGGTCCGGCCGCTGGCTCGGTACCGTTAATCATTTTACCGCTGATTACTGTCGGTTTAACCGGATTTCTGATGGCAGTCATTCTGGGTGGCCCGCTGGGCGCACTGAATGAGTATCTGATTGCTTGGGTTCAAAACATGAGCCAGAGCGGAACGAATACCGTTGTGCTTGCGATTATTCTGGGAGCGATGATCGGATTCGATCTCGGTGGACCCGTCAACAAAGCCGCCTGGATGGCAGGCAACGCCCTGTTCCTGTCCGGTGTCTATCTGCCGAATATTTTCATTAACATTGCCATCTGCATTCCGCCACTTGGTTATGGTCTGGCAACATTGCTGATGAAGAAACGTTTTTCCAAAACGTATCAGGAAGCGGGCAAAGGTGCAGTGATTATGGGCGTGATCGGCATCACGGAAGGTGCAATTCCGTTCACACTGCGTAACCCTGCCAAAATGATTCTGGTCAACATGTTTGCCTGTGCAACGGGTGCTGCCCTGACTGCATTGCTGGGAGCGCATATCATCATGCCACCGATCGGCGGCTTATATGGAGCTGTATCGGTAGGTACCCCAATCGCGTATCTTACCGGAGGCATTGTCGGTGCACTGATCGTAGCGGGGGGCACCATGCTGGTGAACTTCCGTGATGAAGAAGAGAAACAACCTGCCAAGACTCAGGAAGCTTCGGTGAAGAAAAACGGGGAAGAAATCGAACTCGTTTTTGACTAAAAGTACATGTTCAAAAAGATCGGTTTTCAGTATCGAGAAGATGGGATGAAGGTAGAAATGGAGTAGCGGAGCGTAGGGGAAACTACGTGAGCAACTACAATGTTTCCGAAGGAAACAACCTTCGTAAGCATCCACTTATTTCGGCTGAATTCCATCTTCGACGCTGATGATGCCAACAGGCATCCCTCGTAATCAAAAGCGGACTTTTTTGAACAACCTTTAAAAAGCATCTGGAGGGATATAGAGATATGAGTGAGAGCAATCGTACCAAAGTACATGTTATTCCACATACACACTGGGACCGGGAATGGTATTTTACAACCTCCCGTTCCAAAGTGTATCTCGTCAAACACGTCAAGGAAGTATTGAACGCACTGGAGAATATCGATGGATTTCATTATTACCTGCTGGATGCACAGGGTTCGTTGCTGGATGATTACATCCGCTGGTGTCCCGAAGATGAGGAACGTATCCGCCAACTGGTTTCAGCCAAACGACTGATGACTGGACCCTGGTATACACAGACGGATCAATTGGTGATTTCCAGTGAATCCATGGTCCGAAACCTGTATTATGGTATGAAAACAGCACAAAAGTACGGACATGCGATGAAAGTCGGTTATGTTCCGGATGCATTTGGACAATCGGCACAGATGCCGCAGATCTATCGCGAGTTTGGCATTGAACGTTTCCTGTTCTGGAGAGGCGTTTCAGATAATACAAATCCACATACCGAGTTTACGTGGGAAGGATCGGACGGCAGCCGTGTATTTGCTGTACAGATGCCATTCGGGTATTACTACGGCGGTAACATTCCGGAAAATGAGGAAGATCTAATTCCTTATCTGGAGAAACAGATTGGTGCGCTGGAACGCAAAGCCTCGACCAAACATATCTATTTCCCTAATGGGTTTGATCAGGCACCTGTGCGATTGAATCTGCCGGAGTTGATTGAACGCTTCAATGCGTTGGATACAAAACGCGAATATGTGATGAATGAACCGGAACGTTTTCTGGCGGAGATCGAAGCGGATAGTCAAGATCTGCCTGTACTTCGGGGTGAATTAATGGAAGCCAAGCACATGCGCATTCACAAGTCCATTTTTTCCACCCGTGCGGATCTCAAACAACAGAATAACCGAATTGAGAATCTGATCGCCAATACGCTCGAACCTGTGCTTGCCATTAGCCATTCTCTCGGGCATGATTACCCGCATCGCATTGTGGAGGACATCTGGAAGCTGTTGTTTGAGAATGCGGCACATGACAGCATCGGTGGCTGTAACAGCGATACAACGAATCAGGACGTTGCGTTCCGTTACAAACAGGCCTGCGATATCGCACTGAATTTGCTCGACCTGCATATGCGGATGATTGCTTCAACGATACAGCAGGAGGAGACATTTGCGTTCACCCTGTTCAACACGCTACCGTATGTGCGAGGCGGCGTTACCGAGATTGAAGCTTATATTCCGGAAGAATCCTTTGTCATTCGGGATACGAAGGGACGCGAGCTGGCCTATACGATTGTAGAAAAAGTAGACCAGACCGATTATGTGCTTGGACAGCACATCGATCTCAATCCAAGCCGCAAAGTGCATCTGCCGGAACGGGTATATCGCGCCAAATTGCTGGTGGATCTGCAAGAGATCCCGGCAATGGGCTACACCCAGATTGTGTTTGATTTCAGTCAGGGCACTGCACCTGTCATGGAGCGACGTAACGGAGACACGATTGAAAATGAACATTTCACCGTTGCGCTGCAAGCAAACGGCACCTTGCAAATTACGGACAAGCGATCAGGCCAAGTGTATGCAGATCAAATGGTCTTTGAAGATAATGGGGATGACGGAGATTCCTACAACTATTCTCCACCTGAGCGTGACCTGATTGTTTCTTCCGCAGGCACCCAGATGAGCACAACGACCACCCAAACGTCTGTATCCCAGACACTGTCCCTGCGTTTCACGCTGGATGTCCCCTACGATCTGGAAGAGCGGGCCGCAGGCATCACATCGGGTGCACTGCCAATGCAGGTGGAGATATCCCTTCGCAAAGGAGAGAAGCTGATCCGCTTCCACGTTCAGGTGCAGAATGAAGTGTTCAGCCACCGTCTGCGTGTCCTTTTTGATACAGGAATTGCTTCCGCTCTATCCATTGCAGACCAACCGTTTGGTGTGATTGCTCGTCCAACCTCATTGCCAGAAGTGGACGTATGGGAGCGCGAACAATGGCAGGAGAAACCGATCACCATTGAAGCGATGCAGAGTTATGCCGGGTTGAACAACGGTTCGCATGGTATGGCTGTGATGACGGAAGGTGTGCGTGAGTATGAGATTGTTGGTGAGCAAATGGATACCATTGCTCTGACCTTGTTCCGCACTTTCGGTTTCATGGGTAAGGAAAATCTATTGTATCGTCCTGGCCGGGCTTCCGGTGAGAAAATTGTAGCAACACCAGACGCGCAATTACTTGGCGAGCTTTCCTTTACCTTTGGCCTGCATATCCAGACTTCGGGGTTCGACGAAGCAAATGTAGCTCGTGCTGCGCGTGAATATTTGACACCGATCAGCAGTTATCAGCTGTGCGACTTTTTGAACGGACGATTGATCTTTGCTTTCCGCGATGAGGAACGTGTTCTGGAACGTGATTACAGTCTGATGTCGTTCAGCGACGATTCCAACGTGGTGTTAAGCAGCTTCAAGAAAGCAGAGCAGAGTGACGGATACATTATACGTGTCTTCAATCCGTACTTGTCACAGTCTGCTAACGTGAACATGCACTTTAATCAACCTGTACATGCAGAACGTGTATCTCTTGGTGAACAACCCCTGGAGCCTCAACAGAGGTTAACTGATGGAGAAGAGGTTGTTCGTTTACCGGAACTCGCACATTGTAAATTGATGACGGTACTTGTATCGATATAAGGTGAACTTTAGTTTGACACAATCTTGATCAGAAGGGAGGTCGGATATCGATATGATTTTTCCAACCAAGCGGTTGAAAAAGCTGTTCCATCTCATTCATGGTGAAGGACAGGAACAGGCTTGGACGAGCCAAGCACTTGCAGACAGGTTGGAAGTTACGGTGCGTACCATTCGGGATGATCTGAAAAAGTTGGATCATATTCTAGCAGGACACGGCGGGAGCCTGGAGTCTAAGCGTGGACGGGGATATTCCATTCGTGTGCATGATGCGAAGCGGTATGATGAGCTGTTGGAGGAACGGAAGGATGATCGGCAAAAAGGTGCGCCAGTACCTGGATCGCCTGATGAGCGTATCCGTTATGAATTGTTCAAGCTGCTTGGTGAACCGGGTCATATCAAGATGGAAGACCTCGCTGATCAGCTGTATATAAGCCGTGCAACGATGAACAATGATCTAAAAATCATTCGTCAGATTCTGGAGAACTACCAGCTTCAGCTTCAGATCAAGCCAGGACATGGTGTGAAGGTCGTCGGAGACGAGCAAAGGTTCCGCTATTGCCTTGCCGAATACGCTGATGCGCGAGATGAAGAACTGGGGCCGGAAGGCATGACTGCTGCACAGGAACGTTTGTTGTATCCAATCGAACCTGCGCACATCCGCGAGATCGTCATTCGCCATGTAGGCAAACAGAATGTTCGTATTGCAGATGTGGCCCTGAAAGATCTGATTACGCATCTGGCTGTTATGGTATTGCGTATTAAACAAGGGCATGAACTGGAGCGATTCGAGAAAGTGGAGGCGAATCCGCAGGATCAACAACTTGCACAACAGATTATTCAGGATCTGGAGTCGTTATATTCCATTCATTGTCCAGTCGGAGAGCGAGATTATCTGTTGCTTCATATTGTTAGCAAAAAAATGACCGCTACCGATTGGAATGGACTTCGAAGTGACCCATTATATGTTGCTGTACTGCAGATGCTGGGACATATCTATGAACGGTACACCTATGATCTGCGAGATGATGAACGCTTGCCGAATGATCTGTATGCCCATCTGAAACCCATGATTACGCGCCTGGAACATGGCATGAACATGCGGAATCCACTGCTGGGACATATACGTAAATATTATCCACTCGCCTATGAGATTACGATCAGTGCAGTGAAACAGCTACAGACATACGTACCTCATGAGATCAATGACAGTGAGATTGGTTACCTGGCTCTTCATATTGGTGCAGCATTGGAACGTAAATACCAGATTCCTCATCGCAAACGGAAATCCGTATTACTCGTCTGTGGGTCAGGATACGGCACAGCCCGTATTCTTGAATCCAGATTGCGCTCTTTATTTGCCGAGCTGGAGGTCTCTCGTGTAGTTTCGCTAAGAGAGTACGAGGAGATGGGGAGTGTGCCTGAAGATTTGGTCATTTCCACGATCCGGTTACGGGAGTCCAAAGGCAAGCCGTCGGCTGTCATTGCTGCGATTCCATCGGAACGCGACATGGCAACGATCACTCATCTGGTGCGAACCAGTGATGAGCAGGAGGAAATGACGTTGCTGCGTTACTTTGATCCAGCGTTGTTCATGTTTCGGTCCGATCAGCCTGATAAAATGGCACTTATGGCTGAGATGAGCGGGGCGCTGTTGGAGAAGGGGATTGTAACGGAGCAATTCTGGCCAGCTGTGCAGGAGCGGGAAAAGATGGCTTCAACCGCGCTTGGAAGAGGTATGGCGATTCCGCATCCCATGGAGCTGAGTTCAACCCGTACGACCGTATCGGTATGTCTGCTCGAGAAGCCGATTCCTTGGGATGAAGAGAATGAAGTACATGCGGTATTTATGTTATCCATATGCAAAGAGGATTACGAACAGGCGATGGGGATCTATGATCTGTTTGTAGAGTTGATTCGGCAGGAGGAGCAGCTGGAAAGCCTGCGATCCTGCGGCAGCTTCGATGCCTTTGCCCAACTTGTATGTGAAACGTTGAGTCTGAAAAGTACCGAAGTGTATTAATATATAAGTTCACTAAGGATAATTTCACTGACACTCCGATGACAGAATAACCTTCCGATCGCTGTTATCCCCAGATTTTTCTGATCCCCTTTTCGAAAGGGGAAAACCGTCCTTCATCAGATTTGTCTGATAGAGGACGGTTTTTATTCGTTTACACAAACTATAGATTAAATATGTTTGGATATGACTTCTTCCAGACCCTGAGCGACAGAATGCGCACCCCGCTGCAGATGTCGTTCATACAGATGCAGGCGGACGAAGCTCTCATCCGTTCCCATCGCTTCGGAAAATATTCCACTGAGTCCACGAGCGCGGCGGTCGATCTGTAACAACAGTTCCAGCGAATCGCCCATCGGATAGAACAGCACTTCCAGCTCATCCAGATGCCCACGAAACTTGCTCGTTGGCACAAATTCGAATTCCTGCACAAATGGCAGATTTCCGCCCAGCTTTGGTGCGTAGTCATTGGTCACTTCACGCAGCTTGAAGCCAAGGATATCGATTGCATCGAGCACGGTATTCATGTCTTTGCTAGGAACAACATGTAGTCTGTCCCGGTCGGATGGGTCCACGGCGCTTGAGATATCGAGGCCCGTTTCTACCCACACTTCTGCACGATGCAGTGTAATAGGCAGATTTTCTGGCAGGTCAAATGAGAAGTCTTTCTCCAATTTGGCTCCAGGCTGCAATGTGAAACCTTCGGTGAGCAAATATTTGGCTATAACAGCTGTTTCTTTTACTTTGCGATCATCGCGCTCCCGTATGTAATGGGTTTTGATTGAAAGATAGATTCGATCTACGTTCTGTTCCACATCTCCACCTTCAATGTACACAACCCCTGAGATGATTCCTCCAGGCGTGACCTCTGGTGTATGCAATTCTGTATTCACTTTGGCTGCTCCAACACCTACACTGGCTAACATTTTCTTGAAAAATGACATGCGCTCAACCTCCAGATCAGATGGTTTACTTTTTGGGGATAAATACGACTTCGACCTTAATACGGAAACTGGAAGAGAAGCGTTTCAAATTTTAGTAAAGATATATCCCTATCAAAACAGGAGAATCGACTTACCGATGTCGAATGTTTTGGAAGAAGGAAGTTTTTGTCAGGATTTCCTCAGACACAAGTATATCTGGCAGGCCGTCAGGAGTTGAAACTGAGTGAACACAGAATTTTCAGAACAGAACTATGGTGAGACGGGTGTGAAAACCAGCTTCGAGCAGATGGCGAACGGGGAACAGAAATATAAAATGATAGCAGAAGACGGTAGTTATTATTGTAGAACCGTTGCTTTATCCCAGGGAGCTTGGCAAAACAGCCATGTACACGTCAATATAACGGAGTTTTATGTGGTACAAACCGGATGGATTGCATATGCCAGTTATGGAGATGACCAGATGATTTCCATTCAAGTGATGCGTGAAGGCGAGCATATCGTTGTCCAGCCGGGAGTCCACCATAATATATATATGTCTGCACATAGCGCGATCCATACCATCAAACATGGACTCAATACCTCCAGTGATTGGACGGCATCCCCTGAGTTGGATAGGTTAACTCAATCTTTAACAGAGAAGGAGCTACTCCAGAAGTATGATTAACCAGACGGGAGGATCAGACAGATGCGTAAAAGTACAATATTTTGGATTACGGGAATAACGATAATCCTCTTGGTGACTCTGCTCATATACAGCTATGTTATTCCAAGTGTGAGTGCCCAGGATGTTGTGATGGCAGGTACAATCAGGCAGATTGATACGGATGTAGTTGAGGTAGAGTTAGAGATAACGCGAAAAAGAGAAGACAAGGATCAACATATGGTGTATCCCGTTGTCCCTGGATGGGAGGGGGTCACATTCACTGAAGAACAAGATGATGCGTGGTACATGCCTTCGTCTGTTGGCAGCTCCTATGTTGATCAAGTCATTCTGGAAAAGTATCTGAAGGCGCAGGGGAAAACCATGAAATCAGCTGATAATATGATGGGATTTGCTATACCTGATGAGATAGGGAGCTACAAATTGCGGTTAACGCTTAGATCTTTGGATGGAACGACTCAGCCGCTTGAGAATCCCATGGTGTATTATGTTCACAACGAGCAGTTGTTAGGGAAGGATCTGAGTTGGGTTACGGGTGAGAATCTGGAGATCATTAAGGGGTATGCAGAATAATGAACGTATATGAATCGGATGAAATTACCGTACGTTTCTTGAAGATTGAAGATGAACACCACCTGGTGAAGTGGCTGTCAGACCCGGAAGTTCTTCAATACTATGAAGGGCGTGATCGGCCGCATGATCTGGAACGGGTAAGAGAACATTTTTACAATCTGGAGGATGATGCTACTCGTTGTATCGTGGAGTATAGAGGAGGCCCTATTGGATACATTCAGTTCTATAAGCTTGAGGAAGAAGAGCGAACGGCGTATGGTTATGGAAACACGGATACGGATGAGATCATCTATGGAACGGATCAGTTTATTGGAGAGGTAGATTACTGGAATAAAGGGATAGGTACACAGTTGGTGCAGTCCATGCTTAATTTTCTGATTAACGAAAAGCATGCTCGAAAAGTAGTCATGGACCCTCAAGCCTGGAATTTGCGAGCCATATCTTGTTATGAGAAATGTGGTTTTCAAAGGATGAAGCTGTTAGAGAAACATGAGCAGCATGAAGGACAGATGAGAGACTGTTGGCTCATGGAATATTCCCTGTAGATGCTGTTTAAAGTTATTTTCAATCATACAAATAAGGAGGAATAATGGATGGATGAGAGATTTCCAATAGGACCATTTGTACACACGGGTGAGGTTACGCCTGCACAGAGAGAGCAGTGGATTCAGGATATTGCTGAGCTGCCTGAACGTGCGCGCGAAGCGGTAAAGGGACTGAGTGAAGAGCAATTAAGTCTGCCGTACCGAGAAGGTGGATGGATGCTCAAACAGGTGATTCACCACATGGCAGATAGCCACATGAACAGCATGATTCGTTTCAAGCTGGCACTGACAGAGGACACCCCTACGATTCGGCCTTATTATGAAGAGCGCTGGGCTGAATTGAGTGATTCAAGGGACCTGGATATCGAATTCTCGCTGCAAATTCTGGATGCGCTCCATCGTCGCTGGGTGTTTCTGTTAAACGCGTTGACAGATGCAGATTATGCCAAACAATTCTATCATCCCTCATCGCAAGAAACGACGAGACTGGATTATAATCTGGGCATGTATGCTTGGCATGGCAAACACCATGTTGCTCATATCACATCGCTTCGGGACAGACTGGGAATTTAAAGAAGCAATAGACCTGTTATGAAAGGAGTGCATCATGACGGATATACATATACGGCTCTTAAATGAGAATGATCCACTTGTAATCTCGCAGGCTTTTCAAGCGCAGGGATGGCATAAATCTGCCGAGCAGTATTTTTATTACCTGGCTGAACAACAGAATGGGGAACGCGTAACCTTGGTAGCCGAGTTGAATGGAGAATTTGCCGGATACGTGAATGTATTGTGGTATTCCAGCTACCCATCTTTCAGGGAACAAGGCATTCCCGAAATTAACGATTTTAATGTGCTGATGAAGTACCAGCGCCAAGGTATTGGTTCGCGGCTTATGGACCGAGCAGAGGAAGTTATTCTGGAACGAACGGATGTAGCAGGCATTGGTGTAGGCGTGTTTTCTGATTATGGCAAAGCGCAAATTCTATATGCCCATCGCGGATACATACCAGACGGTCAGGGTGTACACAAGCACGATCATTACATTCAGCCGGGTGAAGAAACAATTATGGACGACGATGTTGTACTGTATCTTACGAAGAAGTTAAAAGCTGCGCAAGAAGTGTAATATGGTCATACCCCTGTCAAGTAGACAGATGTAAAAAAGCTGTCCTGCATGTTATACTCTATTGGAATTTGAGGAATGATAAGCAGGATGTTGAGAGATTAGATGATTAGAGGAGTGAATGATGCATGTTTAGCAAAGTCGGCCAGATTATGTTGTATGTCAACAATCAGGATGAATCATTGGCATTTTGGACGGAAATTGCGGGGTTCCATATTGTGGATGAAGTAAACCTTGACGAGGGTATGAGATGGATTGAGATTGCGCCCACCCCAAATTCGCAGACGAGCATTATTCTTCATGACAAGGAGTTTATGGAGCGGATGTCGGCGGGTGTAAATCTGGGCACACCTTCGTTAATGTTCTTCACCGAAAATCTGGATCAATTATATGCCGACTTGGCTAGTAAACATGTAACGGTCGGAGAGATTGTCGAGATGCCAACGGGGCGTGTCTTCAACTTTGCCGATAACGAAGGGAATTACTTTGCAGTCTTGGAACGGGCGAAGTAAAGTGCAACTGAAAACAGCTCCTAATTCAAGCGATCGACATCCCATGTCGGTCGTTTTTTTGTTGGGAGAAAGCTTTTGTTTTCGAATATAAAATACAAGAAAAATAGAGAATTACTGGGTAAAAATGTTATAATATAGTGTGGCTGATTAAATGAAAATAACGAGAAATTGATAGCGAAGAATCAGGATTGGAACGGAGAATCGAAGGAGGAATGTGGTTATGGAAAAGACGATCAAACATGTGCAGGATCTATATGATATGCTCGATGCGGATTTCAGATCTGCCAAGCAGTTTTGGGAACCTTTCTATGAGGATCGGAACAGACCTATTCCCTTTTTCCCAAACAAACCGGATGAAAATCTGGTAGCGCTTGTGAACACAGGTGTGCTGAGCGGCGGCAAGGCACTGGAACTGGGTTGTGGCCCGGGCAGAAATGCATTGTATTTAACCCGCCAAGGATATCAGGTTGATGCTTATGATCTTTCGGAGACAGCTATTGCCTGGGCTAACGAGAGAGCGGCAGAAGAGCAACTGGACGTGCATTTTGAATGTCGATCTGTGTTCGAACTGGCACCAGAGCAAGAATATGATCTTGTCTACGACTCGGGTTGTCTGCACCATCTGCTACCACATCAGCGCATTCCCTACATAGATATGATCCATAATGCACTCCGTCCAGGAGGATGTTTTGGAATGACTTGTTTTGCTCCGGGTTTTGGCGATATTGGTGGGCCGGAAACCGTTATGAATGACTGGCAGGTGTATCAAGAGAAGTCGATGCGAGGTGGTCTTGCATTCACGGAGGAGAAGCTTCGCTACATGCTGGAAGATGGCTTCGAATGTGTCGAGTTCCGTGCGATGAAGGCGATGGAGCAGCATGAACCGTGTTTTGGTGTTCCTTTTCTATGGGCCACGTTGTGGAGAAAGAAAAACTCGTAAGAATAGGAGAATTACATGCAATGAAAATAGAGGAGGCGTGGTATCGGAATGGGAACAGGAACAGGAACAGGAACAGGAAGAAGACACTTTATCATTACAGGCACATCGAAAGGAATTGGTTTACAACTTGCGCAGTTATTATTGGCTAAGGGAGACTACGTTTATGGTATTTCACGTGGGAGTTCGGATCTGTTGGAATCAGGCGAGGAATGGAGCGGGCGTTACCGCCATGTTCAGTATGATCTTGCCGACCTGAATGGGATCGATGATTTGATTACACGCATATTGGACCAAATACCTTCTCAGGAAGCTGAATTCATTGGACTCATTAATAATGCAGCGATGCTGGAGCCTCTAAGACCTATCGATCAGTGCAGTGCGGTTGAGATAAGTCAGAGTCTTAACATCAGTCTCGCAGCGCCGATGATATTGAGTTCATCTTTTATTCAACAAACAAATCACCTGTCCGCCAGACGTAAAATTGTTAATCTCTCATCGGGTTCGGGAAGTTATCCCGCGCCTTCAATGGCAGTGTACTGTACATCGAAGGCAGGCATGAACATGTTCACCCAATGCTTATCTTTGGAACAAACGGGTCAACAGAACCCTGTTGAGATTATTGCTTTTGATCCGGGGATGGTGGATACGGAATTGCAGGCTGTTGCACGAGGCAAAAGTGCAGAGGAGTTCGCCCTTGCAGGTATGTTCAATCAAGTATATGAATCAGGACAATTAAGATCGCCACGAGACGTAGCGATGCAGTTGATCGAGCGGATGGACGAAAACAGTGATGCAAGCCATGTTATACACACTGTTGAGAGCTAATATGATATACGATACTTCTTTCAGCTCGTTTTCTTACGAAGTATGGATACCTTTTGATATAAGCCTAACTTCCCTGTACACTGGAATCAGCGATCGGAAGAATGATTCGTAACGGTAAAGGTGATCCTGCAACAACGGAGTCTAATTATCTTATTCAACCTCAACCTCAACCTCAACCTCAACCTTAGAAGATCAGAAACGTGGTGAATCTCTTGTTTAAAATTATGCTCATTGAAGACGACGAAACGTTATTCAGTGAAATCAAGGAACGTTTGTCCCAGTGGTCGTATGACGTGTATGGTGTGCAGGATTTTGGAAAGGTATTGCAGGAGTATAGTGTAATTCAGCCGCAACTGGTCATTATTGATATTCAGTTACCTCAATATGACGGGTTCCATTGGTGCCGGATCATTCGTTCGCACTCTAATGTGCCGATTATCTTTTTATCCTCACGGGATCATCCTGCGGATATGGTCATGTCCATGCATTTGGGTGCAGACGATTTTATCCAGAAGCCTTTTCACTTCGATGTATTGATTGCCAAGATCCAAGCGACTTTGCGGAGGGTGTATAACTATAATACAGAGCATATTGAACTTCGAACCTGGCGTGGTGCTGCTATTGAATATGTGAAAAATACACTGACCTGCGGGGGTGAATCTGTCCTGTTGACCAAAAATGAGATGTTCATTCTTAAAGTGCTGGTCGAGCACAAAAATCAGATTGTTACCCGTGAAGATCTCATCCGCAGCTTGTGGGATCATGAGCATTTCGTAAGTGACAACACGCTGACGGTTAACGTTAATCGGTTACGGAAGAAACTTGAACCCATCGGCTTGGAGCGTTACATTGAAACCAAAGTAGGTCAGGGCTACATGGCAACGGAAGAGGCAGAAGCATGATCGGAAAGTACATACGAGAAAGGGCTAGTTGGTTATGGCTACTGGTAAGCATGCAACTTATTATTTTATTGGTGGCCTATCTGGACTCGTCCATTCCATTCCAATCTGTCATGTATATCGTAGGACTGAATGTGGTGGTATGTCTTGTTTTTATCTGGGCGAGATACCTGAAAGAAACCCGCTTTTATAAAAAGTTGAACACCTGGGATCATACCTATGATCTTGGGGAGCTTGACATCGCCGAGAGTCCCTATGAACTCATCGTACACGAGGCTATTACCTCCCAGACGGAGCGGTATCGTAAGGAGTCGTCACATCATTTTATCGCTCTGGAACAGGAGAAGGACGAGATGTTGTCCTGGATTCATGAGGTGAAGACCCCACTGACTGCGTTGCAACTGATGATCGAGCGCTTGCCAGATGAAAAGTTACAGAGCCAAATGACATTTGAATGGTTACGAATTCATCAGTTGCTGGATCAGCAGCTTCATCAAAAGCGTATTCCGTTTATGTATAATGATCTGTTCATCGAAGAGACGGAACTTGAACCGGTATTGAATAGCGAGATACGAGCGTTGAAATCGTGGTGCATTTCCAAAGGCATTGGCTTTGATGTGTCTTTAATGGTATCGCGCGTGCTCACAGACAGCAAATGGTTAGGCTTCATCCTCCGGCAGTTGTTGAGCAATGCGGTGAAATATAGCGATTCATCGGACATCCTCATTGAAAGTTGGGAACAGGATGGACACATCATACTCATGATTCAGGATCACGGGCGAGGGATTGAGACTCAAGATCTGCCGCGTATATTTGATAAAGGTTTTACGTCTACCCGAGGCAGAATGGATGGAGCGGCAACCGGGATGGGGCTGTATCTGGTTCGTCAAGTGGTCCAGACGCTTCATATGAACATTCATGTAGAGTCTTCTCATGGCGAGGGCACAACCGTCACACTTACTTTTCCGCGAAAAAACGACATGGTTGATCTTGCAGGCGTGTGACAACAATGTCACATGCTTTTTGGTTTTGTTCGGTGAATCACACGATAACACTGCACATTCCGCCTATGATATAGACATGAGCAATTTGGAGAAGATCTATGAGGAGTGAGTGGGATATGTGGATACTGGAAGCCAAAAAAATTCATAAAGTCTATGGTAATAAACTGAATAAACAGGAAGTGCTGAAGGGGATTGATCTAGGGGTAAGCAAGGGAGAGTTTGTTGGTATTATGGGCCCTTCGGGTTCGGGTAAAACGACGCTACTTAATGTACTTTCCTCCATTGATCGGGTGAGCCAGGGCACGATTGATATTGAGGGCAAGGAATTCACCGGAATGAAGGAGAAACAGCTGGCTGAGTTCCGCAAACATCATTTGGGCTTTATTTTTCAGGAATATAATCTTCTGGATACCCTTACGGTGAAGGAAAATGTATTATTGCCGCTCTCGATCACGAATATTCCGAAGCAGGAGGCACACCGGAAGTTTGAACAGATTGCCGGTGAACTGGGAATCTACGAATTGAAAGACAAGTATCCATCTGAGATTTCAGGGGGTCAGAAGCAGCGGACTTCGGCAGCACGAGCATTTGTCCATGAGCCAAGTATCATTTTTGCGGATGAGCCGACAGGAGCGCTGGATTCCAAGTCGGCTTCGGATCTGCTCGGCAAGTTAAGTGATATGAACAGCGCACGAAAGGCGACTATTATTATGGTTACCCATGATCCGGTTGCCGCAAGTTATTGCAGCAGAGTGATCTTTATTCGAGACGGTCAGATCTACACCCAGTTGAATAAAGGAGACGAGTCACGGCAATCGTTCTTCAACGATATTATCAAAACCCAGGGCGTGTTGGGTGGTGTGCAGCAATGAGCTTGAGTTATATTATCTTCCGCAATCTCAGGAAAAATCTGAAGAATTATTATCTCTATGTATTTGCGCTTGTGTTCAGTGTGGCCTTATATTTTTCCTTTGTGACGTTACAGTATGATCCTTCCATGGATGAGGTGGCTGCTTCAACGAAAGGTGCGGCCGCCATAGGCACATCTTCGGTACTTTTAATCGTCATTGTCGGCATCTTTTTGCTCTATGCCAATACGATCTTTATCAAGCGGCGCAGCAAAGAAATTGGGTTATTTCAATTGATTGGACTGACGAAGGGCAGAATTTTTGGCATTTTGAGTGCGGAGAACAGTATCCTTTATTTTGGCTCCATGGCTATTGGTGTGTTAATTGGGTTTCTTGCGTCCAAGCTGGTATTGATGATATTGTTCAAAATTCTCGGTGTAGATGCGATTACGAAACTGTACTTCTCTCCGATGGCACTGATGCAAACGGTGATTGTCTTTACGATAATGTATTTGCTCATCATGCTGATGAACTACACTTTTATCAAGAGACAGAGCATTCTCTCGCTCTTTCGGGTGTCGGCCACTTCGGAGCAGCAGGTGCAAAAGATGTCGTTTGGACAGATGATTGTTGGCGTCTTGGGTATTGCTCTGATTGTGTATGGATACTTCATGTCTGCACGGCTGTTCAGCGGTGAGGCAATGGATATGCAGCAGTTGATGTATACGATGATCCTGATTCTCTTCTCGGTCATACTGGGGACATACCTGTTCTATAAGGGTTCGGTAAGTTTTATTTTTAATCTGATTCGCAAAAGTAAAAACGGATACCTTACCATTCATGAGGTGTTGTCTTTATCTTCAATCATGTTCCGCATGAAGTCCAACGCATTGCTGCTTACAATTATTACAACCGTGTCGGCGCTTGCTATTGGCATGCTGTCACTCAGTTACATTTCGTATTATTCGGCAGAGGCTCAGGCGAAGGAAAGCTTGCCGGAGGATTTTTCATTTGCTCAGGTTGAGGTGAAAAATCGATTCGTAGCGGAGTTGGAACACAAACAGATACCATATGAAGAGAAGCACAGAGAGCCTATTTATATTGAAATTGATGCTCATGAAGTGATGGATGAGTCCGTGACGGAACAATACCTGTTCAGTAGTGTGTTGAGTGACAAGATGGTAGATAACATGGATCTGCAACCAGGTGAAGTGGTTTTCATGGGATATGGAAATGCCATTCAGCAGTTGATTACCATTCAAGAGAAAGGTCCAATCGTCTTGCATGGATTGAAGCGAACGCTGGACCAGCACCTGATCGGAACCACCAAACAGGGAGTACTTCCTTCGTACTATACTGGGGGTACGCCGGTTGCGGTAGTGCATGAAACGGTATATCAGCAGCTGCGACAGGATCTCGATTCCGAGCTTCAGAAACCCGAGCGGACTGACTACTATGGTGTGCGTATTCTGAACGAGGGGCATGCTGAAGAGGCATATGCCGTATATAAGGAGCTGCAGTTGGAAGCACCGAGCTTCTCCCAGATTGAGTTCAAAAATAACCAACGTAACAATATGGGCTTAATTATGTTCATTGTTGGTTTCCTTGGTCTAACATTCTTGATTACATCGGGATGTATCCTGTACTTTAAACAAATGAATGAGAGTGAAGAGGAGAAGGGCAATTATACCATTCTTCGTAAACTTGGATTCACGCAAAGCAATCTGTTGAGAGGAATTCAGATCAAGCAGTTGTTCAACTTCGGTATTCCGCTTGTGGTGGGACTGAGTCATAGTTATTTTGCCGTTAAATCAGGTTGGTTCTTCTTCGGTACGGAGCTGGCGACACCCACGGTCATTGTCATGATAGTCTATACATTGTTATATTCGATTTTTGGTCTGTTGTCTGTGTGGTACTATAAACGGGTAATTAAGGAAGCTTTGTAGAATTGGCATCAGGAGTATGCTGATATAGCAAAATAGATTGAGTAAAGGGGAGCTGTATTGTGTACAGACTGCCCTTTTTTCTTGCTTTCTATTGGGATGGGTAGTTGATTTCACCCGTTTCGAGTAGTTGTTTTAAACCTTTGAACATCATATGCCATCCCTGCTCAGAACCGCTGTTGTATTCACGGATTGCTTTTTCAATATCGTCCCTAGTCCAGCCTTCTTCATGGGGAACGATAATATGTTGTGTAAATGTCATCTCGGAACTCTCTCCATGAGGTGTCACCTCAACAGTAATCGTATCTACAGTATCACTGAATTGTGGCATTTCAAATGTAAGCACCAATCGGTTCGGTAGATCAATCTCCAGGTATTCTCCAATAGCTCTGTAATCTTTCCCCTCACGATGGTCTACGATTTCCCAAGTACCGCCGACTTTGGGTTCATTCTGTACAACTTTATTTGTCGTTTCGCTCGTGAACAGCCACTTCTTCATGAGTTTAGGATTCAGCCAAGCGTCCAAGACCTGATTCGTAGGTACATTAAAAGAACGTTTCATCGTTAATAAGGTTGTCGATATGTTGTTCATGATCATCATCCTTTGCTGATTCATCACTCTTCATTAACCTTGCTCAATCTTACAGATAATTATAATGGAATTAGTCAATTTGTTTAACAGGATATTTGGAAAATGAATATAGCATCATAAAAAAGGATGATTATGGAATCAAGTCGAAATGATGATAGAGTCTATGATTCTGATTCATGTATAACGGTGAAATGAGGGGAGTAGAAAAGAAGATGTCTCAGTTAAACATTAATCAAAGTACTTCAGAAGATTCGGCGTATGTTCGTCAGCAATTAGTCGCATATAATGCGGCCCATGTGAGCGATGAGCTGAAGAATCGGTATGAGGAATTTAATTTTAAATATCAAAAATGAGGCTGGTGAAATTGTCGCAGGAGTGCTCAGTACACTTTGCTGGAACTGGCTGGAACTTGATATTCTTTGGGTGGACTCCGATCAGCGGCATCGGGGATACGGTTCCCAATTGCTGCTTGAGGTGGAGCGCATTGCGCGCGAGAAATCCTGTGATTTTATGATGTTGAATACATTCTCATACCAAGCACCGGAATTCTACAAGAAGCACGGATACCAATTGATCACAACTATCGAGAATGCTCCAACAGGGCATTGCCATTATTATTTTAAGAAGGACCTCAATTAAGATAGAATATAGAATACCAAATAAGAGAGAACGTCAGGGGGACATAGTATGAGTATGGTTACGATCAAAGCTATTGAACTACAGGATCTGCCGGGTTTAAGCAAACTGTATGATGAGTTGATGGGAATGCCTACAAATGAGCAGCAGATGAAAAAGATGTTTCATTACATACAGCAGAATGGTCATTATCATGTGCTTGGGGCATTTTACAATGGCAAACTGGTCGGGTCCGTTATGGGGATAGAGTGTATGGATCTGGTGGGCCCATGTAAACCGTTCATGGTTGTGGAGAATGTGATTGTGTCAGATCAGGTACGCAGACAGGGGATTGGGCAGAAATTAATGCTTCAGATTGAGCGGATTGCGAAAGATCTTGGTTGTGGTTACATGATTCTGGTGTCTGGCGATCAGCGCAAGGAAGCGCATATATTCTATGAGAAACTAGGCTTCAAGGATGAGAAGGTTCAGGGTTACCGGAAGCATTTCTAATTAACTGAGCTGATCTTGTTAAACTAATGAGAGCAACAGATAGAAATACAAGATGAATTTTCAAAAAATACATAGGAGGTTAACACAATCATGCGTATCGTAGATAACATTAAAGTCTGGGGGGAGCCACTGGAGAACGCCGTAAGTCAGGCGGTGACTTGCTCGCAATATGGAGATGTACTGGGTGTGGCTCTGATGGCCGACCATCACAAAGGCTACTCACAGCCCATCGGTGGTGTTGTCGCTTATCGGAATATGATCAGTCCGTCAGGTGTCGGATATGATATTGCCTGTGGCAACAAGGCAGTGCGCACGAATCTGATGTGGGACGATATGCGGGATCAGATTAAAACGATCATGGATGACATCAATTCGACTATATCTTTCGGCGTGGGCCGCAACAATCCAACACCTGTGGATCATGACTTGTTCGACGATGCGAGCTGGAAGATGTTTGATGCCATCGAACCGGGATTACAGCATAAGCTGAAGACACTTGCACGCAACCAACTCGGAACCGTAGGCAGTGGCAATCATTTCGTGGATATTTTTGTAGAAGAGGCGACGGGAAAGGTATGGATTGCGAATCATTTTGGCAGCCGCGGGTTCGGTCACAAAGTGGCGAGTGGATTCCTTAACCTTGCTGCTGGACGTCAGTTCAGTGGCAAGGCTCCTGGCGAATCGATGGATCAACCGCCTACGTTGTTTGACCTGAACAGCGAAATGGGTGATATGTATTGGGATGGAATGACTTTGGCGGGCAGATACGCCTATGCAGGACGTGATTATGTCATTGAACAGGTGCTCGGAATTCTCGGGGCAAGTGCCGAATATGCCGTACATAACCATCATAATTTTGCCTGGAAAGAACAACACATGGGTGAAGAGGTAGTTGTGGTGCGCAAAGGCGCAACGCCGCTGGCACCTGGGCAACTCGGTTTTGTTGGAGGAAGTATGGGCGATATCTCGGTAATTGTGGAGGGTATCCATAGCGAGGAGAATACCGAATCATTCCGCAGCACTGTGCACGGAGCAGGGCGTACGATGAGCCGAACCCAGGCGGCTGGCAAAATGAATTACAAGCTGCGCACACGCATGGGCGGTGAGATTAGCGAAGCACAGATGCATGAGGCGATTCGCGCCTATGGCGTGGAACTGCGGGGAGCGGGCACGGACGAAAGTCCGTTTGTGTACAAGAAGCTGCAAGACGTACTGAACGCACATGCGAATACGCTGAAAATAAACCATGTACTGCGCCCGGTAGGCGTTGCCATGGCCGGAGGCAATGAATTCGATCCGTATAAGGATTAGTCATATATGTTCAACTGAACATTTACACGATAACGGAGAGGGCAGAAATAACTTGAAGAAGCGGAGCGTTCGCCTAAAAGCTTTCTAAAAGAAAGCTACCTCGGAAGCATACGCTATCACCGGATTTCCCCTTTACAAAAAAAAGGAATAAAAAAATCTGGGGATAACAGCGATCGGAAAGTTATTCTGCCATCGGAGTGCCAGTGTAAATATTCATTAATTGAACTATATATAGAGAGAGGGTGAACTTCATGAGAAATTGTGCGATATATAGCTCTCAGTTTGACCTGGATCAGCTGTTTGAAGTGGTTCAATCCATTTATCCAGAGGATGCCATTGAGCGGCAGGAGGACAAGACCCACATTCAAGTGACTCAGAAGAAATGGTTCAGTAAGAAATCAAAGGGCTTTAATATCATGACCAGCCAGACACATCCTGAGGAATTTACGACCATGATTCAGGGGATGCTTGGATTTTTGAGTCAAATTGAAGGGCGCAATGCTACGCTCCAGGAAAAGGTACTGATCAAATGTTCTACACTGAACATGGTGGTTGGTATTGAGACGGAAGAGGATATCTCGGAAGAATTCTATGGCGAGTTATTGCGGTTGGCTGATGAGCTGGATGCCGTCATTTTCTGGGGAGGTGGATCTCTGCTCAATGCACAAGGTCAGCTGTTGCTGGATGTGAATGGAGAATCCGAAGTGGAAGATTACACGGTGACAGCGCACACCAGTTTCCTTGACGGTGACAGCCCCCAGTCGGAGTCTGGCATTCAACGTAAAGCACGTTCAGAGCAACTGTTGACTGAACAAGGCATTCCGTATAATGCGAATTTGCCCGCAAGGGCCGGAGATGAGCACGCCACGATTCAGAGTAAAGAGGAAGTCGCGCGCCGTGCGGTTGCCCTATGTCTTGCCGCGCTTAAAGGTGAGTGTCTGGGAGCCGGCGAAAGTGCGGATGATACCGCAGCACTGGTTCAGGAAGTGATCAACAAGTATGAGGCTGACTCCTTTTTCTCACCCGTAGAGAAGAGGTTTATCAACCAGCACGGAGCAGAGCAGCAGGAGATTATCTCCTTCTCTTGGGGATATGAAGCGTACCACGTAATGTTATGGGCGCTTGGTTATGTGAAGGAACTTGGTGCACCAACGGAGTTGTGTAACGTAGGGAAGGATGTCGGTTATTTGCAACAGAAGGATAGTTTTACCGACTTTCTCTCCGATGCATCTCTGCGTAGCAAAAGCGAGATTCTGGATGAAGCAGATCTGATATACCGCTACAACTGGGTATGCGTGGATAGTCGGGTGAATGACAGAACACCTCCAGCTGGCCTGAATGGTGGAGTGGCTTATGAACGTCACCGTGCATTGAACTGGCTGATCTGTTATCTGGATCTGGCGTGGGATGATGTGCGCACAGATACGTAGATCGGGATGATGTGACGGCCCATTGTAATTAAACAAGAACACATTACACAACATACAAAAATGCCAATACCCCTATAGCCACACGAATACGGTTAAAGGGGTATTTGGCGTGCTTTTATCCACTATGCCTGCCGAACTGTTCACGAATAATGACATCAGCAAGAATCAGCTTTTTCTCTACGCTGCTCTCTGGGTTCGCAATGCGCCATAACATCTGATCCACTGCACGCGCACCGAGCAACTCCTTGTTGACATTGACTGTGGCCAGTAATGGAATGTTGTCGTATAGATTATCAAACCCGGTGACAACACACTGATCGGGTACACGAATCCCCATACTCTCAAGGGCTTCTATGGTGTATAGCCCATAGAAATCATTCGCACATACAAAAACTTCAGGCAGGTTATCCTTATGGATCACCGAAGTGAACGTCTGGCGGAACTCATCCAAGGCCTGATTACTCAGCTCGGGAATCTGGTTTATTTCCATCCCGTGACCGATGAGCACAGAAGTATAAGCAATCCAGCGTTCATAGAAACTATGAGCATCACTGATATTGCCTACGAACTGGAAGGTCTTGAAGCCTTTGCGGAGCAAATAGAGCATGATCTCGCGCATGGATGCAAAGTTATCGGTGAATATGCTGTCACTGTGGAAAACAGGGTCCAGATGATCCACCATCACAACCGGAATGCCCAGACGTTTGATTTCGAGCAAAATCGGCGTCGAGATAGAGCCAACGGTAATAATTCCTCGAATAGCATCCGGATTCAATAGTGTGAACAACTGATCTGCTGATGGTTCGGTTAGCGTCAGAATATTAATGCCTTTCTGATTCAGCTTGGACGAGATCCCGTTAAATACAGGTCCCCAGTATACGGACTCTTGATTTTGATACCGAACATTGGGAAATAAAATCAAGATCGTACCGCTTGAACGGGTGTTCTTCGGGTCCTGAGATTCATTGCTGTTATACAGTTCACCAGACAACATGCTGTTATCTTTGAAATATCCAAGTTTGCCGGCGGCCTTAAGAATGACATCCCTCGTCTGATCGCTAACGCCCGATTTTCCAGACAAAGCCCGTGATACCGCGAATTTCGACAAACCCGTAAAATGTGCAATTTCCTGAATTGTTACCTTCGTCTTCATCATACCATCCTTACACTCGTAGTTCTGCCGTATTCCTTATTTGGAGCGATATCCAACTGATTCTAGGGCGTATCTTATAACTCCGAAAGGAGCAGATTTTGCCGAATTTTCGTTCCAGGCCAGGAACTTTTTCGCAGGCGTACCGGGGTACGCCAAGAGAAAGTGACGCAGCAGGGGGCGAAAAGGCGGTGAAAGATGCCCTTAAGTGAGATTTAAGACACGCCCTAGTATAGCATGATGTATTTCTCTTAATCTAATAACGGACAGAGAATTCAAAATGTTAGTGATGCACAGCATTTTACGATAGACATTGAACATGAAGGTAAGCACATTTTCAGATAGTATGACGAATTTTGTCTTGAAAATTATTATTTTGTTATTTTTATAAAATAACAAAATAACGAAAATCTTACTGCTTTCAATAAGTGTGTACTTAGTATACGTACTCGTGAATAAGCTGTGATACAGGAAAATTAGAGCTTAATCAGCATTTTATCAGAATAAATAGAAAATGTTAACAACAAAAATGTTGACGCTTACATTTTGCTGTGTTAAATTTTGTTTGTCAAAAACAAACAAGAAAATAACAAATGGTGGTGGTCGTTTATTTTCGATTGGTTGATGAGCGGGGTTAATGATTTAGGGTGAACCATGATTGGTATACACATTCGGGGAGGTTGTTAAAATCATGATGAGAAGATGGAATGTTCTACCTCTGATGTTATTGGCTGTGATGCTTTTTGTATCCGCTTGCAGTGGTGGGGGGACAGCGCCGACGGGGACCGATGCAGAGGGAACAACGAACTCAGGCAACAGCACCGAAGTCGCTGAGACAGAGAAAGAAGGCGCAGCGGAAGAAGCTGTGGTTGATGTTCCAGATCTGGGTGGACGTGTCATCAAGCTTGCGGCCTGGTGGGATCTGAAACCTGCAGGAGAGACGGCCTCCGATAAGGCCAGACTCGATAAAATTGCAGAGGTCGAGAAGAAATACAACGTGAAACTGGAGTTCATCAACGTACCTTTCGAAGAGTACATGAACAAATTCACTACGTCTGCACTGGCTGGCGAACCATTTGCCGACATCGTTCAGATGGAATACAAATCCGCACTACCTGCTATCCTCAAAGGGCAACTGTTGCCCATCTCCGAATTCACTACACCTGAGAACAACATCAACCAAGAGGCGAACCTGATTGCTAAATTTCCTGCCATTGGGGGCAACGAATACGCCTTCGAATCTCCGACCAGCATCGGTCTGGGACTTCACTATAACCGTGACTTGTTCAAAAAACTATCATTGCCTGATCCGCAAGAACTGTATAACCAAGGCGAATGGGACTGGGATAAATTCATGGAACTCGCCAAACAGGCAACCAAAGATACCAATAATGATGGCAAAATTGACGTATACGGATTTTCTGGCTGGGCCCTTGATGTCGTTCGTCATTTTACCGCAGCCAATGGTGGCACCATCGTAGATGATGCAAATAGCAAAGAAGGATTATCCGATCCGAAAACGATTGAAGCTGCCGAATTCGTCAAACGCCTGTATAACGTGGAAAATGTCGTGAAGGTCAAAACCGGCGACAAAACCAACTGGGAGGAAAGCAATACATTTAAAGATGGAGACGTAGCCCTGTTCACCGCTGCCGAATGGCAGTTAGGCGATCTCACCTTTGCAGTCGGTGTTGTACCGATTCCAAACGGGCCACAGGGTAGTAAAGAGGTAACCTACGCCAATAACGCGGCAGCGGCAAAGTTCATACCAAAAGGTGTGGAGGATCCGAAGATCGTCTACCAAATCTATGAAGAGACCTTTGACATCCCGCAGATTGAAGAGTATCCAGGTCAAGATTATCTGGAGAGTCGTTATACCGACGAGAAGGATATTGCGATCATTCGCGAGCACATCGCTGGAACCGGCCGCATCTTGCTGGATGATGCCTACACAGGATACCCTTTCGGGGATTATGTGAACGATATCATCAAAAACAATGCTTCCGTGACAGCAACAGCCGAGAAATACAAGGCACAGGCACAAGCTGCAATTGATAAACTCGGCAAACAATAACAACACTTATCACCAGCAAACGATTCAGGCAGGGGGGCTCGTGTCGGCAATGTTGCACGGAGCCCCTTTTCCTGAACCACCAAATCGGCATTGCTGGCATCAGCCTTGATGAGGAGGACTCGTAGGATGGCTGGAATTCTACAACGTAAGACATGGATATTGTCCACAGTATTCATCGTGGCGGCAGCCTGCATCATTCTATATGTAACTTCCGGCGCTGATGGAAAGAGTGCAAACATTCCACCTGGCAGTCTGCCTGCCATTGAAGTGGATGCAGTCTTGCAGCAGACCCGGCAGAAAAAGGGATACGAACAGTATCGATCCGGAACGGATCAGGCTACACAGCCGAATGTGGACATCACCATTGAAGCAGGAGATTACATAAAAGCCGAAGGTGAAGACGTCCGCAAACTGACTAATTATGAGGGAATGGATGGTGTATCTCTCCATACCGGAGAGACCGGACAAGTCGATTGGACGATTAATGTGCCGGAGACCGGCCTGTATAACCTGTCCGCAATCTATTTTCCCGTAGAAGGCAAGAGTTCGGCCATTGAGCGTGCATTGTACATTGATGGTGAACTTCCTTTTGCGGAAGCCGCCTATTTGCAGTTTGACCGGGTATGGGCGAATGAGAAAGATGTCGTTGAACAGGATAACCAAGGCAATGACCTTCGCCCGAGACAAGTCGAGCAACCTCGCTGGATGGAAGAAACGTTTCAGGACTCAGACGGGTACGAACAGGCTCCATTCAAGTTTTATTTGGAAAAAGGGGAACACACACTAACGCTAAAATCATCGCGTGAACCCATGGTGATCCGGTCCATACGTCTTTTCAATGAGAAGACAGCGGTCCCTTACGCAGAGACTACGGGGGCACAACAGTCGGATTCCTCCGGGCAGCCGAAGGATGTACTTATTCGCATCGAGGGTGAAGCCGCGATTGCCAAATCTTCACCTACGTTATACCCGACCAGCGAAAGGTCAAGTTCTGCTGTATCTCCTTACAGCGCTTCCCAGGTACGCATCAATACGATTGGTGGCTTTAACTGGCGTCTGCCAGGACAATGGATTGAATGGGAAGTGGATGTGCCGGAGAGCGGACTTTATCATATCAGTTTTACCGCACAGCAGAATTTTGTCAAAGGCATCTATTCTACACGCAAACTGACCATTGACGGTGAAGTTCCGTTTGCAGAGATGGCCAAAGCACCTTTCCGTTATCAAAGTGACTATCGTATTGACGTCATGGGCGGCAAGGAAGCATACAAGTTTCAATTGGACAAAGGAAAACATGTGCTACGGCTGGAGAACAGCCTCGGTGACTTTGCACCCCTTATCCGCAATGTGGAGGACAGTCTGTACAACTTGAACTCCATGTACCGACGCATTCTAATGATTACAGGCACCAAGCCTGATGAATTCCGGGATTACCGGGTGGAAAAGCAGATCCCGAACCTGCTGGAAGTATTCAGCGGAGAAAGTAAACGTCTCAAGGACGTGGCTGCACAGCTTCGTCTCCTGTCAGGACAGTCCAGCGATCAGGAAGCGCTGATCAAGACGATGGCACTGCAACTGGACGAGATGATTGACAAGCCAGATACCATTCCAAGACGGCTTGCGGCTTATAAAACCAATACAGGCGGTCTCGGCACATGGGTGCAGCAGGCACGAGAGCAGCCCCTTGAGATTGACGCACTGTACGTCACTTCGATCGACCGCGATATTCCCGGCACAGGCATGGGACCACTCGCAAAGCTCGGTCATGAAGCGAAGATATTCTATCATTCGTTCTTCATTGATTATAACCAGATCGGCAATGTAGCCACATCGGAAGATCAGCGGACGGTAACCGTCTGGATTGGTAGTGGACGTGACCAGGCGAATACGATGAAAGCGATGATTGACAAGACCTTTACACCAGACAGTGGTATCAATGTCAATCTGAAGCTGGTGAATATGGGAACCTTGCTGCCAGCGACTTTGTCTGGTGAAGGACCGGATGTAGCGATGCAGATCGGCAATGATCTGCCCGTGAACTTTGCGATGCGGAACTCGGCTGTAGATCTGACGCAATTCAGTGATTATAGCACCGTGGAACAGGAGTTCAGGGAAAGCGCGATCGTGCCGTATGCCTATGATTCAGGCGTATATGCCTTGCCGGAAACACAGACCTTTAACATGCTGTTTTATCGTAAAGACGTGCTCGAAGAACTCGGTCTTGAAGTGCCTCAGAACTGGGAAGATGTCGAAGCTCTACTCGCGATTCTGAGCAAAAATCACATGGAATTCGGTATGCCGATTGTGACCCAAGCTAATATGCAGGGTGTTAATATCCCCCCGAACTCGCAGTATGCAACGATGCTGCTTCAGAACGGAGGCGCCTTCTATCGGAATGATGACAAGGAGTCGGACTTGGATTCCCGGATCGGGATCGAGACGTTCAAGCAGTGGACGGAGTTTTATACCGATTACAAGCTAGAGCGGGAATATGATTTTGCCAACCGTTTCCGGACAGGGCAGATGCCCATTGGGCTAACGGATTACACCATGTACAACCAGTTGTCCGTATTTGCACCGGAGATTCGGGGACTATGGGGATTCGTTCCTGTCCCGGGAACCGTTCAGGCGGATGGAACCTTGAATCGGGACGTACCGGGTGGAGGCAGCGCGGTCATGATGCTGGAGAGTGCCAAGGATCAGGATGCTGCGTGGGAGTTCATGAAGTGGTGGACCAGTACGCCGGTTCAAGCTGAATTCGGACGGGAGATGGAAGGGCTTATGGGTGCGGCTGCCCGTTATCCAACGGCCAACATCGAGGCACTGGATTCCCTGCCGTGGCCTGCGGAGGATTACGCCAATCTCAAAGCGCAATTTGAAACGGTGAAGGGCATTCCCGAAGTACCTGGTGGTTATTTTACAGGCCGCCATCTGTTCAATGCATTTTACAAAACTGTTGTTGGCCAAGTGGAAGCCAGGGAATCCATCATGGATTATACCCAATATATTCAGGACGAGATTCGCGTCAAGCGTAATGAATTTGGTCTTCCGTAAGCAGAGGGAGGGTTAATCGTGCCACAAATATCACTCCGAGACGGACAAAACAGTCCTCCTGAGAAAGCGTCAAGGATGGGCATGAAATCGTGGTGGAGCTGGAAGCTCCAGGAAATGAAGGCCAGCAAACATTCCTATGTCCTGCTTGCACCTTATATGCTCCTGTTCCTCATGTTTACCGTGATTCCGGTTGTCATCTCGATCATACTCAGCTTCACCTACTTTAATATGTTGGAATTTCCACGTTTTATTGGCTGGCAGAACTATACTCGCCTGTTTCTGGAGGATGATGTATTCCTGATTGCGATCAAGAATACGTTGCTGTTCGCCATTATTACCGGACCGATCAGTTATATTGCCTGTTTCGTCTTTGCATGGATCATTAATGAGTTAACACCGAAATGGAGAGCGTTCATGACGCTGATCTTCTACGCTCCCTCCATTTCGGGCAATGTGTATTTTATCTGGCTGATGATCTTCTCCGGGGATCGTTATGGCATTGCTAATGGGTTGTTGATCAAATGGGGCTTTCTGCTGGAGCCGATCCAGTGGCTGAAGACAGAAGCCTACATTATGCCGATCCTCATTCTTGTGCAGTTATGGCTGAGTCTCGGAACCGGATTTCTGGCGTTTATCGCGGGCTTGCAGACCGTGGACCGGACATTATACGAAGCGGGAGCGGTGGATGGGATCAAGAATCGCTGGCAGGAGCTATGGTATATTACTCTGCCTTCGATGCGCCCACAGCTCATGTTTGGCGCAGTCATTCAGCTCACAACCTCGTTTGCCGTGGCCGATGTGTCGATCGCACTGGCCGGGTTCCCGAGCGTGAACTATGCGGCAGAGACGGTGGTCACCCACTTGATCGACTTTGGTACAACACGGTTTGAGATGGGATACGCATCGGCGATTGCCACCGTGCTGTTCATGATTATGGTGGGCACCAACTTGCTGGTACAGAAACTGCTTCGAAGGGTGGGAGAATAACTATGGCTGCAATTGCGACAGGCAAAAAGCGGGTGAATCGCTCGCTATCGGGAAGTCTCTCCCTGTTTGCCCTTCTGCTCGTATTTGGTGCCTTCATGGTGCTGCCGTTGATCTATGCGATCAACAATGCATTCAAACCATTGGATGAGATTTTCACCTTTCCACCAACGCTGTTTGTCAAAAATCCCACGTTCAGCAACTTTACAGATCTGCTGAATCTGCTGAGTGACTCGTGGGTGCCGTTCTCACGTTATATATTCAACACGGTATTTATCACAGGCATCGGAATCGTAGGCCATGTGCTGTTAGCTTCCGCAGCGGCCTACCCGCTTGCCAAACACAAGTTTCCAGGCAAAGTATTCATGTTCCAAGTGGTCGTACTGTCACTGATGTTCACACCTGCGGTAACGGCCATTCCGAACTATATGATCATGTCATGGCTCGGATGGATCGATACCTATTGGGCCGTCATTATTCCGGCATTTGCCTATTCACTCGGGTTATATCTGATGAAGCAGTTCATGGAGCAGATCCCGGATGCGCTGCTGGAAGCGGCCAAGATTGATGGTGCCAGTGAATACCGCATCTTCTGGTCCATCGTTATGCCCAATGTGAAGCCAGCCTGGCTGACATTGATCATTCTGCTGTTTCAGATGTTATGGGGCAGTGATGGCAATGGATACATCTACAGCGAGCAACTCAAGACCCTGCATTATGCAGCAGGTCAGATTATTCAAGGCGGAATATCCCGGGCAGGAGCGGGTGCTGCGGTAGCACTGATTTTGATGAGTGTGCCGATCACGCTATTTATCTTCTCTCAGAGCCGAATCATTGAGACGATGGCGAGCTCGGGCATGAAGGATTAAGGGGGAACGATATGGCACGCACAGTGAAAAGATGGCTTGTTCTCCTGGCGGCAGTATCTCTGCTGCTGGTGAATGCCGTGCCTGCGGCGGCCTCCCCGGCGCCGTATGAGAGTTATAACTACAACTACTGGAAAGAGGCTGTTCCTTCACCAGATGCCTATCTGCCCGAGCGTACCATATCAGGCCGGGACCTCGGCATTAGTGAGTTCAAAGACCCCGGTGATGTGAACGTTTCACCCTCCGGGTTGATCTATATTTTGGATAGCGGCAACAGCCGAATTGTCGTATTGGACCCAGGCTTTAAGCTGCTGCGCGTCATCGATGGATTCATGATGGAGGGCACTACGGAGACCTTTAACCTTCCAGGTGGATTATTTGTAGATGAAGAAGAACGCATATACGTCGCCGATACAGGCAACAGTCGTGTAGTTGTCCTGGATGGAGAGGGGACGCTGATACAAACCATCACGAAGCCCGAGTCAGATATCCTATCGACCCAATTCCAGTTTCAGCCCTTGAAGCTGACGGTTGACCATGTAGGTCGAGTGTACGTTGTGGCACAGGGAGTCTACGAAGGCATCATGCAGTTTGACGAGAGCGGGAAATTTATCGGATACGTCGGTACCAACAAAGTGGAGCGGGACTACGGCGAATATATCTGGCGCATGTTATCCACCAAAGCCCAGCGTGCACAGATGGTCCTGTTTGTTCCAACGGAGTTCTCCAATGCGGATATCGACCACAAAGGATTCGTGTATGCAACGAATATTGATCCCGGCTCGAATGAACCGATCAAACGGCTGAATCCGTCTGGTGAAGATGTGCTGAAGCGGTTTGGTTATTATGACGTCAAAGGCGATATCCGGTTCCGTAACAATCCGGGTCCCTCCAAACTGATTGATGTGAAAGTGCTGGGCGACGGCATGTACAGTGTATTGGATGCGACACAGAACCGGGTGTTCACGTATGACGATGAAGGTCATTTGCTCTACATATACGGTGGCAAAGGAAATCAGGTGGGCACGCTCAAAACACCTGTCGCGATTGAACAATCGGGTGAGCACCACTTGGTTCTGGATCGGGGCAAGAACAACCTTGTCGTCTATGAGCCGACCCGTTTTGGTGCCCGTGTGAATGAAGCGGTGGCACTCCACTATCGGGGCGAGGACACAGAGGCCGTGAATATATGGAGAGAAGTGCTTAAGCTGAATGCCAACTATGACATCGCCTATATCGGCATCGGCAAGTCCTTATTAATGGAGAAGAAAAACGAGGAAGCGCTAGGTTACTTCGAACTTGGAATGGACCGCAAGAGTTATTCTGTCGCGTTCAAGAGGCATCGGCGGGAGATGATGAAGGAACATTTCGGTACATTCCTGACCGCTGCAATCGCGCTGATTGTCATTCTGATCCTGACCCGGGTAGCGGTTAAATGGAGACGGAGGAGGCAGGTTGATCGTGAAGCAGGATTTCATTAAGTTTCCGCTGCATCTCATTTTTCACCCCATTGATGCATTCTGGGACCTCAAGTCGGATAACCGGGGACGGCTTCTTGTTGCTTTTGCAGCACTGGCGCTTACCATTGTTATGATGATTTTGCAAAAGCAGTATGCAGGATTTCTTGTCAATTACATCGATCCTCGTACGATTAACAGCATCATCGAGATCGCTACGGTTGCGGTCCCTTTCTTTCTATGGTGTACAGCCAATTGGGCAGTAACAACCTTGATGGAAGGAGAAGGCAAGTTCAGGGAAATCGTTCTGGCGACAGGTTACTCGCTCATTCCAATTATTCTGATCTATGCCCCGATGATCTTGATCAGCCGGTTCATGGTGCAGGAAGAGACTGCTTTTTATTATCTGTTCAATAGTATCGCGTTCTTCTGGTTTGTGCTGCTTCTGTTCATTGGCATGATGACGGTACACCAGTACACGGTGATTAGAACAATCATTACGATGGTGCTAACGCTCATTGTGATGGGCATTATCGTTTTCCTTGGCGCATTGGTTTTCAGCATGCTGCAACAGCTGTACGAATTCGGTTATAACATTTACCGCGAGTTGATTTTTCGGACCTAAAGGAGGCGGCATCCGTGAACAAAAGGCAACGATTATATACGGTGCTGGCTGGTGGTACAGCTGTGATCATGATTGCAGCCGGGCTGCTGTATATAAACAACAGGGGGGTTCCTGCCGTAGAAGCCGCGGCTTACCTGGATACGACAACCAAAGCCATGCCCGTCACGGAGGACCCGTTGCAGTTCCTTAGCGACTCCTCGCAGGGTGTGCCTGGTATGCAACTGGTCGCCGAAGATCAGGGACTAGCCCTGTACTATAACGAGGAGACAACGGAAATTGCAGTACGTGACGGGAAAAGTGGAGAGATCTGGTACAGTAACCCGAAAGAACGGGCTGAGGACGCTCTTGCTTCTGCGTATGAAAAAGAAGTGCTGTCCTCCCAGTTGAATGTGTCTTTCCGGGATTCGATGGGCACACTGGAGAACTTTCCGAATTTCAGTTCCAGCATTAGCAACAAACAATTCACAGTGGGCCACATCGATCAGGGGATTCGGGTGAACTATACGCTTGGTGATACGTCACTTGGCATTGATGCGCTGCCTAAACTGATTAGCAAACAGCGTCTGGAGGAGAAAGTGCTTTCCAAGCTGGATGCTACTGTCGCAAGGTACACATCTGCCCGATATTATCCAACCAAGAACAATCCGGATATTCTGGAACGGCTGGATGGACAGATCTCGAAGCAACTTGTGCTGAACAAGATGCTGGGTGCATTTGAGACGGCGGGTTACACGGCGGATGATCTGGCTTATGACAATCAGGAGAATGGAGTCGAAGGCGGAGGTGTATCGGATAAGCCCAGCTTCGTCATTTCTGTGGAATATCGACTTGAGCAGGGGGCACTTGTTGTGACTGTACCTCTGAGCCAAATAGAAGAAAGTGGGCAATACCGCATTCGGAATATTGATTTGCTCGCTTACTTCGGCGCTGCGGATACGAAGGGCGAGGGTTATATGCTCGTGCCTGACGGTTCCGGCAGCCTGATCCATCTGAACAACGGAAAAACCCAGGAAGAGCAGTATGTACAGCGTGTCTATGGCGCAGACCCAAATGATAATTCGCTCAGTCGTCCTCAGGTTAGTGAATCCGCGTATATGCCTGTGTTTGGTCTGAAGAACGGGGAGAATGCCTGGTTTGCAGTCATTGAAAAAGGGGACGGCATCGCCAGTATCTCCGCAGATATTGGAGGCAGACAGAATAGCTACAACCATGTGCATGCGACCTTCTCCCTGCGGGGGGAGGATGAGTTGGAGATGTATACCTCGCAGAAAATGCAGGAGATTCAGCTACTTAGCGAAGAGCCTTTCCGTGGAGATATTCAGGTGCGCTATCATTTCCTTCAAGGAGAAGAGGCCAGTTACTCGGGTATGGCCCGCCTGTATCAGCAGCAGTTGATCGAGCAGGATGTACTGAAGCCGCTCGCAGAACAGACGGAGTTGCCGTTCTATGTGGATGTGCTTGGTGCAGTGGACAAAAAGGCTTCGTTCCTAAGCGTGCCCTATCGGACCACTTTAGCTATGACGACGTACGAACAGGCCACCGAAATGGCGACGAAGTTACAGCAGGAAGGTGTGAACCGCGTACAAATGCGTTATCAGGGATGGTTCGGTGGTGGCATCAGCCATCATACGCCAACCCGGGTGAAATTGGACAGGGAAGTAGGTAGTCGTTCCGAACTGCAAGCGTTGTCCGCTAAGCTTGAGCAGTCTGGCGGAGCATTGTTCCCGGACGTGGCTTTCCAGCATATGTATCACGATGATATGCGTTTTGCTCCCTCTTCGGATGCGGCGCGGTTTGTAACGAAGGAGACAGCAGAACTGTATCCATACAATCCTGCGCTTAATCGCATGGATCAGAGTAAGGACAGCTATTATTTGCTTTCAGCGGCGAAGCTTCCTTATGTGGTGAGTGAGTTTGCTGACAAATTCAATAAACTGGACCTCGGTGGATTATCCCTTCGTGATCTCGGGCAGGTCTTGACTTCAGATTATCGGGATAGTCGGGTGATTCATCGAGAGACGGCGAAGAACATTGTGAAGGAGCAGTTGGGCAAGCTGGAACAGTCCTATCCGAACCTGATGGTATCCGCAGCAAATAGCTACGCTTGGGGAAGTGCACAACATGTTGTGAATGTACCCGCAGGGTCGAGTCGGTTCAATATTACCGATGAAGAAGTTCCCTTTTATGCGATGGTCATTCATGGATACATGAACTATGCGGCATCTCCGATGAACACGTCGGGTGATCAGGATCTCCGCAAACAGTTGCTGCGCAGCCTGGAGCTTGGGGCAGCTCCGTATTTTCAATGGACCTATGAACCATCATCCAGGCTGAAGCTGACGGATTATGATTCGGCCTATGCGACCGAGTATGGCTATTGGGTGGATGACGCTGTTGCCTTGTATAAGCAGGCCAATGAAGTGCTGGGAGAGCTGGAGAATGAGCAGATTCTCAAGCATGAACGTATTCAAGATGGCGTGGTCCAGATCACCTATACTGGCGGTACATCCATCCTTGTGAATTACAATGCGGATGCAGTAACCGTGGATGGAACAACGGTTGGCGGGACGGACTATGTGGTGGGAGGAGTGAACCGATGAGAACCATTCGATTATCGCTGAGGTCACGGAGAGCACTGCTTGGACTTGCATTTATTTCCCCGTGGCTGCTCGGTTTCATCTTCCTCTTTGCTACGCCGCTCCTGCAATCGATTCGGTTCAGTCTGAGTAATCTGTCCGTTGCTCCGGGCGGATATGTTCTGGAATACGTTGGATTTAAAAACTTCAAGGATGCGCTTCTGGTTGACGCTACATTTAACCGGATTCTGGTGGATTCAGTTGGAGCAATGGTATTGAATGTGCCGATGATACTATTTTTCAGTCTGTTTACGGCGACACTGCTTAACCAGAAGTTCAGAGGCAGAACGCTGGCGCGTGCGATCTTTTTTCTACCGGTTATTCTGGCTTCCAGTGCAGTCGCAGCAGCCGAATCTGCGGGATTAATCAATCTGATGGGGGATGCGAGTGCGGTGGATGCATCAGCCGATGGCGGTGCTTCGTTCAACGTGGTATCCATTGTGCGGATGCTGGCGGATGTGGGATTACCGATGGCCTATGTGGATTACATCGTAGAAGCCATCATGCGGATCTATGAGATTATTAGCAGCTCAGGCGTTCAGATTCTGATCTTCCTCGCCGCGCTGCAATCAGTACCAGGATCGATGTATGAGGTTGCGAAGATCGAAGGGGCGACAGCCTATGAATCATTCTGGAAAATTACATTTCCCATGGTCAGTCCGTTGATTCTGACGAATGTCATCTATACGATCATTGATTCATTTGCCGGGAGTCCAGTCACACAGGCCATCTACCAAACCGCATTCAAAACCCAGAACTTTGGCTTAAGCTCGGCGATGTCTTGGCTGTATACACTGGTGATTGGCCTTGTACTGATCGTAGTGGGCTGGGTCTTGTCAAGGCGGGTTCACTACAACTGACGGTTAATATTAAGGGAGGCTTCAGATTATGGCTGCATCAGGGACAGATCGCATGGTGGTAGTTCCGAAGCAGAATTATCACATGCATCGGGTGCGAAACAAGACATCGGACCTTCTCTATTCCATATTCAGATATGCACTGGTCATCGGCATTTCATTTATTATTTTGTATCCATTATTTCTAAAAGTGTCAGTCGCGTTCAAGGATAAGCAGGATATCTACAATCCGACGATTTATATGATTCCCCAGCATTTTACGCTGGATAATATTCGGCTTGCGGCGCAAGTGATGGATTACCTACCTTTGCTGGCGAACACGTTATTGTTCGTTACCATCACAACGCTTCTGACAGCCATGTCCTGTGCGCTTGCAGGATACGGCTTCGCCCGGTTTTCTTTTCCGGGCAGCAATGTGCTCTTTGTACTGGTCATTCTTACGATTCTGGTGCCTACAAGCACGCTTATGGTGCCGATGTATCTGCATTTCCGCAGCTTCGACTTTCTGGGCATCATCCAGTTGTTCACTGGAACGAATGGCATCAATCTGCTGAATACGTATTGGCCTTCCATGATTACGGCTGCTACAGCGGGAGGACTGAAGGCGGGGTTGTTCATCTATATTTTCCGTCAGTTCTTCAAGGGCATGCCAAAGGAGATCGAGGAGGCCGCACTGATTGACGGCGCTGGTGGATTCAAAACGTTTGCCCGAATCATGTTGCCCAATGCGATCTCGCCACTGATTACGGTCATTTTGTTCTCCTTTGTATGGCAGTATAACGATACATTCTATTCGGCATTATTCATGAGTGAAAGTCCACTGATCTCGCTGAAGGTGGCTTCCTTACCTGCTCAGGCGAACCAGTTGATTCCGCAACTGATGGGATTTGGTTCGAACTCGGGCATTAAGGCCGATCCGAACTATGTGGCCATGATTGTGGATACAGGCATTTTGCTGGCGATTGCACCGCTGATTATTTTGTATCTGTTTGTACAGCGCTATTTCGTGGAGAGTATTGAACGTTCTGGTGTCGTGGGTTAACATGGTAAACCCAATTGGAGGTGTTAGCGATGATGATGCGTACGATCAACAGTGCTCCGGTGAATGAAGCAACGACATCTGAAGCGAGAGAACTAATGGCGTTTCTGGTCGAGCGTTATGGGAAAGAGATGTTGTCAGGTCAGCAGGACTACAGCAATCTGAACTGGATTAATGAAAATACAGGCCAGAAGCCAGCTGTGATTGGCTTTGATCTCATGGAATATTCGCCATCGAGAACTGAACGTGGGGCGGTCTCCCAGGAGATTCGGGATGCCATTGCATGGCACCGACAAGGTGGCATTGTGACGCTGTGCTGGCACTGGAATGCACCAACGGATCTAATCGATGAACCGGGCAAAGAGTGGTGGCGGGGGTTCTATACGAACGCAACCACCTATGATCTGGCATCGGCGCTGGCAAATCCTGAGTCCGAAGAGTACAGACTTTTGATCCGGGATATCGATGAAATTGCTACACATTTACAGGAGCTGAAGGATGCTGGTGTGCCTGTATTATTCCGACCACTTCATGAAGCGGAGGGTGGCTGGTTCTGGTGGGGAGCGAAAGGCCCCGAACCTGCCATACAATTATATCGGTTGTTGTATGATCGATTGGTTCACGAGCACAAGCTGCACAATCTCCTCTGGGTGTGGAACTCGGAAAAACCGGAATGGTATCCAGGGGATGATGTCGTGGATATTGTGAGTGTAGATGTATACCCGGAAGCAGGAGATCACAGCCCGCTGGCGGCACGTTACGTCAACCTGCGTGAGCTTGTGAAGGATAGCAAAATCATTGCACT
Source organism: Paenibacillus sp. FSL H8-0079 (assembly GCF_037991315.1). NCBI lineage: Bacteria > Bacillati > Bacillota > Bacilli > Caryophanales > Paenibacillaceae > Paenibacillus > Paenibacillus sp. FSL H8-0079. Next base: position 1,887,815 of record NZ_CP150300.1, read on the forward strand.
GGCCGAGAACGGCTCCATTCCTGACCCCAAGCAAATGAAGGAACAGGATGTACATTGGAGTTGGTTCTGTACTTGGACAGGTGGATTCCTGAGAGATGGGACACATAATGATGTGGGGTTTTTGAAGAGAGTGTATAACAACGAAGAGGTCATTACGCTCGATCAGTTACCGAAGTGGAGTTGGTTATAAGAACTCCACTTCCAAGCTTGAATTGGAATCAATGAAGCGTTAGTATTCGCTGAAGAAATAATGCGAATACTAACGCTTTTTTTTGTTGTGGTGCGCATATGTAAGTGGAACCCCTCTTCCGAGAAACAGTGCAGTCCGGTTTGAACAAAAATCTAGTGTGACGGGTGTAACATAGCTTGGATATTGGTATGTAAAGTCACGCTGGAAGTGAATAAAATGTACGATTGATTAACCGTGCGGATCAGAATCCTCTCGCTTGTGCCATTGACTGGACCGATGCGAATGGCGGATGGTTCGCTTCCACCGTACGTATCATCCAGGGTAACCGATGTGATATGTGCGATGGGAATTTCAATTTTGGAGAACTGCCAGCGGATGACCAGTTGATCTTCTATTTTTTTCACGTTAACACCAAACATAGGATGACCTCCTGTTGTGATTCAAATTATTGAAGTAATCTCGTATTTCCAGGTTATCATAATTTGGATACAATTACCTTATTAATAATTAAGAGTGACGATTTCTATCAACTGATTTCGAAAGTCCGAATCTATCCTGTGCAAAGGAGGAGAATGTATGAACAACTGGAATGCCTATCATTATTTTGAACAAAGTCTTGGTCCTTTCAGAAATCTCTCCAGCCTGTCTGCGGATGAAGCAGAAACAGTTACCCAGAAGATCCGTCTTCAGGGACGGAACTTTGCCAGTCGGCGACCCGCAGATTACATGACAATTCGCAGAACACTTGAACAAAGGGCTTATGAGCAGTTTGTTGCCAAAGGTGGGAAGCCGGTACAATCATATCCCCATTATCTGACGCTCGGTGCATGCGAATGGCTGTTGTCCTGGTATTCAAAACCCGATCATGTAATCATTCCGTGGATTGACCTTCCAGTTGAAGTTGTGAGTTTTACCTACGGGGACTTGTTTCCAACAATGAGGTTTGACGATGCTAAACCTTATCGTAAGCAGATCTATACCAAGGATGAAATCATGGAAGTTATTCAGTTCTATGGTTGGCCTCAGGAATGGAACCGTAAAGGTGATAAGGGGCCGGAACGATATATTGAGGTACAAGTCTGGGACGAACGTATTATCCAACCGTGCACACGTGACTGAGCCCGTTATAAAGATTTTTGATTTTATTATCGATCGCAAGAAGTGATCATGCGGAGATATCAGTGTACGATATCGAGGGTGGGATATTTGAGTAAAACCTACAGGATTAACCACGTTACATACCGAATACAAATAGAGAAATTAGAAAACTTATACTCCAACACAAAGGGTGTGCCACATGACGAATCTATTCGAACGATGTTCAGGTCAAACATTATCTGCCAACCTGGGATGGCTGAACGAGCCAGCAGATTGGTCCATTGAAGACGGCAAAGTAACGATAACCGTTTCGCCGATCAGTGACTTTTTCATTGATCCGGGAGGTGACCCGGTGAAAGCCTCAGCTCCATTTTTACATACGATCATCAAGGGAGATTTCAGCATGGTCACTCAAGTACAGGTGGACATGAAAGAACAGTATGACTCGGGTTGCCTGATGGTGAGAGTGGACGATACGAATTGGGCTAAAGTTTGCTTTGAGTATTTCGAAGAACAGCCGTCCATTCTCAGTGTTGTTACTCGTGGTAACTCGGATGATTGTGTATCATCCCCTGTGGAGGTTAACAAGCCTTATTTACGTGTAGCCCGGGCAGGCAACAGCTTTGCTTTCCATTATTCTCAAGATGGAGTGAAGTGGAAGCTGGTTCGCTATTTCGGTCTCGACTGCCCGGAAGAGATCAAAGTTGGTATTGTGGCCCAATCCCCCATTGGGCAAGGGACGACGGTTACTTTTACAGACGTACAGCTTCAACATGGAGTGACCGGGAGTGTTCGCCGTGTAAAATAACAGCGATCAGAAGGTTGTTCTGTCATTTATTTCACCCGAATTAGCAATCCGAACAGGCCGAGTACAGCAAAAGCCAGAAATGCCGTTGTATTGGAAAACACTTCGATCGTATAACCTGCCATGGATGAGCCAAGGAATTGCCCAACACCCAGCGCGAGAAAGGCAAGGCTAATTCCGATGGACACATTTGGACTGAATAGTCTCGTCGCCCAAACGATAAATACACTGGTCAGGAAAATATACGTGCTGCCAAATATGATCGCAGAGATGAGACTGGCAGTCATTGATGGCAGAAGGATAACCCCGAGCGAAATAGCCAATAAAAGTATGCCTATTCGGTAGGACCACCCAATCACGAACCGTTCAATAATGCGACCGGCGCATCCACCGAGTATCCCCATAACCCCCATCACAATCCAGAACAACACGGCTTCCGAATCGGAGGCCCCTTTCTCGTCTGTTAGGAAGTTCCGGGCAAAGGTCCAGTAGATTGCAGAACTGAAACCTGTCAACAGACAAGCCATGAGCAGAGCAGAGCCTGGTCTGGTAGGTTTCATACATGTCCAGAGAGATTTGGTACAAGGCAGCGTCTTGGTTGCCGGAATAACACGTCTGTTCCACAAAAGAACCACAACACCGATTACAGCAAACAGGATGTAGGTTAGACGCCAGTAATCCGTGAACAGCCAGTAGAGTGGACCCGATATTACAATCCCGAAGCTGGTCCCTGTGTTAATCCAGCTGTTGCCTCTTGCTTGTAGCTCGGGAGCAAGCTCGGCATTAACCGTGTTACCGAGGGCTGGAGAGGCCCAGCCTGTACTCAAACCCGCTAAAAATATACTAAATGTAAGAACCCATGCATTCTGAGCTAGGGCAATGCCGGTTAATCCGAGCACTGCGCTGATCCCTGCCAATTGAATGACATAATGATGTCCCTTGCGATTAATCAACAATGGCGCAGTTAGAAGGGACAGACAGTAGGCGATATACGTTCCTGAGTTAATCGCGCCAGAGGCTGCATCATTTAATTGTAAGGCTTCCGAAATTTCCGGCATAAACAATCCATAACTGAATCGCCCGAATGCATAACATACAGCGATAAGTGCAATGCCTGGAAAGATAATTTTTTTCATTAAATCCACCGCCTTTTATATAGAACGATCATTATAATTATGATTAAATAAAAAAGTGAGTTGAACTACTAACTCACCCGGAATAGCATTACTTGAAACTGGTCTGCGTCATATGGATCAGTTCACGGCAGACGTCATTTACATTTTCTGTCTCAGCAAGTGCCGTGGAACCCTCCAGCAGCAGGGAGAATCGTAATAGATCTCGATCACTTGCAACAGGCGCCAATGTTTGGATTAAAGTTCGCATATGTCTTTTATGCGCATTCACTGTCTGCACGATGATATGGTCTGTATGACCTCCGAATTCTTCTTTGGCGCGTAAAAATAAGCAACCTCGTGATTCGTGTTCCTTCAACCAGGTTGCATGTCCTTCAGCCAGATTGAGGAACATAGGTTGTGCTTTATTGTCTGCATATTGCCTGAGCTGTTCTAAATAACGTTGTTCGCGTCGCAAGAGTACCTGGACAATGAGATCATCCTTGGACTCAAAATGATTATATAACGTCATGATGGCAATCCCGGCATCCGTGATAATCCGCTTCAAGCCGATGGAATGGAAGCCATGGAGGTAAAATAATTCTTCAGCCACGTTCAAAAGCATTTCCTTTTTGCTGCTCATGATCAGTGATACTCTCCCTTCAAAATAAGATAGAACGATCATTATAAATATAGACTATAATATATCGTTTACATTGTCAAATGTTGTGACTCCCCTTGTCTTTGGTTAGCTCAAAGCCTGGGCAGGGCGTTATATGAACAACGTCTTTGCACATTAACCGGACATATGAGAGCACAACATGACAGGTTTTGGGGTGGTTTATCCGTTATATTAGACATCAAGGAGTGATTAACACATGAACTGGATCAACTCATTACAGGTCGCTATTCAATATATGGAAGACCACTTGCTCGAAAATATGACGATGGAGCAGATTGCAGCGCAAGCTCATATCTCTCCTTTTCATTTTCAACGTACCTTTGCCTTATTAACTGATGTTACTGTAGCTGAGTACATAAGACGCAGACGATTGACATTGGCGGCACATGAGTTGCTACAGAGTGATGTTAAAATTATCGATTTGGCGTTTAAATACGGTTACGACACACCGGAATCTTTCTCCAAAGCCTTTCGTAGACAACACGGTATCGCACCCAGTGAGGCAAGCAAAAATAGTAACGCTGTCACATCGTATAATCGTCTGGTGATTCAAGTGAGTCTAAAAGGAGCAGAACCGATGAAATATAAAATCGTTGAACATCCCGAATTTACTTTAGTAGGAGTGAAGCAGGCTTTCTCATATGTAGATGGAGAACATCTGCAAGGGATCGGGAAGATGTGGCAGGAAGCTTGGACGAGTGGTACAGAGGATCGTTTGTTTGAACTGAACAATGGAGATATTCCAGGGTTGCTTGGCGTTGTTGTGGATCAGAGCGAAATCAAGGAAAAGCAACTGGAATACTGGATTGCTACGGCTTACGATGGGGAGGTGCCTGATGGATTATCAAGCTTCACCATGCCTGCTTCCAAATGGAGTGTATTTGAAGTAGAGGGCCCGATGCCGGAGAGCATGCAGCTTCTGTGGAAACAGATTATTTCGGAATGGTTTCCATCCAATCCTTATGAGCACGCGTATATGCCAGAGCTGGAAGTATACCCGGGACCAGATCAACCGCCACAAATATGGATACCGATTAAATAAATATTAACCATCTCAAACGCATACAAATGAAGCCCATAGACAGTCGGATAACCGAAGCTGTTTACGGGCTATTTGGTTGTGATTGGTCAGAAATGTGAAGTAGCGAAGAGGATGTTCAAGCGTTGTTCATTGTATTACAGATAGGTAAACATGATATATTGGAATAAGGGTTTATCGCAATGAGAGAACAATAAGGTGAACCGCAGGAGGCAGGCATGTTGCATGAGGGGAAATTCGTTCAAGCGATTATGGATCACGAGCAATTAATGCACGACCTGCGGCGAGTTCGAAGTCTGCAATTGCCTCAATGTTACATAGGTGCAGGATATGTTCGTAATTATATCTGGGATCTTCTTCATGGATATGCCCTTCGCGAGCTGCATAGCGATATTGATGTTGTCTATTATGATGCGTCAGACCTGCGTGAGGAACTAGACATAGAGTTGGAGCGTCAGCTTCGTGAGTTGACAGGTAATGCCAAGTGGTCGGTCAAAAATCAGGCGAGAATGCATCTGCGCAATCGCACAGTTCCTTATCAATCTACTGAGGATGCTCTTCGCTATTGGCCAGAAGTTGTGACTGCCATAGGAGTACAGTTGGATGAAGAGGATCAGGTGAGGATTTGCGCTCCGCATGGTCTGCATGATCTGTATCACCTCATAGTCCGCAAAAGTCCGTTCTTCACGGATGCTGACTATTATAATCAACGCGTACAGAAGAAGTGCTGGCAGGAATAATGGCCGAAACTAACGATAATAACAGCTTGAATAATAAGGGATATGCGGAATTGTGAGTACAAGAAGGAGTGTCTACGGATTTGATAAAAAAGTTCTTACAAAAAAATGGACTGATCATTGATTTTGTCCTGTTGGCATGTTTTGTGGCATTTCTGATCTTCTGGGGCCAAAGGTTTCCAGTCATGTTTTTCGGAATGATCACGGTGGCTTTTATCGTTCTAAGACGGATTGACTATCAGAAGCATGTTATTCTGAAACGGATTATCCTTACCGGATTTAGCGTGGTTGCCGTCTCTTTTGTCATTATTGAAGCACTTGTATTCACGCAACTTGGTGCCAATGATCCGGAAGAAGCGGACTATGTCATTATTTTGGGTTCGGGCATCAGAGGAACAGAGCTGTCCTTGACCCTGAAGCAAAGGCTAGATGCCAGTCTGGACTACATTCGTAGCCACCCTCAGACACCAGTCATTGTATCAGGTGGACAGGGACCAGGGGAATCGATTCCCGAAGCGCTCGCCATGAAAAACTATCTAATTGAACAGGGGATTAGCCCCTCCCGAGTCATTATGGAAGATCGCTCCACAAGTACACAGGAGAATTTGGCTTTTTCAAAAAAAATTATTCTTGAATCCGGGTTGGAGCATCCCGAAATCATGATTGTCACCAGTGACTATCATATGTTCCGCTCCAAGTATATCGCTGCCAAGAACGGTTATGCGGCAGAATACGGCATATCCGCCCCGTCACCTGGATATTTGAAACCGGTCAACATGATCCGTGAATATTTTGCTACGATCAAAACATTTATCTAACCGATTGGCATATATTCGAAAAGACAACGTTAGACTCTCCTAATAGAGTTTATGTTGTCTTTTTGTCATTGTCTCTGCACAAGTTGAATTGAATCAAATATTTGAATCTCAAACCATGCTATAATATACGTCATTAATAGAAGAACGATGTAGGAGTGAATGATCATTACAGCATATCAATTACCTGCTCTATATGAGCAGAAGAAAGTTTCAATGCACGAGATGGAAGAGATTGTACGCCTGTTGGCCCAAGCACCGCTATTATACGATGATGGACAGAGCATTCAGGTTCAGGATTACATGGGAGGCTTGGAGGTCGAACTTGAGCATGAGGTACGCCGTGCAGTGACCGAGTTGTATGAACTGGCTGTTCAGGCCTGCCGCGCCTTCGCTGATCCATTGGCGTACGAGCAACTTCAGGATGCGCTTGGGTTACAGGCTGAGTTATGGCAGGAGGAAGTGCTTACTCTTGCAAAGTGGATGGACTGGCTGAAGCAGATCAGTGAAGGAAAGAGAACACTGCCCGAGTACAACTTTACAGCCATGCTTGGCAATCTGCCAGATGGATTCATGATCCATGATTTTTATGATGAACTCCGATATCAGCTGGAACAAAACCCTGCAAACGCATGGGCTATCGAAGAGCGGGATCGCTTGTACACAACTCTGGGTGCGAAACAAATCAAACCAACGGGTCACCGGCGGTGTTAATCTAATATCTGCATTTTGCATGCATAGAAACATTCCAATCTATATCTTGCGAATTCTTTACCCAGTATGGGAAATGAGGGGATACCGTGAAGAAGGTTGTATTAGCTGGTGGAACGGGATTTGTTGGACAGGATTTTGCCCAAAGATTCAAGAAACTAGGTTATGAGGTATTAATTATCTCGCGTCAGCCCGGTCATATTGCCTGGGAGGATCGTGCAGGAATTATAGGGGCACTGGAAGAGGCGGAAATGTTGATTAACCTGGCAGGTAAATCGGTGAACTGCCGTTATACGGAGGAGAATCGCAAAGTCATTCTGGAATCCAGAACCCGTACAACGCGCATTCTCGGCGAAGCCGTCCTGGCTTGTAATCTTCCTCCTGAACTATGGATTAATTCGAGTACAGCGACCATATACAGACATGCTGAAGATCGTCCCATGACGGAAAAAGAGGGCGAGATTGGCTCCGGATTCTCGGTCGACGTTGCCAAGGCATGGGAACAGGCTTTCTTTGAATTCAGTCTGCAGTCTACGCGTCAGATTGCACTGCGGATTGCGATTGTGCTGGGCGAGGGCGGCGTGATGGTGCCCATGACGAACCTCGTCCGTTTTGGACTGGGAGGATCGCAAGGCGCAGGAACACAGCAGTTCAGCTGGATTCATATCGAGGATCTCTTCCGCATGGTAATTTATTTGCAAGAGCATCCACACTTGAATGGTGTGTTCAATGCTTCCTCTCCGCATCCGGTGACGAATCGGGAGCTAATGGCGCGTCTGAGAGAACAGATGGGTGTGCGGATTGGACTACCTTCTCCTCGCTGGATGCTTGAACTGGGCGCACGTTTTATTCAGACCGAGACGGAACTGGTTCTCAAAAGCCGTTGGGTGATTCCCGAGCGAATGGAGAGGGAAGGATTCACGTTCACATACGGTACGCTAGATGCCGCTCTTACCGAGATTTTGAATAAGAAGAAATGACACTTCATACAAAAGAAAACACAACAGGAAGGGCAGAGGCATCTGCCCTTTTGTTATATATGTTCAACTAAACATTTACACGATAACGGAGAGGACAGAAATAACTTGAAGAAGCGAAGCGTTCGCCTAAAAGCTTTCTGAAAGAAAGCTGCATCGGAAGCATATGCTTATCCCCGGATTTTCCCTTTTTAAGAAGGGAATCAAAAAAATCTGGGGATAACAGCGATTGGAAAGTTGTTCTGTCATCGCAGTGTCTGTGTAAATACTAATTAGCTGAACTTATAGAGGTTTTTCAAAAAGTCCGCTTTTGATTACGAAGGATGCCTATCGGCATCATCAGCATCGAATATGGAATTCAGCCGAAATGTCCGTTGCTCACGTAGTTTTCCTACGCTCCGCTACTCCATTTCTAGCTTCATCCCATCTTCTCGGTACTGAAAACCGGTCTTTTTGAATACGAACTTATATATCAGTCAGATGAACAGAAAGAGGTTGGGGAAATGCAACTTAGAAGAGTAAGGATCGCGGGAACAGGGAAGTACCTGCCTGAACAGGAAGTCACCGATGAGGAACTGGATCGCCGCTTGGACGTGCCTGCGGGCTGGGTCAGCAAAGCCACAGGTGTAGGTGTGCGCCATTATGCTTCGGGTGAAGAAACCTCCTCTTTCATGGGCGCGCGGGCTGCGGAAGCTGCACTGGTGGATGCAGGACTGGAATTCGGGGATATCGACTGTCTGGTGTGTACCAGTGGCACGAAGGAACAACCGTTGCCAAGTACGGCGGTATTTATCCAGCAGGCCATGGGGCAGCAAGATTCGGGCGTACCTGCCTTTGATATGGATGCAACCTGCCTAAGTTTCCTGAACGGACTGGATGTGATCTCCTATATGGTAGATGCCGGACGTTACCAGCGAGTACTGCTCGTAGCCACTGAGATTGCCTCAGCCGGACTGAATTGGTCGGATAAAGAAAGTGCGGCCCTGTTCGGAGATGGAGCGGCCGCCGTTATTATTGAACGTTCGCCTGAGGGATCATCGTCACAGATCGTCCATGCTTCACTTCGAACCTACAGCCGAGGTGCTCGTTTCTCGGAGATTGCAGGTGGAGGTACACGGATGCATGCTTCGAATTATAAGGCAGATCAGCCTGAACCCTACCTATTTCATATGGATGGACAGGCCATCTTCCGCATGGCTTCCAGACTTCTGCCCGGATTCATCAGCGACATGTTACAGGCGACCGGGAATCGGATGGAGGATTTCCAATTGGTTATTCCTCATCAGGGGAGTGCCATGGCGATGAGATTGATCCGCAAGAAGCTTGGGATTGCTGAAGATCGATTTATGGACATCACACGAAATCACGGCAATACGATTGCAGCCTCCATCCCGATGGGGCTGCATGAAGCGATTAGACAGCAGCGCATTCAGCGGGGGGATCGCGTGCTGATGATTGGCACGGCTGCCGGATTATCATTGGGAGGACTTATTTTTGACTACTAGATCTGGGGAAACCGGACATCGCGCAACTGCTTCTCTCCGTGTACTGCTTACAGGCGGAAGGGCCCCCGTAACGCTCGATCTGGCACGCATGCTTCATCGGGCAGGCCATCGGGTCTATGTTGCGGAGAGTGCCGTACGGCATCTGACCAAATCATCCAGTGCAGTGGAACAGTGTGCTGTGGTCCCATCACCACGTCATGACACAGGTGCGTATCTGGCGGAGCTGGAACGGTTGGTTCAGGATTGGCAGATTGACCTATTGATTCCGATGTGTGAAGAAGTCTTCTATGTTGCTCAAGGGGCAGAGAGTCTACGTTCATATTGTCGTGTTCTGGTTTCTTCACTGAAGCAGCTGCATGAGCTGCATCATAAATATGATTTTATCGAGCTTGCAGGGTCACTCGGTCTTTCGGTTCCGGATACACGCCTGATCAATAGTCAGCAGGAATGGATGGAAGCTCAGTCTGTTCTGGGGAAAGTAGGAGATTGGGTGTGGAAACCGGTGTATTCCCGCTTTGCTGCCAAAGTCCGCATGCCGACACTCATGACAGATGACACTGGGGCAAGGACTGATCAGCAAGGGAGCGTAAGCGAAAAGAAACGTCGACATTTCCGTAACGACCCTCCGGACGAAGGGGAATTATCCTCTATTTCACCTTGGGTTGCACAGGCATTCATTCCTGGTCAGATGTTATGTACATACAGCATAGCGCATGAAGGGCAACTGGTTGCGCATTCCACTTACGACAGCCGCTATCGTACAGGAAGCGTGGGAGCCAGTGTTTTTTTTGAACAGGTGGAACATGAGGGTTCCCTTGCGTGGGTGAGACAATTTGTTGAGGCAACGGGGTTTAGCGGACAGATTGGGTTTGATTTTATAGAAGGTCAGAATGGGCGAGTGTACGCAATTGAGTGTAATCCGAGGGCAACGAGTGGGATTCATCTGTTTCACCCTGGAGGTGACTTGGTGCGTGCACTAACTGAGCCGGAGATGTTGATCAAAGACAGAAAAATGATCACGCCAGCACGGGGCAGCAAAGCCATGCTCATGCTTCCCATGCTAGGAAGCGGGGTTCAGCAGATCTTCGGCAAAGGAAAGTTCCGGGCATGGATAGCAGCGTGGCGTGGCACCAGGGATGTGGTCTATGCACGACAGGATCTTCAACCTTTAATGGAACAATTCGGAGTGGTGCTGGCCGCATGGCGTCTGGCAAGATCGCAGAAGTGCTCGCTGACTGAAGCTTTGACTCATGACATAGAATGGAACGGTGAACAACAATGAACAGAGCATTGGTTACAGGAGCTACGGGATGTCTGGGAAGGCACCTCGCGATGCGGCTTGCAAAAGAGGGATGGGAAGTAACCGGTATGGGTCGACAGCCAAAGGTTGGTGCAGAACTTGAGTTGGCAGGAATCCGATTCCTGAGTGGAGATATACGGGATGAGGCTGCAGTGAACAAAGCGTGTGCGGGGCAGGATATGGTGTTTCACTGTGCGGCACTATCCTCGCCATGGGGCCGATATCGTGACTTTTATAGCAGCAATGTGGAAGGGACGCAGAATCTTGTAGATGTATGCCTGCATAATGAAGTACAGCGATTCATACATGTCTCAACTCCGAGTATATATTTTAATTACAATCCGCGATATAACGTACATGAGAATGATCCGTTGCCATCCAAGCCAGCCAATCATTATGCAGCCACAAAGCTTCTCGCTGAGCAGGTTGTGATGGAGGGGCATGCAAAGGGACTTCCGTCGATCATGATTCGACCGCGAGCCATTTTTGGTCCGTATGATCAGACGTTATTTCCCAGAATTGTCGCAGCAAATGCAAAATCGGGCGTGCCAATGATCGGTGATGGACAGGCGTTAATCGATCTGACATGTGTGGATAATGTAGTGGACGCCCTATTATTGTGCCGCGATGCCTCTGACGAAGCGCTCGGCAGAGCTTACAATATCTCCAATGGCGATCCGAGGGCGTTCAGTGAGTTGGTGAGCAGCCTGTTTGGCATGTTGGATATGCCCTTGCGTCGTCGAAACATTCCTTATCGGATGGCATATGGTGTGGCAGCGTTGCTGGAGCGAGTTCATGGCTATATTCCTGCGTTGGGTGAACCTCCGTTGACACGGTACACAGTAGGCTCCTTATCCATCCCACAGACGTTGGATATCACGGATGCACGGGAGCAATTGGGATACATCCCTCGGGTGTCCATTGAAGAGGGATTGCAACAATTTGCAGACTGGTGGAGGGCTGAATCATGCTGATAACAACTCCGGTGAAACTATATTTGGGTGCGGCGGGTTACTGTACACATCCAGAGTTTCTGACGCTGCGTGGTGGTCGATTGAGTCCAGTACCTTTCCCGGCAGGATTTGCTTGCATCATTCATCCCGTACATGGACCGATCCTGCTGGATACGGGATATAGTTCCCGCTTTTTTGAGGAAACGGCTCATCTGCCTAACGCACTGTATCGTCATATTACACCTGTGGTCTATCGTGAAGAGGATAGTGCCGTTCATTTTTTGGCTCGAATTGGACTGAAAGCTTCCGATATTCGGTATATCATCCTCTCGCATTTTCACGGCGATCACATCGCGGGTGTACGAGATTTCCCGGAGGCACAATTTATCTATTTGCCAAGGGCCTATGATGCTGTGCGCTCACTCGGTCCAATTGCGGCTGTGAAAGCAGGTTTTCTTGCCGGGTTGTTACCCGAGGATTTTATGGCCAGATCATGCCCTGTTACGTGTGAGCCTGAGCGATGGACGAGAGCGGGGGAAGAGTTCCCTTTTGATGAGGTCTACGATATATTTGGCGATGGCAGTCTACTGGGGGTGGATGTATCCGGTCATGCGGAAGGCATGATGGGACTCCTGCTGCGTACAGAAGAACATGAATATTTTCTCTGCGCGGACGCGGTATGGTCGAGTCGGGCTTTTCGTGAACAGCGCAGACCTAATATTCTTGCTGGAATCATTATGTCGAATCGAAAGGAATACCACCGTAACTTTGACAAGTTGGTCCAGCTGCATCAGCAGTTTCCCCACATTCGGATTGTGCCGAGTCATTGTCGAGATGTACTGGACGCTTGGGGTACAGGAGGGCAGAAACGATGAGCAATACCCTTCGTATTGTGGTTCATTATGCGCTTGCACGTGGGCTGCGAACATGGAAAACGCGAGAACAACTGGAGCGCTGGCAAGAGCGCCGGGTTATTCGTCATGTCCATCAGATCCGTGCCCGCTCTCCGTTTTACCGGAAGTGGTGGGATGGCGTGAACACATCCGACTGGAGAAGATTTCCGTTGATTGATAAATCGATTATGATGGAGCACTTCGATACACTGAACACGGTAGGCATTACCAAGGATGAAGCGTTGACTCTTGCAGGTGAGAGTGAAGAAACACGTGACTTCAAACCTTCCATTCAAGGCGTGACGGTTGGACTGTCTTCGGGCACGTCAGGGAACCGGGGGATATTTCTGGTGAGTGATCGTGAGCAGGATGCGTGGACGGGTACGGTACTGGCTAAGTTGCTGCCTGGTGGACTGTGGAAACCTGCGAAGATTGCGTTTTTCCTGCGGGCTAACAGTAATCTGTATGAATCGGTGCAGCGTGGCAAATTGCAGTTTCAGTACTTTGATCTGCTGGAGCGTGTGGAGACCTTGGTCAATCGGCTGGAAACCTACCAACCTACCGTGTGGGTGGCTCCTCCATCCATGCTGCGTCTGTTGGCGGATGCCTATGTGGCAGGCCATCTGACTGCTGTACCGGATAAAATCATCTCTGTTGCTGAGGTGTTGGACCCCCTGGATCGCAAGGTGTTGGAGCAGGTCTTCGGACAGACCGTTCATCAAGTCTATCAGTGCACAGAAGGGTTCCTGGGTGCGACCTGTCGTTATGGCACACTGCATTTGAATGAAGATATCGTGCATATTGAAAAAGAGTTCATTGATCCCGCCACCCGGCGGTTCGTGCCCATTATTACGGACTTCTCCAGAACATCACAGCCGATCATCCGGTATCGACTGAATGATATTCTGACCGAGGCGGCGATGCCATGTGCCTGTGGTTCCCCGTTTACCGCCATTGAGCGGATTGAAGGCCGCTGTGATGACACGCTTTATTTTTCACAACTGCATACGGGTGAGGCGGTACCGGTCTTTCCTGATTTCGTCACTCGTTCGGTCATTGCGGCTTCCCCGGATATTGAACATTATCGTGTGGTGCAGCAAGGGGACGGAACAATGGAGGTATCCCTTCGACTTGGCGGGAGCGCAGTGATGGCTCAGGTCGAGACGGATGTACGGGGTGAACTGATAAAGCTGGGAGAGCGGCTTGAATGTACCCTACCTGAGATCAGATTTGTTCCATATACGTTTGAACCGGGACTTACGAAGCTGCGCAGGGTGGAGAGACGAGATAACGGAGTGGCGGATTAAGCAATAGGGGCCGTGCGGTATGGTAGGAACGGAAGTAAGTAATTTACCAAGGAAAGAAGGACACACCGTGACAGCTGATGAACACTTAACAGAGGACGAGCAAGGACGAATTAACACGGGTCTTGATTCAGTGAGTAAGACAAAGGAGAGAGATAACGCTCCGGTTGCCTTAATTACGGGTACCTCCAGTGGTTTTGGTATGCTCACCGCAATCACCCTTGCCAAGCAAGGATATCTTGTTGTTGCTACAATGCGTGACCTGAGTCGAAGAGAAGCATTGGTTAAGCTGGCTGAACAGGCGGAGATAACCGAACGTTTGCAATATGTGCAACTGGATGTGACCGATGCTGAATCGGTGCAAAAAGCTGTGGGGACTGTACTTCACGACCATGGCCGAATCGACATGCTGGTGAACAATGCGGGATTTGCGGTGGGGGGGTTCATTGAGGAAGTAGGGATGGAGGATTGGCGGCGTCAGATGGAAACCAATTTGTTTGGATTAATCGCCGTGACACGTGCGGTCCTGCCTGTGATGCGTGAACAGAAGCAGGGGCTGATTATTAACTTGTCCAGCGTCAGTGGGTTGTCGGGTTTTCCAGGGTATGCGCCCTATGCTGCCTCCAAATTCGCTGTGGAAGGATTCACGGAAAGTCTGCGGCATGAGATGTCTTCGTTCGGTGTTCGGGTGGTATTGGTTGAGCCTGGCTCTTATCGTACACCGATCTGGAATAAAGGTTTGGGTGAGATTCACCGGAGCGAGGACTCTCCGTATAAGCATAAGCTGGACGCGGTTCTTCGTTATTCCAAACATGCGAGCGAGACTGCACCTGACCCACAGGAAGTGGCAGATCTGATCGGCCGAATTGCACGGATGCGTGCACCAAGACTTCGATATGCTTTGGGAAAAGGTTCGCGTGTGCTCATCATTGGCAAAGCGGTGCTACCCTGGAAGTGGCTGGAGCGGATCATCGCCCGTGGCTTAAAATAGCGATTAGGCAGGAGATACGATCGCATAATTCCGATTGGGAGGGATAAGCCATATTCGAATTCATCGTCATTATTTTACTTCTTGCGATTGTGGGTCTGCTCTTTCATATCAATAGCAAGTTGCCAGTGCGTGACCGGGTGAAGGAAGCGATGGAACGGGATCGGAATCAGAAACATAATCAGGATGCACCAAATTAAAACGCGGAGGTTACCAATGAAAATTGCATTCGTTTTGTTTGATGGGCTGACTTTCCTTGATTTTGCAGGATTCTATGATGTGATCAATCGGTTGAATTTCTTTGAACCCACCAAAGGAACGACGTGGGAAACCTGTGCCATGACAGATCAGGTCACGGATGAGTCTGGTTTAACGTTGAAGGTGGATCGAGTGAAGCCTGACCTGTCGGAATATGATCTCGTGTTTATCCCCGGGGGCATGGGAACGCGCAAGCTTCGATATGACGAGGCCTTCGTAGGTTGGCTGAAACAGGCTGAGTCTGTGCCTTTGAAGGTTTCGGTGTGCACAGGCTCTCTGCTGCTAGGTGCGGCTGGTTTTTTATCCGGTAAAAAAGCAACAACACATCCCCGTGCATATAATTTGCTTGAGCCGTATGTCACCGAGGTAATTCAGAAGCGGATTGTAAAAGATGGAAATGTAATTACTGCCGGTGGAGTAGCCACGTCCATTGATCTGGGGATTTATGTTGTTGGGTTGCTTGCAGGACAGGAAGCGGCAGCGAATGTAAAACTTCAGATCGATTATCCTTATGAGATGCAGGGAGTGGTCGAAGAATGAACGAAGATCGAAAGCAAGAGACGTATATCATTCGCAATATTCAGCGCTGTGAAGCAGACATCTACTGGCCTTTGCGACTGGAAGCACTGAAAACACATCCTGAAGCCTTCGGGGCTTCGTTCGAGTTGTCCATTCAGATCCCCATGAATGAAGTGCAAGAGCGCATACATAATGAACCGGATGATTATATTCTGGGAGCATACACAGAAGAAGGAACCTTGGCGGGAATGATGGGTTTCAAAAGGGAACATGGCCTGAAACTCAGGCACAAAGGCATGATCTGGGGCGTCTATGTTGCTCCGCCATATCGGGGAAGTGGGCTGGCTTCGCGTTTGCTCCGCGAGGTGCTGGATCGGGGAAGACATCTGGAAGGCATCAAGCAGATTAATCTGAGTGTAGTTACAACGAATGAATCAGCCAGACGTTTATACGAGCGATATGGATTTGAAGTCTACGGCATCGAGCGTAACGCATTGGAAGTCAACGGTCAGGGATATGATGAGGCGCATATGAATTACTTTTATACGGAGCATTCAACATTGAATGAAGATACCAGCACAGGAGGAGTCCGATGACAGATCAAGTTGAACTTGAGATCGATGGTATTTCCTTTGTCTTAAAAGAGTCTCATTCTTTCGATTGGTTACAGCCCTTGGGTAGGGTTTTTCGCGTATTCGATCAGCAGGATTCAGGGAATCTCTCTTTTGGTATTGTGCAAAAGGATGGAAAGCGATTGTTCGTTAAATATGCGGGAGCACATACGATTCATGCGAATCATACGGGAAGTCCCCCGGAAGCCATTCGGAATCTGAAATGATCTATTTCCGTTTACGAAGATTTGGCGCATGACACGTTGATTCGACTAACGGATCATTTTGCAACGGATGAGGGCTATGCCTGTGTATTCGATTGGGTAGATGGGGAGTGTCTGCATTCCCATTGGTATTTTCCGCCTCCGGCCAAATATGAAGATCCACGTTCGCCCTACTATCGGTTCCGACAGCTTCCTGTTGAGAAACGCATTCGGGCAATGGAGCAGATTGTGAATTTTCATATCGATGTGGAACGGAGAGGTTATGTGGCTGTTGATTTGTATGATGGCAGTCTTATCTATGATTTTAACAGAGAATTCATGAAAATTTGTGATATAGATCTGTATCGGAAGGGCTCTTTTACCAATACCATGGGGCGCATGTGGGGATCTTCCCGCTTTATGTCTTCCGAAGAGTTTGAGCTAGGCGCACCCATAGATACTGTTACCAATGTATTCAATATGGGGGCAATGGCGTTCGGGTTGCTTGGCGGGGAGAAAGATCGTTCCTATGTCAGATGGGATGCCGGAGAAGCGTTGTATCAGGTTGTGAAACGTGCAGTGAGCGACGAGCGGTCCGAGCGGTACGCAACGATTGCGGAACTTGGTGAGGCCTGGAAAGAAGCTGCGATGCAAGGTCAATGAGTGAGTGGGCGGAATTTTCGCAAATGTGCAAATTCCATTCGTATGTGCGTGTGAAATCCCGTATAATGGAAATTATTAAGGGGGTGCAGATGATGTGCAGATATGCCTTGTCAGGACCATATAAAGACATCTATGCATGTTTCATTTGTCGCAAATCATTTAAACAAGTTTCCAGACATGACCTGAGCCCTGAGGTGGTGGCACAACTTGAATATAAATGCCCGCAATGTGCCACGTCTATGGCCAGCATGGGACAGGATTTCCAGGCGCCCAAGCAAAATGATACCAAGCAATGGACCAAAGTTATGATGCTGTATCGTCATGGTTATACCTATCATAATTGCGGGTGCGGGGCTGGATATCGCCCGGCTGATTTACGTCAATTATCCGAATTTCTTGAGCAGCAGGAAGCTGGTAAAGGCAGTGTAGGCGAACGATTATTGCAAAGGTTAACTTCTTAGTTATGCTTCCAGAATCGAACCTGTCGCCTATCGAAATGTTGAAAATACAAGCGAATACTTTATATACGATCAACGAGCAACAGCGCCTCCTAAGCATTAACGAACCGGGTGGTGGGCAGGCTCCAGCCATTTTTATCGGCATGACTTCTGCCGGTTCACTGACCTATTACCATGAGCAGTTACCGCCGAATCTAATGGCTGAGTTGGGTAAGGATAGCGAGCTTCCATTGGATATTCCGAAACTGATTCGAAAGGTGGAAACCTTTGAGTCAGTCAACCGTGTGTGGATGGGACCAGCCTATTCTTTTCCTGAAACATTAGATGAGTGGGATCTGAAGGTGCAGTTGATTGGTCATGAGCAGCGTTATTTGCTTGCGGAGCATTTTCCGGAATTAACGGATCACTCGCATGAAAAAAGCCCTGTTGCCGCTTATGTTATTGAGGGTTCTGCTGTGGCAGTGTGCTGCTCTGCAAGGGTCTCCGTTCATGGTGCAGAGGCCAGCCTGTATACGGCACCTGGTTATAGAGGACATGGATATGCAGCGGAGACGGTAAAGTGCTGGCAGTATGATGTTAAGAAGCGTGGACGCATGCCGATCTACAGTACATCCTGGGATAATCTCGCTTCACAGCATGTTGCCCGTAAACTGGGACTAATTCAGTTCGGTGTGGATTTCAGCATCACAACTCTGAATTCGAGCAAGGGCTGTGACCTCCAATGATCCGCACTTTCGTACAAAAGGACCTGCAATATGTCATTGAAGCGCATATCCGTATTTATCGAAAAGAGTATAATTATGATGATAGCTTTGCTGAATTTATCACGAATGCGGTGAATTTGTTTGGACTTACGGGCAATCACTCGAGGGAAATGTTGTGGATCGTTGAGCTGAATCATTCAGCTTCAGGCTCCATAGGTCTTACTCAAGTGAATGATAATACGGCTCAACTACGCTGGTTCCTGATCGAACCGGAAGCACGTGGTGCAGGATGGGGCGTGAAGCTTATCGAACAGGCAATTCTTTTTGCAAAAGAAAAGGACTACACATCTGTGATCCTGTGGACCAATGAGTCTTTGATCGGCGCACGTAGATTATATCAATCTGTGGGCTTCGAAGTGAAGGAAGTCCGCAAGCAGATGTTGTCAGGTCAGGAGCTTACCGAAGAACAATGGGAACTTGTTCTGTAGTTGGCCGTGGGCTTGAGCATGAAAGACGAATCGGTTGTCTTAACTCATTGTTGAAAGGAGGGGTACAGTGAATCGCAGAAGACTGATTCTGGGTTTGTTATCCGTATGCACAGCATTGACGGTAGTAGCATGTTCGACTCGGACAGAAGACCAAGCATTATCAGCAACCATTGAAAGCAACCTGCAGCAGATGGTTAGCGACCCTGTCCTCCTGACCAGCAGCAATCCCAATGATTATATTGCTGGTAACCGGGAGGTTTACGATGACATTTTGAATACGGGTGAGGAAGGATTGCATCTGCTGCTACAGCAGCTCGAATCCAGTCCGGATAATGGTCTCAAGGAATCGATTATGGCTCAGGCAAGTACTGAACTGCTTGGAGAGCATAACCCCGTAGAGGCATGGCATAGTGGCAAGGACTGGCTCAGGAAGTATAAAATGAACGTAGAATAACAAACCTCACCTCCAGTCAGCATGAGCAGCATTGAGAGGTTCCTGGAACCCGAAAGAATACATTATAGAGGTGAAATCCTTGACTAAGAAAATTGCTTTTTTTGATTCAGGCATCGGTGGTTTAACCGTTTTGCATAAGGCATTACAACAGTTTCCGGAAGAACAGTTTCTGTATTATGCGGATACCTTGCATGTCCCGTATGGAACCAAGTCTGCGGATGAGGTTAGAGGACATATTTTTGATTGTGTGGAAGCCATCGTTCAGGAGGATGTTCAAGCCATCGTGATTGCTTGTAATACAGCAACCAGTCTGGCTGTTAAGGATCTGCGCGCCAAGTACGATATTCCGATCATTGGCATGGAGCCTGCGGTGAAACCAGCCGTAGAGATGAATCGTGACAGTGGGAAGAGAGTGCTTGTATTTGCTACGGCCCTCACCTTGAGCCAAACCAAGTATAACGAACTGGTATCGCGTGTTGATGATCACCACAGTGTGGATTCCATTGCTCTGCCGGAACTTGTGGAGTGGTGTGAACAGCTGGACTTTGATCCGAGCAAAATCGCTGATTATTTCAGGTTCAAGCTGGCAGATTTCGATCTTCAAGGGTATGGCACAGTGGTGCTTGGCTGCACGCATTATCCATTCTATACGTCCATTCTGCGCACGGTTCTGCCAGAGCATATACAGATTATTGATGGCAGCACAGGCACGGTGAACCACCTGAAGCAGCGTCTTGGACTGGTGGCTCAGCCTGAAGGCAGAAGAGGGGAACAAGTTACCTTCTTCAGTTCATCAGGCCGACCGGAAGAGCAGGAGAAGATGTACAGTGCACTTCAATATCTTGAGAAGAGTTCCATGTAGGTTACACCATAGGAGGTGATAGCCGTTGCAGTCCATTTATCTTATCCGTCACGCCAAGGCCACGGGGCAGGAACCCCATGCAGAGCTTACAGATGAAGGGATCGGGCAGGCTGAAAAACTTGCGAATATCTTGGCTCATCATTCCATAACGTATATTGTCTCCAGTCCATGGAAAAGGGCCATTCAGACGGCTATGCCACTGGGCATAGCAACGCTGCAACATATACATACGGATGAACGTCTCCAGGAGAGGATACTTAGCTCCGTTAATCTGCCTAACTGGATGGATGTGCTGAAACGTACATACGATGATGTGGACTGGGTGGAAGAAGGTGGGGAATCATCCAGAACCGCCGCTGAAAGAGGGATGGCACTCCTAGAAGAGTTGTGGAGCAGACCGGAACAGCACGGGGCCGTGGTTACTCATGGAAACCTGTTATCACTACTTATTCGTGAGTATGAACCATCCTTTGGTTATGGAGAGTGGACCAAACTGTCTAACCCGGATGTGTATGTGTTGGAGCGACAACGGCCAGATACAGGGCTACCCACCATTCGCAGAATTTGGACAGATTGAACAGCAAAAGAGTGCTCCAGCGATAGTATATCAGCCAGAACACTCTTTTCGTTTATACATGGGGCGTATTTATAGTGCAGCAATAATGATCATAACCCATCCAGCCAAAAATGCGACTCCGCCAAGTGGGGTAATGGCTCCCAATTTGCGAACACCCGTTACACTTAAAGCGTACAGGCTACCCGAGAACAGGATGATCCCGGCGAACAACAGCCATCCGGCAAGCATGACGAGTGAAGAGGATTCGAGGCGGTCTGCCAGCAGTCCGATCAGGATGATTCCAAGTCCGTGGGCGATATGATACTGAACACCGGTTTCGTAGATTTTGATCATGTCAGCGGATAATTTACGCTTGAGCGCGTGTGCTCCGAAAGCACCCAAAGCGACAGCCAGAAACATCATAATACTGCCGAGGATAATCAGGGTTTGCAATGTGTTTTTCACTCCTTTTAAGGGTAATTAGATACAACATCAAGGTGTACTCGTCCTGATGAGAGTTGTTTACAGTTTGCGCAATTGAATCTGCCCAATGGAGTGATCGGCTTCCTTTTTCAGAATCAGCCTGGCACGTCCTTTGGTTGGCAAAATGTTTTCATGCAGGTTTTTGGCATTGATATCATGCCAAATCTGGTTGGCTGTACGCACGGTTTCTTCTTCATCAATATTGGCGAATCGTTGATGGAAAAAGGAATCCGTGTTCTGAAACGCTGTATTGCGTAACAGCTTGAAACGCTCAACGTACCAGTGCCTTATATGTTCTTCTTCCGCATCAATGTAGATGGAGAAATCAAAGAAATCACTGACCAGCAAAGGCGTTTCCTTTTTGATCTGGAGCACATTGATGCCTTCAATAATGAGAATATCCGGCTGACAGATCTGCTTCTCTTCCCCTTGAATGACATCGTAGGCGAGGTGAGAATAGACCGGTGCTTTCACTTCGGGTTTGCCTGATTTCACATCGCCCATGAACTGAATCAGGGATTTGATATCATAGCTTTCCGGGAAGCCCTTGCGGTTCATGATGCCCTTCTCTTGCAGCACGGCATTGGGATATAAGAAACCGTCGGTTGTGACCAGGTCAACTTTTGGGCTATTCTTACCTCTGGCGAGCAGTGCCTGGAGCAAGCGGGCCGCTGTACTTTTGCCCACGGCAACACTTCCCCCGATTCCAATGATGTAGGGGGTGGGGAGAGCTTTTTTTTTCATAAAGGAGGCCGTCAGTCGATTCAGTTCTCGTGAAACTCTTGCATATAAGTCAATAAAGTGGGTAAGAGGCAGATATATATCTTCGACTTCTTGAATCGATACCTCTTCATTCAATCCCTTTAACTGTTCTAATTCGGCTTCCGTCAGTGGAAGAGTGGTCTGATGTTCTTTAAGTTCAGCCCATTCCTTGCGGTTAAACTCGATGTAAGGAGAGTATGAATTCATGAGATCCCGCTTTCTGTATGTAATATGATCGTGGACACAACCCTTAGTGTACCAAATTTCAGGAAACTGACAACACCTTTACATTGTGCATTCCATAATGCCTTTCGTCAAAATGGAGTGAAAAGTAACTTATAGGAAAGTTTAACCCAATTTATGTTAAAGTCAACGTATACCATGCGGAAGGGTGACAGCAAATGATCGTATATGAGAGAGAGCATGATTTTGTTTTGACCGCACAGCATGAGCATGGAGTAGTAGCCGGAGAGATGGCTTCCCACTGGAAAAATGAATTGCTTGCCGATGCTGCTCATCGAGATGATTTAATTCTGGCGGCGAGAGAACATGACCGTGGCTGGATCGAACTGGATTCATCTCCGTTCTGGAATGATTACAGTCAATCGCCGTATTCGTTTCGTGATTTTCCGCTACGTCCGCGTTTTGTATTCTACCATAAAGGCATTGAAGAAGTTCGGCAGAAAAACCTTTACGCCGGATTACTGTGTAGCTTGATGTATACGGAGCTATTTCAGAAAAATCTGGGAGCCAATGCTCAGGATGATGAAGACATCCGAGATTATCTGAATGAAGAATTGGAACATCAGTTGAGTTGGGAGAACCAGCTTGGTGGTGATACTGAAGCATTGAAACGAAGGCTGCAAAGCGATGTGGAAATCATGTTGTTCTGTGATCAGCTCAGTCTGTTTCTCTGTATGGAGGAACCGGGAACACCTGCTGCACGTTATGATTTTTTTGCAGAAGGCCTCAGTTGTACGTTTGATGCCTGTTCCAGACAACCGATTCAGGCAGAGTGGTTATCCAATGAGAAAGTAGGGCTGTCTTTTTTCCCGTTTGATGAGAACTTTACGGTTGTTTTGCCTTACAAATCGGTACCGAAGGCAAGTATCCGCAAATTTGGTATGCAGCAGGCTTATCGCCGGGCGGAGTGGAAGGAACGCCGGGTGTTGATTACGGAATTGAAGTGAGAACTCGAACATCCGAGCTTGAGGAATGCACAGCATAGAATATCACAAAACAGGCGGGCTTCTGATGTACAGGGCGTCCGCCTTTCGTATGCATATATATCATCATGGACTACACTTCGAGATCGATGAAAATACAAATGAATCAGCGTGGGAATAAAGAAGGAAAACACAGGTTATTCCCAGAAATGTTAGTGTACAGCAGAGAAGCGCATGTTAGTGGGAGGACGAATATGAATACCAGAATAGAGATATTAACGATGTGTATGGTATGGGACAAAATGAATGATCAGGTGCTGCTAATGAATCGGCCGGATCGCAAAGGATTTCCGGGATATATCGCTCCTGGGGGGAAGGTGGATTTTCCAGAGAGTATCGTGGACGGTGCCGTGCGAGAGGTTTTGGAGGAGACGGGGCTAGCGGTTAATGAGATTACGTATAAAGGACTTGATGAGTTCTGTGATCCCGAACAAGGATTGCGATACATGGTATTCAACTATTTGGCAACTTCATTTGAAGGCGAGTTATTGCAAGATCCTCCCGAAGGCGAACTGTTATGGGTGCCTGTGAAGCAGGTGTTCGAGTTACCTATGCAGGATTGGTTTGCTGAACGTATCCCGCGTTTTTTTCAGGCGGGAACCTTTGAGCGGAGTGTGATCTGGGAGAAGTCATCAGGACGTACCCTGCAGGAGACATTTATGGTGTATAGCGATTCGGTTCTTGAACAGAGTGAAGTTAGATAAGCCAATAGGAAGGTTGGATACAGCATGTAAAATTTCCATTACATGATGGATCATATTGTATCATCCCTATCTATATATTTATATCCAGATATTATGATATAATGAAGTTTACTTTTTTTATGGGAGATGACGAGTGACATTATCAAAATCAATCCGGAGCAGAAAGTGGTTAATAGATTGAGTGAACTAGTTTGTTGGAACGAAGAATAATATATTTGTAGATTCGCCATACATAGGCTTCTGCAAACAGGACGTAAATGAATATTGTACGATGAAAAGGTGGAGATTGGCATGAAATTGTCGTTCCGGATTTTGGACTGGGAAGAAGAGAAACCGTATGAGCTCTTATTGTTGGCTGATCCTTCAAAAGCGATTGTTGACGAATACTTGAGCCGGGGTGTTTGTTTTATTGCCGAGTATGAAGGAGAGATGGTTGGGGAGTTCGTATTGTTGAAGACTCGTCCAGAGACTGCGGAGATTGTTAATATTGCCGTACAGGAAGAACTGCAGGGACAAGGGGTAGGCAAACATATGATTAAAGAAGCGATGGAAGCTGCGCGGAGACTGGGATGCCGGATTCTCGAGATTGGGACAGGTAACTCAAGCTTTCATCAATTAAAGTTATACCAACGTTGCGGATTCCGCATTATCGGAGTCGATCGCGACTTCTTTGTGAGGCATTATGAGGAAGAGATTATAGAGGATGGCATCCGCTGTGTAGATATGATTCGTATGGCCATAGATCTGGATGCTGTTACAGAGGATGAAAAGAAATAGGAACTACTCGCTGGGATTGAATTTGCTGTATCCAAAGAAGCTGCTCGGATAGTTATGTCTGGGCCAGCTTTTTTCTGTTGGTCTCCTGAAGAAAAACCCAATTATTTGTTGAATGTGATGTCAATTGGTTAATGTTTAACTTGACGGTTTGTTTTTGAACATAATGGACCACAATTCAATTAAGGAGGTAAAATGGGAGAACCTATGCCTATTTTGATGTAATTAAGCGTTCGTTGTTCTGCTCAAATTGCTCGATTTATTCGATTCATCTAATTTATGCATCAATTGAACTAAAAATAGGAAATGCTCCTGAGCGTAAAAGTTTATAGAATAGATATTAGAACACGGACTTCACTTGAAAAAGAGGAGAAGGTGTAACCTTCGAACGGATAAGGACAGTATTCGACATCTGTGCGACGGTATATACAATCATTGTTTTACTATGATTTTGAAAACGCAGACAAACCTTGACGGGAGCGTCGGACTAACGTTACTACCACCAACAGCACGATTATTGGACTTCATGAAAAATTTCGCTTAAAATGTTGAACGAACGCAAATTACGGCTTAGTCAATGATTTCCGTCAAAAACTTATGACTAAATCAAGACGGAGGGAACGTCGATGACGATCGTGGAAGGCAACAAGAAGCCCTGGGAAAGTTATTATGGCCCCAATATGGGATACGTACAGGAACAATATGAATTATTCACTCAAGACCCTGGTTCGGTTACACCGGCCTATCGGGAATTATTTGAACAATGGGGTGCACCGCCGATGTCTGGCAGGGATGCACGTACAACCTCGAATTCCGGCAACGCCCAATTGGCTTCCGGAAACGTAGACATTCAATTATTACAGAAAGCGGTTACAGCGGGAAAACTGGTATGGAATATCCGTACCTATGGTCATCTTGCTGCAGATATAGATCCGCTTGGAATCAGTGAAGATACAGATACATCTTTGCTGGAGCCCCAGCATTTTGAATTAAACGAAGAAGATCTGAAAGCCTTACCTGCTTCTCTGATCTGGGAAGGTGCAGATGGGCAGACAGCAACCGGATGGGATGCAATCCAACGCTTGCGCCAGATTTACACTGGACCCATGGCCTATGAATTCAGTCACGTGCACGAAGTTCAAGAGCGCGAGTGGCTGAATCGCCGTGCGGAATCACGGACATCACCGGCTCCACTTACGGCGAAGGAACGTAAGACATTGCTGGAACGTTTGGTTGAAGTCGAGCAATTTGAAGATTACCTTCACAAAACATTTGTTGGGCAGAAACGTTTCTCCATTGAAGGTAACGACGTGCTTGTACCGATGCTGGATGAAGCTGTTCGCATCATGGCAGAAGCCGGATCAAGCCACATTCTGATGGGGATGGCCCACCGTGGACGGTTGAATGTACTGGCTCATGTCTTGGGCAAACCGTACAGCAAAATTTTCTCTGAATTTCATCATGCTCCGAACAAAGACCTGGTTCCATCGGAAGGTTCGACCGGAATCAACTATGGTTGGACGGGGGATGTCAAATATCACATGGGTGCCAACCGTTTTGTAAAAGACGGGGAAACCGTGCAGGCTCGCCTTACTCTGGCGAATAACCCGAGCCATCTGGAATACGTTAATCCGGTTGTACAAGGGTTTGCACGTGCAGCTCAGGATGACCGTCGTGACCCTGGGTATCCGAAGCAGGACGTAACGAAGGCAGCCACCATTTTGATGCATGGTGATGCAGCATTCCCTGGAGAGGGGATCGTTGCAGAGACGCTGAACTTCAAAGCTCTGCCAGGTTATCAGAATGGCGGAACCATTCATATTATCGTGAACAATCGTCTGGGCTTCACTACAGATAGCAGTGATTCCCGTTCAACGTACTACGCAAGTGACCTTGCCAAGGGGTACGAAATTCCGATTGTACACGTGAATGCGGACAATCCGGAAGCTTGTATTGCAGCCATTCGCATGGCGGCAGAGTATCGCAATCGTTTCAAAAAGGATTTCCTGATCGACTTGATCGGTTACCGTCGTTACGGCCATAATGAAACCGATGATCCCGAAACGACGCAGCCTACCGTCTATGACAAGGTGAAAAACCATCCAACGGTAAGCCACTTGTATCAGGATCACTTGAAGCAAGAATCGGTTATCGATGATGCGTCTATTGCGAGCATTCGTGATGGAGTAATGAACAAATTAAAAGAAGCTTATGACCAGATGAAGAAAAATGAAGTACATGAATATTACCAACGAAAAATCAGCGAGCCGGAAGCCGTTACGATTACGCCGACTGCGGTACCACTGGAGAATTTGCGCAGCATTAATGCCGATCTGCTGAAATGGCCTGAGAATTTCAATGTATATCCGAAGTTGCAGCGGATTTTGCAGCGTCGGAGTACTTCCCTGAATGAAGGGGAAAAAGTGGATTGGAGTCTTGCGGAGACACTCGCATTCGCAACCATTCTGGCAGATGGCAAGCCAATTCGGATTAGTGGACAGGATGCCGAGCGTGCTACATTCGCTCATCGGAATCTGGTACTGCATGATTCGGAGAATGGAGCAAAGTTCTGCCCATTGCATCACTTGCCACAGGCAAAAGCATCCTTTGCAATCTATAACAGTCCGTTATCAGAAGAATCCGTTGTTGGATTCGAATACGGATATAACGTATATTCACCAGATACACTGGTTATCTGGGAAGCCCAGTTCGGTGACTTTGCCAACTGTGCACAGGTTATTTTTGACCAGTTTGTATCAGCGGGTCGCGCCAAGTGGTCCCAGAAATCCAGTCTGGTCATGTTGCTTCCACATGCGAATGAGGGTCAAGGACCTGAGCATACAAGTGCTCGTCTGGAACGCTTCCTGCAGCTTTGTGCAGAAGACAACATGACGGTTGCCAACTTGTCGAGTGCTTCCCAGTACTTCCACTTGTTGCGTCGTCAAGCTTCGTTGACTGAAACAGAAGATGCTCGTCCACTTGTGATGATGTCACCGAAAAGTCTCATTCGGAATCCGCGTGTTGCTTCACCGGCAGTTGAATTCAGCGAAGGCAAGTTTGAGCTTGTGCTGGAGCAAGCTGGACTGGGTACACAGCCGGATCGCGTGGAGCGCATTATTTTGTGCAGTGGCAAGATTGCCATTGACCTGGAAGATGCTTTTGAAAAAGATAAAGCGGATTGGTCATGGCTTCACATTATTCGCGTGGAACAGCTCTATCCGTTCCCGGCAGAAGAGATCAAACGTGTACTCGCACGTTTCAGCAATGTAAAAGAGCTGGTATGGGTGCAGGAAGAAAACAAAAACATGGGTGCCTGGACATACATGGAGCCTCGTCTTCGTGAAGTCGCCCCGGAAGGCACAACCGTTAGATACGAAGGTCGCCCGGAACATGCAAGTCCTTCCAGCGGTTATCAACTTGTGCATAGTATGGAACAGCAACAGATTATTACATCTGCGTTGAAGCAAACGACGAAGAATAATATTCCACTGGGGAGGTAACAGCTGTGAGTGAA
This sequence comes from Paenibacillus sp. FSL H8-0079, assembly GCF_037991315.1. Classification (NCBI taxonomy): domain Bacteria; kingdom Bacillati; phylum Bacillota; class Bacilli; order Caryophanales; family Paenibacillaceae; genus Paenibacillus; species Paenibacillus sp. FSL H8-0079. Next base: position 1,916,163 of record NZ_CP150300.1, read on the forward strand.
ATTAAAGTACCTGCAATGGGTGAGTCAATAACTGAGGGAACTGTATCCAGATGGATGGTCAAAGAAGGGGATACCGTTAATCAGGGTGACGTACTTCTTGAACTGGAAACGGATAAAGTAAATATCGAAATCAGCGCAGAAGAAAGTGGCGTGCTGGAGAAGATCATTCGTCAGGAAGGGGAGACTGTAGAGATCGGTGAAACGATCGGTACACTCTCGGCTGGATCTGGAGGAGGAAGCGGTGCACCCGCTTCCGAACCGGCAGCAGCTGAAGAGAAAAAGGCCGCTACTCCTGCACCTGAAGCTCCAACACCACCTGCACCTGTTGCTGCAGCACCAGAGTCATCCGAGAGTGGCAAGACAGCTTCACCATCTGCCCGTAAACTTGCACGTGAGCGTGGTATCGAGTTGGATCAGGTTCAGAGCAAAGATCCGATTGGACGGGTATACCAGGATGATGTGAAGAGCCACAGTAATCAGGCGCCTGCTCCTGCTGCTCCACCTGCAACTAAAGCTCCATCGGCACCAAGTGCTCCGGCAGCGGGAAGTTCAACCTATACCAAACCAGTGGAGCGTCAACGCATGTCTCGTCGCCGTGCTACCATTGCCAAACGTCTGGTAGAGGCTCAGCAGACAGCAGCCATGTTGACTACGTTTAATGAAGTAGATATGACTGCCATCATGGATGTACGTAAACGCCGTAAGGACAAGTTCAAAGAGAAGCATGAGATCAATCTGGGTTTCATGTCCTTCTTCACCAAAGCAGTTGTGGGAGCTTTGAAAAAATTCCCAACAATTAATGCAGAGATTGATGGCGAAGACGTTGTGCTCAAAAAGTATTATGATATCGGCATCGCCGTATCTGCGAAGGAAGGACTGGTTGTACCAGTTGTACGTGATGCTGATCGTCTGGGCTTTGCCGAGATCGAGAAAAGCATTGCGGATCTGGCATCCAAAGCTCGTTCCAACACGCTGGCGTTGTCTGATCTGCAAGGTGGAACGTTCACCATCACCAATGGTGGAACATTCGGTTCCCTGTTATCTACACCAATCCTGAATACACCTCAAGTAGGTATTCTAGGGATGCATAAGATTCAGCTTCGTCCAGTGGCAATTGATGCAGAGCGGATGGAGAATCGTCCGATGATGTACATCGCGTTGTCCTATGATCACCGGATTATCGACGGCAGTGAAGCTGTACGTTTCCTGGTGACCGTAAAAGAACTGCTTGAAGACCCTGAATCGCTGTTAATTGAAGGTTAATCCACAAGGTTTGATCATAGCTATTATTCATATTGTTTAACAAAGAAGCCCCTGAATGGAGCGCAGCGTGAGCTGTACATCCGATTCAGGGGCTTCTTGTTCTTGTGCTTGGTTATATGTTTTTCGACCATTTATACAGAGTCAGCCATCTCAGCAGGGCTCATTGCAACGTCATGTTCACTAGAGTCAGGTGTATTCCGCTCTAGCCAGCTCACAACGTGCTGGGCCACTTCTGTTCGGTTCGTCTCATGCAGCATTTCATGGCGTCCACCTGGATACAGGTGGTACTCAATATTCTCCAGATGAAGCTTCTTATACTGAGAGACCAGATTAAGAACGCCTTTGCCATGAAGTCCAACAGGGTCCTTCTCACCGGAGAACAGATATACAGGTTTATGTTTAGGTATGCGCTCCATATTGTGTGGAAGATGAACTTCAAGCAGCAATTTGAAGAAATCGCGGAAGAATCCTGCTGTACAGACCGCTCCGCACATGGGATCATCAATGAACCGTTGAACCTCTAGCGTGTCCCGGGACAACCAGTCAAACGGAGTTGTCGCAGGGCGGAAAGAGCGGTTAAATCCACCGAATACAATCGCATTAAGCAGCATGCTGGGATGAGTAGCCCCCTGAATGCCACACTGCAAGAAGGCCAGTTTCTCTCCAACCCGGAGAAGACCACGTCTGCCATTGGTCCCGGATAAAATAAAGGCATGGTACCGTTCATGACCAGCGTACATGAGATGCTGTACCAAGAACGAGCCCATACTGTGCCCCATTAGAAACAGAGGCACCCCAGGGTTTTCCTTGGCGGCTACTTCGCCCAGATTGATCATATCACTCGCCATCCAGCGGAAGGCATCGATACCAGCATTACCGAGCAAGCTGGCACTTTCCACGGTTTTGCCATGACCCCGATGGTCATTGGCATAGACCGCGTAACCGTGTCTGGTGAGAGTGTCGGCAAACTCGGCGTAACGGGCCGCAGTCTCACCCATGCCGTGTGCGATTTGCACGACGCCCTTAACATTGCATTCCGGATCGGGAAGCCAGCGGTACACATGAATACGGGTACCTTCACTACCGACCAAGGCAAAGGTAGATTCCTGCATCTCGTGTAATTCCTCCTTCACAGGTTACATATAAGCTTGATTTATGGCAGATAAGAGCGAAGAACAGTGGTATTTCCATCTAAAGTATAAGAACCCAGATTGGCTGGCAAGAGATAACATTGTCCAGCTTTCAATTCGATGTTGTCTGATCCAGCATGTGCCCACGAGAGTGTTCCTTCGCCTTCACAGACAACGAGAATCGTGAAGCTGTCAGGATTGGTGGAAAGTTCCCAACGTTCAGTCACAATGCCTTTTTCAACCACAAAATAAGGGCATTTCGCAAGCTTGAGCCATTCACCAGGCGTGGCGTTATTTGTTTTCATCGTTGAGGCACCTGCGCCCTCATAGGCGGTTACATTCAGCGAGTCTTCAACATGCAACTCACGTGGCTTGCCGTCCAGCCCTGGACGATTGTAATCGTAGATCCGATACGTCGTATCCGAGTTTTGCTGAATCTCAGCGACAACCACACCCGCACAGAGCGCATGTACTGTTCCAGCTGGGATAAAGAACGTATCGCCAGCTTCAACAGGAACTTGACGAAGGGTATCCATCACCGTACCGTTCTCCAATGCTTCTTTCAATGTTGCACGGTCCACGCCTTCATTCAAGCCATAGATGATGTGTGCGCCCGGTTTCGCGTCGAGTACATACCACATTTCTGTCTTGCCAAGCTCGCCAGGAGGAAGTGCCTCATAATCATCTGTCGGATGAACCTGAACGGACAGGTCATCGTTACAGTCGAGCAATTTAATCAAAAGGGGGAAACGTCCACCTTTCTCGGAAACGCCTTTGGTTCCTAGCCATTCGGTGCCCAGTTGTTCACGAACTTCATCCAGACCCTTGCCAGCAAGTGCTCCATTTAATACCTTGGTTGTACCGTTGGGATGATCTGCAATCATCCAGCCTTCTCCGATATGTCCTTCAGGGGGCGTAAGACCGAATTGCTCCAGCGCACGACCGCCCCACACACGTTCTTTGAATTCAGGTTGGAATTGTAATGGATATGGCGTAGACATCAGTAATCTCTCCTCTAGTATATGAAATGGTGGATCGCTTTAATCAGTCATGGGCATGTAGTCGCCATGAACAAACAAGTGAATACGTTTGCATATGTGTGTTTAGAACACAGATCGCAGTAAGAGAAGGCCAGTAATGGCTCACCTTGCGATTGTGTCTAGTTTATTGTATTTGGTGAACAAAGGAAATTATTTTTTCTCGATTCCGATCAGAAAAGGAGAAGTTTCTCGCTGTAATTGGCGATACAGCACAACCTGTGCCTGTTCTACCGGCAGGGCAGAGGACCATTCCAATACGGCTGCTGCTTCCTGCGCCCCACCGTCATGGCCGGGGTAGAGCGCAACTGTAATAATGCCTCGAGGACGTAATAAAGCGAGTGCGGCCTCTAACGCAGCAATTGTACTGTCTGTCTCGGTGATGATGGAGGAATCTGCACTTTCTGAAGGCAGGTACCCCAGATTGAACATGACCGCACCAACTTCACCAACCCATGACTCAGGCACCGCTTCTGCCATGCGATCATGGCTTAATTGAAGCATGGAGATGGAGCCAAGCTTGGCTTCGTCGTCTTGTTTTCGTATGCGGGCCTGTGCCAGCGTGAGGGCTTCACTTTGAATATCGAATCCGATCACTTGTCCACGTCTGCCTACTTGTTGTGCCAAAAATAATGTGTCTGCTCCTGTACCGACGGTTGCATCTATCGTCAGATCACCAGGCTGCAGACGGGAAGCGATCCATTGATGCGCACAGCTGAGAACCGAAAGAAAGCCCATCTATGCTCGCCTCCAATACTTCCCTTGCCATGTATCCCGCTCTCGCAGCTCACGATCAATGGAGTTCAACACTTCCCATTTGTTGAGGGACCACATCGGTCCAATCAGCAAATCACGCGGTGCGTCGCCTGTAAGACGGTGTACGATCATTTCCGGTGGTAGCATCTCCAACGTATCCACGATCAGCTTGATATACTCGTCTTGTTCCAGAAAACGTAGAAGTCCGGCTTCATATTGCTTCACCATCGGCGTTTTGCGCATCAGATGCAGCAGGTGAATCTTGATGCCCTGCACATCCATGTTGGCGACGGCACGTCCAGTATCCAGCATCATTTCATGCGTCTCTTGAGGCAGACCATATATGATATGTGTGCACACACGTATATTCCGTTTGCGCAGTTTCTCAACCGCTTCTTCGTAACACTTCGTGTCGTGCGCCCGATTGATCAATGTCGATGTGGAATCATGGATGGTTTGAAGCCCCATCTCAACCCACAGGTAGGTGCGCTCATTGAGTTCAGCCAAATAATCAACAACATCATCTGGCAAACAATCCGGGCGAGTGGCGATGGACAAACCAACAACACCGGGCTGCTCAAGAATTTCTTCAAAATATTCGCGCAGCTCCTCAACCGGAGCATACGTGTTCGTATAGGCTTGAAAGTAGCCAATATAATGGGCGGTAGGCCACTTGAGATGTTGTTTATCTCTTATCGTATTGAACTGGGTGACCAGATCTTCACGTCTGCTGCCAGCAAAATCGCCTGATCCACGCGCACTGCAGAAGGTGCAACCACCTTTGGCAATGGAACCGTCACGGTTGGGACAGGTGAATCCGGCATCCAGCATCACTTTGAAAACCTTATTGTTAAATTGATCTCGCATCTCATAATTCCAGGTATGGAATCGTTTATCTCCCCACAGGAGAGGGGACTGTAATGCAGGTGCATTCATCTTCAGGGTACTCCTTTGGCTGTCAAATTACCGTAATCATACGTGAACAAAAGAAGAAGCGCTATGCGATTTCCATCAATGACATTCGATAGCGATAATAGGTGTCTTCATGAACATTTATCATTGTATCAAAAAACTGAAAAAAAAGGGAATCGAAACGCAAAAATAGGCCGTAAAATCAAGGTTTTCTGCTTGCTATAGTTTACACCTTGTGTTATATTTAAATCAACGTCAGACACCATCTAATGGGTATTATTCATCATAGCATTTGAATCAACGTTGACGTCATGGACCATACTATACCGTGAGGTGATATGAATGAATTCCCAAGTTAAAAACAATGAATTGAATCATGTGTCTGTTGAATTGACGGCAGAAGAAGCACTGGCTTTAACAGGTGTTCGTTTTAATGGAAATCCGAAAGTGAAAGCGGCTGCAAGACAAAAAGTTCGCGATGCTTTCGAAAAGACATTTGATTTTTCACACCAAGATAAGGTAGACTATGAACTACTAAAGTAGTTGGACCCCAATTCCAAATAAATCGAAGAGGGAATCTTTGAGATTTGCCCAAAGTGGCAGATCCGAAGATTCCCTTTTCATTGCTCTTTACAATTTGCCAGTTCTTCGGCAAAATAAGTCTGAGACAAGTATGGGACAAACGGAGGAATAAAATGCGTTTACGTGGCAGAAAAGGGATAAGAGAAAATCTGGAGCAACAAGTCGATCTTGTTGTACTGGACCCCAAGCAACATAAAGGAAAATGGTCTGAACTATTTGGCAACGACCATCCGATCTTCGTGGAATTTGGTATGGGTAAAGGTCAATTTATCAGCCAAATGAGTTATAAATATCCGGAATTCAATTTTATCGGTATTGATATGTATGATGAACTGGTACGTCGTGCCAGTGAGAAAGCTCGTAATGCGTGGAGTCAGGCTGATGTGGAGACACCTCCGAACCTGAAGCTTGCGCTGGCGAATATTGAACAGATCGAGGAAGTTTTTGAACCGGAAGAACTGGAACGCATTTATTTGAACTTCAGTGATCCTTGGCCAAAAGCAAAGCATGCACGCCGTCGCTTGACGCACCCGCGCTTCCTGAAGAAATATACGGAACTGCTTAATCCAAAAGGACAGATTCATTTCAAAACCGATTCGGAGACGCTGTTTGATTTCTCGCTCAACGCGATTTCCGACTTTGGCCTGCAAATGACCAATATTTCTTTGAATCTGCATCGTGATGGCTTGAATGAAGAACATGTGATGACGGAGTACGAACAGAAATTCATGGGCAAAGGCATGAACATTCACCGCGTTGAAGTGATCGTTGGTGAAGAGGCCTTGCGTGAGTATCAGCAGATACGTCTGGACAAGTATAAAGTCCGTGAAGCTTCGGATGAGTCTGGCGAAGATCAGGAACAGGAATAAATCGAAATCAAAATTAAATTTATACAAGAAGAGCGTCAGATGAGGTGAATGGTTCATTCTCATAGGTCGCTCTTTTTTGCGTCAACGCTCAATGGACAACGCTCTATAGAACTCATGTCTGGTATGAAGTCAAAAGTTCTCTGAATGGAACTCTTTGCGGCGATAATCGTTTGGCGTAACACCGTTGAACTTTTTGAACATGCGGTAGAAGTAGGAACTGTTGGTGAATCCGGTTCTCTCGGCAATATCGGCAACGGAGTTCTCTGTCTCTACAAGCAAATGTTGAGCTTTAGCTATCCGGGTTTCGTTAATCACATCCGTGAGCCCTTTCAGGGTGAGTTGTTTGTAGAGCCTGCTCACATAGATGGGCGACATGCCCAGTTCATCTGCAATCGAGGTTAGACAGAGATTGGGATCGGCATAGTCCCGCTCAATAATACCATTGATTTTACGAATCAACTCTTCGTGCTTCAGTGTGCGTTTCTCCTCGACTTTGGAACCAAGCTCATCGAACATCCGATAGAAGTGTTCATGTACTTCACTGATGTCTTCAGCGTCTTTGACAGGAAGCATTAGACCATCCGAGATTGAATCAAGCGTAAGCTGATTGTTCTTCTTGAGGGTGTTCCGTACATGATTCAGTGTCATTGTCAGATGGGATAAGGCTAGCTGGAAGACGGTAAAAGGGTATGCGGCTGTCTCGCCGACGATGTCTGCATAGACTTGTTTGGCTTCTCTCGTCTTGCCTGTCATTAGATAATCGACAAGTTGTCTTTCCTTACCTGCCGGGAATGCGTATTCTTTGGTGTGATAAGCCATGATGTCAGCGGTATAGATTAGACAGCCTGGTCCCATGAACAAACGATGCAGTGAGGCTTCGGCTGATCTGGTGTAGGATGCAATACTGTCTTCCAATGAATCTTCTTCCGTGCCGATGGTGCAGGAGATAGAGCATTTTAAATGGGTCATTACAGCAGCCTGCATCATACGTAACAATTCTTCGATCCGGTTAGGAGCAGGTTGGCCAAGTTCAGGAAGTTCCTCTTTTTCATTGAAGATGAGTGTGATCAGATCACCGCCCATGTCCACAGCTTCCGCATTGTAGTGGAGATCGGCTGTCTCGGTGCAGATGTTCATCATGGCGTATTTTACAAGCTGGGTCTCGTCACGATACGTTTCATTGAATTCGGTAAAATGGTCAATCCGCAGCAAGACTAGTCTAGACGCATGTTGAACGTCAATGGAGGAACCATAGAACTTCATTCGTTCTTCCAGCATACCTCCGGTTACTGTTTCACGACCCTGCAGAGCTCCTCGCAGAAAATCCTGCCGTAACAAATGAAGACTGCCACGTCGCTCCGCTTCCATCACACGCAAACGAACAAGCACCTTATCAATGGGATGATATAGTTTTCGGGACACAAGGTAAGAGAGTAGCAAGCCTGCGATGAGAAGTCCGACACAAAACAGAATGGTATGTGTTCGCATACTCCGTATATCTGAGGTAATCAGATCATACGGTGTTATTCTCACATAACGCCAGCCCAGGTCATCGGGAGCGGTGTACGTAATGAGCGATTTTTCTCCGTCGACCTCCTCCGTAAAGTACGCGGACTGCTGCATGTCCTGCATGATTGGCTCCATAAAAGCTTCGCTGGAGAGATTTTTCATCAATGCACGGTCGCCAAAGTCAGATAGAAGGTCTCCATTCTCATTCACGATAAAGGTCTTGCCTGGTTGATCCACAGCATTCATATTCGGACTGAGCCAATCATCCTTGATATTAACGATGACAGCATAGTTTAGTTTGGCATTGTCATTGATCGTGTCATAACAGAGATAGGTGTAGCTGTTAACCTCTGTTGCTTCGGTAGAGCCGACCTGATATGTACGCGGTATGGGCACAAAAGGTTTATAGTCATGGAAGCGTTGGAGGATACTTGTAATCCCCTGATCGTCGATCTCTGAGATGGACTGCTGCCCATTGCGTACGTTGGAACTGATAAAGAATTCATTGCTTTTGGAGTTATATACATAGATGGATTCGATAAAAGGAAGGGACATACGGTAGTTGTCGAGCTGCTCCATCGCCGATGTGATCTCATAGATATTCGGTTTGGAATAGAGCAGTAATGAAGAAATGGTGTAGTCTTGATAAATCTGATATGACAAGGATTTCGCAGTCTCGGTCATTTTGGCCACTTCACGGCTGGTTTGAGTAAGACTGTTCATATCTGTCCGATATACCTGGCGAAGAGCAATACGATTATAATTGACGTACAAAATGGCAGAAGCCACAAGCAAGGTCGCAACGGTACTGATAATAATGCCGATCAGAATCCGTGTGAAGACCTTCTTACTGTCCTCTGAACGTTTACGCATTCCTTTTCCCCCTCGGACCTCCTGTTTTGGGTGAACAACGTAGAACTTCATATACATACGCTAGATTTCATATATGGATGAGCAGAAGAGCAAGAGTATCTTGAATTATATATTATGTATGCGTTTACATCAATGCTGGACAGGCTGTTTTGTCTGTTTTCTCTACATAAAGTTCAACTTTCGCTGGATTGTTCACTGGGTTTAGCCTATGCACGATATCAACATTTGTGAACGGATGTGTGTTCATTTCATGGTTCGTTCGTTTTGTTCATAGTTCATTTCGCAGAATCGTTCATTTTCTGACGGGAAGCTTCAGTATCCGTGAGCGGAGCGAGCATCTACAATAAAAAGAGAGCTCCACCACGCAGCACCGCAAGAAATTCGGGAGGGATCGAGCCATGCTCAAAGAATTGAACAAGAACAAAATCATGTTTCTGATGCTGTTGCCCACGCTGATCTTTTTTCTGATTAACTCGTATTTTCCGATGGTCGGCATCTATTATGCATTTACCCGGTATGATTTTGAAGGAGGATTATTCGGCAGTCCATTTGTTGGTCTGGAGAACTTTAAGTTCCTATGGCAATCCGGAATGCTGCTGAAGCTCACAACCAACACCGTGGGTTACAATCTCGCCTTCATTATATTAGGAAACGGTCTGGCGATCTTCTGCGCGATCATGCTTAGCGAAATCCGGGGCAGGTTATTCAAAAAAATCACGCAATCCGTCATGTTCTTGCCGTATTTCATCTCGTTTGTACTATTAAGTGTAATCGCTTACAACATGTTTAACTATGAATCAGGTTTCGTGAACACGGTGCTCAAACGTTTCGAGGCGGGCCCGGTCGACATTTATAACACACCCTGGATCTGGGTGTTCCTGATCATCATCTTTTATCTGTGGAAAAATCTTGGATACAGTATGGTCATCTATCTAGCTGCGATAACGGGGATCAGTGACGAGTATTATGAGGCTGCCCGAATCGATGGGGCCAATATTTTTCAGCGAATCTGGTACATCACGGTACCGATGCTAAAGCCAACCTTTGTCATCCTGCTGTTGTTCTCGCTCGGCAGCATTATGAAGGGTCAGTTCGACCTTTTCTATCAACTGATCGGTAATAACGGGGTGCTGTACAACGCGACGGATATCATTGATACGTATGTGTATCGTTCACTGAAAGTAACGTTTGATATCGGGATGGCAACAGCTGCCGGTTTGTATCAGTCGTTATTCGGATTTATTTTAATCATGACCGTCAACTATATTATTCGCAAAGTAAATGAGGACTACGCCTTGTTCTAGAACGCCCGCAGGGCAGGAGGGAGAACGATCATGAACACGCCAATGAATACTCACACGCGAACGAATACTCGTCTCAGAGATTCGGAATTCACCTTCATGTTTCAACTGATTGCCTACAGCGTCATCATCATTTTATCGATCATGTGTCTGCTACCGTTTCTACTAATATTATCGGGTTCATTCAGCAGCAACGAGTCCATTGTGAGGGATGGGTATCACCTCTTTCCGACGGACTTTTCCCTGGAAGGCTACAAAATGGTTTTTACATTCCCTACAAAGGTACTCAAGGCTTATGGGGTAACGGTCTTTACAACGGTGGTGGGGACTACGCTTGGGCTTTTCCTCATCACGATGGCCGGATTTGTACTCCAGCGTAAAGACTTCAAGTATCGGAATACCTTCTCGTTTTTTATCTACTTTACAACGTTGTTTGGTGGGGGGCTCGTGCCTTGGTACATTATGCTGGCGAACTATTTCAACCTTATGGATACGTACACGGTACTGATTTTCCCGGGGTTGATGACACCATTTCTCATTATCCTGATGAAAAACTTTATTCGTTCGGCTGTGCCGGATGAGTTGATTGAGTCCGCTAAAATTGATGGAGCGAATGACTTCCGCATCTATTTCAGCATTGTGTTGAAACTGGCGATGCCTGGTATCGCAACCGTAGGTCTGTTTCTGGCACTGGGTTACTGGAATGACTGGTTTACTTCATCCCTTTTCATTAACAACCCGGATATGTACCAGCTGCAATTTTATCTCTATAACACGATGAACACGATTACTTTTATTGACCAGATGGCGATTGGCACAGGGATCACGCTCAGTCAGGATGTGCCTACGGAATCAACCAAGATGGCGATGGCTATCGTTGTTACGGGACCGATTCTGTTCCTTTATCCGTTTGTACAACGTTATTTTGTTAAAGGACTTACGATTGGTGCAGTGAAAGGTTAGAACGTGAACACGCTGTGGGTGTCAGGCCATTAGCATCATCTTCGGCTTGAAGCATGGCGAGTCTGCGCTAACATATAAAGGTTCACCACAAAAAGGGAGGATGCGTATGCGTAACAAAACAATTCGGCACCTGTCTCTGGTACTTGCCCTGATGTTATTCGCCGGGGTGCTTGCCGCATGTAATAACGGTTCGGGGGGATCGACGCAAGGAAGTGAGCAGGGAGGAGCGTCCGAGAGCAAAGGCGAGAAAGTAACGCTTCAATTTTACATGCTTGGGGATGCTCCCAAAGATCTGCCTGTCATTGAATCCGAGATCAACAAGCTGGCTGAGGCTGATCTGAACGTCAATGTGAAATTCAACTACACCTCCTGGACCGACTGGGATCAAAAATATAAACTGCTGCTGTCTTCCGGACAGCCGATCGATCTGATCTTTACAGCGGATTGGACATTCTACCAGTCCTATGCGAAGAAGGGCGCGTTCCTGCCGCTGGATGAAATGCTGCCAACAGCAGCGCCAGCACTGAAGGCTCATGTACCTGAAGATATGTGGAATGCAGTCAAAATCAATGACAAAATCTATACGGTTCCATCGACATGGATTGAGTATGTAACAGAGGGAATTGCGTATCGTGAGGACTTGCGCGAGAAGTACAATCTTCCGAAGCCGGAATCGTTGGAGACGCTCGAAGCGTATCTGGAGGGCATCAAAGCTAACGAACCCAATATGATTCCGATTGCGGATAGCAATGCCAACCATACTCATGGTATCCGTCAATTGACATCAAAGCTGGTTAATACAGCAGGTCAACTCCCATATGGACTGGATATTATGTATGACTCACCATCAACCGTGAGTTCCTACTGGGGATCGGCGCAGCATCTGGAAGACCTGAAAACATACAAGCGCTGGATGGACAAAGGCTTCTTCCCGAAAAACGTACTGAATGTAAAGGATACTTCCAACTCGTTGCTGCAAAATGGAAAAGCGGCAGTTGTTCTCTCCGGGGAGAACCCGAACAAATTTAATGCAGATGTAATCAAGGTGCAGTCTACGCATCCAGATTGGAAACTCGCTTATTTCCCGTATCCGAATGCGAAAGGGTTTGCACAACCGGTTCACCCGATCCATAACGGATTTGCGATTCCGCGTAGCAGTAAAAACCCGGAAAAAGCATTGGCGTTTTATGAGAAGCTCGTGACAGACAAACGCTACAACTGGTTGACTGAATACGGCGTTGAGGGTAAAAACTTCGAGGTAGATAATGGTTACTACAAAATGGTCGGTGATGCACAAACGAACGGCTTCCCACGTGAAGGCATGAATGGCTGGGCATGGCGTAATCCGGAATTCATGCTCTATGATAAAACCTTTGATGATGTACTGACCATGTTTGAAGATCTCGACAAAATCAAAAAGCCGGATATTTTCACAGGATTTGCTGAAGACTGGACTCCGTACCAAGCCGAGAAGGCTGCATTAGAGCAAGTGGAAAAACAATATTTGTATCCGCTTAATGTGGGATTGGTGGCAGACGTGGAGGCTGGATTGAACACATTCATGGAGAAGGCTAAACAAGCAGGATTGGAAAAAATTCAGGCAGAGTACACCAAGCAGTGGCAGGAGTACTTGAAGTCAGCGGGCATCCAATAGTTTGTACTTTCCTTCATACAGAAAAGGTGCCTTCAGATCCGAAGGCACCTTTTAAATGTGGTTGCAGGCTTGTTTGAAGCCGTTGGTTAGAGACGTGAATGGACGAAGCCTGCGGGAAGCAACTTCCCGTTTGAGATAAAATCATAAACGAGCCTCTTCTGCGGATGAAGGACGAACGTCCTCCAGGAGATCGATAATACTTTGAGCGCTCTCCATCGGATGAACCTTTGCGATTTCCGCCAGATGGCGTTTGCGTTTACGTACGACATCCGGGTAATGATGCAGCAGTTTGTTCATCCATTTGACCACTACGTCGAGCGAAGATATGGGTTCTCCCAATCCTCTTGCGGTAAAATAATGGACGTTTTCTTCTTCCTGACCGGGTATAGGGTTGTGAAACAACATTGGAATTCCTTTGGCCAAGCCTTCGCTGCAAGTCATTCCCCCGGGTTTGGTGATCAACAGGTCGGATACTTCCATCAATTTGTCGATTTCGTTCGTGTACCCGATAATATGAATGTTTTCTTTGCGATACATGGGGTTCTGTTCCATGCTGATCCGTGCTTTATCGTTGCGCCCCAGACAAAAGATGATCTGAATATCTTCGTGCCAGCGAGTGAGCAACGGATGGACCAACTTGTCACTTAGCATCCCCCAACCGCCTCCCATGACCAGTACAGTAGGCATGTTCTTGAGGTTAAATCTGCTTCGGATCTCATCTCGTCCGGGATGCTCCCAGAAGTTCGGATGCACAGGAATGCCTGTGACTCGAATTTTGTCTATTGGTACGCCACGCAGCATTAGTTTGGACTTAACCTCATCTGAAGAAACCAGATAAAGGTCTACTTCACGGTTAATCCATGTCCCATGTGCATCATAGTCGGTGATGACTGTGCATAGGGGAACCTGTACACCCAGACGTTTCAGTCTGGATATGACAGCACTTGGGATCGGATGGGTACAGACGATCGCATTGGGACGTAACTGATGCACGACGCTGCGTGTGTGTGTGTAGAACAGTTTATGCAGCGCCAGTGTTGTCAGCCGGTTCAATGATTTTTTATATTGATGTCTGTATACATATCCCACGAGTTTGGGTTGGTTGGTAACCGTTTTTTTGTATGCCGTTATAATTAGAGGTGCCATCTTGGGATTTAAAAAACTTCCCAGTTCAAGCACTTTCGTCTGCACGTCTGGCGACAGCTTTCGCAAATTGCTGGACAGTGCATAGGCGGCTTGAGTATGACCCGTACCAAAGCCTTCAGATAATAGTAATACTCTTTTTTTCTCCACGCTTGCTTCACCTGTTCCTGCTAGGTTTTTCTGAGTCTAACATATCGGCTTTAAGACCAGAATGCAACTGTTGCAAGTGCGACTAAAGTACCTATTGTGGCACCTGCCAAAACATCGGATGGATAGTGTAATCCCAGATAAATTCGAGAGAATCCGACAATAAGGGCCACAGGCAACAATATTAGCAATAAGATCGGATCAGTAGTCATAAATGGAACCGTGACCGAAAAAATGGCAGTCGTGTGTCCTGAGGGAAACGAGTGGTCCGTCAGGGGGTTACGGAACGTGATGGTATCCGGCAAGGCCAGATAAGGCCGAATGCGGGGATACAATTTTTTCGCGATGGCTACGGGAATGTGGCTGACCGCAAGAGCGATACAAGCCTGTAGTCCTGTTGTGCTCCATGGAGCTGGAGCGAGCAGCCAGATTAACAAGGATATTGCAATAGAAGAAGTTGCTCCACCCAGATGGGTGAAATAATACAGCCAAAAATTCATAAAACGATTATGAAGTCGGCCGTTGATCCACATAAAAACATTTCGATCATAATCTTGAAACTTTAAGAATAAACGGCTCATATTGGCCTCCTGCCAGTCAGGCCGCCCGTAATGGCGGCAGTATTTCCGGTGATTTTTCTGCATCCGGTTTCGTCCTGATTAGTATATAACCGTTTTTCGTGAACTTGAGGTTATTTCAGGTATATGTTTATCATATTTTTAAATGTTGTCCTTTTCAAGAAGAACACATGTAAAGAACGTAAAATTCATGTTAAAGAGTGGATATATACCCATCTTAACTTTTTGACTTGAGTCAGCCAAAAAAGATACAATGATTCAACATGGCTGAAATGAGGTAAAAAAAATGTGAGTTTTGGTTTAAACTTTTTGAGGTCTGGATGCGTTATTTGTTATAGAGCCTCTGACGAAGAATAACATGCTGATGAAAAAAGCAGGGACTTTAGAAATAAAAATCAAGTAAAAGGCTGAAAATAAGATATAACAGGCATGAATGCGAGGTTGTGGTATCACGAAGTGTCTATTCAGCGTTTAAAGATCACATTTCTGCTTCAGAAAGTGGAATTGGGGTTTTGACAAATGACTGAAAAGAATACAGAATCGATAAAGCAGCCAACTGATAGCAACCAAGCTTTGAAACATTGCCTGATATATTCACGTAGTACACAAAAGAACAGGGTCATATTCTGCAGATTACAAAAAAATAAATTGCAGAATCAGGAAGAGAAATGCTTAAGTAAACTGGGTTTTGAAAAAAAGGGGGTAACAGAGAACGATGTTGGACGCTATATTCGTCACGATGCAGGTCATTCTGGCACTGCTAGCCGTGTACCAATTCACGTTTTCGCTGTTCGGTCTGATTAAGAAAAAGAAAAAGAAACATTATCCGGCGACAAAATCATTCGCTGTACTCGTCGCAGCACACAATGAGGAACAGGTCATTGGTGCTTTGATGGAGAACTTGAAACAACTTGATTATCCGGAAGATCTGTATGATGTGTTCGTCATCTGTGACAACTGTACGGATGGTACGGCTCAAATTGTCAGAGAACATGGGTTGAATGCCTGCGTACGTACCAATGCCGATCTGAGAGGTAAAGGGTATGCTATCGAATGGATGCTTAAGTACCTGTGGAAATTGCCACGTCAGTATGACGCAGTTGTCATGTTTGACGCGGATAACCTGGTTGACCGTAACTTCTTGCTTGAGATGAATGATGACTTGAACAATGGTTCGCGTGTTATCCAAGGATACATTGATACGAAAAATCCGGAGGATTCCTGGATTACTGCAGCATACGGTGTATCTTACTGGTACATCAACCGTCTGTGGCAGTTGTCTCGTCATAACTTGAATATGGCGAACTTCCTCGGAGGCACCGGAATGTGCTTTGAGACCAACCTGTTGAAGGAAATTGGCTGGGGCGCAACAAGTCTGGTTGAGGATCTGGAGTTTACGATGCGTAGTGTGCAACGTAATGTGTATCCTGTTTTCAACTATGACGCTAAAGTATTTGATGAGAAACCATTAACGTTCAAAGCTTCAGCGCGACAACGTCTGCGCTGGATGCAAGGCCACTTTACAGTTGCACGTAGATACTTCTTCCCGCTGCTCTGGCAGTCCATTAAGGAAAGAAGCTTGGTGAAATTCGACCTTGCTATCTATGGAGCCAATGTCTATGTTGTATTGCTTACATTCCTGATGACTGCTGCGATGTGGGTAGACATGGCGATATTCAAAGGTCCGCATATTGCGAATATTTATGGATACTTCCCGTTATGGGTCGGATTCGTGGCCATTGGTCTGAATATTCTGACGTTCCTGTTGTCCATGGCGCTGGAGAAGGTTACCTTTGCCAAAGTGTATCTATATCTGATTTTGTTCCCGATTTACCTGCTGTCATGGTACCCGATCACGTTCTACGCTTTCTTTACGCAGAACAACAAACAGTGGAGTCACACGCAACACACACGTGTTGTTCGGCTGGATGAGGTACAGAGCAAACAAGGGTAAGGAACATGCAAGCATGCTTTGTCGGCATCTGATATAAACAAATGTATAATTTTCGAAAATGAAGTTATAAAGATGTTGACAATGCATTTCGTGGGTGTTATAGTATTCAAGTGCTTTAAAACGGATTTGAAACGAATAGCAATGGAATCACAAGTAGAAGTCCGACTTCTCACCTGATCAACACTATGTTGGCTGGTCAACGATCCCAATAATTTATGAAGTGTATACTCATGAAGAATTGTGTTGATTACAGGGATGTCGGTAGCTTGACCGGCATCCCTTTTATTTTTGTGTAACAGGATATTCAAAATGACCTGGAGGTGGACGGTTATTAGTAAAGATCACATGATTAATGATGAGATTCGGGCGAAGGAAGTACGCCTTGTCGGAGCTGAAGGAGAACAAATTGGGATTACGCCCATTCGCGAAGCACTGCAAATGGCGATTGACCTGAATTTGGATCTGGTCAATGTGGCACCACAGGCTAAACCGCCGGTGTGTCGCATTATGGACTATGGCAAATTCCGCTATGAGCAACAAAAGAAAGAAAAAGAAGCCCGTAAGAACCAGAAAATTGTTGACATTAAAGAAGTATGGTTCCGTTCCAATATTGAGGAGCACGATTATCAAACGAAGCTTCGTAATGTAGTTAAGTTTTTGAACGAAGGCGACAAAGTGAAATGTTCTGTTCGTTACCGCGGACGTGAAATTGCACATGCCGCGATTGGTCAACGGATTTTGGAGCGCGTTAAGGTAGAAGTTGCAGAACTTTGTACTATTGAACGTCAACCGAAATTGGAAGGCCGCAGTATGATCATGATTTTGGCTCCTAAAGCCTGATAACATTGGAGGAGGAAACACAAAATGCCTAAAATGAAAACACACAGCAGTTTGAAAGGACGCTTCAAAATTACCGGTTCCGGTAAAGTCCTTCGTTACAAAGCTCACAAAAACCACTTGCTTTCCCACAAATCCAAACGTGCTAAGCGCGTTCTGAACGGTAACCCAGTTATGGCTGCCGGGGATGTTAGACGTTTGAAACAAGGTTTGGCTAACTTGAAAGGCTAATTCTAATTAGTACATTCCGTATGGGGGATCGGCTACGGCCGTACACATACCACGGATACATTTATATTTATTTGGGAGGTTCTTTAATATGGCAAGAGTAAAAGGCGGTTTTGTAGTACGTCGTCGTCATAAAAAGGTTTTGAAACTGGCAAGAGGTTATTTCGGTTCCAAACACCGTATTTTTAAAACAGCTAACGAGCAAGTAATGAAATCCTTGGTATACGCATACCGTGACCGTCGCAACACGAAACGTAACTTCCGCAGACTGTGGATCGTTCGTATCAATGCTGCAGCACGTATGAATGGTTTGTCTTACAACAAACTGATCCATGGTTTGAAACTTGCTGGAGTAGACATGAACCGCAAAATGTTGGCTGATCTGGCCGTTAACGACATCAATGCGTTCAACTCTTTGGCTACTGTAGCTAAAGGCAAAATCAACGCTTAAATTGTATGATACAAGCCGCCGTACCTATATGGCGGCTTTTTTTACGGCTTGGAAGAAATCCGAAGATGAATCTCTGAATGAGTAGAGCGAATAGGCTATAGTCTGCAAGGGAACAATGAAACCAGATAACTGGTGAATAACAGACCATGGTAATACATAAAATACGAACGGTGAAATAATACAAACGAAAACAGGTAAATTCCATACATCACTAAAGTTTGCGGTATGTTTTTGTTATATAACATCACATCGCTGTAACGTTAGTGTGTTAAATCGCTAAATTATTAAGCGTTTTCAATAAAAAAAGAACAAAAATATGTGATATTTGGTGATGAAACATCTGGATTTTAACACTGGTTGATTGTATAATCACCTCTAGTAGGCTAGTCCTAATTTTTCTCTCCATGTCATAATGTTCGGTTTTTCGACAGATGATTGGATGCTTCAAGGGTGAGAATGCGCTTTTAATGTCGAAGAAACCATACATTCTGCATAAAAGTCATTCCTGCTATCTGTTAACCGTTCAATTGTAGGCTGGATTGGAATGAGGATATATCATTAAGGGGGAAAAAGAGAAAATGAAAAAGATGCTCAGCTTGTCTTTGGTAATGTTGCTGGCGGTATCGGTTATGCTCGCAGGTTGCGGTAGCAAACCGAAAGAAGAAACAAATGCCGGAGGAGATACAGGTGGCACATCCACTGAAGCGAAATCCGATCTCAACATCGGTATGGTTACTGACGTAGGTGGAGTTAATGACAAATCCTTTAACCAATCCGCTTGGGAAGCTCTACAAGCGACTGAAACAGAAACAGGTACTGCAGTTAAATATCTGCAAAGTAAATCCGATGAAGAGTACATTCCTAACCTGAACGAATTCGTTAAAGGTGGATATGATCTGACTTGGGGTATTGGTTTCCAATTGGCTGATGCAATCAAGACTGTTGCGGAGCAAAATCCTGATTCCAAACTTGCGATCATTGACAGTGTAGTTGATGTTCCTAACGTTAAATCCGTAACATTTGCTGAAGAAGAAGGTTCTTACCTGGTTGGTGTTGTAGCTGGTCTGACAACGAAATCCAACAAAATTGGTTTTGTTGGCGGTATGGAAAGCCCACTGATCAAGAAGTTTGAAGTAGGATTCAGAGAAGGCGTTAAAGCAGTTAACCCTGATGCTCAATTCATTTCTAACTATACAGGTGCATTTGATAAACCTGACTTGGGTAAAGCAGCAGCAGCAACACTTTACAATGAAGGCGTAGATATTATCTTCCACGCTTCTGGCGCAACAGGTAACGGTGTGTTTAACGAAGCAAGTGCTCGTAAGAAACAAGGTCAAGATGTATGGGTTATCGGTGTTGACAAAGACCAATCTCTTGAGTTTGGTGATGAGATCACTTTGACTTCCATGATCAAAAAAGTTGACGAAGCTGTTAAGCGTGTTAACCAAGAAGTAATCGACGGTACATTTGCTGGCGGTTCCGAAAACCTGACGTTGAAAGAAAACGGCGTAGGTATTGCTGATACTTCTACTGCGAACGTATCTGCTGATACACTTGCAAAAGTAGAAGAGTACAAAGAAAAAATCATCAGCGGCGAAATCAAAGTACCTACTGAGTAATTTGATCTTCGTGGCATAAAGAATAATCATTGGGGCCGGTCTTGACCGGCCTTATGATTGCAAGAACAGGAACATATGATCAAGTCATCATAACAATTGTACAAGGTCACTGTATATCAACGCTCCGGTAGGAGCTTTTCTTTCGTTTGCGGAACCACACTATATCAGTTATAAGGGTGATTACATGGGTGCAGCAACCCCCGTCGTTGAGTTAAAACAAATTACGAAGCGTTTCCCAGGCATTGTTGCCAACGACGCCATCAGCCTTCAGCTTCGTAAAGGCGAGATCCATGCGCTACTGGGCGAAAATGGCGCTGGTAAGTCAACGTTGATGAATATTGTATTTGGTCTCTATCAGCCAGATGAAGGTTCCATTGAAGTGAATGGCAAGCCTGTCATCATCGACAGCCCTAACCGAGCGATCGATCTTGGCATCGGCATGGTGCATCAGCACTTTAAGCTTGTACAGCCGTTCACGGTAACAGAGAACATTATTTTGGGATCTGAACCAACGAAGGGTCTCAATATTAACTATAAAAAAGCAGCTGCTGAAGTTCAGCGTCTGTCCGAACAGTATGGACTCAAGGTAAATCCTCATGCCAAAATTCATGATATCTCTGTCGGAATGCAGCAGCGTGTAGAGATTGTTAAAACGTTGTATCGCGGTGCAGACATTCTGATTTTTGATGAGCCTACCGCCGTATTGACTCCTCAAGAGATCAAAGAATTGATGACCATCATGAAGAAGCTGGTCGCTGAAGGAAAGTCGATTATTTTGATCACGCACAAACTGAAAGAGATCATGGAAATCTCCGATACGGTAACGATTATCCGTCGGGGTAAAGTGATTGATTCGGTCAAAACATCGGAAACCAATCCGAATGAATTGGCAGAGAAAATGGTAGGTCGGAATGTCACATTCAAAGTGGACAAAAAACCAGCTACACCTGGAGCCAATGTGCTCGAAGTCAGCAAACTAACTGCCAAGAATAAAGAAGGTATTTCGGTTCTGAACCAACTTAACCTGAACGTACGTGCAGGAGAGATTGTCGGAATCGCGGGCGTGGATGGTAACGGTCAAAGTGAACTGATTGAAGCCCTTACCGGACTTCGTAAAGTAGAGAGCGGTTCGATTCTGTTGGAGGGCAAGGAGCTGTCCAATCATTCTCCGCGCCATATTTCGGAGTCGGGTGTAGCCCACATTCCAGAAGATCGACATAAACACGGACTTGTACTTGATTTTTCAGTGAGTGAAAATATCGTTCTGGAATCGTACTATAAGGCACCATACACCCGTAAAGGGTTCCTTAACTTCGATGCGATCAAAAAGCAGGCGAAGCGGCTTGTGGAGGCATTTGACGTGCGTACACCAAGCATCGAGACCAAAGCTCGTTCCTTGTCCGGAGGAAACCAGCAGAAGGCCATTATCGCCCGTGAGGTGGATAAAAACCCTGAACTGCTTATTGCTGCCCAACCAACGCGTGGTTTGGACGTAGGGGCTATTGAGTTCGTGCAAAAGCAACTGATTGCACAACGCGATCAAGGCAAGGCTGTTCTGCTGATTTCATTTGAGCTTGATGAGATTATCAATGTATCTGACCGAATTGCTGTTATCTATGAAGGCCAGATCGTTGGCGAGGTGCTGCCGGAAGAAACCAATGACAGGGAGCTCGGCTTGATGATGGCGGGCAGCACCCAAAAGAGAGGTACTGCGCATGAATAACGTATTGAAATGGTTTACCCGAGATTCATTTATTTTGCCTGTAGTCGCCATTGTTATGGGTCTGATTCTCGGTGGGATTGTCATGCTGATCGGTGGTTACAATCCGATTGAAGCCTATGGCGCATTGTTCACCAAGGTATTTGGAGACATGTACAACTTTGGTGAAGCGGTACGTGAAATGACACCACTGATCATGACTGGACTTGCATTTGCATTTGCATCACGTGCAGGGCTGTTCAACATCGGGGGAGAAGGTCAATTTCTCGTCGGTATGACAGCTGCAACATTTGTTGGTGTTAAGTTTGCAGGTTTGCCGATCTACCTCCATGCGCCACTGGCTTTGATTGCCGGTGCATTGTTTGGTGGTCTTTGGGCCGCGATTGCTGGTTATCTGAAAGCAGCACGTGGGGTCAATGAAGTTATCAGTAGTATCATGTTGAACTGGATTGGTCTGTATTTGGCCAACCTTATCGTTCGCCAATTCTTGCTGTTAAAAGGTGAGAATCGTTCCGTGAATATCAGCGAATCGGCTTCGATTAGTTTGACATGGCTCTCTGAACTGATGGGCAACTCCCGTGTGCACATGGGAACGCTGATTGCCATTGTGATGGCTGTGCTCTTTTATATCTATATGTGGAAAACAAAACAAGGTTATGAAATCCGCGCGGTAGGTTACAACCCTAATGCGGCTGAATATGCAGGTATGCATGTTAACCGGAATATCGTAAAAGCGATGTTCATCAGTGGTATGCTTGCCGGTCTTGGTGGTGCATTCCAGGTGCTCGGGGTGTTCCAGTACCAGACTGTAATGTCAGGTTCACCGGGAACAGGTTTTGACGGAATTGCGGTTGCCCTGATTGGTTTGAATCATCCGTTTGGGGTGTTATTGGGAGCAGTGCTGTTCGGTACCCTCACGTACGGATCTGCAGGTATGAGTTTTGCTGCGGATGTTCCGCCTGAGATTATTCGGATTGTGATCGGTTCGATTATCTTCTTTATTGCGGCACAAGGCATCGTGCGCTGGATACTTAAACCGTTCTATTCGAAGCGTAAGAAAGAGAAGGTGTTGTAGATGGACTTGTTGACAATTGGGCAAATTATCAATACGACGCTTGTCTTTGCTACGGCATTGATTTTTGCATCACTCGGCGGAATTTTTTCGGAAAAATCAGGTGTAACCAACCTTGGACTTGAAGGTTTTATGGTCTTTGGTGCCTTTGCAGCTGGAATCGGGGCGCATTATGCCCAAGAAGCGGGCATGGGTGGAACGACATCGGCCTGGATGGGGGTTTTGCTCGCGATTGTATTGGGCGTACTGGTATCGCTGATTCATGCCGTTGCGTCTATCACATTTAAGGCAGACCAGATTATCAGTGGTATCGTCATTAACTTTTTGGCAGCAGGAAGTACGTTGTATTTGGTTAAACTGTTGTTTGAAGGTTCTGGTGATTCACCGTTGGTTCAAGGCTTCAGCAAGTTTGATGTGCCATTCTTGAAAGAGATTCCTTTGCTTGGAGAAGCCTTCTTCAAGAACGTATATCCAACGACATATCTGGCTATTCTGTTCGTATTCCTAACGTATTACATCATGTTCAAAACGCCATTTGGTCTGCGCCTTCGTTCTGTAGGTGAACATCCAAGTGCGGCTGATACGGTTGGTGTTAAAGTGCTTCGTTATCGCTATATTGGCGTTATGATCAGTGGTGCGCTTGCGGCCATTGGTGGAGCTGCAATTACGTTGACGACTACGGGTACATTCTCACACAATACGGTTTCCGGCCAAGGTTATATTGCCATTGCAGCTATGATCTTTGGTAAGTGGAATCCGATTGGTGCCTTTGGTGCGGCTGTCTTCTTTGGATTCTCACAAGCGATCCGAAACTATGTACAGTTGTTTGAATGGTCACAAAGTATTCCCCAGGAAATTATTTTTATGTTGCCTTACCTGCTTACCATCATCGTTCTCGTTGCAGCGGTTGGACGTTCTTCGGCTCCGTCTGCACTAGGTGAAGCATATGATCCGGGTAAAAGGTAACAACCTTTTCCATATCAGTTTAGCTATTCAGAGTTTTGATAAAGGGTCCGCCTTGTGCGGGCCTTTTTTTGTTTTCTTGAACGCCCATCGACTTTTACATGCTTAACTTGGTTCTCGTGCAGATACCCATATTTTCAGGTAGGGACAAAGAAACAGGCGAATTCAGTGATGGACGAATACACTGTTTTGAACGATCCGAGGAGGAGGGGAAAGTATGAAACAACAAGTTACGCGTGATGAAGCGATGAAATTAATAGGCAAAAATATTGTTGCAATCAAAAAAGACGGCACTCGGGTTACGGGAAAGCTGTTGAAAGTATCGGGCAACAAACTGGTACTCAAGCGTTTGAATGGCAAAAAAGTACGTACAAAAGCGATTCTGCCACTGGTATTGTTTGATCTGCTTGCTATTGTCACACTGCCTTATGCTTATGGAGGTGGTCCCGGCTTCGGTCCCGGATATGGACCTGGACCAAAACCAGGCCCTGGATATGGTCCAGGCTACGGACCGGGATATGGACCTGGAGGACCTGGTGGCGGATATGGACCTGGTCCTGGATTCGGCCCTTATGGTCCAGGTCCACGCCCCCCAGGATTTTTCTAGGACATTCTATAATGTTTTTTCCAATTCGTAGCAACGGCTTATCATGATGTATCGAATCGCATGATATCCATTTTTTTGATAAAACTGAAGTCCTTTGGTATTGCCTTCATCCACCATGACTTTCGATCTTTTACAACCCCGCGATGCCGCAAAGCTCTCTGCTTTGAGTAACAAAGTTTGCCCGTAACGTTTGCGTTGTTCTTTCGGACTAACAGCCATCATATCGACATAGAGAAGTTCCCCATGCATGAGAAAATGGATGAATGCCACAGCAGCTTTGTCTGGCTCCGGCGAGACAACAAAGGTCATGCCCCTGTTCATTCGCAGGGGTATTTCTTTGCGGATTTTATTAATTTCCTTTTCGCTCATATGGGATAAAGGAACAAGTTGAGTGTCAATCAGCTTCATGATGGCGCCATCATCCAGCTTGGATGTGCGTTGCCGAATCACCATGCGGAGCCTCCTTTCAGGACCAGTCGTGCTGCTCGTATATCCTATGCCCGAAGCAAGATAAAAGGTGACTGAATGAAGCGCTGGGATTAGGGCAACCTTAAAGGCTGAAGAGGGAGGATGGAAGGTGCTCTGAATTTTTATGCAAAACAGGTATTGACTTATCGGTTAGAGGAATCATATAATGTTCCTAACATTTAACGAGAATATTTCATCGGCTATGAAGAGGACGAAGTTTTAAGGGCTCTTTTGCTCAGAGAGTGGCTGGAATTGCTGAAACCACCACCATTATCCCTTATATACGAGCTCACCTCGGAGCTGTTTTCCTGAAAAGCACTGGATGTCACTCCTTTCGCGTATTAGGGAAAATCGTATGTCTGCGTTACAGACAACAGGTATGGGAAACGACTATGTTCGTTTGAGCTATTCGTTTTGTTGTACCTGGTAAGGTCCGTTATTGCGAAATTTCGGACAAAGTTGGGTGGTACCACGGAAGCGATAACCTTTCGTCCCTCGCAAGCATGAACTTGTTTGCAGGGGATGGAAGGTTTTTTTTGTAACTTTAAATGTCAGAATGGTGTAAATTCCGAGAGGAGGATGACTAATGGGAGCTCAAATTCCAGAAGTACGATCGACAGATGAATTACGTGAAAAATGGATGAAGCCGGAGGTCATTAGCGGTTCCGAGATTTTGCTGAGAAGCTTGTTGCTTGAAGGTGTGGATTGCGTATTTGGTTACCCGGGTGGCGCAGTGTTGTACATTTACGATGCAATGTATGGTTTCGAGGACTTCAAACACGTCTTAACCCGTCACGAACAAGGTGCAATTCATGCAGCTGACGGATATGCACGTGCAAGCGGCAAAGTCGGTGTTTGTATCGCTACCTCCGGGCCGGGAGCAACCAATCTGGTTACTGGAATAGCCACGGCATATATGGATTCCGTGCCGCTGGTTGTCATTACGGGAAATGTCAATTCCAGCCTGATCGGCTCGGATGCTTTCCAGGAAGCGGATATTACCGGGATTACAATGCCGATCACCAAACACAGCTATCTGGTAAAAGATGTTAAAGATTTGTCGAGTATCATTCATGAGGCATTCCATATTGCCAACACCGGCCGTAAAGGTCCTGTACTGATCGACATTCCGAAAGATGTCTCAGCCAACAAAACCTTGTTTGAACCGAGTACTGAACCTGTTACATTAAGAGGGTACAATCCACGGACAGTACCAAACAAACTGCAGGTTGACCGTTTGGCTCAGGCCATTCAGGAAGCAGAACGTCCAATGATTCTGGCCGGTGGCGGTGTGGTATACTCGGGAGGACATGAAGAACTGTTCGAATTTGTTGAGAAGACAGGCATTCCAATTACGACAACCCTTCTGGGTCTTGGTGCATTCCCAAGTGGGCATGAACTATGGACAGGGATGCCGGGAATGCACGGAACATACACATCTAACCTGGCCATCCAACAGTCGGATCTGCTGATTAACATCGG
Source organism: Paenibacillus sp. FSL H8-0079 (assembly GCF_037991315.1). NCBI lineage: Bacteria > Bacillati > Bacillota > Bacilli > Caryophanales > Paenibacillaceae > Paenibacillus > Paenibacillus sp. FSL H8-0079. The sequence goes on from NZ_CP150300.1 coordinate 1,942,281, forward strand.
GGCACGATTCGATGATCGGGTAACAGGTAAGCTGGAGGGATTCGCTCCACATGCCAAAATCGTTCATATCGATATTGATCCGGCTGAGATTGGTAAAAATATTGCAACCGATATTCCAATCGTTGGTGATGTGAAGACGGTACTTGAAATAGCCAACAAAGAAGTTGGGCGTGCAGAGCGTGCAGATGCATGGAGAGACCAGATCAAGCAGTGGAAACAAGAGAAGCCATACAGCTATAAGGATTCAGACGAAGTGCTGAAACCGCAGTGGGTTGTTGAAATGTTGAATGATACAACCAAAGGTGAAGCGATTGTGACTACGGATGTGGGACAACATCAGATGTGGGCAGCACAATATTACAAGTTTAATCAACCACGTTCATGGGTAACTTCGGGTGGTCTCGGAACGATGGGCTTTGGATTCCCTTCTGCCATTGGTGCTCAGATGGCCAATCCGGACAGACTCGTTATCTCCATTAACGGTGATGGTGGAATGCAGATGTGTTCCCAAGAACTCGCAATCTGTGCCATTAACAATATACCGGTAAAAATTGTGATCATTAACAATCAGGTACTCGGAATGGTTCGCCAATGGCAGGAACTCATCTATGAGAATCGTTACAGCCACATTGATCTGGCAGGAAGTCCGGATTTTGTAAAACTGGCTGAAGCATATGGCGTGAAAGGATTGCGTGCAACGAATAAAGAAGAAGCGGCGCGTGCTTGGCAGGAAGCTCTGGATACACCAGGACCAGTCGTTGTCGAATTCGTAGTACGCAAGGATGAAAATGTGTATCCAATGGTTCCGCAGGGAGCAACAATTGATCAAATGTTGATGGGGGATGCTGAGGAATGATTAGACATACGATTTCAATATTGGTAAACGATCAGCCAGGCGTCCTTCAGCGTGTATCAGGGTTGTTCGGTCGACGCGGATTTAACATTGAGAGTATTACAGTAGGTCAATCGGAAGAACCCGGACTCTCCCGGATGGTTATTGTCACCATTGGTGACGATAAAACACTGGAGCAGATTGAGAAACAACTGTACAAAATCATCGATGTCATTAAAGTGGTTGATTTCAGCCTGAAACCGATGGTAGCTCGTGAACTTGCATTGATTAAGGTAAAAGCTGAGCCTTCCGAACGTCCAGAAATTCTGGGTGTGGTGGAAACATTCCGCGCATCCGTTGTAGATGTTGGTCCAGGCAGCCTGATTGTCCAGGTAGTCGGAGATACGGATAAAATTGATGCGATGATTGAATTGCTCAAGCCATACGGCATTCGCGAATTATCTCGTACAGGCATAACTGCATTGGTACGCGGCAACGTATAAGGTTATAATGAATAAAAAGGGGCGACGGTTAGCTAACATATATAGTTGATCTTATGTGAGAGTGTCTGTCCCTTAACAGGTATAAGGTAACATTTTAGTGATGTAACGCTTGAAAATATAGCTACATTCCCGCATTAATGGGCGGGTGTCTGAACGGATCGGATCGGATCAGACCAGAGACGCTTTCGACACACCAAGCGAGCCGGTCCATTGAGACACCCGCTCATTAATGAAGGGTTCTTTACAATACAAAGGAGGACTTATAAACATGCCAGTAACTACTTATTATGAACAGGATGCAGAGCTTAACGTATTGAAAGGAAAAACGATCGCGGTAATCGGTTATGGTAGCCAGGGCCACGCCCAAGCCCAAAACCTTCGTGATAGCGGATTGAACGTAGTCATCGGACTTCGTGAAGGTAAATCCTTTGACACTGCAAAAAATGACGGATTTGAAGTTCTGTCCCCGGCTGAAGCAACAAGCCGCGCAGATGTAGTTCAAATCTTGCTGCCTGACGAAACGCAAGCTTCTGTATACAAAAACGAAATCGAACCAAACCTCAAAGAAGGCGCAGCATTGCTCTTCTCACACGGTTTCAACGTGCATTTCGGTCAAATCGTTGCTCCAAAAAACAGTGATGTATTGCTGGTAGCTCCTAAGTCCCCTGGTCACATGGTACGTCGTACTTATGTGGAAGGTTTTGGTGTACCGGGCCTGATCGCGATCGAGCAAGATGCAACGGGTAAAGCTAAAGAAATCGGTTTGGCTTATGCTAAAGGTATCGGTTGTACACGCGCAGGGGTTATCGAAACTTCCTTCCGTGAAGAAACAGAAACAGATTTGTTCGGTGAGCAAGCGGTTCTGTGTGGTGGCGTGAGTGCGTTGGTAAAAGCTGGATTCGAAACATTGACAGAAGCGGGTTACGCTCCTGAAATGGCATACTTCGAATGTCTGCACGAACTGAAGCTGATCGTTGACATGATGTATGAAGGCGGACTTTCAAGCATGCGTGATTCCATCAGTAACACAGCTGAGTACGGTGACTATGTAACTGGACCTCGCGTGGTAACTGAAGATACGAAGAAAGCAATGAAAGAAGTGCTGACGGATATCCAACAAGGTAAATTCGCACGTGACTTCATTCTGGAAAACCAATCCGGACGTGCATTCTTGACAGCTACTCGTCGTAACGAAGCTGAACACCCAATCGAAGTGGTTGGCGGACAATTGCGTGAGATGATGCACTGGATCAAGAAGTAAGCATTAACTTTTAAAACATGCACTTTAAGGTATTCAAGTAAAATTAGAGCTTTAACTGGGAATAGCGGCCGTGCTTATGCGTGAGCCGCTATTGCTGGTTCAGAGAAACAATATAATACAAGTACAGGAGGTGCGAAGCGTGCGTAAAATCTATGTATTTGACACAACGCTGCGTGATGGAGAGCAATCCCCGGGAGTCAATCTGAACACTCGTGAAAAGGTGGAAATTGCCCATCAGCTCGAGCGGCTTGGCATTGACCGGATGGAAGCTGGTTTCCCGGCGGCATCTCCAGGTGACCTGGCAGCTGTCAATGCAGTCGCAAATGCGGTCAAAAATGTGACCGTAATTGGCTTGTCCCGTTCCAGAGAGCAAGATATTGATGCGGTTAAGGAAGCACTTAAAGGTGCACAGGATCCGTGCATTCACGTTTTCCTGGCAACTTCACCTATTCACCGCCAACATAAATTGCGTATGGACAAAACGCAAGTACTGGATACAGCTCGTTCTGCAATTCGTTATGCGAAGAAAACATTCTCGAAGATCGAATTCTCGCTTGAGGATGCAGGTCGTACCGAGTATGATTTCCTCGTGGAAATGGTGAATATGGCTGTTGAAGAGGGTGCGGCCGTGGTGAATATTCCGGACACAGTAGGCTACCTGAGCCCATATGAATACGGAAACATTTTCAAACATCTCAAGGAGAATGTGTACGGTATTGAAAAGGTACAGCTGAGTGCCCACTGTCATAATGACTTGGGTATGGCGACAGCCAACACACTTGCAGCCATTCTCAACGGAGCCGATCAGATCGAAGGTACGATCAATGGCATTGGTGAACGTGCAGGGAACACGGCGATCGAAGAGATTGCTATGGCGCTGGAGACACGTCAGGAATTTTTCCAGGCAAAAACATCGCTGCAGTTGTCTGAGATTGCACGGACCAGTCGTCTGGTTAGCCGTTTGACAGGTATGGTTGTACCTGGAAACAAAGCCATTGTTGGAGCAAACGCCTTCGCACATGAATCAGGCATTCACCAAGACGGTATGCTGAAGGAAAAAACCACGTACGAGATCATGACTCCAGAGTCCATCGGTTTGAAAGAAAGCAAGCTCGTACTGGGTAAACATTCCGGTCGTCATGCGTTCCGTGAGCGGTTGATTGATCTGGGATATGAGCTGGAAGAAGAAGCGTTGAATCGGGCTTTCGCCCAGTTCAAAGATCTGGCTGATAAGAAGAAAGAAGTGACTGACGAAGATCTGCTCGCAGTAATTGAAGAGAAATTGCAGGATGCACCTGAGGTGTATAAGCTGGAATCGATTTTCGTTACGTACGGAGATGAATCGGTACCAACGGCCAAAGTTCGCATTGCGACGCTTGACGGGGATACGGTTGAGAAGCAAGCAGAGGGTAATGGATCGGTAGATGCAATCTACAATGCGATTGATCAGGTGAGTGGGGAAGAGGTAACGTTGTCTGACTATTCCATCAAATCGGTAACGCACGGTAAGGATGCATTGGGTGAAGTACATGTTGTGCTGACTCAAAATCAGGTTTCGGTACAAGGACGTGGCGTGAGCACGGATATACTGGGTGCAAGTGCACGTGCCTATGTGGACGGTCTGAACCAATTGATTGAGAAACGCAAAACATATACGAACCGTGTAAACGTGAACCTGTAAGTTCTGGTGCAGCAAGCACGAATCCTTCATTGAACTGAATTTCAAGCTGGAACGCATGTAAACTGCCAGGATGATCTGTCTTAATCTTAACGGATATAGAAGATCGTTCGGCCTGCTTTGCTCTGTTCAGTGAGGTACGTAAAGAGTCTGACTCTCTTATGGAGGGTCAGACTCTTTTGCTTTTATTTATATGATTATGGCAGTGGAACACAGTGCATGTTATACGGCTATCTATTGCTTCAGCTTACGCTATCAAGCTGTTACCACGCGTAAGCATTAGGTGCATGTCCACCTGGACCCGGGAAAATCTCATCCAGACGTTTGAGCACGGCTTCATCCAAAGTCACATCCAGACATTTGAGTGCAGTTTCAAACTGCTCCAGTGTACGCGGTCCGATAATCGGGGCAGTCACTGCCGGATTGGCTGCAACCCAGGCCAAGGCTACCGTATCCTGTGGTTCACCGAGATCACGACAGAGTGCTGCGAAGTCTTCAAGCTGAGTTTGCTGCTGCTCGATCCGTCCAGCGATACCTCCACTGCGTGTTCCTTCCAGTTTTTGAAGCGCATTACGTCCCAATAATCCACCATCCAGTGGACTCCATGGGATGACGCCGAGACCCAGTTCTTTGGCGGCGGGCAATACTTCCAGTTCAGGTAAACGACAGTTGAGGCTATATTTATGTTGTTCGGAAACCAGGCCGAGGAAATGGCGATTCTTGGCTTCACTTTGAGCGATTGCAATCTGCCATGCAGCAAAGTTACTAGACCCTACATAACCGATTTTTCCCTGATGAACGGCATTCTCGAACGAACCCCACAGCTCGTCCCACGATATGGCAGGGTCCACATGGTGCATCTGGTACAGTTCGATATGATCCGTCTGCAAGCGGCGGAGGGAACCCTCCAGATGACGTCTGATTTTATAGGCGGATAGTCCGGCTTCGTTGTTGGGTCCGTCTGTATCATCATGCATGGAGCCATAGACTTTGGTGGCCAGCACTACTTTTTCACGTCTGCCACCGCCCTGATTGAACCAGCGTCCGATAATTTCTTCGGTAAGTCCGGAATTCTCACCCCAACCGTAGATGTTAGCGGTATCAAAAAAGTTCACGCCTGCATCGAGTGCTGCGTCCATAATGCGGAAAGCTTCTTTCTCATCTGTAGCAGGCCCGAAATTCATGGTACCAAGACAGATTCGGCTGACCTTAAGGCCTGATTTACCCAAATACGAATATTGCATGTTAACTATCCCTCCTGCGTACTGATTTGAATTCAGCTATATTTTACCCTACCGGGAGGGTCGGGAACAACTTGTGAAAGCTAATCTCTATTAGCTTATAGGTAAAATCTATTAAAGTCATAGATTGTATATCTTGGTCAAATGACCTTGGAATATGATACAAAAGAGAGAGTTAATATGAGACGTTACTTTAAGAATAATTAATGAATGAAATATAAGGAGTGGACAACCCATGGCAGACGTGAAAAAAATTGCAGTTATTGCAGGTGACGGAATCGGTCCTGAAGTCGTAGCTGAGGCTGAGAAAGTTCTTAAACGTACAGAGGAAGTATTCGGTTATCGTTTTGAGACAGAGCATGCTTTGTTTGGTGGAATCGCGATTGATGAGAAGGGTACACCTCTTCCAGAAGAAACACTGACGGTATGTAAAAGTGCAGATGCGGTCCTGCTTGGAGCGGTTGGCGGTCCGAAATGGGATAACAACAGCAAGGAACTTCGTCCGGAAACAGGCTTGCTGGGTATTCGTAAAGCGCTCGGATTGTTCTCCAACTTGCGTCCGGCTGTCGTATTTGATTGCCTGAAGGATGCTTCAACTCTGAAGCCTGAAGTACTGGAAGGTACGGATCTGATGGTGGTACGTGAGTTGACTGGTGGGATCTACTTCGGTGAGAAGTTCAGACGTGAAAGTGCACAGGGCGAAGAGGCAGTAGATACTTGTGCATATAATGTAACGGAAGTGGAGCGGATCGTTCGTCAGGCATTCGAAATTGCGCAAGGACGTCGCAAAAAGCTGGCTTCGGTAGACAAAGCCAACGTATTGGAAACTTCCCGTCTCTGGCGCGAAGTCGTGAACCGGGTAGCACCGGATTATCCGGATGTTGAACTGGAGCATGTACTTGTGGACAACTGCGCGATGCAATTGTTGCGTCGTCCAGCCAGCTTCGATGTTATCGTTACTGAAAATATGTTCGGAGATATCCTGAGTGATGAAGCAGCGATGCTGACGGGTTCCATCGGCATGCTAGCATCTGCATCACTGGGAGAGGGTAGCTTTGGACTCTATGAGCCGGTACACGGTTCTGCACCGGATATCTCAGGTCAAGGCCTTGCTAACCCGATTGCAACCATTCTCTCTTTGGCGCTGATGTTCCGCACAACCTTTGGTTATGCAGAAGGCGCGGATGCTATCGAAGCAGCTGTATCTGATGTACTGAACGCGGGACACCGCACGAGTGATATTGCTGTAGACAAGAGCACAGCGATCAGTACAACTGAAATGGGCGATTTGATCGTCGCGGCTATTCAGAAACAGGCGTAATTATATTTCCAACAACATGGCAGCCCTTTGTTTCCAATTATGGAATGTACAGAGGGCTGTTCCTTTATAATTTTGGCACGAAAAATCCTTATTTATAATGATTATAAAAAAATAATGTTTATAATCTTGACTTTGGGAAGTCCGGATGATAACATTTTACTTGTACTTGTTATCGAGGTTCAAACATTTTAATTACAGGAAAAGCGTACGCGTTTTTCTTGATGATGAGCAATCCGCAAGGATGCTTACATAATCCCAAAGGAGGAATTTTTAGTTATGGCAGAACGTTTGGTAGGTAGACCAGCACCGGATTTCGCAATGGAAACAGTATCGGGAGACGGACAAGACTTTGGTTCCGTTAAACTGTCCGATTATCGTGGCAAATGGCTCGTATTCTTCTTTTATCCTTTGGACTTCACATTTGTGTGCCCAACTGAAATTACAGCTTTGAGCGTTGCTTCCGAGCAATTCAAAGCTTTGGATACTGAAATCCTTGGCGTGAGCGTAGACTCCGTGCACAGCCACAAAGCATGGATCAATACACCTGTAGACAGCAATGGTCTCGGTCAATTGAACTTCCCATTGGCTTCCGACATCACGAAGCAAGTGGCTAAAGATTACGGCGTTCTGATCGAAGAAGAAGGCGTAGCATTGCGCGGTCTGTTCATCATCGATCCAGAAGGCGAACTGAAATATCAAGTGGTTAACCACAACGATGTAGGCCGTAGTGTTGAAGAAACACTTCGCGTACTGCAAGCACTGCAATCCGGCGGATTGTGTGCAATGAACTGGAAACCAGGCGACACTAACCTGTAAGCCAGGTTAACTTGAACGGTTTTTGTTCAAGGGGCTGTCTCAAAAGCCCTTGAAAAAAGTATAGGCAAAAAGAAATACCACGCATACGTTCAAAAAAGGACAAAGCAGAGGTTTATTCTGCTTTGTCCTTTTTGCGTTTTTCTGTCAATGTGGCTTTTTTGAGTAGATTGTGGGCAAGGCAAAGCCACCCAACCTCCAGGCTCACTTTTTGCAAGCCGCGAAGCAGGAATCTTCGGAATCCCCGGTTATTTTTAATTTGTCCAAACACACTCTCAGGCTCCGTCATGCGCCGAACTGAAAGGGTATATCCTTCCTCACTACGTAACCGTTCCCGCATCTCGTTTTTTTGACGCATATAGGTAAGACTGACGGTAATCTCCCGATTGCCTTTCGCTGTTGTGCATTTGGTTTTCAGGGGACATTCGCTACAGTCTGCACTTCGATAATGGCGGGTTCGAATCGCGTAGCCACTCTCCGTGACCGCCTGACTTTCATACCGGAATGGTAACGTTTGCCCTGCCGCACAGGTCCATGTATCTTCGGTTTCGTTGTAGCTCCAGTGGTCCACTTTGCCCAGCGCTTGCTTCCATGCCCTCGTTTTCTCTTTATGGTATGTTCCGTATTTGACGATGCCGTGGATGTTTTTTTCTTCCAAATAGCTGTAATTTTCTTCGCTTCCATACCCGGCATCGGCAATGACGGTTTTCACTCTTTTACCAAGCTGCTCTTCCAGATGATCCAGGTGCGGTTTCAGACATTTGGTGTCCGTGGGCCGCTGGTGTACACTGTAGCCCAATACAAACTGGTTTTCCGTTCCGATTTGTACATTGTATCCAGGCTTTAGTTGACCATTTCGCATGTGGTCTTCTTTCATTCGCATGAACGTCGCATCTGGATCGGTTTTGCTGTAACTGCCCCGCTCACCAGCAGTTTGGATCTGATGCTCATACTTTTGCAACCGGGGCAGGAAGTCTTTGCACAACTGTCGCACCGCTTTTTTTAATGTTTTGCTCTTCGGTTTTTCGCTTAGCTTTTCCTCCAATTGCTTGACGGCTTGTTCCAGTTTTTCCGCAGTGAGAGCCGAGACTTCGCCAAGTTCAGGCAGGTCGGTTCCGGTGTGGAGGGTATCTTCTTCGTTTTCCGCTTCTTCGATGGCTTGAAACAAGGTATGTACTTTTTCTTGCAGCTTGGCCTGGTGCTTGACGACGGCTTTTTTCCACACAAAGGTGTAGCGATTCGCATTCGCTTCAAGCTTGGTTCCGTCCAAAAAATAGTGATCCAAGGACACGTATTGCTCCTGAACCAACAGCTCCAGCACATGGGTAAACACAGTTTCCAAGACCTCTTTCATCCGCTCGGAACGAAAGCGATTAATGGTCCGGAAATCCGGTTGTTGCCGCCCGGCTATCCACATGAACATGATATTTTCGCGAACCGCCTTGGCAATTTGCCGGGAAGAATAGATGCGCTGGGTGTAGGCGTAGATGATGATTTTGGTGAGCATTTTGGGATGATAGCTATGGCGACCCCCGCCAGGATACGCCGAGTTAAAAATGGAATCGCTGAGGCGATTGATTGCGTTATTCACAACACGAACGAGGTGATTTTTGGGGATATCTGTCTCCAAATCCATTGGCAAGAAAAGTTGATCCATGGTATATTGAATGTACAAAGAAACCGTCTCCTTTCAAATGGTGGGTCGCACTTCCATTTTACCAAGGAACGGTTTCTTTTTGTTTTACAATTTTGAAAACAGAGCTGTCTCTAGCCATTTTATGACTTATGGGACAGCCCCTTTTTGCACCCTTTTGCCGGAAGTTATCACGAAGTTAATCAAAAGTGTTTGAACAAGCAGCTAAACGTGTTAATGATGTATTAAGAGAAAGTCTTCTTTTTATCTGTTGAAAGAGGAATTGATGGCCTTCAAGGCGAATAGGGTATGGAAACCCGGTAAATATTCCGGTGCTCTGCATTTATAATCTGTACATGAATGTGATACACTGATGGAACTATTCCTTTTCGGAAGTGCTGGAAGTGTACGGGATTGCATTTTAATAAAAAGTCCCGGCACGTAATAAGGAGGGTGAACAAAAATGAGTTACTGTTGTGGGGCAAGTATGGTTGGAACGAAGGGCACGCTGAAGCATTACCGCACCCAGGTTCATAATGTTCCCCTGCTGTTTTGCCCGGTGTGTCATCGGGTTGAGGTGCATTATAAAGTGGAAAATGAATATGAAATTCTTGCTGAATATGCGCATGGAGACGGTGCGTCCGAGATCGATTTTCAAGATTATGTAACAGAAGATGAGGATGCGATTTTCGAAAACTGTGTAAACCGTGAGAGTGAGGATGCTATGGTCATTGTGCAGCGCCAGATTGATATGGCTCTGGATCTGCTCAGGCTCGCGAAAGAAACAAAAGACGAGAAGTGGGAAAGCGAACTTAAACGTCGATTAGCTGTGATGAGTCAGCGCAGACTGAAAATTCAGCATAATAAGACCGGACTATAGGTGATCTCGGATATTTCATAACGTAAAGATAATAGAAACGAAGCTGATTTGCCCGTTGGGTGAAATGGCTTCGTTTTTGTGCATTGATCTGGAACTAATTCGAGGTTTTTTTTAAAATAATTTCCATTCGACACTTTCTCCGATTGACTCTCTTCTATAAACTTGTCTATGATAAAAACAGACTTGCAAAAGAGGCGGAGCAAAAAATGTTCGTGTTTGGGAATAGGAGAATGTCAGAATGGAACAAACGTATATGATTTTCCGGATCGACTGTTGGTTACCGGGAATAGACCAGCTTGAGTTCCGGACATGCCATCCATATTTTCGGCTCAGCCCCCCAACGAAAGGGCACCGGTAATGAAAAATAAAATCGGCCCTTCCTGTTTCTGTGATGATATGATGTCCGAATGGCAAGTTTATCATTTACGTGAAAAGGAGGAACCTGACATGATTAGTGAATTTCAGGATACAGTGCCTCAACCAACGGATGGATTCCCGCCCGTACATCTGGATAACAACAAGTATGAGAATGTACTGGAACATCTGGATAGCGGTATTATGTTGTTTGACAGTCACGGTGTATTGACGTTTATTAACGTTCAGATGGCAAAGTTGTTGGAACTTCCCAGAAGTCTGTTGAGCGGCTGCACCCTGATGCAAATGCTGCATCATCCCCAGATGAGCCGATTCAAGAAAAAGAAAATTTTACGTATTTATCGGGAAACCATCTTCCACCGTAAGCGCTATCATGAGTTGATTGATGAGTACGGAAGGCATTGGCTGGTTACTGTGACGTACGGGGATCAGATGGACGGAGACTTCTTGTTCAGTGTCAAGGATGTATCTGATTATAAACAGATTGAACAGACCGCTTATCAAAATGACAAACTTGCGATGCTGGGGCGCATTTCAGCATCTATTGCTCATGAAATTCGTAATCCGTTAACCGCAATCCGTGGGTTCATCCAGTTGCTTCGGCCCCATCTGCTGCAGCTTGGCAAAGACGAGTACGCTCGCATCATACTGACAGAGATTGATCGGGCGAACGACATCATCTACGAATTCTTGAATTCTTCCAAACCGTCAGCGCCACAGAAGACTGTGATGTCTGTCGACTCTTTGCTTAAAGAGGTGGTCTTGCTGACAGAGAGCGAAGGATTGATGAAGGGGTGCGAGATCACGTTGGATGAAGGGAATGCCCCGCTGAATGTGTCCATCGATGTCAAACAGATTAAGCAGGTTATTTTGAATATGGTGAAAAATGCAATGGATGCTATTGAGGAAGTCGGCGAAGAACATACCGGTCTGATTCGGATATCTACCGCTACGGAAAATAAATTCGTGCAGATCTCCATCGCCGATAACGGTCAGGGGATGGACCATAACACACTTGTGCGTCTGTTTGATCCATTCTTCACGACCAAGGAGAGTGGAACGGGGCTGGGACTCTCGGTGAGTTACCGGATCATCAAGAACCACGGAGGTACCATCTCGGTAGATAGCAAAAAAGGCGAAGGTACGCGGTTTATGATTATGTTACCTTTGGTATATTGAGAAGAGCGGGACGTAGAGGAGTCGGCAATTGGCCGACTCCTTTGTTTTTTGTTGCCAAAAAGGGTTATAGTTAGTAATGAATGCGAATACATAAGCTCCATTAACGGAAGGATGAGATACGATGGATATCCAAGGAATGGAACGAATGAATCAACAATTGATGGATAACGTGGGAAAAGTGATCGTGGGCAAAGAGCATACCATAGAGCTGGTGATGACAGCGATCATAGCATCTGGACATGTACTGCTGGAGGATGTACCGGGTACCGGGAAAACGATGCTCGCCAAATCGGTAGCCTCCTCATTGGACTGCACATTCCAGCGTATACAGTTCACACCGGACTTGCTGCCATCTGACTTGACAGGGATTCATTTCTTTAATCAAAAAGAAGGGGATTTTGAGTTCAGACCCGGCCCCTTGTTCGCTAATCTTGTATTAGCCGATGAGATTAACCGTGCTACACCACGTACGCAATCAAGTTTGCTGGAGTGCATGGAAGAGCGCCAGATCAGTATCGACGGTTCAACGAGACTGTTGGAACGGCCATTTATCGTTATTGCCACCCAGAACCCTGTAGATAACCAGGGAACTTTTCCGCTACCTGAAGCGCAGATGGATCGCTTTATGATGAAAATTCGTATGGGTTATCCAAGCAGTGAAGAGAGTGTAGAAATTTTGAGACGTACGGTGGCAAGCCGCTCTGTTGATGATTTGTCGGCAGTGATCAGTCGTGAAGAACTTATGAAGGCACAGGATACGTATAAAACAGTGCAAATCAACGAAGATTTGCTACGATATATCATTCAGTTAACCGAAGCGACAAGGCAACATCCCGAGCTCTCGCTTGGCGTAAGTCCACGAGGGGCTCAGGCATTACTCAAGGCAAGTCAGGCTTGGGCTGCACTGCATGGCAGAGACTTTGTGTTGCCGGATGATATTAAAGTTCTGGCGGAGCCTGTGCTGGCCCACCGACTTGTATTCCGTAACCGGATCAGACAACAAGAAGGCTTGGCGGAGCGTATCATCCAGGAACTTCTGAATCAGACAGAAGTACCAACGGAGAACCTCGCTACAAGCGGGCGTTAGTCTTATGGCATTATTATGGCTTGTCCTTGTAGGAGGCATTGTCGTTGGCATACACGGTGTATGGTTCGGACGACCTGCACTGCGAAAGCTCAAGTACAGCAGACAATTCAGCAAGCTGCGTTGTTATGCTGGAGATGAGCTTGAGATGGTGGAGACGATATCGAATGAAAAACGAGTCTCCGTTCCGTGGCTCAGACTTGAAGCAATGATGCCTGTGTCGTTTGTATTTCGTTCCGGTTCAGGTATGGATATTAGCCAAGGCGAAATCTATCAGAACCATAAGAGCATTTTCACACTAAAACCGTTTACGCGTATCACGCGCAAGCATCCGTTCTCATGTACTCAGCGTGGCATCTATCCACTCAATACAGCAAGCATGACAGGTGGGGACCTCTTTGGCGTGTGGCGTTCCACCAAACCGATTCCTTTGCATATGTCCATGGTCGTGTATCCTTCATTAGTGAATGCAGAGGATCTTCCCGCCATATATCAAGTGTGGCAGGGGGAAGTGGAAGTATCGCGATGGATTGTCGAAGATCCGTTCCTGATTCTGGGTGTTCGCCCTTATGGTGCAGGCGACCCGATGAATCGTATCCACTGGAAAGCGAGCGCACGTACGGGTGAATTGCAAGTCTACAAGCAGGGATGGACAGCAGATCCGCAATCATGGATTGTAGTTAACATTCAGGAGTCTGCAGATATGTGGAGTGTAGTCACTCGACCAGAGAAGATCGAACGGGCACTTCGTTACGCTGCCACGGCTGCAGTGGATGCCATCGGTAGAGGGTTGCCGGCAGGCTTCGCCCATAATGGTTATCATGTGGGTGGAGGTCGCGATGCAGTTCGGATTGAGCCGGATTATGGAACACCCCATCTGGAAAGGGTACTGGAAGCTATGGCTGAGACCGAGTTGAAATGCATGGTGCCCATGGAACAATTCCTGAATGATGAAGTACGTCTGAATGAAGAAGCACAGCAAATCCGCAGCTATCTGTTGATCACATCCTATGTATCTGCCGCTATGGAGCACGAGATTTCGCGTCTGCACGAACAAGGGCATCGCGTGACGGTTCTCCCGGTAGAGGACGTGAAGGGTGATACGAAGGCGGTGAGTGCATGAGGGACAGACAGGTAGCGACGACCAAGGGACTTATAGCGATGCTTGCCGTCTTGATGGCTGGCATATACCTTTTTCCGATATTTACGCTTGCTTCATTCTACGCAATGGAACATTTGCCGTACACATTATTCATCCTGGTTGTTCTCGCGGGTTGGTTGGGACAATTCATTCAGCATAAAATTCCGGGATTTAGCGAGAAGAGTACATTCATTCGTGGAGTAACGGCATTCGTCATAGGACTTCTCTTCGCACTCGTTATAGGGATGAGCCTCATTCTCCCGTTGCCGGATATCATTACACTGGTATTGTGTGGAGTCATCTCCGCTTATGCAGGCCTGAGCTTCGAGCCAGACTTTCATTCTGTTTTGTTATGGCGTTTGCAGATTGTGGGGGTAATCAGTGCGATCGTGCTTACGGTTGCTTCGAACCGCTTGGAGTTTATGCAGCCGATACAAGCCTACACCATGTGGATCTATATTGCAGGAGTAATCAGCTTTGCCTTCTGGCTGGTTGGAAGATATATGCTACAACTGGACCGGGCAATACTTAATGATGGCAAGCGAAAATTAGTATTGCGCGATTTTGCTCGTGCGAATCATCAGCGGTTCATGTGGATGTTTATTGTCATCGTCGCTATTGGTGCTTTCCCAAGTTTGGCTGCATGGTTGAGACCACTACGTGACCGTTTGCTCGCATGGATCAGGGGATGGTTTGACCCGATTTCCGGCGAGGATCCACCACTACCAATGGACGCCCCAAATCAGCCGCTAAATATACCGCAGGAGTGGAGAGAACCACCCTCCGAACCTTCAATCTTTTGGAACATTCTCGGATGGGTAGTGATGTCTGCTTTAGCAGGAGCAATCCTGTGGCTGCTTCTGAGGTTCGGACAAAAAACGATAAACAGATTTTTGGATCGATTCAAGGGGATGTTACAACCAGGTGTAAAGAAAGCAGAACCGCGGACGGAGTATATGGATGTCAGTGAGACGCTTGAGGCGCCGGAGAAAGTTCGAAAGACTTGGTTTCGGAAGAAAGAAGTGCCACCTGTGCAGGATGCTGAGCGTGTCCGGTATTACTATCGGACTTGGATTGATAAGGCTGCTCATCGAGGAGTGGGAATACAGGGGACGCACACTCCGCTGGAGGCTGCCCAGACCATTATTCAGAATGGTGTGAAGCAAGAGGAAGATGAGTTATCTGCGAGACTGCCAGATACGTATAACAGCGTGCGTTATGGAGGAAAAGTTCCGGATCGTTCCGATATGGTTGAGATTGACCGAATCTGGAAATCTTATCGAAGTAAATAAGTCCGGAATCCCTTTACTTTTCTTGTCACGTTCAAGTATCATGAGAGGAATACACAAGTTGGTCAGAAAAGGAGCAGACATTAATGAAGACAAATCATTGCAAAATTGTAGATTGTACGATCCGTGATGGCGGATTGGTGAATAATTGGGACTTTAGCGTGGACTTTGTTCAACAGCTGTATGCTGGATTGAATGAAGCTGGCGTTGATTATATGGAAATTGGATATAAGAACTCTCCGAAGTTGCTGAAAGGTGCGGAGGAAGCAGGACCTTGGCGTTTCCTGAATGATGATTTCTTGCGTAAAGTTATTCCTCAAAAAGGTAATACCAAACTGTCTGCACTGGTTGACGTTGGACGTGTGGATGAGAACGACATCTTGCCTCGCAGCGAGAGCATGCTGGATCTGATCCGGGTTGCCTGCTACAGCAAAGATGTAGACAAGGCACTTGCACTGGTTCAAACATTCCATGATCGTGGATATGAAACAACACTGAATATTATGGCACTCTCCAATGTTATGGAGAATGAGTTGCTGGAAGCATTTGAATTGATCAAAGAAAGCTCCGTAGATGTGGTCTACATTGTAGATTCCTACGGTAGCCTGGATCATAATGATGTGAAATACCTGGTAGAGAAGTTCAAAACTCATTTGCCTAACAAGCGTCTTGGCGTTCACACCCATAACAACATGCAGCTCGCGTTCTCCAACACATTGGTTGCTGCGGAACTGGGAGTTGAACTGCTTGATGCTTCTGTATATGGTATGGGACGTGCGGCAGGTAACTGCCCAACCGAATTGCTCGTAGCTCATCTGAAAGGTACGAAATACAATCTGCGCCCAGTCCTCGGTGTACTGGAACAGTTGATGGTACCCCTTAGAGAAAAAGAAGAGTGGGGCTACATTCTGCCTTACATGATCACAGGTGCATTGGACGAGCATCCACGTTCGGCGATGGCGCTTCGTTCATCGGAAGACAAGGACAAGGTTGTTGATTTCTATGATAAATTAACAACACCAGAAGTGAATTTCGACAAGTAATATAGTCTGAAATACAGTTGCAAACTAGGAAAACATGGACTCCACCTGGAGATCCATGTTTTTTTTAGTTCTTAATACCTTGTTTTTCTCCATTTTTATGAATAAATATTCCTAGGAGTAACTATTTTTTAGTTCACGTATACAGAATTAAATGTTATTATGTACCAGATAGCATGTGCATGCATGTGAATTGAACGTTGGTAAATATGTTTTTTTGTCGAATTGTGTAGCGGGCAGGGCAAGTTTGGTAAATGTAATTCTGGATAGGTGATCCCGGGAAGGAAAACACGGCATGAAGGTTAATCTGCAAGATCAGAGAAAAATAGGTTGGGTCGCTATATGCGGCTTATTGTGTTTCCTCGCAAGTCAATGGTTTCGTTCTTCTTCAAGCTCTGATCTGATCATATCGGGTTACCCTGTTTTGACACTCTTGGGTGGATTCGCTGCGGCGGCGGCTTGTATCGGCATTTATAATCAAAGCTGGTTGTTTCGTACGCAGAAGCTGACCCTTCGGAGGGTGTTATTGACAACACTCTTTTTATTGATTGGACTGTTTGAACTGGTTCATATCGTTTCTTTTGCAGAAGAGATTCCGAACGGAGCGATGATGGAATCGGAATTCTCCTTGATGATGTCTACTATGGGGTCTTTGGTATGTTCAGTAGGTTTACTGCTCGTGTACACCATAACTGAGAAGGAAATTGCATTACCACGCAAATTCTTACTGTTCAGTGGGACGTTGGGTACCTTTGTTATTCTATACACATTGGCTATTCAGGAATGGAGCATATTGCCGAATATGCTTGAGGGTGAAGTACTTGGCGGGATTTTCACCCGGGTTCATTTTATCGTCGGATTGCTGTATGGCATTATTGCCGTTATTTTGTTTGTACAATGGAAAAAAACCAAGGATGGTGACTTGCCATCCATTCTATGCGGTATTCTGTGTTTCTTCTTTGGGGAATGTTATTTTATTTCCGCCACAGGGGTGAACGATCTCAATCTGCTGTTTGGATTGTTGAGTAACTGTATGGCATATTTTTTCATCCAAAAAGGGTTGTACACGTCCGTTGTGGACACGCCGTTTCTGCAACAGCAGGTTGCTGAAGCCAAGATGAATTACATTGCTCATCATGAGGATGTGACGGGGCTTCCAAACCGTCGTCGCCTTTCGCAGCGGTTGAAAATGATGATGGATGATGCCGTGGTGGAGGAAAAGCTTGTCGGTGTGCTGGTCCTGAATATTAATCGGTTCAAGACCATTAATGATTCGCTCGGACAGCAAGCAGCTAACCGGGTTCTTCGCCAGGTAGGTCAACGTCTGAAACATTCGTCACTTCCAGGAGAAGAAGTATTTGGCCTGGGAAGAGATGAGTTTGCATTGACGATGACAGATTTCAGCACAACCGATACAGCGTTGCGGAGAACAAGATCTATTTTACAACTCTTCGAGAAGCCTGTCCTGGTTGACGGTAATGAGTATCATCTTACACTTGGAATCGGCATGGCGATTTTCCCGCATGATGGTGAGTCACCACAGGAGATTATTCAGAATGCAGATACGGCTCTGCACAATGCCAAAGAACAGGGCATGGAATTGAACCGTTATGCTCATGCGATGCAGATGAAAGCACAGGAACGTTTGCAGCTTGAGAATGATCTGCGGAAGGCGTTGGATCGAGGTCAGTTCTATCTGGTCTACCAGCCGCAGGTTAATCTGCAAAGTGGGCTAATCGTCGGCATGGAAGCATTGGTGCGCTGGCAGCATCCGCAGCGAGGTTCGGTATCTCCGGCTGAATTTATTCCTCTGGCAGAAGAAAGTGGGCTGATTGTACCGCTTGGCGAATGGGTGCTTCGTGAAGCATGTGCACAGAATAAGCAGTGGCAGGAAGCCGGTTATCGTAAACTGTGTGTTTCGGTGAATCTGTCCATGAGACAGTTCAGGCATTCGCATCTATTGGACAATATCAATGGCATTCTCAAGGAGACTGGGCTTGAGCCGGTATGGCTTGAATTGGAGATTACGGAGAGTATGACATTTGATAAAGACCGGGCATTCGAGCAGTTACGTAAAATCAAAGAGATTGGTGTGCATATCAGTATTGATGATTTTGGAACGGGATACAGCTCGTTGCACTATCTGAAGGATCTGCCGATTGATCGGCTCAAGATTGACCGTTCATTCGTTAATGAGGTCATGGAGGACAGCAATAACGCTGCGATCGTATCGACCATCACTTCAATGGCTCATCATTTACATCTGAAAGTGACAGCTGAGGGCGTGGAGAACGAAGATCAGATGGTCTTTCTTCGCAATCAGCATTGTCACGAGGCTCAAGGGTATTTCTTCAGTAAACCGATTGAAGCCGCTGATTTTGAAAAGCGGTTTTTGAGAGATGTGGATAAACCCACAGGATAGGGAACAGCGGGGGCACGTGAGTGCTCCTGCTTTTTTAAGATGGATGTGTAATGAAAAAAATGGTAAATATGACTTGCATGCTATGGAGGATCATGGTATATTATTCTTTGTAAAATCACTGTTAACTTCTGAACGGAACTTAACAATTAGATCGTCAATCATGCGGGTGTAGTTCAATGGTAGAACTTTAGCCTTCCAAGCTAATAGCGTGGGTTCGATTCCCATCACCCGCTTAACGAAGCAGTACCCAGAGCCCTTGCGATGCAGGGGCTTTTTTCTTTTGCTCTAAAAGAAATATGAGGGTAACCTTTGCTTTTTAACAATGATCTGGTACAATAACGGAGAAATTGATACTACACATGAATGAGAGGTAACCATACGTCCCATGAAGTAAAACACATGAATTGAACCCCAGTTAACTGCAGACGGTTGTATGACGCAGTCAGCCAGAGCGGCTGAGCAATGAGGGGATTCGTGTGTCCAAATTCAGCTATGGGAAAAGGTATGGAGCAAGTAAGCCTTTGAGGTTTACGTGTACCCTGTATTTGGGGTTTCTTTGTTCATGCCGTAGCTTACCTTAGATCTGTCTTTGAATGCTTGATCCAACCCTGAATTGCCAAACCGCCGGCTGATGCCAGCGGTTTTTTTTGTTCAGCAAAAAGGATGCAGGAAGGATGAGGCCTCATGACGACATTGGTACGCTTACATGAAGTATCAAAAGAGTGGAACGGTATTGAATTGTTTACAGGATTGAATCTGGAGATTAATGAGGGCGAGCGACTCGCGATTCTAGGTCGCAACGGATGCGGCAAGACAACGTTGTTACGTATCATTTTGGGTGAAGAGCATGGTGGTGGACGGATTGAACGTCATATCCCGCAACAGGAATGGGGATTCATGCGCCAGCGTTCGGAGATTGAGGGCGTGATGAATGTAATGGATGCGGTCCGACGTGAGAGCGGTCAGATCTATGAAGTGAAACGGAAACTGGAGGAATTGGAACAACGCTTGAGCATCAGCAGTGAGGCTGATGATGAGCTACTTGCAGCCTACACAAAAGTGATGGATCAATATGAACAGCTTAACGGATATATGTGGGAGACCGAGGTAGAGAAGGTACTGACACGCCTTGGTTTATCCGCAGAGCATTGGAACAGACCCTATCATTCCTTGAGCGGTGGACAAAAAACAAAGGTTCGTTTGGCAGGCCTGCTTGTCAGCAAACCTAAATTCCTGATCCTGGATGAACCCACGAATCATCTGGATGAGGGAAGCATGCGTTGGCTTGAAGAGTGGTTATCCTCATATGAAGGTACGCTGTTATTTGTATCTCACGATCGTACGTTTATTGATCAGGTAGCAACAGGAGTGATTGAGTTCAGTTCAGAGGCTTTGACCAAATACAAGGGCGGGTACTCCGAGTACAAGGTCCACAAAGAGCGTGAATTACGGGAACAGGAAACGATCTACCGCAGGCAGGAGTTGGAACGAAAGGCGCTGGAAGAGACGATTCGTAATTATCAGGAATGGTTCCATAAAGCGCATAACTCAGCGACCGATGTGGAGGTGAAGATCACCCAGAGCTTCTACAAGGCCAAAGCCAACAAGAATATTTCACGTTACCATGCGAAACAAAAACAGTTGGAGCGGTTGGAGCGGGAACGGGTGGATAAACCGTGTGAAGCTACCAAGTTGAATATGGAATTGCAGATGAGTACACTGGCTGCACGTCAGCTGCTTGCGCTGGAAGAGGTGAGTTTTTCATATACGGGTAACCAGCCCTTGCTTCGCGACCTTCGAATCACTGTTGAACGTGGAGACCGTGTTGCCGTACGAGGCCCTAATGGAACGGGCAAGACGACACTGTTGAAGCTGATGATTGGTGAGCTGGAACCCTCCCAAGGCAAGGTAACACGGCATCCACAGCTGAGAATTGGTTACTTTTCACAGGAGTTGGAAGGACTTCCCGAGACTCTGACGCTGCTGGACAGCTTGCTTACCCTTCCATCCATGACACAAAGTGCGGCACGTACCATTCTGGGATGTTTCCTGTTTTCCAGGGATGATGTGTTCAAGCAGATCGGGGATTTGAGCATGGGAGAAAAGTGCAGAGTGGCATTTCTGAGGCTTTACTTTGGCGGAGCGAATCTGCTGGTGCTGGATGAGCCGACCAACTATCTGGACATCGATACCCAGGAAGTCATGGAGAATGTATTAAAACAGGCTTCAGGTGCTTTGGTGCTTGTATCCCATGACCGTATGCTGACGAAGTCACTTGCGAATCGCTTGTGCGATCTGGAACCTGGTGGCACAGCAACCCTGTTTGAAGGAAGTGTGCCGGATTGGGAGGAGTCCATTAAACTTCGGGAGCTGGCGCTCGAGACCCGGGAATCCGATGACGAACGGTTGCGATTGGAGATGCGCTTATCCGAGTTACTGTCTCCTGTGAGCGCTGCTGGAAAAGACAGTCTGACACTGCCTGAACACGAGAGTGAACGAGCAGTCGAGGCAACGGAGATTCGCGAAATCCAGCAGCGCCTGAAACAATTGAAAGATAAGGGTGCAAGCATAAATTAGAAGATGGACGGCTTGCTATTTCAATCTATTTTGCATATAATTATGAACGATCATCGATGATTACATCGATATGGGGAAGTGTTCAAAAAGATCGGTTTTCAGTACCAAGAAGATGGGATGAAGATAGAAATGGAGTAGCGGAGCGTAGGGAAAACTACGTGAGCAACGGACATTTCGGCTGAATGCCATATTCGATGCTGATGATGCCGTCAGGCATCATTCGTAATCAAAAGCGGACTTTTTGACAACCTCTAGAGGTTTAACTTAAAAGCAAACGTGATGATGGAGATAAGTAAGCAGTGCCTCTGGACAGGGAGGAAGCGCCGTAGATTGAGAGCGTTTCTGTAGAACAAGGCTGCCGAAATTCACTCCGAAGCGGTTCCCTGAACCTGTTTGTGTGCAGACACAGAGGCAACAGTAGGGGCAAACGGTTAACGGTCGTTATTCCGTACAAAGTGAGATAGAACGAGTTGCAGGCCAAAGGGGCCGTGCAGCAAGGGATGTCTAACAAGGGTGGTACCACGGTCTTTTCGTCCCTTCAGGGGAGAGAAGGCCTTTTTTTGTTGCAAAAACACCACAAAAAGGGGGCAATTACACATGAAAGAACGTTTAGAGGCATTAAAGATCGAAGCGCTGGAGCAGTTGTCTGGTGTGAATGATCCGCAGACGCTCAGTGATCTGCGTGTGAAGTATTTGGGGAAAAAGGGTGCATTGACTGAAATTTTGCGCGGAATGGGTGCGCTTAGTGCAGAGGAACGTCCAGTTATTGGTCAAGTAGCCAATGATGTTCGGGCTGCCATTGAGGAAGTCATCGACAGCAAGCAGGATCAGTTCCAGAAGGAAGAGACAGCGAAGCGTCTGCAATCCGAGAAAATTGATGTGACCCTGCCAGGACGTCGTGGACGTCAAGGCGGACTGCATCCACTGACCAAAGTGGTACAGGAGATCGAAGATATTTTCATCGGTATGGGATACCGCGTAGCGGAAGGTCCTGAAGTCGAAATGGATTATTACAACTTTGAAGCATTGAATCTGCCGAAGAATCACCCGGCGCGCGATATGCAGGATTCCTTCTATGTTACAGAAGACTTGTTGATGCGTACCCATACGTCTCCGGTTCAAGTACGTACCATGCAGAGCATGAAGGGCGAAGTGCCTGTCAAAGTCATCTGCCCAGGTAAAGTATACCGCCGTGATGACGACGATGCGACGCACTCTTTCCAATTCAACCAGGTTGAAGGATTGGTCATCAGCGAAAACATTCGTATGAGCGATCTGAAAGGAACCCTGCTGCAATTCGTGCGCGAAATGTTCGGTTCCCACACAGAAATTCGTCTGCGTCCAAGCTTCTTCCCGTTCACAGAGCCAAGTGCGGAAGTGGATGTAACCTGTGTACAATGTGGCGGCAGCGGCTGTCGCGTATGTAAGCAAACAGGCTGGCTTGAAATTTTGGGCGGCGGTATGGTTCACCCGAAAGTACTGGAAATGGGTGGTTATGATCCGGAGAAATACAGTGGTTTCGCATTTGGTATGGGTGTAGAACGTATCGCCATGCTGAAGTATGGTGTTGATGATATCCGTCACTTCTACAATAGTGATCTGACCTTCCTGAAGCAATTCGGACGGCTGTAATTTTAAGACAAGATAGATTAACCATATAGAGCAAGCGAATGAACCGGGAACACCAATTTATAGATGAAGGAAGTGAACGTCCATGAGAGTATCGACAGATTGGCTGTCTGATTATATTTCCCTTGAAGGTGTGACGCCACAGGAATTGGCAGAGAAAATCACCCGTGCGGGAGTAGAAATTGATGTAGTGGAGAACCGCAACAAGGGCGTGAATAAAGTTGTTGTGGGTTATGTGAAGAGCAAGGAGAAACACCCGGATGCCGACAAACTTAATGTATGTGTCATCGATGCTGGTCAGGAAGAAGATCTGCAGATCGTGTGTGGCGCGAAAAATGTGGATGCAGGCCAAAAAGTAGTCGTAGCCCTGGTTGGAGCGAAGCTCCCTGGTGGATTGGATATCAAAAAAGCCAAACTGCGCGGTGTTGTATCCCTTGGCATGATCTGTTCCGCCAAAGAGCTAGGCATGAACGACAAATTGTTGCCGAAAGATCAGCAGGAAGGTATTCTCGTTCTGCCAGAACAAACAGAGGTTGGCAAGCCAATCAGCCAGGTTCTTGGTCTCGACGATCATGTGCTTGAACTGGACCTGACACCGAACCGTTCCGACTGTCTCAGCATGCGTGGTGCAGCTTATGAAGTGGGTGCCATCCTGGGTCGTGAAGTGAAGCTGCCGAGTCCCAAAGACCAACTGGTTGAGGTTGGTGATGCGGCTGCGAATCATATCTCGGTAGAGATTAAGGCACAAGAGCAATGCAGTCACTATGCAGCTCGTTATGTAACAGGCATTAAGCTGGGTGCTTCCCCGCTGTGGATGCAAAACCGTCTGATGGCAGCAGGTGTTCGTCCGATCAATAACATCGTTGATATCACGAACTATGTCATGCTGGAATACGGCCAACCGCTACATGCATTCGATGCGGATAAGTTGGAAAAAGGTCATATTGAAGTGCGGATGGCCAACGAAGGCGAAACGATTGTTACGTTGGATGGCCAGGAGCGTAACCTGGAGCCACATATGTTGCTTATCACAGATGGCGTGAAACCGGTAGCCATCGCTGGGGTTATGGGTGGCGAGAATTCCGAGGTGTCGGAAAGCACGGTAAATCTGTTGCTGGAGTCCGCCAAGTTCGATGGCGGAACCGTTCGGAAAACGTCGCGCCAACTGGGGCTGCGTTCCGAAGCAAGCATGCGTTTTGAGAAGGAAGTAGATCCGGGTGCGGTCATTACGGCTTTGGATCGTGCAGCTGAACTGATTCAGCGTTATGCTGAAGGTGAAGTGCACCAAGGAATCGTGGAAGCTGGAGCGGAAGCTGCGGAGAAACGTGTAATTCAATTGTCGCTGGACAGACTGAATCGTTATCTGGGAACAGATCTGTCTTTGCTTGAGGTGAAAACCATCTTCACTCGCTTGCACTTTGCATGTGGTGATGCTGATCAAGGATTGCTGGATGTGGAAGTACCAACACGCAGAGGGGATATTACGCTCGATGTAGACCTGTTTGAAGAAATTGCGCGTCTGTACGGATATGACAACATTCCTACCACATGGATTGAAGGACCGACGACTCCGGGTGCTTATACACGCTCTCAAGCGATGCGTCGCACGATTCGTGGATTGCTCTCAGGCAGTGGCTGGCAGGAAATGATCAGTTACTCCTTTGTACACCCGGATAAAGCGACTCTGTTCCCGGCGCTGACACAAGGCAGTAAAGCGGTGAAGCTCGCGATGCCTATGAGTGAGGACCGCAGTGTGCTTCGTACGAGTATTTTGCCGCAAATGCTGGATGCAGCGGTGTATAATATGAACCGTAAACAGGATTCACTGGCTGTATTTGAAGTGGGCAATGTATTCTTCACTGAAGAAGATCAATTGACCAAGCAACCACATGAGATTCCGGTATTGGGCTTGCTGCTTACCGGGAATCGTGCAAGCCAGCAATGGAATGTTGGAGTGGAGAAAGTAGACTTCTTCGATCTGAAAGGTGCGCTTGAGCATCTGTTCGCCTATGTGGGTTTGGAACAACGCATTCGCTTGGTAGCAAACAGTCCTGAAGGTTTCCATCCGGGACGTTCTGCATCGGTTTATCTGGAAGGGAAGGATGGCGGAGAAGGCACATTGATCGGTACATTGGGTCAATTGCATCCGGAACTGCAACAGCAGTATGATCTGAATGATGTGTACATCGCAGAGATTGTACTTGAATCGATCTACAATGAAGCAGACGCTGACATTCGTTATCGTGAACTTCCGCGTTTCCCAGCCATGGAACGTGATATCGCGGTTGTTGTGAATGAGGATATTGAAGCTGGAGATATGCTGCGCGCCATTCGTGAATCAGCGGGTGAGTTGCTGCAAACCGTACAGGTATTCGATATATTCACGGGCAGCAAACTGGGCGAAAACAAGAAGAGCGTGGCGATGGCGCTGGTGTACCGGAATCGTGAACGTACACTGACTGATGAGGAAGTTACTGAAGTTCATGCCCGTGTAGTGGCTCGTCTGGAAGAGCAATTCGGAGCGGAATTGCGTAAATAGGCCAGAAGAAGATTTTTTGAACAAAGATTAGCAGGAATTGTTTGAAGTCACATCGAATCCTTAGCATTAGAGGATCGATGTGACTTTTTTGTGATTACAGCTTAGAATCAACATACAGACTTGAAGGAGGGCACAACTGTGACTACACCTGATCGTACACGCGTCACCGTAGATATCTACGGGACTTCCTATAAACTGGTTGGCAGCAGTGCCGACTATATGAAACAAGTAGCTAACCTGGTAGATGAGCGTATGAGCGCGATCTCCAAGCAAAATTCCCGTTTGGATACTCCGCGTATTGCGGTACTGGCGGCTGTACATATGGCTGAACAGTCTCTTCAGACTCAGGAAATCCGGAATGAACTGAAGATGCTTACTGGAGAACGTACAGAACTGAGAAACGAATTGAATCGGTTGAACGCCATACAAAATGAACATCAACAAGAATTGGAACGACGTGACCAGTCTCTTGCTGAATTGCAGAAGCTGAAGCTTCAAGCAGAGCAGGCGCTGCAGAAGGCCGAAACGGACAAGCAAGCAGAAATGGCTAAGTTAAACACATTGCTTGAGCAGGAGCGTGCCCAGGCAACAGAGCGAGTGCAGAAATTGCAGTCTCAAACTACGGCACAACTCAAGGAAGCAGAAGCCAAGGCAGCGAGACAGCTGAAGGAAATGGAAGAAAAAGCGGCAAATCAGTTTAAAACTGCACAGGCACAGGCCGCTTCACAGCTTAAAGAAGCTCAGAATCGTTCTGTAGCCGAACTGCAACAAGCACAGGCCAAAGCTGCCGCGCAATATAAAGAATTGCAGGACAAGACTGCAGCTCAATTGAAAGAAGCCGAAAGTCGTGCCGTTGCAGAACGTCAACAAATTGAAGCCAAGGCTGCACAGCAAGTTCAGACAGCCAAGGAAGAAGCCGAATCCGCCATACTGTCCGAGTTGGAGCAGGCTGAGGCCAATTTGAAGAAAGCCCAGGAAGAAGCGGCACTGCAATATAATGAACTTCAACAACAGATGGAACTTCGCCTCCAGCAGGCTGAAGAAAAAGCGCTGGAACAGACTCAGGCTCTGACGGATCAATCGAATCAAGAGCGCGCTACTTTGCAGGAGCAAGCGGAGCAGAAGCGCCTGACTCAAGTGAATCAATTGAATGCGGAGTTCAAAGCGTTATCCGAGCAGTCGGAACTCGAATGGATGGAGAAAGAAGCAGCCCTCGAGGAACAATTGCAGCAAGCCAAGGAAGCAGCAGCATCCCGCGCAACAGAAGCCGCATCGGCGGCAGAGGCCTTATTGCAAGAAGAACGTGGCAAGCTCAAGCAGCAGCTTGAGGAACAACGTAAACAGGCGGAGACTCGACTATTAGATGTCGAAGAGCAATTGGAAGAAGTGATGACTCAGCTCATCAGTGCACAGGACGTGGTTGCAGAGCAAGAACAGCAGCTTCAGCACGAGCGTGGTCAATTGGAAACATTGCGTCATGAGCATGGGGTCCGTAAACAGGAGCAGGAAGTTCAGACTCGCCGAATCACGGAACTGGAGCAGCAATTGGAACAGTTAAAAGAGGACCGTTCCCAGTTGCAGGAGCTTCTGCGTGAGACGGAGCAAGCTGCCCAGCAATCCCGTGATGCACAGGAACAATGGAAGCAGAAGTATAACGAAACTGTGGATAGAGAAACCTCTCTCACAGCACAGTTGCGCAAACTTCAGGAACAACATACACAGATTGAACAGGAAGCCCAAAACCTTCGTGAGGCTGAAGTGAAGTCGGAAGAGGAACAGCGCAGGTTGCATAAGGTGCTAGAACAGGCTCATGCTGCGGTGCGTACATTGCAGAATGAGATCGGCACACTTACGGAACGTGAGCAGTCCTTGAAAGACCTTGCTGAGCAGCGACTGGCTGAGATCGGCGACCTGGAGAATCAGATTCTCGAAGTTGCTGAACAAAATGAAACGCTGGAGTCTGGTGTGCAATCCCTTCATGATGAATTGTCCGTGGTGAAGGAAGAGTCTCGTTTCAACCATGAAGAGGCTGTGCATTATCAGAAGGAAGCAGAGCTTTTGGAAGAGAAACGCAAACAGCTTGAAGTTGAGCTAAATGTTGTGCGGGAAGAGTTGAACCGACTTCAGGAAAATTATAAACAAATACGTAACGACTACAGTGATGCATTACAACGGGAAGAGAATTACAGTTCCAAGCTGGATGAATTGAATACGGAGAAGCAAGAGATTGTAAGAGCGCTTGAAGAAGCAAGACAATCTTCAGCGAAACTGTCCGATCGCTACTCGGAGCAAGAGAGCCGGCTAGCCCAGACTGAGGAAGAAGCGTTGGAGTGGCAGATCAAACACGAAGAGTTGTCAGCCAAGCAGGCCGAGTTGTCATCCCGTCTGGAGCAGTTTACGAGACGTGAAGAAGAGCTCCGCTCCAGCGTTGCACAAGCAGAGCAGAACGACCAGGTGTGGCAACGCCGTGCAGATGAATGGGCAGCTCAGGAACAATCCTGGCAGGAACGGTGGGCTGCGCTTGAGAATGAACTGACGGTATGGAAGAGAGAAAGTGCGGCAAGTAGCGAGTTGCTGGAGGGACTGGAGCAAGAACGACAGCAGCTGGACCAGTTACGGTCAGAAGCGACTCAAGAGAAACAGATCATGGAAAATGAACTGCTTGAGATGAGTGAACGTTACGAACTAGCGGCCAATCAATTACGTTTGTTGCAGGTTGAACGTGGGATGGAGCAGGAAAAGGCAGAGCAGCTGAATACGGAATATCGTCAGTTGCATGATGAATATACGAAATTGCAGACGGAATATAACGAATGGATTGAATTGATTGAACAGGACCAGACCTAGCGGAATGATTGTAGCAGAACTGGCTCGTGGGCAACGCACTCTGGTACAATTTGTTATACTAAAGAAGGAGCTCCCGTCGCTGCGGGGGCTCCTTGTCTTGAATACTATTCTTCAACGATAATTTTGGAGATCATGCTGCTGTGTCCCGAACCACAGAAGACCGAACAGGACATTTCAAACTCACCGACTTTGTCCGGGGTAATCACTTTGGAACTGTTTCTGGTGTCCAGCATAAGATTCAGCTCAGGCACGAGTATTCCGTGATTTCCGTTTACATTTTCATAAACAATGTTAACCGGGACACCTTTTTTAAGATGGTACTCGGGTTGCTCGAATTCGTAGTTGCTTGCCTTGATGACCAGTTCTTCGCTGGCTGTAACACCAGCATCGGACCCATTACTGCCAGAGTCTGCAGACTGATTCGCCCCTCCGCATGCAGCGAGGACGAGAATTAACATACAGGCAGCAAGCCATGCTATGCCTTTCTTCATCATGTGCCTCCTTAAGCGTGATATGGATAAAATGTGAATGATTGCTCCAGTCATCATACCGCAATATGTGGATGCCTGTACACGCTGCGTATGTCGTTTTGTTGAAAAATATACATGTTTGAGTGGACGGTTCGTTACGACTTCAAATGAAATAAACCTCTTCCGGCACAGGCCTTCAGAGGTTTAGGAGCATTCATTTGGACGTAAATGAGAAGCTGGGATTAGCTTTTGGAGCTTCGTCCGGCATCAAAAGGGGTGGATACCGGGATGAAGAGATCGATAATCCCGATAACCAGCGCAGCGAGAATGGCGCCGAGCAGACTGACCTCAACATGATCTACAACATATTGACCTAGCCAAATCACCAGTGCGCTAACGATAAATCCGACAATACCGCGCCCAAACGGGTTGACCCTTTTGCCGAAGATACCTTCAACGATCCAGCCGAGCAGGGCAATGACGAGAGCAAGCAACAGAGCGCTCCAGAAGCCACCAACGGCGAAACCGGGAACGATCCAGCTGACCACCATTAATACAATTGCAGCGATGACAAATCGCACGACATGTCCCAGGAAATTCATGGTGTGTACCTCCTTTTATTCGGATTGAACTGAGCATGGCAACTCCAAGGGGCTCGGAGAGGTTGCACAATCCTGACACCTGTAGTTTGTGATGCTATGGTTGAAGTTATGTGTGGAAGGATTCGTTAAATAGCGCAAGAAAGTTTCTTTCGTTATAATACAGATATAGTTTGGAAGGAGTTGTACACTTGGACACGAAAATTTTACAAACACTGGAATATCGCAAAATTTTAAATACATTGCTTAGCTATGCCCAGACCACGATGGGTAAAAAGAAAGCGGAGCAACTTGAACCGATCAGTGAACTTGAAGAAGTGAATCGGTTGCTTCAGCAAACCGATGAAGCCTTTACATTTGATCGCTTGAAAGGCTCGCCGTCTTTTGGAGGGATTGTAGACATTACGGCCTCCATCAAACGTGCTGAAATTGGAGGCACACTTAACCCTCACGAGCTTTTGGGAATATCCAATACGACCTTTGCGGCACGACGATTGAAACGTCTGATTGCTACTCTGCATGAAGATGAACCCATTGAATCCTTGTTCTATATCAGTGATCAACTGTCAGAGCAAAAGACGCTTGAGGATGCCATTAAAATCTGTATCGACGATAATGCAGAAGTTGCCGACAGTGCAAGCGTAACGCTTGCGCAGATTCGTCGTGAGCTGCGAGGCGGAGAAGCGCGGATTCGTGAGAAGCTGGATTCCATGATTCGATCCTCCACCGTATCCAAGATGTTGCAGGATCAGCTGATCACGATCAGAGGGGATCGTTTTGTTATCCCCGTGAAAGCCGAATATCGTTCGTACTTCGGTGGGATTGTGCATGATCAATCCGGTTCGGGGGCCACATTGTTCATTGAGCCGGAATCCATCGTTGCAATGAACAACAAATTGCGCGAAACCCGGATTCGGGAAGAACGCGAAATAGAAATTATTTTGCAGAAATTGACGGCACTTGTCAGTGAACAGGGAGAATGGCTGCTGTATGATGTCGGCTTGCTGGGATCGCTTGATTTTATTTTTGCCAAAGCACGTCTGGCTCGTGAACTGAAAGCAACGCTACCACGCATGAATGACCGCGGATTCCTCAAACTGAAAAAAGGCCGTCATCCGTTGATACCGATCGAAAACGTGGTTCCAATCGACATTGAACTGGGCAATGATTACACATCCATTATCGTGACAGGTCCGAATACGGGTGGTAAGACGGTAACGCTCAAAACGATTGGCTTGCTGAGCCTGATGGCAATGTCCGGTTTATTTGTTCCGGCAGAGGATGGTAGCCAGCTATGTGTATTTGATGCGATCTATGCAGACATTGGGGACGAGCAGAGTATTGAGCAGAATCTGAGTACTTTCTCCAGCCATATGACGAACATCATTCGCATTCTGAAGAACATGACGCCAAAAAGCCTGGTATTGCTTGATGAACTTGGAGCGGGAACAGACCCGGCTGAAGGGTCCGCACTGGCGATCTCCATGCTGGAGCATATGCACCGGACGGGATGCCGCATGGTAGCAACCACCCACTACAGTGAACTGAAAGCATACGCATATGAGCGTAAAGGTGTTATTAATGCCAGCATGGAGTTTGACATTAATACACTGAGTCCAACGTATCGCCTTCTGGTGGGTGTACCTGGACGAAGTAATGCATTTGCCATTGCAGAGCGACTGGGACTGCCGGGTTACATTCTCGATTACGCCCGTGGCGAAGTGAAGGAAGAAGATCAACGGATCGAGCACATGATTGCTTCTCTTGAAGAGAACCGTCTTACAGCTGAACAAGAGCGTGAGAAGGCAGAGAGCTTGCGCCAGGACATGGAGAAATTACGCAGTCGTCATCAGACGGAACTGGAAAAGCTGGAACAGCAGCGTGATCGTCGGATTGAAAAAGCAGAAGATGATGCACGTAATATTGTGGACAAGGCTCGTGCCGAAGCGGAGAAGATTATCGCAGATCTTCGTCTGTTGGCTATGGAAGAAGGTGCTTCCGTGAAGGAGCACAAGCTTATTGCCGCCCGCAAACAGCTGGATGAAGCTGAACCGGAGAAGCGCCGGAAGACCGTCAAGAAGACGGCAACAGCACCGAAAACGCGTGCCATCGGTCCTGGTGATGAAGTGCTTGTCTACAGTTTGAATCAAAAAGGTCTTGTTGTGGAGATGTCGGGTAGCAAAGACGCCATGGTGCAGCTGGGGATTATGAAGATGAAAGTATCCCTGGATGACCTGGAACTGCAGCAATCGGCTCCCACAGCCAAACCGAAGCAAAAGCCGGTAACTGGCATGAAGCGCACGCGTGATGACAATGTGAAGAGTGAACTGGATCTGCGTGGTACCAACCTGGAAGAAGCCCTTATGGAGACAGACCGTTTCATTGATGAAGCTTTCCTCGCCAATCTGGGCCAAGTTTATATTATTCATGGTAAAGGTACAGGAATTTTGCGTTCCGGTATTCAGGATTACCTGCGTAAGCATAAACATATTAAAAGTTACCGGCTGGGCAATTACGGAGAAGGCGGGAACGGTGTGACCGTCGCAGAATTGGAATAGCCGGACCATGAATCAATGATATTCTGCGGCCTTATGCATGAAGGTCGCAGATGTGGAGAGGGGAACGGTGCGTGAAAGAAAGCGTCGACCAATTGCTGTCTCATCCCTTGGGGATGGTACTCGGTTTTTTCTCGGTAGCGATTATGGAGCTGCTTGTATTTCTGGCTTGCTTCGAACTGGTGACCAAATATAAATGCTGGACTGAGATCAAGAAGGGCAATGTGGCCGTTGCGATGGCCACTGGAGGCAAGATTTTCGGGATCTGTAACGTACTTCGTTTCTGCATACAGGCTAAATCTTCGGTCTATGAAGCCATGACGTGGTCGTTTGTCGGATTTATCCTTCTGCTCGTTGCCTATTTTTTGTTCGAATTCCTCACACCCGTGTTCTCCATTGATAAGGAGATCGAAGCGGATAACCGAGCTGTCGGATTGATATCCATGATTATTTCCGTCTCGTTGTCGTTTGTTATTGGCGCGAGCATTATCTAGGGGGACCGGTCATGAAAATATTGATACGGATTCTGTTTGCGGCATCGATTGTGTTCTTTGCCATTGGTGTCATCTATGTAATGAATACATGATTATATGAAAGAGAAAGGTTGATCAATATGGAAACAACAGTATGCCCTTGGTGTCAGACGGAGATTGTATGGGATGAGGAGCTCGGTCCTGAAGAAGAGTGTCCTTATTGCCACAATGAGTTAAAAGGATATCGTACGCTCAACATTAACATCGATGATGAAGAGAATGAAGCTGAGGACGACATCTATGATGTAGACGATGTAACGAACGAGAAACAGACTACGGATCTTTCTGATCTGTGGGGGGATGAAGTCGAACTCAAATTGCCGGAGTTGCGAACGTTAACCAAATACGCGGATGAAGGTAATGATCTCATTCAGTATGAACAAGGTGTACAGAAGCAACTTGATCATCAGGAAGAAGTACCAGAGTGCCCGAATTGCCGGGAATTCATGATTCTCGCAGGTACACAAGCTGCAACGCAGGATAACTTCACACCAGTTGCTAACGCTGCTTCAGGTGAAGAGTCACTATTGTCCACACCTTTTAAAGTGCTAACCTATGTGTGCTCTGGATGTTTCCAAGTTCAATACAGTCTGTCTGAGAATGATCGTCTGCGTCTGATCCAGAATCTAAGTACGCAGAAATAAGCATTCCGGAGATTTAAACTAATTTCATAGCAATCCTGAAGATTCATCATGTTTTCCTCTTGCTTGGGGCACGTTAACCCTGAGACCTGCCTGTGTACAGTTCACTTCAGGTGGATTAAGGAGGAGCAGATGAAGATTACTTTAGGCCGACAATCCATTCTGCTTTTGGGCGTGAATGGATTGTTTGCGTTAGCCGGAGCATTGTCAGGAACCTTTTTGAATGTGTTTCTGTGGAAAAGCCGTCCGGATTATGCCATGTTGGGTTGGTTTACCATCAGTCAGCAACTGGCTATTGGACTCACGTTCTGGCTTGCTGGCAAATGGGTTAAGGAACACAATAAAATGAGTGCGTTACGACTGGGTACTGCGCTGTCCGGCCTTTTCTATATGAGTGTCCTCTGGGCTGGATCCAAAGCTGTAGACTGGATTTGGCCTTTGGGCATACTGCTGGGTTGTTCGCTTGGGTTATTCTGGATCGCATTTAATGTCGTGTATTTTGAAATAACGGATCGGGCAAACAGGGATCTATTCAATGGCTGGGTTGGATTACTTGGATCGATGACAGGAATTATAGGTCCTTGGTTCTCCGGTCTTATTATTACCCGTATGGCAGACAACACGGGGTATCGGTTTATATTTACGATATCGCTCGTCATTTATGTCATAGCGGTAGTCTTCAGTTTTTTTCTCAAGAAAAGAAAGGTGAGCGGTACATACCGGTGGTCGGAGCCCTGGACACAGTTATCCCAACCGGATAGTCCCTGGAGAACCTTGGCTTTGGGTTTGTTCGCTCAGGGTGCGCGTGAGGGTGTCTTTGCCTTCCTGATTGCACTGCTTGTCTACGTGGCTACAGCACAGGAGTACAAATTGGGACAGTTCTCACTCATCACCTCAGCCGTGGCATTAGTAAGTTATTGGGCAGCAGGGAAATGGTTTAAACCGCAGTATAGATCGAGAGGCATGTTCATCGGTGCCCTGATTCTGCTGGTGGTGCTCCTTCCTCTTCTCTGGAAAGTCACCTATGGTACGTTGTTAATCATGGGGATTGGGAGTGCTGTCGCAATGCCTCTATATGTATTGCCAATGATATCAGCGGGATTCGACATGATGGGCACAAGTGGCGAAAATGTGGAGAAAAGGGTTGAACTTGTCGTTTTGAGAGAGTTATGCCTGATGCTTGGCAGGCTTTTTGGATTGGCCGTATTTATTGTAACGGTCATGAATGCTCCGTCTCTACGCATGTTAACCTGGCTTATTATTGTCCTCGGTGCTTTTCCGCTAATCGGCTGGATCTTTATGCACAAATTATTGAATCGAACGGAAGGGCAAGAGCCGTCCACATAGAGGGCTATCAATATATAGGTTTTTTAACCAAAAGGGTACAGTTTCAGGAAAGAGATAACTTTCCTGAAACTGTACCCTTAATGATTTATAACTCATACATAGCTCATTGACAGCTCAGATCGGATGTTATACAGGAGAGGGTTTACTTGTACGTGTGAGTGAGAATAGATCCATATCAGGATTCTGCTTGCCAGTAATGGCATCTGCAATCAGGGAAGCAGCAATCATGCTGTACACCGTTCCGTTGCCTCCATACCCTTCCACAAAGTAAGAATGCGGATAATCGGGATGTGTACCGATCAGTGGCAGACCATCATTCGTATTACCAAACACGGCACCCCAGGCATAATCGACTTCAAGACCATCTAGAGGGAAGTAGGAACGGACCTCTTCCAGAAGTGTATCTCCCTGGTGTTTTGCCCGAATTTCACGTTGATCCTCCCGAGGTATTTCTTCATCCAAACCACCTGCGATGATTCTTCCATCCGGTGTTGTTCGCATATACAAATATGGGCGTGCTGTCTCCCAAATCATGCTGTGCTCAAACCATTCCTTAAGATCAGGCAACGGTTTGGTAGCAATGGCATAAGTCGTCTTCAGATAGGCTCCGCGATCCTTTTTGATATCCTGTGTCTCGTAACCGGCAGCAAATATGACCTTGTTGGCACGGATTTTAACGTTGGAAGTGTGGCATACTACACCATCTTCAACGTAATCACAGTGTACCATTTCGGTCTGACCATAGATTCGGGCCCCACGCTTATTGGCAGATTCAAATAAGGCATGAACGAATCGATAGGGATTCACTTCCGCATCTCCCATCGTATACAGTGCAGCTGGTTTGCTGAAGGGGAAGTGTGTTTTTATTTTGTCGGTATTCCACAGTTCGGCTTCAAAGCCGTAGCGCTTCAGCGTCTGATATTCTTCCTCCAATAGGGCAACATCATCTTCACTGCTTGCAAAACAAAGACTTGTTCGTGGAATAAACCAAGGATCCGTATCCAACGTGTCTGCTATTTGAGTAAGTTGTTTCATGGCTTCCCGGCAAAGTTCATAAAATCGTACGCCTTTTGCTTCGCCAAAGGTGTTGATACATGAAGTTAGGGTCTTGTCATTCGTGTATTGCAAGAGACCTGTATTGGCAGAGCTACTGCCTTGGGCAATATCTCGCTTATCAATGACAACTGTGTTCACACCCTGCTCTGTGAGTAGTTTGGAAGTTAGCGCGCCTCCCATACCACCGCCAATGATAAGGCAGTCACACGAGATGTCTTCTCGAAGAGCAGGATAATTGAAAGTTGAATTAAAAGTGGAAGGCCAGAACGGTGTGCCATAGACCAGATCCATCAGAAACATCTCCTTAATGATTTATATTTGTATACTTTTGTGTGACCGGGCTAACAATAATTGCGCATAAACTTTATGCCGAGGAGGCCACCGAAATGCAGAATCAAGCTATGCAAGCGCTGAGTCCCAAGGAATTGAACTACATTGCGGACTCGATCACCAATGAAGAACTGCTGATCAAGCAGTGTGCAGCCACAGCTTCCATCACACATAACCCACAAATTCAACAGGCACTGAATCACTATGTTCGCTCACATGAACAGCATCTGAATACCCTTGTCAATGCGCTGCAGCAACATCAATCTCTTGCACCAGCACAAGTTCAGTAACTGAAGTCAACTCTAACTGTATAGGAGGAAAACGCATGTATTCTCAATCTTTATCATCTAATGGCGCTTTTATGCAGGAGCAGGATCTGCTGAAGTCGATTCTTGCAGATTTAAGACGAACCTCGCGCGAATATACGACTGCGACAACGGAAGCTGCCTGCCCCATGACACGCCGAATGTTCACAGATTTAACAAATGACACCCTAAGATTACAAGGGGAACTGTTCAATCTGATGCAGCAAAACAACATGTATTCTGTCTCGTCCAAGGCACTTCGTCAAGACGTGGACAAGCAAATCCAGTCTGCACACCAGACGCAACAGAAGTGTCAGCAATTCATCCAGGAAAAGAACACGCAGAACAGTTCATATAGCCAAGCTCCTAATGTGCCTCAGCATCAGCCGAATTACGGTAACCCTTATTACATGTAACCTGTGTAAAAGAGGTTTGAAGCACTTGGCTAACCAAGACCATACCACCGCTTGCCTGAATTCAGGGCAGGCGGTCTTTTGTCTTTGCATCAACGTTAAATTCATGTAATATAAGTATTAATTCATTTTCAGGAACCTGGATGACGCTGGAGGGAAAACCATGAAAGATTTGAACGATCTGCAATTAAAAGTTCTGGATCTGCTGAAGGAAGACGCGAGAAGGACTCCCGCACTGCTGTCGACGCTGCTGGGGGAGTCGGAAGACAAGATCAAGAACGCCGTGGCACAGCTTGAACAAGACCACGTCATCGTGAAATACGCAACCGTCGTGAACTGGAGCAAAATAGATGATGAGAAAGTAACAGCCCTGATTGAGGTGCAGATCACGCCGGAGCGTGGTCGTGGCTTTGAAGGGATTGCCGAACGAATTTATCTCTATCCGCAAGTGAAATCCGTATATCTCATGTCAGGTGCATACGATCTGCTCGTTGAAGTAGAAGGTGGCAACCTGCGTGAAGTCGCTAATTTTGTGTCGGAGAAATTGTCTCCGATTGACTCTGTGCTTTCAACCAAAACGAATTTTATTCTTAAAAAATATAAGCAGGACGGGATTATCTTTGAAGACCATCAGGAAGACAACCGTCTCATGATCTCGCCGTAAAGGAAGATGTGTCATGATAGTGAATGAACAGACAACCGGAAACAACAAGAATATGACGTCTTATCTGGCACCTCTCGTGCAACAGATACCTCCATCCGGAATCCGCAAATTTTTCGATCTGGTTGGAGACAACAAGGATATAATCACTTTGGGTGTGGGTGAACCTGACTTTGTTACACCTTGGCATATGCGTGAAGCCTGTGTATACTCGCTGGAAAGAGGTATGACCAGCTACACATCCAACGCAGGCATGCCGAAGCTGAGAGAAGCCATCAGCGATTATCTGGATACTCAGTTTGATACCAAATACGATCCAAAGGATGAGATTATTGTTACCGTGGGTGGCAGTGAAGCGATTGACCTGGCTTTGCGTGCATTAATCGTACCCGGCGACGAGATTCTCATTCCTGAACCTTCTTACGTGGCTTATTCACCAATCGCTTCCATCGGTGGAGGTATACCGGTCGGTGTTGAAACCTATGCGAAAGATCAGTTCAAGTTAACTGCCGAAGCACTTGAAGCTGGCATCACACCGAAGTCGAAGGTGGTTATTCTGTGTTATCCGAGTAATCCCACAGGAGCCATTATGACGTATGAAGAGTGGCTGCCTATTGCTGAAGTAATCAAAAAGCATGATCTGATTGTGATCGCTGATGAAATTTACGCTGAATTAACGTATACGCAAAAGCATGTCAGCTTTGCAGCTATTCCGGACATGAAGGAGCGGACCATTCTGGTAAGCGGATTTTCCAAGGCTTTTGCAATGACAGGATGGCGGATCGGGTACATGTGTGGTCATCCTGAACTTATTGCAGCCATGCTTAAAATCCATCAGTATACGGTAATGTGTGCACCGGCCATGGGCCAAGTTGCTGCACTTGAGGCATTGACGAACGGTTTGGGTGAGAAAGACCGGATGGTAGAATCGTATAATCAACGCAGACGTTTGATTGTGCAGGGATTCCGGGATATTGGACTCGATTGTCATGAACCTCAGGGCGCATTCTATGCATTTCCGAGTATTCAAAAGACAGGCATGAGTTCCGACCTGTTTGCGGAGCGATTGTTAACGGAAAATAAAGTTGCTGCTGTTCCTGGGAATGTTTTTGGTCCTCAGGGTGAAGGCTTCTTGCGCTGCTCGTATGCTACTTCCGTAACCCAATTGAATGAAGCTTTGGAACGAATCGGAAACTTTGTTTACAAACTTCAAAAAGAGGGTTAATACTAAAGTAGAATCTATTAACAGATGTGACATTGTTAACATTGGAAAAAAATAACTTTCTTTTCCAAAATATTGTGATATAATTTCAATTTGAAATAAGTTTTCATATATTTGGAAACCATTTTTCCAAGGAGGGGTTGGCTTTGTTTTGTGTTGAATATGATTTATCGACTAATCGTGGGCACTATCTGGCAGAAGGCGATCATGGCGACCGATGGTCGGTGAAACCTGATAACGCATCTTTGCATGACATTTCCTTGGAAGATGAGATTCATATGCTTCGTCGCAAGATGGAACAGATCTTCCTCGAAGAGAAATCATTCACATCCGATATAGTAATTGAAATCAGCAGTTTGCTGGATCTAAAGATTAATGAATACATGAAGGCTAACCCGATTAAAGGAAAATAACGTTTTCGTTGAATTGAAACGTTTCATTTTATTGAGTTAGAAAGGAGACCTGAGAGGGTCTTCTTTTTTTGTGTGTAAAGCAAGGGTGATCCCCCGATAAGACAGCTTATTTTTTTGCGTGGAACAATTGTGATATATTGGACATAGGAGACTAAAGGGGGAACTGGAATGAAAAGATTTTGGGGGCTTACTGCGATCATTTCTATCGTTTTTCTGCTTGCGGGTTGTGGTGGTAAAGATGGTTTTTCCATTTTCATTATCGATAACCAAGGAAATCCATCTGTAATCTCAGAGCAGTTGCAGGCTAATCTGCAACAGAAACTGGGCGAGGAACCTAAGGTGGAAGTGATCACCAGTGCGATGTATGATGTTCAGAAAATTATGGTAGAGTATGCGGCTGGCGGACATGATATCTTCATCTTGCCTGAATCCGACATGAAACAATACGGAAGTAATGGCTCCAACATTCCGCTGGATGATACCTTTGATCCAAAGAAGTTTGAACGGGGTGTATTTGAGGGTGGTGTATTGGTAGAGAAAGGTGAAGGAGATGAAGGTACAGATCTCAAGCAAGAATCACATCTGTATGGCATTCCGCTCGAAGATATGAAAATGTTTAAAGATGTAGAATATGCTGCGAGCAATTTGTTCGCCACCATTCCGGTATCCACGTCTAATGTCGAAGAATCCAAGAAAGTGCTGAAGGCGCTGACAGAGTAGAGAAAATACAGAATGGCTATGGAAGGAGGGAAGCGGATTGCTGATTACGGTCACAGGCGGCATAGGTAGTGGTAAAACCCGGTTTGCCCTCAATTACGCAGCCGGGATTAGCCGAGAGGGCGTATATTTATCCACTGGTGATCATGATCCCGTTATTCCCGAATTACCATCCGCTCATTATCGTGCCATTCATGCCGGGAACGGTCAGCAACTGACAGAGGTGATCACCCAGATTAATCGGGAATCCAATCTGTTTTTGGCGGATCAGCGAATTGTAATTGTGGACAGTTTGACCTCATGGATGGCTGCCGGTTTCAGGGCAACGGATGATCTGAATCATCAGCGTTCAGAGACTCAGCTTTTGCTCGATGCATTGTTGTCTTATCAGGGGAAGTTGCTTGTGATTACCAATGAAATGCATGGCACATTACATCCTACCGAGGAAGAACGGATATTTACAGCGAGAATGGCCTCGGTTAACCGGATGCTGCAGACCCATGCTGAAAAGATGTACATGCTGGTATCCGGTCTGGCTATTGATCTGAAGGGTCAGGCAATGCGGTATGAAGACGAACGGTAACGAGATGACATAAACGGGTGATATGAAGAAGCCTCCTCGACCACGATCATGGTGGCAAGGAGGCTTTATTTATGAAGTCTATCCTTTTTTTTATTTCTGCTTTTTGCTACGTCTGATCCACCAGATGATACATCCGATGACAATGATGGCCAGGATGACATACACTACAATGGAATAGACATCCATAAAGTGCAAAATGCTCTCCCATGATGCGCCAAGTGCAGCGCCAACGGAGACAAGAATGACATTCCAGATCAGTGTGCCAATGGTTGTAAAGAGAAGGAATAAACCAAATTTCATGTTGGACATGCCTGCAGGAATTGAGATGAGACTACGGACGAGGGGAACCATTCGACAGAACAATACGGTCCACATGCCATATTTGTCAAACCATGCATCGACACGGTGAATATCCTCTTTTTTGATGCGCAGAACATGTCCCCAGCGTTCCACAATTTTCTCAAGGCGTTCGACGTCAATGAGGAGTCCAATACCATACAGTATCACAGCACCAAGGACGGAGCCGATGGTAGCGGCAATAATCACACCTGGAAGGGTGAGACTGGTATAGGTGGTCATGAATCCGCCAAACGGCAAGATGATTTCGGATGGAATCGGGGGAAATACGTTCTCAAGAGCAATAATGAGTGCAATGCCTATGTAGCCGTATTGTTCCATGAAATCGGTTATCCAGTTTTGCATAATCGTCTCCTTTACTTTTGGTTTCCTTTGATTTGTCGTATACTCGGCAGAGCACACCAATTCTTATATACGTGTAAAGCGATAGACTGGTTTCTGAAAAAATGGCATTCCCGTATTCATTATTATATTAACAATTGGAGGGATAACGATGGGTATATATACACGAACAGGTGACGAAGGGCAGACTTCGGTCATTGGTGGACGCGTCATCAAGGATGATGATCGAGTTGAGGCTTATGGCACGATTGACGAATTGAACTGTTTTGTCGGCCAGGCGATCAGCCTGATTGATTCTGCTCAAGGGCAATTCGAAGATCTGCGTGAATATCTGTTGGAAGTTCAGCAGGAATTGTTTGATTGCGGATCCGATCTGGCCTTCGTGAAGATTAGTGAGTCCAAATATAAGGTAAGAGATGAAATGGTCACACGTCTGGAACAATGGATCGACCAGTATGATGCAGAGAATCCAAAAGTGGAACGGTTCATTATTCCTGGTGGCAGTCAGTTGTCTTCTGCTCTTCATGTGTGCCGTACTGTATGTCGTCGCGCAGAGCGTCGCACGGTAACATTGGGACAACATACGGACATTAACCCGTCTGTACGACGGTATTTAAACCGACTGTCTGATTACTTCTTCGTGGTTGCACGGACGGCCAATGCGAGACAACAGGTGGCCGATATTGAATATGTGCGGAGCAAAAAAGTATTCCGCCGCAAAGAATGAGCCAGTATTATTCGCCGATAGTCTACACGGTGACCGAGCAAGAAGATGGCTGGCTGCTGAAGACCGTGCTTCAGCGCCGGCTACTGGTGTCGCGCAAGCTTTTGTCCAAAATCAAGCTGACAGAACAAGGCGTCATGCTAAATGGAGAGCGCGTGTACATTAGCGTCAAGGTAGCTGCGGGTGATGTCGTTGAAGTTCGGATGGAGCAAGAGGAATCGGATGATATTTTGCCTGAGCCTATTCCCTTTACTATTCTGTATGAAGATGAGCACTTGCTCATTGTCAACAAGGATGCGGGCATCATTGTTCATCCGACACATGGTCATTACACAGGTACTTTGGCAAATGGGGTCGTTCATTACTGGAAATCCAAGGGTGAGCGATTCCGGTTCAGACCGATTCATCGACTTGATCAGGAAACGTCAGGTGTGCTCGCAATAGCCAAGAATCCTTATGTGCATCAGCATGTGTCTGAGCAGATGATTGCAGGAACAGTGGATAAGAAATATATTGCGCTTGTGCACGGCAGTCCTGTCCCGGAAAAAGGGTCAGTGGATGGCCCGATCGATCGCGATCCTGAAGAGCCGCACCGCCGAATCGTAACACCTGATGGCTACGCTGCAAGAACGCTGTACGCAACCGTAACACGCTGGGCAGAAGGCAGCGCCAGTGCAGTAAGTCTTAAGCTGGAGAGCGGCAGAACCCATCAGATCAGGGTACATATGACTTCTATTGGCTGCCCGTTGATCGGTGACCGGATGTACAAGACACTACCTGTGCACGAGATCGATGAGCAGACCATAGCTGCTCGGGATGAACGGGACAGCTGGATCGAACGTCAGGCCTTGCATGCTTGTGAATTGACGTTCGAACATCCCATTCTAAAGGAGCGTATAACGTTCCAGGCTCCTTTTCCAGCAGATATGGCCGCGCTGGAGAAGCGTTTGAATGATGAGGCAGCTCCGAGAGAAGAACTGTAGGAAGCTGCGACGGGGCTCTTAGTTTTGCACCTCGTATCGCAGTTTCCTGCACGGCCTGTCCTGTTTGGAGTTCAACGCTGTTTGTCTTACCCTTGTGAGGGATGCTTAATGTACCCGAACAACATGCCGTAGGCTAATCATTATGTTCTATCGTTAATGTATTGATGTGTAGCATTTTCATGTTAAATCTTTTAAGATTTCAAATTTTTTAAAGCTTTTAAAGAGATTAAAGCTGTAAGATCCTGATTCAAAAAATATAGCCGAATGTGTGTTTTTGATCTCATTCGCAAAAGTCAGTAAAATTACATGGCGATGGTATCGATTTGGAGCGACTTTTGGATTTGCAAAGCAAACCAAGGGAAGCGACAAGTCGAAACTATCGCCACAGGAGGCAAATCAATGAGCAATTTAAAAGTATATCAATATGCCAAATGCGGCACATGCCGTAAAGCTGTAAAATGGCTGGAAGCTCAAGGACACGAGCTGGAGCTAATCCCCATTTTCGACACACCGCCATCAGAATCTGAATTAACAGAACTGATCCAAAAAAGCGGATTGGAAGTGAAGAAGTTCTTTAATACGAGCGGGGAAGTGTATAAGGAACAACAACTGAAGGACAAACTTCCGGGCATGTCCGCTGATGAACAGATTCGTTTGTTGGCTTCCAATGGTCGTCTGATCAAACGTCCGATCGTTACGGATGGAGAAAAGGTGACGGTTGGATTCAAGGAAGAAACGTACGAGCAGGAATGGAATAACGCGTAAAATATGGATTTTTGGTGGGGTCGGTCATTCGATGATTGTTATGATTGTCGAATGAATTAACACTCAATGGGCTCTGAATGTTCAAAATTCAGGGCTTTTTTGGCTGATCGATGGTTGGCGGAACTATGCTATAATGATAGAATTAGTTTCGATATTTTATATGCTAGATTTAGATAGGAGAGAACAAATTCAAGTGAATCAACGTAATGAACCTACTTTGTTGCTGGTAGACGGTATGGCGGTGTTGTTCCGTGCTTTTTATGCGACATCTGCAAGCGGATATATCAGACGTACAAAGGCAGGATTGCCTACCAACGCAGTCTACGGATTTATCCGTTATTTCTGGGATGCGGTTCAGACTTTTGGGCCAAGTCATGTTGTATGTTGTTGGGATATGGGCGGTAAGACGTTCCGCGGTGAAGAATATGCAGCCTACAAAGGCAACCGGGCGGAAGCTCCGGATGACCTAATTCCCCAGTTTGCCCTGATTCGTGAAGTCATGGATAGCTTGGGTATTCCGAATATAGGTGCACAAGGATTCGAAGCCGACGATTGCATCGGGACGCTTGCGAAGTATTACACCGAAGAGACAGATATGAATGTTATGGTACTGACGGGTGACCACGACATGCTGCAACTGATTAATGATCGCACAAGTATTATTATTATGAAAAAAGGCCATGGCAACTACATGGTGTACAACCCTGAGACGCTCATGGCAGAGAAACAACTGACACCTCGTCAAGTGATTGACATGAAGGGTCTGATGGGAGACGCCAGCGACAATTATCCCGGAGTACGGGGGATTGGTGAGAAAACAGCGTTGAAACTTGTACAGGAATACGGCTCTATTGAAGGGATTTTGAGCAACATGGATAAGCTAACCCCTTCGGTGCGTAACAAGATTGAGAATGATTTGGACATGCTTCATCTGTCCCGCAAACTGGCAGAGATTCATTGTGCTGTTCCGGTTGCCTGTGCGCTGGATACCTGTGAATTGCGTCTTGATCCGGATATGGTGATGGACAAGTTTGAACAACTTGAGATGAAGAGCCTTGGCTCTTGGATGGGAGTGGCAATAGGGTGAGCAACATGAAGAACGTACGAACAGGTAAAAAGTGGTGGACAGGGGCTATGGCCCTCGTCCTGGCCTTACCCGTAATTCTTTCGGGAGCAGTAAGTGCGCCACAGACAGTGGATGCCAAAGCAGCAATTAGCACCAAAGTA
The DNA here is from genome assembly GCF_037991315.1 of Paenibacillus sp. FSL H8-0079. Lineage (NCBI taxonomy): Bacteria > Bacillati > Bacillota > Bacilli > Caryophanales > Paenibacillaceae > Paenibacillus > Paenibacillus sp. FSL H8-0079. The sequence goes on from NZ_CP150300.1 coordinate 1,986,808, forward strand.
CAGAAAGTAAAAGCAGCAGGACGCAATTTTACCGTACAGACGGTTACGATTCCGAAGGGAACACCGGTTACGGTGGGACTCGCGAAGAAGCAAGTGGGCCAGACGGCAACACTGCCATCGATCGTGAAAGCCTATGGAGCACAAGCAGCCATTAACGGAGCATTTTTTGAAGCATATAACGGAGCACCAGATCCATATGGCATGTTAATAGCAAATGGTAAGGTCATACATATTGGTAGATATGGAACATCCATCGGATTTAAGGAAGACGGCTCGGCGATCATGGATTCACTTCAGGTGAGCCTGACAGGTAAAGTGACGGATACGAAAGGCAAATCACGCAGTTGGTATGCCACCTTTATTAATCGAACACCTTCAGCAAATGCCAGTATTACGATGCTGTATACGCCTGAAAGAGGTGCTACAGTCGGGTTCAAAGGTGGCACTGCGGTTGTCATGGAAAAAGGTGTCGTGACCAAAAAAGTACCCAATACGAATGTAGCGATTCCTAAGAATGGCTCAGTATTGGTGTTCACAGGTAATCAGAAGTCTTCTTCGGACCGTTTCACCGTTGGTTCAACCGTAGAAATGAATTATAAGTATACGAACGCAGCAGGCAAAGAGATCCCTTGGCAAGATGTAGTGACTGCTGTTGGAGCAGGACCACGTCTGGTAAAAGACGGTAAGATAGCTGTAAATCCGACGAGCGAAGGTTTCAAGGATGCCAAGATTCTTACCGCATCCGGTGCCAGAAGTGGTATCGCCATCATGGCGGATGGTTCTGTCATGCTGGCTACCGTTTCTGGAGCGACAGTCAAGGAGTGGGCAGCGGTGATGCAGAAGCTTGGTGCCAAACAGGCCATGAATCTGGATGGCGGTGCATCCTCGGGCATGTATGCCGGGGGCAAAATGCTAACTTCTCCAGGCCGGCTCTTGAGTAATGCACTGGTATTTGGTGGCTCTGTGCGTTAAAAGAAAGTAATTATGGGAGGGATGATGCAAATGACACTCACATCGGATCGAAAGCCAGGGGGAGGCAACACAGCAGTTCTGGCCATTAATGTAGGACTGCCGCAGGCGCTCCCTGGGCAGAAGCGTGAAGTGATGAGCGGCATTGTCAAACATCCTGTATCCGACGCGGTTTTCCTGTCATTCACTGGAATGACAGGGGATGCGCAGGCGGATCTGGTGCATCATGGCGGACCTGACAAGGCCGTTTGTGTATACGATTACAGTCGTTATCTGGCGCTGGAACAGCTGATGAATCGCAAGCTGGACTGGGGAGCTTGTGGAGAAAATCTGACGGTTGAAGGCTGTGCCGAAGAAGACGTCCGGATTGGTGATATGTACGAGTTGGGCGAAGCCACGGTGCAGGTCAGTCAGCCCAGACAACCTTGCTTCAAGCTGGGTGCGAGGTATGACTATAAGGAGCTACCTGTTTATTTTCAGGAGAGTGGACATACCGGCTTTTACTTTCGTGTACTGCAAGAAGGGGAGGTAAGGCCTTCGTCGATATTTCGACGGATTAACACCGATCCAGCCTCAATGACGGTTCTTGAAGCCAATCGAATTATGCATCAGGGGAAAGAAAATGCTGAAGGTATTCAGGCGCTGCTGGCCATTCCTGCGCTGTCAGACAGCTGGAGGCAGACGTTGATGAAACGATTGTCCAAGCTGGAGATTAAGTAGCAGGGTAATTACAGTGTCATTAATTAAAATAATATCAATTCCTATTAAACTAACTTGGGAGTGTGACTAACATGACGATCTTAGGCGCAATTGAAGCAGGCGGAACCAAATTTGTATGTGGTATTGGCACGGAAAATGGAGAAGTTCTGGAACGCGTAAGTTTTCCCACGACGACACCGGAAGAGACCATGGCTCAAGTGATTTCATTTTTTGAAGGCAAAGGCATTGAAGCGCTGGGCGTAGGTTCATTTGGCCCGATTGATCCGATTGAAGGAAGCCCAACGTATGGTTATATCACAACAACACCGAAACCACATTGGGGACAGTATAACGTGATTGGCAAGCTCAAGGAGCATTTTGATGTACCGATGACATTTGATACGGATGTGAATGGCGCGGCACTTGGAGAAGCAACCTGGGGCGCTGCACAAGGTCTTGAGAGCTGTCTGTATATCACTGTGGGTACAGGCATTGGTGCAGGTGCTGTAGTTGGCGGTAAAATGGTCCATGGATTGTCACATCCAGAGATGGGACATATCATTGTACGCAGACATCCGGAGGATACATACGAAGGTTTCTGTCCGTATCATGGTGACTGTCTCGAAGGCCTTGCAGCAGGACCGGCCATTAACAAACGTTGGGAGCAACCGGCTTATGAACTGCCCGCAGATCATAAAGCATGGGAGATCGAAGCACATTACCTGGCACACGCACTGATGAACTATGTTCTGATTCTCTCACCGCAGAAAATCGTAATGGGTGGCGGGGTAATGAAGCAGGAGCATCTGTTCCCAATGGTTCGTAGCAAACTGCAGGAGTTGCTTGCAGGATATGTTCAGCATCCGGCACTTCAATCCGACATTGACCAGTATATTGTATCACCAGGACTTGGTGACAATGCAGGGCTGTGTGGTTCGCTGGCGCTTGCCAAATTAGCGCTGAACAAGTAGTACAATAAGGGATTGACGAATTTTACCATTGTGGTATGATATGGGCAACAGCATAGTACGGTTAATGAGGAAGCACCTCTCTTGCATGAATTTTGCAGGAGAGGTGTTTTTTTTGCTGCCTGTAGTTAGCATATCTAACCTGTATAGGCTGAAATGTCAAAGGGAGGGAACGGAAAATGGAAGTCATTTTCATGAACAGATTGTCCAGATTGTCAGATCAGAATGCAGAGTATGCGCAGCTATGGATTGGGGAAGAGGACGATAGCTGGCAGCTGGGATGGAGTCGCTACGAGGAAGGAGAACGTGAGGACAGCATCTGGTACGAAGGGACCTCTTGGGAGGAGCTACTTCATATCTACCGTCATCAGCTTGCCATACAGATGAGTGAGGGGTACCGACCGCAGTTGCAGGGGTTATTCCACGAGAATGATGATCTGAAGTCACGCAGTTATGGTGGGCAGCGGCTCCATTGTTATAGTGAACTATACGGCAACGAGCAGTTATATACGGATCTGTGCACATGGCGCAGGAAGAGAGTTGTGTCTGACCGGAAGGCACCGTATTTTATTGCAACAAATCGTCTGCTGCGTTTGATCAGTGCCTTTGTTCCACAGTCCATGGATGAGCTGATGCAACTGCCCGGCGTAGGAGAGAGCAAAGCAACCGAGTATGGTACGGAATGGATGGAGATTACGAACGGGTTGGAGCGTTCAACGACATTCCCGCTGGACTGGGTATACACGGCGCTGAAGGAAGAAGAGTATGAGAGCTGGTTATACAAGCAGAGAGAGCAGAAGTACAAACAGGAACTCGACAAGTTCACCACGCGTAAGCAAGTGCTTGAAGGCATGAAGGAAGGTTTTACGTTAGAGGAGATTGTTAATCGATCCGGATTATCCCGACGTGAGTTGATTGAGCTGTTAGAGACACTGGATCTTGAAGGTTATGACACCGATTGTCTTCTTGATGTAGAGTTGGCAGTTATGCCAGAGAACGAACAAGAGGCCGTATGGAGCGCGTATGAGGAGCTGGGAGATACGTTCCTGAAGCCAGTATTACATAAGGTGTATGGAGGAGAGAAGCCTGACGGAGGAAGTCTGGAGCAGGTCTATGAAAGACTGCGCATGATTCGAATCCGTTTTCGTCGGCATGCAGAGACAGAGCAGAATGTTGGTTAGGTGAAGGAAATGAAAAAAAGACGAGGCGTTTCTCCCACAGGAGCGCTTCGTCTTTGTTATTTCATACGAGTTCATACCCAGTCTTTTTTGCGGAAAATGAAGAACATGCTCAGGCCCAGTGTTACCATCAGGCCAATCACAACAAAATAGCTGTATTTCCAGTTAAGCTCTGGCATATTCGTAAAGTTCATTCCGTATATACCCGTAATGACCGTCAGCGGCATGAAGACCGTGGTAATGGCAGTAAACACACGCATGATCTCATTCGCCCGGTTCGCAATACTGGACTGGTAGGCTTCTCGTAAGTTGCCCATCAGGTCGCGATATGTTTCAAAGGTTTCAGATATTTTTACAGCATTCTCATAGATGTCACTGAAATACTTTTGCAGTTGATCATCGATGAGACGCAGATCTTTTTTGTTCAGTGTATTAATGACCTCTTTCTGAGGTCCAAGGACTTTTTTCAGCCACAGAATCTCACTGCGCAGTCCGATGATTTCATTCAGATGTGACTTTTTGGTGTGCATCAGAATGTCTTCCTCAAGCTTCTCGATCCGAGCTTCAATTCGGTCACCTACGGTGAAATAATTATCAACAATCAAGTCAACCAGCAGGTAGAGCAGACGATCCGGTGTACTGATTTCCTGTTCCCACAGGATGGGCTTCAGGGTGCGCAATTCGCTGACCTTCTGCTTCGTAACACTAATAATGAAATGTCTGCCGAGGAACAAGTTCACCGCACGTAGAAAAATCTCTTCATCATCAAAACGGATGCTATTAATCACAATAAAGTAATGGTTCTCATAAATTTCAATCTTCGGACGTTGTTCTTCATCACTGAGACAATCTTCCACTGCCAGATCATGCATCAAGAACAGCGGCTGAAGTACCGCCAAATCGTCTACGTCCGCATCAATCCAGTAAAATCCTTCCGCTGGTGGAGTCAGCGCCTGCTGAATGTCGTCCACCGGAATAAATACACCGTTGTTAACCAACCGGATTTTCATTGTTAATCTACTCCTTCTGCACCCGCCAACTTGGCGGATATTATCATTATGGGCGCAAAAAGAACAAATCAGCCGGTCGGCAGCGGAGCCTGGAGATCAGGGCTGCGTTCACTATATAATCAAACGGAAGTCACGTCCCGCTGCCGGCATGCTGATGTCAATTCTCTATGCAGTTTGTCGGAATTCGGCTGCCAGTCAGGCCTCGGGTCGCCATCCATTTAATATGTCACCTCTCACATAAGGGTTTATAACACCTTGTTTAGTATACCGCTGGTACAAGGTGCTTTCAAGCGCAAAAATGTGTCTATTTCGCGCCCTGAGGCAGTGTATGACAACGGATGATGAACGGTTCCGATCTGGAAAGCAGACGTAGAACTGCAACTTGACGTGAGGGCATTAATGTAATAAAGTAGACGGTGAACCACATTAAATTACAATCTAATACAGCGAAATCTTATCAAGAGTAGGTGGAGGGACTGGCCCGATGAAACCCGGCAACCGGCGGTATACCGCACGGTGCTAATTCTTGCAGCGACCAAGTGTCAAGTGGCACTGTTGTAACTGAGAGATGAGAGAGGCGCATATCTATTTACATATGACCTTTCTCGAAATCCGAGGAAGGTCTTTGTCATATGCCCCGACTTCTCAGCAGTGATTTTCGCTAAGGAACTTGAGATTGTCGTAACTTTGGATGGAACTTCAATCCAATGGTTGTAGACAAGCTCATGGCAGCCTACAACTGTATTGATGTGAAGACATCAAGCCAGCAGTGGCTGCATCTATTTATGCACAAGGAGGAGTTAGACTACCCATGCCAATCAAAATACCCGATACGCTACCAGCAAAAGAAGTCCTTGAAGGAGAGAATATCTTCGTCATGGATGAAACTTCTGCATACCAGCAGGATATTCGTCCACTCCGTATCGCTATATTAAACCTGATGCCCACAAAGGAAACGACCGAAACACAATTGCTTCGTCTGGTGGGAAACACGCCCATTCAGGTGGATGTCGTTCTGGTACATCCCAAATCCCATACGTCGAAGAATACGTCTCAGGAGTATTTGGATCTGTTCTACAAAACCTTCGATGAGATTGAGCATCGTCGTTTCGATGGAATGATCATTACGGGTGCCCCTGTGGAACAGATGGATTTCGAAGACGTGAACTATTGGAATGAAATCCAGGAGATCTTCGAATGGACCAAAACCAATGTGACTTCAACCCTGCATATATGCTGGGCTTCCCAGGCAGGTTTATACCATCATTTCGATGTACCCAAGGTTGCGCTTGATGAGAAGTGTTTTGGGGTTTTCCCACATACCATCAACAAGCCTCATGTTCCGTTGTTGCGTGGATTTGATGAAGTATTCAACGTTCCACATTCCCGTCATACGGAAGTGCGACGCGAAGATATTGAAAAGAATGAGAAATTAGAGATTTTGGCTGAATCCGAGGAAGCTGGTATTTTCCTGGTTGCTACCAAAGACGGCAAACAGATTTTTGCTACAGGACATGCCGAGTATGACCCTTTCTCATTAAAGTGGGAGTATGACCGGGATGCAGCGAAAGGGATGGATATTGCATTACCTAGACATTATTATCCGAATGATGATCCTTCCCGTGTGCCACCGGCTACTTGGCGTGCTCATGCCAACTTATTATTCTCTAATTGGCTCAATTACTATGTGTATCAAGAAACACCTTACGATATTGGCCCGCAAATCTAATCGAGATTACAGGAGGATGCAGCAATGGAAGACAACAACAAGTTGAAAATCGAAAGCCGCTTAGCACAAATTGGGTCCATCAATGAACCGGTAACAGGCGCCATTAACTTTCCGATCTATCAATCCACTGCGTTTCGCCACCCGAAGCTTGGTCAAAGCACGGGGTTTGATTATATTCGTACGACCAACCCAACACGCAAAGTGTTGGAAGAAGCAGCTGCAGCGCTGGAGTCCGGTGATGCAGGGTTTGCCTGTAGCTCAGGTATGGCCGCGCTGCAAACCATCTTTGCCATGTTTGGTCAAGGGGATCATCTGATTGTATCGCTGGATCTGTATGGCGGAACCTATCGTCTACTTGAACGCATCCTGTCTCGTTTCGGCGTAACTGCAAGTTATGTGGACACGAATGACCTTGCAGCACTGGAGAATGTTCGTCAACCGAATACCAAAGCTGTATTCATCGAGACACCAACGAATCCGCTGATGATGATTACAGATGTGGAAGCCGTCGCTTCCTGGGCGAAAAGTTACAACCTGTTGACAATTGTTGACAACACGTTGCTGACTCCATTTTTCCAACGTCCGATTGAATTGGGTGCCGATATCATCATTCATAGTGCTACCAAATATCTGGGCGGACACAATGATGTGTTAGCCGGATTAATCATAACCAAGGGTGAGGCATTATCTGCGGAAATGGCGTTCCTGCATAATTCCATTGGCGCCGTGTTGTCTCCAAGTGACTCTTACCAGTTAATGAAAGGCATGAAAACGCTGGCTCTTCGCATGGAGCGTCATGAATACAATGCGCTTACCATTGCCAAATACTTGCTTGAGCATCCAGCAGTGGGTGAAGTGTATCATCCAGGCCTGTCGGATCATCCGGGGTATGCGGTGCAGAATAAACAATCCACGGGTAACACAGGTATCTTCTCTTTCAAAGTGAAGGATGCACGTTATGTTGAACCATTGCTGCGTCATATCAAACTCATTGCTTTTGCCGAAAGTCTCGGTGGAGTCGAATCTCTTATGACTTACCCGGCGGTACAAACGCATGCGGATATACCGCTTGAAATTCGTGAGGCTGTAGGTGTGGATGACCGTCTGCTCCGGTTCTCCGTGGGCATTGAACATGCGGATGATCTGATAGCAGATCTCGGCAATGCGCTTACCGTTGCACAACAGGAAGTTGAAGGAGGCGTGCATCATGAGTGAGTCCAATAACAAGCCAAATTCCGAGTTGAAATTCAATACCAAATTGCTTCATTTCGGTGATGAGATCGACAAAACGACTGGAGCTTCCAGTGTACCGATCTATCAAGCTTCAACGTTCCATCATTTTGATATCTTCAATCCGCCTCAACATGATTACAGTCGTTCGGGTAATCCGACACGTCAGGCACTGGAAGATTACATCACACTGCTGGAGGGTGGAGCGCGAGGATTCGCCTATTCATCGGGAATGGCCGCGATTTCCAGTGTGTTCATGATGTTCTCCGCAGGGGATCATATGATTGTAACGGAAGATGTATATGGAGGTACGTATCGTTTGCTTACTTCCATATTGAGCCGTATGCAGATCGAGACGACCTTTGTAGACATGACCAATATAGATGAAGTAAAAGCGGCGCTCAAGCCGAACACCAAGGCAGTTTATATGGAAACACCGTCCAACCCGACACTGCGAATCACGGATATCGCTGCTGTGACTGACTGGTCGAAGGAAAATGACCTGATCACGATTCTGGATAACACTTTTATGACACCTTACTATCAGCGTCCAATTGAGCTGGGCGTGGATATCGTCGTACATAGTGCTACGAAGTTTCTCGGAGGTCACAGTGATGTACTGGCAGGGTTAGCCGTTGCTCGCACGGAATCACTTGGCGTACAACTGAAACAGTTGCAAAATGGACTCGGAACTGTACTTGGGGCTCAAGAATCCTGGCTTCTGATGCGCGGCATGAAAACCTTGGGAGCTCGCATGGCTCACAGCGAACAGAGCACAGCCAAACTGGCGGCTTGGCTTAATGAGCGCAGTGATATTACCGCTGTTTTTTATCCTGGACTGGAGGATCATCCGGGCCGTGAGGCACATGAGCGCCAGTCAACGGGGTATGGAGCTGTCGTTTCGTTTGACGTTGGTTCAGGCGATCGCGCGAAAGCAGTTCTTAACCGGGTGAAGCTACCCATTGTTGCTGTAAGCTTGGGAGCTGTGGAGAGCATTCTGTCTTACCCAGCGATGATGTCTCATGCGGCAATGCCGGCTGAGGTTCGCCGTGACCGAGGCATTACAGATGGGCTGCTGCGTTTCTCGGTGGGTCTCGAAGACATTGAAGATCTGATTGTAGATTTGGAACAAGCACTTCAGGAATCCTAGGAAAAGTGGGTACCCCAAAACGCCTAAGTGTATCGTTTAATATCGAATAAATTTGATTCCATATGTAAAAATTTTTACTTATTTTTAAAGCACCTGTACATAAGGTGCTTTTTTTCACATGTAACCTGTGTTACGATATGTGGAGTACAGAAATACGATGTTGCCACCAGAACTTGCTTCTCTTAAACAAGTTGGGACGGATCGTTATATAATTTCTCTTCATGAGGGAGGCTTTTTTACGATGAGTACGGTAGACCGTATCTTAGATAAAGCCCTTCGGGGCGAACGTTTGGACTTGGAAGACACGATTCAGCTATTTGAATCCAATGAAGTGGACAAAATCGGGGCAGCTGCGAATGTCATTATGAAACGCATGCACCCTGAACCATACAGAACATTTGTAATTGGGCGTAACGTCAACTACACGAACGTGTGTGATGTGTACTGCCGTTTTTGTGCTTTCTACCGCAGACCTGGTTCCGATGAAGGTTATGTACTTCCGGACGAAGTTATTTTCCAGAAGATTCAGGAAACGGAAGATGTGAATGGTACCGAAATTCTGATGCAAGGCGGAACGAATCCGAACCTGCCTTTCAGCTATTACACAGACCTGTTGAAAGCCATCAAGGAGCGTTTCCCGAACATCACCATGCACTCTTTCTCACCTGCTGAGATTATGAAAATGGTTGAAGTATCCGATGGTCTTACATTGGAAGAGGTTGTTCGTGCCATTCACGAAGCTGGACTGGATTCCCTGCCTGGTGGTGGTGCTGAAATTCTGGATGACCGCACACGCCGGAAAATCAGCCGCTTGAAAGGTTCATGGCGGGATTGGATGGACGTGATGCAAACTGCACATCGCATCGGCATGAACACCACAGCAACAATGGTTATCGGCCTTGGTGAATCGATGGAAGAGCGTGCATTGCACTTGCTCCGTGTACGTGAAGCTCAGGACGAATGTATTGCGAACAAGTATGACTCCGAAGGTTTCTTGGCGTTCATTCCTTGGACTTTCCAACCGGATAATACAAACCTCAAGCTGGAGCGTCAGACGCCGGAAGAGTACTTGAAGACTGTAGCCATCAGCCGACTAGTGCTGGATAATATCAAGAATATTCAATCCTCTTGGGTAACCATGGGCCCTGAGATCGGTAAGAAGTCACTTGAATTTGGCTGTAATGACTTCGGTAGCACGATGATCGAAGAGAACGTCGTATCTGCTGCTGGTGCAACATATAAAGTTAACATTGAATCCATTCTCCGTTTGATTCGGGAGTCCGGTTATATTCCGGCACAACGTAACACCCGATATGACATCGTGCGCATGTTCGACGAAGAGAATTCCGTGCATGAAGATTTCGTAATGCAGAACTAATATTAATTATTTGAAATTACGCTTATACATGTTTTAAATGTTAATCGTAGATGAGTGTTTATGAAGCCAAGCCCACCGACTACTCCGTTTGGAGAGACGGTGGGCTTTTTGATTTTTCCGCAGATCAAGGTCATTAAACAGTACATCTTACGCAATTGCCGATATTTTATATTGAAATTGAACTGTTACAATGAGAAGGAACTTGTGTAGTCAGACATGCTGGGAAGGGGCTAGCTAACCGATGAAGAGAAGAATACTTGGAAAGACAGAACTAGACATACCTGTATTGAGCTTTGGAGCATCCTCACTCGGTTCAGTATTTCGTGACATTGACCGGGACGAAGGGGTTCGTACCGTACATGCTGCCGTAGATGCGGGGATGAATTACATAGACGTTTCACCTTACTACGGATTGACGAAGGCGGAGAATGTACTGGGTGAGGCCATTCGTAGCTTGCCGCGCAGTTCGTATATTTTATCAACCAAAGCCGGACGGTATGGGGAAAACGAGTTTGATTTTTCACGTCAGCGGATTCTGGATAGTGTGCAAGAGAGTCTGGATCGATTGCATACGGACTATATTGATATTTTATTCCTGCATGATATTGAATTTGTGCCAGCAGAGATTATTATCGAAGAAGCCTTTCCAACGTTGTTGCGTCTGAAAGAGCAGGGAGTTATTCGTCATGCGGGGATATGCGGATTGCCCTTGCCGTTGTTCGAGAAGGTTCTGCCACAGATCGATGCCGATGTGATCATCTCGTATTGTCATTATTCATTGAATGATACCTCATTGTTATCGTTGTTGCCCCTGTTGGAAAAGAAAGAAATTGGCCTCGTTAATGCTTCGCCTCTTTCTATGGGCTTGTTAAGTACCCGAGGTGCTCCTGCCTGGCATCCGGCAGATGAACGGGTGAAACAACTCTGCCTGAAGGCTGCCCGCTTCTGTGCAGAACAAGGCAGTGACATTGCCAAGCTGGCCGTGCAATTCTCGACGGCGAATGAACGAATTCCCACAACACTGGTGAGCAGTGCCAACCAGCGCAATATCGTCAATAATGCAGCTTGGATAGAAGAACCGATAGATCAAAGTCTGCTGGAGGAAGTGTTGCGCATTCTGGCACCATTGCATAATGAGACGTGGCCAAGCGGACGTCCTGAATATAATACAGAGCATCACAACATGACATCAGAAGCATCCAAGGGGGAACAACGATGAGAGCCATTGTATGTGAAGAAATAGACCGTTTGGAGCTGCAGGACCTGCCCCAACCGGAACGAGCAGAAGGGGAGGCACTGATTGCCATTCGGCGGATTGGTATCTGTGGAACGGATCTGCATGCGTACAAAGGCAATCAGCCGTTCTTTACCTATCCTCGCGTACTCGGTCATGAACTGGCGGCTGTTATTGAAGAGATCGGTCCGAACGATGCAGGGCTGCAGCCCGGGGATCAGGTAAGCATTATTCCGTATCTGCACTGCGGTCATTGTATTGCATGTCGCAATGGAAAAACCAATTGTTGTGTGTCCATGCAAGTCATGGGTGTGCATGTAGACGGTGGCATGAGAGAAAGAATCAGCGTGCCTGTCTCACATCTGCTCTCAGCAGAAGGATTGACGCTGGATGAGACGGCGATGGTAGAACCATTAAGCATTGGTGCTCATGCCGTCAGGAGAGCAGGAATCAAGCCTGGTGAGCATGTGGTTGTGGTTGGAGCAGGTCCCATTGGACTCGGTGTGATGGCATTCGCCAAACAGGCGGGAGCGCGTGTTATTGCTGTTGATCGTAATCTGGACAGGCTGGAACTTAGCCGTACTTGGGCTGGAGCGGATGACCTGGTTCAGGCCAATGAACATACTGTACAACAAGTGGCTGAAATCACGGGAGGTGACTATGCTACGGCTGTTTTTGACGCAACTGGTAATGTGAATTCCATGAATGAGGCCATTCAATATGTGGCGCATAGTGGTCAGCTCATTTTTGTAGGGCTGGTGAAAGCGGATATTACCTTTCATGATCCGGAGTTTCACAAGCGAGAGATGAGCATCCTGGGCAGTCGAAACGCAACCCGTGAAGATTTTGAACATGTCCTGTCCACCTTGCGTCAAAAGAAATTAAGCATGGATGGGTACATCACACACCGAGTGGAATTTAATGAGCTACCTATGGCAATAGACCAATGGCTTTTGCCAGATTCACATGTAGTCAAAGCTATCGTTGAGCTATAATATCAAGAAATTTTGATAACAAAAAAAACGCTCTCTGACCTTGGTGGACAATACTGTCCATCCATAGGGGAAGAGAGCGTTTTTTGTAAGTTGAATTAAAATTACACGATAACGAAGAGGACAGAAAAAACCTGAAAAAGCAAAGCGTTCGCCTTTATCCCCGGATTTTTCCCTTGAGAAAAGGGAATAGAAAAAATCTGGGGATAACAGCGATTGGAAGGTTGTTCTGTCATCGTAGTGTCAGTGTAAATATCTTTAGTTCAACTTACATGAGCTATTATTTTTCCGGATTCGTTACAATGCCCGCATGCGGATCAATGTGACGCACAATGGACTTCAACCAGATCATCTCCAGCACGTGTACCTCATAATAAAGTGCACCCGGGATCTGTTTGATCCATCCTTCCGCCATATCGAGTTGTGTTGAGTCAGAAGCTGCTTCTAGTGGTCCAGGTTCCCGGCGCAGCCGTTTGCGTACAGCTTTTTCAACTTGAGAGCTTTGCGTGGTCAAAATGCATATTTTGCGTTTGGAAGAGAAGCCCCTGAACGCAATGTACACCATTTCATAAGCAATAAGATAGGCGATTACCGAATACATCGCTTGGTCCCAGCCAAAGACAACCCCAGCGGCTGTCAGTATCAACAAGTTAAGCAGCATGATTATTTTTTCGATAAGCATCCGTTTCCCGCTAAATACACGTTCAGGTGGACGGGAAGACGGATCACCGATTTCCAGCGTATCCAGTGTCCCACCATACCGCACGACGAGCCCAATTCCGAGTCCGAGGCATAATCCGCCAAACATGGCGGCAGCCAGCGGGTGCTCTACAAGTGGCGGCATGGGATGAAGCACAATGGCACCGATCGAAAAGACAACCAGACCTAGAACAGTTACCAGTACAAATTTCTTCTGCACAATCTTGTAGGACAAAAATATAAACGGAACATTGAATAAAAATAGGAATAATCCAATCCTCATTTCGGTCCAGTGGGCGAACAGTGAGGAAATGCCTGTAATGCCTCCAATAATGATCTTATTGGGGTGTAAGAACAATTCAAGTCCCACGGAGGCCAGAATTCCGCCCGCAATCACAAGCAATAAGTTTAACCAGCGGCGGGTAGACGATATTCTGGTCTTGGCGGTGTTTGGCACCGGATTAGCCGATATCAGAGGTGCTTTCATAGGTCATCCTCCTTTGTGCGGCTTTCGAGCCATTCTCCCTGGGTTAGTCACAGAAAGATCGGCGTAGAGCCGCGAAGTACGATAGTATGTCTGTTCTGTACAGACATAGAATTTATCCTTCTTTCTGCAGAACCTTCGGTTCTTCTTTCTTTTTCCTAGGATCTTTGAACTTGAATATTTTATCCAATAAACGGAATACGTGTTTGGACTCTTTGGTCAATAAAGGACCCAGAATGGCCAGAATCAGGACATACAATGCAGCAAATGGTTGAATCATTGGTAACAGTCCCCCGGCTTTACCCATGTTCGCCAAGATGATGGAGAATTCCCCCCGTGACACAATGGTTAATCCAATATTGGCCGATGCTTTGGGCGATAGTCCTGCACTGCGTCCAGCCAGCATACCTGCCAGGAAGTTACCGAACAATGTAATAACAACTGCAATCAGAGCCAGCCACACGGCTTCGCCACCCAGGGACAACGGATCAATGGACAATCCGAAGCTGAAGAAGAAGATTGCTCCAAAGAAGTCACGGAACGGCAGAATCAAGTGCTCAATCCGTTTCGCATGTTCTGTTTCAGCAAGCACCAGTCCAACTAGCAATGCACCGATCGCTTCGGCAACATGAATGGTTTCAGAGAAACCGGCTACCAGGAACAAGGCTCCGAATACAACGAGAGAGAATAGCTCATTCGATCGAATTTTAAGCAATTTGTTTAGTAGTGGTGTTGCTTTACGTCCAAGGATAATCACGATAAGCATGAATCCGAGGGCAATAAGTGCGGACATGATGACGCCTCCGATGGAGGATGAATCACTAAGCACAAGTCCGGACAAGATCGAGATATATACAGCGAGGAATACATCTTCGAACATAATAATACCCAATATCATCTCTGTTTCCGGGTTGGCCGTTCGTTTCAAATCAACGAGTACCTTGGCCACAATGGCACTGGAAGAGATGGTAGTTATACCTGCGATAATAAGTGCTTCTGCAACTGGGAAACCGGACACAAAACCGAATATTAATCCCAGCGTAAAGTTAATGCCGATGTAGATCGAGCCGCCTACTGCAATGGAGCGACCCGATTTAATTAAACGACCTACCGAGAATTCAAGTCCAAGGTAGAAGAGAAGGAACAGGATACCGATCCGACCCATAAATTCAATAAAAGGCTGACTCTCAATAAAACGGAAGTCCAGATGCCAGATTTTCATGGCATGTGGCCCAACGGCCATCCCGATCAGAATATAAAATGGAACGACCGAAAATCTTAGTTTTGCCGATAAAAGGCCGGCTGCTGCAATGAGCACAAGGGCCAGACCTACTTCGAATATCAGATGATCCATCTATTTACCCCCTTCCAGTCAGGAGGAGGGATTTAAACAGTTTCTGCTGATTGCGTTCGCCAACGGCTACCACCGTGGATTCTGCACTGATAACTACCTCCGGACCTGGGCTGATATGTTTTTTGTGATTTTTCTCTACAACGGCGATCACCGTTGCCCCAGAGTTTTGACGTACGTCCAATTCACCGATGGATTTACCGATACTTCCGAAGGATGGTTCGATTTTGTACCACTCGATAATCAGGTCGTCAAACGTGACTTCAATATTTTCAAGCTGCTTCGGTTTGTAAGTCAATCCGCCAACAATAGCAGCAATCTGTCGTGCTTCGTAATCGTCAAGCGTAATCATCGAGATACTTTGATCGGGATCATCATACTCGAAGTGGTACATTTCCCGGCGACCGTCATCGTGAATAATAATGACAATTTTATCACCGCTGCTTGTTTCAATCTGAAATTTTTTGCCGATTCCCGGCAAGTCTGTTTCGCGTACATCCATGGATTGTTGCCTCCTTATAATTAGGGGCTGGCCACAGAAGACAGGCTTATTTCCCGAAAATGAATCATTTGCTGCTCAAAGGCACACCAAATGATACGGGTAAACAGAGCCAGAAATTCCTGACACAGCCATATGATTTGAATTTGTCGGTGTGGGTATAACAAAAATAGGTGCTGTCATAAACATTGGCTTATCTAACGTTTGCTAAAAGGGTTATAAGTTATGCACAAGCACACCGTCTTAAATACAGAGGTGTCTCCATGCAAAAGCAACCTGTAAATACGTCGTAACGGCTAGTGAAGAGCGTTCACGTATTTGGGTGCCATCGGGGTGAGGGATACATACATGCTGGTAAACTTAATAGGCAGCAAAAATAATCTGCGTTTGAACAGACAATACCACGGTTTAAAGGACAGACCCGTTGTAGGGATTCGCAGCATCAATAACAATGCGAGGACAAGAAAGACAGGCTTATTATGCGTAACCGCAATCAGCTTGGACATAACTTGTGGATATTTGCGAATGACAGGTTTCTGCTGGGATTCGGGTATTTGTAACAACACTTCCTTATTGGAATTTGCGTCAACAGACACCCCAACGGCAGATTCGGACTGCATCGGAATAGGGAAGCACAAGGCTTGGAAAACGCACAAAATGATAATAATGGTGTAATGGAGTATTCTAGGTTGTTGTCTCATTTTGGCTTCCCTCCTTTTCCGTGAAACATACTGTTATTAAAATAATAACACATTTTTGTCTTAACTCCAAACCTCTTCATAATATACTGAGAAATCATGACACGCTTTCCATCAATCCGCTTCGTATATCCCCATCGGCCTTGCCATATACTTTGAACAGGAAGGAAAGGAGTGATTCTTGTGGAACTGTTCGCTGTATGGACCGATGTATCGGGGCAAGAGGAAGCGGATCAATTTTATCGTTGTGTCAAGGAAAAAATCAAAGGTTTACATATAAGTAAAAGAGGATTTCGGCTCACCTTCAAACATAATGATGGAAGAGCAACCTGGGTGTGCAGAGGGAATGAGAATCACGAAGACTTCCAGCAATGGCTTCCTCGGATCAGTGATCTGCTCTCCCTTGGACTCGCTGACTTCATTATGGAGACACAAGAACGCAGCATGGTGGAGGATATGATCACCAAGGCGTGTTCTGTCATGGATGAGCATGAGGTGGAGAAGGTTAATCGAATCTGCATGCCTCTACTATTAAATGGTGATCTGGATCAACCCGGACTTCGGGAACGCCGCCGTACTACGTTGGCCAGTGGACTAAGGCAGGATTTGGAGGATGTTCATTTTTTTCACCTTGAAGGCATTATCAATTTCCGCATACGACCATATAAGCAGGAGCTTCAGGAATTAGTGGAGTATGCGCTGGATGAGTTCTGGATGGATCGGCAGTATGAAGAGTTTATGGGGCTGTTAAAATATTTTGTATTCTTTCAGGAAGCCAAAGTACCTCTGGTCCATCTTGTTCACAAGGGAATGCATGAATTTCAGGTGCTTGATGCCGGACTTAATCTGTTACCCGTGAAAAAGGATGAACAGGTCGTTGTGGAAATGCCGGGTCTGGAACTGGAGATGGATATTGAAGATATGATTGTAAGTACACTCATTTCGATCTCTCCTGAGAAAGTCATGCTGCATACGCGCACCCCAGAACTGCCGATCATCTCGACCATATGTCAGATCTTTGAAGACAAGGTTCAAATATGTCATCATTGCCCGGAATGTGAAGTGCTCCGTTCAGGATTGTTGACAGGTCTTGACGCAAGTGATCTCGGCAATTATAATAACTGTTGATCCATGAATTTTTCATGTGAACCATTGAACCAAAAGCGTTGACAAAGACAACAACCACACGCAAGATCGGTGCAGAGAGAGGAACCCTGGCTGAAATTTCCTCCGGATATCACGTATGGTTTACCCCTTTGTAGCTGCAATTTTGAAAGTGGAGTTAGAATATCGCCTTTATTGGGGATTATCCGCGAGTAAGGATCTGCCGGGTCATGCCCGTTATCGTCATGCCAATGAGGGCTGTATTTCCGAATAGGGATGAATCAGCTGAATTAGGGTGGAACCACGAGTATATGTCACTCGTCCCTTTGCCGGGACGGGTGTTTTTTGCGTTCCTTTGCAAAATGACTGGAATAGCAATAGATAATCAGTCCATGAACATCTGGACACGAAGGTTACATTTACAGGGGGAATGAGACAAATGGCAGTTAACATTAAACTACCGGATGGTTCGGTACGTGAGTACGCAGATGGCAGCAGTATTGAGGACGTAGCCGCTTCGATTAGCAGCGGATTGCGCAAAAATGCCGTAGCTGGCAAGCTGGATGGTATCGTGGTGGACTTGTCCACAACGCTTCATGAAGGAGCATTGGTGGAAATCGTCACTTTGGATTCACCAGAAGGACTTGAAGTGATGCGTCATAGTACAGCTCACTTGATGGCTCAAGCGGTGAAACGTTTGTATGGTAACCAAGAGGTACGCCTCGGCATTGGCCCAGTCATCGAAGATGGTTTCTACTATGATATGGATCTTGAACAAGCGCTCAATCCCGAAGATCTGCAAAAGATCGAGAAGGAAATGGAACGTATTGTGAACGAGAACTTGCCAATTGTACGTAAGGAAGTTAGCCGCGAGGACGCGATTAAAACGTTCGAAGAAGTTGGCGACCCATACAAACTTGAGTTGATTCGTGACTTGCCAGAAGACAGCGTGATCACGATTTATGAGCAAGGCGAATTCTTCGACTTGTGTCGTGGTCCTCACGTACCGTCGACTAGCAAAATCAAAGTGTTCAAACTGATGAATGTCGCGGGTGCTTACTGGCGCGGAGATAGCAAAAACAAAATGCTTCAACGTATCTATGGTACGGCTTTTGTGAAAAAAGCACAGCTGGACGAGCATCTGCACTTCCTTGAAGAAGCTCGCAAACGGGATCACCGCAAGCTGGGTAAAGAGCTCGAAATGTTCACATTCTCCCAACTGGTCGGACAAGGGCTGCCAATCTGGTTGCCTAATGGTGCGAAGCTGCGCCGTACTCTGGAACGTTATATTGTGGATCTGGAAGAAAGTCTTGGATACCAGCACGTATACACACCAGTTCTGGGTAACGTGGAATTGTACAAAACATCCGGACACTGGGAGCACTACCAGGATGATATGTTCCCGAAAATGGTTATGGATAACGAGGAACTCGTTCTCCGTCCAATGAACTGTCCTCACCATATGATGGTGTACAAGTCCAGCATGCACAGCTACCGTGATCTACCAATCCGGATTGCCGAGCTTGGCATGATGCACCGTTATGAAATGTCGGGGGCGTTAACAGGTCTGCACCGTGTACGCGCAATGACACTGAACGATTCACACATTTTTGCACGTCCGGATCAGATCAAAGAAGAATTTGCTCGTGTTATCGAGTTGATTCAAACGGTGTACAAAGATTTCGGGATCAACGAATACCGTTTCCGTCTGTCCTATCGCGATCCGAAGGATACCGAGAAATACTTCCAGAACGACGAGATGTGGGAAATGTCCCAACGCATGCTGCGTGAAGTTGTGGAAGAACTTGACCTTCCATTTTATGAAGCAGAAGGTGAAGCGGCGTTCTACGGTCCGAAGCTGGATGTGCAGATCAAAACAGCACTGGGTAAAGAAGAAACATTGTCTACTGTTCAACTGGACTTCCTGTTGCCTGAGCGCTTTGAACTTGAATATGTGGGAGATGACGGACAGAAACATCGTCCGGTCGTTATTCACCGCGGTGTAATTAGTACAATGGAACGTTTCACAGCATTCTTGCTGGAGAACTTTGCAGGAGCTTTCCCGCTGTGGTTGTCTCCGGTTCAAGCGAAAGTGATTCCGGTATCCGGAAACTTCGACGATTATGCGCGTGAAGTGGAAGCGAAGCTGAAACGTGCGGGGATCTCTGCTGAAGCCGATCTGCGGAATGAGAAGCTTGGATATAAAATCCGTGAGGCGCAGCTGGAGAAAATGCCTTATATGTTTGTTGTCGGTGAGAATGAGCGTAATGCAGAAGCGGTATCCGTGCGTAAGCGTGGAGAAGGCGATCTGGGTATGAAACCGCTCGATGAGATCATTGCTCAACTGAAAGAGGAAATTGCAACACGTCTGGTCTAAATGAACAAATGATCTATCAGATAACCAGTGCATAAGTTGCCTGACTAATCAGAAAAACGCCTGAATGACATGGGATTGACCTATGTTATTCAGGCGTTTTTTCGTAGTGTTTGTTGTGAAAAGTATAGACTAATTGCTTTTTGGAAAACCTTTGCAGTGAGGGGGAGGTTATACAATGAAAAAGCAATTCTCAATTCAAAAGAAACATATACGGGGTTTACTGGTTGGCTGTGTAATGTTCGCCGGGATGACGATTAGCCTGAATCAGGCGGATGCCTATACATTTGAAGAGGAAAGTGCAGTACTGCATGTCGAGAGTCGCAGCAGCAGTGAAGCTCCGATTATTGAGACTTCGAGCAAGCCTATTCAGGAATTTCCGGAACAGGTCAGCGTTCAATACAGCGATGAGGCCCAGCTGACAACGATGGTGTATATGGCTTTACTATGGTCACCACAACCGATGGTCATCCCAAGGCCTGAGCTTCCCGAGAAACAGGTGGTTGACCCGGCTATGCCCGTGCTTGCGCCACGTTCAGAACAGGTGCTGGGTACACAGAAGGTGACAGCAACAGGATATACAGCAGGGGTGGAGTCTACAGGAAAAGGACCTAAACATCCCCAATATGGAATTACGTATTCCGGTGTCAAAGTACGCCGTGATAAAGAAACAGTTTCCACGATTGCAGCTGATCCGAAGTTGTTCCCGATGGGCTCCATTCTGTATATTCCGGGCTATGGATACGGGATTGTTGCAGATACGGGTTCAGCGATCAAAGGCAATAAGATCGATCTGTATTTCCCCACAACCAAGCAAGTGTACAAGGAATGGGGCAAAAAGGATGTGGAGGTACAGGTGATCAGGCAAGGCGCTGGCAAGTGTACAGAAAAGATGCTCAGCGAGTTAGCAGATGCGATTGACGTGTACAAATCCGTACCGGACTCCTGGTTGGACAAGGCCATTTAATTTCACATGTTCACATGAATAACTAAAGTGCTCTCTTCACATAATATTGACTGGGGACGAACCCCGCGGTGCAGCAATGCAGCGTAAATATGAAGAGAGAGGTGATTCGTTGTGGCTAAAAAATCACAAGGGTACCAAACGCCAAACGAGAAGTACAATGCAGAGTTTGGAGAAGAGAATGCAGCATCTAAAGTGAAGCAATCCGCTCAACACAAAGTACAAGATAATTTCCAAACACCTGATGAAAAATATAATGCCGAGTTTGGTGTAGAAAACACAGGCCAAACAAGCCAAGGCAAAGCATCAAAATACAAAAAATAATTGAAGATTCATTAAATTAAATGAAGATTCAGCACCCTGGAGCAGCTGCTCCGGGGTGTTTTACATATGTGAAGTTTTACAAAAATATCCTCCCATCTCAGTCTCGAGACCGAGAAGACTTCCATCTGCCGCCGCTGTTCTCATTGTCTTGTCTGAGTTACACTGGATACATAATACAGACGAAGGAGACATGAGCGATGAAACGATCTACGCGTGACCGCTGGTGGGTAGGTATACCTCTTATTGCTATTGGTGCGATGATCTTGTTCAGACAATTGGGATATGACATTGATGTAGGATATATTTTCAGAACATATTGGCCGTTATTTCTAATCTGGTGGGGGGTCAAAGGAATTTCGGAGATTCGTCGCAATGGGGGTTACGCCTTCATTGGACCGGTAATTGTCCTGGCGATCGGTGGATATTTTCTTGCACGCAACCTGGGATGGATTGATTATTCCATGGGGGAGTTCATCCGTTATCTGATTCCGGTTATGCTGATTGGCGGAGGATTGTTCGTACTGATTGGGCCACGACGTCGTGATCGGAAACATCATGACAAGATGCAGCCACCTCCAGCACCGGAGCAACCTTATAAACCGTTGTCCCCTGAGGATCTGGAGATGCCATCTTCGTTTGACGAACAATTCGAGAAAACATTTGGCAAACCGAAACAGGAACAGAAGAACGATTCATATGGCTCGTTCAATACAGCTAAGGAAAACCTGGCTTCCTATGAACATCAGCAGTATCAGAAGCACAACGCTCACGGTTCAACTCAAAAGAAATATGAAAAATATGATGACAATGACCAGTATGATGATTCTAGCTACTATGGTGGCAGTGGCAATACCATTAATAAATCAGCATTCATTGGCGATCTGTACATGGGACAGGAAGTGTTCTCGTTGAAACCGATGAACATCTCGGCTTTTATCGGAGATACGGTGATTGATTTGACCAAAGCACAGATTCCTTATGGGGAGACGAAGATTGTCATTTCTTCATTTATTGGGGATGTGAAAGTATTTGTTCCAGAAGATATGGACCTGGGTGTGACGGTGACGACGAATTCCTTCATTGGAGACATGTCATTGTTGAACCAGAAACGTGGCGGATTCCTGAGTAGTGCCCAGGCTGAAACGGCCCATTATCGTGAAGCAAGCAAAAAGGTGCGGATTATTGTAAGTGTGTTTATCGGAGACGTCAAAGTCAATAAGGTGGGTTAATGCATGATTCGAACCATTCTCAAGGCCAATAAGTGGGAACTGATGATGTATTTTGCGCTAACCGGTCTGATTACGCTGGGTGGATTCTATCTATTGTATGGAGAGGTATTGATGGGGGCTGGTCGTCAGCGGGCATGGACCTATGTTGCCGTTGTTGTGCTGGCCACCGTTATCACCGGATACATTGCTGCTCTGCGCCTTCAGCGCAAGATTGACCTGCTTGATCTCAACATGTTGAAAGTGTCCAAGGGCAATCTGGCGGTGCGCATGCCTGAGGTGGATGACGCTTCGTTCGGTCGTGTCTATCAGGAGTTCAATGTCATGATGGATTCGATTGAGAAAAAGATGAGACTGCTTCAGCGTCTCGGTGAGCAGGAAGTTATTGAGAAGGAGCAAGCCTCGGAGCGGGCTGTGCTTGAAGAACGCAAACGAATGGCAAGAGATCTCCATGACACGGTTAGCCAGCAGCTGTTTGCGATGCATATGTCGGCTTCGTCCTTGCCGCGTCTGCTAGAGAAGAATCCGGAACATGGCGGTAAAGTACTGGACCAATTGATTCAGATGTCACATATTGCACAACGTCAGATGCGTGGACTGATTGCCCAACTTCGACCAGTGGAGCTGGAAGGGCGTGATCTGTCCGCGGCACTGGATAGCTGGTTTCCTGATTATTGCAGGCAGAATGGTCTTAAAGGTGTGAAAGAGCTGGAACTGGATGGCGGAATCTCGGATGCCATTGAGCACCAGCTGTTTCTTGTTATTCAGGAGGCCATTGCTAATGTAGTGAAGCATGCAGAGGCGGGGATGGTCAGTCTGTCCATACGGGAGAGTGAACATCAGATCAGCATGAGCATCAGCGATGATGGTCAGGGATTTTTGCAGCAAGCTGAGCGTCCAGGGTCCTACGGATTATCCACCATGCGTGAACGAGCGGAGAAGCTTGGTGGGCAAGTTCAGATTATATCGAAGCCGGGAGCGGGAACAACGGTACGGGTATTCATCCCGAAATTCCCGAACGTTCCTGAGTGAACTAGAGGGGGAGACGAATTGAGCGGTAAAGTAAACGTGATGATTGTGGATGACCATGACATGGTGCGAATGGGGTTAAAAACGTATCTGATGCTGGAGCCTACTTTTCATGTGATGGGAGAAGCGGGCCATGGACAGGATGCGCTTGATCAGTTGCGTAAGTTAAATGATAGTGAAATGCCGGACTTGATCCTGATGGATCTGATGATGCCTATAATGAATGGCGCTGAAGCAACAAAAGCCATTATGACTGAATTTCCGAAGATGAAGATTGTAATGCTCACGAGTTTCTTGGAGGATGATCTTGTTGTTCAAGCGATTGAAGCCGGAGCGGTCAGTTATGTGCTGAAGACCGTTTCTGCGGAAGAACTGATCTATGCTCTTCAAGGAGCTTATAGAGGCATGCCTGTGATGACAGGTGATGTATCGCAGGCATTGACTCGGGGAATCAGACAGCGTACAGCGAGAGAGAGTGAATCAGGTCTGACTGAACGGGAGAAGGAAGTGCTGTTGCTTATTGCAGAGGGAAAGACCAACAAAGACATTGGAGAAGAATTACATATCAGTATCAAAACCGTCAAAACACATGTGAGCAACCTGCTGATGAAATGCGAGATGGATGATCGTACACAATTGGCTATCTATGCGCATCGTCAAGGCTGGGTGAAAACGAAAGGGTAAAATGCTGTCATGACGGGGGAAATAATCTATTCTTACGTGCTTTTATCTCCTTTTTAATTGTTTTTAAGGTACGGTTAAGGTTTAAAGTACAAAATAAGGACAGTTAAAGAATATCTCTTGGGAATAAGAGATTGGGAGGTAGAGAGGCATGGACGAACGTAATTATAGATCGAACCGTCAAGACGAGGAAAACGAAACCAAACAAACGGAGAACCGCAATTCTTCCGGAACGGACGAATCCTCCTATTATTATTCTTATGGACCTTTTCAGTCCGTGAATCAGGAAGATACAGCAAATCACATGGGAAGCAACAATCAGCGTGAAGAAGGTAATGTAGAGATTACAAAACCTGATCCGGTGAGACCCGTACCTACTTACTATAATAGTGAACCATCCGAGCAAGCGAAAAGATCGTCCGGAGGCGGCGGAAACGGCTCAGGTAACGGTGGGGATCAAGGGAATGGCGGCAAAGGCAACTGGAATTATAATAACCGAAAGCCGCGTTCTTCCGTAAGATCACTTCTGTTCTCCTTTATTGCCGGCATGCTGGTCATTACCGTTCTCATGTACACAGCCGACAGAACGAACATGTTCACACCGGAGACTGCACTTACGAACACAGGCAATGAAAGCTCGGGACAGGAAACGTCCACGAACACAGGCGGAGGCAACAATGTGACAGCGTCGTTACTGCCAACAGGTAAAGAAGATGTGTCTTCCGTAGTAACGAGTACAAGTCCAGCAGTGGTCAAAATCGAAACACTTGCGAAGCAGTCCTCACGCACAGGTACTGGTCAAGGCGGATCGAATACAAGCGATCCGTTGTACCAATACTTCTTCGGTAATGGTGGCGGAACGGAAGGTAATCAAGGCCAGAGCCAGCAGCAACAACAGCAAAGCAGTAATCAGTTGGTTCCACTAGGCATTGGTTCAGGATTTATTTTTGACAAAGAAGGATATATCCTGACGAACCAGCACGTGGTTCAGGGTGCAGATGTGATTCAGGTTACGCTGGAGAACAACAGCAAGCCTTATGAAGCCAAACTGCTCGGAAGCAGCTTCGATCTGGATCTGGCAGTATTGAAAATTGAGAAAAACAGTGGTGACGATGCGTTCCCTGTAGCTCCACTGGGCGATTCCAACAGTACGCAAGTCGGTGAATGGCTTGTAGCTATTGGTAACCCTGAAGGCTTCGAACACACCGTTACAGCAGGTGTACTGAGTGCCAAAGAACGTACAATCAGCATTCCGGATGAAGAAACAGGTAAAACACGTGAATATAGCCACTTGCTGCAAACCGATGCTTCCATTAACCCGGGTAACTCCGGTGGTCCGTTGCTTAACCTGAACGGGGAAGTTATCGGCATGAACGTTGCAGTCAGTGCAGATGCACAAGGGATTGGTTTTGCGATCCCATCAAGCGTCATCTCTGAAGCGGTTAAATATCTCAAAGAGAACAAAGAAGTTCCCAAAGAGCCCGTACCATTTATCGGTGCATCTTTGATGGCTCTCACACCTGAAGTCGCTAAACAAATGGGAACAGATGTGACCGAAGGTTCTGTCGTAGCCAGCACGATCTTCCAATCACCAGCTTACCAAGCAGATCTTCGCGCATATGACATCATTACAGGTGCCAATGGTACGCCGTACGCGACAAGTCAGGATCTGATTGATTTTATCAAGAAACAGGAAATCGGCAGTGAAGTGACACTGAACGTGGTTCGTGACGGTAAGAAGATGGATCTGAAAATCAAAATCGGTAACAAAAATGATTTTGATACTTCACAAACAACGGATACACAACAGCAGCAACAACCATAATATTGGATTAAGGATTGGAAGAACGGAAGGGTTTGAAGGCCCTTCCGTTTTTTTTGCCCAGAACTAACGGGATAACAATGGAGCACGCTTGAATGGAGACTCTTACTTGAAGATGCAGATTGTGCTTCTGCCTGTTACAATGGGATAAAACGTTAGGATAAAGGAGAAAGACCATGCGCTCAACTATTTTGATTGTGGATGACGACGAAAAAATTGTGTCCATGCTCCGCCGCGGGCTGGCTTTTGAAGGATATGAGGTACAGACCGCTTCCAATGGAGCTGAAGGTCTCAGCAAACTGATGGACAAGGAGCCGGACATCGTTGTTCTGGATGTGATGATGCCGCAGATTGACGGATTTGAGGTATGTCGCAGATTAAGGGAAGCAGGTAGCAAAGTGCCTGTGCTGATGCTTACGGCCAAGGATGAAGTACAGAGCCGGGTGACTGGACTGGATACAGGGGCCGATGACTATCTCGTGAAGCCGTTTGCGTTGGAAGAGTTATTGGCACGTGTCCGTGCATTGCTGCGCCGCAAGTCAGATATTGCGGGTACACCAGACAATCGTCTGATGTATGAAGATATCATTCTGGACAATGACTCACGTGAAGTAGTACGAGATGGTCAACGTCTGGAACTGACTGCCAAGGAATTCGAACTGTTGAATCTGTTTATGCAAAATCCAAGACGAGTACTGTCACGCGATCTGATTATGGATAAAATCTGGGGTTATGATTACAGCGGTGAGTCTAATGTGCTTGAAGTGTACATTGCCATGCTCAGACAGAAGACTGAAGAATACGGTGGCAAACGTCTCATCCAGACCATCCGGGGAGCCGGTTATATTCTGAGAGGTGACTCCTGACATGTCCATTCGGTTAAGACTAACCGCATGGTATTCTGGCATTTTGGCGGCCGTGCTTATCTTTTGGGGCGTTGTGATCTATGCCTTTGTTTATTTTAACTCCTATCAGGAAGTTGAACAGCAATTGAAGGTGAAGAGTGCCCGGATTACGGAGCAAATTGGTGTGAATCCTCTTTCGCAGTCATTGGATCTGGACCCATTTACAGAGAGCCAGCTTCAGGAGGCGCAAATTTATATTCAACTCTGGGATTATCAGAGCCGTTCGGGCAGAATTTCCGGTAATATGGAAAAATTAGGGATTCAGTTTCCGGTATTGAAATCCAATGAAATTCTCAAAGAACGGGGGATATCCAAGATCTATGTGGATGGGACGCCGTTTCTGGTGAATCAATTGCCACTGTCTCTTCAGGGAACCAATGAAGTCAGAGGAATTCTTCAGGTAGGTGCCAATGTAAGTTCACAGGAGCGCTTGCTGGAGGCATTGCTTAATATTTTGGTTTTTGGCTGGCTGGTGGCGATGGCATTGGCTATAACTTCAGGTCTTGTTCTGGCCCGGAAGTCGATGCGTCCGCTTGTGAATGTTATTGATGCTGCGAATCAGATCCAATCCGGCGATGATCTTAGTGTGCGAATTCAATATGCGGGGCCGAAGGATGAGATCGGGCGTTTGATCGAAACGGTGAATAACATGCTTGAGCGTACAGAATTGTCTTTCCGTGGATTGGAAGAGACGAATGCTGCCCAGCGCCGTTTTGTATCTGATGCTTCGCATGAACTACGTACGCCGCTGACGACTATTCGCGGGAACGTGGACTTCCTGAAGAAGCTGTGGGATCAGGAGGGCACAGACCGACCGAATCTGGATGAAGAAACGGTAAGACAGATGTCCGTCGAGGCGTTGGAAGACATGGCCGATGAAGGTAAACGTATGAGCAGATTGATCAGTGACATGTTGTCATTGGCGAGAGCGGATACAGGGCAGAAAATTGAACTGAATCCGGTACCACTACAGATATTGGTGCAGGAAGTCGCGCGAAGATCGCAATTCTTGGATCATCATGCGGACTGGCGTCCAGGTGATCTGTCGATTCTTAACGGTATCTATGTGAACGGCAGCAAGGATTATCTGCAACAGATGCTGTTTATTTTCATCGAAAATGCGTTTAAATACACGCCAGAAGGCTCCGTGACACTTGATGCCGTACTGTACAAAGGTCAGGTAGGACTGCGCATCAGCGATACCGGTATTGGCATGGATCGGGACGAAGTACCGTTCATCTTTGATCGCTTCTATCGGGCAGATGAATCGCGCGGGGCTACACCTGGCATAGGTCTGGGACTTTCGATTGCCAAGTGGATCATTGAGGAACACCATGGCTCGGTTGAGGTTGTGACCAGACGTGGAGAAGGAACCACCTTTATTATCTGGTTGCCGGTTGTCTTTGCTCCGCCTATCGAATAAAGGTATAATAGACAGGACTGCAATTACATCGGCAACGTTGCCGAGAAAGAAAGCGGGTGGCAACCAAGTGGAAGTACTGCGAATTTCACCGCGGGGATATTGTTACGGCGTTGTGGATGCGATGGTGCTCGCGCGTCAAGCGGCACGCAATCTGGATTTACCACGACCTATTTATATATTGGGTATGATTGTGCATAACCAACATGTGACGGATTCCTTTGAAGATGAAGGTATTATTACATTGGATGGTCCGAACCGGATGGATATTTTGAGCCAAGTGGAGAGTGGCACGATTATTTTCACAGCTCACGGCGTTTCTCCAGAAGTGCGCAAGCTGGCACGGGACAAAGGGTTGACGACAGTGGATGCAACATGCCCTGATGTAACCAAAACCCATGATCTCATTCGGGAGAAGACTGCAGAAGGTTATCAGATCATCTATATCGGTAAAAAGAATCATCCTGAACCAGAGGGGGCTGTTGGCGTTGCGCCAGACCTCGTTCACCTGATCGAGAAGGAAGAAGAGATCGATGAACTGAACGTTCCTCCAGGCAAAATTCTTATTACGAATCAGACCACGATGAGCCAATGGGATATCAAGCATATTATGAGCCGTCTGTTGGAGAAGTTTCCGGGTGCAGAGATTCATAATGAAATCTGCCTGGCGACTCAAGTGCGTCAGGAAGCTGTCGCTGAACAGGCGGGGCAGTCTGATCTGGTCATTGTTGTAGGTGATCCTCGCAGCAATAACTCTAACCGTCTGGCACAAGTGTCGGAGGAAATCGCGGGGGTTACGGCCTACCGTGTATCTGATGTTTCCGAGATTCAGCAAGAATGGCTGAAAGGTGTAAATAAGGTGGCGGTTACTTCGGGTGCTTCAACACCAACACCGATTACGAAGGAAGTCATCCTTTATCTGGAGCAGTATGAACATGACAAGCCGGAGACGTGGGAAATTAAGCGTACCGTGAACATGAGCAAACTGCTGCCACCAGTTAGAGAAAAAACACGTACACCATAGGGCAAGCACATGTAAGTGAAGTGCAAAAGTTGTAAACGAAATAAGAAGAATCCTGTTACGCGGAACCGAATTCGGAGCCTGCGGAGCAGGGTTCTTTTTTGTATATGGATAAGGAATGTGTACCTTGACGCAATAGGAGAACTATGGTATATTTGCTTTAACGGATAAAAGCTTAAAAGCGAACAAGCGTTTAAGCATGACAGAGTTTTCAAATTTAATCAGACGCACGTTAAGAGATTATTGTGCTCTCATACAAGGAAGGATGGGAATTAATATGATCGTTATTGCAGGCAAGGCTACTCCGGAGGAACAGATTCAGGATATCGTTGCAGTTATTGAAAAAGAAGGGCTTCAGGTGCACATCTCTCGCGGAGAGGATCGTACCATCATTGGTTTGATTGGCAAAGTTGAACCTAAAATGCAGGAGCATCTTCGCCAAATGAAAGGTGTCGAGAATGTCGTGAAAATCTCGAAGTCCTACAAATTGGCAAGCCGTGACTTCCATCCGGAAGATACGGTGATCTCCATCAAAGGTGTAGATATCGGCGGAAAAGAACTTGTTGTCATGGGCGGACCATGTGCGGTTGAATCCGCTGCGCAGATTGATGAGATTGCCGGGCTTGTGAAAGCTGCTGGTGGGCAAGTGTTGCGTGGGGGTGCATTTAAGCCACGTACAGGTCCTTACAGCTTCCAGGGAACGGGCGTAGAGGGATTAATCATGATGGCAGAAGCAGGCAAGAAACATGACCTGCTGACCATTACAGAAGTTATGACACCCGAGTATGTGGATATTTGTGCCGAGTACGCAGATATTCTGCAAGTAGGTACACGTAACATGCAGAACTTTGACCTGCTCCGCAAATTGGGCGAGTGTGGCAAACCAGTATTGTTGAAACGTGGCTTCAGTGCGACATACGATGAATTGTTGAATGCGGCTGAATACATTCTTGCGGGTGGTAACCCGAATGTCATGCTCTGTGAGCGTGGTATTCGTACGTTTGAATCCTACACACGGAATACGCTTGATCTGTCCGCAATTCCTGTTCTGCAGTCTCTGAGCCATTTGCCGGTTATTTCAGACCCGAGCCATGGTACTGGACGCCGTGAACTGGTGGAACCGATGACGAAAGCTTCCGTTGCTGCGGGTGCCAATGGCCTGATCATTGAAATGCATACCGATCCGGATAACTCCATGACAGGAGATGGTGTGCAGTCCTTGTTCCCTGACCAATTCGCCAACCTGTTGCAGGATCTGGAGAAACTGGCACCAATCGTGGGTAAATCATTCAGTACAGCCAAACAACCGGCAGAATTTTTCCCGGCACGTGTAGGGGTGTAATAAGAATTTCATAGTCAAGGTCTGGATCATCATCCGGGCATCTCCTCTGGTCTCGTTCATTGCGACGGAATCAGATAGATGCTCGGTTTTTTGCATATTTTGCAGTTTTGAACGTATTTATTAATCAATAGTGATAAGAAACATTTATGATGTGAAGTTTTTTCCATGATTTAGGCTAAAATAGGGGTCGCTTTACCGCATTAAACCAGTTAAATGTATAATCAATTTGTTGTTATATGAATTTAGGTTATTTATAAAATGTGAGTATATCTAACATCCTCGCAAAAAATACCTTACATAAGTATTGACGATGTCATGTTTTAAAATTTATAATGACGACAGAAAAAAATTCGAATTTAGACATTTTCTTAGTGGGGTTGTTTAATGTTCGGAATATTTGGGAGGACGAATACATGTCGGTTGAAAACGTATTGAAATCAATTCAAGAGAACAACATCGAGTGGGTAGATTTTCGTTTTGTAGATTTAGCTGGTCGTGCACATCACATCTCGTTACCAGCTTCGGCTGTTGATGCAGACACGTTCGTAAATGGAGTAGCTTTTGACGGTTCTTCTATCCAAGGTTTCCGCGGAATTGAAGAGTCCGATATGGTTATGATGCCAGATCCTGAAGCGACTTATGTCGATCCGTTCACTGCACACCCTACATTGAATGTTATGTGTGATATCTTCACTCCGGATGGCGAGCGTTATGAGCGTGACCCACGTAGCATCGCTGTTAAAGCAGAAGCTTATTTGCAAGAGAGCGGTGTAGGTACAGCGGCATTCTTCGCACCTGAATCCGAGTTCTTCATCTTCGACGATGTACGTTATGAGAGCGGCACGAACAGCTCTTCCTACTTCGTAGATTCCGAAGAAGCTTCTTGGAACACGAACCGCAAAGAAGAAGGCGGAAACCTTGGCTTCAAAGTTCGCACTAAAGGCGGATATGTTCCAGTAGCGCCAGTGGATACACAACAAGACATTCGTAGCGAAATGTGTCGCCTTTTGGAAGAAGCAGGCCTGTCGATCGAGCGTCATCACCATGAAGTGGCGACAGCGGGTCAAGCCGAAATCAACTTCCGTTTTGATACACTGAAGAAAACAGCAGATAACCTGCTTGCATACAAATACATCGTGCACAACACTGCACGTCAATATGGTAAAGTAGCAACATTCATGCCAAAACCATTGTTCGGTGATAATGGTAGCGGAATGCACGTTCACCAATCCATCTTCGATGGCGATTCCCCATTGTTCTATGACAAAACGGGATATGCTAACCTGAGTGAAATGGCTTTGCACTACATCGGAGGTATCTTGTACCATGCTCCGGCACTGATCGCTTTGACTAACCCTAGTACGAACTCGTTCAAACGTCTCGTACCTGGTTACGAAGCACCAGTAAACTTGGTTTACTCCAAAGGTAACCGTTCTGCAGCAGTTCGTATTCCGGTTGCAGCTGTGACACCTAAAGGTTGTCGTATCGAGTTCCGTACACCTGACTCCACAGCTAACCCGTACTTGGCATTCTCCGCAATGCTGATGGCTGGTCTGGATGGAATCAAACGTAAAATCAACCCAACTGAGCTTGGATATGGTCCGCTCGACAAAAACATCTATGACCTGTCTGATGCGGATAAAGAAAACATCCGCAGTGTGCCAGCTTCCCTCGAAGAAGCACTGGATGCATTGGCAGCTGATAACGAGTTCTTGACTGAAGGCGGCGTATTCACGAAAGAATTCATTGAAAACTACATCAACCTCAAACGTGATGAAGCGAAAGCAGTAGCGATCCGCATTCATCCGCACGAGTACAGCCTCTACTTCGACTGCTAATCGGTCGGGGTCGGAACAGCTCTTGTTCCAACTTAAAGCCTCCGGGACACGCTCTCGGAGGCTTTTCCTTGAATTAAACAATGTAGTGCTTTAACTTTGCAGGGTGATAAAGGAATTTGATGACCTGAATTCAACACTTCAGTGCATATTGCCCTTGAAGCAGATAGAGAATACTGATATCATAGCGATAATATTTACTTTGTATGTCAGCTACGGATGGAAAGGGCGGGGGATTTTGTGACAAAAAGAGCGTATAACTTTAATGCAGGGCCTGCGGCGTTACCACTTGAGGTACTGGAGCGTGCACAGGCGGAATTTGTAGATTTTCGTAATACAGGCATGTCGATTATGGAGATGTCTCACCGTGGAGCGGTGTACGAGTCTGTACATAATGAAGCTCAGGAG
Source organism: Paenibacillus sp. FSL H8-0079 (assembly GCF_037991315.1). NCBI lineage: Bacteria > Bacillati > Bacillota > Bacilli > Caryophanales > Paenibacillaceae > Paenibacillus > Paenibacillus sp. FSL H8-0079. The sequence continues at coordinate 2,019,531 of NZ_CP150300.1, forward strand.
CGCTTGTTGTCGCTTCTAGGCAATCCAAAAGGATACAAGGTTCTCTTTCTGCAGGGCGGTGCGAGCACTCAGTTCGCGATGCTGCCCATGAACCTGCTCGGAGCAGGACAGACAGCAAGTTACGTAATGACTGGCAGCTGGGCCAAGAAGGCTCTGTCTGAGGCGAAGCTGATCGGCGAGACACATGTTGCTGCATCTTCGGAAGCAGAGAAATTCATGAAATTGCCGGATGTTTCGAATCTGAGTTTGCCTGAACGTACGGCTTATGTGCATCTGACTTCCAACGAAACGATTGAAGGTACGCAATTCAAGTCATTCCCGGATACCGGTTCAGTACCTCTGATTGCGGACATGTCGAGTGATATTTTCTGTAAACCATTCGATCTCAATCAATTCGGCATGATCTACGCGGGCGCACAGAAGAACCTGGGTCCATCCGGAATTACGGTTGTGATTGCTCGTGAGGAATTGGTGAGCGAATCGCCTAAAACGATTCCAACCATGCTTCGTTACAGCACACATGTAGACAACAACTCCCTATACAATACGCCACCTTCCTTCTCGGTCTATATGGTGAATGAAGTATTGAAATGGATTGAAGAACAGGGCGGACTGGCTGGTATTGAGCAAAAAAATACGAAAAAAGCGGAATTGCTCTATAACACGATTGATTCCTCCGGTGATTTCTACCGTGGTTGTGTGGAAACAGAAGATCGTTCCCTCATGAATGTAACCTTCCGTCTTGCTTCGGAGGAACTGGAGAAAAAGTTCATTAAAGCATCCGAGGAAGAAGGATTCGTAGGTCTGAAAGGACATCGCAGTGTCGGTGGTCTCCGTGCCTCCATTTACAATGCAGCTCCTTATGAGAGTGTTAAGGCGCTGACAGACTTCATGAGCCACTTCCAGAAGACAAATGGATAAATTAGTATAGGTACTGTGTCATGGACCTTCGTGTCTAATCCTATGCCTTACCAGAGCCTTCCACATTGACGTGTGGAGGGCTTTTCTTTAAGATTAGAGGGTTGTCGTCAACATGAAATGAAAAGGAGATTGAACACATATGGCTTTACACATCGTTCTGGTTGAACCAGAAATCCCGGCGAACACAGGGAATATTTCGCGTACTTGTGCGGCGACTGGTACCCATCTGCATCTCGTGCGTCCACTTGGATTTCGAACAGATGATGCTACATTGAAACGGGCAGGGCTGGACTACTGGCATGCCGTTCATATTGAATACCACGATTCATTCGAAGAGGTTCAGGAAAAGTATTCGGAAGGTCGTTTCTTCTACGCAACTACGAAGGCGAAGAACCGATACAGTGATTTTAAATTTCAAGATGGGGATTTCCTTGTCTTTGGTAAAGAGACTAAAGGCCTGCCACCTGAATTAATCGCTGCCAATCCCGACACATGTATGAAAATGCCAATGACTGGTGACGTTAGATCATTAAATCTGTCCAATTCGGCAGCAATCATTGTGTATGAAGCATTGCGTCAGCTTAATTTTCCGGGGTTAGAGGGTTAAATTCGGGTTATTAATGACGGCTAGAATTCGGTAAAAAAACATTTTTCAAAAAAAAGGACAAAAAATGTTTATTTCCAGCAGGATTCGACAAAATGTTGGCGAATCTATAAACATAGTACAAATGTACCTAGAAATTTAGAGTAAGATAGGAGAGGTGTGCCGTAGCTATGAAGCCAGCTGGAGTAGTTCGCAAAGTTGACCAATTAGGTAGGATCGTATTGCCTAAATCTTTGCGTAAAAGGTATCAAATGAATGAGGGAGATCCTGTAGAGATCTTAGTACAAGGGGACCATATTATCTTGGAGAGATATCGTCCGAAATGTATTTTCTGCGGATCCATCGAGGAAGTCAACGAGTTCAAAGAGCGTTACATATGCGCACAATGTTTAGATGAAATGACTCAGCTTCCACAGCACGGGTAAGAAATCACGTCATGGGGTCCATTGACCCCGTGGCGTTTTTTTTGTTTTAGTTTTATTTATTATCCACCCGATCGTACTATTCCAAATGAATAAAAGGAAAATACGTAAACTAAGGTTGGATGCATGTAGGTAAAATCTCATCCCATACGGCATTCAGGATGCCCTGCATATTTTCTTCCTCACTGTTAATACATATGACCGCTTCCCTTGAAGGAAGGATGATGCACAACTGACCATAGGCACCATCGGCACGGTAAGCATCATGAGAACACATCCAGAACTGATACCCGTAACCTTTTCCCCAATCACCATCTCCAGTCGTTTCGATCTGCTGGGACGTAGCCTGTCGAATCCAATCCGCAGGTACAAGCTGTCTGCCTTCCCAGTAGCCCTCCTGCAGCAATAACTGACCAAATCGACTTAGTTCCTCATTGCTTATCCAAAGACCAGCACAGCCAAGCGTTACGCCGAGTGGAGAGGTTTCCCACTCTACATCATGAATGCCAAGCGGCTCAAACAACCGTGGAGTCAGGTAATCTTTTACGGTTTGGCCGGTAGCAGCCTGTAGCATGGCCGAGATCATAAACGTATCACCGCTGCTGTATGTAAATTGTTCTCCAGGCATCCGGTCCAGAGGTAGAGACATGTAATGTTTCGCCCAATCCTTCTCGGTCAATGAAGCTCGTTCATCAGCCCAAAGAGGCGGCGAGTCATGGCCTGAAGACATTCGAAGAAGATCACGTAACTTCAGGTCCCGCGGCGAGGAGAGATTATGTTCTGAAATGGGTACATGATCATAAGAGAAATAATCACCAAGTGTGGCATCCAGATGTATCAGACCTTCTTCGAGCGCAAGCCCAACGGCCATACAGGTGAAGGATTTGCTAATGGAATGTTGTACCCGGCGCTGATCCTTATCCCGGTCCCAATGGGCTAGCAACTGCCCTTTTTGTAATATGCGAATGGAGAAAACGTTCAATTGTTGCTCGGTAATCGTTTGGATGAAGCCTTTAAGTTGCTTAGACATATTAACCTCCCTAATATCAGGTGAAACCTGAGTAAAATCGGTTGGTGAAACGTTTCCGTAATTCGAATGCAAAATCAGAACCCATGTTAGTATAAACCTGGTTTGGTGTCAATTAAAGTTGTAATAGCACTGACTAAAATTTCATTTTTTCGCAATAATAGTGTCTTTGGGCGCGAATTCAGACTTTTAAAAGCATGTTTTCGAGAAAATAACGCGAAATTTGTAAAAAGGTTATTGACAGGATTTACTCATCGGGCTTATGATTTATTCGAAACGATTCGAAGAAATCGCTTCCACATCAAAAGTGTTGTAATGAAGTCCATGTGAATCAACGTTGGCTATGTTTTGAAACGATTCGAGAAAATCGTTTCGATAACCCATCGTAATACAAGGGAATCTACAACAGCCTGCAAACCAACGCCAGAGAAACGAATGAGTAAAGACAGCAGGCGCTGATGAGAGGGGTTACATTATGGCACATATAACGATCGAAACTGGATCGCCAACCTTATGCATGAATACGAGCATACATGTTGTGTCCAGTGACTCCGGAGAGACTTCAGGCGGTACACTATATCTGTTGCACGGGGCAGGCGATAATGCGAGTACCTGGCAGCGTTTAACCACAATTGAGATGTATGCAGCGCAATACGGCTGTACCGTCATTATGCCAGAAGCGAATCGAAGCTATTACACCGATATGGAATACGGCCTGAATTACTTCCACTACATCACTCAGGAGTTACCTGAAGTATGCAAGCGTCTGCTCAATCTGAATCCTGATCCGGAGAAAACGTACGTTGCCGGTTTATCGATGGGTGGATATGGTGCACTGAAATGTGGGCTAACTTATCCAGAGCGATATCGCAAAGTAGTGTCTTTATCCGGCGTTACGGATATCCAGACAAGGCTTCATGATCCCCATATGCCAGCGACCATGATCAAGGAAATGAAAGCGGTTTTTGGAGAACGGTTACAGGTAAAAGCCGATCAGGATATTTACAAACTGTCGGCCAAGCTGCTGGAACAGGGTGTACCTTTACCGGATATCCTCAGTTGTTGCGGCGACAGTGACCCCTTCGTGGAGATGAATCGCGATTATGCGAAATACATGCAGGGGACGGCCTTTGATTTTCGGTATGTGGAGACGCCGGGGGCTCATGAATGGAGATTTTGGGAGCACCACCTGAGAACGATGTTTGATTTTCTGTACAACGACAAGACCACAGTAGAGTGAGGAGATGCAATGTGAAACCTGCAGCCGAAGGACCTAGCAAAAAGCTGAAGGGAAACGTGAAGGGCAATTCGCTCTGGACTGAAATCTGGAAGCACCGAATGACATATACCCTGCTTATTCCGGGGCTTGTCTGGCTAATCCTGTTTGCCTACATGCCGATGGGTGGCCTGTCTCTGGCATTTAAAGATTACAAGGCCAACCTGGGCATCTGGGGAAGTCCATGGAGCGGATTCGAGAACTTCAAATATGTTTTCCGTGATCCAACCTTTATCGATGCCGTATGGCGTACGCTGTACATCAATATTCTGAAACTGATTATTCAGTTCCCGTTCCCGATCATTCTGGCGTTGTTGCTGAATGAATTGCGGATGCGTAGAGGGAAAAAATTGTTCCAAACCGTTCTTACATTCCCGCACTTTCTATCCTGGATCATCGTATCCGGCGTAGTCATCAATGTGCTGGCATATGACGGATTGGTAAACAGCGCGCTCGGATTACTCGGATTGCCAACGATTAACTTCCTGGGATCCGAATCTAACTTTGTACCCATGTTGCTGTTAACTGATATTTGGAAATCAAGTGGATGGGGCGCGATTATATTCTTGGCTGCCATTTCCGGTATTGACCAGGATCAGTATGAATCAGCACAGATTGACGGGGCTTCCCGTATGCAACAGATGTTCAGAATTACTTTACCGAACATCCTTCCAACCATCACGATCATGTTTATTCTGTCCGTTGGTGGATTGATGTCTTCCGGTTTCGACCAGATCTTCAACTTGGCGAATGCCGCTACCAAAAATGTATCGGAAGTACTCGATGTATACATCTATCGGATTACGTTCCAGTCATCAACCGATTTCTCATTCTCGACAGCGGTCAGCTTGTTCCGTTCCCTGGTGAATATGGCCTTGCTGCTTCTTGCTGACAGATTTGCCAAGTGGCTTGGCGGAGACGGTTTGTTCCGATAAGAGAGGAGGAGAAATGAGATGAGCAAGAAAGCTAACAAAAAGCCGAGAATTGGCACGGAAAGAATGACACTTCTCGATTACTTCATATTTGCGATATTACTTGTGCTTGCCTTAATGATTCTGATTCCATTCTGGAATGTCATCATGATCTCGTTTGCAACACAAAAAGAGTATGCCGACAATCCATTTTTGATGTTCCCTAAAGAATTCACATTGGATTCCTATAGAGCGCTGTTCGCTGATGGAACGATTCTGTCGGGGTACAAAAATACAATTATTTTGCTCGCCATCGGCTTGCCGCTCAGTTTGTTCCTGACAACGAGCATGGCGTATGGCCTTAGTCGCAGCAAATTCCCGTTCAAGAAGTTTCTCTTTTTCCTGGTTTTGTTCACCATGATTTTCAATGGTGGTATCGTACCGCTGTACCTGATCATGAAATCACTTCATCTTACAGGTACGCTGTGGTCCGTTATTCTGGCGGGAAGCTTCAGTGCTTTTAACATGATTCTGATGATGAACTACTTCTATACCTTGCCTGAATCGCTGATGGAATCGGCGAGATTGGATGGTGCAGGAGAGTGGAGAATTCTGTTCTCTGTTGTTCTTCCGCTGGCTACACCAATTATGGCTACAATCACATTGTTTTACGGTGTGGCCTACTGGAACAGTTGGTACGATGCGATGATATTCCTGCGAAAAGCGGATCAGCTGCCGCTGCAGAACGTACTCAGAAATATTATCGTCACATCTCAGACGAACGCATCCAATGCATCCAGTGTGGATGCTGCCCAAGCGAGCAATTTCTCAATGGGTATGAAAATGGCGGCTGTATTTGTAACGATGGTGCCGATTATGTGTTTCTTCCCAATGCTGCAAAAGCACTTTGCCAAAGGGGTATTAACAGGGGCAATCAAGACCTGATAAACACATAGGATTTGGACTACAAATTCGACTAAAAACATGGGGGTAAAAGCATGGAAACGAACAGAAAGTTGTCAGTTAAATCTCTTTTTGCCATCACACTCTGTCTGTTGATGTTGGTGGTGACAGCTTGTTCCAGTGGTGGTTCTGAAGGTAGTAACGAGAAGGATGCTGAAGGAAATTATACAGATAACCTTACCATCTCCGTAGCAAACCTGACGGAAATTAAAAACGGGAACTTGGATAATGAGTTCCATAAATTCTGGACAGACAAGTTCAATGTAACATGGGATTACAACTATATCGATTGGGATTCATGGGGCGAGAAGCTTCGTTTGTGGATTAACTCTGGCGACTTGCCGGATGTAGCGGTATGGAACTACGTGCATGGCGATGCCATGAACAGTATTGAACAAGGCTTGTTCTACAAATTCCCGGATGACTGGAAAGAACGCTGGCCTAACGTGGCAGCAGCTTACAATTTGACGGGTCTTGGAGATAAGTTGGAAGAATTGACGGGTGGAACATACGTCCTGCCTAGACCAATCTATTTCGAGAACAAACCGGCTGACCCATTGACGAACCAAATTGGTGTCATTGCGCTTCGTAAAGACTGGGCTGAAGCGGTTGGTTTTGAACTGAAAGATGCTTATACAACAACTGAACTGAACGAATATGCTGCGCTTGTGAAAGAAAAAGATCCAGGCAAAGTGGGTAACAAACTTGTACCTCTGTCCTACAATGCCGGAGATGCGATGACAAATATCATTATGCCGAACAGTGTGCATGCCATGACCGATTCTCCGTTCTACAAAGGTGAAGATGGCCAGTTCCACTGGGGACCTTCGGAGCCTGAGACACTTACAGGGCTGAAATTGATGCAAAAAGCATACAAAGATGGATTGCTCAATCCTGAGTTCTACACATGGAAAAACAATGAAGGTCAAAATAACTTCAAAGTAACAGGTACAGCTGCAGTAACAAGTCTGGGCGGACTGGCTTCGTACAGACAAGGTCTGGATTCCGATATGAGAAAGAATCTCGGTGTAGATAGTGATGAACTGGTACACACAGCAATCGTAGTGGGCGATGACGGGAAATACCGTAACATGGAGCAAGCTAACTTCTGGTCTGCATTGATCTTCAATCCGGACATCAGTGACGAGAAATTCGAACGGATCATGGATCTGATTGACTACTCGACGACAAAAGAAGGACAGTTGCTCATTAACATGGGCTTTGAAGGAACGGATTGGAAATATGATGAGAACCAAGAACTGGTTAGCTTGTTGCCAGAAGGAACAGTATTGGAAGATAAATATCCAGCACGTTTCGAAGGTCTCTACCTGCTCGGTGACGACTTCAGTGTTGTAAACCCTGCAATCCAAAAGGATTACCGTGATAGAGCCGTGAAATTGTTCGAAGAAAAAGCAAAACTCGGTACAGAAGGCAACTCACTTGCAACATACGATTGGGATGTCAATCTGTACGATTCCAAAGCTAAGAGTCAGGCTTCATTCGATTACCAGAACGAATATGCCAACCTGATCCTCAAAAACGGAGATCTGGAAGCGAACTGGAAAGAATGGGTAAACAGTAAAATGTCCCTGGTTCAACCTTACCTGGATGAGCTAAACGAGAAATTCTAGTAATCGTTCAGTAATTAATTTTGAACCCGGTGCGCGGTCTCTCCCCGAACGCAGCCGGGTTCTTTATTTCAACAACTTGTAGTGGAGGATATTATCGATGAATAACGAGCAGTTACTAGACCTGGTAAAACAGATGACGTTGGAGGAAAAAACAGCTCAGCTTCTTCAGTTGACTGCCAACTTTTATGAAGGAACGAATGTTGAAGGTCAGATCACAGGACCTATGGAAGAGATGGGAATCACGGAGCAGTCCGTGGATGCCAGTGGCTCCATCCTGGGGTTGTCCGGTGCGCAGGCCATCATTGATGTGCAACAAGCTTATATGAAGAAGAGTCGTCTGGGCATTCCGCTCTTGTTCATGGCTGATGTAGTACATGGATTCAAAACCATCTTCCCGATTCCGCTGGCGATTGGTTGCTCATGGGATACCGAACTTGCTGAGAAAAGTGCTGAAATTGCAGCACGGGAATCGGCTGTATCCGGTTTGCATGTAACCTTTGCACCGATGGTGGATCTGGTTCGTGACCCGCGCTGGGGTCGTGTGATGGAGACGACAGGAGAAGATCCTTATCTGAACAGCTTGTTCGCGGCTGCATTTGTAAGAGGATATCAAGGAGATAGCTTGAAAGATGAGCCTGATCGCCTTGCAGCTTGTGTCAAACACTTTGCGGCGTATGGAGCGGCTGAAGGTGGTCGGGATTACAATACGGTGGACATGTCCGAGCGTAACTTGCGTGAGTACTATTTGCCAGCGTACAAAGCAGCGTTGGATGCAGGTGTGGAAATGGTCATGACCTCGTTCAATACGGTTGACGGTATTCCGGCAAGTGGCAATGAGAAGTTAATGCGCGGCATTTTGCGTGAAGAGTGGGGCTTTGATGGCGTATTGATCTCGGATTGGGCTTCCATTCGCGAGATGATTGCACACGGTGCTGCGGAAGATGACCGTGAAGCGGCGTATCGTGCCATTCGTGCAGGGGTAGATATGGAGATGATGACACCTTGTTACGTTCATCATTTGCCTGAGTTGATTGAGAGCGGTGAAGTAGAAGAGGAGCTCATTGATGAAGCCGTTCTGCGAATTTTGCAACTGAAAGAAAAGCTGGGATTGTTCGACAATCCGCTACGTGCAGCCGATCCGGAACGTGAGCGCGAGATTGTTTTCTCCAAAGAGCACCGTCAGGTATCGTATGAACTGGCAACGAAATCAGCTGTCCTCTTGAAGAATGATGGCAATGTTCTTCCACTTCAACCGAAAGCTAATGTAGCCCTCATTGGTCCTTTTGCACAGAGTCCTGACATTCTGGGTTGGTGGTCCTGTGAAGGGGTTAAGGAAGATGCAGTCAAGCTGGGAACAGCTCTGCAAGAGCGCCTGACGGGTGGGAAAGTTCATTTTGCCCAAGGCAGTGATGTTCATACGATTACATCTGAGCAGATTGCCGAAGCCCTGGAAGTGGCAAGCAAAGCAGATCTGATTGTTCTCGCTCTGGGTGAAGACTCAGCGATGAGCGGAGAAGGTGGCTCACGCACATATATCCGTCTGCCAGCAGCCCAATTGGAATTGGTCAAACAGCTCAAAGCAGCCGGCAAACCGATTGCTACCGTTATTTTCAACGGCCGTCCATTGGATCTGCATGGTGTAATTGATGAATCGGATGCTGTTCTTGAAGCCTGGTTCCCCGGTAGTGAAGGCGGAGCAGCGATCGCAGATGTTCTGACAGGTGTAGTGAATCCATCGGCACGTCTGACGATGTCCTTCCCGCAGTCTGTAGGTCAGATTCCGGTCTATTACAACCATTTCAATACAGGACGTCCACTGAACCCGGAGAAGACGGAAGAACGTTATGTTTCCAAATACATTGACAGCCCGAATGAACCGTTGCTTCCGTTCGGTTATGGTCTCTCTTATACATCCTTCGCTTATGGTGATCTTGAAGTCTCAAGTAATGAATTGACTGCTGATGAGTCCCTGAGCATCCAGGTACGTGTAACAAACACGGGTGAGCGTGCAGGTGTGGAGACGGTTCAGTTGTATGTTCGTGATGTAACGGGTGAAGTGGTTCGTCCGATGCGTGAGTTAAAAGGATATGTGAAACTTGCACTTGCGCCAGGCGAGAGTGGTACAGCCACGTTTACATTAAATGAAGAACAGCTTCGTTATCACCATTCGGACTTAAGTCATCGCAGTGATCGAGGCGAGTTCCATGTTCTTGTAGGTGCAAACAGTCGGGATACCCAAAAGAAATCATTCAGACTCGTTTAATCCGGGGGATGGAAAGAGTAATGTGTCAGGCCTTTCGCTATGGAAGGCCTGATAAACATAACAGGGGAGCGAAGAATGTGGTCAGTATCAAGGATATCGCCAAACAGGCGGGAGTTTCCATCTCCACCGTGTCATATGCGCTGAATGGCAGCAACAAAGTGACCGATGAGACGAGTTCCAAAATTTTGGCCATTGCCAAAGAGTTGAACTATGTTCCGAATGCCGCTGCAAGAACACTGAAGAAGAGGGAATCCAAAATTCTGGGTGTATTCTTGACCGATTTTAGCGGAGATGTATATGGAGACTTGCTGAGTGGCATGAAAGCCGTATGTAATGCTCAAGGTTATGACCTGATCGTGTGCAGCGGCAAACAATCCCATCGCATGCTTCCGGAACGGATGATTGATGGTGCAATCATTTTGGATCATACGTTTGCGAGTGAGGAACTGATGCAGTATGCCGATCGAGGGCACAAAATCGTTGTACTGGACCGGGAGATGGATCATCCCAACATTAATCAGGTTCTGCTGGATAACAAAGCCGGGGCGACACTTGCCATGGAGCATCTGATTGAACAGGGACATAAGAAAATCTATGTGGTGACGGGACCGGAAGGTTCGTTTGACTCTGTGCAACGTCTAAAGGCTGTAAGACAGGTTGCGGAACGTGAAGCCGATGTGGAATGGATTGAGATCACGGGGGATTTTGAGAAGAGCGGTGGAGAACGAGCCGCAGATCAGATTGTACAGGTATATGACGGACCTGCAGCGGTATTCTGCCTCAATGATGAGATGGCTATTGGTCTATGTGATCGTCTGGCAGACAGTGTGCTTGGCGTTGGTCAGGAGATTGATGTCATTGGATTCGACAATATTGAACTGAGCAAATACGTGCAGCCGAGATTGGCAAGCATTGATTATTCCAAACGCAAGTGGGGATCGCTCGCTGCTGAACAATTAATTAAGATTATTGCTGGAGAACCCGTCGACCATGAACGAATTTACGTGACATTGGTTGAAGGTGGGTCGGTGAGTGGACCCAATCAGTCTGAATCTGTGATATCCATGCGGAATGACAGGGCGGTTAGCTATTGATCCCGAATACAGGAAGAGACAAGGCTTAGAAGAAATGCATCATTCTTTTAAGCCTTGTCTCTTGCTATTTCGAGGATGAAGTATTAAAGCATTAAAAAAGCCTCTCCGGAGAGAGGCTTGGCCTTTACAGACCTTTTGTTTTGTCATTGTTGTAGGATGAAGTGAGAATGCCTGCAATGAAGAGAGTCAATACGACTGCAATAATCCAGAATGTCAGTGAAAACGACATACCCTTCGCACCTCCTGCACAAGCTCATTTTCTTCTATTATACCCATTATAGGTAGAAAAGAAATGCTTCACCCTATTATTTGTAAAATAAAAAGTGTGTGGGCACCGGTCTGAGGCTGCCATCTGAAGGGTTATTCACAACCCGATTATTCAGTATAAGCGAGGAAGATCCACCGCCATCCAGATTATAGGCGTCGATGACCCCAAGCTTGTACAACCGTCCTTGCAACTCTTCAAGGGTAGCACCGGAACTTCCACCCTCATTATATCCGTCGACCACAATGATTAATAACTGATCATCCTTATAATTGCCAATGACTGTACGTGGTGCTCGTTTGGGTGATACTTTCCATTTGGCGGGAATCGCGGTTTTGCGCCCGTTCTGTAGTAGCACCGGCACAAACGTAGCTCCAAATTGCGGTTGTAGGCGATCCAGGGAGTTTTTATCGAAGAACTTGCCTCCGACCAGCTTGCCGGTATCGTTAAGTCCTACAAAGAACAGATCTTTGAAGCTGGCCTGAAAACCATTCACGTATTTTCCGTCCATGACGGTTGTGCTGAGCGGATAACGTTTGCCACCACTGTCAGCAAATCCGCCTGCGTTGATCCCGGCAATTGCACCGTTACGTTTCACAGCCTGCATGGTTGTCTCAGATCGTCCAGGTTCGCTGTCCAGAGCCATCTGCATGGCTGTGGGATCTTTTAGCTTGATCTTCATGGCATAGCCCTTATAGCTGCCAGGATTCACTCTGTACATTTCAATCGTCAATCGGTCACTGTCTACCCGTTCAAATGGAACGCCCAGCTTGGATGAAATACGCTTGTTATAAATGGTTTCTGGGCGATCTGCCTGGGCAGTAGCCTTCTGTACAAGTGTAGACATCGTACTTGTTGTTTTATTATAGAGCTGCGTCGTTCTTTTAATAGAAGAAGAAGTCTGGACAGCAGCGTCTTTTGCCCCCGCAAGTTCTTGGCTAATTGCTTGGGTCCGGGGTGTGATGGTGTCCTCTGACAGTTCGGTAGGAAGCAAACCTCCGGGTTCAAGTGGAGGACGAAGCAGCAGCAAGCATACTATTAATCCAACAAAAGGAGCGAGTGCAAGCATAAAAAAACGATTAACCTGTTTGACGGGTGTAATCATTTGAGCAGGTCCATCTTTTTCTGGAGTGTCTCCAGTTGTTTTTTGACTTCGCTCAGCTGGGTATACAGTTTGTTGCTGTTATCCGTTTTGTCACTTGCATTATCCTTGGTAAAAGTCAGCAATTCATTGAAGGATTGCACTTGCCCTTGCAGGTCTGCGACTTCCTTCGATATCGTTGTTAGCTGCTTTTCGTAGTCGGTTTTTAGCGCTGCAATCTGCTGCTGATTATGGGCCTGAAGCTGGTTAATCATCTGTTGCTGGAGATGGTTACTATAATAGTAGGTTCCAACGACTCCTAGTGCAATGAGAACAATCCACATTACCAGAAACAGCTTGATTGAAGATCCGGCCTTGCCTTTGGCGCTCCGGGTGTGATGGATGTCAGAGGGCGGGGCAGATGGTTTCATATCATCACTCCTGGTCATTTATAGGTACAAAAATTTTTCCAGTCCTCATTCTATCATGCCCCTATTGATTACGCAAAAATGAAATTCTTTACTTAATAGAGTAAAAAGAGATTGCATCGGAAGGAAGTCCTAGGATACAATTTCTTATAGATGCAATAAGTAGGAACTTTGGGCAGGTTTTTCGACTTTTTTAGATAGAAATGCAGGAAATTTATACTATATTTTGACCTTTCCGGGCATGGAAAGATGAACGTCATGGTGTTTTTATGACAAAATACAGTGAAAATAGAGCTTTTTTAGCAACTTTACCCTGTATTTTTCCGTTTTTCGACATAATCCGACCTATGCTTCTTCTATACTCGGACTGTCGCATAGACAATGGAATCATCATGGCAGAAGGTAGAAGTTATTTGTCCAATACATAACAGGGGGAACAACAATGAAAAAAGTATGGCAGGTGGTCATCGTAGATATCCACCCCACCAGCATGCTCGGTACAAAATTGATTTTGGAAGAGCAGCAGGATCTGACGGTACGTGGCATGACTTCGACCGGAACAGAAGGGCTCGATCTGGTGAACATTCACCAGCCTGATCTGATTCTCATGGATTATCGTCTTCCGGAGGGTCAGGCAGATCAATATATTGCCCAGATGAAGAATCTGTCGGCACATAGTCACATCATCATTTTGACGGATGAAGACAATGTGAAGCTGTTTCGTCATCTGATGAGTCTTGGTGCAAGCGGCATGCTATCGAAACAGGCTTCCCCTAGCCAGCTGATTCATCTGATCTCGGGGTTACGTGAGGGACATGTATCCATTCCATTATCGTGGTTAAACAGTGCGGAGTGGGCGCAACCTGTGGAGTCTCCAACCGAAGAACGGGTCATTGAATTAACGGAAACTGAAACTTTTATCATGGAAAGAATTGTTCAGGGTGTAACCTATGATAAAATAGCGAGTGAGATCAACGTTAGCAGGCGCTCGATTGATAATTATCTGCGTAAAATATACGTGAAGCTGGAAGTAAGCAGCAGAGCACAGGCCATTGAACGTTATGCCTTGCATGCAAGGCAGGCGAAGACGGTATCCTGACGAACGCGTTTAGTTCTTCCCATCCTCATAACAGGTCAGGTGTGCATCCGGTCATATTCGATGGCGAGCAGGAATAGGTTGTAGGGCTGCGGACTGCGAGTTCAGTTTCGATAGGGATGAAAGGGGATCGGATCGATGAAATATTTCTTTGCTTCTCGTACCAACAGGCTTTTGTCATCACCGCTGAGGGATATACGTGAGATGTCTGGCAGGGATTATTTCATTTCTCTGGCAGAAGAATTGCCTGCGGAGGAGTTGTTTCCTTTCAAATTGCTGGAAGAAGCAGCGGTGTCTGTCTTTAGTTCAGGCCCCTCCGCATTGCAATATGGAGAGCCAGCAGGCTACACACCCTTGAGAGAGTGGTTGAACAAAGACTGGAATGCACGCAAAGGCATACGAACGGTACCCGAGCAGATTCTGTTGACCACTGGTACCCAGCAGGCCATCGATCTGGTGATGCGTCTATTGCTTGAGCCAGGGGATTCCGTATTGGTTGAACATCCTACATCTCCAGGCTGTCTTGAGGTTCTGGAGATGCAAGGCGCCAAGATAGTGCCCGTGATGGGTGATCGGGACGGGATACTGCCAGATCTTTTGGAGCAGCACATGCAGCAGGTGAGACCGAAGCTGCTTTTTGCTGCACCCAGCTTCTCGAATCCGACCGGTGCGCTGTGGAGTATGGAGCGGCGGGAGGCTGTCCTTGAGCTGTGTTCGCGCTATGGTGTGCTGCTTGTGGAAGATGATTCTTATGGAGAGCTTCATTTCGACGGCCTTGAGCCAGCGGAATTTTATCGTAAATATCCTTCACTCTTTGCACTGGATACTGCCGACCAGGGAGGACATGTTCTCTACATCGGTTCGTTTAGCAAAACGGTAGCGCCCGCTCTTCGAACCGGATGGGCTGCTGGACATCCTGCGCTGATTCAGGCCATGGCCTCAGTTAAACGGATCGCAGATGGTCAGTCCAGTCCGATGAATCAGCGGCTGTTGTATCAACTGCTGGCTCATTCCCCTTTTCGATGGAGTGATCACCTGTCCATGCTGAACCGGGAGTATAAGACAAGGCTCAAACTGATGCTTGAACTGTTGAAGAGACCGGGCTGGAAAGGATGTCAGTACAACATCCCTGAGGGCGGTATGTATCTGTGGGTACAGTTGCCGGAAGGATTGGATAGTGGTGCCCTGCTCAAGGCGGCTCTGCCCAAAGGTGTATCTTTTCTTCCAGGATCGCTATGCTCCACAGGTGTACAGGATCAACGTTACATTCGATTGAACTTTAGCCATCCGGGACGTGATGAATTGCTGCTCGGCATGAACCTGATCAGTGAAGCCATATCCGAATTTACGGCTCGCAGCTGAGTCGAATCAAAAATAGATTGTAGCAAATTGCAAATTGGTTCATGAACATCGTGATTACGTTATTGCATCCACTAACATTTTTATATATAATATGAATTAATGAGTTGTTGGTTTCTTTATATAAGCTGCAATTGTGGCGAGTTCAGGAAAAGCGCTCATATATTTTATCTAACGGGGGAAAATTCAACATGTCTAATATTTTATTCGTAAAAGCAAATGACCGTCCTGCAGATCAAGCAGTCAGCGTTAAATTGTACGATGCATTCTTGAGCGCATACAAAGAGTCCCACCCAGGTGACACAGTTACTGAGTTGGATCTCTACAATACAGATATTCCTTACTATGGCAACACTGTAATTACAGGTGGCTACAAAGCGGCAAACGGCATTGAAGCAACTGCTGAAGAGCAAAAAGCTGCAGCACTTGCTGCACAACTGCAAGATCAATTTTTGGCAGCAGACAAAGTGGTATTTGCATTCCCGCTCTGGAACTTCACTGTTCCTGCTCCACTGGTGAACTACATTTCCTACCTGAGCCAAGCTGGTAAAATGTTCAAATACACAGCTGAAGGTCCTGTAGGTCTCGTAGGCGACAAAAAAGTGGCATTGTTGAACGCACGTGGTGGCGTTTATTCCGTAGAGCCAATGGCTTCTGTTGAAATGTCTGTTAAATATGTAACTAACGTATTGGCTTTCTGGGGCATTCAAAACCCTGAGCTGGTTATCGTTGAAGGACATAACGCTTCTGCAGATCGTGCTGAAGAAATCGTTACTGCAGGTCTGAAATTGGCTTCCGAAGTAGCAGCAAGCTTCTAATAGCATTCTTCTATATAGAACATACAAAAACACCTGTAGTCTCCACTGGAGATTACAGGTGTTTTTGCGTTCTCATTTTTTCGCATCCTTTACGTCAGATGATTCCGAATTAGATATGGCCTGTATTTTTCAAGTACTGCTCTGCTGCTTCAGCAATGTGTGAAAGGTCGTCCTGGTTGTCAGCAGATCCCGTATACGTTACATCAAGTTCATTAATGGTTCGTTCAATCACATTATTATCCTCAAGCATGTGTGCATGCTCGGTTAACGCCTGTACTCCCTTGATCGTCAGAATATACTTTCCGCGGGAGAGGCGTTCAAACCAGCCATAATAATTTTTTTGCAGAATCGCCGCGGCAGAACCTACACCTGTCTGTCTGGCAAGGTTGGCCGGAGAGGCTTCTCCGTTCGTTCGTAGAGCGGATGCGACACGTAAGGCCTTCTCACGATATGCCGTTACCAGCTGTCTGCGTGTGCTGCCTCCCGTATTGTAGTCTCCGCTGCGTTCGTCGAATTCCTTGAGCAAGCGTTTCCGCCGGACACCGCTTTTGCGGGCAACTTGATTGTGACTAGTGAGAGCCGTCTGGGCAGATGGTTCGCACAATATATCAATCAGGGGAGCTTTGGTTTTGTAAAATGTGACAGTCAGCAACCCCAGGCCGAGTTGTCTGCATAGTGCGGTCAGTTCGCTCCAGCGTTGGTTCACGGCTCCGCGTTTGCTACGGTTGCGCTCGACGGCCAGATACACGAACGGGCTAAGCTTCAAGCGCTGCATGCCCTGCAACAACAGGGAGAGGTTGAATGTTTTTTTCATCTCTACAATCAGTGGTTCGTCCTGGTCCGATCTAACCCCTACGAGGTCACAATGTCTGACTTCGGCCTTGACGTCGAAGCCACGCTGCTCGAAGAAAGCCTTCACAGGCGAATATAATTCGGTTTCGTATTGTACTGCCATCGTCCGTGCTCCTTTCCTGAAGTGGCCTACCTCTGGCCATGTGTTGTCCGGTTTCCTGAATTTAGAACCCTCATTATATCATATTCGTTCTTTTTTTTCTGAGGGCACAAGATGTCTGATAGAACAGGGAAAAGCCAAAATTCGAAGCGGTTGATTGAAAAAAAGAGGTCAACTTATCCGAATTGCCGCATAGGTATGTAATACACTTTTCACAACAAAACAAGACGTTTGGACAGAGGGTGGCGGGACTAAACAGGACCGCAAGATTGGTATTCAAGCAGGAGCCGCAATTCTATTGATTTCTTCATACCATTCGGAATGGTTGACAATCACACTAAAGGAGCCATGGGAGGTACCAAGCATGAATATTTTTGAACGCGTTGCGGAACATCGGGCAGAGAGTGACCGTTTGACATGGAACGGAACATTTGAAGATTATATTGCGCTGTTGAGAGAGGACCCGACTCCGGCAATGACGGCTCACGCCAGGGTGTATGAGATGATTGAATCGTTTGGCGTGGAAGAAGTAGGTGGGCATAAGCGGTACAAGTTTTTTGAGCAGGAGATCTTCGGACTGGATAGATCGATTGAAAAGCTGGTCGAAGAATACTTTCACTCGGCAGCACGCCGTCTGGATGTACGTAAACGGATCTTGCTCCTGATGGGTCCCGTAAGCGGAGGTAAGTCAACGCTGGTGACGCTGCTGAAGCGGGGGCTTGAGCAATTCTCGCGCACAGAGAAAGGTGCCATATACGCCATTGATGGATGCCCGATGCATGAGGAACCGCTGCATCTGATTCCACTGGAGCTTCGTCCTGAAGTGGAGAAGGAAATTGGAGTCCGCATTGAGGGTAACCTTTGCCCATCCTGCCAGATGAGACTCCGTACCGAATATGGTGGTGATATCAGCAAGGTGCCGGTGGAACGGGTCCTTGTTTCCGAAGATAATCGGGTGGGGATAGGAACGTTCAGTCCATCTGATCCGAAATCACAGGATATTGCCGACCTGACCGGTAGTATCGACTTTTCCACCATTACGGAGTTTGGTTCCGAGTCCGATCCACGTGCCTATCGTTTTGATGGAGAGTTGAACAAGGCGAACCGTGGACTGATGGAGTTCCAGGAGATGTTGAAATGTGATGAGAAATTCCTGTGGAATCTCTTGTCACTCACGCAAGAAGGTAATTTCAAAGCAGGACGCTTCGCCCTAATCAGTGCGGATGAGATGATTGTGGCGCATACGAATGAATCGGAGTATAAGTCATTTATCTCCAACAAGAAGAATGAGGCACTGCAATCCCGGATGATTGTCATGCCGATTCCGTACAATCTGAAGGTGTCCGAGGAAGAGAAAATCTATGCCAAGCTGATTCAGCAAAGTGACATGAAGCATGTTCATGTTGCACCGCATGCACTGCGGACTGCAGCCATTTTTTCCATACTTACCCGCTTGAAGGAAACAAAGAAACAGGGCATGGATCTCGTGAAAAAAATGCGGATGTATGATGGTGAAGAAGTGGAAGGATACAAAGAAGCCGATCTGCGCGAGATGCAAAATGAGTATCTGGATGAAGGCATGTCTGGCATTGACCCACGGTATGTCATCAACCGGATATCCAGTGCTTTGATCAAGCAAAATCTTCAGTGCATTAACGCGCTGGACATTCTGCGGGCCATCAAGGACGGTCTGGACCAGCATGCTTCGATTACGAAGGAAGAGCGAGAGCGTTATCTGAACTTTATCGCTCTTGCACGCAAGGAGTATGATGAACTGGCTAAGAAGGAAGTACAAAAAGCATTTGTGTACTCGTTCGAGGAGTCGGCTAGAACGTTGTTCGAGAATTACCTCGATAACATTGAAGCATTCTGCAACTGGTCCAAGATTCGTGATCCGCTCACGGATGAAGAGATGGACCCGGATGAGCGTCTGATGCGTTCCATTGAAGAGCAGATCGGGATCTCCGAAAATGCGAAGAAAGCGTTCAGGGAAGAGATTCTGATCCGAATCTCGGCATACTCCCGCAAGGAGCGCAAGTTCGAATATAGCAGCCATGACCGTCTGCGTGAAGCGATTGAGAAGAAGTTGTTTACTGACCTGAAAGACATTGTCAAGATCACAACTTCAACCAAAACACCGGATGCAACCCAATTGAAACGAATGAATGAAGTGATTAAACGGTTAATTGAGGAACATGGATATACCGCAGCCAGTGCGAATGAACTGCTACGTTATGTGGGCAGTCTGCTTAATCGCTAATCGGCAAAGAACCATTCCGGATCAGGCTCCTGATGCCTGCTGTGAGGCTCCTTCACAGCAGGGTCAGGGCCTTTTTAGTTCGATGAGGGTCTTATCAATCTAAAAAGCTGACAAATAAGGTTAATTTTAAAGAGAATTAGTTCTAATGGTATATGTATATTTAGGTATTTTAGTCTATAATCGATACATATATTTACAATTTAAAGTAATATCGTGTTTATTAAGGAGCTGACTGAACCAGATATGAGCAGTATTTCCGCAACAAGACAGAAGCAACTTGATTATATGGGATTAACCGCAGGGGATCTAACTCTGCTTGCCGATCATCGGCCTGTTTTTAAAAAAGTCGTTAATGAAGTGGTCGATCATTTCTACAATCATGTGGGGAATTATCCCGAGTTGGTAGATCTGATCGCCCGATTCTCTACGATTGATCGTCTAAAAGAAACACAGAAGATGTACTGGTTATCGATGACGGACGGGGTCGTTGACGACGCATATATTGAGCAACGGATTGCGATTGGACTTGTGCATTCCCGGATTGGTCTGTCCGAAGATTATTATCTGGGCACCTACATGGTCTATCTAGATATTGCAACGAGCATATTCCAACAGGTTATTCCTGATTCCTGGCATCTTGTCATTCAGGCGCTTAGCAAAATGTTCAATCTGGATTCACAGCTTGTCCTTGAGGCCTATGAGAAGAAAGAAAAAGAAAAGTTACACCAGCTTGCCGATGATCAACAACATACATTGCAGGCGATTACACAGATTACGCAAGAGCTTACGGGCATGATTAGTGAATTAAATGAAAATGCTTCGGCGATCTCGAGTGTAGCGAAAGAAACAGCTGCTTCTCAGGATCAGGCTCAAGTTCTGCTCACTGAATTGACGGGGGAGATCCATCAGATTGGAAAAATGGGTGAACTCATTCGCGAGATATCGGACCAGAGTCATCTTGTCGGTCTGAATGCAGCGATAGAAGCTGCTCATGCAGGAGAGTTTGGACGAGGCTTCGAAGTAGTCGCCAGTGAGGTGCGCAAGCTTGCAGCAAGTTCCCGGGATGCCCAGGGTAAAATTCAGTCTAATCTGGAGCAGATCATGAAGAAACTGAGCAGTGTGCAGCAGGAGTCGGATCATACGTCCCGCGGTGCACGGAGCCAAGCTTCACGCTCGGCTGAACTCGCTGTATTTGCGACAACAATGGAGAAACTGTCTCTGGATTTGAAGAAACTGGAACAGCAGGAATAGACGTTAAAACCATTAGGAAGCTTCCATACCGTTTCAGGCTGTTTTAAGCTATAATGGGTAGACAAACCTGCCGATGTTATAGAAAATGCAGCCGGAGACAGGGGATTTGAAAGAGGTTGAGGTGATCAGATGGCTTCTATCCATGATGTGGCCAAGGAAGCGGGAGTATCTGTTGCAACCGTTTCCAAAGTGATAAACGATTATCCCGATGTAAGTGAAAAAACACGCAAAAAAGTCAATATAGCCATCGAATTATTGAAATATCAACCCAATGTGGTCGCACGTGGACTTGTAAAACGCCGTTCATGGACGGTGGGCGTACTGTTAACGGTTCCGTTTACGAACCCGTTTGTGTCAGAGTTGCTGGAAGGGATCAAGACTGCGCTGGAGAACAGTGGATATGATCTTGTCCGGTTGTCTACTCGATTCGATGACCCGACATACTCGTTCATCAAACATTGCCGCAGTCGTAATGTGGATGGCGTTGTAGTATTCGGGGAAGGCAGAGAAAACGCGAGTATTCAGGAACTGGTGGATGCAGAGATTCCGACGATGTTTGTTGATACAGACATGTTAGGCAAGCGTGCCGGGTACATTACAACGGATAACGCGAACGGGATCTCGATGAGTGTCAAACATCTGCATGAGCTTGGGCATCACAAGATTGCCTATATCTCAGGCACGCTTGGACCTGCCGTAGCCAATCTGCGATTGGAAGGATATCGGGAAGGGCTGAAAGAATGTGGCATTCCGTATTCTACGGTATACCTGGAGATCTGCGATTATTCATTCGATGGGGGAAGCAAGGCCGCCCGGCGGTTGCTGGCACTTCAGGATCAGCCAACGGGGATTGTCTGTGCTTCGGATATGTCTGCCTTTGGTGCGATTCATGAAATTGAAAAGCATGGACTGCGTGTACCGGAGGATATCTCGGTTGTTGGATTCGACAATACGTATTATGCTGAGGTGTTCAAACCAGGGCTGACCACGGTGAATCAGAACATCTATTCCATTGGCATTAAGTCCATTGAATATCTGATTGCCATGATCGAAAATCCGGCGTATTCTCCTCCTGTTGTTACGGAACCCTCCAATCTGGTTATCCGTCAGACGACAGCACCAGTCAATGAATCATAATTTGGAACAAACAAGAGCACAGCCATAGGCTGTGCTTTTTTATCGTATCGTCTTGTTATGATGATAGATAGTTCACTGATTTTCACCGCTGGATAGAGGCTTAACAACAATCTAAAGGGATTGTTATTTTCACTTATTATGTGTATTGACAATAAAAGGTATAATAACATAAATTTATTTGTAACCGCTTACTTAATATCGAAAAAGTAAGTATGAGTGGCAAAAGTCATACTCACTCGTAAAGGTTGGTGACCATGCATCAGGTGTTCCTGATGCCATCCGTGCAACAATGAAGATTGTTGCCAGCGTAATGATCAACAGAGTATATCCATGTATGCAGTACATTGTTGTGAAAGGCCCGACGCTTGGCAGAATCATAGTATGTTGACATGAACCTACGAGGAGGAGATGGAATGGGCGGAAAATGGTTAAGGTTATGCATGGCAGCTGTGATGGTTCTCAGTTTGTTACCTGGTATCGGTACAGAAGGGTCACATGTGAAGGCTGCAGCAGCTGGTGATACGTTACTGGCTCACTCGTATGAGGATGGTACGACCCAAGGGTGGATGGCGAGAGGCGGAGTAACTGTCGCGGCTACCGGGGATCAGGCATATGAAGGGGCATATTCACTTCAGACCACGGGACGAACAGCGGCATGGAATGGCCCTGCATTATCTCTGACAGGTGTAGTAGAGAAAGGTACAGTAGTTGAGATCTCCGGATATGTGAAGCTGGTCGCAGGTTCCGTACCTGCCAATCTGAAATTTACGGTGGAACGTCGGGATGGCAACCAGCCTGCGCAGTACGATCAAGTGAATGCAGCTCAGCAAGTAACGGATCAGGAGTGGGTTAAACTGCAAGGGCAATACAGTTTCCAGCAAGGAACGGACCTGTTGTTGTATCTGGAGAGTGCCGATCCGACCAGTGCATATCTGCTGGATGCGTTCAACGTACGTCTGGTGACACCTGCACCGGAAAATCCGGGCGAGCCTGTTGAACCTGGTGCACAGCTGTTTACGGCTGATTTTGAAGATGGTAACCTTGGCAATTGGCGTTCACGGGGCAGTGAGCATCTGGAGGTGGTAACCGGCATCGGTCATAACAGCACACACAGCCTAAAAACCTCATCTCGGACTGAGACGTTCCACGGACCGCTGATTGAGGTGCTGGATCATCTGCAAAAGGGAAGTACCGTTCATGTGTCGTTCTGGGCGATGTATGATGAAGGACCTGCGAGTCAGGTTATTAACGGTTCATTGGAAAAGGAATATAACGATGACTCCGCAAACCGTGAATATGCTTCGTTTGCTTCTACGACGCTGAACAAAGGCGAGTGGAAGAAAATTGAGGCAGACATCGTCGTTCCGGGAGAAAACAGCGGAATAACTGGATTAAGGGTGTATGCCGAGACTCCATGGAAGCAGTCAGAGCAGGTTACCCCGGCTGACACCATTCCTTTCTACATTGATGATGTATCAATTACAGCTGCGGAGCAGATTGAAATTGAGGAAGATATTCCGAATCTGGCAAGTACGCTTGCAACATCCTATGCACTGGGAGCGGCGATTGACTTATCTGCACTGGATGAACAAGATCCACACTCCCAGTTGTTAACGAAACACTTTAACAGTATTACCGCAGGTAACTTTATGAAGATGGATGCCATGCAACCGCGTGAGGGGCAGTTTGTCTGGTCCGAGGCGGATCGTCTGGTGAACTTTGCTGAAGCAAACAACATGCAGGTGAGAGGGCATACGTTATTGTGGCACAGTCAGGTGCCAGAATGGTTCTTTACCCATCCGGATGATGTATCACAGCCAGCCACGCGAGAACAGTTGCTTCTTCGGATGAAGACGCATATTCAAACGATTATGAATCGTTACCAAGGGCAAGTACACACATGGGATGTCGTCAATGAAGTCATCTCGGACGGAGGCGGACTGCGTAATGAGGCGAGCGGCTCCAAGTGGAGAGACATTATTGGAGATGTGGACGGTGACGGGGATGACAGTGATTATATTGAGCTAGCTTTTCGTTATGCGCGTGAGGCCGATCCCGATGCTGTGCTGGTCATCAATGATTACGGGCTGGAGGGTAGTGCTAGCAAGCTGAATGACATGGTGGAACTTGTTGAGAAGCTGCTAGCCAAAGGAACGCCAATTGATGCCGTTGGTTTTCAGATGCATGTATCCATGTATGGGCCGGACGTGCAACAGATTCGAGAAGCTTTTAACAGGGTAGCTGCACTTGGAGTGAACATTCAGGTGACGGAACTGGACGTTTCCATCTATTCAGGGTCTTCGGAACAGGAGAAGGCTGTAACGGAGGAGTTAATGCTAGAGCAGGCTTACCGTTATCGTGAGTTGTTCGACTTGTTCCACGAATTCGATGAACGAGGTGTAATGGATAGTGTGACCGTGTGGGGACTTGCTGATGATGGCACATGGCTTGATAATCATCCGGTGAAAGGGCGTAAAGATGCACCATTGCTGTTTGATCGAAAATTGAAAGCGAAACCGGCCTATTGGGCATTGGTGGACGCGTCCGCGCTTCCGGTATATCGCAATGAATGGACAGCGCCTAAGGCTAGTGTTTCTCTCCCGGATCGCAAAGGGCAGGAAGATATGCTTTGGGGGGCTGTAAGAGGGCTAAATATTCATCATCTGGCAGATGGTACATCCGGGTTTACCGGTGAGGCGAGAGTACTATGGGATGCCAAAAAGGTGAATTTAAGAGTGGAAGTAAAGGATACCACACGTCGCAAAGGTGATCAGGTTCAGGTTTTACTTGCGGAAGAAACGCAGGGTACGGTCGCTGCATCTTCTGGAGATATTTTATTTGCTAAGAAGAAAAATCCGCCGCCTGTAAATGGTCAGTATACGTTCAAACGAGAGGGCGGTAAAGGCAAGGATAAAAATGTGTACAGCGTACAGGAGACAAAAACGGGTTATGTTGTGTACGCATCACTACCTTTGTCAGCCGCTTTATTAACAGAAGGGCAGGTACTGTCCCTGGATTTTCGAATTATGGACGAATATGCTGCTGGAAAGACAGCTACGATCGTATGGAACGATATTTCCGATCAGCAGCCGAATATACCTGCCAATCGAGGCAAATTGAAGCTGGGCTCTGCACTGAAACACGCGAAGGTTACTTATGGCACCCCGGTTATAGATGGTCAGAAGGATCGGGTCTGGAAAAAAGCAACATCGATCACCACAGATGTATGGGCACTTGGGGATTCAGGGGCAACGGCAACAGCACAGCTGCTATGGGATGAACAGTATGTATATGTACTGGCAGACGTGAAAGATCCTTTGCGGAGCAAATTAAGCACCAATGCACATGAGCAGGATTCGATCGAGATTTTTATCGACCCGAGCAAAGATCAGACATCATACTACCAGGAGGATGACGCCCAGTACCGGGTTAACTTTGATAATGAGAGTTCTTTTGGAGGAAATGCACGGAAAGAAAGCTTCAAATCAGCCACCCGATTAACAAGTGGGGGATATATAGTTGAGGTGGCGATCCCACTGGATAGCGTTCTGGCTGAAGGGAAAAGATGGATTGGATTCGATCTTCAGGTTAATGATGATGGCGCCGGGGATGGCAAGCGAAGCAGTGTCTCCATCTGGAGTGATGCATCAGGTAATTCTTATCGAGATACTTCCGGTTTTGGCAGTTTGCTACTGACACGCAAATAGGATATTCAGATCTGGATTTGAATGCGAAAATGTCAGCTATTAAACATCCGTATTTCTGGAAAAAAGTGTTGATTTTCAAGGCTAGGACGTTTAGACTATATACATTCATATTAAACGGGTTCCGATGTATGACACCGGCTTGAACTAAGTCTGTGTTCACAAGTCAAATGATGCGGAGGGAGTGCCTGTCATCCAGACAGTGCACTCGCTTCTTTTTTACATTTTTGCATACATATGAGGCATTTCCCGGTTGAAAGGACAGAGTGAGTGGAGCACCTACATGGTACGTACAACTTAGAACTTGTTATTTTATCCTATATTATTGCATCGCTAGCTTCGTACGCGGCGCTTGACCTTGCAGGCCGTGTCAGTCAGGCTAGCGGGGTGGCGCGGAATGTATGGCTCACCTGCGGCGCAGTCTCCATGGGTCTGGGTATCTGGTCCATGCATTTCGTGGGTATGCTGGCATTTGTTCTGCCTACGCAAGTTTCCTATTCCACCGGTAAGGTTGTTTTATCTGTTCTACTCGCTATTGTCGCATCAGGGGTGGCCTTGAACATTGCGGGTAGACAATCGGGCAAGATAAGAAAGCTTATGATTGCTGGCGTACTTATGACTGCAGGGATCAGTTCGATGCATTATGTGGGCATGGCAGCAATGTCGACCCCTGTTACGTATGAACCAGGCAGAGTGGTGTTATCCATTCTAATTGCAGCCATTGCTTCATTCGCGGCATTGTGGCTTATGTTTTTCTTCCGTTATCGTCAATCCAGCCATACCTGGGTTTACAAGATGGGTAGCGGTCTTATTATGGGCGTGGGTATCTCCGGAATGCACTATACCGGGATGTCAGCCGCACAGTTCCATCATTCACATGGCGCAATGGTTAGTTCAGGAATGCAGATTGAGCCAGGTATTCTCGCCTATTTGATTGCATCGGGCACGTTTATTGCACTGGGCTTGACGTTGTTTGGCATATTTATCAATCAGCGAATGTCTCAGAAAGATCGGCGGATTCATGAGAATGAGCAGTGGTATCAGGCCTTGTATCATAACCATTCGGATGCCATTATCTCCGTGGACAAGGAAGGCATTGTCAAAGGGATAAATGTTGCTGTAACGACGATTACCGGATATCCTGAAAAAGAGGTCATGGATCGTTCCATTGACGAGATTGCTCAGCGGATCGAAATAGAGTGGATCAGTGAATTTGATTCCATCGACTGGGATGATAATCGTCTGGAGCAGGTGCACTATATGGCCAAAATGAGGGACGTACAGGGTGAACTTCTGGACCTTAGTATTGTTGTGGTTCCTGTTGTCATTGATGATAAACATGTGGGAAGCCACATTCTAATCAAGGACATTACTGAGGAGAAGCAGGCTCAGGAGAGCATTCGTCACCAGGCTTTGCATGATCCACTGACAGGGCTGCCCAATCGGCGCAAGTTGGATGATATGCTGGCGGGTACGATTCAAGCTTCTGAAGAAGAAGGAAATTCTTTTGCTGTTATGGTAATGGATATAGACCGTTTCAAAATGATTAATGACTCCCTCGGACACTCCGTCGGGGACGTATTTCTAAGAGAAGTCAGCAACCGAATTATAGCAGCGATAGAAGCCTCCGATCCAAAAGCTATGGAAAATGTCATGTTGGCCCGTATGGGCGGTGATGAATTCACACTGGTGGTGACCCATGATCAAGCGACTGAGGTTCGGGTGGCCGAACTCGCGAAACAGATTGTAGAAGCCATTCAGTTACCTTACCGATTAAAGGAAAATGACTTTTACGTGACAGCTAGCATCGGGATTGCGATGTATCCGCACCATGGAGTGGGAGCAGATTCTTTGCTGAAACATGCGGACTCCGCCATGTATGAAGTGAAGAAGAATGGCAAGAACGGTTTTCAGTTCTATACCGCCCAACTCGATTCGGAACTCTATGAACGTATTGAGCTGGAAGGTTACTTGCGTAAAGCGTTGGAGCGCGAGGAGATGGTCCTGTATTATCAACCGCAGATTCGTACCGAGGATAGCCGCATGATTGGTGTGGAGGCTCTTATTCGTTGGAATCATCCACTCAAAGGTCTGCTCGCACCTAATGTATTCATCCCGCTCGCAGAAGAGACAGGTATGATCTATGAGATTGGTAACTGGACGCTGCGGGAAGCGTGCAGGCAGATGAAGCTCTGGCATGCCAGTGGTGGACCGCTCATTCCGGTATCGGTTAACTTGTCCAGCCAGCAGTTCCATCAATCCAATTTGGTAGAACAGGTCAAGAATGCACTTCATGAGACAGGGCTGGATGCACGATATCTGGAGCTGGAGATTACAGAGAGTATGATGATGGATGCAACAGTATCCACGGCGATCCTGAACGAACTGACAGCATTGGGTGTCAAGATCAGTCTGGATGATTTCGGTACGGGATACAGTTCACTGAGTTATCTGAAGCATTTCCCGATTCATAAGCTCAAGATTGATCGTTCATTCGTGACAGACATTACGGAAAATCGGAGCGATCAGGCGATTGTGGCAACCATTATTTCGATGGCTCAGAATCTCCAGATGGAAGTGATTGCCGAAGGCATTGAGACGAAAGGGCAGTTGGATATTCTGATGCAGAATGACTGCCGGGAGATACAGGGGTATTATTTCAGTCGTCCACTGCCTGCAAGTGAAGTGGAACATGACTTTTTTGTACCGCTGCGGTTGCAGGGCAATGGTACACCACCGGTACAATCCTAATCCTATAAATACCAAGCGGCAAGTCCCCGTGTGTGTCGGGAACTTGCCGCTTTTTGTTTACTTTTTATTTTTATATAACACTGGATAAAAGTATAGAGTTCAATACAACATATCGTACAAACGGTTGAATATAACGATCTGCTTCGGTCCTAGAGCTTAATATCCTTAACAGAATGAAGCAATTCCTCGGCCATTAGAGCCAGCGCTTGAGACGAAGAGGTTATTTCCTCCATCGTTGCCAGCTGCTGTTCTGTCGCAGCCGATACACTGATTGTACCGGAAGAAGTTTCTTCTGCTACTATTGCTACTCCCTGCAATGTTTCAGCAAGCTTAACGGTGTCTTCCGACAATTGATGAGACGCTTCGGATACGGAATTAATTTGGGAAGTGACCGAGTCGACAGCCTCCCGAATATGCAGGAATGATTCGCCTGCGGTCGAGACCGCTATAATACCAGCTTGGACAACTTCATTACCTTCTCTGACATTATGGACCGTCACCTGAGTATCTGCTTGAATAGAACGAACGAGCTCAGCGATTTGCTTACTTGAGAGTGAGGACTGTTCCGCAAGCTTACGTACCTCTGACGATACGACAGCGAAGCCGCGACCCGCTTCACCAGCACGCGCTGCCTCAATTGCGGCATTAAGCGCAAGTAGATTGGTCTGCTTGGCAATCGTTGAAATCACTTCAACAATTTGGCC
The DNA here is from genome assembly GCF_037991315.1 of Paenibacillus sp. FSL H8-0079. NCBI lineage: Bacteria > Bacillati > Bacillota > Bacilli > Caryophanales > Paenibacillaceae > Paenibacillus > Paenibacillus sp. FSL H8-0079. Next base: position 2,048,449 of record NZ_CP150300.1, read on the forward strand.
GATCTCATTGGACCGAGAGCCAAGTACATGAACGCCATCCTCTATTTTCTTAACTGTTGATTGAATATCCTCCATCTGACGTATAGCAGACTGTACGGCTATCGTGCCATCTGCAGCTGTCTGTGTTGCAACATTCGATTTATCAGCGACTTCGCGGGCGCTATGAGCGATATTCCTTGACTCCACTGACATATTGCCGACAAAAGCTACACTTTCCTGAACGACAGCTATTTGCCGTTCTGAACCACTGGCTACCTGCTCGATAATTTCGACGACTTGCTCCGTTGCTTTGGTCGTTTGCTCTGCACCTGCCATCAATTGCTCTGACGACGCGGCAACTTGCATCGCATTTTGCGATACTTGCTCAATAAGACTTCGTAAGTTTTCAGTCATCCGTTGGAAAGATACAGCAAGTGAACCGATCTCATCTCGGTTTTTCACTTTAACTGGTTCGCTTGTCAAATCACCGGCTGCAATTAACTCAGCTACTGAGGTAATTCTTCGGATTGGTAACGTGATCATTCGACTGATGAAGAAAGCAATACCAATGCCAGCCAATATGGTTACAATGAGCAATATAATAACAAATCTTTTGGAATCGGCAATACTACTTTGCGTATCATTAAGACTTTGCGCCAAAGCGTCCTCCTGTATTTTTATGTAACGATCAGCCGTTTGCATAAACTTATCGATGATCGGCTCATTTTTAAGGGTGAGCTTCATATAATTTTCTACTTCATTTTGCTTCTTGAATTCAATGATCTCTTCCGCATTAGTTGTGAAATTCTGTTGCAGCAAATCTAGTCCTTGTAGCAGTAGCCAGTCATTCGGATCTGTTGTCCGCGATTGAATCTCCTGACTGACCATAGCGTAACTGCGCACCGCTTCACGATAAGATGTGATGTCATCTTCCTCACCCATAAGTAAAAACGTGTTTATACTTAAATTCTCATCCTTAATAGCAAGACTAAGTGTTTTAACCTTACTTACGATATCAGCACGATCACTAAGGAGCTTTTGGTAGGTTGTATCAATAGAATTGATTTGAAGATAACTGACTGTGGCAATGAGACACAATAATAATAAAATAGATATAAATCCGCTATATAGTTTTTTGCTAATCGTCAATTTCATTTAGCTAGATCCTTCCCCATTGGAGACGACTTCCGCGAACACTTCTGTTGCGCCATCTCTGAATTGTTTCGCAGCCTCTTCCGGTGTGATGTCTCCCTGAAGCATTTGATTTCTAGCCTTGGTGAATAAAATATTAATGCTGTTTGCTACAAGTGGCACGGGTGGATCAATTGGACTGGAATGCTGCTCGACGTGCTCCATATATTTATACTGCTCTTTATCCTCTTCCTTCATCGAACTGAGCAGATGCTCGCGTACTTTCGCCGTAGCTGGAACACCACGCTCAGCTTGCAATATGTCGTTTGCGTCCAAATCATTAAAGAAGAAATCAACGAACAATGCGGCTTCCTTCGTCTGCTTCGTATAAGCAGAGACGGAAAAATACATGGATGGCTTAACATAGTTGCCTTCTGAACCGCCTTTGTAACCCGGGAGCGGAATGAGCTTTAACGCCTTCTCTGTCGATTTACTGTAGCTTACAACGTTATTACTTGTCAGCATATGAAACGCTGCTAACTTGTTCACGATAAGCTTATCTTTGTCAGCGGTACGGTTTCTGGTCTCTTCCGGACTAGCCATCAACTTTTCATCAATGAACTGCTTTTCCATCTTGAAGAAATCCGCCAAGTATTCATCCTTGTCATAACCAAGCGTACTACCATCAATCGAGTATAGAGAAGTTCCACGTTGTCTCAAATAATAAGGGAAATCCAATTCTCCCGAACCAATCGGATAAAACCCGGGCTGATCCACAGTTGCTTTCAACTGCCTTGCGATCTCAGCAAGATCCTCGTATGTATAGCCTATAGATGGCGGCTCAATCCCGTTTTCCGTGAAAAAGTCAGGGTTGTAAATGATCCCTTGTGCATTAATACCTGTTACCACGCCGTACAGTTTATCATCGATCTTCCCTGAAGCAAGTGAAGAGGCATCAAGATCAGCTATATTCAAATCACCAGAAGAAACCAACTCATCCAGCGGCAACAACAGCTTGCGTTGCACGAATTCGTCAATATACTTGTAGTCCATTTGAATGACATCAGGGAATTGTTGATCTGCGGCATTCATTGCAAGCATTGTCCAATACTCACCATTCGGGCCATCAGACGGTTCCACTTTAATATCAGGGTATTTCTTCTCAAATAACTCGATAACCTTCAGTGTTCTTTCTTTGCGTCCATCATTTCCCCACCAGGCAACCTTTAATATTTTTTGGCCTGTTTCTGACGTTGCTTCTGTTTTCTGTGCATCCTGATTAGTACAACCTGTTATCAGTGCAGCAGCCATGATGGTGCACAAAGCGATTTTCATTTTCATCAAATAACTCACGATTGCCCCCCCTTGCTTTTGATCAATTTAGTGAATGATCATTAATGTAATTTATCGGATTTTTAATTTTTTTAATTAGATGAATGTGGCTCTATCTCATAATGCGATGAAACGCAATTTTAAATATTGATTTTGAAATGCCAAGCGGCAAGTCCCCGTGTGTCTCGGGAACTTGCCGCTTATTGTGTTTTTTATGATATGTCGCCATCTTTCATGCGTGATACGAAGGTTCTCTTTATCAAAAAAGAGAAGGGGCTATTGGAACCTCACAAAAACTTGCGGTGGTGCTTCTTGCCATCATACGTAAACCAGATCGGTTTATCCTCGACACGTGTCTCTACATGTACCGTACGTCCCCAGAGGCGATACAGATAGGGTAGGGTGCGTTCCATATATTTCAGATCCAGCTCGATGCCTTCATATTGATGTTTAAGCACGAGTTCTCCGGTCCGCAAATAGTCAGCATCTTGCACGACCAGATAAGGGGACCCCCCGTTGACACGTGAAAATACGAGCTGATCCCGTATGTTCTCCCAGGCCTTGTCGGTGATTTTCCAATCAGGACCTTTTTTCTCAAATACGTAAAGGTCGAGATCTTCGGTTAATTGCTTGGTCATGTAATTGCGGATGAAGGAGGTATCGGAATCAAATTCACGCACCTCGAACATTTTGGCACGACCTTGGCCCGGTTTGCGGCCCCAACGTTCCTGTTCTTCACGGGTTGGGTTATCCCAGCGGCGTTCAATATCCTCGAAAATCTTCAATCCCAAATAATACGGGTTCAGACTTTGCTTGGATGGCTGCACCACGGAGGAGTTGAGTTTGGCAAATTCGATCGTATCCTCACTGTTCAGATCGAGCTCACGTATAATGCGTTGATGCCAGTAGGAGGCCCAGCCTTCGTTCATGATTTTAGTTTCCATCTGTGGCCAGAAATAAAGCATCTCTTCACGCATCATACTCATGATATCCCGCTGCCAGTCGGTCAGCACTTCCGAGAATTCCTGAATAAACCACATAACATCCTTCTCCGGTTCAGGCGGAAAGTGATGGACCTGAATGCCTTCGGCAGGTGCTTCTTCGGTCTGCACATCGTCAAGTGACCATAGATCATCATAGCGGCCTTCAGGCCGTGGTGCTTTCTCACCACGCTGCTCCCGCATTTTCATCTCCATGTAGCGTTGTTTGTCCAAATGGCGGGGTTTAATCAGCTGTGGGTCCACATGTTCCTGAATCGCGATCACGGCATCGATAAATGCTTCAACCGCTTCCGTTCCGTACTCCATCTCATAATTACTAATCCGATCCGCTGTAGCGGCCATACTTTCGACCATATTTCGATTGGATTTGGAGAAGCGGGCATTATTTTTGAAAAAATCGCAGTGCGCCAGTACGTGGGCCACGATCAATTTGTTCTGAATCAGGGAATTGCCATCCAGCAGGAAGGCATAACAAGGGTTGGAGTTGATGACAAGCTCATAAATTTTGCTGAGTCCAAAGTCGTATTGCATTTTCATCTTATGAAATGTTTTGCCGAAGCTCCAGTGACTGAATCTGGTCGGCATGCCGTAAGCTCCAAATGTATAAATAATATCCGATGGGCAGATTTCGTACCGCATGGGGTAATAATCCAGGCCGAATCCATCGGCAATCTCCATAATCTCGGCAATGGCGTATTCTAGGTCGCGGATTTCATCTGTCATCTAACGCTGCCTCCTTCCCTTTTCTGGAAAAAGCTGCGCAAAGCTTTGTACACTTCGCCTTTTTCTTTGATCACATAATACATGAACTGATCCATCTTGATATGACGGTAAGCCGACATCAGTGTGCTGCTGCGGTTGTACTGATTCACCTCGCCGTACCCAAACATGTTACTACGCTTCATTAACTCACCGATCAGCTTCACACACCGCTCGTTATCCGAGGTCAGGTTATCCCCGTCAGAGAAGTGGAAAGGGTAGATGTTGTAGCTTGAAGGTGGATACCGGCTGTCAATAATATCCAGTGCCTTCATATATACAGAGGAGCAGATGGTGCCTCCGCTCTCGCCACGGGTAAAGAACTCTTCTTCTGTTACTTCCTTGGCTTCCGTATGATGGGCGAGGAAAACAATCTCAACTTTCTCATACTGACGGCGTAGAAAACGGGTCATCCAGAAGAAGAAGCTGCGTGCGCAGTATTTCTCAAATGAACCCATGGACCCGGATGTATCCATCATGGCAATAATAACGGCATTGGATTGTGGAATAATTTTGTCTTCCCATGTCTTGTAGCGCAGGTCATCCGGACTGATGTGATGGATGCCTGGCGTACCGGTCGTTGCATTGCGACGCAGATTTTCCAGAATGGTACGTTTCTTGTCAATATTGGACTGCATGCCTTTTTTGCGAATATCGTTGAAAACTACCGTATGTGTCTCAATCAGGTCTTTGTCTTTCTGCTTCAGATCGGGTAATTCCAGCTCAGCGAAGAGCATATCTTCCAATTCCTCAATACTAACTTCGGCTTCCACAATATCATGACCAGGCTGATCACCAGCTTTTTCGCCTTTGCCGGGTTTCTGCGAAGCAGAGGGATCACGACCGATGACGTCTCCGACCTGACTGTCACCGTCTCCTTGACCGACATGTTTTTGCTTCTGGTAGTTATACACAAAACGGTACTCATCCAGACTGCGGATTGGTACCTTGATGATTTGTTTTCCATCAGACATGATGATGTTTTCTTCCGTGATCAGATCAGGCAGATTCTGCTTGATGACATCTTTCACCTTTTGCTGATGGCGCTGCTGGTCCTGGTACCCTTTGCGGTGAAGCGACCAATCTTCCTTCGACACGACGAACGAGTAAGGCTGGTGTGAATTTGACATGTAGGCACCCCCCATTGATTACGCGGCACAGTTTGGCCTGTCGGTAATTAAGTATATTCACGGGCGGGGACGATATGTGATGAGAGTGGATATAAAATGATACAATTACGCAAGTTCACCTCAGAGGTAAGGTGAGTCGTAAGAACAGAACTGCACCATTTTTTACAGAAACAGTGAACAAGTGTGATATCCTTCCTTTACAATAGGAGAAAGACATCAATTATTTAATAGAGATGCGTGCAAAGGAAGGATTCATGTGAATAAAAAGGCGATCAAGGCTTGGATTATGTATGATTGGGCCAACTCGGCGTATGCAACAACAGTACTGGCGGCAGTATTGCCCGTATTCTATGCTTCGGTGGCTGCAGCTACGCTGGATACGGATACCGCTGCTTCCTACCTAGCCTACACACACTCCATTGGCATGTTGTGCGTAGCTCTGCTAACACCGTTGCTTGGCACGTTGGCTGATTTGTCAGGACGGAAGGGCGACTTCCTGCGTGTATTTGCAATCATAGGCGTTCTTGCCACATTGGGATTCAGCGCAATTGGAGAAGGGGACTGGCTACTTGCTTCCGCGTTACTGGTCATATCCACCATTGGTTTTGCGGGTGGTAACACCTTTTACGATGCGATGCTGCCGGATCTGGTACCCGTGGAACGAAGGGACATGATATCCTCCAAAGGTTATGCCTATGGATATATTGGAGGAGGCTTGCTGCTTGCCGTCAATATGCTGATGATTCAGCAACCGGGCTGGTTTGGGATGAGCAGTACACTGGCAGGTACAAGGCTTGCGTTCATCTCTGTATCGTTGTGGTGGTTACTGTTCTCGATACCGATCTTCCGCCATGCTCCGAGACGTCCTGCATCACCGGACATGCCTGGATCATGGAAAGGTTACGCCGTGGTGGGCGTTCGCAGACTGCGGCAAACCTTCCGTCAGATGCGACGTTTTCCCCAGTTAATTCGTATGCTGGTGGCGTTCTGGTTTTTTAATGACGGCATTAATACCATCATTCTTATGGCTACGATCTATGGGACAAGTATAGGCATAGGTACAGCCGACTTGATGCTCGCACTGCTGCTAACCCAGTTCATCGGTTTCCCGTGCACCTTGTTACTGGGAGCATGGGCGCAGCGCTGGGGCGCAAAGCAGGTATTAATCGTGAGTTTATCCGTGTACATATGTATCGTGATCCTCGGTTATTTCATGACACAAGCGAGCCACTTTTATATACTCGCTGGGCTGGTTGGTGTCGTGCAGGGTGTGAGTCAATCCACAGCTCGTTCCCTGTTTAGCAATCTGATGCCAGCTGGCAGAACAGGAGAGTATTTTGGCTTTGTGAATATTACAGGCAAATTCTCTTCGATCTTCGGTCCATTTGTGTTTGGTTATGTTGGGCAGATCACTGGTTCCACGCGTTGGGGTATTCTGTCGCTCATCTTCTTTTTCGTCGCGGGAATTGCTGTATTGTTAACCGTGAAGGTACAGAACGGGATGCAGGATGCTACACGGGCAGATCAGGAAGAAGAGCGAAATGGGAGTATCGGAGCTGCTGGGAAAAGTTCAAATGTAAGGTTTACAGGTTAGTTGTTCATCGGTTTTCATATCAAACTTCTCTAATGAATTACTCTCATGGCTTCAGGCATTGTTCCTCGCAGAACATGTCTGGAGCTTATTCGCGTTTGTGCATCCTGCTCAGAATTGATTATGAATAAGTGCTTAAACGACAGACAGCAGAATACAGTGAAAGAGTAACAATTTATGAAAAGGTGAAAATAAAAGATTGACATGATACATTTTGTATCATAGAGTAAAACTATGAATACATAATGTATCTGAGAGTTGTCGAAAGAATACATGTATTTTGCATCACTCTTGGGTTAAATTCCGACGGAATGTTGCAAAATGCTGACCTATAGCGTGCGTAGTAATCGTTTTGCCAAACACAAAAGTAGAGTCTGGTCTATCCCGGCTGCATGCTTATTTTAATGAACAAAGGAGAGGCTGCCATTGATCGACGCTCAAGGTAACGGACTTGTTTTCTTACTATGTGTTCCCCGCAGTGGTAGCTCGTTGTCCACCGTCATGCTACAAAATCACAGTCGTATATTTGCCACCCAGGAAATGTGGTTTCTGATGAGCCTTGTCGATCTGCCAAAGACCGATTCACGTGCTTACGGTGGCAGCTCCATCATGCGTCAGTTCTACAATGCCATGGTATCTGAGGATGTTTTCGAAAAGGCGTGCAGAAGTTTTGCTCTTGAGATCTACAATGGATTCCTGGAAGGCAGTGGAGCAGACTTCATCGTTGATAAATCTCCGCGTTATTATTACATGCTTGAATGGCTGGATCGTTTGTTCCCGCAGTCCAAGCGCATTCATCTCCAGCGTAATCCTCTGGCTATAGCAGCATCATTCAAAAAGGTAAACCGTCATACAGGTGAAGGATTCGATCTGACTCATAGTCTACAGAGTAGCAAATTAAATATGAAAGCCGTAGATCTCACACTGGGTATGCTCCGCCTGAATGATTATTTTGCCGAACCACACACCAATGCGCATGAACTGCAATATGAACAATTGGTCGCCAGACCTCAGGAAGAACTCGAGAAACTATGTGCATTTCTGGGGATTCGATATGAACAGGGTATGGAACAGTATGGACAGTTTCTGGATAGTGCAAAATCTGACATGTTCTACAGTATGGGGGTTGGTGATCCATTCCTCTCTTCGCATCAAGAGGCTCATCAGGGTTCTGTTAACAACTGGAAAAGTATATTAGATCCACAAGAAGTTGAACTGTATTGCCGTGTTATGGGTGCAGATCTGTTCCACCGGATGGGGTACAGTGAACAGCTGGCGGAAGCTGAACAATGGACGGGTGTTCGTTATGAAGCAAGTCCGGATCAGGAAGTCATTGACCGAATCACGCATCAGTTGACGGTAGCGACCGGTTGCCAGTGGCAGCAACAATACCGGATGCAGCCAGCTGATTCTGTTGTTCGTGATTCGCTCGCGAATCGGAATGATCCAGTTGTCGAAGGAAAGGAAAAGACAGATCCGACGTTGGCTGCGCTGGCAACGATCAGGCAGTTACAGGCCGCGCTACGAGCAGCAGATCATCGACTGGAACGGGGATACGGCGAGCGGGAGCGCTTGAAACTCCAACTGGCCTCTGCTCAAAGCAAAATACAGCGTATCAAATCATGGGTACCATTTGGTCATCAGATCAGCGCTTGGGCTTCACAGCGCAAGATTCTACGGGGAGGAAAATCATGAGCGCCATAGCGGGAATTGTTCACAACGATGGTCAGCAGGCGCTATGGGAAGACAGCTGGCGTTTGTACGCAAGCCTGGGGCATGTGCCTGCAGATACGACAGGGGTCTGGAAAGGCAATGAGGCGTTCCTTAGCTGTCATGCCCAGTGGATTACACCGGAATCGGTAAGCGAGAAGCTGCCTTTATATGATGAGGATAGTGGTCTGACCATCACAGCAGATGCCATCCTGGATAATCGGGAACAACTGGCAGATCAATTACAGATATCCAGAGCAGAACTGGCTATGTTGGCGGATAGTGAACTGATCCTGCGTGCCTATCAGCGTTGGGGAGACGATGTGGCTGTTCGATTACTAGGGGATTTTGTATTTGCCATCTGGGATGATCGGAATCGCAAACTATATGCAGCAAGAGACATTACAGGCATGAGAGCTTTTTATTACCGACATGATGGTTCACGTTTTGCTTTCTGCACACTCATGAATCCGTTGCTCGGACTTGAAGGGGTACATAAAGAACTTGATGAGACCTGGTTATCTGAGTTCCTTGCCATTCCTGACATGCATGATTCAGCAGATATCAACTCGACCGTATACCGGGGAATAAGTCAGCTGCCTTCTGCACATACACTTGTCTTCCGGGACGGGAGGCTGGAACTAAAGCAATATCATCGCTGGGATGAAGTGGAGCCTCTAAGGCTTAAATCCGACGGTGAATATGTAGAAGCGTTTCGAGAGGTCTTTGGGCAGGCGGTCGGATCACGATTGCGAACTCACAGGCAAGTGGCTGCTGCATTAAGTGGAGGGCTCGACTCCGGAGCCGTGGTTGGTTTTGCCTCCGGAACACTGAGAAGTCAGGGCAAACGGCTGCATGCCTATAGTTATGTTCCCGTGCCGGATTTCACTGATTATACGTCGAAAACGTTGCTGGCAGACGAGAGGCCCTTCATTCGTTCCACGATTAATCACGTCGGCAATATCACAGAGAACTATCTTGATTTTGAAGGCAGAAGTCCTCTCAGTGAAGTGGATACTTGGCTCGACATTATGGAGATGCCCTATAAATACTTTGAAAATTCGTTCTGGATACGCGGATTCTATGAAAAAGCGAGCCAGCAGGATGCAGGCATTCTACTCACAGGGGCACGTGGTAATTTCACCATCTCCTGGGGTCCGGCTCTGGATTATTACGCCAGTCTGCTGAAAAGTGGCCGTTGGTACCGCTGGTTCCGTGAGATGCAGCAGTATAGTGAACGCACTGGCATGCCTTTCTCCCGTATAGCCAAGATCACAGGGAAAAAGGCATATCCGGATTGGTTCAAGGCTCAGTCCAAAGGAGCCAGCCAGGCCGCATCCGTACAGTTGATTCATCCTGATTTTGCGCAGAGAACGGGTGTACTGGAACGACTCAAATCCATTATCGTTCTGCAGGGCGGTGCCCAGGCGGATGCGCTCAAAGTGCGTGCCGAGAAATTCAATAATCTGGCCATTGCGAACAAAAACGGTGCTGTCGCCACGAAATGTTCTCTCCGTTACCGGGCTTGGGAGCGTGACCCGACAAGCGATGCCAGAGTCATTCGGTTCTGCCTGTCCGTACCGATTGAACAATATGTGAAACAAGGGACGGATCGTTCGTTGATTCGCCGGGCTACTTCACCGGAGTTGCCTGATAAGGTCAGACTGAATCAGCGGGTACGGGGTGTTCAGCCGGCGGATTGGTTACATCGCATCATTCCGAATTGGGATGCCTTTACGGCCGAGTTGCATGCCTTGTGTTCTGACAGCAAGGTCGCTGGCATATTAAACACGGAGCGTATCAAGTCTGCTCTGGCCAATTTTCCGAGTCCGAGACCTGAACTTGCGTCTCATCCAGATCTGCGATTGATGATGCATAGTCTGATCGTCTATCGGTTCATTCGGAAATTTTGAATGAGGGCACATGAAAGGAGGTGAATACGATGCAAATGGAAAAAAAGGAATGGCAAGCACCAGCTCTTGAAGTGTTGGAAGTCAATCAAACGATGGCCGGTACTGGCTACAGACAAATTGACTGGGTAACGGTTCACGATGCAGATCTGTACGATCCAACTTCCTAAGTTATTAAGTTTTATGTAGTGTCATCATACTTAAAGGGCGGAATGCAACAAATCCAGCTTTTCGCCTCCGCCCTTATATTGAGCAACACGAATATAAGGGCTTTTTTTTACATTTTATTACGAAGGAGGCGTCGTTCATTGTTGCCTGTGCATTATGTAGCGTATGGTTTGCGCTGGTCGAGCCAAATTCCAATGCCTGAACTGCAGAGCGTACCCATGCATGCAGAGATTCGTTCTGATATCGCGGATGTACACATTGAGTCATCAGATCTGACTACATTGTGGGAGAAGTGGGATCTCGGCAACGACAACTTTGTGGCAAGGGAAGGCAGCCTTTTTTTCAAAATCGAAGATACAGGTCTGTTTCTAATGGAGCAAGGAAAGCGCATCGTTGTATGCTCACAACCGGGAGCAGATGAGAAGAAGGTTAGATTATTCATCCTGGGCACCTGTATGGCGGTTATTATGATGCAACGTGGCATTCTTCCACTACATGGTAGTGCAGTTGTTATGGATGGCTGGGCTTACGCATTTGTCGGACATTCGGGGGCAGGGAAATCAACGCTGTCGGCTGCACTCGCATCACGCGGATATCCGCTTCTCACCGATGATGTTGTCGCACTGACCTGGGATGCTGGGGGAAGAGCCATCGTATCACCTGGTTATCCGCAACAGAAGTTATGGCAGTCCAGTCTGGATGGCTTCGGCATGAAGGAACAGGATTATGCAACGGTTCATGCAGAGATTACGAAGTATGCGATACCTGTTCAGCACTATTTTCATGAGATGGCTGTGCCACTGGCAGGGGTATTTGAACTTGCTCCACAACCGGAAGAAGACCATACGTCCGTTCAACTGGTTGAAGTGACAGGGCTGGAACGACTGCATCTGTTATGCTCCCATACGTTCCGTGGTGGACTCGTTGCAAGGCAAGGGTTGGCACAATGGCTATTCGAGACCGTCTCAAGACTCTCGGCAAGTGTGGAAATAGGCAGATTGACCAGAAAGGGCGCTGAGTTTACAGCATTTGAGATGGTGGATCGGATCACAGATCATATACGCAAAGGAGTGCATACAGGACAATGACAGCAACTACACCGATGAATGTGGAAGACCGGGTAACCCGGAAGGAAGGTAATCTGGTCAGTGATATGGGCGGTGAGAAAGTCATGATGAGCATTAGCTCTGGAAAGTACTATAATCTCGGGAGTACGGGCGGGAGAATCTGGGATCTGATCGCAGAGGAACGTACGCTGGGGGAACTGGTGGAGGTACTTGCTGCGGAGTATGAGATTGAGCCGGATGTATGTCGTGAGCAGGTAGTGCAATTCCTGGAACATCTGTCCCGTGAGGGATTAATCGACGTTGCTCGCGGAGTGTAGAATGATGTTGCGAAAAATGAAGGCCTATTTCTCCCTTCCGCGCGCGATGCGCCGACTGGTCTGGGAAGCTTATGTTCTCCTGGGTTGGGCGCGAATCCTGAAGGCTATGCCATTTGCCAAAATCGCACCCGGGCTGGGGATGCCCATGGTCGAAACACCGATGACCGGACTCGACCGCAGCGAGGTAATTGCGATACGGAATATTTCCAGAGCGATTGTGCTCGCCAGCAAATATACGTTATGGGAAAGCCGCTGCCTTGTTATGGCGATTGCCGGGATGAAGATGCTTGAGCGACGCAAGATAGAGAGTACGTTATATATGGGGACTGCACGAAATAAGCAAGGACATATGATGGCTCATGCCTGGCTGCGAAGTGGGAAATTGATCGTGACCGGAGCAGATACTATGGACCAATATACGGTTGTCGGCGTGTTTGGCAAACGGTGTCCGGAGAAGGGATCTGGGGAGATTGTCTATGATACATGAAAGTGAACTCTATTCATCAGGATTTCCGAAGGAGCTTAAACTGATTTTGAGTATGATTAGAGGTGATCTGACGGCTCTATCCCCTGAAGAACTCAAGGCGCGTTTGCAGGGAACGGATTGGCAGCTCTTTCTGCGGCTTGTCTATCATCACCGCTTGTACTCTGTCCTTTACCTGAAAATGAAAGAACTGAACTCCACGATCATTCCGGCGGATGTTATGGAGAGTCTGCGACAACAATATACGGCCAATACGTTTCGCATGTTACATCTGACAGCTGAGATGGAGCAGGTGTGCGGAGCTTTTCGTGAAAGAGGCATCCGCAATATTACACTAAAGGGACCGGCGCTCGCACATGATCTCTATGGCGATGTATCCATGCGTACTTCCAAAGACCTGGATATTCTGATTCCATTCGATGATGTGGAAGCGGCTGAAGGTATTCTTGCTACCCTAGGTTACGTATCCAAGGAAGAGGAGCGAACACATACGGTTCGTAGTTGGAAATGGCGGGAACATCATATCTGTTACACACATCCGGTCAAGAAGACTCAAGTGGAGATCCATTGGCGGCTTAACCCGGATTCGGGCAAAGAAACCGATTTTGAATTGCTGTGGCAACGCAGCCGGTTCAGTTCATACACACAGACACCTGTCCGCATGCTCGAACAAGAAGATCTGTGGGCTTATCTGGTAACTCATGGAGCGCGGCACGGATGGTTCAGACTACGCTGGTTGCTGGATATCGACCAGATGATTCGCAGTATGTCACTCGATGTGAAGAAAGTAGAACGGCGTCTGAAAGCAGAAGGACGGTTATCGATCGGTTCGCAGGCGCTCTGCTTGACCTCGGATTTATTTAACACGCCGCTGGATGCAGAGTACAGGTCCTTAATGTCCTTGAGTGATCGTACAGGCAAGCGATTAGCCAGTGAAGGCGTACTGTTCATGAATGACATGCTGGAAAGTCCAGCTGATATGAAGTCTTATCAATCGTATCTGTTTAAACTTCGAAGTACGAAGCAGAAATGGTTTTTCTTTATTGAACGTTTATATCCAAGTACATGGGATGTGGATCAATTGCCGCTTCCACGTTCTTTGTTTTTTCTATACTTTCCGTTACGTCCGTTTCTCTGGTTCTGGCGGCGAATTAAAAGGTATACGGTGACGGAAAGGGGTAAAGTATGATCTCGGAATTAAAGTATTTCATGCGAAAGTTGCATCATGTTACGGGGCCCATTTTATATTGGAATCTGCTTGGGATGATCTGTATCAGTCTCATGGAAGGGATCGGCATCTACATGCTTGTTCCGATGCTGAGTCTGATCGGCATATTTGATATGGGCTCCACAGGCTTGAACATTCCCTGGCTCGGAGAAGTGTTGAATCGTTTTTCTGAGAATAGTCAATTGTTACTCGTACTGTTCACCTTTGTGTTGATTGTCTCCGGACAGGCCTGGATGCAGCGTCTCCAGACGATCCGTAATACGCGAATCCAGCAGCAATTTGTACGAACGCTGCGCATGGAAACCTATGGTGCCATTATCATGGCGCAATGGTCATTTTTTCTCCAAAAACGAAAATCCGATTTTAACCATATATTAACGACTGAACTTGCACGTGTGAGCCAAGGAACGAGCATTATGCTGCAAATGGCAGCCTCGCTGATCTTTACGGGCATTCAGATCGGTCTTGCTTTCTGGTTATCCGCCAAGCTGACGGCACTTGTGCTGGTCTGTGGATTGTTATTATTTTTTGTCTTACGAAAATTCGTCAAGCGGGCCAAGCAGATCGGAGACCAGACCTCTGAATTCTCGCAAAGTTATTATAACGGCATTACCGAGCATTTCAACGGAATTAAGGATATCAAGAGCAATATGCTCGAGCGTTCACACATGAACTGGTTTGAGCGCATGTGCAGACAGATTGAACGCAATGTCATTCAATTTAGCCAATTGAACAGTGGCACACAGCTGATTCACCGGATGTCCGCAGCTATCATTATTGCGGCATTCATCTATCTTTCTCTCCGTGTAATGACAGTACCTCCGGCAAGTCTCATACTCATTATCCTTATCTTTTCCCGCTTATGGCCAAGGTTTACGGCGATTCAGTCCAATTTGGAGTACATCAGCTCCATGCTGCCTGCGTTTCGGGTGGTAAGAGAACTGCAAGCGCAGACGGCGAAGAGTCGTGAGTTTAGTGAAGAGATTGCCTCAGCAGGAGATGTTGGAATTGGTGGGATTCAACCTATGAAACTGAAGGAATCTATCACGTGTCAGGATATCTGCTATCGCTATGAGGGAAGTGATACGTATTCATTGATGAATGTGCAAGCTTCTATACCTGCAAGGGGCATGACCGCGATTGTAGGCAAATCCGGAGCAGGCAAGAGCACGCTGATAGATCTGATTATGGGCCTTGTGAGGCCTGAAACTGGTCGTATTCTGATTGACGGTGTACCGTTGTCAGAAGAACGATTACTGAGCTGGCGAAGTTCCATCGGATATGTCTCCCAGGACCCATTCCTGTTTCATACGAGTATTCGGGAGAATCTGCGTCTGGTTGATCCGAATGCAAGTGAAGAACAGATGTGGCAAGCATTGCAGTTTTCGTCTTCTGCGGCTTTTGTACGGAAGTTACCTCAGGGTCTGGATACGATTATAGGTGATCGAGGTATCCGACTATCTGGGGGGGAACGCCAACGGTTGGTGCTTGCCCGGGCCATGCTGCGGAATCCTTCGGTGCTAGTGCTGGATGAAGCAACGAGTGCGCTGGACAGTGAGAATGAACAGTACATTCATGAGGCGCTGGAACGGTTAAAAGGACATGTCACCATTATCGTGATTGCACACCGATTGTCCACCATTCGGACGGCAGATCGTGTGATTGTGCTGGACGAAGGTCGTGTCATCCAAGAGGGCGGATATCAGCAGTTATCTACAGACCCGGTAGGCACGTTCAGCAAACTTCTGAACATGCAAGCGGGTGTTGTAGGACAGTAGGGAGGCAAGCCATAACGTAAAGAGGCGCGCCACGATGGCGCGCCTTTCATGTAAGTCATTAGTGTGATGTGCAAGAATTAATGAACGAGCGCTGTATTCGTAGGGAGTGGCAGTTGAAGAGCACCAATCTGCTCTAAATGCTGTACGATCTCCTGCACGGCGTCCTCAATGGACCATTGCTCCGTATCGATGATGAATGAAGGAGATTTCGGTACATCATAGGGGGCGGAAATGCCTGTGAAATGAGGGATGTCACCGTTGCGGGCTTTTTTGTACAGGCCTTTGGGATCTCGCCGCTCACATTCTTCAATCGAACAGCGCACATAGATTTCAATGAAATCATCCGGTTCAAATAACTGTCTAACCATCTCCCGATCCTGTTCATGAGGAGAGATAAAGGCTGAAAGGACGAACAACCCGGCATCTACCATTAACTTCGATACTTCACCAATTCGCCGCAGATTTTCTTGACGATCCTCAGCTGTAAAACCGAGATCCCGGTTCAGACCATGACGTACATTATCCCCGTCTAGAACATAACAACGCACGCCTTGGTCGTAGAGATACTGCTCCAGGGCAAATGCAAGGGATGACTTTCCTGCACCCGATAACCCGGTAAACCAGATGGCACGACTACGGTGTCCATTATGTTTCTCCCGGTCTTGTCTGTTGATGCTAGATGATTGCCAGGTTATGTTGCGCTCTTCCTTTGACATGAGTATCCCGCCTTTTCCCTACCATGATATGTATAATATTTTAACATATTTACAAGATTATAGCACCTTATAGATTTCTTCAAAATAAGCGTGAATCGACAAAATATCGGGTATAGATGTAGTACATACATAGCAGGAGGATCAATGTCATGAGTGAAAACATACAAAACATACAGGTTGGATTCAAGTGCCCGGATTGCCAGCAGGATGTCCGAGCGGAATTTATAGATGAACAGGTTAGCACGGTTCGTTGTAAAGGTTGTGACAGAGCGTATACGCTATTGAAACCAACCATCGGTGATGAGATTCTACTTGATTGGGAGCAGGAGGCTTTGTATCACAAGCTGAGGGCAGAGCGGTCTGAACTGGATAATCACAATATGTCGGCCTTGATTATCAAAGTCATCGAGCTACTTACTTGGCGTGATCGGGGAGATGGGCAGACCCGTGCCATACAGACTGTGAGGGAGTGGCTCGCTTCCAGTGGCAAACCCCAGACCTTGCTCGAATTGTTTCATCAAACTCCGCCACAACATGAAAATAAACGTTTCGATTAGGGCGTGTCTGAAACTCCGAAGGAAGCAGATTTTGCTGAATTTTCGTTCCAAGCAAGGAAGTTTTCCGCAGGCGTGCCGGGGCACGTCAAGGGAAAGTGAAGAAGCAGGGGGCGAAAAGGCGGTAAAAGATGCACTTCAGCGAGTTTCAAGACACGCTCTAATAAGCATTTACATACATTAGCCGTTCCTGTGGCATATTACCTGAAGGTGTTCGTGTGTGCAGACGACTAACCGAATTTTCTCAGGAACAGGAGCGGATAGAATGAAGCGAATGGTTCTATACATACTGTTGGGGCTATTGTCCATCAGTATGGTACCGGCACAGGCTGAAGCATCGCCGGTTACCGGAGCTTATCACTTTGGCTTCAAGAAAAGTCAAAATGGTCAGCTGCCCTCCATTGATCAGGAAGGCTTTAAATCGATCTTACAACATAACGATGCCATTTTCCTGGGGGATACGAAGCAGAAGGAATTGTATCTCACGTTTGATAACGGGTATGAGAATGGGTTCACGCCTGCCATACTGGATGTTTTGCGTGCCAAGAAGGTACCTGCGGCTTTCTTTGTGACAGGTCATTATCTCAAGGATCAACCTGAGTTGGTTAAACGCATGGCGGCTGAAGGTCATATTGTGGGTAACCATTCATGGAGCCATCCAGACATGACCCGCATCTCCAATGAGAAGCTTAGGGTGGAACTGGATAAGGTCAAGTCGGAAGTGAATCGGCTAACGGGTCAACAAGCGACCTTTTTGCGGCCACCGCGTGGGATATTTAACAATCGTACGCTTGCAGAGAGTCATGCTCAAGGGTATGTGAACGTGTTCTGGTCAGTTGCCTACAAAGATTGGGACACCAATGTGCAGCGTGGTGCACAATATGCTCATCAGCAGGTGCTGAAACAACTCCATCCGGGGGCTGTCATTTTGCTTCATTCGGTATCCAAAGACAACACGGAAGCTTTGGGTTCCATTATCGATGAGGCACGTAAGCAAGGATATGCATTTAAAAGTCTGGATGATTTGAGGACGAAAACGTATTGATCCTGTATCATATATGATCAATCGGCTAACTTAAGGTTATTCTTGAATTTAGCAAATTATAAAAGGGCATCCTGAGCGATTAAGCTCGGAATGCCCTTTTTACGTTGTATTGGTATGTCGGTTGCAAGTATTGGATGTGACCACATACAAATCCAGAAGATAGGATATAGTCATAAGATACGAAGTTGCGTGTGATACTATATAACAGTATTATAGATGATTCCAATCGTTTTCGGACCACAGTGACTGCATACTACACAACCGGCAGTGGTCAGTTCCACGCGGGCACCCGTCTGTTCCTGCAAAGACTTCTGCAAATCAAGTGCATCCTCTTCAGCCATGGTATGCACAACGATCAGTAGGTCTGGATCAATCTGTTCCTTCGCGCTGAGCGTGTTTTGCAGCATTTGTTCCAGAGCTTTCTCCCGTTTACCGCGTACTTTATAGGCGGGCGCCATCTTGCCATCCGTTACCCGGATGACAGGGCGGATTTTCAACAGACTGCCAATCAGATTCTGCATGCCCGAACAACGTCCGCCTTTGTGCAGATACTCCAGTGTATCAATGACAAACTCCGTGCGCACATTCGGTTTCATCGCCTCAATCAGGTGTGTAATCTGAGTCAGGTTTTGTCCTTTATCGGCTGCATGTACTGCTTTCATCACCATAAGGGCAATTCCGGATGAGAGATTTTGTGAGTCGATGACGGAAATTCGTCCTTCCGGGAACTCGGAACTCGCTAGTCGTGCATTTTGGTAGGTAGAAGAAAGTTCAGAGGACAAGCTGATATATAGAATCTCATCCCCTTGGTCTATGTAAGGTTGAAATGCCGTCATGAAATCAGCGGGTGAAGGTGCAGCTGTTTTGGGGAGACGCCCATCTTGGCTGACACGTTCATATAGCTGTTCAGGCTTAATCTCAGCACCGTCTTTCAGTGATTCTTCACCGAACACCACATACAAGGGGATGATGCCGATATCGTGTTGCTGGATCCATTCGGGAGCCAGATCACTTGTGCTGTCCGCAAAAATTTTGATTCGTGACATGTCAATCTCCTTTGAAATACAAGAATTTTTAGCAAAATAGTATAGATTATATTCATGTGTAAACCCATTCATTTTAATTATAAGGAAACATGACGCTGATGCAAACCGTTACATCATGTTCATGCCCACCAAAATAAGACCAATGAATGCCAGAATGATGATCCCATTCAACAGCATCCCGATAATGGCAAAGACTTTCTTGCGATTCTTGAGGACAAGACCAATGATTCCGAGTATGCCTCCGGCCAGATTGAGAATCAGGCAGACCAGAATGGCTAATGAAGCCAGAATGACGGCTGGATGCAAGGCTAGCTCTTCTGCCTGCAACGGGGTGAGGACTTCGATTGAATCGTTTAGGGCCATAGCGGCAATAAAAAATATCAGAATGTAACCCACGATTGCAACCAATCCAATGACAAAGCTGGCGATTCCAGGTCCGGAATGTTTCAGTGGAGCCATGGGTTCCCTCTCATGATCTGGCGGGTATGGTTCATAGATATTGTTATTGTATTGATCTGCATGGTTAGCATTCTGATCTGTGTTGTTATAACCTGAATTGTAGGAATTGTGATTATCCATTATTTTAATATCCCTCCTTAATCACGTACTGAGTGTTATTAACCTAATCGGCGTATAATGATCTTCTATTTAATATAAAGATTGCATACCTGTTTACTTTTCCATAATTATCGATAAAAATCAAGGATTTACGCCAGTTTTCTACGATATATAGGGTAGGGATAGGATTAGTAAGTATAAACAGACATATGATCTATGAAGCTCCGCTCCGACTGGTAAAGGGTGATTGGATTCGCTACAATAAAAGGAGGGAAGAGTTGAATTAAGGGAGAGAACTTACATGCAACGAAGATGGATGATGCTTGGAGCTGTAATGACCATGTTATCGGTTGCGATCGGTGCGTTTGGTGCACATATGCTCAAAGATACAATTGGGCCGGCGGCCATAGCTACATATGAGACTGGTGTGCAATATCAGATGATTCATGCAGTGGCCTTACTCATTATCGGCTTGACGGCTGGTCAGCTTGGTGCATCTACGAAACTGAAATGGGCCGCACGTCTGTTGTTTATCGGAATTATCGTGTTCTCGGGCAGCTTGTATGTGCTCAGCATTTCGGGTATCAAGATTCTGGGTGCCATCACACCGATTGGTGGGGTAGCTTTCATTGCTGGATGGTTGTTATTGGCATTAGATGTATGGCAGCGAGGTAAGGATCGCTCATGATCCATCCAAAGGAATCAATCATAACGATATATGGAAAAGTAAGAAATTCCTTTGTTATCTGAATGAATTAACTGAAAAAGCAACTTGCGTTAGAATGTCACGTCATTCTAACGCAAGTTGCTTTTTGTTTTAATCGGATTAAGTTAGTTACAGAAACTCATCGATTTCATTCGTTCGGAACGTATACACTTGTTTTTCATCTACATGGTAAATGCTCACCACACTGGTATCCCGATCAAAATTCAAAATGCGGCAAGGAATGCTCTGATGTTTACCGTTTTTGTTGTTGACAACAATACGGGTTAGACGATTTTCTTTAATAAGCGTGTCAATCCACGCATCAAACGAATTTCCTTCGGAAACATTGGATGTTTGGGGGGCAGGCTTTTTCTCGCTAACTGGTTTTTCTTGCTGATTCTGTGCTTTGACTGGAGCAGGTGAGGCAGGTGTCTGTGTTGCAGTGGACGCCTTCTGTGCTGCGTTGGCTTGTGATTTTTTACGTTCGTTGTGAAGGGTGACGAAGGAGTCCTTCTTGGACTGGAGTGTCGCTTCAATAATTTTGCCTAGCTCTATGCCGGATTGAATCCGAAAGTCCGCAATTTGTTCCTCTTTGTTTATGAATTCCAACAGGGACTGCAGTGCCAATGCATTTGAGCGGCTCTTAATAAGTATATCGACATTAAATAAAAAGCCGATTTCCTCTTGATTGGATAAGGTTTCTTTCATTCATCCCAGCCCCGTTAAAAAGTATGTCAGCATATAAAACGCTTCAATACACTATATCATTAAAAAGGCAATAATCATAGTGCCAGAGACGCAGAAATATGCAGAAACGATATGAATCAAGACCCGGAGTGTCCCTTAATTTCTACCCATAATAGAACTTATATTCTTCCTTTTTCATCCCCTGATCATCCTGTTTGCCTGCGTCAGTCGTGAGGGTCTAATCTATAATTTATATAACAGGACAGGAAGCAACAGGGGGAATCGACAATGGGCAATGCATATCAGGATCGATTGAGGTACGTATATAAAGTTACATCTTCGAGAATTAGAAAAGCGGATTATAATCTCCATCTTACCTATCAAGAAGCGACAGTAAATGGAGAAGTGGCATCTATTGGAAGCCATCAGGTGTTTCGTTTTATAGATCATATCCGAGGCTACAAGGAGAGAGAGCGAGATCTGGCTAGAATCAAGCTGGACATAGAGCAATTAAAAGCTTTGAAAACCAATGCTGAGCATAAAAGAACAATGAAGAAATTACATGAAGAACTGAAAAATCTGAAATTTGTCGATGATTACCTGCTGGTGGTCATTGAAAATAATAAAGACTACGATCGGCTGAATTCATGGAAAGCCTTTTCCATCAACGGCAAAAAATACAAGCGTCTATTGGCTACAACAGGTGGTGCCAAAAGTTCGACGGTCATCTATGTGAGTGAGGATATTCACCCGCTTTTGGAGAAAAGATTGAATAACGGCAGAGATCCGAATAAAGAGCTGGTTCCTGCCAAACTGGAGGCATATAAAGCTCTAGCCTGTAGTACAAGCACACCTGTGTCACATCCCGAACGAGTATTGGTTGTTCAGGATTGCATAACCGAATTTGGCGCAGACATCATTCAGATTGATGATACCGAGACAGAGTTTCCTCGTGTTGAGAGTAGGAAAAATGAGCCTATTCAGATGAATATGAGTGACGGATTCGGTCTTATCTCTCCTGCACTTAGTGAACTTTGGGCAACCGAGTTGGGGCATGCATATATCCCGAGTGGATTTTGTATTCGTAATAGCTTCTGTAAAGGTATGGTATTTACATTTGATTATCACGCATTTGCTGATCAAGTTGCAGGCAAGTATATGGTGGACGATGCCTGGGGTAATCCTGTGGATATTCTAGAGGTAGACCTGATCATCACAACGTCCATGCTCAAAATATGGAGCTCGTACAACAGTATCGACGATTATTTGTTATGTTGCGGTTATTATGGCTACACGTTCAGTGTGACGAAAGTTACACCCGAAGAACTGGAGGACGAGCGTCATTTAAATTACCAGTTCATTCAATCGCTTCAATTAGATGATAACGAGATTGGTGAACTCATTACTCCCACGGTGGACTCGATTAAGGATGTGCTAGGTGAGGACTATCGCAAGGCACTGTTATTCCTCAAAGGAATTCATATCCATGAGAATGACTACAGAAATAGTCCGGATGATTATATCAAAGGGCTGATGGTAGACCCACGACTTATAGATGATCCTTTTGTGCGGAGCAAAATTCATACATTAATACGTAAGCGAATGAATGAAGCCAAGATCGGGGTTCTGAGAGTTAAAGGCAATTTCAGCATTATTTCTGGCGATCCCTATACATTGTGTCAGAGCATATTTGGCTTACCTTTAACAGGATTGCTAAACTCGGGTGAGTTTTACTCCAGATATTGGAATGAGCGGCATGTAGACCGCGTGGCTTGCTTCAGAGCTCCAATGACTTGTCATAACAATATCAAGGTGCTTCGTTTCCAAAACACGGATGAGATGCAGCAATGGTATCGCTATATGAACACGGTTACGATCTTGAATTCATGGGATACGACGACGCATTCTTTAAATGGTGCAGATATGGATAGTGATCAGGTATTAACTACAGATAACACAACGATTCTTGGTTCAATTCAGGAGCTGGATGCGATTGTATGTGTACAAAAAACCTCAGCCCAAAAAATTCCGGATGAGAAGGATCTGATCCAGGCTAACAAGGATAGTTTCGGTGATCTAATCGGTTTTACAACGAACAAAATTACATCGATGTTCGATGTATTAGCCAATTATGAGGAGCATAGTGCAGAATATCAGGAAATGATGTACCGAATTCAATGTGGTCAGCATTATCAACAAAATGCCATTGACCAGGCCAAAGGTATTGAATGTAAAAGAATGCCGAAGCACTGGTATGATATTCGCGCTGCGGTGACGGACGAGTCTGCCTTGAAAATGGTAGCGCACAAGAAGCCTTACTTTTTCATATACAATGACCTGGAGCAGAAAAAAGAATATACCACCTATGTAGAAAAAACGAGTCAGAAGTGCTTGCAGCTCTTTGGTATGACTGTGGATGAATTGGTTTCGAAAAAGGAGTTATCTCCGGACCAGGAACAGTTCCTTGCACAGTATGAACAGAGAATGCCTGTATCCACGGCACCTTCTGTGATGAACCGGTTATGCCATCAAGTGGAAGACGAGTTCAACAAGTTAAAGTTAAAACAGACCGAGAGTCCGTTTGATCATACGATATTGAAGAGTACCAAGAAATATTCCCAGGCTCGTTACAAAGAGATCCAACGATTATATCAGATGCATAACGAAGAATTACGTAGTTATATGACTAACTTGCGCAAGAGTAAGGTGAAAAAGGAAGAAAGATCTGCCCGATGGCAGTTGTTTGTTTCACGCTTTAAGGAGCAGGCGCTGGAGATCTGTACTAACGAAGAAGATCTGTGCAATATGATTGTGGACATGTGTTATCGAAATGCGGAGAAATCAAAGCAATTTGTATGGGATGTGTCAGGAGATCAGATTATTCGCAATCTATTGCTCAGCAATGATCATATCATCCATTATCCGGTTAGAGACCCGGAGGGCGATATTGAATACGCGGGAAGAACCTTTAAAATGACCCAAATGCATATGAAGGAGCAACGCCCTTGAAAATCATTCTGAATGAACGTCAACATGCCGAGCAAGCAATTGCACATGGGAAAATGGATAAGAAACCAACTAAAACTTTGATATGTTTAGCTAAATACGGGCTTGAACAGGGGAAGAACGCCGAAGATGCGTATGCGTTGTTAAATCAGTTTATGACCAAATACTATCCAGACTACAATGCTGTCCAGTGGGATACATTTCTCAATCGTATCATTAAGCAATCTCAGAAGTATATCAAGATAAGGAAGGAGGCAGGCAAGAGCACGCTAATTGAGATTGATCATGTACCTGTGATACATGAAGAACTTCAAAAGATCAAACAACTTAAAAGTAAACGACTTGAGAAATTGGCCTTTGTTTTACTGGTCTACAGCAAGATTAATAATCGAATCAATGAAAATGATACGTATTGGATTAATAATGAATGGAAAGAAATCTACGGCGATAGCCAAATGGCGGTAAGCAAAAAAGATCAGGGGTTATTGGTGCACAAACTTATTCAGTTAGGGTACCTCAAAGAAAGTAAACGCGTCGATTCAACTAACGTACAGGTTTTATACGCTGCGGAGCATGGTGAGGTTGCCTTCCAGCTAGTTCGCTTCGATGACTTTGTGTTGGAGTATTCTCGCTGGAAAGGAGAAAATATTAAAAATTGTACCGTATGTGGAAAACGGATGCTGGCAAAATCGAACCGAATGAAATACTGCAAGGAATGCAAAAAAATTGGCATTAATCCCATTAGAGAACTTCTCTAAAGCCAGACACAGCAATGCTTTTCATGGTTGTTCAAGAATTTCTTTAATGATAAGCCAGAGACAGGTTTCCTAGTTATGGGGGAGGTATTAACTTGGAAACAGTCTTATAAAGAAAATATGCTACATAACGCTTAGGTAGGTGAATTATGTCAAATGGGATAACTTTAGCACATGTAGAGTCTTTAATTAGAGAAGCGGTGAAACATAGCGGTCCTGGACAGCCTGGAGATTCTGGGGAAACCGAACTCGCCATCAAACGGGCACTGGAGGCTGCTGGCGAAGCCTTACAGGCTGCCGGAAAAGCAAAAGAGGCTTATCAGACGACTCGACTTGTGTACCAGAGTCCAGTTGCTGATTTTGAGGAGTTAAGTATGCAGTACTCTTCTCCTGAAATAGGCTGGACGGTACAAACGTATAAGGATGGCAAAAGATATCGTTTTGATGGACAGACATGGGTAGAGATTGATGTATTTGGTCAAAACCTTCAGGTGGTTAATTCCGATATGGATGGGCTCATGAGTAGAGCTGAACACCTGAAATTAAATGAGATTCCGTTGGAAGTACAGGATCGCGTTATGGTCTTTTGCAAAGAATCACGGGTGTACCCGGAAGTACTGGGGATTCTAGCCCCCTTTCCATTCAATGGCGAGATTTTACACGTAAAGGGCTACTGTGGAGTTTCTGGAGATACCGCAACTGAAATAAGAATCGAACGATCCAAGGATCTCATTCACTGGCAGGATGTGATGGGGAGTCCACTGAAATTTGAAGCATTTCAACATCAAGATGACGGTGAGGCTACATTTGAGACCAAAAAAGTGGAGACTGGAGATATCTTCAGAATCAACATCATTGAAGCAGGTTCAAACATTCAACATCTTACAATTCAATTAACCATAAGAACATAAAAAAAGGAGATTGATTATAATGACACAACCAATTATTACATGGATGGACGCAACACATAGCAAGGAGATTGTAGCACCGTTTGATTATGGTGTTATTGATGCAGATACCAAAAGTGAAATTCGTATTTTTAATGTGTGGAACAACAAAGGTGGTGCGACGGATGTGTCCAAAATGGAGGACTGCACCTTTACAACGCGGGATATGGATGGGGGGACTGGTGATACGGTTAAATACGATATTGAAGCTGTTAAAAACAACTGGTTTCATGTGCAAGTGGACTCACTTGGGGAGAATGATTTGGATGAAGAGAGCTCTCGTGTAGGCAAGGACTTTTCGAAGCCTATTGGAACTACGGGCAAAACCACGGTGGATTATTCAGGAACACCTTATGCAACACCGCTAGTACCGGGAGCAAAAGAGATTTTGGGAGTCAATAATAATGGAAATCAAGAAGACGCCGCAGGTAACTATGTAACGCTGTCTATTCAATGCGAAGTACCCTTGAATGCTCGTAGTGGTAAACAAGAGTTCAAGAAACGTATCTCCTATCGTTACGTTTAAGAAAAGTTAATGATGCAGACAGGCCATTGTAGCCTGTCTTTTTATTTATCTATGAGGAGGGAAAATTGTGATTTTAGGTCAGAAACAGTACTCTCGTTCACCTGTATCTCAAGCTTATATATGGATTGCCGATTATTATGATGGAACATATCTGAGTGAGTATGATCTTCAGACACAACATGCACACCGCTTTTATGACATCAACAAAGAGAAGTTGGTGTTATTCGGATTGATGGGTCAAGGATCCCAAGTTTATTACAATGTTGCCAATGGGATCTTTCACATTAATGCTGATCGTTACTCCATATCTTATGAATGTGAGGAGCAGGAGTACCCTTTAACCGGGAGGACGTTTGTGTACAATGACATCATCCAATTCAAAAATGGGTCCTCAGAAGCGAATATGGCTGGATTTTCAGGGCAAGGGAATTCAGGGGCTTTCCGAAATACGATTGAATGTTTTAACTTTGGTTACAAAAAAACAATGAACCTGAACGATGCACAAATTAATTTCCAATGCGTTTGTTCCCTGCCTCTAAAGGAATCTGTATTCTTTCATATAAAAATTTCTTCTAACCTGGACTTGCCTGGGCAACTCGTTATTCGTAAAAATGGGTTTGTCGTAGATCGAATCATAGCCCCTCTGAAGGCAAATCATGCTGGGATCATAAACTGGGACATTCGTTAAGCTGGATTTTGAGATGAGATTGGTGGTGAGAGTATGGCAATTCAAGAAATTCTACTAGATATAGATCTGTCTGTAGGTGTTTTTCAAGATACGATAGTTGAGGATCAGAAGTTGAAATTAAGGGAACTTGGTCATGATGCGGACGGTAATCCAATCTATCCTGCTACTGGATCTTGGGAGTCTACTGCGATTCGAATTCAGGATAAGATCGCATCATTTAAAGGTGTGGCTGCAAAGGTAGATGTTGCGGGGGGCGCAGCATACAAAATCTACTGGAGTACATCTGAGGATGGCTTTGAGTGGCTGGAGTATGAGGAAGTCTCAGCTAATAGCGCTGTATCCCAATCTCCTGCAAAGTATGCGAAGGTGAAAATTGAGATTTTTGCAGAAAAGAAATATTCGAACTTTTACATAGACGATTTTAACAAGAAGGATAAATACAGTAATTCTTTTATTGAAAGTGAATCTGGTTCACTAGGCTTAAAGAAACTATATCAATTGAACATGGAACGAGCATCTGACACTCCAACAGGCATGGTGTTACGTCAGAAGGTTGAAAAAGCGAAATTTCAAAAAGTAGATGGAATCAGAGTGAGTAAGGGGTGATTTTATGGCAGTTCCAGCCACTACAGGGCAGTTGAGAGAAAAGCTATCTGATATGGAGATCGGAGACTATATTGTTTGGAAGTACGACAATACAATAAATGGATATATTTTCGGAGGAAGTACGACGGGGTATACAGAAATTCCGCTAACAGGAAATCCATTAGCCAGTATGCCTTTGAAATATTTTTGGTATGTCATCAAAGTGGATAGAGGGTTGCTAATAGCAGATAGAGTTGTAAATAACACGATAACATGGGATTGGTTAAATTCCAATAAGTTTGTTGAAGGTTCCCCGCGCATTATAAGTGAAACATCAGGAATTGTCCGTAGTATATCTGGTGGAGTGGGATATGCAGATGCGAATGGGAAACTGAGTATGAAGGATTTAGGATTGGGGGCATTCCCCAATAATAATGAATATGACAAATATATTATGAAGTCCAGTTTGGGTGGCAAGGCTACACCTAATGATGATAATGTTTGGCATCACCATAACGTGTTTTGTTGGGCAAAGGAAACACCTGTTCTCGGTTCATGGACTACGAACAAAGGAACTGCCTTAACAGCGAATTCAACAAGCAGAATAGTACGAGGGTTTGAGTCACGAGATGACAATAGAGGTGTTGCTTTTACAGGAGGCTCAGCATCTCAGAATTATATTGGGTTTCGTCCAGCATTTGAATATAAGGAGGTGTAGTATATGGCTACAGTAGGAGATCAACTGGCACTACCAGAATCAGGATGGAGACGATATGATGATACACATGTTGGTTTAAAGTATACAGGGAGTTGGTACAAAGTAACCAGCACAAATTACTATAATGGCAGTGTGAATGTAACGACTAGAGCGGCAGACAACAACTATGTGGCATTTTCTTTTTATGGAACTAAAATTAGAATCATCTCTGATATTGCTCAAGATAGACATTCGGACAATACGATTACTGTAGATGGTGTAACGGAATCATTTAATACAAATAAAACAGGGACTGGTGTATTAAATGCAATCGTTTATGAAAAAACGAACTTACCTCTTGGATTTCACACAGTTACAATTACGGTAGGGCATAATCGTACTAACTTCATCATGGATGCTATAGATATTGATGAGACAGGTTACTTATATGGGTATTCTTTAACAGCGCCTGAAGATGGATGGAAAAGGTATGATGATGCTGAGCCATCTTTTAGCTACACGGGGTTTACCCAAAGGAACCTTGCCGTTGCAGGTGCATATGAGGGCAAATCTTCTTACAATGCAAATGGGTCTGCTGTAGGGGAAGTAGTTTTCTCTTTCGTAGGAACTAAGATAAGGATTATCTCTTCAACTACCTCCACAGTCAGAGCAGAGAGCATATCTGTTTCCATTGATGGTAGTGTTGAGACATTTACAGCTAGAACCGCTCAGAGTCAAGTGCAAACGCTTGTATATGAAAAGAAAAATCTACCTTACGGGACGCATACTGTGAAGATTTTCGACTTCAAGGGTGTGATGACTGGAACTGCCGCCGCCGCTTTCGGTCTAGACGCTATAGACATTGATTCCGATGGTCGCTTAATAAGATCTGTTGGATCTGAAGCAACAGCACCAGAAGATGGATGGAGAAGGTATGATACGGATGACTACGCACAGTTCTTGGGTACAGATTGGAAGACAGTAGCGAATTCCACAGGGCGTGTATTTGAAGGTGGCTCTGTTAAGTATAGTAATGTAATAGGAAATCAAATAGAATTCTCCTTTGCAGGAGACAAGCTTAGACTTATTGCAGAGTATGGTAGCGCATATGATACAAATGTTGAAGTTAGTATTGATGGAGTAATAAAATATATCAATCTATCAACTTCATCTTCTTCTATTCAATATCAACCTCAAAGGATAGTTTTTGAACAATTTGGTTTAACTGATGGGGTTCATGAGGTTATAGTTAAAAAAGTTAGTGGCACAGGTAATTTTCATATTGATGCTGTTGATATTGATGTAAATGGACGCATGGTAAGACCTATTGGTTCTCAATTGACCACGCCAGATGAGGGTTGGAAAAGGTATGACAATAGTTCAGCTATGAAGTACGAAGGGTTAGGTTGGGTTTCTGCTATAGGTGATGCTACTACTTATGCAGGAACAGGCCACTATGTTCCACTTAATGGGGCATCATCAAATAGCATTGAATTTAATTTTTATGGGACAAAATTGAGGATCATTGATCTGTATTGGACTAATAGAGTGAATAACGTGACCATAGATATTGATGGGAAAGTCTCTACATGGAATCCAAACAATCCAGCAAATAAGTATCAAATATTGGTCTTTGAAGCGTCAGGCTTGGAGAAAGGTTTACATAAAGTGAAGCTTTCTACAACAAGTTTGAGTGGAACATTTTCTCTTGATGCTGTAGACATTGACCTTGATGGACGAATGTTTCATCCAGATGAAGTGACAAATATTACAGAACTTGAGATTGGCAAGCGAATCAGATGTCATTACATTGCGGCTAGGAATAGTGCTGGAGTATTTAGTAGGCTTGGAGAAGAGACTTTTGACTTTATAAGTCCTTCAGGAAGTCCTATCCCAATGGGAGATTTTTATTGGATTATGGTTGAAGACTGGAATAAGAGAAAATTTCTAGTGGCTGATAGAAACATACAGAATGCTGTATCTTGGGATTCAATTAACAAGGAGGGTTATGTTTTTGGATTTGAATCAACAACTATTTCTAAGACGCATAATAAGACACCATATCTAACTTCAGCTTCCGATGTATATAGCGTAACTGGTGTTGGAAATTCCCTGACCAATGAAGATCCTTGGAGAGCCTTTTCGTTAGCCGGATCAAGTGGATGGTGGGGGTCATATGCAGGTACAGGTTTAATATTAGACTGTAAGCGAAAAGTGAAGTTTGGAGAAATAAAAGTAATTGCTTTCAGAGGAGCGAACATGGCTTCAGTGATTGATGTGTATGGAAGTGATAATAATGTTGACTATACTCTAATAAAAAGTTGCCAAAAATCTACTTGGATCGACTCAGAACAAGCTACATTTTATTTTGACGAACCCGTAGAATACAGATATTACAAGATTATGAAGACCACACAGGTATCGAATAGTAATGCGGCAAGATTAAACCTTGAGTTAAGTTATTCAGAGAAAATAGACAATAATCATATTTTTAAAGTAAGACTTCTCACAGGCGGCATTAACGCAACAGATAAGGATAATGAATGGGATAAGTATATTGTTAACTCAACATTAAATGGGAAAATCATTGCTGGTGACAACAATGTATGGAATTATGGTGGTGGAGCTTCGTGGACTTCCACAACTAATGCCGCTGGTTCGGGAAACAGAACTGGACGAGGTGCAAGTGGCAATGCAGGAGCAAGCGGATTTAATCCAACTTCTTATGTAGCGGCGGCAACTGCTACAGGATTTAGACCATTAATGGAGATTGAAATTCTTCCAATGAACAGATCGTTCATTAATTATGATGGTGCATATAGAACGATAAGTGAAAATATATTATATATATACTCAACCGAAACGGCTGCTCCCATGATGACATCAAATACAGCACCTTCAGGTGTAGCAAGTGCAAGTAGTATATTTAATTTTACTTATGATGCTTGGAAAGCATTTAATGGAAGCTCAGTTGATTTCAACGATTGTTGGGCTACTGTAAGCGGAACTGTTTCTGGATGGTTGGCATATAAATTTTCTTCTTCAGTAAGTGTTTATGAATATTTAATAACATCGCGAAACTCTTCAGATGCTGAGGAAGCAAAAGGATCAGCACCAAAGAAATGGACATTTGAAGGATCTAACGATGGAGTTAACTGGACTGTATTGGACACAGTAACCAACTCGAATAATTGGATTGCCAATGAAACTCGAACATATAGATTACCTGAAAACATGATTTCAGATTACCTCAACTATAGATTGAACATCACCGAGAATAATGGTTGGGCTACTTGGACAGTGGTTACAGGACTTAAACTATTTTCGAGAACAACGATGGTAAGAAAAGGATGGAACACAGTATCAACAACTTTACCATCAGAAAACACTTTTA
Source organism: Paenibacillus sp. FSL H8-0079 (assembly GCF_037991315.1). Lineage (NCBI taxonomy): Bacteria > Bacillati > Bacillota > Bacilli > Caryophanales > Paenibacillaceae > Paenibacillus > Paenibacillus sp. FSL H8-0079. The sequence continues at coordinate 2,079,944 of NZ_CP150300.1, forward strand.
TTAATGAGGGAATTGATGATCTGTCTGTTTTAGATAGAAAAAACGAAGATTTCGTTCAGACTATGACTGCCCATGGATCGTTAGGATCAGGCAAGTTATTTAAAGAAAGAATCGATCTGAAAAAGTTTTTCGAAATAACAAATGTAAGTGTGAAGTAGGGTTTGAATGCTCTACTTCTTTTTGTATGTAAAATAATGATTTCAATTAGGAAGGGAGTTGATTATATGTTAGAAGAAACAATAGATGGCAGATGGAGTAGAAATTCCAGTTATACAGCTCCAAATCAAGGTCTAACCTCAATAACAACTAGTGGATCTAGAAAATTGGGAGAAGGTCGCTTTTATTTTGAGATTACAATGCCTACTTCTGGAAATCTAACTTATAGATATCTTGGTATAACAGAGACTAATTCTCCTGCATGGGTTTCTAATGGGAATCTAACAAAGACAAAAATTTTAGTTTGGGGTCCTCTAACTCTAGGTGCGATATATGGCATAGAACTTGATCTTTCTTCTAGCGATACAGGAATGGCAAGAGTGAGAGTTAATGGTGGTGCATTTTCGAATTGGACAACTTTAAGCGACTATCAGGGAACGAAATTGCAATCTTTTAGACCAATGTTACTCGGAGGATCAAGCTCTAATACAGCATTATCATTTACAATTAGCACTGGTCAATCTTCAATGCCATATTTGCAAAACATATTTGAATATAAATTATATTCATTTGATGGTAGTATGCAATCTTCATTTAATAAGATATTACTTTTATCAGGTGGGGTCAAATATTCTTTAAAGAATTCAACTATTATAAAAATGGAGACAAATAGTGAAAAGAACTTTGTTAATTATGGTGCAGATTCTACGTTTGATTTTAACGGATATGTGGTCAAACAAAAAGATATAACAAGTACAAGTGTTACATTGGGATCTGGTAAAACCCTTGAGCACACAATTGATATGTCAAAACGCCGAGTAGATAAAATTATACTAGGCTAAATTTATTTGGAACACATCTACAGGGTGTGTTCTATTTATTTTTGAAAGGAGATGATTTAAATGGCAAGAGGGAATCCCTATGCTTTAGCGTTTAATGGAACAAATAGTCAGGTAAATATTGCTTCCAATGCCGCATTGAATTTTACACAGGCAAGCAAGTTCTCTATAGAAATGTGGTTTAAAGCTAACTCTATTGGTAGCAACATGACGTTATTCAACAAACAAAGAGCAACAACAAATGAGTTTGTGATTAGTGTTGATGTACAGGCTGATGGATATATATTATACGCTATAGGCAAACAGAATGTAGCGCCAGTTAATGCGAGAAGCAAGAATCCCATTATATCTGGAAAATGGTATCATATAGCGGCTATTTCAGATGGAACTAATATTTCTCTTTATTTGGATGGGGTTATTCAAGAGTCTGTATTAATCTCAGTTACAGGTACTACACAATCTTTAGCAAATGCACTTATTGGACATTGGTATTTTAATGCAACGAGCTATTTCAATGGCCAGATAGACGAATTCAGAATATGGAATACTAACAGGTCTGTTGATGATGTTAATAAAAATAAAAATTCATATCTCAAAGGAACAGAATCTAATTTGATTTTGCTATATAGAATGAATGAGGGTTCTGGTTTGACTACTATAGACTCATCACCAAGTAATATCTCTGGGACTTTGGTTAATGTTACTTGGACTAAGGGGATGGTTGATATGTTCGGGAATAGTGAAAAATTCTTGATTACATCCGAAGATGGAGTCATTCATTCTGTGACAGGTTGGAACCCTAAAGATAGTTTAATTTCTCCTCTAACTGCCAATATATCATCTGATGGCGAAGCAAGAAGTAGTTCAAATTATGATTTAACATATGATGCTTGGAAAGCATTTGATGGTGTGACTACAGGAAACCAAAATGGATGGGCTACCCCCATAGGAACTACTAATGGATGGCTGGAATTTTATTTTTTCAGACCTCAGATTGTAACATTGTATTCGATGGTAAGTAGGAATCCTGTTTCACACATATTTGAAATGCCTAAAGATTGGACATTTGAAGGTTCTAATGATGGATTTATTTGGGAAATATTAGATACCCAGAAAAATATATCTTGGGCATTAGGAGTTTCGAAAGCATTCTCCTTCAATAACTATAAGAGTTTTAACAGATATAGAATAAACATCTCGGCAAATGGGGGTTCATTCACACAGAACTATTTATGTATTGGTGAGGTGACAATGGGGGGGACTGAAGAGGTACAACTAAAGTCAATTCCCAATTTTACTGAAGAGTACTACATTAGATATGGGATGAATAAAAACACAGAAATAAGCTTAAATGTAGTACTATCCAAAAGAAATTATCTTTCAAACTCATCAACCTCTTTAGGATTAGGAAAGGTATTCAAACAGAGAATAGATAGGTCAAAGCATAAAGTGCACAAAATTATATTAGGTTAGATTCTGAGAACATCATTAGATGTATTTTTGTTTATTTTGAAAGGAGATGTTACTAATGGCTATAGTAGGAGATCAGTTACCATTTCCCGAATCAGGGTGGCAAAGGATTGATGATGAAAATAAGAATATCAAATATAAAGGTAATTGGATTTATGTTTCAGGAGATCCAAATACGTATGCGGGAACAGCTCATTACTTTACTCTAAGTGGAGCAACAACAAATTCGATCGAATTCTATTTTTATGGAACTAAGTTAAGAATCATTGATATGTATTGGTCGAACAGAGTGAATAATGTAACTGTAGAATTAGATGGGGTTATCTCTTCATACAATCCCAATAACTCTACAAACAAATACAGGGTAATTGTATTCGAAAGACTAAACTTACAATATGGTTTTCACAAAGTAAAGTTAACAACAACAAGTACAAGCAATAACTTTTCTCTAGACGCTATAGATATTGATTCTAATGGCGAAATTACCGCACCTCCTCTGAGTAAGTTCTTGATTTCATCAGAAGACCAACACTACAGTATTACAAATAAATACAAAGATAATGCTATTCCTGCAATGACATCTAACACTAGTCCGAATGGAATTGTAGATGCAAGTTCGTTTTACACGACATTTTATCCATGGAAAGCATTTGATAGAATTATTGATCCAAATGGATGGGTTACTAATATCAATGTTCTAACAGGATGGTTAAGTTATGAATTTGATTCACCTAAAACAATCTCCGCCTATTCAATTCAAGCAGGAACCACTCCTGTAAACAGACCTCCAAAAACTTGGACATTTGAGGGGTGGGATGGATCAAAATGGGTTTTATTAGATTCAAGAATGAATGAACCCAACTTTGCTGGAGAGGAATATCGCCTCTACAATTTTAAAAATAAGGTTGCTTATAAGAGATACAGAATTAATGTCACTGCGAATCAAGGCGCTGGAGACTTCTTGGCGATTGGTGATTTAGGTATGTACGAACTCGATAAATACATATCCTCCGTAGACAATTCAGAAACAAGCTTTCTTGAACATGGGATGGAAAAAGGGATGATTATTGATCTAGAGGATGAATTCATCGAAAGAAAGTCCGTGGTTAAAGATCATAAAAAAATTGGTTCAGGAAAGGGGTTCAAGCAGAAAATCGACACAGCTAAAATACCAATAAAGAAAGCATCAATCACATGAACTAATAAAATGAACTATCTATTTAGAATTCAGAAAGGAGTGGGTTAATTAATGGCAACTTTAGGTCAAGCACTGCCGCTTCCAGAAGAGGGTTGGAAAAGGTACGATGATAACGAAATAATCTTTAAGTATTCAAGCGGATTTGTTTCCTCTCCAAATGAAGTATATTACAATGGTACCTCTAGACTAGCTTCAATAGCAAATTCAACTTTAGAATTTCAATTTAAGGGCACAAAGCTAAGGATAATTGGCAACAGGCATAACAGAGGATCATCTAATATATCTGTCTCTATTGATGGGTTAACTGAAGTTTTCAGTGAAAATCATGTAGATATTGTTCAACAAGCACTAGTCTATGAAAAATTAAATTTGTCCGATGCTATTCATACTGTGAAAATCACCACCAATGACACCAATTTTGTTCTTTTTGACGCGATAGATGTGACCGAGATGTTCTATAAGACATTTGTGCGCTCTAACAGTCTATATTACTACTATTTAAACTCATCGTGGAATCAACTGTCTAGTATTGATCCAACTGAGCAAGACTATAAAATTTACGGTATGGATGATTTGTTGATTGTTCCTGAATCCGCGTGGGCACAGTTTCAAGGTGAAGTAGAGTTATTTCACTATACAAACGACCCAGTACAAGAAGTATCCTTTAACATCGAAACCGAATCTTTTACTCTCGAAGAGGAGTGGGCAGACAAGGATATTGAAGTACTTTATTATACAGACGATCCCAATGCTACAGAATCGGTGGTAACAATCGAAACCGAGCCCTTCACCCTAGCCGAAGAATGGGAAGACAAAGAGATCAAAATCATTGAATACACCGATGACCCGAACCAAACCGAATCAACGATTACAATCGAAACCGAACCGTTTACCCTCTACGATGAGTTGGGTGACAGTGTAGACGTTCTATACTACACTGACGATCCCTCCAAAACGTCAGCAGAACTAAATATCACGGCTAACTACTCCCCATTGGATGAACTTGAGGGAGATTTTGACGTGGTTACGTGGACGAATGATGAAGAGGTAATCGCCGGAAATCGAGACATGATGCTGACGTATAACGCGCTACCGTTTGAACAGTTAATTGTGCAACCAACAGACATAGCGTTATATGGAGATGTCAAAAAGGTTATTGCTACGAAAGTAACGGAGAACAGTCCGCAAGGTATATTAAGGATGGCTGCTTCGTTCGACTCAGGGCTCACATGGAAGACATACCGTTTCAACAAGTGGCTTGATCTGGATATTCAGAATACAACCCTATTCAAGAGAAAAGGAATGAATCTGGACACACTCAACGCCATCCCTGAAAAGAATTTAATAGCTTTAACACGAATCGCCTATTACTTCGATAGCAGTAAGCACTATGAAAACAGCTATTCGCTGGACGAAGTGAAGATGATCGTTGATGCACCGCGTAATGCGGTGGAGTTTAGAGATATGTCACTGCAATTGTTAAACACCACTGCCACAATCGACCTGACCTTCTCTGGCAACAAACTTACAGGTGTGCTTGATGATGCAGATCAAGGCAAGGTTAAGTACCGCGTGTTGTTGAACGGTAAAACGTATTATCCGGCGGATGGCAATTTTACGCGACTAGCAGCTTCACCATTCAATATTGAACTCAATATTGACGAGAGAAATGTTAATTTTGGCGTAGAGAATATATTGAAGGTTGAATTTCAGGACTATTGGGGTGCAGTAGACTCTCGGGAAACCAAGTTTATCGGATCGTATTCAGGATTAATGTTTATGGATGAGTCTGGAGATTTTCTTTCAGATACCTTTGGGGGAATTTTGAAACAACTTGATTATGGGGTGATCATTGCCGGACAGACGACATTAACGAAGAAAGTCAGAATTAAAAACTTGCTTGGATATGCTGTGGATCATGTTTACCTGGAGATGGATAAGAAATTCGAAACGGGTGGTGTTGACGTCCAATTGTCCAGACAGGCCGATCCGTTTCTTCCGATCGATTATCTGACCTATGGTCTGATTCAACCGGAGGGTAGCATCGATTTTTATATTCGTATCGCAACAGATATTCATGCCAAGCCGAATCCGAATGGTAATTTTGAAATGAAGGTCACAGCAGACCGGGTGTAGCTCTCAATACAATGAGACGGGAAGTGAGTGGAATTAATAACGGGGAGACTCTATTAGATAGTTATATACATATTAAAAGTCCGGAAAATCGTTTTCCAGCAAAGTATATCCTGTACAATCAAGTAGATGAAGATCTGCCTTCGATCCTAATAGCTGCTACAAGAAAAGTGTCCGAGATCGTCTCCAGTGTATCCGTACGTGTCAGACGGTCACAGGAATTGAGCAATTCGCTATCGGTGATGTACAGGTCGCAAGGAGATCTGAGCGCAACCATTCAAGCGGCATCCAAAGTTGATCTTGAAGGCATGCTGTACGTTCGCCCACATAACCGTGCACACGGCAAATATGAATTACTGGAAGCACCGCGTGTAACTGTTAATCTTAAGCCTGTTGCTGATGCAACCACGCGAAGTCAAACTCACTTGCAGACGATCAATTTTGGTGATACACAGCGTATGATGATCGGCAGAGACGAGATGGAGCAATTCGAATCGTTTATACATTTCGGTGATCTGGATACCAGAATACCCGATTTGTTATATCTGGAAGAAGCTAAATTGAGGTTATATTACACAGGAACCCTGGCACCTGGAGCACACATTGAGCTGCATCAGCCGGATACATTGTGGCGGGAGTACGGGATCACGTATGCAAACAGACCTCATTCCATTCAGCTCTTATCGTCCAGTTATATTATGAATACGACTGAACGTTATGTTGAGTTTGATATGATGGCATTACTTCAAATGTGGAGAGAAGGTATTCTTTCGAATGTTGGAATGATTATTCAGTCTAGCGGTAACACGCCGATATATTTCAACACTCGTGAGTCTTCCAAACCACCTGTTTTGCAGATCAAATATATCACTTCTCAGATCTATTCCATCGGTCGAACCGAAATCGAAAGTGAAGTTTTTATTTATGGTGCAGGTCGCAAGGAGATTAGTTCAACGTTAGTTGTTCACAGTGATATTGGGCTGGATTGGCTCAAATCTCAGTTGTACGTCCACCGATATGAGGATCACATGCATCATGATATTCCTCAAGTAATCGCAGTCAGCCGTCCAGACCTGGATGTAGATCTGATAGTAGCTAAACGTATAGAGGCGGAACTAGATTCGAACATCTCTATTGCTGAAAGTAGGACCGAAGAGAAGGAAACATGGGTTTCTATTTCTAAGCCCGAACTTCACTCGCAGTTCATTACCGCCATACGGACAACTAGAGATACAGAAGGCAATCTTGCGGTTAGAACAGGTCTGGACGACGAAAAAACTGTAGAAATCGCAGTTTCTCATCCTGACATACCTTCAGTTATTACGGTAGATAGACAAATGTCTCTGGTTAGTACGTTAACGATATCACAGTTGTTCAATGATGGACGGGATACGAGTTTAATTGTATCCATACCTGATCTTCATGCTTCGTTGGAAGTCTCCAATTATATAAAAGCAACTTCAACGTTGGGGTCTTTGTTAACGGTCATGTACGACTGTGATTCGACTGTGATTTCGGAGATTATGGTTAATAAGCCTGATCTGAATAGTATCCTTCAAGTCAGAGCATTAGATCATGATGAGAGGGCAGGCACTCTTGAGATTCCTTATTTGGAAGAACAGCCTGGGCAATTATATATTTCCAGACCTGATGTACTTTCCAGCATTGAGGTCAGGTATATGGATGTTTTGGATAGCCACATTAGTATCAAGGAAAGAGAATACTTAGATGGCTATCTTCAGGTAAGAGAGTGGAAGGATATGCTGTCTACAGTAGATGTGAGACAGATTGTGGATATGGCTACTGAACTGACAATTTCCAAGCCTGATCTGGCCGCGTATATCCTACCAAGAGTTATTGCGAATGAGGAGTTAGATTCAATCGCAAGTATCCGTAAACGGGATGCTAGTGATATAGTGACCACAGTGATTGTGAAGAGTCCAGGGAATCAAGCTTATTTTTACATTCTATAAAATGATATATCATCAAAGAGGGCATTGGCCCTCTTTTTTTTGCGTTTAGGCTCTTGCCCAACTCTAAGCATCTGTACTTTATTGTGTAACAGTCGTCTTCTCGTTATGTTACAATATGTTCATCACATATTAAGGAATGAAGACCATGCGTCAAGAGGACAGCGTATTTGAACAGATTATGAAGCAGAAGAGATTGAAGCGTATCAAGCCTGAAACAAAAAAACTTCAAGTAATACATAAAAAGAAACTAGCTCAGGAGCAATTAAGTGAATTGGATGTCCAGTTCAAAAAAACGGTAGCTGAATCAATAGATCGAAGTGCACTTCATAGACGTGTACTGGGAATTAGAAGAGAGCTAACGGAGATAAGGCGATTAAAGAATGATGAGCATACGTTTTAAGGTAGGCCCAATTGGACTCATCTTTGGGGGGATAATTTATTTCGTCCCATCTGGGGCTATTTTGACCAGTTAGTTTAATGTTGGCTAGGGTTACTGATGTTGTAAGACTTAGAGTAATATACACAGATTATAATTTGAAGTATGACCTTGATGAACTTATAGACGCTCAAAAATATTAACGATTATTATGAGAGCTGCCTCATTTCTGAGGTGGCTTTTTATTTTCCAACTAAGCATATCCCTCCTATCTAAGTCTGCGAAGAGAATTACCAACAATGCATTTGAACTGTAAGTACCTACATTTTCTCAAACACGGCAGGTGTCCACACGACAATCCAGAATGAGGCATACAATTATCGTGACCTGTGGAAGAGGAGGTGGATCGGGAAATTATGGTGACGATGGAGCCCATTGTAGTTGGAGAGCATGTATTGGTTGGGGTAGAAGTCAAGCTGCCCAAAACAACGTTGTTGACCATTAACACATCCAAAGGATATATCATGTGCGGAGCACTCGACGTGGGATTACTTAATGAGAAGCTCGGGGATCGCAAAATTATTGCAGCTCGGGCGGTTGGTGTGCGTACACTAGAGCAGTTGTTGCATGCACCTATGGAGTCGGTGACAACAGAGGCAGAGGCCATGGGCATTACGGTTGGCATGACGGGTGTAGAGGCTTTGTTGAAAATGATCTAATCACTAACAAAAGGGCTCCCCATATGGGAAGCCCTTCTTTAGCGTCGTAATTCAGAACTAGTGCACGTCTTAGCCACCAACGATATGCACCAACTCTATATACACGAACTCTTCTTGAATACTCTTATTAAGTTAAGCTTCTTCCTTCGCGAACAAAGCAGCCAGGTTTTCTTGGAAAGGAGCGCGAACAACGCCTTTTTCCGTGATAATCGCTGTTACATATTCGTTAGGTGTTACGTCAAATGCTGGATTGTATACTTTAACACCTTGGGGTGCTGTTCGTTTGCCAAATCCTTCGGTCACTTCCTCCGCAGCACGTTCCTCAATTGGAATCAGGTCGCCGGATGGAGTGGACAGGTCGATGGTTGACAATGGACTTGCTACATAGAACGGAATGTTGTGAGCCTTGGCAAGCACGGCCACGCTGTAAGTTCCGATCTTGTTAGCTACGTCGCCATTTGCTGCAACACGGTCTGTACCAACGATAACGGCTTGAATCCAGCCTTTGGACATGACCATGCCTGCCATGTTATCACAGAGCAGCGTAACATCAATGCCGGCTTGCTGTAACTCAAATGCGGTCAGGCGTGCACCCTGAAGTACAGGACGAGTCTCGTCTGCAAATACTTTCAGGTGGATGCCGCGTTCCTGTGCGAGATACATTGGAGCAGTTGCCGTACCGTACTTCGCTGTTGCCAGTCCGCCTGCATTACAGTGGGTGAGTACACCCATACCATCTTCGAACAAAGGCAGTGCATTCTCGCCGATCATACGGCAGACTTCTTCGTCTTCTTTCTGAATCAACAGAGCTTCTACTTCAAGAGCAGCACTGCCCTCTTCTAGACTCAGGCCGGATTCGACGACCTCATTTGCTTTTTGCATCATGCGATCTAGTGCCCAGAATAAGTTCACCGCTGTTGGACGGGAAGTAGCCAGATGAGCACATATGGATTTTACGTGATCCAGCCAGTCTTGAATGGTCGATCCGTCATATGACTTCGCGCCCAGTACGACACCAAATGCAGCAGCAATACCGATTGCTGGAGCACCGCGTACTTTCATGGAGTGGATGGATTCCCATACTTCCTCAGGTGTGTACAATTTCAGCATGAGGATGGTTTCGGGCAGCAGACGCTGGTCAAGCATTTCAAGCTTGTCCTTTTTCCAGATGAGAGAGGACAGAGGCTGATATTCAGGGATTGTCATGGATGGTTCCTCCGTTCCTTATGTTAAGCCTTAGTAGTTGAGACAGCTGTAGATACAATATCCAGCACTTCACCGATGGTATTCAAGCGACGGTTGTTCTTGATTAACGCTTTACCAATGGCCAATGATTTACGCTGAGAACGTTCACGTTTAGTTGCATCCGAAATGGTATCTATATCCGCCACGTGCGCGAGGCCCACGATACGACGAACCATTTTGGCACCTGCGAAGCCGATCGAATCTCTGAACAATTGTTGCACATACAGATCCTGGTACCCTGGCGTTTTCGCCATTGGATCGACCAGTTCATTAGCCCAGAGGGCACGGAAACGGGATTCGAACTCAGTCCATACATCACGAACCATGTTCAGCAAAAGCGTTTCACGCTCACGCAAATCAGTCTCATTCTGAATCCATCCTGGCAGGGATGCATAATTCAAGAGCAGATTCGCAAGGACTGCACCGACATCGAATCCCATGGGGCCGTAGTACGCAAATTCGGGATCAATGACTTTGGTCGATTCAGGTGTAACAAAAATACTGCCAGTGTGCAGATCCCCGTGAAGCAGTGCCTGCCCATGTGTAAGGAATTTTTCCCGCAGCAAGGCCACTTCAAGGTGAAGTTCTCCATCTGTTCGAAGGGCTTCAGCTTCATCTTCAATGGAAACATCATAATTATTTTTCTCGGCGATCCGGTAGGGTTCATCAAAGATCAGATCTTCCGTTATTTTGCATTGGTCCGGATTAATGAATCTGCCCTGTTGTTCCTTCTTCAACTGCTGATCCATGCCCAAGTCGGATGTGAAGAACAGCGTTCTTGCCATGAACTCCCCAATATGCTGTGCAAAAAGAGGATAGGTAACACCTTCGATCAGGCCTTTGCGCATGATCACATGATCACTCAGATCTTCCATAACCGTTAACGCAAGGTCATCATCGTAATGGTACACTTCCGGTACCATCCCTGGACACAGACGATACTCTTCCTGAAGAATCTCACGTTCGATTCGGGCGCGCACCAGAGACAGTGGCCATGATTCTCCAACCACTTTCGCATAAGGAAGCGCCTGTTTGATAATGATACTTTTATCGGAGTTCTGATCCGTAATGTGGAATACCAAATTCAGATTGCCGTCGCCGATCTCGTGACAATCCAGATTCGCATCTGCCGCAAATGGACCCGGTAATGTTTTGGCCAGTTCAATTGCATCCTGGGGGGTAAAAGGGTGATATTGGGACAAAGGTGCCACCTCCATATATATGAAGAAACAGGAAAACCCACTTCTTTGCTTGGTATATGTCAGTATATCGGAAATAGCGCGGTTTTTGAACTTTTTTTTGAGACAAGCCAAGGCGATCCTGATTCGAACTTCTTGTTCAAGGGTAAAAACAAATAGGCCGGACGGTTGAGAGAAACGCCGCGAGCAGGCCTCTCCGCTACCAAGCGGTGACACATTATTAACTCTCTGTTATTCAGTGCAGGACAACCTGCTTACCGCTGCATGACAGACTAATTTTAAATAAAGGATGGGATTAATATGGCTACAACAAACAAAACAGATCAAGCAAAATCGGTGGAACAAGTACTTAATCGTCAGGTGGCTAACCTGAACGTATTGTATGTCAAAATCCATAACTATCACTGGTACGTTAAAGGACCTAACTTCTTCACGTTGCATGTGAAATTCGAAGAGTTCTACAACGAAGTTACGGTGCAAATGGATGAAATCGCTGAGCGTATTCTTACGCTGAAAGGTAGCCCTGCGGCTACAATGAAAGAGTATCTGGAGCTTTCCTCTATCCAGGAAGCAGCAGGTGGCGAAGACGCGAAAACAATGGTACAAAACCTGATTGAGGACTTCGCTACACTTTCGAACGAATATCAGGAGGGTATCGAAGTTGCAGATGCAGCTGAAGATCAACCAACATCCGATATGCTGACAGGCTTCAAGGCAGATCTGGAGAAACATATGTGGATGCTTCGCTCTTTCCTGGGTTAATACATCTACGATTTAAGCCTAATACAAGTGTGTCTTTTACGTAAGCTTTCTAAGCCCGGATCATGTTGTCAGAAACGCCCTGAGCGTCTATACTGCTGACAAGAACGATAGGGGAGGGAAGCGCTTATGTTAGAACCAACGATACCGGCTTTAAAAGAATGGGCTTCTGCAATCAAAGCATTGGAAACGGGTCGCCAGATTATTGTGATGCGCAAAGGTGGGATCGTAGAGGAAACCCGACATTTTGAGTTGAAAAGTCCAGCGTTTTACCTGTATCCGACTTATGAACATCAGCGTAAAGAACTGATTAAGTCCTCGGATCAATCCTATGTTGAAGAATCATTGGCCGAATGGGTGCCCGAAGCTTCGACAATCCGCATTACGGCATATGCTGAAGTAACGCAGGATCTGGAGATACGAGATCAGGAGATGCTGGATCGACTTCTTGACTTTCATATGTGGACAGCGGATTTTGCCGAAGACCGTTTGAAATGGAAACGGAAAGATCCGCTCCATGTATTGATTTTACGTGTGTACCTTTTGAAAGAACCGATGGAAATCCCCGTACTGCCTGAATATAATGGTTGCCGTTCATGGATTTCTATTCCGAATGGTCCGGTGCCGCGCGAAATGACGCCGGTGGTGGACGTTGCGGATTTTGACCAACAGGTACAGAAGATTAACGAGATGCTCAAATTGTAAGTGGTAACGTTATTAACGGAGGGACTTGTCCATAATATGGATAAGTCCTTTTTTGGATTATGTATAGCAGATGGCATAAAACCTTAAATTGCTGTGATTTTTCTCACTGTACATTTATGCGTAAGATGTTTTCTAATTTGATTCAATTTGTCTTTTAATATAGAATCAGAAAGAATAATGTTTCCTGCAAGGGACAAAGGTTCTTAGGAAATGACTTGATTATCATTGAGAATCAGTTTAGAATTATTCTAAAGTGTTCTTGCTTTGAAGATTCGAGTTCAGGAGAAATTCAGGGGAAGCCCTGTTCAGATATAATAGGCGCTTTTTCGTTTTCGACAACTAACATCAATTTAATCAATGGAGGGAAACAATACACATGGCTACGAATTTCGTCATTGAAGGTCTGAAAGCGACGATCGAAGGTAAGGAAATCCTGAAAGGCATCAACTTGGAAATGAAAGGTGGAGAAATCCACGCAATCATGGGACCGAACGGAACAGGTAAATCCACTCTGGCTTCTGCATTGATGGGTCACCCTAAATACGAAGTAACAGACGGTACGATTACACTTGATGGTGAAGATGTATTGGATATGGCTGTAGATGAGCGTGCACGTGCAGGTCTCTTCCTGGCTATGCAATACCCAAGTGAAATTGCTGGTGTTACGAACTCCGACTTCTTGCGTAGTGCAATTAACGCACGTCGTGGCGAAGGTAACGAGATCTCTCTGATCAAGTTCATTCGTCAAATGGAAGGTAAAATGAAAGAACTCGACATGAACCCTGAGTTCGCTCACCGTTACCTGAATGAAGGTTTCTCCGGTGGTGAGAAAAAACGTAACGAAATTCTGCAAATGATGTTGCTTGATCCGAAAATCGTAGTACTTGATGAAATCGACTCCGGTCTGGACATCGATGCTTTGAAAATCGTGGCTGACGGTGTTAACGCTATGAAGAGCGAAGATCGTGGCTTCCTGATCATCACTCACTACCAACGTCTGTTGAACTACATTACGCCTGACTATGTTCACGTAATGATGCAAGGTCGTATCGTGAAATCCGGCGGACCTGAATTGGCTCACCGTCTGGAAGCGGAAGGGTATGACTGGGTAAAGGCAGAGCTGGGAATTACAGACGAAACTGTAGGTCAAGAAGCGTAAAGACAAAACGGAGGAGGATTAATCAATGACTACACAAACAATTCTTCCGGTTGAATCTGAAGCGCTTCGCGCCTTGTCGGAAAGCAACAATGAACCCGGCTGGTTGACCGAACAGCGGCTCGAAGCTTTGAAGCTTGCGAGCGGGCTTGCGCTTCCTAAACTGGAAAAACAAAAAATCGAACGCTGGAATGTCAGCGAGTACGGCACATATAAAGCAAGTGAAGCTATTTCTTCTTTGACAGAAGTACCTGCTTCTATCAAAGATCTGGTTCAGGATCAAGCTGAAGGCAGTCTGGTTATCCAGCGCAATTCCGGTACGGTATACTCCAAGGTGTCTGCTGATCTGGCGGCAAAAGGAGTTATCTTCACGGATCTGGCTACAGCGGTTCGCGAACACGGCGATCTGGTAAAACCATATTTGAACACAGCAGTTAAAGCGGATGAGCATTCCCTCGCTGCATTGCATGCGGCACTTTGGAATGGCGGGGTCTTCCTGTATGTTCCGAAAAATGTCGAAATCGAAGTACCACTGCAAGCAGTGTTGCTTACGGATGACGCATCTGCAACGTTTGCACCTCACGTGCTTGTTGTTGTAGAAGCAAACAGCTCCGTAACTTATGTGGATAACTATGTATCTGGCGAATTGTCCGCACCTGTTTTCCATAATGGTGTTGTGGAAGTATTCGCAAAATCCGGTGCTAAAGTACGTTTTGCATCGGTTCATCAACTGAGTGTGAATGTGACTGACGTTTCCTTCCGTCGTGCAGTGTTGGAGAATGATGCTTCCATCGAGTGGATTGTAGGCGAAATGAACAATGGCGACACAGCGAGCAACACGATGACCGTGCTTAAAGGCAATGGATCAAGTTCTGATTCCAAAGTCATCGCTGTAGGTTCCGGTTCGCAGAAAATCAACTACACCACAGAAGCTCGTCACTTCGGCAAGAATACGCCAAGTCAGATGATTACACGTGCAGTTATGCGTGAAGAAGCTTCTGCAATTATTAACGGGATCACGAAGATTGAGAAAGGCGCTACCAAAGCCGACGGACAGCAGACAGAGAAAGTATTGATGCTGAGCCCTAAAGCACGTGGAGACGCCAACCCAATCCTTCTTATTGACGAGGATGATGTAACAGCAGGTCACGCGGCTTCTGTTGGTCAAGTCAATGCCGAGCAGATTCATTACTTGATGTCGCGCGGAATTAACCGTACGGATGCCGAACGCCTGATTATCTATGGCTTCCTGGCTCCGGTGGTGGCGGATATTCCTCTGGAAGCACTGCGCACCCAATTGCAGTCCCTGATTGAGAAGAAGCTGGGACAATGAACCCGTCGATTCGCGAGCAGTTCCCGATCCTCCACCAGGAAATTAACGGACACCCGCTCGTATATTTAGATAGTGCTGCAACTTCACAGAAGCCTCATGCTGTGATTGAAGCAGTCAAACATTATTATGAGTATGAGAACTCCAACGTGCATCGCGGTGTTCATACCCTTGGAAGCCGTGCAACCGACGCCTATGAAGGCGCACGTGAGAAGGTAGCCAAGTTTATCAATGCCCGTCGCACACAGGAGATTATCTTCACCCGCGGGACAACGACAGCCCTGAATCTGGTGGCTTCATCGTATGCCCGCGCCAATTGCAAAGAAGGCGATGAAATTGTTATCACGCAAATGGAGCACCATAGTAATCTGATTCCTTGGCAGCAGGTTGCCAAGGAGACAGGTGCAACATTGAAATACATCCCGCTTCAGCCTGACGGTCATATTGAATTGGCTGACGTGGAGAAGACGATTACGAACAATACTAAAATTGTAGCAATTGCTTATGTATCCAATGTTATGGGGCTAATCCATCCTGTGAAACAAATTGCTGAAATTGCACATCGCAATGGTGCTGTCATCGTTGTTGATGGCGCACAAAGCACACCACACATGAAGGTGGATGTTCAGGATCTGGACTGTGATTTCTATGCATTATCCGGTCACAAAATGTGCGGACCAACCGGAATCGGTGCACTCTACGGCAAAAAGGCGCTGCTGGAGTCCATGGAACCTATTGAGTTCGGCGGTGAAATGATCGATGATGTGGGTCTGTACGAATCCAACTGGAAAGAGCTTCCTTGGAAGTTCGAAGGTGGAACCCCGATTATCGCAGGTGCGGTAGGGTTGGGAGCTGCCATTGATTTTCTGGAGCAGATTGGTATGGATGAGATTGCACATCATGAAAGTGTGCTGGCAGCTTATGCAACGGAACGACTGTCCGAAATTGATGGGTTAACGATCTATGGCCCAGCCAAGCGGCATGTGGGTGTTGTTACCTTTAACCTGGGTGATGTTCATCCGCATGATGTGGCAACTGTGCTTGATGCGAGTGGCGTAGCCATTCGTGCTGGACACCATTGCTGTCAACCGCTAATGCGCTGGCTTGAAGTTAGCTCAACAGCTCGTGCCAGCTTCTATCTATATAATAACGAACAAGATGTAGATCGGCTTGTCAGCGCCTTAATCCAGACAAAGGAGTATTTTGGCGATGCAACTTGATGATCTGTACAGACGTGTTATAATGGACCACTACAAAAACCCACGTAACCGTGGAACTTTTGATAATGAAGCTGTCACGGTGAATTTGAATAATCCAACGTGCGGCGACCGGATTTCACTGCAAATTTTGTTGAAAGACGGAATCGTTCAGGAAGCCAAATATACGGGTGAAGGCTGCTCCATCAGCATGTCCTCGGCATCGATGATGACAGAGGCTGTCAAAGGCAAAACGATGGAACAGGCACTCGATATCGCTAACCGTTTTTCCTCACTGATGAAAGGTGAAGAAGTCGATTTCGACGATTATGAAGATCTCGAAGCCCTATCCGGTGTGAACAAGTTCCCTGCACGCATCAAATGTGCCACTCTGGCCTGGAATGCATTACGCAAAGGGATTGACGAAGAGAACAAAGTACAATAACGATAGGGAGGTAGAGCAAGATGGCTAAAAAAGCACCAGAAATGGAAGAGTACAAATATGGTTTTCGCGACGAGCACAAATCCATCTTTCAAACCGGTAAAGGTCTGACTGCAGAAGTGGTTACCGAAATTTCCAAGATTAAGAATGAACCGGAATGGATGTTGGAATTCCGTTTGAAATCTTTAAAACAATTCGAAAAGATGCCAATGCCGAAATGGGGCGGAGATCTCGACGGATTGGATTTCAATGAAATTCAGTACTACGTTCGTGCTTCTGAAAAACAGGGTAAAACATGGGAGGAAGTTCCTTCCGAAATCAAGGAAACCTTTGATAAATTGGGTATCCCTGAAGCAGAGCAAAAGTTCCTGGCAGGTGTATCGGCTCAGTATGAGTCCGAGGTTGTATACCACAACATGCAAAAGGAATTGGAAGACCAAGGTGTAATCTTCATGGATACGGATACGGCTCTCAGAGAGCATCCGGAAATCCTGCGTGAATATTTTGCAACGGTTATTCCGCCAGCAGATAACAAATTTGCTGCATTGAATAGTGCGGTATGGTCCGGAGGAAGCTTCATCTACGTGCCTAAAGGCGTTAAATGTGAAGTGCCTCTGCAAGCGTACTTCCGGATTAACTCCGAGAATATGGGCCAATTCGAGCGTACACTCATCATTGCGGACGAAGACAGCTTCGTTCACTATGTAGAGGGCTGTACAGCTCCAATCTACAGCACGAACTCACTGCACAGTGCGGTCGTTGAGATCATTTGTAAGAAAAATGCCCGTGTTCGTTACACTACGATCCAAAACTGGGCACCAAACATCTACAACCTCGTTACAAAACGTGCGGTTGCTGAAGAAAATGCAACGATGGAATGGGTCGATGGTAACATCGGTTCCAAACTGACGATGAAATATCCAGCGGTTGTACTGAAAGGCCGTGGAGCTAAAGGTTCCGTACTCTCCATCGCTGTAGCTGGTAAAAACCAGCATCAGGATGCAGGTGCGAAAATGATCCACTTGGCTCCGGATACAACATCTACAATCGTATCCAAGTCCATCAGTAAACATGGTGGTAAAGTAACGTACCGTGGTTTGGCTTCCTTTGGACGTCAAGCTGAGGGCGCGAAATCCAACATCAAGTGTGATACACTCATTCTCGATAATGAGTCCACATCGGATACAATTCCTTACAATGAAATCATGAATGATAACATCATGCTGGAGCATGAAGCTACAGTATCCAAAGTTTCCGAGGATCAGCTCTTCTACCTGATGAGCCGTGGTCTGACGGATGCAGAGGCTACACAGATGATCATCATGGGCTTCATTGAGCCATTCACGAAGGAATTGCCAATGGAATACGCAGTTGAGATGAATAGATTGATCAAATTCGAAATGGAAGGTTCTATTGGTTAATCCAATGCAACGCCTTTCGAAGCCGTGAACTGAACCTTGCTGCTGATGTTAAGCGGCAGATACAGTATCATGTGATTGAATACCCTGTAGAGCAGACTCTTTAAAAAGTCTCTCTACGGGGTATTTTTATTTTCGTACGAGCAATGATCTACCATGGCGGCCAATCGAACATTGCCACACTGAACCTGGCAGACGGAGAGTATTTAACCCAGGCGACAATTGGTCAGGGGACACGAAATGGAGATAAACGGATCTTTTTACATCGAGTTGTCCACCAATCTTGGAAATAAAATCGAAGGCGGACAAAAAAACTTCGGATGAAATCAATCTTGGGGCACCAGCTGGGTGGTATATAGCCGGATTTATTGGAAGAGCAGGACAGGGGTTGGATCAGCTCGGTGTCAAATACAGACCTGAATTAGGAGTGATTAGTGGTTAAAATGAAATAATAATATATACATCTCATAGAGTGATCATAACGGCATAGCGGGCCGCTTGGAATATACGTTGGAGGGACCTCAAGGTTTGCCAATGCTATTCTGAGCGGTGTTTTTTTGTAATAAAATAAGACCAATAGCACAAGCCATTTCATAGATTTAAGCATCTAATGATAGAAAAGGATGTGAGTGTATGAGCGTGAATCCTTTCGAGGGATATCGGATTACAAGTTCATTCGGCTATCGAATTCATCCCATTCATGGTGGACAGACGTTTCACCGCGGAATTGATCTTGTAACAGAGCCATGGAATAGTCCCGTCTATGCCTTTATGGAGGGTAGGGTACGTTTTGCTTCCGAGGGAGTTACGGGCTCTGGATTCGGCGGTTACGGGCTTACAGTAGCACTTCAGGATCATCGAGGCTATTTACATTGTTATGCGCACCTTTCGCGTATTGCTGTAACTGTTGGACAACGCGTGAAGCGAGGTCAGCTTATCGGTAATCAGGGAAGCACGGGTCAGAGCACCGGCCCGCATGTACATTATGAGATTCGTAAAACAAGTGCGCCATCGTACGGTTATACAGCCAGTGAAGATGGTGTGACGGAACCGGGAGCATATCTACAGGCCGAATACGGAACTGCATCTCAGGAACAGGAGGCTCCGCCGATGACCACTGAGCAGAAGAGAATGTTTGAAGCCATGCAGAAGACGCTGGAGATTCAGGGAGGATGGATTCAGCAACAGAAGCAACTTTCCAATATGGCCTGCCCCGCATGGGCACAGGAAGCGCTTGACTATTATCGACCGTATATTATGAACGACACAGGCAGTTATGAATTTTGGCGATTACTCGTCATTATGTACCGCAAGGAAAAGGGTATCCAGGTTCATTCGGATTCTGACATATAGACCCCTGCAAAGAACAGGGAGTAGCACAAGACTGATCCTCAGGAAGATTGCAGGCAGACAACCATTTATCGAATGTTGCCTGTTCGCCCGGTTCATTCCACCGGAAACGTCATATGTTAGGGTATACCTGATGAAGAGGAGGCAATCACATGAGCGAAGTAGGATATGGCTGTGGGGGCAACGTAGGCGGAGTAGGCGGCGTTGGTGGATACAATATGTTCACAAACACTGGTGCGATCTTGGTACTGTTCATTCTGTTGGTTATCATCACGAAAGCATTCTGCGTGTAATCCAGCATGAACGAATCGAGATAGACAAAAGGGAAGCCGTTATGGCTTCCCTTTTTACATATGCCAACCTATAAGTTGGTTAATGAAGCTAATGTTTAGTTCTTCGTATGCTTACTGAACATAAATCTCAACGATAGCAATATCTCTTTCCTTCGCTAAATCAATAAAGGCCGTAGAGGTCTGAACGAGTGGTCGGAAATAATCCGCAGGATTATTCATGACAATGAGTCCCGTCTGACCCGTGGTGAGCAGAACCCTTTTACCGATAAAATTAGGGAGCATGTGCTTGATCAGTTCCTGCGTTGCTTCACCATTTAACTGACCGAAGCTGAGGCTGTACAATTCGCACAGAACAGAGATAAGCTCCTGTTTGGTCTGATACACCCGATTGGTCGTCATGGCGCTGTATACGTCCGCTACAGCCGTTATACGTGAATATGGATGGATCTCATCCCCTCGCAGTCCATGCGGATAACCACTTCCATCCTCGCGCTCATGATGCTGAAGGGCAACCGTTGCCAGAATTTCATCCTGGGTGGATTCTTTAATAATATCGTATCCATAGAACGTGTGTTTCTTCATTTCATCGAATTCTTCCGTGGTCAATTTACCCGGTTTATGTAACATTTCAGAAGGAATCTTGGACTTGCCTATATCATGAAGATATCCTGCTTTGGCTACCGTTAGACATTCCTCGGGGTTGTAGCCCATCCAGCCGGCGATATAAAAAGCGAGCATTCCGACTTGCAATGAATGGTTGTAGGTATAATCGCTATCCCCGTCCAGCATAAGCAACAAGGAGACAACATCTTTTTGTTTTTCCAACTGTCCCGTTAGGGTAATCAAAATCTCATCGACCTGTGTCTCATCAATAAAACCCTTCTCCATCGCTTGTTGAAATAGAGATTCAGTACCTTTGATCGTATCGTTAAACAGATTAGTTAACAGACGGGTTTGATCGGAAGGTAAGGTTTGTTCATCAGAGTGTAGGTCGGAAGTTGTATGTTCTACATCTGCGTAATCGATTCCATGTTGCAACAGCTTAGATAGGTCATCTTCACTGAGGGTGGAACCTTTCATCAGCATGTGGAGACCCGAACTGTTGTATACATCATTTTTTAACAGGTCACCAGGTTTAAGATCAGTAACATGCACTCTCACGTATAAACCACCTTTTCCTCGACTAATATCGACACATATCATTATAATAACAAGAAAAAAATGGGTTGACAACGACTTATTTACTATTAAGTAACTCTGTCGAAGAAGGTGTAAGGACTCATTGTTTAGTTAGCCATGGGGTTCCAGGGTCCTAGTTGATGTCCCTTCCATTCAGATCCATCTTCCCATATTTCCTTTTTCCAAATGGGGACCGTCTGTTTAAGTCTTTCAATGGCGTAGCGGCTTGCATCATAACAGTCGTTGCGATGAGGCGAGGAGACGGCAATGACGACACTAATCTCTGCCACATCCACTTTGCCGATGCGGTGACTGATCGCGCACAATACACCAGGCCAGCGCTCCGAGATTTCCGTACCAATGGCTGCCATCTGAGAAAGAGCCATTGGCACATAGGCCTCGTACTCCAGATGAATGGTGCGCTGTTCACCGGTCATTTCGCGAGTCGTACCTACAAAAGTAAGAGCTGCTCCGTGATTTGCAGTAATGACTAGCGCCGTTGTAGCTTCCACAGACAAGGCCGACTCGGTAATGAGAAATAACCCATCTTCAGTCCGATGCTCAAGAGAAGTAGAACGATGCTGTTCATTGGACTTATCTGTACCATCGCCTCCGGAGACAGGAGGAATTAACGCAAGTTCGTCTTCTGACTTGAGTATCGTATTGGCAGGAGCGTACTGCTGGTTAACTGCCAAAAAGGATGTCCGTATCTGAGAAGCTGCCTCCGGATAGGCGAGACTCAGTTTTTCTTTTACATCAGCAGCAGTCGGAGCGTCTCCAATGTACTCAAACTCCAGAAGGGATGTATTTAAACGTTCTGCGATGCCTGCAAATAGTTGAATTGTCAATTTCATAGATATGACTCACCTCTTTTTGATCTCTAAACCCTTTAAATATATCATAACGACGCGGAAAATGTTATGCTTATCCATTAGAAGAATGAACGTTTATCGAAGAGCGGGGGAGGCGGTGTGATGAGCACCAGAGAGAAGCAAACATTGACGATTCTGCACACCAATGACATCCATAGTCACTTCGGCTCCATGAGCACCATCGCCGCTATGATCAATCAGGAACGTGAACAAGGTGGGAACGTGCTTGTACTGGATATTGGCGACCATATGGACCGGATGGCTGTTGAGACAGAAGGGACGCTGGGCACGGCTAACGTCGATGTGATCAATCTGACTGGCTACGATGCCATAACCATCGGAAATAACGAAGGACTGACCTTTACGCCTGATCAGCTCGCGCAGTCATACGCTGGACTTCTGTGTCCTGTAGTATGCGGCAATGTCGTGGAACAAGCCACCGGCCTTCCGCCAGTATGGATGAAACCTTCTCTTATCGTGGAGAAAGGTCCATTTCGCATTGGTTTGCTGGGGGCCACTGCACCCTTCACTACGTTCTATGAACTTCTGGGATGGGATGTTCTGGACCCGGTGGAGACGTTAAAAGCTCAGGTTGAAGTATTACGTCATGAAGTGGATGTGGTGATTATTCTCTCACATCTGGGACTCTCCACAGATCGGAGACTGGCGGAGCAGATTACTGGAATTGATGTTATTCTCGGCGGGCATACCCATCATGTTCTTGAAGAACCATTAGTCATTGGTCAGACCGTGCTGGGCGCAGCCGGCAAATTCGGTCAATGGCTTGGGAAAGTGGTTCTGGAACGAACAAGTGTGGCAAAACCTCTTCAACTGGTAAGCAGCGGATGTGTTGCTGCCGAGAGTATATTACTGGATGATCAGGTCGCGCTGGCAATCGCCACGAATCGCACGGAAGCCGAGAGAGCGCTGGATCAGACGGCCGTGATCACGGACCGGATGCTTCCCATCCAGTATGATCGGGAGTCTGCATTTGCCACATTACTTGCGCAAGCCGTACGTCATTTTACAGGAGCACAGTTGTCTCTGGTGAATGCGGGGCAGCTTCTCGGAGATCTGCCACAGGGAAATATTACAAAAGGAATGTTGCATTCCCTATGTCCATCTCCTATAAATGCTTGTACAATATGCTTGAGTGGAAGTCATATTCGTGAAGCACTTGAGCAGTCATTGTTGGATGAGTTTTCTGGTAAACCTATTGTCGGATTTGGTTTTCGCGGTCAACTTCTCGGCACGCTGTGTATGGATGGAATGGAAGTTCAGTACAATCCGCATGCGCCAGCCTATGAGAAAATTGAGACCATTTACATCAATGGGGAGCCTATGGACGATCAATGTGAGTATGTCGTTGGAACACTGGACATGTTTACGTTCAATGTGGGGTATCCTTCTCTGGCTCATGGAACCGGTACGCTCTATCATCTTCCGGAATTCATACGTGATTTGCTGGAACTGGAATTAAAACGACCAGGGGCGCTGGATGACAGCCTGCGAGCCCGCTGGCATGAAACTAAATAAAGTACTTGCCTTCTGCTGTAGCGGCGGCTAGTGGTAATTACATCTACGGAGCGGGAGAGGATAGGCTGTGCGTTTAGTACATATAAACTTATTGCAGCCTGGCATGAAGCTGGGGAAACGTATATATAGTGAAGAAGGCCTGGTATTACTTAGTGAGGATGTAGAGCTGACGACCCGACTGATTGGGCGTCTCAAGGATCTTGGGGTCGGTTATGTGTATATTAAAGATGCTGCGACCGAGGATATCATTGTTCCAGATATGTTGCAGGAAGAGACCCGAAGGAAGGCACTGGTAGAGATCAAGCAGCAATTTCAGAGCATGTCCGGAATGAAAACAAAGAATCGGATTCCTCATTTCGGCAAAGCGCTTAGTGGGGTGATGAATACCATTCTGGAAGACATCGGCAGTCAGAAGGAAGCCATGATTATGCTGATGGACATGAACTCCAGTGATTTTGACCTGTATAATCATTCTCTGAATGTATGTGTGTACACGCTGGTTCTTGGTGTCGCTTCAGGTTACACACGCCAGCAATTAATGGAGATTGGTCTGGGCTCCTTGTTGCATGATATTGGCAAGACACAGATTGCACCAGAAATCCTGCATAAGCCCTCCAAGTTGAGTGACGAGGAGTTTAAAATCATTCAGCAGCACACTACATATGGACATCGTATTCTCAAAGACGAACCAGGTATACCGCTTCTATCTGCACATTGTGCATTGCAGCACCATGAGCGAATTGATGGCAGTGGGTACCCCTTTGGCCTGAAGGACAAAGAGATTCATGAATATGCCAAGTGGATTGCACTTGCTGATTCGTATGATGCCATGACAACGAATCGGGTGTACAAGCAAGCCTTGCTGCCACATCAGGCCGTAGAGGTGCTGTATACTGGCTCAGGAACGCTTTATGAACAACGAATGCTGGAGAGATTCAGGGATTGTGTAGCGATCTACCCCGTGGGTCTATCGGTCACGCTCAGTACGGGAGAGGTTGGGGTGGTCGCAGCGATTCATCCACGCGTTCCTCAACGTCCGCTGATCCGGGTGCTCAAGGATGCGGATGGCCAGACCTTATCTTCGCCTTACGAAATTAACCTGTCGACAGCACTGTCTGTGATGATCACAGGTGTAGAGGGTGTGGAGGATACACCTTCATCTGCCCAAAGTGAACGGTTAGAAAGCTGAACAAGTTTGGAAGATGATTAGCGCTCATGTCGTAATATCGGGGCCGTTTCGTAATTCGGCCCAGAGTTACCTGAGTGTTTTTTGTCATGTAATGGACAGGGTCTACGTATGCCGGAGCATTCAAAATTGTGCTATGATAAAAGATAACTCCAAAAAGAGAAACACAAGGTATGATGTAAATAAAACTTTTTAGGTTAATAAAAGGAATAAGGTGAAGAACAATGACCATGCTAAACTCAGGATCGGTACAACCGATGCCTTTATCGCCGACGAATGATCCGTGGGATCCGATCGGCTCTCTGCGTACATATGGACGCCATGTGTTGACCAGTGTAGAAATGACCGTGACACATCTATGCAACATGCGGTGTGAGCACTGTGCCGTCGGAGATATGCTTACGATGCGTGAAGCGCCAGCTCTTCCGTTACCGCTGATGCTGAAACGATTGGATGAAGTGGAGCATCTGCAGACGATTAGTCTGACAGGTGGCGAGCCAAGCTTTAGCCAGAAAACAGTGGATGAGATGATTATCCCACTGCTCAAATATGCCAAGGAACGTGGAATCCGTTCCCAGATCAATTCTAACTTAACGCTGGATATCAGCCGATATGAGCAACTTTTGCCGTATCTGGACGTTATGCATATCTCATTCAACTACCTCAATGCTGATGATTTCCATCAAGTCGGATTTGCAAATAGTGGCAGACCTGTGAAACGTGAAGTAGCGGTGAAGATGTATGAGAAAATGATTGAAAATTCCCGCAAATTAAGTGAAGCAGGTATGTTCATTTCTGCGGAGTCCATGATTAACTTCCGTACACACGACAAGCTAGATGGTATTCATCAATTAATTCGTGAGATGGGCTGTGTCCGTCATGAAGTGCATCCAATGTATAATTCGAACTTTGCTTCTTCACTGCCCGTGTTATCACTGGACCATATGAGAGCAGCGATTCATCGTTTGCTTGATGCACGCGACAAGGATATGTGGATGCTCTTCGGTACCCTGCCATTCTTCGCATGCAGTGCAGCAGAGCAAGATCGGGAACTGATCAACCGATTATACAGCGAGCCTAATGTGACGGTACGTAATGATCCGGACGGACGCAACCGCGTTAACGTCAACATGTTTACGGGCAATGTGTATGTGACGGATTTTGCAGACATCCCGGCATTTGGCAACATTCGTGATCGTAAACTGGATGATGTGTTCCATGAATGGTCAGCTGAACATCCGTTGAATCAAACGGTCAACTGCCATTGTGACATCGCATCCTGTTGCGGGCCAAACCTGCTGGTGGCAGATATGTATTACAAAGGTGTGGATTTCAAATCGAGAAAGGCAATCACACGTTGATATTCCAGGTGTATTCCTGAAATAGATAGAAAAGGGGAGTTTCAACTTGGATATTCATACCGAATTTCATCTTGGGCAGCTGGTATTTAATCTGGTCTGTGTCTTTTTGCTCGTGTTTTTGAATGGCGTATTTGTTGCAGCGGAATTTTCCCTTGTGAAAGTAAGGCAGACACGCTTAACTCAATTGCAGAGTGAAGGAAACCGTATGGCCGGTTACGCTTTGAAGGTGAATAGTAAACTGGATTCCTATCTATCGGCAACTCAGTTCGGGATTACACTGACATCGCTTGGACTTGGGTGGCTGGGAGAACCGGCCATCTCCGAATTGCTCGTTGAGCCACTCATGTATAAGCTCGGCGTAGGAGATACAGGGCTTATATCGACGGTGTCCGTCATTATCGGTTTCTGTATCATTACGTTTCTGCATATTGTGCTGGGTGAGCTTGCGCCTAAATCGTTGGCAATTCAAAAAACAGACGGAGTGGCACTGTTCCTATCTGCACCCTTGCTGTTGTTCTATAAAATCTTCTTCCCGTTCATCTGGGTTCTGAATGTATCGGCTAATGCATTGTTACGTCTGGCGGGTATCGAGCCTGCCAGTGAAGGAGAAGCACACTCGGAAGATGAACTTCGTATTCTGATGAAACAGAGTGCCAAAAGTGGTGTCATCGATAAGGATGAGATCAAACTGATGGACAACATCTTTGATTTCTCCGATATGCTGGCACGTGAAGTGATGCTGCCACGTACAGACATGGATTGTCTGTATACCCATATGTCTTTGGAAGAGAACCTGAAGATTATTAATGCAACCAAACATTCCCGGTATCCTGTGGCAGTAGAAGACAAGGATGAGATTATCGGATTTATCCACATCACTGATCTGCTGCTGGCTGACCCGGAGCAACAACAGGATCTGGCTTCACTTGTCCGTCCAATCTTAAACGTTCCTGAATCCATGGAAATCAGCCATGTACTGCGTCTGATGCAGAAGAAACATTCCCAGATGACGCTGGTGGTTGATGAATATGGGGGTACAGCGGGACTACTGACAGCCGAAGAGATTCTGGAAGAGATCGTTGGAGACCTGTATGACGAGTTTGAGGATGAGCGTCCGCATATGGAACGCAGTGGTGATTCATTTTCCGTTGATGGTCGATCTCTTATTGAAGAGGTTCATAAGTGGACCGGAGCCGTCATTGAGGATGACGAGGTGGATACCATTGGCGGATGGTTGTTTAAAGAGCTTGGTGGCAGTCCGGCCAAGGGCAAAACGCAGGAAATGAACGGATACGTCTTTGAAGTGGAAGAATCCACTCGTTTGCGAATAACCCGGGTCCGAGTGTACAAGCAGTCTGTCTCTGAAGATATGAATTCGGAAGAAAAACCGGCAGAATAGTTCTCTCGTTGCAGGAGCAAGATGAGATGGAGCAAGAGTAAGCCATGATGC
This sequence comes from Paenibacillus sp. FSL H8-0079, assembly GCF_037991315.1. Lineage (NCBI taxonomy): Bacteria > Bacillati > Bacillota > Bacilli > Caryophanales > Paenibacillaceae > Paenibacillus > Paenibacillus sp. FSL H8-0079. The sequence continues at coordinate 2,107,485 of NZ_CP150300.1, forward strand.
AGATTACAGAAATCTGCCATGATAGAGACCCCCGGTTCGTTACCTGAACGGGTAACGAACCGAGGGTCTTTTTTTATTGAAGAGAGAAAGTGGAGAATTTCTGCGCTTCGTTCAAGCGAATTTCGGATTAACTTTGGATACAGCGTCATATGGTTATAGAGACGGGAAACGGGAAGGACCTTAGTGGTATGCAGTTGCACCAACGATGTAATAAGGAGGCGTTGTTCTGTGAAAGATCCGCAGCTTCGTGCTTACGCCCCTTTTGTGGGGCCGTTTGATCCTTGTCCACCAGTAGCGATTCGGACGTATCTGGTACCTCCGCAATTATTTATTCCATTTCAGCCGATGGGCTGGCCACAGTACAGTCCGGCAGAAGCGTTAAGATTGGGAACATTATGGCCTGCATTATACAGCCCTTATACACCAGCGAGATCGAAGGGAAGGAAGGTGGAAGTGGATGGAACCTGAAGTGCCGAAACCCTGTGACGCTAAATACTACGAGTTGCTTGAAGAACTTCAGGCGCTGGATTTCGTGTTAGTGGAACTGAATCTGTACCTGGACACCCATCCAGGAGACTTCCAAAGCATTGAGCAGTACAACAAGTTCAGCCAAGAGCGAATGCGGGTAGCCCATGAATTTCAGCAGTTGTACGGACCGTTGATGAACTTTGGGCATGCGTTCTCCAAGTATCCGTGGGAATGGTCACAGACACCTTGGCCATGGCAAGTATGATGTTATCAGCCCCCGGCTTCCTTGTAAGACTATAAGTTCGGGAAGCTCGGGGGCCGAAGAAGGGATGTATTTTGATAACGTAGAGGGAGGCATCTGGCATGTGGGTATATGAGAAAAAATTGCAGTACCCCGTAAGGGTTAGTAAATGTGATCCTCATATGGCGAAATTGCTAGCGGAGCAATATGGAGGAGCGGATGGGGAACTCGCGGCGGCACTGCGGTATTTGAACCAGCGCTATACAATTCCGGACAAAATTATCGGGTTATTGACCGACATAGGCACGGAAGAATTCGCCCACTTGGAAATGATTGCCACCATGATCTACAAGTTAACAAAAGATGCTTCGGTAGAACAGTTGCAAGAAGCCGGTCTTGGGCCTAACTATGCGCAACGTGACTCTGCCTTGTTTTATACGAATTCCTCCGGTGTACCATTTACGGCAGCTTATATCGCTTCAAAGGGTGACCCGATCGCGGATTTATACGAGGACATTGCAGCAGAAGAGAAGGCCAGGGCTACATATCAATGGTTGATCGATCTAACCGATGACGTGGATCTACAGGATAGTCTGAAGTTTCTGCGGGAACGGGAGATTGTGCATTCCTTACGTTTCCGGGAGGCTGTGGAGATTCTGAAAGACGATCGGGAGACGAAGAAGATTTTCTGAACAGGTGGAAATAGGAACCTGGCAGTCCGATGAGGGCTGCTTTTTGCTTTGAAGGAATAGAGAGCCAGAAGGAGTGTGCGTGCTGAAATGTGGATTGCATTCAAATAAAAAAGACGATCCATTTTAATTAAAATAAAAGGGATCGTCCTGTTTTTATTTTGGCGAATAAAGGCCTAGTATTCAACCACCATGGCAACATTTTGCCACCCGGCTCCAACGGTCCAGAACAACACTTTGTCACCTCGCTGAATCTGACCGAATGTAATCGCCCGATGCAATGCGATGAACGGACTGCTGGTGGAGGTATATCCGAATTCGTCTCCGATGTAGACGGCAATATCATCACCGATGCCAACGTTCGTGGAGACAGCCCGAATGTTACCAATGGATAGTTGAGAGAAGCAGGCGGCTTTGATCTCATCTGGTCCAATCTCGTTGCGTGTCAGGAGGGTACGAATGGACTCCGAAGCGGCATCCACACAGATCGAATCATCAAATGGGATGAATTTCACATGAAAGGCCCCTGCATCTACACCCGTTTGGCCCAGTTTCGCAAGGCCTTCAGCAGGAAAGAGTGAATTACCATACACACAAGTATCGGTCTGATAGATTGAATCAATGAAACCGATAGCATGTTCATCCCGCTCTACAATAACCGCCGCTGCTGCATCACCGAAGTTGGCAAAGTATACGGGATCATCCGGACTGGCGTGAGGAGCCACGTAATCCGAGCCGATGATTAATGCACGGCGAATTCGAGGATTACCCAGCATCTGCCGGCTAACCTGTTCGAAAGCTGCGGTCATGCCTGCACAGTTAGCGTTGCTGTCAATGCAGATCGTGTGAGAAGCGCCATTAATCAGGCGATGAATCATCAAGGAATTCGTAGGAAAGATGTATTCTGGCGTTTGGCTTGCATAAGCAATCAGATCAATATCTGCACCGGTGAGTCCGGTTTTTTCCAGTAGGTTACTGGCTGCCTCAAAGGCCATGCTTAGTGAGTTTTCGTCATCGTTGTCAATTTTATAACGTGTATCACGACCAAGTGCCTTTAACAATCCACGAATATCTACACCTCTTGCGTCAAAATGTTCAATATAAAAATCATTGTGCACCTTGGTTGCTGGATGATAGATATCGATATCTACAATACGAATTCCGGCCATCTTCATTCTCCTCTTGAGCGGAAGGGTGAATTCACAGCTTGTCCGCCTGGTTTATTAAGTGGTAACGGTAGATATGATTTCGAGATTGTTCAGGCCTACAGACCGACCAAGCCTGGACAATTGCATTTTTAGAATCGCGTTGTTCTCGAGGGTCAACACGACTTTTTTATATTCGTCTTTTTTGAACATTTGAAGGCATCCTTCCAGAAGAGGCACAATCTCAGGAGCAGTGACATTCAACTTTTTGCAATCAATATTCAGGTGATATTCCTTAGTGTTAATTGGAGCGATCGTGTCCTGATAGGCCGAGATGGAACGCAAACCGTCTTCTTGAGAGAAAGAACCCTCCAGTTCAATGTTTAACACCTTGTTCGGAACGTCAGTCTTAAGAATGAAATTTCCCATGCTTGATCTCTCTCCTTTAAATGAGTTAAGGCTATCCTGCTAATGGATACACAGCCCTATAGGACCTCTGCTGAAAGCTTCTAAGATGCGAGCTGGTTCGAAGGATAATTTAACCATATTATAAAGGTAGGAATGTAAAAAGATCAATAAAAAAGTCGAATCATGTATAAAAATGTAGAAAAGTGAATTACTGTATTTCATCCAAAGTGGCAAGCAATATATTGAATGCACTTATAATACGCGGAGCACCCACACAGGGCGCGAGATGTAGCAATATTCCCTTGATCTGATCCACGGTCACTCCCACGCTCAGAGCCATCGTGTAATGCACCCCCAATTGTTCATACTGTCCTTGGGTAATCAACGAAGAGATAATGGCAACTTCCTTCCATTGATCCGTAATCGTGCTGCGCTGAAAAATATCCCCATATGCCGTCCCCATGATAAATTCGGATAATTCGGGAAAATGCTCTTTGATGGGTGCGAGGGCTTTAGCGCCGTACTCACCAGAAAGTTTAGCAAAACGGTCCAGGCCCTGAGCCACATGTTCACTCATGATATGCTCCTCCTAATTCAAAGTTACGGTGCGGTGAGCTGTAGGTGGAATCTCGTCGCGATCGGTCAGTAGCTCAATGACAGTCACCTGATTCAACGTCTGTGCTGTGTTCAGCGCAGATGAGAATTCAGCAAGGGTCTCTGCCCGGAACGCAACAGCACCCAGGGATTCGGCAAACTTAGATGCGTCCATAGGAACTTCAAACAGGGTGCCATCGATTCTGCCTGTTGTTTTTTCCATTCCTTTGAGTGCCATGTCCAGTTGTTTGTTGTTGACGACAATGAATATGACATTCAGATTGTTGCATACTGCGGCATTGATCTCCGTGCCAAGCATCATGAAACATCCGTCCCCGGTGATGCATACGATAGTCTCTTCAGGTGAAGCTGCCTTCGCACCTATCGCCATACCAATGGCATTACCCATGCATGCAAAGTACGCGTCAAACACAAAGCTGCCGGGTTTCTTGACTTTATATCGCTGAACCGCATGAAATCCATGGCTGCCATCATCGACAAACAGCTTATGATCGTACGGAAGCAGTTCACTCATCCCATCCAGCACAGAAGCCAAAGACAGGCGGGGCAGATCCGGTAAAGGGACAGTATAATCTATGGGGGCCGTGGTTTTCTTTGGAGAAGAATGGTCTACGAGTGTGCCCAGCAAATAGTGCATGTTGTCCTTCAAATCACCCGTGATATGTAAGGTTTGAGCGCTCAGAATCTTACCGACAAACGTAGGATCAGCATCAAATTGAATGAGGTGTGCCGGGTGGTTCTCAGGCTTCAGATTGCAGATGGTCATATCACTTAGACGTGAACCAAGTACGATATAAAGGTCACTTTGGTTCAGCATGTTGTCTGCATGTGGGAAACCTCCAACACCACAAGGTCCATGGTACAGAGGGTGGTCCCACGCAATCGCTCCTTTTCCACCAGGAGTAGTAATGACGGGAATGTTGAACGATTCAGCCAAATGAAGCAGTTCATCATGGGCGCGGGCGCGACTAACACCTTTACCAGCAATAATTAAGGGACGATTGGACTGTTGAATGAGAGGGAGAATGCGATTCAGGTTAGATACGCTAAGAAGAGGTTCCGGTTCGGGAATGACAATTCGGCATTGAGATAACAACTCAGTCTGTACGTCAAAAGGTAGACAAAGGTGAACAGGGCCTTTATTGGGGCCGAGTGCAATGGATAGGGCATGATTCAGGAGGGTGCCGAAGTGATCTCCACGTTCTACCAGTTTACTGAATAGCGTGGCAGGCCTGAACATCTCGGCCAGATCAGCCAGATAGGAAGACGAATCCTGACACTGGGGAAGCCCCAGTTCCTGTATGGATTGATGACCTGTAATAAATAGAACGGGCAGGTTGTTGGCCTTCGCATGTGCTGCAGCGGTAAGCAGATTGGTTCCGCCCGGACCGGATGTGGCAAAGGCAACGCCGAGCTTGCCCGTCTGAAGGGCATAACCGGATGCGGCAAAACCTGAGCTGGATTCATGACGGCCTGGAATGAATTCTAATCCGTAATCGACCATCTTCAGGACAGCAGGACAGATGGATTTACCAATAATACCAAAGACATGAGTAACGCCTAGATTACGCAGAGTTTCTGCCAAATAGTCCGCAACTGTTCTCATGCGGGACACCTCGCTTCATGAAATAGGTTATTAGAACCATACGCGTATTCCATTATTTGAATGCAAGTCGTTTTCTAAGGTTGTCAGAGGAAATATATGTTTGTTATTAGGAAGATATCTTTTTTTGTGGTTTTTTGTCAATCTATTTTATAAGTCTAATTTCCTGATTCTTAAGTTGGTAACGCTTAAAGTGTTGCTGGGTAAAGCAAAAATAAATGATTATATATTCCTGCAACAAATTACCCAGTTAAGAATTGTAAACAAATAATGTAAAATAATGACTGAAAATGGTGTTTTTCAGCCTGCGAGATGACATCGCAGCAAGAGCGACATCTTTTTTTCGCAATAGTCTATAGCGTTGGCAATACGTTGCTTTCTGCTATACTGGAATGGATTGGGGGGAATGGAATGACAGTGATGAAGATGGCTCTGATTGGGCTGGGTAAAATGGGATTACATATGGTTCATCATGTCGAGAATACGAAGATGGACACAAAGATTGAGCTTGTAGCGGTGTGTGATGCGAATGAGGAAGGTCTGGCGGCTTTTGCAGCTTCTCATCCGGGGGTTGGAACGTATACGGATTACAAGCAATTGATGAATGAACATCAGATTGATCTGCTGTATATTGCAGTTCCGCCGAAATTTCATTATCCGGTTGTCATGGAAGCGCTGGAGCGCAAAATTCATGTGTTCTGTGAGAAACCGCTTGCCAATAGTGTGGAAGAAGCGAAAGAGATGCTGGATGCAGCGCAACAAGCGGGTGTCGTTCACGCCATTCATTTTTCTATGCCACATGAACCTTCCGTGCTGAAACTGCAAGAGATGATTGAGCAGGGCACCGTGGGTACGGTTCGCAAAATAGATCTCATTCTACAATTCCCGCAGTGGCCTCGAACATGGCAACAGAATGCATGGATTACGAGTCGTGAACAGGGCGGATTTATTCTTGAAGTGGGAATTCACTGGATTCATATGATTCAAAAAGTGTTTGGTGCAGTCCGGGTCGTAAGTACTCAGGTTCAATATCCTGAGAATGGGGATTGTGAGCTGGAAGTGCAGGCAGCCATGGAACTGGAAGACGGCACCCGAATTCAGCTAAACGGTATTTCTCAATTTGCGGGGGAAGAACGTGTATCCATGGTAGTGTACGGCACGGAAGGCACAATTGCTCTGGAAAATTGGGATGAATTGAAGAGTGGCCTGGTGGGGCAGCCCCTTTCTCCGGTGGAAGTGCTTGAATCCGCCAGTGAACTGCCTGTACTTAAACATGTCATTGCCCGTATACAGGGCAAACCAGGTAAAATATATGATTTTAACGATGGTTATCAGGCACAATTGATACTTGAAGCGCTACGTAACACGGAACAATCGAGATAAGAAAAAGAGTGCAGAATTTTTCATATAGAGGTGCCTGATGCACCTTTTCCTGATTCAGCTCTCCTTAACACAAAGAAGCATCGCAGAGGCTCGTGTGAGCCTGTCTGCGATGCTTCTTTCCTTTGGCTAAATGCAACGGATATAGCTGTATAGATACTCGATCAGTAGGTTGAGTCGGATTACGCAAGCTTGAATCGTTTAACCAGTTGATCAAGCGCATCGGACATTTCATTTAACTGTTTGGATGTGTCAGACATTTCCTGGAGAGAAGCAAGTTGTTCCTCTGTCATTGCGGATACTTCTTCCGTGGCTGATGCCGTATCTTCCACAACAGCGGATACTTCGCTAATGGATTTCATTACGGCCTCACTGCCAGAAGTTAGCTCTTCGACAACAGCGGATACCTCCAGAACTTCACCACTGAGGTTATGAATATGCTGAGTAATGGTTGAAAAAGCATGACCTGCATCCTCGATGGTTTGCAACCCTTCATTCACATGAAGTGTGCTCTCATCAACCACCTGTACCGTACTTTGAACTCCCGCTACTACGGTTTCCAATATACTTGTGATCTCTTTGGCTGAGGTTGCGCTTTGGTCTGCAAGATTACGGATTTCCGAGGCAACAACGGCGAATCCACGTCCATTTTCCCCGGCGCGAGCAGCTTCTATTCCGGCGTTAAGTGCAAGCAGATTGGTTTGTCTCGCAATTCCTGACATGGCATCTGCAATATTAATCACTTGATCAGACATCTTCGAAATATCGTTAATGGCTCCCTGCACAGAGAGGAAGGATTGCTCAATGGAACTCATTTTGCCTACCGCATTATCAATACGCTGTTGCCCATCCACAGCAATGGATTCGGTACGTACTGCACGCTCAGCCACGTCAGCTGCCGAAGAGGCGACACGATTAAGCCCAGTGAGGGATTGCTGCATCGCAGCTACCATCGTTTGAGTCAAAGCAACCTGTTCGTCAGCGCCTTCAGCGACGCGTTCCATGGCAGTGGCAACCTCTTTTCCGGCAATGTGACTATCGGAGACCCCTTTATCCAATCGATCCGACGCTGAGCTCAGAATCATGGCATTGCTCTGAACGTCCAGCATCATTTGCTGCAAACCAGCGAGCATCACATTGGCTGACTCCGCGAGTTCACGAGTTTCGTCTTTCATCGGCGTAGCGATTCGCAGCGTCAGGTCACCATTGGAAGAACCAATGTCATTCAGGGCCTGCTTCACGGTACGGATGTTTCTAACAATGGCGCGGGACAAAATTAACGCAGTGATGAACGAGATGATGGCGACAACGATAAGTGCCCCGTACAGTTCCAAGTTCAGTATTGTGTTTTTCTGCTTGAGCGCTTCTGTACGGGTATCAGTCAACGTAAGCTCGTTGGTACGAAACGTAGCAAGGGCGGCGCGAATCTGGTCCATGTCTCGTTTACCCGGGTCATCGGCAAAGAAATCTAGAATGGCCTGCGTATTATTGGCTTGGCGAAGGGCGATCACAGGTTCCCCAGCGACCTGGATCCAGCTCTCCATATTACTATGTATGTCTTTCAAGAGTGCGGTTTGGGCCGGGTTGTCCGAAATTAATACGGCAAGTTCATCTTTGAAAGTACCCAGTGTTTCTTTTCCTTTGGTGTAGGGATCGAGGTAATTGTCCTCACCAGTAATGACGTAACCGCGTTGTCCCGTCTCCATATCTACCATGGTTTTTTCGAGTTCATAAGTCAGGGCGTGTACTCTCATATCATGATCGACCAGAAAATCCAGTTCCTCTTGAAGCTTGTTTGTACTGCTCTGAATCAGAAGAATGCAACCAGCCAGCACAACCAGTACAAGTAGATATCCCAATCCAATCTTATAAAAAATTTTGAAGGTCCTGCGCTTATTCATGTTTAATATTCCTCTCTATGGGGTATATGTAAATGTCGAAAAAACTGGAAAAATAATTTTTTTTGGGTCTTTAGATTGGATGTCTAAAGTACTATTTTTTAGTATTATACGTAAAGAAAGTTTGTTTGTACATAGTTTGTTTAATTATCATATAACGTTAGTTATTTTTGTATAAGGTTAGGGCTTCCGATGTTTTACAATCGTTGGTTTACACGTTCAAATGTTATGTTTATCATGGAAAGGGAACAATTCAGATTACATATACATATCCCAATCCGAAAGGAACATTGGACATGACCAAAGAGACGGTATTGCGCAAACCGGAAGCGATGATTTTTGATATGGATGGTACGCTGTTCCAGACAGAGACCCTGTTGTTGCCAGCTTACCAGCAGTTATTTGATACATTACGTGCCGAAGGGCATTTTGAAGGAGAAACCCCACCAGAGGAACGGATGCTGGGAAGCTTGGGCATGTTGCTCGAAGATATATGGAAAGTCGTTATGCCTGAGGCGTCTGAAGCGGCACATCGCCGTGCAGACGAACTGCTGCTTCAACTGGAGATTGAGGGGCTCGATCAAGGGAGTTCTCAATTGTATCCTGGCGTGAAAGAAACGCTGCAAGCATTGAAAGAACAAGGAGTGCGTCTTTTTGTCGCAAGTAACGGGCTGGAGGACTATGTGAAGGGTGTGGCTTTTGCGCACGAGATTATGCCTTTCTTTGAAGGGGTATATAGTGCAGGCCAGTACAAGACTCCCTCCAAGATCAATTTAGTGCAGATCCTGCTGGAGAAACATCGGATTCAGGACGCCTGGATGGTCGGGGATCGCTCCTCTGATGTGGAAGCGGGTAAAATGAACCATCAGACGGTCATCGGCTGTGCCTATGCCGGATTCGGTCGTGATGAGGAGCTTGCAGGCTCGGATGCGCTGATCTCTGATTTTACGGAACTGCTGCGTCTATATGATGAAGCGGAAGCAGAATAAGCCAGTCATCGATTAAGTGTGTCGATAATCATACGAGAGCGCCCAACCCGATATGTATCAGCGGGTTGGGCGCTCTTTTATTCGTGATCAACAGATCATCTCTTTTTGCGTGCTTTCTTCAATGCAGATGTTCTGTTGCTTGCAAGCCGGGTGGTTTTGATTTGTTTAACCGGGCGACTGGCCCGGTTGCGGTATACCCATAGGGCATAGTCCAGCGGCTGGGTGATGGCTTTATAATAGATATCACGCTCACCGATACGAGCGAATACTTCACGTGCAGGCTTGGGATTAACTTCGAGTAGGTAGATACTTCCGCTCTTGTCAATCGCCAAATCCAGTGCCAGCTCGCATAAGTCCCCATACGTATCTTCCAGAAACGAAGCAACATCAATGCCAAACTTCTCTGCAGTCGTGTTAATTTCTGCTCGGAGTTCCTCGTCAGCGATCCATTGCTTCATGAGACGATGCATGGCTACAGCCTGACCGCCGCCATGCAGATTGGAGGTTACGCTTTTCTCTGCACCCATGCGTCCTGCACATCCGGTAAGTTCCCATTGTCCTTCGCCGTTCTTCTGAACCAGCATGCGATAGTCATGCACCCGTCCATTCGGAAGCTGAAGTTGAATGCCCTTCTGTACAAGATATTTGTCTTTCATGTTCCAGTGCTGAAGCAGCGCGCCAAGCCGTGATAGATGGACTTTACGTGGCGTGATAATACGACGCTTCTGATCCCGTCCCTGAACAAGCACGGTATTCGCCTCGCTACTGCTGCGTTCAACGCGCAGAATACCACGTCCGCCGGTGCCGTTAATGGGTTTCAGGTAAACCAGAGAAGACGCTTTGAGCATGCGGTTCACATCAGACATATCCTGAAATAACACCGTTTCCGGCAGGTGTTCGCGAAAGTTGGCTTTTTCCGAAAGGGTCTGATGGATGGTCCATTTATTACGCAGTGGTCTGTTCAGAAAGAGCAGGTGACCATATTTCTCCCGAAAAGCAAGCAGTTGCTGGAATCTGCGGTTACGCTGAATCCGGCAGCGATCAAAGATCAGATCCGGGAATGATCGCCATTCCCGAGACCAGCCTTTTTCCTCATGAAAAACCATCGCCTCAATCTGTTTGCCTCCTGGGTGTACATCGGCAGGCGTGAATACATAGATATCGAGTCCCCGCTTGCGCCCCTCAAGAATCATTCTGCGATAGATGCTTCGTTCTTCAAGAGCGCGATGTTCATTTAAGTACAACGTCATAATGCCCAGAACAGGTGAGGACACAAACAATCACCTTCTTTTTGCAGTATTCCTGTCTATCATCGTTTGGACTGACGGGCAAGATAAGCGCTGTAGTGAAATATACGTTCCAGTGACCGCCGCCTGATCTGTGGTTCATCGAACTTCATGGGCTTCGCATTGGCTTCAAAGAACCAGATTTCCCCCAGGTCATCAATGCCCAAATCCATGGACATTTCTCCGAGCGTGTAACCCGATCCCCGTTCTACCTGTCTTGCAATCATCAATGAAGTGGATTTCACACGTTTCATCAGGGTGGTTGTCGTTTCTTCTCCGAAAAGTTCGGTCAACAGCTTCTCGGGGTCTTCTACACTTCCTCCACGCGGCACATGAGTGGTTATGCTGCGGGAGCCAGCAAGTCTCGCACCTACACCGGTCACGCTCCATTGTCCTTTGCTGTTCTTTTGTACAAGAACACGCAAATCGAAGGGACGTTTACGAGACGAAGCAAGTTCAATGCCTTGTTGCATGATATAAGGCGTATGCCCGGTTTCTTTGCGAATTCGTGCCCATAACTTGGCAAGTGTAGCCGTCTTGTAGGTCGTGTTTTTCCGTGTGGTCTGTATTTTAAGTCGATAGGGAAGGCGCTCTTTTTCCTGGAATTTCAGCATCATGATTCCTTTGCCAGCTTTGCCGCTCTCGGGCTTGAGGTACAGATAGGGGTGTGTCCGCAGAACGGCACCCAGAGAAGAAGCACTGCGCATCCGCCGGGTATGGGGAATCAATTGCTGAGTCGATTTGGATTTTTTGAGCCATTCGAACAGATTCCATTTATTGAAGAAGAATGGGTTATACAGTTCGATTCCCGATTGCATGCATTCGTCAATTTTACGCTGAACGGAAGGTTTTCCTTCGTCTTCCCGGTTGGGAATACGATTGTACAGCACATGGGGAAGGGGGAAAGGCTGTGAAACCCACTTTCCACTCCCCTTGTTGTACGTATATCCTTTGACGGTGGGACCACTCACGTTCAGATCCCGTACAGTCACGATGTACACCACATATCCCATGCTCTCACCTGTCTGCAGAATATCCTGAAAATTTTGATGATTTCCCCTGAACATGCGCTGATTATCATGCATGGTCAAAACAGCAATGACAGGTTTGAAATCATCATGAAGGCTCATCAAATGTCTTCCTTCTTCCGGAACTTGCTCAAATACAGGCAGTGTTCCAAAATGTGCTCCACCGACGATTTTCCCTCCACCCGGAGTGAAGGGTGACGGAAAATGGAGCGGCCGGGTTTGGCGTTCGCTTCGAACATCCATACATGTTCCTCCTGATCAATGCCCAGATCAAAGCCAATCTCACCAATCAAATGCTGGTGCTGGGTTTCAATCGCCTGGGCCAGTGTAATAGCGACGGATTTGGCCTTTTGAAGAACTTCTCCCGAACGGTCGCCGAAGTTGCGACTGAGGGCCTGCTCAGGGGTCATTAGGGAGCCGCCATTTTTGATGTGTGTTGTGACGCTGCCACGTCCTGCCTTTTTGGCGCCAATTCCGACAACAACCCATTGGTTGTTACCATTTTTGTGCATGTGAAAACGAAAATCAATCGGACATTCATCAATCTCGATCAGTCGTATTCCCTGTTGAACGACATATCCGCGAAGTTGTTTGCCATGTCTTCCCTGAAGCATACGCATCAGACTGTTGAAGGACCCGAAGCGCAGGAGTGCATTACCGCCTTTTTTGCGATAACGTGCGAAATATCCACGTTTGGGTGAATAGGTCAGGCGATAGATCCCGTTCCCCAGACTTCCGGCAGTAGGTTTATAGTAGACAAACTGATGGCGTTCCAGCATTTCTTTCATCTGTTCCACCGACGGATTGGTAATCGATTCAGGGATATACCGTCCTGCTGTCGGTTCATTCTCCAGCAATGTATAGATATCCGACTTGTTGAAGAAGCTCCAGTTGAAGAACGGAATTTTCCGGCGAATAAATCGCTCCCGCAGTTGGTTAATCGCTGGTGAGAAGTCTGAACGGCGGCTCGGCAACCGGTTGTAGACGACATCAGGCAGAGGTACCGTTCTGCGGGTGAAGCTTCCGTTATCATTCAGAAAAAAACCGGATACCGTCTCGTTTTGCCAATTGATATCCCTTGGAGTAAAGGCATAGATATAGGATTTTCGGCTGCCTTCACGGAGTAACTGTTTGATGAAACCTGTACGGGAACCGAATGGATTCGTGCTTGTCGAAGGCCCATCGGAGAGTACGCCGATCAGTGGACCTAACTGGACTTCATCATTTTGCAAATTACGGAGATAAATACTGCCCCGTTTGGGAACGTTCATCAGATTACGGATACCTGAGGCGAGATAGAGATGTTTACCTGCCTTTTTGATTGGTTTGATCGTCGCAGGCACCCGGTCACGCCCAAAGCGAAGGTTCACCGTTTTTTTGCCGGACAGGTTGAGGCTCTTCATTAAAGCGCTGGATACATAAACCACTTTATCCGGTTGCTTGGTGAAATGCAGATTGCAAAAGGTCAAACTCATGATTTATCCTCCTATCCTGAAAAGATCCTTGTGCTCCATGGCAAGCGGGCGCTGCGGGCCTCAGCCGCCGTGAATCGGGATGGGTTTCAGGCCAGCTTTGCTGGATGTATTCGGCATTTTCATTGGACGAATGACGTCCGTGAGAACATGTTGTTGCAACAGGTAACGGGCATAGGCAAGCGGCTGAGTATACGTCATGGCATGCATGCGTCGGTCGCCCGCTTCTGCGAATGAGGTGCGGCCTGGTTTGGAATTGACTTCGATTAGCCAGAGTTGGCCCTCTGCATCTGCTCCAAAATCAAGCCCCAATTCGGCTAGCCTGCCGAAACGACTCTCCAGCAGGGTGGGGATAAGAGCGGCAGTCTGCCGGATGCTCTTGAGCAGAGCTTCTGTGCGTACCGTTCCATATCGCTGGAGCAGATAGGCGTGGGCAGGGTAGGCTCTACCCCCTCCGTGAAGATTGGACGTGAGGGAACCCTCGGGTCCTTCTCGCACCATACATCCTGTCAACGTCCAGCGACCTTGCCCGTTCTTTTGCATTAAAGCCCGTATGTCGAACGCTCTTCCTTGATGGCTAAGCTCCAGATAGGGCTGCACGATCATCTTGCGCTCAGCCTGATGTGCTGCTAACCAGGAAGATACGGCCTGAGTGTGATTGAAGGTGAGACAAAATTTTTCATTATCCGCGTTACGGCCCTCTACGATCCATGTTGTTGGCGTCGCTCCCTGAGACAGGCGAAAGGTATTCTTGCCATGAGTCCCTGATACAGGTTTGAAGAACAGTCCCATGGGCCAACGTTCCAACCATGTTTCCCAGGGGATATGCAATCCGATCCTTGTTGTCGGTGCAAGTTTTGCCCGCAATTCAGGATTTCGGGACAACACACGGTGCACTTCCCATTTTCCTGGCAGGGAAGCAGACCAATAACGGTGCTGATCTGTGCCATTGGTCGATATCCGTTCTTTAAGCTGTTGTCTGATGTTCCTGGGTAGAGGGCGAAGACAACGGTCCATGATGAGGTCGACTCCAGGAACAGGGATCTTCTTCCACTTCCCTTGATGATAGGCATATCCCCATTGCAGGGGAGAATGGGCTGCATCAACCGATATCGGGATCACAATAACCTGAAGGGCATATCGCATACTCCCCAGACTGAGACGACGGCAGAAAAGTTCATCCGTGAAGGGAGGTGAGCCTTCGGTTGCACGTACCAGAATGGCCAGTGTTTTTGTCTGAGCTGATGGAAACATTACGCTGCACCTCTCCTCTATCAGATTTGTTTCCAATAGGAGATGACTTCTCAAAACCCGGCCAGGTACGTGGAGTATTCCAACATGGCTTTGACGGAAGGACGGATCTTGCTCTCACTCAGTGGTGTATTGTCGTTCTTGGATGGTTTTGAGTTGACTTCGAGCAGCCATACGCGTCCAGTGGAGTCCAGAGCCAGATCAATACCAAGTTCTCCAAAGTGAGCAGGAATGGCACTTTCGATCCCTTTGGCGATATCCAGTGCTGCGGTGTGCAATCCTGCATATGCGGAAGCTTTGGCCGATCCGGACAACTGTGTTTTGGCAACGGCTTCCTTCACGGTGCTGAGACTTCCACCCCGTGCCAGATTGGATACGTAGTGACTCCCGCCTGCAATCCGGGCAACGATGGAGGTTACACTCCATTTACCGGTACGGTTTTTTTGCACGAGCGCACGGAAATCCACAGGTCTGCCACTGTGATCAATGAGAGTCAGCCCTTGCTGGATCTGGTAACGCGTTGTTTTCATTTTCCCAGACATACTGGCATACAGTTTATCCAGAGATGCATACGTTTGTTTCCGGGTACCCCCGACGCCAGTCGCCAGAGTCAGGAAACTTCCGTCCGTCTGACGTGAGACCCGGATGATGCCTTTGCCCAATGAACCGCGTACGGGCTTCAGAAATACAACCGGATGTCGGTTGCACATTGTCTTGAGCATGGAGGATGTCTTGAGTAAATGGGACTCGGGAAGAACTCGTTTAAGCGTTGAAATGGACTTGAGTGCGTCAAATACTTCGTTTTTGTCCAGAAACTTTTCATTGAAGGTTTGCGTGCCGTAGAGCGATTTTACTTCTTTCATAAAATGCTGTACGCTAGGTTTGTTCTCAAGCTTGCGGGACGTTAGCCGGTTATTGACGACGTCTGCTACAGGCAGAACAGTCTTTTTCCAGCCGTCATCATACACCCAGCCCTTCATATAACCCGTTACCGCTCCAATATCCTCCGGTGTGAAAAAGGATACATAGGCGCCTTGCTTACGGCAGGCGTTCACCAGTTCTTGACAGAACATCGTGATGGAGCCAAAGGGCCGATCGGGCTGATCGGGATAATCCTGGCTAACCAGTACACTGATGTAGGGTCCAAGGCGAAGCGTACGGCTGGCTGAACGATAGGATACCCTCAGGACCGAACGCGGAACAAGACCGGTCTTGCTGGCAACCGTTTGATTGATGCGCAGTCCGTCATACCTTGGTACCGGAATGACAGTGACTTCTCGGCGGAAAGAGCCAAATTGCAGCTGAAGCGGCCTTCCTGAAGGGATTTTAAGTGCCTTGAGCACCCCTTCACCCAGCATGATGACGTCGTCCTGCAGGATGCCCGAGCCGGTAACCTGAATCGTTACTTTTTTAGTGGACATCACGGATCTCCTTCCGGGCGGCAACTTGATGTCTGATCTCGAAGTTGAACGGCATCTGAACATGGCATGTGCTTCATCATATGAGGACATATAACCCTTGGTGATTGACCCATATGGATTAAATGCATTTGATTCGGGGCGAGGTATCGAAGGCTTGTTTCAGATCGTCCTTGTTTGACAGGAGAGAAAAGCGTGTATTAACACGGATGAACAAACCAATCTGAGGAGGAATAATAGTGAACATTTATGACAAAGCCAATGATTTGGCCAAAGCACTAAGAGAAAGCAGCGAGGTGGAAGAGATTACTTCCGCGATGAAGCTGATTGAAACTGATCCGGATGCAAAAGCAATGCTGGATAACTTCCGTGATCAACAAATGGAATTGCAACAACGCATGATGAGCGGGGATATGCCAGCTCCGGATGAGATGGAGAAAATGGAAAAGCTGTTTGAAGTATTGAGCTTGAACCTGAACATCCGTCGTTTGTTTGATGCAGAGCGTCGCCTCAGTGTCATCATTGAAGACGTGAACAAAATTATCGCAGACAGTCTGGGTCATCTGTACGGTGGCGCTGAAGCGTAAATGCTTGTCTTGTTTTTTTAGCTGAACCTTTCATATTAGCTGCTTATCGTTCATAGACTAGACATATAGAGTCGATCAAGAACGAAGGAGCTGTGAATGGTGAAGAGGTTGAAAAAAGCAAAACATGTGATCTATCTGCTTATCGCGTTGTCGATGCTGGTCATTGCACTGCCGCGGATTTCCTTTGCTGGAGGAATGGACTGGGTTAATATTTTTGGCATCGTATGGGTGCTGTTCTCTTTATTAATCGTGGGTGCACATCTGCATTTTATTCTCGGTGTGGATGAAGAGAAGAAACGCGCACTGGAAGCCGTTCGGCGGGCGAAGCTGCGGCAGTGGGAAATGAAACTGCTGGACAAGCAGGAGCGGAGCAAGTCTGTATAAGGAATAGAATTACATTCAGTATGCCAGGGCAGGGCCGACAGATTCGGTTCTGTCTCTGGAAAAAAGACCGGATTCCCCTTCATATCAGGGGGTCCGGTCTTTTGTGTACATATAAGATTAGAGATCAATCGGATGATTGAATTCAAGCGGTGGATTTCCCTAGGAGAATGGGGTAGGAGATGGGGTTATTTTCCTAAGGGCGTGTTATAATAGATACAGTATAGTACAGATGCATCTTCGGGGGTGGTACAGATGGACGGACAAGAAGAGAACGTAACGAAGCATGAACAGTTACTTCAACATATTGAACAACTGAAGGTTGGCAGTAAAATATCGGTACGTGGACTTGCACGGGAGCTGGGCGTAAGTGAAGGTACAGCTTATCGTGCGGTGAAAGAGGCGGAGAACTTCGGGCTGGTCGTGACCAAGGAACGAATTGGGACCGTGCGGATCGAGAAGAGACCCCGGGGCATGTCGGAACAATTGACCTTTGCGGATGTCGTGACCATTGTGGAGGGCCATGTGTTGGGCGGAAACGACGGCCTCGCCAAACCGCTGCACAAGTATGTGATCGGTGCGATGAAAGAACAGGCGATGGCCCGTTATATTGACGCTGGGAGTTTGCTGATTGTAGGTAACCGGGAGGACGCTCATTCCCTTGCCCTCGAACAGGGAGCGGGCGTGTTGATTACAGGTGGTTTCGGGACAAGTCGTGAAGTAAGAATTATGGCTGATGAGCTTGGACTACCGATTATTTCATCCAGACATGATACGTTCACGGTGGCTTCAATGATTAACCGTGCGATCTTCGACCGGCTGATTAAGAAAAAAATTATGCTTGTTGAGGATATTATCGGTCAGAAACCTCGCTTGCAGGTGCTCAAGGTCACCAGTTCAGCCGCAGATTTTCATATGCTGGTGTCGGAGACGGGTGAACACCGCTTCCCGGTCGTGGATGAATGGAACCGGGTCATTGGCATTGTGAGTCTTAAGGATGTCAGTGAACTTACAGCAGATCAGAGTATTGAGAAATGTGTGATACGCCGCCCGATTACGGCCTCATTGCAGACTTCACTCGCTTCAGCAGCCCAGATTATGACCTGGGAAGGCATCGACTTTCTGCCAATCGTGGACCGTAACCGCAAACTGATTGCTTCCGTCACACGCAAGGAAGTGCTTCAGGCCATGCGGGATGCACAGAAGCAGCCCCAACTGGGCGAGACGTTTGATCATCTGATCTGGAATGGGTTTGCTGAGGAACGCGGAGAACAGAATGAACTGTTATTTCACGGATTCATCATCCCACAGATGGCGACGGACCTGGGCACGATCTCGGAAGGTGTTCTGTTGAATGTGATGACCCAGGCCGGCCGGCGGGCAGCCTGGGATGTTACAGGGAACGACCATGTGGTGGATAATGTGACGACGTATTTTGTTCGACCGGTACAGATTGAGGATCAGATTCTGGTTCGACCGGTTATTCTGGAAACGAGCCGTCGTACATGCAAGATGGACATTGTAGTTACTCGTGAAGGCAGTGTGGTATGCAAAGCGGTGATGACATTGCAATCCATTGACCATGCCTAATCGGGCGAATGATTCCAGGCATAGACAAAGAGAGTACGCCCTGATCGAGAAGCACTTCTGAGTTCCGCTGAAATCGCGGTTCAGGCTTCGCTTGATGTAGGGCAGTACTCTCTTTTTGCAGATACAATGATTGTACTTCACAATATCATGCAGATTGTCCGGAGGTTTTACCCGATCCATTACTGGACCGTTGTTGAAGTCTGGCATAGTAACTGCGGTTACGTATTCCGGCGAATACATTGTATGCACCCATAATTAGAAAAAGCGCTTCCACAACCACAGATAACGTGGAACCCGTGAAGACAAACATCAGGATTAGCGCAAGCACGATGAGCATGCCACCCATCCAGATATTCGTCCAGGAGCGGTAAAGACCAGCGCTGGCAGCATCCGAGGTTCTGCGTGAACGAATGCTGTTCAGAGCTGCAAAGACCATGGCAACAGCAAAGATAGCGATTAGAGCATATTTGAGTACATCGATGAACACCAAGACGCAGCTCCTTTTCTGGAAAGCATTTACTGCCCTTATTGTATCATGCAGCGATGAAGACAAGCGCAGTTTTTTTGATATTACGCAGGAACGTGCATGCGAATCTGTACCCAGACTTGCAGTACGCCTTCCATAACCAGCATTGTTTTGACCTGAACGGTGTACTCTTTTTCCCTGACAGAATACACTTTCTGATTCAGCATAATTCGCGTCATTTTGCTATACTCATCGATGTTGAATACATCTCTGCCCCGCAGTACCTCAAGTTCGTCCCCTAGTTTCTGTAACATCACTTTCAGAGAAGCCTCGTCCGGCCCCTTATCCGATTCTTCAGCACGGACCTTGATTTCCTTGATAACGGTTTGGCGTTTACTGTATTTTTTCAGCGTTTTGATATCCTCCTCATTCTGATGCAGCTGAAGCTGCAGCTCCTGATTGTTCAGCCACAACGCATTGTAACTCAGGTGAAATACACCGTTGTAGACGACACATCCAGCGATCATTCCCAGAACAAATACAGCGGTCATTCGCATCAGCGGGCGGTAACGGGAGAATGGCGGAATTCTCATGAACGCTGTTCCTGTCTCATGCTAGCTCCGGCCTCCGCCGCACACCCATTTCACGAGTTCCGTTCCCATATGCGCGCCCATAAAAGCAGAGATCAGATACAGGATTTGTTTGACCGCCGGAGACAGGTTACCATCCAGAAAATTGCTCTCGATGACACGCATGGGATCGATGGTGCCACCGACAGCAGCTGCGAGTGCCCATATCTTTATTTTCCCGGAAATATCGAGCATCGTCTGTGTCGGAGGCTGAAGCGAGATCACCGCTCCGATCCCTCCGATCATCGCGCCGCCCAGCACGATCCCAAACGCAATAAAGAAATCAAGAATGGCTTTGGATAAAAATGTGCTCATTGGCAACACCCCTTTCAGACCCAGCAGCACACCTCCTGTCTTCGGTCTGTCACAGGGGGAGCGGCTTGTACTTCTATTGTATGGGCGTGCCCCCGAACGTTATGATAAAATAGAATAATAAAGTCTCCTTTTAAGAGGTTGTCACGAATTTTAATAGGTGATTCCATTTTTTTATTTATTTAATTCATATATATGAGAGAGATAGGGCAGTAGACGGATCAGAAGATCGATGCTGCGACTATCTGCGGCGAAAGGAAGAAAAAAACATGAGTTCTTTTGTGCATTTGCACGTTCACAGCGAATACAGTTTGCTGGACGGCGCTGCGCGTATTCCGGATCTCGTGAATAAGGCTGCAGATCTTGGAATGACAACACTCGCACTGACCGACCATGGCGTGATGTATGGTGCAATTCCTTTTTATAAAGCATGTATGGAACGAGGCATTAAGCCGATTATAGGTTGCGAGGCATACATGACAGCAGGGTCCCGTAAAGAGCGGGGAAGTCGCAAGGATCAACCGATTCATCATTTGATTTTGCTGGCGAAAAACATGACGGGTTACCGTAATCTGATGAAATTATGCTCGATTGGACATCTCGAAGGTTTTCATTACAAACCACGTGTAGATATGGAAAGCTTGGCTGCCCATCACGAGGGCATTATCTGCCTCAGTGCATGTCTGGGCGGTGAAGTACCACAGCATCTGCTGCATGGACGAGAAGAAGAGGCAAGACGTGCGGCGTTACGCTACAAAAATATCTTTGGTGCCGACTTCTATCTGGAACTTCAGGATCATGGGCTTTCCGAGCAAAAAAGGGTAAATCCGCAGTTGATCAAACTAGCTGCTGAGCTTGAGATTCCACTTGTAGCGACCAATGATGCGCATTATCTGTCGGAAGAGGATGCAGAGCTTCAGGATGTGCTGATCTGTATCGGAACAGGCAAGACCGTAGATGACGAGACTCGGCTTCGGATTGGAACCAACCAGCTCTATCTGAAAAGTGAAGAAGAGATGGCTCGTTTGTTTCCTCATGTGCCCGAGGCTCTGGCCAACACCGTCCGCATTGCGGAGTCTTGTGAATTGGAGCTGGAATTCGGCAAATCGATTTTGCCGGAATACAGACCACTTCCCGATGGACTCAGCCCTTCGGCGTATCTGCGTCAGCTGTGCGAAGAAGGAATGGAGGAGCGTTATGCGGAGTCCACACGTTGGACAGACGCGCAGCTTCGATCCGAACTCGAACAACGCCTGGCGTATGAACTGGGTGTGATCGACAGCATGGGGTTCTCGGATTATTTCCTGATTGTCTGGGATTTTATCGCCTATGCGCATAAACAAGGCATTGTTACTGGACCAGGCCGTGGCTCCTCGGCAGGTAGTCTGGTAGCGTACACGTTGCACATCACCGATGTTGATCCGATGAAATACAACCTGCTCTTTGAACGATTCCTGAATCCTGAGCGGATCTCCATGCCGGATATTGATATTGACTTCAGCGATGAGCGGCGGGATGAGGTCATTGATTATGTGGCGCATAAATATGGCAAAGCCCATGTCGCCCAGATTATCACGTTTGGAACGATGGCTGCACGGGCAGCTGTGCGTGATGTTGGGCGAGCACTGAATGTGCCTTATGGCGAAGTGGACAAGGCTGCGAAGCTGATTCCAGCGCAGCTCGGCATTAACATAGAGCGCGCCATGGAAGCTACGCCTGAATTGAAGGCGCTGTATGAAACCAAGCCTAAGACACGTGAGCTGTTAGATATGGCGATGAAGGTCGAGGGCATGCCACGTCATGCTTCGACCCATGCTGCGGGAGTGGTTATCTCCCGTGACCCGCTGACCGATGCGGTGCCACTTCAAGAGGGCAGTGAAGGGACAGCGTTAACCCAGTATTCTATGGAAAACTTGGAGTCGATTGGGTTACTTAAGATGGACTTTTTGGGTCTGCGTACCCTCTCGATCATTGAGCGATGTGTGCGCTGGATTGGGGAACATGGAGAAATTCCGGACTTCCGTCTTATCCCCGATGATGATGCGTTAACGTATGAGATGCTTGGCCGTGGTGACACGATGGGCATATTCCAACTGGAATCTGCCGGGGTACGCCGTGTGCTGAAAGAGTTGAAGCCAAGTGTATTTGAAGATGTGATCTCCGTGTTAGCGTTGTATCGTCCGGGGCCAATGGAGTTCATATCGAAATACATTCAGGGCAAGCATGGACAGATCGAAGTGGATTACCCGCATGTGGATCTGGAGCCTATCCTGAAAGATACGTACGGAATCATTGTGTATCAGGAACAGATCATGCAGATTGCTTCACGGATGGCGGGTTTCTCGCTGGGTGAAGCGGATTTGCTTCGCAGAGCGGTCTCCAAGAAGAAACGGGAAGTGCTGGATCTGGAGCGTGGACACTTTGTACAGGGCAGTCTGAAACAAGGGTATAGCGAAGAAGAAGCAGACCTGGTCTATGATATGATCGTCAAGTTTGCCAATTATGGCTTCCCGCGTGCTCATGCCGCGGCATATGGTGTGCTCGCGTTCCAGACGGCTTATCTGAAGGCACATTATCCGGTGCATTTTATGGCATCCATGCTGACAGCAGTGATGGGCAGCCATCGTAAAGTGGCAGAGTACGTGGTGGAGTGTCGACGTATGGACATGGAGGTGCTTCCGCCGGATGTGAATGAGAGCGGTATTCTGTTTACGCCTGTATTTGTGCCGACTGACAGCGCAGAAAACGGGGATCAGAGTAATGTAGCGAAGCAGACTGCGGGAGCAGATGCAGAGAGTGATACCGGAAGCCTTGCCGAAGAACATGCCGGGAACAGTAACGGAAGTTCCTTCGACGAACATCCCGTTCATGAGCATAATGGTTATTCGGGACAGGCCGAATATGGTGAAGCACCTCTGCCGGATGATCCCGGTCCTGGACCGGAAGAGGACAGTGGCGGATATGAGTGGCAAGCAGCGACATCCATGCCTGAGGCATCCGACAATCGGAAGGAACCGGGATTGGTGACGGCTGCTTCAACGGAAAATCGTAATGACCAGGGGCAAGAAGCGTCTTCTTCGCACACGGAGCAAGGTGAACTGTCTTCTGTGGAGAAAAACGATGCAGTGTCTAATGCAAATGAGGATAAAGATAAGGAAAAATTAACGGGTGCAATCCGATTTGGTCTGGCCGCTGTGAAAAATGTCGGTACCCAGGCGATGGAAAGCATCATGATCGTAAGGCAGGAGAGACCATTCGACAGTTTGCTCGATTTTTGTCGTCGTGTGGACTTACGTGTTTGCAACAAACGTGTGATTGAATCGCTGATTCAGGCAGGCGCTTTTGACTCATTGCCTGGACACCGGGCCCAATTGCTGGCGATGCTGGATGAGACGGTTGAAGCCGCACTGAAATGGCGTAAGGAACGTGAGGATCTGCAGATTCAATTGTTCGACTTCGTTGAGACACCGAACTGGGAGATCGAATATCCGGAAATTCCCCCTTATTCCTCAGGGCAGCAACTGGAGCTAGAGCGTGAGTTGTTAGGTTTGTATCTTTCCGGGCACCCGCTGGATGACTATGAAGATGTGCTGGAATCGAGTGGGGCTGACCGGATCATGGAGCTGACCGAGGCGGCTGACGACACGATGACCGTCGCTGCGGGAATGGTTGTGTCCGTGAAGTCGATTACGACGAAACAGGGCAAAGCCATGGCGTTCATGGAGCTGGAAGACCAGATTGAACGCTGCGAAGTGGTTCTCTTTCCCGAGGTATGGCGGCGTAGCCAGCAGCATGTCGGGAAAGGTGAACTGCTCGTCGTGCGTGCCAAAGTGCAGCAGCAGGACGAAGGCTTTAAGCTGCTGGCTGAGGAAGTGGCGCCGTTGTCACCGGCGGCACTGGAACAGCAGCTGCGCAGCCGTGACCGGCGCGGCAAGCCGGGCAGCGGCAGCTCTTCGCGCCCTGCGCAGGCGGCTTCGCCGCGGCGGCCAGCGGGCGCAGGAGCCGAAGCGCAGCGCAGCAGCGCAGGCGGGGAGGCTTCCGCTGTGCGTAGCAGCGGGAGCCAAGGCTCGGCAGCGACGCGCAGCGATGCGGCGGGTACGGGCGCAGCCACGGCGGCGGCTTCCCGGACCGGCGGTGCCGCAGAGGCGGCTGGCAGCCCGGAACAGAGCCGCGGACCGCGGGCGGTGGAGCAGCGGGTGTTCGTGAAGATCGCCCCGCATGCGGAGAAGCCCGAGCTTCTGGCACGTCTGAAGCAGCTGCTTCAGGAGCATCCCGGACCTGTGGCGACGGTGCTCTTCTATGAGCAACAACAGAAGCTGCTTGCGCTGAGTGATGCTTATCGGATTAAGCCATCACCAGCCCTGTTCTCCGATATGGAGAAGATGCTGGGTGAAGGCACGGTCAAAATTAAATAAAAAGCTGTCCCTCAAATGAGTGATAGCTCTTATTCCCATAATATGAAACCTGTTTGGCTAAATGCTGAACAGGTTTTTTGGTGATTGTTTTAGCGTGGTTCCCTGACGAAATGGTTTAATCATTCGAATTGCAGACCAGCTACAGGCCAGAGCTGAATGTACAATCCTATATCATGTTCAGGATGTTACTGGCCTCAACCATCCGCACATTTTATGAACATTTTAACAGGTAGCTGCATACACTTGAGAACACCGAAGGACCTCGCGGTCCTCGGGGGATTGATGCGGGAGGTCGAGATATGTCATATGAAATCGTAGAAGCCATGCTGGCCCGGCGGGGTGTACGGATTGATGCCATCGCAGCAATTGTATACCGTCTGCAAAAAGGGTACCACCCCGAACTGACCTTGGACGACTGTGTAACCAGCGTGAAATCCGTTCTGCAGAAACGAGAGGTGCAATATACGCTCTATACCGGTATTGCTCTCGACGAACTTGCAGAGAAAAAACTCTTGCCCCAACCGTTACAGGCTATTATGGAAGCGGATGAATCCCTGTATGGAGTGGACGAGACTCTGGCCCTCGGCATTACTCATGTGTATGGTATGATCGGTTTAACCAGTTTTGGTTATCTGGATAAAGAAAAAATAGGTGTTATTCATGATTTGAACGAACACGCAACAGCCATTCATGTCTTTTTGGATGATCTGGTCGCAGGGGTGGCGGCTGCCGCTTCTGCCCGGATTGCACACAAAAATATTAAAGCCAAAAAATACCCCTCAGACCTGTAACCCCCTGCATTTCCATGCGTATATGCTGTTGTCACTCCAATGGCTCATATGAAGTCATCAAGGGCGGCTGAGGCTGCCCTGATAGGCTTGATGCTGCTTATCGAAGGGGATGAACAATAAGATTTCGTCAACCATATGAGTTATTCGTGGGGGACAAACGTCCCTCATGATCCCGAATTCTCCCCAAAGGTCCCGAACCCTTTCTTGCAGAAAAAAAGTGAGGTATGTTATCATTAGTCCAATATACGGGCTCTGAACATTAGCTTAGGGGGCGGACAAGGCATGTGGACGGTGATTTACATTGCGCCGACAGCAAAGGTTGCGGACAAGATCAAGACCAAGCTTTCGGAAGAAGGTTTTCTGGTACAGACCCGTCCCATCAGTTTATCCAAGCAGCAATTTGAGATTCGCGTCCCTTCTGGGGAATTGGAAGAGGTCCAGGAAGTGTTGAATTCTATTCTGCATTCCTGATTCGTTCGACATCGACGTGCCTTGGCAGATGAAGAAGTACCATCGGTACATAAGGGACTAATCGCGTAAGCGGAGAGAGGAATCGACTTGCATGTATTGTATGCTGCTGTCCTTCCTTCTTTTTTTGTTAGGACAAGGACCGACCTGGTTGCTCCCGGAGACCCTACCAAGATAGATTCAAACATCGGCGCAACAATCTTTCGGTTATTGCAGGTAACATCAATCGTGCTGACAGAAGCCGCTGATCCTTGCCCTGTACCGGCGGATTTTTTTGTTGTGAATGCTGGACAAGGCCCATGGCAGCGTGTGGGTCGTAAGCGGTTTACCGTAGCACGCGGATGAAGCTGCCCCAAGCAGCGCACTGCAGGTTGCGGCCATCAAATCAACGGCTGGAGAGGTGTAGTTGTGTTCAAAGATATATTCCAGAAGAAACGGAAGTACGCTACCATACCTTCCGAGCGTGCACTTCCCGGCGAAGGCCAGGAAGTCCTAGAACGCCCAAAACGTGAAATACCTGAAGGGCTTATGAACAAGTGCAGCAAATGCGGCACCATTCAATATAGCAAGGAATTGGAGAAAAATCTGAAAGTATGTCCTGCTTGCGGTTACCATATGCGCCTTAACGCTATGGAGCGCATTGCTATGGTACTTGATGATCAAGGGTTTGTTGAGTTTGACGCTGATATGATATCGGTTGATCCACTTGGCTTTCCCGGATATAGCAACAAACTGGAACAACAGCGCCTGAAATCGGGTCTTAAGGAAGCGGTAATTACGGGGGAAGGAACTATTGATGGCCTGCCTGTAGTTGTGGCTGTCATGAGTTTTGATTTCTTCACAGGTAGCATGGGTTCGGTTGTAGGGGAGAAAATCACCCGTGCGATTGAACATGCAACAGAGAAACGCTTGCCATTGATTATTTTCTCCACATCAGGTGGTGCACGGATGCAGGAGAGTATTCTCAGTCTGATGCAAATGGCCAAAACAAGCGCAGCTTTATCCCGTTTGGATGAACAGGGCGGGCTGTACATTTCGGTCATTACGGACCCAACGACTGGTGGAGTCTCGGCAAGTTTTGCGAGTCTGGGCGATATTAATATTGCCGAACCTGGCGCTGTATTTGGTTTTGCCGGCAGAATCGTTATCGAACAGACGATCCGTCAGAAGTTGCCTGATGATTTCCAAACGGCTGAATTTAATATGCAACACGGTCAATTGGACATGGTTGTACACCGGAAAGAACTACGGGCCACTCTTGGCAAGCTTCTGGATATGCATAGTGAAAAAGGAGGGGTCTAAATGGCGGGTGAGTTGCCATATGAAGCGCCTCTGGTTGAGATGCGCAAAAAGATTGATGAACTCGTACAGTTTGGACAGGAAAAAGGCATCGACTTCACGGACGAGATTGCCCGCCTGGAAGAACGTTACCATAGACTTGAAGAAGAGATTTACACTGGCATAACGGCAGCTCAGAAAATGCATCTGGCGCGTCATCAGCAGCGTCCAACGGCGCTGGACCTGATCCAGCTGATATTTACAGACTTCATTGAGCTGCACGGTGACCGCATGTTCGGAGACGATCTTGCGGTTGTTGGTGGGCTTGCCAAGTTGAATGGAAAGACAGTAACGGTAATTGGACAACAGCGGGGGAAAGATACGAAGGATAATATCGCCCGCTTTTTCGGGAGCGCTCATCCGGAAGGTTTCCGAAAAGGGCTGCGTCTGATGAAACAAGCGAACAAATTTGGCCGTCCTATTATTACGTTTATTGATACTAAAGGGGCGTATCCGGGTAATACTGCAGAAGAGAGAGGTCAATCGGAAGCTATTGCTCGCAACCTGATGGAAATGGCGAAACTTTCGGTCCCTGTTATTGTTGTGGTCATCGGCGAAGGTGGAAGCGGCGGTGCCCTCGCTATGGCTGTGGGTAATCGTGTGTTGATGCTGGAACATGCGATCTATTCTGCGATCTCTCCGAACGGGGCTGCTTCGATTCTCTGGAAAGATGCATCCAAGGCAGATCAGGCGGCTGAAGCGATGAAAATAACAGCCAAAGACCTCCTGGAGATGGAAGTCATTGAAGATATTATCCCTGAGCCACGCGGCGGTGCTCATCGGGATTATGAAGCGTCTGCTGCTTTCATCAGCGAAGCTCTGGTCCGTCATCTCGACGAGATGAAGGGTTGGAGCGGGGATCAGCTGAAACAGGATCGTTATGAGAAATTCCGTAAAATTGGATCGGTCACGTTTGAACCTCAAGCGCCCATTGAAGCCCCTCAAGAGCCTGTAGAAGTCGATGTGGCGAGTAATTTGTCGGGAAATGCTGAATAATGTGACGAATTTCCTATACAAATGAGTAAAAGTATAGTAAATTTAATAGTTGGAAAAAGAAAAATAGATAAAGAGATATACCTTTAAAATCGGAGGAAACCCAAAATGCGCAAAACGAAAATTGTATGTACCATTGGTCCATCCAGTGAATCACTGGAGAACACCAAAAAATTGATTATGGCCGGTATGAATGTGGCCCGTCTGAACTTCTCCCACGGTGATTTCGATGAGCACGGCGGACGGATCATTGCGATTCGCCAAGCATGCGAAGAGTTGAACAAAACAGTAGCGATCCTGCTGGACACCAAGGGACCGGAAATTCGGACAGGTAAACTCGAAGTTGAGCCGATTGAATTGGTTCAAGACGAGTACATCACTTTGACAACAGAAGAAATTCTGGGCACCAAAGAACGTCTTTCCATTACGTATACAGATCTTCCGAATGATGTTGAACCGGGATCTACAATTCTGATCGACGACGGTCTGATCGGACTGACTGTGGTGGAAGTGCAAGGCACCGAGATCAAATGCCGTATCGTTAACGGTGGTTCGATCAAAAGTAAAAAAGGTGTTAACGTTCCGGGCGTTGCCATTTCTCTGCCGGGTATCACTGAAAAAGACGCTAACGATATCGTATTCGGTATTGAGCAAGGTGTCGATTTCATCGCGGCTTCTTTTGTTCGTAAAGCGAGTGACGTACTTGAGATTCGTGAATTGCTCGAAAAACACAATGCTGGACATATCCAAATCATCTCCAAAATCGAAAACCAACAAGGTGTCGACAACCTCGATGAAATCCTTGAAGTGTCTGACGGCCTGATGGTTGCTCGTGGAGACCTGGGTGTTGAGATTCCTGCGGAAGAAGTACCATTGGTACAAAAACGCATGATCCAAAAATGTAATGTTGCAGGTAAACCGGTTATCACAGCTACACAAATGCTGGATTCCATGCAGCGTAACCCGCGTCCAACACGTGCGGAAGCAAGTGACGTGGCGAATGCGATCTTCGACGGTACGGACGCAATCATGTTGTCCGGTGAGACAGCTGCGGGTAAATACCCAGTTGAATCCGTTCTGACCATGTCCCGTATTGCTGAAAAAGCAGAATCTGCTCTGCCTTACCAAGAGTTGTACCTGAAACAACGTGTTGCTCAACAAACAACCGTTACAGAAGCAATCAGCCAATCAGTTGCCCTCCAAGCTCAAGATTTGAACGCGAAAGCGATCATTACTTCGACTGAATCAGGACACACTGCACGCATGATTTCCAAGTATCGTCCAGAATCTCCAATCATCGCTGTGACAACGGAAGACAGAACTTCCCGTCGTTTGGCTCTGGCTTGGGGTGTAACTCCTGTAAAAGGAAGACTGGTTGATTCCACGGATGCTTTGTTCGAAAATGCAATTGAAGGCGGCGTGAAATCCGGACTTGTTAAAGAAGGAGACCTCGTTGTGATCACAGCAGGTGTACCTTTGGGACGTTCCGGTTCTACGAACCTGATTAAAGTAAGCCAAATTCCAAACAACGCTTAATTGCGTTTTGGATGGAGAAGCAGCAACAGGAAAGAAGCAATGGGGCGTTATTGTCCCGTTGCTTTTTTTCCATCTTAATGACACTTTACAGGGACGTAACACGTATGAATGGTAGAGCGAAGGAGGCCGATAACGTGCAAGAACAGATCAACGGTAGCTGGTATGCGGCACGTCTTCGTGTACGCTATCAAGAAAGTGACCAGATGGGCGTGGTCTATCACGCGAACTATTTGAACTGGTTTGAAATCGGTCGTACTGAGATGATTCGCCAAATGGGGTATACATATCGTAAAATGGAGGAACAGGGGTTACTGCTTCCCGTAACCGGACTGGATGTGAAGTATCACAAACCTGCCCGATATGATGATGAGATTATCATTTTCACCCGTATTGCTGCATTTAGTGGTCTGCGACTGAACTATGAGTACGACATAAGGCGCATGTTTGAAGAACCTGATGAGCATATGGCGATTGGAGAAAGGGTATGGTCAGCTGATGAATCACTCCCCGGTGAACGGCTGGTTACAGGTTCTACCCAGCATGTATGGGTGAATGGAGACTGGAAGCCGGTTCGGCTGGATAAGGCAGCCTCTGAGCTATACAGCGCGCTTGAAAAGGTGTGGCTTTCGGGAAAGGGGTAATACATCAATGCGAAAATGGATGTGGGCTTTACTATTAATCATTCCGGTGATTGAATTATTTGGTTTCATTCTGATAAGTGACTGGATTGGAGCCGGAAAGACATTGCTTCTCATGATTCTCACGTCCTTGATTGGTATAGCAATGTTGCAGTTTGAAGGACGAAAAGTACTTGTGGACGCCAAATCCGAGATGGAGCGCGGCAAGGTACCTGGTAGAAAAATGGTTGATGGTCTTTTTATTTTCGTAGGTGGTTTCTTGCTCTTGATTCCAGGCTTTGTAACGGATCTGATCGGGTTTACACTGGTGTTTCCATTAACACGTCCGGTATACCGTCTGTTCTTCCTGGGTTGGCTGGAGAAGAAAATGAAAAGTGGCAACATCACGTTCTATCGTCGTCCGAAATGAGGAACTAGTTGTTATGCAAAAAGGCTCCGCTCAGCAGATAATTTCTGTTGAGCGAGCCTTTTTCTGGTTTTCCTGCGTGCTCATATGGTCATGCCTCATCGGACACGTCCGTTGATGATGTATGTTCTGAGGTCGCG
The DNA here is from genome assembly GCF_037991315.1 of Paenibacillus sp. FSL H8-0079. NCBI lineage: Bacteria > Bacillati > Bacillota > Bacilli > Caryophanales > Paenibacillaceae > Paenibacillus > Paenibacillus sp. FSL H8-0079. The sequence continues at coordinate 2,138,066 of NZ_CP150300.1, forward strand.
TAATACGTTAGCTCGATTGAATGCATCGAGGATGACCAGACTGACAGGACCAATAATCAAACCCAGTACACCGAACAGCTTCAAACCTACGAACATGCCAACCAGCGTGGCGAGCGGGTCGAGGCCTACACTGCTGGCAAGTACCTTGGGTTCAATAATCTGACGGGCAATCAGCAAAATAAGATAGATAACACTAATGCCAATCCCCAGATACAGATCCCCATTCATAAATAGATATGCTGCCCAAGGTACCATGACCAGACCGACACCCAGATAAGGAAGCAGATCGACCAAACCAATCATCAGAGCGATGGTGAAGGCTGAATTGACTTGCAGTATAAGCAGTCCAATCATGACGAATAGTGCTGTAATCGAGATCATGATCAATTGTGCTCTTGCGTATCCGAATAGTGCCTTCTTTAGGTCAGTCCATATGTCGGATATCGGCTTGCGAATGGAAGAGGGTACCCAACCTGAGACGGTGATGCTGTGCCGGGTCCAACTTTTGCTAATGAAGAACGTAGATAATAGAACAACGATTAATACTGCGCCCATGTTAGGTAGGGAGGTCAGCAGACTTAGAATCATGTTGAAAAATCCGGTGACCAGATCTGTCACGACTGTACCCACCGTTTCCGTCGTTTTACTAATATTGCTGTTGATGGTTTCCTGGTAGTTCGGATTTTCCTTGTAAAACTCATTGATCTGCGCAATCAAACTCTGAATCGTGTCATTCTGAGTCCAGCGCACAAACGTGTCTTTGATCTCATCAACGTGGAGATCGAAGCTTGTCGTCAGTGAAATGACTTCTTTCACCATACGGGTAATAGCCGCAGACAGGACCACCGCAATGGCTCCAAAATAAAGGATCAATGAAAGAGTCACAGCCAGCCAGCGGGGGAATCGTGCTCGATGCTGAAGCAGCTTCACCAATGGATTCATGGCGTAAGCGATAATCCAGGCGATCGCAAAAGGGTATAAGAGCGGAAACAGTAAGTATATGGCAACGGCGATCAGAACGGTCGCAATAATCACCCATAAGCCGCGGAGCAGACGTTTCATTATAATTCTATCCAAGCATCAACTCTCCTTATTTCAATTAAGCCGACCTATGTATGATCCATGAAACAGTATTAGAAATAGATGGCTATCTTAATTAATATAGAGCATTTACAAGATTTTGAAACGCCGGGATGTTACCAGAAGCTGTTCAAAGGGGCTTTTGAACAGCTTCTACCCAAATCATTCTTTTGCCTAGAGTATGCCTCAGTATTACAGAATATAGCAACAGAAAGTTCTTCATACGACAGAATTGGTTAAAAAACATTAAATGTCAACCCTGTTTTTGTAAAGGCTTTCAAAAATGCTTTATCGGACCGATAAAGAAGTTTGATGTGCGAATGATCTCTCATCATGTTCACATAAACGACAAAATCCAGTATGATGTTATAAGTAAATACCGATTGACAGATAGGAAAACCGTATTTTGGATTATTTGGTAATTTCAAAATGAAAATGTTTACAAAAAGAGGATAGGTGCATTTTGGCACTTATATGACACTCTGGAATGGTTCCTGATTTCGCTTATTAAAGGAGAGATGTAATATGACAGCTACCAAAGGTCTGGAAGGCATCGTTGCAACAACCTCTTCGATCAGCTCTATTGTAGACGGTGTGCTTACATACCGTGGTTACGATATCGACGATTTGGCTGAACATGCCAGCTTTGAAGAAGTTGCCTATTTGTTGTGGTTTGGTAAATTGCCGACAACAGATGAACTGAAATCCCTTCGCAAAAGCCTGAGCGATTACGCGCCGATTCCGAGCGAGTTGATTGCACAAATCCAATTGTATCCGAAAAACGTCAGCACCATGGCAGCACTTCGTTCCGCAATCTCTGCACTTGCACTGTATGACGAGCAAGCGGATGAGATGACAACGGAAGCGAATGAGAACAAAGCCGTTAAGTTGCAAGCACAGTTGCCAACGATTGTGGCAGCCATCGCCCGTATTCGTCAGGGCAAAGAACCTGTGGCTCCAAAAGAAGGCGCTTCCATCGCAGAGAACTTTTTATATATGATGACTGGTGAAGAACCATCAAAGACCGCAGTAAAAGCATTGGACCAAGCGCTTGTCCTACATGCGGATCACGAGTTGAACGCTTCGACATTTGCAGCCCGTGTAACGGTTGCGACACTGTCGGATATCTATTCAGGTGTAACTTCCGCCATTGGCGCACTGAAGGGACCACTGCATGGCGGTGCGAATGAAGCCGTTATGAAAATGCTGAATGAGATCGGTACGCCTGATCGTCTGGAAGCGGCAATTCAGGAAAAACTGAACAACCGTGAAAAGATTATGGGCTTTGGACATCGCGTATACAAAAACGGTGATCCACGTGCCAAACATCTGCAGAAGATGTCCAAAGAACTGGGCGAGCTGAACAATGACACACGTCTGTATGATATGTCTGTGAAGATCGAGGAACTGGTTACAGGACAAAAAGGACTGAAGCCAAACGTAGACTTCTATTCTGCTTCTGTATATACCCAACTGGAGATTCAACAGGAATTGTTTACGCCGATCTTTGCCATCAGCCGGGTGTCTGGTTGGACTGCGCACATTTTGGAACAGCTTGCGGACAATCGCATCATTCGTCCACGTGCGGAGTACACAGGCCCTACTGAACAGAAATACGTTTCTATTGAACTTCGCTAATAGCCGCAAAACCAGTATAATAATAAGGACGAGGTGAAGGGTTGGAAAGCAGGGGCGTTACTTGCTTGGGCTCTCGGGACCCTTCCTTCAACAAGACTAGTGGTATGATGAATACTGCATATACAAAACCTAGGAGGAATTTTAACTATGAAATTAGAAAAATTTGCTCACCCAACTGAAGGCGAAAAAATTCAAATTGATAACGGTACACTTCAAGTACCTAGTAACCCAATCATTCCATTTATCGAAGGTGACGGTACAGGCCGTGACATCTGGAAAGCTTCCAAACGTGTATTGGATGCAGCTGTTGAAAAAGCATACGATGGCAACAAAAAAATTGCATGGTATGAAGTGTTTGCTGGACAAAAAGCATTCGATACATACGGTGAGTGGTTGCCGAATGATACGCTTGAAGCCATTCGCGAGTATATCGTAGCAATCAAAGGACCATTGACTACGCCAATTGGTGGCGGTATTCGTTCTCTGAACGTAGCTTTGCGTCAAGAGCTTGACTTGTACACATGCCTGCGTCCTGTTCGTTATTTTGACGGTGTACCTTCTCCGGTAAAACGTCCTGAGCTGGTAGACATGGTCATTTTCCGTGAGAATACGGAAGATATCTATGCAGGAATCGAGTATGCTGAAGGTTCTGAAGAAGTGAAAAAAGTAATCCAGTTCTTGCAACAAGAGATGGGTGCTAACAAAATTCGCTTCCCTGAAACTTCCGGTATTGGTATTAAACCAGTTTCTTCCGAAGGTTCGAAACGTTTGGTACGTGCAGCAGTTCAGTACGCAATTGATCATAACCGTAAGACGGTTACATTGGTACACAAAGGTAATATCATGAAATTTACCGAAGGTGCCTTCAAAAACTGGGGATACGAAGTGGCTGAAGAAGAATTCGCTGACAAAGTATTCACATGGGCACAATACGACATCATCAAAGAAAACGAAGGTACAGATGCAGCGAATGCAGCACAAAAAGCCGCTGAAGATGCTGGTAAAATCATCGTGAAAGATGCGATTGCCGATATCGCTCTGCAACAAGTATTGACTCGTCCAGGCGAGTTCGATGTAATCGCAACCCTGAACCTGAACGGTGACTATCTGTCCGATGCACTTGCTGCACAAGTTGGCGGAATTGGTATCGCTCCTGGAGCGAACATCAACTACGTAACAGGACATGCTATCTTCGAAGCGACTCACGGTACTGCACCTAAATACGCGGACAAAGATGTCGTGAACCCGGGTTCCGTTATTCTGTCCGGCGTAATGTTGCTTGAGCACTTGGGATGGCAGGAAGCCGCTAACCTGATCTACAAAGGTATGGAAACATCCATTAACAATAAAACAGTAACGTATGACTTCGCACGTCTGATGGACGGCGCTACTGAAGTGAAATGTTCTGAATTCGCTGATCAAATCATTAAAAACCTGTAAGGGGAGATGTGAATCTTGACTATTCAGCGCAAAAAAATCACAGTAGTCGGCGCCGGGTTTACCGGAGCTACGACCGCATTGATGCTTGCCCAAAAGGAACTCGGGGATGTTGTACTGGTTGATATTCCTCAACTGGAGAACCCGACGAAGGGGAAAGCACTCGATATGATGGAAGCGAGTCCGGTTCAAGGATTTGACAGTCATATCGTCGGTACTTCCAACTATGAAGATACTGCAGGTTCTGAGATTGTAATCATCACGGCTGGTATCGCCCGTAAACCGGGTATGAGCCGCGATGATCTGGTTAATACGAATGCGGGTATCGTGAAGTCCGTTTGTGAAAATGTGAAAAAATATTGCCCTGATTCCATCGTCATTATTCTAAGCAACCCGGTGGATGCGATGACTTATGCAGCTTATCAGACCCTGGGTTTTCCTAAAAACCGTGTTATCGGTCAGTCAGGTGTTCTGGATACAGCACGTTATTGCACCTTCATTGCGCAAGAGTTGAATGTATCTGTTGAAGATGTTCGTGGATTCGTTCTTGGCGGCCATGGAGACGATATGGTACCCCTCGTTCGTTATTCGAGTGTAGGTGGTATTCCGATCGATACGCTGATTCCGGCAGACCGCATCGAATCCATCGTTCAGCGCACACGTGTTGGCGGTGGCGAGATTGTGAATTTGCTGGGTAACGGCAGTGCATATTATGCACCGGCGGCTTCAATCGTTCAGATGACCGAAGCGATTTTGAAGGACAAGAAACGCATCATTCCAGTGATCGCTTATCTTGAAGGTGAGTATGGCTACAATGATCTGTTCCTCGGTGTACCAACCATTCTAGGTGGTAACGGCATTGAGAAAATATTCGAACTTGAACTGACCGCAGAAGAAAAAGCAGGATTGGACAAATCAGCTGATTCGGTTCGCAACGTCATTTCGGTAGTAAACCTGTAAGTTTGAAAACTTTTTGAACAGAAACAGAGAGAAAACCTCCGGTAAACCCGGAGGTTTTCTTTTCTTTGGATAAGTTCCCCAGTATAATGGGATGTGATGTATAGCACACCGAAAATGTTGAGGAGGATGAAAATTTTGGGAATGATTATGTATCTGCTTCATATTGTTGGAGCACTGGCGATGGGATTCTATCTGATTCTGCCATTCGTGGTCGGTAAAATCCGTACTTTGAATGCTGCAGCACAAGAGGGAGCATTTGCGTCGCTTCGTTCTTTGAACAAAGTCGCGCAATATGGACTTGTGATCCAACTTCTTACAGGAGGTTACCTGATGACAAAAGGTGAGTATTCTCATATCTGGATGGCTGTTGTTGTCGTTCTGCTCTTGGCTATTGCGGCTATTGGAGGAATTATGGGTAAACCGCTGCGGCTCGCTGCAGAAGGTGTGAAAAACAAGCGTGATGTAGGGGCAGAACAGAGCAAGATCCGTATGTTCAGTACACTTTTGGCTGTATTCTTGCTAATCATGGTGTACCTGATGGTGAATAGCCAGGTGATCTAAGCACGTTGTGCACGGTTAATTCATCATTAAGATAGGTATTGTTAGCGGTATCTTAAGCGTTTGCACACGTAATAAGGACAAGCTCGATGATATGTAGATGGTCTTTACGTTAACAAATGAAAAACAGACAGCCTTTTGGGCTGTCTGTTTTAGTTGTTGCGATGATGAGGTCGATAGTCAGGGTATGTGAAATGGAGTTACAGCGCTGGCTATCAAACATATCACTATACATATCCCATCAGACACGGTCTGTATTGGTTAGACTGTACTCACAGCATGGACACGAACTGCATTCCGACCATTGCGCTTGGACTCGTATAAGGCAGTGTCAGCGTCGCGTAACAAGGACTCCAGCGAATCCGCACCTCCATTGTACTGAGCAATACCAAAGCTTGAGGTCAGCGTAATAGGGGCTCCCTGAACATCGAGCGGTTCATTCAACAAGGCAACTCTTAGTTGCTCTGCAAGTTTCTCGGCTTCCTGAAGTGAGGTATTCGGAAGAGCAATCACGAACTCTTCTCCTCCATAACGTGCGAACAACATCTCAGGGTTCAGGTAACGGTTACAGACGGAGACAACATGAATGATGGCCTGATCGCCAACATCATGCCCGTACGTATCGTTGATACGTTTAAAGTAATCAATATCAAATAAAATAAATGAGGCAGGTTGTAGATTAAGGTGAGCTTCACTTAAAATTTCCCGACCTTTATGCAAAAATTGAGTGCGATTGTAAATTTTGGTCAGACCATCGAAATAAGCCAGTTGCTTCAGTTGTTCTTGCAAGAAACGTTGCTCCGTGATATCGATAAGCATAATCAGACTACCCACAGTCTGTGCATCCTTGTTAAAAACGTAAGATGTCCTGACCTGATAACATACGGTCTCTCCATTTAACTGCCAGTACAGATCCATTTGCAATCCTTCCCTGCCGTATTCAACCGGAAAAGTCTCTCCAGCAAGGTTAAGCCATATGTCATCCAAGGGTCGGCCGATCATGGTCGGATTAATCTCTGGCAACATGTCACGCATCGATCGGTTGTAATCGACCAGACGATTGGAGCTATCCAGTACGATAACACCTTCACGCATGCTCTCGAAAATACTGTCCTTGGCGATCGGCACGATGGTCAGGAGACGAGAGGATAGAATCGCCCAGATGTACATGGCAGATGTGATACACATGAGCACCGGTACAGGGTCCATCCCGCCTGGCGTCAAACCAAGCAAATACAGGAAAGCTGCGACCATGGGAATAATCTGTGAAGTAATCAGAGTAAGTAACTGACGACGATACATCTTCTTGGTATGTTTCCATTGCCCAATCAGAATGAGGCAGGCACACAACAAACAGGAGAACGTGAAGGCACCGTGTACAACATACCATTGGCCTACTGCGATATCCATCAGGGGTACGGGACTATCTTCTCTTAGCCATACTTTTTTATAAAAAAGATGATGAAAATCATTGGTTGCTACCATACATAGCGTAATGGAAGGGATTACAAACAGCGCGGCAGTTACCTTTTTGGATAACGTTCTTCCGGTATATTTTATCATCAGGATGAGACCAAGAGATGCGGAGAAGGGCATGCCTATATACTCCACGGTGGTCCAAAACTTCATTTGCTCCAGCGTGTTGCTGGCCAGCTCAATGGCATACCCGAAGGTATATATGGAGAGTGCTGCAGTGTAGAGAATGAATACTTTGGCACTTGGGATTTCGGATCTTCTGAAATAGGTATATAAACACAAAAAGACATTCAGCACGGCTGAAGTGGCTACAAGTGTTATATATGAATTAATGTGCGATTCCATTGTCAGGTCTCCATGTCAGGTTAGAATGATCAAGCCTGTAATGATAGTTAAAGCATATCTGTATACTGTACATTGTACATCAGCCCAAGCAGCATAGGAATACACTTTGTATCATGAAACAGTCTAATTTCGAATAAATTTCGAATTTTCGGTAAATCGATGAAGATCAAATATCTATGTCTTCTTTTTACAAAAGTCGGGATCAGTCTTCATACAACCATGATATTTTAGGATTAGCCCTGTATAGAGTTGAACGTAGTCCATATCGATATGTTTCCTGATGGATGGGAATGGTCACCATGTCATCTGTGATATGATAGACCGAGCAAGTTTACTTCGGGGGGACAGTCATATGAAAATGAGCAAACAAAATGCAGCACATTATATATGGGGCGGGAAGTGCGATGGTTGGCACCTCGTTCAAAATGAAACACTCAGCATTATTCATGAACGAATGCCTGCAGGAACGGCTGAAATCCGACATTATCATTCGATAAGCCGTCAGTTTTTTTTCATCCTCAGCGGTGAAGCCTGTATGGAGCTTAATGGAGAAACGTTCGTGCTCGAAACCCATGAAGGAATAGAGATCCCTCCGGGAGAGCCTCATCAGATGATGAACCGGAGCGACGAAGAAGTGGAATTTCTCGTGATTTCCAATCCTGGTACCCGTGGGGACCGAATTGAACTGGATTCATTGTAGCGTGAGTCATTAGATATTAATTAATCTGATCATAAAAGGAAGAGATAGATGAGACCGTTCCGAATTCGCCTTGCCATCATAATGATGGTGCTGATCGGTGTATCCGTCATTGTGGCTGGATATACGATGGGCAGAGTGTTTAAGACTACACATACTACCGCACTGGAGCAAACGATGGTGCGTGAAATTAATTTGCTCAAAGCAACCTTCCCATTCCATGATGCAAGTGATCCAACCTCGCAAGCAACACGAAAATATTATTCAGATCGAGCGCTGGAATTGGATCGTCTGACGGATTCGCGGGTAACCTTCATCAATAAAGATGGCACGGTCATCGGAGATTCCGAGAGTGATCCGGCATCGATGGATAACCACTTGAACCGGGAGGAGATTAATGGTGCTGTTGGGGATGGATACGGGCAGTCTATACGTTATAGTGAAACGTTAGGACAGGACATGCTGTACGTGGCACTACCTGTGAATTCGGATCAAAGTGACATGATTGAAATTCCGAGCGGCAAATTTGATGGCTACATCCGTCTATCCATGAGTTTGCAGGCTGTGGATCAGGGTCTTCAGCGTGGATGGATGATCATGTTTGCTGCACTTGGACTGCTGTTCCTGATTGTCGCGTTTGTCAGTTATCGGGTTGCACGCGGATTAACCTCTCCGATTGAGCATATTACGAAAGTGGCCCATCGAATTACCAAGCTGGAATACGATGCGAGAGTGGATGTCACGCGTAGAGATGAGATCGGACAGCTGGGGCTTGCGATAAACGGAATGGCAGACAGCTTGCAGTCTCAGCTGAAGACGATCCGTGACAATGAGGCGCTGTTACAGAGTGTCTTGGCGAATATGACCGGAGGCATTGTCATGATTGATGCAGGCCAATCCATTGCACTGGTTAATCGGGAAGCGGAGCGTATGCTGGGTATTCAGGCAGGTAAGGTTACAGGTAAGCCTTATATTGAACTGAAGAGACACTACGAGCTAACCCGCACCATTGAAGAGAGTGTTGCCCTTAAAGAGCGGATGCATGAAGAAGTGAGTGTGTTCAACCCGGAGGAAAAACTGATTCGCATTGACGGGGTACCGATGTCCGAAGATGATGGCGGGTATCGGGGCATGTTGTTCCTTTTGCAGGACGTGACAGCGATCCGTCGACTGGAGTCGATGCGTAGTGAGTTTGTTGCGAATGTCTCTCACGAACTCAAGACACCTGTTGCTGCGGTCAAAGGGTTTGCCGAAACGTTGCTTAGTGGAGGGGTGCAGGATAAGGAGACGGAGCGCTCATTCCTGAAAATCATCTATGATGAGGGAGATCGACTTAATCGATTAATCGGGGATATTCTGGAGTTATCCAAAATTGAATCCAAACGCGCGCCGCTGCAATGCTCCCCTGTTCATGTGCATTCTTTCTTTGAAATGGTGCTGGGCACCTTATCCAAAGTGGCGGAGAAAAAGCAGATTCGTCTGGAAATGCATGTTCCGGAAGAACTGTACATTGAAGCAGATGAGGACAAGATGAAGCAGATATTCATCAATCTCTTATCCAACGGAATCAATTATACCCCTGAGGGTGGACGGGTGAAGTTGCAGGTGACGATGGATAACGATGATGAAGTTGTGTTTGCGGTGTCGGATACAGGCATTGGCATACCGAAAAAAGATTTGCCGCGAATCTTCGAACGATTCTATCGCGTCGATAAAGGCAGATCCCGTAATTCCGGAGGCACGGGTCTTGGGCTTTCCATCGTGAAACATCTGGTGGAATTACATCATGGCAAATTGTCTGTAGAGAGTGAATTGGGCATGGGGACAACGTTCCGTGTGATTCTTCCATTCATTCAAGATGAAGAGATGTAGGTGCCAGGTATCAATGTAAAAAGTATGTATTGTTTTACACAGCGTTAACAAATTAGTGCTATGATAGAAAAAGTGTTGTGGCAACAGACAACCTATGAAGAGAGAAGGGGTATCATGGCACAGCGTTTGCTAGTTATTGAAGATGAACCTACATTATCAAGATTACTCACGTATAACCTGACACAAGAAGGTTATGACGTTACAGCTGAGGATCACGGATCTGCAGGATATGACCGGGCCTTGTCTCAGGAATTTGATCTCATTTTACTGGATCTGATGCTTCCGGGTATGAATGGTCTGGATATACTGAACAAGTTAAGAATTCAGGGTGTCAGTACACCAGTTATCATTCTGACGGCGAAGACCGGTGAAGCCGAGGTTGTACAGGGACTGAAATCGGGTGCCGATGATTATATTACCAAACCATTTGGTGTATCGGAGTTATTAGCCAGAGTGGATGCAGTATTAAGACGTTATTCCAATGGTGAAGATTTACCACAGCCTGAGGACAAGGATGGTTCACGAATTATTTTGGGAGAGCTGGAGATCTATCCTCTGAAGTATGAAGTGACACTGGGTGGACAATCCATCAGTCTGCGTCCAAAAGAGTTCGAAGTACTGCTATATTTGGCCAAAAAGCCGGGTGTGGTGCTGACAAGGGATGATCTGATGAACGCGGTGTGGGGCTTCGATTATATCGGGGGTCAACGAACCGTAGACGTTCACGTCAGCTCGTTACGTAAAAAGCTGGAATTAGACCCGGAATCGGTTCACATTGATTCCATTCGCGGTGTAGGATATAAATTGGTTGTCAAAAGAAAAACTCCCCATCATTCAAGTTAGCAATGATCGGGGAGTTTTATTTTACGTTCTTTTAACATAAAGGAAGATTTTTCTTTACGTAGAGGGAGTAGCATGGACTTATCTGAGTGATACTTTGTACCTACATAACCCACCTCAAGACGGAGGTATTACGTAAAGGAGATTGCGCATTTATGCCCATGTTGCTCGAAGTGAAACCCGATCAGCCTGTTGTTGTTTTACATAATGAAGAAACGGTTGTTATCGTCGTAGAACCTGTAATCCATTTGCATCACTATTATCGTCAGGTTCCTGTCGCCGGGGTCCATACGACCTGTGGAGAAGCGGCGACCATGATGAATCAGGATCAGGAGCACCCGTGCATCGTATTATGTGATGAGCAGATGAAACCGACCGGATTATTAATGCGAGAGACGTTATATCGGATGTTGAATGGTCGTTTTGCGGCAGATCTATTCTACCGTAAACCGGTCATACAAGTAGCGAATGTATCTCCGGTTATTGCGGATATTCATATGGAAGCCACAACGATTATTGATATTGCACTTGGACGCAATGAACAGCATTTCTACGACTGTCTGCTCGTTACGGAACAAGACAGACTGCTCGGTGTGCTGACAATGCGTGACGTAATGTCTCTCTCCCGCACACTGCAACAGGCTTCTTCGGCAGAGCGCGTACGTACGGTTACCGAGAGCAGACAAGAGATATCCAGAATCAATGATGCGGTCACCAAGCTGGTACAAGCGGCTAATCAGACTGTACATGAAGCCCGTGAGATCATGGCATTATCGAAGCATGGAGAAGAGAGTTTGAAGCACGTCGATGCTTCCTATAACCGCGTACATCAGCATATGGATAGCCAAGGTCAACATGCGGATTACATGCTGGATTCGATCAAAACAGGCTCAGGCATGGCACATTCCATTCGATCCCTGGCAGATCAGAGTGGCCTCCTTGCCCTGAACGCTTCCATCGAAGCAGCTCATGCGGGTGAATATGGACGAGGCTTTCAGATTGTTGCAGGGGAGATCCGCGCGCTCGCGAAACAGACCCGTGAAGTTGCAGGCAACATGTCTTCATTGCTTGAGAATATTGGTGGCTTGACCCTTCAGACGGTAGAGCTGGTTAAGGCAAGCGGAACCGAGATTGACGATAGTTCGGTGCATGTGACCTCTGGAGGAGCAATGTTCCGGCAACTGAACAATGCAGTGAGAGATCTGTCCCGGATAGCAGAGGAGATCGCCATGGAAGGCGGGAAAGCTGGAGAAGTCGCAGAGCATATACGCATGAGGCTGGATGAGATGGTTTCGGATAACGAGTGATATATAAGCAAATCAATAAGGCAGGCATCAGGAATCAGATTGATCCATTAAGCAGATCATGAAGGTTAAGGATGTCTTTTTACATTCCGTTAACATGAAAGTGATACTGTTTTTACAATGAAAGGGTAGGATATTAAAGATGGCCGAGCAGCGATGAATGATTATCAGCATCGGTCTCAACGTAAAGGGAGTTTCAGTGTCCCTGCAGCGAAGGAGAAGTGAACATCCATGAAGGACCTCATTCACATTGAAAATCTTAATTTATACTATGATACGCATCACGCGCTTAAAAATATATCGATGGATCTGCCGGAAAAAACCGTTACTGCGTTCATCGGGCCGTCAGGTTGCGGTAAATCGACATTGCTTCGCACATTGAACCGGATGAATGACATGATTCCGGGAGTTCGTGTGGAAGGACAGGTTATGCTGAATGGATCCGATATTTACAGTAATGAGATTGAAGTCGAGACACTGCGCAAACGGGTCGGCATGGTGTTTCAACAACCGAATCCTTTCCCAAAATCCATCTATGAAAACGTGGCTTATGGACCGCGCTTGCACGGGGTAACCCAAAAGGCTGAACTGGATAAGTTGGTGGAACAGAGTCTTGTCCATGCGGCACTGTGGGATGAAGTGAAGGATGTATTGAAAAAGTCGGCACTTAGTCTGTCCGGCGGACAGCAGCAGCGTCTCTGTATTGCACGTGCGCTGGCTGTCCAGCCTGACGTTCTGCTAATGGATGAAGCGACATCGGCACTTGACCCGATCTCCACATTGAAGATTGAGGAACTGGTGAAGGAATTGCATCACAAGTACACGATCGTTATGGTTACCCACAATATGCACCAAGCGGCACGGGTATCTGGACGCACGGTATTTTTCCTGAATGGTGAAGTGGTGGAGGCAGCTGATACGGAGACGTTATTCTCCACACCGCAAGATTCCCGGACCGAGGATTATATATCCGGAAGGTTCGGTTAAGCGAGCTGAATTGCAACGATCCCGGCATACCCGGAGATGATGGATAAGGAGGACATGAAATCTATGATTCGCAGAAAAGAATTTGATCAGGAGCTTGAAGAACTACGTACCTTGCTCAAGCAAATGGGTGAACATGTAGGAGCGGCACTGGATGGTGCCATTGAGAGTCTGCAGACGATGAACGCGGAGAAAGCTCAGGTCATCATCAAGAATGATGCGAATCTGAATGCCCTTGAAGACAAGATTATGGAACTTGGCTCCAAACTGATCATCACACAACAACCGGTGGCGAAGGATCTCAGACGTATTATCGTTGCCTTCAAAATTTCCAGTGATCTGGAGCGTATGGGAGATCTCGCGCTCGACGTGGCGAAGGTAACCCTTCGGATGGATGGACAGAAGCTGATTAAACCTCTGGTGGATATTCCGCAAATGGCAGAAATCGTGAAATCCATGATTGATGAATCCATCGAATCTTTCCTGAAAGAAAACACAGACCTGGCCTATAAAATGGCTCAAACGGACGATCAGGTCGATCAATTGTACAGTCACATGATCAGTGATCTCTACACGTTAATGACGGAGCATCCGAATCAGGCTTCTCAGGCTATGTTGCTGATGATGGTTGGACGTTACATTGAACGTATTGGTGATCATGCAACCAACATTGGTGAGAGTACGGTATACCTGGTGACAGGTAAACGTCCGGATCTGAATCAATAGGAAGAGCATTGTTATGGAATTGGGGAATCAGTGCTGATTAAGTAATGGAATCATATGAATGGAAAAGGACTTTCTCTCAGGTAGGCTGTGTACAGCTGTCTATGGAGAAGGTTCTTTTTTTGCGGGTAAAACTGAAGTGAAAAGATGGCTATTCTTTTTGATGTGACAGGTGGGTATGGTATCATGAGAGTAGATGTAATTTGAAAAGGTTGACCATATGATACGCGAGGTGCTGGAATGGACAAGTTTATTCTCATAGATGGAAATAGCATTATTTACAGGGCGTTTTTTGCAATGCCGCCACTGACCAACTCGAAAGGTCTGCATACCAATGCGGTATACGGCTTCACCACGATGCTGCTGAGACTGCTTGAAGAGCATAAGCCTACACATGTTATGGTCGCTTTTGATGCAGGCAAAATCACGTTCCGCCACGAAGGGTACCAGGAATACAAGGGCGGCCGGGAGAAAACACCACCAGAATTGTCAGAGCAATTCCCGTTGCTCAAAGAACTGCTGAAAGGACTTGGCATCGCTCAGTTTGAGCTGGCTGGATTCGAAGCGGATGACATCATCGGAACGTTAACCAAACGGGCAGATGAGGCGGGCAGACAGGTGCTCGTTGTATCGGGTGACAAAGATATGCTGCAACTTGCCTCCGAACATGTACATATCGGGCTGACGCGTAAAGGGGTAACCGATATCGAGCTGTATGATCCTGCTCAGATTAAGGAGCGCTATGGTCTGACGCCGTTGCAAATCATTGATCTCAAGGGTCTGATGGGCGATGCGTCCGATAACATTCCAGGCATTCCCGGGGTTGGAGAGAAAACAGCGTTGAAGCTTTTGCACCAGTTCGGATCGGTAGAAGATGTGTTGAATGGCACAAGTGAACTGAAAGGCAAAATGAAGGAGAAGATTGAGGCCCACGCCGAAGATGCCCGGATGAGCAAACAACTCGCGACGATTCACCGGGAAGTTCCACTGGAGCAGACGTGGGAGGATATGCAATTCGCCGGATTAAAAGAAGAACATGCTGGCCCTGCATTGGCCAAGCTGGAATTCAAATCTTTGCTCGAACGCCTGTCGTTCAGTGGTAGCATCGGTTCGGAACAGGAAGCGGTTCCTGCTGCCGAGGTGGAATCTTCCATTGCAACAGAGGACAACATCAGTGAGCTGTTCAGTTCTCTGGATTCCATTGATGTGCTCCACGTGGAGACACATGGGGATAACCCGCACCAAGCGAAATTGATTGGACTTGCTGTAGGTTCCGCTGGAACGTATACGTTCATATCTCCCGAATTGCTTCATTCCGAGGCTGCGGCTCCAGTGCGGGCATGGCTTGGTAATTCAGAGCAGCCTAAGCGCGGGTATGATCTTCATCGTGTAGACCTGGCCCTGCATGCGCATGGCATTGAATTCGCAGGTGCGTCATTCGATGTACAACTGGCAGCGTATTTGCTTGATCCAACGGAATCCAATCAGACGATTAGTGGACTCACGACCAAGTATGGTCTGCCGTCGCTCGTAGAGGATGACACGGTTATGGGCAAAGGGGCTAAGTACAAGGTGCCGGAAGTGGAGATACTGGGGGATTTCCTATGCCGTAAAGCTGCTGCAGTAGCAGCCATTATTCCACTTCAGGAGCAGGTGCTTGAAACCGATGAGATGAATTCGCTGTTCCATGAACTGGAGATGCCGTTGTCACGCATATTGGCAGACATGGAGAAACAGGGAATTAAGGCGAATACAGCTGATCTGCAGGCTTTGGGTAGTGAGTTTGAAGAGCAGATCGGCAGGTTGATGGCTGAGATCTACAAGTTGTCAGGAACGGAATTTAATCTGAATTCACCGAAGCAATTGGGTGAGATTTTATTTGATAGACTGGGCTTGCCGGTGGTGAAGAAAACAAAAACGGGCTATTCCACAGATGCTGAAGTATTGGAGAAGTTGGCCCCTTATAATGATGTGGTCAAGCATATTCTGCAATATCGTCAGCTTGCCAAGCTGCAATCCACTTATGTGGAAGGATTACTTAAAGAGATTTCCAATCGGGATGGCAAGGTGCATACGTATTACCGTCAGACCATTGCTGCAACAGGAAGACTTAGTAGTCAGTTCCCGAACTTGCAGAACATTCCGATTCGGATGGAGGAAGGTCGCAAAATCCGGAAGGTATTTGTTCCTTCCGAGCCTGGATGGTCTATTTTGGCAGCAGACTATTCCCAGATTGAACTGCGTGTACTGGCCCACATTTCGGACGATGAGCGCTTGAAGGAAGCATTTGTCAACGATATGGATATTCATACGAAGACCGCTTCGGATGTATTTGGCGTGAAGCCTGAGGATGTGGATGGAGATATGCGTCGTTCCGCCAAGGCAGTTAACTTTGGTATCGTTTATGGAATAAGTGATTATGGTTTGTCCCAGAACCTGCACATTACGCGTAAAGAGGCTGCACAGTTTATTGATCAGTATTTTGAAGTCTTCCAGGGTGTACGCCGATATATGGATGACATTGTGAAGGAAGCTCGCCAGGATGGTTACGTCAAAACGTTGTTGGAGCGACGTCGCTACCTGCCAGAGATTAACGCCAGTAACTTCAACCTGCGTTCCTTCGCAGAGCGTACGGCGATGAATACACCTATTCAGGGAACAGCTGCAGATATCATCAAGCTGGCTATGGTACAGATGGATGAAGCGCTGCGGGAACGCAATTTGAAGAGCCGTATGTTGCTTCAGGTGCACGATGAGCTTGTATTCGAAGTGCCTGCGGATGAATTGGAACTAATGAAAGAACTAGTACCTTCTGTTATGGAAAAAGCATTGGAACTGTCTGTTCCGCTGAAAGCAGAAGTCAGCTTTGGGGATAACTGGTACGAAGCAAAATAAATCATGTACTGCGCGGTTTTTCCGGTATTTTACAATAGACCTTTCCATGTTTTCGATATAAGAAAAGGGTCCCGCTGAGCGCCATCTTCCGTTATAATATAGGGGAGGTGAGAACATCATGCCGGAATTACCGGAAGTCGAAACAGTCAGAAGAACATTGAATCAGCTTATTGTAGGCAAGACCATTGATCATGTTACCGTTAGCTTGCCGCGGATTATTCAGCGGCCGGACGACATAGATGCATTTGCACTGGAACTCGCGGGACATACCGTAATTGGGGTGGAGCGCCGAGGCAAGTTTTTGCGTATTTTGCTGGACGGGCTGGTGCTTGTCTCCCATCTGCGGATGGAAGGAAGATACGGTGTGTACGAGCAGCATGAAGATGTGGAGAAGCATACCCATGTGATCTTCCATTTTAATGACGGTACGGAATTACGTTATAAGGATGTGCGCCAGTTCGGTACGATGTACCTGTTCAATGCAGGAGAGGAACTGGTATCGAAACCTTTGCTGAAGCTGGGATTGGAGCCGCTTGATCCGGCCTTTACGGTAACTGCATTCCGTGAGGCAGTTGGCAAGCGGACAACCAAAATCAAAGCTGTGCTGTTAAATCAGGCATATGTGGTCGGCATCGGGAATATTTATGTGGACGAGGCTCTATTTCGCGCAGGTATCCATCCCGAGACCATCGCCAAGACACTGACCGAAGCTCAGTTAACGGTGCTTCATGAAGCGATTGTGGCTACGTTGCAAGATGCAGTGAATGCAGGCGGATCTTCCATCAAATCCTATGTGAATGGACAGGGTGAGATGGGCATGTTCCAGCATCAACTGAAAATCTATGGACGCAAATCGGAACCTTGTGCAACATGTGGTACGTTAATCGAAAAAACGGTGGTTGGTGGCCGTGGTACGCATTTTTGTCCGAACTGTCAGCCACTGAACATGATCTGAATGAACGAAATGATGAAATCATAGCACCCTTGGATTCCTCCCTCCATATACTGATATGGCAGAAATAAGCGGGCGTATACCCATACTGGCATCTTCAGTTGGCACGAGTACCGCACAGAGGAGGAATCCGGGGTGCTGCATCATTTTATTTCATTGCTGGCGCTTGCTTTGGCGCTTAGTTTAGATGGTTTTGGAGTCGGGATTACATATGGGTTACGGAGGACTAAGATTCCCCTGTTATCTATCGCTGTTATTTCGATCTGTTCGGGATTGGTTATTGCCTTGTCGATGCAAGTAGGTGTGCTGTTGTCCCATGTGGTGTCACCGGATATCGCTTCGATTGTGGGAGCCGTTATATTGATAGGCATTGGTGCATGGTCACTGTTGCAACTTATTCGAAAGCAAGGCAAAGAACAGCTGGAAACAGACACTAGAACGAACGAGGGAACGGAAACAAAGGTAACTGAAGTTGGAGAAACAAAAGAGACGCTGTCGGATTCAAAGGGTAGAAATCAGGTGCTTGCGCTGGATCTGGAGCAATCGGCGTCTGGTGGCTCGTTGGAACGAATGGTATTTACACTGGAGTTGCGTAAGCTGGGGGTCGTCATTCAGATCCTTCGGAGTCCCTCCAAGGCGGATATGGATAACTCGGGGAGCATATCTGCCCAGGAAGCGATGTGGCTTGGTATTGCACTGTCTCTGGATGCGTTTGGGGCAGGATTGGGAGCGGCACTTTTGGGATTTCCTACACTATGGACGGCACTCATTATTGCACTGTTTAGTGGGGCGTTTCTGTCACTCGGCATGAAGGTTGGACTGCGTTTCTCAGCTCTGCGCTGGATGCGAAGACTGTCTGTATTGCCAGCACTATTGTTAATGATTATGGGAATAATGAAGCTGTTATGAGGTGAAACGATGAATATAGGCTTAACCGGCGGGATCGCGACAGGCAAAAGCAGTGTTTCCGCCTATCTCGCCAGTAAGGGAGCGTTGCTCATCGATGCAGACGTTATTGCCCGGGAAGTTATGATGCCCGGGCATCCCGTGTTGGCCGCCGCTGTTGAGCGGTTCGGACAAGCCATACTGAACGAAGATGGAACACTGGATCGGAAAAAGCTTGGAAGTATTGTTTTTCAACAACCCGAGGAACGAAAGGCATTGGAGGCTATCACACACCCGGCGATCCGTAGAGAGATGCGTGAACGGGCTGCCGCATACGCGGTGCAACATCCGGATAAACTTGTGGTATCTGATATTCCTTTGTTATACGAATCGGGTCTGGAAGATGGTTTCGAGGAAGTGATGGTTGTATATGTTCCCAGGTCAGTCCAACGAGATCGCTTGATGATTCGGGATGGAATGACTGCGGCACAGGCTGAAGCCCGGATGGATGTACAGATGGATATTGAGCGCAAAAAGCAGCTTGCAGACATTGTCATCGATAACAGCAGCATATGGTCAGAGACGGAGCAGCAAATTGACTCATTTCTACAACGTAAGGGTTTGTTATGAAAATATTACGCAAGAAACGTGTACTGCTGTTGATGTTTGTGTCCTTTGTACTCGTGCTATTTCTGAATACAAACTGGATGGCATGGTTCTATCCGATTCATTATAAGGAAGAGATTCGTGCCCAATCTCAGAGCTACGAGGTTGATCCGTTTCTGATTGCTTCCATTATCAAGGTGGAGACCAATTTCAAGACAAGCAAGGAATCCAAACGAGGTGCCATTGGGCTCATGCAACTGATGCCGGACACTGCGAACTGGATATTGGAACAAGCCAAAATTCCTCACACTTCACTGGAGGAATTGAAGCACGAGCCAGAACGAAATATTCAATTAGGTACATGGTATCTGCGGAATCTGTCCGATCAATTCGATGGCAATGAAGCCGTTATGATCGCTGCCTATAATGCGGGTCCAGGTAAAGTGAACAGTTGGCTTAGAGATGGTGTATGGGATGGCTCATTCGATACGGTGAAAGATATTCCGTTTGGTGAGACGCGTCACTATGTACAAAGGGTCATTTACTATTATAATCAGTATGTAAAGATCTATAATACGTTCTGAGTATATAAGTAGAAGCACAGAGCAGGCCGGTTGTTCACCGGCCGCTCCATGCTCCTCTGTGTAGCGTATTACGATGCAGATATTATTGGTATTGACCTGCCAATTGCTGTTCTGCAATTGTTACCAGACGCTTCGTGATGTATCCACCGATCGAACCGTTCTCGTAAGAAGTCATGTTACCTTGGTATCCGTCTTGTGGGATGCTGATTCCGAGTTCTTGAGCAACTTCATATTTCAGTTGTTCGAGGGCTGCGGAAGCTTTAGTTACCACCAAGTTGTTGGAGTTACCGTTGCTTTGTGCCATTGCTGTTCACCTCCTCGCGGGTTGGTAAAAGTATTATGTGTCGGCAATGCGTTTTTCATTACAAAATGAGTACAGGGAATATGTGGTAAAAAGTAAAACGTGGGAAGTGATCTGATTTGAAATGTCCTTATTGCGCTTTTCTGGGCACCAAAGTCCTTGATTCAAGGCCAGCTAATGAATCGAAGTCGATTCGTCGCCGTCGTGAATGTGAGCAGTGCGCCAGAAGATTTACAACGTTTGAGATGATTGAAGAAACACCGCTGATCGTTATTAAGAAAGATGGCAGCCGGGAAGAGTTCAGCCGGGACAAGATTCTCCGTGGGCTTATTCGTGCCTGTGAGAAACGTCCAGTCTCTGTAGAGACGCTGGAGATGATGGTATCTGAGGTAGAGAAGTCTTTGCGTAATACTGCCGATGCTGAAGTCGAGAGTCGCCAGATTGGTGAGCTATTGATGGAACAGCTGTTTCCAGTCGATGAAGTGGCATATGTGCGCTTTGCTTCCGTGTATCGCCAGTTCAAAGACATCAATATGTTCATGAAAGAACTAAAATCCCTGTTGTCCAAAGACGATCGGGAGCATTAGTGAAGTGGGTAAGGGGAGAAGAGCAGTCTGGGGTTCCAGTCCGTGTGTGCCAGTGAAATCGGTTGTTCTTCTCCAATCACTTTGGAGCATGAAAAAGTGATTGACAGCGAAAGCTGGATTTTATATGATATAGGAGTCGCCTGCGGAACGTAGCAGTGCTGAACAAGTTATTCATTTCATATCCTGGGGCCTTAGCTCAGCTGGGAGAGCGCATCGCTGGCAGCGATGAGGTCAGGGGTTCGATCCCCCTAGGCTCCATATAAACTTAAAATGATGAAAACCCTTGCGGAGCAAGGGTTTTTTATTGCTTTATTAATCGGAATATATACTCATCAAGCTGAGGCGATCACTCACATGTATAAAGGTAGTTTGAGTACGCGTGAAGTGGCTAAGTTCATCTACTCCATGTTTTGGATCGCATTTACTCTCTCCCACCACGATCAGTAATACCACATTATTATTTGAATGTTTAAGCTATAACTTTTTTATATATGAAGCTAATAAGCTATGAACCTAATTTAGTGATTTATAGCTTTTTTGTCGTTAAAACATTTGATTGTGTTTTATAGGGGGAAATTACTAGGGGCGAAGAACCTTGCATATCTCGCATCTATGCATAATAGGTTATAGAAATTTGTAGAAGTAAATATCAAAGTTTATTTTGAATTTTCTTTATAGATTAATCCTAGTAGTGAAAAGATTATGGTGTATTATAATATTAACAGTTAGGTGCGTTTTTAATTTTTAGATAAGAACATTCATATTACATACTAATAAAGAACGGAAGGAAGCGTTGCAACCATGTTACATGCAAGAAAGATGAACCTTTTAAAAAAAAGAGTTCTTATCGTAATTGGTATTTTATTGATTGCTTTCGCAATGTCGGAATCTAGCCTAGCGTCATCCGTTGATCCAATTGATCAAACAACGGATACAGACAATACGATCCCGGATTCGCATGGCGGATCAAAGGGAGTAGGACAAAGCTTTACTGCAGGCAAAACGGGATGGATGTACGATGTCGATGTATTTCTTGCTCAATCCTCAGCTGCTGAGCGGGAGATAAGCTTGACGATTCATGAAGGCGCCGATATTAATGGGACAGTACTAGGCGTAGCGAAGGTAAGCAGTAGTATTGTGCCTGTTTTTCCGGGAGGATGGGTTCGGTTTAATTTTGACGAAGGGATTTACGTGGAGTCTAATAAGGAGTATAGCATGATGATGGAGACAACCAATAATGACCCAAATCAAGTAAACCAAGTCACTTGGAGAATATACACTCCTAGTGCATATACTGGCGGTACACCGTATTATTTTGGACATTGGAATAATTTCAATTTTGATTTTGCATTCAGGACGTATGTAGCTTCTCAGCAGAGGGACTATTCGACTATTTTGCAGTTGGATCAGCTTACAACAACTTATGGTGATACAGAGGAGATCAGAGCTACATTGCTGGATTTTCAAAATCAGGCAGTATCGAATAAAAGAATCACATTTTCTCTGGATGGAACCGTTCTTGGTTCATCTGATACGAATGGCAATGGTGAAGCCGTATTCAGCTATTCGGTTAATACGGGAATAGGGGATCATATACTAACAGCGCTATTCGATGGAGACCCTACTCATATTGCTTCGATTGGTTCTGCTATGATGACGGTCGATAAGAGGCCGCTTGTAGTTACAGCAAATAATGCAACGCGTGAATATGGAACGAGCAATCCTGTTTTCACAGGGGCAATAACTGGCGCCTTGTCGTTAGACGGCATGACAGCAACTTATGCTACGAGTGCCGATCAGGCAAGTGATGCAGGGAACTATGCAATTGAAGCAACACTGGTTGACCCTAATAACAAGTTAGGGAATTATGAAGTAACGAAAACCGCAGGTAGTTTATCTGTTACGAAAGCGTCACTTTCGGTAACCGCAGATGGTGCGACGCGTGAATATGGTACGAACAATCCAGTTTTCACAGGAACGGTCTCAGGAGGTTTCTCGTCAGATGGGATTACAGCAACTTATGCTACGAGTGCCGATCAGGCAAGTGATGTAGGGAACTATGCGATTGAAGGGTCACTGATTGACCCGAATAATAAGCTGGGAAATTACGAAGTAACCAAAACTGCAGGTAGTCTATCTGTTACAAAAGCGCCGCTGACAGTGACGGCTCACCCAATATCTCGTTGGGTGAACAATGGGAATCCCACCCTGACCGGTGTTGTAACAGGTGTGCTGAACAATGACGATATATCTGTGAAATATGTGACGCTTGCAGAGCAAAGCAGCCCAATTGGAAATTATACGATAGAGACTGAAATAATTGATCCTAATCAACGTATAGGTAACTATGAAGTTACGAGCAATACTGCGAAGTTCAACGTGTATGATATTCCGAAATTAACTTATGTTACTAACGATACCGCTTCATCAGTTATTGGACATCTCGGTCTTCCAGCAACTGATGAGGAAGGTAGAAGCATTCAATGGGTTTCCTCAAATAATCAATTGGTAGATGGTGCGACAGGTTATGTACAACGCCCGTCCTATCCAGAGGGGAATAAGAGCGTAACGCTTAAAGCGACGACAACAGCTGATGGTGCTACTTATGAAGCAATTTATCCTTTAATCATTATTGCAAGAAGTAACACAAGCCCTGGAACAAGTCCTGTAACAAGTTCTGAAACAAGCCCCGGAATAAGTTCTGGAACAAGTTCTGGAGTATCCTATTACATTGAGACTGTGTTAGCTAATGGAAAGCAACGAGTGGAACTAAAACTTGATGATTTGAAAAAAGGATTTGCTACAATCAAATCAGATAGTGAATTCGCAGAGTTTGTTATTAGTAAAGAGACATTAACGCATTTAACGGCTATTTCGCCATCCATGAAACTGCAGTTCATTACATTAAAAGATGAAATTACCATACCCATTCAAGAGATGGCGATTGCAGGGGATACTCATGATCTAACCATTAAAATAGGCAGAGCAGATACGACAACAGAATTTGTTGAAGTTAAGAAGAGTCTTGGCGCAAATGTTTGGTCAGGGCCAGTTGTGTTCAATGTTAATAGACTTGATGATCAAGGTAGAAACTCTGAGATTTCAGCGTTCACAGCTTATGTTGAAAGAAAAATTGAGCTTGATGGCCAAGAGTCTGATTTTGCTACAGTTGTATTTTGGGATGAAGAGAAGCAATTGTTCACCTTTGTTCCTGCTCAATTCATAAATGAGAATGGTAAAGTCACAGCAATTGTGAAGAGTATGCGAAACGGGTACTTTTTCGTAATGGATCGTCGAGTTAGCTTTGTAGATATGCAGAATCATTGGGCAAAGTCGGATATAGAGTTACTTGCAGCTAAGTTCATCGTTAAGGGGCGTAGCGAAATGAATTTTGATCCGAATGGTATGCTTACCCGAGCAGAAACAGCTGCATTACTTGTACGTGCATTAGGAATTCCGTTGAATAACACTGAATTTAACTTTTCTGATGTGGATGGGAAATGGTATGAAGCAGATGTTATAGCAGCTGAGCAGGCGGGATTAATCAAGGGATATAGTGATGGGACTTTCCGTCCCAACAACCGTGTGACACGTGAGGAGTTGGCGGTTATGCTTACTCGAGCTATTACTAATGCTAATCCTTCTTTGCAGAAAGATAATGGGGTGTTAGCTTTAACAGATGTGGAATCCATTTCATCATGGGCGGAGGATTCTATTAATCAAGCGCTTAATTTAGGTATTATTAAAGGCGATCAGCAAGGTAATTTCAAGCCTCAAGCAGAAGCAACTCGGGCAGAAATGGTTACACTTCTCTCTCGTATGCTGAAACTATTAAATTTTATATAGGATTGGATTTTGGTTGAACTGAATAATAGCTGAAATTTGTTCTAAAAGCCACGTTCCGGCATGCGAATCCACAACCGCAATAATCTAATCTACTGGCAGCGATGAGGTCAGGGGTTCGATCCCCCTAGGCTCCATATAATAGGGAAGAAAACACGCCTTTGATGGCGTGTTTTTTGTTTTGTACTTAAATTATCCCATGATGCGTTGCCGGGATAGCCTTCAATTGATCCAATTGCCGCGAAAGACTCTATGTAACCTTATCATTTACGATCTCCAAACCAAGCACGATGAAGCGAATGTACTCCCTCTTGAATATCCTCCATACTCAAACCACCGAAACCGATCTGAACCATGGATTGCTCAGCCTGAGCTTGTTGTGCCCAGAAGGGCGATACAGGATAGACTTGGGTACCTTCCTTTTCAGCTGAGGCAATCAATTGCTGCTCATGCATTCCATTATGCACACGCAGCAAAATGTGAAGTCCTGCATCCTCACCAATGATTGTCACGTTAGAGCCCATCAGCTGCTGAATCGTTGAAATCAGTATGGATTGCTTTTGTCGATATACTTTGCGCATTTTGCGAATGTGGGCGTCCCAATGTCCATTTCTCATAAAAAGCTCCAGTGTATTCTGATGAAAACGTGAAACGGTCTGATCATACAGGCGGTAGTTTTGCTTATTGTGAAGCTCCAGCAAGTTTTTAGGCAGAACCATGTAGGCAATACGTAATGAAGGAAGCAGGCATTTTGAGAAAGTCCCCAGGTATACCGTACGTTGATGGGAATCCAAGCCCTGTAGGGAAGGTATCGGCTTACCGACATATCTAAACTCGCTATCGTAATCGTCCTCAATAATAATGCCATCTTGATCTGCTGCCCATTTCAGTAATTGCATTCTCTTGTGGAGAGGCATGACCATCCCATAGGGGAACTGGTGAGACGGTGTTATATACACGATGCGGGACTGACTCTCATAGAGCTGCTGAATATGAAGCCCATCCGTTTCCAACGGAATCGGACTAAGTTGTAGACCATGATGTTGAAAAATCGTTCGAGCACTGTCATAGCCAGGCTCTTCCATCGCTATACTGCGGTTATCGGGTCCTAATAATCCAGATAACACGGCAAGTAAATATTGAATGCCAGCACCGATCATGATTTGATCTGGTGAACAATTCACACCTCTTGATCCGTGCAGGTACTTGGCAATTTCCATTCGAAGGCCAGGTTCTCCAAGAGGATCACCATAAGAAAATAAGGGCTGATGGTTCTGCTGTAAGCTTAGATTGGATAATTTACGCCAAGTCGCAAGTGGAAAATGCTCAGCGTCCACATCACCATATCGAAAATCGTACTGGATCGTTGGATGAGCCAGTGATTGATCTTCCGACCCTGTTTTACGAACATGATGAGATGAAGGTAAGGAATCCAATTGCAGATCCATAACGTATAAGCCACTTCTTGGTTTGCTTAGCACATAGCCTTCTGCCAATAACTGCTGATAGGCCAAATCGACGGTGTTACGGCTAATATGTAAGTGTGCAGACAGGGATCGAATGGATGGAAGCCGTGTCTGGGCTGGCAACTTTCCGTTCATAATTTCTTTCTTAATATATTGATATAGCTGGGTGTATAACGGTTCTTCGGACTCTCTCTTCAGCAATAAGGTTAAATCGATCATATATAACCTCCTATTGGTTTTGTCAACTGACCCTATAATATAGTTTAGTTTTGTCACTACTTATGGGGTCAATGGACGATTACAATTGTATCACGTCCTGTCTTGGTGGGAACAGCACTCCATGACGGGAATCACCATTGCTTTAGGAGGAGACTTGAATTGGATAAAAATACAGACTCCATTGGACAAATGGAGAGAGGTCAACAATCCGCACTGAATGTAGATGCATTTCATAATCATCCCGGTTTCCGGCAGATGTTTGCCCCGGATCAATTGACAATAGGCCTATTTCTACCGCTTAGATTTTATACGGGTAACATGGATGTTCTGAAGGGTCAGGCTGACTTGGTGGATATAATCGATCAACAACATTTTGCATCCGTATGGGTGCGTGATGTTCCGCTATTTGATCCTGGATTCCGAGATGCCGGGCAGGTATTCGATCCATTTGTTTATCTGGCCTACCTTGCTGCAAGAACCAAAAATGTATCCCTGGTAACAGGAAGTGCCATTTTCACGCTTCGCCATCCGATTGATTTAGCCAAGGCAGCCGCTTCCATTGATATACTTTCGGGCGGACGACTTGTACTAGGCATTGCATCAGGTGATCGTCCTGCTGAGTTTCCGGCATATGGATTACATGTGGATCATCGGGATGAGCGTTTTCGTGATACCGTAAAATTCTTTCGTGAACTGGTTCAGCATAACAGTCCCACGATTCAATCTTCGCTTGGTCAAATGAGTGGGCTTGATTTGTTACCTAAGCCTGCAACAGGTGGTATACCACTTGTTGTGACAGGTTCAAGCAGGCAATCCTTGGATTGGATCGCAGAGCACAGTGATGGTTGGCTTACCTATCCTGAAGCGACGGCTAATGATTCCGGCCCCCGCATGCTCGGACGTAAGATCAATGCATGGCGTGAAAAAATACCTAACGGCATGTTCAAGCCGCATATGACGAACGAATGGATTGATCTTGTGGAAGATGTCAATTATCCTCGAACACCGCTTCGTGGCGGGTACATATTACGTACAGGACGGGCAGGTCTGATTCAGCTTCTGGAGGAATGGCGAGCAGTCGGCGTTAATCATGCTGCACTTGGTATTCAATTTTCGAGTCGGCCACCCGCCGAGGTGATCGAGGAGTTGGCGGAGGAAGTGTTGCCACTATTTCCGACACATACAGGTACAGCTCCAATAGCTACCGGGTGGTAAGAGAATGAAGTCAATTCATACTGAAATTTACTGGACAACTTTTACAAACAGCCTGTTCAACGACTTGCCGGTGAATGTAGCTGCAACGGAGCGAGGATTATGCCTGATATCTATGCCGGATGATATCCATATGAATATGAAGGATTGGGTCACCAAGAAGTTTGTTCATGCGAATCTAGTTGAAGATCAGAACAGGCTTTCTCCATATGTGGAACAGTTGCAATGGTATTGTGAGGGGAAAAGTAAGGCATTCGAGATTCCTCTTGATCTACAGGGGACGAAATTTCAGATTTCGGTGTGGCAAGCGTTAATGACAATTCCATATGGGCAGATTCGCAGTTATTTGGAGGTCGCGAAGATGATCGATCATCCCAAAGCCATACGTGCAGTGGGCAGCGCCAATGGAGCGAATCCGATTCCAATTGTCATTCCATGCCACCGTGTCATCGGCAAAAACGGAACATTGACTGGTTATAGTGGCGGATTAAAGATGAAAGATAAGTTGCTTCAACTTGAAGGATACGATAGATACACGGTTTCGGGCCATTCTCGATTCAATTTTTAGAAGGTTAGATTATTTTTATACATTCGCCCATTCCCTCCGCGAATGCCCTTCATACAGTATAAAGTGCCTTGTGTTGCAATACTGTAGAACATTTGTTCAATAGGGAGTGGGACGTGTGAAATCATCAACAAAGCTTACCGGACGGGTTATTTATAAAGGAGATCCGGGATATGAAGCGGCGCGCAAAAACTGGGACCCGCATACTGACAAATATCCTAAAGTCTTTGTATTTGCCCAAAAAACGAAAGATGTCTCCAATGCCATCAAATGGGCTCGTGAAAACAATGTACCGATCAGGCCGCGTAGTGGTAGACATGCGCTTGAGGTCAATCTTTCACAGGTTAACGGCGGAATTGTGATTGATGTCAGTGATCTGAATTCCATCAAGCTTGATAAAAAAAATGGAACCGTTGTTGTGGGTACGGGTAACCGAGTTGGAAGAATTGCGAATACCCTCGCCAAGCAAGGATTTATAGCTCCTTTTGGTGACAGCCCCTCTGTAGGGATCGGTGGAATTACTTTAGGTGGGGGAATTGGGCCTCTCCAGCGTACCATCGGTCTCATCAGTGATAACCTGCTTGAGGTGGAGATGGTGGATGCGAACGGCAAAGTGATTCGGGCCAATAAAAATCGCAATGCGGATCTCTTTTGGGCCTCGCGGGGAGGCGGCGGTGGTAACTTCGGAGTATATACCCACTACAAATTCAAGGTGCGTCGTGCTCCAGCGAAGGCGACTGTATTTAAGATTACCTGGCCATGGGCTCAATTCGAAAAGGTGCTCAAAGTTTGGCAGAAGTGGGCTCCCTCTGTTGATACGAGATTGGGCAGCGAGTTGTCCATCGGACCGAAAAAGGGTGGCAATGTCGTCATGGAGGGGTTGTTCTTAGGGTCAAAAACAGGGGCTCTCCGTCTATTGCAGCCGATTACGAGTGTTGGTACACCAACGAGCTCTATTGTTCGTTTGTTACCTTATACGGAAGTTGTGAAATTCTTATTGCTTCCTGATCCGATCGAAACTCAAAGGTTCAGTAACCAGTTCTCGTCCGGTTTTGGACGAAAACCATTCCCCGACAAAGCCATTAAATCGATGCGAGCATTCTTGGAGAACTTGGAAGAGGGGCCAGGAGGGTTCTATTTCCTCAACTGGGGCGGAGCGGTAAGTCGCAAATCGCCTAGATCAACCGCATTCTTCTGGCGTAAAGAGAAGTTCTACGTGGAATGGAACAGTACGTGGACGAAGGAGTCCCAGGCGGCTAAAAATATCGCACTCACTCGGAACACGCGTAAGAAATTGCAACCATACATTGTTGGTTCCTATATCAACGTTCCGGACCAAGGGATCAAAAATTCCGGTTTAGTGTACTATGGCGCCAACTATGCCAGACTGCGGAGAGTCAAAGCCAAGTATGATCCGAAAAATGTGTTCAACAATCCGCAAAGTATCACGCCGGCTCGGAGAGTATAATCCATTGTAACCTGTTCAACGAGTGAAGAAACACGCCTTAATTGGCGTGTTTTTTGCTATGTATGTTAGTATAAATGCCAAAACCAAAAATGAAATCAACTCATTGATATAGAAAGCAGGTACACGCCATGATCGATGTAGATCAGTTAGCCAACACATTTGCAAGCAGTCATTATGAGATACATGAGGTCAACCGATTGGTGATCCAGCCCAGAAGTATACTGCGTGAATTTAAAACCGAGAAGTACGGGTTTCTTTTTGTGATGCGTGGAGAAGCACGAATGACGGTCAATGGAACGATATATGAATTACGGCCGGGGTCTGTGTTTCATGCGGCCCCAGGCATGAAGATGGATTCCCGAGTGATCAGTGAAACCGAGTATGAATACTACGCTGTATTCTATGGGCCGGACAAGATGGATGATGAAAAAGAACAAGACGTCCACAATGTATTGGGTGTCCATTTCAAAATGGATCAGGCAGTTAATCCGAGGATCGTAGAATTATTGGCGATGTTGCAAGAACATGCTTATCATTCTGGGGGGATGGAAAAGCTTCGAGTGAAGCAACTATTTCTGAGTATCATGGTCGAGGTTCTAATGGGGTACAGGCAGCGGGAAAGTGTAACTTCTCCGAGTGAACAGGTCATTGAGGAAGCTCTGTCCTACATTAATGTCAATTACATGAATCCGCTGACACTGGACGAGTTAGCAGAGACACATGGCATGAATTCCAAACAGTTTTCCTATTTTTTTCATAAGTACACAGGATTACGACCCATTGATTATGTCATCCATCATCGTATGGAGAGGGCAAGGGATCTGTTGAAATCGGGGAATTTTCTTATTCGTGATGTGGCCATCAGTGTAGGGTATCCTAATCCGTTATATTTCAGTAGAGTTTTTAAAAATAAATTCGGTGTATCACCCACAGCATATGCGGATCAGTTAGAAAACCAATAATACTAATTTTAACTTGTACTTAAATTAAATTAGACAATAATACATATGGGTTTCGTGATTTGTGTATTCGCATGAGCGCTCATCCTTGCTATCATATTTAATGATAATGAGAATCATTATTAATATATATGTTTCCAATACGTGAACCCGCCCATCATTGGGCAGAACATATTTAGAAATGAGGGTATACAGGATGAAAGAGCATGAAGTGTATGATGTAACCATTATCGGCGGAGGACCCGCTGGTTTATTTTCGGCTTTTTATAGTGGATTGCGTGAGATGAAAACGAAAATTATTGAATTCCAGCCCTATCTGGGCGGGAAAGTACATGTCTATCCTGAAAAGATGATTTGGGACGTGGGCGGGTTACAACCTGTTCCCGGTGCACAGCTGATTGAACAGATCGTCAATCAGGGACTGACATTTCAACCAGAGGTGGTTCTTGGAGAAAAGATCACGTCCATATCCAAAGATGAACAGGGTTATTTTGCACTGCACACAGCCTCCACAGAGGTGCATTACTCCAAAACTGTGATCTTGGCCATTGGGGGAGGAATCCTGAAGCCAATCAAACTGGAGATTGAGGGAGCAGAACGTTTTGAAGTGACCAATCTACATTACACGGTCAAATCACTCTCCCGCTTCAAAGACAAAACAGTTCTCATCTCGGGTGGAGGGAACGCGGCGATTGATTGGGCAAATGAACTCGCACTTATTGCCAAACAAGTCTATCTGACGTATCGGAAAGATACACTGAAGGGGCATGAAGCTGAAATATCTCGTCTTGGCAGCAGTTCGGTGGAATGCCTGCTTAATACAACGATCGAGAAATTGGTCGCTACAGATGATCATCAACAGATTGAGACGGTTGTGCTGAAACGCAATGAAGATGGCGCAATGCTTGAGCTGGCAGTGGATGAGGTCATCATTAACTATGGCTATGAGCGCGATAAGGAATTGTTGGTCAACAGTCATATTCAGATTGATATGAAGGATCATTGGATTGCAGGAACGCCGGTCAGCGAGACATCCGTACCGGGCATCTATGCTGCGGGTGATATTTTGCATCATGAAGGAAAGCTTCATCTGATTGCCGGAGCGTTCCAGGACGCAGCCAATGCCGTGAACCGGGCGAAGTTGCATGTGGCACCTGATGCGAATGCACACGGGATGGTCTCCTCGCATAATGACTTGTTTACTCAGAAAAACCGCGAATTAATGAAAGATTTGTACATCAAGTAATCGTTGATCTGAAGTGAACGTATTTTCAAAAGGGAACCAAAAAGCCGCCCTCGGTCATAAGACTAAGAGCGGCTTCTTCACATGCCAACTACGCATGCCAGTCAATGAGCTATTAAGCTTTCACTTGTTCTCCAGCAAATACTTCAACGTTCATTGGAGCGGCCATGAATGCTGCTGCTTGTTGTACAAAAGCTTGGAAATGCGCGCTTGTGTTGTGGGAAGCTGTAGCAGCTTCATCTTTCCAAAGCTCGATCATCGTGTATTGTTGTTCGCGTTCTGTGCTTTTCGCCAGGTCATAGCTGATGTTGCCTTCTTCTTGACGTGTTGCAGCAATGAGTTCTTTCGTAGCTGCGAGGAATGCTTGTTCTTGGTCCGGTTTAACTTGCAGGTGAGCGTGAATGATAATCATAATATAAAACCTCCATATAGTGTTTAAATTGTGTTAAGAATGTATGTTTATTGACCAATTCAATCGTAACTTACAGGGAAACAGTCCCTGATATTATGCCCAAGTTGTGATTGTATCTACTGGCAGACGGTAAGAAGGGTGACCATCTTTGGCCGATTTACCGATCGAGATCAACATAACCGGTTGATAACGCTCTTTGTCCATGCCAAATGCTTCTGCAATTTGATCTTTTTCGTAACCACCGATTGGGTTGGTGTCATAACCATGAGCACGTGCAGCAAGCATCAATTGCATGGAAGCAAGACCTGCATCAATCAGGTTAACGTCGCGAAGATCGGCAGCAGGCATGTTGTCATAGTAAGGTTTAACAAATTGAACTTGTGCGTCTTTAACTTCTTGTGGCATGTAACCATGCTCTACCGCTTTGCTGAAGATCTCTTCCAGGTATTCAGCATTATTCATGTCGATAAATACGCCAACCACAGCTGCCGAAGTCAACACTTGATTTTGATTGAATTTAGCAAGAGGAGCGAGTTTTTCTTTGCCTTCAGCTGTATCTACAACGAGAAAACGCCAAGGTTGCATATTAACGGAAGAAGGTGCACGTGAAGCTTCTGCCAGAATTTCTGTCATTTCTTCACGGCTGATTTTTACCTCAGAATCGTAAAGCTTAACAGAACGGCGGCCGTAAGTAATTTCGTTAAAATCATTTGTCTTTTGGAATTTACTTTCAATTGTACTCATGGATAAATCTCTCCTCTATATATAAGTTTAGAAATTATTCTGCATACGTTCCAGGTAATCGGCGAGAGCCTGAACTTCGTCTTCACTGAAATCCTGCAAAATTTGGTTGATGAAATTGGTCTTCTCTGCTTTGTAGCCTTCAATCTGCTTCCGACCATGGTCCGTCAGACGTACAAAAGTTACCCGATTATCTTCGGGGTTCTTGCGTCTTGTAACCATCAGGTCCGCCTCAAGCTGTTTCAAGTGGCGTGTAATCGCAGCACTATCAATGTTAATGATTTTCTGCAGCATGGATTGGTTAATCTCATCGACCTGATCCAGCTCATGCAGAATTTCAAAGCGAGAGGAACTGATACCCGTACAGCGTTCGAACTTGGGACTGATTTTGTTGCCCAACACGTTCAGCAGGTTGATGATCTGTTCTTCTTTGGAAACATTACGTGTCATGACTAGACCTCCCGGGTGAATCTGAATCATGAACAACGGCGTATGTTAACCAATAATTAAAGTTGCAGTATACAATGCCATTGCCTAATGATTATTTGGATGCTCTCGATCATTGATGTATCAATAGTTGATGCCTCAATCATTGATGGCTCAATTAATATATCATGCCTTTTAATATTTTG
This sequence comes from Paenibacillus sp. FSL H8-0079, assembly GCF_037991315.1. Taxonomy (NCBI): domain Bacteria; kingdom Bacillati; phylum Bacillota; class Bacilli; order Caryophanales; family Paenibacillaceae; genus Paenibacillus; species Paenibacillus sp. FSL H8-0079. Next base: position 2,171,550 of record NZ_CP150300.1, read on the forward strand.
CAACAGGTTCAGAAGAAGAGGATGATTATACCTGTATTATCCCGGTACATAAGCATTGTCGTCTGTATAGGATGTCCATCTGCATAAGTTTATATCGATTGCACAAGTTATTGAGAATTATTATCAATTGATTTATAATAAAAGGAAATGTACATAACGAGCGAACGTAACAGGTAGTTCATACAACAGCTGAGAAGGCATGAAGGTGCATCTGGATCGGAGGGTAAGTATAAAGAATATGAATTTGAATGATCACATCAGGCTGTGGAATCATGTTTTTGTGAAAATACTGGATGTGCGCCAAAACGCTTTGCATCCTGGGGAGAAGCTGAAGAATTATCAACTGCCTGCGAGTACCTATCTATATATCATCGACGGAAGTGCAAGTATACGAATGGATCAACACAGATATATCGTGGATGGATTCCACATTGTTCATGGGGGCAAGCAGGCGTACTTAAACATGGAGACGGATTCGGGCGTGGCGTATTATATGATTTTGTACAAAGCCATTCTGGCGTTGCCCTGTGGTACGGAAATTCAGCATCTGATGGACCATGAACGTCCGTTTCAGGACCAATATGCACTTGTACCAACCCGTCCGCTGGACATGTATCAATGTATGGAGGAATTGAAACGGGAGTGGGAACTTTCCACGAAACTCGCAAAGTTACATGCCAAAACCTTATTTCATCAATGGGTATATTTTTTGTTGGAAGACTTACATAGACAATCCATTCAGCCATATAAACCGGATACGGTCACACAGGCTATTGAATATATGAATGCTCATCTGCATGAACCTATAGCTCTTGATGTAATGGCAGAAGCATTGGAAATCAGTGTGGGGCACCTGTCCAGATTGTTTAAACAAAAGTTGAACATTAGTCCCATCCAATATCTTGGACAGATCCGAATGGAGAGAGCTGCACATCTTCTGGTCCATACGAATGCTACGTTGCAACAGATTGCTGAACAGGTCGGTTATCCGGATGCGCATTCGCTGAGTCGCAGCTTCAAAAAAATCAAAGGACTATCTCCAATTCGCTACAAAAAAGGACTAAGCCAACGGTTAATTAAGCCGAAAAAGGCATTGGAATTGAACTATAAGCAAGATTTGCCCAGTGTGATGCAAGAAAATGCCCTTCATCCACTACATTCCTCTTTATATAATGATATTGATTATCAATATCAAAAGAATGTTGGAGGGGAATTACTGATGCAAGGAAAATTCAAAATGACAGCACTAAGCATGATGCTGTGTCTCACGCTATTACTCGCCGCCTGTTCCAGTCCTGCACCGTCTGCAAGTGGTACACAAACAGAGACCAATGCGACTACTGCACAATCGGGTAACCAGGCAACGGAGGCAGGGAAATCGACTGCAATGCCAGAGACGAGAACGGTCTCTACATTGAGAGGAGATGTGGTGATTCCGGCCAATCCGCAGCGTGTTGCTTCAGATCAATATATGGGGTACCTGCTGAAACTGGGCGTAGTACCGGTTGGTGTAAGAACATTTATGCTGAACGAAGGATGGATTGAAAAGTCTGGCATTGCTGCTGATGTTATAGCGGGTATTGAGGATTTGGGAGGAGAGTTCCCAATGAATCTGGAGAAGTTAGTGTCACTTGAGCCGGATCTCATCATCGGTTCCATTGATAAAAATATTGAGGATTACGAAAAAATTGCAACGACCGTCTTTTTACCTTATTGGGAAGGTGATAAAACTTCTGGCCCACTGGAAAAGCTGCGCCGGATTGCTGGTGTTTTTGGAAAAGAGAAGGAAGCAGAGCAATGGATCACGACATATGAAGAGAATATCGAAGAGACTAAGAAGCAGATTGATGGTGTAATAAAAGAAGGCGAGACCGTATCCATCATACAAATAGGGTACAAAGCGTTGTATGTACTTGGTGCAGAAGGCGGGAACTATGGTAGTTCCACGATCTATGAGATGCTGAAACTGCCTCCAACTCAGCAAGCACTCGAAATGAAGGATGGATTCGAAACGATCTCCCTTGAAGTACTGCCTGAGTATATGGGAGATCATATCTTCTTATATGGTTCGGGTAGTGAGGACGCCAAAGAGATCCTGAACAGCGAGGTGTGGAAACGTCTGCCTGCTGTGCAGAAAGGACAAGTCTACGCCTATGGTTCCTTGGATGGTACAGAGGATGAGTTCGTCATGGAAGATCCCTATTCACTGGAGTTGCAGTTGGATAGTATAAAGAATTTACTATTGGGAGCTGAAAAATAGAGTGTAATCAGTTCACATAGAATCGGATCCAAACAGGGAGGTGACGTCATCATGGAGGAAAATGATTGGATCAAACGACTGGAACAGCTACATTTCTCTGCTGTCCACGTCTGCCATTACTCTAGCAATCCGGGGGCTGTTCAGCGTCGGATCTGGAAAAGGTTCGCCATTTGCAGGGTCATCGCGGGCAAGGGATCTTTGTCTATGGATAACATTGTACATACGGTATCTCAAGACGAGTGGTTTTTGTTGAAGCCAGGAATGCATGTGGAGTTTCAGACGGATATGGAAGCACCTGTCCGATATCAGATCATTTTATTTTCCTGTGTTACACTTACCCGGCGTCGGAATGCTTGGCATACCGAGGCATTTGATCTCCCTGTGACGGGCAAGCTTAATGTTCCTTCCAATACACGTGATATTCAGGAGATGATGGATACCCTGGTGAGTGGAAAACACTCGTTTACGAGTCTGGAAAAGACGCGCAGGAAACATCTTTTGCATCAGTTGTTGATTCAGTTAATGATGCACGTGAATGAAGCAACTCCCCCTGTAGCGGGGATGGATTTGGCACTTGATTATATGACGCATCAGTATATGGAAGATATTCGAATTGATCAGATGGCCAGCATGGCAGGGCTTAGTGTGAATCATTTTATAAGAACATTCAAACGACAATTAAATATGACCCCGATTGAATATATACTGAAACTACGTATGGCAAAGGCCAAGCAGTTGTTATTTTCTTCAGATAAAATCAAGGAAATTGCGGAGCAAGTGGGTTATAAGGACGAGCACTATTTCAGCAGAGTCTTCAAGAAAAACGAAGGAATCGCCCCAACGTTATATATGAAAAATAAAGTGAATCGCATTGCCACCTTGTATTACGGGTTGGACGATTATGTGATAACGCTTGGTTTGAGGCCAGTATCCGCTTTATCCTATGGTCAGAGGGTGGCTCGTCATGTTGCCATACCTGCGCTTCAAGCACACAGTCATCAGGGACTTATTCTGGATAGCTTCAATCAGAACTATGATGATTTGAGGCGAGTCCAACCGGACCTGATCATTACAAGTGATCGTTTGGAGCCAAATGACTCCCTGAATCGTATCGCGCCTACCACCATGCTGGAGCACACCAACCATTTTGGCGAGAGGCTTCTGTATATGGCGGACATTATGGGTCGCACCGAACAGGCTGTACAGTGGATTGAACAACATGCTGAACTGAGCCGGGTTCTTCGAGGACGCATTCAATCGAGGTGGGGGAAACAGAGTGCCATGTTCATCCGGGTGACTTCTCATTTCTACCGAATGTATGGATTGAACAACCAGACAGGGGCGCTATTGTATGATGATATGGGATTTTATTTGCCTCGTGATTTTCCGGAACAACAGTGGGCTGTAGAGAGCAAAGTTTGCGATTTGCAGTTATACGACGCGGATCATGTGTTTGTAATGGTCGATCCCACAGAAGACGCACGTGCTCAACTGAGGCAATTACAGCAATCCAGTGCATGGTTGGCATTAAAGGCTGTTCAAGAAGGCCATGTATATAATGCAGGAGATATTTTTTTCAAAACGCTGGGTCCCACCGGACGCATGTGGGCCATGCGATATGTGGCAGAGCAACTTGGGGTTACCTTACGGTGATATTGTGCAAGAGAAGAGAGTGGAATAATCCATGGTAAGCCTGTATGCTTTTCCCTACTATAGTGATAATGATTATTATTATTAAATAGTAGAGGGGATTTACTACAAATGGTAAGACAGAGAGCAACAACGATGATACTGTTGGCCCTGCTTGTGCTCGTTCTGACGGCATGTAGCAAGGCATCAGAAGTAACAGAAGCAACGCCTCCGCAACAGGATACACCTGTGGAAGAGAGTGGTACGCAAACGATTGAGCATCTTAAAGGAACAACGGTTGTACCGCAAAAAATAGAGCGTATGGTGGTATTATCTGCTGCTTACATCGATCACATGTTGACGATTGGTGAGAAACCAGCAGGCGTTAATGTAGAAGTTCGTTACGGAGGAGATTATTTGCCTTACTTTGCAGATCAGCTTGCCGGCATTCCAACGGTAGGGTCTGCAGACAGTCCTAACCTGGAGGCTATCCTTCAGATTGATCCGGATGTCATCGTTATTGAGAGTCGAACTGCGGAGAGTACGTATGATCAGTTGGAGAAAATCGCTCCGACGATTGTACTTGGTACTGAATGGCTGGATTTTGTTGATGATACAACATATTGGACACAGGATCTGTTGACCATTGCCGGGATGTACAACAAAGTGGATCTGGCAAAAGAAAAGATAGCCGAGGTAGAGCAGCAGGCGAAGCAATTAAAAGCGAAGATCGAACAACTGGATCAAAAAAAGTTGGCTTATCTGCGTGTAAGAGAGAAGACCTTACAAATTTACGCGGCAAAAGGACATCCAACCAACACACTTTTGTATCATGATCTTGGATTTGTGCCAACGACTGTGACACCTGCCGAACAACGTGAGGACCTGTCCATGGAGAAAATCGCGGATATCGATGCTAATTTCGTAGTTCTTGAGGTTGACCCGAATGCCGATGAGTATTTAAACAACATCAATGCAAGCTCACTCTGGAAGGGAGTGCCGGCTGTCGGTGCAGATCAGGTCTATACGACAGACTCGTTCTGGTTGTTTAAGGGCTGGGGAGCGATTGGGCGAAGCGAGATTATCAACGAAGTTGAAGAGATGATTCAATAGATGAGACATTATCCAAGACATGATTATTCAGAGATGTCGGAAGTGTTACAGCAATTTTTTGTGACGACGATCCAAGTGGACTGCGATGATTCCAAGTATCCTTTCCGTGTGAAGGATCTGCTGAATGAAGAGAAACGAAACTTGATATTGCGTGAACAGGCTATGCAGCAAGGGCTTCAATTGGGCGGAAGAGGAAGTGCGGCCGTCGGTACACTTTTTGCCAAACGTTACTCCGTATTCGTGATGTCCGTAATTTCAGCATTCAGTCTATACGATACTATACTTAGCGTTGCAGACGATGATGTGCGGTTTGAATTGAATGGTGCAGGTGGCATGCGATATGAGACTCTGCTGGAGAGAACCTCTCTGGAGGGTGAAGATCCTGTTCAGCGCAGGTCAGAGAGTGGCTTGCTCAAGAAAAGAGTGCTGCTACATCTGGAACCTGTCCTGCGAGCGGTAGCCGTCGCTACAAGAGCGAGCGATAAGGTCATGTGGTCTCTGGTTGCCCATAATGTGCAACAATTGTATGCACGTATGATCAATGATCAGAGCATTTGGAAGACAGATGAACGGCTTGCAAAGATTCAAGAAGATCAAAGCCTCTGGCTGGATCGGCAAAACGATAATGCATGTACATTTGCCAATGAGCTGCAGCGCTTCGAACATTCCGGGTGGCAGGGACCTCCGTTCCTGCTACGCCGATATTGTTGTTTGGCTTATCTGGTTGGAGACGGAAGTCATACACATGGGTATTGTGACAGTTGTCCGAAGCTGGATTCGGAATCCCGATTGCGTAATCTTCTACAGCAGTGAACTTACACTCTTGTACCGCATCGTCCGAATCTTTTTTAGACGATCCATGTTCTCTTCGAAACTGGCACCATTTCCGTTTACTCAAAATGAAATTCATAGCCGGTCCATTCCCATGGATCATGATATTGCGGAATTCTTCCAAGGAATCCTGCTGAACATCGACATGTTCCACAACCTGCAGCGGCTTGCGCCAGCGTCTGCGGGTTTGTTGGTTTTGGACGGGAAAGTTACTGCCTGGTGTACTGACGAGCAATTCCTGACGAACGATGATGGCATCAGGAAACGGCTGGATCTGGTTTAGTTCGCTCATGAGAGGTGTGACTAGATCATGACTTTGAAGTTGTATAACGTGTAACATGTTCCATAAGGGAAAGGAGCTGGTTCGATCGGCCATGATGAATGAAAATAAGCTAAAACGAGCATTCAAGCAGCAATACGGCAGATCCATTCATGCGTACGTCATTCAGAAACGGATGGAAAAGGCGCGTGAGCTACTGGAGAGTGGGCAAGTTGGTGTATCGGAGGCTGCCCAATTGGAAGGGTATGTGAACAGCAGTTATTTCATCAGTCGTTTCAGGCAAACGTATGGCTATAATCCAAGTAAGCTTAAAGGATGAATGACCTTTCACTTTTTTGCGTTTTGCACTGATTACATGAATCAGATATACTTCTGGTTATTGATCAATTCATAACTGTGCATTGGAAGGGGAAAATGATGGCTAAAGATACAGCAGCGTCGGTTAACCGGCGAAATGATATTATTTCTGCAGCGATTGATGTCTTCGCGGAAATTGGCTATTATCGTGCAACTACAGCTCAAGTGGCTGAACGGGCACAGATCTCACAGCCGTATATCTTTCGTTTTTTCAAAACCAAAGAAGCTTTATTATTAACTGCAATTGAGGTCTCGTGGACTAGGGTGATTGATTCTTTTCGAATTGTGGTGGAGACGGCGACGCCAGATCAGTTGGAGAATGATCTAATTGAAGCCTACGATAAGATTCTCGAATCTCACAAGAGTGAAATTTTGCTTCAGATGCAGGCGCAAACGATTCGGGAAGAAGTCATTCGTCAGGCCATGCAAAAAGGCATTAGTGATGTACGAAGCATGGTACTTGAAGCTTTCACCGTTGCGGGAATTGCTGAACCGCTGAAAAGAACCATGATTTTCTTAGCGATTGGGATGTTGTGTAATTTATCTACTGCATTGGATATGCCGGAGCTGAAGGATCGTTAGAGAGGGAGTTTAAGTCCCTTTTTGTATTTTAGTTATTGATCAATCACTAAATGGATGAAAGAGGTCGGTATAAGATGAAAAGAGCTATTGTGATTGGAGCCACAGGTGGAACAGGTGCGGCAATTACGGAGGAATTGATTAAACGGGGGATTTCTACGATTGCATTTGGGCGCTCCAGTCAAAAACTGGAGCAACTTGCGGTAAAGTTGGGATCTCCAAATCACCTGCAAATGGCAGTGGGAGATGCATTTCGGTCGGATGATATTATCGCTGCTTCCCAGGAAACGGATGTTATATTTCATTGTGCAAACGTCCCGTATAACGAGATGGAGAGCAGGCTGATTCCGCTGGGCGAATCTGTGATGGTGGCGGCAGAACACCTGGGTCTGAACGTGGTTGTAATAGACGGAATCTACCCTTATGGTAGAAGACAAATGAGCGAGGTAACGGAAGAACATCCGAAGCAGCCACATACCCGAAAAGGCAAGACACGACTTGCCTATGAACAAATGTTATTCAGCAAGAGATGGAGCAAAGCTCAGGTGATGATCGTTCGCTTGCCGGACTATTATGGCCCAACGGCTAATCAGGCTTCCTATCTGGGTTCAACGCTTGAAGCGATAGCGAAAGGCAAGATGGCTTTTTTTATCGGAAATATGAAGGTTCCCAGAGAGTACATCTATTTGCCGGATGCTGCGGTTATGGTGGTAGAACTTGCAAGCAGGCAGACGACGTATGGACAGAACTGGAACATTCCTGGAACGGGGATCATCTCGGGTCATGAGATTGTACGTATGGCACAGAAGGCTGCGGGAAGAAGCAAACCTGTGATGGCGTTAGGAAAAGTGGGCTTGTCGTTGATTGGACTGGGTGTACCGGTTATGAAAGAAATTGTAGAGATGTTATATCTGACCGAGGAACCCCTGATCTTGAGTAGACAGAAGTATGAGGAACAGATTGGCCCAGTTGTGGCAACATCTTTTGAAGAGGGAGTTGCGTTGACGATTAAGGAGTTACTGGGTGAGTAGAAGGGAATATATTTTTTAGAGAATAGTAATTGATTGATCACTAACTATGGTGGTTTCATAGGCATATTGATTAGGGGGCGCACAAAGCTAGTCCCGGGCATACAGTGTACTATTGTAAAATGCGGAGATTTGACGTGGTGTACAAGGAGGGGGGATTTTCTTGTGAGCAGTATGTCCAAAAAGAAACGCAAAATTTCCTCAATCAGCACAGTTAAACGGAAAGCAAAAAAATCAAAAAAGCACTCTATCCCAAAGAAGAAGAGTAAATCTTGTAAGAAAAATAGACGTTCGTGCAAAAAAAAGAAAAGCCACAGGATTCCTTTCCTTCGCGGCCCACGGGGTTATCGGGGAATGAGAGGATACACCGGAGCAACTGGAGCTACCGGGTTAACCGGAGACCCTGGGTATCCAGGCAAAAGGGGAGCAACCGGTTTAACAGGACGGACTGGAGTAACTGGAGTAACTGGAGCTACGGGTGTTACGGGTTCAACTGGAATCACGGGCAGCACCGGAATAATTGGGGTCACAGGTGCAACTGGAGTTACCGGACTGATGGGCTCCACAGGTATGACTGGAACTACCGGATTTACAGGTCCAACCGGTCCAACGGGTGATGCGGGAGCAACTGGAACTACTGGTGAAACAGGAACAACGGGCTCAACAGGACCGACTGGATTAACAGGTATAACGGGAAGTACTGGCGCAACAGGAACCACAGGAGTTACGGGTACAACAGGAACGACTGGATTTACCGGCATTACGGGTGCCACTGGGGAAACGGGTGTAACAGGCGTAACAGGTACGACAGGTGTAACGGGACCAACCGGGGCGACTGGTGTGTCAGGACCGACTGGGGTAACAGGAGCAGCGGGAATTACTGGAACAACAGGAACAACCGGCACGACCGGACTAACTGGTGATACAGGGTTAACAGGACCCACTGGCACAACAGGAGTCACAGGTACGACTGGAGCAACAGGAAGCACGGGTACAACCGGAGTTACTGGCGTAACCGGCACAACTGGTGTCACAGGGGGAACAGGATCGATAGGCGCAACTGGCGTTACAGGTATCACTGGTGTGACGGGAGCTACTGGAAGTAATGGTACTTCAGGGAATACAGGCGCGACTGGTATTACTGGCGAAACAGGAAGCACTGGCACAGCAGGTATTACTGGATTTACAGGAACTACGGGTGCGACCGGAACAACAGGCATCACCGGACTGACTGGAGCAACTGGTATTACTGGAGAAACAGGTAGCACAGGAACGACTGGATTTACTGGTGCGACCGGAGCCACTGGTGTCATTGGGGAAACGGGAGTAACAGGTACGACTGGAACCACTGGAACCACTGGAACCACGGGAAATACCGGTACCACCGGACTAACTGGTGTCACTGGAGAGACGGGACCGACCGGGGCTTTAGGCGAAACTGGTATTACAGGAACGACCGGCCCAACCGGAGTTACAGGACCCACTGGGAACAATGGAGCAACGGGAAGTACGGGTGCTACAGGAATTACTGGCATCACCGGCACAACTGGAACTACAGGCACTACGGGAACAGCCGGAGAGACGGGAGTAACTGGCATCACAGGTGCGACCGGAGCTACTGGTATCACTGGAGAGACGGGTCTAACAGGTATTACGGGTGAGACTGGGGTTACAGGAATCACGGGTACTTCTGGAATAACAGGCACTACGGGGGCAACTGGATTAACTGGTGAGACGGGAGCGACTGGAAATACTGGTGTTTCAGGAAATACTGGATTTACGGGCAGTACAGGTGCGACCGGAGCCACTGGAGAAACGGGTCTAACAGGTGCCACAGGCACGACTGGTGTGACAGGATTCACCGGAGAGACAGGAAATACTGGTCTAACGGGACCCATCGGTGTAACTGGCACAACCGGAGTCACTGGCGAAACAGGAGCAACAGGAGCAACAGGATTGACTGGCGTTACGGGAATCACTGGTGTGACTGGAGCTACTGGAAGTACAGGTGCTACAGGAACTGGAACTACAGGAGCGACGGGAAATACGGGTACAACGGGCATTACGGGGCCCACCGGAGCTACTGGTTCAACCGGGGTCACTGGCGCAACAGGACCGACCGGCACAACTGGCGTAACTGGTGTTACAGGATTAACTGGAGTAACAGGACCCACGGGCATCACAGGCGTGACCGGTGCTACAGGAAGTACTGGTGAAACAGGAGTTACCGGAACGACTGGTCTAACGGGACCCACCGGGGTCACAGGCACAACCGGAGTCACTGGTGTTACTGGTTCTACTGGAGCAACAGGAACCACGGGCATTACAGGAGAGACGGGTATCACAGGAATTACTGGCGTAACTGGGACGACCGGTATAACTGGCGCGACTGGAGCCACAGGGGAAACAGGTCTAACAGGGATTACCGGAACGACTGGTGCGACCGGATCTACGGGAGTTACTGGAGTTACGGGCAACACAGGTGTGACTGGATTTACTGGAATTACTGGTGATACAGGGTTAACAGGACCCACCGGCACAACAGGAGTCACCGGTACGACTGGAGCAACAGGAAGCACGGGTACAACCGGCGTTACTGGCGTAACTGGTGTCACAGGGGCAACGGGTCTAACAGGAATTACTGGCCCAACTGGAGTTACGGGAGTAACTGGACTTACTGGATTCACTGGGGAGACGGGTCTAACCGGTATCACAGGTGCGACTGGACTGACTGGTGTTACGGGAACTACAGGCATCACCGGACCGACTGGTGCTACTGGTATTACTGGCCTAACTGGATTTACAGGTGCTACAGGGGTAACCGGTCCAACGGGTATTTCTGGTGAAACAGGCCCCACCGGTACTACTGGCCCAACTGGTGTTACGGGAGTCACTGGACTTACTGGATTCACTGGGGAGACGGGTCTCACAGGTGCAACTGGACTGACTGGTGTTACGGGAACTACGGGCATCACCGGACCGACTGGTGCTACTGGTATTACTGGCCTAACTGGATTTACAGGTGCTACAGGGGCAACCGGTCCAACGGGTATTTCTGGTGAAACAGGCGCCACCGGTACTACTGGCCAAACTGGTGAGACGGGAGTAACTGGATTCACTGGGGTTACAGGTACTACAGGATTTACCGGCACGACGGGATCAACCGGTGCCACTGGCATAACCGGCACGGCAGGACCAACTGGTGTTACGGGTGCAACAGGTGCGACCGGAGCCACTGGTGTCACAGGGGAAATGGGTATAACTGGGCTCACGGGTACGACTGGAGCAACAGGAAGCACGGGACCCACCGGAGTTACTGGCGTAACGGGTACAACTGGCATTACGGGATTAACTGGAGCAACAGGAAGTACAGGAACCACGGGAATCACAGGAGAGACGGGTGTAACAGGCGTTACAGGTACGACAGGTATAACGGGACCAACCGGGACGACCGGTATAACCGGCGCGACTGGAGCCACTGGGGAAACAGGTACTACAGGATTTACCGGCATGACAGGTACGACTGGTGTTACGGGATCCACCGGGGCTACTGGAGCACCGGGAACTACGGGAGTTACTGGCGTAACCGGCGCGACTGGAGAGACGGGTGTAACAGGCGTTACAGGTACGACAGGTGTAACAGGACCAACCGGTTCCACTGGCACAACCGGCCAGAATGGCTTAACTGGCGTAACGGGTACAACAGGTGCGACTGGAGCCACTGGGGAAACGGGTACGACTGGAGCAACGGGAAGTACGGGTACTACGGGAGCTACTGGTGTAACGGGCACAACTGGCATCACAGGGGAAACAGGTCTAACAGGAATCACTGGTCCAACTGGTGTTACGGGATTAACTGGAGCCACGGGCATTACAGGAGAGACGGGTGTAACAGGCGTTACCGGCACGACAGGACCAACCGGAGCCACTGGTGCGACTGGCATAACCGGAGTCACAGGTATGACTGGATTTACAGGAGCAACGGGGAGTACGGGTTCCACAGGAATAACTGGCGTAATCGGGCCGACTGGTGCTACTGGGATTACTGGCGTAACCGGATTTACAGGCATCACGGGAACGACAGGTAGTACAGGAACGACTGGTGCTACTGGAATTACTGGGGTAACTGGATTTACAGGTGTTACAGGGGCAACCGGTCCAATGGGTATTACTGGTGAAACAGGAATAACCGGCACGACCGGCGTAACTGGCATTACGGGTGTGACTGGAGCTACTGGAATTACAGGCGCCACCGGCACAACTGGCCAAACTGGTGAGACGGGAGTAACTGGACTTACTGGACTTACTGGACTTACTGGGGTTACAGGTAATACAGGATTTACTGGAACGACGGGAGCAACTGGTGCCACTGGAGAGACGGGTGTAACAGGCGCTACCGGTACGACAGGTGTAACGGGACCAACCGGTGCGACTGGCTTAACTGGTGTTACGGGTACAACCGGTACAACCGGTGCGACCGGAGCCACTGGTGTAACAGGGGAAACGGGTATATCTGGGGTCACGGGTACAACAGGTACTACGGGAATTACCGGCATAACCGGAACTACGGGTATCACAGGTGTGACTGGAACAACCGGAGCTACTGGCGTAACGGGATTAACTGGAGCAACAGGAACCACGGGCATTACAGGAGAGACGGGTGTAACAGGCGCTACAGGCACGACAGGTGTAACGGGACCAACCGGTACGACCGGCGTAACTGGTATAACGGGTGTGACTGGAGCAACGGGAACTACGGGGATAACCGGGGTCACCGGCGAAACAGGAACAACCGGTACGTCTGGCATAACCGGAGTCACAGGTACTACTGGAGTTACAGGAACAACGGGGAGTACTGGTTCCACAGGAATAACTGGCGTAACCGGATTTACAGGTATCACTGGAGCGACCGGAGCAACAGGAAGTACGGGTCCCACCGGAGTTACCGGCATCACCGGAACGACAGGTAGTACGGGGACGACTGGTGCTACTGGAATAACTGGAGTAACTGGATTTACAGGTGCTACAGGGGCAACCGGCCCAACGGGTATTACTGGTGAAACAGGAACAACCGGCACGACCGGCGTAACTGGAATTACGGGTGTGACTGGAGCTACTGGAATTACAGGTGCCACCGGCACTATTGGCCAAACTGGTGAGACGGGACCCACCGGGGCTACTGGAGCAACGGGAACCACGGGAGTTACTGGCATAACCGGCACAACTGGCTTAACTGGTGTTACGGGTACAACAGGTACGACTGGAGCCACTGGGGTCACAGGTGTGACCGGAGTAACAGGAATTACGGGCATTACAGGAGAGACGGGTGTAACAGGCGTTACAGGCACGACAGGTATAACGGGACCGACCGGAGCAACTGGGGCGACAGGGCTCACAGGTGTATCAGGAGCTACCGGCACCACAGGAATTACGGGGATCACGGGCGTGACTGGAGCTACAGGAAGTACTGGTATAACGGGAGTTACAGGCATTAACGGACTTACAGGAGCCACAGGTTCAACAGGTCTAACAGGAGCTACAGGTACAACGGGCGTGACTGGGGCTACAGGAAGTACCGGTATAACGGGAGTTACAGGCATTAACGGACTTACAGGAGCCACAGGAGCCACAGGCTCAACAGGTCCAACAGGAACTACAGGAACTACAGGGCCCACAGGTGTAACAGGAGCCACCGGAAGTAATGGTTCAACAGGAGTTACAGGTATAACTGGCGCGACCGGAGCAACAGGACTAACGGGTGTAACTGGGACAACAGGAACTACAGGAACTACAGGCGTAACTGGCACCACCGGAAGCACCGGCACAACAGGAGTTACAGGAACAACCGGAACAGCAGGCATTACGGGAGCTACTGGTTCTACAGGTGCAACTGGGGTCACTGGGGTTGCCGGAACTACTGGAACTACTGGGGTTACAGGCATCACCGGCCCAACCGGCCCAACCGGCCCGACTGGACCAACTGGTGCTAATGGACTTACAGGAGCTACCGGTATAACTGGTGTAACTAGTGCAACCGGAGCTACGGGAGCCACTGGAGCAACAGGCATAACAGGAACTACAGGTGCGACTGGGGCAACGGGGCTGACAGGAGCCACGGGCCCAACCGGCCCCAACTTTGCAACACAAGGGTTCTCGGCCTTCCTGGCTACACTTTCGACAGCAACGAGCGCACAATTAACCAACTGGACGACTACGGCTCCTTATTACGGTAATGCCAACTTCAATGCAACCACAGGAAATTATACCGTCCCGGTAACAGGAAGATATTCCATTGTGGCCACGATCAATTATGCAACGACCGCAGCGCTTGCCCTATCACTGGGTGCTGGGGTTAACCCTGCCTTTCTTGTACAGAGGACATCACCGACAGTTACAACGCTAGTTAGTGGTTTATTGCCTGTACTAAATGTGGCGATTACACTACTAACACTGCGGGCAGTGCTGGGAAGCGGTGCAGTTACTTTGGCGGTAGAAGTGGCATTGAATGCGGGAGATGTGATTGGACTGTTCTATGCTGCAAACGGGTTGACGCTCACCTTGAACCTGGGCAGTGGTGCTACGAATGGCATTGTGTGGTCTGTGCATGAGATCACCTAAAAACTTCTTAACGGATCACGCCTATGGACAAATTCATGAAGTTGTAATAAGTTAGTTTGAAGATATTCGAAATATCTTTCGGAAATTGGACTAACAAGTGAGGTGGATTTCATGATTCCTATTTTGGGACGCATCAATGAATTAAGTCGAAAACAACGAAGCAGCGTTGGCTTGACAAAAGCAGAACAAAGCGAGCAGCAGGAGCTTAGAAAACAATATTTACAGGCTATTCGAGGTCAGGTGCTGACAACCATGTTGGCAGTATCCGTTGTGGACCCACTGGGTCATGATGTGACCCCTGAGAAATTAACCAATGAAAAATTGCAGCGCCGAGAACAAGCCGGCCAATAGCATTCTTTTAATAAGACAGACCAAGGTAACATCTTGGTCTGTCTTTTTTCATTTTCTGTAAAGCATCCATCAGGAAAAAAGCACATTAAAAGAGGAAGGTACCATCCAATTAGGTATTTCGTACGAATTAACAAGCATGTTAGATATTTTTAGTTTTGATGACAATAAATCTACCGCGAACTTCAATTCATCCCCGATAACTCATATAATAACGCTAATATATTTCAGGAATACAAGGTGAAATGCAATTCTCCTCAATATAACTGACAACAAACTTACATCAAATAATCGAAAAAGAATAGTTCATATATGTATCTCGAAAGGGTTGATGAATCATGAGCCTGGAAGCTTTGAATGAACGTGTGAAGAATGATCTAGCTTATTTGTCATTTGGTGGCGCGAACTGGGTACGTCCAAGAGAACATGCGGATGGTCATGTCTATGATGTCGTCATTGTGGGTGGAGGCCAGAGTGGATTAGGGGCGGCATTTGGGCTTCTTCGTGAACGGATCTCCAATATTGTGGTCATTGACGAGAATACATCGGGGCTTGAAGGACCTTGGGAGACTTATGCGCGAATGGTTACTTTGCGTACACCCAAGCATCTGACTTCCATCGATCTGGGTATCCCCTCGTTAACCTTTCGCTCATGGTGTGAAGCACAGGTAGGGCCCGAAGGTTGGGAAGAAGTAGACAAGATCCCGCGTGGAGACTGGATGAATTATTTGCGCTGGTATCGGGAAATATTGAATCTGCCTGTGCTTAATGAGGTGAAATTGACACTGGTTGAGCCAACAGAGGACGGTATACATCGACTTCATGTGAACAAGGCAGGAACTCAGATGGATGTCATACTTGCTCGTAAAGTAGTGTTTGCTACAGGAATACAAGGGGGCGGAGAGTGGCATGTACCTTCCATGATTGCCGATAGATTACCTCGGGAGCTGTATGCCCACACGTCTGAAGCGATTGATTTTGAACGACTAAAAGGTAAACGGGTTTCTGTGCTTGGCGGCGGTGCTTCTGCTTTTGATAATGCCAGTTATGCGCTTGCCACGGGTGTGGCCGAAGCTCATGTATTTGTACGGCGGGAACAGCTGCCTAGTGTTAATCCTATTCGTCAGATGGAACAATCCGGTATGATCGAGCGATACCACGCTCTTCCGGTTGCTGATAAATATGAAGTGATCTCTCATTTCTTCAAATTCAATCAACCGCCTACCAACGATACGTTTAATCGTGCGGCAGCCTGGCCTGGATTCGAACTGCATTTGAACTCGCCCTGGCTGAGTGTAGAAGCAACGAACCAAGGCGCGATTGTGCATACGGCCCAGGGAGCGTTTACGTTTGATTTTCTGATTATTAGCACAGGTCTGCTTAGTGATCCGGCACTTCGGCCTGAACTCAGACTTATAGAGTCGCATATCGCGCGTTGGGAGGACTGTTATCAGGCTCCAGCAGAGCATCGCAATGCCTTGCTGGATGCACATCCATACCTAAGTTCGGGGTTTGCACTGACCAGCAGAAGTGAGCAGGGTGAGGAGCAGTTGCATGGATTGTTTGTATTCAATTACTCTGCACTTGCCAGCTGTGGTCTGTCCGCATCAGCAATATCGGGGACCAAGAGTGCAGTTCCGAAGCTGGTCTCTGCAATAGCGGATCAGTTGTTCCTCGATGATCGGGAGGTTATTTTGCAACAATTCTATGCTTATGAAGAACAGGAATTTACGGCTACGTGGGTGAAAAGTGGTGCCCTTGGCTGAGTACATGCACTCCATAAGTTTGTGAACGTGTGGCATCTGATGCTGCACGTTTTTTTGTTTTTTATATGATGAAGGTTACACTTGTCTTTAATTTGTTGTAAAATGTCGGTTGGAACATGTTAAAGGCAGGGATAATAGATGAATGAAATGAACTATGAGCAATTTAGAGCCCATTTGAAGAAAGTGTCGCGTAAACGAAATGTACCTTTGATTAAGATCGTTGCATTTCAAGAGAAATACATGAAGATTGAAGAAGTTCAGTTTTACGATGTGGAACAAAATCATATGAGTGTTCAGGCTTGCAATACGTTGTGGATGCATCTGGAGAATAAATCTTTCCGTAATATGGTGTCCCAACATTTGCATTTTTATAGAGATATGGAGAACCTGGGTCGGCATTCCTTTGAGAATCTGATCAAAGAACTATATGATACGTCTGTTCCAGTACTACTCGATTACAATCCCGCTCATTATTACACTTCGGGGCAACTCGCTGAAATTCTGGTAATGGACGAGGAGCGGCTAATTGAACAATTGGAGATGGGCCGCTTCAAGGGTGCTTTTATTAATGAAGATGGCAAATGGCTTAAACCCAAACCGGATACAATGGTTGTAGAGTCATAAACGCCGTACATTTCCAATGAAAAGCAAAATCCTGCAACGTCGCGCATCAAGCGCTGGAGGTTGCAGGATTTTTAATGGAGATATGAAGGCCACGAAATACCAACTTTAAGAAAATGAACTAAATAACTTCGTTCGTTTGCTCGTTAAATACTCAAGTGTTGCGGCGAACCGTAAATCCATCTTTACACCGATTGGGGGAGCCGGGGATTGAGACGGTACCTCTTCCTTGAATCATGATCCCTTTTTGAGAGGTACGAAAAGCAGGAGATTGTCCGTTCAGGCGGCACATGTTGAAGGTTACGGGAGTAAGCCGTGCCATGGAGGCGATGGAGCTTCCTACAGTGGGTGCTTCAACAATCCACTCCGCAGAAGATTGCGGCCCCGAATAATACTGAATGGTGCGAAAAGTCCAGCCCAGCGTTAGATTAGAGAGAGTGATGCACCAGGTTTTGCGCGTTAATTTGGCGATGACTGCTCGAATACGATGACCAGGGGAAACAGGATGTGGAATGATGGTTTCCGCCTCAGGCAGGATCTCCCACCAGGCATAATAGCTGGGCTTGCCTTGAATCCAGTCGTGACCTGTTCCGGTCTGAATGAGACTACTGTTCTCGAAGCCATCAATTCCAATCCATGCGGATGAATACGAGTTGCGTGTGCCAGGTAGAACATAGGGGACAGTCCATTCGGCTGAGATGCGGCGGTATTGGTTCTGTGTTCCTGTACGAGCGTAGCCACTCCAGTTGGAGGAGATCCACCCAAAGCGAGGAGAGGAATCTTTCTTTTTCTGATGCAGGGCACAGGGTTTTCGCCGTTTGTGTGGACGATCTGTCATCAGGTCACCACCTTGGATAAAATAGGGACTAGATTATCAGATGCGTGTTCAGGAGCCTGCGGAAGGGACAATTGGACAAGAAAATAAGTCGAAAGATGCGGGTTTTTGAAGGTTTTTAAATTATTTTGAATGAAAGTGGTTGTTTTTTGAGGGATTTATGATACTATAGAAGCAGTTGGAGGAATGAAGATGCTGACTGAAGAACGATATGCTGCAATTATAGAGCGCTTACATTTACAGGGAATTGTGAAGTTACAAGAGCTTGTTGATGTGCTTGGTGCTTCTGAATCAACGATTAGACGTGATTTGATTGATCTGGAGAGTCGTCAGATGCTCAAACGCATCCACGGCGGTGCCGCACTGGTGAATGAAAAAACGCTAGAACCGGGCATGGAGGAAAAAACGTTCAAAAACATTCAACAGAAAACAACGATTGCCCGTTTGGCTGCACAGGAGATCGAAAATGGCGAATGCATCTATCTGGATGCAGGAACGACAACGTTAGCCATGATTCCCTTTATTGAAGCAAAGGACGTAACGGTTGTTACCAACGGACTTTCACATGTTGAGGCATTGGTAAGCAAACGTATTCGTAGTTACTTGCTAGGAGGTATGATGAAAATTCATACGAAAGCAGTCATCGGCAGTATCGCATTACAGAACATGGATAACTTCCGTTTTGATAAATGTTTTCTTGGGAGCAATGGAGTGGACCCCGAAATGGGGTATACAACACCTGATCCGGAGGAAGCCTTGATTAAAAGGCGGGCACATCAATTGTCGGGAAAATCTTATGTGCTGGCTGATTCCAGCAAAATAGGGGAAATTACTTTTGCCAAATTGTTTGATTTGGAGGAGGCCGATTTGATTACCGAGCAGATGCCAGAACACTGGCGGCCTGGAATCGCCCAGAAAACTAAAATAATTGAGGGATAACGATGATATATACGATAACACTTAACCCGTCCATTGATTACATCGTGGAAGTGGATGAGCTGAAGCTTGGCGGATTGAATCGAATGAATCGGGATTTGAAGCTCCCGGGTGGCAAAGGCATTAATGTTTCTCGCATACTGAATCAACTTGGAGCAGATAACACGGCCATTGGTTTCCTTGGTGGATTCACGGGACGTTTCATTAATGACAAGTTGCAAGAAGATAACATCCGGACAGACTTTGTCACGATCGCAGACGATACTCGCATTAACATCAAGCTGAAGCATGGAGAAGAGACAGAGATTAATGGTCTTGGACCTGCAATAAGTGAAGAAGAGGCAGAACAGTTGCTACACAAATTGTCTTCATTGCAAAAAGGAGATATTGTCATTCTCTCCGGAAGCGTACCACCTTCACTTGGAACGGACTTCTATGATCGTCTCATTAAAGTGTGCAAGCAAACGGGTGCCGAATTCGTAATTGACACAACTGGACCTGCACTAATGGAAGCTCTTGTACATGAACCATTGCTGGTGAAGCCGAATCATCATGAACTGGCTGAACTGTTCGGTGTAACCATTGAGACTCGTGAGGAACTGGTGTTATACGGGCGTAAGTTGCTTGAAGCCGGTGCCAAACATGTGTTGATCTCCATGGCAGGCGAAGGTGCACTGTTCATTACCAAAGCGGAAGTTCATCATGCGAGTGTACCAAAAGGGACTGTGAAAAACTCCGTTGGTGCCGGAGACTCCATGATTGGCGGATTCGTAGGTACCTATGTACAGAGCGGAGATCTGCTGGAGGCTTTTCGCACAGGGGTAGCATCTGGAAGCGCAACTGCGTTCTCGGATGATCTGGCAACACGCGAATTGATTGATGAGTTGCGCAATCAAGTAACCATTACGACGATCTAGTATAACGGTCATATAGAAGTGTTTCACTGTAATTGTAATGTAGTGAGGCCTGCACATCGCAGGCCGATAGAACTTAAGGGAGTGTACCAAGATGAGAATAACAGACTTGATGATCCAGGAAACGATGATCATGGACCTGCAAGCAACTACCAAAGATGAGGCTATTGATGAACTAATTGCAAGCCTGAACCGAAGCGGACGTATTAATGATCCTGTCCTGTTCAAGGAAATGATCTATAAAAGAGAAGCTGAATCCAGCACGGGTATCGGTGGCGGAATTGCGATGCCACATGCCAAAACAACAGCGGTGAACGAACCAACGGTTGTATTTGCCAAGAGTAGAAAAGGACTTGATTTTGAAGCGTTGGATGATCAGCCAGCTCATGTGTTCTTCATGATTGCGGCTCCAGAAGGCGCAGGTAATACCCATTTGCGTACGCTTGCAGCTCTTTCCAGGTTGTTGATTGATAGCGATTTCATCTCACAATTGATGAATACAGATACACCTGCAGAAGTGAGTGCATTGTTTGATGCCAAACAGGCGGAAGCAGCTGAGAAGGAAGCAGCCAAAGAGAAAGCAAAAGCTGAAAAAGCAGCGAATGCCGCATCAGGCTCTACTAGCATTCAGCAACAAAATACTTCTGGTGTGATTGTAGGTAATGCAAATTCGGAAGATTTTGTTGTTGCGGTTACAGCCTGTCCAACAGGTATAGCTCATACATTTATGGCTGAAGACGCACTTAAAAAGAAAGCTCAAGAAATGGGCGTCAATATTCGCGTAGAGACGAACGGCTCCGAAGGAGCACAAAATGTTTTGACGGCTGATGAAATTGCCCGTGCCAAAGGGGTTATCGTTGCTGCAGACAAAAATGTGGAGATGGCACGTTTCGATGGCAAACCGGTATTGCAAAGACCAGTGAGCGATGGAATCCGTAAATCCGAAGAGCTGATTCGCAAGGCTGTTAACGGTGATGCACCGATCTATCGCAGCCAAGGCGGAAATGCCAAGGAAGAGGGCGCAAGCACTGGCAAGATTAGTGTAGGTAGCAAAATCTATAAAGATCTGATGAATGGTATCTCGCATATGCTGCCATTCGTTGTAGGTGGCGGTATCCTGCTAGCAATCTCCTTCTTGTTCGAACAGCTTGCTAGCCCTGAGAATCCGATTGTGCAACTGCTTCAAACGATCGGTGGCGGAACAGGTGCGTTCCACTTCCTGATTCCGGTACTTGCCGGATTTATCGCGATGAGTATTGGTGATCGCCCGGCCCTGATGCCTGGTATGGTCGGTGGATTGATGGCAGTTAACTCAAACGCCGGTTTCCTTGGTGGTTTGGCTGCCGGTTTCCTGGCTGGTTATGTAGTTATTGGTCTCCGTAAGTTGTTCAAAGGATTGCCAAAAGCGATTGATGGCTTGAAACCAATCTTGCTGTATCCGGTATTTGGTTTGCTGATCGTAGGTGCCATCAGTTTCTATGTCTTTGATCCAATCTTTGGTTCCCTGAACACATGGCTTGTAGATGCACTGGGTAATCTGGGTACAGGTAATGCGGTATTGTTGGGCTTGCTGCTTGGCGGTATGATGTCCATCGATATGGGTGGACCGTTCAACAAAGCGGCTTACACATTCGCTATTGGGGTATTCACATCCAGTGGTAACACAGACGGTGCATGGATGGCAGCGGTTATGGCAGGCGGTATGGTGCCTCCTCTGGCGATTGCACTTGCAACAACATTCTTCAAATCCAAATTTACAGAGCAAGAACGCAAATCAGGCCTGACTAACTATGTACTTGGATTCTCTTTCATTACAGAAGGTGCAATTCCATTTGCTGCGGCTGATCCATTGCGTGTATTGACTTCTTGTATTCTGGGTTCCGCTGTTGCTGGCGGATTGACACAACTGTGGAGCATTAATGTACCAGCTCCGCACGGCGGAATCTTTGTTGCAGCACTGGCGAACCACGCACTATTGTTCCTGCTCGCTGTTGCGATTGGTGCTGTAATCTCTGGTCTTATTCTGGGACTGTGGAAGAAGTCACCGACGCTCGTGAAATAACAAATATAAGAAACATCTCCTGGGTGAGTTTCACTTGGGGGATGTTTTTTATTTCGACTTGTGTAAAATGCTTATTTAACTTTTATATTAATACGTGGTAAAATAAAGTTAAATTATGAAACATAGTTTCGTCTAATGAAACTTGTACGGAGGGATTGGAATGTCTGATGTAATCAAGAGCCAGGTACAGAAGCAGTTTGCGAAAAATGCAGGTAAATACGTGACGAGTTCGGGGCATGCCAAAGGTGAGGATCTCGCGTTGCTCGTGGCTTCATCTCAAGCCACTTCGGATATGAACGTGCTGGATATCGCCACTGGGGGAGGGCATGTCGCCAACGCTCTGGCTCCGCTTGTTCAGCGGGTAACCGCTCTGGATTTAACGGAGGAAATGCTGCGGGTGGCTGAACAATTTATACAGGGCAATGGACACCGTAATGTAGATTTTGTTGCCGGAGATGCAGAGAAGCTGCCTTTCGATGATGATTTCTTTGACCTCGTCACTTGCCGAATTGCTGCTCACCATTTTCCGGACATTTCTTCTTTTGTCTCTGAGGCACTACGCGTCATGAAGCCTGGTGGAAGGTTGTTATTAATTGACAACGTGGCTCCTGAACGCGACGAGAATGACCAGTTTTACAATGAAGTGGAGAAGTGCCGAGATGCAAGCCATGTTCGGGCATGGCGCAAGACGGAATGGATTCATATGCTGGAGTATGCCGGATTCCGAATGGAAACGATGCTTTCCTTCCAGAAACGCTTTAAGTTTGAAGAGTGGTGTAACCGTGCAGCACTGCCCGAGCAGGAGAGGGAGGAACTTGAAGTAAGCATGTTGAGTGCACCTTCCATCATCCGAAAATTTTTCAACTTCGAAGTGACAGAACACGGGAAGCTCGTCAGCTTCCAAGGAGAAAGTGTGTATATTCAGGCGATTAAACCTATGCATATCTGATTAGGTAAGGCAACCCATTTAGATGAGCGGTTTAGGAAAGAGTAAATGGATGTATACCAATAAAAAATAAAACAGGCAGATTACCTTGGATAGGGTAGATCTGCTTGTTTAATTTGCCTATTTAAAGATCGAAACGACGGTTCAGACGGTCCCTTTTCTTCACACGTGTCACTTCCTATTTCAGCACTCATGATAGAGATACATACTAAATTAAACGACAGGCCATTTTACTTTACGCAAGGCATCGAGCAACTCAGGAGGTGCATTCAGATTGTCGCGGACTAGATCCCGCGGGGTTAACGCCATCCACTGATTCAGTGAAACATCCTCAAAGCGATCACTCCGAAATATCTCTAAAAACCATAAGGTATCTGTACCAGTATTCTGTATATAGTGTCCCATTGCGACGGGAACATATCCGACATCTCCAGCCCGATAATCAAAGGTACGAGCAACACCATTTCCACCAAAGACGGTCATTCTTCCTTGTCCTGTCAGATAGTATTGCCATTCATCCGCATTGGGATGCCAGTGCAGTTCTCGCATGGCGCCAGGTCGGATCTCCACGAGTGCGGCTGCAACGGTAGTCGAGATGGGGAAGTTGGTGGAGTCTACGATCCGCACGCTTCCGCCAGGTGTGATGAGCGGTTCCTGGGCCAGCAAACGGTGTTTGAAAGTGAGAGGAACGGTGCCGTATGGAGACTGAATTTCCTGGCTCTCGATGGAACCCGGAACGGTATCTTGGAAAATGTAGACCTGTTCCTTCGGCATTGACTGAAAAGCGGATTCGGGCACGCCGAAATTGACAGACAATACTTCTGGTGGTGTATGGGCAAACCAGTCTGATATGGATAATGTATTCAGATCGGAGAAGGAGCCATCATCGAACACGAGCAGAAATTCACAACCATCCTCCAGTCCTTGAATGGAATGGGGCAGACCTTTGGGGAAAAACCAGAGATCACCAGGCCCGACATCGGCAATAAAATTACGTCCGTTCTGATCTACCGAGGTGATTCTTGCCGTTCCCCAGATCATATAGGCCCATTCGGATTGCTGATGCCAATGTAGCTCCCGTACACCACCGGGCGTCAGACTCATGTTCACACCAGCCAGTGTAGTGGCAACAGGGAGGTCCCGCACGGTGATTTCACGTGACCACCCGCCATGGTTCAATTGCATATGGGTATCGGAAAAAGACATTCTCAGATTGGGCAATAACCCGTTATCGGTAGCTGGAGGTACCAGCATATCGGGGTTTTGTATATCTCTCACGACGTCTCTGGGTCCCAGATCAGGTCCTCCAGCGCCATCACTGCGAATGGGTTGCGGAATGATGAATGGTTTTTCGTTTGGTTGTTGTCCTTTGGTCATTGAGTGATCCCTCCAGATTCAGTAGCATGTCACACACGACATTGTATCGTTATGTTTACACCTATGAATCAGGGCCTGGATAATATGAAGGACAAACGACAAAAAAGACATGACCGCAAGTGGTCACGTCTATTTACGTATGTGAGAAGGTCGAACAATCTATGAATCCAATGATCCAATCAATTGAAGGTACTTATTACTTGCTTGCACTCCATCATGGTTAAGATGGAGTGGTTGTGGTCTTTCCAGACTGCATTGTATGAAAACGCTGCTCATAGATCTCATTTACTCGATGTAGAACGGCAGGACCTTGCTCTGTGAAACGAAGTGCTTTCGCTTTATTTTTAACTAGAAACGCACCGGATTCGTGTCCGGTTGAGGATACGGCAGCATTGTAGAGCAATGAAGCACCATGACTTGGATGAGGAAAGAACCATTTCATGACGGGTTTGATGTAGAAGGGTAACCCGGATTTTTTGTTGCCCCGTAGCGTGTTATTTCCACCGGGATCTACGCTTAGCATTTGTATGCCATCCGCTTTGGCAGACTTGGCAACCTCGCGTGTCCATAGAGATAGGCCGAGCTTCGAAGTGGCATAGGGACCAAACAGTTTTTTGAATTCAGCTGGACGTTCCAGGATGTTTAGATCAAATTGTTTGACCATATTAAACGCGGTGGTGGAAGTATTAACGACTGTTTTCATCTGTCCTTTGAGCAACAGTTCAACTACTTCCATGTAGATGATGTATGGGACAACCGTCTGAAGTTCAAAGTGCATTTCATGTCCCTGGTCAGAGAAACGGAGTTCGGCAGCGCTGCCTCCGGCGTTGTTAAACAAAACATCAATTGAATTGGTATCGGATTTAATCTGATTCAGTGCCATTCTCAGACTGTCGTAGTTGGTCAGGTTAGCCTGAACCCAACGGAGTTGACCCGAACGTAATGCGTTCTGAATTTCAGTATCGTCGGTAGGGAAAGCGGAACGGTTGAGACCGATCACCTGCCATCCTTCAGTTAGTAATCTGCGGGTCAGTTCGAGACCAATTCCTGACGTTGAACCTGTGATGAGAGCGGTGCGAAGTTGATTTTGTATATTCATACATACCTCCAGATAGAATGGGATTACAGAACGAATCTGTATGCTGCGCTCATTCTATAACTTAGAGTCGACTCCAAGTCAAGAGGGTAAAATGGAACGAATCATGCTTGACTTGGAGCTGACTCCAAGTTGTAATATGGAGAGAGATGAATGCGGAGGAGGGCCATAGGATGAGCCAGAATGAAGTGTTCTCCATTAAAGAAACGTCGGACCAGGCCGGATTATCGGAAGATACGATTCGTTATTATGAGAAAATCGGACTGCTTCCCCGAGCTGAACGCAAGGCCAATCGCCATCGGGTATACCGCCCGGGGGATATTCATACGATGAAGTTGATCACTTGCCTGAAAAAAACTGGCATGTCTCTGGAGGAAATGAAGCCATATCTACAGATGTCCATGGAATCGGATCTCGCAGATTTCCCGGAGGAGCGGGAGATGCTGGTGAACCATCGAAAGAAAGTTGAAGCACAGATTGCTTCGCTACAGCAGGTGGTTGATTTTATCGACGAGAAGTTGGATAAACGAAGTATGTATCCTGATGAATGCCCTATTACCGGGGAGAACCAGATATCTGTTTTTGAAAAACAGATCCTATTCTCTTGATGGCGCTGCTGCCTATTTGAATCTGAAAACCCACGTCATGATGACGCGGGTCTTTTTGTTGTTTCTAGTTTTTAATATCGAGTGTAAGACGAAGTCGTTTGATATCGCTTTTGGGAGGGAGACCATACATGCGTGCATACTCCCGGCTGAATTGAGACGGACTTTCATAGCCAACCTGGAACGCAGCATCGGCGGCATCAGTTGAACCTGCGAGCAGCATTCGCCGGGCTTCATGCAATCGAATCTGTTTCTGGAATTGCAAAGGGCTCATGGCGGTAATGGCTTTGAAATGATGATGTAATGAGGAAGAACTCATGTTGATCATGGCAGCAAGTTGCTCAATCCGAAGTGGCTTAGCGTAATCGGATTGGATGACTTCGATCACCTCGGCGATGTGCTGTGCATGACTGTCCTGAATAGCAAACTGCTTGATGGAATGTCCGTGTTCATCATGAATAATACGATATAGAATTTCGCGGATAAACATAGGGGCAAGGACGGGAATGTCTTCAGGTGTATCCAGCAGCCGAACCAATCGGATCACGGCTTCAAGAAGGGAAGGTTTGGTTGAGCTAACAAACAGTCCTCTTCGTGTTGAATGATCAGGTTTGGGTTGTGCAGAAGGCGTATCCTGAATCAGATCGAAAATCTGCCCTGAATCAAAATCCAGTCGCATACATAGATAGGGATGTCCGGTTGTAGCTTTTACAACCTGCCCTGAAATAGGCAAGTTTACGGAAGCTACCAAATATTGCGACAGGTCGTAGGTGTAGCTCTCGAGGCCGAGTACAACTAATTTGGAACCTTGGGCGACAATGCAGAGGGCAGGCTGATGAACGGAATATATGGGTTGTGAGATCTCGGAGGCACGGATTAAGGCAAGCGCAGGAATTGCTGTTGGGTGTATCCCGTCATTTGGGGCGAAGTGCTCGATAAGTTGGGCCAATTGTTGCTGCTGCTCTGTGATGACCGTATCTGTTTCATTTGTTTTAATGAGCATGAATTGCATCCCCCTTGTAAACCACTATTACTACTATTTTAAACGTGCTGGAGAAATAGGCAAGAATACTGTGGGATTTTTCTATCGTACAACGACTGAACCTCTACATAATGGAGATAAGCAGCTGAATCTTTTGAAGCAGAGAGGAGGGAGAAACAATGGAGCGCAATTCAATGGGCGACAAACAAGAACCTAAAGACTTGTATGTTGGAATGTGGGTCACGAAGGATGGATATATCAGACACGAACTTCTTCCTTGCGGCAGATATGATGAAGCGAGAGGAGATCGGCAAAGTGCATATCAGGGTCGCTATGTTGTTCATGGGAAGCATATAGAATACGTGGATGATACCTGATTTACAGCTGATGGAGACTTCAGGGATGGCGTTTTGTATCATGCAGGCATGGTTTTGTATAGAGAAAATGTACAATAACAACGGAATAAGGAGCGATTTAATATGTCCAATGTAAAAGGGAAAGTTGTTGTCATTACCGGCGCGAGTAGCGGAATTGGTGAGTCAACAGCTCGATTGCTTGCACAGCATGGAG
Source organism: Paenibacillus sp. FSL H8-0079 (assembly GCF_037991315.1). NCBI lineage: Bacteria > Bacillati > Bacillota > Bacilli > Caryophanales > Paenibacillaceae > Paenibacillus > Paenibacillus sp. FSL H8-0079. The sequence continues at coordinate 2,199,303 of NZ_CP150300.1, forward strand.
CACATGTAGTTATTGGAGCTAGACGTATGGAACGTCTGGAGGCATTGGCCTCCTCCATTCGTTTGGAAGGAGGATCGATAGAGTATCATTCACTGGATGTTACCAGATTGGAAGAGATGCAAACGATCGTTGACCTCGCTCAAACTCGCTATGGACATATCGATGTTATTTTAAATAACGCTGGAGTTATGCCGCTATCTCCCCTTGAATCGTTAAAAGTAGATGAGTGGAATCGCATGATAGATGTTAACATTCGTGGTGTTCTGCATGGCATTGCGGCTGGACTACCCGTCATGAAAAAGCAGGGTTTCGGCCAGTTTATTAATATCGCCTCTATTGGAGCCTATGCTGTTTCACCAACGGCAGCGGTGTATTGTGCAACCAAATACGCGGTCCGCGCCATCTCGGAAGGGTTGCGACAGGAAGTAGGCGGAGATATCCGTGTAACCCTTGTATCACCGGGCGTGACGGAATCGGAACTCGCGGATACGATTTCTGATGAAGAAGCACGTGATCTCATGAAAGAGTATCGGCGCATATCCATTCCCGCCTCGGCGATTGCGCAAAGTATCTTGTTCGCCATTAGCCAGCCGGCAGAGGTGGACGTAAATGAGATTGTAGTGAGACCGACAGCAAGCATGGCTTAAGTTCGGATCCTCTTTTGGTATATAATAGATTCAATTGATACGAAAAGAGGAGTTCAACCTTGACCCTACAACAATTAAAATATGTAATTGAAGTTGCCACACGTGGCTCGATGAATGAAGCAGCCAAAAGGTTGTTTATCTCGCAACCCAGCCTTTCGAATGCGATTCGGGATCTGGAGCAGGAGTTGCGAATTACTATTTTTGAACGTACCAATAAGGGAATATCTCTGTCTAAAGAAGGCGTTGAGTTTCTGAGTTATGCACGTCAGGTGGTAGAACAAGCTGAATTGCTGGAGAATCGTTATCTGAACGCCAAGCCATCCCCGCAACACTTCTCCGTATCGACGCAGCACTATGCATTTGCGGTGAATGCCTTTGTTCGTCTGGTACAGCAGTATGGTCAGGATGAATACGAGTTGGCGCTTCGGGAGACAAAGACCTACGAGATTATTCAGGACGTGAAAAGCCTGCGTAGTGAAATTGGCATCCTGTATTTGAATGAGTTCAATGCCAAGGTGATTAACAAATTGTTAAAAGATGCGGGATTGGTCTTCACAAGCCTGTTCACAGCCAAGCCCCATATCTTTATCAGTGTGAAGAACCCGCTGGCGAAGCAAGAGTCGGTTGCAATCGAGCAACTGCAGGATTATCCGTACTTGTCATTTGATCAGGGAGAGTACAATTCCTTTCACTTTTCCGAAGAGATCCTAAGTACGTTATCTCACCCCAAAAGCATACAGGTCAATGACCGCGCAACATTGTTTAACCTGTTGATTGGTCTGAATGGTTATACGATCTCTACCGGTGTACTTAGCGCTGATCTGAACGGAGACGAGATAATTCCTGTACCGCTGGAATGTGAGGAATCCATTAATGTAGGGTGGATAAGCCACAAGAGTACTTCTCTCTCTAATCTGGGTGTAGCATATGTCCAGGCTCTGCATGAGGCCATAGGGTCTTAGAAGTGTTAAATGGTTCATCAAAAGGCCGTTTCCGAATGAGTTGGAACGGTTTTTTTGTTGTACTATGATCTTTAAAGTATAGGGTGGTATGTTGTCATCCCGTGTAATAGAATGAAGGTATATGTCGAATGTGTGCAAGAGATCGAAGGGAGAACGGTTAGTGAGAGTTCTGTATCGGAATAAAAGTGAACAGCATGAGCTGACGGTATATGATACCAAAAGGCTTTATGGAGAGAAGGGACGGTTTCGTGTATTAGAATTCTCCAACGCAGCTGTGCAGGGCGCAATGGATCTGGATGAGCCTGCCCGTATGGTGCTGGAGTATCCCAGAGCGATGGTGCATCTAATGGAGCGGAATGATCCTGAATTTGATACCGTATTTGTGGTGGGACATGGTATTGGCACATTGCCAACCTACTTGTCTGATCGTCAGGTCAAGGTGGCTGAGCTTGACGCAGAAGTCGCAGAGTTGAGCGAAACCTTTTTTGGATATGAGGGAAGCCCTGTGCTCATTGGAGATGGTCGTGAATTATTAGGTCAGGAACCCGCTGGGACATATGATTATATTATTATCGATGCCTTTACGGCAACGGGTACACCCGAGCAGTTTATATCCAGTGATTTTTTTGCCATGGTCAAGGACAAGCTGGACTCGGATGGAGCTGTGATCCTTAACGTGTTCGGGCGTGCGGGCAATGATCGGCTTGTCAATGCGATCTATACGACACTTCAGGCACAGTTTGCCTATACACGTGCATTTGCATTACCTACAGAAACAGCGGATGAAGTTCAAAATCGCATTTTAATGGGTAGTCATCACCCGATCGAATTTCAGGTTCGTCAGATGGCAGGGTTTGTTGAACAAGAGCCAGAAGAAGGATATATCATTGTCGATTAGGGCGATTCTGAACAGTGATTCTTCCAGGGAAAGTAAAATGTCATTAAATCGTCAATCTTACGATGTAATTGTTAAGACTTCATAAACTCTTTATTTGATCTTAACAACTTTCGTATAAGATAGAGGGAATATGCCTTTTCATGAAAATCCGGGGGAAGTTATAAAATGATCGCAGAGAACAGAACATCCAGATTACGAAGAAAAATCAAAAATATCAAGAAGATCAGTCTTACGGCTTTGCTCGGCGGGTTGGTCACCATTTCAGTTTTAATGACGTTGACCATCATGGTTATCTCATCTTATACATCTCAGAAACAGTCACTCATTGATAACACCCTGTCGCTAAATTATGCGAGCGCAGTGCAGATGAGCCAAACGCTGGATTCGCTTTTTTATTCCATGCAGGACAGCTTGAAATATGCAGCCAAGTATTTCCCGGAGATGGACTACTCTGATACGGAGCAGTTGAATTCCACCTTAGATTTGATCCGGAATAGCAGCAATTTTTTTAATTCTGTCGCTCTGGTGGATGAAACGGGAGTAGTCAGGTCCATATCCCCCTATTCACAGGCCAGCGTAGGTCAGCATGTTAGTTCTGATGCAGCAAAAGCAGCGATTAAATCCAGGGCTTCGTATATCTCCGAAGCGTATCAGACGCCAAGAACGAAGCGCCGAATTGTATTTGTCAGTGAACCGATCTTTGATTCGGCAGGAGCGTACCAAGGGACGATCGGTGGAAATATTTTTTTGCAGGAAGATAATATCTTGAGTCTCTCCTTTGGGAGTCAGCTCAAGACAAGCAATGGTTCCTACTTTTTTATTGTAGATCAGAAGGGCACCTTGTTATTTCATCCGAACACGAATCGAATTGGTGAAAATGTAAGTAAAAATGAAGTAGTGCAGAAGCTGCTACAAGACGAGACGGGGAAAGAACAATACAAAAATCTGGCAGGTGTGGATTCACTTGCGGGTTATTACAAAGTCCCCTCAACAGACTGGGGCGTCGTGATCGTGTCTCCGACCCAAACGGTGTATGATCAGTTGAATCATCATATCCGTATGTTGTTGCTGTACACTTCAGTGCCTTTCCTGATTCTGACCCTTATTGTGGTGCGGGTTGCACGCAAGCTGGCCAGTCCTTTTGTTATGCTGGCTGATTTGGTGAATCAGGTTGATAAAGGACAAGTGGAGCTGCCTGTGATGAAGCCTCACTGGAACAGAGAGGCGGATCTTCTCACCCGAACAGTGGTTGGCGCGATGGCGAACTTTAGGAAACAGACGAACCAGCTAGCCTATGACGCCAGAACAGATGTCTTAACAGGCATGAACAATCGTAGAACCTTCGAAGAGGTTATCCAAGATTGGATTCAGAACGAAGTTCCATTCTCCATTATTGTTTTGGATATTGACCGCTTCAAATCCATTAATGATACATTCGGGCATCATGCAGGGGATGAAGTGCTGAAACACATTGCCAATATCATTCAATTGTCTGTTCGACCAGAAGATGTCTGCGCTCGGTTTGGTGGAGAGGAATTTGTAGTCTTGTTAAGGAATTCCGAGTCCAACGTGGCTTTTGAGATTGCTGAACGTATCCGTATAACGGTTGAGGAAAGTAATTTGCCTATAGATCGTTCCGTCACTATCTCGGCTGGGATTGCTGAATATCCGAAGCACTCCACAACAGCGACAGAATTGTTTCACTTGGCAGATAATGCACTGTATCAAGCGAAGGAAGAGGGGCGTAATCGTACGGTTACGATCCAGACGGTTATCAAATAAGCTAAGAAGCTGATCCCTAGGAACAAGGGACAGCTTCTTTTGTCTTGTATACGTCTGGCGAAACATCCGAGGTTCGTAGTGATAAAACGGTATATTATAGCAATAGCAGGGCGTCGAGGGAATAAGCCCCGGCACCAGCAAGAGCAACACCAAGTAACGATCCAAGCATCACAAGGTTATATTCGAATCCTCCATTCAGATTCCATAGTCCTTTGTCTGCGTGCACTTTGACGATCGCTATGATCATCGTAATCATGAGCAGAACGGCACCAATGATTATCCATAGACCGGCTCCAAACAGGAATCCACCGATCAATTCAGCAAGTCCGGCACACACGGCCATGCTCCTAGCAGGTTTCAGACCCACTGCCTCGAAGAATTCAGCTGTCCCTGATACACCCTCGCCACCAAACCAGCCAAACAGTTTCTTGCATGCATGTCCGACCATAATGATACCAATTACGAGACGAATGATGAGTAGGCCTGTGTCCAACATATGATTATTTCCTCTTCTCTGGATGAATAAAATGGTGAACGTAAATACGTCACTTCAGTGACGACAGAATAGAGTCGCATAGCGCCATCGTTCCAATATTATCCTTGGCGCTGGAATGTGGGACAGACTGATTCTGGCAACATTCGATGAAATGAGCCATTTCACCAACGAACCCACGCAGATAAAGGTCTCGATAAGCTCCAGACATGGGAGAGCCAGAAGGGGTAAAGACAGTATCTTGCTCTTCAAGAGATTTCCAGGGAAGGCTGTCCGAGTTGCGGGATTGATGAACAGTAAGTGTGTTGATCTCATCAGCTGACGCAAATCCGTTATCAAAGGTGACGAGCACACTTTCGCTCTCTCTTGACCATGCACTCATGCCGGTAAAGTACGCACTGCCCACGACGTTATTTTCGAATAAAATTGAAATACTCTGGTTAATATGTTCCCGGTCCTTCACGGTTGTGCCTGTAACCCGCACGGCTTCTCCGAACAAGAAACGCATCAGATCGACCATATGAATGGCAGCGAGCTTCATGAATTGTTCCTCATCCTTGCAAAATGGAGTACTGTCAACAGCGAACTTCATCTGGAATGAACGTACCTTACCTAGCGAACCGGCATCAATGAGTTCCTTGAGCTTCATATATACCGGAGCATAACGTTTCATAAATCCGACCATGACTATGACACCAGCCTTTTCGGCAGCTTCTGCTACAGTGGCGGCTTCCGCTGCGTTCCATCCGAGCGGCTTATCCACGTATACATTCTTGCCAGCCCGAATACATTCAAGGACAAGGGTGGTCTGATCTACAGGCTGTGCAACCACAACGACTCCGTCACAAGTTTCCTGCTGTAACATAAGCTGAGCATTGTCATACGCTTTTCCGTTGCTGCCAAAACGCAGCAGAGCTGCTTCAGAACGTTCGGTGCTGCGAGTGGCAATGGCCTGAATCTGCGCTCCGGCTTCAACAACAGAAGGATATATATTCGTGGATGCATGAAACCCTGCACCGATAAAGCACAGATGGGTTGTTTTCAAGGTGGATCTCTCCTTCATTTTTGCATTCTTATGGATGGTATATTTGTTGTTTAATGCTACGATAGGGTGTTTGAAGTTGATAAAAAAGGACATATGTCCTATTCATGAATAAAGAAAAAAGAAGTTGCATTTTTATTTTGGAGCATGTATACTCTGAATTACGGTAAAACAAGGAATTGCTTCACCGGAACGCTTTTCATCGATGGATGAGGAGATACATATTATGCGGTCGTGGCGGAATTGGCAGACGCGCACGGTTCAGGTCCGTGTGGGCTAACCCCCGTGGAGGTTCGAGTCCTCTCGACCGCATCTAACAAAAAAAGGTTCGTGAGTTGCTCTAGGGCAATTCACGAACCTTTTTCTGTGGATCATTAGTGTGAATCCGGCATTTTGCTGCTAGCATTCTCATGTTGCCGCTGGCGCAGAATGACTGCCGTGATGATCCCGGCAATGGCTCCTGCAATACCGAATAGCGTAACACTGGCAACCACTTCGAGCGACTGGAGACGAAACAAAAATGCTACACCACTGCCAAAAGTGGTTCCAGCGAGAAATCCGAGCGAAATTCCTAATTCTTTGGTTAATTTCATCGATTCACCTACTTGGAAATGTGAGATATGGATTTGCAAATATTGGGTACAGGCAGTAAAGTGTGATCAGGAAAATCATCACATTTTATTTCCTTTTTTCATTTTGTGGTTTTAACCAGGTAATTATGCATGATATTTCATATGGGAGGGTAAGAGCGAATGATTATGAACGAACGAATTGCAGCGTGGAATGAGGAAGCACAGGAGTGCACTTGCGGCCATCAACACCGAGTGGTGGATATGCTGATTCATCTGGAAGCTGGGGCCATTCAGAGGTTACCAGGTTATTTGTCTGAGCGAGAATACGGTCGGGTGACGGTTGTTTATGATCGACATACATTACGGGCCGCTGGATCTGATGTCCTGAGCAGTATACAGGAAGCGGGAATTCATGTGGATGAGATCGTTCTGCCGGAGAATCGTACGGGTGATATCGTTGCGGATGAAGCGGCTATTGTACAGGTCATGTTGGGTGTGAATCTGGAAAGTCAGGCTGTGATCGCCGTGGGTTCAGGTACCATCCATGATCTGGTGCGATTTGTATGTTCAAAAATGAACAAGCCTTTTCTGTCCATACCGACAGCGGCTTCAGTGGATGGGTTTACCTCTGCAGGTGCACCCTTAATTGTAAGCGGAATCAAACAGACATTTCAGGCTGTTCCGCCTGAGGCCATCTTTGCCGATATGAATATCCTGGAGCAAGCTCCCCAAGTGATGACGGCTGCCGGATTCGGAGATATGCTTGGCAAATATACATCCCTTGCAGACTGGATTGTTTCTCGTGATCTGGGCGGGGAACCGTTCTGTCCAGTCGCTTATCGGATGACAGAAGAAGCACTGAACAGCTGTATAGACCATGTTCAAGCGATTGCTGAAGGACGAGCTGAGGGAGTAGCTGTATTAATGGATGCGCTGATCGTTTCGGGCATCTCCATGCTGATCATTGACCATTCTCGTCCAGCATCTGGAGGTGAGCACCACCTGTCTCATATCTTGGAGATGGATCTGATGCAAGCGGGTGACAGACCGGTTCTGCATGGTGCCAAAGTTGGCGTAGCTTGTGCATTACTTACTATAAAATATAAAGAACTTGCACAGACATCGGGCGAACCCGTGTTTGGGATATATGACCATTTGCCGGAGCCTTCTCAGCTTATCGAATGGTTGGAACAAGTAGGCGGACCTGTGACTCCTGAACAACTCGGTGTAACCCCAGAGATGGTGGAGCATGCGTTCACAACAGCGCATACGCTTCGTCCTCGATATACCGGATTGAAATATATTAATGAAGTGTTGAACACAAGGTAAGGATGACTTTCATGAAGAACGGTCTTCTTGAGTTGTATAAGCTTAGCTTGTAGAGCACTGTAATGGCTCTGGTTGGAAGCAAAAGGCGAAGAAGGGTAGATTATCTGACATTACCGCCAGAAGAGCCAGGAGAGCACTTCAGGTTCGGTAGAGAAGGGATGCAGTTTATTTAAAAAGGCTCTGGCCTCCTTAAGGGAGAGCAGAGCCTTTTGGTTGTTCGCTTATTTAGTTGTTGCGACGATCTTTCAAGATGACATCTGCGAACAAAATAGTTTTCGGGATGCGGAAAAATTGCTCCGCTTGTTCCTGAAACGCAGCAGAAGGCAGCGTTCCCTGATGCAGCCATTTGCGGAAAGTGCCGGGATGAACCCCGATCCAGTGGCTGACATCTGTCACCGACAAATCATGGACCATACACAAGCCTGTCAGAATACGGTTACTAACCGGAGAACGGGTCACTGTACGCTTCATGAAGCGAGATGACTCGGGTTGACATATGACAGGGCTATTGCGGACCACTTCTTCATTGAAGAGAATATGACGCGGGTAGCCGAGTAATTGGCAAGTCTTGTCCAAATTGGTACTGCCGGGTATCCGTCCTTCATACACCCACGCACTGACACTGCGTGAAGAGATGGAGAGGTCTTCAGCGAGCTGAGATAACTTGATATCATTGGCCATCAGCACGGCAAGAAGAACACGATTGCGGATTTGACAGCGTGTCGGTTTGCGGAATCGTTTAACACGGACACCTTTTCCCAAGTATTTACGGTTGATCAGAGACCACGCCTGGATGGAATGTTGTTCTGGTTGATTAGGCATATTTCCTCCGATTTTTTTTAACCAAATACTACAATAAACAACGGGGTACTTTCAAGTGCCGGGTTTACCGGTTACAAATGCGTCAATGCGTCAATTCACAATAAAGAGGGAACTACGAACTAGACCATGCGCAATTCACATCCTAGTATATTCCTAGATTACAATGTTTCACTAAAAATGAGGGAACAAATTGAACAGGAATAAAAATAATATAGTTCTAATTACTCATTTGTAGGTCTAAAGAACTTTTATCTATTTTTTGTTGATATGATGCGGTTTATTTCCCTGAATTCCCCAAAAACCTGTGATTTTCGTTACCCGGTTGCATAGAGGATGTGCACAAATCTGAAATGATAAATCCGCAAGTTCAGCATGACATGTGACCTGTCAAATCTCTTACTCTTACATATATTGTAGGGTACTCAAGTGTAAGGGAGAGGTGAGGAACGTGAATCTATCTGTGAATGCCTTTGCTGCTATCTCGGGAGCATTTGTTACGTTTGCTTTTGGCGGGTGGGATCAACTGCTGAGCCTGCTCGCGGTCGCAATGGCTGTGGATTATATCACAGGTTTGGCAGCGGCGGTAAGAACGGGTACAGGGTTGAATAGCAACATTGGGTTCTGGGGGATTGCTCGCAAAGGGCTCATGCTGACCGTTGTCTTGCTTGCCCACCGAATTGACCTGCTGATGGGAACCGATATTATCAAAGGCGGAGCCATTTATTTCTATCTGGTGAATGAACTGATTTCGATTACCGAGAATTATGCCAAAATCGGACTTCCATTGCCAGGGAAGCTCAGACAGGCCATTGCCGTGTTGAAGAAGCAGGAAGATCAGGAGTATCTGACGAATCGGGAATGGTCCAAACCGCAGCAAACCACGGACAGCATCAAGCCACAGTCTGAAACAGGACAAACTTCGCAGAATGAATCCACGAAACAGACGGAGGATGGATCTCAAGAGAAATCCGAACCGAAAGGAAACGGTTCGGATTAGTTTTTCATCTCAAGAGAACGTTTGCAAGTAACCTTTCGTAATAGAGGACGTTATGATATATTTTGGATACACGAAAATTCATTCATTTCTACTATTATACTAAACGAGGTGCTTGCTCAGATGATAAAACATATTGTCCTGTTCAAAATGAAAGATCGCTCAGCAGAAAGTATTGAAGCCGCTGCCCAGGTGCTTCGCAATCTGGATGGTAAAATTGATGTTCTGGTTTCACTTGAAATCGGGATTGATGTGCTTCGCTCGGAAAGATCATTCGACATTTCACTTACAGCGGAATTTGCATCACTGGAGGATCTTCAGGCGTACCAGGTGCACCCGCTCCATCAGGAAGTAATCAAGTATATGAATGAAGTCAGAGAACAGTCGATTGCAGTGGACTACGAAATCTAATCTGTCATTCACACTATGTTGAGATAAAGGGGACTCTGCATGAGCGATTTAAGAGACGTTATGGAATTTCTATATATTTTTATTGTGTTTCTGATTGCTTGTCCTGTGATGATATTCTGGCTTAAGCGAAGAGGTAAACGTAACCGATAACTCACTGAACGGGAAGTGGACGAATGTATTATGTGAACAGAGAACAGATTGCCCGCCGGCTTGCTGCTGTACCGGAAGTGGCCGAAGGGCTTCGCCGGGCAGCTCAGGCCTGGGATGGCAGTCTCATGCTGGGGATGGTACAGGAACGTTGTTTTCACCTGGCGATTGAAATTGTTACCGATGTGGGGAGTTATCTGATTGACGGCTTCATCATGAGAGATGCGAGCAGCTATGATGATATTATTCAGATTAATTATGAAGAAAAGGTTTTTGATAATGCGACCTATGAGGTATTGCGTCAGCTTGTCACGTTACGTAAGCCGCTGGTGCAGGATTATTACAGTTGGGAGCGGTCTGAGCTTCATCCGCTTAGCGTAGAGTTACCGGGTATACTTGAACATTTTACTACACAGGTTAGCGACTACGTGGAAAAAGAACTTGGTCCTTTCAATGCGGCACAGCCCGAGGGACAGCGTAAGGAATGAGGGAAATCGCATGACAAATGAATCAAAAGAATTCAATGAAGTAAATACTGAAAGCAAAGATACAAATGAAACACCTTCCGGATTCCATCCGGTATATATGGTTGAACTCTTGTTCCGGGAACGTCCGGAGGTGGATCGCCTGCGATTGCAGGAGGCGATGATTCGTCACACAGGACAAGTCCGACTGGATGTGAAACAAGGCGGCGCAGAGCAGGACCATGAAATGCTGGTCTTCTATCATCTGAACCACAAGGTATCTTTCCAGGAAGGAGATATCCCTGCACAGACCTGTATGCTTCCTGTCAATGAAATTGCAGAGCGTGCACGCTTTGGCGGAGCTTTGCAGCAAGCATGGCACTGGCCGGAAGCAGGACAAGCTGTAGAAGCTGCGCGTTACTCCATTCGGATACATGACATGTTCACAGCAGCCATGCCTCGCAAAGAGCGCCTGGAGCTGTTCCAGAAGACTGTACTGGCAACCATGGAAAGCTTATCTTGTGATGCGCTGTATTGGTACGGCAGTGATAAGTTGGTTGAACCGGAAGCATATGCGCAAGCACAGGAACGCGAGGAACATCTGTATGCGGCCATGAACGTTCGAATGTATCAGGCCGGAGGTACGGAGGAACAGCGTGAGTTGGTCATGGACACAGTAGGATTGTCTGCGCTGGGTGTGCCTGATGTACAGTGTCATTTCGTCGGTCTTGATCCGGATACGGTGGCCCAGACCTTACTGGGCGCAGCGTATTACATATTTGATCAGGGGGATGTTCTGCAGGATGGACAGACACTGGGTTCTTCCGGCGGACGTCGCTGGCGTTGTGAGCATCAAGCGGCACTGATTGCACCAGGACGCTATGTCGTTGATTTGCACCCTGGGGATGAGCATGCGGCGGCTGATCTGGAGCCGGCTCGTCAGACCTGAGTTTATGTGAAATGCTGAGAAAATACAGGTGCAAAGAGCACTTTCAGATTATTTTTAACATCTGGAGTGTCAAGTCAAGCCTGTGCTGCTTATAATGCATCAACAGAGTAGGCATTCGCCCGGATGGGTGAGCGACAGGCCGTTGCTTCTGATCCGGTACTTAAACGAAAGTAAAGGGAGAGATGTGACGTGAAGGATTCTAACAAAAGTTTGTTGTGGGGAGCTCTGATCGGCTCCGTGGTAGGTTCAGTAACGGCATTGTTGCTGGCACCGAAATCAGGTCGCGAGCTTCGCCAGGACATTACAGAAGGTGCTCGTCAGGTATCGGAGAAGGGTCAGGAACTAGCTGGCAAAGTAGGCGAACAAAGTTCACAGATCGTATCCAAGGTCAAAGAGACCGCAGATGTTGTGATTCAGGATATTCAATCCTGGCGGAACTGCGCTGAAGGCAAAGAAATCCGCATTTCCGCAGTCATTACAGAACCCGATACGGACAAAGCAGCAGATGAGTCGGGAATCGATATTGTAGCGAAGCTTCCTGTGGATGAGTCCAAGGACGACAACTAAGCTAAGCTTGGGATTGCAGGCTTTCCTCGATATAGAGGAGAGCCTGCTTTGTTGTGTGTCCATACATAGATGACACAGTGCGCGGGATTTTATTTGAACCCTGCGATGAAATCGGGTAAGATGTAGGTACCTTTTTGCCAGAATGTTCATACGGTAGGAAGAAAGCTCTGAGAAACAATCGTTTTGAGAACCAATTCAATGAAGAAGGAAGCGGTGTGTTCGTGCAGCAAGCAATCGCTATATTAGACTCCGGTGTGGGGGGATTGACCGTCGCCAAGGAAGTGATGCGTCAGCTCCCGCGGGAAAAGATCATTTATTTTGGGGATACTGCCCGGACACCGTACGGACCCCGTTCGTCCGAACAAGTAAAACAATTTACGGAACAAATCGTTGATTTCTTGATCCAATTCGATCCGAAGGTTATCGTTATCGCCTGTAACACAGCAACAGCAGCCGCGTTGGAGTATATCCGTGCCAAGGTGAATATGCCTGTCATTGGTGTTATACATCCAGGTGCGCGGGCCGCAATCACAGCGACACGTACAGGACGTATTGGGGTGATTGGTACCACGGGTACCATTGGCAGTGGGGCTTATACATCGGCACTCAAGCAATTGTCCCCCTACATCGATGTGGTCAGTCAGGCTTGTCCGGCGCTGGTGCCGTTGGTGGAGCAAGGTGAATTTCGTTCCGAGCACACGACACATACGGTGGAGCAATCATTGGATGAGATCAAACAGCAGCCAATAGATTGTCTTATTCTGGGTTGTACGCACTATCCTTTTCTCATGGACACCATTCAGGATGTTATGGGACAGGAAGTGAAGCTGATCAGTTCGGCAGATGAAACGGCACGGGAAATCAGTACGATTTTATATGATAAACGAAAGCTGGCCAGTGGGGATGAGACCCCGGTGCATCAATTTTTCTGCACTGGCGACCCACGCATGTTCCAGAATATCACCCGCCGATGGTTGGGAGAGCAGATCTCGAAGACCCCTGTGGTCTGGCAGGTGACGCAATTACCATAGTTATACGCTTAAGTATGCGAAGTTAGGACTTATAAAATAATGCCATTGGCTGTGCAACATCCCGGAACTGTGGAGTTCCGGGATTTTTTGTCATAATTCCGCATGAAGAGGCGATGAACATGATTCATGTCACATGACGGACAACCCGGCTTGCATATATATAATACAGACACGAAATTGGTGATTGGTGAGAACCGGACAGGAGAACCGTCTTTTCCTGTGGAAAGGAGCACAACATGGAACAGCAGTGGATTATCGTTCAGCGGGGAGATACGCTGCCGCGAATTGCGTCAGCACACCATATGACCAAAGAGTTACTTGCTGCACTAAACCCGGAAGCGGCCTCCCAGCCTTACCTTCTGGCAGGTCAGATGTTACGTATTGTCCCCGGGACAGGTCGCAGGTACGCTGTGTCGCCTGGAGAAAGTGTAGGGGGGATTGCAGCGCGCTTTGGTCTGGACGAAGAGGTGTTACGCCAGGCCAATCCCGAAATCGCCAATATTGCCGACTGGGTTGGGCGTTGTATTCATATTCCGGCTTCGAATGGAAAAACTATTGTGAAGATTCAGGGAGAGTATGGTTATCGAGAATTAATCAGGGATATAGACAAGCTTGAGAATCAATACCCGTTTATCGAGACGGGTTCAATCGGAACAAGTGTCATGGGCAAGTCACTGCCTTATTTGCGTATCGGGCAAGGGCAGAGACATATTCATGTTAACGCTTCCGTTCATGCTAATGAGTGGCTGACAACAGCAGTTCTGATGAAATTTATTGAAGAATATGCCCAGGCATATAGCGCGCATAAGGCATGGCATCAATTTCAGACAGAACGCTGGATGCAAGAGACAACACTCTGGGCAGTGCCGATGGTTAATCCGGACGGGGTCGAACTGGTTCAGGAAGGTGTGGTCAATCAGCATCCGCATGCACAGCAGTTGTTAGCCTGGAATGCTGGCAGATCTCATTTTACACATTGGAAGGCTAATATCAGAGGGGTGGATCTGAATGATCAATTTCCCGCCCATTGGGATGAAGAGGCAGCGAGAAGAGGTGTGACCTCACCTGGCCCCCGGGATTATGCAGGAACAGCTCCATTGACAGAACCGGAGGCGCAGGCACTTGCGCAGTGGACGCAGCAGCACACATTCGCTGCGGTTGTCTCTCTGCATAGTCAGGGACAGGAGATCTATTGGAACTACCGTGATCTGGAACCCAGAGAGAGTGCGCCGCTGTCGCGCAGACTCGCCAAAGCTTCGGGCTACAAGGCAGTGAAGCTTGGCGGTAGTGATGCCGGATACAAAGACTGGTTTATCCAAGCGTTTGGTAAACCGGGCTTCACGGTGGAAGTCGGATTGGGTGTTAATCCGCTTCCCGTAGAACAGTTTGATGATATCTGTATAGAAGTCGGAATGTTGCTGGCAGAACTGTTATCCAATGGGTAATGAAGTTAGGGCTTGGTTAAGAAGGTGTGAAACTTAACGGTAGATTATTCGTATAACAGGAACGGACGCTATAAGCGACGTTCCGTTTTTATTTTTTTTGAAATCACATACTACGTCATTGGTTCTGAATGGTTTTTCAAGAACGGATAATGATGTGCGTGTCGTTTTGCCGACATATATAATGTTACGGAGGGGTTCATATGAAGTGGAGAAGACTGCTGTCGTTCAAACGATGGACACAAGTTTTCAAAAGGCTCCCCCGGTTGCTCCGGGCTCCGCAGATTCCTTTAGGAGAAAAGCTGTTGTTTATTATTCCAGCCCTGTTGTACTGGGTACTTCCGGACGTCATGCCGTTTATGCCCATCGATGATATCGGGGTGACGTTGATTCTGATGAACTGGTTTGTAAGCCGTGCAGAACGCAAATATCCTGTGCTTCAGGAAGGGACGCCTTCTTAATTTGTGGCGAAATGGATAGGTTTAACATTGATTTCGCATCAATGTTATTGCGAAGAGCGGTAACTTTCTTTACAATAGATGCTGTAGTTTAAGAATGCTGAAATTGTTGAAACCAGCAATTACAATATAGGAGATGAAGAAAATGAACTGCAAAATTACGCGTAATGCTGCTAAAGTATTGAAGCTTGAATTGGACAAGCCGGAGAACGAAGGAAAGAAACTGCGCGTTGTCATCACCCATGCACATGGTGACCATGCTCACTACGGCCTGGATATCGACACACCAAAAGAAAATGATACGGTTGTATCTACCGATAAAGAGATTGATGTCATTCTCGCGAATGATCAGCCTTTGTTGAACGGTGTTAAAATTGACTACCTCTACTTCCCGGAAGAGGGCTTCGTTATTACGAATCCGTCCCAAGGTAATCACGGCGACCACTAAGGGCGCGAAGAAGGGGAACTCATGGCTAACGATATCCGCGTATGCGAAAAATGTAATCATGTCCGACTGAAATCGATTGTGCCCAAGTTGCAGAAAATGGCTCCGGACACGGA
This sequence comes from Paenibacillus sp. FSL H8-0079, assembly GCF_037991315.1. Classification (NCBI taxonomy): domain Bacteria; kingdom Bacillati; phylum Bacillota; class Bacilli; order Caryophanales; family Paenibacillaceae; genus Paenibacillus; species Paenibacillus sp. FSL H8-0079. Next base: position 2,214,874 of record NZ_CP150300.1, read on the forward strand.
GATCAAGATTGGGTGCAAATCCTATTGCGGCCCTTGCGCGAAACGTGCGTTTGTCTTTATCAACGGTCGGTACATTAGTGCTCCGACAGAAGAAGAAGTGCTCGCCAAAGTCGCAAAGTTCGTGAAGTAACAGGATATAACAAGGTGTGTGGACGAAAAGGTTCAAACATCTGCAAGGAGGGGCGATGTGCCTCTCCTTTTTTGCGTTTGGGTAGGAGTGAAAAGATGTGTTACTCTATAGCGTCTTTGATCATTTCAGTAATTTCGAAGGTATCTTCTCGAATTTCAATGGCTATGACGGTATTATCCTTTTTCAGAAAATGTACATGACCCATTCGTTTTTCCTCCAATTCGACCCAACCTGTATCCGCTAACTTCTGAAAATAATCCATTGGTGGGTATAGTCCTTGCTCACCCCCAATATGTTTCAATTCGTAGTTAGCGCCTTTTTTAAGGTTAGGGTCATCGGAATAAGCTATGCCTTCAATAAGCGTGGCATTGCTTGGAACTGGAATGTCTGGGTTAATGTATGATCCCGTATAGCCTGTTATCTCGTATGTTGCAGGAGCGCAACCTTGTATCCAAATGAGCATGGGCAACATGCACAGAGTCAATACTATTTTCTTCAAATGATTTCCTCCTAAACCGGGATGGGTACCTTATAAACGCAGCAAGACAGGTTAAGGTTACGACAAAAATGAAAAAGAGAAATAAGAAAGGCCCGAGTCCGATCCATGGTCCTTCTCCGACAGTATGTCGAATGGTCGCTTAAAATTCTGTGAGAAGGTTAATAGAACAAGAGCAGGCAAAATTCCATACGGGAGGTACAGAATGACAAAACATATTACAGATTGTACGATTCTGAACAACGGAGTAACGATGCCATGGCTAGGATTTGGAACATATAAAGCAAAAGGCAAGGAAGTGCAACAGGCGGTCGAGACGGCTTTGGAGGTCGGGTATCGGAGTATTGATACCGCGTCCATCTATGGCAATGAGGAAGAAGTGGGACAAGCTATCGCAAGCAGTGGTGTTGCCCGTAACGAACTGTTTGTGACGACCAAGCTCTGGAACGAGGATCAGGGATTTGATTCAACGTTGAGAGCATTTGAAGCCAGTCAGAAGGCACTGGGACTGAATGTGATTGATCTTTACTTAATTCACTGGCCTGGCAGAGACCAGTACAAGGAGACGTGGAGAGCGTTCGAACGTCTATATAGCGAAGGAAGCATTCGTGCGATTGGTGTGAGTAACTTTCAAGTACATCATTTGCAAGATATCATAGATGAAGGCGGAACGGTGCCTGCGGTGAATCAGGTAGAGCTGCATCCGGGTCTGATCCAGCAGGAACTTCAGGATTTCTGCGGGGCGCAGGGAATTCAGCTGGAGGCATGGAGTCCTATTATGAAGGGTAAGCTGAACCAAGAGTCGACACTTAAGGCATTGGCCCAGAAATATGGGAAAACACCGGCACAGATTATTTTGCGCTGGGACATTCAAAACCAGATTGTGACGATTCCGAAGTCGGTTACCCCCGAGCGGATTCGTGAGAATGCGGACATCTTTGACTTTGAATTGTCACCTGATGAGTTGAAGTTAATTGATGCGCTGGATTCGGATAAGCGGACGGGTCCACATCCGGATCAGCTGTTTTGGGATTGAGTGGGTAGACGCTAATTGAATATAAGTATTTGATGAACTACTTGTGTTTGTTCCGGTTACGGATCGTTCTTTCGATCGCTGTTGTCTCCAAATTTTTTTTGATTCCTCTTCTCAGAGGATAAAATTTGAAGACAGCTTATGCTTCCGATGCAGCTTTCTTGCAGAAAGCTTTCAGGCGAACGCTCCGCTTCTTCAGAATCGATTCCGTCCCCTCCACAGTAACTGTTCATCAAACACAAATATATACAATGAGCTAGAGTGGTGTTTAGCATATAAAAAAGCAGCAGGATCGGGGAGTATTCCCTAATCCTGCTGCTTTTTTTTGAATTAGCTTAATTTTTTTTCGGCACTTCGCATCCGTCATCTGTGCATACGCCGCTGCCTTCTGCTTCTGTTGTGCTGGACTCAACCATGGTGAAAGGGGAACGTTCGTCCCATGCTTTCTGAATGGCATCCAGGAACACCTCGTCCGGCTGAGCGCCTGATACGGCGAACTTGCGGTCGAATACGAAGAACGGTACACCGCGGATGCCTAGTTGCTCGCCTTCTGTTTGGTCAGCGCGGACATTGTCGGTGAATTGATCGCTGGACAGTACTGCCGCAGCTGCATCGCGATCCAGACCTACTTCTTCTGCCAGCTGAGCCAAGACTTCAGGGTCGCCGGAGTGTTTACCTTCAATAAACACAGCTTGGAATATGCGCTCGCTTAGTTCAAGCGCTTTGCCTTGTGTATCCGCCCAATGCGTTAACCGGTGAGCTGAGAAAGAATTGGTAGGAATCATGGCATCGATATTGTATTCCAGTCCTGCTGTGCGAGCATTGGCATTCATCTGAGCATTCATGCCTTGTGCCTGTTCCGCGCTAATATTATATTTGGAAGCCAAATATTCCGTATTGGTTTTGCCTGGGTTCAATGCAGCATTTGGATCAAGCTCGAAGCTCTTGAATTGCAGCTTCACTTCATCACGATGTGGAAACTGTTGCAATACATTCTCTAGGCGGCGTTTGCCGATATAACAGAATGGACACAGAAAATCAGACCATATCTCAATATTCATTTTCTTAAAACCTCCATCATTCTTTTAGTTGAAACTAATATGGTTACAATTATAAAGCCACTTTCTATAATTCGCAAGGAGTTTGCTATTTATCCCTGTATGCCTTGGACCAATGGTAAGGTTGAATCTCGTCCAGTCTTTTGAAGACCAACTGACCAGCAGGATCATATACGGCAGCCTTAACTTCTTCACCCCAATAAAACAATCGTTCCTGGCATACGCCGCAGGGCGTAAGGACCTTGAATTCCGAATGCTCGTCATCACGAGCGATACAGAGGGAGTGGGTGACGCGTTCATTCAATTTGTGGGCCTCCAGATAAGCCCCTGTTTCCATACACAGATGCGTGGCATCGTTGATGACCTCTGGAGCTACGCTAATCAGTAGGGAACCAGCTTCGGTATAGACTGCACCCGCACCGCCCCATCCCTGAGGATAACGTTGCTGTACAAAGTTTGCGGCTGCATCGAACAATTGTTTTTCAATATTAAATGGTCCTGTGTGTGATGTCATGTAATGAGAGTTCCCCTTTTTAGCTTGTCATTACGATATTGCTCATTGAGATGTTGCTGTTGAACTGTCTTCCTCTCGGAAGCGCTGAATCAAATCATAGGTAATCACGGTGTCCGAGACATGCAATCGTTTGGTTGCTTCATCATGACCGGGGCGGCAAGCATTGATATCTGTTTTGTCACGTGTGGACAAGTCATAACAAGCGCCGCTTTCGTAGATATAATCATCCGATGGGGTATAGAACACAGAACCATCCGAGAATGCGCCATTACGCAGCACAACCGTACGTGCAGACCCGTCATATACGTCGTTACCCATATGATAATAGGACTGGTCGGATACGCCGAGCAGATGCAGCACGGATGGCGTGATGTCCAGTTGTCCCGAAGGTTCGTCGATGGTTCCGGCAGCTGCTCCGTCCGGTAAATGCACGAGCAGGGGAACTTCATTCATGATCTGTGCCATATCCAGTTCGTTTAGTGAACGTCCCAGGAACTGTTCGTATTGGGATTGTTCCTTAATCGAGTTGTCGTGATCTCCGTAGAACATAAAGATGGTATTTTCCCATAATCCCCGATTTTTCAGATCCTCCACCATCTTGCCGAGCGCCGAATCCACGTAATGAACGGATTGCAGATAATCACCGAACATCGTTCCCTGGAACTCGCCTACATCCAGTTGTTGCTTTTCTTTAGGTAAGGCGTATGGATGGTGACTGCTGAGTGTAATGAGGAAGGAATAGAACGGTTCGGTAACCTCACTGCTCATTTTCTCAACGGATTGGCGGAAAAAGGATTCGTCAGACAGGGACCAGCCAAGCGGGTCATCTTGTGCAAAATCATTTTTACTATAAAACTTGTCGTACTTCATGTTCTGATACATCGTATACCGATTCCAGAAGCCGCTCTCATAAGCGTGAAATACGTTGGTGCTATACCCGTTATCCTTCAGAATGGAAGGAAGTGAATCATACGTATGGTCTGCATATCGTACAAACGCGGATCCAACCGGAAGTGGATGCAGTGAAATATTTGCTCCAAAATCGGCATCTGACGTTCTGCCCTGACCTGTCTGGTGGTAAAAGTGGCTATAATACTGACTTTCTTTCATCAGTTCATTAAAATGCGGTGTGATCTCCTGACCGCCAATGCTCTGGCCAATCATGAAGTTCATAAAAGCCTCACCCTGGACAATGATGACATTGCTGTCCTTATATTTGCCAAACAAGGCATCGCTCTGTGGTTCAGCTCCTTGCCTTTCAGCAAAGAATGACTTTGCTTGTTCAACATCCGCGGGTTCAGCCTGCGGCCCGGAGCCAATGTGGTCTTTGGCATAGTTGTACAGATCATAACCGTGAAAAGCGAGAAGTCCGGTCACATTGTACATGGATACATTCCACCAATTGTTATCGAACAGGCCCTTGGCCCATGTTTTACTGTAAAAATAAATCGGTCCGACGGCGAGACCCAGTCCCAGCACAAGGGCAATGCTGCCAGCAGTGAGACGGCGGCGCATCCGCGCCTTGCCATCATTGTACGAATAACCTCCATAGCCATGATCAGATGCACTTGAATGCTTCGAACGGTAACGTCTGCCGAATAGTACGATAGCTGCGAACGGAATGACGACAAGCCAATCCGCAAAGAACCAGAGATCGCTTGTGTAGATTAGTGTAGCGATGCTGTCCCCTAATGCGTCAACTTGTCTGGCCTGTAACAATACCGGGATGGTCAAGAAATCCTGGAAATAGCGATAATACACCATATCGGCATAGATTAGTGCGGTAAGCAGCAGGTTAAGCACGGCCAGAGAGACGATCATGCCTCTACGAGGCAGCCACCAGGTCCAGAAGGACAGGAGCAGTAATGATCCAATGGCAATGACTTTATCCAGCAGTCCCATCGTAATGTTGTAGGCATGAAGATTGTGATGGAGCCACATGAGTTTGAGCAACATGAGCACAAGAAAAATAAGATATAACGTTAGTGGATGATTCAGAAGCCCGCGTGGCATGGAGCTGCGCGTAGGCCGAGTGACAACCATATGTATGTCCCCCTTGCTTTCGTTGTTTTGTAATCGGAATGTAAAATAGGGCTCCATCCATTATAGCGTGGCCTCATGGGTTTTCAACTATGCCTCAGGGAGAATTGCTTTCTGTCCAAACGAAGGCTGATGATGGCGAATTCATATGAACAAAATAGCGCACAAAAAAGTGCCCAAGCCATGGATGGCAAGGAGCACTCTGTATTTGCAATACTTTAAGAAGATTGTGGTGCTTTATTACGTGGGGGCAGTGGACCCAAGTACTGATAGTACTGGGTTTCAATTCGTCCGTTGAACAACTTGCGACGCTTGTCTGCCTTATGACCGAAATACTCCTCGAAAGCTTTGGTTGACGTGATTGCAAAAAAGGACCATGTTGGCATGTCGAGGTAACTGCGCCCTAATGAGCGGAGCAACTTCTGAACTTCTTTCTCTTCACTCAAACGTTCACCATATGGAGGGTTGGTAATGATGACACCATAATCACCCTGTGGTCTGGCGCGGTGAGCGGGCAGGACGCTAACTTCAATATCTTTGGCGAAGCCAGCACTTTTGATCGCTGCCATAGCAACTTCAATCGCCTCAGGATCAATATCGCTACCTGAAATCTGTAACGGGATATCGTCGCGTACAGCATCAAATGCTTCTTCGCGGGCCTGTTCCCACAATTCTTCAGGAATGACAGCCCAGTCCTCGGAGTTGAAAGTCCGACGAAGTCCTGGTGCAATGTTCCAGCCGATCATAGCGGCTTCGATCAGCATTGTGCCTGATCCACAGCATGGATCATAGAAAGGGCGGGATACATTCCAGCGACTGAGCTGAATAAGAGCGGCAGCAAGTGTTTCTTTGAGTGGCGCTTCGGTGACGAGTTTACGATAACCCCGTTTATGCAGACCTGGTCCCGTCGTATCTAAAGTAAGCAAGGCGCGATCGTTCAGCAGAATAACCTCAATCACATAACGAGACCCATCCTCTGGGAACCACTCCGTGTCATAAGTCAGTTTCAGTTTCTCTACGATTGCTTTCTTCACGATACCTTGTGATGCAGGTACGCTGCTCAACTGAGATTTTTGGGAGCGACCCTCTACAGGAAATTCGCCGTCAGCAGGAATCCACTCTTCCCATGGAAGTGCTTTGGTGCCTTCAAACAATTCGTCGAATGTTGTAGCAGGGAATTCACCCATTTTGACCAATACACGATCCGAACTTCTCAGCCACAGATTACACCGGCAAATATCAATATAATCCCCAGTGAAGAAAACCCGTCCATTGTCGATCGTAACATCCTCATACCCCAGTTGCTTCAGTTCCCGGGCAACAACAGCCTCGAGTCCCATCGCCGAGGTCGCAATCAATTGCAATTGAGCCATGTGATTCATTTCAACTCCATTTCAAGCTGGAGAAGGAATATCCTTCTCTCTGCTGTATAGTAACGGTGCGGCCTTGCCGCTTTCCGTGAAAAAACTTACAATGAGAAATGCGGTGAACGTATGCATTCCTCTTTCGAGATGATGCGCCAGTCAACCGCCTGTGTTGATAACAAACATTTATTATAGAACATTGGCATCCATATGGAAAGCAGTCCAAGTGTCCAAGGAGGATTTTAGTGGTGAATCTGACCCCTGATGAATATGTAAATCAATTATTTCAAGAGGATGACCTTTTGCTGAAAGTGAAAGAAGCCATTCGTTCGAACGGCATGCCGGAAGTTTCGGTTGCTGCGGCGTATGGACGATTGCTCACGTTTCTAGCCAAGACATCTAAAGCAGAAGCTGCGCTCGAAATCGGCGTGCTGGGCGGTTACAGTGGGATCTGCATTGCACGCGGATTGCGTGAGGAAGGAACTCTTACTTCGCTGGAACTGAAAGAGGAATATGCGGCAATGGCGCGTGGTCATCTGGAAGAAGGCGGTTTTGGGGAAAAGGTCGAGTACCGGATTGGCCCGGCGGCAGACAGCCTGGAACAATTGGAACAGGAAGGTCGCACATTCGATTTCTTCTTTATTGACGCAGACAAAGAAAACTATCCGGTATATCTCGACTATGCCATCAAGCTGGCTCGGCCAGGTGCGGTCATTGTGGGTGATAACTGTTTCCTGCGTGGTCGTACGCTGAATCCGGACAAGCAGGGTCCGGCCGTGCTTGCGGTTCGTCGCTTCAATGAACAGATGGCAAGTGACCCGCGTCTGGTGACGACGATGTTGCCGGACTACGATGGGCTGGTACTTGCTTGGGTGAAGTGAATGTTCTCTAATGATAAAACTCCGATGGAACACGATCTCACTTTATTATGCTTGTGAGGGGAAGCATGATTCTGTACGAAGTTTTCTGAAAACACACAAAGAAAGAGATGACAACATTTTGAATGACCGAAAATGTGTCGTCTCTTTTTTGCGTTTACAAATGTCGTTGTAGTCGTGCTTTCTTATACTTCCGGTGTTCCGTACGTTTCAAACCATTTTTTGATGGTGTCAAAATCATCACTGAAGGACAAGCCCAGCATCAATAATACACGAGCTTGTTGTGGACTCAGGTTGTCGCCTGCAATGATACCTTTGCCACCGCCATACACACTTCCTGAACCCGTCCGAGTGGTGGTCACGAAGATTACACCTTCCTCAATGGCTTTGGTACGAGCTTGTCCCATAGCTCTGGAGATACCGCCAGCTCCTGTACCGGAGGTTACGATGCCTTGTGCACCATTGCTCACGAACCCTTCGATGGCTCCGCCGCCAGCTTCTTGATAAGAGATCGCAATTTCCACTTTGGCCAGATCAGTCTTTGTGATTTTACTCAGATCGAATACGGGCTTCGCTGTGCCTTCAGGTTTCAAGGCGCGTGCAGGAGCGCGGTAGATTCGAATATTTTCTTCATCAATATATCCTACGGCACCGAGCATCGGTGTTTCGAACGTGTCTGTCCGATAATCATTCGTTTTGCTTACGCCGCGTGCGAGTTGGATGGTGTCATTCAACATCAGTACTGTTCCGAATGAAGTGGTACGACCACTGCCTGCAAGTTTGATGGCGTTGTACAGATTGGCTTGAGCGTCAGAGCCGATGACAGTCCATGGACGCATGGAGCCTGTGATCACGACTGGTTTGTCACTCTGAACCGTCATATCGAGGAAATAGGCGATTTCCTCCATTGTATCTGTACCGGTGGTAACCACGACACTGTCATAGAGTGCAAGAGCTTTATCTACCGTCTGCGACAAGTCATAGAGATCAGCCATGCTATAGGAGCCTGAACCCGAATTTCCGAATTGGAGCGTGCTAACATCAGCAATCTTCTGCTTATCCGGTAAAGCATCTACCATCTCTCCAATGGGAAGCGTACCTGCCTTGTAATTCTGGAAGCTGGTTGCATCCTCGGATTGACCGGCAATTGTTCCACCGGTTCCGATCACCAGTACATTAGGGAGCGCAGATTGTTTGGAGGAGTCCGGTACAGCAGGGATGGAGGTGTTGCGAGCCGGAGTAGTAGTTGATGTCTGAACAGCGCTTGTTGTACCTTTTACCTCGGTAGCTGCGTGCGCAGCGTAGGTTCCGATGGGGGACAACGAGATCGTTAACGCTGTTAAAGCTGCAGTACTCCATACGGCCCAGGGACGAAGATTGGATGTTTTTCTCATGAATAGCACTCTCCTTCAAGTAAGTGTGATGTTAAGTTTGTTGAGAAGAATATGTATACCATTTCAAAATGATTGTATTTCATGTTAAGTAATATGACAATTGTAGATATTGATAGAGTAATCGGTTACATTCATAGATATTAGGAGTATATTGATTATTTATAAGGGAAAATGAAAGAATATTCACTCTAATAAAGCGAGGATAGAGATGGTTTTAGTAGTTTTTAAGAATAATTAGACATTTATGTGTTAGTTAATATTACATATTGAGTCTTTTGTCCTGATAAAACGAGGTATTTCAAGAGAGGGGAATGTTGAATGCGGGTTTATACCAGAAGTGGACCTTTCTACAATTGATATGTATCACACAGGCTAGCATAACGAGAGGTAATTGGTAGCGCGTAGTAGGTAATGGGTCTCAATTGCGTTCCAAAGAGTGGTTTCGTTATGGAGTTATGTTTATAATAGGGGTGATTAACATATGTAAATAAATATATAATATTGATTGAGGGAAAAACGATGAAACAGGCACCCAGAAAGTATGCAAATTACATTCCGATTCGTGAATTAGAGAGTGTGGAAGAGCGGCTATCTCCCTTCCAGGTGTACGCAGAGCTTCGTGATAACACTCCAGTCCGATATGATGAGCATCGAGAATGTTGGGATATTTTTAATTATGAAGATGTGAAGTACGTTCTTAAAAATCCGAAACTGTTCTCTTCTGCACGTGATCGTGCCAATACGAGCATGCTGACGACAGACCCTCCCAAGCACAAACAGCTGCGTGATCTGGTGAATCAGGCGTTTACACCCAAGGCCATTGAAGCGTTGGCTCCGCGTATTCAGGAAATTACAGATGAGTTAATTGTTCCACACCTGTCAGAAGGTCATATGGAACTTATTGATGACCTTGCGACGCCATTGCCCGTCATAGTGATTGCTGAATTGATCGGAGTCCCTGCGACGGATCGTCAAAAGTTCAAGGACTGGTCTGATGTGTTGGTAAAGGGTGCGCGAGATGACAGTGAGCAGGCTTTCCAGGAGTTATTGGAGGAGAAAAAAAGAAATATGCAGGAGTTGCATATCTATTTCACTGGCATTATGGAAGAACGTCGGTTGCAGCCGCAGGATGATCTGATCTCATTACTGCTTGCTGCGGAGATTGATGATCAGCAATTGACTTCAGATGAAGTGGTAGGCTTCTGTATTCTCTTACTTGCTGCCGGTAATGAAACAACAACCAACCTGATTACCAATGCGGTTCGTATTCTGTCTGAACAACCCGAGCTACAACAGGAGTTGCGCGAACATCCAGAACGGATTACTTCTGCGATTGAAGAGACGCTGAGATATTATCCGCCAATTGTCGCGATTGGGCGGGTCGCCAAGGAAAATGTAGTGCTGAATGGACAGACAATACAAGTTGGAGATCAGGTGATTTCCTGGGTTGGATCAGCTAATCGGGACGGTGCGCAATTCGAACACCCGGAAGATTTCATCTCTGATCGCAAGCCGAACAGGCATATGGGATTTGGATTTGGCATTCACTTTTGTCTGGGTGCACCGCTCGCTCGTTTGGAGGCAAGGGTAGTTTTGCATACGGTGCTCCAGCACATGGAGCACATTCAGCTTGTACCGGGAACGGCTCTGCAACCGATACAAAGTGCCTTTGTGTTTGGTGTGAAACATTATCCGATACAATTCAATCTAATAAATAAATAATGAATGGCACATGAATGACAAAAGCCGCTTTCAGGCCAATTAGGCGCTGGAAGCGGCTTTTTCAAATAGAACAGTAAGATAGACTAGTTTATAACGGATAGGGCATCAGGATTCCCGAATCGAAGCAGGTTTGTTGTACAATTTGAATCTGACCCAAACCATATTGAGCAGCAGCAGTCCACCAGAGACGATAAACAGACCTTCAATCCCGATGAATCCTGCCATAAAACCTCCAATGATCGCTCCAAGCATGTTGCCTAGCGCCAGGGTGCTCGTATTAAAACTGAATGCCCGGCTAATCATGCTATCTGATGTATAGGAACGGATCAGGGCATTGACGCTTGGAAGCAGGCCACCCATGAACACACCCATCATGAACCGAACAAGAATGAGCTGCCACACGGTCTGAACAAATGCCTGCGGGATAAGCATGAGTCCTGTTCCTATGAGTGAGAACGTAAGCACCTTGTGAGGGCCGATCCGGTCACTCAGCTTCCCGAGAATCGGAGACATGGCCATATTGGATAGTCCTGTAACTGCACCGACCATTCCTGCCCAGAAGGCCACATTTACATCCGAAGCATGCAATTTCTGCACATACAGCGGCAAGAGTGACATGGGGCTAATCATCGCAAACTGTAACAGAAACGTCACAGCAAACAGTGCGGGCAGTTGAGGTGACTTATTCAATTCTTTCAGACCGGACAATACGGATTGTGCCGGCAGTTTGGCTGCTTCTTGACGGTCGAATTTCTCTCTTACCAGGAACATGGCGAGCATGGAAGCGACGAAGATCAGTCCACCTGTAATGTAGAAAATAGGGCGGAAGCCTACCGCATCCGCTAGCAAGCCACCAATGAGCGGACCCAGGATTGTGCCGGCAACCTGCCCGGACTGACTGATTCCCATGGCAAAACCCATGCGGTCTTTCGGAGTGGTACCCGATATCAGCGCAACAGCTGCAGGATTGAAACCGGAGATGGTACCGTTAAGCAAACGCAATAAGAGAAGCTGCCAGGGATTCTGTGCCAGACCCATGAGGGCAATCACGATGGCCATCCCGAATCCTGAACGCAGCAGCATCACCTTTCGACCATACTTGTCCGATAACTTGCCCCAGAGCGGTTGGAACAAAAATGAGGTGAGGAAATTGGCTGCAAATATAAATCCGGCCCATATGCCAATTTCATGTTCCCCAACAACGCCCAGATCTCTTGCGAGATAAAGGGACAAAAATGGGGTAATCATGGTCATGCCCGAATTGACCAAAAATTGTCCGAACCAAAGCACAATGAGGTTTACTTTCCACGTTTTCAAAGTGCTTTCACTTCCTTTCAAAGATATTTCTGTAATTCTCTAAAAAACACCATTCTTTCATTATAACATAATTGGCATATGGAGGATGGGTGTAAGGAATGTCATAGTATTGTCACGTGGAACGCATCTGCATGTGGTTGTTACGGCAGTTTAAAAAGGGCATAATGGTAATTATGAGTCCAAAAACTATTGGAGGCTTCTTATATGAGCTATAATGATCGACTGATTCGGGCAAGTTTCAAACAACAGGTAGACCGTGTTCCGGTATGGTACATGCGTCAGGCTGGACGTTACGATCCTGAATATCGCAAAATTAAAGAAAAGTACTCCTTGTTAGAGATTTGCCGACAACCCGAGCTGGCGGCTGAAGTTACACTTATGCCGGTACGTAAACTTGGTGTAGATGCGGCTATTTTGTATTCCGATATTATGAATCCGGTTGCCTCACTGGGCATTGATTTTGACATTGTAAAAAACATTGGACCGGTCATCGATAATCCGATTCGATCCGCTGCAGATGTGGATCGTTTGCGTCCCATTGACGTAGAAGGAGATCTGTCACATATCCTGGAGACCATTCGAATTCTGGATAAGGAGCTTGACGTGCCTCTCATTACATTTGCGGGTGCACCTTTCACCATTGCGAGCTATCTGATCGAAGGCCGACCTTCGAAAGGGTATATCCGCACCAAAACGATGATGTACAGCGAGCCTGAGGTGTGGCATAAGCTGATGCAGAAGCTTGGTGATATGGTTATTACATATGTCCGTGCGCATATTGCGAATGGCGGTAAAGCATTCCAGCTGTTTGACAGCTGGGTTGGAGCACTTTCTCCGAAAGACTTCAGAACATATGTGTTGCCTACGATTACTCGTATCTTTACCGAATTATCGGATTTGAATGTACCGAAGATCTATTTCCCTGGTGTCGCATCGGGCGAATTGTTGCCAGCGTTGCATAATCTGCAAGCTGATGTGATTGGACTGGACTGGAGAGTATCGATTTCGGAAGGTCGTGAGCGACTTGGCGGCAAATTCGCCGTGCAGGGTAACTTGGACCCCTATCTGCTGACTGCACCGATGGAACTGATCAAGGAGCAAGCCAAAGTGATCATTGACGAAGGAATCAAGGAGCCGGGGTACATTTTTAACCTGGGACACGGACTATTTCCTGAAGCATCTCTTGATAAACTCAGAGAACTAACGGCTTATATTCATGAATATTCTGCCGAAGCATTGAAGACTGGGGTGACGGTAACGAATGACTAATACGATAGGTGTACTGGTGATGTCATATGGCACACCAGAAAATTTGGAGAGTGTCGAAGCGTATTACACACATATCCGCAGAGGACGTCCGCCTGAACCCGAGCAATTAAAGGAACTGACGGATCGTTATGAAGCCATTGTTGGCGGTGTTTTTCCACTTCGGGAAAACACGGACAATCAGGTCAAGGCACTTCAGGAGACGTTAAACCGCGATGAGCGTGGCAATGATGTGGAATTCCGTTGTTATCAAGGACTGAAGCATGCCTATCCGTTTATTGAGGATGGCGTGGAACAGATGGCGAAGGATGGAATTCAGACAGCAATTGGCATTGTACTGGCGCCTCATTTCTCAACGATGAGTGTAGGCAGCTATATTAAGCGTGCGCGTGAAAAAGCAGAAGAGCTGGGCGTTCATATGTCCTTTATTGAGAGCTATCATCTGCATCCGAAGTTAATTCAGGCGTTGTCTACGCGAGTCAGTGCGAAGTTGGATATGTTCGAGGAAGCTGGAGCGAAACGCGGAGATGTGAAGGTGTTGTTCAGTGCACACAGCTTGCCAGCACGTATTGTGGAGATGGGTGATCCATACCCGCAACAATTGCTGGAGACTTCGGAAGTGATTGCCTCACGTGTAGGCATTACCAATTGGCAATTTACTTGGCAAAGTGCTGGACGAACAGCTGAGCCGTGGCTCGGACCGGATATTTTGGATACGTTACAGGAACTTTCTCGTGAACAGGTAGAGGATGTACTTGTGGCACCAATCGGGTTCGTCTCGGATCATCTCGAAGTCCTCTATGATCTCGATATTGAGGCCAAAGCGATTGCCAAAGAGATCGACATGCGCCTCATGCGTATTGATTCTCTCAATAGCGATCCTCTATACATGGAGACATTAAGCGACGTTATTATAAGCCAATGGCAGCAAGGGTCGGATGAGTAATGGGTAACAAGAAACGCCGTGTTGTTGTTGTCGGCGGTGGCCTCACTGGCCTCAGCGCGGCATTTTATATCCGCAAGCATTACCGGGAAGCGGGCGTTGAACCTGTGATTACTTTGGTCGAGAAAACCTCGTCCATGGGAGGCATGATCGAGACACTGCACCGGGATGGATTTGTGATTGAAAAAGGGCCGGATTCTTTTCTGGCTCGCAAAACAGCAATGATTGATCTTGCCAAAGAATTGGAGATCGATCATGAGCTGGTAAGTCAGAATCCGGAGTCGAAGAAAACGTATATCATGCAGCGTGGCAAGCTTCATCCTATGCCAGCAGGACTCGTTCTTGGTATTCCGACAGAACTAAGACCATTCCTGAGAAGTGGCTTGGTTTCTCCGGCAGGCAAACTGCGCGCGTTGATGGATTTTGTCATCCCGCCGCGTCGTACAACAGAAGATGAATCGCTCGGTTATATGATTGAACGTCGTCTTGGAGCAGAAGTGCTGGAGAACCTGACGGAACCACTGCTCGCGGGAATCTATGCGGGTGATATGCGGCGATTGAGTCTTCAGGCTACCTTCCCGCAGTTCGGAGAAGTAGAGCGCGATTACGGAAGCTTGATCCGGGGCATGATGACTGGTCGTAAACCGGCTGAGACGCATACCGGAACGAAACGAAGTGCCTTTCTGAACTTTCGCCAGGGATTGCAGAGCCTTGTTCACGCCCTCGTACATGAGTTGCAGGATGTGGATCAACGTCTGAACACTGCGGTGAAGTCGCTGCAGCGTCTTGACGGAGCGGAGACCAGATACCGTGTTGAACTGGAGAATGGTGAACAGCTAGAAGCGGATGATGTAGTGGTTACTGTGCCGACGTATATTGCGTCAGAGCTGTTGAAGCCTCACGTGGATACAGCAGCTCTGGATGCGATTAACTATGTGTCTGTAGCCAATGTGGTACTCGCTTTTGAGAAAAAAGAGGTCGAGCATGTATTCGACGGATCGGGTTTCCTCGTTCCGCGGAAAGAGGGCCGGAATATTACGGCTTGCACGTGGACATCGACGAAATGGTTGCATACCAGTCCGGATGATAAAGTATTGCTCCGCTGTTATGTTGGTCGCTCTGGAGACGAACAGAACGTAGAGCTTCCGGATGAGGCGCTCACGGATCTGGTTCTCAAAGATCTGAGAGAGACCATGGGCATCGAAGCGGTGCCGATTTTCTCCGAAATTACACGGCTTCGCAAATCGATGCCACAGTATCCGGTGGGACACCTCCAACATATTGCCGCTCTTCGTGAGGATCTTGGCAGCAAATTACCTGGCGTGTACATCGCAGGTGCCGGTTATGAGGGTGTAGGTTTGCCTGATTGCATCAGACAAGCGAAGGAAATGTCTGTTCAGGCTACACAAGAACTAGCGGCAGATTAAGTACAGCAAGAGAGCTGTCTCGAATGTAGATTTATCTACAGAAGAGACGGCTTTTTTTGCATGAATATCTGGAAGTTAACCGAGTTAATACCCTTCGAATCGATACAGTTCCAAGGAATGATGGAAATCCAGAATATGCCTGATATAATGGTATGTATGGCTGTGAAGAAGAAGAGGAGTTGCTTATGTATCCCCCGAGATCAGAGCGAAGTGTAGAGAAGAAAAAAGTTAAACGTGCCCGTAGCAGAATTATAAGGATAGTTAATATTGTATTGATCATGGCAATTGGTCTGGTGGGCATTTTTTATGTCATTAATACACGTCAGCAACAGGCAGACCAGCCGGTGAAGCAAGAGATAGTGGATCAGGATCAGCCTTCCATTGGAGTTGATGCCAAAGGCGGTGATCAAGTAAGTTCTCCAGACGCGGAATCTGATGAGACTTCGGAAGAAGGTCCTAAAGCAACGGATGAAGAGACAACAGAGGATGCAGAAAAAACATCCGGCGTAGCGACACCTGACGCTGCAAGCAACATCAATACTGGGAAAGCCGATTCCGGAACGAAAAAACCTGCGGCAACTTCGACACCATCCAGCACCAAGGGAAATGCAGGTGTGGATACCGAATCAGGGACGTCGAAACCTTCCAATTCAGCGAAGGATGTCACGATTAACTTTGTTGGCGATATCCAGTTCTCTGGTAAAGTTGCCGAACTGCTGGATAAGAACGGTTATGACTATCCCTTTGCTAAACTCGGCAGGTTATTCAAGGATGATGATCTTACCATCGGTAACCTGGAGACACCAATAACCCTGGGTGGTACCGGTGCAGTTGACAAAACATATGTATATAAATCTTCGCCCAAAGCATTGGCGGCAATGGCCTCTGCGGGTTTTGATGCCGTGAATTTGGCTAACAATCATATTCTGGATCAAGGTGTAGAGGGCTTGGTGGATACGCTAACCTATCTCAAGGAGTATGGCATAGCTCACACCGGGGCTGGCATGAACAAAGATGAGGCCTATGCACCAGCGTACCTGGAACGCAAAGGCATGAAGATCGCATTGCTGGGGTTCTCCCGAGTGGTACCGGAAACGAGTTGGAAGGCTGAGGGCAATCGGGCTGGCGTCGCTGAAGCCTATGATTCCACAGGGGCAGTCAAAGCGATTCAGGAGGCCCGTAAGAAGGCGGACCTGGTCATTGTGGTTGCACACTGGGGAGAGGAACGGGTAAGTACTCCGAATAGTGACCAGACTCGATTGGCTCATGAGTTTGTAGATGCGGGTGCGGATCTGGTCATAGGTGGTCATCCGCATGTATTGCAAGGGTTGGAGTACTATAAAGGGAAGTGGATTGCATATAGTACGGGGAATTTTATTTTCTCCAGATCCACAACCGAAGAAACGTGGAAAACGGCTGTATTTCAGGCACGCTGTAGTAGCGATGCTAATTGCAGTATGAAAGTCATCCCTTATGAGGCAGGGCTTGGCCAGGCCATTCCGATGATTGATGAGGCGAACAGACTGCTGCTGGAGCAGATGGCAAAGCTTTCTCCAGGCATTCGATATGATGCGAGTGGAGTCGCTTCGCCCAATTGAGAACCTTTTTGAGGAGGGAATCGAATGAACAACCTTTGTGTAGCGCACCGTGGATTTTCTTCCATTGCACCAGAGAATACGATGGCTGCATTCCTGATGGCCATGGAACGGCCAGAAGTTCAGTGGATGGAGCTGGATGTGCAGTTGTCGCGTGATGGTGTGCCCGTGATCATTCATGATTTTACAGTGGATCGCACGACGAATGGCAAGGGCTTGGTTCGGGAAACCGATTGGGCTGATCTGCAACGGCTGGATGCCGGAGCGTGGAAAAACAAGACCTACAAAGGTGAGCGGATTCCGGCTCTAAGTGAACTACTTGATCGTTCGTGCGGCAGAGTGCGTTTGAACATCGAACTGAAAACGCAGGGAGATATGTACCCTGGTCTGCCTGCCGCGGTTATATATGAAGTGAGAAAAAGACATATGCAGAATGATGTGGTGATCACTTCGTTTGAACCTGCCGCTCTGATTGAAGTGAAGAAACTTGCACCGGATATCCAGACGGGGCTAATTATCGATGCACGACCAGGTGACCTGTTAACCGCGCTGCGGCAAATGAATTGTACATTCCTCTCGATTGGATATACCAATGTGGACAAATCCTTAATGAACGAGATGCGAAGTGCAGGCATTCGTGTGATGGCTTGGACGGTGGATGACAAGACGATTATGAAGAGACTGGCGGCAGTAGATCCAGAGCTCATGTTATGTACAAACCGGCCTGACGTATGGGAACATGCATTTCAGGAGACGAGCAGCCGATTCTTCAGACCTTAATTTACTCCATATACACTAATGAACCTAATAAAGGTGGTTATATACCCATGTTGACTAATATTCGCAATGTATACTGTGTAGGACGCAATTATAAACTTCACGCGGAAGAATTGGGTAACGCGGTTCCGGATGAGCCGATGATCTTTATGAAACCTTCTCATGCAGTCGTATCCTTGAATGGTGAAACCCTTGAATTGCCTGCTACCCAAGGTGAAGTTCACTATGAAGCTGAACTGGTCGTGCGAATCGGCCGTAGTTATGAGCCAGGTGTAGCGGTAGATGAGCTGGTGGATGAGTATGCATTTGGTATTGATTTTACATTACGTGATGTACAGACCGTGATTAAGAAAAAGGGTCACCCTTGGACAGCGGCCAAAGGGTTCAAAAATTCTGCGCCGGTTACTGCATTTCAGACATTCCCAGGTGCGGCAACATTGCTGGAGAAAGACTTTACATTGACCAAAAATGGTGAGGAAGTTCAGCGTGGTAACATTGGTAACATGATCTTCAGTTTACAGGATATTGTGGATTATGTAGGTCACCATTACGGCCTGGGGCCGGGCGATGTCATTTTTACAGGAACACCCCAAGGTGTTGGACCAACACAAGCAGGCGATGTGCTCGAACTGGCATGGGACGGCGAATCCTGGGGTGCCTGTACGATTGGGGCAGCGCAATAAGGATTACACATCATACCTGCTTGAGGTGAATAGGGTACAAGAAAGGGGCGTGCATACGCTCCTTTTTGCTGTGCTATTAGGGAAATTTTCAAATCTCTATCGAAAGGATACGCTACTAATTTACGCTAAGGTATAAGATGTATTCGCACTCTGTGTGACCAACTCTTCCAGTTCGGCTTGTTGTGCAGCATGTTGCTCTGAACTGATACTTCCATTTGAAAGTCGCCCATCCAACTGCTCCCTGAGCTGCCTTACTTGTATAGCTATGACCTCATTCAAGTTCCCGTAGTTTTCTTCCGTAATCGTCCTCAGTGATTTGCCGCTGTACAGTTCCAGATACAGGTCTGCTTCTGAAGGCTGATTCAGAGCGCTGAGCAGTTCGTCACTGTTTCCCTCGCGAGTATCTAGGTCAAGAATGGACCATTTAGCTGTTGGTATGGGAGAGATGGCAGATTGGCCCCATGCTGTTCCGGCGAAGGACATGGTGACAATCATTGTGCCTATAATAATGACTCTTTTCATATTCATATGGATAATCCTCATTTCTGTAGTTGAGTACGAACTGAATCGTAGCTTGTCGTAGATGTAATTGTAGATGTTTCGATCTGAGAATAGTGTAAACGGGAAACCTGAATTGAAACTTAAAACAGGATAAGTAATTTCAACCTAGCGGAGAATGACTGCAAAAAGAAAAGATCACTAACATAATTCGCACTTGACAGGTTGGGTTAGTTGGTTATATGATGATCTCAATTATTTTAATACTCATTAAATGAACAGTGAAATAATTTGAACTGAAAACAGAAGCGAGCTGATTGGACCACCAAAGGCTCCCGGGACTACTCCTCTAAGGAATGTCCTCGGGGGCCTTTTTTTGTGCGCTGTTGAACTTCAGTTAAATAAGGAGGATATGGAATGAGCGATAGAGATTGGGAAGCGTTGGAGCGGACGGACTGGTTATTCCGCAAAATGGTCAGACGATTCGTCAAAGAGCGGGATCGCATCTCTGTAGAGGGCATCAGCCTTCCAGGCATGCTTATACTGCACAAAATCATTCGTGAAGGTGAACAACGGCTTGGAGATTTGGCAGAACAATTGGATTTTACATCCGGTGCCATTACTGCTCTAACCGATAAGTTGGAGAAAAAGGGACTCACCATCCGCAGACGAAAGGAAGACGATCGGCGGACGGTTTTACTGGACATCACATCCAGCGGGCGGGAGATGTATGCGAGAAACAGCAACATCGGTGCTCGATGTATTACGCTTCTGTTTGAGGGTTTTACAACGGAGGAGCTGGAGCAACAGAGTCAATTCTATGAGCGGGTGGTAGCGAATCTGGAGGGATTCTCGGACACGGTGCTGGAATTGGCGGAGAACAATGGGATACAAGAACACGAGCAGTCTTCCACACGTGACCTTGAGCAGAAGCAGCGGGAAAATACCGGGAAGAGTAACTATCTCAGTTATTGAAGTTGAATCAAGTAGTGATATTCGACATTCCATTCTACAAAACATTCTAGGGGAGAGATGATCCATGGGACACTCAACAATATATCCAACTGGAGCAACGCTATACAATCCGGATAAGGCTTGGGGCGGTTATACCGTCTATCAGGCAGGTGAGGAAGGTGTAGTGTTGATCGACATGAATGGCAAGGAGGTTCACCTGTGGAAAGGATTGTTAGGGTTTCCTGCCAAAATATTGCCTGGCGGCTACGTGCTGGGCAGCACGGGTCGGAGAGATCCGAAGTTCGGTATTCAGGACAATGTCGATCTGGTCCAAGTGGATTGGGACGGCAACATTGTATGGAAATACAATAGCTACGAACATATCGAAGATCCGGGGTATGAGCCACTGTGGTATGCCCGCCAGCATCATGATTACCAGCGTGAGGGTAATCCGGTAGGTTACTATGCACCTGGGCTTGCGCCGAAGACGAAGAGTGGCAAAACACTTATTCTGGCTCACAAAAATGTGAGTAACCCGCAAATTTCAGATAAGCCATTGCTTGATGATGCCATTATCGAAGTGGATTGGGAGGGGAAGGTACTCTGGGAGTGGCTGCCTAACGAGCACTTTGAAGAATTAGGTTTTGATGAAGCTGCTCGAAATGTCCTGTTCCGTGACCCGAATACACGCTCTTTCGGTCATCTTGGCGGTGGTGTCGGTGACTGGTTACATATTAATTCCGCTTCTTATGTTGGACCCAATCGCTTCTATGAAGACGGGGACGAACGGTTCCACCCTGACAATATTATCTGGGACGCCAGAGAGGCCAACATTATCGCCATTACAGATAGACAGAGCGGAAAGATCGTGTGGAGACTAGGGCCGGACTATACTTCAACTGAAGCGAAGCACATCGGTACGATCATTGGGCAGCATCATGCACATATCATTCCCCAAGGTCTACCGGGAGAAGGAAACTTGCTCGTATTCGACAACGGCGGCTGGGCAGGTTATGGCCTTCCAAATCCTGCTTCCCCATTTGGATTGAAACATGCGATTCGGGATCACTCCCGTGTACTGGAGATTAACCCGGTCACCCTGGAGATTGTCTGGCAATATACCTCGGCAGAAGCAGGTTTCTCGGTTCCGACGGATTCTTATAAATTTTATAGCCCATACATCAGTTCCGCCCAGCGTTTACCTAACGGCAACACCCTAATAACCGAGGGTTCCAATGGCAGATTGTTCGAAGTGACAGCGGAGCATGAGCTGGTCTGGGAGTATGTCTCCCCATACACGGATGGGCGGAATACCAATATGGTCTATCGCTCGTATCGAGTTCCTTATCAGTGGGTTCCGCAGTTGAAAAAACCGCAGGAGATTGCCATCGAAGCTATTGATGTCTCCACCTACAGGGTACCGGGAGCAGCACCCAAAGGTTCTGCATCCATCGTGAGCGTAGAGACAACTCTTCCATTTATGGAGGGGGCAGCCTGTGTGGCAACGTCGGATGAAGGCAAGTCAGGCGGTTAGGCGTCAAGAATCATGACTAGATCGAATGGGGTGTATATTGTGAGAAAACCATCCATAGTAACCGGCATATTGATATTATTCCTGGCTACGGCACTCCTATTATCCGGATGCAGTTCAAACGCAGCAGGATCGGGAACCCAAGCCGCTACCGGCAAAAATGCCGATAATGTAAAAATTCGAATCGCAGATACGAGTACCAACCCAACGTTCAGGGTAGCCATTGCCAAAGGTTTTTTTGAAAACAGAGGCATTGATGCAGAGAGTATTACGTTTGGTTCACCGGCTGAAGGTGTAAATGCACTATTTATCAAACAGGTAGATATTGCGTATGGGGCAGATTTCCCCGTTTTGAATGCTCTGGCTAAAGGGGAATATTCAGTCATCGCTTCTGCAGGTCAGGCTACGGATGAAGCGGCAGCTGCCTGGAAGCTGTATGCAAGGGAGGATATTCAGAGCGGAGCGGATTTGAAGGGCAAGAAAGTAAGCTTCATTCGAGGCACATTTATTCCATATCTATGGGATGAATATTTGAAGGATCAGGGATTGGCGCTCAGTGATGTGACGCAAATTGGTCAGGGGGCTTTTGATGAGTCCTACATCGCACTGAAACAGGGAGCCCTTGATGCCACTTGGGTAATCGGTTCCGCGTTAACTGATAAATTCGATGCACTCGAAGGAGTGCATCAGCTGACGGATATGTCCCAGACGCCTATACGCCTTGGTATGGGGCTGATATCGAGTAATGAATTCATTCAGGCAAACCCCGAGACGGTAAGTGATTTTCTTGCGGCGCTTGATGAGGCATCCACGTATGCTCAAGCGCATCCTGAAGAGGTTGCAGATCTGATGTATCAAGAGACCAAACAGCCTAAAGATGCCACGTTGAAAGACCTTCCGATCAATCCATGGGAAGTTGGATTTACGCAGGCTGCTTATGATAGTTTGGCAGGTCAGAAGAAATATATGGTGGACACCGGAATCATCGAACAGGATTTTGATCTCGACACCAAACTCAATCTGACTTCTCTCCAACAGACGCTGCCGGATAAAGTGACATACCGTAAATAATTTATTTTCAAATGGGAGGTGTCCGTTATGTCCTTACCTGCAACTCAGCATACCATTCATATTGAACAGCTTCGGAAAACGTATCATGCCCCGAGCAATGGGGATGTGCATTATATCATTAAGGATGTCGATCTGGTCATCAAGGGAGGAGAATTCTTTGTCCTGCTTGGTCCCAGCGGGTGCGGAAAGTCAACGTTGCTGAACATGATCGCGGGTTTTATCTCCAAGTCGGGGGGACAACTTAAGGTAGATAACAAGGAGATTGACAGACCGGGCAGGGATCGGGCGATGGTATTTCAGCAGGCGGATTCGTCTCTCTTTCCATGGTTAACCGTGAGGGAGAATGTTGAATTCGGGCTTCGAATGTCCAAGGTGCCTAAGACACAACGGCGTGAGATCTCTGATCGTTACATTCAGCTTGTTGGACTGAGTGCTCATGAGGGCAAATTTCCAAAAGAGCTATCAGGTGGCATGAAGCAGCGGGTTCAATTGGCCCGCGTACTTGCGAATGACTCGGCGATCTTGCTGATGGATGAGCCATTCGGCGCGCTGGACGCGATGACGCGGAGGACTATGCAGAAGGAACTGGTGAATATCTGGAAAGAAACCCATAAGACCGTTATCTTTGTCACCCACGATATTCAGGAGGCGTTATTGCTTGGTGAGCGCATAGGCATTATGTCCGTAGGTCCATCTTCGAATATAACAGATATTTACCACAACAACTTACCTTACCCGAGGAACATCGCCTCGTCTGAGTTCAACACCCTGTATGACCGAATTCAAGGCCACTTTGAAGAATAACTGAGGTGATATGTAAGATGAAATGGTTGGAGAAAAAATGGGTGTCTATCCCGCTTCTATGGGTAACGGTCATCTTAATCTGGCAGCTCGGCGCCCTCATCTATGGGCCTGACGTAATCCCTGGTCCGTGGCACACGATCCTGGGAGCACGCGAACTGATTGCTGACGGTACGCTGATGCAGTATATCGGAATCAGCTTCACTCGTGTACTGGCGGGCTGGGTACTGGGAAGCATCATTGCTATTCCAGTAGGATTAATTATTGGCAAGGTGCATATCATCCGGCTGTTCGCCGAGCCATTCCTTAACTTTATACGTTTTATCCCGCCAATTGCCTTTATTACCTTATTCCTGGTGTGGTTCGGAATTGGAGAGCAATCCAAGATCGCGCTTATTATGTACGCAACCTTCTTCATTGTTGTGCTGAATACACTGACAGGTGTGCTCTCCGTTGAAGAAGATAAAATCCGGTCGGCCCGCAGTATGGGAGCCAATGAACGGCAGATTCTGTTACATGTAATTGTTCCGGCAACAACCCCGTATATCTTCACGGGTGTGCGACTGGCGATGGGGACTTCTTATATGGCCATAATCGGTGCTGAGATGATTGCCTCGAATGAAGGAGTCGGTTACTTGATCTGGAATTCCAGACTCTTTTTCCGGACGGATTGGATCTTTGTCGGGCTGATTTCCCTGGGCTTTATGGGATTCCTGACGGATCGATTGTTCAACTGGTTTGGTCGCAGAGTACTCTACCGATATGGGGTCATTGGCGGAGCGAAGCGGGTCTGAATTAGAACATAGGAACACTGGATTATAAAGGATACGAAGGATACGTTAAAGGGAAGTTATCTTGTTTTAACGTTTGATCAATAACCTGTTTTGGTACTTCTACACGAGACCAAAACAGGTTTTTTGTGTGCTGGCGTAAGGAGTTTCGGCATTGGGATCAAACCGTGGTATAATTGAATTTCAAAAATACAATAAACGTCATGCGGGCTGTACATATGCTGCATGCAGGAGACATTATGGATTGGATTATTGGCGCCGTATGCGCTTCTATGGTGGCAGGTGCTGCCTATGCGAAAAAGTCGCTAACCCTGTCTGGCTGCCTGGCAGCCATCATGATGGGAACGATATATTACGGAGCCGGTAACCTGTTCTGGTTTGGCACGTTATTGTTGTTTTTCATTACTTCAACGTTGCTCTCCAGGTTTCGTAAAGATCGGAAGCAGGAGCTGGAGAAATCCTATGCCAAGTCAGGAAATCGGGATGCCGGACAAGTGATGGCTAATGGTGGGATGGGCATGTTCCTATGTCTGGGATACTGGATATTTCCACATCCGGCATGGGTATATGCTTTCATTGGTGTAATGGCTACCGTTACATCGGATACATGGGCAACCGAAATTGGGAGTCTCAGTCGCAAGCCGCCGCGCTCTGTTCTCACGTGGAAGGTACTTACGCCAGGTGCTTCAGGAGGTGTCTCACTTCTTGGCACCGTGGCTGCAGCCGTAGGCGGGGCACTGATTGGTGCGGGAGCATTCTTGTTTTCCTGGATCGCCGGGATAGAAGGGCTTAGTCTGTTTAGTTGGACTTTTGTCGGCCTTGTGGGTGGAATGGCAGGTGCTTTTGCCGATTCCTATCTGGGCGCAACCGTTCAGATGATGTATCGTTGTACCGTCTGTGGCCGTGAAGTTGAGGTACATGAACATTGCGGGCATCCGACGGTTCGGGCTCGTGGCTGGGCATGGATGAGTAACGACCTGGTGAACGTGCTTAGCTCGGTGATCGGTGGATGTGTGGCGATTGGTTTAGGTAACATTTTGGCGTGGTAAGGGGGAGTACATTTGAGCACTGTACAGGGGGACAAATCGGAGGCTATTTTGGATGCGGCCTATGGTATTTTTGGCTCGAAAGGTTTTTATGAGACGAAAATGTCTGATATTGCAGACGAAGCCGGCATCGCAAAAGGCACCATTTACTTATATTTCAAAAGCAAGGAACAACTTTTTATCGCAGTATCCAAGCGGGACTGTAACAGCTTTATCAGCCGTCTTGAATATGCTTTGAACTCGCATGAGAACACAGGTGATAAACTTGGAGCAATAGCTAAGACCCACCTTACGTATTATTATGAGCGCCGCAATCATACCAAGCTCTTCTTTATGGCACCCAATAATGATCCGGATCTGATGAAATTCATGAAGGCATTTATGAACCAATACATGAGCATGGTGTGTGAGGTATTGGAAAGTGCAAGTGTACCTGAGCCTGTATTGCTCGCGGAAGCCTATATTGGAATTCTGGACCGGCTGAAGATGGATATTATGTTGAATCCGGAGTTTAATGAGGAACATCTGAACAAACGAATTGCTTTTGCAGCAGCATTGTTTCTGGATGGATGCCGTTCTTTTTTACAAGTGTAAAGTGAGTGCACGGATGTACGTGATATTGAATTTTAATTTACAGAGAAGTGGGTACGAACAATGAACATAATGACGGTAGAGCAAATTGCAAAAAGTTATGGCGAAAAAATATTGTTCAAGGATGCTTCATTTGGCATGGCTGATCAGGACAAGATTGGTGTCGTTGGGGTAAATGGAACCGGTAAATCCACGTTTTTGCGTGTGATCTCTGGTATGGAACCCCCAGATGCGGGACAGATCTCCATTGGTAATGACGTACGTATTCAGTTCCTGGCACAGAATCCGGACTTCAATCCGGATAATACGGTACTGCAACAAGTATTCGAAGGTGACAGCATGGAAATGAAAACCGTGCGTGAATATACGGAAACCATGGAATTATTGGAACTGAATTCGTCCGATCCAGCCTTGCAAGAGCGATTATTACGTTTGAATCAGCAAATGGAGCAGCTTCAGCTCTGGCAGATGGAGAGTGAAGCGAAGAGCATTTTGTCCAAACTGGGTATTCGTCAATTCGATGCACTGATGGGCACATTGTCTGGTGGACAACGCAAAAGGGTAGCACTCGCTGCTGCGCTGATTCATCCTTGTGAACTGCTCATTCTGGATGAGCCGACGAACCATATTGATAACGATTCGGTCGTTTGGTTGGAGCAATACTTGCAGAAACGCCGCGGCGCATTGCTTATGATTACGCATGATCGGTATTTCCTGGATCGTGTGGCGAATGTCATGCTGGAATTGGATCATGGACGTTTGTTCCGATACGAAGCCAACTATACACGTTTCCTGGAACTGAAGGCGGAGCGGGAAGAACGGGAAGCTTCTTCCGAACAGAAGCGTAAGAACTTGCTTCGGACAGAGCTTGCGTGGATTCGTCGCGGTGCCAAGGCACGGACAACGAAACAAAAAGCGAGAATTGATCGCTTCGAACAACTTAAAGATCAACAAGGAATTCAGCGCTCGGGTTCATTGGAAGTATCGGTTG
Source organism: Paenibacillus sp. FSL H8-0079 (assembly GCF_037991315.1). Lineage (NCBI taxonomy): Bacteria > Bacillati > Bacillota > Bacilli > Caryophanales > Paenibacillaceae > Paenibacillus > Paenibacillus sp. FSL H8-0079. The sequence continues at coordinate 2,241,785 of NZ_CP150300.1, forward strand.
GCTCCACTCGTCTGGGTAAAAAGATTCTGGAGATTGAGCATCTTTCCAAATCCGTCGGTGGTCGCAAATTGATCGAAGATCTGAGTTATATTGCTGTACCTGGAGATCGGGTAGGTATTGTTGGGCCGAATGGTAGTGGTAAGTCCACGTTGCTACAGATGATATCTGGCAAGTTGGAACCCGATGCAGGCGTGGTTGACGTCGGTCCTACGGTCAATCTGGGCTACTTCACACAGGAGCATCAGGAGATGGATGAATCTCTTCGTGTGATTGAGTACATCAAGGAAGTGGCCGAGAATGTGAAAACAGCTGATGGCTCTCTGATTACAGCATCTCAGATGCTGGAGCGGTTCCTGTTTACCCCGGCATCCCAGTGGACGCCAATCTCCCGTCTGTCTGGTGGAGAGAAGCGTCGTCTGTATCTGCTGCGTGTGCTGATGGCCGCTCCGAATGTATTGCTGCTGGATGAGCCGACGAATGATCTGGACATCCAGACACTTGCTGTACTTGAAGACTATCTGGATGATTTCCCGGGTGTTGTCTTTGTGGTATCCCATGATCGCTATTTCCTTGATCGTACTGTGGATAAAGTGCTGTCTTTTGAGGGCAACGGTGCTGTACGTGTACACGTTGGCGACTACAGTGAGTATGCGGAATGGATGCTGAAAAATGCACCTGGAACTAATCAAGAGAGTGACACAGGAGTAGCGAAGGTGAAGCAGTCATCGGAGAAAACGACGCCTGCTGTGTCAGCGGCTAAACCGAAGTTGAAATTCAGCTTCAAGGAGCAACGTGAATACGATCAGATTGATGAAAATATTGAGAAGGCCGAAGCCAATCTTGTCCGGATTAACAAAGAGATGGAAGAGTCATTTAGTGATTCTGCCCGTCTGCAGGAGTTGATGGCGGAGCAGGTTGAGGCTGAGCGTCATCTGGACGAATTGATGGAACGCTGGACCGTTCTGAATGAACTTGCAGAGCAGATTGAACAGAGCAAGTCTTGATTTATGATTAACCGTCGCCCTTTTTTCCTTCGTGACATTATGTCGCATAGGAGGAGAGGGCGTCTTTTGTCTGCGAATTTGCGATTTAATGTGAAACGTTTAGTATATTCATTACGTTGTATAAGTAAAGAATTCCATAGAAGGAGAGAACACCACATATATGTATAAGCAAATGAATGAACAGTTGGCAGTGCTCAAGGAAAAGGGGAGAATTTACGAGAAATGGACCAAGCGTCTAGAGAAGCTACAAACGGAGGAAAGCGAATGGGAAACAAAGGTAAAGCGTCGTCTGGAGCATCTCCAGAAGGAGCAGAAGGACGTTGATCGACTGAACAGTATGACATTGTCAGCATTTTTCTATCAACTGATTGGTAAGAAGACAGAACGTCTGGAGAAGGAAGAGCTGGAACTGATGGAGAGCAAGGCGGCATACGACACCGCTTGTCGCATGTTACAAGATGTACAGGAGCAACGAATTCATGTGGAGCAGGAGTTGGAGGGCGGGCGGCAGTATCAGTACTGGCAGAGCGACTACAACGCGCTGTGGGGGAAGAAGGAAGGTCGTCTGCTGGACCAGGATGCGGAATTGCAACACATGGCCGAGAACCGGGAGCATCTTGCAAGCGAACTACAGGAACTGGATGAAGCTTTCCGAGAGGGGGAATACCTGCTCTATGCCCTTGAACGTGCCGAGAAGGCTTTGGCTTCGGCAGGCAATTGGGGCGTATATGACATGATGGGTGGTGGGGTAATCTCCACGCATATCAAGCGAGGACGAATGGATGACGCTCAGGTCGCCATTATGGATGCAGGTAAGCGTCTACGACGTTTTCAGAAGGAACTGGAGGATGTAGAGATGGCAGTACACGCCGATCTGCATCTGGGAGGTCTGCTTTCCTTCGCTGACTATTTCTTCGATAACCTCTTCGTGGATTGGATGGTTCAGGACAAAATTCGCAAAGCCGAACGTCAGGTGAAGGATGGACTGAGCGCGGTTCGAAAGACCATGCATGTGCTAAGAAATGAAATACGTGATCACAAGGCAGAGTTTGAGATATTGGATCGTAAATATCATGCATATGTGGAACAGGCAGATTAAAAGATATGAAACAAAGGACACTTCCGAACGCACACCGATTTGCTGTGCTTGGAAGTGTCCTTTTTGGTTAGACGAGACATATGGATGTCATCATGATGATTTCGTTATTGTAAATGATTTTGCTTTACTTGGTTGTAATGTAGGCAGCGAGCAATCGTGCCGTATTCAGGACAGCATCCTTATGCGTACGCTCCATGGAATGAGACGCGTGAACCCCTGGACCGATCAGTGCTGCTCGGATATTGTTTCCTCCGCGTAATGCTGCACTGCCATCTGAGCCATAGTGGGGATAAATGTCGACGACGTAATCCATTCCATCTTGTTTGGCCAGCTCAATGAGACGGCTAGTCATATCATAGTCATACGGGCCAGAAGAATCTTTGGCACATATAGAAACGTCGGTTTCTTTACAACTGAGGTCATCACCGATGGCTCCCATGTCAACAGCGATCATTTCACTGATTTCCGCAGGGATATACGATGCGCCATGCCCGACTTCTTCATAGTTAGAGATGAGCAGAGAGACGTTATGTAATGGTTTCCAGCCTTCGCGATGAGCAGACTCAAGGATACCGAAGAGGGCAGCCACACTGGCTTTGTCGTCCAGATGACGTGATTTGATATAACCACTCGGCGTGATGACTGCACGAGCATCGAAGGAGATAAAATCACCAACAGCGACCCCAAGTTTCAACACATCTTCCTTGGAAGAGACGACTTCATCGATTCGAACTTCCATATGGCTCTCGGTCCGTTCAAAGGTGCGTGCGTCCGGATAGACGTGTACAGATGGGTGAAGGGAGAGAATGGTGCCTGTATATGTCTTTCCATCCCGAGTGTGGATGGTGCAATATTCGTTTTCGATACTTTGCATGGAAAATCCACCAACAGAGGTCAGTTTCAATGTGCCGTAAGATGTAATGGAGCGCACCATGGCCCCTAGCGTATCCACGTGGGCGCTCAAAGCAATCGTCTTGGACGAATCCTGCCCTGGCAATGTAAGCACTGCACCGCCCTTGTTATTCAGCTCACAGGCGATGCCCAGTGATTCTGCTTCCTTGCGGATCATCTCGATAATATGATGTGTGTAACCACTTGGACTTGGTGTGTCCAGCAATTTTTTCAGAAAAGATAGAACGTAAGATTCATCAATCGTAAAACTCATTGTTTAATTTCCTCCTTGGAACGTGGGTATGGTGTGAAACAAAATACAGCCTGTCTGGGGGAGCGAATGTGATACTACCATTCCTGACTCGCCAGCAGGCTGACTCTGTTGGTTACAATGTCCCCGTAGGGTTTCCTTTGCGCTGACTCTGGATCGAATCATTCTCCAATAGGCTGTCGGATTCATTTGAGTCAAGCGAATCCATCGATTTGAAAGAATCCAACGTAGATTTGCTTGTCGCGGAACTTTCCAATTCAGATACACGCAATTTCAATTGCTTGTTCTCGCGTTGCAGTCGGTATTGGCGATAAATGCCATATGAACCTACAATAATTCCACCGATCAGTGTACAACCGAGAATGAGCAAGATCAGCGGAATTTGTACCGTGTTAAATAACAGGTTAACTTGTACGGAATCCACATTAATGACCGCAAAGATCCCCGTGAGCAGTGCAAAAACAAGACCTGCTATGAGTGCCCATTGCATTTTCATGGTGTTGCCTCCTTGTTGAACAATTGAGAACTAGATATGCATTACCCATATTCGGGTATGTTGCATCTTGCATTGATGATAAAATCCCCTGCCCAAACGGGCAAGGGATGCAGGTCACATGGAAAGACAACCTTATTTGGTTAGTTGCTCCATCTGTTCAATCAGTTCCTTGAAGACACTCATAGCTTCACGAATCGGCTGTGGTGTAGACATATCCACACCTGCTTTTTTCAGAATGTTGATGGAGTAATCACTGCCACCGCTCTTCAGGAAGCCAAGATAACGGTCAACAGCTGGTTGGCCCTCTTCCAGGATTTGCTTGGAGAAGCTGGTCGCTGCGGAGAAGCCTGTAGCATATTTGTAAACGTAGAAGCTGTTATAGAAGTGGGGAATACGAGCCCATTCCATTTCGATATCTTTGTCGACAACCATGTCTTTACCGTGATATTTAACGTTCAGATCATAATAGATCTCGGATAACAATTGTGGTGTTAATGCGTCACCTTGTTCCGCACGTTCATGAATGATTTTCTCGAATTCAGCAAACATGGTTTGACGGAATACTGTTGTACGGAATTGATCGGCATAATAGGTCAGCAGATACAACTTTTCCTTCGGATCTGTTGATTTGTTAAGCAGATAATCCATGAGCAACGCTTCGTTGGTTGTAGATGCAACTTCGGCCAGGAAGATGGTGTACTGTGCATCACGATACGGAAGTGTTGTGTCCGAGTAATGTGAGTGAAGAGCGTGACCCATTTCATGTGCCAGTGTAAACATGCTGTTCAGGTTATCTTTGTGATTCAACAAGACATATGGGTGAGTGCCGTAAGCGCCCCAGGCATATGCGCCAGAACGTTTATTTTCATTCTCATATATATCGATCCAACGGTTATCATATCCAGTCTGCAATGCGTCTGCATAGTCCTTGCCGAGTGGTGTCAGGCCATCTTTGACGGTTTGTTTCGCTTCCTCATAGGTAATATCCATTTTGTACTCGTCTACGAGCGGAGCGAACAGGTCATACATGTGCAATTGATCCACACCAAGCAACTTTTTACGCAGGTCCATATAACGGTGCAATAACGGAAGGCTCTCGTGAATGGTATCTACCAGATTCGTATACACATCCGTTGGAATGTTATCTCCGTAGAGGGACATTTCCATTACGGAAGGGTACTTCCGAACATTAGCGTAGAACATATTTTTGGTTACATTTGCATTCAAGGCAGCCGCAATTGTATTCTTCTGTTTGGCATAGGTTTCGTATACCGCTTTGAAGGCACGTTCGCGAACTTCGCGATTAGGATTCTCCAAGAACTGAATGTAGCTACCGTGTGTCAGCTCAACTTCATTACCATGTTCATCCTTGATTCTTGGAAACTTGAGATCGGCGTTATTCAGCATGCTAAAGATCGTCTGTGGTGCTTGTGAAAGGTTGCCTACCTGAGCAAGCAAAGCCTCTTCGGTTTGGCTAAGAACGTGGGCTTTTTCCCGTTTCATCTCTTCCAGCGTAAATGTAAAAGCAGAGAGTTTTTCGTTCGCAATGAACGCGTCCAACTCATCGTCAGGAAGGGAGAGAATCTCCGGTGTGACAAAAGAAAGTGCTTCACCAACCCGTACGCCTAATTTCTGGGCTTTTTGGGACAGGTTTTGATATGTAGGATTCGCTGTGTCTTCATCTTGATGCATACGTGCATACACAAAGAGGCGTTCTATTTTGAGGCTGATCTCATCTTCAAATTCGAAGCAAGATTTGAGTACATCAGGTTGACCCAGTTTGCCTTGAAATTCGGAGGCCTTCTTGGTCAAAGACGATACTTCTTCATATTCCTGATCCCAGGCGTTCTGATCGGCAAATAAATCTTCCAGTTTCCAGCTATGTTCGGCTGGCACCTCGGAACGTTTCAATAATTGACTCATGGAAATCCTCCTTTGATGATCTGATGAATGTATGGACGAAGCTGCCTTCGTCGTGCTCGCCTGTGCGGAGAGAGACGAAGGAATCAGACTAAGTACCAGTATAACAGATAGTGATTTCTGGTATTTCAACGGCCTTCCTCCTTACGATACGAATAATCTCGTATAGTATGACCTTAGGCACGTTGAAATATTTGAACATCAGGGTTCCTTGTGATTAGGTTCCCATGTTATACAAGAAATAAACGATCAGGAAAAAGGCGAAACAAATGAGCAGGGTAGCAATAAGCGCCATTCCCCGTCTTAGTCGATCCGGGATAGAGTTGCGTCCCAGAATAAGCACAATACCAAGGGAAAAGGCAAGAATAATAAAGATGACGACATTGCTTGAGTCAAGCGGCATGGGTTAGACCCCTTTGAAGGCAGCCATTAATTGACGCCATTCATCCTCACGGTTCTCAAAATCTGCTTTTGGGAAACGGCGTTCAGCCCAGTGCATTAACGCAGGACGGCTAAGGAATGTATGGCATTCTTCGCCCCACTCTTCCGAAATTTCTCGCAGTACGAGATATTTGCCTTGAACTTCTACGGTCATCATATTCCACTTGTCTGTTTTGTATATTTCATGTTTTTTTATCATAGGTAGTCTCCAAACTAACGGTTTTGGTAAAATGATACCGTACCCTACGATTCAAAGCAAATTTTTTCGACATTTATGGAAAGATAAATTGCAAAATGGAAGCCCATACAGTATAATTAGGGTATTCGCCATAGATGTCGATATTTTTAGGAGGTTTTTCATTTGAAAGGTACAGTTAAATGGTTTAACGCAGAAAAAGGCTATGGCTTTATTTCAGTTGAAGGCGGCGAGGACGTATTCGTACATTTCTCCGCAATCCAAGGAGACGGCTTCAAAACATTGGAAGAAGGTCAAGCGGTAGAATTCGAAATCACTGATGGAAACCGTGGTCCTCAAGCAGCTAACGTAAACAAACTGTAAGAATTTATCCGGCTAACGGACTTCTATACATGATAAATTTATAGCTGAATATTAAGAACCCAAGCACAGTCCCCTCAAGGGAGGCTGTGCTTTTTTTGATTCTACATTTTCGGTGTGGATATCGGGTACATACGCTCTGGGTTTCCTGTGTGTTCAAGATGCACGATTGGTCATGCTGGACCATAACTTCAATCCGAAACCGATCAGGGCAGCCAGAGAGAAAGCCATCGCGGTGAGATAGAAGGTTTGTCTGCCTGCATGTTCCAGTAGCAGTCCGCCCAACGTACCACTTAGCAGTCCTGAAGCACTGGACCACACGATGGTGAACAAAGCCATACCCGTAGCTCTGTAGCTGTCTGGAACAAGGCGAATGATGTAGCGGACCGCCGTAACGTAGAAAATACCGAAGGTAACGCTGTGCATCGTCTGAATGGCAACGACAGCTGCAGGTGTATCGGAGACGGACATGAGAAGTAAACGAACCGTATACATCAGTGCTGCAAAAGCAATAAGCGGCAGTTCTTTATAACGGTTTCCATATTTGCTGAGTAGCAGGAAAATGGGAATTTCACTTACGGAAGAGATGAGTAAAGACCAGCCGATCAGCCCCTCACTGGCACCGAGCTCTTTCAGCGTGATGGTAAGAAAAGCCTCGTTCATCCGATGTCCCATGGCTAGCAAAAATACACAGCCAAAAAAGGTGAGCACATCTCTGCGTTTCAAAATAGCCCATAGCCCCGAAAGATCCATTTTGCTACTGCTTCCCGAAGGCTGATCCTTCAATTGAAAACTGATTAGAAGAGTAGTGGCAGCGAGACCGACACAAAGCCAGATCGTCCATCCTGGACCAAAAGATCCAAGGAAATACCCGATACTTAATGCGAAGAAGGCATACCCGATCGATCCGAAGACTCGAATGGAAGTGAAGTTTCGACCATACTTGCTGGCTGTTGTAATAGCCATCGTATCGGAGAGTGGATAGACCGGATAATAGAAAAAGTAAAACAGGGTCACGAGTACAAATACCTGACCAAAAGTCGTCGCATTGGCGAGCATGATACCTGTGATCAATTGACCACCAAGCAGAATGATCATCACTTTGCGCACCGTCTGGTAACGGTCGCTGGCCATGCTCCAGAACATATTGGAGAAAACAGAGATGAGGGGGCCGATCCCGTAGAGATAACCGATCTCAGCCCGACTGAAGCCCAGATGACTGAAGTACAGCTGGAAGTAGGATACCACCAGAACGGTGGAACCGAAGATTGTGAACATGAGAGCCCGCAGCCAGTTCTGATCTGGGCGGGCGTTGTGACTTAATTTCATGATGAGAGACTCCAATCCTGATAACAGTTCAATGATTTTATTACCCTTTCAGGGATGATGATTTACCAGCTTTCGGCACGGACATGGTAGGTTCTTGCTGCGTGCGCCGGATGACAAGCCAGACAATGATAAGTTCGGCGAGCAGGCCAAGGGATTGGGCAACAGCTCCAATCATGCCGTTCCACGCAGGGAAGATACTAACCAGTATAAGCAGCACGATTACCGTGCAGATTGCATTCGCGGTTTGCGAACGAAACATTGTTTTCGTCTGACCGCGAAGCAGAATGAGGCCATTGCTGAAATCCAGAAAAGGGAAGATCAGCGGAAATAAGACGAACGCACGCAGGGTCCAGAGACTTTGTTTCAACAGTTCGCCCTGAACGCTCATAACATTTTCGAGTACCCATGGTCCCAAGGGGGTATAGGCAATCGACACCATCATCGCAAACGGAATAAATCCGGTGACAAGCGCGAATTTTCGTACCAGTTTGGCGTCCACAAGGTAGAAATTAAGCACGATCTGATGGATGTATGTAAAGAAGCTTAGCATCAACTGCATCAGACTGCTTGCTATGGCAAAGGACGAAATGGCTAGTGCGATTCCGGTCGTTTTGCCAAGAACGATGTTAATGACCGGTCCTATAAACAGGGCTACAAAGCTGGATAGCAGTAGCGGCTTATAAAAGCGAAATACGTCTCCCTTGCTCTCGACGGGATGATCCTCAAGCTTGGCTGGCATCTTGCGCTTGATGCTGTTTCCCTCCAGAAAGCTGACCAGCGCTTCAATCATCATGCCTGCAGCAAAAATGATAGCGCCTACACGTCCACTGTCAATGCTGTCTGTATATATGAAATACAGGGATAGACCATACATGCCGGCTAAACGGAATACCATGCCGATCGTTAACCACTTGGTTCGGTTATTCGTAATGATGATCCCCTGATAGATGTTGCGGATTACTGAAAAGATACTCACATACATGAGAATTTCATATACGTCGATGACTTTGGTCAGCAAGTCCGGACTTACACCAAACAGGTATTTGAATACCCCGGTACCCACGGGGGAATAAACGATGAGAAAACCGATGAGAAGCACACAGGCAAGAAATATTTTGGTCACAAACGTGAGGGCCTGAAAGGAAAGACGATCGCGAACCAGTGCGGAACAGGTTTGCCGCAGCAGGGTGGAGGGGCGTTCCGTGAGGGTTAACAAGCTACCGGCAATAGCATAGCTGGCAATAACCGTCTCGGGATGAGCGGAACGTGCTAATGTGCTGTTTATAATGACGTGAGAAATGGTGACGAGAGAGGCGGAAATGCCAAGTGGCACAAAAAAAGAAAATAACCGTCTCCACGAAAGTGATTCACTTGACGACATGTCAACGACTCCTTTGATGGATGAAATATGGCTAGTATATCACAAAGCTTTGAACGCCGATGCGATTTTTTGTGCGGAATATGCGGCAGATCATTTGTACAATTAAGGGGATCATATTATAATAGGAATGGTTAAAAATCGCTCTAATACGTATTCAACCAAGTGGAGGCACATTTATTTTGAGCCAATCAAATCGAAAACGTCATCAATATCCGCGTGGACCGTTGGCATTGATGAGAGGGGTGTACAAATACACCATTCCGGAAACACGGAAGGCACTGAATGGATGGCGTACCCAAGCTGAGGAAATTCCGAATGAGGAATTACGTACTCAGGCACTTGCCAGTCTGAAGGATAAACAGTTTCACTGTGAAGGCGGAACCGTCTACGCTTTAGCTGATTTGTCTAACAGACACATTCTGATTCCGCTGATCGTTTCATATCAAACTATTAGTGATTATTTGGACAATCTGTGCGACCGCAGCACCTCGATGGACCCGGATGACTTTCGTCTTCTCCATCAATCCATGCTTGATGCGGTAGATCCCGAAGCGATTCCCGTCAATTATTATGCCCTCCGTGAGGAGCAGGATGACGGTGGATATCTGCGGAATCTGGTGACCACATGTCAGGAACTGACCCGTCAGTTACCAGGCTATGCGTCCGCCAAGCCCCAAATTCAGGATCTGGCAGGCCTATACACGGACCTGCAGGTATATAAGCATATCAAGCCGGAACTGAGAGAAACGGCACTGCTCGAATGGTGGTCGGAGCATCGTCATCGCACACCTCAGTTTCGTTGGAACGAATTTGCTGCTGCAACTGGCTCTACACTGGGCGTATTCATGCTGTTTCTGGCTGCGAGTGACGATCAGTTGACTGAAGAGCAAGCGGCCTCGATCCACACGGCCTATTTCCCACATGTATGCGCATTGCACATTATGCTCGATTACTTAATTGATCAGGATGAGGACCGCATCGGGGGAGATCTCAACTTCTGCAACTATTATGAGAATGTAGAGACAATGCTGGACCGAATTGCTTTTATTGTGGAGATGGCACGCAGCGATGTGCAGAAGATTCCGGGAAGCTCCTTTCACCGGATGATCATCGAAGGACTAATTGCCATTTACCTGTCTGATCCCAAAGTCAGCGAACAGCAGGAAGTTCGCGTCGTGTCCAAACGTCTGATGAAGAATAGTCCAATGACAAGAATATTTTTCTTCATTTTTAGTCGCTGGATACGGAAAAATATGTAAGTCAGGTGCGCGTTGTTGCGGAGCCTGAAGTGAAACTAGAGGAGGAAGAAACATCATGACAGCAGTAAAGAAAATCGCAGTATTAACGAGCGGTGGTGATTCACAGGGGATGAACGCGGCTGTTCGTGCGGTTGTTCGCAGTGGACTGTTTCACGGTCTCGAAGTATACGGAGTTCAACGTGGATACCAGGGTCTTTTGAATAATGACATTTTCCCAATGGATCTGCGGAGTGTAGGGGATATCATTCAACGTGGGGGGACGGTTCTTCAATCGGCACGTTGCAAAGAGTTCTACACCGCTGAAGGTCAGCAAAAAGGGGCGGACATTCTGCGTGCGCGTGGCATTGACGGTCTGGTTGTTATCGGTGGAGATGGTTCATACAACGGAGCGAACAAACTGAGCAAACTGGGCATTAACACCATGGGTCTGCCAGGAACGATCGATAACGATGTTTCATTCACCGACCATACTATTGGATTTGATACAGCTGTAAGCGTAGTGGTTGATGCAGTGAACAAATTGCGTGATACGATGTCTTCACACGAACGTTCTTCCATCGTTGAAGTTATGGGTCGTCACTGTGGGGATATCGCCCTGCATGCAGGACTTGCTTCGGGTGCTGAGACGATTCTTGTGCCGGAAGTTCCGTTTGACATGGACGAAGTGGCAGATCGTATGAAAGCTAACTTCGCACACGGCAAACGTCACAGTATTATCATCGTTGCTGAAGGCGTGGGCAAGGGTGAGGATGTAGCGAAAGAACTGATGGAACGTTGCCCGACGTATGAGCCGCGTGTAACCGTTCTGGGTCACATTCAGCGTGGGGGTACACCAACACCTTTCGACCGTAACCTGGCAAGTCGTCTGGGCGATTTCGCTGTTCGCAGTCTGATTGCAGGCGAGACAGACAAAGGTTGTGGCATTATCAAGGGTGAGCTTACCCTGACGGATATCGATAAAGTGGTTAACACGAAAAAAGATTTCGATATGGAGACTTACGAGCTTGCACAACGTTTGTCCCAATAATTCAATTCATAAGCAAAGAGCACAATCCCGTAATGACGAGGATTGTGCTCTTTTTGTTGTTCGGTGGAATAGGAGATGCCTACGCCTTGCGGAGTGCGGCTTGTTTTTGTACCAGGAAGAGTCTCCAGAGAAGCGCAGTTGCTCCTACAGCAAGGCCTGCAATGAGTCCGATCCAATATCCAAAGGCGCCGAGTGAAGTATACGTAGCTGTAAGATAACCTACAGGCAGACCAATAATCCAATACGCTACGAACGTAATGATCAGTGCCGGATTAACATCTTTGTAGCCACGTAATGCTCCTTGGGTCGGTGTAGCAATCGCATCCGAGATTTGAAAGAAGATCGCGTAGATGAGGAAATGCTGTGTGAGTGCAATGACCTCTCGATCATTTGAATACACGCCTGCAATCTGTTCGCCGAACACAATCAACACGATGGCTGTTAGCAATGAAAGCCCGATGGCTCCACCAATTCCGAGCAGACTGTATTGCTTGGCGTCTTTCAGACGTCCTGCGCCTGCCTCAAAGCCCACAAGGATCGTAAGTGCCATACATATGCTCACAGGCAACATGTAGAGCGTAGAAGCGAAGTTCAGTGCCGCCTGATGGGCAGCTATTGTTGTGGTGTCGAAACGGCTCATCATTAAGGTCACCGCAGCGAAGATGGATGTTTCGAAAAAAGTCGCGAATCCAATCGGAACCCCGATTTTGAGTAACTCTTTCCATTTGGTCAAGGATACACGGGTCCACTGACGGAAAATGCCGTATTGGGCGAAAGGCTCGACCCGATGGACAAAAAAGAGACTAATAAGAAAGATGAGCCAGTAGGTACATGCTGTAGCGACACCAGCACCAACTCCGCCCAATTGTGGGAAACCCCAACGGCCGAAAATCAGCAGATAATTCAGAAAGATGTTAACGGGCAGGGAGACCAACGTAATGAACATCGTAGTTCGCGTCTGACCAAGAGCATCCATGAAGCTGCGCAGTACCGTATATCCGAAGAGCGGAATGATACCAAAAGCAAGTGCACACAAGAAATAGAAAGCAACTTGGGCAACACGGGGTTCCAGAGGCATTCCGTTCAGTATAGGGCCAAGTAACAACGCCCCTCCTCCGAGAACGAGTAGACTGACAGCAATACCTAGATACAACGCTTGTATGACGTTATACCCGATCTGATCATTCCGTTTGGAACCTAGCAGATGAGAAACGACAGGCGTTATGCCGATTAGAATCCCGCTTAGTCCAGTTTGCACGGGCAACCATAGACTTGTGCCGATGGCCACTCCTGCAAGGTCTGCAGGGGAGAACTTGCCTGACATATTCGTGTCGAAGAACGACATGGCTGAGAGGGCGATTTGAGTGGTGAAGATGGGCAAAAATATAATCAGGAATTGCTTCACTTTTTGGGAAAAGCTTGTTGTGTTCATGTTCACTGGCAGTGCCTCGCTATTCTAAAGAGATGTCATCCAAGTGTCATATATGGACAGCTATTTATTGTAGTGGATTTTGTCCGTTTTGAATAGGGACAGAAGCGTAGGGGCGTACTAAGAAAAATGAACACCAAAAAACCTCGCTCCGCTTCAAGCAGAACGAGGTTGAGTGAAATATAGAAATATGAAAGAGGCCGGATTACTTATAATCTACACCTGAAGTGTATCGGTTGGACGCATTCCAGAGCAGATATTGATCCACATCCATGTCTTTCATCGCTCTAATCTGGTCTTCCACTTGCTTCTTGCCATACTTGATATAATGTCCACTGCCCAGCCAGCTTGCTGTAAAATCCTGAATCCAGGGACGAATGACCGGTTTGAGCTCCTTGGTAGGGTCCAGTTTCTTGTGTGTGTCTTCCATCGAGCCTTTGATGGTCGTGTAAGGATCTTTGTCAGGGTCCTTCACCCCATACCAGCCAGTTGAATAGTGACTCGGGTATACCATTGGTGAGATCACATCCACATTTTCGGATATTTTAACAAAATCCTGTCCAATACCTTCAGCCGCAGGTACAGAAGCCGCATAACCGAAGATATCTACCGAGACACGAACACCTAGAGGTGCCAGTTCTTTGCGTGCATATTGCACGAATTCAGCCACAATATCAACTCGGGACTTGTCGGATTTGGTATATTTCAGTACATCCGCACGAGTTTCGAAACCTTCCGGGAAACGGACGTAGTCAAACTGAATCTCTTTGAATCCCAGTTTGGCCGCTTCCTTGGCAATCTCGATATTATAGTCCCATACTTCCTTGCTGTATGGATTTACGAAGCTGTCGCCTTTGCCATTCGCCCAAACCGAACCATCCTTGTTTCGGAAAGAAAGCTCCGGATTCTTCTTCGCAAGAATGGTGTCTTTGAATACAACGACACGTGCGATTGGGTAAACCTCATGTTTTTGTAATCGTTTCATCAAGGCATCGATATCCCGAATAAAAGGTTGGGACTTGCCCATTTTCTGTAGTGCTTTGTTTTCTGTGGGATAAGTTATGTATCCGAGATCGTCTTTGATATCAATGACCATGGCATTCAGTTCCGTACTGTCTGTCAGCTCCAGCAATTCTTTCATACGTGTGCCGCCGGCACTGTAGGCCGTTACATAGATACCTTTGACCACGGGGGCATCAGGTTGTGGGTCAATTTTAGCAGGTGGATTATCGGCATCAATAACAACCTGATCTTTTTGAGATTGGATAATTGCGGTGTTAAAACTGTTGGTTAACGATTGGAATTGAGGATTTCCCTGATCTGCCACTGCCGGGGCACCACCAAAGCCTCCAAAGGCCATAGCCAGTAAAGCCCAAAACATGTTCATTCATTTCCACTCCCTTATGTGCATTCCATGTATGAATTATACATTAAAGCCTCCGGGCTTTTAACCATATTAATCAAGTAATGAAACACATGGAAAAAATGAAAACCGCTTCCTGCTGAGGAAATCCCCTGCAAGAAGCGGCGTAATCAATCTAAAAAAAATTATTGAATGTAAATCTCATTTTGATGCTCACAAATACTGTACTGAATGATTTCCATTGCATCTCCCTGTTCCAGGATGCCCAGCCCATCCCGGAGGACAATCAGCGAGTCGAGTTCATTCGGTTTCAAGAAAGGGAGCATTTCCGGGCACCATCTGTTGACAATCTCAAACAGTTTTACCGTTTCCATATCCACATTAATCACCCTTTCCTACTCGAATTCCAAAATGGTAAGTCATTCGGCGCGATTCGGGAAAGCATATGGCCTGTGAAAATTGAAGGGTTGAACCTGCTATACAACATATTTAGGAGCCGTACACCGTTATTATACCACAATGTTGTGAATTGTTAACCGTACAGGTGTCTCAACTTCTGCGGAATGAGCCCATAACACCAACCGTTTCCACAATGTTAACAAAGGCGTTTGGATCTGTTTCCTTGATAATACGTTTGATTTCAACCAACTCGTAACGGGTGGTAACGGTCATAAGCATGTCCTTTTCAATATCCGTGTACGCGCCTTGAGTCTTAATCTTGGTAACCCCACGTGGTCGAACAAGTAATTTCTTCAACATGGATTCGGTTTCGTTTGTAATGATGTATAGCGTTACTTTGACGTGACTGATATGAATCAGATCAAGCACTTTGCCTGTAATGTAGATGGACACCATAGAGGCCAAGGCAGTATTCCAGTTGTCACTCAGATATCCCGCGAGCATAATGATGGTACCGTTCATGCCAGCCATTACCGTACCGATCGGAAAGTCTCGTTTACGCGTGAAAATGGAACCGACAATGTCCAGACCGCCTGTGGAGCCGCCGACTCTGAAGGATACGCCAGTGCCCAGTCCAATAAGTACACCGCCAAATACAGAGCTTAGCAAAGGGTCTGTAGCCACAGCAAAAACAGGCAGAAGCGCAATGAACCAGGAAGTGGCTGCTACCGAGAGAATACTTAATGTAATGAAGCGTCGTCCAAGAATAAACCAACCTGCAATAAGCAGGGGAATGTTGAGAACAAAATACATTATACTAAGATTCAAAGTCGTGAAATAACCCAGAAGCATGGAAATACCGGATACCCCGCCGCTTAAAAGCTGATGGGGAACCAAAAACCAGTTGAAGCCGCAGGCAATAGCTGCAGCACCCAAAATGATCACTAAAGAGTGCCAAATTATTTTGGGCAATTTAATCACCTCATTTATATTTAAAACCAGATTGCTGGTAATCTTGAATTGTTTTGTGATATAATAATTTGTGGATATTCTTGAGTAGGAAACTTTTCCTAAATGGAGCAATAAAATTTTGAAATGTTTCAAACACATGTATGTAGTTTTAGTCTTATGTTGGGGACCCATTCAATGGAATTATATTCGTCGTGAAAATAATTCGTCCCGTTGGGATACCCTATAAATATTAACGCTACTTAAGAATACAGACAACAAAGTGGATTGTCCACCATGTCCACCATATAAAAGGAGCATGAATAATTTTGACAAATTTAAATTTCACAGATTTCAATCTTGAACCACTGGTGCTGCAAGCCATCACTGAGCTCGGGTTTGAAGAAGCAACACCGATCCAATCCAAAGCGATTCCTTTGGCACTCGAAGGCAGAGATTTGATTGGTCAAGCTCAAACAGGTACGGGTAAAACAGCTGCATTCGGTATTCCGTTGATCAGCAAAATCACGAAAAGTGACGAGAAAATCCGCGCCCTCATTATGGCACCTACACGCGAACTTGCAATTCAAGTTGCTGAAGAGATCGAAAAACTTACTCGCTTCAAAGGTCTGCGCTCCCTGCCAATCTATGGCGGACAAGATATCGTTCGTCAAATCCGTGCACTGAAAAGAAAACCACAGATCATCATTGGTACACCTGGACGTCTCCTTGACCACATCAACCGCAAAACAATCAAACTTGATGATGTACAAACTGTTGTATTGGATGAAGCAGATGAAATGCTCGACATGGGTTTCATGGAGGATATCCAATCCATCCTGAAACAAGTTCCAGACGAGCGTCAAACTATGCTGTTCTCAGCAACAATGCCTCCTAACATTCAAAAATTGGCACAACAATTCTTGAACAATCCTGAGCACATCTCTGTGATTCCGAAACATGTTAGTGCACCATTGATTGACCAATCCTATATCGAAGTACCTGAGCGTCAAAAATTCGAAGCGTTGAGCCGTTTGTTGGATATGGAATCTCCTGAACTGGCGATCGTATTCGGACGTACAAAACGTCGTGTTGACGAATTGGCTGAAGCTTTGCAAAAACGTGGATATTCTGCAGACGGTCTTCATGGTGACTTGTCCCAGAATCAACGTGATGCGGTAATGCGTAAGTTCCGTGACGGCAGCATTGACGTACTCGTTGCAACAGACGTGGCTGCACGTGGTCTCGACGTATCTGGCGTAACTCACGTTGTTAACTTTGACCTTCCGCAAGATCCGGAGAGCTATGTTCACCGTATCGGTCGTACAGGTCGTGCGGGTAAAGAGGGGGCTGCTTGGTCCTTCGTTACACCGCGTGAGATTGATCACTTGCACTTCATCGAGCGTGTAACACGTCACCGTATTCCACGTAAACCACTGCCAACAATGGCAGAAGCGGTTGAAGGCAAACAACGTTTGACAGCAGAGCGTTTGCTGGAAATCGTACAATCGGGCGAACTGAACGAATACAAAGGTATCGCGATTCAAATGCTTGAGCAGTATGATTCTGTTCAACTGTTGTCGGCTGCACTGAAGCTCCTGACAGGTGACAAAAAAGATGCTCAAGTTGATCTGACTCCTGAAGATCCGATCCGTGCGAAGCGTCGTAAACCAGATGTTCGCTCAGGCGGACGTAAACCATCGGGTTACAGCGGTAACCGCACAAGTGGTAGCGGCGGCAGTGGTGGTGGTTACAACCGTGATCGCAACAGCAGTGGCGGCGGACGTGGCGGCTACAACCGTGATCGTAACAGCGGAAGCAGCAGCACTGGTAGTGGAAGCAGAGAAGGTGGTTACAATCGTGACCGCAAACCGCGTCCAAGCAGCAACGAAGGACGTCGTCCAGCGAAAGATTCTTCTTTCGAGTAATATAAACGTATGAACTGGAAAATGGAGCAGGCAACTGCTCCATTTTTTTTGTTTTCAAATGGCTGTATCGTCTTTTGCTCACTGGCAAAAGCACTGGTCAGGGGCTTGGCCGATCTCTTTTCGGGAAGTGCTGGCTTTTCCTATCTATAATAAGGTATATTAATATTAGACTTTAGGTATACGCAAGGCTGCGGAGGAGGAGAAATGTTTGGAATTTAAAGGAGCTATGGGCGGGATATACCGGCTTACAGAGTGGATTACGCGACTGGCCGCAACCAATCTGTTGTGGGCTATTTGTTCGTCGCCGTTCTTGTTTTTCTTGATTATGAAACTGCTCGTTATGCAGCAGAACCTCGCCAACGAATCATTACAAATGAACTGGGCTATAGCCATTGTGGCACCGCTTACACTATTCCCGGCGACGTCGGCGCTGTTTACGGTTGTTCGTAAATGGAATATGGGCGATACGGATGTGCCGATCTTCCGTACTTTCTTTGTAGGTTACAAGGAAAACTATAAGCAAAGTTTAATTGGGGGCATTTTTTACACACTGCTGTTCGCGATTATGTATCTGGATTATACGGTATACATGACGCAGTTCCGCAACATGCAGCTCGTAGGAATCATTATGCTTGTGCTGCTTCTCTTGTTATTTGTATCACTCTTTAACTTTTTCTCGATGGTTGTACACTACCATATGTCCATCGGGCTCATTATCAAAAATGCGGTATTGCTTACGCTGATCAGACCTTTCCGTGTATTCTCCACATTGCTGGGAAGTGGACTGTTGTTCTACATCGGTTTCCAATATCCGGTTTTGTTCATTTTCTTCATTATCAGTATCATCGCCTGGTTTGCTTTCTTCAACTTCTACGCAACCTTCAATAAAATGCAGGAGCAGATGGAGAAGATGCAGTTGAAGAAGGAAGAAGAGGAAGCCGCTGCGCTGGCTGAGGAATCAGCAGAGAACGGTGAAGCATCTGAGCCATCAGACGACAAAAACATTACACTGCAAAAATAAAACATGATGGATCGCCATTTACTTTTTACACAGTTAGGGATATAATAATTGTACATCCTGCGATGTACGTTTCGGTTATTCGTTGTTTTGAACCAATGATGACGTCTTCGGGAGATCAACACAGAATGTTGCTGAAAAGCCCTGTCTATACGACATGGGGACTTCAAAAAGCATTTTTGCGGTCACCCACCTGCCAAGCAGGTTCATAAGACAATGTAGCCGGACGGCATAGGCGGGTTTCTAAATTTTCATGTACAGCACCCTGACTTTTCCTCTTTGAAGGAATTTCAGGGTGTTTTTATGTTGTAATGAATGGTTTTGATTGGTTTTGTGATAAATATGATGCTTACCCTTTTGTTACTACTTGAACAATGTTACACTAAGATACATAAATGGAACGGTTACATTCAAAGGAGGAAGGGTCTTGACCTTAAAGAGAACGCTCGTCGGTATCATCCGCAGCATGGAGGGGACCAGCGATCGAGCCAAGGATCCCAAATTAAAAACACGGTATTATAACTTATCCAAAGACAGAGCCTGGGAAGAGGTTTCTTCGACACTCAAAAAGATTCCAGGTTATAAAGTACTGCACGAAGTGCCTTCTGTTGGAGAAGTTATACTGGAGAAGCGGACTACCTTTGGACGGACGATGGATATTACAGTTTCCATTATCTCGGTAAGTCCTGTACGTAGTGCAGTGGATATGTATTCAGCTTCCCGTGGTTCACTTGGAGACTTGGGCTCTAACTATCGGACGATTATGAACTTATTCTCTGTACTGGATAAAAAGCTGAGTAAGTATAAAGCAAATGATTGAAATAGATGATGAATAACAAAAAGCGAGAGAAGGTTAACCTTCCTCGCTTTTGTTCTGAACGTATGATAACTTCTACAGCAAAGCTTTTACAGCAGCAATCGCTTGCTCGAAGTTAGGGGAGTCTGTCATTTCAGGCAAATACTCCACATATGTAATCCGGTCTTCAGCATCCACCACAAAAATGGAGCGCATGTCCAACTGGAATTCTTTGATCAGAACGCCGTAGTCTTCACCGAAAGAACGTGTTTTGTAGTCTGACAATGTTACTACGCGGTCAACGCCAGCTGCTCCGCACCAACGGGCTTGAGCGAACGGAAGGTCAACGCTTACTGTCAAGACAACAACATTGTCTCCGAGTTCTCCAGCTTCAACATTGAAACGACGAGTTTGCGCATCGCATACGCCAGTATCCAGGGAAGGAACAACGCTGATCAATTTGATTTTGCCTGCGAAGTCTTTCAGGGATGCATCTTCAACCAGGTTCTTGCTCAGTGTGAAATCGGGTGCTTGATCGCCCACTTTCAATTCGGGTCCGATCAATGTAATAGGGTTGCCTTTAAATGTGGCTTCGCCTGTACGTTCTTGTGTCATAATAATGTTCCTCCTTATAAATTGGTGATCCGTGCCAAAATCCATTATAATCTTTTATGAAAGGCATTGTCCAATTTGGGCATGTACCATTACGATGGATCAGAGATGTAAGTCCGATCTGAACAGGGTGGAGTGAAAGAAGAAATTTATGATATTTATTCGCTATGAGAACTGGAAAGGTTATTTGAAGTATTTCCCTTTGACGTCGATTTTTTTAATTGCCAATGTAGTGATGTTTATCGTGTTAACGGTAAATGGTGGTTCAACGAACAATATGGTGTTGCTGAAATTCGGGGCGCTTACGAATTATGAACTGTTCGCTTCGGAGTGGTGGCGCTACATTACATCCATCTTCCTGCACGCAGGCTTCAGTCATTTATTGTTCAACAGCTTTGCGTTAATTGTATTTGCACCACCGATGGAACGGTTACTCGGATCGGTAAGGTATGGTGTGTTGTACCTGGGTGGTGGTGTGTTGGGTAATATTCTTGCTGTTGCATGGTACAACTCAGTTGGCAGTATTACCATCTCGGTGGGTGCTTCAGGAGCGATCTATGCCGTCTATGGTGCATTCCTGTATGTAGCGCTGTTCCAGCGCACCATGATGGATGAGGCTTCGCGCAAAACGATGTACACCTTGCTTGTGTTCGGGATTATATTCTCCTTCGCCATGTCGGGCATCAACTGGATGGCTCATCTGGGCGGATTGCTGGGTGGATTCTTTATTTATGGACTGTTGATCAGATTGTGGAAACCCCGCAGCTTAAAGCGGTAGTCAGAACGTTCTCAAGATGGAATGCAATCAAGGATAAGTAGGGTATAACAGATTGGAGCGATCAGGCGAGTGGAATTAAGACAGTTGCATTACTTTTTGAAAGTGGCACAGAAGGAACATGTAACACAGGCTGCTGAAGAGTTGCATGTGGCGCAGTCGGCGGTGAGTCGTCAGATTCATCAGCTGGAAGAAGAGCTGGGCGTGGACCTTTTTATGCAAAAGGGGCGAAACCTGCAGTTGACTGCAGTAGGACAGCTCTTTTGCAAACGAATTGAAGGCATATTGAAAGATCTGGATAAGGCAGTCGGGGAAGTTCATGAGTTTCTGGATCCGGAACATGGGGAGATTCGAATCGGATTTCCGCATAGCCTGGGGATTCATCTCATTCCTTCCGTTGTGGCTGCTTTCCGCCAGCGCTACCCTAACGTGAAATTCAGATTCAAGCAGGGGATGTTTCCTACACTCATTCGTGATGTGTTATCGGGAGAAGTAGACTTGGCATTCATTTCTCCATTTCCGGAGAAGCATGATCAAGTGGATGGCGATATTGTACTCACGGAAGAGTTACATGCCATTCTTCCTCCAAATCATCCATTAGCTGGTGAGGAGACGATTGCGCTCGAACAGCTCAAGGATGATAAGTTTGTATTATTCAGCAAAGGTTATTCTCTTCGTCCTATTGTGTGGCATGCCTGTCTGGAAGCTGGTTTTACACCCAAGATTGCTTTTGAAGGGGAAGAGACCGACACCATCCGCGGATTGGTCGCTGCGGGCATGGGGGTCAGTCTGCTGCCTGAGATGGCGTTATTCCAGACGAATCCGTTGCAACCGGCACATGTGGCTATCTCCCATCCAAAAGTAACGCGAACTATCGGGTTAATTCATCGTGCGCATGATAAACTGCCGCTGGTTGCTCAGTCCTTTCGTTCATTCTTGCTTGATTATTTCGGTTTACAACAAAACAATACCCCATCCGATTAACGGTGGGGTATTGTTTTTTGTTTTTGTTGTATTAAGTATCCAATTAATCACGGCTGTTGAAGATTCCGATGTAACGAATCAATTCAAGCAGTGAGATCAGCGCTGCAGCAACGTAAGTCAAAGCTGCGGCATTCAGAACTTTAGCAACACCTTTTTCTTCTTCATTGCGGATATAACCTTCAGACACCATAATCTCTCTTGCACGATTGCTGGCGTTGAACTCAACCGGCAATGTGATAAGTTGGAACGCAACGGTTACGGAGAAGAAGATGATACCGATACCTACAAGGTTCATGGCATTGAAGATGAATCCTGCAATCAACAGGAACGGAGCTAATCCGGATGCAAAGTTCACAATTGGGAAGATCCGGTGACGCAGTGCCAGCATCGGATAACTTTCTTTATGCTGAATGGCGTGGCCAACTTCGTGACACGCTACCGAAACAGCTGAGATTGAGTTTTCATAATATACTGGTTCTGATAAGCGTACAACCCGATTGATCGGATCATAGTGATCAGAGAGTGTTCCGCGTACAGGCTCAATTGGAACATCATGCAGGCCATTAGCGTCGAGCATCTGGCGAGCGGCATCGTAGCCGGTGATTCCATTCTGGTTGGGGACTTCTGACCAACGTCTAAAAGTACCTTTTACGCGAAATTGCGCCCATAAAGAGAGCAAAAAGGCGATAATGATCAATACGAACATACCGTTATTAAAACTCATATTCATTCCTCCGCTTTCTAATAATAAGCTACATCATGGTGTTCTCAAGCAAGATTTTCAGTGCCTCCATTGTACCGGCACTTTTGGTAAGTAGTCCTGCCATCATCTTGCGTGCTTGTACAGGTTTCATCTCCCCAAGTAGCGGTTTGAGTTCATTAACCTCTCGCTCAAGTTGTTGCACGTGAAGTTCCAATGTTGTCAATTTGCTGGCAACTTGTTCTTCCGTGCTAACCAGACGCCACTTTTCAAGAGATTGCTTAATCTCGTCGAGACTATACTTCTCTTGTTTCATCTGTACAATACGTTCAAGCCTGGTTAAAGTTTCATTACTATAGAGACGATAATTTTTTTGTGTACGTTCTTCGGGAGCGATCAGTCCAAGCTTCGTGTAATAATCAATCGTCCGTTCACTAACACCAGCGGTCTTGGCAAGTTCGCCAATCCGAAAAAGTTTCATATCCCCAATGATATTCACCTCGCTTGCAAGTTCAAATGTAGGGAATTGTAGTTTCCGCTTGCGAATTTATATACTACGCCCAATTTTTCTTACTAATAAGTATGATACATGATCTTTAACCGTACAGTCAAACGTTATGCTTTAGTAATCAGCATACTTCATTTCTATATCTATGTGCTCATAGAATGTGATTATGTACTTAAGTGCAAGAAAAAGACGTATGACTTTATTCCCAGAAATAATTTTCAATTTTGATGAAAATACTCTTGTCAACTTTCCTCTCTTCTGCTTATAATGACATTAAGAGTTTCACGATATGTGAAGAAACTTAACATAAGAGGGAGTGGGGTATATGAGAAAGAAATGGTTAGTTTCCGTGTTAGTAATGCTTACTTTATTCGCTTTTCCGGTCAGTGCATTCGCAGCTGCGGAGGGGCCAACTAACATTGAACTTCAAAGTGGTTTGAACTCAGCCTTTACGTTTCTGGCTGTTGTACTCGTGTTTTTGATGCAAGGGGGATTTGCTTTACTTGAAGCGGGTTCAACACGAATGAAGAATGCAGGACACATTGCGGGTAAGACTATCCTGACATTGGGAATTTCAGTTATTGCCTTCTGGGCTTTGGGCTTCGGTCTTGGTTTCGGTAATGGTAACAGCTTCTTTGGAACAACAGGGTTCTTCCTGAGCGGTGACAAAATGGCTGCTTCCTTCGAATCACTGGCTTTCTCCGATGTTCCATTGACTGTTAAATTCGTATTCCACCTCGCTTTTGCGGCGGTATCTCTGGCCATTGCCTGCGGTGGTATGGCTGAACGTGCAAAAATGAGCGTATATATTGTATTCGGTACACTGTATACCATTATCATGTATCCGGTTGTTGCTCACTGGGTATGGGGCGGCGGCTGGTTGGCTGAGCTGGGTATGCAAGACTTTGCAGGATCGACGGTTGTTCACTTGACTGGTGCGACTGCAGCATTGGTAGCGACCATCTTGTTGAAACCACGTATCGGTAAATACAACAAAGACGGCAAACCTAACATCATTCCAGGTCACAACCAAGTGTATTCCGTACTCGGGGTAATTATCCTCTGGATCGGTTGGTTCGGATTTAACCCAGGTAGTACGTTAACTGCTTTGGACGATGGATTCTTTGGTTATGTTGCATTGACTACTAACGTAGCTGCTGCAGCTGGTGGTGTTGCTGCACTGTTGATCTCTTGGGCAGTTCTTGGCAAGTCCGATATTCCTAGCATGTTGAACGGTGTGCTTGCGGCACTCGTTGCAATTACAGGTGCTTGTGCCTTCGTTGAGCCTTGGGCAGCTTTGGTTATCGGTGCTTTGGCTGGGGTTATCACATTCTTCACAGCACAGTACTTCGATCGTAAAGGAATTGACGATCCAATCTACGCTTTCTCCGTACACGGTGTTGCTGGTATGTGGGGAGCAATCTCCACAGGTTTGTTCGCTACACCAGAACTTGCTGAGCATGCGGGTGTAGGTCAAGCGGGTCTGTTCTATGGCGGTGGATTCCACCAATTGGGCGTACAGCTTCTCGGTCTGGCAGGTGCTTTTGCCTTCGTACTGGTAATGTCCTTCATTATCCTGGGCGGAATGAAAGCGATCATGGGCATCCGTGTTACTGAAGAAGAAGAAACAATGGGTCTGGATATCAGTGAGCACGGTACTTACGGATACCCTGAACAAATGAAAAATGTAGATTCTAAATCCAATGGTGGTACGTTCAGCTCCTGAGGTGAATAATGCTGAAACATGCTTCAAGGAGGCTGGACATGATGGAACCCATCTCGTATACAAACTATTCCTGGTCTTATCAGGGAATCGATGGCGCGGTGTCTTCTCAAGAACTGCGCCAGGCACGTGTGATATTACAGAACGAGCTCCAGGAATTGTTGTCCGCTTCCTTGTCGCCGATCGAGTGGTACCAAACGGTAAATGAACTGCATGACCGGATTGCACGGAAAGCAGTAGAGTTATGCATTCAGGGGATGGTTGAGGAAGGCTTCGGCCAACCTCCCGTCCCCTATGCCTTTATCGTATTTGGGAGTTCGGGCAGGGAAGAAGCAACGTTATGGAGTGATCAGGATAATGGCATGATCATTAGTGATACTCCGCATGAAGGTAAAGATGAATATTTTGCACAGCTCGGACAGCGAATGTCAAATATGTTGGAAGAGCTGGGTTACGCTAAATGCGAAGGCAAAGTGATGTGTTCAGAGCCACTATGGAGAAAAACGCTGGCGTCATGGAAACAACAATTAGCAGATTGGAGCTCGGATTTGAATTGGGAGCCCGTTCGTAATCTGATCATTGCTTCAGACATGCGTTTTGTAGCAGGGGAGCAAAGTCTGGCAGAGGAATGGATAACCAGTTTTTATGAACAGTTTAGACTGATTCCTGAACTTTCGGATGCAGTTCTTCGCAATACAGTTAAACATAAAGCGACATTAAATGTACTTGGTCGTGTGGTCACAGAGCGATTTGGTGAACATGCAGGCGGATTTGATGTTAAGTATGGTTTGTATATTCCGCTGGTGAACAGTGCTCGTTATTTGGCTTTGCAACATGGGATCAAGGAATCGTCTACGTTAAAAAGAATGGAGAGACTGACAACACTTGAAGCGGTTCCGTTTACATTACTGGATGCATGCCAGCGGGCGTTCATAGCTGCTCTGAAGTTTCGGAGAAGTACACCAGTGGTCATCCAACGGGACTTGCAACATAGCAGTGGGTTCCTAGATGAGAAGCAGATGAAACAAAAACAGATTCATTATGAGCTCAGGGATACGCTCGGGTTGGTACGACGAGTGCATCGTGCTTTGCAAAGACAGTTACGTTTTGCAGAAAGGAGACGTCCATGAGAGAGCCGGCAAGGGGCAATACAGGATTCTGGAATTCGCTGCGTCAGGGAGGGGTTCCTTCCGCCATCGCTTCCATCATGGGAGCCCCTACGGCGCAACACATGGCGTTTATCCGCTCTATGATGAGAGAACAGCGCAGACCTGAAGTACTGCATACGCCTCTAAATGAGCTGGACGCGGTTGTATTTGATCTGGAAACGACGGGTTTTTCTCCCCAGCATGGGGATGAGATCATCTCATTTGGTGCAGTCCGTATACATGGTGGTGTAGTGCTGGAAGGAGAGCAGTTCTATACGGTGGTTCAATCCAAGACTGCGGTTCCGGAACATATTACTGAACTGACAGGCATCACACAGCAGATGACGCTGGACGCACCAACTTTGCTGGAGGGACTGCATGATTTCATGTCTTTTGTAGGCGGAAATGTTCTAATTGCACACGCAAGTGCGCATGACCGAGCCTTTCTGAATGCAGCTCTGTGGCGGACTTCAAAGGTAAGGCTGACGCATCGTTTAATCGATACGATGATGTTGGCCCGCTGGCTTGAACCAAGCCGGCCGGGGTATGGACTGGATGAATTGCTGGAATCCAGAGGTATTCCGATCTATGGACGTCACCATGCGCTGGAAGATTCGAAAATGACTGCACAGTTATGGTCCTGCTATCTGGAGGACATGACTCGTAAAAATGTGGAGACTTTGGGTGATCTGTATACCCACTTAAGTCACGCATAATGGAACGGGAAGCAGATTGTACGAAGGGACAACGTGGTATGACTGGTCGTGTTGTATCTTCGAGGATTCAATCTGATAACCGTTCAGTTGCATGTGAGATTGTAATCCGGGTGTAAGGTCAGGTGAGCCTATGAGGTACATTTGGAGCAAACCGGCGAAGGCCGGAAGAGCTTGCATGTCCTCTAAGGAAGGAACAGGCTTTGTATGCGGATGAGAATGGAAGATGCCCATCAGTTTAGGTTCCGAGAATACACATCGGATCCATTCGGCATCGTCCAGTGCAAAATGGTGCAGCGGGTCAGGTGCTACGTTACGAATGGGCTGAAACCGACTGATTCGTATGCCGCCCGCTGCGGTTTCACCCAGCATAACCCCGCAGGCTTCTTGCGGCAGCGAAAGGAACATGTGCTTTGACATCTCTTGTTCTACGGAAGAAGGGATGTAGAAGACGTTTTGCTGCCCGTGAAGTGCTGCCATTTGTATTCACCCCTCTCTCTTTGGCTCCTGCTCAGGCAGGAGTCCTTTTTCATTTTATTTTGTGTGATCCGGATTGTAAAATTTTAAAGGAAAAGGGTACAATATTAAAGAGAACATTTAGCATTTACAGAAATTACGGTTTACTTTCAATATGCTAATTATATAAAAGGGTGGCGGGTTATGAAACGAAACAAATACATACTCCTCGGTGTTATATTGCTTGTTAGTATTACAATGGCCCGCAATACAGAGGATGGGATTTCCGCAGTATTTAAGCAGGATGAGCCCATCCCTACAGAGACGGGACCTCGTGCGGGTCTTCTGGCGCCTGCCTTTTCTCTAACAGCAATGGATGGGAAGACGTACAGTGTGGGTGGCGCCAAAGATAAGGCCACGTTCGTCAGTTTCTGGGCATCCTGGTGTGAGCCATGTAAGCAGGAAGCTCCGGAATTGAATAGAATGGCTGCGAAATACAAGGATAAGCTTGATCTGTATGGTGTTAATGTAACATCCTACGATAAACTCAAGGATGCGAAAGCTTTTGTGGATGAGTACCAACTGACGTTCCCTATTCCCTTGGACGAGAAGGGGACGGTATATGCTCAATACAATGGAGTGGCTTTTCCGACGAATGTTCTGATTGACTCCAGAGGCGTTATACAGGAGATTATCCTGGGCATTTTACCCGAAAAAGAGTTGGAACGTAAGATTAAAGAGCTTGTCGCAAACTAATTTTCAGTTAAAAAAGGAAGCCTCCGTTACCCATGATTCATGGATGCAGAGGCTTCCTTTTTATTTTCCGGGAAATAAGCCTTATTAATGGTTACTTAACCCGTGAGCAGGAATAGGGAGTGTACCCGGCTCATCCTGCAATTTTTCTTGAAGTAACGCGTAGCGGAAACTGTGCACGAGAGCTTCCCAACTTGCTTCAATCACGTTCTCGGATACACCAACAGTGTTCCATGTGTTTTCGGTGTTTTTGGATTCGATCAGTACACGCACTTTGGCAGCTGTGGCATCCTTCTCATCCAGTACACGTACTTTGTAGTCTGACAGGTGCATGTTGGCAAGTGAAGGGAAGTATTGTACCAACGCTTTCCGAAGCGCGTTATCGAGTGCATTAACCGGACCGTTTCCTTCAGCAGCGGTATAGACACTTGTTCCAGCCACATTAAGTTTGACAAAAGCTTCAGAAACAACGGATTTTCCTGCCGTTTTCTCTACAAGCATTTTGAATGATTCGAAAGTGAACAATTCTTTCATGTCACCATTCGCTTCACGAATTAACAATTCGAGCGAGGCATCTGCACCTTCGAACTGGTAACCCTGATGCTCCAGATCTTTGATTTTCTCAATAATCTGACGTGAATTGGCACTGCTTGGATCGAACTCAAGACCCAATTCCTGTGCTTTGGACACAATGTTGCTCTGTCCAGCAAGCTCTGAAACCAGCACACGCTGTTTGTTGCCGACCAGTTCAGGCACGATGTGTTCATAAGTACGGGAATCTCGCAGGATGGCAGAGACGTGAATGCCACCTTTGTGAGCAAAAGCAGCATTACCAACATAAGGTTGATTAATCGGCATATTCACATTAGCAATTTCGCTGACATAACGAGCCACGTTTGTAAGTTGTCTCATTGAATCTTCCGTAACACATTCATAGCCAAGCTTCAGTTGCAAATTCGGAATGATGGACGCCAGATTGGCGTTACCGCAACGCTCTCCATAACCGTTCATCGTTCCTTGAACCTGACGGGCTCCAGCTTGTACAGCGCTGAGTGTGTTGGCCACAGCCAGTTCACAATCATTATGTGTATGGATCCCGAGATGTGCGTGAGGCAGGCTTCTATGCAGTGTGGATACGATCTCGTGTACCTCGTTTGGCATCGTCCCGCCGTTGGTATCACACATAACGAGCCAGTCCGCTCCAGCTTCGTGGGCCTTGGTCAAGACCGCTTGAGCATACTCTGGATTATGTTTGAATCCGTCAAAGAAGTGTTCTGCATCAAAGATCACTTCCATACCATTCTGTTTCAGATAGGCGATGGAATCATAGATCATGGACAAGTTTTCTTCCAATGTAGTCTGCAAAGCGGTATGCACATGGAAGTCCCATGATTTACCGACCAAAGTTGCAGCCTGAGCACCAGATTCGATTATGCGCTTCAGGTTGGCGTCTTCACTAGCAACGCTGCCTTTTCGGCGGGTACTGCCAAAAGCAACAACCTTTGCGTTCAGGTTCAATTCCTTGACTCTTTTGAAAAACTCAATGTCCTTGGTGTTGCTGCCGGGAATTCCGCCTTCAATATAATGGACACCCAGGTCATCAAGCTTCTTGGCAATTTTGAGTTTGTCGTCTGCCGATAAGCTGACACCCTCCCCTTGTGTGCCGTCACGTAAAGTCGTATCGAAGATGGAAATGGCCTTTGACATGAAGATCCTCCTTTGAGATAAAGCGCTTTTTTAGAAGTTTAGATGGTAAGTTGGAAAAATCTGTTAAGTACGTTAGTGAATGAATCCTTCGATTCGGCAACGCTACACTGTGTTAAACTCAATGCGCTGATTTGTCCTAAAGTCGTCAATTTGTATAATTAATTATTATAGCACCATTATAGCCAAATGCTACATAGAAATCGCAGTTTCATGTAACAATTATCGGATTTTAGAGCAAAAAGAAGGATGTTAATCATAATCCGGATGTATGTTATAATCTATTATTGAGTTTTAATTGGAATATATGGAAGAAAAGGAGGGGTGATTTTGACTTTTTTATGGGAAAATACGATTATTGCTCTGATCACTTTGATATTTTTTGTGAGTGTAGGATGGTTAATTATTAGGTCTCTGATCAGATCTCGCAGAAAATAAATGCTCGTGACTGAATTATCATAACGGGTTTGATATACTATAGAAGAAAGTAATTTAGTTTTCATTAATTAGTGTGCATGAAAGGGCGGGGGTTCATGATGTCTTCAGAAGGCAATCCTCCAGCGAATGTGGATCAATACTACCCTACAGCCGGACGGGTGATTCTGCATGTGGATATGAATGCTTTCTACTGCTCTGTACATGAAGCCGAGGAACCAGATTTATATAGAGGAAAAGCAACGGCCGTTGCGGGCAGCAGTGAACTGCGAAAGGGAGTAATCGTAACCTGCTCATATGTCGCTCGTAATCGAGGCATCTCAACAGGGATGGTTGTGCACCAAGCCATGAAAAAGTGCCCTGATCTCATTGTGATTCGTCCTGATTTTCATTTATATCGTCAATATTCAAGAGCTTTCATGCAAATTGCGTATAGTTATACCCCTCAACTTGAGGCGACGTCCATTGATGAGTGTTATCTTGATATTACAGGCTCAAGGCAATTTGGAAATCCAATGGAGATTGCGGAGAGCATTCAGCGGAGAATCAAGGATGAATTAGGGCTGCCTTGTTCCATTGGCATTGCACCCAACAAATTATTGGCGAAAATGGCTTCAGATCTGAAAAAACCGAATGGTATCTCCATTTTGCGTATGAGGGACGTACCTCGGATTCTTTGGCATAGGCCATGTAACGAGATGTTTGGCATTGGTAAAAAAACGGCTGAAAAGCTGAAGAAACTGGGCATTGAAACGATTGGTCAATTGGCCAAATCAGATGAGAACATGTTGACCGAACTATTCGGAGTCAATGGAGCGTGGCTCAAAAATTCTGCGAATGGCATTAACCATTCCGCGGTTCACGCTGAACGGGAAGCCAATAAATCTATTGGACATACGACCACTTTACCGGCGGATGTATCGGATATGAACGATATTCATCGGGTTTTCCTCAATATAAGTGACCAGGTAGCCAGGAGATTGCGCAAGCACGAAATGTTTAGCCAAGGTATTCAGATTACGATTCGGACACCGGATATGAAGACGATCACCCGATCACGTTTAATGGAAGTCCCAACGGAGGATGCATCGATCATCTACCGTGAAGCTTGTCAATTATTCGCGAAGCATTGGGGCAGTGGTAAGCCTGTACGCATGCTGGGCGTGACACTTCAAAACCTGATTCCAAGAGAAGAGTCCGCTGTGCAGATGGACTTGTTCGAATATGAGCAGAAGCCCAAGAAGGACAATTTGATTCGAATTATGGATCAGTTACGTGATAAATTTGGTGAGAATGCTGTTGTGACCGCAGGCATGCTTGGGGACGATCCTTCCGTGCTGCTTCGCAATCATAAAGTACGGGGCACTTCCCTGCAAAAAGATAACTTGCAAAGTCTTGATTAAATAAGGGATAATAGAGACTTGTGGTTGGAAAATGATTTGTAATTATTCTTACTTTGTATTAATATGTTTCTAGATAAAAACACTGTACGTTTCGAATTTTAGGAGGAGAGAATGTAAATGAGTAAATATACTTGGGTTGAAAAAGACACATGCATCGCATGTGGTGCTTGTGGAGCAACGGCTCCTGACATCTACGATTACGATGATGAAGGTTTGGCAGAAGTTATCTTTGACGGAGATTCTAACCATGGTGTCAAAGCTATTCCAGACGACTTGTTTGACGATATGCAGGATGCATGCGACGGCTGCCCTACAGATTCCATCAAAGTAGCGGACGAGCCTTTCAATAAAGAAGGCTAAGTATTTCTCCTATGAACACAGAGCACTTTCTTTTGTCTTAAGGACTAAAATGTACCCTATAAGATGGACACTTTGAAAAAAGCCCATCTTATAGGGTACTTTGTTTATAATGAAAAAAAACGATGTTGGAGCGGAAATGTTATGACGAAAAGATTACTGACGAAGAAAGAACAAGAACAACTAAAACGGAATCCAAATGTGATCGCTGTTAGTGAAAAGGCGATTACGTATACCGATGAATTTAAGCGCCATTTCATTGCACAAAATGAACAGGGTAAACTGCCACGAGACATTTTTGAAGAAGCGGGCTTAGATGTTGAATGTATTGGTTTAGAGCGTGTCCGTTCTTCTGGAAAACGTTGGCGTGCTTCGTATCGTGAAGCGGGTGTAGAAGGCTTACAGGATACACGTAAAACGAATTCAGGTCGCCCTTCGGAACGTGAATTAACATTAGAACAAAAGATTGAACGATTAGAAGCAAAAAATCAATTGTTACGAGCGGAAAATGAACTGCTAAAAAAGCTCGATCTACTCGAAAGGCAGATGTTGAAAAAGAAATAAAAGTGGCTGTAGAGCTGAAGTTTGAACTCATTTATCGGACGATCAGAACGTATAAATTGAAGCGGTTGGTCAGCTATCTATGCGATATTATGGAAGTATCACGTTCGGGTTATTACAATTACTTCACTGAAAAATCAGCGCAAAAGCGTATAGCTGAAGCCGAAGCAGATGAGATGGTAAAGGAAATGATTTTAAAGGCCTATCGATTCCGTGGACGTAAAAAAGGAGCACGCCAAATTAAAATGACATTAGAAAATCAGTACAAGATGACGTACAACTTGAAGCGGATTCGTCGGATCATGAAGAAATTTGAAATCATCTGTCCCATTCGAAAGGCTAATCCAGCCCGTAGAATGGCAAAAGCAACGAAAGAACATCGCACATGTCCAAACGAATTACAGCGCAATTTTAAGCCAGGCGAGGCGGGAAAGGTGTTATTAACCGACATCACCTATTTAACGTACAAAGGCAACCAGCGAGCTTATTTATCAACCATGAAAGACGCACAGACGAATGAGATTTTAGCGTATGAAGTGTCTTCTTCGTTACGCATAGACATTGCGCTGAACACGCTTCATCAATTGAAGAAACACCGACATATCACAAAAGATGCGTTAATCCATTCCGATCAAGGCTTTCATTATACGAACCCACAATTCCAATCCGTAGTGAAAAAAATGGGGTTAACTCAATCCATGTCACGACGAGGAAACTGTTGGGATAACGCTCCCCAAGAATCATTCTTTGGGCATTTTAAGGATGAAACGAATATCAAAGAATGCGAAACATTAGAAGAAGTAAAACGAGAAATTAAGAGTTATATGACGTACTATAATCATTATCGAGGGCAATGGAATTTGAAAAAGCTGCCGCCTGTAAAATACAGACAGCAGCTTCAACAAGTTGCCTAGTTTTTTTTCAAAATGTCCTTTACAAAGGGTACACTTTAGACAGGGGAAGGTGCTTTTTTTTGTCTCCACTCAACTGTGATCTTGTCGAAAACTCATTTTTTCCACCGGGTACTGAAGTCCTATGGATTTAACGCCTGATTATGCCGATATATAATGATATACGTAAAAAGGCGAAATAGTGGAGGATCGGATGCAGAATACTCATCTAAGAACATATGTCAAGAAACATCCCGACAACAAAATGGCTTGGTACTTACTCGGAAAGGAGTACTTGGGAGAAGGGCAGGAGGCTAAAGCCAACTATTGTTTCCAGCAAGCGGGCGAGGTTTACGAAGCATTTGAACGTAGTAAGGCTCCTGCTGACATCTGGGTGGACTATCAGGATAAACTGGTGGAGATGTCTGAGCAGAAGGAGAAAAAACAACGTAGACGCAAAATGTGGCTTACGTTATTAATGCTGCTTGTGCTGGCAGGTATGCCACCTGCGGACGCTCCGGGCTTCAGTCGTGAAGCAGTCGACGCGCTGTCAGCCGCACTGGAATCCACAGATGATATCGCAGCGCCTGTAGAAGCGGATAAACAGGTTGGGACTGCATCCATTGCGCCAAGTAATGTGTTCACGGCTGCGGCATTTGGTGGAGGCAACCATGGCGAGGCTGCGCTCGCAGCTGCCTGGTCCGGGTCAGGCCCAAAAGTAGAGACTTCGGCTGTACTGGGTATGCAAACCTCGGATGACTGGTCTTTATGGAAGAGAAATATGCCTGTGAAATACATAGTACAAACCAATACAAGCGGAAAATTAACTGCACAAAGTTATGATGCCAAGCAATGTAACTGTGAACCTCCTGAAGTCACGCCGAAAATCAAAAAGATGGCCTTGGCGTGGACCGCCAAGCAGGAAGCCGCTGCATCATTATCAAGTGCAATCGTTGCCTATCGCAAAAAAAATGACGCTTGGCCCAAGAGTGTAACGCAAATGGCCCAGCCATTTCCGAATAATATTCTGGGAGAGACTGCGCCAGGTATGACCGAGATGTTTCCGAAGCTGCTAGCTTTGCATCAAGGAAAGGCACAGGAAGGGAAGAACGATTCGAGTGGTCAAGAGAATGGTTCAACGACTTCGAATTCGTCTCAAGGCAAAAATGTCGCGTTTGCAGATACGCTGGGAGGTCAGCCTTTTTTGCAGGAACCACTTGAGATTGTCATTGATAAGGATAAACACAAACTTGCATTAATCAGTGGGGATACCATTATTCGGATGTATGATGTGGGACTTGGCGGTGATCGAACACCGGAAGGTTCATTTGTCATTTCAGATAAAGTGGTCAATCCGAATGGACGCTCGAACGGAGAGTTCGGCAGCAGAGGTATGCAACTCTCGAATACGAATTATGCCATCCATGGAACCAACGAGCCAGACAGCATCGGACTGGATGAGTCCCTTGGATGTGTGAGAATGCGTACAGGAGATGTAGAAGAGTTATTCGCTCTCGCTCCGCAAGGCACTCCGGTACGCATTGGAGAAGATGTGCTGCCAGATCTTACGCTTGTTCCAGAAGCGAAGCAGCGTTATCAGCATACGCTTGTTCCAAAGCAGAATAATCCGAACAAAACGTATCACTGGCTGAATTGATCTGCTGAATATGTAGAATCAGATGGAATCAGCCTGAATCATCTACAAGTTGGCAATAATGATAAGAGCACCAATGATGATAATCAAGCCGCCTACACTGGCTGCTGTCCATGCAATGGCTTTGCGATTCACTTCTTCTTTCTTTTGCTGTAATGCAGGTGGTTTACGTTTGGGAGCCATGAGTTATTCCTCCTTATTGGAATAGAACTGGTGTAGAGTAACCATGCTCTCATTGTAAAGAATTCAACTCGTCATTTCCAGTAGGCGAGTGGATTTCTTGTGAGCATTTTGCATTATTCGATTTGTGCTGTCTATGCGCAAACTACTTTCCTTTTTAATAAGAAACAGATAGACTTGTGTGTAGAGTGTTTTTTTACATATGAA
The DNA here is from genome assembly GCF_037991315.1 of Paenibacillus sp. FSL H8-0079. Taxonomy (NCBI): domain Bacteria; kingdom Bacillati; phylum Bacillota; class Bacilli; order Caryophanales; family Paenibacillaceae; genus Paenibacillus; species Paenibacillus sp. FSL H8-0079. The sequence goes on from NZ_CP150300.1 coordinate 2,277,103, forward strand.
AAGACGGCAAACGGCCTTTTGGCGTACCGGACCAGAACGGAGTGAGTGATTTGTTATACAGAAGTCTTGCTAAACCTTTGTTGTTCAAAATGGACCCTGAACAGGCCCATCATCTGATTATTGGCGGCCTTAGTGGCGTGGGCAGTATCCGTCCGGTTCCTTCCGGATTGCGTGTGATGTACGGCGTTCGTGAAACGTCTGATCTGGCTGTTGACATGTTTGGTTGTCATTTCCCTACACCTGTCGGTCTGGCTGCGGGCCTGGACAAAAACGGACAGGCCGTAACGGGTTTTTCTTCCATCGGATTTGGATTCATGGAAGTGGGAACGGTGACGCCACTTGCACAGCCAGGTAACGATCAGCCACGGTTGTTCCGTTTACCTCCAGATGAGGCTTTGGTAAACCGGATGGGCTTCAACAATCTCGGTGCGGAAGCCATGGCTGGTGAGTTGGCGCGTCTACAGGATCGTCGCATTCCAGTAGCTGTTAACATCGGCAAAAATAAGGCAACGTCTAATGAAGAAGCTCACCTGGACTATTCGAAGTGCATTCAGGCGCTATACGATGTTGCTGACCTGTTTGTAGTTAATATCAGTTCACCAAATACACCTGATTTGCGTAATCTGCAACATGGGAATGAATTGAAGGAACTGCTCGCTGCGGTCATGAACGAGATGAACGTGCAGCATGCACGAGCGGGTGGAGCGAGCAAATCCGTGTTGGTGAAGATCGCACCAGATGTGAATGATCAGGAACTTGAATATATGGTTCGCACGATTGCAGACAGTGGCGTTGCAGGCATTATTGCTACGAACACTACCATCAGTCGCGCAGGACTTTCCCACCAACATGCGAAGGAAACAGGTGGTCTGAGCGGTAAACCATTGCGTGACCGTTCAACGGAGATTATTCGCCAGATCTATCGCCAGACCGAAGGCAAACTTCCAATCATCGGTTCAGGTGGCATTTTCACAAGTGAGGATGCATATGAGAAAATTAAAGCCGGAGCAAGCCTGGTCGAAATATATACAGCATTGATCTATGAAGGACCTGAGGTGAATCGGCGTATTCATGCAGGATTGCGTGAGTTGCTGCGCAAAGACGGTTATCGTCATATCTCCGAAGCGGTTGGTGCGGAACATCGTTAAGAAAGAATGTGAATCCCCGGAGTGAAAATATAGAAGCATGGAAGAGCGTAAAATGGTTCGGGACTCTTCCCCCCACCAAACATCATGTATAATGGAATAGAACAGGGGACGCTATAGAGACAGGAGGCATAAGCATGGACGGTAGAGACTGGGGTACATTTTTACTTCCTTATGAACAAGCGGTAGAGGAATTGAAAGTCAAGTTTAAGACAATGCGGGCGGAACTGAAGAAACGGGAAGAGTATGCCCCGATTGAATTCGTTACCGGTCGTGTCAAAAAAATATCCAGTATTCTGGAGAAATCCAGACGACTGAATGTGTCGCTTGATGACGTGGAAACAGGCATTGAGGATATTGCAGGTATCCGCATTATGTGCCAGTTCGTGGATGATATCCGTCGGGTTGCCGAGTATATTCGAGGCCGTAAGGATCTCACGGTACTCATTGAGAAAGATTACATTACGAATTTCAAAGAGAGCGGCTATCGCAGCTTTCATATGATTATTGAGTATCCCGTTCAGACGGCTCTGGGACAAAAGAAAGTATTGGCCGAGATACAGATCCGGACGCTTGCCATGAACTTCTGGGCTACCATTGAACATTCGCTGAGTTACAAGTTTCGGGAAGGGTTACCTGATGAGATGAGAACCAGGCTGAAAAAAACGGCTGAGGCCGCGTTTATACTGGATAATGAGATGTCTGCGATTCGTCTGCAAATTCTGGAGGCACAGAAGGCCTTTGAAGATGATTCGAATATCGTGTCAAGAACATTGAATATCATTCATCAACTGTACTTCTACCATCTTGTCAGTGAAGCGATTGAAGCACAGAAGCGCTTTAACGATTACTGGGAACGACATGATATGGAAGGACTCAAAGACTTGCTGGATGATGTGAAAGAACTTCTGAACAACGCCAGAAAGGGCGAAAATCCGGATGAGCAGCTATGAGCCACTGTACATTGACTATTTAATCTACTTCAATCGGGATCAGGATTATTTTGAGTGCCATGAGGTGCTGGAAGAATTGTGGCTTGAGCGGGACCGGGATTCTCTGTATAAAGGATTGTTACAAATTGCGGTTGGTTTGTACCACTTTAGAAATGGCAATCTACGCGGAGGCATCATGATGTTACAGAGTTCAGTTGATCTTCTGGAACCTTATCCAGATACGACTCTGGGCATTGACCTTGGGATGTTGGTACAGGAAGTAGAGGGAATCGTGAAGCAACTGTCTGAACCCGACGCTCAGTCTGTGACTTACAGGGATTTGTCTATACGTATTGTTGATGAGGCACTGGAACAGGAGATACTTAGGAGATCGCTTGAACTGAAGCCTAATATTCCGCAACGTCGGAGTCCGACTAGAGGACGAATATACGAAGAGAAGATGAAGGCGATGGATCAGCGTAAGAGTTGAATCGTTATCAGTGTTAGTATTCAAATGAGCATCCCATGGATATGAAGTTCCATGTATATGAAACACCCCGACGATTCCTGTAAAGGAAAAGGTCGGGGTGTTTTTGATTGTTGCGTCATAATTCTATCCGTTAGCTTGCCGAAGGAGTGGCACTGCCTTTATATTTTTGGAAGAATTGTTTGTAATCATCCAGCGTATAGCCTTGGTCACTGCCATTCTCTTGCAGTCCGCCAACCATACGGTCTTTCTCGACACCAGCCTCATAATAGACGAGTGTAGGCGTGAACTCGATGTTGTAATCGGTCCATCCCGCTTCGAATTCACGCAGGTTGAATTGCGGAAGTTCGATACCTTCACTGTCAACCAGTGGCATCAACTGAGGAGTTGTGGCACGGCAGTGTGAGCAGTCGGAAGCGAAGAAATAAACAAAGAAGCTATCTTTGTTATCAATTTTGGCTTTGAGATCAGTTGGTACAATAATTTGTTGATAGTTTGAATCATTAAGCAGCTCCCGTGTAGCTGGATTGAGCTTGGAAGCAGCGATGCCATAAGCATTTTCCACCGAATCCATCTGTTTCTTGGATTGCTGGTCTACGACAACCAGTGCTGCAATCATAATAATTAAAATACCCAGGAAAATCAGGATCGCAGCACTTTTCTTTTTCTTCTTGGATTTCATTGGACATCCCCCATCGATCATATCGAAATATAGTTTTGGCAAAAATAGAGTTTGGGATAATATGCATAAACACCCGAATTTTTGCTCAGGAATCAATCTACTTGCCATTATACTACATTACACGCTGTAGTGGAATAGATACGATATGATAGGAAAGCAAAGCTTGGATATGATAAAATAAAATGATAATGCAATCTTACCAAGACAGGATGAGTGGGAATATGGGTGTAAAGCTACCTTTGATATTTGCCGAGCGAATGAAAAGTTTGCTGGGCGATGAGTTTGAACAATTTATGAAATCTTATGATCAGTCTCCACATGCGGGGCTGAGAGTGAATACGCTGAAGATATCGATGGAACAATTCGAAGAGATTGCTCCATTTGATCTAAGATCTATTCCGTGGTGTGAGACAGGGTTCTATGTACCTCATGGTGTTAAACCGGGTCTGCACCCTTATTATCATGCAGGTCTGTACTATATTCAGGAACCAAGTGCTATGGCTCCAGTTGAATTATTGCAGGTGGAACCTGGAGATCGCGTGCTTGATCTGTGTGCTGCTCCAGGAGGGAAAACGACACAGATTGCAGCAAAGCTGCAAGGCAAGGGCGTGCTTGTCACGAACGATATCCATGCCGAACGTACGAAAGCGCTGGCCAAGAACGTGGAATTGTACGGTGTGCGGAACGCCGTTGTGTTGAATGAGTCGCCCGAGCGGATCGCAAATGCATTCCCTCATTATTTTGACAAAGTATTAATTGATGCGCCTTGTTCAGGTGAAGGTATGTTCCGTAAAGATGAGGACATGGTGAAATCGTGGGAACATCATTCGGTGGAAAAATGTGTGCTCATGCAGCGGGATATTCTGGAGACTGCGGCACGGCTGCTGGCCCCTGGAGGCACGATTGTATATTCAACATGTACTTTTGCGCCGGAGGAAAATGAAGCGATGATTGCGGAGTTCCTGAATGTAAACCGTGATTTCATTGTCATGGACATTCCTGAAGAGACAGGATTTGCTCCAGGACGTCCGGAATGGGTACGTCAGATGATGCCAGAGAAGGCAGAAGAGACGGAAGCTGTACTGGATCAAACGCGTGGCACCGCAAGATTGTGGCCTCACCTTTTGGAAGGAGAGGGGCATTACGTCGCTGTATTGCAGCATCGTGCAGGGCAAGGATTGGAAACAGATCAATCTGGAGTAGTTAAAGAAGGAGCAATGGAGTATGGACAGGTCGTGGATGTGTCCAGGATTGAAGTAGAGGGGAACAAGGATCACTCTATTGCTGCTTCTTCAATTGCTATGACCAAGGCTGATCGTAAAAAGGAACGTTTGTTGCGAATCGAATCCCGAGAGTCCCATGACAGACAGGCTGGTGGTGGCAAGAATTCGGGCAGACAGGGCAAAAAAGGTAAAGATTACGGTGGACGTAAAGCGGAACGGGGGCAGGGACGCGGAGTCGATCAGGCGAGTATTGACCCGGTTGCAATCTACACTCAGTTTATGAAAGAACAATTGGAGATTGAGTTAACTGGAGAAACGGTATGTTATGGAGATCGGGTGTATCAATCATCGGTTGGTGCGACTCGGTTGGAGGGACTGAAAGTCATTCGTCCAGGTTGGTTTATGGGCACGATTAAGAATGGCCGATTTGTTCCGTCCCACCCGCTTGCGTGTGCTTTGAATGCATCTGAAGCACGGCGTAGCGTAAATCTGTCATCCGCTGATGGCGAAGCCGTGAGGTACCTTAAGGGTGAAACGTTGAATATTGAAGAAGAACGAGTGGTGCTCAAGGCGGATACGGTTGCCAAAGGGTACGTTCTTGTATGTGTAGATGGTTATGCTGCTGGCTGGGGAAAATGGCTGGATGGTGTGCTGAAGAATGAATATCCGGCAGGCTGGAGGTGGACATCGGTATGAGTGGAAAAGGCAAACAAACGCTTCGTTTAGATAAGATATTGAGTCATATGGGTGTGGGAACACGGAGTGAACTTAAAAAGATGGTGAAGCAAGGCAGAATCCATGTGGACGGCAAAGCAGTGAAAGACAGCGGTGTACAGGTGAATCCGGAGGTTAACGTCATTGAAGCGGATGGGGAGCGGATTGTGTATCGGGAGATGATCTATCTGATGCTGCATAAACCTCCAGGTGTCGTTTCTGCTACCGAGGATAACAGAGATAAGACCGTGCTGGATCTACTGCGCAAAGAGGATCGGGTCTTCAATCCGTTTCCTGTGGGACGACTGGATAAGGATACGGAAGGACTACTCATTCTCACGAATGATGGTCCCCTTGCCCATGATCTGTTATCTCCACGCAAGCATGTGCCTAAAACCTATGAAGCTCGTGTACTGGGTAACGTAGATGAGGATGATGTACTACGTTTCAAAGCTGGGATACAGCTGGATGACGGATACGAGACATTACCTGCCGAACTGACTATACTCGGTCAGGAAGAAACGGAAGAAGGCACGATCTCGTCGATCTCACTCATTATTCACGAAGGGAAGTTTCATCAGGTGAAGCGTATGTTTCAGGCAGTAGGCAAGCGAGTGATCTATCTGAAACGGGTAGCCATGGGTGATCTGGAACTGGCTTCGGATCTTGCGATCGGAAGCTATCGTGAACTAACCGTAGATGAGTTGAGCCTTCTGCGGAAGTAAGGATTTGGTTGGGTGCGATTACTACAGAAATGAGGATGAAGCTGAAATGACCTATAAATTAATTGCGCTTGATGTAGATGGAACACTACTGAATGATCATCATGAACTTACCGAATGGACTCAGGAGACCTTGATCCGTGCTTCCCGTCAGGGAGCAGAGATCGTTCTGTGTTCAGGCAGAGGTCCTGCGAACACGATTCCTTTTATGGAGCAGATGGGACTGGATGGATATGTGATTACACATAATGGTGCCGTAACGGCACAAGTGGATACCCGTGAGGTGGTTCATCATTTTGCATTAGATGGACAAGGACTGGAGCCGATCATCGATTACTGTCGGACCAATGGCGTGCATTTTGATATCAATACGGCTTTTGGTCTGTATGTGGATCAACCGGAAGGTTTGGGGTTGCAGGTGCGTGAGATGTACTACAACTTTTTGGCGGAGCCACTGAAGCTACCCAAGTGGGTTGACATGACAGAGCCACTGGCCAAATTCACTGCATTTGGTCCGATTGAACAGATGGATGCAGTACTGCAAGAGTGGTCTACCTGGAATCTGCCTTATTATATGACGCGGAGTGGTGACTTTTTTATTGATCTGATGCATCCTGAAGCGTCCAAAGGCGCTGCGCTCAAACGGCTTGCCGAATCCAAGGGAATCTTGCCTTCGGAGATCATGGCGATTGGCAACTACTTCAATGATATTACGATGCTGACTTTTGCTGGTAAAGGCATCGCTATGGATAACTCACCGGATGAGGTGAAAGCTGCTGCGGACGAGGTGACACTCTCCAATAACGAGCAGGGTGTGGCACACGCAATCCAAAAGTATGTGTTATCCGTCTAACCTTACATCTTATATTTGAAATGCACGCTTCCCTCATAATCTACCGTCCTCAGGGGTATCCTAAGAGAATAACGTTAGGAATGGAGGAGGACAGGTAATGAAACATGATGTGGAATTGGTTACTGACCTGCGTACATCAGGTGGAGAAGTGCAGGATGTGATGGTCAATGGTCAATATGCAGGCTCACTGTTCCTTGTATATAGAGAAGGAGATCGCTTATCTGGTAGTCTTCAGATCGAGCAGCAGTCTCTGCCAGATAATACAGAAGAACGTATCGTGGAAAAAGTGCATGCCTATGTCCGTTCTCTTGCAGATGCTTTGGAAGCTGCATATTATGAAGTGCTGGTCAGTTGTGGTTCACTACATTCGGTTCTGCACAAGCCTGAGTCAGAGACCGCATGGTCATCCGAAGACATGGTTCATGACGAGGAACGTTATGACGATATAGACAGCAGTGAGGTTAAGGTAATCCCTGGTTCACAAGCCGAATCGTTTACATATGAAGATCGGGATCATGTTCTGGAGATGGAAATGGTAAGTGCCGGACGAAGCATATCAACGTATATATTCAATGATGTGGATGGGCAGGAACTTGCGGAAGCTTCCTTAAAACAATATGGTGCCGATGCGCAAGGTGAAATACACTGGTATGACGAGCCCGAAGAGAATCAATTGGAAGCCGCGGCAGAGTTGCTGGTCAGAGAACTGGATGAGGATATCATCGATACGATTACGATCCGCATGTGGCATCAGGGCAACGAACTCGAGGCGTTAGAGTGGATACATCGCGATTTCTCCGAGGAGTTTGAGGATACGAATGAATCGGACCTGAATGAGTTGGAAGCTGCCGAAGAAGCATGTTATGTCATGCTGAAACGTAAGGATCGGGAGTTCCGGGTATATGAGCTGTTTCTTCAGGAGCGTGGTGGATTGCCTGTGGGAACAGCAACCATAGACACTTCTCATTCTGATCTGACGGGATACATCGATTACGAGGTTCCCGGAACCAGTGTGCAGCGAAAGAGCCTGGTCGAAGTGCTGATGCAGGAGTTGGATAAGGAAATGGAGTTTGATACGCTACACCTTACGATGTTATATCGAAATCAGATTATTGATGAAGCCAGAATAGATGGGTAAAAGGCAGTTGCCTTTTACCTTTTTTTGTTTTCATTTTGACGAAAAATTCATTTCCCGTTATAGTACCATTAGTTTAATAGAGATCAGGAAGCGGAGGAGAACAATCATGCACTCATTTAGGATTAGTAGCGAATATATTAACGATGGTTTTCATGCTGTTCAGGCGAAGCCTGAAGATACGGAGGATGTGATCTCGCTGCTGGTGGAGACGGCCGAATGGCTACAGAGCCAAGGGTCTTCGCAGTGGAACGGCTTGCTTAAAGGAGAAGATTCACATGATACGGCAGGGGCAATTCGGCGTGGGGATGTGTTTATTTTCAAAAAAGGAGCGGACGTAGCGGGCATGGTCATCCTTATGGTTCAGCCAAGCCCGTGGGATGTTCAACTCTGGGGTTCAAAAGCTCACACGGAGGATGGCGTAATCTATCTGCATCGACTGGCGATTCGAAGAAAATATGCTCAGGGCGGTCTGGGGCGATCGATATTGCAATGGTCCAGTAGCGGCATACAGTTTGAAGGCAAACATACGGTCCGCTTGGACTGCGGAGCGAGCAACGCGACGTTGAACGCCTTTTATGCGCGGAACGGTTATACTTTTTTGGGAGAGACCGATGGTTTCAGCACATATGAGAAGCCAGTAGAGATGTTAAGGTGAAATGCTGGCTATGGTTATCCGATGATTTACGTTCAGACAACCGTGAGATTGACGGAGGGATCGCGGCTTTTACTTCTGAGGGGCACTATTCGTGAATATGTTGTATATACGACTTGGATGTTCCGGCTTCCCTATGTCATAATGGAGAATAGAGTAGTACTCAGACAAAATAAAGGGATGAGCATTGGATAGAGGATAGTCCAATTGAGAGGGATTCTCATTTTAGATCTTTACTGAACATATGTTCTGATATATCATGGATGTAGATGCATTGAAAGAACGTAAGCTAGAAAGGGGGAAACTAACGGTGAAATTGCTGCAGGCGCTTTTCTTTCCTCCGGAGCAGCCCGGAGGTGTATCCTCTATGATTCCGTATATGCAGGAGAGGTTTACAACCCCGAGGTGGGAAATGGATCTGTTCTCGTTGCCGAAACGAATTCGCAACAAGGGCAGAGAGGAAGTTCAGTTCCAAACATTTGATTGGACCGAATATCAGGATAGTCCTGTTGTCCAGAAATATATTCAAACCTATCGTGATTATCTATGGTGGACCAAACTGCGCATTCAGAAGCCCTATGATCTGATCCATGCCCACCACCCGATTGCAGGACTCGCGATGAAAACGGTTTTCCCGGATACACCCCTCATTCAGACGATTCACTCCAGTTATGAACGAGAATTAATTCTTAATGGACGTATTGAAACGGATGGACCAGAACATCGATTCCTGCTTGCGATATACGGTGAGCTGGAGCACCAGGCAGAGCGCCTCTTGACGGTGTCGGATTCGTTCCGTCGTTATCTGGCTCCCTACGTGAAGGAATCCGATATCATCGGTGTGATCCCCAATGGATTCGATGAGAAGCGGTTTAAGCCAATTCCACATGATAATGCCATACCACAGCTGGTCACGGTATGTCGGCTTGTTCCGGCAAAAGGACTGGATATTCTTTTCAAAGCCTGCGCGGAACTGAAGGGCCGAGGTCATGATTATGTGTTACACATTATTGGAGACGGACCGATTCGTCCTGATCTGGAAGAATTGGCGCAGCGGTTAGGAATCTATAATGAGACCATCTTCTATGGTTATACACTGCACCCTGAGGAATTCATGCCATTCTTTGATATTTTTGTACTTCCTTCACGGGCAGAAGCATTTGGTTCCGTCTTTGCTGAAGCGGCACTGAGTTGTCTTGCCCTTGTGGGTACGGATGTAGGGGGTATACCGGAACAGATTGAGAACGGTAGCAACGGGTTGCTTGTACCGGCAGAAGATCCTTCTGCGCTGGCTGAAGCTCTTGAAAAAGTGATGCTGGACCCGGCTTACCGTTATGAACTTGCACGTTCGGCGTGTGAAAAAGCCAAAACACATTACTCGCTCGGCAGATCGGTGAATGAGCTGAAAAAGATGTACCTACAGTTCCCTAGCCAAGCTTAAAACGGAGAGCAAAAAGTGCAAGCCGCTGTGTTATACAGCGGCTTTTTGTCATGTTTAAGGAAATAATAAGCGCGATGACTTATGGTCATGAACCAAATGATGCTCATATTCATGAAATACATAACCGTAAAGTTTATGTATTGTTGCGTCCACGAAAGGCGCCCCAGCGGTTGAGCACCAATTTGGCAGCCCAGATTAGTGCCATACTTCCGAAGATAGGGTACAGAATGGATAGCAGAGAACTGAATCCAAACTGACTGAGTGAGTAACACAACAGCATAATGGTTAATGTAATGAAACGGGGATGCACGCGTATATGTTGTCTGAGTTGTAAGGTCATTCCATAGATATCGGCTACAAAAGTACTGAATATTTCCATGAAAATAAGGGATACATATACAGATTGCACTGCCCATCCAAGTTGAAAAGCAATGCTGCCCATCGGGATCTCGAATTGGATGATACCGGGCATCTGTGCTGACATGGCAAAGTGAGCTGCCATCAGCATGAAGCCTACGCCAATGCCTCCCAGCACGCCGCCCCACTTCAGCACACTGCGACTGCGGATCTGGTTACCTACAGGCACAAGAACGGCTTGAGCCAACACGAGATTGAATGAAGTGTACAGCAGTGGAGACAACCACACCTGAATGGGGTTTGAGTCTGTCGTCAGTGTGATGAATCGGGAAGCACCTGGATGATGGAGTGTGCTGGTAATCATGAGCAGGGATAACAGGAGCATCATGGGCACTACGATGCTATTCATTTGAAGGATGGCCTGAATGCCCCGACCAAGAAGCAGATAAGTCCCTACAAGTGTGACAATCAGACCCGTCTGATAATGTAAACCCAGATGTTCGACAAAAACGGAACCTGCTCCGGCGAGCATAACACTGTTCACGCCAATAAGAATGAGAAGGGTCACCCAGGTGATCCATTTGCCTGCCTTGTGGCCGAATAAATGTTTGTTCAGATCCTCATAAGAGCGGGAACCGGTATCGTGAGCAATCAGCATCATTTTGGTACCTAACCAGACAAAGAGCATGGTGGATAAGCCTATGGTGATGGTGGCCCATTTGCCATACTGGGTAAAAAACTGCAATATTTCCTGCCCTGTGGCGAAGCCGGCTCCGACAACCGTTCCGATGTATGTAAATGCGATCTGCAGCACCCGAAATGCCTGTTTCATGTGTTTCCCCTCTCAGGCCCCTGTATAGTTTGGACATGCGGGTACCATGGTACAAGGTATGCTTGACCCACGAAAGACATGACAATCGATAGCAAGCTCTGGCCGGAATTACATCTTAAGGACAGCCCTCGGGCAATTTCGCTTGAACTTATAGATAGATATATGATACTTTTACCTCATAGGATAGGCTTGGGAGGTCAAATCATGGAAGTATTAAAACAACGAATTTTACAAGAAGGTGTTGTCATCTCGGATCAGGTATTGAAGCTGGATGGTCTGTTGAACCACCAGATTGATCCTGCATTGACGATGGAGATGGGACGGGAGTTTGCTGCACGGTTTCGTGAAAGTGGAGTAACTCGGGTAATTACGGTAGAATCCTCAGGGATTCCCGTTGCTTTTGCCGCAGCTCATGAACTTGGGGTGCCGCTTGTATTCGCCCGTCGCAAAAAAACGCTTCTGGCTGATCCTGATGCCTACTGTGAACGTGTACCGTCCTTTACCAAAGGAATCGTAACAGACATTATGGTATCCCGCGAGTTCATTCATGAGAATGACCGTATTCTGTTCATTGATGATATCATCGCCAATGGAGATGCCGCTCGTGGAGTCATTAAGATTATTGAGCGTTCCGGGGCGGAACTCGTCGGATTCGGCGTTGTGGTCGAGAAAAGTTTTCAGGCAGGGGCACGCACGATTCGTGAACAGGGTATTCCGGTGGAAGCCTTGGTACGTATTCGTTCCCTGAACGATGGAACAGTACAATTTGACGATAACGAAATGTGACATTTTAAAGGAATAGGGCCTATTTTTTGAACTATGCCTTTGCATGACCGCGGATTTCATTTATAATGGGGTTATGTTAGGGAGAGGAGGCAACACCATGGGGAACCAACCGGCAACAGAACAATTTTTCATTGATAAGCTGGCGGAATCGAAAGTTCATTTTGAACGTGCCCTGGATTGTAAACATACGGAATTCGATGACCTTTATCCCTATATGATTGAACATCCTCAATTTTTCTGGTACAAACGCTATGTTGCCTGGTCAGAATTACTGACGATTGTAGGCTTGTGCGAAGAGTTGTCCTTCTCTTGGAAAGAACAATTTACACCGCATCAAGTGGAGTACCTTGAAGAACGTGTGATGTCCGCCAAAGTGCTTGATTTTTGGTTCGAGAAGAACGACAGCAAAGAGCACGCGCAGCGGTAACTCTCAGTCGGGACATAATTTCGAATGACATGACAGTCCAATACAGTCACGTGAGACCTAAATGACATTTCATTTAGGTCTCTTTTTGTAAATAAATTTGGAATATAGGAGCCATGAACATGATTAGTGATACAGAATTGGACGCCCTGCGTCTGTCAGGTGAGAAAGTAAGAGTAGTACGGGACGAGCTGGAATCGAACGATGTGACCGGGATTGTGGTTGCCTGGGATGGCGAGCAGGTACTTATCCGGCGGCAGAATCGACGTGTCGTCAAGCTGGATCGCAGTTACCGATATCAGTTGTTCAGCGAGCCGCGCCAGAGTGCACTTAGTGAGTAACCACTTATAGTCACGGCAGAACCATGAACGTTTAATTGTTTGGAATTACCATGATTTCTTGGCATAATTGGCTCACTCGGGAGAGAAGATAGGTACAGTGAGGATAATCTGTAACTATAGCCGAGAGGGTGTGCTACAAGCCATGACATTGATGAATGATAAAGTTCATGCCTACAAGGATCAGATTGGAGCATTAAGCGATGTGCTGCCAGGAGTGGTAAATTCGTATCATGAGTTTACTGGAGAATGTTTTCAGCCTGGCGTGATTGATGCGAAGACAAAACAGCTGATTGCACTCGGCATTGGATTGTTCGCCAACAATGAGGTATGTACCTTCTACCATGTAGAAGAAGCCCGTGCTAAGGGCGCTACAGATCAGGAAATCATGGAGACCGTTGCCGTCGCTGGAGCTGTTGGAGGCGGACATGCCCTGTCTCAGGGCGCGTTGCGAGTGCAGAAGGCGTTGCAGTAAGTCTTAAGGAAATAATGTGAAAAATAAAACATGGTCATACCCTGTTAGTTACAGGAGTATGACCATGTTTTATTTAAAGTTCATCTTTACTTGTTTTACTGTTAAGTGTTTTATTGTATTTGTCCACGTCCGCAAATATTTCCATTACAGAATAGCGTGCCTTATAATTTATTAATGATGATTTAGTCCGATATTCAATGGTGGATCGGTCACTGGTCCAAATATAAATAAAAGCGTTATTATAGCTTTCGAGCTCTGGTTTACCATATTTGTTCGTAAGCTCTTCCAAAATTTCATCAGACTCCGGATTAGTTAAAGTGCCAAAATCGTAACTTGCTTCAATCAGTAAGTAATCGTCCAAAGGATATTCATATGCTTGTTTCATCATGTCCTCTAATTGCTCATCCAATGTCTTTCGTATCTCGTCTTTTCTTGCATCTGTCGTATTTACGTTATCAAGTTCCTCGCGCAATTTGTTGTTATCTTCTATTTTTTCTGATATTCCTTCATTATCCAATAAATTAGTAAAGGTGTATTCTGCGTCTACTGTCTTACCCAGAACCACCACATCGGAATAATTAATACTTTTTTCATGATCATTATGTACTTTTTCTTCATAGTTTGTGTTTCCGTTTTTTTCTTCAGATGAAATGACCTTGTTTATTTTACTCCCCCAAGAAACTTCTCTGAAATCTTTAACTGTTTCACTACTACATCCTAAACTTGCTAGTACTAGCATAAAGAAGGTTAAAATTAACATGATCTTTTTCAATTGTTCTCCTCATCTCCGTTTTATTTCCCTAAAATATTTTACATTGTTTAAGAAAGCAGTTGAAGACAAAAAATGGTTAAACAAAAAAGGCATCAGGTTATAAACCGATGCCTTTTAGTGTATGAATTACATTTTACCCAACATTTTATCGTACATAAATTGTCCAGTTACCCGACGTGCTGTCACGTAGCGATCATTGAAGTATGGATTCGATAACTTAGTAATGCTTACGCCTTTACTACTGGAGGCATGTGCGAATTGTCCGCCGCCAATATATACACCTGTATGTGAAATGCCTTTGCCCATCGTATTGAAGAACACCAGATCACCTGTGCGAATGTTACTTTTGGATACCGGAGTACCTGCTTTGGCTTGCTGCTGCGAAGTACGTGGCAATTCAATGCTGTATTTGTTGAAAAGATATCTCATAAACCCGGAACAGTCGAAGCCGGCTACAGTCGTGCCACCCCACTTGTAAGGTATACCTGTCATGTTGTTCACTACGGAGTTGATACTGCTTGCCTCTGTGCTTGTAGCCCCGGATGTAAATAGTACAGCTGCTCCAAAAATGGAGATAATCAGTTTTTTCAAAATCAATGTTCTCCCTTCGATGCCTACGGAGTTAGCTAAGGGTTCGGTAGAAGGTTCCCTATATTTCCTATGTATAAGAATAATTCACCCAAAATGGTTCCCCCGTTTTCAAACATGAAACTCGGCAATGAATAATTAAGTTTTTGTAACTATTTGAAACTATATTGCATAAATGCGTAATTGTCAAACCCATTTAAACCCCTTCGTAATACCTCAATGTTAGCGGAATTACGGTTTTTATATGAAAGCAGGGATCAAGTTTGGGTATCATTCATGACAAAAACGTCATTATTGATTCGCTTAAGACGATTTTGGACAAATAAATAGGTTTGTCATGAGTTAAAAGAACTATTCCGTAATGTTCAATTTAAGAGATTATATTCATTAAGTTGCATATATTGACAAAAATCGATTTTTTGCATATTATCTTCTTATCCGATCCACATATTGGGTGAAAATTGATTTTATTGTGTTATAAATTCAAATAAAGGAGGTTAAGGGACTAGTATCATAAGTAAGGTAGAAGTGGGAGATTTATAAAAACAAACATAGGAGAGTGTTATCTTTGAAAGCAAAAAAAATAGTTACTTTTATTCTGGCATGCACGATGGTCTTCTCAGCAGTTGGAATGGTGGTTCTTCCTGTAACAACGGTGTCAGCTGCTGATGCAACAGGTACGACAGCAAGTATTTCTGATATTCTGAAGAACCAGCGGCCAGATGGAGGTTGGAGAAAAGACTATAAACAAACAAGTGGAGAATGGGCGAAGTCCACCATTGACAACAAGGCTACATACTCAGAAATTAGAAGATTGGCGAAGGAATTCAAAAAGACCAATGATCCGCGTTATTCCACAGCTGCAATCAAAGGAATTAACTTTTTGATCAACATGCAGTATTCAAACGGCGGATGGCCACAAGTCTACCAAAGCTCGGGATATCACAAACACATCACTTACAATGATGATGCGATGATTAATGTAATGATCATGCTGGATGAAGTAGCAACACGCAAAGGTGACTTCTCGTTTATCGACAGCACACTTGCTAACCGTAGTAAAAATTCAGTTGCCAAAGGTGTGGATGCGATTCTGAATACACAGGTCGTTGCAGGCGGTAAGCTGACAGTATGGGGACAACAACATGATTCCAGTTCCCTTAAACCGGCAAGCGCAAGAATCTATGAAGTACCCTCGTTGACGGCTGGAGAGAGTGTAACGATTGTTAAATTCCTCAAAACCAGACCTGCTAACGCTAAAATTACAGCATCCATTAAAGCAGCTGAGGCTTGGTTTAACAAAGTGAAAATTACAGGCTACAAGTATGAAAGAGCAAACGGAGACAGCAAAATTATCGCTGATTCCAAAGCTGCACCGATCTGGGCTCGCTTCTATGAAGTGGGAACGGATAAACCGATCTTTATTGGTCGTGACGGGGTAGTTAGATACAAATTAAGTGATATTGATAAAGAAAGAAGAGGCGGTTATGCATGGTATGGCAACTGGCCTTCCAAGCTGTAATTCGTAATAAGCCTCAGGTTTCATAGAGTTAATCCCTAGTAACGATAAGTAAAGCCCGAACCAGACAAGGACGTCTGGTTCGGGCTTTATTGTTATTACTTTCAGTGTTGACACGATAGATTGCACATGATATATTATTTCTTGTCGCCGAGATACATATCACGGAGATACATATTATGCGGTCGTGGCGGAATTGGCAGACGCGCACGGTTCAGGTCCGTGTGGGCTAACCCCCGTGGAGGTTCGAGTCCTCTCGACCGCATCGAAAAAAAGGTTCCTCGTTAGGCTAACGCCTTCGAGGAACCTTTTTGTTTTGTACATAAACAACTTGTATCGTCAAATGAGTTACTGAGCGGACACCTGGATACTATCGATATTCGGACCTTCAGTACCGGTCGTGACTACTTTAATGGTATTGGTTCCCGAGTTCATGGGTACTTGAATTGTTTTTTCACCCCAGGTGGACCAGCTACCCGTTGCAGAAAATGGGGTATTGCTGATCACTTTGGTTCCATTCACGAAAACATCAAGGTTACGGGTGCCACTTTCCAACGCATAACGAAACTTTACGTTTTTGGTGCCGCTTATCGTATTGTTGATGTTATTCCATTGAATGCCCGAGTTCGTCAACGCATTGAAATTAATATACCCTGAGCCTGTGTAGCCGGGATAGATCATCTCAATTGCAGCATCGGAGAGCGTCGTTCCTGTCTCTGCTTCATACGTCGTGCCACTACCTGTATTGCCACCACCACTGCCCGTAAAATTAGCAACAAACGTGGTCACACTTTGAGCTGGGAGTTGAGCAGTAAAGGCTGCATTGGACAACGTAATTGGTGCTCCGCTTGCCAGATTACGACTACTATCGGTTACCCATGAGGATACTGTGGAAGCATTACCGTTTTGCAAAACAAATTTCTGACTCGTTGCAGAAGTGCTTCGGTTAATCGCTACAATGACAACTTTGTTATCCCCCTTGTAGGCAGAAACAAATGTGTTCGTATCCGGGTTCTTGGTGGCATCTACTCTAAGATAGCCTGGACGTACAAATTTGGAGAAGTGAGCCATATTATAACCGCGTTTGCTAATCGTTCCGTCCTCTTTCATCGGACCATACTGTCTGCGGATGTACCACCATACATAAGCCTGGAAATCCCCTTCGACCATAGCGCTGTGCATGTGATAGGAAACGTCAAGCGCTTCGGGCCAGCGGTCTGCGGAGTTACTATCGCTATTCGGATAATAGACTTCAGTCATCCAGAGTTCTTTACCGGCGCCTTTTTGCTTGAAGAGTGGATATGCAAAATCTTTGATCTGGGTCCCGTATGTGTGTGCTCCCAGAATGTCCATATTAGCGAGTGCCTGCGGGTCGTTCAGAATGGGGTCAGATATGTTTTTGAGATACTGGAATGACTCGGGTGCCATCACTTTTGTACCTTGAATGGAGCCTGCATTCTCTTTCATAAAACGAAGGATCTCCTGAGGTGTCCACCAGGTCCAGTCGTGTGCATAGTCGGGCTCATTTTGTACCGAAATGGCATAGAGGTCCACGCCGTTATTTTTCATGTAGGTTACAAAGTCATTAAGATGCTGTGCATATGCAGTATACTTGTCGTACTTCAGGCGTTTGGCATTGGTATCTCCATTGTGATTGAACGTTTCAACCATGTCGCTCGGAGGATTCCATGGGGATGCAAATACGATAGCGCCCTTTTCGATAGCCCGTTTGGCTGTGGCAACCTCACGAGACCAGTTATTTCGGTCTGGATCGACGTAGATTCTGAGTACGGAGAAGCCTAACTGGTTCTGATCATTGCCAAAAGCAGTTTCTCGTTGAGCTGCTGTCAAGTCACCGATCCAAGCGGGGTGGTTGATACCACCAAAACCACGAATAAGCTGTTTTTCAGAAGATAAATTAATCGTGGCATCACTTGCAGCCGAAACTTGTGTAGGACTAAGCATAAGGGGAAGAGCTGTTAAGCAGGCCAATAAAAGGTTAATCGACTTTTTTAATTTGAATTTCACTACTTTCATCCTCCTCTAAATAACCAATAGTAGAATAGCTGATGGTCTGGTATTCAATTTATGTAACCCCTTTCAAAACCTCCTTCCATAAATCATAGGAAAGATATACAGCACTGTAGCTTCTTTCATTTGTTGATTCTACTAAATTATTCCTAAACTGAAAACCTGACAAATTACAGTGTTTTTTCTAAATAATATCTATTTTGATGCACATAAGAAGTGGAGTTATCCAACGGAGGCATGTTGATATTTAAGGAAGGCTTTGGCTTACATATAACTCCCTTCATTATCAAACAATGAGAACACAGATCTACGGGGAGGGAATCATGATGAAGGAAAAGAGAAAGCATTATCGATTTTTGGCCATTTGCATGACATTTTTGGTTGTGATCTACGTTGGTGTTTCGGCAGGAGGGTCTGCAGCCGCAGCTTCTGAGTCCCCATCGAATCATAAACGGATGGCGATTATTATTGATGACGTCGGTAATGACATGAAGGGAACAGCAGAGATCCTGGCGATACCAGTTAAACTGACGGTAGCGGTGATGCCTTTTTTGCCAACAACGAAGAAAGATGCGATAGCTGCACATGAAAAGGGAATGGATGTGATCGTGCACATGCCCATGGAACCCAAGAAAGGAAGACCTGAGTGGCTGGGCCCGGGTGCAATCACATCCAATCTAACGGATGAAGAAGTACGGGAACGCGTGGAGAAAGCGATTGATGATGTACCCCACGCCATTGGCATGAACAATCATATGGGTTCTAAAATCACTTCCGACAAACGCATCATGTCAATTGTGCTCGACGTTTGCAAGGAGAGGGGCCTCTTTTTTGTAGACAGCCGTACAAATTTTCGCTCCGTGGTGGGGGAACTTGCGATATCCAAAAATATGCCACCTGTAGGGAATGACGTTTTTCTGGATGATCAAAACTCCAAGCAGCACATTCGCAAGCAAATGGATCTGGCAGCTCAGCATGCAATCGACAAGGATCGGTGTGTTGTCATTGGTCATGTTGGCCATACGGGGTTAAACACATCTGCTGTGGTTCGAGAATCAGTCTCCCGTCTTCAGGGTCAGGTTGAGTTTGTAGGTATTGGTGATCTGGTGCGCGAAGTGTGGAACTGGCATGCTGCTCCTACACTACCGACAGGTAATAAATAATGCCATTGGCAATGGATTGGGCAATTCGTTTTTGCTCAGCGGGATCACTCATTCTGGCTCGATCTGCCGCATTACTCAAAAATCCAGTTTCGACGATGACGGCAGGTTGCTTCACGTAATTCAATAAATAAAAGGGCTTGCCCCACACAACCCCATGCCCAGTCCGATACAATTCGTTCATGGCGTTCTGAATGGATTGGGCTAGCAAGTAACTTCTGCCTTCTTTCTGGTGCAGTACCACCGGGCCGTGTGCAGATGCTCTGGGACTCCAGTTTGCATGAATGCTGACCACGATATCTGTACTGACTTCTTCGCTAAGGCTTTTACGTTGGGCAAGATCCCTGGTATGACGGGAGCGGCTGTTCAGCCAGCGGTTCTCATCACTAAGTGCATAATCCCCAAGTCGGTTGATGATAACGGCATAACCTTTGCTGCGAAGCAGGAGATACACCTTTTGGCTAATGGCGAGGTTAATATCTTTTTCCAGCACACCTTGGGCTGACGTACCACCATCAATTCCTCCATGGCCTACGTCGAGCAGGATAACCGGTGCTGCAAAGGCATGATGGCTGGAACGATAAGCATCTCCATCGGTCACCGGTAGCATGGATGGACTATTCTGGGACGGAGTGGACTGAGCTGAACTTTGAGATACGGCAAAATCAAGATAGGCTGTTTGTCCATAAGCGACATCGGGCAGGATGGGAAGGCAATGGAAGCTGATTAGCAACGCCACCGAAGCGGTCAGCAGCTTATACATGGGAATACACACTCCTTCATGAAATAGGTATCAGATGCAGATTAATGACTGTATGGATACCTTTGGCATTAGACTGTGCATTCTGAGGGTTTTCATACTCCTTTCAACAAAAAAATGTTTAACCATTGCACATCCTGCACACAATAGAACTATCGTAAGCTCCGTGATTGAGCAGGAGCGGAGGAGGCAGAGGTTATGGCCAAAAGTGATGAGTTGGTAAAATACATTACGCAGCGTGTTGTTCATTATATCGATACACCCAAGGATGAGCGGAAAGGTCGCGCCAAAAAGAAAGAGCCGTGGGCAATGAAATGGTTCGGTATGATTCCGTTTGCTGTATCCCTGTGGGTGGGGAAAAAGGAAAAAGCGTTGGAGTCACAGCCTCATAAACGAAGTTCTTCGGGCAAAGGGTGACTACCGCTAACCTGATTTCGCTGATGTAAAACCAAAAGAAAGACGCAGTCCCTTTGAAATATGGGAAGGCGTCTTATTTGTTGTGTCATATGAGTTTATAATCAAGGCTCCACGATGTAAAAATGACCATCTTGTTGCAATGTGCTCAAAGGCACAAAACGTTGAATGGACGTATTTCCACCAATTGCTACATACGGAATGGACTCTGAATCCTGATCTCTATGCCATACCTGATAACCGCTAACCGGCAAAGGACCGCCATATAAGACATTACGATCATCTGCTGAGAAAACAATCTCTTGATTCTTTTCATGCTGTATCACATCTTGTACACGGTCAGTAGCAACAGGCTTGGACGTAATCCATATGAGGTTGTCAGCTGGATTGAAGACAGGTCGCAGATGCAGCTGATCGACTGATAAAGCTGAAGTTGTGGATAAATCAGTTATGCTGGCAGAGACCTGTTTGGAGTCAGCCTCTAGCTGGTTCAGGAACTCTGATGGTAATACATCTCCGTTCGTAGCATCAATATAAAGTGCGGGATGATTCAGTTGTTCGACTTTCCAATAAGCCAGCAGGGGAAGAGCATAACGAAGATGAAGCTCTCCTCCGCTAGCAAGTAACATCTCAAGGTTGACATGTTGTCGATCCAAGACTTGTCCAAGAAGTTCATTGTTGTACGGTGAGGATTCTCCTTGACCATATTCACTAAGCAGCAGCTGTCCCTGTTCTGTGGCGGTAATAATCATATATCCGATCGGTTTGCCTTCGAACTCAGCTTGCACGAGCCAGCTATGTGTACCCGGACCCAGAGGGTAGAAGTCCAGTTCGGCGTTCTTCCAATGTGCTTCGGCGTTAGCCGTACCAAGTGCAACAACTTGTTGCTCTGCAAACCGTTGTACAGCAGCAGGAGCTAATTTGTCATTCTCAAAGGCAAGATGTTCGGGACTGTCCCCTGTTGATGATGCGAGCACGAGTGAGGTATTTTTTTGTTGTTCAGCATTTGCAATCGACCAAAAGGAGAAAAGGGCAACACAACCGAGTACGCCCAAGGTCATACAAGTTGTTCTCCGAACGCTGTTCCATCGCATATGAAAGAATCGTTTCAAGTTAACACCTTCTTTTCCATTATCCATTGCCTGAGTGGTCCTAATTTCATTCTAGGGGACAGGCTATGCAAAGGTTGCTGCAACCTGTCGGGCGTCTGATCATAAATAAACACTACTTTTGCCAGCATTTGCAGGAAAAGTAGTGTCTTCGTCTATCTTAAGTGAAACATGCCGCTATTAATTGCAGTCACTTTCACTTTGGGTTCATATTGCCAGATCATCTCGGATCGGCGGGTCTCATATTGCAGTTTCATGGCTTCACGATCGATAACCGCCTGTTTCGCTTTCTCTTCTTCGGCATCTGTCTCGGTATCGATCTGTACTGCGGCCTCTGCTGCAAGTTCTACATCTGCTCCAATGGGTTCAGCGTTAGTTATTCCAATAACGGGTCTCATTGGTACAGGTGTCGTGCGATCAGAATGACCAGTCTCCGTGCCGGAGGTTAAGTTATCCGTTAACTCTACTTCAGGCATATCTTCCCGGAGTACCGCTTCATAGTATGTGTCCAACACATCCAGCTCCAGATCAAGTCGCTCTTGGGCTTTCTCTGCCCAGCTGTAATCGAGTTTTTGCAAGCGGTTCGTCAAATGAGTTTCCAAAGCAGCTCCGGCATCGGATAACGAAACTTTAGCTGTCTGCACATGCATGTTCTCTGCAAGCCTCGGACTGAGGTCACGTCGATTCAGCTTGGTGCCGAATTTCTCTATAATTTCACCTGAGCGAAGGGAGATGCCGAGAAAATGCAGTTCCTCCCGTTTCAAGTCACAGGCGAATTCCACCTTGAAACAGACACCGAGCCAAGGCTCATATACGGCTGGCGCTGTAGCGCGCAATTGCCGTTTGGCTGCTTGTTCGAACAGATTCACGAAGGCACCGCCTTCACGGGCTGCGCCGAAAATCTGTTGTAGTCTGCGACTGCCGTACACCACATCTTCACGCAATATACGTCCTGGCCCCAGCTGGGGCAGAGATGGCGTGATGCCGAAGTAACGCCCCAGAATGGTATCCTTCGGTGGCTCACCTGGAGTATTCCCGTTGGTTACGCCATTCGTTCCCGCAGGGTCAGGTACAACCGGAGGTGATGATTGCGCTGCTTTGGCTTCTGCTGCTTCAATGGCCTGCTGATAGTTGTCAGGATCGAATATAAATGTGAAAGACATGGTCTCAGCTGGTGCTCCGGTTCGCTCCACAAACCCCCAATAATAGGGGCGGTTCGTCAACGCTTTGTCCGCCTCAGGCGAGAGTTTGACCGTCACATGGGCAGGGGAACGCTCCATAATCTGACAATCCAGTGATTCCAGATAGGTGAGAACATAAGCCTGCACTTCATGGGGGGACATGGTCATGGGTCAGCTACCTCCTTTGCGAAGATCCAACCCGGACACAGCAGGGCCCTCATCCGCGACTTCACGCTGAATGGAGCTCAGCGATTGCCCAAGTGAATCCACTTTGCGGCGAATATCTTCTTCATTTTGTGATTCAAGCATGATTTTGTACAAACTTTTCTCAATAGACTCCTTCTTCTCCAGCCGTTCCAGAATGACATCCAGCCCGCCGATCACCATCTCGAACATATTGATCTTCTCATGCAGCAGATTCAAAATATGTTCCTCGATGGTTCCGGTTGTGGACAGGTTGAAAATGTTCACGTCATTCTGCTGTCCCAGCCGATGCACCCGACCGATTCGCTGCTCTACCCGCATGGGGTTCCAAGGCAGATCGAAGTTGATCATATGATGGCAAAATTGCAGATTAATGCCCTCGCCACCCGCTTCGGTTGCAATCATGGCCTGCACACGTCCGCGGAAGAGGTCCATCATCCAGTCTTTTTTGCCCCGATTCATGCCACCCCGATAGGGGACAGCCGTAAGCCCGTTGTTGCGGAAATAGTTCAGCAGATACTCCTGCGTGGCCCGGTATTCGGTGAAGATAATTACTTTTTCATTCATGTTCCGAACCAGTTCCATCGTTTTCTCCGCTTTGGTATTCTCCTTGATCGCTTTAATATGGGCAACGAGTTCCCAAATTTTGTCCCGAAGGGGAGAGTCCAGCGGAAGTTTCTTCGACAGATTAACCAGTGTTACGAATACAGCATCCCGACTGCTGCACACTTCCCGCTGTAATGTAACAAGGGAAAGCATGCTGCTCAAGTTGCCGCCGGCTTCCTGGTACTGGTCTTTAACAAAGGAAGTCACGCCATCATATAGCGCCTGTTCTTCGGGCGACAGTTGCAGATTCACATTGGAGACGTTCCGTTTGGTAAATTGGACGGGGCCTTCGCCGCGGCGGTTACGAATCATGACTTTGGATAACTCGTTCTTAAGCTGCTCCTGATTTTTCGGAACCCGTTTGTCAACGACAAAGTTGGCTGCAAAATCACCCTGACGACCTAGTTGACCCGGCTTCAGCAGGTTGATCAGATTGAACAACTCACTCATATCGTTCTGCACAGGTGTAGCTGTGAGCAGCAGACAATACTTTTTGCGCAATTTCAGCATGAATTGATAGTTGGTTGTTTTCTTGTTTTTGAGCTTATGAGCCTCATCAATAATAATCATGTCGTAATCGGTATTCAGCAGCATATCTTTATGCGGATCACGTTTGGCTGTATCCATGGAAGCAACAACCACTTCATTCTGCCAGGAATAGGCCTTTTTCTGGGCAATGGCAGGGATGCCGAATTTCGAATTCAACTCCCGTACCCATTGCAGCACAAGAGACGCTGGTACGAGAATGAGTACCTTGGATACGAGACCCCGAACCATATATTCTTTCAGAATGAGACCGGCTTCAATGGTTTTGCCAAGACCCACCTCATCGGCAAGAATGGCCCGGCCTGACATTTCAAATAATACTCTGCGTGCAGTGTCCATCTGGTGAGGGAGTGGAGTGAGGCCTTGTAGATGCTTGAGACATTGGATCTCGTCAAAATTGGGAATCAAGTTGGTCTCTTCGGCTTGAATACCGAGTTGAAAGAGGCGGTAATCCCCCCAAGGACCTCCTTTATCCAGTCGTGATTCCAACTGATTGATCCAGCTCCGATCAAATTCCAACGGAACGGGCAGCTCAGCTACAGGTTGATTCGTGTGGTGCGGGTTTTTCCGGTTCATGGTGTTTCCTCCCCTGCCATACGTGATGACGTTTTATTCGTAGGTAATAGTATGGACGAATGAGAGTCAGTTCATAACTATGTAAGTTCAAATAAGGAATATTTACACTTGTCACTCCGATGACAGAATAACCTTCCGATCGCTGTTATCCCCAGATTTTTTTGATTCCCTTGTCCAAAGGGGGAAAACCCGGGGATAAAGGCGAACGCTTCGCTTCTTCAGATTATTTCTGTCCTCTCCGTTCTTGTGTAAAAAGTTTAGTTGAACCAATGTGAACTACAGTTTATTTACAAGAAGCTTGTCCGAGCATGGGGAATCTATGAAGATGGACTATGATAAAAGTCGCATGGAAAATCAATATATGGTGTAATATACTTAATTCATATCACTATATGTGGTGTTTCATCATATTTTAGTTGTATAGTGAAAAAGGAGCTTTATTCCGGGGAGGTTGAACGTTGCGATGAAATCGAACCAACGATCGTACCAATTAGAAGGACTCAGCGAAAAAATATTTCTGGACCGATACGCCTGGAAGGACGCTGATTCGAATCATGCCAAGGTCGGGGATGTTGTATTGGTATTAACGAAGGATGATCCCAAGTTCCCAACCAAGGAAGTGGGCGAAATCATAGAACGTAAGGGTCAGCTTGTAAAGGTAAGGACTCGAAGCGGAGAGATCATCGAGACAAACGTGGAGAAATTGACACTCAACATAGAAAAAACTCCGGAAGAGATGTGGAACCGTCTTGCCAAAGCGATGGCTTCTGTCGAATCCACAGCCGATCAGCGGGCAACGTGGGAGTCCAAGTTCCGCTCTGTGTTGGAAGATTGGAAGTTAGTACCCGGAGGCCGCATTGCTGCGGGTGCGGGAGCAAGCGATGAGCTGACACTCTTCAATTGTTATGTCATTCCGTCTCCGCAAGACAGTCGGAGTGGCATTATGAGAACCTTGACCGAGATGACGGAGATTATGGCACGTGGGGGAGGTGTTGGCATTAATTTGTCCTCTTTGCGTCCTCGCCGAGCGGTGGTGAAAGGTGTCAACGGATCATCCAGCGGTTCCGTATCGTGGGGCGGATTGTTCAGTTATACGACTGGACTGATTGAACAGGGTGGAAGCCGCCGGGGTGCGCTCATGCTCATGATGAATGACTGGCATCCGGATGTGCTTGATTTTATTACCGTGAAACAAACGATGGGGCAGGTGACCAATGCCAATCTGTCTGTATGTGTGAGCAACGCATTTATGGAGGCTGTCAAGCAGGACGGAGATTGGGATTTGGTGTTCCCTGATACGAACGATCCGGACTATGACACCGAGTGGAATGGGGATATGCAGCAGTGGAAAGCGGCAGGTCATTCGGTCGTGCACTATCGTACACTGAAGGCTCGCGAAATCTGGCATTCCATTATTGAATCAGCCTGGAAATCGGCAGAGCCTGGTGTGGTATTCATGGAGTACTACAACCAGATGTCCAACAGCTGGTACTTCAATCCGATCATCTGTACTAATCCGTGCGGGGAACAAGGCCTGCCTGGTTGGGGTGTATGTAATCTGTCAGCGATCAATCTGTCCAAATTCTACGATGAGACGAATCATGATGTGGCATGGGATGAACTGGCGGAAACCACTCGGATCTCGGCTAGATTTTTGGACAATGTCATCGATGCAACACCGTATCATTTTGAGGAAAACAGACTGAATCAGCAGCGTGAACGCCGGGTGGGGCTTGGCACGATGGGACTGGCAGAGCTGATGATTAAGCTGCGTATTCGATACGGCAGTCCTGAATCTCTTGCATTTCTGGATAAACTGTATGGATTCATGGCGAAGGAGGCCTATCTGGCATCGGCAGAGATTGCAGCAGAGAAGGGAGCTTTCCCAGCTTTCGAAGCTGAACCGTATTTACAGAGTGGATTCATGAAAAACATGGTTGCGACGTACCCTGAAGTGGGAGAGGCCATTCGTAAACAGGGCATTCGAAATGTCACACTGATTACACAGGCGCCAACGGGAAGTACAGGTACGATGGTGGGCACCTCCACAGGTATTGAGCCGTATTTCGCCTTCAAGTATTTTCGTCAAAGCCGTCTAGGTTATGATGAACAGTTCGTACCGATTGCGCAAGATTGGCTGGATGAACATCCGGGTGAAGCATTACCAGACTATTATGTGACGGCGATGGATCTGTCGGCTGAGAATCACATCCGGGTGCAGGCTGCGATCCAGCAATGGGTGGATAGCTCAATCTCAAAGACGGCCAACTGTCCGGCTGATTTTACAGTGGAGGATACAGCTGAGCTGTACGAATTAGCCTTCGATCTTGGCTGCAAGGGAGTAACGATATACCGCGATGGTAGCAGGGATGTGCAGGTGTTGTCCACGTCGAAGAAGGAAGAGACCAAGATCGAAGATGAGAACACGGTGGAAGCAGGAGAGAAGAATGTCGTATCTGCAATAGATAACCCGAATAATATCGGAGGGCAGGCAGGTGTTGGATCTTTCACTAGCGAGGTTGATGGTGGGGCTCTTTCTTCCGATCAAACCTCTCCGTCTGCTAAAGTGTTGGATAAACAATATAGAAGCCGTCCTCAGGTACTGCGCGGTGCGACATACAAAATCAATACGCCATTCGGTATGGCTTACATTACGATCAATGATCTGGAGGGAACCCCGGGTGAAATTTTCCTGAACGTGGGCAAAGCAGGATCGGATGTGTTCGCGATGGCTGAGGCACTCGGTCGGGTATGCTCCCTGTTTCTGCGATACGGAGATCACGGGCACAAGGTTGAACTGTTGATCAAACATCTCAAGGGTATTGGCGGTTCGGGAGCGATCGGCTTCGGTGCCAATCGGGTGGAGTCGATTGCAGATGCAGTCGCCAAAGCATTGGAAAGTCATGTACAGAGCGATGTGCAGGAGAATGAAACTGGAGCATTACAAGAACAGAATCAAGTGGAGAGCACGTATCCAAAAGTGGAGGATCAGAAAACCTTTACCGAATCGAGAGATTTATGTCCTTCATGCGGCTCGGCATCCCTGATGAATGTGGAAGGTTGCAAAACATGCAGCAACTGTGGGTACAGTAAATGCAATTAAATATCTTTTGAAAAAAGTAAAAGAGAAAAGGCGTTCCATGACTCCATCATGAAGTCAGGAATGCCTTTTTGTGATTTAGCTAACTAACTTGGGTCCTAGGCAAGAAGAAGCAATTATGAGCAAAACTTTCAATCCGGTCTGACATAGGTTTATAATGGATATTGGCTGCTGAGCAAGTCGGCGGCCTTTTGCTATGAATTCAATTGTTTCAATGGATGTGTGCGTGGGTATGCTGGTTTGCGCAAGCGGGTCAGGTAATTTTAGCCACTCGATGAAAAGTACTATATTTAACGACAAAATTAGAGTATGATTTTACAGCTGTATGAGCTGGCAGGAAAGGTTACATCGGTTTAATCGTTTGTAACTATTACTGTAAAGTATGAGGCTTATTTCGAGCGTATAATGCTAAACGTGAACCCACGATTAATATAAAGAATGTCGTAATGATTAAAACTTAATGGACAGGCGAATCGTCTTCTTTAAGATTATAGAATTCACCCAGAATGTAGCATCATCGGATAGGGCTTCGATCAGAAGCTGTTCTTATGTTGTAAATGAAAGATGGAAGGTGCAATACGTATGTTAATGACAACCAGAACGATCAGGAGTTCCTTTATGCCCCCAACACCGATGTTGTTGACTCACAGTAACAAGGAGGGGCATGCATGTCACAATCGCCTAATAACAAGCGACATATGAACGGACTGGATGGCTTGCGAGCCATCGCTGTACTTGCGGTAATCGCGTATCATCTGAATTTGGATTTTATTCCGGGCGGACTGCTCGGTGTAGGGATATTCTTTGTTCTCTCGGGATATTTGATCACAGATATTCTCGTGTCACAGTGGCAGGAACATGGACGCATTTCTCTCGGTGATTTCTGGGCAAGGCGAGTAAGGCGTCTGCTTCCAGGCATGCTGACCATGACAGCTGTGGTGATGATCTGGCTAGCCTGTTCAGACCCATCCCGGCTCGCTGCGCTTCGTGGTGATATCGTATCGGGTGTATTATACATAAGTAATTGGTGGTATATCTTTCACAACGTTTCCTATTTCGAAAGTTTCGGCCCGCCATCACCCTTTGGACATTTCTGGTCACTGGCTGTGGAAGAGCAATTTTACCTCTTATGGCCTCTTCTACTGATCGCAGCAATTGTAGTGTTCAAAAGAAAGGGATGGCTGGTCGTCTTCATTGTTGTCGCAGCTGAATTGTCTGCTGGCGCAATGGCCATCATGTATAATCCGGATCTGGACCCGAGTCGTGTATATTATGGAACAGACACGCGAGCATTCGCACTGCTGGCAGGTGCTGCTCTTGCGGTGGTGTGGCCTAGTCGCAAGCTGTCGAACTCTCTGCCTGGCATGAACCGGCTTGTGCTCGATGTGTCGGGACTGGCTGCGCTCGCTTTATTGATCTATATGATGCTGAATAGCAGTGAATATGATCCGTTTCTATATCAAGGGGGCATGGTGCTTCAGGCTATCGCAACGACGTTGCTAGTAGCCGTGTTGGCTCACCCATCGTCTTTCCTGGCACGTATTATTGGAGCGAAGCCACTACGCTGGATCGGAGAGCGATCCTACGGATTATATCTGTGGCATTATCCTGTCATTATTTTAACGAATCCCGCGGTGGATACGGGAGGAGCACATCCTGTGCGAATCATTTTACAGGTTGCTGCAACGGTTGTACTGGCCTCATTGTCTCTTAAATATATTGAAAACCCGATCCGGTACAACGGGTTCCGTGATTCTTGGTCCCGTTTATGGGGAAGAGGACGGTCATCGATCGGTATACGTAATGTGTGGTGGAAGCGGGCAGGTCTGTTGATGACGATTCTGCTGTTGTCTTATACGGTAACTCAGATGATGGTCTCCCATGCAGCGAATTCTGACTCCCATTCGGTATCAATGTCCAACACATTGAATGGAGAGAATTCCGTAGCAGAGGAACAGGGACAGGATGTTGTACCAGCGATTACAGCGACGTCAGGCTCTGGCCAAAAGAACGATGCTCATAGCCATAAACCGGAAGCAGGAACAAAAGATGATTCGGGGGAAAATGAGAAGCCGACAGGAGAGTCTACTCCAGAATCGAAACCTGACGACCAGAACGCTTCAGCAAATTCGGGCAAGGATGGTCAGTCTGATGACAAGACGTCTGATGACTCCGTGACTAACGAGAATGAGGCTCCGGACGACGCTGGAGTGAACCAATCCGATGGTACAGATGATGCACCTGATTCATCTCAGGAAGATGAAGACACGGCTCCTCCTGCCGAAGACGGCAAGGTTCATTATACGGTCATTGGAGATTCCGTGATTTTGGATGCTAAACCGTATCTGGAGCAGAGTATATCGGGAGTGCATGTGGACGGACATGTCGGCCGTCAGATGTGGCAGGCTGCCGATGTATTGGAAGGCTTGAAGCGAAACAACCAAATGGGCAGCAAAGTGGTGCTGGAGCTTGGAACAAATGGTTCTTTTAACTCCAAAAACTTGAATGCTGTGCTTGATTATCTGAAGGATGAGGATCATGTATATCTGGTTACTGTGCGCGTACCTCGTCCGTGGGAACGAACGGTGAACAGGGCTTTGAATGAGGCTGCATCCAAATACAGTAATGTCTCGCTGATTGACTGGAACAGTGCAAGTGAAGGACATGACGAATATTTCGAAAAAGACGGCGTGCATCTCACTACGCAAGGATCGGAAGCTTTTGCAGAACTGGTGAAGAACAGTATTCAATAATCACTAATCCATCTTCAATAAGAATTAGCACTTATACATTATATATGGCCTGGGTGTAAGCTGCCGATGGCTGCAACAAGAAAGAGCTCTCAATGGTGAGAGCTCTTTTTATATGTTACGAACAGTAAGTCAACAAAGTAAGTTCCAAATAGGGGAACCGATATTTTTCACCCCTGCATCCGTGGATCGTCACCTTACGGTATGATAGCGTTACCATTTACAATAAGTGTATTCAAATCGCCGAGGGGGATTATAGAGATGTTGAAAAAATGGCTTTCGGGTTTCCTGGCAATAGCGTTGTTCTCCATTATTCTTGCTGGCTGTGCTGGTGGGGACACTTCAGAAGGAGGCAGCGGCAATGACAAAGTAACCGTCACACTCTGGCACAACTGGACCGGACAGGATGCAAAGGCGGTTGCAATGCGCCAAATTATTGAAGATTTTCGCGCGGCGCATCCAGACATTGAAGTTGTGGATGAAGGCTTGCCAACAGATGGTCTCAAAACCCGGCTTCGCACGGTGGCAGCTGCCAACGAGATGCCAGATCTGTTCGTGATGTGGCCGGATGCCATGACGAAGGAATTCGTAAAAGGTGACCTGTTACAGCCCATTAATGCAGAGCTGGACGCGAAGCCGGAGTGGAAAGATAACTTTATCCCGAATGCACTGGATGGATATACCCTGGACGGGAACATCTACTCCGTGCCTATGAATCTGGCACCAAGTTCCTTCATTTATTATAACGAAGCACTTTTCAAACAGTACAACGTGAAAGTACCTGAGACGTGGGCGGAATTGGAACAGGCGATCGCCACATTTAATCAAAATAAAGTCATTCCCATGGCGCTTGGTAACAAGGCCAACTGGGTAGCGCAATCGACAATATTCAGTACACTGGCTGACCGGATCACCGGCACAGACTGGTTCCTGAAAGCGGCAGCACAAGAGGGTGCAAGCTTTACCGATCCACAATTTGTTGAAGCCTTGAACAAGATGCAGGAGCTTGGCAACATCAAAGCATTCCAGGATGGATTCAACAGTATTGACGAGACACAGATGATGCAGCTTTATTTCCAAGGTAAGGCAGCCATGGTCATGAACGGCGGATGGGCCTTGGCGAACCTGGTGAACAATGCACCTGAAGAAGTGTTGAATAACACCCATATTACGATTCTTCCTCCAGTGGACGGAGGTCAGGGTGAACCAAGAACAACATCTGGTGTTGTGGGAACCGGGTTGGGTGTAAGTAAGAAGCTGAGCGGTGCACAAAAAGAGGCAGCGATGGAGTTGTTCTACGCACTGGCAGGACCTGACGGTCAGAAGGCCACATTGGATAGTAGCACATTGGTGAGTTACAAGATTGATCTGGACAAAACCAAGGCACATCCATTGTTCGTTGAATTATATGATCTGATGCAGGAAGTGAAGATCACACCGGTATACGATTCCAAGCTGGGATCGGCAACGGTTGAGGTTATTAATAATGCATTGCAAGAGTTGCTTATGGGCGGCAAGGCCGAAGACATTGCGGCTAAGATTCAGGCGGCTCAAGCCAATGCTGTTAGTCAGTAACGATTCGTCAGAACCCCTTCCCGGCAGGGGAGGGGTTTTAGGTATGGCTGAGATAGTCAGTTGCAAGTTGGGAAAGGCATTCAGGGAGGGGAAGTGAACAGATGAACGCACTGCGAAGTCGACGTTTTATTATGCTGGGGCTGGCCCCGGCAGTCATCATTTATGCATTGTTTGTATTTGTACCGGTCGTGTGGTCAGCGTACTACGGGTTCTTCAATTGGTCCGGCATTGGGGCATCCAAATATATTGGTGTGGATAATTACATTGAGATCTGGCATGATCCTGTATTTTGGCGGGCACTGAAAAATAACGTTATTTTTGTGCTGGCATCTGTATTTGGGCAAATTCCGTTAGCGCTGATGTTGGCAGTCATCTTACACAAAAGCAATCCATTACAGCGGTTTTTGCGCTCAGCCGTATTTCTGCCAATGGTGTTATCCACGGTGGTCATCGGTATGATTTGGCAGTATATCTATCATCCACAGATCGGGATATTGAACTTTTTGCTGGATGCACTGGGGCTGGAGAGTTGGAAGCTGCAATGGCTATCCGATGACAAAATCGCGATATTCTCGTTGGTACCGCCGCTGCTCTGGAGCTTTGTCGGGTTGTATCTGATTATCTTTATCTCAGCTCTGCAAAATATTCCTGGCGAGATTCATGATGCTGCCAAAATAGACGGTGCTTCAGGAATTCGGAAGCTGGTCTCGGTCTCTTTGCCCATGATCTGGGGAACGGTTCAGGTTGCGATCATTCTATGTATTTCGGGTAGCCTCAAATCATTCGATCTGGTCTACATCATGACCAAGGGTGGTCCGGCGCATGCAACAGAACTACTCGCTACGTATATGTACAATTCCACTTTTACCACATACCGTTATGGCTTCGGAAGTGCCATCTCGACAACCATCGTACTGATCTCGCTTCTGCTGATCGGAACAAGCCAGTGGGTAACCAGTCGCAAACGAAAAGAGAACCATTAGAGAGGGGGAACTGACATGCGCGCAACACCTGTAACCATACCATCACCACGAAGTGGCTCGGATCATCCCATTCGACGTCTTCGCAGCGGAATTGTTTGGACGCTGCTGACGGTCTATGGTATTTTAACATTGTATCCGTTCTACTGGCTCGTGATTAGTGCGTTCAAAACGAATGAAGATTTCTATAGCAGGCCTTTTGGATTGCCGGAAAACTGGAACGTAGCCAATTTTAGCAATGCATGGGAAAGCTCCAAGCTAGGGACCGCTTTTGGCAATTCACTCATTGTATCGGTCGGATCATTAATTCTGACGCTGTTTATTGCAGCGCTTGCTTCATTCATCCTGGCCCGCTTCCAGTTTCGCTGGAAAGGGTTAATCATGACTTTCTTTGTCGTAGGCATGCTCATTCCGATTCATAGTACGCTTGTCCCTTTATTTATTCTGATGAAACAGATGTCCCTGTTGAATACGTACTGGGCATTAATTTTACCGTATACGGCCTTTGCCTTGCCTACGGCTATTTTCGTGCTTACTGCCTATCTAACGAGTGTTCCACGTGACATTGAAGAGGCGGCTTTTATTGATGGAACAGGACTATGGGGGCTATTTACCCGAATCATGCTGCCCATGTCTGTGCCTGCGTTGTCGACGGTTACGATCCTGAGTTTCCTGCATGCGTGGAATGACTTTTCATTTGCGCTTGTGTTCATCAACAAAACTGGATTGAAAACGCTACCGCTGGCGATTGCGAACTTTGCAGATGGATACCAGACGGATTACGGATTAACGCTTGCTGCCATGACCCTGTCGGTCATTCCAACGATTATTCTGTATCTTATATTCCAGGAACAGGTTATGAAAGGTATGACTGCCGGAGCAGTCAAAGGGTAAGCGAAAGCGCATCCGGAGGAGGAGAAACGTTTGGCACGTTGGCTCACATCTTCGTTACAAAGGAAGCTATCGGTCGTCGTGACGGCTTCAATGATTGTGCCATTGCTGGCCTTGGGCCTGTTCGCCTTTCTGATCTCTTCCCGCATCACAGAACAAAAAACAAAGCTTTCCGGCATGGATACGCTGAAACAGGTAGAAGCAAATCTCCGTTATATGTTGCAGGATGCCGAGAACCTGTCTATTTTCCTGATTGGAGAACGGGACATCCAGCAGTATCTTAGCCACAATGAAGATCATGAGCTAGACCGGGTGGATATCCTGGGCAGGATGACCAATCTGGCGGCTTCCAAGAAGTATATTGCGAACATCGCCATATATCCAAGCCGATTCGATGCCACATTGTCTACGGCTACCTGGTATGAATCCAATAATTCAAGCTTATCTTATCCACCTGTACCGAGCGGAGAAGCGGTGAAAAAATGGACTGGAGTATATCCGGTTCAGAATTATGCAGGTATACAAAATGTGATCACATTGGTTCGACCGATCCGTAGTATCCATGATTATCGACCTATCGGATGGCTGGCGATCAGTCTGGATGAGAAGGCCATATCCAAAGGATGGGCTGCTCTGGGATTGGGTAGAGGGCAAGGCAGACTGGAACTCATCGGCAGTTCGGGAGAGATCTTGTCTTCCATGGACAAATCCCGGCTTGGACTTAAACTGGAGGATGTCGAACCAGGGGTCACACCGTTAATTCAAAATGTTGGTAGCGGGACAACCACGTATGGCAGTGGTGAGGATAAACGGACATTGCTCTATTATCCCGAAGAACTGACGGGCTGGACGTTGGTTGGAGCTGTTCCATACGACCAGTACAAGTCCGAAAATCGGTATATCCTTATTCTGACCGGATGCGCCGTTGCCATGTCTGCTGCAATCAGTGCTGGACTGGTCTGGTTTACCGTGCGCCGTGTGACGAGGCCGCTTCGTGTACTTACCCGGCATCTGTCCCGAATTGATCCGGAACGCCCTCTTCCTCTGTTTCGGTCTGAAAGTGATGACGAGATCGGCAGGCTGGGGGAGAGTTACAATCTGCTCGGTGCACATATTCAGTTGTTGAAGGAAGAGGTTATTCGTGGTGAAGCTCGCAAAAAAGAAGCAGATCTCCGAGTGCTTCAGGCGCAGATTAACCCGCACTTTCTGTATAACACCCTTTCTTCGATTCACTGGATTGCCCTGATGTCTGAAGAGAAGAGAATTGCGGATATGGTGGAGGGCCTGAGTGATTTTCTGCGCATCAGTTTGAATAATGGTCAGGATTACTGTCCTGTGGAACAGGAGATTGCTCATATCCGTCATTATGTGCGTGTGCAGTCGATTCGTTTCCCGGATCAATTCGTCTTGCATTATATCGTAGATCCAGCGCTTGAGCAGCGAATGATGTTGAAGCTGTTGCTGCAACCGCTCGTTGAGAACGCGATGATTCATGGCATTCAGCCCAAAGCGGGCATGGGCACGATCACCGTTATGATTCGAAAGGGTTCGAATAATGAACATATGAATGTGCTGGTGCTGGATGATGGTGTCGGCATGGAGCCGAACAGGCTGGAGCAATTAAGGATAAGCATTAGGGAATGGAAAGGAAAACAGCCGGAAAGACACCTAAACCAAGGAGGTTATGGACTCTGCAATGTCAATGAGAGACTGTTGCTACATTATGGACCGGATGCACAGCTCGAAGTGGACAGCCGGATTGGTGGAGGTACCCGGATTTCGTTTTCCATTCCAATCTTGGAGGGATCGCCATGAGACTATTAATTGTTGATGATGAAGTGATTATTCGTACAGGGCTTGCCAGCGTCATCGCTTGGCATGAACTCGGAATTGAGCTTCTTCAACCTGCTGCCTCGGCAGAGGAGGCGTTAACACGTATGGCTGAGGAACGCCCACATATCCTGATGACGGATATCCGGATGACAGGCAGATCAGGACTGGAACTGGCAGAAGAAGGTCTGCGTCTGCTACCTGAGCTGGAAGTCATTATTTTATCCGGATACGATGACTTTTCTTATGCCCAGCAGGCGATTCGCCAAGGTGTTACGGATTATCTGCTCAAAACAAGCAAGCCGGAAGAGATTATCAAGACTGTGTTACAGGCCAAACAGCGAATCACAGAACGGTGGGCAGAGAAATCCAGAGAGGGAAAGCTTATGCGGGAGAACCGAGAGAGGCTGTTTGCAGGATGGATCATTGATGGTGATATCGCATCTGGACTTTGTCCTTCATTTTTGCAGACGGATGTTCTAAAAACAGCGGTTGATGGTCTGGATGATGCACAGATGCTCAGACAAGTCATGGTTCTTCGAGCAGAGGGCTGGGATCGATCCTCAGATGCACTATTACGATTTGCGGTGCAGAATACCCTGGAGGATGTGCTACCTGGTGCCATTGCTCATGTAGAGAAACAGCAAATTATCTGTGTAGTCTCATGGCCACCTGTTGAACAGGAGTATCCGTTCAGGCTGGAGAGTGCATTAAGTCGGGTGGAGCAATTATTGAAGTGCACCCTGCGCGCAGCGATAGGTCTGCCTGTTCGTGGATCTGCAGATCTGCACGAGAGCTATAGAACTGCTTCAACTGCATTCCGATATCGAGGTTTGATGGATTATAAAATATGGCATTATGAGCATGTTCAAGATCGTCAAGGTGGTAAAACCGTTCTTACGCACGAAGAGGAGACCACACTTGGCACGTTGCTGCTGGATAATGATTCGGTCACGTTAACGACATGGACGCGAGAACTTGTGGCTAATCTTATGGAAGAACCGGAAGTCACGCCAGAATCGTTCAGTGCTTGTCTACACTCTGCGGTTATTGCAGGCCATCGCTGGCTGACCCGCACGATGAGAGCTATAGGACGTGAAGAATCTGCAAGGCTCGAACCTTGGCTGCCAGAACCGGATGCAGACGCTGTGGAACTCGGGGATATGCTGTTCCATCATCTGTATGGTCTGATGCATGCCTATCATAGCCGAATGGGTCAGGGACAGGCTGCACATGTGCAAAAGGCCATTGGTTATATTGAATCTTCATTGGCGCAGGATATTAATTTACAGCAGGTAGCCGGACATGTTCATTTGCATCCAGGTCATCTCAGTGAACTCTTTAAAAAAGAAATGGGTGTGACCTTCGGTGATTTTGTCACCGATATGCGTATACGAAGAGCGATGGATATGCTCGCGGTGTCTCCAGCGAAGGTCAGTGAAGTCGCTGCCATCAGCGGCTATGAAGACGTAAAGTATTTTAGCAGGCTGTTCAAAAAACATACGGGCAAGACCCCGAGTGAATATCGCGAGGAGGCATTGTCGTTCAAGCCTTCCGGAAGTTAGAAGTGAGCGGATTACGAAACATATTTTGTATTTCTGCAAACGTTTTCGATGTGGTATTAACTCAGGGCTCTTGGGGAGTGAGGGTGTAATGATGAAGATCCATAGTTCAAGTCAGGATTTATCAGGACAATGGAAGATACAGCATTTCGAAGTTGGAGAGAAGCGGGCAATGGATGTGGCAGCTGCTGCACTGGATGATCGCTTCTGGATTGGGGCTGACGTGCCAGGTGATGTACACTCTGCACTGGTGGAGCGCAGTATCATCGACCCGCCCTACTACGGACATAATGATGCCAAAAGTCGCTGGATCGAGCAGAAGGAATGGTGGTACCGCACAACCTTCAATCTGGTCAGAGATGCAGAGACGGAGGAGCATTTGGAACTGGTGTTCGAAGGATTGGATACGTTTGCAACGGTCTACGTGAACGGCCATGAAGTTGGAAGAACGGCCAATATGCTCATGTCACATACATTTGATGTAACGTCTCTGGTACGTAGCGGCTGGAATGCGATTGCTGTCAAGTTTGATCCGCTTCACCTGCATCACCGGGACAAAGAGACCTTCGACTGGTCCTCGTATACGAAGGAACGGCCATGGTTGCGTAAAGCGGCGATGAACTTTGGCTGGGACTGGGGGCCACGTATGGTTACGGTGGGGATCTGGGGTGCGGTAAGGCTGGAAAAACGAACAATCACCAAGCTGGAAAGTGTGTATGCTCGAACGGAATCAGTCAGCACTGAGATGGCTGTTTTGCGTGTCACGGCAGATGTGAAATCCGTCTTGTCTTTCCGTAGCAGACAGAAGCGAGAGCAGGCTGTGGTTGCGTCCTGTAATGTTCGTCTACTGGATCGTAGCGGTATGGAGGTGGCATGTGCCACTGAACTACCCGTAGAGGGAGGCAAAGCGGATACCACATTGAATGTTATGTCACCACAGTTATGGTGGACTCATGATCTGGGTGAGCCATACCTGTATACACTGGAGGTTACATTGCATGCAGATGGCGTTGAGGTGGATCGTTATAGCGAGCCTTATGGTTTACGAACGATTGAGCTGGCTCTTCACAATGAACGGGGTGAAGATGCATTTGCTTTTATCCTGAACGGAGTCAAGATCTACGCCAAGGGAGCCAACTGGATTCCGGCTGATCATCTGATTGGCGCCATCCCGAACTCCCGATATCGTGAGCTTGTCGAACTGTCGGTGGAAGGGCATATGAACATGCTGCGTGTCTGGGCCGGTGGTATATATGAGAAGGATGTCTTCTACGATGAGTGTGATCGGCAAGGGGTGTTGGTGTGGCAGGATTTTGCATTCGCGAATGCGCTGTTCCCGGATTTCAATCGTGATTTCATGGACAATGTACGGCAAGAGGTTGAAAATAATGTCCTGCGCCTGCGCAATCGTGCCTCTCTTGCCATCTGGTGTGGTAATAATGAGATAGACTGGCTCTATGATATGAAGTCGGCAAGTGGAGATATCACCAGCCCGTTCTACGGTGAACTGATCTATCATGAGCTGATCCCTGAGGTGCTGGAACGACTGGATCTTCCTCGTCCATACTGGCCTTCTTCGCCGTTCGGGGACAGCAATGGTCAGGATGCCAATGATCCGGATGTCGGGGATCGTCACAACTGGCAGGTATGGCACGGGTCGGTCTATCCGAGGAAGCACGGAGAGCCGCCGCTGCTTGACTATAGCATTGAAGGTGTGACGTTCAAAAATTACAAAAACGATCATGCATTGTTCAGCAGTGAGTTCGGTATGCATGCCTCGGCCAATCGTTACACGCTGGAGAAAAATATGCCCGCAGGGCAGTTTTACTGGGGCAGTCCGGAGATGGCCTACCGTAACAAGGATACCAATCACCAGAAAGGTATTCTGCTGATGGAGGGTTACACAGGCATCCCGCAAAATATAGAAGAGTACATGAACTATTCCATGCTGACACAGGCAGAAGGATTGCGCTATGGGATTGAACATTTCCGGCGAATCAATCATCGTAATAGCGGTGCGCTCGTGTGGCAATTGAACGATAGTTGGCCGGGGACAAGCTGGTCCATGATCGACTATGAACTGTTGCCGAAGGCATCCTTTTACTATGGGAAAATATTCTTTCATCCTGTCCTGTTGTCATTGGAACATGAGGCGGGTGAGCCGCTTGCGTTGTGGGTCGTGAACGATACACGTGACGTCTTGAAAGGGCAGCTGCGGCTCAATGTCTATGAATTGCATGGAGAGAGGATCTATTCCAGCACACATACTGTTGAAGTAAGTTCACAATCCTCATTGTGTATTGCTGAATTAACTGAAGCAGAGGTGCTACAGGGCAGACGTGCGGAGGAAGTGATGATTGAGTTGGTATCCGAAGAGTTTGCGGCGCCAATCAATCGGTACTTCTTGCGTGATCCTAAGGATGTGACATTGCCAGAGTCTCAATTGAGTGTACATGTGAACGAAGAGGAACAGTCTGTAACGGTTACGGCCAGTGGTGCGATAGCACGATTGGTGAAGCTGGAACTTCCCCTTGGACGTGTGAGATTCAGTGACAATTATTTTGATCTGCTCCCTGGTGAGAGTCGAACAGTGAGACTTCGTCATCCAGAGCAGTCGTCTCTGCCGCTGACGGAACTTCGTGTTAGTGCCATGAACGGTAGAGAAGGGTGACATAACAGACGTCGATTCTTATTCAAGGTTTAAGGTGGTATCCCTGATCAGGGATGCCACCTTTTTACTTTTGGACCAAGTGAGGAGATACCGTCGTCGTGTCAGGCTGTTTTTTTCCTACACCACAAGCGAAACTTCCAGTCGGGTTCACATCTTGGTACATTAAGGTTAGAATATTATAGAGAAATCATTCTCAAAGGAGGTGAATTCATGTCATTTATCTTTTTTCCGGAGATGATTATATTCATTCTGGTGCTGATTCTGTTGATCATTGGTATTGTATATATTGTTCGTAAGAGCAAACAAGTACTGCGCCGCTTAAGCAATCTGGAGAAAGCGATATATGAAAAAGAAGGCTTGCTGTCCAATCAGAAGGGCGTTGATACTGGGCAAGAAGAGGCTCCCAGAGAAGACTCATTTGCTCCACGCAAACGAAAATGAAGAAGGTTATGGATTACATAAAAAAGAGTTCCCACAAGCCAAACAGCCGATTCTTCTCTTGAGGAAGTGATCGGCTGTTTGAGCATTCAGGCATATATCCGGTTTAATGGGCTTTAAAGAAAGGATTCATAACGCTGCTGGAAAGAAGATTCCATCTCTACTTGTCTCGCAAGTTGCTGTTGAACTTTTGCCCCGCGAATCGTCTGAAGTTCCTGAAGTTGTGCATTGGACTCGAATTGATCCGCAGCCATCCGAACAATCAGCTCCGAGAGCACGTCTGCATCTTCGAGCGCTGCATTCAATCCAAACGCACCGGTTGGCGTCATCGTATGAGCGGCATCGCCGATGAGTACTACATTATCCTGTGCCCACGATTGGCAATAGCTGCTTTCGACAGATAACAGAACAAAATCACTCCAGCTCTGAATGTTGGCAGCTACAGAATCAGACAGGCAAGGAAATGCGGATACAAGTTTATCTACAAATGGAGCAATCGGTTGCTGTCGCAGCTTGGAGTATGCTCCCTCGGGAATGTTCCATCCGATCTGAACATAACCGCCGAATTGGGAGAACAGCGCAAGCTGTTGCCCATCCATACTGGCCATCCGAACAGCTGGCTCCCATCCTGAGGGTGCCGGAATGCGCGCCCATAACAGGTCATACCCGTGCTTGCGGATCTCGGGAGTCAAACCGGAATGTTTGCGTACAGCAGAATATCTGCCATCTGCACCCACAATAACGGATGCTTCGATGGAGGCAGGAACGCCATTCTTCCGAATGTTAATACCAACGGTCTGGCCATTTTTGTCTCGTAGCAAGCCAGTCATGACGGTATTAAACAGTACTTGTTCATTGGAGTTGTGCTGCTGAGCATGCGATACGATGGCTTCCAGAAGATGGTCTTGGGGTACATGAATACCAACATGGGATTCTCCATTACCCGGTGATACCGTATGAATAATCTGACCATTTTCCCAATACTGAATCTGCTCCAAGAGTAGCGCTCCGCGTTCCTGGATGAGTGAATAGAGGCCATGTTTACTTAGGATCGCTTCGCCGTCCCCATTGAGTAACTCCCCGCGAAACGACTTGTGCAGGTGCGGTTGCCGCTCAATGAGAATTGTGGAGATCCCTTTTTGATTCAGTAAATACGAAAGCAAAGCACCGCCAGGACCAGCACCGACGATGCAAACATCTGTTTTAAGTTGAGATTGTGTATTCTGATTCATGTGCATAAGTCCCTTGCAATATAATGGTGACGCTTTATTTACTTTATAACAACAGGTTTAATAAAATTATTTAATAACTAAAAGTAACTTAAAGGTATAAATTATTATAAACAAACCCATCGCAAGAAAGCAATAGGTGTATGTCAAAATAAAACACAAGTCTTCCGGTCAAGTATAGGGTATACCAAACAAGCGCATTTTTCACAAACATAATAGTGTAAATATGTTACAATAAAAGGTAGGTTATGATGAAAGGCAGGAGGAACGTTTATGAGCCCGGATACGGAGCGAAACTCTCAATTGGCAAATGTAGATCAATTGTTGGAGGCCTTCTTCAGATATAAAAATAAAGTATTGGATCAGCAGCAGAAGACCGAAACCAACTGCAAACTGAATCCGACAAAAAGTCATATATTGGGCATGATTTTACGTGAAAAACGCTGCATGGCGGTGGATGTGGCCAGACAACTCAGTTTGTCTTCCGGCGCAACCACCATTGTACTGAATCAACTGGAAACAGAAGGGTTGATCCAGCGTGTGCGCAGTGAAGAAGATCGTAGAATTGTGTGGCTGTCCCTAACGGATGAGGGTACGCAGCTCGCCAAGACACTTAATGCGAATCGCGGCCGAATGACATGGGAATTGTTGCAAGCACTTTCCGAGGAAGAGCAACAGCAGATGTTCGGCATGCTGAAGAAAATTGAGCTGAAATTGCTGGAGAACATGAAGTCTTTTGAACAGATTCATCGGTAGTCCATATATGACTTGATGGTTCGAAGACGTCAGTCCTCATGAGTTCGTCCCTAATTGCGGGGGGATGAACCTTGAAGACTGGCGTTTTTGAGTTGGTTTACAAATGAAAGCGAAACACATGATCCGTCAAGCCTTCCTGGATCAAAATCTCCTTTTGCTTGCTGCCCATCAGGTCAAAGTGGGGAAATGGCTGCCGCCGATGAATGTATCGCGGGTTCAGTCCATGATCTTTACACCATCGCTCCAGACGTTCCAGATCTGCGCAGCCGACTTTGGTGACACTGGTAATGCCGGGGAATCGATTGTCAATCCAGAAATGAGTAAGGTAGGCAATCTCACCACGAGCCACTTGTTCTTTCCACGCAGCAAGCTCCTGTCGTTTAATTCCAAATGCCATAGATGCAAGTTCCTTTCCAAACGGGTATTGTCCTGAGCATATTGTAACATCTTATATACAGAATCCATCAGAAATCTTTAATCAAAACTGGTCTGAAGCCAGTTGAATGGGTATATGAATATGACAACATTTTTATAACAAAGTCTGGATTATGTTAAAATAAACCTATACAACAAAGGTTTCACCACTTCTATAGCGGAAAGGGATTGTCATCATGGAAATATTTATTGCCGTACTTGTGTTATTGGTCCTGATCGGTTTATCCAATATTTTAAACCGGTTTGTACCCTTTATTCCCATTCCGCTCATTCAAATCGTGCTCGGTGTAGCCATAGCTTTACTTCCCGCAGGTGTTCATCTGCCTTTGAATCCGGAATTGTTTTTTGTGCTTTTCATCGCACCATTGTTATATAACGATGGTAAGCGAACACCAAGGAATGAGTTATGGAATCTGCGTGCACCGATACTTCTGCTTGCGCTAGGGCTTGTATTCGTGACAGTAGTCGTGGCGGGATATGCCATTCACTGGCTGATTCCTACAATTCCGTTACCCGCTGCATTTGCACTTGCGGCCATACTGTCCCCGACAGATGCGGTGGCCGTGGGTGCCATGGCGGGTCGGGTACATCTGCCCAAAGGCATACATAGGCTTCTTGAGGGTGAAGCATTAATGAATGATGCATCTGGTCTCGTGGCCTTCAAATTCGCGATTGCAGCCACGGTTACAGGTGTATTTTCCCTGGCGAATGCAACCTTCAGTTTTATTCTGATTGCGATTGGCGGACTTCTCGTCGGGGCATTGTTATCTTTTCTGTTAATCAGGCTCGGGGTGTGGATTCGCAGGCTGGGCATGGAAGATGTAACCATTCACATGCTGCTGCAAATCCTGACTCCATTTGTCATCTATCTGGTGAGTGAAGAGATTGGAGTATCGGGCATTTTGGCGGTCGTAGCAGGTGGTATTATTCACGCCATTGAGCGTGACCGCGCAGAATCGGTTCAGTTGAAGATGCAGGTGGTATCTGCGAGCACATGGTCTGTCATTTTATTTATCCTGAACGGTCTGGTGTTCGTCATTCTCGGCGTACAGGTTCCGGATGTACTGAGTACCATTTTTGAAAATGTTTCGTTTAATAACTTGCAAGTATTGGGATATGTGGGGCTAATCTCGGTGCTTCTGCTGGTTCTGCGTTTTCTCTGGATCTATCTGTTCTGGCAGGGTAATGAATTGCTGCGGACCAAATCCTCTATTGGCAGACCGCGATTCAAGGAAATTACGATTATTTCCCTCTCCGGCGTGCGTGGGGCTGTGACATTGGCGGGTGCCTTTTCCATTCCCTACGTGCTTCAGGATGGATCGCCCTTCCCTGAAAGGGATCTTATTATTTTCCTGGCGGCAGGGGTTATTCTCTTCTCCCTGATTGCCGCGAGTGTGTTTCTTCCGGTTCTGGCTAAGGATGATGGTAAATCCACAGAAGAAACACCGCAGAAGTCAGAACGGAAAGCACATGACATTATGCTGAATGCGGCAATACGAGCTGTAAAATCCGAAATGAACGATGAGAACAAAGCTGCAGCACTGGCGGTTGTCTCCGACTTGTCCAAGTACATCAGGCAGGCCGCAGGTCAGCTTACCGCTGGTAAACGCAAAGATATTCAGAAACAAGAAACGGCTATCAACCTGATCGCCACCCGCGCGGAGCGTAAAGAAATCGAAGTGATGCTGGACGAAAATGCGATTGCTTCTGATGCGGCCTTCAAATGTGACAGCTGGCTGGATCGCAAGGAAATGATGCTGGCGAATCGCACCAATACTCAATTCATGACCTCGGTCAGCGAGATTGGGCGTGTGTTAGGACATCTGTTCACCAATCGGTCCCAGAAACCAAGCCAACCTTTCATGCTTGAAAATGCAGAACTGTTCCGTCAGGTGAAGCTGCGCACCTCTGAAGCGGCAATTAAAGCCATCCGTGCCCATATAAATGATGGTAATCGAGTGATAGCGTTGTCGGTCATCGCGAAGTATGAGCGGGTGATTGCCAAATTGCGCACCTGGAACCAGGGCATAACGGAAGATCCGTTCAATCAGGAGAAGCTCGAATTGCAGATGGTGGCGATTCAGGAACAGCGTAATACG
This sequence comes from Paenibacillus sp. FSL H8-0079, assembly GCF_037991315.1. Taxonomy (NCBI): domain Bacteria; kingdom Bacillati; phylum Bacillota; class Bacilli; order Caryophanales; family Paenibacillaceae; genus Paenibacillus; species Paenibacillus sp. FSL H8-0079. The sequence continues at coordinate 2,322,086 of NZ_CP150300.1, forward strand.
GTGCAGCAACTGTATGAGAACGGCGAAATTAATCGTGATGTGGCAGCGAAACTACGCCGGTTTATCAACGATGTGGAAGCCACTGCGTTGAAAAACACTTAATCCGATAAACCCGATATTTTAAATATGCTAAATGGTTTGATATAATATGTAACAAGAAACATGCATCATTACAGAAATGTACTTATATCGATCAGTGAAGGAGAGATGAGACATGGCAGAACAACAAATTCGGTTGGGCAAGACGGATCTGATCGTGAATCCCATTGGACTGGGTGCGAATGCAGTAGGAGGACATAATATCTATCCGGACATGCTGAATGATGAGACGGGTAAGGAAGTGGTTCGTACAGCCTTGAAACAAGGCATTAACTTTGTGGATACGGCGTACATCTATGGACCGGAGCATTCCGAACGATTGATTGGTGAGGTACTGAAGGAAACCGGTCAGCGTCAGAATACCATCATTGCAACCAAGGCGGCCCATAAATTTGTAGATGGCAAGATTGTCGTGGATAACTCACCTGCTTTCCTGAAAACGGCTGTAGATGAGGCGTTGAAACGTCTGCAAACCGATTACATTGATCTGTTCTACATCCACTTTCCGGATGAACATACGCCTAAGGATGAAGCAGTAGATGCGTTAAAACGGTTGAAAGACGCTGGCAAAATTCGGGCCATTGGTGTATCCAACTTCTCCATCGATCAGTTGCGTGAAGCCAATAAGGACGGGCATGTAGACGTACTGCAATCTGAATATAATTTGTTCAAAAGAGATGCGGAGAAAGAGCTGTTGCCGTATACGGCTGAGCATGACATTTCTTTTGTTCCTTACTTCCCTCTGGCAGCAGGACTGCTGGGCGGTAAATATAATCGTGATACCACATTCCAGGATGGACGGGCGAAGAACCCGCTGTTCACAGGTCAGGCTTTCATTGAAAATCTGGATAAAGTAGAACAACTGCGCAGCATTGCACAATCCAAGGATGTTGAGGTCGCTCATCTGGTTCTGGCCTGGTACCTGACCCAGCCTTCCATTGATGCACTGATTCCGGGCGCCAAGAAACCGGAGCAAGTGATTAATAATCTGAAAACATTGAATATAGAGCTAACTGCTGAGGAAATCGCCGTTGTGGATCAGATCTTTCGTTAATTAGTTCAGGTGAATCGGGAAATGCTAACAGGGAGTTTACGTATGAAGACAAAGTGAGGACACAACATGAACCTGAAGGCAGCCCGATTCATCGGATTGTTCACGCTGATTATTATGCTGGGCAGCAGTTCTGCATATGCGAAGCCTGTACAGAAGAACCGTCAGTATTATGAGGAGCGAGGAGAGATCGTGTGGGAGGTTCCCACACAAGATAAACTCATCGCCCTGACGTTTGATGATGGACCAGATCCGATTCAGACCCCGCAGATTTTGGCATTGCTCCAGCAATATCAAGCCAAAGGAACCTTTTTTGTACTTGGCAAATGGGCAGAAAAATTTCCTGAACTGATTAGGCAGGAGCAACTCGAAGGGCATGAAATCGCCAATCATACGTATGCGCACACGTATGCAGTCCGGTCAACAGGTGCGGACAAGTATATGAAGGATATGAACGCAGCGGAAAATTCCATCATTGAAGCAGGGGCGGAGCGTCCCCTGTTGTTCAGGCCACCAGGCGGCTACTACAATGACATGGTCATTCAGGCTGCCAAACAAAAAGGGTATACCATTGTACTCTGGTCCTGGCATCAGGATACACGGGACTGGGCTTCTCCAGGTGTATCGGCTATCGTTAACAAAGTGTTGAAAAACGCACGTAATGGGGATATTGTACTTTTTCATGATAAGGTGGAAGGTAAGTCGCATACGGTAGCAGCACTCAAAACGATTCTGCCTAAACTGCAGCAGCAGGGGTACCAATTCGTGACGGTGTCTGAGCTACTTGCTGTGAAGGCACGCGAAGCCGCGAAGGATGGAGCTTCACCTTCGTCTTTGTTGAAGCAGGTACAGCCCTAAACATGGTAATTCAATCAAAAGCCGCAGGCCTCGAGATGTAGAGACCTGCGGTTTCTTTATATTGGTTTCCATGTGGCCCCATATAAAACGTTGAACCAGAAGTAGGAGGTTGTTGTCTGCATAGCTTTCGTTTTGAAACCAAAACGTCTACAATAGATGAAGATTTGTGTTTAAGGGTTATATAGTGTACAAGATATGAATTAACGACATAGAGGAGAGCGAACATAATGAATGGACAACAACGTGTAAATATTAAACCAGGTCTGGAAGTGGACATTGTGCTGAAGCAGGATCAAGCTACAGGCAAGCTGACACGGGGCATTGTTAAGGATCTGTTAACCAAGTCACCTACGCATCCACACGGAATCAAAGTACGACTGACGAGCGGCCAAGTGGGACGTGTGAAACAGGTCATTGTAGGAGGCTCGAACTAACTGTGGTCCAAGGTGGGGAGATGAGTACTACCGCAAAAGTATTGGCTCATCTGGCTACAGGTAATGAACGTCAGCAGGACGCATACCGCGTGTTAAAGAGCAGTGGACTGCTAGATATATTAGCTGACTACCACCCATATCCGGCGGGGACGGTACCGATTAATATTGATGTTCCAGGCAGTGATCTGGATCTGCTGTGTTATGTAGAGGATCTGGATGCCTTTGAAGCTGAGATGCATGATCAGATCGGAGCAGTCGGTGAGTTTCGATGTATTCGTGGGGATGGGAATCTTCCAGACCAACGTCCTTATGTGACTTTTAATTTGCAAGTGGGACATTGGCCTGTGGAGATTTTTGCCCAATCCGTGCCAGTCAACAGGCAGAATGCATACCTACATATGCTCGTGGAGTGGAGATTGTTACAACTGTGGGGAGACGCGGGACACCGTGAGATCCGCAGACTGAAACAGGCAGGGTGGAAGACGGAGCCTGCATTTGCTTCTGTACTTGGACTACAGGGAGATCCATATGTGGACATGCTGCATCTGGCAGAGATGAAACGTGAAGATCTCTGGAACTGGGCGCGTTCGCGCACGTCTTTATAAACGCTTCAGCATAACCTTTGGTCAGATCAAAAAAATGGCTACAATCGTAGTTACCGTGAGTCCCAGTAGTACAGGCTTCAGGTTGCGTCTTGCAAGTTCAAAAGGACTGACTCCGCAGATCGCAGCAGCAGGAATCAATGCCCATGGAATCAAAGTTCCCCCACCTACCCATATGGCTGAGACCTGCCCCAGTGCGGTCAGCACAGGTGCCGAATCTGCCGAACCTGCAAACATGGACGCAATCGAGCCAACTAGGGAAATCCCCGAGAATCCCGAACCATCCATGCCCGTGACCGCTCCGGTCACCGTCATCGTAATGGCTCCCACTGTACCATTCAGTGGCACCAGTCCAGCAAGTGCAACCCCGAGATCATTCACAATCCCGTGTGAACCTTCAGGAAGAGGATTGTGGAACAACTCCGTAATCGCAGCATCCCCCAGATAAAAGAACGCGGCTATTGGAATAACCGGCCCGAATACTTTGAATCCGAACTGAAATCCTTCTATTAAATAGTTAGTCGTTTCCTCTGGTCCCGCATGTCGATGTGCGGCAAGGGTGACGGCGATCAATATGACCACAGCCGTCCCGCCAATCAGTGCTGTTGCGTCACCGCCTTGCAGCTTCAATACAAACATCAAAATCACATCAACTGCGAATAACAGAGGGATAAGCAGAGCGAATGCTTTTTGCAAACGAGGTGACATGGCTTGATGTTCAACAGGCAGATTGCCAGGTAGAGAAGTGGACACAGCCTCTGATGAGGATGAAGGTTCCGTTGTCACTGTACCTGCTTTCATCTCTTTGCGCAGCATCCAGAAGGCTGTAAGTGTAGATACCGTTCCCATGACAATGACCAGAGGTATGCTGGCCGTCATGACGGAAGTAACCGGTAGACCCGCCGCATCAGCCGTAAGTTTGGGAGCCCCTTGAATAATGTAATCCCCCGACAGTGCAATCCCATGTCCGAACAGATTCATGGCAATGGCAGCTCCAATCGGAGGAAGTCCCACTCGCACCGCTACAGGAAGCAGTACAGCACCAACCAGAGCTACGGCCGGAGAAGGCCAGAAAAAGAGCGATACAACCATCATGATCAGTCCAATTCCCCAATATGCCACTTGAGGAGAACGGATAAACCGGGTGACAGGTTTCACCATGACCTCATTAATGCCAGTTCTGATCAGAACACGGCTCATCGCCACAATGATCGAGATGATGAAGATCGTACTTAGTAATTCTTTCGTCGCATAGATAAAACTGCTGAAGATTCCAGAGACTGACCCGCTTAAGGTTTCCGTTGCCAGAAGTCCAATGGTCATAATACCTGCGACACAGATGATGGTGGTGTCCCTGCGCCGGATCATTACGGCAATGATCAAGACGATAAATGCCAGATAGACATAGTGTAACGAAGTGAGTTGAATATTCATCGAACAGGCCTCCCTACATCCTGGTGACAAACCCGAGGAGTGATATATCGTATGCATGTCAAGATCGGGCGTTCGTGGAGTCTGGGGATTGCCGCAGCATTTATTTTCAGGGAGAAGCTTCTGAGCTATAAATGAAGGATTTTTTTTACAACTGGAGAATTTATTACAATATGAAGCGCGTTATCCAAACTTGGAGCGGATAGAAGTCACCAGAATTGACATGTGCAGGTCACGGGACCGCATAGACAATGGCAAGCAGGGGTGACTACAATAAACATGCCATCATAAGGAAGAAATTAGAAAAAAGCACGCTATGTTAAATGAAAAGGGCGGGATTCCTTAATCCATGAATGTGATCCGTTCACTGCGTTTTAAATTTATTGTGGGTCTTACACTGATCATGCTGCCATTATTCATGCTGCTCTATTACAACAACGTCTACGCCATGAAAGTCGTACGTGACAAGGTATCTCTCACCAATATGAATCATCTTGCCAAGAGTGTGGAACAGAATGAACGTGTATTACAGGAGACGAATCGGTATTTATATAGTCTGGGCGAGCGGGACCCGGATATTATATCCCTGTTTTTTCTGGAATACGGCAGTGGGGATTATATCATTGCGAAGCAACGCATTATGAATAAATTCATGACAGATATCGGTTTCTATAATCTGATCGATTCTTTTTTTCTATATGATGCCGTCAATGATGATCTGCTGCTCGCCACTTCGGGCAATTATGATGTCAAAAAGTCGGTTGTGCAGGAGAGTATGCCGGTCCAGATGCAGCAATTGGAAGGGGATATCCAGAAGCCCGAATGGAGCATCGTGCGTGGGGGAACATGGAATGCGCTGGTGAAAACGGTGCGAATCAACCAGCAGTTCTATGCAGGCGCGCTTGTTGATATGAATGCACTGAATCACACACAACAGTTCACAGAATCCGGTGACAGAGGAGGCGCAGTCATTGTTGGAACCGACGGTGGGGCATTATCGGATTCCACATTGAATACTGCACAGATTCAGCTTGCATCGGCACATCTTCCCGGCCTGAAGAACCCGTATCAGGTCATCTCTGAAGTCATGAACAAGGGAGAAGCACGTCAATATTTGATGCTGGGTATTGCCTCAGCCATGTCCGAGATGAATTACATCGTGCTGCTGCCTGAGGAAGATATGATGCGTAACCTCCCGTTTTTCCAGCAGATCATTCGTCTTCTTCCCATTGGTGCGGCGGTAATTCTGGTTACTGCACTGATCTTTTTGCGTCAACTGTTATTCCGTCCGATGAATTCACTGATCCGAGGCATGAGAAGGGTGAGTCGCGGAGATCTCGATGTGAAGCTGGAGCCACCATCCTCCTCGGAGCTTGAATTTATGACACGAAGCTTCAATCAGATGACCAGCGAGATCCGGCATCTCAAGATTGATGTGTATGAGGAACAATTGCGGACACGGGAGGCGGAGTTCAAACAATTACAGATGCAAATTAATCCTCACTTTTATTTGAATTCACTCAATATAATTCATAGTCTGGCTTCTTTGAAAAAGCATGAGCTAGTGCAGCAGATGGCTGGGCATTTGGCTGATTATTTCCGATTCAGTCTGCGTGCAGGCAAACGTGTTATTCGTCTGGATGAAGAGCTGGAGCACATTCGTCATTATTTAGAAATTCAGAAGCTGAGGTTTCCAAGCCGATTGGATTTTGAACTGGATATTGAACCGGATCTCGGAAAGTATGTGATTCCGCCATTAACGATTCAGCCCTTTGTGGAGAATGCCATTATTCACGGATTTCAGCGGCGAACGCAGCCATTTGTCATTCGGATTGTGGCTTGCCATGGGAAGATGTTATCCGGTCAAATCGATGAGACGGTACTTCAACTGATGATTGTGGATAATGGTGTCGGATTTGATGAGGAACTGCTGGAACGTCTACAGCAGGGACAATACGCTGAAGACCCGGGTGGACAGCACATCGGTATATGGAACGTGGCTCATCGGCTGTTAGTGAAGTATGGTGATCAAGCCAGTTTGCAGTTTAGAAATGAGGCGGATAACGGCGCTGCAGTCATCATTGATTTACCCGCTCAGACCGAAGAGGAAGAAGGGGGAGCCCATGCGTAACCTGTTGATCGTGGATGATGAAGTGTATGCACTACAAGCGATGGTGGAAGGTGTTGACTGGCATGCGGCCGGCATTGACCAGGTGTTCAGTGCTTGTGATGCAGAAGAGGCGAGAAAGGTCCTGAAGGCAAGTGCCATTGATATCATGATCTGTGATATTGAGATGCCTGGCGAAACAGGGCTTGATCTGCAGAGCTGGGTGTTGAAACATGATCCAGGCATGCTGACCATTTTCCTGACAGGGCATGCATTGTTCGATTATGCTCAGACGGCAATTAAGCTGAACAGCTTTGATTATGTATTGAAGCCGGCTCCAGCAGATCAATTGATCAAGGTGGTAAGCCAGGCGGTGGAGAAGATCAAGGATGGGGAGCAGCGTACCCGTACCAACGAAGTTTATGAGACCGTATACAAACGCTGGAAGACCCATAAACCGCTCCTGACAGAACGTTTCTGGAAAGATGCCATCTCTCAGCGGATCACGTTAACTGAGCAACGGCTGCAAGAGCTCGCAGAATTGTATGGTGCTGAGATCGATCCACAGGCTCGTGTATTACCCATTGTGATCTCGGTAGAGGAGTGGGTGCGTGAATTCGATTTGCGTGATGAAGAGGTATTAGAATATGCCCTTCGTAATGCAGGAAGAGAGATGTTGCTTGGCGACAAGCCGGGTGAGGTGTTTCAGGATCATAGTGGATTGAATATTGTGCTTGCTTACGAGCAAGATGGCATCATACCGAGTGCGAGCGAAGTGGCAGAACGTTGTCAGGTGTACATTCAGGAATGTGGTACGTATTTCTACTGCCGATTGTCCTGTTATGTTGGTGTCCCGGTGGCTGTAACGGAGCTGCAAGGCATGTTGAATGAACTGATGGATATGGAACGACGCAATATTAAGGAGCTTGAAGAAGTCTTTGTTTATGATGAGCGGGGCAGAGATCAGGAAGATCGCTTTTTGCCTATTCCGTGGTTTTCGGAGTTATCCATTCTTTTTGAGACGGGTAAAGTTGGGGATTTGCGCGAACGTGTGGATGAGATCTTCGAGTTGCTTGCTGCTCAGGAGGGATTGTCTCCTGAAATACTTCGTCTCTACTACCATGCGATGTTGCATGTGGTCTATCCGTTACTTCATCAGAAAAATGTATCCATACGCAGTCTGTATCCGGGGGAACGGGAGCCGGAAGAGAGTGTAGTCACAAGGTCGTTGCCACAGTTGAAGCTGTGGACGTCTGATCTGATAGATCGTGTCATCCCGGTGTTATACCCGGACGATCACAGTCCAATGACTATTGTGGATCAGTTATGTATTTATATCGAAACACATATTGGCGAAGAACTCATGCGAGAGGAACTTGCAGCTTTTGCCGGTTTCAATCCTGCTTATCTATCCCGTTTGTTTCGAAAAGAGAAGGGGATGTCCTTGTCCGAGTTTATCCTTCAAGGGAGAGTAGCCAAAGCGAAGACCTTGCTGTCCCAGTCCACCGTCAAGGTGACGGATATCGCTGGCAAGGTGGGGTACTACAATTACTCGCATTTCACCAAAATGTTCAAAAAGTGCACAGGTATCACACCACAGGAGTTCCGCAAACAGTCACGTACCGTATAACTCATGGCGCAGTATGCTGCGCCTTTTGTTTTGTTTATTTTGGCACTAAAGTCATAATTTGATAAGTTAACAGGTCACCACAGCAGATAGAGGTCTTCCTCGCCCCGCCGTATACTTGAACCACAGGAGCCGCAACGGAGCTTCATCCTGAGGAAGAATTCAAGAGGAGTGAGGGAGAACAAGTTATGAAGACACAACCCCAGGCGGGTAAGGGAGTACGGATATCGGAAATACCGGGAGAAACAGTCCGAAAGCGCAAGTCTGTATGGCACAATCTTGGCAAATTCAAGGTGCTGTATCTCATGTTCTTGCCAGGCGTCCTGTTTCTGCTGGTGAACAACTATATGCCGATGTTCGGCGTTCTGATCGCATTCAAAAATGTAAACTATGCTGATGGTATTTGGGGTAGCCCGTGGAGTGGATGGGACAATTTCAAGTATTTGTTCTCCACCAGTGATGCGTGGGAAATTACCCGGAATACAATCGCGTACAACACTGTGTTTATTGCACTCAATCTCTTTGTAGGTGTCGGGCTTGCTATTCTACTCAATGAAGTGAAGAACAAGGCGATGTCCAAGTTGTATCAATCGCTTATGCTATTGCCGTATTTCCTGTCCATGATTGTGGTCAGTTATCTGGTATTGGCTTTCCTCGGTAAGGATTCGGGATTCATGAACTCTACTATTCTTCCGATGTTCGGGGGGCAACCGATCGACTGGTATTCCGAGCCGAAGTATTGGCCTTATATTTTGCCACTGGTAAACACGTGGAAGAATATCGGATATTATGCCGTCATCTATCTGGCAGCTGTCGTGGGGATCGATGAAGAATATTATGAGGCTGCTGTTCTTGATGGAGCAACCAAATGGCATCAGATACGCTTCATCACCGTTCCGTTTCTCGTACCATTGATCGTGATTATGACGTTATTGCAAATTGGCCGTATATTCTATGCAGACTTTAGTCTGTTCTATCAGGTTCCACTCGAGTCGGGAGCACTGTTCCCTGTAACGAATGTACTGGATACCTATGTATATCGAACGTTCCTTATCGGTGGAGATATCGGGATGTCATCCGCAGCCGGTCTATATCAAGCAATCGTTGGATTCGTGCTGGTTCTTGTATCTAATACCATCGTTAGGCGTATGGATAAAGATAATGCATTATTTTGAGAGGAGGCAAGTCAGCTGTGAAATCACGTGATCCACTAGCCGTATCGAAGCGTTCCGCATCCGTTATTCATGCGATGTTTCTATTCTACGCCATTGCCTGTGTCGTGCCGATCCTGCTTGTCTTCGCCATCTCATTCTCGGACGAGACAACAGTTATTGCCAATGGGTATAAGCTTATTCCAGAGAAGTTCAGCCTGACGGCCTATGAGTTTCTGTTCAGAGATATGGATCAGATCCTCCATTCATATGGTATATCCTTTATTGTTACCGTTGTAGGTACCATTACAAGTGTGGCGCTGACTGCACTGTACGCGTATCCGCTCTCGCGGAGAGATCTTCCTTATCGTGGCTGGTTCGCCTTTTTCATCTTCTTCACGATGTTGTTTAATGGGGGTCTGGTACCTTGGTACCTGGTCTACGTAAACGTATTGGATCTGAAAAACTCCATACTGGCACTGATTATGCCACTACTGCTATCCCCATTCTTCGTACTGGTCATGCGTACATTCTTCGCGAACTCCATACCGGTATCCATTCTGGAATCGGCTCGGATTGATGGTGCAGGAGAATTGAGAACGTTTACACGTATCGTGCTCCCACTATCCCTTCCGGTCATGGCAACCGTCGCGTTGTTTAGTACACTGAATTACTGGAATGACTGGTACCTTAGTATGATTTTTATATCGGATAACCGGACGATCAGCCTTCAGTACCTTATGTACCGGACGCTGCTCGATATTCAATATTTAACAACCAACTCCAACGTCTCTTCACAGATATCGTCGCAGGGTGGATTGCTGAATCTGCCGAACAAAACACTGCAAATGGCGATGGCTGTGGTCGGTATTGGTCCAATTGTACTGGCATATCCGTTCTTCCAGCGTTATTTCATCAAAGGTCTTACGGTTGGCGCTGTGAAGGGATAACTCTGGCCGGTTAGCGGAGTGGGCATGGTAAATGAAGATGGACTGAAAGGGCATATATAGAAGTTGTTATAGGTTTCATTGTGAATTGGGGCAATTGGCTGTACGGTTCAACACATGACAGGAGGGGTTCAATTGGTTAGATCATTAAAGGTATGGTCACGCATGATGGCAACGGTTATGGCGCTGAGCCTGGTGCTGGCAGCTTGCTCATCAGACAAAGGTGGAACAACAACACCTGCAGCCGAAGGCGGAGGAGCAAGTGAGGGTGGGGGCAAGCCCTATGAAGTGACACTGTTCTACCCGGGGACACCACAGAAGGATGTCGCTCTGGTGGAAGCCGAGATCAACAAGAAGATGGAACCGAAGATCGGGGCCACGCTCAAAATCAATGCGATTGACTGGGGACAGTGGGATAACAAGTTGAATCTCATGATCTCGTCGGGCGAAAAATCGGACATTATCTTCACAGCTGCTTGGCAGAACTATACGGTGAATGTAGCTAAAGGTGCATTCTTGCCACTGAATGATCTGCTTGATGCGCATGGTCAGGATATCAAGAAAAACCTCGACCCTGCCTTTCTGGAAGGTTCCCAGGTGGATGGCGTGAACTACGGTGTTCCTACGAATAAGGAACTCGCTGCCACACGTGGTGTGCTGGTACGCAAAGATCTGGCTGACAAGTATAACTTGGATCTGACAGCTGTAAAGACTTGGGCTGATCTGGAGCCTTTGCTCAAAACAATCAAGGAAAATGAGCCAGCCATCACACCATTCTATATGTCCAATACCAATGGTAACGGGCTGTTGGAGAATCTGGATTGGGATTATCTCGGTGATGCTTCCGTACCTGGAGTCATCTCCAAAACAGCAGGCGGAACAACGGTGCTGAATGAAGTGGAGACCCCTGAATTCAAAGAAGCGGCTGAACTCGCTCGCAAGTGGTATCAAGCGGGATATATCAACAGTGATGCTGCGACTTCCAATGTGTTCCCGAAAGACCAGGCGAAGGCTGGAAAAGCATTTCTCTGGACGGATGGCATGAAGCCAGGCAAGGATAAAGAAGAAGAAGGGTATGTGGGTTTCCCACTGACTCAGATTGAGATGACACAGCCGACCATTACGACGGGTGATGCATCTGGAGCGATGCTCGCAATCTCCCGTTCTTCGGAGCAACCGGAGAAAGCGATGCAGGTCATTAACCTGCTGCATTCCGACAAGGAAATTAACAACTTGCTGAACTTCGGAATTGAAGGTACACATTTTGTGAAAAAAGACGGACAGGATAATATCATTGCTCTCCCTGATGGCGTTGATGCCAATAGTCGTACCTACAATCCAGGTGCACAGTGGCAGCTGGGTAACCAGTTCCTGAACTTCCTCTGGGATAATGAAGATCCACAGAAATGGGAAAAGTTCAAAGAGTTTAACGCCAAAGGTGTGAAGTCGCCAGCACTGGGCTTTACGTTCAACAGCCAATCTGTCAAAAATGAAATTGCGGCGGTCAACAACGTGAACAAACAGTTCAAGCCGGGTATGACATCGGGCGCTGTTGATCCGAACGAGATGATCCCGAAATATCTGGAGAAACTCAAAGCAGCGGGCATTGATAAAATTATTGCTGCCAAACAAGAACAACTCGATGCATTCTTGTCTAAGCAATAAATGATCGTCAGCCATGAGAGAGAGCCTGGTGTTACTACAAGTTCTTGTCAGCGGTGAATATGGAGGACGTTTTCGGTGAACAACCGATGACGTTCTTTTTTTATTGTTCTTTTTTGATTTGGATTGTTAATCATAATTAGGAAAAATATGATATAATCAGGTGGTTGATTGGGGGTGTTCGTGTGTCGAGAACCAGACTTGTGTTCTCTGGGGCTTTATTGCTTTTTGCTATCATCTTTACATTTAACCACCATCTTGGTTTTTCTGTTGGAGATACCATGCTGTCAGCAATAGGTATATCACCGTATACTACATCTTATTTAAGTGGGGTTCATATCACACTTTTCCTCGGATTGGGGATCTTTGCTTGTGGCTTCTACCTTACTCGCAAAGAGATTGGGAAGTCGTTCCCGGGTCTTGCGAAAGGCTTATGGATCGTAGTTCTCGCTATCGTTCTCAGTTATTCGTACATGACGGATAAATGGATGTATGTAGCCAAGTGGGGAGCTAGCGGCATTGAAGGTGTATCTTATGTACAGAATGCCAGCTCCTGTACCTTTAACGTGCTGAAAACGGGTGAGACCCGAGCAACCTGTGATCTGACACTCAAAAATTACGGTAGGGATAACGTATCCGCCGTGCTATTGCCTGATCTCGCGCGTAGTTACAAGTTTAAGGACGACCCACTATTGGAAGCCTTGCAGTCTGTCCAATTAAGGCCAGTACATATTGAGATTGAACGCCATGGAACATTTAGGGGCGAGTTGAATTTTTACGGGGAAGCGGAATCGCCTCTGCTCGTCAGTGGAAAACTGATGGATATTGTGCTGGATGTAGGCGTAGATGGAGTGAATACGGTGTTTAATTACAATATTCCATAGTTAATATGTATAGTAAAACAGAATGATTACATAAACAGAAGTAGAATAAGGTTGATTTGAATAGAAAGTTGAAAGACATATGTTGAAATCTGATCGAGAGTGGGCTAATCGTCCGCTCTTTTTGTGTGTGGAAGTTGCAATTAGTGCAGAAATATTGGTTTTGTCTCCTTTCCCCTTGAATTGGTAACGCTTACGCTAGATAATGAACCGGTATGTCTCAAAAAAATAGTTTGTCTTTACCGCTTACATCATTACAATTAATGTCACGACAATTAAAGACAAGGTGAGATGAAAAGATGTCATATCGGACAAACCTGTTCTCCAAAATGGTCATTCTAATTCTGATTATGCTAATTCCAGTTGTGCTTCTATACTGGTACTCCAATCACAAAACGACAGCTGTTCTCAGAGATGAGTTGAATCGATCCAATAGCAATCAGCTTGAGTTTTTCCAAAATCAGGTGAATACACACATTGAGCTGTTATCCTCATGGCCGAACCTGCTCATACACGATCCTGATATTGCCAGCTTCCGAAGAATTTATGCGGACAGTAAATATTTTGATCTTGATGCTATTAATTTGGTTAAGCGTATTCAAAATAAGCTGAGTATTCAGGAGAGTTCATCCAATTGGGCAACAAAGTTATATCTGTATTCCCCTTCGCTGGGAAGGGTGGTTTCCGAAAGGGATGCACGTTCTTACGATAAGCAAGCGTTAAGGGAGAATATCATTTCCGGCTGGGATGTACGCAAAATTCAGGATGGGGAAGATGATCGGTTCATGTTTAGCTGGATTACGGTATCTCCATACGGTATTAAAGACCCGGTTAATAATGCGGAAACGATCATTAAACTGGAGTTTGATAGTGACAACATTCGGGATATGCTCGACAAATTCAAGGATGATGGCAGGCATGATCCCTTCTATTTCCGTGAAGAATCGGGGGTTATCTATAACCGGACTTCAGATCGTTCACTAACGAATCAGTTGATGGAAGAACTGTCCATCCATAAACTTCAGGACGTTGATAACCGTACAGTGGTGATCGGGAATGAGCCTTACATGGTCAACGCTGTAAAATCCAGTACAACAGGCTGGTATTTAGTCGACTATATGCCGCTATCAGATATTCTGAAGCCCATTCATCAATCCAACATGTTGTTCTATTCTTCCATGATTTGTTTGTTGTTGATGAGTTTTGGTGTGGCGTACTTGTTATATGTTCAGGTGCAGGTGCCTGTAAAACAACTCATTCGCGGGTTCCAACGATTGAAGCAGGAAGATTATTCCGTAAGGATTAAGCCGAAGGGCCGCAATGAATTCAGTTTTCTGTCCGAACGTTTCAACTTGATGGTGGAGCAGATCCAGCAGTTGTTTGAACACGTTTATCTGGAACAGATTCATGTGCGTGAAGCCCGGTTGAAGCAGCTGCAATCGCAGATTAACCCGCATTTCTTCTATAATTGCTTCTCCTTCATTACGAGTATGGCGAAGCTGAAGCGCATGGACGCCGTTGTAGCAATGTCGCATAATCTCTCGCGATATTATCGGTATACAACAAGACAGGAGCGAGATCTGGTACCGTTGACAGAGGAGATTGAATTTGTCAGCTGTTATCTGGAGATCCAACGGATGCGTATGGACCGCATTCATTACAAGCTTGATCTGTCCGACGAGATGCTGAGACAGGAAGTACCACCGCTGATCGTGCAGCCACTGGTGGAGAATGCGGTAATTCACGGTATTGAAGCGGATGCGGAGGCTGGAGAAATAAGAGTATCTGGGGAAAAACAGGGTGGTGTCATGGTTCTTGTGGTAGAAGATGATGGGCAAGGTATGACGCAGGAGGCACGTGAGGCGCTTCTGAATAAGCTAAGGGGAACAATGGATCAGGAAATGGGCTGTGGCCTGTGGAATGTGAATCAGAGACTCCAGCTTCGATATGGGGAGCAGGCAGGGATTGATATAACGGAATCGGAACTTGGTGGATTACGCGTTACATTATCGTGGCCTGCTGAGCAGGAGTATCTTCTGGAGAACGAAGGATGAACATCTGGAACGTGTAGCGCATGATGAACCATAGAATCCATTGCAGAATGAACGAGATAGGGAGTGACTTGCTTGATAGATATACTGCTGGTAGATGATGAAACGTATGTAACAGAAAGTCTGGAACTCACGATCCCCTGGGGAGAACTTGGGGTAACGACCGTGCTGCGTGCAGCTTCCGGTAAGGAAGCATTAGAGATTATGGAGGAAAATGCAGTAGATATCGTGGTCACGGATATTCGAATGCCTGGCATGTCGGGACTGGATCTGATTGCAGAGGTAACCAAGCGCTGGTCTCATATTCGTTGTATTTTGCTGACGGGTCACAGTGATTTTGCTTATGCGAAGAAGGCCATTCAATTGCAAGCGGCTGATTATATTCTCAAACCCGTAAACGATGATGAGTTTATGGGATCGGTTTCAGCAGCCATTACATCTCTCCGCGATGAGTGGGATGAGTTCGATAAATATCACCGACTCTTATACAGTCGGAAGTCTGACTATAAGATTTTACGGGAAAATCTCATGCATGATCTGCTGCTTGGGCGTGAGATCACAGCGCGGGCACTTCGGGAACAACTGCAACAATATGAGATCCATATTGATCCGGAACAATCGGCAGTGATGATGCTGATTCGCCTTACAGGACGCTTCTCGTCAATGGATCAGCAGTCTCTGGATCTAATGGATTTTGCGGTAGGTAATATAGCGGAGGAAGTGCTCGGAGAGCAATTTAACGTGTGGTTTGGTCGCGGACCCCATGAGTGTCTGGTTATGTTTTTACAGAGTCAGGGACAGATTGAAGCTCCGCAGATGAACTTGGAGACGTTGAGAATCTCTGCTGAAACCTTCCGTGAGCATGTCATTCGATATTTGCAGGGAGATCTATCCATGGTGGTTACACCTTCATTTCCATTTAATGAGTTGACAGCAGCTTATCGAAAAAGTCTGGGTTCCCTTGTCCTTTTCGGACCGGAAGAACACCAGATTATATACATGGACATGGAACAGGCACTCAGCAAACGACCGGAGAATGATGCGACGCAGGCCCTCGAAGAGCTGTACAAACCGCCTGTACTTCCACAATTGCTTGAGACCAAGCAATGGGAAGCGGCAGCACGCAAGCTGAACACGGTCTTTGACGCGGCAGAGCAGGTGCGTTTGTCGAGAGAACATGTGTATGAGATGTATTTGTCAGTAACCAATGCATTTATGTATATCGCTCATAAACAGGGACATCTGGTGCATGAGATTGATCATGCGGGATTCGATCTGCTCCTTGCTCATCAACTGATTCAATCGCCCGAGAAACTGCGGCGCTGGGCCACCGAGATGCTAGCGAAGCTTCAGGCAGAGTTGTCTGATCAGGAAGGTGTGCAGAGCCGCAGACATGTGATCAAGCAGGTTCAGGAACTGGTGACAAGAGATACAGGACAGGATCTGTCGGTGAAGATGATCGCGGACAAGGTATATTTGCACCCCGTATATCTATCGAAGATTTACAAGGCAGAGACAGGGGAAGGTCTTGGAGATTACATGATTCGTATGCGTATGGAGCGTGCGCTGTATCTGCTCAAGAATAGCAATAAAAAAATATACGAGATTACAAGTGAGCTAGGTTATCAAAATCCGCAATATTTCAGCAAAATGTTCAAAAAGCATTATGGTATGACACCCAATGAATTTCGGGATCAGGCATAATTTCAACAACATTCCAGAATATAGGTTGGCAAAGGTGCAGAAATCTTGATTTCGTATCATAGGCTCAAAGGCCTGGTCAGCCTATAATGAAAGGGTAACCAAAACGATTTAAGGGGGAACAACATGAGAGCGCAATCAACGAAAAAGAGATTCTTGACGCTTCTCGCTACAACGCTGTGTCTAACTGTCGTTCTTGCAGGATGTTCAGGAGGCAGTGGGGGCGGAGATAGTGCCACACCAAGTACATCTGGAGCCCAAAACGAATACAAAGAAAAATATGATCCGGAAGTAACCATTACGACTGCATGGGGAATTGACCCTGAGCTGAAGTTTAAAAATGGTGAATCCATGGAAAATAACGTGGCAACCAAGTGGGCCAAGGATCAATTCGGTATTAATATCAGTTCACTATGGTCTGTAACGGATACGAATGGGGCATTTGCAACCAAACTTCGTTTGGCGATGTCTTCTGGTCAAGATATGCCTGACATCGTAAACGTGGGTGATAATCTGCTTGCGCAGGATCTGATTGATTCCGGTATGTATCAGGAAGTCGGTCCACTGTTCGACAAATATGCTTCAGACACATGGAAAAAAGCGATGGAGCAAGATCCTAACGTGTGGAACCAGTATAGTCGTGATGGCAAAAGAATGGGTATCCCTGTTCTGGACTATGCATACAACAATGATTACTTGCTCTGGATTCGTCAGGACTGGCTGGATAAGCTGAAGCTGGAAGCTCCAAAAACAATCGATGAGCTTGAAACCGTAATGGATGCATTCAAAAACCAAAACCCGGATGGATTGTCTCCGGATAAGGTCATCCCGCTCAGCATTGGCTTCAAAACATCCATGAACACATGGATGGGAGACCCATCCTGGATCTTCGGAGCATACGGAACATTGCCGTTCCAATGGAATCTGGCTGCGGATGGCAAGCTGGAGTATGGCTCCATCAATCCAGGTATGAAGCAAGGTTTGACCAAATTGAGCGAATGGCTCACAAAAGGTTATATCCCGCAGGAAGCAGCTCTATGGGATGAAAACAAAACAGCAGAACCAGCAGTTGCAGGTACAGCCGGCATTATTCCAGGTCCTTACTGGATGAGCGGATGGCCGCTTCTGGATACCGTGAAAAATGTACCAAGTGCTGTTTGGAAACCAATTGAGATTCCAACGGGCCCTGAAGGTAAAGCGATGCGTCACGGAACACAGTTCGTTAATGGTGTTACGTTGATTAAGGCAGATATGGAACACCCCGAAGCCTTCTTTACGTATCAGAACTACCTGTTCGACAATTATGCAGATCCAGCACCAGGAAGCCAGTATGATAACGGTTTGTTTGAGAAATATGATTATCAACTGGACGCTAATGGAAAACAAATGCCGATTGACGAGATCGAAGGCGGATACGTGAACGTTGTACGTTATTTGCTTGTTCGTGACGGTGCTCGTATTCCAGATGCACAGATGAAAGCGCTTCTGAATTTGGCGGATGGCAAAGAGCCGGAAACGAAGCTGGAGAAAGATGTTGCTGTAAACTATGGTAAAGAAACGCCAGCGGCAGCAAAAGTGTTGCTGAGCCAAGAAGAAATTTCATTCAAAAACATGTTCACAGGTCCGACAACGCAGACGATGAAATCCAAGCTGGACTACCTGAACAAAATTGAGAATCAGGCATTTAACGAAATTATCTATGGCAAAAATCCGGCTGATGCGTTTGATACCTTTGTACAAACGTGGAAATCCGGAGGCGGTGACCAGATCACACAAGAGGTCAACGAATGGTATGACGGTGTGAAAAAATAGTTTGAAGCAGCGCCCAGACGATCGTCGTCTGGGCGCTTTTTTTGGTTTATTCAAGCTGAAGCAAAGTGGTTGAATTTGTGCCATTTATATTGCTTTTATGTGCTGTTTGGACCCTGTAAAAGGTTGATATAATCGCATTATAAGCCACTCAGGGAGTACTTGAGTAGGAAGAAATACAGGGGGAGCAATCATGAGAACTTTGAAACGCACTTGGCCATTCCACGTTATGCTGTTGCCAGCCATTATCTTTCTGATCATCTTCAGTTATGTGCCTATGGGCGGGATTGTTATGGCATTCCAGAATTACAAGCCATGGCTTGGGATTAGCGGCTCCGAATGGGTCGGGCTGGACAACTTTAGATATTTGTTTGAACGTGAAGATAGCTTACAGGTCATCTGGAACACATTGATTATTGCTGTACTTAAATTGATTTTTAACTTATTCATTCCGTTTGTTTTCGCCATTCTTTTGAATGAGGTCCGCAAGATGGCTGTACAGCGAACCATTCAGACACTTGTCTATTTACCTCACTTCTTGTCCTGGGTCATTCTGGGCGGGATTTTGATAGATCTGCTGTCAACCGGAGGGTTGGTGAACCGGGTTCTCGGAACTTTCGGACTCGGACCATATTTCTTCCTCGGAGACAACAGTTGGTTCCGATCTACGGTCATTCTGACAGATGTGTGGAAGGAATTTGGCTATAACATGATTGTCTTTTTGGCTGCCCTTGCCGGAATTAATCCAGCATTGTACGAAGCAGCGGAGATTGACGGGGCAGGACGTTGGAAACAGACACTGCACATTACAATTCCTTCGCTCGTGCCGATGCTGATGGTTGTAGGAACGCTGGCTCTGGGTAACGTACTGAATGCTGGATTTGACCAGATTTTCAACCTGTATAACCCGCTCGTATATCAAACGGGTGACATCATTGACACATTCGTATATCGTTCTGCGATGCAAAATGGTGAGATGGGCTTCGCAACAGCGATCGGATTGTTCAAATCAGTCATTAGTATGATCTTGATTCTCGTATCTTACAGCTTAGCCAAAAAATACGCTGGATACCGCATATTCTAATCGAATGAACAGAGAAAGAAGGGACCACGATGTATCATAAATCATTGCCTTATCGCGTGTTTAATATAGTCAATACCTGCTTTCTGATTCTGATTGCCATCATGTGTATCATACCGATGGTTCACGTACTGGCTGTATCTTTTAGTACGAAGGCTGCTGCCGATGCCAATCTTGTTAATCTCTGGCCCGTAGGTTTTTCACTTGAAGCTTACAAAAAGACGATGAACAATCCGATTTTCTTGAACTCGCTCTGGATTTCACTGTTACGTACAGTGATTGGTACAGCGATTACCTTGCTGATTACGTTCCTGGCGGCGTATCCGTTGTCCAAAGAAAATAGTGAATTCAAAGGCAGAACAATCTACTCCTGGATTTTCGTATTCAGTATGATTTTCAATGGAGGACTGGTTCCGTTCTATATGGTTATCCAGAAAATCGGGCTGATGGATTCCTTCTGGGTACTGGTACTCCCAGGGGCAGTTAACACATTCCTTGTCATCCTGATGCTGAACTTCTTCCGCGGTATTCCGAAAGAGCTGGAGGAAGCGGCACTGATGGATGGAGCCAACCATTTCAGAACATTGTTCAGTATCTTCCTACCGATCTCCTTGCCGTCGATTGCAACCATTGCATTGTTCAGCATGGTGTTTCACTGGAATTCATGGTTTGATGGATTGCTCTATATGAATAATGCCAAGGATTACCCACTTGCTACATTTATGCAAACGGTCATTATCGGACGTGACATGAGCAGCATGAGCATGAATCCAAAAGAGATGGAATCTCTCTCTCAAACGACGGTAAGAGCAGCTCAGATCTTCATCGGAAGTGCACCAATCTTGATTGTGTATCCATTCCTGCAACGTTTCTTTGTTAAAGGTATGACGTTGGGCTCAGTTAAAGGCTGAGCCTGTATCACAAATTAAATGGAGGCTGATACAGTGAGCAACTTGGAGGAAAAGACATTCGTTCTGGGAATGGATGTATCTTTTATGGACGAGATTGAACAACATGGTGGGACCTACAGTGATGTGGACGGCAAGGAACAAGACTTGCTGTCCATCCTGAAACTTAATGATGCTAATGCGATTCGGCTGCGGATCTGGAATGATCCTGTAGGTGGGTTCTGCAATCTGGAGCGGACGGTGGCGGTAGCCAAACGGATTAAGGAACAGGGCTTGCAGTTTTTGCTTGATTTCCATTATTCCGATCGGTGGGCTGATCCGGCGAATCAGTGGAAACCAAAGGCGTGGGAGAATCTGTCCTATGAGGAGCTTCAACGTGCGGTATGCACGTATACCGCTGATGTCCTGAGAACGTTGAAGGAACACGATGCTCTTCCAGACATGGTGCAGGTCGGCAACGAGATTACACCAGGCATGTTATGGAATGAGGGACGTGTTGGTGGAGAAGAGCATGATACGGATGAACAGTGGGAACGTTTTGCAGGTCTTGTAAAGTACGGAATTGCTGCGGTCAAATCCGTTGACGCGGATATCCAGATTATGATACATATTGATCGTGGTGGAGATAACGCCGAGAGCCGCAAGTTCTACGATCAATTTGAAGCGCTGGGTGTGGAGTTCGATATCATTGGACTCTCGTATTATCCTTGGTGGCATGGCACACTCGACGCGTTACGTGACAATCTGCATGATCTGGCTGAGCGTTATGGCAAACCCGTCAATGTCGTTGAAACCGCTTATCCGTGGACGCTGGAACAGCCAGAAGGCATTGAATGGATTTTGAATCAGGAAGAATTGTTGTTGCCAGGATACCCTGCAACTGTAGAGGGGCAGACCAAATATCTGAAGGATCTGTTGCAGATTATTCGCGAAGTTCCTGGTGGTTTGGGTCATGGATTCTATTATTGGGAACCTGCCTGGATACCAAGTAAGGAAGAATGGTCCGTAGGACATCCGAATAACTGGGGTAACCTCACGATGTTTGATTTTAAAGGTCGCAAGTTGGAATCGTTTACAGCACTCGCTTCTGTAGAAGAATCAGATACAGAGACATACGTGTAATAACTCACAAGTTCACAAGTTGTATCTGACGTAAAACAAGACGTCAATATCGTTGTATCCAATAAAAATGGTATTCAAAAGCAAGGGAGTTGTCCTTATGACATACAAATTTCCACCGGTAAGTTCCAAAGCCCCGCACATGTTGCATGGCGCAGATTATAACCCGGAGCAGTGGCTCCGCTATCCTGAAATTCTGGAAGAAGATATTCGCTTGATGAAGCTTGCCAAGTGTAACGTGATGTCCATTGGTATCTTCTCTTGGGTATCCCTTGAGCCGGAAGAAGGCGTATATACGTTTGAATGGCTGGATCAGGTCTTGGATCGTTTTGCAGCCAATGGCATCTATGCATTCCTGGCTACACCAAGTGGTGCGAGACCTGCCTGGATGTCTGCCAAGTATCCGGAGGTACTTCGTGTCTCCGAGAAACGTGTCCGCAACCTGCATGGTTTCCGTCACAACCATTGTTATACTTCACCGGTATACCGTGAGAAAGTCACTGCGATCAATACAAAATTGGCAGAACGTTATTCGGATCATCCGGCTATTATCGGCTGGCACATCTCTAACGAGTTCGGTGGAGACTGTCATTGCGATTACTGTCAGGAAGCTTTCCGTGGCTGGGTTCAGAAAAAGTATAAGACACTCGATGAACTGAATCATTCGTGGTGGACCACATTCTGGAGTCACACGGTTACAGACTGGAGTCAAGTCGAGTCGCCGGCTCCACACGGTGAGACACAAGTACATGCAATGAACCTGGATTGGCGCCGTTTCGTTACCGATCAGACAGCTGATTTTATCGTGCATGAAACGAAACCATTGAAAGCTCAGAATCCGGATCTGCCCGTCACAACGAACCTGATGGAATTTTACGGCGGTCTGAACTATTGGAAGTTCGCCGATATTCTGGATTTCCTGTCTTGGGATAGCTATCCAACGTGGCATGATGCAGATGACGATGCAAAACAGGCCTCCCGGATCGCAATGATGCATGACATCGTTCGTTCCATCAAAGGTGGACAGCCGTTCTTGCTGATGGAAAGTACGCCAAGTTCAACCAACTGGCAAGAGGTTAGCAAGCTGAAAAAACCTGGTATGCATCTGCTCTCTTCTCTCCAGGCAGTGGCACACGGTTCCGATAGTGTACAGTACTTCCAGTGGAGAAAAAGCCGGGGGTCCAGTGAGAAGCTCCATGGTGCGGTGGTAGACCATGTTGGCACGGAGCACACTCGCGTGTTCCAGGATGTGACTGACGTAGGTACGGCTCTAGAAGGCATGGAAGCTATTGTAGGAACAGCGGTTCCGGCAGAAGTAGCGATCATATTCGACTGGGAAAATCGCTGGGCCGTTAATGATTCACAGGGTCCGCGCAATATCGGTGTGAAGTATGAGCAGACGGTTGAAGAGCACTACGAAGCGTTTTGGAAAAAGGGAGTTGCTGTAGACGTTATCGATATGGATGCCGACCTGTCCAAGTATAAGTTATTGATTGCTCCAATGCTCTATCTGGTACGTGAAGGTGTCGGCGAACGCATTGAGAAGTTTGTGGAACAAGGTGGTACGTTTGTAGCGACCTACTGGTCCGGAATTGTCAACGAAAATGATCTGTGTTTCCTGGGTGGATTCCCAGGTCCGCTCCGTAAGACGCTTGGCATCTGGTCGGAAGAAATTGACGGACTGCATGATCGTGATCTGAACGGGATCATTCCTGAGCAGGGCAATGAGCTTCAGCTCACTACAGCATATGATGCAATTGAATTGTGTGATCTGATTCATCTGGAAGGCGCGAAGTCACTGGCTACGTACCGTTCTGACTTCTATGCCGGACGTCCAGCATTGACGGTTAACCAGTTGGGTTCAGGAAAAGCGTATTACGTAGCGACACGTCTGAAAGCACCATTCTATGATGATTTTTATGCACAGTTAATCACTGACCTGAACGTTGAGCGTGGACTTGAAACCGAGCTGCCTTCTGGTACAACGGCACATACGCGTACAGATGGTACGGCTGATTATGTGTTTGTACAGAACTACACACCAGATGAGAAGCTGGTTGAATTAGATGGACAGTCCTATACGGATCTGCTCAGTGGTGATGCTGTGGAAGCCAGTCTCAGTTTACAGCCATTCGACATTCGTGTCCTGCGTAGACCGGTTGCCCGGAAGTAATAAAAGATTCTATACGTTACTTAATAAATGGAGTTAGTAATATGAAGAGATTGCCCTGAACGCCTGACATCGGTGTTTGGGGCGTCTTTTTTTATTTTATGTATTTGGCTGTTGAACCACTTTTTCTGGACAAGATAAAGGATAAACGTGTCCGCGCAGCGAAGACAAACAGGTAACATGTAACTCAAGACTTTCAGTCTGGGAGGAATTGAAATGAATCAGAGAAATCTGGACGGCAACAGCATTATTATTCGGCTGGAAATGACAACTAAAGATATCAAGTTTGGCGAAGTGGCTTCGGCCATCTCGGAAGCTGGTGGAGACATCATTGCCATTGACGTCATTTCGACCAATCAGGATGTCAGTGTGCGCGACTTGACCGTCGCGGTAACAGATGCACAGGATAACAGCAAAATTATAGAAGGCGTACGCCAGCTCAAAGGTATATCCATCATTAACGTATCAGATCGAACGTTCCTGCTGCATTTGGGCGGCAAGATCGAAGTGACACCGAAGACTCCGATTCAGAATCGGGAAGACCTGTCGCGTGTGTATACCCCGGATGTGGCTCGGGTATGTTCGGCCATTGTGGAAGAACCGGGGAAAGCTTTCTCGCTGACGATCAAGCGGAACACGGTAGCCGTGGTATCCGATGGCAGTGCGGTACTTGGACTGGGCAACATTGGTCCCCGTGCAGCGATGCCCGTCATGGAAGGTAAGGCAATGTTGTTCAAACAGTTTGCAGGTGTGGATGCCTTCCCAATCTGCCTGGACACGCAGGATACCGAGGAAATCATTCGTACTGTGAAAGCGATATCACCTGGTTTTGGCGGCATTAATCTGGAGGATATTTCGTCACCACGTTGTTTCGAGATTGAACGTCGTCTGAATGAGGAATTGGACATCCCGGTATTTCATGATGATCAGCATGGCACAGCGGTTGTGTTATATGCCGGTCTGATCAATGCGCTCAAACTGGTAGGCAAGTCGATTAATGATGTGAAGATCGTGGTCTGTGGTATTGGAGCAGCCGGTGTAGCATGCAGCAACATATTATTGTCTGCGGGAGCCAGTCGACTTATTGGTGTCGATCGTGAAGGTGCGATTGTACGGACACAAACCTATGAGAATGAAGTCTGGAGTGACTATGCGGCTCGTACCAACCCGGAACTGGAAACGGGGTCGCTACGTGAAGTCATTCGTGGAGCCGATGTGTTCATTGGCTTGTCACGCGGCAATCTGTTAACTCGTGAAGATGTGCAGACCATGGCCGAAGATCCAATCGTGTTTGCGATGGCCAATCCGGTGCCTGAGATTATGCCTGCTTTGGTGGAGGACATTGTGGCTGTTATGGCGACAGGACGATCCGATTATCCGAACCAAATCAACAACGTGTTATGTTTTCCAGGCATATTTAGGGCAGTTCTGGATTGCCGGGCTACCGAAATTAATGAAGAAATGAAGCTGGCAGCTGCTCAAGCGATTGCCTCGGCCATTACGGACGAAGAGCGTACACGCTATTACATTATTCCGAGTGTGTTCAATGATAAAGTGGTCAAATCAATGCGTAATCGCGTCATTGAAGCAGCTGTTAAGACGGGTGTAGCGCGGCGTATTCCACGTGAGCAGGCTCGTGAAGGTGGGGAATCGTAAGATGCCAGAGAACCCTCTTCAACCATCTAGCCAGAGCGTAAAAGGACCAGAGCACCTGGGCAATGTAGATGGAACAGCCGAAGGAGAGGCTGTACTGCGTGCTGCCCGATCTTTTGTACAAGGGGACTCGTCCAAGCATACGGATGGTCATGACTGGCCGCATATTGAACGGGTAACTGCACTTGCGGTCGAACTCGCTCACCGCATGGGTGCAGATCCATTTGTCTGTGAACTGGCTGCATTATTACATGACGTACCGGATGAGAAGCTGAATGAGAGTTTGGAAGCCGGGATGGCGAAACTGAATGACTGGCTGGATACCCAGCCGCTTGATTCGGATACACGTGCAGCGGTTGTGGGTATTATTAGCACCATCTCGTATGCGGGAGGCCAGCTTCCTGCGGTCAGCTCGCTTGAAGCACAAGTTGTACAGGATGCGGATCGTCTGGATGCGCTGGGGGCGATTGGAATCGCGCGCACCTTTGCCTTCTCAGGAGCGAGGGCGCGCGAGATGTACGATCCATCTCTTCCCCCACGGGAGCATATGACCCGTGAGGAATATCGTAATGGGCGCAGCACCACGATAAATCACTTTTATGAGAAGTTGTTCAAGCTCAAAGATCTGATGAATACCTCCTATGGCAAGGAACTGGCGGAGCAGCGTCATCATTATATGGTGCAGTTCGTAGAGCAGTTCAAAAGGGAATGGGAGGGCACGGATCGGTAGGCAGGCTTGATAAGCATGACGATTACACAGAGGTTTCATACGTAACAGAGGCGAATCTTTGAAGTGGCGAAAATCCATTTTGAAGATTTGCTTCTTTTTAGGTTCATCATTTTGGGTTAATAATGTGTATTAACATACATAAATGAATCAATAATCTATTTTTAGTGAGTTATGAAATGATTTAAATAAGGTTTACGACTTATGACATGGCAACGGAAGGTCTTCCATGGTACAATAAATCGTTCTCCTGAATGAATTCAGGCAAAAAAAGAAATATGGGGTAATAATGAACATGATCATTAAATGTAAAATTTCAGGTTCGGTAAAGAGGAGGGGTCACCACCATGTCGTTTGGTGCACGTGTACTTAAGACGGGGATCGCGGTCACGCTTGCCTTGTACCTTAGCAGCCTGTTCTTGAACCCGCAATCTCCCGTGCCTGCCGCAATCGCGGCTATATTCGCCATGCAGCCTTCCATCTATCGTTCCTGGAAATACTTCCTGGATCAGCTGCAAACGACCACACTCGGAGCTATTGTGGCCCTGGTGGGAGGTATGGTGTTGTCCAATGAGCCTATTGCTGTTGGATTAATTATTGTGCTTGTTATCATGATATGTCTTAAATTGAATATGGGCGAGACGGTTGGACTGACACTGGTCACGGTTGTATCCATTATGGAAGCTTCGGGTGACTGGCATTTTGCACTTAATCGTTTTCTGCTGACACTGGTTGGTATTGTATCGGCGTTTCTCATCAACATTACGGTATTTCCTCCGAAACCGAAGGTTCAGTTCGTGAAGCAGATCCAGAGTGTCTTCAGCGGCATGTCGTTGCTTCTGCGAACCTCGATTTCGGATGAGATTAAGGAAGTCGTGTTCCGGGAGGAGAAAAACAACCTGGGTGGCTCCATTAAGTCTCTGTCCGACAAGTATAACTTGTTCGAAGAGGAACAGAAGAAGATGAAGCGTTCAAAATTCAGCGAAACCAGGCAGATGGTGGTCTACAAACAGATGCTGTTGAGTCTGCAAAAAGGGTATGAGGTACTGGATTCGGTGGAACGCCACTATTTCCAGGCACCGCGGACACCGGCTATGGATCTGTTTTTTGACTCCCATCTGGAATTGGTTATCAAATTCCATGAGCATGCACTGCTCAAGTTCGAGGATAAGTTGAAACCGAACGGCGAAGAGGCAGCGCAGTTTGTATTGGACAATGATCGTTTCATGGAACAGGCGATCACTGAGTTTGATATCGACAAGGACGGGATGTTACGATTATCCATCGTGGCAGCTGCAATCTATGATTATGGGTATCAGCTCGAACGTCTGAATCGACTTGCCGAACATGTGCATAGCTCCAGTGAAGACAAAGAATCACAGGACAAAATTTTGAATTGGCTTAAGTGGCCTTAAATTCAAGTTCAAAAAGTCTGGTTTTCAGTACCAAGAAGATGGAATGAAGATAGAAATGGAGTAGCGGAGCGTAGGAAAACTACGTGAGCAACGGACATTTCGGCTGAATTTCATATTCGATGCTGATGATGCCGTTAGGCATGATTCGTAATCAAAATTAGACTTTTTGAACAACCTCTAAGTGCGAATTGCACACCTGCTTGGCGATCATATACAATGGAGTTACAACATAGCCCGGACAAACGTGTCCGGGTTGTTTTGTCATACATAGGGCTGAATGGCATGAATGAATTTTAACGAACTGAGGGATAGAGACATGATTATAGAGGAATTGGACGCTGAATTAATGGAATGGTTGAGTGGGACAAATCTGGAGCATAAACAGCATGAAGCCATGCAACTGCTGACCGTATCTGAGGATCAGTGGCCGCATCAGGCGATGATCAGTATGGGCGAAGTCATTGCGATAAGTCCGCATCAGCTTAGACTGGCTCTGTGGCAAGGTACACAGACCAGTATGAACATGAGCAAAACAGGCAAGGCTACCTTGATTGCGGTTCAAGGACAGCGATTGCTGCATATCCGTATAGAAGTAGAGCTGTTGCCTGAGATGAAGGGCGCTGTTCATCCGAGAGATCGCTTTGAAGCCAGAGTGCTTCATGTACGTGTAGATCACGCGCCATATGCGGAGATCACTTCAGGAATTACATTTCAATTAAAAGATGAACTTGTGGCAATTACCCGCTGGAAAGAGACAATTGAAGAATTGCGAAAGTAGGCATGAATGGCTTAATCAGTTGAGGACCCGGTGATTGGGTAATAATGAAGAAGAAACAACAAAAAACGCCTCCGCTTGCATCGGGACGTTGTCACTGGTACAATAAAAAATGGTTTTCAGAAAATTAGAACTAATTAACATAAAATTAAAATGTTTACTTTCTAATAATTATACCATTGCCTTTTCGGGCTTGTCAAATGGGATTTTGAGGACACAATCCGGGGAAAGAGGGGCTATTAACATATGAGTACAGAGCAGCAGTGGAGTGAGGAACAACAACGGGTTAACACCGTGACCGATCAGATTGAGCGCAAGATCACAACGTTAGAAGATGAAGTAGGTTCCTTCCGGGACGAAGTGGTTGGCATGAGAAAAGACTTCTGGGACGAAGTTACGATGAACTTTAGCGAAGCGGACGATGTCGGGGAGACTTCAACCAGCATGCGACAGCAGTCACAGGTACTGTCCGATCGGGAGCGTAGCCATCTGAATACAGCGGGTGCGTTGGACAAAATGAAACGACTGCATCATTCACCATATTTTGGCCGCATTGATTTCAAAGAAGATGGATATCCAAATGCAGAACGCATTTACCTGGGGATCGCATCTTTGCTGGACGAGAAAGAAGAATCCTTTCTGGTCTACGACTGGCGTGCGCCAATCTCCAACCTGTATTATGACGGGGCGCCGGGTCAGATCACGTATCATACACCAAGCGGCGAGATTAGCGGTGATATAGAGATGAAACGGCAGTTTGTCATTCGGGACGGACGTATCCGCTTTATGTTCGACACGGGGGTTACGATTGGCGATGAGTTGTTGCAGGCCGTGCTCAGTCGAACTTCGGATGCGCAGATGAAGAGTATTGTAGCGACCATTCAGAAAGAGCAAAACCGGATTATTCGCAATGACCGGACACGCATGCTCATTGTGCAAGGCGCAGCCGGAAGTGGCAAAACATCCGCAGCGCTCCAGCGTGTGGCCTATCTTCTCTATAAATACCGCGAGCATCTGCAAGCGGATCAGATGGTTCTTTTTTCGCCGAATCCGATGTTCAACAGTTATGTCTCTACGGTACTGCCTGAGCTTGGGGAGGAGAATATGTTGCAAACGACCTTCCAGGAGTATCTGGAACGCCGTTTGGGTCGTGAATATCAACTGGAAGATCCGTTCATTCAGCTTGAATATGTACTTACGGGGACGGAAGATCCCGATTACGATGTTCGTATGTCCAGCATTCGGTTCAAGTCATCCGAATCTTTCCTGAAGGTCATTACGCGTTATAAGGAAAGCATGCTGTCAGGGGGCATGAAGTTCAAGCCGGTTCGCTTCCAGGGCCGAGCGATTGTCACGTCAGAGGCTATGGCTGAGAAATTCTACAGCTTCGAGTCGTCCGTTAAGCTGGTGAGTCGACTGGAGATGTTGCGGGACTGGATGCTGAAAGAACTGTCTGCTTTTGGTAAAGGTGAACTGGATGCGCCTTGGGTTGATCAGCAGCTTGATCTGATGGAGCCGGAGGATCTGCAACGTGCGTATCAACGGTTGAAGCGCAAGCAAAAAGGAAAGACCCATACGTTTAATGACTTCGAGCAGGAAAGAGGGATTCTGGCACGTATGGTGGTCAGTGACCGACTCAAACCGTTGCGAAAATGGATTAAGTCCTTACGATTCGTTGATATAAGACAATTATATGCACATCTATTCAACGATCAGGCTCAGATGGTACGACTGCTTGGTGACGAAGCGCTGCCTGCTCAATGGGATGAAATCTGTAAGATGACGTTACGCAGATTGAAGCTTCAGGAGTTGGCCTATGAAGATATTACGCCATACTTGTACCTACGTGAGCTTATGCTTGGATTCCATATTAACTCCAATATTCGT
Source organism: Paenibacillus sp. FSL H8-0079 (assembly GCF_037991315.1). NCBI lineage: Bacteria > Bacillati > Bacillota > Bacilli > Caryophanales > Paenibacillaceae > Paenibacillus > Paenibacillus sp. FSL H8-0079. The sequence continues at coordinate 2,352,232 of NZ_CP150300.1, forward strand.
CATGTCATTATTGATGAGGCACAGGATTATTCTGCATTTCAGCTGGCCTTTATGAAGAGATTATTCCCACGGGCGAAAATAACAGCACTCGGTGACTTTAATCAGGCAATCTATGCCCACTCTTCCGTGCTTAGTGGAACAGGACCTTTGACTAACCTGTATGGACCTGACAATACGGAAGTGATTGAGCTCACCAGAAGTTATCGATCTACCCGGGAGATCGTGGAGTTTACCCGTGGTATGGTGCCTGGCGGGGAAGAGATTATTCCATTTAACCGCAGTGGCGAGAAGCCTAAAGTGATCGTTTCTTCAGATCCGGAGCGTCATATGAACGTTATCACAACAGACCTCAAGCACTTGATTGAGGAAGGGTATGAATCAGTTGCAGTCATCTGCAAGACCGCCGAAGAGAGCAAAGCAGTACATGCTGCATTGAGCAAGGCACTGCCCACAGCACCGAAGTTAATCAAGAAAACGACGCTAGCATTTGAACAGGGGGTTCATGTCATTCCGGCATATCTGGCCAAAGGTGTGGAATTCGATGCTGTCCTGATCTATGACGGTTCTGCAGAGCAGTATGCCCAAGAACATGAACGCAAGTTGTTCTACACGGCTTGTACGCGAGCGATGCATTTGCTGCACGTCTATTGTGTGGGCACACCGAGTCCGTTCATTACCTCCCAGTCGGAAGAATGGTACGATCTTGGCAAGGTGTCTGCTGCGCAAGTGGACTGACATAACACGTTCATATGCATGAAGAAGGCTTCCGTTCAATGGAACGGGAGTCTTTTTGTATATGATACATAGATCAGGAAGAAGCTAGTTTGGCGAAGAAAGTATACGAGATGAGGTTCCAGCCAGGTATAGGTGATCGTATTGAACAAAAAAACTTGACGTGAATTCGTAAGGATTGGGTTCCATGGATAAATATTACTTCATAATTTGTATTTAAGCACAATGGATGTGATTTTTCTTTACACATGAGGTCTGGACTCATATAATCGTAACAATATATTTTTTTGGGATCGTTTATTAAAGGAGGAAACCATATGAACAAATCATCTTTTGAACGGCCGCTTATGGCCGATTGTGTACCGGATCTGGTCGCTACAGCCCGGGGAGATCTACCAGCGACTTTGGTCATTAAGGGAGGTACGCTAGTGAACGTGATATCGGGTGAGATTTTGCCTGAGATGTCCATAGCTGTACAAGGAGCTCGTATCGCTTATGTCGGCAAAGATGTAAGCCACACTATCGGAGAACATACGCTGATTATTGAAGCGAACGGCAAGTATATCGCTCCTGGTTTGCTGGATGGACACTGCCATATCGAAAGTACACAAATGAAAGTAACCGAGTTTGCGAGAGCAGTATTGCCTTCAGGCACGACCGGAGGTTTCTTCGACCCACATGAGATCTCCAACGTGCTTGGTCTCAAAGGACTGAGATTGATGCTGGACGAAGCACGGACCACTCCGATGGCTGCGTATATGCAGGTGGCTTCCTGTGTGCCTTCCACTCATCCGGGACTAGAGACAACGGGTGCCTATATAGGGCCTGAAGAGGTGGCTGAGGCTCTTTCCTGGGGTCCGGACATGATTGGCCTTGGGGAAGTGATGAACTTCCCTGGGGTCGTCTACGGGGACGAGACGATGATCGGTGAGATACAGGCGACTCTGCGGGCAGGCAAAGTGGCAGACGGTCACTTTACCTGGGCAGCAGATGACTGGCGTCTGCCAGCTTACGCAGCGAGTGGCGTAACAGGGGATCATGAATGTGTGACCAAGGAAGATGTGGTCGAACGTCTGCGACTCGGGATGTACGCGAAGATGCGCCAAGGTTCGGCATGGCATGATGTGGCTGAGACGATCAAAGCCTGTACCGAGCTTGGATTGGATACACGCCGGATGATGCTGGTGACTGATGACCGAAGCTCTGAATCGCTGCTCAAAGAAGGACATATGGACTTTGTTGTTCGTCTGGCAATCTCCCAAGGCGTGAAGCCGGTCACGGCTTTCCAAATGGCTACCATTAACACGGCTGAGCGCTTCGGGGTTGCGCGCGACATTGGTGCGGTTATTCCGGGCAATATAGCCGATATTATTCTGCTGGACGGTCGTCTGGCGGATGTACGTGTGGGGATGACGATTGCTGCCGGGCAAGTTGTGGCCGAGAATGGGAAAATGACGGCGGTCTGGGATAGCTTCACGTATCCTGAGGAAGCACTGAACACGGTGAAGTTGGAAGCTAATATTCAGCCAGAGGATCTGGAGCTGGCTGCACCCATCACAGAGGGTACGATTGGTGCCAAAATCATTCATGTGACAGAGAACCATGTGGATACGAAGGAGAAACACCTGCCTGTTACAGTGCAGAACGGCAAGGTTGTGGTTTCAACTTCAGGGGAAGTATGCAAAATCGCGGTATTGGAGCGTCACAAACAAACCGGCAATCGCGCGGTTGCGCTGGTTGGAGGCATTGGCTTCACATCGCCTGCAGCGATTGCGATGACGGTTGCTCATGACAGTCACAACCTGTTAATTATCGGTAATGATGATGCCCTGATGTCCGAAGCCGGTAATCGTGTCATTCGCATGCAAGGTGGGGTAGCCGTGGTAACAGCTACAGGTGTAACTGAATTCCCGCTGCGGATCGCAGGTTTGATGTCAACCGAGTCTTTCGAAGTGGTTGCAGCCCAATCGGCATCAGTCAGTGAAGCTTTACAATCCGCAGGCTGTACGTTGAATAATGCATTTATGACACTTTCCTTGTTGGCGCTGGTTGTAATTCCAGAATTGCGTTTGTCTGACAAGGGGCTCGTGCGGATTTCTGCAGAAGGCATTGAACTGGTGTCCCTTTTCGATGAAGTGGTGGACGGTACACCGGTAACTCCATCGGGTAATGAATGAACGGAAATGTTGACTAGAGCATTATTAAATCGAGATACATGCAAAGCCGCCTAAGGGCGGTTTTTTTGTGCTTTTATGGAGAAAACGCTTTCTAGGTCTTCTGGGGCTTGGTTTACATATGGCAATAATGACTGAAGTCGTGAAGAAAGTGGGGTTAATTTATATAATAGCTGATATTTGTGACTTTTGAACTATACATACAGAACTGTGAATTCCCGAAATAATGTTATATGATTCTTTCGTCGTAAGTCTTAGAGATGATATTGCATATAGAAGCAATCCAAATTCGTCGTACTTAAATAAGTCTCCATAAAATGAATATGAAACGACACAATTTCATCCGGATTTGCACGTCAGAGCTGATAATTTCAGAGGGAGTGTACAAATATGAAAAGCAAAAGAGGTTACCGTTTTATCTTATTACTCAGTTGTTTGATCCTGTGTGCGAGTACAGCCTATACTTCGAAAGCCGTTGCTATTGGTTCTGTGGATAGTTATGAAACGATTCATGGGAACCTTGATGTGCCGGTAAGAGCGACGTGGGTGTGGGATACAACCCAGATTCGAAGCAACCCTCAAGAAGTATTGAATTTTGCGACAACGAACAAGATTAATACAATCTATCTGCAGATGAACCGGGATGTGAAAATTCCGGATTATAAAAGCTTTATCCGTCAGGCGAGAGCCAAGAATATTGCGGTTGACGTTATGGATGGAAGATCAGCCTGGGGGCTGACGGAAAGTCGGGAACAGATTGCTTCCTTCTTAGACTGGATCGAAGCGTATCAGGCAGAGGCTCTGCCTAATGAGAAATTTGCTGGTATTCATCTGGATATTGAGCCACATGTGCATCCGCAATGGAAAATCAATCAGGCTAGTGTGATCACGCAGTGGCAAGGCAATGTGGAGTATATTGTTGGCAGAGCATCACGGATGAAGATGCCGGTAGCCGCTGATCTGCCTTTCTGGCTGGATAACTACAAAATTCCGGGTTCAACGATGGCGGTTAGCAGCTGGATGATCCGCAAATTTGACTCCATCACCATCATGGCGTACCGCGATACAGCGGCTGCGATCTATAGTGTAGCGAAGGATGAGCTTGCAGAAGCGGCTCTGCTTGGCAAGACGATCTCTATAGCCGTGGAAACGAAGCAAAGTAAGGAAGGCGACTTCATTACCTTTTATGAAGAGGGATCTACTTATATGGAAGCACAATTGAAGTTGGTCGAAAAAATGGCTTCAGCACATGCGTCCTTTAACGGGTTCTCCGTGCATGAATACACTTCATGGAAGACAATGAAAAAGTGAGGCAATGTTAAGCTTCAAAATTATAGCTCTGATAGCAGCGAATGAGATGAGTTCTAACTCAGCTAAAGTGGCTCAGATCAAAGCGTTATCTGACTCGTTCGCAGGAAAGTTAATAAAGAAGGTGCTTGCAGCTGATGAGCTGTGAGCACCTTCTTCTTCTATACCTGAACCAGGGCAGACTCCATGGCTACGTTCTCATAGAACATTTTGCGATACTGTGAAGGCGTAGTGGCTTTATGTTTTTTAAACGTAGTGATGAAGTAGCTTAGATGCTCAAAACCCACATCCATGGCGATATCGACAATTTTGTGATCCGTATTCTCAAGCTGAACACAGGCCTGTTGCACGCGGTAATAGTTAATGTAATCTACAGGGGTTTTCTGCACCATCTGTTTGAAGAAACGGCAGAAATGTCCTTCGCTCATATTGGCCTCATCGGCCAGTTCTTTCAGCTTTAATGGTTCGGGATAACGCTTGTGGATATAGCCGAGCACGGATTTTAGCCGCTCTACCTTGTCATGACTCCCTGTAGCCACAGTGCCTTTGAGCGGGGCAGGTCTCATATGTTCGAACATTCGGGCAAATACGAGATATAGATACGCTTTCGTTGACATTTCACACGTTTCTGTTCTGGCAGCATGGTCCGCGAATATGCGTTGCAGGTGATCCAGAATTTCTTGTCCCCAATCCTCATCTGCTTTGATATGAAAAGGGGGAATCACGGTTTTGCGAATCAGTGGACCGATGAATTTCTCCTGTACCGCATCGAAAGTGCGGCTGCCGAGCAGCTCGGGATTAAACACAATAGAAGAGAATACACAGGGAACATTGCCCTTTAGATAACCCGCATGAATCTCACCTCGATTGATGAAAATGGCTTCTCCAGCTTGAACCTCAACGGTGTTCATATCAATCTGAAAGACGGCACAACCTTTGGTAACCATAGTGAACTCCATCTCATCATGCCAATGGCAATCGAGAATGCTATCTCCATTGAGTTGCTGGATATCCGGGTACACACTGACTGGATACATGGCATTGCCGTGAATTCGGTCTTCCCGTAATCGTTCACGTTCCATATCAACGCCTCCTTTTACTTCATTATTAATGTAATCGTTTCCAAAGTTTGGTGTTGATGTTCAAGAATCGGATGGTTAATATCAAAATCGTGATATATTTGGTCAAAATAAGAGAAGAAATTCATTATTAATATCAATATTATTATAGTATAACCAAAGGGGGAAAGAAAACATGAAATTTACTGATGGATTCTGGATGACTCGTGAAGGGTACCAAATTCAAAACCCGACTGACATTCGTGATATTGTGCAAAAAGATAATTCTTTGACCGTATATGCGGCAACTAAATATATTCGCAGCAAAGGCGACACGTTGAACGGTACATTGCTTAAAGCAACATACAGCTCACCTATGCCTAACGTTATTCGTGTAACCTTGAATCATCATAAAGGCGGAGTGAAAAAAGGGCCTGTATTTGAGCTTAACACGCAAGATGCAAACGTTGACATCTCGAAAAATGAACAAGGTGCAGTTTTGAAAAGCGGCAACCTGGAAGTTCAAATCGACAAAACAAACGGTTGGGACGTCAGCTTCCTGTATGAAGGAAAACGCATTACAGGTAGCGGTCAAAGAGCAGCTGGTTATATTACAGGTCCGAGCAAGGAAGCGTACTTCCGCGAGCAGCTTGATCTCGGTATTGGTGAATATGTTTACGGACTCGGTGAGCGCTTCACGCCGTTTGTTAAGAATGGCCAAATCGTCGATACCTGGAATGAGGACGGCGGTACAAGCAGTGAGCAGTCCTATAAGAACATTCCGTTCTACTTGTCCAATAAAGGATATGGTGTATTTGTAAACCATCCTGAACGCGTATCCTATGAGATTGCATCCGAGAATGTATCCAAAGTGCAGTTCAGCGTAGAAGGAGAGACTCTGGAGTACTTCATTATCGGTGGTGACAATCCGAAGGATGTACTTGATAATTATACGAAATTAACAGGTAAACCAGCGCTTCCACCGGCATGGACATTTGGTCTTTGGCTGACAACATCATTCACAACCGATTATGATGAAGCAACGGTTAACCATTTCGTAGATGGCATGGCTGAACGTGATCTTCCGCTGTCTGTATTCCATTTTGACTGCTTCTGGATGAAGGAATATCAATGGTCTGATTTCGTATGGGATGAAGCGATGTTCCCGGATCCGGAAGGCATGCTTGCACGTCTGAAAGAGAAGGGTCTTAAAATCTGTGCCTGGATCAATCCATATATTGCAGAAAAATCCTACTTGTTCGATGAAGGTATGGAGAACGGTTATCTGGTGAAAACAGCGGATGGCAGCGTATGGCAATGGGATATGTGGCAAGCAGGTATGGCTCTGGTTGACTTCACGAATCCGGATGCTGTGAACTGGTATAAGAGCAAGCTGGAAGTCCTGCTTGATCAAGGTGTAGATTCATTCAAGACAGACTTCGGCGAAAGAATTCCGACAGATGTCGTGTACTTCGATGGCTCTGATCCGGTTAAAATGCACAACTATTATACACAGCTCTATAACAAAGCTGTATTTGAATTGCTTGAAGAGAAGATTGGCAAAAACGAAGCTGCCCTGTTTGCACGTTCTGCAACAGCAGGTGGTCAACAGTTCCCGGTTCACTGGGGCGGAGACTGCTCTTCAACATATGAATCCATGGCTGAATCCCTTCGGGGCGGCTTGTCGCTTGGACTTTCCGGTTTCGGATTCTGGAGCCATGATATCAGTGGTTTTGAAAGCACAGCGAGCCCTGATGTCTACAAACGTTGGGTACAATTTGGACTGTTATCTTCTCACAGCCGCCTGCACGGAAGTACTTCGTATCGTGTGCCTTGGCTGTTTGACGAGGAATCCGTGGACGTTGTCCGTGACTTTACCAAACTCAAAATCAGCCTGATGCCGTACCTGTACAATTCTGCGGTAGAGTCAACGGTAAAAGGTATTCCGATGATGCGCGCTATGCTGCTGGACTTCCCAGAGGACCCAACAACATACAGCCTGGATACGCAATACATGTTCGGTGATTCGATCCTGGTAGCTCCAATTTTCAACAAGGAAGGCGATGTGCGCTACTACCTGCCTGAAGGAACTTGGACGAACTATCTGACAGGAGCGAAAGTACAAGGTGGACGCTGGATCAGTGAAAACCATGACTTCAAAACACTGCCAATGATGGTTAAGCCAAACAGCCTGATCGCTGTCGGTGCTGTAGATAGCAAACCGGATTATGACTTTGCGGATGATGTCTCCTTGCACTTGTTCGAACTGGCTGATGGTCAAACGGCTCAAGCTGTGGTTGTGAACCAAGCTGCAGAACAGGAACTCACAGTTAACGTTACACGTAATGGTTCAGTGCTTGAAGTTCGTGCTGAAGGCGCAGGCAAACCATGGAACTTGGTGCTTCGCGGCATTGAGAGTGTATCCAGTGTTGAAGGTGGTTCCCAAGTGTCTGGTGCAAATGGGGTTGTCGTTACGGCAGCAACAGGTGCAACCTCGCTCACAATTCAACTGTAAAATGATATAGTAGAAGAAAGGACGGTGCCGCAAGGTGCCGTCTGTTTGTCTACCATGATAGGAGATTGAATGAAATGAGTACAATGAATTCGGGTTTGCACTGCACCATATCGTCAGAGATGCTGCACCACTTGGTGGATAATAATTTTGGAACCGCTACCATTGTGAAGAACTTTGCACTTCTGCAAGGTGGACTTTTTAATACAACTTATCGGATTCAGCTTGAAAATGCATCATATACGGATGTGATTTTGCGTTTGGCACCACAGCGGGGAGAGATGGTGGCCGGTTCTGCGAGTGATCCCCTTTTTTCTTTTGAACGCACCATGATGGCGGCTGAACCGGTCGTGTATGAATATTACCGTAACGCAGGCATTCCTGCTCCAAACATTATAGCCTGTGATGACAGCGGATCAATCATTCCGAGAACGTACATGTTTATGGAGTTTATCCCTAGTAAGCAGCTGGATCATTCATCAATTTCTGAGACAGACAAGGAGCGATTGTACCATCAGCTTGGCGCCTATACCGCCATCATGCATCAGATCGAGGGTGCATCGTTTGGGTGGCCGCAGGGGGACGGTTCAATTAAAGGCTCGGATCAATGGTCCGAGGTGCTGCACTCTTTTGCAGAAGAAACGGCACTTAAAGCAGCACAAGCCGAGTATATGCCAGGTGTGGGGGAGGAAATCACAGCTATCTTTATGAAAAATAAAGACTTATTCGATCAGGTGACCCGTCCGGTACTCGTTCATAATGACCTGTGGGAAGCCAACGTGCTTGTTCATGAGGAAAACGGTGAGCTAAACATTGCGGCCATCATCGACGGAGATCGTTCCATGTTTGCCGACAGGGAGTTTGAAGCCATATTGTCAACGGAATCGGTTGCTTTTCATGAGGGATATAATTGTGCACTCGATCCATCTGCTGAAGGACAGGCACGCAGGCTTGCCTATCGAATACTGTCATCGTATTTCAATGCTTACGTTCATGAATATCAGGTCAATCAACCTGAAGATGGTCAGAAGTATCGCCAGCGCACGCTGGATTTACTGGAGCAATGGAAGCAACTTGGACACAACTAATTTGTAGGAGGAATGAAGGATGAAGGAGTACTATCAATATCCGATGTGGGATGCGTCACTTTCACTTGAGGCACGGTTGGATGACCTGATTACACGATTGACAACGGAGGAGAAAATTCGACTAATCCCTACTCGCGAAGCAGCTGTGCCAAGACTGGGCATTCCAGCCTACAACGTTGGGGGTGAGGCCGCACACGGGGTGGCGTGGAAAGGGGAGGCAACGGTATTTCCGCAACCTCTCGGTCTATCGAGTACCTGGAATACGCGGCTCATGCGGGAGATTGGTTCTGTCATTGGCGATGAAGCGAGGGCATACCATCACCGTGATCCTGAAGTTCACGGGTTAACATTATGGGCACCTACAGTTGACTTGGAACGTGATCCACGCTGGGGTAGAACGGAGGAGGGATACGGGGAAGATCCGGTCCTCACGGGAGAGATGTCGGCAGCACTCGTCAAAGGCATGCAAGGAAATGATCCTTTTTATCTGAAAATGGTCGCTACATTGAAACACTTTTTTGCCAATAATAATGAGAAAGATCGGCTGAATTGTTCATCCAGTATCGATCCGCGCAATCTGCGTGAATATTATTTAAAAGCATTTGAGACGCCGTTTGTGGAAGGCGGAGCCTTGTCCATGATGACAGCTTACAATTCTATTAATGGTACACCTGCCATTGAAAGTCCATACGTGAATGATGTGGTTAAGGGTGAGTGGTCGATGCCTGGGTTTATTGTATGTGATGGTGGGGATCTGTCTCAAACGGTGGACTATCACGGGTACCATACCAGCCATGCCGAATCAGCAGCAGGTGCGTTGAAGGCAGGGGTGGACTGTCTCACAGATGAAGTTGATCTGGTCGTATCTGCTCTGGAGGAGGCTCTTGGTTGGAACCTGTTGGAGGTAGCTGATCTGGATCGAGCGATCCGCAACATCTTCGGTGTTCGAATGCGACTTGGACAACTGGATCAGTCGGGACTTAACCCGTATGCGTCTATACCCGAGTCGGTATTATGTGCACCAGAGCATGCCAAACTCAGTTATCGTGCTGCTGCTGAATCGATTGTTTTGCTCAAAAATGACGGCTTGCTTCCCTTGCAACCAGAAGCATTCCAGAAGATCAGTGTCATTGGACCACTTGCGGATGTCGTCTATACCGATTGGTATAGCGGGACACTACCCTATCGTGTATCCGTCCTCGATGGATTGCGTAATCAGCTACCTGAAGCAGATGTGGCCTATGTCGATGGGAATGATCGTATTGGTCTGAAGACAGTAGACGGACAGGTTATTACCCTTGGTGCGGAAGGTACACTCGTGGCTGTACAGGAGAACAGTACACCTGCAGCCGAGTTCGTGCATCAAGATTGGGGCTGGGGGAGTCATACGCTGAGAAGTGTGAACAATAATCGATATGTAAGTTTAACCGAGCAAGGCATCTATCAGGCGAACGCACCAGAGATCGGTGGTTGGTTCGTGAAGGAAGTTGTACAATTCGATCCTCAAACGGACGGAAGCAACACATTGCGGACGTGGAATGGTATTCCCGTTGGACTGAGCCAATATCAGGGACATTCTGCTTTATCACCAGTACCGCCGCAGACAGAACAAGCGACCGGTACAACTCCGGATGATAACGGTGACTCTGGACGCACAAGTCAATCACCAAGCAACACACCCAAATCTGCAGCCTTCGAGATCGACATCGTGACACGCGGAATAGAACAAGCCGTAGAAGCGGCACGAAATAGTCAGGTATCTGTCGTTGTTGTCGGTAATAGCCCATACATCAACGGCAAAGAGGAAATTGACCGACCAAGTCTGTTGCTTCCGCCGAATCAGGTCGAGCTTGTTAAAGCTGTGTGCGAGGCTAATCCTAATACGGTGGTTGTCATTATGGGTAGTTATCCATTTGTCTTGCAGGAGTTGAAAGGTATTGCCCGGGCAATCGTATATATGACACATGCAGGTCAAGAATTGGGGAACGCGCTTGCAGATGTGTTGTTAGGTCACTATGCCCCGGCAGGCAGATTGAACATGACATGGTATGAAGATGAATCCCAGCTCCCTGACATGATGGACTATGACATTATTCAGAATGGCATGACCTATATGTATCATGAAGGGCCGGTTCAATATGCATTTGGACATGGTCTGACCTATTCGGAATTCGAATACGAGGCGATTCGTGTAAGTCGTGACACTACGGCGGAAACCACCACCACAGATCAATTGAAGATTGAAGTAGAGGTATACAATAAGGGTGAACGTGACAGTGATGAAGTCGTTCAGATCTATGGATCTTCACATACCTCGCGTGTGAAACGCGCTCAGAAGCAATTGCTTGCTTTCCGTCGTGTTCATGTCAAAGCAGGGTCGCGTATTACGGTACGTTTCGAGGTTCCTGTTCAGAAGCTGGCGCTATGGGATGTTACCCGAGATCGATACTGCCTGGAGACAGCGACCTGGGCCATCCTTGCAGGGCGTTCTTCCGCAGATATACGCCAGTCGGCTGATATTGAGATTGAAGGTGAGACGATTCCTGATCGTCCGCTGCACTTGCTTACCTTTGCCGAGAATTATGATGCTTGTGCAGATGTTCTGTTGGATGAATGTCTGGAAGGACGTTCGGCAGTTCGGGCAATCACTCGGGAAGAACCCTTATATCGAGATGGTCAGTCATCTTGGATCTCTTTCAACCATAATGCTGTTCAGGAACTGCACGGATTTGAAGCCAGAGTTGCAGCCTTTGGGGAAGCGGGGATACTGGAGATTCGTTCTGGAGGACCGGAGGGCGATCTGATTGGTATGTGTGAAGTTTCCGGACCTGGAGGCAGTGTGAATGGGAAAGATATCAAGTGGACAACAATTCAGTGTTCGATTGAGGCTCCACATAAGGTGAATGAACTGTATATTATTTTCAAAGGTGGAGCAGCGTTACGGCACTTTAGGTTGTTGTAGTTGTAAATATTGAACCAAAGGAGCTGTCTTGCACGAATGCGTGCAGGCGGCTTCTTTGTGTGAACAAGCGGTAACATCCAACATGTCCTGCATAATCAACCTCCGAAACAAGCACAATAATGCTGTTGTGTGTAGAATCTGTAAAGGTGGTTGTGGTATGAACGATAAAAAGTGGGACCTTGTCGCACTTGCTTCCATCCCTTTAATTATGACCTTGGGTAACTCCATGCTAATACCGATCCTGCCACAGATTGAACGTGAATTGAAGGTATCTGCATTTAAGGTCAGCATGCTCATTACAGTCTACGCCGTCGTTGCCATCCTTCTTATTCCTCTCGCAGGTTATTTGTCGGATCGTTTCGGCAGAAAAGCAGTGATCATTCCCAGTCTTGTCATTGCAGCCGTCGGAGGTGCTGTGGCTGGTGTGGCAGCATGGATGCTGAACGGAAACATAGCCTACTGGACCATTCTGGGTGGCAGGTTCTTGCAGGGAATAGGCGCAGCCGGCGCATTTCCTATTGTCATTCCATTGGTTGGAGATATGTTCAAAGATGAGAACGAGGTAAGTAAAAGCCTGGGAATCATCGAGACCTCGAATACGTTTGGTAAAGTCATAAGTCCGATTCTGGGTGCAGCGCTGGCGGTCTGGTTGTGGTATGCGCCATTTATGGCTATCCCTGTACTTTGTGTGCTTTCGTTGATCCTGGTTATTTTCTTGGTCAAAACACCCAAGAAAAAAGAAAAACCGCCTACCTTTACGGAATTCGTGGCTTCCATTCGTGACGTACTGAAAGAAAAGGGACGCTGGTTGTATGCGCTGTTTGCAATCGGCGGTATTTGCATGTTTGTCATTTTTGGCGTGCTTTATTACCTATCCGAGACGCTCGAAAGCGAATTTGCCTTGAAAGGTGTTCTTAAAGGGCTTGTTCTTGCTATTCCGCTGGCAGCGCTATGTCTGTCTTCATTTCTGGCAGGGAAGTGGATTGGCAAGAACAAAACGCGAATGAAATGGCTTGGCTTCACAGGGCTTGCGCTTCTGACGGTATCCCTTGGCGTTATAGGTTTATTCGATAATATCTATGTTGTAGTAGGTCTTTTCACATTGGGAAGTGCCGGAATAGGTGCAACGTTGCCGTGTCTGGACGCCTTGATTACAGAGGGAGTGGACAAGAAACAGCGGGGCACGATCACAGCTCTATTCAGCAGTATGCGCTTCATTGGCGTATCTCTCGGTCCACCTGTGGTGTCTTTGCTAATTGGATCTCATCATTTTCTGCTTTTTGGTGTGCTCGCCGCTTCTGGTGCAGTGGGCGGATTACTCACTTTGTTCGCAGTCAAGCCAGATCACGGCGACCAACCTACTTCAGGAAGCGAGCCAAAACAGGATGAAACACCTATGGATGTGATCGAGACGAGTAGAGGGTATGCTCCAATAGGTCGCAAAAAAAGTCCATTCTAGATAGAAGGTTTCTGATAAGCCATGTTCATTCCAATGTTGCCTTAAGGTTAAACAACCGAATCTGTTCCGATAAAAAAACGCGTTTACGCCAAAGAAAGCAGATATTTTTGCTTTCTCGGTGTAAACGCGTTTCTCGTTTCTATGAGTAGAATGATTAACCAATCATTCGTGTCTGCTTTTATTCGGATGGCTCCCTTCAGTGTTGCTGGTTCCAGATTGTGAATTCTTGGATTGATCTTGGTCTGGCTCATGTTCCGTTGCAGGGATATGAGTATGAGCGAGCAGTGCATGAGGTTCAATGGAGAAGCTGCCGCTTCGTTTGCCCTGAATCAGATATATAAGCAAGAACAGAATCATGAACATCACGGAGTAACGATACATATCGGTATAACTGGTTATGGACGCAATGGCACCGAGCAGAAGTGCGCCAGTTGCAATACCCAGATCGAGCGAGTTTAGAAACATACCGTTAGCCATACCCCGCTGAGAAGGAGATACAACCTGAATCATCCAGGTCTGCAGAGACGACTGCATGGAACCATAGCCAATCCCGTAGATAAAAGCAGCAATGAACAGGGTGGACATGGAGGTTGCGTATGAGAGCAGAATGAGCCCGATAGCAATAAATATGGCCCCTGGAATTAACAGTGCTTTTGGACCTTTGTTATCATAGATTCGTCCTGCAAATGGTCTAACCAGTAGCACAGCGAGTGCATTGAACAAAAAGAACAGCGCAGGATTGGCCAGATTGGCCTCCTTACCATACAAGACGATGAATCCGACAAGCCCGCCATAGGTGATGGACAAAAGGCAATTCAACACACTGGGCAGAATCAGCTTGCGGTTGAAAGGCGTCTTCTGCTTTGGTTGCGAACCTGAGGCACTTGCTGTAGCCTGTGGCATAATGGTCGCACTGTTATCGGTTCTGGCAGCTTTTTTGCGTGTCAGCGTATAACTCAGTGGATAGATGACAACGAGGACACCCGCAGTACATAACATCAGGGTTATGAATCCTGCACCCTGGAGCAGAGTGACCCCTATAATTGGACCCATAGACATAGCCAAGCTAGTCGAGAGCCCGAAGTAACCCATACCTTCACCCATTCGTTTAACGGGCACAATGTCCGAGGCCATCGTTGGAAAAGCGGTACTACTCATACCAAACCCGATACCAAACAACATTCTCAGCAACAAGAGCACAGCTATACCCGCAGCAAAATAATAGCCGAGCGTTGCCAGCAGGGCTATGGACAGGCCTATATAAATCATGGCGTTACGAAGGCCCTTCTCTAGTGCTTTGGCGGAATAAAGACGGGCTGCAATGGCACTTAGTGCAAACAGACAGGTGAAGAGACTGACCTCAAACGCATTCGCGTGAAATCGTTCCTGAACGTAGGACGGAAGTGGAGAGACGATCATGTGCAGCTGCAAGAATAGCAAAAAGTTGCACAGCATTAGCAGAATAAAATCGGTGGTCCAGAGTCTAACTTGTGTGGATTGTTCTTTCATGATGATGTATTCCCCCTGAGTTGTGATTCATTACAGATTGCGGTTAATGAGGGAAAGAGTATGTTTAAATGCTTCCATCTGGTCTTCCGATACACCTTCAGCAAGTTCTTTATTCATTTCTCTTTCGATCGGAACGAGGATATCAATTAACGCTTTGCCTTCCTTGGTGAGATATAACAGATAGGCTCTGCGATCCTGTTCGCTGGTCCGGCGTTCTACCCAACCCTTTTTCTCAAGCAGATCAATAATCCGGGCAGTGGTGGGTTGGTCTTTGAAGACACGTGCAGCGAGCTCCTTTTGATTCACACCTTCACCTCGGTCAACATTAAAAAGGACAGAAAATTGCTCTGTCGTAATATCATAAGGTTTGAATCGCGTTGCAAGTAAAGCTGATGCTTTACGATGTGTGAAACCTAGCATGAATCCAACAGATTGCTCCAGTGTATAATCCATGTAATTGTGAGACCTCGCTTTCCGTCATAAAAATGTTCCAATCAATTAGTTGTTATAACAACTATATGGCAAACAAGTATTTTTGTCAAAATGAAATATTCTCATATCGAACCAACGTGTACGCTGTGCAATGATCCAAAAATACTGTTAGAATAGTAATGAAACCGCTCCTATGGAATCAATGTCCAGAGTGCTTCAAGAATGGAGAAAACCAATTCGCTCTAACCGATGTTGGAGATGACCAAGGAGAGCTGTGCATGCTAAAAAATATTCCTGCAATAATCCCTCCGGAGTTACTCAAAATCATGTCTGAAATGGGGCATGGAGACGAGCTGGTTCTGGCTGATGGCAATTTCCCGGCAGCCAGTCATGCCAAGCGACTGGTACGCTGTGATGCATTGGGAGTCGTTGAACTATTGGAAGCCATCCTGCAATTATATCCACTGGATACCTATGCCGAGCGTCCCGCTGCTGTCATGCAGGTTGTGGAAGGGGATCAGGTGATCCCGATCATATGGGAAGACTACCGCCGGTTGATTGAAGAATACGAAGGCATTACGGATGCGTTCGATCATGAAGATCGATTTGATTTTTATGAACGTGCTTCGCGTGCCTATGTGATTGTTGCAACTGGTGAGCGCGCGCAATATGCCAATCTGATTTTGAAGAAAGGCGTCATTTTCCCCGATGCTGATCCTGGTCAGGAACAGCAAAATGCTGGATCGAACTCGAACTGAAGAATTAGGGCGACGGAGCAGCAGATGCTTTGGTCGCCTTTTTATTTTTATTTTTGCCAATACGAAGTCAATATAACAATTGTACTTAATTTCCATGGACTCGATAAGCAAGATGCAAATTGGAAGGGCGTATGAATGAATAGCCAATCAATGTCCAAGATACTACAAACTTTGATGCAGATGATGAATGGGGAAAGGGAAGGGATTGTTTTACAATAGAAAGGCACACAAACGATGAGACGATCGGTCTCTATCCCAAAGGAGTTGAATGATAGTGCAGCACCGAATCAGACATGCAGGTCTTGCGGATCTTAACGAAGTGGTACGATTGTTCAATGAGTACAGGATGTTCTACAACCAACATGCTGACATTGAGGCAGCATGTCAGTATATTAAAGAACGAATGGAACGCGATGAATCAGTAATTTTGGTAGCAGAAACAGATGTGGTAAGTGATCAGGGGGCAGATGAAAGTAACGGTAGATCACTCTCGAATAGCTTTATTTGTACTGGATTCGTTCAGCTATATCCCAGTTTCAGTTCGGTATCGATGGGGTCTGTCTGGGTGCTTAATGATCTATATGTGCATCGGGATTATCGTCAGCAAGGTATTGCCAGGAAGCTCTTGCAAGCAGCCAAGCAATTGGCATCTGAGCGAGGAGTTCTTCGTATATCACTCTCTACTGAATTAACTAACAAGCAAGCGCAAGCTTTATATGAATCCGAAGGATATGCACAGGATACCAAATTCATGTATTATGAACTTAATGTATAAGAGGTTGCTCAAAAAGACGCATTATATAAATGAATGGCAGAATCGTGTCTTCGGAAAAGAGGGAGGGGAGTCGCAACATGATGCAGTGGATTGCCATGATCACGATGTTGATTGATCATATAGGGGCTGTCTTTTTTCCGCATATTATAGAACTGAGAATCATAGGTCGCATCGCTTTTCCAATCTATGCTTTTGCAGTGTATATCGGGTATAAACATACACGAGACGTACAAAAATACATATGGCGGTTGTTCTGGATTGCAGTTATATCGCAAGTGCCGTTCATGGCCGCGTTTAATCATTACTCTTTGAATGTAGTATGGACCCTGTGGTCAGCTCTTTTGGTACTTTTTGTTATCGATAAGTTGCCATCCCGTCTATTGTCTATACCAATCGTCATTGGAGCAGGTTGGTTCATGGAAATTAGCCAGATGGATTACGGGATGTATGGGTTATTATTGGTCCTGTTATTCCGTTATTTCCAGGGTCCTGTACTTGTCGTGGCACATGTCGTGTTAAATGCACTATATCTTTTGCTGCATAACAGCTCTGTGCAAATGTATAGTGTGCTGGCAACCGCTGGCATTGCCATTGCTCAGTACTACCAAGCAGGATTCCGCATGAAGGGGCCGCGTTGGGTGTGGCGTTATTTCTATCCAGCGCATCTCGCCATCATTGCAATAATCCGCTGGGTGTAAAAGATTGATCTAGAAACGCTAAATATGTCTGAAAATGCGAAGTAAAGAAGCCACCTTCTCGTCAGTGAATGACGATGAGGTGGCTTCTGCGTGTTCCTATTAGTTAAAGTTGAACTTCACGGAACTTACTCCATTGCTGTAGAAGTGCCGTTATGGCGCCGGATTGCAGACGGGAAATATCCAATCTGAACGGCGTAGTCTAACATGGCGGAGATGAAGCGATCATCTGTTTTCGCACATGAGATTCCGGCAGGTTCCACATAAGCCGTTGTGACAGGGCAGGCATAGACATAAGCTGAATCCTTGGCTCCGTCTCCTTCAAGCTGTGCAATAGCCAACTGAAGAGCTTCCGGTTCTTTGCTGATGCTAGCATCGAATAACCAACGTGTGTAATCCGCGATAGGTAGCGTTTCGACTTCATAACCAGCCCGATTCACCGAACGGATCAGCTCATCATAGCGGATTGGCTCCGGATTACAGATGTGGAATACACGACCGGCTGTATCCTGACGCAAGGCCAGATGAACAATGGCTTCACTTGCATAATCGATAGGTGTAAAATCAACCATCCAATCAGCAGCAGGCGCCTTGCCGAGCAATAACATCGCTTTGAACATACGATAGAAGGCGTTGCTATCAATATTGGACTGGAAGCGTCCAGTCTCAGAGTGACACGTGAGATTACCTGCACGATAGATGCTGACAGGTACCCCTTCCTCTGCCGCAATCATGAGCACTTTCTCGGCTTCAAGCTTGCTGTCCGAATACAGGTTGTCCACATGCAAGTCAGCCGGGAACCGATCATATTGCAGTGAGGATTCCCATTGTCCGCTGAGTGCGAGATCTTCCGGAATACCCATCGTGGATACATGGTGGAAGGAAGCCCCTGGTTTGCTGCGAATCAGTTCCAACAATGCGACTGTTCCTGCCACGTTCGTTTTGGCGAACTGCTCGGCATCCCCAAAATGACGTACGTCTGCAGCACAGTGGATGACACGGTCAATTCGTTCCTGGACATAAGCCGTTTGTTCAGCCGACAGACCGAGATTAGGTTGTTCGAGATCCCCTTCAATAATCTCCACGCGAGCCGCGAGTTGATCAGTCAGTTGTTTGCCGAAATATCCTTCCAGCACTTTAGTCAAACGTTCCATTGCAGTTATTCCATTGGATGGTCGACGAACAAGGGCGTAGATTCGTGTACTGGAATTCAGAATTAACTGTTGCAGCACATGAGAGCCCAGATAACCAGTTGCTCCGGTCAGTAACACATGCTCAGCTTCACGAATGAGCGGATACCCCAACTGGGGTGTTAGCTCCACAGGGTGTTCGGATAATTGTGTAATCATGCCATCCGTCACTGCCGAATGTGTAACTTCTGCTGCACTTTGAGATAGTACTTCCACGCGACGAGCGAGAGCACGGACTGTTTTCTCAGCAAAGAAGTCGGCAATTTTCAGCTGTGGATAATACGGCTTCAGAATGACCAGTACATGAATGACCCGGAGAGAATCACCACCTACATTGAAGAAGCTGTCTTCGACACCGAAGTCATCGTGCTGAAGAATTTCTTTCCATGCGTCCAGGATAATGGATTCCGTTTCCGTCTCAGGCATGACCCGATCAGGGCGATCTTCATGTCGTTCCACATGAGGCAGGGATACCATCGCTTTGCGATTGATTTTCCCAGTCGGAGCAATCGGCATTTCATCCAGCTGACAGATCCACTTTGGTACAAAATAGGAAGGCAGTTTTTCTGTCAATTCTGCCTTGATATCCGCAACAGATAGGGTACTGCCATCTTTCGATGTAAAGTAACCCACCAGCATATTTTGTCCGTCGGATTCTTTCTTCGGAATGACGGCAACGTTCTGGATCTGATCCAGGCGAGCAAAGTGATCTTCAATCTCTCCGATCTCAATCCGGTGACCACGAATTTTTAGCTGTGAGTCACTGCGACCGACATATTCCAGTAACCCCGTGTCCAGCAATTTGGCAATATCGCCAGACTTGTAGATTTTCTCACCTATCGCAAACGGATTCTCAATGAATGCTTGTTCTGTTCGTTCTGGCTGATTCAGATAACCTTTGGCCAGTGCAGGGGTAGAAATATATACCTCACCAGGTACACCTACCGGACAGAGCTGATGTTCTTCATTCACAATGTATACTTTGTAGTTATGAATCGGTTTACCGATAGGGATATTCACTACATGTTCGGGAACTTGCTCACTGATGCGGTGAGTGGCTGTGGCTACTGTACATTCGGTAGGTCCGTACACATTAACAATATCAATCTGGTTTCCGAATTTGCGCTGGAAGGCACGAACCTGTTCACCATAGAGAGCTTCTCCGGCTACAGTAATGATTCTGACTTTGGCCAACTTGTGGAAACCTTCTTCAGATAAGTAGGAAGCGAGCTGATTAAAGAAAATCGTAGGCAGTATTGTAATGATGGTTGTTCCTGTCCGTTCAATTGCACTTGCGAATTCTTCAACAGATACGCGTTCTTCCGCAGACAACAGATATAATTCTGCTCCATAGAACAAGGCGCCAATGGTATCCCACACGGATGCATCGAAGCTGTATGTAGCAAACTGGGTTAACACATCACCTGGTTGAATGTCACAATCACGCTGAACGACACTGCCAAGATTGGTTACACCCCGATGGGCAATCAGCGCACCTTTGGGCTTACCTGTTGACCCTGACGTATAGATGATATACGCAAGATCATCTGGCTGAATATCGAGATTGGGGTTGCTTGCTGCAAATCCGGCTAGACGACCATCCACAGCGAGAATCTGGCGGACAGTAGCTATACTGGAGAACAAGCTGGAAGCTTGGTCATAAGAAGCCTCCGTTGTCAGAACGAATGATGACGCCGTATCTTCCACAATATAGCTGTTACGTTCTTGTGGATGCTCTGGGTCGATCGGAACATATGCACCACCTGCCTTTAGAATACCGAGCAGGGAGATGATGGTTTCCAGACTTCGATCCATAAAGATACTGACGAATTCACCTTTTTGCAATCCATTGGATATTAGAACACGTGCAACCTGATTAGCTCTTTCATTCAATTCTCTGTACGTATAACGTGCGGATGGCGAGGTAATCGCCGGTGAATCCGGATATGCTGCCGCCGTTGCTTCAAACCAGCCGTGAACCGTCTGATTCGCTGGTTCGAGAACGGAAGTATCATTCATTTCACGGTACAGCAACCGATCAGAGGCGGAAAGAATATCCACCGCACCGATTGCTTTTTCACCGTCACGCAAGAGGGCAAGTAGAAGAGTCTGATAGTATTCTGCATATCTCAACACGGTAGACTCTTTCAACAGTGAACTGTCATAGAACAGATCGAGAATGAGCATGTTCTGGTCATCTCGAACGTTCCAATTCAATATTTGAGGCGCTTGAGGCAACTGTACGCTATTCAGCATAAACAACGTTTCAGGATATCCACCGGTTTGCAGCGTGTAGTCAATCTTGAGCTGCTCTGAAACCTGATGACATAGTTCGCCAAAGGTCAATTTGCCTTGAATCTGTAATGAGAGATAGGAAGCTGCCTGATCGGGAGCTAGTACACCTATGGCAAGTTCCTGTTCAGCTGACAATCGGAATAACAAGGCTGCATAAGCTGAGAGGAGTACCGGGTACACCATCTGTTCTCCAAACTTCTGTTTAAGATCACGACTCAGAGAAGCATGTAATGTAATTTGAGCAGATTGATAAGAGAATGATTGTTGACGTCGCCCAAAATCCAGTGGAATCTGCAGAACCGGCAAGCTAGATTCCATGGAATGGGAAGATGATGATTGGTTTTCAATCACTTCAGTTATTCCTCCTTGGTTCAAACCGAATGTTTGTGGATTTGAATTATTGTTTGCTTACATTAAAATGAGAGATCAGTTCTTGGAGTTCCTCAGACATGTTATTAAGGCGTGTGGAGGAGTCTACCAGTGTAATCAAAGATGCTTTTTGCTCATCAACCGATGAGGAGATTTGTTCACTGCTATTTGCTGTCTTACTTACGCTTGAAGACAAGTCATCTGCTGTAGCGGTCATTTCCTCCGTACCTGCAGAGATTTCCTCTGTCGCGCTTGAAACTTCCTGAATCTGATTAGACACTTTTTTCGCTGCTTCTAAAATATCTTCGAACAATTGTCCTGTTTGATCGGCTACACTGAGCCCTGTATCTACTTCTGACGTACCTTGTTCCATAGCACGTACAGCTTGTTTAATTCCAGCTTGAATCTCTTGGATCAATACGCCCACCTGGCTGGTCGCTTGTTCAGACTGCTCGGCAAGTTTGCGTACTTCACCTGCGACAACTGCAAATCCTCTTCCTTCTTCACCGACACGTGCTGCTTCAATGGATGCATTAAGGGCCAGCAAGTTCGTCTGGCTTGAGATTCCCGAGATAATATTAAGAATATCGCCGATTTCCTGTGAACGACTCTCCAGAACATCAATGGCAGAAGCTGTATTCTTAACCGATTCCGTAATCAGATTCATCTGCTCAGATACCTGACGGACAACGCTGTTACCTTGTTGTGAACGACGTTCCATCTCATAGGCTTCATCCGCTACACTTGCGGAGCTGCTGGCAATCGTCTGGATTACAGTAGCCATCTCGGACATGGCACGTGCACTATCCCGGGTTGCCTGTTCCTGTGAACGAATGTTGGACGTGATTTGGGTAACGTTGTTATTGATAGAATCTGCATTCTCACTGTTACGTTCAGAAACTTCATATAGTTCTTTGGCAGATTGATTCACTTCTTGTGATGTGATTTGCACTTTTACGATAGTATCGTTGATTTTGCGAACCATCGTGTTGAACTTCTCGTTAACGAGTCCCAGATCGTCCTTGCCTGTCGGAATGTTGACATTCAAATTACCCCGACTTACGTCATCAATTCCTTTGATCAAGTGACGGATAGGGGAAAGTGTGTTTTTAACCACAAGGTATTGGATAATCAGGAATAATAGCAAGAAGGCCACCAAGATGATAATTCCGTTCTTAAGCAAGGAGTTCAGTCCTGCCGGTACGGCTGTTGCATCTGCATCGATGGCAAAATAGGAGAAGATCTTTCCGTTGCTGTCTTTAATTGGATATGCAATGGTTGTCCATGTTCCGAAATCATCAGAATAGAACGTTGTGAAGGTTGGACGATCCGTATTGAGCATTTCTTTCAGTGCATTGGCTACAACGACTGGCTGCTCATACATGTCACCGATATTTACGTTCTCGCTTTGAAAAGCCTCTCTTAGGTTGGTCGGCATCGCTACAAGGGAAGTTAACCTCTTGTTATCGCCACCAAGTTCAACACCGAAGATGTAGGCTTGTGCAATGTTAGGATAATATTCTTGCATTTCATCGAAATACGCTCGTAATTTTGTTTGTGTTGCTCCATCATAGCTGCCTTCCGCAATAGCAGCTTGTACTTCGGTGGGATTGATATCTTCAGCCCACTTTTTAGTAATTTGTTCCACCTGTCCATGCAGCTGATCAACAAGAACTGTTTTTTGAAAATAGTAACTGCTTGCAATCAGTGCTACCCCGATGATAATGATATTGGTAAATGAGAGTAACAAGTTTTTGGAGAAAAACGACATGCTTTTCCAACTTAATGATTTCACTAAATTCCACTCCTGATCTTCTTTAAATTAAGAAACTTTAGGGTTGCTTTGGTACAGTGAACTAGATCATTCCGTTATCCCCTCCAAAGGAAATTTATGCGACCATGGTCTTGGTTTATTAGTCGCTTTCGTAGAGACTTATGTACCGTATGAACCATAGGTGTCTAATTATTAAAACACATCTATAATTAATATGTCGTATAAAATGTCGTTAAATTGAATAGTATCGTTAAATTTTTTTTAATATTTTACGTATTTATGGACATATCTGATGAATTATAGGTATTTAGAACTGTTTATTTAAAAATTTCCCATTTTTTAGCTTCATTCTGTATTCTATAACATGGTGGGCAAAAATACATCCTTAAACATTGGAAAAAATAAGATCAAAGATGCAACATAAGGCACGGATATACATCGGAAGCGGTTTTATCTATAATAACTACATATGCATTTCTCAAATTATGAGCAGGCGGGGGTTTATAGATGAATCTTAAACAAATAGCAGCGGAGCGTGCGGCAGAATATGTTGAAGATGGGATGAAGGTTGGATTAGGTACAGGTTCAACAGCTTATTATGCCATCTGCCGAATCGGTGAGCGGGTACGCGATGGATTGAATATTCAAGCGGTTGCCACTTCGGAAGCTTCGGACAAGCTTGCTCGGGAATGGGGTATTCCCATCGTTCCATTTGACCAGATTGGACGTCTGGATCTGACCATTGATGGCGCAGATGAAGTAGATCCCGAATTTAACCTGATTAAAGGTGGCGGCGGGGCTCTTTTGCGTGAAAAAATCGTGGCGGCCAATAGTGACAAACTGATTATTGTAGCGGATGGCAGCAAATCAGTGCAAAAGTTGGGTGAATTCCCGTTGCCAGTTGAGGTTGTTCCATTTGCTTCAGAGTGGACCTACCAGGCGCTCGAAAAACTGGGGTGTCGACCACAGTGGCGCATGGATGGAGAGCAGCGTTATCTGACAGACAACGGAAACCTGATTGCGGATTGCCACATGGAAGTGATTGATCATGCTGCAGAACTGAATGTTCAATTGAACATGTTACCAGGTGTTGTTGATAACGGACTATTTGTGGATATGGCTAGCACAGTCATTCTTGCCAATGCAGACGGAAGTATCGAAGAGCTTCATCGTTCTTAAAATGGAAGAGGGTTCGGGTTGGACTGACCACATGGTCTGGCAATGAACGAATGATGCGTTCGGCTGCAAAAGCCGGATTACAGGTGGAGGGGCGAATGCGGAAGTGTCGTATCGTTCGCGGGGAGTACTATGATTCAATTCGTATGGGAATGCTTCGCGAGGAGTGGGAGCAGAAGCTGTCCTCTAATGCGAGCCGAAATGTAAACAACTGATGGAGGATTATTGAAATGCTGAACACGGAGGACAACCGGGAACTGTCTTTACAATTATTCGTGGTTCTTGTTCGAGCCTACAATTCTGTGACCTCACGTTCCAATCGGGACATCCAGAGTCACGGACTGAATACGACAGAATTTGGTGTACTTGATTTGTTATATCATAAGGGACCGCAGGCTTTGCAAAAGATCGGTGAAAAGGTGTTAATGTCCAGTGGTAATATTACGTATGTTGTAGATAAGTTGCAAAATAAAAATCTGCTGTTTCGTCGGCCATCCAAGGAAGATCGGCGTGTTATTTACGCTGAATTAACCGAGGAAGGAAGGCAACTGTTCACAGAGATATTTCCTCAACATCATCAGGTCATTATTGATGCTTTGGAGGGACTTGATCCTTCCGAGAAAGTGGATGCGATTAAGATGTTGAAGAAACTGGGACTGGCTGCAGAAGGGAAAACTGACTTGCGTTCTTAACGCAGGTCAGTTTTTTTTATGAAAATCGAAAGGTGCAGACAAATACTGGCTGAGTGACTTGCACCCTTCTCCATAATATAGGAAGATTATTCTATACATTCATAGCGTAAATACATGCTCATTGAAAGTTCATGTATAATGGAATAACTATTAAGGTCGGAATGGATGGATTGGATAAGTAGAGGAACCTATCCCGAATGGAAGTTAGCTAACATCGATCTCATTCCAGATTAGTCACGAATGATGAATGAGGTGTGAAGCGGGTAGAGGAGGGGGCGTCTATGAGTCATCAAGAAGCAGGAGAACGTTTACTTCAAGAAGCAGGTAATTTGGCTGATAAAATAACGGAGAAACAGTATCTCAGGCAGCCCGATTTACTTGAGCGATTTGGGGAGAACGGAAAAATGCGAACCAAACAGGATTCTCAGTACAGCTTGAACTACTTGGCTGAAAGTGCGCTTGTACAGAGTCCTGAACTGTTTACGCATTATATTGCTTGGCTGAAAGTTCTACTTAAGGGTTACAAGGTATCGTCAGAAGACTTGGCGATGAATCTCCATCTGATTAAAGAGACATTGGAAGAGGAATTTGACCATCCGTCAAAGGCGTTTCTGCTCGATTATTTGGAGATGGGAATATATAGAACAACACAAATAGAGCCACAAGCGGGTTACATTAACGAATCCATGCCATATGGAGAGGCCGCACAATCGTACTTGCAGTGTTTGCTTGAGAATAAACGGAAAGAAGCCTTCGAGATCATTGAAACTCAGTTAGAAGCCGGAGTGACGATTCGTGATATTTACCGATATATCTTTCAGCCCACCCAATACGAAATTGGTCGATTGTGGCAATGCAATCGGATCAGTGTGGGGCAGGAACACTTTTGTACGGCAGCGACCCAATCATTCATATCACGTCTCTATTCTTCCTGGTTGATTCATACAGGCCAGGAGAAAAAGCTGGTTGCCACCTGTGTAGGCAGTGAACAACATGAGATCGGACTACGTATGCTCACAGATGTGTTCGAGATGGAAGGTTGGGATACGCACTATCTGGGAGCCAATGTTCCCAATGGAAGTGTAGTAGAGGCCATAGAACGCCATCAGGGCGATATTGTTGCGATCTCTGTTACGATGACGTATCATCTTCATCTGGCGAAAGAGTTGATTTCTCTGATTCGTCATCACCCGGCAACGGCGCATGTGAAGGTTATGGTAGGGGGATATCCATTTAATATTGATCAGGAGTTGTGGAAAACGATAGGAGCAGATGGTTATGCGCCAGGAGCCGATGAAGCGGTTGCGGTTGCAGAACAATTGCTGGCTCAGCCAGATACATGTAATCATCTTGATATGGTTAGGGATTAGGAGAGGGATGATGTGTTGTCTAATGAGAACGGAGAGATACAGAGGCTACGCAGAACGATTGAGCAGTTATCGGATCAGATGATCCGTAGCAGAGAGCAGGAGGAACGGACTCTTGCGGAATTCTCGGATATGAATAATGAACTGGTCACACTACAGCGTTTGCTTGCGAAGAACAATAACAGCCTTGAAGCTGCACGTCAGCAAGCAGTAAATGCAGGTGAATCCAAAAGCACATTTATTGCAGGGATCAGTCATGATTTTCGTACGCCATTAAATGGTATATTGGGGATGGCTGAGATGCTTAAGCTTTCTCCATTGTCTGAAGAACAGGAGAATTCCGTTTCTGTTATACAGGATGCTGCCAGACTGCTGCTTAAGCTGATTCAGGATCTACTGGATGTGTCCAAACTTGAGGCGGGTCAGATGCAACTTGAACTGGGAGAAGTGCATCTGCATGAGACGATAAATTATATTGTTCGTTTGCTCGAACCCCAAGTCAGAAAGAATGGAAATCAGTTGTCAATTGATTGTGATCCCAGAATCTCTGTCTTACTTGAAGGAGATTCAACGCGAATTACGCAGATTCTAATCAATCTAATTCAGAATGCGAACAAATTCACATCAGAAGGCTCTGTAGGAATACGAGTCGCTCTTGTTAAAGATGATGAGAGTACACAAACGATTCGATTTGAAGTTGAAGACACGGGCATTGGTATTTCGGAAGAAGATCAGACCCGATTATTCCAACCCTACATGCAGACCGAACGAGGACGCTCGAGAGAGTATGAAGGAACAGGTCTTGGACTATCAATCTGCAGATCGCTCGTTATCCTAATGGAAGGTCAGATTGGAGTAGACAGTATAGAGGGTGAAGGATCAACATTCTGGTTCGAACTTGCACTGGGCAAGAAACACGTTAACCAGTCCGTTCACGAGTCTAGCACATCTTCGTCTCAGCAGATTCAAGACCAGGTTGTGCGTGATGAAGCTCCTTCCGTATCTGTCTTGCTGGCCGATGATAATGTCATTAACCGGCAGCTTGTGATGTTGCAGCTCAAAAAATTGGGAATAACCCAAGTGGACGCCGTCTCGAATGGGGAAGAGGCAGTAGCCGCTTTTCTTAGCAAAAAATACAGTTTGATTCTCATGGACTATATGATGCCATTAATGGACGGCTTGGAAGCAACACGCAAAATCCGTTCGATAGAAATGGATGAAATGCGTCATACCACGCCAATCATTGCGATGACTGGAAATGTCATGCAAGGAGAGAAAGACAAGTGTATGGAAGCCGGGATGAATGATTTCATTGGCAAACCGTTCACACTGGAGATTCTAAGTACGATGATCCAGAAGTGGCAGCAATCGTCTGAACCGACAGAGGTACTCAATATGAGCATCGTGCATGAGATCGCGGAATTGAACACAGATGGTGATCGTACACTCCTCAGTATGTTATTGGACATGTATCGAACTGACACACCTGGCAAGATCGAAGTGCTGCGCAGACATATTGTCACGGGGGACCATTTAGCAGCAACCGAGGTAGCCCATGATTTGAAATCAGGGAGTTTGAGTCTGGGGATTCGTTAT
This sequence comes from Paenibacillus sp. FSL H8-0079, assembly GCF_037991315.1. Lineage (NCBI taxonomy): Bacteria > Bacillati > Bacillota > Bacilli > Caryophanales > Paenibacillaceae > Paenibacillus > Paenibacillus sp. FSL H8-0079. Next base: position 2,380,153 of record NZ_CP150300.1, read on the forward strand.
CTATCGACTTTGTTCGCCCAGATAGAGCAGTTCGCGAAGGAAGAGCAGTCACGTAAAGCAGAACCGTTGCTTGATGCTTTGCTCCCCGCCTATCAAGCGGCATGTGCTGCGCTGCAACGAGTAAGTAAAGATTGATCACATCTTAATTAGGAAAGAAAGGTAGGACACGTTCATGTTATTCTACGTATTTGGGGCTCTAGTCCTGATCGTTCTTGCTCTTCTATGGGCAGGTGGGCTCTACTTTTTCAAAACTGCCATTCGTCGTACGCCCAAAACATTTTTGGTAGACAACCCGAATCTGATGCCTGAGCCAGACAATGAAATTATCAGCAGTGCTGCTGACCTGAAGTGGCTGGATGCTCAGCCTACAGAAGAGATATCTGTACAATCACATGATGGATTAAAACTGCACGGTACATGGCTTAGTTCCAATAGCGGGTCAGATCAGACCGTTATTCTGGCACATGGCTATTCTGGGAAAGGCCGAGAAATGGCTGGTTTTGCCCGATTCTATGCGGAGAAGCATGGATATAACGTGTTAATGCCGGATGACCGGGGTCATGGACAGAGTGAAGGTGACATCATTGGTTTCGGCTGGTTAGATCGGAAGGATTATGTTCAGTGGACCAACTGGGTGCTTGCAAAAGTGGGTACACAAGGGGAAATCATATTGCATGGCATATCCATGGGAGGAGCAACCGTACTGATGACAGGTGGTGAATCCCTGCCGATTCAGGTGAAAGCGATTGTCTCTGATTGTGCGTATACATCTGTGGAAGAAGAACTGACGTTCCAGTTGAAACAATTATACAAGCTTCCTGCATTTCCGTTTATACCTGTCACCAGTCTAATCTCCAGGTGGAAAGCAGGATATTCCTTCAGGGAGGCATCCGCTCTCAAGCAACTTGCCAAAGTCAACGTGCCTGTGCTGTTCATCCATGGTGAGGCCGATACGTTCGTACCAACGGAAATGGTGTATAGGTTGTATGAAGCTTGCCCAACCGAAAAGGAATTGCTGACCGTTCCCCATGCGGGTCATGGCACAGCGTTTCAAGTGGATCGTACCGGATATGAAGCGGTGCTGGAATCCTTCTTAGAAAAGAAACTGTCACCTTCGAGCTTCGTATCCGAAAGTTCAGAAGTTAAGTGAAACTGTGACCTTGAGCCATGCACATCTCTCATGAAAAGGTATGTGGGAATGAAGTGATTCCTGTGTGGCATTTCGGGTATTAAGTAGAAGTGCAGTTGATTTTCTAAACGATGGGGGTGTCTTGATGGGCAATGATAAATTTGAGGCTGCGCGAAAAGCAGAGGCAGGTTATCATTCCAACTTCTATCAGAATAATGAATTATTCGCCTCCGGCACCTGGATGTCGAGGCCCATGCCTATGGTGATGGATATGCTGGAACGTCTACTTGCTCACAAGCAGGAACTGCATGTTCTCGATCTGGGATGCGGAGTCGGGAGACATGCCATACCGATTGCACAGCGTCTTGCCGAGACCAACAGTGAAGTCATCGGTGTGGATTTACTGGATGAGGCGGTAGACGGACTTCGCAAGTATGCGAAAGAATATCAGGTCGATCATATCGTGCAGGCAGTAAAAGCAGACGTTGAGCATTATGCTGTTCAGGCAAACTATTTTGATTATATTGCTGCTTGTTCTTGTCTGGAGCATGTGTCCAATAAGCAAGCTTTCATTGAAGCACTTGAACGATTACAAGCGGGAACCCAAACAGGTGGTATTCATTGTATTACGATGAGTACCAATGTGGAAGAAACAGAAATGAACACAGGCCGTGAGATCGATCCGTTAATTGAACTGAACTTGCCGACAGTTGAAGCGATCGCTTTGCTGGAGGATGCCTACAAAGGCTGGAATATTCTGCTTCAGGAACATGTTACACAGACGATTGAAGAGGAAAAGTATGATGAACCGACACAATTTCGTTGTGAACTGCTTCGTTTTGCTGTACAAAAGCAATAAACTCTCTGCCGGGACCTTACAATGGACCCGGCACTCTTAATGTATGGTCGGAAGGGAGATGGTTAAGGATGAATACATATGTAATAGGGATGGATGGAGGAGGGAGCCACACGCGTGTGGCTGTCGCAGATCAGAACGGGAAGATTTTATCCTATGTGCAAAAGAATGGTTGCAACCGCTATCACGATACCCATGCCGAGCAAAATGTGCTGGAGGGTATCGCTGAAGCTATAACTCAGGCTGGAGTCCAATTAGATCAGATCGCTGCCATTCAGGCAGGAATGGCGGGTCTGAATCGGTCTGAAGATACAGTTTGGGCGGAGGCATTACTCGCTCGAACGGGGATTACAGGCAGAATCAGTGCAGTAAACGATACGCTCATCGCACATACAGCGGCATTCAACGGTGAGCCAGGTATTGTCGCCATTGGAGGTACAGGCTCTCTGATCCTTGGCAGAACGGAACAGGGAGCTTGGCTCCGCAACGATCAGTTCGGTCATTATGCGCCGACAGCAGCACGTTTTTTGGCTTACGACACGGTTCATTCCATACTGGCAGGACGTTATGAGTCGCAGGATCAAGAATGGATTGAGCAGGTGTTAACGTATTGGCATGTAAGCTCTATTCGAGAGCTTGCTGATCTGGGAGTGTCTGGTTTTGCTGAAAATAAACAGGCTACCAATCGAAGATTTGGTCAAATGGCACCTTTGGTGACTGAAGCAGCTGCCCGGAATATTCCCCTCGCAGTTAGGGTGTGCGACTCGGCTGCTGACACGGCTGTTGTGGGCATCCTGATGCTGGCATCCTGTTTCGATCAGCCAACAGTGTCCATGACGCTTACCGGAAGCTGTCTAAGTTCATCATATATGGTGGATGCTGTTCAGAAAGGACTGGATGCTGCCTATAGGCCCAAAGGGAAAAGAATTCAATACATAACCAGTAACTTGCCGGCAGTTGGGGGCGCACTGCTGGATGCCTATCATTTGGCGCAGATCAACGTATCGGATAACATCTCAACTGTGCTTCAATCGGAGCTGAATCGGCACACGACTTGAACTTTTAGAGGCTAACGACTACAATACGATAACGGAAACAAGCAAGGTATAGGAGGAATCAAGGTGTTAATTAATCTGAAATCACGCATACAGGAGCCGGAAGTGCAGGAGCTGTTGTCTTACTCGGTCTTTCCTGATCCGGATCATCTGAACCGTGCGTTGCAACAATATGTAGAGAAAGACGAATTGCAAATGGGCGGTTACGAAGATGAGGGACAATTGATCGGTCTGATTGGATATGAGAAGACAGGAACAAGTGAGGTTACCATTCATCATATCTCGGTTTTGCCTGAAAACCGCTTTAAAAATTATGGACGTGGTATGATCTCACAACTGTTGGCAACATACAACCCTGATAGACTGATTGCTGAGACCGAGCTGGAAGCCGTCGAGTTTTATCGGAATACGGGGTTTGTGGTATATAGTCTGGGTGAATTATACCCAGGTGTGGAGCGATTCCGTTGTGTGCTTGAAAAAGAGGAAGATACAGACGAAGAGTAGCACAGAGGCATTTTATTACTTTAAGAAATATATGGATCATAATCATTACAGGATGTTGGATTTGGCAATGAGCTGAGTCGGACGTCCTGTTTTTTTGTCGTTTTCATCAAAAAAGCAGGAAAAAAGTATTGCTTTATAAGATTGTTTCATTATAGAATAGTTTCACAGAAGAATAGTTCGTTAAGTGAACTATATTGATTCGGAAAGGAGAATGAAGAATGAACAGACCAGATGCGAAAAGTTTGGTGAACCGCTATTTGGATGCTTCTTTTCTGGTAAACAAGCGGTTTGATACGCGGATACGCGAACAAGTGGGGCTGACGATAACGACCGATCAGTTCTGCGCACTTCGTCTGATTGAGGAGAAACCTTCCTGCACACCCTCTGATCTGGCAGAGCTTCTGTGCATAGGCAAGAGCAGCATTACTGCTTTGGTCAACAAGTTGGTGGATCGCGATCTGGTCCATCGGGCTGGCGATGAACGCGACCGCAGGGTTGTGTATTTGACATTAACGGACAACGGACGGGAAGTGTACAGGGAAACGGAAAAAGAAATTCAGCAGATTCTGGAGCCATATCTGGTTCATTTTAAACCGGAAGAGGTTCGTAATTTCATTGAATCTTTTGAGAAGCTTGCAGCTTTGCTAACGCATGAAGGAGGACAGGAGAACGAATGAGAGCGATATTGAAAGCACGATGGTGGTTAATGGGGCTATGGGTTGTTGTAGCTGCCGTATTAATGTTTACCGCCCCTAACATGAGTGAACTGATTCGGGAAAAGGGACAGTTTTCGGTTCCGGAAGGATACTCTTCCACCCAGGCAGCAGCGATTCTGAATGAAGCTGCAGCGCAAAAAGGAGAACAGCAAGGCAGCCAGATCGCTCTTGTATTTTATAATCCGGATGGTCTAGGTACCACGGGAAAACAAGAGGCAGAGAAGGCTATTAAGAACTTGGAAGCCGACAAGCAGAAGTTGGGCATTCTGTCCATTCTGGAACCTTTCTCTCAGCCTGAGTTATCCGAGAAGATGATCTCAGCTGACGGCAAAACCATTCTAACGTCGCTATCCATTGATCAGGGAGATCGTACGGTCAAGGAAATGCGGGAAGACCTGAATGAAGCATTGAAATCTGTCAATGTGGAGCACTACATAACCGGTAAAGGTCTGATCGACGAAGATACCATTGAAAGTTCCCAAGAGGGGCTTAAGAAATCGGAATATATTACTGTTGTCTTTATTTTACTCATTCTGTTCCTGGTGTTCCGTTCGTTTGTAGCTCCGTTTGTACCGCTACTGACGGTGGGGATCAGCTACATAGTATCGCAACAGATTGTCGCATTTCTGGTGGATGGGCTCGACTTCCCGATATCCACGTTTACACAGATATTTATGGTCGCAGTCATGTTCGGGATTGGTACGGATTACTGCATCCTGTTGATCAGTCGGTTCAAGGAAGAACTGGCTCATCATGAGAATACGTGGGATGCCATCATTGCAACCTATCGTACTGCCGGTAAAACGGTACTCTTCTCCGCACTTGCCGTGCTGGTTGGATTCATTGCCATTGGCTTTGCCCAGTTTATGTTGTACCGCTCTGCGGTTGCCGTAGCTGTAGGTATTGCTGTGATGATGCTTGCCTTGGTGACCATCGTACCATTCTTCATGGCGGTGCTAGGCAAGAAGCTATTCTGGCCGTCGAAGGGTTCACTTGATCATGCCGAGAGCAAGATCTATGGTGCAGCGGGTCGCTTCTCGCTGAAACGTCCATGGGCTGCGCTGCTCATCGTGGCAGCTGTCTGTGTGCCACTTCTGGCAACCTACGATGGTAAACTGTCGTTCAACAGTCTCGATGAGATTGGTGAGAAGTATGATTCAGTAAAAGCATTCAACATTATCTCCAACAGCTTCGGTCCGGGTGAATCATTGCCAGGTCAGATCGTTATTCAGAACGATGAAGCGATGGATAATGCGAAATATATGGCCGTTGCTGAGAAAATTAGCAGGGAAGTAGAGAAAGTGCCCGGGATCTCCGGTGTCCGCAGTATGACACGACCTACGGGTGATGAGATCAAAGATTTTGAAGTTACACAGCAAGTGGGAACATTATCGGATGGACTGGGTGAAGGCAAGACGGGTCTGGACAAAATCCGTGATGGTCTGAGTGAAGCCAGCAGTCAGTTAAGTAAAAATGAACCACAGTTAAAAGAAGCTGCCGATGGGGCAGGTGAACTTACCAAAGGAACCACCCAGTTGCAATCGGGTATCACGCAACTCAGTGAGGGACTTGGGCAGATTGAAAAAGGTATTCGAGATGGTTCCGCAGGTGCGGGTGATCTGAAAGCAGGACTGCAGCAAGCCAAAACGAGCGCAGATCAACTTGCTCAAGCGAACAATCAGTTGCTTGAAGCCTATCGTCAGGCGGGAGCAGGAGTCGCTGCATTGGGCGATGGAACCCATGAACTGGAGCAACAGCTTAATGGGGTTTCAACGGCTTTAACCAGTCTGTCCGAATCCTTCACAGCACTTGAAGAGAGGTATCCTGAATTACAGCAAGATGCTGATTACCAGCGTATCAAAGGTACGATTGGTGAAACAGGTTCTGGCACAGCGCAGCTTGCTCAAGGTTTGGGTCAGATTAAGACCAAGCTGGGAGAAGCCGCTGCTGGAATTAATCAGGCCAATGAAGGCTTTGCTTCCGCAGCAGCCGGACAGAAGGCGCTTGCCGATGGTCTAAGCCAGATTGTAACGGGAATCAGTCAGCTTGAGACAGGTCTGAAACAGGCCGCTGATGGTCAAGGAAAAGTCATTAAGGAGATACCTTCCATCCAGAACGGTCTTGGTCAGCTTCAAGGTGGACAGGAGAAAATCCAGCAAGGCTTCTCGGATCTGAGTGGACAGCTGACACAATTGACAGATGGGTTGAATCAAAGTGTCGATGGTATTAAACAGGTATCCGGAGGACTGGATTCAGCGCAGGACTACCTGAAGCAATTACAAAATTCACCGGATTCCGATCTGGCAGGCTGGTACGTTCCTGATGAAGCACTGAACAGCAAAGACTTCACACAGGTATTTGATACGTATCTGTCCCAAGATCGGAAGACGATGACGATTGATGTTATTTTCGCCGAAAATCCATACGGAACCGAAGCTATTGATCGTGTGCCTGACATTGAGGCGGCTGTACATCGTGCGGTACAAGGCAGTACGCTTGAAAAAGCAGACATCGCCATAGGCGGAGTTACGAGTACATTTGCAGATCTGCAGGAGATCTCGAATAACGACTATACACGTACTGTAATGCTGATGCTGGCGGGTACATTCATTATTCTGGTCGTGCTGCTTCGCTCGGTCATTATGCCATTGTATCTGATCGTTTCCTTATTACTGGCTTATTTCACATCGATGGCGTTAACCGAAGTGATCTTTGTTAATATCCTCGGATTCGCAGGTATTAGCTGGGTTACTCCGTTCTTCGGATTTGTCATGCTGATTGCACTCGGTGTGGATTATAGCATCTTCCTGATGGACCGTTTCAATGAGAACAAGGGCATGAAGGTACAGGATGCGATGTTGTACGCGATGAAGAACATGGGGACTGTTATCCTCTCTGCAGCGGTCATTCTGAGCGGTACATTTGCTGCGATGTATCCATCCGGTGTTCTCTCGATGATGCAGATTGCCACAGTAGTCCTTAGCGGATTGATCTTGTACTCTCTGCTGTTCCTACCATTCTTCGTCCCAGTGATGGTGAAGATGTTTGGCCGGGCCAACTGGTGGCCGTTCCCTAACAAGGAACAATCAGATTCCGTTGATTCGGATCGGACCATAGGCATGTAATGCCTTGCAATGGATTAGGCTCTGCCGCGTTATGCGGCAGGGCTTTTTCTTTTTTTACCTCTACAGGAAAACTACAATCTTGTGCAAAAAGAAAGGTGCATGCCTAAGGACACCATCCCGCGCCTTGTCTTGCCGCTCATCATAAGATATAGAGCAGTTCATTATTGTTCAGAGAAATCACAGCAGAGAGGGGCGACGGGATGGTATATCGATATGTGGCTATAGGTGATTCATTAACGGTAGGTACAGGAGCGTTGCTGGGCACCGGCTTTGTTCCTTTATATCGGCGAATGGCCGAAATGAATGTTCGTACGTTTGTATCCATGGAAAATATGGGCGTGAATGGACTGACGTCGGGGGAAATGTTGCAGATGATCTCTTCGCATCCCCGTGTGCGGCAATCACTTCGTGAAGCAGATATCATTACCATATCCATTGGCGGGAATGATCTGATTCGTACGTTTAAAGCAAGTAACGGCATTCCAAATGCCAGCAAAATGACACAGGTGCTCGGAGAAACCCGCAGTAATGTATCCCAGATCATGCGACACATTCGGCAGTTAAAGGGAAACAGTGAGTATATGGTCCGATCCATCGGATTGTACAACCCGTATCCACAAGCGACGGAAGCTGCGTACTGGGTGCGACAATATAATTCGTTTTTGAATGGAGCGGGATCAGGAAACTATGCGTGTGCTCAGGTCTATGACAGGTTTGAAGGTCGTGAACGTGAACTGTTGTTTTGGGATAGAGTGCATCCTAATGCAAGAGGGTATCGTGTCATCGCGGAGCAGCTTAATCGGACCGGATATTATCCGTTCTCTTGATCACTTTCGAACAGAACTATATAAGTTGAACTAAAGATTAGAAATCTATGGTAAAGATTTCGTGGCTAAATGTCGAAGTAATATAGATAATGACTTCAGACAGGCAGGGGAATCTAATGGACCATAGCGCATCTTTTCAAGAGATTGAAACCGCGATGAAGCAAGCGAAAAAACGGCGGATGTACGAACGATATCAAACCCTATATTTGTATCTACAAGGAACAGAAATCGAACAAATTGCCCAGACTATCAATCGAGCTACGAAAACCGTAAAAGGTTACATTGAGACGTATCAAACCGGAGGGCTTTCCGGTCTCCAAATGAATCACTCACCAGGTGCGCCTGTTCGATTAACTTCAGAACAACAAGAACAGTTGAAACAAATGATCGTGAGCTCCGTTCCACATGATGTAGGCTTTACGGCACGGCACAATTGGACACTGGAGATCATTGCTGCCCTGATTGAGCGGGAATTTGGCGTAACGTATTCGCTTCGTGGTATCTCCAAAATGATGCATCGCCAGGGACTAAGTTACACCAAACCAACGTATACCTTGGCAGCGGCGAACGAAGAAAAACAACGAGTATTTACAGAAATCACGTTTCCCGACTTAAAAAAAGAGTGATGAAGGATGAAATTCAGCACGTCCTTTTTGAAGACGAATCCATGATTCGCGACTACCAAGCGATTCAGAAAACGTGGTTTCTCCGCGGCAAGCAACGGATTATTCCAACCACAGGTAAGCATCGTGGAGTCAAACTGCTCGCAACCGTGGACTACGAAACAGGCAAGATTGTGTGGCAGGAAGATGAGCAGTATACAGCAGAAACATTTCTACGTTTCTTGAAAAAAGTTGTAGATGAATACCCCACAGGCACAATTGTGATGATATTGGACAATGCCCGAATCCACCATGCCAAGCTGCTAATCCCGTTTCTCTCGGAGATGGAAGACCGACTTGAGCTCGTTTTCTTGCCTCCTTACAGCCCTCAACTGAATGCAGTCGAGGGGTTATGGAAATGGCTTAAATCCGTTGTAATTAACAACGTCTTCTACCACACGGTCACTGAAATTCGCATCAACGTGCAGCAATTCATGGACGAGATTATGAAAGTGCCTTTGACGATCATTGACCGGCTCTGTGTCAGGTTCTAAACCATCGTTTCTTTAGTTCAATTTATTATAGACCGAGCGATGGACTTCCTTTAAGATAAATAGAAGACAGTTCCATTTTGTGAGATAAAGGGGTTAATATTTGGTGCAAAACATCGATTCCGGTTCCCTCCATCATTCAGAGCAGCAGCGTATATCCGAAGTGTTGGCCTTATATGGTTTCACATCGGACTGGAAAGGTGAGCGTGGAAAGGGTGGAATGAATAATTCTACCTATATGCTCGATGTAGACGGGGCAAGTTACGTACTGAGACAATATGAAACACATAATGATCCGATGAAAATCGCCTTTGAACACGAGGTGCTGGAAGCCCTCCAACGTTCGGATTTTAAGCTTGATACACCTTCACCTGTAAGACGGTTATCTGGTGAGGGAGGTACATTTCTTGCTGTAAAAGATAACCTCACAGGTCACACCAAAATCGCGACTCTGTTTCATTATAGGGAAGGTGTCAATCCCATCTGGCATACACCAGATCAATTGCTAGGGCTCGGTAAAGCGGCGGGGGCGCTGTCTTCTGTTATGGCTACGCTGGATATAGCACTTGAACCTGTATATCCACCATATTATCGAATTCAGGATGCGTATCCGCTCTGTTCACCAGAACGATTATTACAGTTATGTACATCGCCGCCGGAGCAATTGGTCGCATGTGCGAATGAACTGAAGCAGTTGAGGCATGTGCTGCCAGAACTGTTTGAAGCCTTGCGGGGTATGGAACAGTTGCCGCATCAATTGGTTCATGGGGATGTGAATGCCTCGAATGTGTTGGCAGATCAGCAGGGTGAAATCTGTGTCATTTTGGATTTTGAATTTGCCACATGGGATTTGCGGGTAATGGAACTGGCTGTTCCGATGTCTGACCTACTTACCATGGACAAGAGTGAAGATTGGATGTGGCAGGCACAAGAGGGACTGATCAGGGGATTTCGGGAACGGGTCCATTTGGAACCGGAAGAGTTGGTAGCCATACCGCGTTTGATTCTGCTACGCAGTCTGGATGTGGTCATGCATTTCATCAGTCGTATGTTCGAAGGTACAGATGAGCCGGAAGTGGCTGTGGATCAGATTGTGAAGCTCAAACACCGGATCGACTGGATGCGTCTTCATGAAGACCGACTGCGTGAGATATTGGTGTATTAAAATCATGTCTATAAATAAAGTGCACAGTTTCTGCTTCTCAAACGAGGGCAGAGATCAGTGCACTTTATTTATTGGTTAGAAGAGTTATATATTTGCGTGTTATAGCGTAAATCGAACGATTCTACAATCCACGCTTGCGGAACCAACTGCGGACAGCCCAGCGGCGCTCCTGACGTTTCTTGTATTTGGGCAATGAACGATACACGTTCAAGGATTGCTCGTATGCCTGCTTCGCATCTGTATTGCGTCCGAGAGAACGATGAACCGAGCCGAGCAGATAATAAGCTTCACTGGAAGAGGAATGAATCTCCTGAAACTGATGCACATAATCCAGCGCTTTGTCCTCATGCGTATCTTTGAAAGCTCCAGCAAGAGTGAGATACGGACGACCGTACTTGACTCTGGGGTTGATCTCGAGGGCTTGTAAAATGTGACGTTCGCCTTTTTCGATGTTTCCCAAATGAAGCTCAGTTGTCCCTAATGCCTCCCAGTACTCAGCTGATTGCTCGTATGGGCGTTCCAGTTCAAGCAATAACGCATGTGCCTCACTGTAACGTTTGCGTTCAATCAGCAGGCGAGCCAGCTCCAACTTGGAAGAAACTTCATTGGGACTCATCGCAAGCTGTTGCCGAAGCCGGGAGATGTTACGCATACGTTTGAGCGGTTTCGTGAAGCTTGGGAATACGCCAACATAGCGACGATCCAGAAAGTACAGTATAACGAGTAAAATCAGAATGGCAATGAACGGATTACCTATAATCCGCCACAGAAGGCCAAAGATAAGAAATTTAATAAGCACAAGGTCAACTCCATTTATGATGTAATCGCGTTTCGTACACTTAAAATATACTTCGATTGATCCAGCGGGTTAATCCCTCTCCGTTTGCGAGCATGAGTCACATCCGCAGGACAATCCTGATATCCGGCAAACGAAGTCGTAAACACCCCGCGACCGCTTGTCTCGGAACGCAGCTTCACTGGATAATCCATTGAGGTGGCAAGAGGCATGAGCCCTTCAATAATACAACGCCCGTTACCGATGGCGGGGGCTTCGAAGGTTGCCCGCATATGGACCAGATCGCTGAGGGCTTTTCCGCCATATTCCTCCGGGACCGTAAGTCTGAACTGAAGGAGGGGTTCCAACAACGTAGTACCTGTTCTAGCCAATCCATCCATGATTCCCATAGGCGTGGCTACGACAAAATCCAGCGGATGGGTATGCCAGACATGATGTTCCCCTTCCACCAGCGTGATTCGTAGATCGGTTACTTCCCAACCGAGCATACCTTGAGACAAGGCTTCCGGAATCCGCCGTTCGACTTCATTCTGATAACGTAGCAGCAGATCATCTGTCCTTACGGTTGAGGCATAGATCAGACCGCTTCCGCGAGGCAAAGGTTCAATCTTGAAGCGGAGGATGGCCCAGCAGGGCTTAGGCATCGTATAGGCGATGTAACCTTCTCCAGCTGCACGAGGCGTTTCCTTATAGATAACGGATGGCGGATCAAACACGACATCTAATCCGAAACGACTCAGCAACAGGCTGGATAAAATCTCAAGCTGAATGGTCCCCATGACCTTGAGATGCAGTTCTCGTTCCTCCGGCAACCATTGCAGGTCGAGTAAGGGGTCTTCATCCGTCAACTCTTGCAATGCTGCGACAAGATCGGGGTAACGTGCCGGGTCCTTGCCATGTACTTGTACGGTCAGCAAAGGTACAGCCATCTGTGGCAGAGGAGGTACACCCTCAGGATTGCCGATAATGTCACCCACATGGGTGTCACTCAGTCCGTACAGCGTAGCGATCTGCCCCGCGTGAACGGCACCGGTATCCGCCCATTTTCGTCCATCCATGCGGCGAATCTGCGTTATTTTCTCTTCAAGCTCCCGCGTCGAATTTTGGATGGTATCCCGGTTGTGGAGACTACCACCATACATGCGGACGTAGGCCGTGCGTCCCATCGTGCGGTCACGTTCAATCTTGAAGACAACACCCGATACGGGAGAATCCACTGGCTGTGCAGGTGGGGGCAGGAATGCAAGGACTGCGTCCAGCAATGCCGTGACGCCAATTCCTTTGCCGGAAGCACCATAACACACAGGGAACATCTCACCCTGATGCACATACCGCAGGAATGCCTCATTCAGATCCCTTTGCGATAACGGAGTCTCCTGGATGTAGGCTTCCATGACTTCTTCGTCCAACTCGGCAAGCATCTCGAACAGACCTGGAATGGAAGGTATGCCACCGGACAGCGTATCTTGATTCTCATTCCATAGGGAGTCGATGCCATGAAATGACTCTTCGTGGCGTTGATACGTTTGGATTTCGCATGCGAAGGGGGACAGGGTGGAACGGATCTGCTCCATTACCGCTGGGGCAGACGCGCCAATCCGATCCATTTTATTAATATAGATGATGGTAGGGATGCGAAGTGAACGAAGGGCATGCCAGATGGCTTCACTCTGGGACTGAATCCCCTCCACTGCGGATAGAATCAGAATAGCGCCATCCATTACGCGCAGTGCTCGCTCTACTTCGGAGCTGAAATCAATATGCCCAGGCGTATCAATGAGGTCAATGATGGTGTTCTTCCAGATCAGGGAGGTCATAGCTGCTTGGACGGATATGCCACGTTCTTTCTCAATGTCCAGCGAGTCTGTGGCTGTTGTTCCGTCATCCACACGTCCCGGACTGCGGACAACACCACTCTCATATAACATATGCTCGGTGGTGGTTGTTTTCCCCGCATCCACATGGGCGAAGATGCCGATATTCCTGCGATTTAATTCGTTTAACATGGAATGTTAAGCTCCTCTGACAACGGAATGCAATGTTTCCGACAAGTAATAATCCAGATTATCATACCACATCTTCCATATGGAAGAATATGTGGATATATATGATTAGGGTGTGTCTCCAAACTCGTGGAGTTTTCAGATACACGCCCTAGAGCCCGGGACCTATGCTACGGGCTGTTTCTATTTTAACGTGAACTGTTCATGGTTCTGCGGTAAGCTGCGGGTGTTGTGCCGGTTAATTTTTTGAATTGACGGTAAAAGTGGGGCAGGCTGTCAAACCCGCAAGCATCAGCAACGGCTGCCATCGTCTCATCGCCTTGCACCAGGTGCTCTTTCGCCATAATAACCCTTCGCGCTAATGCGTAATCCGTTAGAGTCATACCCGTGTATCGTTTGAAGGCACGACTGAAATGGGCAGGGGATACCGCGGCATACTGAGCCAGTTCATGCAGGGAAAGGCCATTTCGAAGGTTGTCATCAATATGAGAGATCGTAGAAGAGAGCCACGAGGGACCTGGAGTGGATTTACTCGGATTCGCAGGCCCCGAGGCTTCCAGACGTTCCAGAAAAATAAGCAATAGTTGCAGCCTTAACAGGGCCGCATGTGCACTCAGATGATGTCCGAGCTGAAATTCGGTCTGAATATCATCAATAAGGGCGGCGACCTGTGATCGCTCCTTCGTGTCCAGATGTCTCTTATACACCCGTTGTCTGCGGCAACGTTCAAACAGACTTAGCAAGGAAGAAGTAGCTCCCCCAGCCGTCGATGCTAGCATTCCCGGGCTGAAGAACAATGCGGAAGATGTGACAGGATTGCCTGCATCCGGCAAGGCGCGGTGAACCGTGCTACCCGGAATAATGAACAGATCTCCTTCCTGCATATCCTCAAGTCCTGTATCAATAAAGATGCTGCCCTGACCACGATATACATAGATGATCTCATGCCAATCGTGAAGGTGATCCGGCAATTCGTTCTGAGGGGATTTTGTGTCGCTGTACACCAGGCGGAACGGAATACCGGATTCTGCCTGAATAGTCGTACGAACAGGTGAACGCTCCATAGAGACTCCTTTCCAAACCAGCGTCTTCAACAAGATGTCATAGCTAGTCATGAGAGAGTATATTTACCGCAATATAAGCAATTTAATTTCCTTTTATTGATGATACAATGAATTTAAAGCGTTTACAATAAAAGGGTGCTAAGCCTTGAGCTGCATTCCGATAGTACAAATAATCGATGAGGTGAGTGTCCATGTCGGCAAGCACGAAACGACCAAGGTTGAAGCTGAATTTGCTTGGGAGCGATGGTCAGCGCAAGTGCAAGGAGATTATGGAGCGTCCCGTGAAGGTTTTGCAGATTGGAGAAGGTAATTTCTTGCGGGGATTTGCAGACTGGATGCTTTATGAGAGTGCCAGACAAGGCAAATTTCATGGAAGTGTAGCTGTTACCCAGCCACGACCGGGAGGCAAGGCCAAACTGGAGCAGATTCGCGATCAGGATGGGTTATATACCATGATCACGCGTGGGCTGTCTCAAGGGAAGCCGGTTGAGCGGACAGAGTTGATCTCCATTTTCTCACAGTGTATCAATCCGTATGAGGAATGGGATGCCTTTCTGAACTTGGCGGAGCTGCCTTCACTTGAGTTCGTTATTTCCAATACAACTGAATCAGGATTGAAATATATGCAGGCAGACTATATCGAGGGTGAACCCGTTCAATCATTTCCGGGGAAATTAACGGTTTTCCTGCATCAGCGATATTTGAAATTTGATGGGGATCCATCCAGAGGTTTGATTCATCTGCCATGCGAGCTGCTCGAAGGCAATGGTGATGTGTTGCGCAGTTGTGTCCTTCGTCACAGCGAAGATTATGGGTATTCGGATGGCTTCCGCTCATGGATCGAGAACCATAATCACTTCCTGAACAATCTGGTAGATCGAATCGTCACAGGTGCACCGACCCAGGAGGAAGCCGATTCCCTGACGAATCGCTGGGGTTATGAGGACCAGTTGATTAATACGGCAGAGCCATATCATTTCTGGGCCATTCAGGGTGATGAATCATTGGACAAAAAGCTACCCCTCAAGCAAGCGGGCCTCAATGTACATTGGGTGAAGGATCTGAAGCCGTTTCAGATACGCAAGGTTCGGATTTTGAATGGAGCACATACCCTAATGTCATCACTCGGAATTCTGCAAGGCAAGCAACATGTGAGAGAGACGATGGAAGATTCACATTTTGGCCCATGGATCCGGGAAGCTGTACATCAGGAGATCGTACCTGCTCTGAATATGCCAGATCATCAGCTGGATCAGTACGCGGAAGAAGTATTCGAACGTTTCCTTAACCCGTATATTGATCACAAATTGCAAGATATTGCATTAAATATGATCGGAAAATTCAAGGTTCGTGTGCTGCCTACATTGCTATCCTATAAAGAAAATCAGGGCAGCTGGCCAGAACGTTTAATTCAGGGGTTTGCTGGATTACTGTGTCTCTATCGTCCTGTAAATACGCCGGAAGGTTACAAGGCACAACGACTGAATGGGGAGCACATTCTGCTGCGGGATGACCCGGATGTCCTGGCTGCTTTGGCTGCACACTGGGAAGGTTATGACACGCTTAACAGGGATCAGAACCAACTGGGTGACCGGGTAGCGGCTGTGTTGTCGGATACCCTGATCTGGGGCGAGAATCTAGATGCAAGAGAGGGGCTGCGTGCAGCACTTGTTCATGAAATCGGTTTGTTGGAAGGTGAAGGGAAATGAACACCACAAGTATAGTAAATGATTGGATTGCCATTCAACCACAGGATGATGTCATTATAGCGCTTCGGGATTATGCCAAAGGAGAACGCATTACCCTGCCAGACGGAGTTTCTTTTACCTTGCTAGATGACGTGCCCAAAGGGCATAAGATTGCTGTGCATACCCTGGCACCGGGTGATGATGTGATGAAGTATGGTTTCTCCATCGGCATTGCTAAAGAGCAGATTGAGCAGGGAAGCTGGATTCATAGTCACAACTTGAAGACGGGTCTGCACGGATTGCTTGAATATGAATACCAACCGGGGGCCCAGGTTCAGACGGACATGCCTCCGGAACATCTACTCTCATTCGATGGATATTTGCGTCCCAATGGTGAAGCGGGTATCCGTAATGAAATCTGGATTGTGAATACGGTCGGGTGTATCAATAAAGTGTGTGAAGCATTGGCGCGTATGGGTCATTCTCAATTTGGAAGCCGGGTAGATGGGGTATATCACTTTCCACATCCATTCGGGTGTTCACAGCTTGGCGATGATCTGAAGTATACACAACAGTTGCTGGCCTCCTTGGTGGAGCATCCGAATGCAGGGGGCGTGCTCGTTATCGGTCTGGGCTGTGAGAACAACCAAGTAGACGAGTTCCGTGAATGTATTGCTCCGGAATACCGAGGCAAAGTACGGTTTCTCAAAGCGCAGGAAGCGGATGACGAGCTTGAGGAAGGGCTTCGAATGATGGAAGAACTTGTGGAGATCGTCGAACATGAACAACGGCAGCCGCTTCCGCTCAGTAAACTCAAAATTGGTTTGAAGTGTGGCGGTTCCGATGGTTTATCTGGCATTACAGCCAATCCGCTGGTCGGTGCAGTTGCGGATATGCTGGTTGCTGCCGGGGGTACGGCTATTCTGACGGAAGTTCCGGAGATGTTTGGTGCGGAGACGATCTTAATGAACCGGGCTGCCAATGAGCAGGTGTTTCACGATTTGGTGGACCTCGTGAACGGCTTCAAGCAATATTTTGTGAACCATGGCCAGAACATCTATGAGAATCCTTCACCTGGGAATAAGGCTGGTGGCATCACAACGCTAGAGGAAAAGTCACTTGGATGTACGCAAAAGGGAGGACGTTCTTCCGTAGTCGACGTTCTACGTTATGGCAAACGTGTATCTCAAACCGGTCTGAACATTGTAGAAGCACCGGGTAATGACCTGGTGTCTGTAACGGCGCTGTCTGCGGCCGGTGCACATATTGTGCTCTTCACAACAGGGCGGGGGACTCCCTTCGGAGGTCCGGTACCTACCGTCAAGATTGCGACCCAATCCGATCTGGCGAATCGCAAAAAACACTGGATTGACTTCAACGCGGGCCAGCTGTTGGAAGGGCGCACGATGGATGAGGTCAAAGTACAGCTGTTCAGTCAACTGATTGACATTGCTTCAGGACGGTCACACACACTCAGTGAGCAGCATGGATTCCGAGAGATTGCCATATTCAAGGATGGCGTAATTCTCTGAACCCATTCTGGCTGGATGTTGTTTATCGTCTGCAATATCATCTGCGATATATTATATGATGAACTGCAGCCAATTCCGGTTGAAATGTGCACTACAACCGGGATTGGCTTTATTTAGATTCCATGGATGCCAAGGGCTTTGGCGATGCTTGATAATGCGGCTGGTGAAGCATGTTGTTGCAGTTGAGCAACCAGCAGTTCACGCGCCTCTGCAACGCTACCTTCAAACGGCTTAATACCGTGACGTTCCATCCAGTGACCAGCAGTCTCGTATGCGGAGCTGTTCCAGGCAACTTTGCCTTCCGAGAGCCCTTCTTTTTCTTTGGTGCCACTGATCACAATGGCTGCACAGCCCTGAAGGTCCAGAAGTCCGCGGTCAAATGCTTTTTTGTCTTCTTTTGCTCCGAATCCTGCCTGAGAACGAAGGGCACGTCCATCGATACCTTCCTGTTCTGCAACTAACGCATGGAGTTTGAATGCTTCACGGGACAATAGACCTGCTTCATACTGTTCCTCGATGCTTCTAGAGTCGGCAAGCAGTCGGTGTATCCAAGGGAAGTATTCATTCGAGATAAGAAGCGCTTTCTTTTTGACGAACTTTCCATATGCAGCAACGCCCTCTTCAGCCAGGCGTGAACGCCATAACCAGGGATCCAATTCATCATCCTTGTGCCAATGTTCTTTGGGGGTTAGCGATGACAGTGAAGGGTATTCGGTAAATAGGGGAGCAAGAGGCAGCAGTCCTATAGACTGGATACGCTGTACTGCTTCTTCGTACGTTACAACGGGTTCATATGTCATGATATCAGCAGGCTCCTTTAGGCAGTATGGTGAAGCAATTACTTGGTTGAAGCAAGGTATATCCGGCTTACTTCCTCGGCATGCTGACGAATCTCGCTGCGAAGTTGGAGAGGTTCGATCACTTCGGCTTCACGTCCCAATCGGTAAAAGAATCGTACGGCCCAGTCCCACTCTCCTGGTGGACAAAGGAATGACAATTCCCAGAGATCCGGGGCAATTTCAATCATCTTTTCGCCGATATGCTCGTCCTGTTCAGCTTCAATCATTCCCCGATAACTTAGTCGCACTGTAACCCGGGTTAGCGGCTGCTCTGGAGGGAGCGGCCTGCTCTGCTGTTGCTGCGCGTGTTCGTTCAGCACCTGTGCATCCTGTGATTCGATCGCCTTGACATCGATAATTCGGTCGATACGGAACAGACGCTGTTCACCATGTTCGATGGAATATGCTTCACAGTACCAGAAGCCGGAGGAAGCATATACTCGTGTGGGACAGACACGCAACCATCGCTGACGTGATACGGAGCGATACAGCACATTCAGCCACCCATGTTCGGGTATGCATGCCAGGAGTGCATCCAGATGAGGAAGGATGTAATTGCGGTCCGGAATATGATGATGCAGCTGTTGGAGCATGGGATCTATTCGCGACATGATATCATCCGGAATGATGGCCTTAACTTTGTTCATCAGGGTCCAGCGTTTCTCATGAAAGGGTGTGTCGGCGTAGCGACTTAGACCTTCAAGAGCGAATATGAGCGTCGCTGCTTCAACCGGGTCCAGCTGTAATGGGGGCAATACGTAACCCTCCATAAGTCTGAAACCGCCTCCCGGACCGGAAATGGCAATAATGGGCACATTCATCTCGGAGAGGGACTGAATATCCCGTAGAATGGTGCGACGGGAAACTTCAAATTTCTCGCCCAATGAGTGTGCCGTTTCGTGACCATGCTGTAATGCCATAACGATGGCAGCAAGCCGATTTGTTCTGTTCATGTCAGCCACTCCGTTTCGATCTTTGCGCCGCCGGAAAGTGATGTCGTAGTTATAATTCTATTGTAACAGCTTATAAGTGACATCATGAGTGTCACCAATATTTCAACTGTTCATTAATTTATAATGGATCAGCATCAGGATTCACAAGCATGTTCCGGCAGGCGTTGTTAAAATGTGTTTCTCGTCCAATTCGCTTTGCATACTGATATTTCCTTCTATCAAAAAGACCAAAGATCATGCCAAAAACCCGCATCCGGTGTAGACGGATACGGGAAGTAGCAGCTTTTGGCTTACAGAAGATGATAAAGGTCTGGAATCTATACCAATATGCTCATTGAAGACAAAAATAAGCTTAAAAGGGATGAACATGTGACACTTTGTATCACGTGTTTTTCCTTTGTATATATAATTCTATATATTACCAATGTAGCGAAATACCTTAT